>CAWCIB010000008.1:0-1371170 GCA_963795505.1 uncultured Actinomycetes bacterium
CGTGGCGCGCCCGTGCGCCCGTGAGGGGCTGGAGCGCCGAGCAGATCGCGGCCGCGGCCGGCGCGCGGGTTATCTCGGCCGGGGCTTCGGATCGTGGGCCCGAACGCGCGACGATCGATTCGCGCGATGCGGGGCCTGGTGCGCTGTTCGTGGGGCTACGTGGCGCAAATGTCGACGGGGGCGCGTTCGCGGCCCAGTCCCTCGCTGACGGCGCATGGGGGGTGCTCGTCGGTCCCGAGCACGCCGAGGCTCGGGGCGCCGGCGCGGTTCTAGCCGCCGAGGATCCCTTGAAGGCCCTCCAGCGCCTCGCTACGGGCTGGCGTGACGAGCTCCGCGCAACCGTGGTCGGGATCACCGGCTCGACGGGCAAGACGACGACCAAGGACATTCTGCTCGCGCTGCTGGCGCCCGTGCGGCGCGTCGTCGCCTCGCGCGCGAACTTCAACACCGAGATCGGACTGCCGCTCGAGATCCTCGCCGCGCCGGCCGGAACCGAGATGCTTGTGCTCGAGCACGCGATGCGGGGCCCGGGCCAGATCGCCGAGCTGGCGGCGATCTCGCGCCCCGACGTGGCCGTGATCGTGAACATCGGCCCCGTCCACCTCGAGCTGCTGGGCACTATCGAGGCGATCGCCGCCGCCAAGGCGGAGCTGATCGGAGCGCTCCCGCCGGGCGGAACGGCGGTCGTGCCGGTCGAAGAGCCGCTGCTCGAGCCGTTCCTGCGCGAGGACATCGAGGTGCTGACGTTCGGTCCTGATGGCGATGTGCGCTTCTCTGCCGAGGGTGAGGTCGAGCTGCGCGGCCAGGCGATCGACCTCGAGGTGCCGTTCGCGCAAAGTCACCTGCGTACCGATCTGCTCGCGGCCGTGGCCGCCGCGAGCGCCGCCGGGGTGACGCCCTCCGGTCGGGTGGAGGTAGCGTTGTCGCCCGGCCGCGGGCAGCGGTTTGAGCTCGCCGACGGAATCACCGTGATCGATGACAGCTACAACGCCAACCCGGTCTCCATGCGCGCTGCGCTCGACGAGCTGATGAGGGCCGCGGACGGCCGGCGCACGCTCGCGGTGCTCGGAGACATGCTCGAGCTCGGGGCCGACGATCGCAATTTCCACGGGCAGATCGGCGCCCACGCGCGTGAGCTCGGCGTCGACGTGCTGGTGACCGTTGGACAGCTGGCGGCCGTCATCGGCGAGTCGTTCGAGGGCGAGAGCTATGCCGTCGCGGACGCGGGCGAGGCGGCGGCACTCGTCCCCGAGCTGCTCGAACCTGGTGACGTCGTGCTCGTGAAGGCCTCGCGCGGCATCGGGCTCGAGCTCGTCACAGAGGCGCTCGCGGCATGAAGCTCCCGCTCGCGGCGCTAAGCGGAACCCACCCCTCAGGGCGCGTGCTGATCGCCGGTGCCGCGTCGCTGTTGATGTGCCTGTTCCTGAGCCCGAAGTTCATCGAGTTCCTGCGCCGGCGCGAGTTCGGCCAGAACATCCGCGAGGAGGGCCCGCAGGGCCACCTGACGAAGGCGGGCACACCGACGATGGGCGGCATCATTCTCGTGCTGGCGATCGCGGTGCCGTTCCTGGTGCTCTCGAAGCGCGACTGGATATCGATGGGGGTGTTCGGGGTCGTAGTCGGGTGCGCGCTGATGGGGTTTGCCGACGATTACATGAAGATCGTCAGGCAGCGCTCGCTTGGTCTGCGCGCCCGCACGAAGCTGGTCGTGACGGTTCTGATCTCGGTCTGGCTCTGGTGGGTGGCAACTCAGAAGGTCCATCTCGATTCGGCGATCCGGTTCCGGTTCGTCGACGTCAGCATCGACCTCGGGCCGCTCTACCCGGTGTTCATCTACCTGGTCGTCGCGGGCACGACGACGGCGGTCAACTTCGCCGACGGCCTCGACGGGCTGGCCGCCGGTTGTGCGGCAATCGTGCTGTTGGCGTACATCGGAATCACCTACATCACGAACGGCGAGCTCAGCTTGACGATCTTGAGCGCCTGTCTCGTGGGCGCGTGCATCGCGTTTCTGTGGTTCAACAGCTTTCCGGCGAGCATCTTCATGGGCGATACCGGCTCGCTGGCTCTCGGAGGCGCGATCGCCGGCCTGGCGGTGATGACCCAGACCGAGGTGATCCTGATCCTGCTCGGCGGCGTTTTCGTGCTCGAAGTGGTGTCGGTGATGATCCAGGTGGTCTCGTTCCGGGTGTTCCGCAAACGGGTCTTCCTGATGACGCCGATCCACCACCACTTCGAGCTCGCGGGGTGGTCTGAGACGAAGATCATCCTGCGCTTCTGGATCGTCGCCGCCGCCTGCGCGGCGATCGGCTTCACCGTGTACCAGCTCAGCATCCGCGGGTGAAACGACCTCCGCTCCCGGAGGGTCCCTACCTGGTCGTCGGTCTCGCTCGCTCGGGCACGGCCGCGGCACTCGCGCTGCGCGCCCGCGGAGAGGAGGTGATCGGCTGCGATGCGGGCGCGTCGGACGACCCCAGACTCGCCGATGCGGCGGGGAGGCTTTCGGCACAGGGCGTCGAAGTTCGTCTGGATGCGTCAGGCGAGGATCTTGCCGCCAGTGCCCGGACGCTCATCAAGAGCCCGGGCGTGCCGTCCGGCGCGCCGGCAGTGCGCGCCGCGCGCGACCGGGGCCTGGTCGTGCTCTCAGAGCTCGAGCTCGCATGGAGGCTGCTTGAGAATGAGTTCGTCGCGGTGACGGGGACCAACGGCAAGACCACGACGACCGAGTGGATCGGCCACATCCACCGTGAGGCGGGCCTTCCTGTGGCCGTCGCGGGCAACGTAGGGACGGCAGCCTCGTCGCTCGTCGGCCGGCTCGAGCAGGGCGCGACCGTCGTGTGCGAGTGCTCGTCGTTCCAGCTCGAGGACACGCTGGCGTTTGCGCCCGAGGTCGCCCTCCTGCTCAACCTCGCGCCGGATCACCTCGACCGGCATGAGAGCTACGAGGACTACGTGTCGGCCAAGCTGCGGATCTTCGCCAACCAGGGCGCCGACGACGTCGCGATCGCCGGCCCAGACGCGCCGGCGCTGCCCGGCGGCGCACGGCGCGCCATGCTTGGCGCCGGAGCAGACGCGGAGCTTGTGGGGCAGGCGCGGATCGCCCTGCCGGGCGCGCACAACCGCCAGAACGCGCTGGCGGCCGTCGCGGCCTGCCGGGCGCGCGGGATCGCGCCCGAGGCCATCATCGCCGGCCTCGAGAGCTTCGGCGGCGTCGCGCATCGGCTCGAGCTGGTGGCGGTGCGAGATGGCGTCTCGTACGTCAACGACTCCAAGGCGACCAATGTCGATTCGACGCTCGTTGCGTTGCGTGCATACGACGGCGGCATTCATCTGATCGCCGGCGGCCGTGGCAAGCAGCAGGATTTCGCTCCGCTCGTGCCGCTGGTCAAGGAGCGCTGCGCCGCGGTGTATTTGATCGGCGAGGCGGCCGGCGAGCTGCGCGCGGCGCTGTCTGAGACGGGCGTGCCGCTGCGCGAGTCGGGCGATCTCGAGCGCGCGGTCACCGACGCGCGCGCCGCGGCGCATTCCGGGCAGATCGTGCTGCTATCGCCGGCGTGTGCCAGTTATGACCAGTACCCCGACTTCGAGGCCCGGGGCGAGCGCTTCCGGGGGCTGGTCTAGACCTTGCATCTGTGTCTTAGCTTGCGCTTGCCGTCCGGTCGGGCGGCGGAAGAGCTCAGTATGAGTGTTGGAATGAAGTGGCGATCTACGCGGCGAGTGCGCTGGGCTCGAACGATCTGACCCCGACGGCGGCCGGCGCGTCGCTGACCCACGCCCCGAGTGGCGCCACCACTGCGACGGCGTCGTCGCTGACGCCGCGCAGGGTGTTGGAGGCAAACGATCGCTGGTACTCCAGGCCGACGTACACCAGCCCGAGGTGGGTGGTCGAGATACCGCCGGCGTGTAGTGGCGCGCCTGATTGGTCGAGTGCCCCGAGCTCGCGCAGATACCCGAGACTGGGCCGGTAGCCAGTCGCGAGGATGATCGCATCGACCCGCTCGCGCTCCTGCTCGCTCCACACGACGTCATCCCCGTCCAGCGCGATGAACATGGGGCGGACGTCGACCAGCTTCTCGGCGAGGGTCTGTTGGAAGCCGACGCTGTCCGTGATCAGGCTCCCGTCACCGATCTTGCTCAGCCACGCGGCCGGTAGCGAGTCGAACCCCGTCTCGCCCAGCCAGTAGTGCACGTCGTGCGCGCGGATCCGCTGCGGGATGAAGCGAAGCGGGTGGCGTGCGGCGACCGTGACCTCCGCGACCGGCGCGAGCTCGTGGGCCACCTGGGCTGCTGAGTCGCCCGCGCCGACCACTACCACGCGCATGCCGACGTAAGGCGCCGGGTTGCGGTACTCAGCGACGTGCAACAGCTCGCCGGTGAAGCTGCCCTGTCCGGGGAAGACGGGGCGATGGGGGTTCGAGAAGGAGCCACTGGCCGCGACGATGCCCGCGGCTCGGAGTTGCCGCCCGTCAGCTGTCACGACCGCGAACTCACGGGCGTCCTCGCGCACTGTAACCACCTGGGTGCCCGTATGGATCTCGACGGGACTGGTTTGGGCATAGCTCTCCAGGTAGTCGACGACCTCGTCGCGGGCCGGGTAGCGGTCCGGCTCGCCCGGGAAAGCTAGACCCGGCATCGAACTGAACGCCGCGGGTGAGAACAGGCGCAGGCTGTCGTAGTAGTGCGGCCAAGAGCCGACCGGGCGATCGCCGGCCTCTAGTACCACCGTCGGCACGTCGCGCTCGTGCAGGGCACGGGCCGCGGCAAGGCCGGACTGGCCGGCGCCGACCACCACCACCGGGGCACGAGAACGCGATCCGGAGCCGCGGTTGAAGCTTCTCGCCACGGATCTCCGTATTGGGTTCAGCTCAGCCACGCCGAAAGCTCCTCGAGCGCGTCGGGAATTACGTAGTAGTAGGCCCACAGGCCCTCCCGCTCTGAGCCGACGATCCCGGCCTGACGCAGAACCTTGAGATGGTGCGACACGGTCGGCTGGGACAGGTCAAAGAGCGGCACCAGCTCGCACACGCACACCTTGCCGGCATGCTTGCGCAGCACATCGACGAGCTGTAGCCGCACCGGGTCGCCCAACGCCTTGGCGATGGTCGCCATGCGCACGGCCTGGTCGCGCTCGACGTCCGGATAAACCACTGGCTCGCAGCAGCGCTCGCCGGCGGGGCGCTTGGTCTTCGGGGTCAGCTCCATATCGATAGCCATCTCTATCTATTTATATCGATTGAAGTGATGTTTGTCAATGGATGGTTCGGATTGTGGACCCTGGGGTGGGCACCGACATCCACCGGAACCTTGTCCCCACGACGACCGAGCAGACGGGAGGGCTCTCGCACGTCTACGAACACGCGAAGCCTGCCACCACCACGCTCGTCACCACGATGCTGGAGCTTTCCGTTCGGTCTCACGGAGTCGCGCCCAGCCAGAGGGCTAAGGGACCCAGATGGGATACTGCGATCATGACCACTCCGGAAGTGGTTGCCGGGCAGTCGGTTCCGCCTCAGGCCGAGCGCGCCAGCCGCCCACTGGAGCCCGCCGCTAGCCTAACGCTGCCAACGGTCGAGTTGCGCGAGCTGCAGGTGTTCATCGCGATCGCCGAGGAGCTTCACTTCGGTCGTGCCGCCGAGAGGTTGATATTGACCCCGTCTCGGGTGAGCCAGGTGGTTCGCACACTCGAGCAGAGGCTTGGCGGGAGGCTGTTCGAGCGGACCAGCCGCGAGGTGCGGCTCACGCCGCTGGGCGAACAGTTTCTCGTGGAAGTACGGCCAGCCTTCGAACAGCTCGCGCGTGCGGTGGCCCGCGCCCGTCATGCAACGGGCAGCGTAAGTGGATTGGTACGCGTGGGATTCGTGTTCAACGTCGCAGGCCCCCGACTCACTGCGCTGGTGAGGGCGTTTGGCGCCGAGTATCCCGACTGCCGCCTACACCTCGTTGAGGTCGACCTGTGGGATCCGTATCGGGCGTTGCGGCGCGGCGAGATCGATGTGCTGGTCAACTGGCTGGCCGTCGACGAGCCCGACCTGACGGTGGGTCCGCCGATCGCGTTCTACGAACGGGTCCTGGCACTGGGTCGCGGTCACCGCCTGGCACGGAAATCGTCGGTATCGGTCGAGGATATGGCCGACGAGGAGGTCAACTGCCCGCCACCGGAATGCCCTCAGGCGCTCGTTGACGCCATCCTCCCCCCGTATACGCCGGCCGGTCGTGCGATTCGCCGCGTCAAGCTCGCGGGGAATCTTCACGAGGTGATCGCGCTTGTTGCCCAAGGCCGCATCGTGCATCCCACGATGGAGGGCTTAGCCGTCTATCAGAGAGACGATCTAGTCCTCCTCCCAATCGCCGACCTACCGCCATTGCCTCTGGGTCCGATCTGGGTCACCGCCCGGGAGGACGCGAACATTCGCGCCCTCGCCGCTGCCGCAACGAGTGTGGCAGCGCGCGGTCTTCAGCACTGACCGAGGCTCCGGGCCTCGTGCCTCCTGGGGGCGTGCTCGTGTTTGCCCGCGCGGGCGTCATTTTCGGGCAGCCGCCTCGCTGTTTACGTTCGCTACAGCTTGCGATGAGGTATACGCCCTTGTTGGGGATCTGTCTGTGTGTCAGTGTCGTTTGGGGTTGCACGACACCGTCGTTTCCGAAAGGAGAGTGACATGCGTACGGGTTTCATAAACGATCCACGCGCGACGGGCGCTGTGGCGTCTGCTGCGCGTTACACCGCGAGCTCGGCTCGCAGTTCGCCGCGCCGAGCGTAGTTAAGCCGCGTCACTGAGTCAGTAAGGCAATGAGCCCGCGCCAGGAACAGTTGACGCGATCCCCGAAAGGGCGGGTGTCAATGCCAGCGCTCGAGCTCCTTAGTGAGGTATCTGACCTCGCCACCGGCGTTGGGCTGCTCACTTTCGTGCTCGCCCCGCTCGCGCTGCCGATACTCGCGCTGACAGCGCTCGTTCTCCTGCCAGCCCTGATCCTGGCGGTCGTTGTGGCCCTGCTAGTAGTCGCGCCGATCCTCGTCATCCGCCGGTCGCGAGCCGGGGCGTCCCCGGACGCCACTCGTCCCAGCTGGCACCGGACGAGAGGTCGGTTGACGTTGGCGGGCTCACACGATGCGAACGCTGCCCCAGCGGCACATGATCTGACCTGGCTCGAGCGGCCGCACGAGCCGCGAGTCACAACCAAGCAATTTGGGAGGTCTTCAGATGTCTGCAACGCTCTCTGACCGATCGTTTCTGGCGACTCGCCGGGGCAAGCTCGTGCTTGTGCTTCTGTGCGCGGTCGCGTTCCTCGATTTCGTCGACGCGCCGATCGTGAATGTCGCGCTGCCGTCGATCCGTCGTGCGCTTCACTTCTCGGTCGCTGGGCTCCAGTGGGTGCCGAGTGGCTACCTGCTGACCTACGGCGGCTTCATGCTCCTTGGCGGCCGCCTGGCCGACTTGCTTGGCCGGCGGCGGATGCTGCTCGGCGGGATCATTGTGATCGGCATCTCCTCGTTGGTCGGCGGCTTCGCGCACAGCTCGAGCGTGCTGGTTGGCGCGCGCCTCGCACAAGGCCTCGGCGCCGCGATGACGCTGCCGTCGGCGTTGTCGATTCTCACGACCAGCTTTAGGGAGGGCAAGGACCGCCATACCGCGCTCGGCGTGTGGGGTGGCGTGGGCGGGCTCGCGTCGGCGGTCGGCGTGCTGCTCGGTGGCGTTTTGACCCAAGGGCCCGGCTGGCGGTGGGTGATGTTCGTTAACCCGATCGCGTGTGCGCTCGTGTTCCCGAGCGTGCTCCGTCTGATCAGTGTCGACGGCGCCCGCAAGAAGCTCGAGAACTTCGACGCGCTCGGGGCGCTGCTGGCGACCGGCGGGATGCTGCTGGTCGTCTACACGCTCGTCAAGGCCCCGACGGTCGGGTGGGGCAAGGCCCGGACGATCGCCGAGCTCGCGGGCGGTCTCGTGCTGCTGATCGGCTTCGTGATCAACGAGCTGCGTCACCGCAACCCACTAGCGCCCCTTCAGATCTTCCGCATCAACGGCCTCGCGTACGCGGACGTCACACAACTGGTCGCGTTCGCCGGATTCCTAGCGATGTTCTTCTTCCTCACCCTCTACATGCAGGACGTGTTGCACTACTCGCCGATCCAAACTGGGGTGGCGTACCTCCCGGTGTGCTTTGTGATCGGGGGCTCTGCCGGCGCGGCGTCGCAGACGCTGACGCGGGTCGGAACGAGGCCGGTGATCATCTCCGGTGCGGTGATCGCGGCGGCCGGCGTCTACTGGCTCTCACGGATTTCGGTCGGCGGCTCGTACGTGACCGATCTGCTCCCCGGGATGGTGATCATGTCGCTCGGGATCGGCCCGATGTTCGTCGCGGTGACGACCGCCGCCAACTCCGGCGTTCCGCCCGACAAGGCTGGGCTGGCGGCGGCGCTCGTCAACGCGTCGCAGCAGGTCGGTGGCGCGCTCGGGCTAGCGATCTTCACGGCGCTGGCCACGAGCCACACCAACCACCTGCTCGCGGCGCACGTCGCTCCCGTTCACGCGCTCAATTCCGGTCTGCAACGTGGACTGCTCGCGAGCGCCATCTTCCTGCTCGCCTCGGCGTTCGTCGCGCTCCGGGCGACCAACACCCGCGGCGTTGAACCACAACCCGCCGGCGACGCGACACCGCAGCCGGCAATGTCCTGACCCGGCGCGCCGCGCCGGGTCCGCGCGGCCTGCACGGCCACGGACGCTGTCGTGTCTTCAGTTGCAGAGCGACAAACCAGGCACCTGCTCAGGGCTGGACCACAAATCGAAAGGAAGGGACATCAAATGGAAGTGCTCATGGTGCGAAGCAAGATCAAGGCCGAAGGCGTCACCGATGTTGCGGCAGCCGTGAAGAAGGTCCTCGCGGCCCTCGATGCGGCGCAGCCGCAAGGGCTGCGCTATGGGTCGTTGCAAGTCGACGGCGATACGTTCATCGCGCTTCGCCAGCTCGACGACAGTGCGAAGAATCCACTCGAGGATCTCCCGGAGTACAAGGAGCTGCTGGAGGTCGTAGAGCCCGTCCGGGCTGGGCCGCCAGTCGTCGAAATGTGGACCGTCACCGGCTTCTACCGGCTGTTTTGAGACCTGCTGCGTAGTCGTCGTGCGCCAACCCGGCAGGGGCGAGCGCACGGCGACGCAAAGCCACGGGACGACGAGCCTTCGATCAGAGGAGCCAGCGATGAGGGTGTTTGTGGCAGGTGCGACGGGAGCGATCGGCAAGCAGCTAGTGCCGCGCCTCGTTGCCGCGGGTCATGAGGTTCATGGCATGACGCGTAGCGAGTCAAAGCGGGCGATGCTCGTCGATCTCGGCGCTGTGCCAGTCGTGGCGGACGCGCTTGATCCCGATCAGGTCGCGGAGGCGGTGGGCCGAGCAGGGCCGGACGTGATCGTGCATCAGCTCACCGCGATTCCAGCGACGTTGGACCTGCGTCACTTCGACCGCGACTTCGCGCTGACCAACCGCCT
This sequence comes from uncultured Actinomycetes bacterium, assembly GCA_963795505.1. Classification (GTDB taxonomy): domain Bacteria; phylum Actinomycetota; class Thermoleophilia; order Solirubrobacterales; family Solirubrobacteraceae; genus Palsa-465. Next base: position 9,477 of record CAWCIB010000008.1, read on the forward strand.
GCGGACCGAGGGTACGGATCACGTGCTGTCGGCTGGGCAGGCGGTGGGGGTGCGGCGGTTCGTGGCGCAAAGCTATGCCGCGTGGCCGTACGTGCGCACCGGCGGGCCCGTGAAGACGGAGGCGGACCCGTTCGACCCCTCCCCGCCGCGCGAGATGCGCGAGAGCTTCCAGGCGATCGCTCACCTGGAGGAGGCGGTGTTGGGTGCGGGGTGGACGGAGGGGATCGTGTTGCGCTATGGCGCGTTCTACGGGCCGGGTACGTCTCTGGCGCCGGGCGCGGAGCAGGTCGAGTTGGTCCGCAGGCGCAAGTTCCCGCTGGTCGGCGGCGGCGGCGGGGTGTGGTCGTTCATCCACGTCGCGGACGCGGCCGAGGCGACGGTGGCGGCTGTCGAGCACGGCAGGCGCGGCGTCTACAACGTCGTCGACGATGACCCCGCCCCGGTCGCCGAATGGCTGCCGACCCTGGCTGCGGAGCTCGGCGCTAAGAAGCCGATCCACGTGTCGCGATTCATCGGGCGGCTGTTCGCTGGCCAGGCAGGCGTGGTGATGATGACCGAGATCCGCGGCGCGTCGAACGCCAAGGCCAAGCGCGAGCTGGGCTGGGCGCCCAAGCATCCGAGCTGGCGTCAGGGGCTCGTTGCGCCATGACCGACCGCGACCAGGTATTTGACGAGTTGCGGCCGGTCTCATTCGCGATTGCCTATCGGATGCTCAGCGGCGTGTCTGAGGCCGAGGACGTTCGGGCCGGTCGGAGGCTTCAAATCGCTACTGCGGAGCTCGTAGCGATGAACAGCAACGCTGATGTCCCGTCGCGGCCACGCACAGACCGTGGCCGAGATTTGTCGGTAGAGCGGTCCGGGCGCGCGGCCGCCGGCGATTGGATCAGCTTGGCAGTGGTCGCCGGTGGTCTGTTCCTGGCCGTGCTCTCGACGACCGTGGTGAGCGTCGCGTTGCCCAGGATTGGCGGCGATCTGCATGCGAGTGCGACCGAGCTGCAGTGGATCGTCGACGCGTACGTGCTCGTGTACGCGAGCCTCCTGGTAGCTGGTGGCGTGCTCGGCGACCGTCTGGGACGCAAGGGGCTGTTCGCAGTCGGAGTGGCGCTGTTCGGAACCGGGTCGCTGGTGAGTGGGCTGGCGCCGTCGGTCGCGGTTCTGCTCGCGGCGCGGGGGCTGCAGGGACTTGGGCCGGCGCTGATCGTCCCGGGCAGCCTCGCGATCATCCGCACGACGTTCGAGGACGATCGCCAGCGTGCAACGGCGATCGGACTGTGGTCGACCAGCTCGGGGATCGCGCTGGCGATAGGACCGGCGCTCGGCGGCGCGATCGTCCAAGCGCTCTCGTGGCGCTGGGTGTTCCTGCTGGGCGCGCCGCTCAGCGCGCTTCTCCTGATGCTCGCGCTGGTCTTCCTCCCGCGGCTTCCGCGAAGTCCGAGCCGCTCGCGCTTCGATTGGCTGGGCGCGATCCTGACGACCGGCGCGGTCGCAGCGCTGGCGTTCGCGATCATCGAAGGCCAGCAGGATGGCTGGAGCTCGCCACCCATCGTCGCGGGTTTCGCCGGCAGCTTCGTCGCACTCGTCGCGCTCGTGGCCTGGGCGAGGCGCCGGCCGGAGCCGCTGATCGACGTCAGCCTGTTCGGTCGGCCACGGTTCACGGTGGTAAACGTCGCCGCGCTGATTGTGTTCTTCGCGTTCGTAGGCGCGATCGTCTACTTCAGCGCGTACTTCCAGCAGGTGCAGGCGCGCTCGCCGATCCACGCGGGACTGGATGTGTCCGCGATCGGGATCGCGTTCGCGCTCGCCGCGACGCTGTCCGGCCGCCTCGTCGGAAGGATCGGCCCGCATGTGCCGATGATCGCCGGCCTGCTCGTCTCCGGCGCCGCGACACTCGGGCTGCTACGACTCGCGACAGGCACGCCGATCGGAGCGATCTGGTGGAACTTCGCGCTGCTCGGCGGCGGAATCGGGCTGTGCCTGACACCGATGACCTCGATCGCGGTCTCGGCGGTCGAGTCCGCGTGCGCCGGCATGGCCTCCGCGATCCACAACGCGCTACGTCAACTCGGCCAGGTGCTCGGCGTCGCGATCCTCGGCGCGCTCGCGTACGCACACCTCCCGAACACGCCCGACACCGGTCAGCGCCTCCCGCGCCTGCAAGCGATCGACTTCGTCCACGGGCTGCACCACGCCATCTGGGCATCGGCGATCGCCATATTCGCGGCCGCACTCCTGGCCGCGCTCGTGTTCTCATCCACACCAAAAGCACGCGCGCTGCAACGCGACGCGACTGGCCGCCGCCCGTCGGATCAGGGGCCCCACCGGGCGAAGGCCGACATCCAACCGATCATCGCGCGACTCGAGGAGTGCTGAGCGTGGCGTCGATCTTCGTGACCGGGGGAACCGGGAAGGTCGGGCGGCACGTGGTCGGCGGGCTGCTGGAGCGCAACGAGGAGGTGCGGGTGCTGGCGCGCGACCCGAGGCCGTCGGGCTGCCCGACGCGGTTGAGGTGGTGGGCGGGGATCTGAAGGATCCGCGCGGCCTCGCCGCGCATGTTGAGGGCGTCGACGCGGTGTTCTTGATGTGGCCGTTCCTCACGCCCGAGGGGGCCGAGCAGGTTGTCGAGACGTTGACGGCGCCGGGGAGGCGGATCGTCTATCTGTCGGCGGAGGCGGCGGGCAGGCGCCCCAGGTCGTTCTGGGCACAGGTCGAGCAGGCGATCGAGCACTCCGCCAACGAGTGGACGCACCTGCGACCAACCGGGTTTGCGGCGAACACGCTGATGTGGGCCGATCAGATCCGCCGGTCGGGCGGTGTGCGCTGGGTCTACGGGCAGGCCGCGCGCTCGCTGATCGATGAGCGCGACATCGCCCAGGTAGCGGTCCATGCGCTGACCGAGCCCGGGCACGCCGATCGGGCGTGACCTGCGCTGGGAGGAGCTCTCGGGCGAGGAAATCAAAGACCAGCTACAGGGTGTTCCCTCAACGGCGTTGCAGACCTGGGCGAGCTTTGTCAGTGACCCAGAGATCGTGACCTCGACCGTCCAGGAGCTCGCCGGCCGGCCGGCGCGCTCGTTCGCGCAGTGGGCCCACGACCACGCCGAGGCCTTCCGCTGAACCCGCGGTCGGAGGCGTTGCAGCCCTTCGTACTTGCCGGAAACGTCACAACCTAAGGAGAACGACAGTGGCACCAGCCGAGGACGAGAATCGCAACAAGGCAGCCTACAAGCGCTTCCACGACACGATCGGCAGTGGGGACGCAGCCCTCATCTCGAAAACGATCGACGAGCTCTTCGAGCCCGACGTGCAGATCCGCATGCCGATCCAAGCGGCGGGAACGCAAGCGATAAAGGAACTCTTCGGGAGGCTGCGCCAGGGCTTGCCCGACCTTCACATCACAGTCGAGGACCTGATCGCAGACCGGGACAAGGTCGTCGGGCGAAACTCCGTGACCGGCACCCATCTGGGTGAGTACCTGGGGCTCCCACCAACCGGCAAGTCCGTCGCGTACAACGAGATGATCATGTTCCGCTTCGCGGGAGACCGCATCGCCGAGACCTGGGGCGTCATCGACGTTCTCTCGCAGATGAGGCAGCTCGACGCCATACCCGGAGGCTCGTGATGAGCGCGACAATCCGTAGCGCGCGGCGTGGTGTCCTTGTGACCGAGAGCGCAATCGACGTGACGCAAAGCTCGCCGCTTTCCGAACCCCAGGAGGAGTCGCGATGAAAGCCATCCTCGTTTACGAGAACGGCACACCGCCCGTCCTCTCCACCGACCTGCCCGCCCCACAGCCTGGCGCTCGCGAGATCACGGTGCGCGTCCACGCCTCCTCGGTCAACCCGGTCGACATCGCGATCGCACGCGGTCTCCTCGAGGACATGTACGAGCACGCATACCCGATCACCCTCGGACGCGACTACGCCGGAACCGTCGAGCAAGTCGGAGCAGACGTCGCGGACTTCTCAACGGGCGATCAGGTGTTCGGCTTCCTGCCCGCGGCGCGACCCGTCGTGCGCGACGGTGCGTGGGCCGAGCGCATCGTCGTTCCCGTGGGAGCCGTCGCCCTCAAGCCGGCCCACACGGACTGGGCCAGCGCCGGCGCCTCGCCTCTGGCCACAGTCACGGCGACGACCGCGATCGACGCGCTAGCGCTCTTCCCGGGGAACACGCTGATGATCGTCGGCGCCACCGGCGGCGTCGGCAGCCTCGCCGTACAACTCGCGGCAGATGCCGGAGCGGAAGTGATTGCGCCGGCGCTCCCGGAGGACGAGCAGTACCTGCACAACCTCGGTGTCAGCAAGCTGTTACCGCGGGACGGCGACGTAATCGCCGCGGCGCGCGAGCACCAGCCAGACGGTGTGGACGCGCTGCTTGACAACGTCTCGTTTCAGCCTGGCAGCTACGACGCAGCGCTCAAGCCCGACGGCCGGGTGGCATCGCCAAACCGTGCCGCCGGTGAGGGTCCCGGCCGCACCAACGTGCAGCCGATCCCGAGCGCTGAGAACCTGCAACGCGTCGCGCGGCTCCTCGACGCTGGAACCATCAAAGTCCACATCCAGCGCACCTACACAGTCGGCGAGGCCGCTGACGCCATGCACGCCCTGCACACACAGCACTCGCAGGGCAAGCTCGCCATCGAGCTATGAAGCGCTGCGGAGCCTGAATAAGACCGCAGATATCGCCCATCGCGCTCGTGTTGTCGAGCGGGACCGAGGCGGTCGCTGTTTGGCCATGCAGGGCGAGAAGGCACCCCAAGAGTTACCGCGCGGCTTGGGCGCCTCGCGGAACTGATCGAGCAACTCGAGCGCGACCGCAAGCTTTCGAGAGCCTCGACCAGCTGATCGAGACCTCTAGCGCGCAGGCGCCCGGGAGGCTTTCGCGCGCGCGCGTCGAAGTCCGTCCGGATGCGTCAGGCAGAGTTCGAGCTCGCACGGAGGCTGCTCGAGACCGAGTGTGTCGCGGGGACCTTCGGCAGGGGGCTGGTCTGATGCCCGCGGCGGCTGCGGCCGCGTCACGGCGCCCGCGTGCGGCGGCGCGCCGCCGTGCCGCCCCGCCGCTCGAGCACCGCATCCTGACGAGCGCGACGCTCTGCCTGCTGGCGTTCGGCGCCGTGATGGTCTACAGCGCGTCCTCGCCGATCGGTGTGCTCGGCGGGAGCGGACTCGGAACGAGCGAGTTCGTGCGCTATCTGCTGTTCGCCGCGCTCGGGTTGTGTGCGATGCAGCTGTTCGCGCGCCGCGGACTGGCGTTGCTCACCGAGCGCATGGTCCGCCTGATGCTGATTGGTTCGATCGGCCTGCTGCTGCTGGTCCTCGTTCCTGGTTTTGGCGTGACGGTCAACGGCGCGCGGCGGTGGTTCCAAGCAGGGCCGATCCAATTCCAGCCCTCGGAGCTCGTAAAGCTCACGCTGATCCTCTACGTCGCGCGCTACCTGGCCGACAACCCCAAGCGCGTGCGGGGCTCGCGGGGCCTCGGCCAGCTGATCGCCCCGGTGGCTCTCGTGGTCGCGCCCGCGTGCCTTCTGATCCTGCTCGAGCCCGACATGGGCACGACGCTCGTGGTCGTATTCGCGATCGCCGCGCTGTTGGTCGCGGCCGGCGTCCCTGGTCGGCACCTCGCCTTGCTGGCCGCCGGCGCGGGCGGCTTGGCGCTCATCTTCGTGCTCGCTCAGCCGTATCAGCGCGCGCGCCTGCTGTCGTTCCTCCATCCGTGGGCCTCGAAGTCCACGGCGGGCTTCCAGGCGGTCCAGGGCCAGATCGCGCTCGGCTCGGGCGGCCTTTTCGGCGTCGGGTTGGGCAACTCGGTCCAGAAGGTCTTCTACCTGCCCGAGGCTCAGACCGACTTCATCCTCGCGGTAATCGGCGAGGAGCTCGGCGTGATGGGGATCGGCCTGGTGGTCGTCCTGTACGGGATGCTTGCCTACGCAGGCCTGCGCACGGCACGCCGAGCGGCTGGGCGCTATGCGAAGCTGCTCGCGACTGGGCTGACCGCACTGATCCTGTGCCAAGGAATCCTCAACCTCTTCGTCGTGCTCGGGCTCGCGCCGCTCACCGGCGTGCCGCTTCCGTTCATCTCCTACGCGCCGAGCAACCTGTGCGTGATGCTTGCCGCAGTCGGGCTGCTGCTGAACGTCGCCCAACCGAAGACGCGCACGCTGCGCGCGGTCGACGGTGACTCCGCCACGGATCGTGATCGGCGCCGGCGGGACAGCCGGGCACGTCGTTCCGGCGCTCGCGGTAGCAGACGCGCTGCGGGCTGACGGCGCCGAGGTCGCGTTCATTGGCGGCGAGCGCGCCGAACTCGAGCTCGTCCCGGCTGCCGGCTACGAGCTCCACCGGCTGAACGTCAAGCCGCTGCCGCGGCGGCGGCCGGTGGCCGCCGCCCGGGCGGCGGGCACCGACGCCGCGGCGGTGATGGCGGCAACCCGGCTGCTCGGCGGGTTGCGGCCCGCGGCAGCGCTCGGGGCCGGGGGCTACGTCGCCGCGCCGGTCGGGCTCGCGGCCGCTCTGCGCCGCGTGCCGCTCGTCCTGATGGAGGCCGACAGCCATCTCGGCCTGACCAATCGGCTGCTCGCCCCGCTCGCCCGTCGCGTCTGTCTCGCGTTTCCGATCGAGGGTCGCACGGGATCGCGCTATCTGCTCAGCGGGCGGCCGGTGCCACCGCCGGCCACCGACCGCGATGCTGCCCGCGCGCGCTTCGGGATTGGGCCCGGCGAGCTGTGCGTGCTGGTCTTCGGTGGCTCCCAGGGCGCACGCTCGGTCAACCGCGCGGCGGTCGCGGCATTTGCGGGCGCTCGGTTCCGCGTCCTTCACGCCGCCGGCGAGCGCCAGGTGGACGAGCTCGCGAGCCCAGGCAGCCACTATGACCTGCGCGGTTACATCGAGGACTTCGGGCAGGCATTGCTGGCGGCCGATTTGGTCGTGGCGCGCGCGGGGGGCTCGGTATTTGAGATCGCCGCCCACGCTCGCCCGGCGGTGCTGATCCCCTATCCCTACGCGACCGCCGACCACCAGACGGCCAATGCGCGGTATCTCGAGCGCGCCGGCGCGGCGGTCGTGATTCCAGACGCGGAGCTGACCCCCGCCCGGCTTGCGCAGGAGGTCGGGCGATTGCTCTCCGATCCGGCTCGCCTGCAGGCAATGGGGCGCGCGGCCGGCGAGCTTGCCCGGCCCGACGCCGCGGCCGTCGTCGCCGCCGAGGTGCTGAGGGCCGGCCGTGGCTGAGTTCTCCGGGGCGCCGGCTCCACTTCGTTGGTATCGGCGGCGCCGGGATGAGCGGTCTTGCGCTGATAAGCCAGGCGATGGGGGCGCGGGTGACCGGCTCCGACAGAGCCGAATCCGCGTACGTCGAGCGGCTGCGCGAGCACGCGATAGAGCCTGTGATCGGCGTCCACAGCGCTCAGAACGTCCCGGCAGGCGCCGAGGTCGTGTATTCGACCGCTGTGCAGAGCGACAACCCGGAGCGGCTCGTGGCCGCAGGCCGCGAGCTCCACCGCGCCGATCTGCTGGCTCAGATCGCCGCGCTGCGGCGCTGCGCGGCGATCACCGGGACGCACGGCAAGACGACCACCTCCGGGATGCTCGTGCGTGCGCTCCAGGCGGCCGGGCTCGACCCGTCCTACGTGGTCGGCGGCGAGCTTCGCTGCACCGGGACGAATGCCGCTTGGGGGACGGGGGAGTGGATCGTGATCGAGGCCGACGAGTCCGACCGATCGCTGCTCAGGCTTGATCCCGAGATCGCGCTTTTGACCAACGCCGAGCTCGACCACCACTCGACCTACGCCTCGCTGGCCGACCTCGAAGCGACCCTGCGCGAGTTCATGGCGCGCGCCGAGACGGCCGTCGTCTGGGATCGGCCCCGGCTGCGCGCGCTGTGTCCGGCAGGTGCGGTGACCTACGACGTGCCCGATCCGGATCTGTCCCCGTCAGGGTCACGCTTCCGCTGGCACGGGATCGATGTCGAGCTGTCGGTGCCGGGCGCCCACAACGCACTCAACGCCGCCGGGGCGCTCGAGTTGGCGGCGCTCGCCGGCGCCGATCCCGACCGCGCGGCCGCCGGGCTACGCGACTTCCACGGCGCGCGGCGGCGCTTCGAGCAGCTTGGGCAAACGGCGGCGGGCGCGGCCGTGTACGACGACTACGCCCACCATCCGACCGAGGTCACAGCGGCGATCGCCGCCGCGCGCACGCTTCAGCCGGCGCGACTCGTGGCGGTCTTTCAGCCGCACCTCTTCTCTCGCACGGCGGCGCTGGCCGCGGACTTCGGCCGCGCGCTGGCCGCAGCCGATGTCGCCGCGGTGCTGGGCGTATATCCCGCGCGTGAGCGTGCGGAGGACTTCCCGGGCGTCGACGGCCGACTTGTAGCGGCGGCGGCGGCCGACGCCGCCGGCGGCCGCCGGGTCGCCTGGCTGCCGTCGCTCGCCGATGCCCAGGCGTTCCTGAGCACGTCGCTGCGCGCCGGCGATCTGTGCCTGCTGATGGGCGCCGGCGACATCGACTCGCTTGGGCGCTCGCTCGTAGGTGCCGGACGGCAGACGTCGAACTAATACGGCGTGAAAGCCCCGCGCCGTGGAGTTGCCCTGGCCGCCCTCGCCGCCATTGCACTCGCATCGCTCGGCGGCTGGCTGTGGTTGCGCGACTCCTCGCTCGTCTCTGTGCAGCGCGTGACGGTCCTCGGTGCGAGCGGGCCCGACGCCCGCCAGATCAATGCGGCGCTGCGAACCGCGGCCCGTGGAATGACGACGCTCGACGTCAACATGGGCACGCTCCGCACGGCAGTCGCGCCCTACCCGGTCGTCAAGAACCTCGATGTCTCGACCTCGTTCCCGCACGGCCTGCGGATCCGCGTGATCGAGCAGCTGCCGGTTGCGGTGGTCGTCGATGGAACCCGCCGGATGGTCGTGGCCGGAGACGGAACGCTGCTGCGCGATGCGCCCGCGACGGGCCCGCTGCCCACCGTCCCCGTCCGCGCGCTGCCCGGGGGCTCGAGGGTCACGGATCCTTCGACGCTGGCGGTGATCTCCGTGCTGGCGGCGGCGCCGTACAGCCTGCTCGAGCACGTCCAGGGCGCGACCGAGACCGCAGCCCACGGGGTCGTTATCCAGCTTCACTCCGGACCAAATCTCTACTTCGGGGACTCTGGCCAGCCCGGTGCAAAGTGGACCGCCGCGAGCGCCGTGCTGTCCGATGCGGGCTCGGCGGGGGCGGGCTACATCGACGTCAGCGATCCATACAGACCAGCGGCAGGAGCGTGAAAACCAGCGACAGGGGCGCGGTAACCCTCAACCAGAGCTTTAGCTGTCTCCCAAAGCTAACTCTCGGTGGCCGATCGAGGGTTGGCCGTTTTGCAACGAACGTTGCGGACCGGGGTCGACCCGTTGACACCGTGCATCGCCACGCCTTAACGTGCCAAACTGGCGTTTGCGGAAATTCCGCTGAAAAAACCTCAACTCTAACTAGAGGGTCGGACGGGAGACATGGAAAGCGGCAGCTATCTGGCAGTCATCAAGGTCGTCGGCGTCGGCGGCGGCGGAACCAATGCGGTCAACCGGATGGTCGACTCGGGCCTGCGCGGGGTCGAGTTCATCGCCGCCAACACCGATGCGCAGGCGCTCGCAATGTCCGACGCCGACATCAAGCTGAACATCGGCCATGAGCTGACGCATGGGCTCGGCGCCGGCGCCAACCCGGACGTTGGCCGGGGCGCCGCGGCCGAATCGCGCGACGAGATCAAGGAAGCACTGAAGGGCGCGGACATGGTGTTCGTGACCGCCGGAGAGGGCGGCGGCACCGGCACCGGAGCCGCTCCGGTGATCGCCGATATCGCTAAGAACGAGATCGGCGCGCTGACCGTCGGGGTCGTGACGCGCCCCTTCTCGTTCGAAGGAACGCAGCGCGCGCGCCAGGCCGCCGAGGGCATCCGGGAGCTCTCCCAGCACGTGGACACGCTGATCGTGATCCCGAACGAGAAGCTCCTATCGATCGTCGAGCGCCGCACCACGATTCTGGACGCGTTCCGCGAAGCGGACAACGTGCTGCGCCAGGGCGTCCAGGGAATCACCGACCTGATCACGATCCCGGGCCTCATCAACCTGGACTTCGCCGACGTCCGCACGATCATGCGCGACGCCGGTAGCGCCCTGATGGGAATCGGCTCGGCAGGCGGCGAGAACCGGGCCGCCGAGGCCGCCAAGATCGCGATCTCATCGCCGCTGCTCGAGGAGTCGGTCGAGGGCGCGATGGGGATCCTGCTCAACATCACCGGCGGTCACGACCTGGGCCTGTTCGAGGTCAACGAGGCCGCCGAGATCGTCCAGAGCGCCGCGGATTCCAACTCGAACATCATCTTCGGCGCGGTGATCGACGACTCGCTGGGCGAGGAGGTCAGGGTGACCGTGATCGCGACCGGGTTCGAGCACGACCGCGTGCGTGCCGAGATGACCCGCCAGCGTCCTCGCCGAGGCGAGCGCGACCGTACCGATCGAAGTCACGACCGCGAGGTCTCGATGGACGATCGTCAGCGCTCATCGCTTGAGATCTCCGACGACGAGATCGATATTCCGTCGTTCCTGAAGGACAGCTAGGGGCAGTACGCTGCGGGGGACCGTGTCCTCCGCAGTCGAAGCCAGCCTGCGCCGCAGCCCCCTGCACGATCGCCATCTGGCGGCCGGGGCGCGCTTGGTGCCCTTCGCCGGGTTCGAGATGCCCGTCCAGTACGAGGGCATTCGTGCAGAGCACGTCGCGGTCAGGCGCGACGTCGGCATGTTCGACGTCTCGCACATGGGCGAGGTGGAGACCCGCGGTCCGGACGCGCCGGCATTTCTGCAGGGTCTGCTGTCGAACGACGTGCGCAAGATCCCCGAGGGCGGCGCCCAATACAGCGTTCTCTGCCGCGAGGACGGTGGCGTGCTCGACGATCTCTTTACCTACAGGCTGGGTGAGTGCGAATTCCTCACGGTCACAAACGCCGCCAACCACGGCAAGGATTTCGACTGGCTGCGCTCGCACACAGGCTCCTGCGACGTGGACGTGCTCGATCGCTTCGACGACTTCGCGATGCTGGCGGTGCAGGGGCCGAGGGCGCGCCAGATCGTCTCCTCGCTGACCGACGGCCATCTGCCGCCGCGCTTTCACTGCTGTGAGCGCCGCGTCGCGGGCGTGGCGATGCTCGTCTGCGGGACCGGCTACACCGGCGAGGACGGCGTCGAGCTACTGCTATCCCCGGACGATGCCGGCCGGGTGTGGGATGCGCTGCTCGACGCCGGTGTGACGCCCTGCGGTCTGGGCGCGCGCGACACCCTGCGCCTCGAGGCGTGCTTTCACCTCTACGGCAACGACCTGTCCGAGGACAGGGACCCGATCGGAGCCGGTCTTGGCTGGTGCTGCAAGGAGCAGACCGGCTTCATCGGCTCCGACGCAGTCCGAGCGGCGCGGGAGTCCGGGCCGCCCGAGAAGCTCGTGCCGTTCGTAATCGAGGGCCCCGGGATCGCCCGCGCGGGCAATCCGGTGATCGGCGGCGGAACCGTCACGAGCGGAACCTTCTCGCCGTGTCTCGAGCGCGGGATCGGAATGGCATACGTGCCGGCCGAGCGCACCGAGGTCGGCACGGCGTTTGAGATTGACGTGCGCGGGACCATTCGGCCCGCGACTGTCGCCAACAAGCCCCTTTACACCAAGGAGACCTAACCACATGGCCGAGGCCAGCTATCCCGACGGGCTGCTGTATCACGCCGAGCACGACTGGGCGCGCGTCGAGGGCGACCAGGCGACGTTCGGTATCACCTGGTACGCGCAGGACCAGCTCGGCGAGGTGGTCTTCTTCGACACCCCCGAAGTCGGCGCGCACGTGTCCAAGGACGAGCCGTATGCGGAGGTCGAGTCGGTCAAGGCCGTCTCGGACGTCTTTGCCCCGCTGTCGGGCGAGGTTGTCGAGGTCAACGAGTCGCTCAAAGACAAGCCCGAGGCGATCAACGACGACCCCTATGGCGAGGGTTGGCTGGCGAAGGTCAAGCTGTCCGACACGTCCGAGACCGACTCGCTGATGGACGCAGACGCGTACGAGGCGTCGCTTCAGTGAGCAGCTATGTCTCAGCCACCGACTCGGACCGGCAGGAGATGCTGGCCGAGATCGGCGTGGGCTCGATCGAGGAGCTGTTCGCCGACGTGCCCGCCGGGCTGCGGCTCGATCGCTCCGCCTTCTCAGAGTCAGGCCGCTCGGAGCAGGAGGTCTACGAGGAGCTGCGTGCGCTAGCCCGGCGCAACACCTCGACCGAAGATGAGCTGTCGTTCCTCGGCGGCGGCATGTACGACCATTACGTGCCCGCGCTGGTCGACTCGATCATCGAGCGCTCGGAGTTCCTGACGCCGTACACGCCGTATCAGCCCGAGATCTCGCAGGGCGGGCTGCAGGCGATGTTCGAGTACCAGACCGCGATCTGCGAGCTGACCGGGCTCGCGGTCTCCAACGCGTCGGTGTACGAGGGTCCGAGTGCGGTCGCGGCGGCTGCGTACGTGGCGAAGCTGCACCACGGCCGCGAGCGGTTCGTCATCTCAGAGGGGGTTCACCCACATTCGCGTGAGACCGTCCGAACCCTGGCGCACGGCTACGGGATGGACGTCGTCGAAGCACCGCTGGCCGATGGTGTGACCTCGCTCCCCGGCCTCGATGAGGGCGTCAGCGCGGTGATCGTGCAGCAGCCGAACTTCCTCGGGTCGATCGAGGATCTTTCGCGTTTGGCGGCAGCCGCCCACGATGCCGGGGCGCTCTTGATCTGCGCGTGCGACCCGCTGCCGCTTGGGCTGCTTCGCACGCCCGCGGAGTGCGGCGTCGATATCGCGGTCGGCGAGGGCCAGACGCTGGGAAACCGGCTCGACTTCGGCGGCCCCTCGTTCGGGTTTTTCGCCTCGACTGAGGAGCTCATGAGACGACTCCCCGGGCGGATCGCGGGTGAGACGACGGACGTCGATGGCCGCCGCGGATTCGTGCTCACGCTCCAGACCCGCGAGCAGCACATCCGGCGCGAGAAGGCGACCTCGAACATCTGCACATCGCAGGCCCTGAACGCGCTCGCCGGCGTGATCTATCTCTCGTGGCTCGGCCGGCGTGGGATCGTCGAGCTGGTTTCGTTGCTCGTGCAGCGGACGACCTACGCGCGCGAGCGGTTGTCTGCTTTGGAGGGCGTGTCGCTGATGCACTCCCAGCCGGTCGTGCGCGAGTTCGCGGTGGCGTTGGAGGCCCCGGTCGAGCGCGTCGTGGAACGTTGCCGGGCGGCCGGCGTCAACCCCGGTCTTCCGCTGGGGCCGCTCGGCTATCCGGACGGCCTGCTGGTGGCCCTCACCGAGCGGCGTACGCGGGCCGACATCGACCGCCTGGCCGACGTGCTGGGCGCCGCGGTTCTCGCCGAGCGAAACGCTGTCGAGGTGCGGGCATGAGCCGCTGGTTCACCGCCGCCGCGGACGACGACCTGACGATCTATGAGCGCTCGAAGGAGGGCCGCCGGGCGTTCGTGGCGCCCGCGCTGGACGTGGCGGAGCGGCCGCTGGATGAGCTGCTGCCGCCCTCCCTGCGCCGCTCTGAGGGTCCGCGGCTGCCGGAGGTCTCAGAACCGGAGATCGTCCGCCACTACAACCGCCTCTCGAAGCGCAACTTCGATCTCGATACCGGCTTCTACCCGCTCGGCTCGTGCACGATGAAGCACAACCCCAAGCTGCACGAGCGCGTCGCGGCGCTGCCCGGGCACGCCCGCCTGCATCCGCTCCAGGACCCGCGCTACGCGCAGGGGGCGCTCGAGCTGATGTGGCTCCTACAGCAGGAGCTGGCGTCTGTCTCGGGCCTCCCACACGTGTCGCTCCAGCCGTCGGCCGGATCGCATGGCGAGCTCGCCGGCGTCCTCTTGACGCGCGCCTACCACGAGGACCGTGGCGAGCGGCGGACCAAGGTGCTCACGCCGGACACCGCCCACGGCACCAATCCAGCCACCGTCACGATGGCGGGCTACGAGGTCGTCAAGGTCGGTACCGACGAGCGCGGCAACGTCGATCTCGACGACCTGCGGGCGAAGGCCGGCGACGACGTTGCCTGCCTGATGCTGACCAACCCCTCGACGGTCGGACTGTTCGAGGAGGGGATCGAGGAGATCGCGCAGATCGTGCACGGCGTCGGCGCCACGCTCTATTACGACGGCGCGAACCTCAACGCGATCATGGGCGTCTGCCGGCCCGGCGACATGGGCTTCGACATCGTTCACTTCAATCTGCACAAGTCGTTCACGCAGCCGCACGGCGGCGGCGGCCCGGGCGCGGGTCCGATCGCGGTCTCGGAGCGGATCGAGCCGTTTCTCCCGCGACCGGTCGTCGTCAAGCGCTCGTCCAGCGAAGGCAACGGCGCCGGCGTGTTCTACGACCTCGACTACGACCGCCCCAAGTCGATCGGCCGCCTGCGTGGCTTCCACGGGAATTACGGCGTGTTCGTGCGCTCGTACGCATACATCCGCTCACTCGGCGCCGCCGGCCTGCGCGAGGTATCCGAGGTCGCGGTCCTGAACGCCAACTATCTGCTCGCCCGGCTGCGCCGCGAGGGCCTCGCCGAGTACCTGCCGGCGGCATACGACCGCATCTGCATGCACGAGTTTGTGCTCTCGGGTGCGCCGATGAAACGCCAGCTTCAGATCAAGACGCTCGATCTCGCCAAGCGGCTCCTCGATCACGGAGTGCATCCGCCGACCGTGTACTTCCCGCTGATCGTCGACGAGGCTCTGCTGATAGAGCCCACCGAGACCGAGACCAAGGAGACACTCGATCGGTTCGTGGAGATCGTCGCCTCGATCCTGGCCGAGGCGCGCGAGGACCCGACGATCGCTCAGGGCGCGCCGTACACGACGCCCGTGCGCCGGCTCGACGAGGCCGCCGCGGCGCGTCGACCGGTCGTCCGGCAGCCGCTTTGACCTCCTACGTGCGCGCCGTGCGCCTGCTCGCGGCGGGCGGGACGATCGCGATGCAGGGCGAACGAGCGGTGCCCGCCCTCGATGCCCAGGGTCTCGTCGATGCCGTCCCCGCCCTGGCGGCCGTACCGGCTCTGAGAGCCGAGACTGTGCTGACGGTCCCGAGCGTCCATCTCACGCTCGCCCAGGCGCTCTCGCTGGCCCAGCGCGCCGCCGCAGTGGCCGGATCGGGGGAGGGGGTCGTCATCTCGACGGGGACCGACACGCTCGAGGAGGTCGGGGTCCTGTGCGCGCTCCTGAGCGCCAGCGAGGCGCCGATCGTGATCACCGGCGCCAACCGTCCGGCGAGCTTCCCGGGTGCCGACGGCCCCGCGAACCTGATCGACGCCGTCGCCGTTGCCGGCAGCTCGGCCGCCACCGGGCTCGGCGCGGTCGTGGTCTTCGGCGGCGAGATCCACGATGCGATGACGGTGCGCAAGGTCGACTCGACCTCCCCGGCGGCGTTTGGCTCGCCGGTCAGCGGGCCGCTGGGCAGGGTGGTCGATACGCGCGTGTGGCTGCACGCGCGGCCGGCCCGACCGACGCCGGCCCTGGCGGTCGACGCGCTCTCGGGACGCGTTGAGATCGTGAGCCCCGGGCTCGGGGACGACGGCACGCTGATGCGCACCGCTGCCTCCGGCGCCGACGGGGTGGTGCTGGTCGCATTTGGCGCCGGGCACCTCACGCCGGGCCTCCTTGCTGCGCTTCGCGAAGTGCTCGATCGCATCCCGGTCGTGATAACCGGCCGCCCCGACCGTGCCTCGATGCTCGTCGAGACATACGGGTTTGAGGGGGCCGAACGTGACGTTCGCGCCAGCGGTGCCCTGTGTGCCCCCTTTCTGTCCCCGCAGGCGGCTCGAATCGCGCTGCTCTCCTGCCTGGGCGCCGGGCTCGACCGTGGCGGGATGGAGGCCTGTGTTAGCGCCCTGGGATGTGCCGCTCTAGGGCGCGCCGGCTTTGGTGAGGCAGCGCGCTCCCTCGCGTGCTCCCAGTGTCGCCGCCTGCTCAGCGGATGCACCTTGTGCCAGCGCGAACGTGAAGCCGGCCGCGAACGAGTCGCCACAGCCGTAGGAGTCCTGGATCGGTCCGGGCGGCGGCTGCGGGCCCCAGCGACCTTCGGATTCGCCCGAGAAGTGGCCGCCGGCGGCTCCCTCCGTGGCGACTTTCAGCCGCGCTCGAACGTGCTCGGCCCAGTCGCGCTCGTCGCGATCGCGCGCGCTGTAGATGAGCGCGTCTATCTCGGCGTTGCCCTCCGCGAGGGCCGTGCGCGCTCTCGGAGAAACAACAACGACTCCGGCCTGACGCGCTCGCTCGAGCGCCGCCGCGTCACCGGCAGTCACGTAAACGCCGCCCGCGCCGTCGAGCCGCCCCCAGTCGAGTGGGTCCGAGCCGAGCGGGTCGAGCCGTTTGCCGATCGTGACGATCGTGCGCTCGCCACTTTCTTCAAGCAACGTGAACGCGCGCCGCGTCCGCTCTGAGCCGTGCCATGCGACGTGCATGCGAATCCCGCGCTGCTCGAGCTGTTCCTTGGCGGCGTGCCCGTGGTGATCGTCGCCGAGCGCCGTGAAGAAGTCGACCTCGGCGCCGAGCTCGGCAAGCACGGCGGCGACGACGCCTCCGCCGCCGGCGGCTCTGGCGAACAGATCGCCCGCGTGGATCACGTCGCCGGGCCGGGGCAGTGCGGGGACCGGGACGAATTCGACCCACTCGATGTGTCCTACGACCGCGAGGCGCACGGTGTACTCCTAGCATGCCCGTATGGATCAGCTCATCACCGATGGCGCGGCCGAGATCGCGGCCCACGCCGAGCGCGAGCTCGAGGCGCTCGTCGCCGTGTCCTCGCCCTCGGGAGACGTGGGCGGAGCCGAGGAGGCGATCGCGCTGTGCGTCGCATTGCTGCCGGTCGGCGCGCGGACCGAGCGGGTGGCGTGCTCGACGGCCGCGAGTGCGCCCGACCTCGTGGCCCGGGTCACAGGTACGGGGACGCGCCGGCTGTTGCTCCTCGGCCACATAGACACGGTCATTGGACACCACGACCACGGCCCGCCGCGGCGCGACGGAGAACGTCTGTATGGGCCCGGCACCACCGACATGAAGGGCGGAGTCGTGCTGGCGCTGGCGGCGGCGCGGGCGCTGGCCGCCCAGCCCTCGCTGTTCGCCGAGTTGGCGGTCCTGCTCGTGACCGACGAGGAGTGGCGCGTTGCCGAGTTCGCGCATGTTGATGCGTTTGCGGGCTATGACGCGTGTCTCTGCTTCGAGGCGGGCGAGCGTGGTCCTGGCGGGGAGGAGGGCGTCGTCGTGCGACGCAAGGCGGCTGGGACGCTGCGCGTGCGGGCCACCGGCCGCGCGGCGCACTCGGGGAGCGCGCCCGATGCCGGCCTGAACGCGCTGCTGGCGCTCGCGTCGGTGGCGCCGTCGCTGGCGCGCTTTCACGATCCATCGGGCCCCGATCGCCTGAGCGTCGTACCCACGGTGATCCGCTCCGGAGAGGCGTTCAACGTGGTCCCCGCGGCCGGTGAGCTGATCCTCGATCTGCGCGCCGACGGGCTGGGGGCGTTTGAGCCGGTTGTCGATGCCGTCCCCGGCTCGATCGACGGCGTTTCGCTCGAGGCGACCGTCGAGCGACGCTGGCCGGGGATGGACTCGCGTGAGGCCACCGCGTCACTGCTCGAGGCCGCCGGCTCGCGGCTCGGTCGCCCGATCGTCGGCGTGCCGCGCGGGGGAGCTTCGGACGCGAGCCATTTCGCGCCGGCGATTCCGCTCACGGTCGACGGGCTCGGCCCACGCGGGGGTGGCGCTCACACGCCCGAGGAGTTCGTGTTGACGGCGTCGCTCCGTGAGCGCGCCGAGGTGGCGCTGGCGCTTGCGCTCGAGGCGCTCTCCGATTAGCGTCGTTCGAGCGCCGCCCAGCAGTGGAGATTGGGGAGCGGGCGGGCTAGCTGAGGGGGTTCCGGGGATCTACCTCAGCGCCGACTCCCTAAGCGCCCGGACGCACGGGCGCGCAGGGGCAGGCACCTGCAACGCACCGGCGGCACGAAGCCGCGGTTGCAGGCTACCCAGCGATCCGGACGTGATATCGCCCGCCCCCAGGCCCCGTCGCACAAAAAGAAAATGCGGCTCCGGGGGCGACGACCGTGCCTGCTCTCATGCGTAGCCTGCGCACGAAATAAGCCTCGTCGGTCGCCTTCGAGAGCCGCGTCGCTTGGCTGTTGCGAGCTGTGCTCTCTCCCGAAACCGCAAGCGGCACCCTAACCCACCCCTGATCGCCCCGCAACCCACGACCCCGCACTTTGGGCAAAAACTCGCTGCCCGCCGAACTATGGCGTTTCGGTTCCGACAGGTGGACCCGAAACGCCATTCTTCCGTGCGGACGGCCGCCCGGCGGCGCGCGCCTGCCATCCTGTCCTCAGCATGAAACGCAGCATCGACGTCCAGAAATACCGGACGCAGATCGAGGGCTTCCAGCTGCTGGTCGCGATCGTGGTCGTGATGTGGATCGTCGAGGTGATCAACACGGCGGACTCCAACGGCCTGGACGGCGACGGGATCTACGCGCGCAGCTTCTCGCGACTGTGGGGGATCGTGACCGCGCCGTTCATCCACGTGAGCTTCCAGCACTTGATCTCGAACACGATCCCGTTCGTGTTCATGGGGCTGATCATCGCGCTGCGGGGTGCGGCGAGACTGGCGCTCGTGACTGTGATCGTGATCCTCGTCGGCGGGCTTGGCACCTGGCTGATCTCCTCGAACGGGGTCAGCACCGTCGGTGCGAGCGGGGTCGTGTTCGGCTATGCCTCTTATCTGCTCGTGCGCGGCTTCTTCAATCGCAGCCTGCTCGAGCTGTTCACGGGGGCGATCGTCGGGGTCGTGTGGGGAAGTGCGCTGCTGGCGAGCGTTGTGCCCCACTACGGGATCTCCTGGCAGGGCCACGTGTGCGGTGCAGTCGGCGGCGTGGTCGCGGCGTGGTTGCTCAGACGTGAGCGCCAGCGCAGCCCGCATGTGGCCGGGGCACCTGAAGTAGCCTGACCGCCGTGCGGATCTTCTCGGGCATCCAGCCGACGGGGCGCAAGCACCTCGGCAACTACATCGGCGCGATCACGCAGTACGTCGCGGGCCAGGATCGCGGCGAGGCGATCTATTGCGTCGTCGACCTCCACGCGATCACGGTCGCATACGATCCCGCGGAGCTCCGCGAGGCGGTCTACGACACCGCCGCGACGCTTCTGGCGGCGGGGCTGGACCCCGACCGCTGCGTGTTCTTCCGCCAGAGCGACGTGCCCGAGCACACCGAGCTGACCTGGCTCCTCTCGAGCGTCACGGCATACGGCGATCTGAACCGCATGACCCAGTTCAAGGAGAAGTCGGGCTCCCAGCGCGACCTCTCGACGGCCGGGCTCTTCTTCTACCCGGTGCTGATGGCGGCCGACGTCCTGCTCTATCGCGCCCACGAGGTCCCCGTCGGCGACGATCAGCGACAGCACGTTGAGCTGATGCGCGACGTTGCCGAGCGCTTCAACGCTCGCTTCGGCGAGACGTTCCCTATTCCCGAGCACCGGATTCCGTCGGTTGGCGCGCGGATCATGGACCTTCAGTACCCCGAGCGCAAGATGTCGACGACGGGCGGCTCGCCGCAAGGCACGGTGCTGGTGCTCGACGAACCCGAGATGATCGCCAAGAAGATTCGCTCGTCCGTGACGGACTCCGGGAGCGAGGTGGCGCGCGCTCCGGATAAGCCGGGCATCTCGAACCTGATCGACATCCTCGCCGTCGTGCGCGCGGCCGCGCCCGAGCAGATCGAGGCGGAGTTCGACGGCGCGGGCTACGGAGCGTTCAAGCAGGCCGTAGCGGAGGCGGTGGTCGAATACCTGCGGCCGGTCAGAGAGCGCTACGACGAGCTGCGCGCCGACGAGCGCGCGCTGGACGAGGTGCTCGCAGCAGGTGCGGATAAGGCCAGGGCGATCGCATCAGAGACGGTGCAGGACGTGCGCCAGGTGATGGGGTTCGGACCTGGCGTCGGAGCGGTCCGGCCTCGCCAGTAGCCTGGGCGCTCAGATGATTGACCTCGAGCTCGACCTCGACGTCTTCACGGGGCCCTTCGACCTGCTGCTGACGCTGATCCTGCGCGAGGAGGTGGACCTGCTCGAGGTCGACCTCGCGGAGGTGGTCATCACCTACATAGACCATCTGGAGAAGCGCGGCGAGCTGGATCTCGAGGCGGCGACGGAGTTCCTGGTGCTGATCGCGGCGCTGCTCGAGCTCAAATCGCGGCTGATGCTCCCCGGCGAGGAGGTCGACGAGCTCGAGCTGGACGCGGGTGAGGCGGCCGAGGAGCTGTTGGCGCGGCTGCTCGATGCCCACCGCTACCGAGCGGCCGCCCAGGCACTCGAGGAATTGCTCGCGCAGCAGTCGGGCTACCGCTTCCGCGCTGCGCCGCTGCCGAAGGCGCTGCGGCGCGCGCCGCTCGAGGATGCGGTGGCGGTTTACGACCCGAGCCGTCTGGCCGAGGCGATCGGAGAGCTGCTCAAGGAGCCCGAGCGGGTCGACGTACGGCACATCCCGGTCACCAAGGTGACCGTCGCGGAGCGGTTGACGCTGCTGCGGGATCTGTTGCGGCGCGGCAGCTTCAGCTTCGAGGAGGCAGTCGCGCGGGCCGACCGAGTGACGGTCGCGGTGACCGTGTATGCGCTGCTCGAGCTGTACAAGCAGGGCGAGCTGACCTGGGTGCAGTCCGAGCCGTTCGGCGAGATCACGGTCGAGGCGGCCGGTGGGGGGGTCAAGGCAGCATGACGCTCGAGGCGACGCTCGAAGCGCTGCTGTTCCTGTCGGCCGATCCCGTCGGGGCGCCTGAGCTGGCTGATGCGACCGGCGCGGAGCTGCACGAGGTCGCGACGGCGCTGGAGCGGCTGCGCGAGCACTACGAGTTCGAGCGCCGTGGGTTCGTGCTGCGAGAGCTCGCAGGTGGCTGGATGCTCGCCAGCCACCCGGACGCCGAGCTGGCCGCGCGGCGCCTGCTCGCCAAGCCGCGTACTCCGCCGCTCACGCCGGCCCAGGCCGAGACGCTCGCGATCGTCGCTTATCTGCAACCGGTCTCGCGGCCGGAGATCGCCCGGATCCGCGGCGTCGCAGCCGAGTCGGCCGTCGCGACGCTGCTCGAGCGGGGGCTGATCCACGAAAGCGGCCGCTCGGAGTTCGGGGCCGTCATGTACAGGACGAGCGAGCTGTTCATGCGCCTGTTCGGGCTACGGGCGCTCGACGAGCTGCCCGACCCGAGCGCGTTCGATCCGTCGCCCGAGCTCGAGGCCGAGCTGCGCGATCGCTTGCTGCGCGCCGGGGAGGCCCGCGCGAGCGCGTGAGCGTGATTCGCTTCGACGGCGAGCGCTTCCGCTGGGAGGGGATCGAGCCGCGGGCGTACAAGGAGGGGGAGGGCGACTTCAGCGGGATCGCCCGGCACACGTTGCTGAGGAGCGACGAGGCGTCGTTCGAGCTGCGCTACTTCGAGCTCGAGCCCGGCGGATATTCGAGCCTCGAGAAGCACCAGCACATCCACTTCGTGATCGCGCTCCGCGGCGCGGGAAAGGCGCTGGTGGGAGGGCGCATCGTCGAGCTGAAACCGTTCGACGCGCTCTACGTACCCCCGCTGACGGTGCACCGGTTCATGAACGAGGGCGAGGAGCCGTTCGGCTTTCTGTGCCCGGTCGACGCGCAGCGCGACCGGCCGCAGCCGGTCGAGGGCGACGCCGCCTAGCCAGAGGGCCTCGATAGCCCTCCGGCGCGCCCGGGCACGAGGCCGCTGCCGGCCGAACTCGTTGCACGCCCGCCAGCGTGCCTCGAGGGCATGACGTGCCCCCCACCTCGGCCACGCAGAGTTCTTCCCGTGCAGTGGGAACAAGTCTGCGTCGATCGAGGTCGGGGGCCGCTTCGCGAGCGCCGGCGGCCCCGGGAAGGGGCGCGGTCGAGGGCGAGGCCGCCTAGCCCTGGACGGGGTCTGAGACCGACAGCGGCTGCCCCGAGCCGTCGAGCGCCTCGACCGCGTAGTAGGGGCCGGCGTTCGAGGTCGTGATCGTCGTCTCGAAGCCGGTCTTCGGCACCTGCGCAACCGGCTGGAGTGTGGTGGGCGCGGGTCCCGCGAGCAGCACCCACGCCGCGTCGGTGGTGGCGCCGTTCCAGCTCGCGTAGACGGTCGCTCCGGAGCTCGTCGGCGACACCGCCAGCGACGGCGGCGTCAGGGGCTGTCCCCACCACGGGAACCTGTAGCCGCGATAGGACTGGAGCGGCGGCGAGCGGAAATGAAGGCTGAAGAGCTGGCGCCCGCTGTGGCCGAACTCGGTGAAGTAGGGCGAGGTTCCCCAGCCCACGAAGGTATTGCCGTCCGACAGCTGCTCGACGCTCCCCTGGCTCAGCGACAGCAGCGCCGGCCGCCCGGCGAACGCGCGCTCGAGTGTCGCCCGGCGGGCGGCGACATTCAGGCCGATCGCGAGCGCGCGCGAATGGCGCTCCTCGCCGTGTCCGAGCCCCGCGGCGTTGTCGAACACCGTCAGCGTGTTGCCTTGGAGGTGAGCGTCGTGCTGGAACTCGAAGTTGGCGCCCGGCCCGACCTTAAAGCTCGAATGCTTGCCGCCCAGCGTCCATCTGACCTTGCCGGTCTGCATGTTGATGTCGTACACGGCCCAGGTGTGGCGGGCTGACACGAGCAGGTCGCCGCTCGGAAGCAGCTGGATCGAATTGATGTGGAAGAAGTCGTAAGGGCTGCCGGTGGGCTTGCCCGCGTAGGAGTCGCTCAGCGGCACGTGGCCATACGCGTGCCACTCCCACAGCACCTGGCCGGTGGCGATGTTGACCTCCTGGATGATCGAGTCGAGCAAGGTGCCCCGGCGCGAGCCGCCGATCGACCGGAGGTCCGCCTTCACGGGAGCGGAGATCGAGATCAGCGCGTTGCCCTGCGGGGTGATCTGGAACTCGTGCAGGTCCGCGTGATAGCCGTTGCCGGCCTTTACCTGGGCGATCGTCTGGTAGTTGTGGTTGACGATCTCATCGGCGCCGATCCCGTACCCGGGCGGCACGACGTATCCCTGCCAGTACGTGAGCACGGACTGACCCATGTACTGCTGGACCTCGACGTTGAACGCGGCCGATTTGTGCATCGGCTTAAACCAGACGAGGTTTCCGCTCGAGTCGAGGATCAGCGGCCCGGCCGCGATCGAGTTCTGCGCGTCCCCGAAGATGTAGCCCGTACCGGGGTCGGGATCCTTGCCCGAGGTCCAGACGATCGGCGCATGCAGCCCCGGAACCGAGTGGTAGGAATGCGTGAACCCGTTCGAGTCCGAGACCCCGTCGTGGCGGATCGCGTGTGTAACGGGAGCTGGTGGGATCGGGGCGGCCACGGCAACCCCGAATGACGAGCTGATCGTCGCGCCCGATCGAAGCGTCGCGCGCACGACCACCCGCTCGCCGGGCGCGAACGGGTGAAGCGGCACGAACGCGGCGCCATCTGCACCCAGGGGGCGAAGCCGGCCGGCATGGGCGCCGCTTCGCGACCCGATCGCGGCCACCGTCCGCAGTTCCGGCGGACGAACCATCGGGAAGCTGATCTGGGTCTGCGCCGATGCGTCCGGGGTGCCGGTAAACGGCAGCACGAGAGGCCCGGCTGCTGCCGGAGTGCGGGTTTTCGTGCCCGCGGCCGATGTACCGGTCGCCAGTCCCACGAGCCCGGTGGCCAGGGCCAAGATGAGCAGCTTCTTGATCAGCAGAGTCGCCGATTGAACACGGCGGTGGGGCGGAAAGTCGCGGCTCGCGGGCTATCGTGCCCCCGCGTGCGCTTAGCCAAGTACCTGGCCACGGCCGGAGTCGCATCGCGGCGGGCATCGGAGCAGCTTGTGCGCGCGGGACGAGTGGCCGTCGCCGGCGAGGTCGTGACGGACCCGGCCGTCGACGTCGGCCCCGCGGACCCGATCACGGTCGACGGCGAGCCCGTACGCGCTAACGCGGAACGGATCGTTTTCGCGGTCAACAAGCCGACCGGCGTGGTGTCGACCGCCCGCGACCCGCAACGCAGGCCGACCGTCGTCTCGCTCGTGCGATCTGATGGCGCGCGGCTGTTCCCGGTCGGGCGGCTCGACATCGACACGACCGGGTTGATCCTCCTGACAAACGACGGTGAGCTCGCCCACCGGCTGACCCATCCGCGCTTCGAGGTGCCCAAGACCTACCGTGCGCTGGTCGCGCGCGCGCCCGTGAGGGAGAAGGCGCTCAATGCTCTGCGCAGCGGAGTCGAGCTCGACGATGGCCGCACAGCCCCGGCCCGCGTTCGCAGGCTAGCCGCCGACCGGCTCGAGATCACGATCCACGAGGGCCGCAAGCGCCAGGTGAGGAGGATGTGCGAGAGCGTGGGACATCCGGTGCGCGCGCTCGAGCGGGTCGCGTTCGGGCCGCTCCGGCTGGGGGACCTCCAGCAGGGCGCGTCGCGCCGGCTGAGCGACGCGGAGGTCGAGCGCCTGCTCCGGGGCGAGCGCGCGGGCCGCTAAGCCGGTCTGCCCCACTCCGCGTCTAGCATCCGCCGCCGATCATGGTCGAGCTCGCCAAGCATCGCATCTTCCGCCGGGGTGCGCTCACGCTTACGCTGCTGGTTGCAGTCGTCGCGCCGTTGTGGGCCCTGGGGGCCTTCAGTTCGGCGCTATCGAGGCGACCGTCGGCGTCACGCGCGGGGCACTCGCACCGGGCGTCGTTGACCGCCGCCCAGATCTGCCGACGGAAATTTTCGGCCGTGCGCGCTCAACGCCGTTGCGTGCAGCTGGCGGCCGATCCCGGCTCCTCGACGCTCAAGGTGGGCCTGGCGCCGTCGTTTCAGAAGGCGGCTCGGGAAGGGTTGTACGAGCTGATCGGCTGGACGCCTGGCCCGGACAGGGACTCCTGGAACACTGACGGAAGCGACCAGGTCCGCTGGAACTACACCTCAGGGCTCTGGGGGGGCGCCGAACTCTCCCACTGGTGGCAGTCGGCGATCGTCCTGCAGGCGGTGGTGCGGTATCTCGAGCACACCGGTACGGTCGGCGCGATCTATCAGACGGTGCTCGAGCGCGCCTATAGCGTCCAGGTCCAACACCCGTGGGCGATCGCCTCGGCCGACTTCGTGAACATGTACGGCGACGACACCGGCTGGTGGGGACTTGCCTGGCTCGAGGCTGCGACCTATGAGCAGCATTACCTGCACAACCTGAGCGACGCGCAGACCTTCCTGTCAACCGCTGAGTACGACGCGCGTTACATGATGGGGTTCAAGAAGTCCTGTGGCGGCTTTATATGGGAGGTCGGCGACCCCGCTAACACGGCGACGAATGGGGAGTTCATCGCGCTCGCTGCTGAGCTGTACGCCTTCCGCAACGCGCCCGGGCCATTCCACGACTCGGCCCTGGCCGGGCAGTGGCTGCGGGCGGCGCGCTCGGATCTGAACTGGCTCGAGCGCTCGGGACTCGTGAACATGCAAACCGGGCGGGTCTCAGACCGTCTGACCTTTTCCTGCCACGTGGTCGGCGGGCCGTTGACGTACTCCGAAGGGCAGACCGCCGAGGCGCTCGTGCAGATGGGCAACGCGTTGCACCAGCCTTCTTACTACGGCCAAGCCGAGCGCTTCCTGAATTTCATAACCACCCGCCAGTTGAGCGGCATGGACACGCCCGCGGGGATTCTGCAGGAGAAGTGCGAGAGCCTCCCCTCTGAGTGCGCTCCGGCGAACCAACCCGCCGGCACGATGAGCGAGCCATTTCTCGATGAGATGGTCTACAAGGGGACTGTCGCGGAGGCGCTCGACGACTACGTGGGCGCCACGGGGAACCCCCAATACAAGGCGTATCTGCGCAGGCAGGCGGCGGCGATCGTCTACAACGCGATCACGAACGGTCGGGGTCGGCCCGCCACCTGCAGTACGCCAACCTCATGCCAGTTCGCCTACCGCTGGGGTTGGCCGCTCACCCCCGCCGAGCCGGTCACCGCGGCCACACAGATGAGCGCGCTCGCCGCGCTGACCGGCGCGCTGGGAGCCGCCAAGACGGGCTGAGATGGTGGGACACCGCTTCAGCGCTGCACCAGGAGGTCGTCATATTTCAGCTGGGTGTTTGTCAGGGCGCGGGAGACCATCCGCGGCGTCAGCGTCACCGGCCGTGCGGCCACCATCCGCATGATCGTGAACTGATGTGAATGCCGGATCCAAACCGGGCGAAAACCGGGGATCGCATAGCGCGGCTGCAGACCCGAGGGTATGAGGTTGCACGCCGCGCCCCACCAACAGCCGGTCTTTGGCGCCGGGGGTGAGCTGATCGTGATCACGTCCAACTCGGAGACGACGTAGTTGCCCCTGTAGAGGCTGTAGGCGCTGGTGCCAGTGTGGGTCCAGGCCAGAAGACGTGGCATGTACAGCGAGAGCGGCAGCACGTCGCGGTAGCGCTGGATCAGGATCGCGCGCTGGGCGACCCCCGGCGCCGGTCGGATGCCCAGCACATGCGCAACCGGGCGCCAGTCCGGCCGCTGATAGGTGCGGTCGAGCGACACGCCGATCGCGGCGGCTACTCCGGTTGCGCAGAGGAGCGCCGCGAGCGCGAAACCGGCGACCCGCAGGCGGGGAGTCGCAAGCCCAGCGGCGACCAGCAATGCCGCAGGCGCCCAGAGCGCGATCACGTTGCGCGAGAGCAGGTTGTCGATCCCAGCGGCGAGCAACACAGCATTCAGCACGATGCCGGCGGCGAGGATCCCACCGCCGACGAACGCGCCGCGGCGCGAAACCCGATCGCTCTGGCCCATGTGAACTGCGAGCGACCCTAGGGCGATCAGACAGATCACTCCCGCCACCCAGGAGAGCGCGACCCCACCGGGCGCGCCAAAGCCCGTCACGAACTGGGGAAAGAGCTGGAGGATCCGCGGACTGAGCGGAAGGTGCTTGATCCAGCCTGCATGGCCGGTCGAGTTCTGGCTGATTGCGAACCACAGCAGCGCGGCGCACCAGACCGCGAGCGCCGCGATCGCGACCTGCAGTGGGCGCTCGCGGCGGTGGCGGTAGATCAGCCACAGCGCGGCCGGCACCACCACGAAGGCGCCGTAGTACTCCGTGGCAACCGCGAATGCGGACGCGACGGCCCACACGGCGAACGCGAGCGGGGAAGCATCGTCCTCCGCGTACAGGAAGGCGAGCAGGGACACTGCGATGAGCAGGAGCGCCAACTGGTAGGCCCGCGCTTCCTGCGAATACCAGATCAGCAAGGGGTTGGTGGCGACAAGCGCGGCGGCGATCAGGGCGGTTCGCCTGGAAAAGAGCTTGTCGCCGAGTGCATAGGCGAGTGGGACGACGAGCACGCCGCAGACGGCCGAGAGCGAGCGCAGGCCTGCCTCGCCGAAGCCGAAGATCCTGCCCCAGATCCACGCGACCGCGTAGTACAGCGGCGGCGTCGACTCGTAGTGCTTGAGCAGCGTGAGCATCTGCCCAGGGGTGAAACGGATCTCCTGTGAGGTGCTGGCCTCGTCGAACCAGAAGCCCTGGTGGCGCAGGCGCCAGAACCGCAGCGCTGCAGCGAGCACGGTCAGGAACACGAGCCCGACGAGGTGTGAACGTCTCTCGCGCGCAGCTGTCCCGACGCTCACCGCGCGCAGGCTACCCTACGCGAGTGGCGAGTCAGACCGACACAACCGTCGCGCTGCCGCGCCTTGCGCTCGGTCGCCGACTGAGCCTGCGCGCGACCTCGGCTGGCGACGATGAGGATTGCCGGCTGGGGTGCGCTCGCGGCGCTGATCGCGGGAGCGCTCGCCGTTGTGATCTTCGCGACGGCCCAGCAGTCGGCGCTCGTACCGCGCTCCTCGACCGTGTTCCCGGGTTGGATGGCGGGCCCGCTCCACGGGCTGTTCGGGCACCTGACCAACAACACCAAGGCGATCGACTTCGGCCTAACTGGGGTGCTGCTCGCGATGCTGGTCGCGTACGGGATCGTGGTCGCTTCGGCTCGGGCGCTGTCGGAGCGGCTGATCTGGGCGTGCTTGCTCGCGCTGATGCTGATCATGCTGATGGCCCCGCCGCTCCAGCTGACGGACGTGTTCAACTACCTCGGCTACGCGCGGCTCGGGGCGCTTCACCATCTCAACCCGTACACGCACGTGATCGCCGAGGCGAGCCATGACCCCGTCTTCCGGCTCTCGACCTGGCACAGCCTCCACAGTCCTTATGGCGAGCTGTTCACGATGGTCAGCTATCCGCTCGCGTTCCTGCCGCTGGCGGTCGCCTATTGGATCCTCAAGGTCGGGGTCGTCGCCGCCGCGCTCGCGTTCGTGTGGGTCGTGTCGGTGTGCGCGCGCAAGCTCGACCGCGACCCGCGCTACGTGATCGCGTTCGTGGCGTTCAATCCGATCTTCATCATCTACGCCGTCGGCGGCTTCCACAACGACTTCTTCATGCTGCTGCCGCTGATCGGCGCGATCGCGCTGTTGCTTGGACGCCGGGACCGCTTGGCGGGCGCGGCGCTCGTGCTCGCCGTCGGGGTCAAGTTCAGCGCGGTGATCCTGCTCCCGTTCCTGCTGATCGGCGCGCGCAATCGGCAGCGATGCATGAACGTGCTGATCGGAGCCGCGCATGGCCGCGGTCCCGCTGCTGATCGCGAGTCTCGCGTTGTTCGGCTTCTCGCTGCCGAACCTGACCGATCAGAGCACGCTCCTGACCGATTTCAGCGTCCCTCAGGTGGTCGGGCTCTTGCTCGGGATCGGTGGCGGTACGCCCGGCCTGCTGCGGCTCGCCGACGTGCTGGTCGCAGCGACGGTTCTCTATCTGATCTGGCGCCGGCGCCAGTGGGTCTCATCGGCCGGCTGGGCTACGTTCGCGCTGATCCTCAGCCTCTCGTGGCTGATGCCCTGGTACGTGGTGTGGCTGCTCCCGCTCGCCGCACTGGGGACGAGCATCCGGCTGCGCCGCGCCGCGGTGGCGCTGACGCTGTTCCTGATGCTCACATTCCTGCCCGCCGTGTCGTGGTACATGGCGCAGCACAACATCGATCCGCTCAAGGGTTCGGCCGGGCAGACGTCGGAGCATTTGATGCGCGAGCTTGCGCATGGACCGTGACGGGGACCTGACGCCGCGCTGATATCGTCGGCGCCGCATGGCACTCGACACGGACGCACTTACCGACCAGCCGCTCGAAGCTGAGCTGAGCCGCTTCGGGGCCCCAGAGCGCGCCGCGGCCGCTGAGTTCTTCGCGGCCCATCCGGCCGGCGCAGGTGCGCCGATCGCGGTCGTAATTCCCGCCTACAACGAAGAGCCGACCGTCGCGAGCGTGCTTGGAGAGATTCCGGCCGAGCTGGCCGGCCTCCGGGCCGAAGCGATCGTGGTGGTGGACGGCTCCGAGGACGCGACCGCCGAGCAAGCGGCCGAAGCCGGCGCGCTGGTCTGCGACGTGCGCACGCACGTCGGTCAGGGAATCGTGCTCCGGCTTGGCTACCTGCTCGCCCGCGCCCGCGGGGCGAGGTTCATCGCGACGATCGACGCCGACGGGCAGTACGTCCCCGCCGAGCTCGACCGCGTGCTCGAGCCGCTCGTCTCCGGTGAGGCCGACTTCGTCAACGGCTCGCGCAGGCTCGGGACCGAACTGACGACCGATCCGGTGCGCCATGCCGGCGTGATCTTCTTCGGCGGGCTGGTGAGCCTGCTCGTGCGCCAGCGGATCACAGATCCGGCCTGCGGGATCCGCGCCTTTCGCTCCGAGGTGACCAGGCACGGTCAAGCTGACACAGGAGCAGTATCAGACCTCGGAGCTTCTGATCGGCACCGCCATGGCGGGCTTCCGCGTGCGCGAGGTGGCGACCACGATGCGCGACAGGCCGCCGGGCGCGACCGGCACCAAGAAGGGACCGAACCTGCTCTACGGAGTGCGGTTCGCGCGGGCCGTGCTCGGAACCTGGCGCAGGGAGCGCAAGGTCAGAAGCGAGCGCAATGCGGGGCGCAGCCGGCTACGGTCGGCGAACATCCAGTAGTTGTAGATCCAGTACTTGGCGAAGAACAGCGCGACCGTGACTGCGACGTAGGACGCGGTCACGATCAGCGTCCGGAGGCCGTAGTGCTGTGGCACCCACTGGACGTTGGCGTTGGTCCAGCCGGTGACCGCAGAGGTCGAGACGAGGACGACAGCCGAGACGGCAACGTAGCCGACGATCTCGCGACCGAACGCGAGCTCCCCGTTACGCACCCAAGCCCAGCGGCGGTTGAGGATCCAGTTCGGGATCGCGGCCGCCACAAATCCGCCCACCGAGCAGCTGGTGGTCGACGCGCCCATCACGTAGAGCAGGACGAACGCGATGTTGCCTGAGATGAACGCGACCAGGGAGCCGGCCGCGTAACCCAGGAAACGGCGTGAAAGCATGAGATTGACCGCGCGGCGCAGCAGCGGCTGGCGAACAACCCACGGGTGATTGCTGGCCCGCGCTGCCAGGGCGGCGCGCAGGCCCTGGAGACGGGCAGGGGTCACGGGTCGGGAATGTTATCGGTTCGCTTGTCAGCTGCGGATAAGGTTCGCTCAGCCGAGCTGCGAACGAGCCCCGCAGCGGCAGATCGAGCAGCGCCGAGGAATCACCGACATACACGCGGTAGATGCCCTTGGCGACGGCCCATGCGTTGGCGCGCGTCTTCCAATAAGCGAGGTCCGAGGCCGTGAGGGGGAACGTCACGACCGCCGAGCGTCTGGGCGCCAGCGTAGACGCGCGCGAATCCGCGCAGCTGGCGGACCGGCTCGCCGGTGTAGGGCGGGTCGGCCAGATAGAGCTGCGCGACTTCCGCGCCGGCGCGGCGGCCGTCGTTTCGTACGCGCGCGCGGACGATCGCAACGACGTGGTCGGGGCTGCCGTTGGGATCGATCGCGGGGGTCGGGAGGAGGCTCACCCGCAGGCGGCTGAACGAGAAGTGGGTGTAGGAGAGACCGAAGCCGAATCGGAACAGCGGCGCCTGGCCGTAGGCGTCAAACCACCGGTAGCCGATCTTCAGCCCCTCGGAGTAATGGATCTGGCCGTACGTTCCCGGCCAACGGTCTGGGGTCGGCAGTGGGCCCCGGGCTCGCGGCCGACGGGAAGGTCACCGGGAGCTTGCCGCTCGGGTTGACGTCGCCGAAGAGCACCGCTGCGATCGCGTTTCCATCCTCCTGTCCCGGATACCAGGCCTCGAGCACGTGCCTTGACGCTGTCGAGCCAGGGCATGTACACGGGGCCGCCGGTGTTCAGGACCACGATCGTGTGCTTGTTCACGCGGCTGACCGCGCGGATCAACTGGCCGTCGACCACGGCCAGGTTGAGGCTCGGGCAGGTCGTAGCCCTCCGATTCGTGGTTGCCGATAAAGACGATCGCGTACTGGGCGTAGCGGGCGGCGGTCACCGCCTCCTGGATCGAGCCGGGGCCGTCGGGAACCGCGCCCGGCTCGTTGCCGGGCGCGTACGTGACCTGGACGCGCGCTTCCGGCCCGCGCCTGGATGCCGGCGAGCGGAGTGACGACCGCGCTCGAGAACACGACGCGCTGCCGCCGCCGGCGGTCTTCGGGTCGAGTCGACGCGTCGGTCCCGATCACGGCGATCGAGCGCAAGCCGGCGCCCCCGCAGCGGCAGGG
The DNA here is from genome assembly GCA_963795505.1 of uncultured Actinomycetes bacterium. Taxonomy (GTDB): domain Bacteria; phylum Actinomycetota; class Thermoleophilia; order Solirubrobacterales; family Solirubrobacteraceae; genus Palsa-465. The sequence goes on from CAWCIB010000008.1 coordinate 41,063, forward strand.
TGTTGTGGTCATTGCGAAGCAGGACCGTGCCCTCCTCGGCCGCGCTGCGCGCGAACGCGACGTCTGCCGGGGTCGAGGCGGTCGCCGTGATGCTCCCGGCGGGCGGGTTGTTGAACAGCCCGACCTGGAACATCGGGTAGAGCACCGCCGCCGCGGCCGCTCTGATCGTCGCTGCGCTGATCGAGCCGTTCTGGACCTCTGTGAGCAGGTTGCTCGCGTCGAAGAACGGCGGGCGAGCCTGGTCGAGCCCGGCGGCGGCGGCCAGCAACGTCCGAGGTGACGGGCGGCGGGTTATCGGCGCGGACGAAGCCGTTGAAGCCGAACTGTCTGGCGGAGGATGCTCGTCAGCAGATACTGGTCCTGGCAGTCGAACGTGCCGTTGACGAGCGTGAACGCGCACATGATCCCGCCGACGTGCGCTTCCCTGATCGCCGAGGCGAACGCCGGCAGCTCGGTCTCGCGCATCGTGCGGTCAGCGACGATGTCGTCGTCGGCCTGGCGGTCCGGCAGCCGTCCGGTCTCCTGGTTGTATTCGATGTAGTGCTTGGCCATGGCGATCACGCCTTGGCTCTGAATGCCCTCGATGTCGGCGTCGCCGAGCTGGCTGGTCAGGTAACGGGTCCTCGCCGAGCGTCTCGAACCCGCGGCCCCACTCGGGCACGCGCAGGAGGTTGAGCGTCGGCGCGAGCGCGACGTCGATCCCCTTGGTGCGCATCTCCGAGCCAATGGTCGTGCCGTACTGGCGCAGCAGGGTCGAGTCGAACGTCGACGCGGCGGCGATCGGCGCGGGCAGCTGGGTTACGCCCGGTCGATTCCTCCGTCGACGCCCGCGGGTCCGTCCTGCTGGGTGATGTATGGCACGCACAGCGACGGGATCCCCGGGATGAACGACTCGTAGCCGGCAAACGCGCCGGCGCCCGGCTGCGAGCTGCATCAGCGAGATCTGCTGCTGGAGCGTCATCTGGCCGAGCAGCTCGTCGACTCGCTCGCGGACCGGCAGCTTTGCATCGAGCCACGGGCAGCTTTGGGCGGCCGACGCGGTGCGGGCACCCAGGCCAAGACACGCGAGCACGGCAATGAGGAGCGGCAGTGGCCGGGGGATCGACTCGAGTTGGCGCAGCTCTACAGATTCCGTAGGGGTCAGCGATGCTCCGGCCGGGGCTCATTATGGCTTGAAGACTCCGGTACCGTCGCAACGCAATGAGCCTCAAGGTGGCGACACCCCCGGCCCCGCGGGCCCCCGAGCCGGTACTCGCCACTCGAAAGCGGTTCCCGCTCGACCCGCGTCGAGCTCGGCCGCTGCTGAGCCGTGTTCAGCGCAATCTCTGTCTGGGTGCTGGCGGTCGACCTCTACCAGGTCGCCGCGCACGGACGCGTCTGGACCGGAACCGACGGTCTGTTCCTCGCCGACCAGATGCAGTACCTCGCGTGGATCAAGGACGCCTCACACAATGTGCTGGCCTCGAACCTGTTCGTGCTGCGCGGCACGCCGCATGACTACCTCCAGCCGATCGTCGTCATCTCGGGCGCGATCACAGCGGCCGGTGTAGCGCCGTGGCTCTCACTGCTGCTGTGGAAGCCGATCGCGGTTGCGGGTGGCTTCATCGCCGTGCGGGCATACGTGCGGCGGACCATGGTCGACCGCTTCGATCGCAACGCGGCGCTCGTGCTCGCGCTGTTCTTCGGCTTCTTCGGGGTGATCGGCGATGAGTGGTTGCCATTCTGGTCCTGGGGATATCCGTTCGGGCTGCTGGCGATAGCGGCGGTGGTCGGCTCGCTGCTCAGCTACGAGCGCGCACGCGCGCGTGGAGCGGTCACCTGGATTGCGCCGGTGCTCGGGTTGTTGGCGGCCTTCATCCATCCCTGGCAGGGCGAGTTGCTGATCCTGATCATCATCGGAGCCGAGCTCGCGAGCTGGCGACCGCGGCACAAGCATCAGGAGCCGACTCGCGCTGCCGGCGACGACGGTGATCGCGACCGCGCTCCCGCTCATCTACTACGAGCTGCTTCAGAAGTACGACAGCTCGTGGTCCGATGGCTCAGGTCGCGCTCAAGCATGACTACTCGCTGTGGTCGCTCGTGATGCCATTGCTGCCGCTGATCGTCCCGGCCGCCTTCGCGTACACGCGGCGCTCCCTTTCGTTCCTCGACCTCGCCACGCGGATCTGGCCGATTGCGGCGCTGGTGATGTACTCGCTGTCGGAGAAGGGCTTCGCGGGCGCGCCGCTGCACGGGTTCGCTGGCATCACGATCCCGCTCGCGCTGCTCGCGGTCGAGGGCGCGCGGCGCATCGGGCTGCGCCGGCTCCCGGCCTGGCGGGCGGTCGCTGTGGTGCTGATCGCGGGGGCAACGATTCCCGCGACGGTCTTCGAGCTGCGCACGACCACCGAGTTCACCGAGCCGCAGGGAGGGAACCCGAACTTCATCAGCCACGACGATCAGCGCGCGCTCAACTACCTGGCCTCTAATCCGAACCCCGGCGGCGTGCTCACGCGCGCCTACATCGGCCTGCTCGTCCCGGTCGAGACCGGCAGGCGGACCTTCGTGGCCACCTGCGTGTGGTCAGAGCCCCACTGCGCAGGGCGGGTCGTGCACACCGCGGCCCTGTTCCAGGGCACGATCGGACGTGGTCAGCCGCTTCCGACCCCGATGGACGCGCGCGGGTTCGTGATCTCGACCGGGGCTCGGTTCCTGCTCCAGGACTGCCGCTCGCACGGGAACGTTCCGGCGATCCTGCTCGAGCTCGTGCGCTCGACGACGCACTTCGGCTGCGCGACGGTGTACGAGGTCGGCTGACCGATGCGGCTATTCGCGCTCCGCGGCGCCAACAGCGTCGAACAAAACGATGCGCAGGCGATCCTGGACGCCACCGAACGGGTGATGAGCGAGCTGCTCGAGCGCAACGCGCTCGGACCCGATGCGCTGGTCAGCGTGATCTTCACGCTCACCGACGACCTCGATGCGGAGTTCCCGGCGGTCGCGGCGCGCCGGATCGGGCTCGACCGCGTGCCGCTGCTGTGCACGCGCGAGATCCCGGTGCCGGGTTCGCTGCCGCGCGTGATCAGGGTGCTCGCGCACTACTACGCCCCCGAGGACCACAACCCGCAGCACGTGTACCTGAACGAGGCGCGCGCGCTGCGCTCGGACCTCGAGTCGGCACAATAGGGCCGTGGCCATCGAGTTCGCCGAGCGCATCCGACGGATCCCGTCCTACCCGGTCGCGTCGGGCTATGACCTGGGCGATGACATGGCGATGCTCGCCTCCAACGAATGCCCTTTCGCGCCGGTGCCCGAGGTGATCGAGGCGGTCACACGCGCCGCCGCCGGCGGCAACCGCTATCCCGACCCGACCTACTCGCCGTTGCGCACGGCGCTGTCGGATCGCTACGGGATCCCGCCGGATCGGATTGCGCTGGGCAACGGCTCCTGCGACATCCTGCTGTCCGCCGGTGACGCACTGCTCGAACCGGGCGCCGAGGTCGTCTACGCATGGCCCGCGTTCAGCGAATACCCCCACCTGGCCGCGGCATCGGGAGCGCGCGCGATCGAGGTGCCGCTCGACTCAGAGGATCGCCACGACCTCGACGCGATGGCCGCCGAGATCACCGCGGCGACGCGGCTCGTGCTCGTCTGCAACCCCAACAACCCGACCTCCACCTCGCTGTCGCTCGAGCGGGTCGGAGCCTTCCTCGAGCGCGTCCCGGGACACGTGTGCGTGATCCTCGACGAGGCCTACTGCGAGTTTGCGCTCAAGCTCGGCGACCCGTACGCGTCGCTCGAGCTGCTGCGCCGGTTCCCCAACCTGGTCCTGCTGCGCACGTTCTCCAAGGTGTACGGGCTCGCGGCGCTGCGCGCGGGGTATGCGCTGTGCGGCGATGGCGCATTTCGCAAGGCGGTCGACATCGTGCGCCAGCCGTTTCACCTCAACGCCGCCGCGCAGGCCGCGGCGGTCGAGGGGCTCAAGCACCAGGACGCGGTCGAGCGCCGCGTCACCGACACGCTGGCGGCGCGGCTCGGACTCGAGCAAGACGTTCGCAAGCTGGGACTGTGGGTCGCCGAATCAGACGCCAACTTCATCTGGCTGCGGCTGCCCGAGGGTGTCGAGGAGGCTGCCGTCGTGAAGGGCCTCGCCGAGCGAGGCGTGCTCGTGCGGGCCGGCTCGTCGCTCGGCTCCGAGGGCGCCCTGCGCGTGACCGTCGGCACCGAAGCCGACAATACCTCGTTCACGCGGGCGCTAGCGGACTTGCTGTAGATTCTGCGGCGCGCATGAACGCCGTCAGCCACCGCTCTGGTCTTGCACTTCTTGGCTACGGCTGCCTCTACGCCTGGCGATTTATCTAGGCGCTCGGTCCCCCCGAGGAATTCTCCCGCTCGCACGCTGCGACCGAGCGCCGCCGCTCTCCCGTCCACCGTAGAGTCTTGAAGGAGACAATCTTGCGCAGCACCTTGAGTATTCCCAGAGACAGGATCCGAGACCAGCGGATCGCGCAGGTCGTTCCGCTCCTGGCGCCGCGAGAGCTGCTGGCAGAACTCCCGCTCGCCGACGAGCACGAGCACGCGGTGCTCGGAGGACGTGCGGCTGCCCACGCGATCCTCGAGCTCCTCGACGACCGCCTGCTGGTCATCGTCGGGCCATGCAGCGTCCACGATGTCGACGCCACGCTCGAGTACGCAGAGCGCCTGGCGGCGAAGGCCGCCGAGGTGTCGGACGACCTATGTGTCGCGATGCGCGTGTACTTCGAGAAGCCCCGCACGACGACCGGATGGAAGGGGCTCATAAACGACCCGCATCTGGACGGTTCGGGCGATGTGAACACCGGGCTGCGGACCGCTCGGCGATTGCTGCTCGCGGTCCTGGCGCGCGGCGTGCCGGTCGGCTGCGAGTTCCTCGACCCGATCACGCCGCAGTACATCTCCGACGCGGTCTGCTGGGGCGCGATCGGAGCGCGCACGACCGAGAGCCAGATTCACCGCCAGCTCGGATCGGGCCTGTCGATGCCGGTGGGCTTCAAGAACCGCACCGACGGCAACATCCAGGTGGCGGTCGACGCGGTGCGCGCCGCGGCCGAACCGCACGCGTTCGCCGGCATCGACGTGGACGGGTCATCCGCGATTCTCTACACAAGCGGGAATCAGGACGGCCACGTGATTCTCCGTGGCGGCCGCGAGCGACCCAACCACGACGCCGAGGGCGTCGCCGAGGCGTTGGCGCTGCTGCGTCGCGCGGGTCTTCCCGAGCGCGTTGTCGTCGATGTCTCACACGACAACAGCCGCAAGGATCCCGCCCGCCAGCCGTTGGTCGCAGCGGATGTGGCGCGCCAGATCGCGGCCGGGAACCGGTCGATCGTCGGTGTCATGCTCGAGTCGTTCCTGGTCGGCGGCCGCCAGGATCTCGCTCCCGGCCGCTCGCTCACCTACGGCCAGTCGATCACCGACGGTTGCATCGACTGGGACACGACCGTCGAGGTGCTCGATGAGCTGGCGCGCGCCGTCCGGGCGCGGCGCTAAGAGGTGCGCGTAGCAGTCGTCGGGGTCGGCCTGATCGGCGGGTCGATCGGCCTGGCGGCCCGCGAGCGGCTCGGGGCCGAGGTGGCGGGGTTCGACTCCTCGCAGGACGCGCTCCGCGCCGCGGTGAAGCGCGGCGCGCTCGATGTGGCCTGCGGATCGATCACCGAAGCCGTGAAGAACGCCGAGGCGGCGTTCGTGGCGGCGCCGGTCGGGGCGCTCGCGCACCTGGTCGGCGAAACGCTCCAGGCAAGCTCGCCTGACTGCGTCGTGACCGACGTCGGGTCGACCAAGCGTGCCGTCGTCGATGCTTGTGCCGACCCGAGGTTCGTCGGCGGCCACCCGCTCGCGGGTGCCGAGAGCTCGGGGGTCCAGTTCGCCCGCGCCGACCTGTTCGAGGGCGCAACCTGGTACCTGACGCCCACGGCGACCACGGCTGGCCTTCTCTACGAGCGGCTCCACAGGCTTCTGCACGCGCTCGGTGCGCGGCCGGCTGCGATCGACCCGGTGGCGCACGACACGGTGCTGGCGACCGTCTCGCATCTTCCGCACGTGCTCGCCAACCTGCTCGTCTCACAGGCTGCGGGAACACTGGCCTCACCCGAGGAGCCGCTGCCCGCGACAGGCCCGAGCTTTCGGGACGCGACGCGCGTCGCGGGGGCCTCCGGCGACATCTGGACCGACATCTACCTCTCAAATCGGGACGTGCTCGCAGATCAGATTGCGAAAGCGATCGAGCGCCTGCACGAGGTCCGCTCCGCGCTTGAGCGTGGCGACGGCGAATGGATCGGCGCATGGAACGAAGCCGCCGCGGCCGACCGCCGTCGGCTGCTCGACGCACAGCTGGCCGGTGAGGCGCTCGCCGAGCTGCGCGTGTCTGTCCCGAACCAGCCCGGAGTCGTGGCGCGGATCGCGCTCGCGCTCGGGCGCGCTGGGATCAACATCACCGACATGGCGCTGCACCCGGCGCCCGACATGCGCGAGGGAGTGATCGCGCTGTGGATCGCCGGCGAGGAGCCCGTCCGCCGGGCGCGGGAGCTGATCGACGAGCTGGGCTTTCCGGTGACGCCCGTTCTCGGCGGGCCGGATGCCCGACGACCTCATCCGAAGCGCCGACCGGAGGGAGGCAAGGGGTGACTACGCGCAGGTTCGGGCCGGGGCGCGACTTCGCGGGCGCCTGCGTCCGCCCGCGGACAAGTCGATCTCGCACCGGGCAGCTCTGCTGGGCGCGATGGCATTGGAGCCGGTATCGATCCGCAATTACCTGCGCGCAGCCGACACGCTCTCGACGCTCGATGCCGTGCGCGAGCTCGGGGCGATCGTCGAGGAGCGCTCGGACGTACTCGTGATCCGCGGCGGCGGGCTTCGCAACGCTCGCACTTGCGAGGGCGCGATCGACGTCGGTAACGCCGGAACGCTCATGCGGCTGCTGCCGGGCTGGCTGTCTTTTCAACAGGGCGAGAGCTTTACGCTCGACGGCGATGAATCAATCCGGCGCCGGCCCGTCGACCGTATAGCCGAACCGCTCGTGCTGATGGGCGCCGGGTTCGAGGCGCGCGAGGACCGCTTCCCGCCGTTCACGGTGCACGGCGCCACGCTGCACGGCATCGAATATGAGCTGCCGGTCGCCTCGGCCCAGGTGAAGTCGTGCGTACTGCTGGCCGGGCTGACCACCGACGCGACCACCGTCGTCGAACCGATCGCCACGCGCGACCACACCGAGCGGATGCTCGTGCGGGCGCGGGCGACCCTCGAGCGCGCGGAGCTTCCCGGCGGAGCAGTCAGCACCACGGTCCACAACGCCGATGAGCTCGAGCTCGAGGAGATCGACGTGCCGGCGGACCCGTCATCGGCCGCGTTTCTCGTGGCGGCCGGCGCGCTCGTCGAAGGCTCCCGCATCGTGCTCGAGGGGGTCGGGGTCAACTGGACGCGCAGCGGCTTTCTGCGCATCGCGGAGCGGATGGGCGCGATAGTGCTGGGCGAGCTGGAGGAGCCGGGCTCGTTCTCGGCCTACGAGCCGGTCGCCGACATAGACGTGCAGTACGGGCCCCTCTTCGGGACCACCGTCGAGCGCGAGGAGGTGCCGTTGGCGATCGACGAGCTGCCGCTGGTCGCCCTGCTTGGCTGCTTCGCGGACGGCGAGACCGTCGTGCGCGGTGCCGCCGAGCTGCGCTTCAAGGAGTCCGACCGGATCGCGGCGGTGGTCGACGGGTTACGAGGCCTCGGGGCCGACATCGATGCGCTCGAGGACGGGTTCGTCGTGCGCGGGACAGGCGGCCTGCGCGGGGGGAGGCTCGATTCGCGCGGCGACCACCGCCTCGCGCTGCTCGGTGCCGTCGCCGGGCTCGCCTCGGCCGACGGCGTCGAGGTCGACGGCTTCGAGGCTGCCGAGGTCTCCTACCCAGGCTTCGAGCACGATCTCGCGACGCTCACCGGCTGATGGTGATCGCGATCGACGGTCCCGCCGGGGCCGGGAAATCAAGCGTCGCGCGGGCGGTGGCGGCCAAGCTCGGCTTCACCTATCTCGATTCGGGTGCGATGTATCGCTCGGTCGCGCTGGCGTCCCTCGAGCGCGAAGCTGAACCCGCCGAGATAGCCCCGCAGCTCGCGATCGAGGTCGGCGATCGGGTGCGCGTCGACGGCCGCGACGTGACCGAGGCGATCCGCGCGCCGGAGGTGTCCGAGGCGGCCTCGCGGGCGGCCGCCGACCCGAATGTGCGCAAGGCGATGGTCGCGCTTCAACGGCGGCTGCTGTCGAGCGGCGACTGGGTCGCGGAGGGCCGTGACATCGGGACGGTGGTCGCGCCCGATGCCGCGCTGAAGGTCTTCCTGACGGCCTCGCCGGAGGAGCGTGCTCGTCGCCGAGCCGCCGAGCTGGGAGTCGACGCCGAGACCGTGCTGGCCGAACAGGCGATCCGCGATGAGCGCGATCGCACGCGCGAGCATTCGCCGCTCGAGCCGGCGCGGGGGGCGGTCGTGCTCGACACGACCGCGATGACGCTCGAGCAGGTAGTGGCGCATATCCAGGCGCTCGTGTAGTTCAATACACAGAATCCAGGTGTTGCGACGCATCGCGTGCGCGGCGGCCACCGTCGCGCTTCTCGCTTTCGGCGCCTCGTCGGCGTCCGCGAAGCCGATCCTGTTCCCGACGCTGGGCAAGTTCCTGGCCCACCAGCACCAGCTCGCGCTGGCCGAGCAGGCGGCCGGCGCGGGCATCCAGCCGCCCGCGCCGCCGTGCCCCGAGAACGGGCTGCTCCCATCGCCGCTGGGTAACTGCGGCCTGGGCGAGCTCCCCGCCACCGGGCTGCCGCTGCTCGGCAACATGGCCTACTGGGGCGGCCATGTGCAGGTCACCCCGCGCGTGTACCTCGTCTTCTGGGGCTGGGGCGAGCACGGCGCGTTCAGCGCCGCCTGTAGCCCGGAGACCTTCTCGGAGCCGCTCGCGGACGGAACGACCGCGAGTACCACGCTCGGATGTGACCCCGACGGCGCCGGCAAGCAGATGGCGGACTTCGTCTCGCAGCTCGGCGGGACGCCGTGGGCGGGGGTCCAGACCCAGTACTACCAGTCCGATTCGGCCGGCAGCCAGACTTTCATCACCAACCCGACCCAGCAGCTGGCGGGGATCTGGGCCGATGACACCAACGACATCACCAAGCTCGGCTCGACCTCGGCCAGCAACCCCGCGGGGCCGACCAACACGTACACGAACTTCGCGCTCGAGGCCGCCCGCGCGGTGCAGCACTTCGGAGTGACCGATCTGAGCAATGCCGACATCGTGATCGCGCAGCCGCAGAACTACTCGGACCCGAACGCGACCGCTCAGGGGTACTGCGCTTTCCACGACTACGTCGAGCCCGGCTTCGCGAACGGCATCTACGACGGCATCACCCCCGGCATCTCCTACACGAACATGCCCTACGTGCTCAACCAGGGCGCCGGCTGCGGCGAGAGCGACGTCAACGCCGGTTCGGCCGGCAAGCTCGACGGGTTCACGATCGCCCTCGGCCACGAGATCGAGGAGACGGCCACCGATCCGGGCGCGGAGGACATCACGGGCGGACTCGGCTCGGGCACGGTCGCGACGACCAACCTCGGTGGCTGGTACGACCCGCTCGACGCCGACGAGGACGGCGACAAGTGCGCGTACGTGGGCACGACCCCGTTGAGCGGCGTCGGCGGGATACCGGCTGTCGTGCCGATTCCGGGAGCGCTCCACAACATCACCGGCAATCGCGGCGGAACATTCGCGGTCCAGTCGCTGTGGAGCAATCAGGCTCTCGGCGGCGTCGGTTACTGCGCGGGTTAGCCCTCGTCGGCCTGTAGCCTCGCGGCGGCTATGAAGGTCGCGATCGTCGGCTATCCGAACGTTGGTAAATCGTCGCTGGTGAACCGGCTCGCGGGAACCCGCGAGGCCGTCGTCCACGAGCGCCCAGGGGTGACGCGCGACCGCAAGGAGGTGCCTACCGATTGGAACGGCCGCGAGTTCGCTCTGATCGATACGGGCGGCGTGGACATGGAGGATCGCGACGAGCTCCAGCGCGATATCCAGGCGCAGGCGCGCGCGGCGCTCGCGGATGCCGACGTGGCCGTGCTCGTGGTCGATTCACAGGCCGGTCTGCGGCCTGGCGATCACGAGCTCGCGGACCTGGTGCGGCGCAGCCCGCTCCCGGCCGTGGTCGCGGCCAACAAGATCGACACTCCGGGCGACATCCCGCTGGCCGCCGAGTTCCACGCCCTCGGCCTCGGCGAGCCGATAGCGGTCTCCGCCGCCCAGGGGCTGGGCACCGGTGATCTGCTCGACCGGATCGTCGCGCTTGGGCCCGCCGAGGAGGAGCAGGAGCGCGACGAGGGGCTCGACGTGGTCCGGCTGGCTGTGATCGGCCGGCCGAACGTCGGCAAGTCCTCGCTCGTCAACCGGTTCCTGGGCGCCGAGCGCGTGATCGTCTCGCCCCAAGCCGGCACGACCCGCGATGCGATCGACGAGCCGCTCACGTTCGAGGGCCGCGAACTGATCCTGATCGACACGGCGGGCCTTCGCCGCCAGGCGAAGGTGTCCGAGTCGCTCGAGTACTACACGACGCTGCGCTCGCGGCGCGCGGCCGAGCGCGCGGACGTCGCGCTCGTGGTTTGCGACGCGAGCGACGGCGTCACCGCCCAGGATTTGCGCGTGGCCGAGCTGGCCATGAAATCCGGCTGTGCGACCGCGCTCGTGCTCAACAAGTGGGACGCCGCCGACGAGGTCGACCTCGACCACGAGCGCGCGCGTGTAAACCAGAAGCTGCGCTTGCGGCCCCGCGTGATGACCGCGAGCGCCCTGACGGGCCGCGGAATCGAGCGTTTGCTCGTCGAGGCGGTCGCGCTGGCCGACCGGCGCTGCGGGCGAATCCCGACCCCGCAGCTCAACCGCTTTCTCGGCGAGATCGTCTCGGCCCGTCAGCCGCCGGCGCGCCGCGGCCACCGGCTGAAGCTGCTCTACATGGCCCAGACGGGCGAGCGTCCGCCGCGCTTCTCGATCCAGGTCAACTCCCGCGAGCGCATCACGCGCGACTACGCCTACTACCTCGAGAACCGGCTGCGCGAGCGCTACCGACTCGAGGGCGTGCCATTGATCATCGACTTCGTGCAGCGCCGCGAACGTCGCCGGGCGGTCGCTTGACGCGCGTCCGGGCCGCCGCAGGCGCGACGATCGGGCTCATCGCGGTGCTTGTGATCGTGTTGGCGATCACGAGCGGCTCGGGTGCCGCGCCTCCGGCTACCGGGGCCGCGGCGCTGGTGCCCGGGGACGCGCTCGTGTACCTGCACGTCTCGATCGACAAGCGCCGCCCGGCGGTGGCTGCCGCGCTCAGACTCTCGCGTCGCTTCCCGACCTACCCGCTGATCGAAGCGGGTGTGATCAACCGCCTGGACGCGATCGTCTCGGGCGGCGGCTCGGTCGATTTCGCGCGCGATATCCGGCCGTGGCTCGGCAATGAGGCCGCGCTCGCGCTGCTCAACACGTCGAGCACGACAGCGGGCTCTGAGCTCGTGCTCGACGTCGCGCAGACATCGAGCGCGCGCTCGTTCGTGACGCGAATGGGTGCGACGGCCGACGGCGCCTACCGCGGGGTGGCGCTCTATCGCTATCCCTCGGGGGCGGTGCTCGCGTTCGTGCGCCACTACCTGGTGGTCGGTCAGGACGCGAGCGTGAGATCGGCGATCGACACGGACACGGGCCAGCTGACGTCGCTCGAATCCAACCCCGCCTACCGGAGCGCGGCGTCGGGTGAGCCGGCTGACCGTGTGCTCGACCTGTACACCTCGCCGGCCGGGGTTCAGCGCCTGCTGATCCCCCAAGGAGGGTTGCTCGGCGCCGTGGGCGCACTTCTAAATCAGCCCGACCTGGTGGGGACAACGGTCGCCCTGTCGGCCAGCGGGGCGTACATGAAGCTCCGCATACACAGCGCGCTCACACTAGGCGCGGGCCTGGGAACGACACGCGGGTTCACCCCGACGCTCGACCGGCAGCTTCCGGCGGGCACGGTGCTCGCGCTCGATGTGACCGGGCTCAACCGGCTGGCTTCGCACGTGCTGGACGCCGGGGCGGTCGGCGGAATCGCGAGCCAGATCGGGCCGCTGTTGCACAGATTGGGGGCCGCGCTGGCGGCCGAGGGAGCCGACGTGGGGGGGATCGAATCGCTGTTCGCCGGCGAGTCGGTGGTCGCGCTCGGACCTACACACAGCCTGATCGTCGTCGCGCGGACCAAGGACGAGCCGGCGGTCACAGAAGAGCTCGCCAACCTCGAGGTCCCGCTCTCCGCGCTGTTCCCGCCGCCAACCACCGGCTCGGGCCAGGTGGCCCAGATGCGCAACCTCGCGCTCGACGGCATCAGCGCCCATCAGCTATCGCTCGCGCCCGGGTTCGAGCTCGATTACGCGGTGTTCCGGGGACTGGTCGTGGTCTCCACAAGTCTGCAGGGAATCGCCGAAATCGCCCGGCCCGGGCGCCCGCTCGTCGACGAGGCGGCATACCGCGCAGCGTTGTCTGGACACCCCGACGGCATCACCTCGCTAGTCTTTTTCGACCTCAGCCAGCTCCTCAACCTCGCCGAGCAGACCGGACTCGGGCGCGGCACGCGTTACAGGGCACTAGCACCGGACATCGCGCGGATCCGCGCGGCCGGTCTTTACTCGACGAGGGGGGAGGCCGATTCGACCGCGGAGCTCACCCTAAAGATCTCATGACCACGCTTCCCGATAACGAGTTTTTGTTCACCTCCGAGTCCGTCACGGAGGGGCATCCGGACAAGATCGCCGACCAGATCTCAGACGGAGTTCTGGACGCCGTGCTGCGCGATGACCCCACCGGCCGGGTTGCGTGCGAGACGCTCGTGAACACCGGGCTGGTCGTCGTCTCTGGCGAGATCACGACGGAGACCTACGTCGACATCCAGGAGATCGCGCGCGAGACGATCAAGCGGATCGGCTACACCGACGCCGCCTACGGGTTCGACTGCCACACCTGCGCGGTGATCAACGCAATCGACAAGCAGTCGACCGACATCGCTCAGGGCGTGGACAAGGCGTACGAGGCCCGCACCGACCCCTCCGACGACGACGAGCTCGACATCGCCGGAGCGGGCGACCAGGGCATGATGTTCGGCTACGCGTCGAACGAGACCGACGAGCTGATGCCGCTGCCGATCCTGCTCGCGCACAAGCTCGCCAAGCGGCTCGCTGACGTGCGCAAGGCGGAGATCGTCCCCTACCTCCGCCCAGACGGCAAGACGCAGGTGACCGTTCGCTACGTCGACGGCCGGCCGGTGGAGATCGAGAAGCTTCTGATCTCCACCCAGCACAAGGAGGACGCCGAGTCGCTGCTCAAGGACGATCTCTGGGAGCACGTCGTCGAGCCTGTGCTCAAGGAGATGCCCGAGCTGTGGGATGCGCGCAAGCTCCACAAGAACTTCCTGGTGAACCCGACGGGCCGGTTCGTGATCGGGGGCCCGATGGGTGACGCCGGCCTGACCGGGCGCAAGATCATCGTCGACACCTACGGCGGCATGGCCCGGCACGGAGGCGGCGCCTTCTCCGGCAAGGACCCCTCGAAGGTCGACCGCTCGGCGGCATATGCCGCGCGCTATGTGGCCAAGAACGTCGTCGCGGCTGGGCTGGCCGACCGCGCCGAGCTTCAGGTCGCCTACGCGATTGGGGTCGCCCACCCGGTCTCGGTGATGGTCGAGACATTTGGAACGGAGAAGGTCGGCCGTTCACAGATCCTCGAGCTGATCCAGGACCACTTCGACCTGCGCCCTGGCGCGTTTCGCCAGTACCTGCGCCTGCACCGCCCGATCTTCCAGAAGACCGCGGCCTACGGCCACTTCGGCCGCGAGGACCACGACTTCACGTGGGAGCGGACCGATAAGGCCGACGAGCTGCGGGCCGCTGCAGGCCTAGGGGCCGCCGTCGGGGCTTAGCTGTCGCAGCGCGCGAGCGTCCCACCGCGGGCCGGCGCCTCGGCTCGGTGGGCGAACGATGCTGATTGCCGCCGTATATACGGCGTTCATCGACATTGTTCGTTCTCGGCAGGCCTAGGGGCCGCCGTCGGGGCTTAGCTGTCGCAGCGCGCTGTCGACTGTCCGCACGACTAGCCGAGGGTTTGATACGCCCCTGAAGGCGAAGTCGAACTCGGCGCCGCCCGCGGTGTCGAACTCGACCGCGCCCACGCGCAGCAGCCGCTGAAGCACGGTTTGGCGGCTGCGGACGTTCTGGACGCGCGCGAGCCGCGTTTCGTGAAGCTCGCGCCCGAGGAACCCGTACTGGATCATCAGGCGCTCGGAGGTGATCGTGTAGGTGGTCCGCATGCGCCCGATCACGCCAGTCAGCAGCACGATCAGGAACACGACGAGGACCCCCGCGACGACCCAGCCCACCTGGACATGCCCTACCGCGATCGCGGTGGCGAATCCCGCAATTGCGCCCGCGAGCACGGCCGCAAAAGTGCCCTTGGCGTAGAAGTCAAGCGCGGCGCGCCACGACGGATGGCCGTGGAAGAAGACCTCTTCCGACACGCGCTGAGCGTAACGGCCCCGGGTCCCGTCATCCTGGGCTCGCTCTACCCTCCGTCGGCTTCCATGCAGAGCCAAATCGCACGGGTCGAGCCGCTCACCCGCACCCGCGCCGTGCGCGGGCCGTTCGACTACCGCCTGCCCGACGAGCTCGCCGAGGTCGAGGTCGGCTCGCTGCTGCGGGTCCCGTTTGGCGGACAGCGCGCGCTGGCGGTCGTGACGGAGCTCGCCTCCCGATCCGAGCTGCCGCCCGAGCGGCTCTCAGAACCAGAGGAGGTGCTGCCGCTCGGCGTGCCGTCCGACCTGGTCTCGCTGGCGCTGTGGATGGCGCACGAGTATTGCTCGACGCCCGCCCGCGCGCTGGGGCTCGTGCTCGCTCCGGGCGCCAAGACGCGCCGCACAACGCGAACGATGAAGGGGACCCCTGCCAGCTACGCCGTCGGGGCCGTCAGTTCCATCCCGCCGGAGCTGAACTCCCAGCAGCGCGCCGCGCTAGACGAGTTGCTCGCGGTTCTCGACGGCCGCCGCCACGAGCAGCTCCTTCTGCACGGCGTGACGGGCTCCGGCAAAACCGAGCTTTACCTGCGCGCCGCCGGTCGGGCGCTCGAAAGTGGGCGCACGGCGATCGTGCTCGTGCCCGAGATCGCGCTGACGCCCCAGGCGCTCGGGCGCTTCCGGGCCCGCTTCGGTGAGCAGGTGGCGCTGCTTCATTCGGGCATCACGGCCGGGCAGAGGTTCGCTGAATGGATGCGGCTGCGCCGCGGAGAGGCTCGGGTGTGCGTGGGACCGCGCTCGGCCGTGTTCGCTCCGCTCCAGAACATTGGACTGATCATCGTCGACGAGGAGCACGAGGGCGCCTACAAGCACGAAGGCGACCCGCGCTACGACGCGCGGGCGGTCGCGCTCTGGCGCGCGCGGACACACGACGCCCTGCTCGTCCTGGGCTCGGCGACGCCACGGCCCGAGACGTTCCACGGCGCGCGCCGCCTCCTGCTCGGAGAGCGGATCGACGGCCGCGCGCTGCCCCCGGTCGAGCTGCTCGACATGCGGGGCCACGACCACCCGCTCCACCCCAAGACGCGCGCCGCGCTCGCCGAGGTACGGCGCTCTGAAGGGAAAGCGATCGTGCTGCTGAACCGGCGCGGCTGGTCGAACTTCCTCTCCTGCCGCGGGTGCGGAAGGGCCTGGATGTGCCCGAACTGCGAAGTCGCATTGGTGCTCCATCAGGGTTTTGTCGCCTGCCACCACTGCGGCCACCACGAACCGGACCCGGAGCGCTGCCCCAAGTGCGGCTCGACGACCGTCGCGCGTCACGGCGCCGGCACCGAGCGGATCGAGCACGAACTGGGCGCGGCGCTCGGCGGCACGGGCTTTCCGATCCTCCGCCTGGACGCCGACTCGGCCTCGTTCGATGGCCGAGCGCGGACGCTCGAGGCGTTCGCGAGCGCGCCAGCCGGCGTGCTGGTCGGCACCCAGATGGTGGCCAAGGGTCACGACTTCCCGGACGTCACGCTCGGCGTCGTGCTCGACGCCGACCAGACGCTGCGCTTCCCGGACTTTCGCGCCGAGGAACGCACGTTCTCGCTGATCGCGCAGCTCGCGGGGAGGGCCGGCCGCGGCGACGCCGGCGGGCGCGTGCTCGTCCAGACGCTCGCGCCGGAGGCCCGCGCAATCAGGCTCGCCGCCACACATGATGCGAACGGGTTCCTGGCGGGCGAGCTCGCGCGCCGCGAGGCGCTCGGCTACCCGCCGTTCAGCTCGCTGATCCGGATCGTCTGCTCCGCGGCCAGGTCGGGACCGGCGCGGGCGGCGGCGGAGGCGCTGCACGCCCTGATTCAGGCGCCGCATGCCGACGTGCTCGGCCCGGCGCCGCTGTTCGCGCTCCGGGGCAAGGCCCGCAGCCAGCTCGTGATCAAGGCTCGCGAGCGCGAGGCCGCGATCGAGGCGGTGGGCGCGGCGGTCGAGACGCTTGCGCGCGGGCGAGGAGCTAAGGGCGTGAGCGTCAGCGTCGACGTGGACCCGATCTAAACTGGCAGCGTGTCGGACGACCAACTCGCCGAAGACCTCGAAGTCGAGGCGCCGCCGGACGAGGACGAGCTCGATCCTGAGACCGCCGCTCGGCGAGCGGCCGCGCTTGCTCACGTGCGGAAGTTCGGCGATCCCGTGCTGCGCACACGCGCGCGCGAGGTCGCGCCGGAGGAGATCGACGACGCGCTCCGGGCCGAGGTGGCGAGCATGGGGGAGATCATGCATGGCGCGCTCGGTGTCGGCCTGGCCGCGACGCAGCTCGGTGTGCTTCACCGCCTGCTCGTCTACCGAGTCCAGCCCGACGCGCCGGTCGCCGCGCTCGTCAACCCCGAGATCGAGTGGTCCGGGGGAGAGGAGGAGGCCGCCGAGGAGGGGTGTCTCAGCCTGCCCCAGGTGCTGGTCGAGGTGGAGCGGCCGGTCCACGTCCGTGTGCGGGGGTTGAACGAGTTCGGTGAGCAGACGATGGTCGAGGCCTCGGGGCTCGAGGCCCGCGTCCTGCAGCACGAGATAGACCACCTCGACGGCGTGCTGATCCTCGATCGCACCACGCGTGAGGAGCGCAAGGAGGCGATGCGCATCCTGCGCGAAGCGCAAGCGGCGGCGTAGCCCCCTTGCGGACCGTCTTTCTGGGGACCTCGAGCTTCGCCGTCGGAGTTCTCGAGCGGCTGGCGGCCTCCCAGCACCGCCCGCAGCTCGTCGTGACGAGGCCCGATCGTCCCCGTGGCCGGGGACGAAGGGTTTCTGCACCCCCGGTTGCCGAGGCTGCGCGGGAGCTCGGAATCGAGCTCGACCAGCCGGCGTCGGTCAACGACGAGGCAGCGCGGGAGCTGATCGCGGGTGTCGCTCCCGATGCGGTTTGCGTGTGCGCGTTCGGTGCGCTGATCAAGGAGCCGCTGCTGTCCGAGCACCTGATGCTGAACGTCCACCCATCGCTCTTGCCGCGCTGGCGCGGGGCCGCTCCGGTCGAGCGCGCGATCATGGCCGGTGACGAGCAGACGGGCGTGTCGATCATGCGCGTGACCGCGGGGCTCGATTCGGGGCCGGTCTACATGAGCGAGACCGAGTCGATCGCTTCGGATGACACCTACGGGACGCTCGCGCCCCGGCTGGAGCGGCTCGGTGGCGAGCTGCTGGTGCGGGCGCTCGACGGGCTTCCTGAGCCCGTCGCGCAGGATGATTCTCACGCGACCTACGCCGAGAAGATCACCGGCGAGGACCGCCGGCTTGACCCGTCGCTGACGGCGACCGCGCTCGAGCGCGTGGTGAGGGCGCTGACCCCCCATATCGGAGCGCACTTCGACGAGCTCCGCGTCGTGCGAGCGCGGGTGATCGCCGATGGGCCGAGGGCCGGCGCGCTGTCGCTCGACGGACCGCTGCCCGTTCTCGGGTGCGCAGAGGGAGCGCTTGAGCTGGTCGAGGTGCAGCCGCCCGGGCGCCGGCCGATGAGCGGCGAGGACTACCTGCGGGGATTGCGGCGGTGAGTAGCGTCGCGCCAGCGCGCGCGGTCGCAAACACGGTCATTCGCAGGGTGTTCGAGCGCGGCGCGTTCGCCGACCGGGCGCTCGCCGCCGAGGCCCGTGAGCTCGACGCGCGCGATCGGGCGCTCGCCACGCGGCTCGCCTACGGGACGGTGCAGCGGCGCGGGACGCTGGACCACGTGATCGAGAAGCTGGCATCGCGACCGATCAAGAAGCTCGACCCGGCCGTGCTCGCCTCGCTCCGGCTGGGGCTCTACCAACTCCTGTTTCTCGACGGCATCCCGGCGCGTGCGGCCGTCAACGAGTCCGTCGAGCTGGTCGGCGGGCCGAGCGGAAAGTTCGTCAACGCCGTATTGCGCCGAGCGTCCGCACAGGGGCGTGAGCTGCTGAAGACGCTGAGCGATGCGACGCCCGAGCAGGCCGCCGTCATGCACTCGGTACCGGTCTGGCTCGCCCAGATGTGGTGGCGCGAGCTCGGCGCCGAGGACGCTCGGGCGCTCCTCGAGCGCGTCAACGAGCCGGCTGAGTCCGCGCTGCGGGTCAACACGCTCGTGGCGAGCGCCACCGACGTGCAGGCCCGCCTGCCAATGAAGGCCCATCCCGCGCCCGGCCTTGACGAGGCACTCGTTTTCGAGGGCCAGTTCGACGCCGAGCGCTCCGAGCTGTGGCGCGCGGGCGCGATCTTCCCCCAATCGCGCGGTTCGATGCTGGTCTCGAGAACGCTCGACCCGCAGCCGGGCGAACGCGTTCTCGACCTGTGCGCCGCGCCCGGTGCCAAGACCACCCACATCGCCCAGCTACTCCGGGACGAGGGGGAGGTCGTGGCCGTCGAGCGTCACCCGCGGCGGGCACAGGCGCTAGAGCAGACCTCTGCACTCATGCACGCCTCATGTGTCCGGGTTGTCGTCGGAGACGCAGCCGAGCCGTACGGCGAGACCTTCGACCGGGTGCTGGTCGATCCGCCGTGCTCGGGCCTCGGCACGCTTCAGTCGAGACCCGACGTGCGCTGGCGCGCGACCCCTCAGTCGATCGCCGAGCTGGCCGTGCTACAGCGGACGATCCTGCAGGCTGGGGCGGCGGCGACCGCCCCAGGCGGGACGCTCGTCTACTCGGTCTGTACGATCTCGCGCGCCGAAAGCGAAGAGCTAATCGACCAGTTCCTGGCCGATAGCGGCCAATTTGTGCTCGACAGCCACGAGCAGCTGCTACCGCACCGGGATCTGACCGACGGCTTCTCGATCGCAAAACTGCGCCGAAGCCCCCATTAAGCTGACCCCGTGAGCGACTCCGACGGCAAGCTCGGAATGGAGTGCCCGAATTGCGGCGAGCCGTGGCTGCGGCCAACCGCGGTGCCCGGTCGCTATCGCTGCGTGTGGTGCCTGCACCGCTTCGAGCTCGTCTCCGTGTGCCCCAACTGCGGCGAGCACTCGACGATCGTCCGCATGTCGAGCACCGCGGTCGTCGCCTGCAACCACTGTCAGGGCAGCATGCTGAGAGCCGTCTAGTGGGCCGCTCCGAGGCCCAAGCCGTGATGCGCGAGCGCCGCGTCGCGCCCTCGATCCTGTCGGCGGACTTCGCGCGGCTCGGCGCTCAGGTCGACGAGGTGCTCGCGGCCGGCGCGCGCGTCATCCACGTCGACGTGATGGACGGCCACTTCGTCCCTCCGATCACGTTCGGCGCGCTGATCGTCTCGGCGATCGCAGACCGGGTCCACGAGGCCGGCGGCGTCGTCGACGTGCACCTGATGATCGAGCGCCCCGAGCGCCAGATCGACAGCATCGCTCGCGCGGGTGCGGACAACATCACGGTCCACGCGGAGGCGACGCCGCATCTGCACTACGCGCTTCAGGCGATCCAGGCGGCGGGCTGCAGCGCCGGAGCGGCGATCAACCCGGCGACTTCCGCGACCGCCATCGACGAGGTGTCCGACGGCATGCTCGACCTCGCTCTTTGCATGAGCGTCAATCCCGGCTGGGGTGCTCAGGAGCTGATACCCGCCTCGATCGGCAAGCTCGAACGCATGCGTGCCGTGCTACCCGACGGCGTCGCGCTCGAAGTCGATGGCGGCGTGCATGAGGAGACCGCGGCGGCCGTCTCGAACGCGGGCGCCAACGTTCTGGTCGCCGGCTCGGCGGTGTTCACTTCGCCCGATCCGGCCGAGACCTACCTCAAGATCGCGGCGGCGGCGGGAGCGGTGTGAGGAAAGCGAGTGCCGCATTGGTCCTCGCGGCTGCGCTGGCGCTCGCCGGCTGCGGCTCGAGCTCGCCGACGGTCAGCGCCGCGTCGTGGGTCAGATCGTTCTGCGGAGTCGCGACAAGCTTGCGCAACGGGATCCGCTCAGCCGGCACGAAGCTGCCAACGCAAATCACCTCGACCCAGCAGGCCAAGGCGGAGGTCATCGGGTTTGTGGGCGCCGTCGCCAAGGCCACGGCCAGCGCCGAGAGTCAACTCAAGGCCGCGGGCACCCCAAAGGTCCCGAACGGCGGCCAGATAGCCGGTGCTGCGGTATCGAGCCTGACGAAGTCGAACGGGATCCTCGCTCAGGCGGCCAGCGAAGCGGCGAAGCTGCCTACCTCGAGCAAGCAGACGTTCGCCACCGCGACGAACCACGTCGTGGCGCTGCTCAGGCAGTCGCGCGCCGGCCTCACGACCCTGGGGTCTCAGAACAGCCCGCAGCTGAACGCCGCGGCTGCGAAGGACCCTACGTGCCAGGCGCTCGCGGCCGGAGCTTAGTGCCCTTCAGATAGAGCGCCGCGAGCAGGCCGGACAGGATCGCGGTCGCGATCAGATAGCCGACCTCGACGCGGGTGACCTGCGAGTGAATCGTCGGTGCCGCGACGAAGACGACGAAGAAGGCCGCCGAGCACAGCCACGCGAGCGCGGCGAGCGCGGCGCGTCCGCGGGCGAGGGCGGCCTGGTTGAGCGTGCCCGAGACGAGGTGCAGGCCCATCCCGATCCCCACTGCGGCCAGCCCCAGCCGTCCGTACGTGAATCCTTTGCTGCCGAGCACGGCCTTCATGACCGGCGGGCCGACCGCGAGTAGGCCGAGGGCACAGAGCGTGGCGAACGCGGCGATCACGAGCAGCGTCGAGCGGATCGCCCGGCGGAACTCCGCGGCGGAGTCGTGCGCTTCGAGCCGTGCGAGGTGGGGGAGGATCGCGGTCTGGAGCGCCTGGAAGAGCTGTAGCGGGGCGCGCACGATCAGCAGCACGTTGAACACGAAGCCGGTCAGGCCCGTCCTGATCGACCCGCCGGATGTCGCCGCGACAATCAGCACGCCGGCGTTCATGAGCGTCTGCTCGGCGAGCATGATGCCGACCACGGAGAATGCGAACGCCGAGTCGTGACGGAGTGTCAGGTCCGCCGCGGCCTCCTCGAGCTGGCCGTGGACCGGGCCCTCGCGCGCCGCGTCGGCGAACTGGAGCTCGACAGGCCCGTGGGCCGTGCGCATGCGCGAGAACGCGAACGGGATCACGCACAGCGACGCGAACGGCGCGACCGCCATCCCGAGCCCGACCACGCCCTGGCCCGAACCGATCCCGACCGCCACGGCGAGCGCGAACACAAAGCGCGATGTCGACTCGAGGAACACCAGCCCGCCGTACAGGTCGAACCGCTGGTGGCCGGCCAGCCATCCGCGCGCGAAGTAGCTCGCGGCATAGGCGAGTACGCCGACTACGAGGATCCAGTACAGCGCGCTCGAGCCATGGAACATGCCGTGCTCGATCTGGTGCCGCAGCGCGAGCGCCACGATCAAGAACAGGGTCGCGAACCCGGCCTGGATCGCGACCGGGATCCGCAATGGGTGGCCGTGTAGCCCGCGCGCCCTGCGGTCGGCGATCGTGCGCGAGAGCAGCTGCTCGATCGGCCGGTAGATCACCGACAGGATCACGAACATGATCGCCCAGCAGAGCGAGATCCGGCTGTACGACGCCGGCGAGAGCTCGTGGCTCGCGGTCGCCAGGTACAGGAACGTGAAGATCCCGGTCGAGGCGATCCCAATCGACAGGATGCGCGCGCTGCGCGCGTAGCTCGCGTTTGAGGGCGCCGCCGGCTCGCGGCGATCCGCCACCCCGGCCGGCGCCTCCATCAGGCGCGGAACGTGAAGTGGATCTGGACGGTGGAATGCATCGCTCTACGCAGGTGGGATGGAGGCTATCGCTCTCCCTCGTAGCCTTATGCTCGACGACCAATGACCCTGAAGGCCGCAATCGACCACCGCCATCTCGCGCGCGCGATCGAGATCGCCGAGCAAGGCCGCGGCCGGGTCAGTCCGAACCCCCTCGTCGGAGCGGTGATCGCCTCCGAGGATGGGACGATCTCCGAGGGTTACCACACGGCCTTCGGCGCCCCTCACGCCGAGGTCGAGGCGATTCGGGCCGCGGGCGAGAAGGAGCTTGCCGACGCGACGTTGTACGTGTCGCTCGAGCCGTGCTGTCACCAGGGCAAGACGCCGCCATGCACGGACGCGATTCGCGAGGCCGGGATCCGGAGGGTCGTGATCGGATCCGACGATCCGAGCGAGCACGCGTCGGGCCGCGCTCTGGGAATCATGCGCGACGAGGGCATCGAGGTGGTGCTGGCCGACGGCGAGCTGGCGGCGCGGGCGCGTTTGCTCAACCAGCCATTCCGCAAGCACGCCCGCACCGGCAGGCCCTGGGTCCTCTTCAAGGCGGCGATGACGCTCGATGGAAGGGTGGCGACCGGCGCGGGCGACTCGAAGTGGATCTCAGGCGAGGCGAGCCGCCGGCGCGCTCATTACTGGCGTGCAGAGTGCGACGCTGTCGCGATCGGGATCGGCACTGCGCTGGCGGACGATCCACAGCTGACCGCGCGGGTCGACGGCGTCGCGCGCCAGCCGCGGCGCGTCGTGTTCGACTCGCTCGCACGGCTGCCGGCCGACTCGAAGCTGCTCGCCGACGCGCCCGAGGTTCCACTGGCCGTGGTCGTCTCGCGGGCGGCGCCGCGGGCGGGGACGGACGCGCTCGAGACACACGGCGCCGAGGTGATCGTCGCGCCGGGCGAGAACGAGACCGCGCGCGTGCTCTCGGCGCTGCAACAGTTGGGCACGAGCGGCGTGAGCTCGGTCCTGCTCGAGGGCGGACCTCACCTGGCCGGGGCGTTCCTCGACGCGGGTGAAATCGACGAGCTCCGCTTGTTTATCGCTCCGATCGTCCTCGGCGGGCGCTCCGCCCGGGGAACGCTCGAGGGAGAGGGCAGCGAGTCCATCGGTGACGCACTGCGGACATTGACGCTCGAGGTCGAGCGGGTCGAGGACGATGTCCTGATCTGCGCGCGGCTGAAGGAGTGGTAGGGGGTGTTCACGGGCCTCGTACAGGATCGTGGGACCGTGCAGCACCTCGCGCGCAGCGGCGACGGAGTCCGGCTGACGATCCGTACCGCGCTTGCGACCGAGCTGCGGCCGGGCGACTCGGTCGCAATCAACGGGGTGTGCCTGACGGCTGTCTCGATCGATGACGGCGGGTTCGCAGCCGAGGTCATGAACGAGACGCTCGAGCGCAGCTCGCTGGCCGGACTGGACGAGGGCGGCACGGTGAACCTCGAGCTGCCATTGCGAGCCTCGGACCGTCTCGGCGGGCATATCGTCCAGGGCCATGTGGACGCGGTCGGCGCGGTGGCGACGGTCGATGAAGACGGCTTTGCGCGCCGGCTCGAAGTGCAAGCGCCGGCGGAGCTGCTGCGCTACATGGTCGAAAAGGGCTCGGTCGCGGTCGACGGCGTTTCGCTCACCGTGACCGGGCTCACAGAGGGATCCTTTACCGTCTCTCTGATACCTGAGACCCTCGAGCGCACGACGCTTGGCGCGCTCGAGCCAGGAACAAAAGTGAACCTGGAGGTCGATGTGTTGGCCAAGTACGTAGAGAGGCTGATCGCACGATGAGTTCCACCAAGACGCCTTTCGCGACGATCGAAGAGGCGATCGACGAGATTCAGCGCGGGCGCATGGTGGTGGTCGTCGACGATGAGAACCGGGAGAACGAGGGCGACCTCGTGCTGGCCGCTCAGTTCGTCACGCCCGAAGCGATCAACTTCATGGCCAAGGAGGGGAGGGGCCTGATCTGCCTCGCGCTGACTCCCGAGCGCTGTGACGACCTAGGGCTCGACCTGATGGCGGCCAAGAACGAGGACCCGCTCAAGACCGCGTTCACCGTCTCGATTGACGCGCGCGAAGGGGTGACCACCGGGATCTCGCCGGCTGAGCGGGCACACACGATCCAGGTCGCGATCAGCCCCAAGAGCCGCCCTG
The DNA here is from genome assembly GCA_963795505.1 of uncultured Actinomycetes bacterium. GTDB lineage: Bacteria > Actinomycetota > Thermoleophilia > Solirubrobacterales > Solirubrobacteraceae > Palsa-465. The sequence continues at coordinate 65,389 of CAWCIB010000008.1, forward strand.
GCGATCTCGCCCACGGCGGCCACGTGTTCCCGCTCAAGGCTCGCGCAGGAGGGGTGCTGGAGCGTGTCGGCCATACCGAGGCGAGCGTCGACCTCGCCCGCGTGGCCGGGCTGACGCCGGCAGGGGTGATCTGCGAGATCGTCGCCGACGACGGTGAGATGGCGCGCGTGCCGGACCTGGTGGGGTACTGCGAGCGCCATGAGCTGAAGATGATCACGATCGCCGATCTAGTCGCCTATCGCCGGCGCACCGAGAAGCTCGTTGAGCGGGTCGTCTCGACGGGACTGCCGACGGCGTTTGGCGAGTTCACGGCGGTGGGGTACCGGTCGCTGATCGACAACAAGCACCACGTCGCGCTCGTGAAGGGCGAGGTCGCCGGCGCCGAGGACGTGCTCGTGCGGGTTCACTCCGAGTGCCTGACCGGCGACGTGTTCCACTCGCTGCGCTGTGACTGCGGCGAGCAGCTCGAGTCGGCACTCGCGATGATCGAGCGCGAGGGCGCGGGGGTGCTGTTGTATCTGTCGCAGGAGGGGCGCGGGATCGGGCTGCTGAACAAGCTCCGCGCCTACAAGCTCCAGGAGGAGGGCCTCGACACCGTCGACGCGAATCTGCGCCTCGGGCTGCCGGCCGATCTTCGCGACTACGGCATCGGCGCGCAGATCCTGGCCGACCTCGGCCTGACGTCGATCCGGATCCTGACCAACAACCCCAAGAAGATCTCGGGCATGGCCGGATACGGGCTGTCGGTGGCCGACCAGATCCCGATCGAGCATCTCCCCAACCCGCACAACGAGGCTTACCTGCGCGCCAAGCGCGACCGGCTCGGACACATCCTCCACCACCAGGGGCTCGACTTCGACGAGGAGATGCTCCAGCAAGAGCGACGGGACTCAGAGTGAGGGTCGCCCTTTGCGTGGCTCGGTTCTACGAGGATCTCGCCGACAAACTCGAGCAGGGGGCACGCGCGGCGCTCGCCGACGCCGGGGTTTCGGAGATCGACCGCTTCGACGTGCCGGGCGCGTTTGAGCTGCCGCTGATCGCCTCCTACGCCGCCCGGTCGGGCCGCTACGCCGCCGTCGTGTGCCTGGGCGCGGTTATCAGGGGCGAAACCGACCACTACGACTACGTGTGCGCCGAAGCCGCGCGCGGCATCCAGCAGGTACAGCTCGAAACGGGTGTTCCATGTGGCTTCGGCGTACTCACCGTCGACACCCTGGAGCAGGGGCTCGAGCGCGTGACCGGCGGCTCAAAGCGCGACACGGGGCGCCACGCGGCCGAGGCTGCGATGGCCTCGCTCGGGGTCAAGCGCCAGCTGTCAGCTGATTGACCCATCTATACTCGCCGCGCCGTGTCCAAGGTCTGCTATGCGTGCGGGAAGGGTCCCGCGTTCGGTCACAGTCGCAGCCACTCGATGGTGGCGACCAAGCGCCGGTTTGAGCCGAACCTCCAGCGTGTCCGCATCGACGACGGCGGCACGCCGCGGCGCGTGTACGTCTGCACGCGCTGCCTGAAGGCCGGCAAGGTCACCAAGGCCGCCTAGGCGGCGGGCGTGGCAGACCCCTCACTCGTTCGTTTCCGGACGGTCGTGGAGGCGGCACTGGGCGCGCTCGAGGAGCGCCGCGAAGAGGTCAACGACCTGAACGTGTTCCCGGTCGCCGACGGCGACACGGGCGACAACATGGTGTTGACGCTGCGCGCCGTGCTGCAAGAGCTCGATCGTCTCCAGAGCGCGCTTGTAGACCGCACGATCGACGACATCGGCCGCGACGAGATCGTCGCGTCGGTCGCGCGCGCCGCGCTGCTCGGCGCCCGCGGCAACTCCGGTGTGATCCTCTCGCAGCTGATCCGCGGCGCCGCCGAGGAGCTGGCTTCGCGGCCCGGTGAGCTCGTCGATCCGGTGCTGATCGTCGCGGCGATGGCCCGCGCCGCCGATCAGGCCTATGGCTCGGTGCGCGACCCGGCCGAAGGCACGATCCTCACGGTTGTGCGCGAGATGGCCTCGCGGATGGCTTCCGAACTCGCCCACGCGCGCGACTCACGGCTGGGGCCGGAGGCGTCGGCGGATCAGCAGAACACCGTGATCGCCGACGTGATCGAGCGCGCGCTGGAGGAGGGCAAGGAGTCGGTCAAGCGTGGCCCCGACCTGCTCCCGGTGCTGCGCGAGGCCGGGGTCGTCGACGCCGGCGGCTACGGGCTGACCGTGATCTTGGCTGGGATCATCGGAGCGCTCCGCGGCTCAGAGCCACCAGCGCTCGAGCATCAGAACGCCGTCCGCATCACCCACCCCCAGCATTCCTCGAGTACCTACCGCTACTGCACCAACTTCGCGGTCACGGGGCGCGCGCTCGAGCCTCGGCGCTACCTGGCCGAGCTCGAGAAGATCGGCGACTCGGTGCTCGTCGTAGGTGACTCCTCGACGCTCAAGGTGCACATTCACACCGACGAGCCCGACGCGGCGACGGCTCTGTTCGACGGTGGGGGCGAGGTCTCCCACCTCGACGTCGCCGACATGCGCGAGCAGATCGAGCGCCGCGACCAGCGGCTCGCGATCGCCGCGGAGAACGCCGTCTGTGGCGCGGTCGCGGTCGCGACCGGCGGCGGGATGCGGGCGCTGTTTGAGAGCTTCGGAGTGCACGTGCTCGACGGGGGCCCCAAGCTCAACCCCTCGACCTACGACCTCCTTGCCGCGATTCACGCGATCGACGCCGAGCAGGTGGTCGTGCTGCCCAACAGTCCCAACGTGGTGATGGCAGCAGAGCGGGCCGCCGAGCTGTCCGAGAAGAGCGTCGTGGTAGTGTCCGTCGCGCTCCCAGCAGGCGGGTCTGGCGGCGGCGGTCAGCCTCGACCCCGCTCGGGGCGCGGCCGAGAACGCGCGCGCGATGAGCGAAGCGCTCGAGCGCGTTCGCACCGGCGCAGTCGCGCCGGCCGCTCGCGACGACGCCCAGGGTCGGTTTCGCCAGGGTGACGCGGTGGGGTTCGTGGAGGAGGAGATCGTCGCCTGGGGCGCGCCGCGCGAGACGCTCCGGGGCGTCCTCGAGCAGCTTGCCTCGAGCGCCGAGCTCATCACCTGTCTGCGCGGCGCCGACGCGCCGCTCGACGACGAGACCGTGCAGGCGCTCGCGGCGGGTGAGGTCGAGTTCGAGCTCTCGAACGGCGGACAGGAGAGCTACTGGTGGCTGCTCTCGGCGGAGTGACGCCCGACCACGAGGCGGTCGTGATCGGCGCCGGCTTCTCGGGCATCGGCGCCGCGATCAAGCTCGGCCAGGCCGGCATCTCCGACTACCTCGTGGTCGAGGAGGGCGACGGTGTCGGGGGTGCGTGGCACTGGAACACCTATCCGGGCATCGGGGTCGACATCCCGTCGTTCAGCTATCAGTTCTCGTTCGAGAAGCGCGGCGACTGGTCGCGGGTTTACGCGAGCGGGTCAGAGCTCAAGGCATACGCCGAGGACTGCGTCGACAAGTACGGCGTGCGGCCCGCGGCTGCGGCTGAACTCGCGCGTCACCGAGGCGCGCTTCGACGAGGACGCCTCGCTCTGGCGCCTCGAGCTCGAAGGCGGAGAGGAGATCACCGCGCGCTTCGTCGTGGCCGCCCAGGGAGCGCTCTCACAGCCCCAATGGCCCGACATCGAGGGATTGGATTCGTTTGCGGGCGTGCTGATGCACTCAGCCCGCTGGGACCACTCGCAGTCGCTCGAGGGCAAGCGCGTGGCGGTGATCGGCACCGGCTGCTCGGCGGTCCAGATCGTCCCGACGATCGCGCCGGCCGTCGAGCACCTGACCGTCTTTCAGCGCACGCCGATCTGGTGCCTGCCCAAGCCCGACCGCGCGCTCGGCGCCCGCGAGCGCTGGGTGCTCGAGCGGGTTCCCGGCGCCAAGCTCGCGACGCGCATCCTGAGCCAGCTGTTCGTCGAGCTGAACTTCCCGCTCGCGGCGCACTTCTACGGCGTCGTGCCGCTCGCCCACCGCGGCGAGGCGATCGGGCGCGCGGTGCTCCGCAAGTGGGTCAACGACCCTGAGGTGCGCGAGAAGCTGACGCCGAAGTACGGGCTGGGCTGCAAGCGCCCCGGGTTCTCGAACGACTACCTGCCGACGTTCAACCGCGAGAACGTCTTCTTGGAGACGACCCCGATCGAGCGGATCACGCCTGCCGGCGTGCGGACCACCTCGGGAGTCGAGCACGAGGTCGACGTGCTGGTGCTGGCGACCGGGTTCAAGGTGTACGAGCAGGTGTTTCCGATCCATGGGGTCGGCGGGGTCGAGCTCAGCGAGTGGTGGCGCGAGAACCGCATTCAGGCCTACGAGGGCGTGAGCGTGCCCGGCTTTCCGAACTACTTCCACATCATTGGCCCGTACGCGTTCAACGGCGCCTCGTTCTTCCTCCTGATCGAGACCCAGATGCGCCACATCACACGGCTGCTGGGGCGAGCGCGGGCCGCGGGCGCCAGTCGGGTCGAGGTCCGGCCCGAGGCCAACGAGCGCTATTGGCAGGCGATGCTCGCCCGCCGCCACAACCAGATCTTCTTCCGCGACACGTGCTCGATCGCCAACAGCTACTACTACGACGAGCACGGCGACGTGCCGTTCCGCCCGGCCACCAGCCCGGAGACGATCTGGCGCGCAGAGCGCTTCCCGCTCGAGGACTACGCCTTCGCATGAGAGCGGTCAGCTGTCGCGAGGCAGAGCTCTCGGTCGTAGACGCGCCCGAGCCTCGACCGGAGCGAGGCCAAGTCGTGATCGAGGTCGTGCGCTGCGGGATCTGCGGATCGGATCTCCATGCCCGCCACCACGCCGACGCGCTGGCCGACGCTACGGCCGAGATGGGCTACCAGGGCGCGATGCGCTCGTCGGACGATGTGATCCTCGGGCACGAGTTCTCGGGCCGGGTCGCCGAGTACGGCCCGAAGACGCGGGGGTCGGTTGCCGACCGGGGCGCCGGTCGTCGCGTTTCCGCTCCTGCGCCGCGGCGCCGAAGTGCATCCGACCGGGCTGTCCGCTCACGCGCCCGGCGCATATGCCGAGCAGGTGCTCGTGCAGGAGTCGCTGATGCTCGCGGTGCCAAATGGCCTCTCGCCCGAGCTGGCCGCACTGACCGAGCCGATGGCCGTCGCCTGGCACGCGGTTCGAAGGGGAGAGGTCTCAAAGCGACGCGTCGCAGTCGTTATCGGGTGCGGCCCGATCGGTCTGGCGGTGATCAGCATGCTCAAGGCCGCGGGCGTGCGCAACGTGGTGGCGAGTGACTTCTCCGCCGCGCGGCGGGAGCTGGCCTCGAGGTGCGGAGCCGACGTCGTGGTCGATCCGGGCCAGGAGTTCGCCGCGAGCTCCGACCGCGGGCATCTCGTGAGCGCTCCCGAAGTGCTCGATCTCGCGGTCGGGACGATGGAGAAGCTGCGGCGCCTGCCGATCCCCTGGGAGCCGGTGTGGCGGGCCGCGGAGGCGCTGGGGGCGATGCCGAAGAGCCCCGTCGTGTTCGAGTGCGTCGGCGTGCCCGGCGTCATCGATCAGATCATTTCGGGCGCGCCGATCTTCTCGCGCGTGGTCGTGGTCGGCGTGTGCATGGGCGAGGACCGCATCCGGCCGGTGATGGCGATCAACAAGGAGATCGAGCTGCGCTTCGTGCTCGGCTACACGCCGCTCGAGTTCCGCGACACGCTCCACATGCTCGCCGACGGCAAGGTCGATCCGTCGGTGCTCGTCACCGCGACGGTCGGGCTGGGCGGCGTGGCGGGCGCATTCGAGGAGCTCGGGAGCGCCGAGCGCCACGCGAAGGTGCTGATCGACCCGCGCGGCGAGGCCATCCTTTCCTAGCGCTACGTTCGGCCCGATGCCGGCTACCGCGTTTGCCAGCTCCGAGCCGCTTCAGCCCGAGGCGCTGGCCGACGCTCCGGTCCGCTATCCGCGCCCGTCGCGACTGGAAAGCCACTTCATCTCGGCGGCGAGAAGGCGTCGCGGGCCGCCGAAGCGCTCGGGCTGCGCACGGTCGGCGACCTGCTCGAGCACCTCCCGCGCGACCGGCGCGAGGCGCGCACGATCGCCGAGCTCGAGGCGGGCGAGAGCGCGACGGTCGTGGTCGACGTCCGCGCGATCTCGTCGCGCTCGGTTCGCCGTCGCGGCATGCGGCCGCTCGTCGAGGCGACGGTCGCCGACGAGACCGGCTCGCTGCGGGCGACGTTCTTCAACCAGCCGTGGCTCGTCAAGCGCTACCCGCCCGGCACGCGGCTCGTGCTGCACGGATCGCTGAACGGCCGGCGACGATTCGGGGTTCAGTCCCATGCGCCGACGGCCGAGGGGCTTTCCGGCGACGCGGTCGCGCACTACCCGGCCACCGAGGGTCTGTCCTCGACCCAGATCCTCGCCCTCGTGCGCGAACACGCCGACGCCTTCGCCGAGGTGCTCGAGCCGCTGCCCGGCGGGCGTGCGCGTCGCCGAGCAACTTCCGGACCGCTCGGCGGCCCTGAGCGCGGCGCACTTCGGGGATCTCCAGGCCGCGCGCGAACGGCTGGCGTTCGATGAGCTGCTGCTCGTCCAGCTCGCGCTGCTCGGCGCCGGGCGCTGCGCCGCGCCGGCAGCGCCGCGCCCGCGTTTTCGCAGGAACGCGAGCTGACCGCGCGCTGGCTGGCCGAGCTGCTGCCGTTCGAGCTCACGGGCGACCAGCAGCGCGCGCTCGAGGAGGTCGACCGCGATCTCGCATCCGGGCACCCGATGCAGCGGCTGCTGATGGGCGAGGTCGGCTCCGGCAAGACCGTCATCGCGCTCTACACGATGCTGCGCGCCGTCGAGCACGGAATGCAGGCCGCCCTGATGGCGCCGACCGAGACGCTCGCCGAGCAGCACTTCCAGACGCTTCAGTCGCTGCTCGGCGACGAGCTTGTGCCGATCGGGCTGCTGACCGGGTCAACCCCGGCTCGACGGCGGGCCGAGCTGCTCGCGCGGCTGGCCAGCGGCGAGCTGCCGCTGATCGTCGGCACGCACGCGCTGATCGAGGAGTCGGTGCGGTTCTCCCGTCTGGGGGTGGCCGTGGTCGACGAGCAGCATCGCTTCGGAGTCAGGCAGCGGGCCGGTCTGAACGCTCCCCACGCCCTGCACATGACGGCCACGCCGATCCCCCGCACGCTCGCCCTCGCCGCCTACGGCGACCTCGACCACACCGTGTTGCGCGAGCTGCCACGTGGACGGCAGCCGATTACGACTCACGTCTGCTCGACCGAGCGCGAGCGCAGCCGCGCATACGAGCGGATTCGCGAGGAGCTGCGCGCCGGGCGCCAGGCGTTCGTCGTCTGCCCGCTCGTTGAGGAGTCCGAGCTGCTGCAGGCGCGCGCCGCGACGGCGGAGTTCGAACGGCTACGGAGCGGCGAGCTGCGCGATTTCCGCGTGGTGCTTTTGCACGGACAGATGCGCCCGGCCGCCAAGCAGGCGGCGATGGCGTCGTTCGCGCGCGGCGAGGCCGACGCGCTCGTGGCGACCTCGGTGATCGAGGTGGGGATCGATGTCCCCAACGCGACCGTGATGCTCGTCGAGGACGCCGAGCGCTACGGGATCTCCCAGCTGCACCAGCTGCGCGGGCGGATCGGGCGCGGCGAGCACGCCTCGCTCTGCCTGCTGTTCGGGGCGAAGTCCTCACCCCGGTTGCGGGCGCTGGAGCGTCATTCGGACGGCTTCGAGCTCGCCCAGATCGACCTCGAGCTGCGCGGCGAGGGCGAGCTCGTCGGCACCCGGCAGCACGGCGTCGCCGAGTTCCGGGTCGCCGAGCTGCCGCGCGATGCGGAACTGCTCGAGCGCGCGCGAGCACAGGGGCAGCGGATCGTGGCCGAGGATCCGTCGCTCGAGCTGCCCGAGCATGCTCTGCTGCGCGACGTTCTGGCCGAGGTCCACGCTTGAGGGTGATCGCCGGGAGCCGCGGAGGGCGGTCGATAATCGCGCCTCGCGGCTCCTCGACGCGGCCGACGTCCGACCGCGTCCGCGAAGCGCTGTTCTCGATCCTCGGCGACGTCGTCGGGCTGAGGGTGCTCGACCTGTACGCGGGATCGGGCGCGCTCGCGATCGAGGCGCTCTCACGCGGCGCGGCCGAGGCGACGCTCGTCGACTCCTCGGCGGCTGCGGTAGCCGCGATCCGCCGCAACCTGAGCGCGCTCGAGCTCGAGGCGGAGGTCAGGCGCCAGAGCGTGACTTCGTTCCTCGAGTGGGCACAGCGGGACGGACGTCAATACGATCTCCTCTTCGCCGATCCCCCATATCGACTTGCGAGCCAAGCGCTGTCGGTCGCGCTGGCGGGCGTACTGGCCCCGGGTGCTCGTGCGGTCGCAGAAAGCGACCGGCGCCGGCCGCTGGAGCTGGATCTGCCACTGCTCGACGAGCGCCGCTACGGAGACACCCTGATCCGCATCCATCATGTCGCCACCCGATAACCGCACAGCGATTTGCCCGGGCACCTTCGACCCGATCACCAACGGCCATCTCGACGTGATCTCGCGCGCCTCCGCGATGTGGGACTCGGTCATCGTCGGCGTCGTCAATCACCCCTGGCGCAAGGGGAGCACTCTGTTCTCGGTCGAGGAGCGGATCGCGTTCGCCGAGAACGCAACCCGCAGCCTGGGCAACATCGAGGTCGAGCCGTTCTCGACGCTGTTGGTCGAGTTCGCGCGCAAACGGCGGGCGATGGCAATCGTCAAGGGCCTGCGCGCTATCTCAGACTTCGAATACGAGCTGGAGATGGACCAGCTCAACCGCCGGCAGGCTCCTGAGATCGAGTCGGTTTACCTCATGGCGTCGGGCAAGTACAGTTTCCTGCGGTCCAGCGGGGTCAAGGAGCTCGCAACATTCGGTGGCGACATAGATGACCTCGTACCGCAAGAGGTGGCCAAGGCGTTGAAGGAACGGCTTGGTCGCTGACGAAACTAAGGAACCGCGTAATGGATGTCCTAGTACTGATTGACAAACTGGACGATCTCGTCCACAACGCCAAGCCGGTGCCGCTCACCGATCAGGTGCGCGTGGACAAAGAGGAGATCTACGACATCCTCGACCAGATGCGCGCCACCATCCCCGAGGAGATCAAGCAGGCGCGCTGGATCGTCAAGGAACGACAGGAGATGCTGGCCGAGGCAAAGCGCGAAGCCGAGCGGATCGTCAAGGAGGCCCGCGAGCGCCAGGAGCGGCTGATCTCAGACGAGGAGGTCACCAAGCAGGCCGAGCGCGCCGCCGAGGACATCATCGAGGACGCCCGCGGGCGTGAGCGCGAGATCCGTCTGGGCGCCGAGGACTACGCCGACGAGATCCTCAACACGCTCGAGGTCAACCTGACGAAGTTCATCGCGGCCGTGCAACGCGGGCGCGACCGGCTGGCGGGCAAGGAAGAGCCGGCCGAGGTTTCCTGACGGCGCGGGCCCGGCTGGGTGCCGGGCCGCGGAGGGTCGAACCCGAACTTTGCCGAATCGGTTCCACCCCCCCGAACCGAAATGGCAAAGTTCGACCCGATGGCCGTGATCGAAGTCCTCGACACCGACATCACCGCGCTCGAGGTCGACGCGATCGCCAACGCGGCCAACACGCAGCTCATGCACGGCGGCGGCGTCGCGGGCGCGATCGCACGAGCCGGCGGCGAGGCCGTCAACCGCGAGAGCCGCGAGAAAGCGCCGATCGGGCTGGGAGAGGCGGTCGAAACGACCGCAGGCGAGATGCCTTGCAGATGGGTGATCCACGCGGCCACGATGGAGCTCGGCGGCCCGACGTCGGAGGAGATCATCCGCCGGGCGACGGTCTCAACGCTCGCCAAGGCCGACGAGCTCGGCGCTAAGTCACTCGCCCTGGTCGCGTTTGGCACCGGCGTCGGCGGCTTCCCGCTCGATCAGGCGGCCGAGATCGAGGTCGAGGAGGTCCGCAAGCACCTGGAGGCCGGCTCGGGGCTCGAGCGGATCGTGTTCACCGTGCGGGGCGACGCGGCGCGGGAAGCGTTTGAGCAGGCCACGGCCTAGCGTCCCGATCGCGCTGACGGTGGTCGTCTTGGCGGCCGCGGGCCCCGCGCGCGCCGCGACCAGATATGCGTCGCCGAGCGGCACAGGCGACTGCAGCTCGCCGGCGGCCCCCTGCGACATCGCGACTGCGATCGGAGGCGCCGCTGTCGGAGACCAGGTACTCGTCGGGCCGGGTACCTACACCGTTGCGGCCCCGATCACTACCAGCGCCGCGAACCTCGACATCGAGGGGACCGGACAGATCCCCGGGTCATTCACGCCCGAGGTGATCGACACGACCTCGACCATTCAGATCACCGGTCCCGGCACGACGCTGCGGGATCTCGACATCGAGGACACCGGCTCGGGCAGTGGCGCGGCGCTGAGTTTCGCCGGCGCGGTCTCCGAGCGGATGATTGTGCGCTCCGGTCCCGCGGCAGGTCCCGCGTGTCAGATCGCCCCGGGCGCGCTGTTGCGCGACAGCCTTTGCGAGCAACAGGGGAGTGGATCCGCCATCGAGATCGCTGCGGCGCCAGGCGCGGAGGCGGTGCTGCGCAATGTGACCGCGATATCGACGGGCGGCGCGGCGATCGATGTCAACGGCTCGAGCTCGACCGCCGCCATGGTGATCAACACGATCGGGCGCGGGGGCGCTGGCGACATACAGGCCTCCGGCGCGATCCTCGTTCAGACGAGCCACTCGAACTACCGCGCTGCGGCCACTTCGGGTGGGGCGAGTGTCCAGGACGACGGCACGAGCCAGGTGGGCTCCGGCGACCAGACGCCCGCGCAGCTCTTCATGGATCCTGGGCATGGCAACTACCGCGAGGCGCTCGGAGCTCAGACAATCGACGCGGGCGTGACCGACCCCGCGAACGGCACCGAGGACTTCGACAACGACGGCAGGACACTCGATCCCGGCAACCCGTGCGATAGCACCGACATCGGAGCGAGCCAATACAACCCGTCGAGCGGGCCCGCCGTGCTCGGCGGCGCCGCAAGAGCGATTGGCCGGCGGAGCGCGAAGGTCGCGGCAACCTCCAACCCCTTCGGGACCAACCAGGCGGTTCATTTCGACTACGGGCCGGCGGCGCACGGAGGCGGTCCGCCTGCTCGCTTCAGCTCGACTCCCGATCAGTGCCTGCCGGTTGCCAACAGCCCCGTCCCGATCACCGTGACTCTGACCAACCTGCTCCCGGCGACGACTTACTACTTCAGAGCGGTGTCCACCAACGACCGGGCCACGACCACCCCGTCGTTCACGTCCAAGTTCACGACCGGGCCGCCGCCTCCTCGGCTACGTCGAGTGAGGCAATCACGCCGACGCTGGTTCGAGCCTGCGGGCACGACTTTCAGCTTTGCGCTCAGCGAGGCGGCGTCGGTGCGGGTGGTAATCGAGCATGCTGGGAAGATCGTCAGGAAGCTCGTGGTTGCCGGTCACAGGGGCAAGAACGTGCTGCGCTATCGCGGCAGGCTCGGCCCCGGGCGCTGGCTCGCTCCCGGTACCTACACGGTCGTGATCGAAGCTCGCAACGCATTCGGCGAGCGCTCGGCGATCCGTCGCCTGCGCTTCACAGTCGCCGGCGGCTGATTCAGCGCACGTCGAAGCCGCTCAGCCCTTCAGGCGACTCCGGCGTGTTGGTCATCGTGTCAACGTGCGCTTGCCGTGGCCCTTCTCTGCAGTAGGCGACCATGTCGGTCACGTCGGTCTCCGGGCCCTCGAACACGGCCTCGACGGCGCCGTCGGCCCTGTTGGAGGCCCAGCCGGCAACGCCCCGTGTCTCCGCATGGCGCCGCAGTGAGTCCCGGAAGAAGACACCCTGCACACGACCCGTGACGATCACGTGCTGGCGGACAAGCTCGCTCACGCATCGATCCTAACCAGGGCGGGTTCCGTCCGACCCGCGCGCGATCCTGGACAGTCCGATGAACGTTCTGTGGCTTCTGCTCGGTCTGGCGCTCGGCGCGGCGATCGCGCTCGCAGCGCTGTGGCCACGGCTGCGCACGCAGGGCGATCTGTCGGACACGTTCAAGGCCCTGAGCGCCGAGGCGCTCCAGACGAGCCTCGCGCAGCTGTCGGACTTCAATCGTGCCCAGCTGGAGACCACTCAGGCGCAGGCCAAGGGCGAGCTCGAGAAACGCGAGCAAGCCGTCGAGCAGCTCGTCGCGCCACTGAAGGAGCAGCTCGGCAAGGTCGATCAACAGCTGGTCAAGCTCGATCAGGAGCGGGCCGAGTCGCGCGGGCGCCTTGAGGCCCAGCTGCGTTCGCTGAGCGAGACGGGCGAGAAGCTGCGTACCGAGACGGGCGCGCTGGTGACCGCGCTCCGCAAGCCGAACGTCCGCGGCCAGTGGGGCCAGATGCAGCTCCGAAACGTGGTCGAGCTGGCCGGCATGGTCAAGCACTGCGACTTCCTCGAGCAGGTCTCGCTGCCGGGCGAGGAATCGACGCGGCGACCGGATCTGGTGGTGCGCATGCCAGGCGGCAAACAGGTGCTGGTCGACGCCAAGGCGCCGCTCCAGGGCGTGCTCGACGCTTACGAGGCACGCGACGAGGACGAGCGTCAACGACACCTCGCCGACCACGCTCGGCTGCTACGCAAGCACGTGCGTTCACTGTCGGAGAAGGCCTACTGGGACCAGCTCGACTGCTCGCCCGACTTTGTCGTGATGTTCCTGCCGGGCGAGCATCTCTATGGCTCGGCGCTCGAGGCGGATCCGGCCCTGATCGAGGATGCGATGGCCCGGCGCGTGTTGATCGCGACTCCTACGACGCTGCTGGCGATGTTGCGCGCGGTCTCCTACGGCTGGCAGCAGGAGCGCGTTGCCGAATCCGCCCAGGCGGTCTCGGACCTCGGCCGCGAGCTCCACGGCCGGCTCGTGAAGCTCTCGGACTTCCTCCAAACGCTCGGGACGCGCCTCAACAGCACGGTCAAGGCCTACAACGAGACGATCGGGTCCTACGAGGCGCGCGTGCTTCCCGGAGCGCGCCGGTTCGCCGACCACGGCGCCGCGAGTTCCGCCCGCGAGCTGCCCCGCCTCGAGCCGCTGACGCTGAGCGCGCGCAGCGTGCAGGCAGCCGCGAGCGACGACGCCGATGAGGAGGACGAGCTTAGGGTTCGTCAGCTTCGGGCGGCTGAGTAACCGCGCCCGGGTCTCCGGAGCGCTCTGCCCACCATCGCTCCAGGTCCTCGCGCTGGTGGGGCAGCGGGTCGGCCGACGGCTTGCGCATCTGAACGCGCTCGAGCGCCTGGTCGATGCCGATTCCGTCGTGGATCGCCAGCACGCCCGCGGCGATCGCGGCCGAGCGCTGCCAACCGGCTCGGCAATGGAGGTACGTCCGCCGCCCCTGCCCGAGCCAGTCCACCACCTGCTCGACCGCGCGCTCGATCAGCGCGGGTGGGAGGCTGCCGTAGTCCGTGAGCGCGAGACGCTCCTCCTCGATGCCCGCCTCGGCGAGGGCAGCCTGGACCTCCTCGCGCTCACCCGGGCTGTACTCGCCGTCCTCCGCGAGGTTCAGCACCCGCTCGACGCCGAGCCAGTCGAGCATGGCGACATCCTCGCGGTCGAGCGGGTACGCGCCGATCAGCAGCCCCTCGAGCACGTCGGCGTATCCGTAGGACCGAAACCAGGTCGACACGAAGGCAATGATGGCTGGTCGGCCGACCCGACGGGAGCAACCCCGTCGCTAAGCTCGATCACGGTGCCCATGCGGACTGACACGTTCGACCTCGCTGGGCTGCAGCTCCCAACCGGAGGCGGCAGGCGGCTAGAGCTGCACGTCGCGCTGGACGGGCTCGAGCTCGGCGGCGAGCGTTACGAACTCGCGCCCGCGCTGGCACCGGTGGAGCTGGACGTGTCGCGCACGGTCGGCAGCGGATACGCGCTCCGTCTGCGATTCGAGGCGGCTCTGGAGGGGCCGTGCATGCGCTGTCTCGAGCCGGCCGCGCCGGTAATGGCGGTCGACTCGCTCGAGGTCTCACAGCCATCTGAAGAGCTCGACTCGCCCTACTTGGACGGCGAGGTGCTCGACCTCGGCGGCTGGGCGCACGACGCGCTCGCCCTCTCGCTACCGGCCAAGCTTCTGTGCCGAGAAGATTGCGCCGGCCTGTGCCCCGTCTGCGGCGCCGATCTCAACCAGGCCGGACCGGAGCACCGGCACGCGAGCGAGCCCGACCCGCGCTGGGCAAAGCTGTCCGAGCTGCGGATCGAGTGAGCACGTCGCGGACGGCTACACTCCGCCCGCGATGGCCGTACCCAAGCAGAAGCAGTCACACGCACGCACGGCGCAGCGTCGCGCGCAGCACAAGGCCAACGTGCCGGCGCACAACTCGTGCCCGCAGTGCCACAGCCCGCGACTGCCGCACCGCGTCTGTCCCGTGTGCGGCTACTACAAGGGCCGCGAGATCGTGGCCCCCGAGAGCGCCTCACCGGCCGACTGACCCGTCCGCCTGATGGTCACCGTTGCGGTTGACGCGGGCGGAGCTGATCTAGGCCCGGCTGAAGTTGGCGCTGGCGCAGCGCTAGCCGCCCAGCAGGGCATCGGGGTCGTGCTCTTCGGCCCCGCTGACGAGATCGGCCCGGTGCCCAGCGGCGTTGAGGTAATCGACGCACCGGTGTCGATCGCCAAGGCGGCCGATCCCGCGTTCGCGGTCCGCTCCACGCCCGAAGCATCGATCGTCCAAGCCGCGCGTGCGGTCGCCGACGGCCGCGCCGAGGCGCTCGTGTCGGGCGGATCGACCGGCTCGGCTCTGGCGGCGGGACTGTTCAACCTTCGCCGCGACCGCGGCATCCACCGACCGGCGCTCGCGCTCCCGCTGCCGGTGCCGGACGCCGAGCCCGTGCTGTTGCTCGATGTGGGTGCGAATGTCAACTGTCGCCCCGAGCATCTCGTCCAGTTCGCTCACATGGGCTCGGCCTTCTGCGAGGCTGTGATGGGCATCGAACGTCCTCGAGTCGCGCTGCTGTCAAATGGCGAGGAGGCGGCCAAGGGCACCGCTGATGTGCTCTCCGCCCACGAGCAGCTGTCCGGGTTGGGAGGAAGGGGGCTGAACTTCATAGGCAACATCGAGGGCACGCAAGTGACCGCGAGTGTCGCCGACGTCGTCGTGATGGACGGCTTCACCGGCAACATCACGCTCAAGCTCATCGAGGGGGTGTCCGGACGCACGATGCGGGCGATCCGCGACGTCGCGATGCGTTCCACGCGAGGCAAGCTGGGCGGCTGGCTGCTGACGCCCGCGATCAGAGCTCTGCGCGAGCAAATCGACCCCGAAACCCCCGGTGGCGCCTACATGCTCGGGCTGCGCCAGGTCGGCGTCGTGGCCCATGGACGCTTTACGCGTCGCGGATTCGCGCGCGCGATCGAGGTCGCCGCGCGTGGGGTGGAGGAGGACGTGATAGCGAAGACACACGCGGCGCTCGAGGGGGCAGGGGCGCTGCGCGGGTCCGGGCCTGGCTCTGAGCAGCCTGGCACGTCCGAGCACGCCGCTACCGTCTGAGGCTCATGGATCTAGATCGAGCAGCCGTCCTCGAGCTGATCCGCACGCATCTGGCGGACGAGCTCGAGCTTGACCCCGACAAGATCAACGAGGACACGCGCTTTCGAGAGGACCTCGAAGCCGACTCGCTCGACCTGTACACGCTGGTGCAGGAGCTCGAGGACAGTTATGGGGTCAAGATCTCCGACGAGCAGGCCGCCAAGATCCTGACCGTCGGCCAGGCAGCCGACTTCGTACTACAGACGACGGCCTCGCGGGCGACCGCCGAGTGAGCACACTGACGACGAGCTCGGTGAAGCTCCAGCAGCTGCTTGACGAGCTCCCGGAGGACGTCGCGACGCCTGCGTTCACGCACGCCTCGTGGACCACGCGGCGTTCGGGGTCCTACGAGCGGCTCGCATTTCTGGGCGACAGCGTTCTCGCGCTCGCGCTTACGACGCACCTGTATCCACGCCTCCGTGCGGATCGCTACGGCGCCGGCGAGCTGACCAAGATCCGAGCTCAAGCCGTCTCGGGACGTTCGTGCCGCTTGGTCGCCGAGCGGCTGGGGATCCCGGAGCGCCTGCGGGCGGCCGCGCCGGAGGGTTCGGCATCGGCGGTGATGACGCTGATCTCGACCGAACGCGTGCTGGCCTCGGTGATCGAAGCGGTGATCGGCGCCTGCTACCTCCACTACGGCTACGAGGAGACCGCCGCGGCGGTGGTCGAGGCATTCGGGCCGGAGATCGAGGACGCGCTAGAGCACCCGGCCGATTTCAAATCGGCACTCCAGGAGGTGCTTGCCCAGCGCGGCGAGCTCGTCTCATATGAGGTTGTCGACGAGCGAGGCCCGCCGCACGACCGCACGTTCCGGATCAGCGCGAGCGTGGCGGGCGTCGAGGTCGGCCGGGGGACGGGCCGGAGCAAGAAAGATGCCGAGCAGGAGGCAGCGCGCGTCGCGCTGGAGGCGCTGTCGTGATGGGAGCCACATGCACCTGAAATCCATCTCGCTCAAGGGTTTCAAGTCGTTTCCGGAGCGCACGCGGCTCGAATTCGGCCCGGGGGTCAGCGTGGTCGTCGGCCCTAACGGGTCGGGCAAGTCGAACATCACCGACGCGGTCCTGTGGGCGCTCGGCGAGCAGTCGCCGCTAGCGGTGCGCGGATCCTCGATGCAGGACGTGATCTTCGGGGGCGCGCCGGGACGCCAGGCGTCGGCCGGCGCCGAGGTCGAGTTGATACTCGACGACTCCGAGGGAAGGCTGGGACTCGGCGCGCCGGAGGTCTCGATCGTGCGGCGTCTCGACCGCACCGGAGAAGGCGAATACCGGCTGGCAGGCGCGCGCTGTCGGCTCGTCGACGTGGTCGAGGTCCTCTCCGACACCGGTCTGGGCAAAGAGATGCATTCGGTGATCTCCCAGGGACGGGTCGAGTCGCTCGTGACCTCCAAGCCTCGCGACCGGCGGCTGCTGATCGAGGAGGCCGCCGGGCTGGGCAAGCACCGCAAGCGCCGTCGCCGCGCACAGCTGAAGCTCGAACGCACGCAGCAGAACCTCGATCGCGCGCTCGACGTCGAGCGCGAGGCGCGCTCCCGCCTGCGCCCGCTCAAGCGCCAAGCCGAGGCGGCCGAGCTGCACGCGCGTCTGGAGCGCCAGACGCTCGAGGCGCGCTGGGAGCTCCAGCGCGACGAGCTGCGCGCTTGCCGCGTGACACTCGCGGCCGCGCAGTCGACCGTCGATGAGGTGCGGTCACGGCGCACACAGGTGGAGAGCGAGCTCGAGGCGGTCGCCAAGCGCCGCGAAGCCGCCGAGGAAGCGCTCACGGGGCGCAGCGCGCAACGCGAGGAGCTCTCCCGTCGCTGCTTCGAGGCTCGCGGCGCCGCTGATCGCGTCTCCTACCGCGCCGAGGCCGCCGAGACGGCGGCCGCCGCGATCGGAGGACGCCTGGCCGGCGCGCGCGAGGCGCTCGCGGAGCTCGGGCCGGAGCCGGAAACGCACGGGTCTGACCAACCGCTGGCGCGCGCGCTCGCTGAGCGCCGCGAAGCCGAGCGCGCCGCCGAGGAGACCAATGCCCAACTGCAGGCGGCCGAGCGCGACGTCGAAGCCGCGCGCCGGGAGGTCGCCCGGATTCAGGGCGAGCTCGCATCGGTCGAGCAGTTCCTGCGCTCGAGCGCGCGCATCCCCGGTGGCGTCGCTGTGCTCGCGGATGAGCTTGAAGTCGAATCGGGCTTCGAGGTTGCGCTCGCCGCGGCGCTCGATGGTCGCCTACGGGCGGCGATCGCCACCGAGCGCGGCGAGGCCGCGCGCTTGCTCGACGCGGCCGGCGCGGACGGGGGGCTGGTGCTCGTCGCCGGGCCGGTCGAGGCCGAGGGACCAGACCGGCCGCCGATCGCCGGCGCAGAGCCGCTGTCCGCGCGCGTGCGCGGAGCGAGCGGGTCCGCCGAGCTGGCGCGCGCGCTGCTGGCCGACACATGGCTGGTCGAGGATCTCGAGCAGGTGCCCGAATCATTCGTTGGAGTCGCCGTCACCCTGTCGGGCAGGGTCTGGTCTCCGCGGGCTCGCGAGCTGCGCCAGGCGGCCGCCGAGGGCGACGATCGTGTGCTCGCCGCACGTAACCGGCGCGCCGAGCTTGTGGCCGAGAGCGAGCGCGCCACGGAGGCTGACCGCGCCGCGCGCGAAGCGCTCGGACGCGCGACCGCTACCGCTGCCGATAGCGATTCCGCACGCGAGCGGGCGATCTCGGCCCATCGAGCGATGCTCGGCGAGCATTCCGACCTGGCCGCGCGCGAGCGTCGCCGCGGGGCGCTTATCGCTGCGATTGCACGCGATGAGATCGCCGGTCCGGCGATCGAGCACCTCGCGGGGGCGCTCAGGGAAGCCGCCGAGGCCATCCTCGTCCAGCACGGCCGGTTTGAGCGGCAGCTCGCCGACGACCGCGAGGCCGGCGACCAGGTCGCGGTCGAGCTGCGCTCGTGCGCCCAGCAGGAAGCTGCGCTCCAGGCACGGCTGCACACCGACAACGAGTCTCTGACCGAGGCCGAGGTGGCCGCCCAGCGAGCCCGTGACCGAGGTGCCGAGGCCGAGACCGAGCTCCGGGCGCTGGCTGACAGGCTCGAGCTCGAGCCCGAGGCAGCCGTCGAGCCGCTCGAGGCCGAGCAGCGCGAGGAGCTTCACCGGCGGATCGAGCGGCTCGCGCGCCGTCGCGAGCAGCTCGGGCCGGTCAACCCGCTCGCGCAGCGCGAGTACACAGACGCGGTCGAGCACGTCGAAGAGCTCGAGCGCCAGCGCGAGGACCTCGAGACGGCGCTGCGAGAGCTCGACCGGCTGATCGCCGACACCGACCGCGAGATCCGCGAGTGCTTTGAGGAGACGTTCGCAGCGGCGGCCGCCAATTTCGAGGAGCTCGCCGCGCGCCTCTTCCCCGGCGGGCGTGGCCGCCTCAGCCTCGTGTCCGACCGCGATGCTCCCGCGCGGGTGCTCGGCGGTCAGGAATCGGAGAACGGCGACGGCGTCGGCGCACCCCCCGACGAAGAGGGAGAAGAGGAGCTCGGAGTCGAGATCGAGATCACGCCCGCGGGCAAGGCCATGAAGCGCCTCAGTTTGCTCTCGGGCGGCGAGAAGGCGATGACGGCGCTCGCGTTCCTGTTCGCGGTCTTCCTCGCCAAGCCGTGTCCGTTCTACGTGCTCGACGAGGTCGAGGCGGCGCTGGACGATCTGAACATCGACCGTTTCCTGGACCTCTTGCGCGCCTACGCCGACCGTGCTCAGTTCATCGTCGTCACCCACCAGAAGCGCACGATGGAGGCGGCGGACTCGCTGTACGGCGTCTCAATGGGGGCGGACGGGATCTCGAAGGTGATCTCGCGCCGGCTGCCCGTCGAAGCCGCGGCCTGAATGGCGCGCGAATGGCGCGGAGGTCTTCATCCTCGACGGCGGGGCGCCGCCGGAGGCCGAGCCTGAGCCCGAAGAGCGCCGCGCAGGCCGCTTCCGGCGGCTGCGCGAGAACCTGCGCAAGACCCGCCAGGCGCTCGCAACAGAGATACAAGCGACGCTGTTCGAGGACCTGTCGGAGCAGACCTGGGAACAGCTCGAGGAAGCGCTGATCTACGCCGACGTCGGCGCGGCGACGACCGCTCGTGTCGTGGAACAGCTCGAGCGCGAGGCGAGTGCCGGCGAGCTCACCGGCGGGGAAGAGCTGACCGAGCGCCTGATCGCGCTGCTGGCCGAGATCGCTCGTGCCGGCGATGACCGGATCGACATCCGCCCGCAGCCGACGGTGATCCTCGTCGCCGGCGTCAACGGAACCGGCAAGACGACCACGATCGGCAAGCTCGCCTGGCACCTGCAGCGCGAGCTGGACCGCACGGTTGTGATCGGCGCCGCAGACACATTCCGCGCGGCCGGCATCGAGCAGCTCGAAGTGTGGGCCGAGCGTTCGGGCGCCCGTTTCGTGGCGCGCGAGCCGGGTGCTGATCCCGGGGCGGTTGCCTACGACGCGATCGACACCGCCCGCCGCGAAGGCGCCGACGTGGCGATCATCGACACCGCCGGCCGCCTGCACACCCAGCACGATTTGATGGCAGAGCTCGAGAAGGTGCGCCGCGTGATCGCCAAACAGCTCCCGGACGCGCCCCATGAGACGCTGCTGACGGTCGACGCGACGACCGGCCAGAACGGCCTCCGACAGGCGCAGATGTTCTCCGAGGCGGTTTCCGTGACCGGGCTGGTCCTGACCAAGCTCGACGGGACGGCGAAAGGCGGGATCGCGCTCGCGATCGCGCACGAGCTCGCGATCCCGGTCAAGCTGATCGGCGTCGGCGAGCAGCTCGAGGACCTGAGGCCGTTCGAGCCGGCGGAGTTCGCGCGGGCGCTCGTCAGCTAGCCGATAGCCTCAGCCTCAGATGTTCGATTCTCTCGGCGAAAAGCTCCAGGCCACGCTCGCCGACGTCCGCGGTCGCGGCACGCTGACCGAGTCGGATGTCGCCGCGGCGATGCGCGAGATCCGGCTTGCGCTGCTCGAGGCGGATGTGAACTTCAAGGTCGTCAAGAGCTTCACCGAGGCGGTCAAGGAGCGCGCGCTGGGGGCCGACGTGATCGGTCAGCTCAACCCCGGCCAGCAGGTAATCAAGATCGTCTCGGACGAGCTCACCGAGCTGCTCGGTGGTGCAGCTCGGGAGCTGTCGTTCTCACCGCGGCCGCCGACCGTCGTCGTGATGGCAGGGCTCCAGGGTTCGGGCAAGACGACCGCCAGCGCGAAGCTGGCGCGCTATCTGCGCGAGGAGCATGGCTCATCCGTTGCCCTCGCCGCGTGCGACGTGTATCGGCCGGCGGCCGTCGAGCAGCTGATCAAGGTCGGCGGACAGGCCGGGGCGGAGGTATACGAGCAGGGCACCGACGCAGACCCGGTCAAGATCGCGGCGTGGGCTCTGGAGCGAGCTCAAAGCGAGGGCAAGGACGTGCTGATCGTCGACACGAGCGGCCGCCTGCACGTCGACCAGGAACTGATGGCCGAGCTCGCCGCGATCAACAAGGCCGTCCGGCCGCACGATGTGCTGCTGGTCGTCGATGCGATGACCGGTCAGGACGCGGTCGCGGTCGCGCAGGAATTCGCGGCCGTCGCGGACTTCGACGGAGTCGTGATGACAAAGCTCGACGGCGACGCCCGTGGTGGCGCCGCGCTATCGGTCAAGGCGATCACCGGCAAGCCGATCCTGTTCGCGTCAACCGGCGAGAAGCTCGACCAGTTCGAGCGCTTTCACCCGGACCGGATGGCCCAGCGGATTCTCGGCATGGGCGACGTGATGACGCTGGTGGAGAAGGCCGAAGCAGCCTACGACGACGAGCGGGCCGCGGAGCTCGAGCGCAAGCTTCGCAAGCAGGAGTTCGGGCTCGACGACTTTCTGGATCAAATGCGGATGGTCAGGCGACTGGGACCACTCCAATCGCTGGTCGGCATGATCCCGGGACTCGGCAAAGAGCTTCGGGGGGTCAACGTCGATGAGCGCGAGTTCGATCGCCTGCAGGCGATCATCCTCTCGATGACCCCTCAGGAGCGGCGCCATCCCGAGCTGATCAACGGCTCCCGGCGGCTGCGGATCGCACGCGGGTCGGGCACCAACGTCCAGGCGGTGAAGCAGCTCATCAAGCAGTTCGACCAGATGCGCAAGGTGATGCGCCAGGTCGCGCAGGGCCGGATGCCCGATCTCGGCGCGCTGATGCGCCAGGGGCGCTGAGCGCGCGCCGAACCGTCGCGTTGCGCGACCGAGCCGCCGCGTTGCGCGCGGCCCGCTAACCTCCTCCGCCGCATGTCCGTGAGACTTCGCCTGACCCGAGTTGGTAGCCGCAAGAACCCCATCTGGCGGGTGGTGGTCGCCGATCAGCGTTCCAAGCGCGACGGGCGCGTGATCGAGACCGTCGGTCACTACAACCCGCAGACCAATCCGTCGACCGTGACGCTCGACGAGGAGCGCGTCCGCGACTGGCTCGCGCGTGGCGCTCAACCGACCGACACGGTCCGCAAGCTGCTGCACACGCAGGGCATTCGGTAGCGCTCAAGCCATGAAGGAGCTGCTCGAGTTTCTGGCCCGCGGGCTCGTCGAGCGGCCTGACGAGGTGGATGTCCGCGAAGTCCCCGAGGCCGACGGCACGCTGGTGCTGGAGCTATCGGTGGCCGACGATGACTACGGCAACGTCATCGGCCGCGGCGGCCGCACGGCGCAGGCCCTTCGCGCGGTCGTCAAGGCGGCCGCGGCGAAGGACAAGCGCCGCGTGTTCGTCGACATCATCGACAGCTGAGTGAGCGCGAAGCAGCTACGCGCCGGGCGGGTCGGCAAACCGCACGGCCTCGACGGCAGTTTCTACGTCACCGAGCCCAAGCCGCAGCTGCTCGAGCGAGGGCGCACGCTGATGCTGGACGGCCGCGCCGTGGTCGTTGCGGACCGCAAGGGGACGGATGCACGGCCGATCGTGCGGCTCGATGGCATCGCAGATCGCGATGCCGCCGAGCGGCTGAGGGGCATGCAGCTGCTGGCTGATCGCGCCGAGGCTCCCGCACTGGCCCCGGACGAGTGGTGGGAGGAGGATCTGGAGGGCTGTCAGGTGGTCGCCCAGGGCCGCCTCGTCGGAACGGTCAGGCGGCTGGTGGCGCTGCCCTCGTGCGAGGCGCTCGACGTGCAGCGCGCGGAGGACGACCTGCTGGTTCCGCTCGTGAGCGGCGCGGTTTCCCGGGTCGACCTCGAGCGGAACGAGATCGAGATCGATCTCGACTTCCTCGGTGAGTCGAGCTGATGGAGATCGACGTTTTCACGCTGTTCCCCGCAGCGTTCGAGTGGTTCGAGGGGCAGCGGCACGTGGCGAATGCGCTCGCCGAGGGACATTCCCTGTCCTACGTCAACTACCGCGATCACACACCCCTGAGCGCCGGGCAGGTCGACGACACGCCGTTCGGCGGCGGAGCGGGGATGGTGCTGCGCGTCGACGTGGTCGAAGCCGCGCTGCGCGCCCGCTACGCGGTCGACCCGGTCGAGCTTCCCGCCCAGCGCCGGGTGATCGCGCTCGCGCCGAGCGGGACCGTGCTCACCGATCGGCTCGTGGACGAGCTCGCGGCCGAGCCGGCCGCTGACGCTCTTGAGCGGCCGCTACGAAGGCTTTGACGAGCGGATCGTCGAGCACTTCTGCTCGGACGGCGTGTCGATCGGCCGCTACGTGCTGGCCGGAGGCGAGCTTGCCGCGATGGTGGTGTGCGACGCCGTGCTGCGCAAGCTCCCGGGCGCCCTTGGACATGCGAGCTCGGCAGTCGAGGAGTCGTTCAGCGACGCGCTCGAAGGCGCACCGGAATATCCGCACTACACGCGGCCCGCAGAGCATCGCGGCTGGCGGGTACCCGACGTGCTGCTCTCCGGCCACCATGCGCAGATCCGCGAGTGGCGGCTCGAGCAGAGTAGGGCGCGGGCGAGTCGGTAGGGCGAGCGGTTAACCGAGGCAGGAGGCCGAGTCGTTCTCAGAACGCGGGTCCGGAAGACCCGCGCGGACTTCAGCTAACATCGACGGCCCGCGCCGGCGGGCACACGCTGGGGGTCGAGCCCGTCAGCACTCTCGCCGCATTGCGGCGCCATTTGCGATGAGTACCGTGATCGACAGCCTTGAGCGGGCCCAGCTTCGCCGCGTGCCGCGTTTCGCCGCCGGCGACAGGCTGCGCGTGCACTTTCAGGTCACCGAGGGGACGCGCCGCCGCACGCAGGTCTTCGAGGGCATCGTGATCAAGCGCCAGGGACACGGGCTGCGCGAGACGTTCACCGTCCGCAAGCAGTCGTTCGGCGTCGGGGTCGAGCGGACGTTCCCGGTCCATTCGCCGAAGATCGAGCGGATCGAGGTCGCCGCCCGCGGTGACGTGCGGCGGGCCAAGCTGTATTACCTACGGGAGCGGGTGGGCAAGCGGGCGCGCGTCCGGGAACGGCGCGGCGTCGTCGGGCTCGAGGAGATCTTCGAGCCGGAGCCGACCTCGTCCGACATGCCTCCGGCCCGGAGGACGCGTCCGCCTCTGGGGCGTCAGGCGCCTCTGAAACCGATGAAGAGGCCACGGCGTCGGGCGCGAACACCCCCGAGTCGGACGCGTCCTCCGAGGCTGCGACCGGCGAGGTCGAGCCCGAGTCCGAGCCCGAGGCCGAGGCCGAGGCCGACGCTGAAGCAGCAGAAGAGCCGGCGGCTGAGGAGGGGTCAGAGCACCGAGAGCCGACAGAAGCCGAGCGCCGGCGGCGGAGGAGGAGCAGAGCGGCCCGGCGGCGGAGGGGACCGCCGAGGAAGAGCAGGTGTGACCAGTCGGAGGCGGTCGGTCGGCGGCTCGCTCGTCGAGCTCGTCGTGATCGTCGCAGCCGCACTCGGTCTCGCGCTTCTGGTCCAGGCTTTCGTCGTCAAGCCCTATCGGATCCCGAGCGGGTCGATGGAGCCGACACTCAAGATCGGGCAGAGGATCCTGGTGAACAGGCTGGCCGCTCGCTTCAGCTCTCCAGGCGTGGGCGAGATCGTCGTCTTTCATCCGCCCAGCCAATACCAGCAGGGCTGCAGCTGACCCGAACGCAGGCGAAAGCCAGTCCGGGCAGGACAGCGCGCGCGCATGCGATGTCGCGTGGAAGCAGGCGTCCTCGCAGACATTCGTCAAGCGGGTAGTCGGGTTGCCGGGAGACACGATCTCGATTCGCAACGGTCACGTGATTCGCAACGGCGTTCCGGAGAAGGACTGCCTACATCAGCCCGTGCGCGGGCTCTGGCGCATGCAGCTTCCCGGCGCCAGATCACGATCCCGCGCGGGGATTACTTCATGATGGGGGACAACCGCGGCGAGTCCGACGACTCGCGGTTCTGGGGCCCGGTTCCGAAATCCTGGATCATCGGGCAGGCGTTCTTCACCTACTGGCCACCCGACCGCATCGGACTGCTGTGAGGTCCGCCATGAGATCCGCAAAGTCGCCCCGTCAAGTCGATCATCGAGCTGGTCGTCACGGTCGCAATCGCGATCGGGCTCGCGCTTCTGATCCAAGCTTTCATCGTCAAGCCATACCGGATCCCGAGCGGGTCGATGCTGCCCACGCTGCACATCAACCAGCGCGTGCTCGCCAACCGCATGATCAACAAGCCGAGCATCGGCGACATCGTGGTCTTCCACCCGCCGGCCGGCGCCGAGCAGGGCGACGGGATCTGCCAAAACAACAACGAGGGGTTCGGCCACGCCCAGGCATGCGACCTTCCGACGCCCCAGCAGTCGAGCGCAACATTCATCAAGCGCGTGGTTGCGGGGCCCGGCGACAGGATCTCAATCGTCAACGGCCACGTGATCCGCAACGGCGTGCAGGAGAACGATTCCTACATCCTGCCGTGCAGTGGCGGCTCCGCTTCCTGCAATTTCCCGACAGACGATCACCGTTCCGCCCGGCGATTACTTCATGATGGGGGACAACCGTGGAGAGTCCGACGACTCACGATTCTGGGGCCCTGTCCCCGACAAATGGATCATCGGCGTCGCGTTCTTCACATACTGGCCGCCGGACCGGATCGGGTTCCTCTAGGCGCACGCTGACCGGACGGCGGTTGTTCGCCCACGACCGGGCCTTCGGCGTGCGGTTCGTGGCCGGCGCCGACGAGGCCGGGCGCGGCTGCCTGGCCGGTCCGCTCGTTGCCGCGGCAGTGCTGTTCGATCTCGAACGGCTGAGCCGCGCAGACGTCCGGGCGCTGCGCGCGCTGAACGACTCCAAGCAGCACACGCCCGAGGGCCGCGCCGAGCTGCTGCCGGTGATCCTGCGCACGGCGACCCGGGTGGCGATCGTGTCGCGCTGCGCCCCGGGGATCGACGCCCGCGGCCTGCACGTCACAAACCTGGCAGCGCTGCGCGAGGCCCTCCAGCGCGTGGCTTGCCCGGAGTGCATCTGCCTCAGCGACGGGTTCCCGGTCGGCCTCGCTCACCCCCACCGCGCGATCGTCGGAGGCGACGCGCTCAGCGCCGCGATCGCGGCGGCTTCGGTCGTCGCGAAGGAGACTCGCGACCGCTACATGCGCCGCGCCGATCGCACCATCCCGGCTTTGACTTTGCCCAGCACGTCGGCTACTCGACCCCCGAGCACCGCGAGGCGATCGAACGCCTCGGGCTCTCGCCGCTGCATCGCCTCTCGTTCCAGTCGATCGCATACCAGCAGCTCCAGCTCTAGCGGCGGGACGCCCGCCTCTAGAACGCCCCCTCGAGGTGCTCGAGGGCGACAAGCCGGCCCGCTGAATCGAGCAGCACGCCGATCGCGTCGAAGCGCAGCGTTGGCGCGAAGGCGCGGTCGTTGCGTTCGGCGAGCCAGCCGAGCGCCATCTTGCGGACCTGGGCCTGCTTGCGCGGATGCACCGACTCGAGTGGCGTGATCCGCGCCCCCCGCGCGGCGTGTCTTGACCTCGCAGAACGCGAGCGTCGAGCCGTCGCACGCGACGATGTCGAGCTCGCCCCAGCGGGTGCGGTAATTGCGCTCGACGATCTCAAACCCGCGCCGGGCGAGGTGCTCAACGGCGAGCTGCTCGCCGAGCTGACCGAGCCGCTGACGGCGATCTGGAGCCATGCCGGCCGACGCTACGCCGAGACGTGTGACACGTGGGTGACGCGACGTGCCAACTCTGTGACGGGCGGCGCCCGGCGCCGGCACAGAATTGCGACACGGCGTGACCCACGTGTAACGCGATCGTCCCTAGCGTGGCGGGCGATGCTCGCACGTGTCAGGACGTTCGCGATCGACGGGGTCGAGCCACGCCAGGTGTGGGTCGAGGTGGACATCCGTCCGGGGCTGCCGGCGTTCACGATCGTCGGCCTCGGGGACGTCGCCGTGCAGGGAATCCCGCGACCGCGTGCGGGCGGCCGTCCAGAACTCTGGGTTTGAGTTTCCGCAGCGGCGGATCACGGCCAACCTTGCACCCGCCTTCCTGCGCAAGGTCGGCCCGGGCTTCGACGCCGCGCTGGCGCTCGCCTTGCTCGCGGCCAACGGCGACGTGCCGGCCGAGGCGCTGGGCGACTACGCGGTCTTCGGAGAGCTGTCGCTGACCGGAGAGGTGCGCGACTCTCCCGGTGCGCTGGCGGTCGCGGAGGGCGCGCGGCGGGCTGAGGTCGAGCGGCTGATCGTCCCGCGCGAGCGAGCCCGCGAGGCCGCGCTCGTCGACGGCTTGACCGTCGTCGGGGTCGCGACCCTGCGCGACGCCGTCGAGGTCGTCAAAGGCGCCGAGCCCGCGCCGCTCCCCGACCGCCTGCCGGATTCTGAGGCTCGTCTGGGGCGAGCCCGACCTGGCCGACGTGCGCGGGCATGCTGGCGCCGCTGCTGGCGCTTCAGATCGCCGCTGCCGGCGCCCACAACTTGCTGCTCGAGGGCGCCCCTGGGACGGGGAAGACGATGCTCGCGCGCCGGACCCCATCGATCCTCCCCGAGATGACAAGGCCCGAGGCGATCGAGGTGACCCGAATCCACAGCGTCGCCGGCCTGCACTCCGACGGGCTGATCACCGCGCGCCCATTCCGAGCGCCGCATCACACGATCTCGCCCGCCGGTCTCGTCGGTGGCGGCTCGCCGCCGCGTCCCGGCGAGGCCACGCTCGCCAATCACGGCGTGCTGTTCTTGGACGAGCTGTCGGAGTTTCAGCGCTCGACGCTCGACGCTCTGCGCCAGCCGCTCGAAGACGGTTGCGTGACGATCGTCCGCGCACAGCAAGCGCTGATGTTCCCGACGCGTTTCATGCTCGTCGCGGCGACCAACCCATGTCCCTGCGGTTTCGCCGGCGTCGAGGACCGATGCTCCTGCGGCGAGCCCGATCTGCGCCGGCACCGGCGCAAGCTGTCTGGACCGCTGCTCGATCGGATGGATCTGCTCGTGACCGTAGGCCGCCCGACCGAGGACGAGCTGAGGGCGCCCGCCGAGACCAGCTCCGCCGAGGCGCGCGCATGCGTCGCGCTCGCGCGCGAGCGCCAGCACGCTCGGCTCGACGGTTCCATCGCGCGCTGCAACTCCGAGATGGACGCGCGACTCGTGCGTCGCCATGTGCGCCTCGACGATCAAGCCGATCGGCTGCTCGCGGAGGCGTACGCGACCGGCTCGCTGAGTGCCCGCGGACGGCTGCGCGTGCTGCGCGTCGCGCGCACGATCGCGGACCTCGACGGTTCCGAGCGCGTCTCGAACGGACATGTTCTGACCGCGCTCGGGCTAAGGCAGCGCGCCGGCGCTCAGACCGCGCTGGCCGCATGAGCACGCTCGCGTGTCCGACCTGCCTCCTCAGCTCGTGGCTGATCGGGCGGCTCGCCGGGCATCTCGAGCCCGTGCGCGGGCGGATCGAGGAGCTGCTGGGGCTCGGCGACGATGAGTTGATCCGTGCGGTCGCCGGCTCCGAAGAAGAGCGCATGCCGGGGCGAGAGCGACGCGGTAGAGCCGGACCGGCTACGCGCCCACGCCGCCGCCGCGGGGCTCGAGCCTGTCTGCGGGTGCGATCCCGCCTACCCGCGACGGCTGCTCGAGTTGCAAAACGCGCCACCGGTTCTATACGTCGCCGGCGGCGTCGAGCGATTGGCTTCACTTCTCGGCGAGGAGCCGGTGGCCGTGGTCGGCGCCAGGCGGGCGTCTGACTACGGGCTCGAGGTCGCGCGGTCGCTCGGGCGCGGGCTCGGACGCGCCGGCGTGACCGTCGTGAGCGGCATGGCGCTGGGCATCGACTCCGCAGCCCATTCGGGCGCGCTCGGCTCAGGCGGAGGGACGGTCGCGGTGCTCCCGGGCGCGGCTGATCGGCCCTACCCGCGCGTCAAGCGAGCGCTGTATGACCAGATCAGGCGGACCGGGGCGGTTGTCTCCGAGCTGCCGCCGGGGGCACCGACCTTCCGGTGGTCGTTTCCGGCCCGCAATCGCATCATCGCCGCGCTCTCGGCGCTCACGGTCGTGGTCGAGGCGCGCGAGCGGTCGGGCTCGCTGATAACTGCGCGCATCGCGTCCGAGCTCGGCCGGCCGGTCGGCGCCGTGCCCGGGCGGATCACCTCGCCGCTGGCGGCCGGCCCGAATGCGCTGCTTGCTCGGGGCGCTGGATTGGTTCGTGGCGCGCAGGATGTGCTCGATCAGCTGTTCGGAGCCGGGGTCCGTCTGGTTGCAGACGGCGATCGCGCGGCACTCGCCCCCGAGCTCGAAGCGACGTTGTCCCAGATCGCCGACGGCAGCGACACGGTCGCGGCGCTGGTGCGAGGTGGGGTCGCGCCGGACGCGGCGCTCGCCTCGCTGAGCGCGCTCGAGCTGGCTGGCTACGTGCGCCGCGAGCCAGGAGGGAGGTACGCCGTCGTGCCCTAACCTCGCCCCTCGATGTCGACCCGAAGACGAATTCCGCGGGTGCTGGCGATCGCCGGGTCGGACTCCGGCGGAGGCGCCGGAATCCAGGCCGATCTGAAGGCGTTTGCCGCGTGCGGCGTGCACGGCATGACGGCCGTGACCGCGATCACCGCCCAGAACACGGTCGGGGTGACCGCGGTCCACGGCGTGCCGGGTGACGTGATCATCGCCCAGGTTCGCGCCGTTGGCCAGGACATCGGCGTCGATGCCGTCAAGATCGGAATGCTCGGAACCCTCGCGACGACCGAGGCGGTCGCCAGCGCGCTCGACGAGCTGCCGGACGGCACGCCCGTCGTGCTCGATCCGGTGATGGTCTCCGAGTCCGGCGCGACGCTGCTTCAGCCCGATGCACGCGCGGCGCTGCGCGAGCTGCTCGTCCCGCGCGCGAGCGTCGTCACCCCCAACATCCCCGAGGCGCGTGTGCTGACCGGGCTCGACGATGCGCCGGCCGCCGAGCTCGCGCGCGCGGTGTTCGAACTGGGACCGCGCGCGGTCGTGGTGACGGGCGGGCACAGCGAGCCCGTGGCGGACACGTTCTTCGACGGCTCGGAGCTCGTGGAGGTGCCGGGGGAGCGCCATCCCGACGGCGCCGCTCACGGTTCTGGCTGCACGCATTCCTCGGTGCTCGCCGCGGGACTGGCGTGGGGCCTAGAGCCGCTCGAGGCCGCGCGCCTGGCCCGCGCGCTGGCCGGCCGCGCCGTCGAACACGGGGTCGCCGAGCTGGGCGCGGGCGCCGGCCCGGTCGACGTGCTCGGCATGGTCGGCAGGGCACCGCCTTTGCCATAATCCGGTCGTGCGCTTCCTGCGGATGAGGCCGGGCCACGGCGAGGTTCTGATCGCGGAAGGCGACGTCGACCAGGCCGAGGACGAACAGCGTCTGATCGAGGAGTTCCGGCGCCAGCTCGATGCCGGGCTGTGGGCGGCGGTGCCATCCGAGGACGGTGGCCGTCATCAAGCGCGGATGGTGCGCTCGTTCGATGACGTGCCGCGCGACGCCGAGCGGGTCATCTTCTTCCCCAAGGCCGCAGGCGGCCGGTAGCGAGCATGTGGCTCGCCCTCGCAGCGACAGCGCTCGTCGCAATCGCGCTGCTCGCCGAGGAGCTGATCCCCAGAATCGAGCAGGCGTGGGCGCGCCATCGCGCCCGCGTGCAGCGCGCGCCGTCGCTCTCGTTTGACCCGGGGCGCGAGCTGCGCGCCGAACAGCGAGCCCGCGAGCTGTTGCGCTCGTGCGTGTCCGAGCAGGAGTGGGCGATGTACCGCGACCTGGGATTCATTCGCGTGTGGGGAGGCCAGGGTCGGGCGCCCGGAACCGACGGCGCGCCGTACGCCTATCTGATCTACCCGCACAAGCCGATCGTCTCCTACCTCGCTCAGACCGGGCGCCTGCTCAGCGAGTACTGCGTCACGTTCCCCGACGAGGCGCGCCCGTATGGCAGCGCGATGCTGCCCGACTCAGATGACGTGCTGGCCAAGTGGATGGCGATCACGGGAGACGAGCGCAGGCTGCTCGCGACCGCCAACGTCCACCTGCCGGGCCGGCAGCTCGATCCGTCCCAGGTCAAGCGCGACCTTTGGCGCCTGGGACAGTGGGAGCGCGGCCTGGATGCGCTCGCGCGCGTCTGAGCTGGCCGCGGGCTGAACCGGCCCCGGCTACAGTCATCGCCCCGATGAGCTTCGACCTCAAGCATCGCTCGCGCGCGCTGACCGATGGCCCCGCGCGCGCTCCAGCGCGGGCGTATCTGAAAGGGATCGGCTTCGACGATGAGGCCCTCTCAAAGCCGATCGTCGCGGTCGCGAACACATGGATCGAGACGATGCCCTGCAACTTCCACCTGCGCGCGCTGGCCGCCAAGGTCAAGGAGGGAATCCGCGAGGCGGGGGGGACGCCGATGGAGCTCAACACGATCGCGATCTCTGACGGGATCACGATGGGCACCCCGGGCATGAAGGCCTCGCTGGTCAGCCGCGAGCTGATCGCCGACTCGATCGAGCTCGTCGGCGACGCCCATATGTTCGACGCGGTTGTGGCGATCTCGGGCTGCGACAAGACGATTCCCGGCACCGTGATGGCGCTCTGCCGGCTCGACGTCCCGAGCGTGATGCTCTACGGCGGATCGATCCTCCCCGGCCATTACAAGGGCGAGCGAGTCACGATCCAGGAGGTGTTCGAGGCCGTCGGCGCCCACGCCGCGGGCAAGATCACCGACGCCGAGCTCACTGCGCTCGAGGACGTCGCCTCTCCGGGCGCCGGTGCGTGTGGAGGCCAGTTCACCGCCAACACGATGGCGATGGCGTTCGAAGTGCTGGGGATCTCGCCGGCCGGGGCCTCGCTCGTCCCCGCGACCGACGCGACCAAGGCCGACGTCGCGCGCGAGGTCGGCAAGCTGGTGATCGACATTCTGCGGCGCGGCCAGCGGCCGAGCCACATCATCACCCGCGCGAGCCTCGAGAACGCGATCGCCGCAGTTGCCTGCAGCGGGGGATCGACGAACGCAGTCCTGCATCTGCTGGCTGTCGCCCATGAATTGGGAGTGCCACTCGACATCGACGACTTCGACCGGATCTCGGAACGCACGCCGCTGCTGTGCGATCTCAAGCCGGGCGGCCAGTACGTCGCGCCCGACCTCTACGAGGCCGGCGGCGTCCCGCTCGTGCTCAAGCGCCTCAAGCAGGCGGGCCTGCTCAACGAGGGCGCAATGACGGTCACGGGCCGGACCGTCGGAGAGCACGCGGACGAGGCTTCTGAGACAGACGGTCAGCGGGTCGTGCGCCCGCTCGATGACCCGCTCAAGGCGACCGGCGGGCTCGCGATCCTGCACGGCAACCTCGCGCCCGAGGGCTGCGTCGTCAAGCTCGCCGGACACGAGCGGCTCGAGCACTCGGGGCCGGCGCGGGTCTTCGAAGCCGAGGAGGAAGCGATGGCAGCCGTGACCGCCGGCGCGATCGAGGCCGGCGACGTGGTCGTGATCCGCAACGAGGGGCCGGCGGGTGGCCCCGGGATGCGCGAGATGCTGGCCGTGACCGCCGCGCTCGTGGGCGAGGGGCTCGGCGAGGACGTCGCGCTGCTGACGGACGGTCGGTTCTCGGGCGCCACGCACGGGCTGATGGCCGGCCATGTGGCGCCGGAGTCGGTCCAGGGCGGCCCAATCGGGCTCGTGAAGGACGGAGACCGGATCACGTTCGATATCCGCTCGAGACGGCTAGACGTCGATGTGTCAGACGACGAGATCGACCGGCGGCGCGCTCAGTATCAGCCGCCAGAGCGGCCTTATCCAGGAGTCGCGCTGGCGAAGTACGCCAAGCTCGTATCGAGCGCATCGCTCGGCGCGATCACGCGCTAATCCGACGAACTTCCGGCTGACGTCTCCCCGGCGGGAGCGTTAACGCCCCGGGACACACGACATCAACAAGGAGGAACTCCCAGTGACAAAGCGCATGATCTCAGCGCTAACGGCCGCGGCGCTCGTCGCGGGTTCGCTCGTGCTGGCAGCTGGTGCCGGCGCCACGGCGAGCGGCAAGGCCGACAGCGGGACCGCGTATTTCTCGATCGTGCACGCCGCTGGCGGACAGGATTTCGCCGCCGGCATCGGCAAGGACAAGGTGCTCGGTAACGTCGCGACCACGTATCAGATCGCGATCGGCGGCAGCTCGACCGGCACGGTCACCGTGACCGTCAAGAAGGTGACGATCTACAACGGGACCGGCTCGCTCAGCGGGAAGGCCACCGCGACGATCACGTTCAGCGGTTCGACCGAGACGATCACCAACGGCAAGCTCAAGCTCACGAAGGGCACGGGCTCGCTGAAGGGCCACTCGCTGACCGCGACGTTCACCGGAACGGCCGACACGACCGGCAACCAATACCAGTTCACGTACAAGGGGACCTACAAGTAGCCGGATCGGGGCGGGGCCGCCACGGCCTCGCCCCACCCCCTCTGGGACAATCGGCGGCCGGTGTCCGCCAGTGAAGCCCAGACCACCGAGTTCCGGCGCCTGCCGGCTCGGACCGACGACTTGCGCGAGCAGCTGCCCGGGCTCGAGCCCGATCGCAGGATCACCGATTGGGGGCGCTCGGAGCGGATCGAGAAGGTCGTCGACCGCACGGTCTATGACTTCCTCTATCGCTATTGGTTCCGGGTCGAGGTCGAGGGCATGGAGAACGTCCCCGGCGACGGCGGAGGGCTGCTGCTCGCCAACCACGCTGGCGCGCTTCCGCCCGACGGCGCAATGATCGCCAAGGCGATCCGCGAGGAGCATCCACGCGCGCGGGCGGTCCATGTCCTCACGGCTCGTGCTCTGACCGGCATTCCAGGGCTTGGCATGCTCCAGATGAAGCTCGGCAGAGTCGCGCCCCATCCCGCCAACGTCCACCGCCTCCTGTTCGACGAGCACCAGCTGGCGCTCGCGTTCCCCGAGGGCCCGAGCGCGACCGCCAAGCCGCTCAAGGAGCGCTACCGGCTGCGGCCGTTCGCCATGCCGGGGCTCATCGAAGCCGCCATCTCTGCCCAGGTGCCGGTGATCCCGGTCGCTGTGCTCGGCGCCGAGGAGGCACTGCCCGTTTTCACCCGGCTCCGTGGCCTGCGGGGCCTGCGCCTGCCGATCGCCGCACCACTTCCCCTGCCCGCCAAGTTCCGTATCCGCTTCCTCGAGCCTGTAGACACCAGCGGACTTCCGAGCGAGCCCTCGCTCGTCTCGAGGCTCAGCGAGGACATCCGTGCGCTGATCCAGGAGAACCTGCTCGAGCTCGTCGCCGAGCGGCGCAGCCTCTGGCTCGGATGAGTCGCGTATTGATTACCGGCGTCTCGTCGCGCTGGGGCGGTCCGCTGGCGCAGGCGCTCGAGCGCGAGCCGGCGGTCGAGGCGATCGTCGGCATCGACACACGGGACCCGCGGCACGAGTTCGAGCGGACTGAGTTCGTACGGGTCGACACCGAGCCGACCTTGATCCGCCGGATTCTCGTTGCGGCAGCGATCGACACCGTCATCGACACGCGGCTGATCACCGATCCGCTGCTCTTGGGCGTGCAGCGCGCGCGGGAGGTGAACGTCGAGGGCACGGTTGGGCTTCTCAGCGCATGCGCGGGGCCGGACACGCCGGTACGCAAGCTGGTGTTCCGCTCATCGGCGCAGTGGTATGGGTCGGCGGCAGGCGATCCCGCTTTCTTCACCGAGGACGACGTGCGATCGCGACCGGCGCGGTCGGCGATCGAGCGCGATGTGGTGGCGGCGGAGGACGCGCTCAGCGCGTTCGCTGCTCAAAACCGGCGGATCACCGTGACCGTCGTGCGCTGTGCGAGCGAGATCGGAGCCGAGCCGCCGGGCGCGCAAGCCGGGCTGCTTGCGCGACCCTTCGTCCCCGGGATGCTGGGGTTCGACCCGCGCTGCCAGTTCATCCACGACGACGACGTGATCGGCGTGCTCTCGCACACGGCGAGGCACGAGCTTCCCGGTACCTACAACGCAGCGGCCGACGGCGTGCTCGCCCTGTCCGAGGTCGCGGCCTTGCTCGGCAAGCGGTTCCTCCCGATCGTGCCGCCGTGGGGTGCCGAGCTCGCTCTCACGCAGCTTCGCCGTCTCGGCTTTCCGGTGCCGCTCGAGACGCTTCGTGAGCTCCGGTTTGGCCGTGGGGTCGACAACAGGCGGCTCAAGGCGGCCGGCTACGTCTACCGTTACACGTCGCGCGAGGCGGTGCTCAAGCTCCGCGCTCAGCAGCGCCTCCGTCCTCTGCTGGGCTCCGGGAGCGAGGAGTACCGCTATACGCGGGAGGTCGAGGAGTTTCTGCGCTGGAGCCCGGCCGTCCAGGCCACGCGGGAGCACCCAGCACCGGGCGCTGACGGCCCCGACGGCTATGACGAGCTGTCGGCTGAGGAGGTGATCTCGCTGATCGGGACGCTCGAGCCCCAAGCCGCCGAGCGATTGCGCCAGCACGAGGCGTCCGGGCCGCGCCGGAGGGCTGTCCTCGAAGCGCTCGACCGGCGCCTAAGCGCCGTTCGGCGCTGACTGTTACGCAACTGTTCATGCACGCCTGGGTTTCGGGCGGCATCTGTCGCTAGCATCCTGGGCAGCGTGGCGAACGTGTCTTACCTGCGCCGCCCGCCGGGCGACCGACTGCGAGGGGCCGACCCGGGCAGGCCGCTGCTCGCGCGACGGCGGCGGTTCGGGCCTCTGGGCTATGCGGTGATCTTCGCCGCCCTCGTTCTGGCCGGGCTCGGAGCTGCCGCAATAGCGTTCGCGAGCTCGAGCGCAAGCCTGGTGGCTGGGGCGCGCGCTCTGGCGACCGTGCGGATGCCGCTGGGAGGCGGCAAGGTCCAGAGCGTGCAGGTCACGAGCGGGCCGCACGCCGCGCCGATCCCGGTCCAGCTCAAGGGCGATGACATCTGGCCAACGATGCGCATCCCCGCCGGCCAGCACGTCTCGATCGCGGTCGTCATCAGGCGTCCCGGCGCGGTTGCCTGGGTGACCGGGTCGAAAGAGCACATCACGCTGAACCTCACGACGCCGACCGCGAAGCTCCGCAACCCCTACCTGACCCTTGCGAGCGGAGCACCGCTGAGCCTGAAGTTCGACCAGCAGATCCAGCGAATCTCCTACGGCGAGCCGGGCTCGCTGACGCGCGAGTTCCTGGCCCAGCCCCAGAGCACGGTCCAAGCTGCCGCGGACGGCCTCCGCCGGGTCGGAGGTCGTGTACGCGGCAGCGCGCACCTGGGAGAGGGTGCAGCCGACGACGATCAGCTGGTTCCCGGCGGGCGCGAAGAACGCGAGCGTCGTCGCCAACCCCGCCCCGGGCTCGAAGATCACGCCGGGGACGCCGATCACGTTGACCTTCTCCGAGCCCGTCAGTCAGGCACTGTCGGGCCACATGCCCCCGGTTTCGCCCACGACAAAGGGGAGCTGGCAGACGGTCAACAGCCACACGATCACATTCCAGCCCCAGGACTACGGCTACGGCCTCGGCGCGACCGTGACGATCCCGCTTCCGGGCGGCACGCAGTTGGTCGGCGCGACCGGCGGATCGCCTGTGGGTAGTTGGACCGTGCCCCCCGGCTCCACGCTCCGCCTCCAGCAGCTTCTGGCCCTACTCAACTACCTCCCCGTGTCGTTCTCGTACCGAGGTGGCACCGGCGTTGGGCTGACACCTCAGGCGCAGGAGAACGCCGCCGTCAAGCCGCCGGCCGGAACGTTCGGCTGGCGCTATCCCAACACGCCTTCGGTGCTGCGGTCCGATTGGCAGGCGGGCACGTTCGGGACTGTTACCCGCGGCGCGGTGATGGCCTTCGAGAACGACCAGGGCATGACCCCGGACGGCGTGGCCGGGCCGGCGGTGTGGAATGCGTTGATCGGAGCGATCTTGGGCGGTAAGCGCTCGACGTTCGGGTACACGTTCGTATCGGTCAGCGAGGGTTCTCCCGAGACCCAAAGCACGTGGCACAACGGCCGTGTGGTCGTGTCGGGTACGGTCAACACCGGTATTCCCTCCGCCCCGACGGCGACCGGTCTCTACCCGGTGTTCGAGCACGCGCTGTCGGTCACGATGAGCGGCACGAACCCCGACGGCAGTCACTACTCAGACCCGGGTGTCCCGTACGTCAGCTATTTCAACGGCGGGGATGCCCTGCATGGCTTCCTGCGCGCCTCGTACGGAACCGCGCAGAGCCTGGGGTGCGTCGAGATGCCCTATAGCGAGGCGGCGGCGGTCTACCCGTACACGCCGATCGGGACCCTCGTCAACGTCACATAGGAAGGCGTCGGCGTGACGGCAGCGAATAGCTGCGGCGTGGAAGTCAGGGCTGAAATTTCCGGAGCATGGCGGGATGCGCTCGACGAGCTTGACGCCGATATGGGCCGCCGGGCGCTCGCGTCCAAGACGCGCCTGGCCTATCGCATCGACTGCAGCCAATTCGCTCGCTGGGCCAACGCACGCTCGCTCGAGCCGCGGTCGGTCGGGACCAAGGACGTCCGCCGCTTCGCCGCCGCATTATCGGAGCAGGGCCAGGCTCCGGCGAGCGTCGCGCGCAAGCTCGCGGCTCTCCGCGCCTTGTTCCGGTTCCAACTCGAGCTCGGCACGCGCGAGGATAACCCGGCCGAGCTCGTGGGCTCGCCGAAGCGCCCGCAGACGCTTCCACGCGTTCTGAAGCCCGACGAGGTCGCGGCGCTGCTCGATCGGATCGGTGCGACGACCGCGCTCGAGCTGCGCGACCGCGCCCTGTTTGAGCTCGCGTACTCATCGGGGTTGCGGGCCGAGGAACTCGTCTCGCTAAACCTCAACTCCGTGGACTTCGACTCGGAGTTGGTGCGGGTCGAAGGCAAGGGCGGACGCACGCGGCTGGTTCCCGTCGGCGAGCACGCGCTGCGGGCGCTCGAGCGCTATCTGGCGCGCGGCCGGCCGGCGCTCGTGGCTGCAGGTGGCGACCCTGCATTGTTCCTCTCGAAGTCGGGGCGCCAGCTGAGCACCTCGGATGTGCGCCGGCGGCTGCGGCTCTGGGCGGGTCAGGCCCGTGCGGTCGGCGTCCATCCTCACGCGCTCCGACATTCGTTCGCGACCCACCTGCTGGAGGGGGGAGCGGACCTGCGCGCGATCCAGGAAATGCTCGGTCACGCGAACATTTCGACCACGCAGGTCTACACTCGCGTCGAGTCCGCGCGGCTCAGATCGGCATATGCTCGCGCACATCCACGGGCGTGAGTGTCTGGAGAGGAATGGTGGCAAACGTCAAAGCGATCGAGCTGCAGGACCTGTGGCGACGCTACAAAGCTTCCGGCGACGCCCGTGCGCGCGAGCGCCTGGTCGTGGCCTACTCGCCGCTGGTCAAGTACGTAGCCGGCCGGATGAGCTCCGGCCTGCCCGCCCACGTCGAGGAGGCCGACCTGATCTCCTACGGCCTCGACGGGCTGATCTCGGCGATCGAGCGCTTCGATCTCGAGCGCGAGATCAAGTTCGAGACCTACGCGATCACGCGTATCCGCGGCGCGATCATCGATGAGCTGCGCAACCTCGACTGGGTGCCCCGCTCGGTGCGGGCGCGGGCGCGCGAATTCGAGCGCGCGAACACGAAGCTCGAGGCTCGCCTCCAGCGGGCGCCGACCGACGAGGAGATGGCGGGCGAGCTCAAGCTCAGCGTCGATGAGTTCCAAGACGCGCTGCTCCAGATCTCGAACTCGACGATCGTCGCGCTCGACGAGCTGTGGAGCGTGTCTGATTCGAGCGGGGACCAGGTCTCTCTGCTCGACACGATCGCCGACGATTCGGCGCCCGATCCCCATGCGGTCGTCGAGGGCACCCTCCTGCGCGACCGCGTCGCGGACGCGATCGCTGCACTGCCCGAGCGCGAGAAGCTCGTGATCGCGCTCTACTACTACGAAAACCTCACCTTGCGAGAGATCGGCGAGGTTCTCGGCGTGACCGAGTCGCGCGTCTCGCAGCTACACACCAAGGCCGTCCTGCGCCTGCGCTCGAAGCTCCAGAGCGAGCTGGACGATTAGCGCGGGCCCCCCTAGCCGGAGGCGGTCTCGACCCGCTAAGGTCGCGCCCTCTGCGTCTTAGAGGAAGGAGCTAGGCATGCACAAGCCCGCGGATCGGATTCGCAACGTGGCGCTCGTCGGCCACCGCGGTAGCGGTAAGACCTCGCTGCACGAGGCGCTGCTGTTCCAAGCCGGCGTGATAAACCGGCTTGGCTCGGTTGTGGACGGCACGACAGTGTCCGACTCCGACGAGGACGAGAAGGCACGTCAGATGTCGATCTCGCTGGCGCTGTCCTCGTTCGAGTGGCAGCAGCGCAAGGTCAACCTGATCGACACGCCAGGTGATTCGAGCTTTGTGGCCGACGCGCTCGGCGCGCTGCGGGTCTGCGAGGCGGCCGTGTTCGTAGTCAACGCGGTCATGGGGGTCGAGGTACACACCACCCGCCTGTGGCAGCGCGCGGCTGAGCTCGACCTCGCGCGACTGCTGTTCGTGAACATGCTCGACCGCGAACGGGCTGACTTCTTCCGGGCGCTCGACTCGCTCAAGGGCGCCTTCGGCCAGCACGTCGTGGCGACCGAGATCCCGATCGGCTCCGAGCACGAGGTCACCGGCGTGATCGACCTCGTGGACATGAAGGCTTACCGCTACGACGGCGACGGGCGCGAGAACTGCTCTGAGATCCCGATCCCGGACGAACTTCAGGCCCAGGCCGAGGAGTACCGGGAGAAGCTGATGGACGAGGTCGCCGAGAACTCAGACGAGCTGATGGAGCGCTATCTCGAGGGTGAGGAGATCTCTCACGACGAGATCGTCGAGGCGCTCAAGAACGGCACAAACCACGGCGCGCTGTTCCCTGTCACATGTGGCGTCGCGACCAAGAACCTAGGCACCAACCGGCTGCTCGACGCGATCGTCGAGGACCTGCCCTCGTCGGTCAAGCACGGCGGGCTGGAGGTCGGCGAGCTGACGCTCGAGCCCAAGCGAGGACGCCGAGCTGTTCGCGTACGTGTTCAAGACGCGCGCGGACCCGTTCGCGGGGCGGATCAACCTCTTCCGCGTGTACCAGGGCGTGGTCAAGCAGGACTCGCATCTGCTCAACACGCGTACCCACTCCAAGGAGCGCGTCGGCACGCTGATGACCTTCGACGGCCACGAGACCGGGCACGCGAACGAGTTCGGCCCGGGCGACATCGGCGCGGTGGCCAAGCTCAAGGAGACGAAAGCAGGCGACTGGCTCTCATCCCGCGATGAGCCGATCGCGATGCCGCAGATCAAGCTGCCGGCGCCGGTCATGGCGTTCGCGATCGAGCCCAAGAGCAAGGGCGATGAGGACAAGGTGTTCACCGCCCTGAGGCGCCTGCAGGAGGAGGATCCGACGATCGACCTGCACCGCGACGCCCAGACCGGCGAGCAGATCGTCGCCGGGCTCTCGCAGGTGCACGTTGAGGTGATCATCGACCGGCTGCGTTCCCGCTTCGGAGTCGAGGTCACGCTCAAACCACCACGGGTCCCCTACCAGGAGACGATCCGCAAGCCGGCCAAGGCCCACGGTCGCCACAAGAAGCAGACCGGCGGGCGCGGCCAGTTCGGCGACTGCCACATCGAGATCGAGCCGCTCGAGGCGGGGGAGGGCTTCGAGTTCATCAACGCGATCAAGGGTGGGGTGATCCCGTCAGGGTTCATCCCGGCGGTCGAGAAGGGCGTGGTCGAGGCGATGCAGGAGGGGGTCATCGCCGGCTACCCGGTCAAGGGTGTGCGCGTGCGGCTGTACGACGGCTCGTATCACACGGTCGACTCCTCTGAGATGGCTTTCAAGGTCGCCGGGTCGCTCGCGATGAAGCAGGCGCTCAGCGAGGCGGGAGCGGTGCTGCTCGAGCCGATCATGCTCGTGACGGTCAACGTGCCCGAAGGCGCGGTCGGCGATGTGATCGGAGACCTGAACTCCAAGCGGGGGCGGCCGCTCGGAATGGAGCCGGCCGGCGGCGGCATGACCGAGATCAAGGCCGAGGTTGCGATGGCGGAGATGCTGGGCTACGCGCCCGATCTACGCTCGATCACCGGTGGTCAGGGCGAGTTCTCGATGGAGTTCGCCCGCTACGAGGAGGTGCCGGGGCATCTGGCGGACAAGGTGGTCCAGGCGGCCCGGGCGGAGCGCGAGGCTGTCAAAGCATGAGGTGACGTGGCCGAACAGCGGAGCGGTCTCCTGGACTCCAGAGCGGAGCTGTGAGGTCGGGAGCGAGCGAAGCGAGCGGTCAGTACCCTCGTTGACGTGAGCACTAAAGCAATCCGTCCATCTGTCCACCACACAACGTGCGACGTTTGCGGTCGGACGCTGCTGCGCGGGGAGCATCCCGATGCTTACGTCGCGGGCGGCGAACGGCGCTGGGTGTGCGATCTGTGCACGACCCGAGCTCTGCACGAGGGCTGGGTCCGCGAAGGCACCGTCCCGAACTACGAGCGCGACTCCGCCGCGCGCGATCGGCGCCGTACGCCACTCGGCTGGTTGCGCACCCGGCGGGTAGATGAACGCAGCTCAAACACGGGTGCATTCGGCGCATCCGATGCGGCGATTCCGCCGCCCGTCGCCGCCGTGCGCGAGCCGCGGCACGTGCGGGCGATTCCGACCAACTCCGAGCACCGGGTCTCCTCCGCGGTCGAGGTGTTCAACCGCTCCGAGCACGCCCGCACGATCGCGGGCGTTGCGCGGTCGCTCGGATCGCCAGCGGTTGCCGTGCTGCCGTCGAGCACGAGCGCGAGCGTCGTGAAGGTCGTCGCATCCTGGGAGCTGTGCTGGTATCGCTACGAGGTCGATCTCGCCGACGAACTGCCGAGCGTGCGGGTCTCAGCGCAGGGCTACGAGCTCGATGAGCTCGACGGCGCTGAGCTCGAGCCAAATGCGACCGCAGACGCCGACGGCCTGCTAGCGCTCAAGGATTAGTGCAAAAACTGGACAATCGTTCTATGGCGGCCGATCCGGGTCCTCGTTTAGCATCCGCCGCGTGATCTACTGCGTTGTTCCAGAGCAGATGGCCGGCGATCTGTTTGACAAGCTCGAGCGCTATTACGCTGAGGACTCGAACGTCAAGGTCATCGTCGACCGGCGTAAGACCTCGCGGCGCGCCCGTGGTTCCTCTGGTGGGGGCAAGCGTGCGGTCCGGGATCGACGGCGTCCGCGCGTAACAGGCGACCTGCCAGAGCTTCAAACAGATTGAGCGAGCGCGAGAGCGCGCGCGGGCGAAAACTGATCGTCCACGTCGACGGCGGGGCGCGGGGAAACCCAGGCCCGGCCGCGATCGGCGTCGTCGTCTCTGACCCTGAGGGGAATGTGATCGACGAGCTTTCCGAGCCGATCGGCGTCGCGACCAACAACGTCGCCGAGTACCGCGCGCTGCTACGCGGCATCGAGTGGGGGCGGGGCCTCGGCGCCGCCGAGCTCGAGATCGTCAACGACTCCGAGCTCGTCGCGCGTCAGCTGACCGGTGCTTACCGCGTCAAGCACCCGGCGATGAAGCCTCTGTACGAGGAGGCGATCGCGGCGCTCAAATCATTCTCGCGTTGGGAGGTTCGGACGGTTCCGCGAGAGCAGAACTCTCGTGCCGACGCGCTCGTCAACCGGGCGCTGGACGCGAAGGATGTGGCCTAAGTCCGAAATGTCGGACTTCAGCAACAAAGTTCACTGTGACGGCGTCGGCGCACCGAACATCTCGGGTAGCCGGGCGGCAAGCGCGAGGTCGCCCTTGAACGACGCGCGGTTCTGAAGCAGCGGCTCCGCTGGGTCGATCAGGCCGGCCGCGACGCGCACGAAATCGGGCACGGTGATGCGAACGCTCAACGCGGCGTCGCCGGCCGCGCCCGGCCGAGCGGTGGCGCGGTCGCCGCGGACCGAGACCGTCCAGTGCCGCGAGGGACGGGCGGTGGCCGGCGAAGTCAGGTCATACGCCAGATCCCCCTCGAACCCGTCCGCGTGGCCGGGCTCGAACGCAGCCGCCATCGCACTGAAGAGCGCCCGTTGGACGCGCGGGCGCCCGAAGCGGCCCTCGAGCGCAGCATCGTCGGCGCGCCGGACAGCGCGCGCCAGCGCCCATGTGGCGAGTCTCAGCCGCATTGTGCGTAGAACACACGCGCAGGCACCGGGCCGCTACCCTACTGCCCCCGTGCCCGATGTCCTCTCAGAGCTGGCGGGGCGCCTGCTCCAGATCTCTGCGCTTCTGCGCTCCGGTGAGCTGGATGCCGACGGCGCCCTCGAGTTGGTCGAGGAGTGCGCGCGCATCGCGGCGGAGGCCTCGGCGAAGGTCGACGAGCACATGCGCGCCGCGCTCGAGCCGCTGCCCGAACTGCCGGGTCAGCTGCCGCTGTCGCCTGCCTGACTTCGTTGCCCGCGCCGGCATACCCCGAGCACCTGCGCGAGCTCGTCGAGCGCTACCTCGAGGAGATCTCGTTCTCGACCGAGGCCTCGACCCACGGCCTCGACGAGGCGATGCGCTACTCGCTGTTGGCCGGCGGCA
Source organism: uncultured Actinomycetes bacterium (assembly GCA_963795505.1). Classification (GTDB taxonomy): domain Bacteria; phylum Actinomycetota; class Thermoleophilia; order Solirubrobacterales; family Solirubrobacteraceae; genus Palsa-465. Next base: position 108,646 of record CAWCIB010000008.1, read on the forward strand.
AGCGGATCCGGCCCGTATTGGCGCTCGCGACCGCCGCCGCGATCGGACGCGAACCGGCGTCGGTGCTGGCGCTCGCCGGAGCGCTCGAGCTGATCCACACCTACTCGCTGATCCATGATGACCTGCCGGCGATGGACGACGATGAGATGCGACGCGGACGGCCCACGTGCCACGTCGCGTTTGGCGAGGATGTGGCGATTCTCGCGGGCGACGGGCTCTACGCGGAGGCATTCCGCCTGCTTCTGAGCCGTCAGGAAGGCGAGCCTGCCGGAATCCTCGCCGCGGCGCGGGAGCTGGCCGCCGCAACGGGAGTACAAGGAATGGTGGGCGGGCAGTACATCGATGTGGCCGAAACGGCGCCTGATGGACCACAGGGACTAAGGCACCTGCATGAGCTGAAAACGGGGCGATTGATCGGGGCCAGCGTCGAGTGCGTGCTGCTGCTATCGGGACATGACAGAATCTCCAGGTTCAGAGCCTTTGCGAGCGAGCTTGGCGTACTGTTTCAGATAGTCGATGACATTCTCGACGTGACCGGGTCAGCTCAGGCGCTCGGCAAGCCGCAGGGCAGCGACGAGCGGCTGGGAAAGCGCACCTACGTCACCGAGTTCGGTCTCGACGGGGCGCGCAGCCTCGCCACGGAATCGCATCGCCGGGCCCGCGCCGCGCTCACTGAGGCGGCCGACGGGCAGGCAACCGAGCTAGAGCAAATAACCGACTTCATCAATACGCGCAGCTACTGATGTCAGACCTCCTCAAGCGGATCGACAAGCCACAGGACCTCCACGACCTCTCCGACGATGAGCTTCAGGCCCTTGCGCAAGAGGTGCGCGAGTACATCATCGAGACGGTCGGAGAGGTAGGCGGCCACTTCGGGGCCAACCTGGGGGCGTGTGAGATCGCGGTTGCGCTGCACTCGATGCTCGACTCGCCGCGCGACAAGATCCTCTGGGACGTCGGCCACCAGGCCTATCCGCACAAGATTCTCACGGGCCGTCGTGACCAGCTGCACACGATCCGCCACTACCAGGGGCTCGCGCCGTTTTGCTCGATCCCCGAGTCAGAGCACGACATCATGGGCGCCGGACATGCATCGACCGCGATCGGCTACGCGGTTGGCATCAAGGAGGCGATGCGCAGCGGATTGGCCGAGGACGCGCGCGTGGTCGCGGTCGCGGGCGACGGGGCGCTGACGGGCGGCGTCGCTTTCGAAGCCGTGCACCAGGCCGGCGGCCTCGGCACGCCGATCGTCGTGCTGCTCAACGACAACGGAATGTCGATCGCGCCGAATGTCGGTGCGTTGTCGCGCTACTTCAATCGCATGCGCTTGAACCCGAAGTGGTTTCACGCGAGGGAGGGGGTCGAAGAGGGGCTCGTCAAACTGCCTGTCGGGATCGGGGCTGCGTTCGAGCGGTTCGGCCCGCACTTCAAGGAGTCGCTCAAGGCGTTCTGGGCGCCCGGCCTGTGGTGGGAGGAGCTCGAGTTCGCCTACATCGGCGTGATCGATGGCCACGACGTGCGCGCGATTCGGCGTGCATTGCGCGACGCGCTGGTCGCCGGGCGACCGGTTGTGATCCACTGCGCGACGGTCAAGGGCAAGGGATTCGCGCCCGCCGAGGAGGGCGGCCTCGAGGGGATGGAGAAGTGGCACGCCGCGAAGCCCAAGTCGATCGCCAACGGCGCGCCCGCGAAAGCCGTCCCGCTCGCCAGGTCCGCCAAGCCCGCGCCGCCGCAATACACGCAGGTCTTCGGCGAGGCGCTCGTGCGCGAATGCCGCCGCGACAAGCGCGTGCTCGGGATAACCGCCGCGATGAACTCCGGCACCGGGCTCAACATCCTCCAGCACGAGCTGCCGGAGCGCTATTACGACGTCGGGATCGCTGAGCAGCAGGCGGTTCTGTTCGCAGCCGGCTTGGCGCTCGAGGGCTGCAAGCCTGTCGCCGCGATCTATTCGACCTTCCTCCAGCGCGCCTACGACCAGATCGTTCACGACGTCTGCCTCCAGCGGCTCAACGTTGTCTTCGCGATGGACCGGGCGGGGCTCGTGGGTGATGACGGGCCTACTCACCACGGCGCGTTCGACATCGCCTATCTGCGCTGCCTGCCGAACATCGTGCTGATGGCGCCACGCGATGAGGCGATGCTCGTCCACATGCTTCACACCGCGCTGCGCTACGACGACGGTCCGGTCGCGCTGCGCTATCCGCGAGGCAACGGGGTCGGGGTCAGGCTGCCTGAGCGGCCGAAGACGATCGAGGTTGGAACCGGGGAGATCCTTCAGTCCGGCTCGGGGGTTGCGCTGCTCGGCTACGGCAGCGGCGTGCAGAAGGCGCTCGAGGCGGCGGCGCTGCTCGAGGAGCGCGGCATATCAGCGACGGTCGCGGACGCCCGCTTCGCGAAGCCGATCGATCTGCCGCTCGTCGCACAACTCGCCGCCGAGCACGAGCTCCTGGTCACCGTCGAGGAAGGCGTGCTGGCCGGCGGGTTCGGCTCCGCGGTATGGGAGACGCTGTCCGACGGGGGCGTGCTCGGCGGCGCACGCATTCTGCGCGTGGGACTTCCGGATCGCTACGTGACCCACGGCGCGCCGAAGCTTCTGCACGAGGAGGTCGGGTTCACGGGCGAGCGGATCGCCGAGCGGGTCGAGGCCGCGGTGGCCGAGCTGACCGAGGTCGCCTGAGTGCGGACATAGAAACGGCCCGCGTCGTGCGGGCCGTCTCTGAGGGAGGAGAGATGTGTCTGCGTTAGTTGAGGTGGGGTCAACCCACCTCGCACATATGTTCGGCGCGTTGCGTGGATCGCAGTGTGATCTGGGTCACGCATGACGAAGGTAAGGCTCGATGTGCTGCTCGCTCAGAGGGGCGTATTTCCATCGCGGGCCCGCGCCGCGGCCGCGATCCAGGCGGGCGACGTCGTGCTGCTCCCGGAACGACACCGGGCCGACAAACCCGGCCAGCTCGTCAGAGAGGAGGTCGAGATCGAGGTCGCGTCGCGGCCGCAGTTCGTCTCGCGCGGCGGGATCAAACTCGCCAACGCGCTCGACGCGCTGGGCCTCGATGTGACTGGACGCCGGGGGCTCGACGTGGGTGCCTCGACCGGCGGATTCACCGACTGTCTGCTCCAGCGGGGCGCGGACCACGTCGTCTGCCTCGACGTCGCGTACGGGCAGCTCGACTGGCGCTTGCGGACCGATTCCCGGGTGAGCGTGATCGAGCGCCGCAACGCCCGATCGCTGTCGTCCGGTGACCTCCCGTACGCTCCCGACCTGATCGTGGTCGACGTCTCGTTCATATCGCTGCGCACGGTCCTTCCGGCGACGCTCGCCGTCGCCGCCGGGACTTTCGACTGCCTTGCGCTCGTCAAGCCGCAGTTCGAGGTCGGTCGTGGCGCGGTGGGCAAGGGCGGGGTCGTGCGCGATGCCGGCCAACGCCGCCGTGCCCTGGTCGAGGTCGGCGAGGCTGCCCGGAAGTTGGGCGTCGCGGTGGTCGGCTTCGCAAGCTCGGGCCTGCCCGGGCCCAAGGGCAACCGCGAGACCTTCATCTGGCTGGCTGAGCGCGAGCGCATGAGCGTCGATGTGGCAGCCGCCGCCGCGGAGGTCGAGCCGTGAGTCCGATTCGCGCCGCGACAGTCCTCACCCACCGACGGCCCGCCGAAACCGCTCCCGCGCTCACTCAGCTTCGCGAGCTCGCCCGAGCCGCCGGCGCGGTGCTGCGTTTCGACCCGGACGAGACGCGCAAGCACGAGCTGCAGCCGGCGGATGAGCTGGTGCTCGATGCCCCCATCGAGCCCACCGTTGACATGTGCTTTGCCCTCGGCGGCGACGGAACGATCCTGACCGGGCTACGTGCGTATGCGGGAACGGGCGTGCCGGTGTTCGGCGTCAACTTCGGCGAGATCGGCTTTCTCGCCACGGTCGACCGCGACGAGGCCGCCACGGGGTTCGCGCGCGCCTTCGACGGCGACTACGACGTTCTGACGCTGCCCGGGATTGCGGTCGCCGATGAACGTGGGGAGTGGGTCGCGATCAACGACGTCTCGATTCACCGCCAGCCGGGCAAGCGCGTCGCCGACCTCGCTTATGACATCGGGCCCGACGAGGTCGGTCGCGTGCGCTGCGATGGCCTGGTGGTCGCGACTCCCGCCGGCTCGACCGGCTACAACCTCGCCAACGGCGGCCCCGTGATGGCGTGGGGGGTGGAGGGGTTCGCGGTGTCGTTCATCGCGCCCCATTCGCTCACCGCGCGCGCGCTCGTCGTCGCGCCCAGCGACGTGCTGCTGGTGAACAACCGCTCGCACGAGGAGCCCGTGGACGTCGTGATCGACGGGCGGCCGGTGGGGGTGCTCGAACCCGCCGAGCAGATCTCGGTGCGCTTTGCGGGCGACCAGGGTGCGCTCGCGCAGATCGCTGGGACGACCTTCTACCGCCGGCTCAGAGAAAAGTTCGGTCGGCTTGTCGCACCGCTGTAGACTGCGCGCGGCCGAAATCCGATCGACTGGGGGTTTAATCATGCGGTTCAAGTTGGTTTCGATGCTGGCAGCGGTCGTGCTGCTGGTTGCCGGGAGCGTGGCGTTCGCGGCGAAGCCGATCAAGGGCGCCAAGTACACCGGCACAGCCACCTGGACGAGCGAAGGGAAGGCGGTGTCCGGGTCGATCAGCTTCACGGTGTCCTCGACCGGCAAATCGCTCAGCTTCCCGCTTAACTCCGAGCCGACCGTGGAAAAATGCACCGGCAGTGTGGGTGGATTTGGCGGGATCACCAACAAGGTTCCGAGCACGATCAAGATCAAGAAGAACGGGACCTTCAAGGCGACGGTGACGTACACCGCCATCTCGGGCGGCAAGACGTTCGGCACCGAGACGATTACCGGCAAGTTCCTCAAGAACGGCCACGAGAAGGGCAAGATCACCTCAAAGAACTTGACCCTCGAGCAGCACTGCGTCGGCACAACCGGGAAGTACTCGACGACCGGCTAGGCACGTGACCCCCAGGCGGGTCCGTCGGGCCCGCCTGGTAGACCGTCGCGCGTGCTCGAAGAACTGCGCGTCGAGAACCTACTGCTGGTCGAGCGGGCCGAGCTGCGGCTCGCCCCCGGACTGAACGTCCTGACAGGGGAGACGGGAGCTGGCAAGACGCTGCTCGCGCACGCGCTGGATCTGCTGCTTGGTGGAAAGGCTCGGAAGGGGATCGTGCGCCCGGGTGCGGCGGAGGCCTACGCCGAGGGCGTGTTCATGGATGGCGAGGACGAGATCGTGCTCGCGCGGCGTGTGTGGCCAGACGGCCGCACGCGCGCCTACGTGTGCGGGCGCGCTGCGACCGTCGCCGACCTGCAGGCGCTCGGCAGCCGACTGGTCGCTTTCTACGGCCAGCACGAGCACCGCAAGCTGATGCTCGCTGGCGCGCAGCTCGATGTGCTCGACTCCTGGTGCGGGGTGGGGGAGCAAAGGACCGCGGTCGGCGGAGCCTACGACCGCCTGCGTCGAGCACGCGAGCGGGTCGCTGAGCTCTCAGAGCTCGCCGCGGCCCGGGATCGCGAGCTCGATCTGATCTCGTTTGAGCTCGGCGAGATCGAAGCCGCCGCGCCCAGCGACGAGGACGAGCGCGAGCTGAGCGCCGAACGCGACCGCCTGCGCAATCTGGACGTGCTGCGCACCGCCGCGGCCTCCGGCGCCGAGGCGATCGCGCCCGACGAGGGTGTCGGGGCATCTGAGCTGTTGGCCGGCGCCGCCCGCGGGCTCGAGCCCGGCGTCGCAATCGACCCGGTCCTGGCGAAGCTGTCGGCGCGGCTCGAGGCGTCGCGCTACGAGGTCGATGACCTCGCGGGCGAGCTGCGCCGCTACACGGTCTCACTCGACGACGGCGCCCCCGGACGGTTGGATGAGATCGAGGAACGACTCGCGCTGTTCACGTCCTTGAAGCGAAAGCACGGCGGATCGATAGCTGAGGTTCTGGAGCACGCCGCGCGCTGCCGAGCTCGGGCCGCCGAGCTCGCGGGCGCGGCGGTCGCGCTCGAGGGCGCCGAGCGCGAGCTGGCCGAAGCGGAGCTCGAGCTCGGCGGACTCGCGGGCGAGCTTTCCAGCCGGCGGCGCAGTGAGTCGCGGTCGCTCGCCAAGGCGGTTCGGGAGCGGCTCTCAGCGCTCGCGATGCAGGATGCCCGTTTCGAGGTTCGGATCTCTCTGCGTGAGGAGGGGCCGGGCCCCCGCGGCGCGGATGCGGTCGAGTTCGCGATCTCGACCAACCCCGGCATTCCCGCCGGGCCGCTCCGCGACGTCGCCTCCGGGGGCGAGCTTTCGCGGATCATGCTCGCGCTCCTCAGTGCCGCCCATGCCGGTCGGCGTTCCAAGGTCGCAGACCAGCCCGTGCTCGTGTTCGACGAGATCGACGCCGGCGTCGGCGGCCACACCGCCCGCGCCGTGGGCGAGCACCTGCGCGAGCTCGCGGCTCGTCGCCAGATCGTCTGCATCACCCACCTGCCCCAGATCGCATCGCTCGGCGAACGCCACTTCCGGATCGAGAAGGACGCGGGAACGACGACAGTCGAGGCGCTCGGCGGCGACCAGGTCGTCTCCGAGCTCGTCCGGATGCTCGGCGCCTCGGACGGCGATCGGGCCGCCAGCCAGCACGCGCGGGCGCTCTTGCGCGCAGCCTGAAACCGTCCGGGCAGGACGCTAAGCTCGGTTCGAGATGGCCCACGCCGAGACGCGCTACATCTTCATCACCGGCGGGGTCGTGTCCTCGCTGGGGAAGGGGATCGCCGCGGCGTCGATCGGGCGGTTGCTCGTGGCGCGCGGGTTCCAGGTCCAGCTTCAGAAGTTCGACCCGTACATCAACGTCGACCCGGGCACGATGTCGCCCTACCAGCACGGCGAGGTGTTCGTGACAGAGGACGGCGCCGAGACCGACCTCGACCTCGGCCACTACGAGCGCTTCACCGACGCGAACACGAGCCGGGCCTCGAACGTGACCGCCGGCGGGATCTACAACACGGTCATCCGGCGCGAGCGGCGCGGCGACTATCTCGGCGCGACCGTGCAGGTCGTGCCGCACATCACCGACGAGATCAAGCAGCGGATCAAGCTGATGGCCGACTCGAGCGAGGTCGACTTCGTGATCACCGAGATCGGGGGCACCGTGGGCGACATCGAGTCGCTTCCGTTCCTCGAGGCGATCCGGCAGTTTCCCGTGGATGTCGGGCGCCGGCGCTGCATGTTCATCCACCTCACGCTTGTGCCGTACATCGGGCACGCCGGGGAGCTCAAGACCAAGCCGACCCAGCACTCGGTCAATGAGCTGCGTCGTATCGGTATCGCGCCCGACATGGTCGTCTGCCGCTCGGAGTCGCCGCTGTCCACCGAGATCCGTCGCAAGATCGCCCTGTTCGCGAGCCTGCCGGTCGAGGCCGTCGTCTCGGCGCGCGACGTTCCCGACATCTATCAAGTCCCAATCGTCTTCCGTGGCGAGGGCGTTGATGACTACATCGTGTCCGAGCACTTCGGGCTCGAGGCGCCCGCGCCCGACCTGGCCGGCTGGCAGACGATCACTGAGCGCGCCGCCGGCGCGACCCAGAAGGTGCGGATCGCGCTCGTCGGCAAGTACGTCAAGCTCGAGGATGCCTACCTTTCCGTCGTGGAGGCGCTTCGCCACGCGGGCGTGCATCACGACTGCAAGGTCGAGGTCGAATGGGTCGACTCGGAGACCGTCTCGGGGCCGGAGGTGACGGCCCGGCTCGAGCGTGTGGACGGCATCCTGATCCCGGGCGGGTTCGGCGGCCGTGGCTGGGAGGGAAAGATCCGCGCCGCCCAGATCGCGCGGGAGCGCCAGACGCCATACCTCGGCATCTGTCTCGGTATGCACGTGGCCGTCAGCGAGTTCGCGCGCAACGTCGCGGGGATGGAGGGCGCCAACTCGACCGAGATGGATCTCGAGACGCCATTTCCCGTGATCGACCTGCTGCCAGAGCAGAAGGAGCTTGCCGACCTGGGCGGCACGATGCGGCTCGGCGCGGACCCGGTCAAGCTCCACGACGGCACTCTGATCCGCGAGCTCTACGAGGAACCGGTCGTCTACGAACGCCACCGGCACCGCTACGAGGTCAACAACCATCTGCGCCGCAAGCTCGAGTCGGTCGGGCTGGTCTGCTCTGGAACCTCGCCGGACGAGCGGCTGGTCGAGGCGATCGAGCTGGGTCGAGACGAGCATCCGTTTTACGTCGCTTCGCAATACCACCCCGAGTTCAAGTCGCGCCCCGACCGGCCCGCGCCGTTGTTCCGGGAGTTTGTCGGCGCGGCGCTTGCGCACGCCCACCGCGCGCCAGCGGAGGGCGAGGCCGCACCGACCGCGTCGTGAGGCGCGCGACCGCCGGCGAGCGCGAGCGGCTGCACGAGACCTTCCAGGCGCTCTGCCGGATCGAGAGCCCGTCGGGCCGCGAGCGGCCATGCGCCGACTGGGTCGTGCGCGAGCTGAGCGCGCTGGGGCTCGAGCTCCAGGAGGACGGCGCCGGACCGCGGGTGGGATCGGACGCCGGCAATCTGTTAACGCGGATCCCGGGCGCGTCGGACGAGAGCGTGCTGCTCTGCGCCCACCTCGACACGGTCCCGCTGGCAGCACCGGTGGAGCCGGTGCTCGTCGACGGGGGGTGGGAGAACGCCAACGACGGGATCCTCGGCGCCGACAACAAGTCGGCGGTCGCGATCCTGATCGAGCTCGCGCGCCGGCTGACCGCCGCACCAGAGCGCCCGCCCATCGGCGTTGAGCTCCTGTTCACCGTTTGTGAGGAGGTCTCACTCCTGGGGTCGAAGGAGTTCGACGCGAGCGCGCTACGCAGTCGCGCCGGCTATGTGTTCGACCACGCGTCGCCGATCGGGGAGATCGTGCTCGCATCGCCCAGTCACCAGCGAGTGATCGCCGAGCTGCGCGGCCGCTCGGCGCACGCTGGGCTGCGCCCCGAAGCCGGCCGCAGCGCGATCGCCGCCGCCGCGCGCGCGATCGCCGCCATGCGCCTGGGCCGGCTCGACGAAGAGACCACCGCCAACGTGGGCACGATCGAGGGAGGCACCGCGATCAACGTGGTTCCCGAGCGCTGCATCCTGGCGGCGGAAGCGCGCAGCCTCGACGAGGCAAAGCTTCAGGCTGCGCTGTCCGACATGGTCGATCACCTCCAGGACGCCGCCAACGCATCCGAATGCGACCTCGACCTGACCGTCGAGCGGATGTTCGACGGCTATCGGACGCGGCCGCGAGCGCCCGAGATCCAACTCGCCGAGCGGGCGCTCAGCGCATGCGGATACGAACCAAGACACATCGTGACCGGCGGAGCATCCGACGCCAACTCGCTGAACGCGTCGGGGTTTGCGTGCGTCAACCTCGCCGACGGGACAGAGCGCAACCACCAGCCCGACGAGCGCATCTCGGTCGACTCGCTCGAGGGCTGCTTCGAGGTCGCGATCACCTTGATCGAGGAGGCCGGCCGTGGGTTTTGAGCCACTCGGCGGCGAGATCAAGTTCGAGGGCAAGATCGCGACCGTATCCGTCGAGCGCTACCGCCACGACGACGGTGACGAGGTCACCCGCGAGAAGGTGGCTCACCCGGGTGCGGTCGGAATCCTGGCGATCGACGAGCGGCACGTGTGGCTGACGCGACAGCCACGCGAGGTCGTCGGCCAAGACGCGTCGCTCGAGATCCCGGCGGGCAAGCTCGACGTTCCGGGTGAGCCGCCGCTCGAGACCGCCAAGCGCGAGTTGGCCGAGGAGATCGGCAAGCAGGCTGCGCGCTGGCGCGAGCTGTCGGCGTTCTACACCAGCCCGGGGTTCAGCGACGAGCGCGTCTGGCTCTATCTCGCGACGGAGCTTTCAGACGCGCCCGATGCTGAAGCAGATGAGCACGAACGCATTGAGATCGTGCCCTGGCCGCTTAGCGAGCTCGACGATGCGATCGAGGCCTGTGAGGACTCGAAGTCGCTGATCGCCTTGCTCTGGCTAGCGGCGCGCTAGGACCCTTCCTCCTGATCGGAGCCGCCGGACTCACCGCCGGACTCGCCACCGCCGCCGCCTCCGCCCTGCTCCTGCTCGTCGCCGAAGCCGCCGCCTTCGCCGCCGCCTCCGCCCTGCTCCTGCTCGTGCTCGTCGCCGGAGCCGCCGCCTTCGCCGCCGCCTCCGCCCTGCTGCTGCTCTTCGCCCTGATCGCCGAACGACATAGCAACTCCCTTTCTTCGAGTTACCCACGCCAAGTCGCGTGGCTAGGGGCGTTCTACCCGAAAAGCAGGGTCTAGTACTCGTCGGGGATGCGCGCGCGAAGCTCCTCGAGCCAGGTCGCCGCGGTCGAGTCGCTCGGGGCGCGCCAATCGCCGCGCGGTGACAGCGACCCACCCGAGCCGACCTTGGGCGCGTTCGGGATCGCCGAGCGCTTGAACTGGCTGGTGTGGAAGAAACGCTCGAGGAACACCTCGAGCCATCGCTTGATCTCCGCCAGCGAATACTCGTTGCGGCGCTCGGGCGGGATCAGGTCCGGCCAGGAACCGCGCTTACGCTCCGACCAAGCATGGTGTGCGATGAACGCGACCTTGCTCGGGCGGTAGCCGAAGCGGACGACGTAGTAGAGGAAGAAGTCCTGGAGCTCGTAGGGGCCGACGATGTCCTCGGAGCGTTGGCCGGGTACGTTCGCGTCCGGGTCCTCGTGCGGCACCAGCTCGGGCGAGATCTCTGTATCGAGCACCGACTGCAGCACCGCGCTCGCGTCTGTGGAGAACTGCTCGGTGTCGATCGCCCACCGGAGGATGAACTGGACCAGCGTCTTGGGCACCGACGCGTTGACGTTGTAATGGGACATCTGATCGCCGACCCCGTAGGTGCTCCAGCCGAGGGCGAGTTCGGACAGATCGCCCGTGCCGACGACCAGCGCCCCATGGTGGTTGGCCAGTCGGAAGAGGTGCGAGGTGCGCTCGCCCGCTTGGACGTTCTCGTAGGTCAGGTCGTAGTGAGGCTCGCCGCTGGCCGCCGGGTGCTCCAGATCCTTCAGCATCTGGGTTGCGGACGGCCTGATGTCGATCTCGTTCGCGCTCACGCCGAGCGCCTCCATCAGGCGCCGCGCGTTGGCGAGCGTGTGGTCGGAGGTCGCGAAGCCGGGCATCGTGTAGGCGAGCACGTTCGAGCGCGGCAGCCCGAGGCGGTCGAGCGCTCGTGCGCACACGATCAGGGCGTGGGTCGAGTCGAGGCCGCCAGAGACCCCGATCACGACGCGCTCGATTCCGGTCGCGCGCAGGCGCGTCTCCAACCCGCGCACCTGGATGTTGTAGACCTCCTCGCAGCGCTCGAAGCGCGAGGCCGGATCGGCTGGCACGTAAGGGAAGCGCTCGATCCGGCGCGCCAGCGTGACCGCATTCCTGTCGCCCAGCTCGAAGGCGACGCGGCGAAAGCTCGCTACGCGTTCACGGTGGTCGTGGATCGAGTCGCCGTAGCTCGAGAGGCTTGCTCGATCCGATGCGATGCGGTCGAGGTCAAGGTCTGCCGTGATCAGCTCCTCGTCGTCCGCAAAGCGCTCTGCCTGGGCCAGCATCTCGCCGTTCTCGAAGATCGCCGCCTGCCCGTCCCAGGCGAGATCGGTCGTCGACTCGCCCATTCCGGCCGCGGTGTAGATGTAGCCCGCGATCGCACGGGCAGACTGGGAGGCGCCCAGCAGTCGGCGGTAGTCAGCCTTGCCCACGGTGATGTTGCTCGCCGAAAGATTGGCGAGCACCGTCGCGCCGGCGAGCGCGCCGTATGTGCTTGGCGGAATCGGCACCCAGAAGTCTTCGCAGATCTCAACGTGGACGACAAAACCAGGGAGGTCCGTGGCGGCGAACAGGAGATCCGGGCCGAATAACGCCTGCTGGCCGAGGATGTCGAGTTGCGTGGCGACCGCGTCGCGGGCGGCCCGGAACTGGCGCTTCTCGTAGTACTCGCGGTACTCGGGGAGATAGCTCTTCGGCACCACTCCGAGCACGCGACCGCGATGGATCACCACGGCCGTGTTGAACAGGCCGTGCTCGAGCCGCAGCGGCGCGCCCACGACGATCAGCGGCTCGAGCGACGCGGTGCGCGCGACGACGCTCTCGAGCGCGGCTAGCACGCCGTCCAGCAGCGCGTCCTGATGGAACAGATCGTCGTTCGTGTAGGAGGAAATGCCGAGCTCGGGGAACACGACGAGCGCCGCGCCTACCTCAGCGGCACGCTCGGCAAGCGCAATCGTGCGCTGCGCATTGAACGCCGGCTCCGCGACCCGCACATGGGGAACCGCGGCCGCGACGCGCGCGAAGCCGTGGGTGTAGAGCGATCGAAACTGCCCAGCCATTTCAGTGCAGTATCGCGGGCGGAGGACTGAAGGACTCGCACGGTGGCTGCCGAACTACGGCGTTATGGCCACCGCGACGAACCTCCCAGGTACGGAGCCGGACCGCCATCTCACAGAGCTCACGCTCGACTTTCTCGCCTACCTCGAGCTCGAACGGGGCCTCTCGCGCAACACGCTCGAGGCCTACCGCTCCGACCTGCAGCAGTTCGGGCAGTTCCTGCGCGAGCGCGGCTTGGACCCGCTCGAGGTATCGACCGGCGACCTGCGCGCATTCGTATCCGAGCTCGCCACGGGCCGGGGCGAGCGGGCCGCGGTCGCTCCCGCGACGCTTCAGCGCAAGATCGCCTGCCTGCGCTCGTTCTATCGCCATCTGCGGCGCGAGGGCACCCTGACCGCCGATCCCACGGCCGAGCTGCGGGCCCCGCGCCCCAAGGCCCGGCTTCCACAGGTGCTGACGCGCGATGAAGTCCAGGCGCTCCTGTCCCAGCCGAGCGGCACCGAGCCTTCTGCGCTGCGCGACCGCGCATTGCTCGAGACGATGTATGCCTGCGGACTGCGAGCGTCGGAGGCGATCTCGCTCGAGCTCGGTCAGGTCGACCTCGAGGCCGGAATCGTTCGCACCCGCGGCAAGGGGGCGAAGGAGCGGATCGTGCCGATCGGGTCAAAGGCGATCGAGGCCCTGCGAGCCTATCTGGACCGCGCGCGTCCTAAGCTCGTCGGCCTGCGCGAGGAGCCGCGCGTGTTCGTCAACCTGCGCGGCGGCGGGTTGTCGCGCCAGGGCCTATACAAGATCGTGCAGCGCCACGCCCGTAGCGCCGGGCTGGAACAGCGGATGAGTCCCCACACGCTCAGGCACACGTTCGCGACCCACCTGCTGGCCGGCGGCTGCGACCTGCGATCGCTGCAGGAGATGCTCGGCCACGCCGACATCGGGACTACGCAGATCTACACGCATCTGTCGGCGGATCGAGTGCGCGACGTGTACTTCGACGCGCACCCGCGCGCGCAGATCAAGCGCTCCGAATAGCCCTGCCATCATCGTAAGCTCGCCATGCCCGAGCTTCCAGAAGTCGAGACCATCCGGCGCCAGCTCGCGCCGTTCGTCGAGGGACGGACGCTCACGCGGGTCGAGATTCTCGACGCTCGCTGGGCGGCGCCCGACTCCGCGGCACGCGTGCAGCGAGAGCTTCAAGGGGCCGTTGTCGAGCGGCTCTCTCGCGCGGGCAAGTACCTCGTCTGGGACCTCTCTGGCGACCGCCATCTGCTGATGCATCTTCGGATGACAGGCGCGCTGCTCGCCGACCCGGTCGGCGAGCCGCGCGCACGCGCGCGTGCGGTTCGCGCTCGATCGCGGCCACCGGCTGGTCTATTCCGACCCACGCCGGTTTGGAACCGGACACCTCGTACACGGGGCGGACGTACGCGACGATTACCTCTCTCAGCGGCTCGGTGTGGAGCCGCTGAGGCCCGAATTCACGACCGAGCATCTATTTGCCCTCACCCGCGGGCGCCGTGCGCCGATCAAGGCGTTCGTGCTCGACCAGCGTCGCATCGCTGGGGTGGGAAACATCTATGCCGACGAGGCTCTTTTTCGTGCCGGGATCCATCCGCTCAGGCCGACGGGACGTCTCACAAAGGCCCAGGTCAGCCGTCTCGTCGATGGGATCGAAGCGTCATTGCGGGCAGGGATCGATGCCAAGGGAGCCTCGATCGATGACTTCCGCCACATCGACGGCGCTAAGGGGTCGTTCCAGGACCGCTTCCTGATCCATCGGCGCGCGGGCGAGCCGTGTCCTCGGTGTGGAGCGACGGTGCGCAAGATCCTGGCCGCCGGCCGCGGTACCTACGTGTGCGAGCGCTGCCAGCGGCGGCCCCGGCTTGGAGGCTGAACTGCGCATCCGGCCGATGGTTGCGGCGGACGTACGGGAGGCCGGGAATGTCGCGGCCGCATCGTTCGAGATGGACATCACGAACGAGCTCGCCGCGACGCGCTTTTACGAGCGCCTCGAGCACCTGTTGCACACGGACGCCGACGGCGCCTTCGTCGCCGAGCGGGATGGACGGATCCTCGGCGTCGCCCAGGCGATGGTGCGCGAGCGCCTCTGGTGTCTTTCGCTGCTCGCTGTCGCCCCGGTGGATCAGAGCAACGGTGCGGGGCACGCGCTGCTCGAGCGCGTGCTCGGCTACCAGGCTGGTGCCGACGCCGGGCTGATCGTCTCCTCGAACGACTCCCGTGCCCTGCGCCTGTATGCGGGCGCGGGCTTCACTCTGCTGCCCACGTTCGAAGCCAGCGGACCGCTAGATCGCAAGCGGCTGCCAAAGCCCGATCGAGCGGTGCGCGCAGGCGATCACGCCGACCTCGAGGCGCTCGCGGAGATCTCGCGCGAAGTTCGCGGCGCGCCCCACACCGACGAGCTGCACCTGGCCCTGAACCAGGAGGGCCAGCTGCTGCGCATGGGCGACCGCGGCTTCGCCCTCGCCCACCCGACTCACGGGGTTTGGCTGCTCGTGGCGCGCGACGACGAGGCGGCCACGAGCCTGTTGTGGAACGCGCTCGCGATCGCGGGCGACAGCGAGCGTTCGCTGCTGCGGTGGGTCACGGGAGCCCAGGATTGGGCGATCGCCGTAGCGGTGAAAGCCGGCCTGCGGCTCGGCGCGACCGGAGCGCTCTGCGTCCGGGGCGAGCCCGGGCCGCTACGGCCGTTCGTGCCCAGCGGGCCTTTCGCCTAGATCCGGCGGGGAAGGATCACGACCGCATGGCGTCGTCTTCTATATGCGAACTATTGCGTTAGCGGCCGCCGTGGTCGGCATCACGGCCGTCGCCCCCTCCGCCGCCTCTGCGCGGCCATATCTCGACCGTTTCCAGACGGTCAGCACGCTGAATACGACCGTGCCCGCAAGCGGGCCCGCGATGGGCGATCAGAACCCCTACGGCGTAGCCGTAGTCCGGCACAGCACCGGCAAGCTCGTCAAGAACGACGTACTCGTCTCGAACTTCAACGACTCCGCCAATCAGCAGGGAACTGGGGCGAGTATCGCTCGAGGTATCACCGAGCGGAAAGGTCAGCGTCTTTGCCGTCGTCCCGCGGCCGACGTCGACAAAGGCCGTCGGTCTGACGACTGCGCTCGCCGTGCTCCGCTCCGGCTACGTGATCGTCGGCAGCCTGCCGGCGCCAGGCGGCTCCTCGTCTGCCGCCCGCGCGGGCGCGTTGACGATCCTCAACGCCATGGGACACGTGGTCATGACCATCAAGGGCGGGGACATCAACGGGCCGTGGGATCTGACCGCTGTCGATCGCGGGTCGAGCGCGGTGCTGTTCGTGACCAATGTGCTGAACGGAACGGTCGCGGCCGGCGGCAAGACCGTCAAGAAGGGCACGGTCGTCAGGATCGTGCTGTCAACCTCGAACGGCCACGTCTCCGTGACCTCGAACCAGGTGATCGCGACCGGCTTCAGCGAGCACACCGACCCCAGCGCGCTGATCGTCGGCCCGACTGGAGTGGGGCTCGGTCCGAACGGAACGCTGTATGTCGCTGACTCGGCCAAGAGCCGAATCGGAGCGATCCCCAGTGCGATGACCCGCACGAGCATCGCGGGTGGCGGTGGCGACACCGTTTCGTCCGGCGGAGCGCTAAACGACCCGCTCGGACTTGCCATCGCACCAGGTGGCGACATCGTGACGCTCAACGGCGCCGACGGCAATGCTGTCGAGACGAGCCCGGCGGGCCACCAGGTCGCAACCAAGACGCTCGTCGATGAACGGAGCCGGTGACCTGTTCGGAGCTGCGATCGCCCCGCACGCCGGCGGGCTCTACTTTGTCGACGACATCGGCAGCGGGCCCGCGTCGAACACGCTTCAGCTCCTCCACTGAGGCGCTCGAGGGCGCGGCCCGTCCCGGCGGGCCGCGCCTAGGCCCGGGCCGCGCCTGCGCCTAGGCCGCCAGGTCCGACAGCAAGCCCTGCTGGTCGGCCGCCAGCAGCTCGCGGAACCCACCGATCGGCCGCTCGTCGATCACGATCTGCGGAAACGTGATCATCCCGGTGCTCTGCGCAAGCTTCGCGCGACCGTCCGGGTCCTTTGCCAGATTGATCTCCTCATAGGAGATCCCGCGTCGCTCGAGCAGCGCCTTGGCGCTCGTGCAGAGCGAGCAGTGGTCGGTTGTGTACATCTTTACGCGCATTGGTACTTCAGAAAGCGTAGTGCCTCTTCGAGGATGGATTCGGCGATGGCCGGCCCGCTGAAGACCGACGCCGTCGTGCTGCGCTCGATCCGCTACGGCGAGGCGGACCGCATCCTGCACCTCTACACGCCGCGGCGGGGGCGGGTGAGCGCGATCGCCAAGGGCGTGCGACGCTCGCGCAGCCGGTTCGGCGCGCGGCTCGAGCCGTTCTTCCACGTACGAGTCGGCCTCCACGAAGGACGCAGCGAGCTGCTCACGGTCACGAGCGCCGACACGATCGCCACCTTCGGGCCGCTGCGCGAGCACGCGGAGACACTCGATGCCGCCGCGCGCGCCTGCGACGCGCTCTCGCGCCTGTTCGAGACGTCCGAGCCCCACCCGGAGGTGTTCCAGCTGCTCGTGAGCGAGCTCGCTCTGCTGAGTGGCGATCCGCGCTACGCGAACCCCGCCAACGCCCTGGCGTTCCGGCTCAAGCTGCTGCTGGCCGCCGGGATCGTCCCGCAACTCGGCGCGTGTGCAGGGTGCGAAGCGCGGGTCGGGCCTCGAAGGCTTCTCGGCTGCCGCGGGGGGAGTCGTGTGCGGCGCGTGCGCGGACGATGCGTTCGTGCTCGATCGAGAGGCCTACGAATTCCTCGTGGCCGCGCTCGGAGCGCCGCTGTCTGACGCACCGGCGGCGTCGGAGCGTGCGCTGCGCCAGGTCGAGCGGGCGATCTCCGACACCTCCGAGCATCACGCCCACGTGCGGCTACGACCGGTAACAGGTTCTGATTTGCGCGCCCGGGCCGCCTGACTGGCGCCGTCCCCGTCCGGCGTCGCTGTCAGAATCGACTCCGTGAGCGAGTCGACGCTTCAAGCGACCTACGAGCATCCGAGCGGTGCGGTCGCGGATTCGTTCGCGCAGCGGATCCGGGAGCGCGAGGAGCGCGATCTCTCGCCGCTCGCCACGCGCTCCTATCCGGCCGACCGCGAGCAGGATGAGCCGGGCTGCGGACTGCGGACGCCGTTTCAGCGAGACCGCGACCGGATCGTCCATTCGAAGGCGTTTCGGCGCCTGAAGCACAAGACCCAGGTATTCGTCGCCCCGACCGGCGACCACTACCGCACACGGCTCACCCACACGCTCGAGGTCACGCAGGTCTCGCGGACGATCGCTCGGGCGCTGCGGCTCAACGAGGATCTCACCGAGGCGATCGGGCTCGGCCACGACCTCGGACACCCCCCGTTCGGTCACATCGGCGAGGAGGCGCTCGATCGGTGCCTGAAAGAGCGCTTCGGAGCCTCGTTTCGGCACAACGAGCACTCGCTGCGAGTCGTAGAGGTGTTGGAGCGCGACGGCCGCGGGCTCAACCTGACTACCCCGGTGCGAGACGGGATCCGAGCGCACTCGTGGCACGCGGATCCGCCGAGCACGCTCGAGGGCCACATCGTGCGGTTCGCGGACCGCTTCACCTACATCAACCACGACATCGACGACGCGCTGCGTGCCGGGGTGGTCGCAGTAGACGAGTTGCCGCAGGAAGCGATCGCGGTGCTCGGCGATTCGGGGCCGCGACGGATCGACAGCCTGGTGCACGACCTGGTCGAGCAATCGGAGCGGGCCGGTGCGATCGTGCAATCTGACCAGGCTGCCGCCGCGATGGCGGAGCTGCGCGAGTTCATGTTCGATCGCGTCTATCTCGCCACGCAGGCGCGCGCCGAGCACGCGAAGATCGAGGTCGTCGTGCGCTCGCTGTTCGACCACTACTGCGCGGCGCCGGACGAGATCCCGGTGTCGATTCCGACTGGCGACGTCGCGCGCCGCGTGACCGACTATCTCGCGGGCATGACCGATCGCTTCTGCATCCGCGCGTTCGAGGAGCTCAGCGTTCCGACCGCGTTCGCCTCATGAGCCGATACACCGACGATTCTCGCGATCGCGTCCGCGACGCGGTCGACATGGTCGCACTCGTCTCCAAGCGCACCGAGCTTCGGCGCGCGGGCGTAAACAGCTACTTCGGGAGCTGCCCGTTCCACGACGAGCGCACCGGGTCGTTCCACGTCAGCCCAGACGAGAAGCTCTACCACTGCTTTGGCTGTCAGGCGTCGGGCGACCCGTTCAAGTTCGTGATGGAGACCGAGGGACTCGACTTCACCCGGGCGCTGGAGGCGCTCGCCGATCGCTTCGGGGTTCAACTCGAGACGGTCGCCGAGGATCCGCAGGCGGCCGCCCGGCGCTCGCGGCGCGAGCGCCTGTCCGGACTGCTCGGGCGCGCCGCGACCTATTACGCGCGCTATCTGTGGGAGGCGGACGAGGCCGCCGACGCGCGCGCCTATCTGGCCGGCCGCGGTCTCGAGGAGGAGGTCCTGCGCGACTTCCAGGTCGGCTACGCGCCGAGCGCCTGGGACCGCATTCTGCGGGCCACCCGATCAGCGGGGTTCAGCGAGGACGAGCTGCTGGCGGCCGGCCTTGCCCAGCGGTCTCGAGAAAGGCCGGGCCGTGTGTACGACCGCTTCCGGGGCCGGATCATGTTCCCGGCCGCCGACGCGCGCGGTCGCGTGCTGGGCTTCGGCGCCCGCGCGATGCGCGAGAGCCAGCAGCCGAAGTACCTCAACAGCCCCGACGGCGAGCTCTACCACAAGCGCGAGGTGCTCTATGGGATCGACCGGGCGCGCTCGGCCTCGTCGCGCGCCGGACGGGTCATCCTGGTCGAGGGCTACACGGACGTGCTCGCGCTGCACCAAGCCGGGATCGCAAACTCGGTCGGGATCATGGGGACCTCGCTGACCGAGGAGCAGGTGCGCGAGCTCGCCCGGGTCGCGCGCGTGCTGGAGCTATGTCTCGATTCGGATAGCGCCGGGCAGGACGCGATGATCCGCGCCGCTCGGCTCGCCTCGGGCAAAGGACTCGAGTTACGCGTTGTAGCGCTGCCCGAGGGCAGTGATCCTGCCGAGCTCGTACAGCGAGACGGCGGTGATGCGATGCGCTCGCGCGTCGAGTCATCGGTGCCGTTCGCGGTGTTCCAGGTCGACCGGATACTCAGGCGGGCGGAGGGGTCGAGCGCTGAAGGGCGCGACCGCGCGGTGGATGAGCTCCGACCGGTGCTGGCGGAGGTTCCGGCGAGCGTGTTGCGCGAGGACCTCCTGCGACGCGTGGCGGGCCGCCTCGAGCTCTCTGAAGGGCGGCTCGCGTCTTTGCTTGAGCGGCCAGCTGCGCCGGCGGCATCGGCCGCGGCCTCGCCGGCGGCGGCGGCGGCAGCACGGAGGCCATCCGATCCCGTGCCGCGGGCCGAGCGGACGTTTCTCACCCTCTGCATCGCGTTGCCGGAGGCGGGGCGCGCCGCGCTGGCGGAGATCGACATCGACGAGCTGCTACGGAGCGAGACGCTCCGCCGCGCGGCCCGTCAGATCGCGCCGCGCACCAACACACCGCTCGCCGAGCTGCCGTCGGATGACGAGGAGCTGGCGCGCGTGATCGCCGATCTGGTCGCGCGCGCGGGCCGGATGCCCGACGTGACCGAGGCGCGCCTCGAGCATGCCCGGTTGCTGCTCGAGCGCGACCAGCTCGACCGCGCGATTCGCCGCGCCCGCGTCCAGGGCGGAAGGGACGTCGCCGCCCTCGCCCATGAGCGCGAGCAGGTGCTCGAGCGGATCTACAGCGTCGTGGGGCGGCTCGAAGGGGTTGTGTAACGAAGGAGTGCCAATTGCCGGCTTTGGCCTCTGAGCGGCCCTTTTCCGCCGGTTCGAGTGGGAACATGTGTTCGGTCACGTAAGAGAAAGGGCCGGACATGGAGAAGCAGTCTTTGGAGTTCCTGTTGGCGCGAGGGGTGAGCGTCCAGGAGATCGGTCGGCGCTTCGGCAAGGATCCGTCGACGTCGCTGAAGCTGGTGGCTGCTGTCGTATCTGTGGGTACAACCGCTGCGTCGCAGCGCTCGAGTTTCACCACCTCGACCCGCAGAGCAAGTGGATGCCGCTCAGCGCCCGGGGCGTCGCCTACGCAATCGATACCTTGCGTCTGGAGGCGAGCAAATGCGTGTTGCTATGCGCAAACTGCCACGCGGAGGTCGAGAATAGGGTCACGATGTTGCCGCTAGAGTTGATGCGTGCCGCGGCCGCGTAGCGAGCGCACCAGAAATCAAAGTATCAATACACCGTAATCTGGGGTAACTCAATTGGCAGAGTGCTCGGCTGTTAACCGAGATGTTGTGGGTTCGAGTCCCACCCCCAGAGCTACCGGGATAGAGTGAGAAAGCCATGAAGCTCTACGTCTGCTGGGGCACGTTCAAGCCGGCACCTCGTGCGGGAGGGCATCCGTGTGGCAACGCATACCACGCACTCAAGGACGCCGGGCACGACCCCGAGGTCGTCAAGGCCTACGGCTGGGCGGTGCTGCCGAACGCGCTCAACGACACCAAGGGCCGACGCGAGGTCGAGGAGCTGACGGGCAACAGGTGGGTTCCTGCGCTGGTCACCGCCGAGGGAACCGTCATTCAGGGCTCCCGGGAGATCGTGGACTGGGCGCGGGCGCATCCGGCTGTCGCCGCGCCGCAATGAACTCCGTCACCGTCGAGCACCTGGAGGACTGGGAGATCAATGGCGCGACCTGGCGGGCGGTCGAACTCGACGACCGGCACGCGGTGATCGATCTGTGCAGCTGCAGCGGCGAGCGGATGGAGCGGGTTGAGGGCAGCGATCCGGAGCTCATCGAGTACGTGCGGGCGCGCGGCGGCGAGTCTCAGTAGCGAGCCGCTCAACCAGCTCGGCGGCGCGCGTCGCGCAGTCGTTGCGCTCCGCCCAGCGCTGAAGCTCGCCCGCCCGCGCTGCCAGCGATCGGTCCGCCAGCGCCCGCCGGACCGCTAGCCGTAGCGTCGTCGGGGTCAGAAACCGCCACGGCAGCCGCACGCCGACGCCGGCCCAGTCGGCGCGCGCGGCATTCTCGGCCATGTCGCCCGAGTGCGGGACCGCCAGCACCGGGCATCCGCACGCGAGCGCGCGCGCGAACGTCCCGTGCCCGGCGTGCGTGATCACGAGCGCGCAGCCCGGCATCGTCCGCGGGTACGACAGCCAGTCGACCACCCGCGCGTTGCGCGGGACCGGCGCCGGGCCGGGGACGCGGCGGCGATTGGTCGCCGCCAGCACCCGGACGGGCTCCCGCGCCAAGCCGGCTAGCGCGGCCCGCAGGAGGCGCTGGTCAGAATCATGGGCGGTCGACGGCGCGACGAGGACCAGCGGCTGGTCGCCAGGTGGTGGCCTGACGTCGTGGTACGGGGGCTCCCACATCAACGGCCCGACCACATGCGTACCGTCGGGCCATTGGCGGGGATACTCGAGCTGCGGGAAGGCGCCGACAATGCAGAGCTGGTTGCTGATCCCGCCGAGGAGTCGCGTTTGTGGCTCGAGGCCAAGCCGCGCGCGCGTCTCGTTGAGCTCCGCTCGCCCCCGCTCTAGACCACGCGCGATCGGCGTTTGGAACCTGCGCCAAAGCGCTTTTCCGACGCTGGTGCGCGGCAGGCGCGCGCCGAGCGCATATGGCGGTAGACCGGGTGCGGGCGCAGGGTGGAGGTGGGGGATGAGCGTCGCGACCGGCAGCCGCTCGAGCTCGCCGGCAAGCGCCGGGGCGAGTGTGAGCACGTCGTGAACGATCACATCGGGCTGCGTCTCCACGATCGCCTCACGCGTGCGCGGCGTCGCCTTCACGACCGCCTCGTAGGGCTTCAACGGCCGCTCGAGCGTCGGGAACACCGGGTACTCGGGCGCAGCCACGAAGCGCAGTCCGACCCCCTCGGCGTGCGGGCGCCACCGCTCCCACGTCTCGACCGTGACGTCATGGCCCCGTTCGGCAAGCCGCGAGCCGAGCGCGAGGATCGGGAATGCGTGCCCTGGGTCGCCGAAGGTTGCGAGAAAGACCTTCAGGCCGCCAGCTCCGCCAGCGCCCGCAGCTGCTCGGTCCGGTCCTCGACGGTGAACGCCATCGGCGTGATCATCAGCGTCCCGACCCCGGCGTCCTTGAACGCGGCGAGACGGTCTCGGACCGCGTCGCGCGGGCCGCACAGCGACACGAGGTCGATCAACTCGTCCGGAATCGCGGCCCCAGCCTCGGCCTTCTTGCCGTCCAGGTAGAGATCCTGGATCTCGCTTGCCGCGTCCTCGAACCCGTAACGCTGCACGAGCTGGTTGTAGAAGTTCTGCTTGCGCGAGCCCATCCCACCGATGTAGAGCGCGAGCACCGGCCGCATCATGTTGCGTGCGAGCTCGAGGTCGTCGGAGACGAACGCGTTGACGTTCGGCGCGATGTCAAACCCCTCAAGTGAGCGTCCTGAGCGCGCCGCCCCTTCCTCCAGCAACGCGCGCAAATCGCCGACGTGATCCGGAGAGAAGAACGTCGGGATCCAGCCGTCGGCGATCTCACCAGCGAGCGCTGTGTTCTTCGGGCCGATTGCCGCCAGGTAGATCGGGATTCGCTCCTGGATCGGCGCGATCGTCAGCTTGAGCGGCTTCCCCGGACCGTCGGGCAGCGGCAGCTCGAGCGTTTCGCCGTGATACTCGACCCGCTCGCGCGAGAGCGCCATGCGCACGACTGCCACGTACTCCCGGGTGCGCTGGAGCTGGCGCGCGAAGCGCTGCCCATGCCAGCCCTCGGCGACCTGCGGTCCCGAGGAGCCGATGCCGAGGACCATCCGCCCGCCGGAGAGCTCGTCAATCGTCGCCGCCGTCATCGCCGTCATTGCGGCGCTACGCCCCGGCATCTGGAAGATCGCCGATCCGAGCTTGAGCGTCGTGGTCTGGCCCGCGAGCCAGGCGAGCACAGTGGCCGCGTCAGAGCCGTAGGCCTCGGCGGCCCAGACCGAGTCGTACCCGAGGCGCTCGGCTTCCTGCACAACCTTGAGCTGGTCCTGAGGCCCCATCCCGAGGCCCCAGTAGCCGACATGCACGCCGAGCTTCATCGTTGCAAGGTTCCTTTCATCCCAAGGAAATGGCTTGTGGGCTTCGACTGGGGTTATTAGATTGGAGTCGCGCCGCGAACCGCGGCGAACCCTATGCGAACACAGCGCCGAGCGACGATCCAAGAGCTCCGGCAGGCGGTTGAGTGCCTGCCTCGCAGGACGCGGATTGCGATGCTCGAAGGCATCAGCTCGAACGAGATCATCGTCGGCGCGTACAGCGACGGACGCGGGATTTGTCCGATGCTCGCAGCGCACCGCGCGGGTGGCCGGACGAGCCAGATCTCGTTCGCGCGCGCGTGGGACCGCTTTGCGTTTCGCGAGTCCAGGTCCAAAGGGGCGCGTCGCGCCACCGAGCGGGAGCTGCGCGTCCTGCGTGCGCACCTCGAGGCGAGCCTGCTGTACGAGGACGCTCCGGCGGGTGAGTTCCGCGCCACGATCGCCGAGCACCGGAAGCTCGCCGCTCGCGCGCGTGCCGGCGACCCCGACCGCAGCCACGAGCTGCGTAACAGTCCCGGCTGGTCATGGCTGCGCGCGTTCCGGCGCTATGACGAGTACGAGCGCGCCCTCGAGCGGGTGCAAGCGGCCGCCGACACGGCGCGCGAGCTCGAAGCTGTCCCCTAGAGCGACTCGCCCGGACGCTGGAACACGATCTCGGGGATCACGCAGTACGGCGAGAGCGCCAGCAGCATCCTGACCGCCTCGGCGACGTCCTCCGGCTGGATCATTTCCTCGGAGGACACCGAGCCCTTCACGAAGTCGGTCATCGCGGTGTCTACGAACCCAGGGCAGAGAGCGCATGACTTGATGCCCTCGCCGTTGAGCTCCTTGTTCATCGCCTGGGTGAAGCCGAGAACGCCGTGCTTGGTAGCCGAGTAGACCGACAGCCACGCCTGACCCGACTTGCCCGCGATTGACGAGGTGTTGACGACGAGCGCGTTGCGGTGCTCCGCCCCGGCTGCCTTCAAAAGTTCAAAGCACTCGCGGTAGAAAAGAACGTAAGAACGGAGGTTCACGCTCAGCTGCATGTCCAGGAACTTGGTCTGGATCTCGCCGACCGGCGCGCCGATCCCGACGCCGGCGTTGTTGACCAGCACGTCGAGGCGTCCGAACCGGTCCCGATGGGCCTCGACGATTTGCCGCACGACGTCCTCGTCTCCCGTGTTGCCCGCGATGTGCTGCACCTCCCCGCCGTCCTTCGCGAGCTCCTCCGCCGCCGCCTCGAGCTTGTCGGGGCGCCGCGCCGCAACCGTGACGCCGTATCCCTCGGCGAGCAGCATGCGGGCGATCGCGAGCCCGATGCCGCTCGACCCACCAGTCACAATCGCTGCTCTGTCCGCCATCGGATCGGTATCCAATCAGGATCGAAGGCTGCGAGGATGCTGGTCATGGCGAACGCGGAGTTGACAGGAGCGCTCGAGCCAGGCTTCGACGAGGTCCTGACCCCCGAGGCGCTCGAGTTCGTGACCGGGTTGGAGCATCAGTTCGGAGCGCGGCGACGCGATCTGCTGGCGGCTCGAGCCGAGCGGCGGGAGCGACTCCGGGCGGGTGAGACATTCGGCTTCTTGGACGACACCCGGGACGTCCGAGAGGGGGACTGGAAGGTCGAGCCGGTACCCGACGATCTCCAGCAGCGGTGGGTCGAGATCACCGGGCCGACCGACCGCAAGATGGTGATCAACGCGCTCAACTCTGGCGCCGACGGCTTCATGGCCGACTTCGAGGACGCGAACTCTCCGACCTGGCACAACATGGTCGAAGGTCACATCAACCTTCGTGACGCGATCGAGGGGACGATCTCCTACGACTCCTCCGACGGGCGCCACTACGAGCTAGGTCCGAATCCGGCGACGCTGCTCGTACGCCCGCGCGGCTGGCATCTGCCCGAACGCCATCTCCTGATCGGGGGCGAACCGGTCAGCGGCGCGTTGTTTGACTTCGGCCTGTTCGCGTTCCACTGCGCCAAGCGGCTTCTTAGCGCCGGCTCCGGGCTGTACTTCTATCTGCCAAAGATGGAATCCCACCTCGAGGCCCGCCTGTGGAACGAGGTCTTCTGCCATGCGGAGGAGGCGCTGGGGCTCGATCGAGGGACGATCAAGGCGACGGTGCTGATCGAGACGCTCCCGGCGGCCTTCGAGATGGAGGAGATCCTGTTCGAGCTCCGCGAGCACTCGGCGGGCCTCAACGCCGGACGCTGGGACTACATCTTCTCGGCGATCAAGTGCTTCCCGGACAGCCGCGAGATGGTCCTGCCCGACCGCGGCGCGGTCACGATGACCGTCCCGTTCATGCGCGCCTACACGGAGCTGCTCGCCGCGACGTGCCATCGCCGCGGTGCACACGCGATGGGGGGGATGGCCGCCCTTATCCCCTCGCGTCGCGATGAGGAGGCGAACGCCCGGGCGATCGAGGGGGTTCGTGCCGACAAGGAGCGCGAGGCCTCGCAGGGCTATGACGGGACCTGGGTCGCGCATCCGGACCTCGTGCCCGTAGCGCGCGAGGTCTTCGAGCGAGAGCTCGAGGGCCGCCCGAACCAGCTCGACCGGCAGCGCGACGATGTGCAGGTGACCGCGGATGAGCTGCTCGACCTGCCCGCAACGCCCGGCTCGATGACCGAGGCTGGGCTGCGCACCAACGTCAACGTTGGCTTCCAGTATGTGTCGTTCTGGCTCACGGGCCGCGGAGCGGCGGCCATCAACTCGCTGATGGAGGACGCGGCAACCGCGGAGATATCGCGCACGCAGCTCTGGCAGTGGGTGCACCACGGGGTCGAGCTCGAGGACGGCCGCGTCGTGACCGCGGACCTGGTCCGTTCGATCCTCGACGAGGAGACGGGCGCGATTCGGTCCGACGTGGGCGACGAGATCTGGGAGCGGGGGAGGCCCGATGAGACGCGCGAGATCTTCGAGCGCGCTGCGCTCGCGCCCACTCTGGCCGAGTTCTTCACGACCCTGGCGTACGAATATCTGCCATGAAGGGTCTGGTGGCCGCGCTCGCAACGCTCACCGCCGCGGGCGCGACCGCGCACAAGCCCTCGATCGCGCTCAATGCCCCGCTGCCGAGCGTCGTCAGGATCGGCCAGCAGGTCACGGTCAGGGGCCGCGTGCATGGTGCTCGGCACGGGCGGGCGATCCTCGAGTCCTCTCGCGGGCATGGATGGACCGCGCTGAGCATGGACCGCGTCGGCTCCCGCGGCGGCGCGTTTGAGATCTCCTGGACCGTGCCAAGCGGGACCGCGATCGGTCCGCTGTCATTACGGGTCGTGCTCGTGCAAGCCACACGCTTGCTGGCCGCTACGGCGACCGCGCATTCGGCGGTCGGCTCCGCCGTGGTTCATTGCGCGACGCCGGCGCCGCCGAGCAACGTCCCGGCGGGCGACGGCTGGATCGAAGGCGGCATGTACATCATCGGTGGCGCGTACCCGGGACTCGATCAGTGCTCGAGCCAGCCCTACACCGTCACGGCCACCGATAGCGCGGGTCACATAGCGGCAACCGAACCGGTGCCGGCGGATGGCAGCTACACACTGGTCGTGCCGGCCGGCAACTACACCCTCCAGGCAGGAGGATGCCGAGGCTCTGCGACCGTGACCTCGGGCCAAGGGACCGCGGCGGACACCAACTGTCTCGTGCCGTAGCGGGCGGTCAGGGCAAACCGACGCGCTGCGAGCGCAGTAGTCCCTCTCCGCGCGGCGACGAACAGCCCACGGGTGCAAGGGGGACTTGGTTAGGAGCGCTTGCGACGAACTCGACGCAAGGAATCAGCGAGCACGTCGGGATGCCGACGAAGCACGCGCCGCCAGAGGGCGCAGGTGCAATCGGCGGGGGGATCCGGCGAAGCGTGCCGGGGTAATGGGCGAGAAACTGGCTGAGGGCAGATGTCAGCGTCGGTCGAGCGTGGGTCGCCGGAGCGGTGCGGAAAGCCATAACACCGCCAGCGAGGGCGCAAATAGCGACGAGCGCTGCTGCTCTTCGCATGGTCCAAGTATCCGACCTCGCCGCGGGACTCGCAAGTGGGAGACTTCGAGCATGCGTGGGCCAGAACGGTCGCGCCAACAGGTCGCGAGCACTTTGCAAGCCGCGTACGCGGATGGCCTTCTGAGCGAGGAGACGCTTATGCACCGCCTCGACCTGCTGCTCGGCGCGGCGGTCGCCGATCAGCTGCTGCGAGTCGACTGACTAGGCAGCTCGAGCGCTCAGAGGCGCTTCAAACTGTTCGAACGAGAGCTCGGCGGCCGGCTTGGGCTTGCTGATGTGGTAACCCTGTGCTCGGTCGCACTCGAGCTCGGTCAAGAGATCGAGCGTGGTCTCGTCCTCGACTCCCTCCGCGACAACCCGAAGGCCGAGGGCGTGCGCGAGCTTGATCGTTGAGCTGACGAGCGCGAGGTCGCGTGTGTGGGCCGCGGTCGCGAGGCCGGTGATAAAGCTGCGGTCGAGCTTCAGTTCGGAGACCGCGAGGCTCGACAGGTACGCCAACGAGGTGAACCCTGCGCCGAAGTCGTCGACCGAGACGACCACGCCCAGGTCGTGCAACTGCTGGATCGCATCCTTGCAGCGGTGTACGTCCGCCATCGCGGTCGTTTCCGTGATCTCGAGCACGAGCGCCTCGGTGTCGAGTTGATAGCGCTCCAGTTGCTGTTGGACGAGCGAGGGGAACTCGGGATCGAGCAGATTGGTGGTCGAAATGTTCACGGCCACCGCGAGCGAGGAATGCTTCGTGCGCCACACGGCACATTGCTCAAGCGCCCCGTTGAGAACCGTTGCGGTCAAGCAGCCCATGAGGTCGGCACGCTCCGCGAGCGGCAGAAACTCCAGCGGCGGTATATAGCCGAGCCGCGGGTGGTGCCAGCGGACGAGGGCCTCTACTGCGGTCACCCGTCTGCCCGACAGATCGACCTGTGGCTGATAGTGCAGCTCCAGCTGCCCCTCCTCAAGCGCGATACGGAGATCCTCGACCAGACCGAGCTGGTTGCCGTGGCCGTCGATCTCTTCCTGGTAGATCGCAAAGCACTTCCCCTCGAGCTTGGCGCGATACATGGCGAGGTCGGCGCAGCGAAGCAAGTCGTGAGCGTCGGTGGCATCGGTCGGAACGACCGCGATCCCGATGCTGGCGCCGATCTGCGCCCGCACATGTCCGAGCACGAACGGTTCCGTCAGCTGGGAGCTCAGTCGTTGCGCGACCGTGGCGCCGTAGTCGGCGTTTGCGTCCGGTAGCACGACGCCGAACTCATCGCCTCCGAGCCGAACGAGCAGGTCCGAGCCGCGCAGGGATCCCTTGAGCCGCTCACCGAGCTGGCGCAGCAACTCGTCGCCGACCACGTGACCGAATGAGTCGTTGACCTCCTTGAAGCGGTTCAAGTCGACAAACAGGAACGTAAACTCACGAGCGTCAGCGCCGGCGATGCGGTGCTCGCCGAGCAGCGCGTCGAGCAAATCGAACATCGCTCGGCGGTTGCCCAGGGTCGTGAGCTGATCTGTGACCGCTTGTGCGTGGCGCTCCTCCGTCAGCACGCGCAGACGCCGAAGCGACAAGGTGACCCGGATAGCCGCCAAGGCCAACGTCGCACTCGCCAGGGCGACGGCCGTGTCGTTGACATGGCCCAGAGATCCGGTGAGCAGGATGACGAGCGCCGACAGTGCCGCAAGTCCTGGCAGCACGAACCCCGGTGCGCGCTCGTACCTCAGCGGTTCGGTCGGCTTCGACCGCAGCCACACCGACGCCGACACGAGCAGGATCGATGTCGGCCACGCCACGGCATTGAAAGCCGAACCCACGTGGCTCGCGCCGATCCCCGAGCCGAACAGGTTGAACGTGTCGCCGACGGTGTTCAGGGCATAGCCCGCGGCGAGCATCAGCCAGGGGGCCTTTCCTCTTCCGGGCAACACCGCGCTGCCGCCGATCACGAGCAGAAGCAGCAGGGAGTCGCCCACCGGGTAGGCGAGGTTGGTCGCGACCGCGATCGTCCCACCACCGGCCGTGTGAAGCACGTCGGCGAATGCGAACGCCGCGCACAGCGCAGCCGCCCCGATCCCGGCGACCGCGCCGTCGAGCCACGTGGCAAGACTGAACCGGCTCGCCTGCCGGCGGAGCAGGAGCATCACGCCGACATACGTGACCGGATAGAACGCTACGTAGAAGGCGTCAGCGACCGAGGGGGGCGCTGTATTGGAGCCCTCGATCGTGAGCGTGACATCGCCAAGCGACCAGAGAAGCAGCCCGGTGCCGAGGACCAGCGGAATCGCTCGGCCCCGGCGGACTGTCAGCCCGCGTCCGATGCACATCAGTGCCACCAGCACCTCGAAACCCGCCGTGCCCCAACCGTCGATGAGGCTTGACGGCTGACTCCGGCTGCGCGCAAACTTGTAGACCAGATACGCGACTAGGCACAGGGCAAGGCAGCCGTAGACAGCCCACGCCCCACATTCCACTGCGGAAGCATGCGGCCGCGCACGCCGTCGGTCGGCGCCGTCTGATTGCGCTGATTTGACCAGCTGTTTGAGTTGATAAAGCCGCGACAAAGCGTCGGTCCCGCTCGTTGGATTGGTTATCGAGCAGAAACGCGACGGACTTGACCATCGGGGCTACGTCTGGACGCGGGGGCCTTTGTCGCGAGATGCCCGAAATGACCGACTTGTACGGTGAGGGTATGAGCGCAACAACGAATTCTCAGCACAAGATTGGATCGGGGTTCGGGGCGAACAGCACGGCGGCCGAGGTGTTGCGGGGGATCGACCTATCCGGGAGGCTCGCGATCGTCACCGGCGGCTATTCGGGCATCGGGCTCGAGACGACGCGTGCGCTCGCGGGCGCGGGTGCGCATGTCGTCGTTCCCGCCCGCCGGCCGGACGCCGCGGCCGCCGCGCTCGAGGGGATCGAGCGGGCCGAGGTCGATCAGCTCGACCTCGCGGAGCTGGCGTCCGTCCGCGCGTTCGCCGAGCGGTTTCTCGCAAGCGGCCGCGGTATTGCGATCCTGATCAACAACGCGGGGATCATGGCTTGCCCCGAGACCCGCGTCGGGCCTGGTTGGGAGGCACAGCTCGCCACCAACCATCTCGGCCACTACGTGCTCGTGAACCTGCTGTGGCCGGCGATCGCCCGCGACGGCGATGCTCGTGTCGTAGCACTGTCCTCGATCGGCCATCGCCGTTCGCCGATCCGGTGGGACGACGTGCAGTTCGAGCACGGATACGACAAGTGGGAGGCCTACGGGCAATCCAAGACGGCCAATGCGCTGTTTGCCGTGCAGCTCGATGCGCTGGCGCGCGGCGCCGGCGCGAGGGCGTTCTCCGTGCACCCGGGCGGCATCTTCACGCCCCTGCAGCGGCACCTGACGAAGGAGGAGATGGTCGCCGCCGGGTGGATCGACGACGACGGCAACGTCACATTCAGCAGCTTCAAAACGCCCGAACAGGGCGCCGCCACGTCGGTCTGGGCAGCGACCTCACCCCAGCTCGTCGGGATGGGCGGTGTCTACTGCGAGGACTGCGACATCGCCGAGCGCGCGACCGACCCCGAGTCGCGACACGGGGTCCGCCCGTACGCCACCGATCCCGATCAGGCGGCCCGGCTTTGGGCGCTGTCGGCTGAGCTGACCGGCGTCGACGCGTTCGCCGCCGGCGCATCGCACTGAGGATTAGGTCTCGATCGGCTCGAGCAGACGGTGTGGCCCTCGCAACGCGAGGGCGACGGGGTCGTCGCGCAGATTGCGCCGGCGCCCACGCGGCTCCGTGAGGATGTCCTCGGGTCCGGGTATCAGGCCACACCGGCTGCAGTGGCCGTAGTCGTCGAGCGGCGTGCCGCACTGCGCGTGCTTGAAGGTGCGGCTGTTGGGCGCTTGGTGCCGGCCGCCCCAGACGAGCAAGGCGTGTAGCGACGGCCACAGATCGCGGCCTGCCGGCGCGAGTTCGTAGATGTGGCGCCCTGCGTGCCGCGGGTCTAGCCGCCGCGCGAGGATCCCGTCGTTGACCAGGCCCGCTCAGCCGGTCCGACAGCACGGCCTTGGGGATGTCGAGGTGGGCCTGGAAGTCGTTGAAGCGGCGCACGCCGTAGAACGCGTCGCGGAGGATCAGCAGCGTCCAGCGCTCGCCGATCACCTCCAGCGCGCGGGCCAGCGAGCAGTCCTGTGCCGGGTAGTCGTTGCCGAGCATATTCCGAAGTCTAGCGCGCCAGCGGTTCGCTGATTGAACCCATATGCTAGGGTGGTGAGGTGGTTCGATCATTGAACTCCTACTAGGAGGCATCAAGCCGTGAACGCCATCGCAACCATCCGCTCCCCTCGCGCGACTGCCGCGCGGCGAACGCTCTCGCAGCCCGTCGCATACGCACTCTCGGCCGCGATCATCGGCACGGCGCTGTTCGCCTCGGCCACGCCATCGCCGCTGTATGAAACCTACGCCAGGCTGTGGGGCTTCTCGTCTCTGACCCTGACCCTGATCTACGCCGCCTATGCGATCGGGGTGCTCGCCGCGCTGCTGATCGCCGGGCGCGCCTCGGACATCGCCGGTAGGCGCCCGCTGCTGGCGATCGCCCTGGCCGCCCTGCTGGCCGCCACCGTGCTCTTCATGCTGGCCGACTCTGTGGTGTGGCTGTTCGCCGCGCGCACGGTTCAGGGCCTCGCGACCGGACTCGTGCTCGGGACGGCGAGCGCCGGTCTGCTCGATTTCCATCCCAAGCAGGATCCCCAGGGTGCTGGCCTCACGAACGGCGTGGTCAGTGCCGCTGGACTCGGGCTCGGAGCGCTCGTCTCCTCGGCAGCGGTCCAGCTCCTGCCCGCGCCCCGGGTGTTGCCATACGTTGTGGTCTTCCTCCTTTTCGCCGTCGCCTTTGTCGGTGTGGTGTTCATGCCGGAACCGGTCGTTTCGCGCTCGAGGCTGCGGCTCACCCCGCAGCGCCCCCACGTCCCGCGGTCAGTCCGGCAGCCCTTCATCGTCGCGGCGCTGGCCGTGATCGCTTCCTACTCGATCGGCGGTCTGTTCTTCGCCCTCGGGCCAGCGCTCTCGGGTCGCGTGTTCGCGACCGGCAACCATCTGGTCACTGGGCTCAGCCTGTTCCTGCTCGCCGGAGTCGGCTCGATCGCTCAGCTGCTCTACGGGCGCCGCGCCGCGTGGCTGGCCGCCACCGCCGGGGCCGTGGCGCTTGCCCTCGGCGTGGCGTTGATTGTGGTCTCCGCCGCTGAGGACTCTGCCGCGGCGCTGATCGTCGGCTCGGTGGTCGCCGGAGCGGGTTTCGGGCTCGCGTTCTTGGGCTCGCTGCGCGCCCTCTCGGCCGAGATCCCGCCCGACCATCGCGCC
Organism: uncultured Actinomycetes bacterium; assembly: GCA_963795505.1. Lineage (GTDB taxonomy): Bacteria > Actinomycetota > Thermoleophilia > Solirubrobacterales > Solirubrobacteraceae > Palsa-465. The sequence goes on from CAWCIB010000008.1 coordinate 141,359, forward strand.
GGTGTGATGTCGGCCTTCTTTGTCGCCGCCTACGCTGCGCTATCGATCCCCGCCGTGCTCGCCGGCGTTGCCGCCAGCCCACTCGGCTTGGCGTTGACGTTCGAGATCCTCGGATCGGTGGTCGCGGCCCTGGCTCTCGTGGTTGCCGTCCAGGCCTGGCGCACGCGCCCCCGCCCGGCGGCCTGCACCACCAAGCTTGCGACGGAGCCGTGCTGAGGCCGATGTGCGCGGCGCGTCGCGCGTTCGCACTAGGATTGCCCGTCCGTGGCCGAGATCTCATCGTCGCTGTACCGCGCTGGGGTGGGTGAGCCAGTCGTGCTCCTACACGGGTTCACGGGCCACTGGCGCCACTGGAAGCCGGTACTGGCGGATCTCGTCGCACGCTATGAGGTGATCGCTCCGACTCTCTCGGGCCACGACGGCGGACCGGCGTACCCGAGCGGAATGGGCCTCGAGAAGGTTGCGGACGCCGGCGACTCGCTCGAACGCCATCTCGACGAGCTCGGCGTGGCCACCGCGCATCTCGTCGGTAACTCGATGGGCGGCGCGCTTGCAATCGAGCTCGCCAAACGCGGCCGCGCGCGCAGCGTCGTCGCGTTCTCGCCAGGCGGGGGCTGGGAGCTCGGCGGGCCCGAGCCTGAGCGGATCGCGCGTTTCTTCGCCCGCCAGATGCGGATGATCCGCGCCTCGCGCAAGCAGATCCCGCGCCTCATGCGCCGGCCCGGCGCGCGCCGGCTCGCGATGCGGGACATCATGCGCCACGGGGAGCTGCTCTCTCCCGCGGACGCCGTCGACATGAGTCTCGACCCGCTCGGCTGCACGGTCGTGAACGATGTCCTCGCGAGTCTGCGCGCCGGTCGCGCGCACCTCGAGGACCTCGACCGGGTCAACGCGCCGACGCTCATCGCGTGGGGCGAGCTTGACAGGGTCCTCCCGCTCGCGACCTGCTCTGCGCGCTTCAAGCGAGAGATCCCTGATGTGGAGTTCCGGGTCCTCCCGCGGGTCGGGCACGTCCCAATGTGGGACGACACCCGTCTGATCGTCACGACGATCACCGACTGGGTCGAGAAACACCTCGCGGCGCCGGGGGAAGGGGACATCGCGCTGACCCGCGCAGCCGCGAGCTGACAGCGCCGGCGAGGTGCCGGGCGTTGCCTCCGCGCCCGATGGCGATCGTCCGCGCGGCATTTGGTGGAGGGGGAACAGGCGCCTCAGCGCTTGGGGCGTGAATTCGTCTTTTCCTCGATGCGGAATCGTGGCAAGGGTGAGGGAAGCAGCCAGAGGAAGCCGACTGTGGCACCGCCAGCGGCTAGCCATAGCGTTGGCCTCAGTCCGATGATCGTTCCGAGGGTGCCGGCGAGGAGGGCCCCTGCCGGTCGGGTTCCGAAGTTGATGGCTTGAAAGGCGCCAGTGACTCGAGCGCGGACCGGGTCAGGTATCACCGTCGCGAAGATCGAGCTGATGCTGATGTCGAGGATCACGACGCCGAGGCCCGAACCGAACTCGGCGATGAACAGCATCGCGAGGACGAGCGGTTTAGCGCCACCAGCCAGCGGGACGAGCAGCAGCGGCGTGGTGAACACGATGCACCCAAGAACGCATGTCCAACCGACCCCGACTACACGAGATAGTCGTTTGGTAACCGCTGCGCCGAGCACGCCACCGACCGCGCCGGCGCCAAGCACGGCCCCGAGCACGCCTGGTGACACGTGGAGCTTGCGCACGGCGTAGAGCATGAACAGCGCGATGAACGCGAACGTGAAGAAGTTGATCGTGGCGGCCGCGCACAGGCCCGCCCTCACGATCGGCGAGCGCGCGATGAACCTTGCGCCGGCGGTCAGCAGCCCGTCGCGTCCGTCGACTGGCGGGGGCTCGGCGGGCGCGATCCGACTGAGAAACGCTGCCGAGCCCAGGAATGACAGCGCGTCTGCTGCGATCGCGAACGGCGCGCTAAGCAACTGCACCAGGAGACCGCCAAGACTCGGACCACCGACGAACGACAGCGCCCGGCTGGCATGGATCAGTGAGTTGCCCTCCACATATTGATCAGGTTTCACCAGCGAGACGAACAGCGTGCTGTCCGACACGTTGAAGAGCACGCTGAGCAAACCAGCGGCGAATGCCACGGCATACAGCTGGGCCAGGGTCAGGATCCCGATCGCATAGCACACAGGCAGGCTCACCAGCAGGACAAAGCGACCGAGATCGGCGACGATCATCGTTGCGCGACGGCGACCGCGACGATCTAGCCAGGCGCCGGCATGGACGCCGAACAACAGGCTCGGCAGCCACAACAAAGCGGTCAGGTATCCCATCTGGGCCGCGCCGGCTTTCAACACCAGCACCGCGGTCAGTGGCATCGCGACCGACGAGATCTGATCACCGAACAGCGAGATCGTGTGCGCGCCCCAATATCGGCGAAACGGGGCGTCCCGCAACAGCGGGGGAATCGTCCGAAGCCGCGCTGTCGAGAGCGGAGCGCGGTAGCGCTTATCCGCGACGGCCATGGTCATGCTCCGCCATCCCGTCGCCCGTGGGAAAGGCAAGATGCAAGTGCGTAACCAGGCGGGCGTCGGGTGGGCGCAGCTCCGGCCGTGTCTGCCGCTCGAGATAGCGCTCGATCAGCGCCCGCTCCTCAAGCGCAAGCGCGCGCAACTCTTCGGCAGTGACCCACAGAAACGTATCCCCGAAATGGGCCGCCTCCTGCCAATCCTCAGGCTCGGACTCACGACTCTCCAGCCAGCGCATCAACTGCTCGAAATAGCGCTCGGCGATGACCCCCCGCAACAAGTCGCTGGCTACCGCGAGCTCCGGGCTAGCGGCAACATCAGGCCAGCCGGTGAACATCGCGGTGGCCCGCCATGGACGCTCCCTACCTTGGCCGCGACCGGCCTCCTCAACAAGACCGTACTTCGCTAGCTGCCGCAAGTGAAACGACGTACTCCCGGAACTCTCACCCAACAGCTCAGCGGCCTTCGTCGCGGTCAGCGGACCCCGCCGACGCAGCAGGCCCACCAGCTCCAGCCTGATCGGGTGCGCGAGCGCGCGCAACGCCTTCGGATCCGTAAGGCGCTTGACACTCCGGGGACCTCGTTCGCTCTCCACGCCCACATCATAGCTTTGCAACGTTATCTTTGCAAAGCTTCCTTTGCGAGTGCCCTGGGAGCGTGGGCGGCGGCTCGGGGAGTTACGGTTTTGGTGGGAGGATCGCGACGCCGGTTTCGGCGATCTCGTGGAACCCGAGCCGTCGGTAGAGCTGGCGTGGACGTTTGTCGCGGCCGGCGCAGATCCAGACGTCGGGTGCGGCGTCGGCGCCTGCGGCGATCGCGCGTGCGGTGAGCGTCGTGCCCAGGCCGCGGCCGCGGTGCTCCGGGCGCACGTACACCTGGCTGACCTCGCTGCCGCGATCGTGCGTCTCGATCTGAGCGAACCCGGTCAGGCGACCGTCTTGCAGCGCGGCTAGCACGCGCACGTCGGCGAGCTCGGCGACCTCGCGAGCTTGGGCGTGGAAGGAATCCGCCTCCGTGTGATCGCCGAAGTCCTCGCGATGCCATGTGTCGCGTAGCTCGCGCACCGCGTCGTAGTCCACCTCGACGAGCTCACCGCTGCGACCAGGCGGTGCGCTGCCATCGTGGAGCATGAACACGAGCGCGTTGGCCACCCATCCCTGTTCGTGGAGCTCGCCCGCGACTCGGTCGGGTATCGGGATCGTCCACTCGACGAGGCGGTGAGCGCAGCCGCGAAGCTCACGGTCGGCCGCCGCGATCATCTCGTCGGCTTCCATCGGCCGCTCGAGCCGGATGCAGTTGTACTCCCAGAAATCGGGATGGCGCGGGCTGCGGAACACCGTCCCGTGGGAGAACGGCCGCACCTGCTCGCACACCCGCGCCTTCCAGGGCAGATACCAACGCCAGAACCTCTCCTGGGCCGTGACATCGAACACCTGCCCGAAGGCTATGCGACGCCGACCGGTCATCGACCGCGCATGAAACATCTGGTGTCCGTCGGAACACCGGCAGCTAATTCGTGATGGCCCGGCCAGGATTCGAACCTGGGCGCGACGGATTATGAGTCCGCTGCTCTACCACTGAGCTACCGGGCCGGCGGCGGTGGGGTGCGGCGCGCGTGCGCGGCCGCCAACCGCCGGGCGCGACGCTAGCACCGCAGGCACCCGGATCAGACCCGTTAGGTAGGCTCCCGGAGCGATGGTTCTGCTCGCAAACGCCGCCCTTTCTCAAACGATCGTGCTCGCGGTTACGGTGCTTTCAATCGGCGTCGTGGTCAACGTGCTCATCGTCTACATCGTCGGACAGGTGCTGGCGGAGCGCAAGCAGAACCAGGAGCGCCGCGAAGGCCACTGGTAGCCGCCGCGCGCGGCGATCGCTGAAGGAACCCTGCGGTCGGGCGTCGAATGAGACGCCTGCCGATGAAGCAATCCGTGACGACCCCCGCGTCCCGTGGCACCGCCATGGCGAACGGCTCGGTGGCGACCAGCTCGCCGGGCGGCCATCAGGCCCTTTCTTCCTATATCCGTGCGCGTTTTGACGACTTTTCGCGCTCACAGAAGGACGTGGCGCAGTACATCGTCGACCATCTCGACGAGGCCGCGTTCCAGACCGCCGAGGAGCTGGCCCGCCGAGCGTGTACCTCCTCGAGCACGGTCGTAAGGTTCTCGCAGGCGCTCGGCTTTGAGGGCTTTCCGGAGCTGCAGCAGGCAGCCCGCGACGAGTACCGCCGGCGGCCCCCGGAGGCCGCGGGCGAAGCGGTCGCGGCAGCGCCACTGTTCTCGCTCGACCACACAGAATTCGAGGCGGCGCTGGCAGCCGACCATGTCAACGTCGAGGAAACGGCGCGTAAGCTGTCTCGTTCATCGGTCGAGGCGGCGATCGACGCGATCGTCTCGGCCGAGAAGATCCTGATCGCCGGCACGGACCAGATGGCGTTCTTCGCGAGCTATTTGCGTCACCTGCTGATGCTGCTCGACCTGCGGGCGGAGATCGTCGCAAGCCCCTCGCAGGAAGCGCTCGGGCGCCTCAGCCGGATCGACGAGGCGACGCTCGTGATCGGGCTCTCGGCTGGACGGCCGCATCCCCTCATCTCTCGCACGATGAAGCTCGCTCGTCACCGCAAGGCGCCCACGCTCGCGATCACCGATGCGACGCTGTCCGAGGTCGCAAAGCTCGCGCGCATCCGGCTCTACTACTCGTCCAACACGCCTGCGTTCGTGCGCTCACACGCCGCGCTGCTGTCGGTCATCCAGGCGCTGGCCTACGGCGTCTACGCCCGCGACTCCCAGCAGTACGACGTGCGGATCAAGGCATTCCGCCTGAAGTAAGCGGCGGCGCCGAGGGCGGCTAGCGCCGCGCCACGTACAGCGACTGCAGCGAGCGGCCCACGCGGCCCTCGCGGTCGTAGAGAACGGCCTCCGAGAACCCGACACCGCCGTCGAGGACTCGCATCCGCGCGTCGAGGCAGATCCACTCGCCGGCGGGTTGGCGCTCGACATAGAGAGTCAGATCGGGATTGATGAACACGTAGTCCGCCCACGAGACTTCCGACGCGATCCCGTTGGGGAAGTCAGCTGCGGCAGCAAGCCGCTGGAGGCCAGACGGCTCCTCTCCCTCGATCAGCGGGACGCGCAGCCGAAACCACGCTGTCGATGGCCCAGGGTCGTAAAAGCGGCCCGCGACAAAGCGGATCTCCATCGCGTCGCTCGGGAACATCGTCACGTCGCGGTTCTCGAAGTCGTTCGGGGTGCCGTCCTCGGGCCCCGGCGGAACTGGGCCTTCCGAGCCGGCGTCCACCGGTGCCAGCGCCACACGCAGCGCGCGGGCGCGGACGACCTCGGTCCCGTCCGGCGTCGTGATCGACCCTTCGAGCAGCTGCACGCGCCGACCGGGGCGAAGCGTGGAGCAAGCCACCGAAAGCTCGCCGAGCGGTACCGGGCGCAGCAGCTCGTAGGTGACCCGCGCGAGCATCAGCCCCGGCGCAGGTTCGTGCTGCTCGAAGGCCCGCATCAGCAGGGCGGCCGGCGCTCCTCCGTGCTGGGCGTCCGGATCCCACGGTCCGCGGGCGAGCTCGGTCGCTGTGAACCCGCCGTCGTGCGGGAGGAAGACGGCCATGGCGGCACAAGCTACCCGGTGATTACACTCAGCCTGAATGAGCGAAGACTTCGACATACCCCGCGACGAGGCCACATTCACCGTCAAGGCGGGCCTCGCCGAGATGCTCAAGGGCGGCGTGATCATGGACGTGGTGACGGCCGAGCAGGCCAAGATCGCCGAGGACGCCGGGGCCGCAGCGGTGATGGCGCTGGAACGAGTTCCCGCGGATATCCGCAGAGACGGCGGCGTTGCGCGCATGTCCGATCCCGCGATGATCCGCCGGATCCAGGAGGCGGTCACGATCCCCGTGATGGCCAAGGCTCGAATCGGGCACTTCGCCGAGGCGCAGGTGCTCGAGGCGCTCGAGGTCGACTACGTCGATGAGTCGGAGGTGCTGACCCCGGCCGACGAGGCGAACCACATCGACAAATGGGCGTTCAAAGTCCCGTTCGTGTGCGGCGCCACAAATCTCGGCGAGGCGCTGCGGCGGATCGGCGAGGGCGCGGCGATGATCCGCTCGAAGGGCGAGGCGGGCACCGGCGACATCGTCGAGGCCGTCCGGCACCTGCGCGTGATCCGCGCAGAGATTCGCCGTCTTCAGACGCTCGACCAGGGCGAGCTGCCGACCGCCGCGAAGGAGCTCGGTGCGGGCCTTCACCTCGTGCGCCGGGTCGCGGAGGAGGGTGGCCTGCCGGTGGTGCTGTTCTGCGCCGGCGGGATTGCGACGCCGGCCGACGCCGCGCTCGTGATGCAGCTCGGAGCCGAGGGCGTGTTCGTCGGCTCAGGAATCTTCAAGTCAGAGGACCCGGAGCGTCGCGCCCGCGCGATCGTCGAGGCGACAACGCACTTCAACGACCCCGCCCGTGTGGCGGCCGCTTCGACCGGACTCGGGCAGCCGATGGTGAGCCTCGAGACCTCGAAGCTGGAGCACGAGCAGCTGTTGGCCCCCCGCGGGTGGTAGCGGAGCGCGAGCGAAGCGAGGCGAAGACCGTAGGGGTCCTCGCCCTCCAGGGCGGCTTCGAGGCGCACGAGAAGATCCTCCGCGCACTCGGCGCCGAGCCGCGCCAGGTGCGCGTCCCGCGCGATCTCGAAGGCATCGATGCGCTGGTGATGCCGGGCGGCGAGTCGACCGTGATGGAGCTCGGAATCGAGCGCGAAGGGCTCGCCGATCCGTTGAGAGCGCTTGCGGAGAGCGGCACCCCGGTGCTCGGGACGTGCGCCGGGATGATCATGCTCGACCGCGACCACCTCGGCGTGCTCGATGTTCGCACCGCCCGCAACGCCTTCGGCCGTCAGCTGCGCTCGTTCGAGGCCGACCTCGAGCTCGCCGGGGTCGGGGAGCTGCATGCGGTTTTCATACGCGCACCCTGGGTCGTTGAGCAGGGCCCGGATGTCGAGGTGTTGTGCGAGCTCGACGGTCACCCCGTCGCGGTGCGGCAGCGCAACGTGCTGGCGGTCGCGTTCCATCCGGAGCTTGCCGGCGAGACGCGCCTGCACGAGCTGGTGCTGAGCTCGAACGGCTCCCGGTAGCGCTAGCGAAGCGCCGGCTCGCGCGAGCGCTCAGCGTACTCGCGGAACTGGCGCTCGAACGCCGCGAAGTCAAACTCGGGCATCCCGTCGGGTTCGGGCGGCGGCCGCTCGTCGGAGGGCTCCTCGCCGCCGCGCGGTGGATCCTCGCCCGTGTCGCGACCGCGCGAGAGCCAGAGCGCGAACGCGCAGGTCGTGATCCCGGCGGCGTACACAAGCGCAGCCACCGTCGGGTGATCGCTCAGGGATGCGAGCGCCCCGACCGCGTACAGCACGAGCGCGCTCAGAACGAGGCGGCGAAGATCGCCCTCGGGTGCTTTGCGCTTGGGGGCGGTTCCGTAGGCGCCAATGAAGATCGCGCCGCCGAGCAGGACTGCAAGCCCGAGCTTCCAAGCGTCTGTCGGGACCACGAACATCGCCTTACCCTGATGATCGGCCTCTGACACCGGAAAATCAAGGGGTTCGGGCGAATCAAACCTGAAGCCCGTGGCGCATCGTGTTTTCGGACACGACGCGGGGCTCGACGAACTGCAGCAGGTAGTCGGGACCGCCGGCCTGGCTTCCGGTGCCCGACAGACGGTTGCCACCGAACGGCTGGCGGCCGACCTTGGCGCCGGTGATGCCGCGGTTGACGTACAGGTTCCCGACCGGGGTACGCGAACGCACGTAGCGCACGGTGGTCGGATCGCGGGCGAACAGCCCGCCCGTGAGCGCATATGGCAACTGTTCGACGATGTCGCACGCCGCGGCGATGCTCGCCACGGGCTCAACCGTCAGCAACGGGCCGAACACCTCCTCGCGCAGGACTGGTGAGTCGGGCGAGAGCGACGCCGCGACGGTCGGAGGGCAGAACCACCCGCGGTCCGGAACCGGCTCGACGCGGGCAGCGATCCGGCCCTCGGAGGCGGCGCGCTCGGCGTATCGCCCGATGCGCTCCTGCGCCTCTTGCTCGATCACCGGCGGCACGTCGGTCGAGAGCTCGGATGCCTGGCCCACCACGAGCACGCGAACGGCCCCCACGACCCGCTCCAGCAGCGGTTCGAAGATCGCCTCATGGACGAGCACGCGCGAAGCCGCAGAGCACTTCTGGCCTGCATAGGCGAACGCCGAGGACACGATCCCAGGGACCGCCTCGTCCAGATCGGCGTCGGAATCGACCAGCACGCAGTTCTTACCGCCGAGCTCCGCGACGACGTGCTTGATGTGGCTCTGTCCGGGCCGGGGTTCGGCCGCCGCCCGCCTGATCTCGAGCCCGACCTTCATCGATCCCGTGAAGGCGATCATGTGGACCCCTGGCGAGGACACGAGACCAGCACCGGTGTCGCCCTCGCCCGGCAGCAGCGAGATCGTCGCGGGCGGTACCCCACCTGCGCGCAGCGCTTCGACGAGCTTCAGCGCACACGCGGGTGACTGCTCGGCGGGCTTGAGCACCACCGCGTTGCCCATCGCGAGCGCGGCGGCGGTCATGCCGCACGGGATCGCGATTGGGAAGTTCCACGGCGGGATCACGGCGACCACACCGCGCGGGGCGTAGTGGAGTTCATTGCGCTCGCCGGGGACCTGGACGAGTTCGCGGCCGGCCTCGAGTGCGAGCGCGCCACGCGCGTAGTACTCGAGGAAGTCGATCGCCTCGCACACATCGCCGTCGGCCTCGGGCCAGGGCTTGGCGCATTCGCGGACCTCGAGCGCGGCCAGCTCGAGCCGCCGCTCGCGCATCCAGGCGGCGGCTCCAAGTAGCACCCGCGCGCGCTCGGTTGCCGGGACGTCGCCCCAGGGTTTTGCCGCTTCGACCGCGGCGTTGACGTCGGCGGCGTTGCCGCGCGCCGCCGTGGCCACAAGCCGTTCGGGCGCGCCGGGATCCGTAGAGCGCAGCTCATCGCCCTCGCGGCGCTCAGCGCCGATCAGCACCGGCACACTCAACGGCAGCTCCCGATCGAGCGCCTCGAGGGCGTCATCGATCTTGGCCCGAACCGACGCACGCCGCAACTCGAGCACGGGCTCGTTAGCGAACGGCGGCGGTACGGACATCGTCGCGCGAGCCTACCGCCGCGCGGCGGGGGTTCAGCGATCGGGGGCTAGCGTCCGCGCTGCGCGGCGACGTGCGAGAACGTGCGCAGGAGGATCTTCGCGTCCTCCCACAGCGACCAGTTCGTGGCGTAGAGATAATCGGCCTTGACCATCTCGGCCAGCGGCGGGCGATGCGGGCCGAGCACCTGCCACGGACCCGTCATGCCGGGCGTGAGCAAGTGGCGGTCGCGGTGCCTGCCCTGGATCAGCTGATCCTCGAAGGGCACGAGCGGGCGCGGCCCGATGAGGCTCATCTCGCCTTTGAGCACGTTCAGGAGCTGCGGCAGCTCGTCGAGCGATGTGCGCCGCAACAGGCGGCCGACGCGCGTTACGCGCGGGTCCTCGGTCAGCTTGAAGACACCGTCGGTCTCGTTCAGGTGGGCGAGCGCCTCGCGCTGGGCGTGGGCGCCGTCGACCATCGTTCTGAACTTGATCATCTGGAACGACTCGCCGCCTTTGCCCACGCGCGGCTGGCGGAAGAACACCGGTCCAGGAGTGTCGAGCTTGATCAGCGCGGCGACCACGAGCCCGAATGGCGCCAACAGCAGCGCGCCGAGCGCGCCGCCGACGACGTCCATCGTCCGCTTGATCGCTCTCGAGGAGCGACTTAGCCCAGGCTGGCGCACGCCGAGCACGGTCACCCCGGCGACCACATCGAACTCCACCGCCGAGCCGACAACCTCGAATAGCCGCGGGACGATCGACACTTTCACGCCCGTCTGCGTTGTGCGCCGGACCGCCTCGAGCATGGTCTCCGTCTCGGAGCCGGAGGCCATCAGGAACACCCGCGAGACATCGAACTCACAGATGACGCGCTCGAGATCATCGAACGACAGCGTGCGGCAGCGGCGGTCCTGGCCGCCGTCGAATCCGCGCTCAGCTCGGCGCTCGTCCTCGAGCGGCAGGAAGCCGACCACGTCGACGCGCGCGCTCGGGTCGCAGCTCAGCGAATGGGCCAGGCTCGCCCGGGCTCGGGACGCGCCGATCACCAATGCTCGCTCCGGCGGGGCCGCGAGCTGGGCAAGCGATCGGGCCGAGGCGCGTAGCGCGACGAGCAGCCCGGCGACCGAGCCCCACAGAGCGACGACGCCCGCGCCGCCGAGGTTCGGATGGATGCCCGCGATGAAAGCCACGACCGACCACGTGAGTGCGAACGCGGCGGCCAGCACGAGCAGCTGCGGTGCCTCGTCAAGCGTGGACTTGCGCAGCACGACCTCGTCGTGGTCGTAGCGGCCGGCGAGCTTGGCGAGCACGACGATCAGCGGAACCGAGAGAACGCTCGCGAGCGGCACACCGTGACCGGTAAAAGCACCGATGACCGCCAATCCGCCCGCCGCGGCGGCGACATCGGCGAGCACCAGCAGCCGGCGAAAGACTGCGTTGCGAAAGCCCGGCAGGCGCTCCGGTACGGGCGCCGCCGCCGGAGCGACGTTCAAGGCAACCGACATATCGGGTGCGTCCTGCACCACGGATTCTGCAACTGCACGCATCATGCGACTCCCTTTCCCTTTCCTCCGTTGACCGACGAAGTTGCTTCCTACAACGAGCGTGGGGAGGAAAACTTGCGCTTACGGGAGGCGCGCGTTACGTCGCGGCTGGCCTACGGCGGGGCGAGAAGCTCCTGCAGTGAGTCGCCCTCGGTCATGCGCAGCAGGAACGAGTCGTTACTCGTGTTCTCGAGCAGTCGACGCACCAGATACGCCATCCCGGCTACGAGGTCACCCACGGGGCAGTACGTCCGCACCCGCAGGCCGTGTTTCGCGAGCGCGTCCTGGAGCTCGTCGCCGAGACCGCGCAGCACCTGAAACTCGAGCTCGGTGTCCTGCGCCCCGTACAGACGGCTGGCGGCTAAGGCGTGGGCGACCGAGCGGAGGTTGTGCGAAGCGATCGCGACCCGTACCAGCGGCCGGGCCTCGAGCAGGCGGCGCGTTAGTGCCTCGAAGTTGCGGTCCGAGTCGGCCTTTTCCTCGTACACCGGTGCGGCCCAGCCCTGCTGGCGCGCCTGCACCAGCTCGTGGTCCCAATAGGCGCCCTTGACGAGCCGGACCTGGAGCGGAGAGGTGCGTGGATGAGACGAAGCCCAGTTGAGAACCTGGTCGAGCTGCTCGCCCGAGTCGCGCAGGTAGGCCTGGAGCACGACGCCCGCCGAGGGCCCGTCGGCGAACTCCTGCTCGCCAAGTAGTTCGAGCACAAGCCCCAGCACGGCCTCGCGGGAGTCGAGCGATTCCATGTCGATATGGATGTGGGCGCCGTGGCGGCGGGCTTCATGTAGCAGCGGGCGCAGCCGCGCCGCCGCATCGCGGCGCCCCAGCTCGGGGGCGTCGGGACGCAGCAGAGGCGTCAGGGCGGAGACCTTGACGGACAGGTTCGCGCGCGGGAGGGTGCCTTCGGAATCTGCTTCGAGCAGGGAGCGGTGGGACCAGCCACGAGTCGCACCGGCGAGCACCCCCAGCGCATCCGCGCACCGGCGCGCGTAGCCGTCCGCCTCCTCGGCGGTGACGGTCGCCTCGCCCAGCAGGTCGACCGAACTCGCGATCCCGCGGTGCCACAGGTGTTTGAGGACGCCGAGCGCAGCCTTGGGGCTCTCGCCCACGATGAATCGGTGGGCCAGATGGCGCACGCCTCCGGCCGCCGCCGCGCCGAGCGCCGCCCGACCTGCCTTCGTGTGAGCGACCTTCATCGCCGCGGCGACCGGCGGCGGAGCGTCCGAGAGCTCGGTCAGGAAGCCCGTCAAGTGCCGCGCGAGGTCATCGAGTGACCGGCAAGCAGGGGCGACGTCCACGAACCTGAACAGCGCGGCGCGCAGCTCGAAGTCTGCCGACGCGAGCTCCATCGCGCGGCTGTCAAGCGCGCGCATCGGATGGCGAACCGCGGAGGGGAACGACGCGGCGAGCTCGGCCCCGATCCGCTGGATCTCGTGCTCGAGGGTCTGCTCGCGCTCACTGCAGGATGTTGACCGCGCGCGCGACGACGAGGCCGACGATCAGAAGCGAGGCCAACGACTGCGCGGCCATCAATGCCTTCGCCTGCTGGCTCAGCGGCATCGTGTCGGTCGGGCTGAAGGCGGTCGCGTTCGTGAACGACACGTACAGGTAGTCGATCAATCCCGGCGTCCAGCCGGGCGGGCCGAGCTTGGGGTTGTCGGTCTGCGGGAACATGAAGTCGGGGAGCCGGTCGGGCTCGGCGGCGCGCGCGAGCGGGCCGCCGCGATCGAGCTCCCAGTACCAAAGCCCGAACAGCAGCACGTTGGTGAGCCACAGCAGCACGCCCGCCAGGATCAGCGAGCGCCCGTTGGCGACGTCGTGGTGCACTAGCCGGTAGCACAGCTCGTACAGCGAGAAGACGTTGACCGCGCTGACTAGGCCGATCAGGCCGATCGCGACCTGGCGGCGCAGCGCCGAGTGGCGCATGCGCGGGTGGGGGGAGAAGGCGACCAGCACGAGCAGCAGCGCGCCCTCGATGCTCGGCAACAGCCAGCGCGGGCCGAGCGTGATCCGCTCCGGGAGGAACACGTCGAGCGCCAGCGCGGCGGCGACGACCAGCTGCGGTCCCCAGAACGGGTCGAGCCGCTCGATCCCGGCCTCGAGGCGCGCCGTGCGTGAGGGTGGTTCGTCCACGGTGCTTGGGATACTCGCACGGCATGCCCCGGAAACCCGCAGCTGTCCTGGCGGCGGCCGCGACGCTTGCGCTTGGCGCGTGCGGCGGCTCCACGCACACCACGACGGCACCCGTCCCATCGGCCCCGCCGACGACTACGACGAGCGCGCCGCCGCCCACGATCACAAGCACGGCGACGACCACCACGGCCACAACGACCACACCGGCCGGCTCACTGTGCCGCGCGGCGGCTCTGCACCTCTCTTTCCTCGGCGGCCAGGCGGCGACCGGCCATGGCCTGATCGGCTTCGCTCTTCGAAACGTCGGTTCGGCCACCTGCAACTCGTTCGGGTACCCCGGCGTGCTGTTCCTCGACCAATCCGGAGGCCCGCTGCCGACCAGCTCAAAACGCACTACGACTGACTTCTTCGGGACCGCGCCGCTGCACGCGCTGACCCTCGCCGCGGGCGAGACCGCGTCCTTTCGCCTCGGCGTGACGCACTTCGGCCCCAATGGGTCGACTGCCGGCTGCACGACGGCGTACGGGCTTCAGGTGATCCCGCCAAACGACACCGCCATGCTGCGGGTGGCGATCCCGCAGGGCGTCTACGAATGCGGGACCGTCACCGTCAGCCCACTCGAGCCAGGAACGTCGGCCTACCCCTGAGCGAAGCGCACGACGCCGTCTTCCTCGCGTTCCTCTGCGAGGCCGTCGCGAATCAGCAGGTCCATGTGGCCGAGCACCTCGGAGATCGTGAGGAACGCCTGCGTGACCGCGACGTTGCCCCACATCTCGAGCGCGAGCTCGTAGCCCGACATGGGGCCGCGATCCAGCAGGCGGCGGAGCTTTTGCGCGCGCCGCTCGTGCATCCGCAAGCGCTCGTCGATCAGTGCGCGATGGTCGGTGATCGGATCACCGTGGCCGGGGAGCACGATGTCGGCCGTCGAGCTCGCGCGTGGCACGCATCGAGTCCATGTAGGTGAGCAGCGGCTTCGGTGCCTCTGCGCCCTCCTTAAGCGGTCGCGTGGCGAGCGCGTTCGAGGAGATGTGCGCCAACAGGTGGTCGCCGCCGATCAGCAGCCGGCGTTCCTCGTCCCAGAAGACCGTGTCCGAAGGGCTGTGTCCGGGACGGTGGAGAACGAGCAGCTCGCGATCCCGCAGCTTCACGCGGTCGCCCTCGCGCAGCGCTCGTGACACCTGGCCGCTCGAGCCGAATGCTCTGAACGCGGCGCCGACCGCGCCGAGCACCGTCGCCAGCTCGGGCGGGATGCCATGGCGGCGCATCAGGCCCTGCGCGAACTCGTCGTCGGCGCTCGCGCTACGGCCGAAGTCGGCCAGATACGGAGCCAGCAGGTGGAACGCAGCGACCTCGGCGCCGGACCGCCGGGCGAGAATCTCGAGCAGCCCGAGGTGGTCCATGTGCTGGTGGGTGAGCACGATCAGCTCGAGGTCCTCGACCGCGTGGCCATGGGCGGCCAGCGCCCGCTCGAGCTCGTCGAGCGATTTTCCGGAGTTGGGCCCGGTGTCGATCAGCGTCAGCGGCTCGTCCTCGATCAGGTAGCAGTTGACGCGACCGACGAGGAATGGCGTCGGGATCGCGAGACGATGGATGCCGGCGGCCTCGGCCGGCTCGAAGGCGTTCACGAGCGAATGATCGCGAGCACCTCGTCACGGCGACGCTCCATGTCCTCATGCGAGCGCAACGACTCGAGGCATAGCCGCAGCAGCGGCTCGGTGTTCGACGGGCGGACGTTGAAATGCCAGTCGTCGTAGTCGACCGACAGGCCGTCGAGCCGTTCGAGGCGAGCGTCGGCGTAGCGCTCGGCGAGCTCGTCGATCTTCGCGTGCTGATCGGAGACCTCCGAGTTGATCTCTCCGGAGATGAAATAACGCGACCGATAGGGGGCGAGCAGCTCTGACATGCGGGCGCCCGACTGCGAGAGCAGCTCGAGCACGAGCAGCGCCGGGATCGTGCCCGAGTCTGCGCAATAGAAGTCACGGAAGTAGTAATGACCAGACACCTCTCCGCCGAACACGCAATCGGTGCCCTCCTCGCGCATGCGGGCCTTGAAGAACGCGTGGCCGACACGGTTGATTAGCGCCTGCCCGCCACCCCGTGCGACGGTGTCAGGGACGGCCCGGCTTGCGCGCACGTCGTAGAGGATCTTCGCGCCGGGGCGCTTGCGGAGCATCGCCTCGGCGAGCAGTGCGGTGAGAAAGTCGCCGTCGACGAACGCGCCTTGCTCGTCGATGAAGAAGCAGCGGTCGGCGTCGCCGTCCCACGCGATCCCGAGATCGGCCCGCTGGCGCACGACCTCCGACATGATGAACTCGCGGTTCTCGGGCAACAGGGGGTTTGGTTCGTGGTCGGGGAAGTTGCCGTCCGGCTGCCAGTAGGTCTCGACGAGATCGAGACCCAGCCGCTCGAGCAACGGCCCGACCATCGGCCCCGCCATACCATTGCCTCCGTCGGCCACGACACGAAGCGGTTTGATCGCGCTCGGATCGACCAAAGCCAGCGCAGCGTGGTGGAAGTCGTCGTAGACAGCCACCTCCTCGACGTCGCCTCCGCCCGGCTCCTCGCCGAGGCCTGCGTCGATCAGCGCGCGCATCTCGGTCGATTCCCGCCTCGCCCGAGAGCGGGAGCGCGCCGCGGGCGACCATCTTCGCCCCCGTGTAGGCCTTGGGGTTGTGCGACGCCGTGCACATCAGCCCGCCGTCGAGGTCTCGCGAGCCGACCAGGTAATAGAGCATCTCGGTCGCGACCTGGCCCGCGTCGAGCACATGGGCCCCCTCGGCACACATCCCGTCGAGATAGGCGGCTGCGAGCTCAGGTGCGCTGAGGCGCATGTCGCGAGCCCAGTCCCAGCCGCAGCTCTGGCGCCGGCTTGGCCTCGAGCTCTGAGATCACGCGCACGAACGCCCGCCCGATCAGCCGGGCGATCGAGGCGTCGATGTCCTCGCCGTAACGGCCGCGGATGTCGTAGGCCTTGAAGATGTCTGGATTGGCGATCGCGCCCACGAACGGCAGCGTATCTAGACTAGATCGCAGTGTCTGGACACAGCAAATGGGCCTCTATCAAGCACAAGAAGGCGGTCGTCGACGCCCGCCGCGGCCAGCAGTTCACCAAGCTGGCGCGCGCGATCACGGTTGCTGCCCGCGACGGCGGGGGTGACCCGGAGGGCAATCCGGCGCTCGCGCTCGCGGTCCAGAAGGCGCGTGACGCCTCGATGCCCAAGGACAACATCGAGCGTGCCATCGCCAAGGGCACCGGCGCGGGAGCCGATGCCGAACACATCGAGACGGTCCTCTACGAGGGCTACGGCCCGGGTGGAGTCGCGCTGCTGATCGAGGCGCTGACCGACAACCGAAACCGAACCGGTGCGGATATCCGCCACGCTTTCACCAAGCAGGGCGGCAGCCTCGGGGAGCCGGGCTCGGTCGCGTACCTGTTCGACAAGCGCGGCGTGATCGTGGTCGATGCGAGCCGCTACGACGAGGACGACCTGATCCCCGCGATCGACGCGGGCGCCGAGGACATCGCTCTCGACGAGGACGTTTTCGAGGTGATCACCGAGCCGGTTGACCTGCCGGCGGTCCGAGAGGTGCTCGATCGCGCCGGGGTCCAGATCGAGAGCGCCGACGTGGCGCAGCGGCCGAAGTCGCGCGTGCCCGTCGAGGAGGGCGAGGCGGCCAAGCTGATGAAACTGATCGACACGCTCGAGGAGCTCGACGACGTCTCGGCGGTCCACGCCAACTTCGACGTCGAAGCGGGCGTGCTGGAGCGGATCGCGTCCTAGTCGCTACCCTGCCGCGTTCGTCATGCGCCTCCGCCTCGCAGCACTCGCACTCTGCTCCGTCGGGCTCGCCGCCTGCGGCAGCTCCTCGAAAGCCCCCGGCATCCAGCCCGCGCCGGGGCAGGGGGCGACGAGCGCGAGCGTGAGCACCCCGCCCACCCCGACAACAACCCCGACCACCGCGGCCGTGCCACCGGCGCTGTCCAAGGAGCCCACGGTCACGGTCCCCAAGGGCCCTGCGCCCAACCACCTGGTGATCAAGGATCTGATCAAGGGCAACGGCCAGACCGTGGCACCCGGCGCGAGCGTCACGGTCAACTACGTCGGCGTGCTCTACAAGAACGGCAAGCAGTTCGACTCGTCGTGGTCGAGGGGCCAGCCGGCGACGTTCTCGCTGTCCGGAGTGATCAAGGGGTGGGCCGAGGGCATGGTGGGGATGCGAGTCGGCGGCCGACGCGAGCTGATCATCCCGCCGAGCCTTGGCTACGGCAAGCCCGGAAGCCCCCCGACGATCCCGCCTAACGCGCCGCTTCTTTTCGTCGTGGACCTGATTTCCGTCGCGTAGAGCTCGACTCCTCGACACGCCGCGGGCGATGTAGTGGCTGAGGCCCTGACACGCCTTTAAGCCTGAAGCGACCGGCTGAGGACCAGCTGAACTCCTCGAGCGCCGCATCCCGAACCTCGGCCGTGCACAGCACGCTGTTCGGGCGCGCGACCCCTGTCACCCGGCTTGCGAGATTGACGGCGTGGCCGTACAAATCCCCGGCGCGGGTCACGACGGATCCGCTGGCCAGGCCGGCCCGTAGCGCCTGGGAGGTCGGCCGCGTCGACCGCGTCCACCAGCTCAAGGGCCGCGGAGACCAGCGGTGCCGCTTCGGCGCTCACGAACATCGCGGCGTCGCCGATCGTCTTGACCAGCCTGACCGGCGGCCGGGAGATGTCTGCGGCGAGCTCGGCGAGCTGACGTGCGATGCTGCCCAGCTCGTCGACGCCGACCTCTCCGCCGAGGCTCGTGAAGCCGACGATGTCGGCGAAGCAGACCACCGCGTGCTCCTCGCCGGCGAGCTCGCCGCGCTCGAGCTCGGTACGGCCGATGATCCCGCGGCGAGCGCTCTCCCGCACGTGGGCGGCGAGCGCGGCGCTCAGGACCGACGACATCGATGGGAGCAGGGCCTCCGCCATCGCCGCGTAGCGCAAGGCGACATCGCGCTCGGTGTCCCCGGGGTTCAGGTAGGTATCCGCGAAGGACCCGGTTATGGTCGGCGCGAGCCTGGACATGCCCTCGCCGAGCACGCGCGTGATCTCGATTACTGCGTTCTCGGCGATCCCGGCGTCCAGGAACTGCTTCACCGCGCGCATCGCCGCAACGTCCTCGTCGCTCCAACCAGGATCGTCCGGCGCGGTCTCGGGAAGGCCCAGTGCGCGCCTGATCTTGAGCACCAGCTCGACTGATAGTCCAGCCTGTTCGGCGATTTCGCGCGCCGTGTAGTTCGCGCCGAGCGCTCGCTCGACAGGCAGGAGCACCAGCCGGTCCTCGGCCACCGCCGCCTGCAGCTCCTCGACGCTGACGCCGTCGGACTCCAGCCGCTCGAGCAGCTCGCAGGCGAGCCTGGCGCTGCTTGCCCTTCAGTCCGTCGAGCAACCCGGCGGCGGCGAAGTCCATGCCGTAATCGTCGCCCAAACGCTAGTCTCGCGCCGCGTGCTGTCGATCCTCATGCCGGTCTACAACGAGCGGGAGCGCGTCGAGGAGGCGATCCGAACCGTGCTCGCGACGGAGCTTCCGGCCGACTTTGAGCTGATCGTCGTCGACGACGGCTCCGACGACGGCACCCGCGAGATCCTGAAGTCCGGGGGCAGCTGGGACGGGCGCGTCCGTCTGCTGGAGCACTCGCACAACCAGGGCAAGGGTGCCGCGGTCAGGACCGCGCTTGCCGAGGCGCGCGGCGAGCTGGCCGCGATCTTCGACGCCGACCTCGAGTACGAGCCCTCTGACCTCGCGCGACTGATGCCGCCGCTGATGGACGGGCGCACGAACGCCTGCTTCGGCGTGCGGGCCTTCGACGGGTACACCAGCCACTCGTTTCTCTACGTGCTCGGCAACAAGGGCGTGACGTTCGCCGCGAACCTCCTCTTCAACGTCTACCTGCGGGACATCATGACCGGCCAGAAGATGCTCAGAACTGAGCTCTTCCGCAGCTTGCCGCTGCGCTCGCCCGGTTTCGCGATCGAGCCGGAGATCGCCGCGCGGCTCGTTCAGCGCGGCGAGCGGATCTTCGAAGTGCCGATCCAGTACCGCGCGCGCTCGACCGCGGAGGGTAAGAAGCTGACCGCGCTGGACGGGTTCCGGGTGCTGGCCACGCTCCTACGTTGCAGGTTCTCGACGGAGTGATGGCGCAACTTCGGCGCGGGTGCCGTGTTCTGGCGGGCGCGATGAGCCGTGCGATCGTATTGCTCTCGTTGGTCGCGTGCCTAGCGGGCGGAGCGCTCGCGCTGGCCGGTTCGGGCAGCGCTTCGAAGGCCCCGACCCCGCACCGGATAACGGTCGAGGTGACGCCCAATCCGGTCGCGGCGAACCAGCCCGTGACGGTCAAGGGCCGGCTCGTCGGCGCCGGCGCCGGAGTTCGGGTCACCCTGTGGCGCCAGCTTCTGAGCCAGCGCCACTTCCACGTGGCGATGCGCACGACGACTAGGGCCAAGGGCAATTACACGTTCACCCTCGGCGGCGGCTCTGAGACGACGAACCGCATGTTCTTCGTTTCAGGCGCAGGCCTGAACAGCCGCGCGGTGCACGTGAAGGTGAGGGCGGCCGTCACGCTGCAGGCATCGGACACGATCCCTGCGCCGGGCGAGCTGGTGACGCTGTCCGGCAACGTCTCGCCGTCGTACGTCGGCCACCAGATCCAGCTTCAAGCAGAACACCGGTAGCGGTTGGCATCTGGTCACGAAGCCGTGGCTGTTCACCCGAGCCGGCTATTCGAAATCTGAGACCTACAACAGCGACGGCACCGTCCAGCTGCGTGCCTTCCTGCCCAAGAACAAGCGCAACATCAACTCCTACTCCCCGGTCCTCTCGCTGTCGATCGCCGACGTCCACAAGATCAAACACGTCGTGATCATCATGCAGGAGAACCGGTCCTTCGACACGTACTTCGGCAGCTATCCGGGCGCCAACGGGATCCCGGGGGTCGCGGGGAACCCGCCCTGCAACCCGTCGGTAATGCGGTGCTATCCCTCCGCCGGCGGCCCCGGTTCGGTCCCATGCGTCACCGATCCGCTCAACACGACCGGGCCGCACGCCGGCTGTGACACGCCGTTCCAGGACCACGCCGACAAGAACTACGGCGGTCCCCACGGGGCGCCGAGCGCGACCGGCGACCTCGACTGCACGAACTTCGCGACCCGCGCCGGCTGTCTGAGCGACGGCTTCGTGCTCCAGGAGGAGAACGGGTCCAACTGCAACGGCGACCCGAACAACCCGGGCTGTAGCCCGTGCACCGGAAGCTCGATGAGCGCCTGCGCCGACGTGATGGGGTACCACGACGGCTCGGATATCCCCAACTACTGGACCTACGCGAAGGACTTCGTGCTCCAGGACCAGTTGTACGAGCCCAACGCGTCGTGGAGCCTGCCCCAGCACCTCTACCAGGTATCCGAATGGTCTGCGTATTGCACCGATCCACTCAACGCGGCCTCGTGTACGAACGCGCTCCAGAATCCCAACTCGGACGCGGCCAAGGGCGGGGAGAACGACGGCAACCTGCACTACGCCTGGACCGATATGACCTACCTGCTGCACAAGGCCGGCATCAGCTGGGGCTATTACGTCTTCAACGGGACCGAGCCCGACTGCGAGCAGGACCAGGCGATGACCTGCCAGCCGGTGCCGCAGAACGCCAAGACTCCGGGAATCTGGAATCCGCTGCCCTCGTTCACCGACGTGGCGCAGGACGGCCAGGGGGCCAACATCCAGACGCTGACGAATTTCTACACGGCGGCCAAGAGCGGGACACTGCCGGCGGTCTCGTGGATCGACCCGACGTCCAAGGTCTCCGAGCATCCGACGGCGCTCGTGTCGGCGGGCCAGACGTACGTGACGGGGCTGATCAACTCGATCATGCAGGGTCCCGACTGGAACTCGACAGCGATCTTCCTCTCCTGGGATGACTGGGGTGGGTTCTACGACCATGTCGTGCCCCCGTCGATCGACGCCAACGGGCTCGGCCTGCGAGTTCCGGGCATGTTGATCAGCCCGTACGCGAGGCAGGGCGTGATCGACCACCAGGCCCTCAGCCACGACGACTACAACAAGTTCATCGAGGACGACTTCATCGGCGGCCAGCGGCTCGACCCGGCGACCGACGGTCGGCCTGACCCGCGGATCAGCGTGCGCGAGAACATCGCACCCGGCGACCTGATGAGCGAGTTCGACTTCAGCCAGTCGCCACGTGCGCCGGTGATCCTGCCGGTGTGCCCGACTACCAGCCTCGTCGAGCCGGGCGGCGGCGGTCCGAGCTGCTGATCGCTCCCTAGACGTGCGGCGTCCGGCCGGGCCCGTAAAGGCGTCCGATCCTCCGCGCAGAATGTCTAGCCATGATCGTCCTGGGGATCGACCCCGGCACCGCGAACACGGGCTACGGAGTCGTGCAGAGCGCGGGCTCGCGCCTGCGGGCGCTGGCCGACGGCGTGATCGAGACCCGCTCCGGGACGCCGCTTGAGCGGCGGCTGGCCCTGATCCACGAGCGGGTGTGCGAGCTGCTCGACGAGTTCTCACCCGACGCGCTCGCAATCGAGGAGCTGTATTTCGGAGCAAACGCCCGGACTGCGTTCGCCGTCGGGCAGGCGCGCGGAGTGGTGCTGCTGGCGGCCGGACAGCGCGGCGTCCCGTCGCGCTCTTATACCCCGCAGCAGGTGAAAGGGGCGGTCTGCGGCCACGGCGCCGCGGCCAAGGACCAGGTCTCCAGGATGGCCGCGCGCCTGCTAGGCATGGCGGAGCCGCCCAAGCGCGACCACGCGGCCGACGCGCTCGCGGTCGCGATCTGCGATCTGAACCGGGCGCCGCTCGAGCGGGCGCTGGCGGCGAGCTCATGATCGCGCTGCTGTCTGGGACAGTCGCCGTGCGACGAGCGAGCCACGTGGTCGTGGAATGCGGCGGGGTCGGCTATCAGCTCGCCGTCTCGGCGCAAACGCTACGCGGCGTTCCGGCGGTCGGACAGGACGTCTCGCTGCACACCCATCTGATCGTTCGTGACGATGCCCTGCAGCTGTTCGGGTTTGCAAGCGAGGACGAGCGAGAGCTCTTCCTGATGCTGCTCGGGGTCCAGTCGGTCGGCCCGAAGATGGCCCTGGCGGTGCTCTCGGGCGGGCCGCCGCGTGAGCTCCTGTCAGCGCTCGCCGCCGGCGACACGGGTCGGCTCCAGGCCGTGCCAGGAATCGGCAAGCGGACCGCCGAGCGGATCGTCGTCGAGCTGCGCGAGAAGGTGGGCGCGACGCTCCCCGAACACGCGATCACCGTCGCCCGATCCGATGACCCGCACGCGATCGCGCGCGAGGGCCTGATCGAGCTCGGGTTCGGTCCCGTCGAGGCAGATGAGTTGCTCGCCGGGGCCGACGGCGAGAGCCCGGAGGAGCTGATCGCCGGTGCGCTGAGGGTGGCGCGGCGATGAGCGCGCGGATCCAGACACCCGAGGCGCTCGTCCCCGACGAGGAGCTCGACCGCTCGCTGCGGCCACGCCGGTTGGATGACTTCGTCGGCCAGGAAGCCGTCAAGGAACAGATGCGGGTCTCGATCGCGGCGGCGGCCAGCCGCGGCGAGGCGCTCGACCACGTGCTGCTCGCCGGGCCGCCAGGACTCGGGAAGACTTCGCTCGCCCAGATCGTCGCGGCCGAGCTCGAGGTCCAGTTCGTCCAGACGTCCGGTCCGGCGCTCGAGCGCAAGGGCGATATCGCTGCGTTCCTGACCGCGCTCGAGCCGCGCGCCGTGTTCTTCGTCGATGAGATCCACCGTCTCGCGACGGCGCTCGAGGAGACGTTCTATCCGGCGATGGAGGACGGCTGCCTGCCGATCACGGTCGGCCAGGGCGCCGGTGCGCGTGTTGTGACGCTCGACCTGCCGCCGTTCACGTTGATCGGAGCAACAACGCGGACCGGCCTGCTGACCACCCCGCTGCGCGACCGATTCGGGATCCACCACCGGCTCGAGCACTACGCCGCCGGCGATCTCGCGCGGATTGTGCGTCGCTCGGCGCGGCTGCTCGAGGTCGAGATCGACGACGAGGGGGCGCGCGCGATCGCCGCCCGCAGCCGCGGAACGCCGCGGGTCGCCAACCGGCTGCTGAAGCGCGTGCGTGACTACGCCGAGGTCCGGGGCGGAGGCGTCGTGACCGAAGACGTGGCCGTCGCGGCGCTCGACCTGCTCGAGGTCGACGAGGAGGGCCTCGATCGCCTCGACCGCGACATCCTGCGCGCGATCTGCGAGAAGTTCGGCGGCGGTCCCGTGGGGCTCTCGACGCTGGCGGTCGCGGTCGAGGAGGAGCAGGACACGATCGAGGACGTGTACGAGCCCTACCTGCTCCAACGGGGCTTGATCGAGCGCACGCCAAGGGGCCGAGCGGCCACACGGCGGGCGTTTGAGCACCTCGGGCTCGAGCCGCCTGGCCCGCTAAGGCTGCTTTAAGTGCGCGGCTATCCTCGTTGCCTTGATGAGCAAGGAGCACTACTTCATCTGCCCGCACTGCGGTCATCGCTCGATGGCGACCGATCGCACGACCGACTTCGGACGTGAGGTTCGCGGCTGCGAGCAATGCGGCTTCGCGTACCTGTTCGAGCTGCTCGACGACTACTACCCGGCGCCCAACGCCGCGTTCTTCGCCTGCGACTCGGGCGGGCGGATCGTCGACTGCGGGCGCGGATCGTTCGAGCTGACAGGGCTGAACACCGAGCACGCGATCGGCCGGCCCGTCGGCGAGGTGCTCGGTCTCGAGTTCGAGGATGGCTCAGACCACGTCGCGACGGCGCTGGAATGGGAGGTTCGAGTGCAGGGGAAGGCGGTCCAGGTCGCCCGCCATAACGAGGCGCCGGCGCGTGCGCTGGCGGACATCTTCCCTGCATACGACGACGATGAGGGCGGAGTACTGGTGGTCCTCACGCCGACGAATCACTCTTGACGTAGCATCACCGAGAGCTGATGACTGACCGCCAGCGCCACGGCTTCGTCCTGCTCATCGTGGCCGGGCTGATCGCAGCCTCGGTCGTGGTCCTATTTCAGAAGAAGACGGTTCTCGGCCTCGACCTGAAGGGCGGCGTCGAGCTCGTCTACCAGGCCCAGCCGACCCCGCAGACGCCCCAGGTGACCTCTGCGGCGCTCAGCCGCGCCGTGGACATCATGCGCTCGCGCGTCGACCAGCTGGGCGTCGCCGAGCCCGAGATCCAGACCTCGGGCGGAAATCAGATCACCGTCGGCCTTCCGAACGTCCATGACACGGGGCGCGCGATCAGCGAGGTGGGCACGACCGCGCGGCTCGAGTTCTACGACTGGGAGGCCAATGCATTGCTGCCCGACGGGCGGACGGTCGCGAGCCTCGGCCCGGCGATCTCTTCCGAGCCGAACGCCGTGACGCTCAGCCAGGGCGGGACCGGTGGCCCCGGAGCCGCGGGCGCCGGCAGCATGCCGCTCTACGACGCGGTCAGGCTGGCTTCCAAGCAGCCGGTCCAGGCGAGCCGCGACAACGCGCGCAAGGGTCCCCTGTATTACCCGTTCGGCGCGCCGGGCAGCAGCGCGTGCTCGATCGCCGGGAAGGTACTCGGCTACACACCTGTGCCCGGCGAGCACTGCCTCCTGAGCTCGCTACCGGACAACAGCCTCTCGGACCTCTACAACACACTGCTGCCGGGGATCTCTAAGTCGCAGGTGCAGGTGCTGACGGTCCCGCAGGGCACCGTCGTCCTGCAGGCCACGCCGGCGAGCTTCTCCAATCCGCCGAAGATCTCGGACCCCACGACGCAGTTCTACGTGCTCAAGGACCACGTCGCGCTGTTCGGCAACGAGATCTCAAACCCCCAGGCGTCGACCGACTCGGCGGGGTCGCCCGACGTTAGCTTCGGGTTCACGGGCGCGGGCAAGACCGCATTCCAGAACGTCACAGCGCAAATCGCCCGCCGCGGTCAGTTGGTCAGCCCGCCGGGCACGAAGTACAACCAGCACTTCGCGGTCGCGCTCGACCAGCTGCTGATCACCGTCCCTTACATCGACTACAGCCAGAACCCGGACGGGATCCCCGGCGACACCGGGGCCGACATCAGTGGGAATTTCACGACCTCCTCGGCCCAGGATCTCGCCAACGAGCTCCAACTCGGCGCGCTGCCGATCGGGCTGAAGCTGATCTCCCAGTCGCAGGTGTCGGCGACGCTCGGCAAGCAGGCGCTCCACAGCGGTCTGGTCGCCGGTGCCGCGGGCCTCGGCGCGGTCATCCTGTTCCTGCTCTTCTACTACCGCATCCTGGGGGTCATCGCGACCGCGGGCCTGGCCACGTACGCGCTGTACTTCTACGCGCTGATCAAGCTGATCCCGGTCACGCTGACGCTGTCGGGGATCGCCGGCCTGATCCTGACGATCGGCGTCGCCGCCGACGCGAACATCGTGATCTTCGAGCGCGTCAAGGAGGAGATCCGCGCCGGACGCTCGATCCGTCAGGGGATCGCGACCGGCTACCGCAAGGGTCTCACCGCGATCATCGACGCGAACGTGGTCACGATCATGACCGCATTCATCCTGTTCGTGCTCGCGACCGCGGACGTGAAGGGCTTCGCGCTGACGCTCGGGATCGGGGTGTTCGTGTCGCTGTTCACGGCCGTGATGGCGACCCAGGCCGTGCTGATGACTATGGGCTCCTCGCGCGCGATCTCGCGTCCGTCGATGCTCGGCGCCGCGGGCGCGCGCCGCGGCTGGCGGTTCGACTTCATGGGCGCCTCGAAGTACTTCTTCTCGATGTCGGGCGTGATCTTGCTCGTCGGCGCGCTCGCGGTCGGCGGCAGGGGGCTCAATCTCGGGATCGACTTCACGTCGGGCACGCGGATCACCGCGAACCTCCAGCAGCCCGCAACGCAGGCTCAGGTCACTTCGATCGCCAAAACCGCCGGCGCGAGTGCCCCGACTGTCCAGAAGATCAGCAACAAGGGCCTTGGTCCGAACATATTCCAGATCTCGTCGAAGATCGCGCCCGGGACCGTCCAGCAGGTGGAGAATCAGCTCAAGAGCAGGTTCGGAACGCAGTCCAGCTTCGACGTCACTTCCGTCGGCCCGACGTTCGGACGCACGATCGCCAACGCGGCGGTGATCGCGATCATCGCCTCGCTGCTGGTGATCTCGGCCTACGTCGCGCTGCGGTTCGAGTGGAAGTTCGCGGTGCCCGTGCTGATCGCCCTGATGCACGACCTGCTGATCACCGCGGGCGTGTACGCGCTCACCGGGCGCCAGGTGACCGTCGACACCGTCGCCGCGCTGCTGACGATCCTCGGGTACTCGTTATACGACACGATCATCGTGTTCGACCGGGTGCGCGAGAACATCCCGCGCATGCCGCGAGCGGCGTTCTCGCAGATCGTCAATCGCTCGATGTCCGAGGTGCTGACCCGGTCGCTGGCGACGACCTCGTGCACCTTGATGCCGATCATCGCGCTGCTGCTGTTCGGCGGCGGTGGGGTGCTGGGCGACTTCGCGTTCGCGCTCCTGATCGGCGTCGCCTCGGGCGCGTACTCGTCGATCTTCATCGCCTCGCCGGTCCTGACCCATTGGAAGGAGCGCGAGCAGGTCTACCGCGCCCGCCGCCACCGGCTGATCGAGGATCACGGCTTCGTCCCGGCCTACGCGGGCTCCGGCGTCGATGTCGAGCCCGAGAAGAGGCGGGTGCGCCGTCCTGGCCGACTGACGGCGCCCGATCCCGACACAGTGTCGGCGGCCGAGTTCGAGGAGATGAAACGCGAGCTCGACATCGAGCAGGAGGCGCCGCCCGGCCGGCACACCTCGACGCTGACCAAGCGCCTCGCGCGGAGCGAGGAGGCCGAGGCCCCGGCGAAGCCCAAGGCCCAGCCGAAGACCGACGGAGCACCCGAACGTGCCCCCGACGGAGGCCCGGGACGTGCTGCCGACGGAGGCCAAGGGCGTGCCCCCGATGGCGGCCCGGGGCGTGCCCCCGACATCGCCGAGAACGAGGGTGTCGCGCCGGTGCCCAAGCCCAAGCCGGCCAAGCCGAAATCCCGCTCGCGCCGCCGACACGGGAGACGTCGCTGATGGGCATGCTCGCGTGGGTCATCATGGGCCTTGCGCTCTGGCATTTCACGATCTGGCTTCCCGACCGCTATTGGGGCGGGATCGTGGGCGCGTTCGTCGGCGCGCTCGTCGGTGCCGCGCTGTTCGGTCTAGTCGTCAACGGGTTCGCGATCCCCGGGCGCCATGCGACGCATCTCTCGACGGCGCTCGAGGCGATCCCGGGCGCGCTGATCGGGATGGCGATCGTGTACCTCGAAGGTGTCCGGCGCGAACGCGCGGGCGGTCCGGGAGCGCTCGAGCTGTGAGCGGGCCACTCGATGCGTTCACGGGGCCGCTGCGCTCGCTGCTGGGCGCATCGCCCCTGCGCGAGGCCGGCGAGATCGAGCAGGAGATCAAGGAGGCATCCGCGGCGATCCACCGGGCCGCCGACTCGATGGAGAAGCACGTCGAGGTGGTCGAGACGCTCGCCACCTCGGTGCCCGCATTGACCCAGTCGGTCAATGCGCTCGTGAAGGAGCTGAACGGCCTGCTCGGGGTGCTAACCCCTCTTGCGACGGCCGAGCACCCTGTCGCGGCCGCCGAGCGCGAGGTGTCTCGGGTCGAGGGGCTCTTCAGACGGCGTCGGCCCCAAGACGCGCCGGTGCCTCCGGAGACGCCGGAGCCGCCGGCTCCGAGCGCCTAGCGGTGCCCACACCTCCTCGAATCGCCCATCTGGACGAGATCGAGGCCGTTCCCGGTCCGGGCACGCTCACGTGGCTGCCGGTCAGGCTGACGCTCGGACTCCGCGCGTTCGGCTGTAACGCCTACGTCGCCGGCGCCGCCGGGCAGGACGTCGTCGAACCTCACACCGAGGACCCGGTCCTGGCCCACGAGGAGCTCTACTTCGTCGCGCGCGGGCGCGCGAGCTTCACGATCGACGGCGAGGACTACGACGCGCCGACCGGGACGTACGTGCTGATTCCTGACCCCGCGTCGCATCGCCACGCCGTGGCCGTCGAGGAGGGGACGACCGTACTCAGCTTCGGTGGCCCGCCCACGTTCGAGCCCTCCGCCTGGGAGTGGACGTTTCGGGCGGCAGCGCTCCAGCGGACCGATCCGGCGAAGGCCCGGTCCGTTCTGGACGATGGGCTGCGCGCGCACCCCGAGAGCGCCGCCGTCCAATACGCCTTTGCCTGCCTCGCCGCCGTGGAAGGAGCGGGCGACGAGGCGCTCGAGTGGCTCGGCAAGGCGATCGCGTCGAAACCGGCAGTGCGAGAGTGGGCGCGTGACGATGAGGACTTCGAGGCGCTGCGCGGCGATGAGCGCTTCAGCGCGCTAGTCGGCTAGCGCTCGCCCTCCCAGTAGTCGACGCTGCCGTCGGCCCGGCGGACCATGAGCTTGTCGTCGGGGTTGCCGGACCACACGCCGATCTTGTCGCTGTCGGGATAGACCGCCACGGCGGGCTCCGCGCCGCTCGAGAACATCAGCACACGCGCGGTCTGCTCTCCGCGGCCGCTGACCCGGTGGGCGCCCGCCGGGCCCTTCGCGAACCGGACGAGGGCGCCTCGCTCGAGGTCCTGGTCGCCGTCCGGTGTCCGCACCACCACCTCGCCGTCGAGCACGAGCAGCCACTCCTCGACGTACTCGTAGTGGTAGGGGCAGAGGCTCTGGCCTGGGGGAAGGTCGAACAGCTTCACCGCGAGCTCCTCGCCTCCCGCGAGCTCGCCGACGTTGGCTGCGGCCGACTTGAAGCCCTCGGGGTCGCTGTCCTGATACTCGGTTTCGGCGCTGTAGACGTTCGCTGTTTGCATCGGGCCATGATATTTCCACGCGGTGGGCTGACGTCAGGGCCTGAATCGCGCGGTTCCACGGCGGCTGTGCCAAGTTCGTCACGCCGCGTGACGAAACTGCTGCAAAACGCGGGTCAGAGGGGCCGATCCGTCTGAGGCCGTCCTTACGCTGGCACTGATGGCCGAGCCCGCCCTGTCACTGGCCCCCGCGGAAGCTCAAGCAGCACCGGCGCTGCGGGCCCTCCCCACGGCGCAGCCGTCGCCCTTGCGTCCGGCGCCGCGACTCGAGGTCGCGCCCTACGACTTTGAGGTGGCTCTAGCCCTCGAGCGCGAACTCGGTGTCAGCCACACGCTCGCCCAAGTCCTCGTCCGGCGCGGGCTGGCGGAGCCCGCCGCGGCACGGCAGTTCCTCGAAGCTCAGGATGAACACGACCCGGGCGCGTTCGAGCGCATCGACGAAGCCGTCGAAACGATCGGCGCGCATCTCGCCGCAGGCGCGCGAATCATCGTGCACGGCGACTACGACGTGGACGGCGTGTGCGCGACGGCCGTCCTGGTGCGCGCGCTGCGGTCCCTCGGCGCCAACGTCGGATGGTTTCTGCCGGACCGCCTCGGAGATGGCTATGGCCTCTCAGGCCGCACGGTCGAGCTCCTCGGGCAGCGAGGCACCGAGCTGTTGGTGACAGTCGACTGTGCGATCACTGCCGTCGAGGAAGTCCGGCTCGCACGCGCGGCCGGCATCGAGGTGATCGTCACCGACCATCACTCCCCGCGCGCCGACGGCCGCCTGCCGGATTGCCCGATCGTGCACCCGGTGGTCTGCGGCTATCCCTGCCCGGATCTGTGCGGTACGGCGGTGGCGTTCAAGCTCGCGCAGGCACTCCGTGCGACGACCGCCGCGGAGGACCTCGAGCTCGTGGCGCTGGCCACGGTCGCCGACCTGATGCCCCTCAAAGGCGAGAACCGGCGCCTGGTTCGAGATGGCCTGCGCCAGCTGGCCAATACCGGCAAGCCCGGTCTGCGCGCTCTGATGGCGGTCTCGAAAGCGGACCCGAGCGCGCTCGACACGCATGCGCTCGGGTTTCGTCTCGCGCCGCGGATCAACGCGGCCGGTCGGTTGCGCAGGCCCGACGCAGGGCTCGAGCTGCTGCTGACCGGCGACGAGACTCGGGCGGCCGAGATCGCCGCGGAGCTGGACGCTGTCAATGCCGAGCGGCGGGCGATCGAGGAGCGCACGACATGGGAGGCTGAGGCTCAGATCGGCGAGTTGGGCGAACGCCACGCCTACGTGCTCGCCGGGGAGGGCTGGCATCCAGGCGTGATCGGGATCGTGGCTTCGCGGATCGTCGAGCGGTATCACCGGCCCGCGATCCTTGTGGCGCTCAACGGCGCCGAGCCCGCACGCGGATCGGGCCGCAGCATCCCGGGATTCGACCTGCTCGCGGCGCTGGATGCGGCCGCCGGGGAGCTCGAGAGCTACGGCGGCCACCGCGCTGCAGCCGGCCTGACCGTCGCGCCCGAGCGTCTGCCGTCGCTTGTCGAGGCAATCGAGCGCCACGCACAAGGGGTCCTCACGCTCGATCTGTTGGAGCCGGTCGAGCGGGTGGACGCGATCGTGTCGGGTGGCGAGCTTGGCCTCGCGCTCGCCGACGAACTCCGCCTGCTCGAACCATGCGGGATGGGCAATCCGGCGCCGAGGCTGCTCGTGCCGGGCGCGAGGTTCACGGGCGCGCGCGCGATGGGGGAGGGTCGGCATGCGCGCTTCTCGGTCGTATCCGGGGGCACGCGCGCGCAGGCCGTCGCGTTTGGGTGCGATGGCCGCGTCCCCGGCGAGACACAGGACGCAACCTTCAAGCTCGAGCGCAACGAGTGGCGCGGGACGATCGAGCCGCGGCTCGTGCTGAGGCACGCTCAGCCGTGCGCGCCGAGCGGGATTGAGGTGCTGGGCGAGCCGGTCGGCTATTTCGACGGCGTGCTCGCCGAACTCGACGCACAGCTCGAGCCGCTGAATGCTTCGATGGGGGAGGGCGCGCGGACGGTTCTCGACCGCCGGCAGGAGAGTCCGCTCGCGGTGCTCGCCGATGCGGTCGCCAGCGGTCAGCCCGTGCTCGCCGTGTGTGCGGACGTGCCCCGCCGGATCGACGGACTGCGCCTCCGCGCCGGTGGATTCGCGCTCACGTCCTTCCACGCCATCGAGCGAGACCCGGAATCTGCGGTGCGTGCGGCACATCTAATCGCTCTCGATCCGCCGTCATGTGCGGTCGCCGGCGACGTGCTTAGCGCAGGATCCGGCTTTACCCACCTGGCCTGGGGCGAGCCTGAGCTACGCTTTGCCTGGCAGATACACGAGTTGGAGTACGGTCTCCGCGCTTCGCTCGTCGCCCTCTACCGGGACGTCAGGTGCCGGGGGAGCGTGGCCGGCGAGGAGCTCGAGCGTGTGCTTCGAGGTGACGGCCAGCACGGCCGCCCGGCGCGCCTGGCGGGTCGGCTGGTAAGGATCCTCACGGAGCTTTCGCTCGTCAGCCTCGACCGGGATCTGCCCGCCCTGGCAGTCGCCAGCGAGGCGCCGACAGCGCTCGAGCGCTCCGCGGCCTACCGGGCGTGCAGCAGACGATACGAGGACGGCCAGCGATACCTGAGCAGCCGAAAAATCCGACCAAGAAGCGCCTGAGACCGCCGGGGAGCGGCAGCCGCGCCGCGTCGCGCAACGTGCCCGCGGAGGCAGCCTCCTCGACTCTCGTTCGCACCCGAGTTCCGGTCGATCGGGTTCCCGAGATCGACGCAGCTAACGGCGGGTCTCGCGCGACGCTGACGCGCCCGGAGCTGACCGACGCCGAGCAGCGGCTGCTGTCGGACCTGTTCGCGATCGTCGAAGAGCACGCCGATCAGGCCGCGGTGATCGTCGATCGCGACCGCGTGGAGGCCGCATTCGTCTATGCATGCGTTCACCACGCCGATCAGCGGCGGCGTAGCGGCGAGGACTTCATCATCCATCCCGTCGGCGTGGCGAAGATCTGCGCCGGCATGCGACTCGACACCGAGACGCTCTGCGCCGCGCTCCTGCACGACACGGTCGAGGACACGTCGGCGTCGCTCGAGGAAGTGCACAACGTGTTCGGCGAGGAGATCGCGGGGCTGGTCGACGGAGTCACCAAGCTGACCGGACTGACCTTCCAGTCGCGCGACGAGGCGCAGGCAGAGAACTACCGCAAGATGATGGTCGCGATGGCCTCCGACGTCAGGGTCATCCTGATCAAGCTGGCCGACCGGCTCCACAACATGCGCACCGTCGCCGCGATGCCGAAGCAGAAGCAGATCGACAAGGCGCGCGAGACGCTTGACATCTACGCCCCGATCGCGCACCGGCTCGGCATCCACGCGATCAAGTGGGAGCTCGAGGACCTCGCCTTCCAGACGCTCCACCCGCGCAAGTTCGACCAGATCAAGGAGCTGGTCGCACAGCAGCGCGCCGAGCGCGAGCGCTACGTGAGTCAGGCGGGCGAGTATCTGAGCAAGGAGCTCGCCGAGCTGGCGATCGAGGTCGAGATCTCTGGGCGCGCCAAGCACTTCTACTCGATCTACTCGAAGATGACCAAGAAGGGTCGCGAGTTCAACGAGATCTACGACCTGACCGCGATGCGGGTGATCGTCGACTCGGTCAAGGATTGCTACGGCGCGGTGGGCGTCATCCATTCGCTCTGGAAGCCCTTGCCGGGGCGCTTCAAGGACTTCATCGCGATGCCCAAGTTCAACATGTATTCCTCGCTGCACACGACGGTCATCGGGCCCGAGGGGCGGCCGCTCGAGATCCAGATCCGAACGCGCGAGATGCACAACCTGGCTGAATTCGGCGTCGCGGCGCACTGGATGTACAAGGAGGGCTCGGCGGCGCGCGGAGGCAGTGCAGCGGCGCTCCCCGATGATCCCGACGGCAAGCTCAAGTGGCTGCGCTCGCTGCTCGACTGGCAGCAGGACCTCGCGGATCCGAAGGAGTTCATGGAGACGCTCAAGGTCGACCTGTTCGAGGACGAGGTGTTCGTCTTCACGCCCAAGGGCGAGGTAAAGTCACTCGCCGCCGGGGCGACGCCGCTGGACTTCGCCTACGAGATCCACACCGACGTCGGCCACCGCTGCGTCGGGGCCAAGGTCAACGGCAAGATCGTCCCGCTGTCCTACCAGCTGCGCTCCGGGGACATCGTCGAAGTCCTGACCTCAAAGCGCGAGCGCGGGCCGTCACGCGACTGGCTGGCGCTGGTGAAGACCACCCGCGCGCGCAACAAGATCAAGGCCTGGTTCAAGGCCGAATCGCGCAAGGACAGCGAACACTCGGGCCGCGAGCTGCTCCAGGAGCACCTCAAGCGACAGGGGCTGCCGGCGCAGAAGCTCGTCGGCTCGCCGCTGCTGGCCGACGTGATCCGCGAGATGGGCTTCCGCAAGGCCGATGACTTCTACATCGCTCTCGGCGGCGCCAAGATCTCGGCCAAGACCGTCGTCAACAAGGTCATGCAGCGCCTAAAGCAGGGCGAGGTTGGTGAATCCGAGCCGACCGCCACCGACGATCTGCTCAAGACGAGCCGCCGGCGCTCGCGCCCGACGACTTCCTCGCGACGGTTCGGGATCCTGGTCGAAGGCGTCGACGAGGTCATGCTGAGGCTCGCCAAGTGCTGCCGGCCCGTGCCCGGCGACCCGATCGCCGGCTACATCAGCCTCGGCCGGGGGATCACGATCCACCGCGAAGACTGCCCGAACGTCGCGGTGCTGAAGCGGGACCCCGAGCGCTTCACGCCCGTCTCGTGGGACGGCGATGCCGAAACCGCGTTCAGGGTCGAGATCGAGGTCGACGGCTGGGACCGCCATCGGTTGCTCGAGGACATGTCGCGCACGTTCTCGGAGGCCGGGATCAACATCCTTGAGGCGCGCTGCACCGTCAACCACCCGATGGTCAAGAACCGGTTCGTGGTCGAGGTTGGCGACACGCGCTCGCTGGACCAGGCGATCAACCGCCTGCGCAACATCGACGCCGTGTTCGACGCCTACCGCGTGACCCCGGGCGCGGGCTAGCGCACGGGCGGCACCGCTGACCGTCAGCCGAGCTCCGGCCCCCGGCTGACAGACCGCGGCGGCGCGACCCGGACCGTTCGCACGCTGGCGTTCGGGACCTTCGAGATCACCACCGCGTGGCCGGGCGGGAGGCTCGCGATCTCGTCCGGGTGGACCCGGAAGCGCTCGATTCGCCGCCTGGTGCCTCGTCCCGTCTCACGCGCGCCGAACAATGGGTGATTGCTCATCTGTCGGCTCTCTTCCCAGACGGTCTCCGACCCCGCGATCTGGGCGATCGTTCGCGCGGAGGACGGCACCTCCTGGCGGTGGGCGATCTTGATCGCCGTCGAGCCGAGCACCTGATCGCGCAGGCCGCGTGCCGAGCGGTCCAGGTCGGCCAGTTCCTGAGTCGAGAGCAGAACGCTGACGCCGGCTTCGCGGCAGCGCGCCAGCAGCGACATGACATTGTCGGAGTCGAGCGCCGAGAACTCGTCGATCGCAACGAACGCCCGCGTGCCGCGCTCGGGCAGGGCGAGCCGGTGGCCCGCGGCCGATACGAGGTCCTGAATCGCGAGCGCGCCGAGCTGGGCGGACAGCTTGCCGTACCGGGACGAGTTCAGCGAGAAGAGCACGACCTGATCGCCGGCCAGGCCGGCCCGCAGGTCGATTGCTTCCGGCCCACCGCGCAGGTAGGCACCCGTATGCGACTCGGTGACGATCGCCATCCGCGTGCCGAGTCCGCGGATCGCGCTCACCTGATCATGGGTGAGGCCATCGAGGTAGTGCTGCACCCGCTGCGCGAGCGTCGCCGGCACGTCGCGCAGCAGCGCCGGTAACCGCTGTGGGTCCATCAGCGTGACGACGTCGCTCGAGCGTTGGCGCCTGGTCCGGGCGTGCGTGCTGGAGGAGCTGGAGCGCCGTCTGGACATAGCGCTCGGCGGCACGCTGGTAGTGCGGCTCGGTGAAACGCTCGGTGGCGATCAGCTTGTCCTTGAGCTCGGTCGCGTTGCCGTGCGCGAGTGGGTTCCAGCTCGCGGGGCCATCCGGCGTCCAGAGCGCGAACGGGCGCCCGGCATCGGCGGCGGCACGGGCCAGTTCGCTGGCGAATGCGGGCGAGCCCTTCATGTCGACAGCGACCACCGGCCGGCCCAGACGCACGTGCTCGGTGAGCAGCGTCAACAGCGTCGTGGACTTGCCTGCGCCGCTGGCGCCGAGGATCAGGGCGTGCGCCGAGAGCTGCCGATCGCTCAGCACCACGCGCCGACCCGTCTCATCGGATCCGAGCGCGATCCCGCCGCCCTGCGAGCCGACTTCGGCAACGCGCGCGCGTCGTCGGCGTACGGCGGCGCCAACCTCGCCGGCAAAGATGGCTCCGATCGCCACGGCCCCGATCGCGATTGCGGCCCACGCTGGAGGAGACGCCAACAGGGCCGCGCACACGAGCACGAGCAGAACGCGGTGCGGGCGCGTGAGCGTCATCGCACCAGCTCGACGCGCTTCTCGGCTGCTCGCGTCCGGCCGTTGGTGCGAGGAGGCGAGAGGCGACCCAAATGGACCGACTGGACTTGCACGCGCGCCGAGATGCCCAGCCGCTCGGCGGAGGTGCGGACGGCCTGCGCGGTCGCGCGCGAATCACACAGGTAGAGCACCGCGTCGATCCGCCGGTCGGCCGCGTAGCCGGCCAGGATCCGCTCGCGACGCACGCGCGCCTTGGAGGTCAGCTCGAGCTCGAGCGCGACGCGGCGCCCGTCGCCGCCGACCAGCAGCAGGTCCGGATAGTGGAGCCGCTCGCGCCCGCCCGCGCCGACACCGCCAAGCCGCACGCCCAGCGGCTCGGCGGTGCCTCCCAGGGCGTGGGGCGAGTGTCCCTCGGCGCCGTCGCGCGAGCGCATCTCTCGCTCGGAGACGATCCGCTCGAGCCGGCCGAATGCCCCGCCGCGAGCCGCGAGCCACAGCCAGCCGAGGCCGACGTCGTGCCTGTAGGAGGCCAGGTCAAGGCGGGGAGCGGGCAGCCGCGAGCCGATCGCGGCGAGACCCTTCCGCGTGATCCACACGCAACGGGGCTGGCGCTCGAAAACTGCCTGTTGCTTTACGAGCCCAGCACGCTCGAGCGTCCGCAGGCGCGCCGCCGTGGAGCTCGCGGATATCCCCAGCAGCGCCTGGATATGGCTGTGCAGCACGATCCTGTGCTCGGCGGCGAACGAGAGCAGCTCGCGGTCGCGGTCGGTGATGCGCACGCCCTACATAGGCGCGAGCCGGCATGTTTTCGCCCCCCTTCGCTACGAAACGACTGCGATCCCGCCCGGGATCACCGAGAACACAGCCTCGTCGGTCTCGCCGATGTAGTCGCCGTCGACCTGGAGCGGAAGCGGGCGCTCATCGCGCGAGCGCACGCGCAACTCGGTGACCCCCGAGAAGGGGTGGATCTGGCGGTGGCGGGCAACGCGGGCACGCTTTGACAGCGCCCGAAACGCGATCGTCGGCATGTCGATCGGACGGCCGCGGCGCAACACGACCCCGGCGAGGTCGCCGGAGTCCAGCTCGGCGCCATCGCCCATCTGCACCGGCTGGTTACCAAAGTAGGTGTAGGGCGCTGCGTTCTGGACGATCGCCGTGACGCCCTCGATGCGCTCGCCGCCGAGCTCGGCCTCGAGCCGCGGTGGGCGGATCAGGTAGCGGCGGTTGAAGGTCCCGATCGCGGTCCACGTGTAGTACCACTCACCGAGCCGCGCCTTGAGGCGTGGGTGGGCGTCGACGCGCTCGACAACGCTCGCGTCGAGACCCACCCCGGCCGAAAACGTGAAGTAGCGCTCGTTGACGCGCGCGAGGTCGACTCGGCGCGGGCGCCAGTCGTCAACCATTCGCAGCAGGTGCTCGGTCGCGTCGACGACGTCCGTCGGGATCCCGAGCATCCGGCAATAGACGTTCGCGCGCCCCCCGGGCAGGCAGCACAGTGGGGTGTCGGAGCCGGCGAGCCCGTTGGCCGCCTCGTTGACGGTTCCGTCTCCGCCGAATGCCACCACCACGTCATAGCCCTCGTGCGCGGCCTGGCGACAGATGTCGGTCGCGTGGTCGCGCGCCTCTGTGTCGATCGCGACGACGTGGTAGCTGCCGCGCAGCGCGTAAACGACGAGGTTCTTGAGGCGATCGGAGACGGTGGTCGCATACGGGTTTACGATCACCAGCATGCGCTTGCTCGGCGCCCCCGCGCCCAGCGCGACGATCGCCTCGAGGCGCTCGAGCGGATCGGAGGAAGTGGCCGCTGCCATGGCGAGCTTGAAAACACCGGCCAGAGGCGGTCGTTACGTGCGTTATACTTCGGTCGCACATAGCAGTACTACATCCTGAGGGGTGGAGGGATATGGCCCTTTGAAGCCCCGGCAACCTCCCGACAAGGGAACGGTGCCAATTCCATCAGGCTCCAACGACAAGCCTGGGAGATGTGGAAAGGGCGGTTTCCAAGGCCTCCGACCACAGACCCCGGCGGAGGTTTTTTCATATGCCGCCAGAGTCACTTCGCTGTAAGGAATGCAAAACGACCTACCCGCTCGACGCGCGGTACGTGTGCGAGCAGTGCTTCGGCCCGCTCGAGGTCGCCTACGCGCCGCGCGACGGCGCCAATCCGGCCGAGCTCAAGCGACGGATCCAGTCCGGCCCGCCGTCGCTGTGGCGGTACGGCGACTTCCTGCCCGTCCAGACGCCGCCGGCAAACGTGCTGCCGGCTGGCCTGACACCGCTGCTGCGGGTCGACAGGCTCGCCGAGCAGCTCGGGCTCGAGCATCTGTGGATCAAGAACGACGCCGCCAACCCGACGCATTCGTTCAAGGACCGGGTCGTGTCGATCGCGCTCGCGCGAGCGCGCGAGCTCGGGTTCGAGACCGTCGCGTGCGCCTCAACCGGCAACCTCGCCAACGCTGTCGCCGCCCACGCCGCGGCGGCTGGGCTCGACTCATACGTATTCATCCCCGCCGACCTCGAGGAGCAGAAGGTGCTCGCGACGGGGGTGTACGGCACCAATCTGGTCGCCGTACGAGGCAACTACGACGACGTCAACCGGCTCTGCACCGAGCTGTCAGCCGAACACGACTGGGCGTTCGTGAACATCAACATGCGCCCGTACTACTCGGAGGGCTCCAAGACGCTCGCGTTCGAGACCGCCGAGCAGCTCGGCTTCTCGATCCCGGACCGGGTCGTCGCACCGATCGCCAGCGGGTCGCTGTTCACCAAGCTCGCACGGGGCTTCGAGGAGTGGATTGACGCCGGGTTGATCGAAGGCGAGTTGCCGAGGTTCAACGGCGCCCAGGCCGAGGGCTGCTCGCCTGTCGCGACCGCGTTCGAGGCCGGCCAAGACTTCTGCCGACCCGTGAAGCCGGACACGATCGCCAAGTCGCTGGCGATTGGCAACCCGGCCGATGGGCCCTACGCACTCGATCTCGCCCGGCGCTCCGGCGGTGCGATCGACGCGGTCGACGACGACGAGATCCGCGAGGGCATCAAGCTGCTCGCGCGCACGACCGGCATCTTCACCGAGACGGCCGGCGGCGTCACCGTTGCGGTGTTGCGCAAGCTCGCCGAGCGCGGCGACATCGACCCGTCTGAGCGCGTCGTCGCCTACATCACGGGCGAGGGCCTCAAGACGCTCGATTGCGCCAGGGGGACGTTCGAGACCTGGGAGATCGACCCCAGCGTCGAAGCGTTCGAAGAGGCGAGCGGGCGCCTGGTGGTCGCCGCCTGATAAATACTCGGTCGATGGCTGTAAGCGTCAAGATCCCGACCCAGCTGCGCGCCGCCACAGACGGCGAGGCGACCGCCGAGGTTGACGGCGCGACCGTGGGCGAGGTACTCGACTCGCTTTACGAGCGCTACAGCGAGCTCCGCGACCGAATCGCAGAGGACGGCGGCCTGCGCCGATTCGTGAACGTCTACGTCGGCGGCGAGGACATCCGCTTCCTGGATGGCCTCGACACCCGTGTGTCCGACGGCGACGAGGTCACGATCCTGCCTGCAGTCGCCGGGGGTTAGCGGGCCGGTTCGCCCGGGCCGTGGGACGAAAGCGACAACTATTGTCGCCCCGGCCCCAAGGTCCCACAGCGCTCGAGCCGAGGCGCAGCTGCCTGTGTGAGCGGAGCCGGGTCGGGGTACGTGAAGTTCATGGACTCGGACGACAAACCGACCGAGAAAGCCGTGCGAGAGCTCGAGCGCGAGGCCGACGAGCTGGAACGCCGCGGCTCGGAGATCGACTCGAACATCGAGGAGGCTCGCAGGCAGCGCAAGCAGCACAGCGGGCCGGGGGGTGCGGCCATCCCCACCGAGGAGCCCGGTCGTGAGCAGGATTCGCCCGCACCGGAGGCGCCGCCCGAAGACGCGGACCGGGGCGATCAGGCCTCTTGAGGCTTGGTCCAGCTGAGCACGGTTGCGGTGCCCGCGCGCTTGGGAGCGCGACCGGCCGCGATGTCGTCGCGTAAGCGCGCGAGTCCTGCCCGCAGCTCATACGGGTGGTCGCGCTGCATGCGCTCGAAGTAACTGGTCTGGCCGAGCTTCGCCGCTTCAAGCACGCGGGCAGGGTCGGCTGACAGCGCGGCGAGCGACGCATCCTCCATGTCCTCGAACTGGAACTCGACCAGCCGCGCGCCCGGCAGCTCTTCGAGAAACGTGGCGCGCAGTGGGTGCGTCGCCTCCATCCAGGCGCGGCTGCTCGGGAAGTAGTCGAGGATCCAGAGCGTTGCGGCGTCCTCGCCGGTGTAGCCCTTGAGCACGAGGCGGCCACCGGGCTTGAGGATCCGTCGCGCCTCGGTGAGCGCTGCGGCGCGATCCTCGACATGGTGGAGCATCGAGATCATCATTGCGGCATCGAAGCTCTCGGACTCGAACGGCAGCCGTTGCGCATCCCCTGCGACGGTCTCGAGTCCCTTCGCCGCCGCCCGCTCGAGCATTGCCGTGGAGCGATCGATTACAACCGGATCCCAGCCCTCGTGCCGGAGCGCGAGCGCGTAATTGCCCGTGCCCCCACCGATGTCGGCCAGCCGCCGGCCGGGTGCGCCTTTGAGAGCTTCGCGCAGCTGCCGCACGACGGACGGGCTCGCCGCACGCGTCTGGTCATAGTGCTGGGCTTGACGCGAGTAGTCCGAGAGCAGGCTCAAGCGCCGGCGGCGGCGATTCCTACCGGGCAGCTGACGCCCGTGCCGCCCAGCCCGCAGTAGCCGTTCGGCACCTTGTGCAGATACTGCTGGTGGTAGTCCTCGGCGTAGTAGAAAGGCCCCGCCTCAGCGATCTCGGTCGTCACCTCTCCGTACCCGGCCGCCCGCAGGCGCTCGGCGTACGCGTCGCGTGATGCCTCGGCGGCGGCACGCTGTTCCTCGCTGGTCCAATAGATCGCCGACCGGTACTGGGTCCCGACGTCGTTGCCCTGGCGCATGCCCTGGGTCGGGTCGTGGTTCTCCCAGAAGAGCCGCAGAATCTCGGCGTACGAGATCTTCGACGGGTCGAAAACGACCAGCACGGCCTCGGCCTGCCCGGTGCGACCGCCGCAGACCTCCTCATACGTGGGGTTGGGCGTGAAGCCGCCCGCGTAGCCGACGGCGGTGGTGTAGACGCCCGGCGCCTGCCAGAAGACCCGCTCGGCGCCCCAGAAGC
This sequence comes from uncultured Actinomycetes bacterium, assembly GCA_963795505.1. Classification (GTDB taxonomy): domain Bacteria; phylum Actinomycetota; class Thermoleophilia; order Solirubrobacterales; family Solirubrobacteraceae; genus Palsa-465. Next base: position 182,159 of record CAWCIB010000008.1, read on the forward strand.
AGCCCATGCCGACGATCGCGGTCTCGAGGCCTTCGGGAAACGGCCCACGAAGAGGCGTTCCGAGCACGGCGTGGCGGTCGGACACCGGCATCTCGGCGGACCGACCAGGAACGGCCTCGGAGCCATCGACCATGTTCGTCTTGTGGCGGAAACCGAGCATCAACATCAAGGATAGGACGCCGGCGGCGCGCTGGCGCCCTGGGCGGACGCGATCTGCGACAGCAGCGCGCCCGGGCTCGTGCCGGAAAGGACTCTCAGCCGCGGGAGGGCGAACGGGTCCTGGCCGGGCGCCGCCCAGCCGGGGATAACGGTCAGTGAGCCGGAGTACCCGGCGCCCTTGAGCGCGCTGATCACCGTTGCGTTGTAGTGCCCCGACGGATACGCGAACCAGTCGACCGGCACCCCATAGCGCTGGCGCAGCAGCGAGCGGGCGCCCACTATCTCCTGCTGAAGTCTCGACGGGCTCGCCGTGATCAGGTCGTAATGGGTCACCCCCTGCGTGTCGAGCTCCCACCCGGCCGACAGCAGACCGCGTATCTGGCCGTCCGTCAGGCCGCCCTGAGAGGTGAGGTTGATGAAGTCGGTCTGGATCATCTCGTTGCCGGGCCAGCCGAGCTGCTTGAGCACCGGAAGCGCGTTGGTGTACTGCGACTGGTAGCCGTTGTCGAACGTCAGCACGAGCGGCTTGCCGGGCGGTAGCGGCACGCCGCGCGTCCAATACGCCTCGAGCTGATCGAGCGTAACGGCGACCCAACCGGCGGCCTTCAGCGCCTGCATCTGAGCCGCGAACTCCGCGGGCGGCACATACAGCCCCGGGAACGGTGCCCCCGCCGGCGGAGGATTGATCACGTGATACATCAGCACCGGCACGGGCGAGGTTCCGGGCTTACCGGTCGCGGCGGCCGTGGTGGTCCGCGGCGGCCGTGGTGGTCCCGGCGGCGTGCGCGCGCTGCGGCGCGTGGGAACCGGTCGTTGTGCGTGAAGGACTGGACGACCCGCACGCGGCGAGTCCGAACGCCGCGACGAGCAGCGTGAGTCGAAGCCTCATCGGCATCGAATGTATAGATTCCGGCGCCGGCGATGATCGACGGCGCGATCAAGCGGACCGTGCACTCCGGTGGCGTCGAGCTGGCGCTCGTGGAGGCCGGCGATCCCCAGCGGCCGACGGTCGTGCTGGTCCACGGCTACCCCGACACCAAAGAGGTCTGGGACACCGTCGTGCCGCTGCTGGCCGAGCGCTACCACGTGGTCGCCTATGACGTCAGGGGCTTCGGCGGATCCGGCGCCCCGCGGGGCCCGAAGGCATACGACCTCGAGCGGTTGGGTGACGATCTCCTCGCCGTCGCCGGAGCGGTGGCGCCGTCCAAGCGAGTCCACCTGGTCGGCCACGACTGGGGTGCGATTCAAGGCTGGGAGTTCGCGACCCAGGAACGCTTCGCCGGCACGCTTCAGTCGTTCACGACGATCGCCGGGCCGTCGCTAGACCAGGTGGCGCTTTCGGCGCGCAAGATGCTGGTGCATCCAACGCCCGCGAAGCTGGCGCAGCTGGCGCGGCGCATGCGTCGCTCCTGGTACGTGCTGGCGCTGTGGACTCCCGGGGTTCCGACCCTGACTTGGCGCGGGCCGTTCGGGGCCCGAGGGTGGGGGTGGTTTCTGCGCCACGTTGAGCGGCTCCCTGGCGGTACCGGGCCGACCCTGTCAGCCGACGGGCGCAAGGGCGCGAACCTCTACCGGCGCAACATCCCGCGCCGGATGCTTCGCCCGCGGCGAGACGCGATCGCGCGCGTGCCCGTGCAGCTGATCGTGCCGACCCGCGATCACTTCATCTCGACCGACTACTACGACGAGGTTGAGCGCTATGCGCCGCAGCTGCGGCGGCGGGTGATCGGGACTCGTCACTGGGTCCCGCGCGCCCGCCCGGATCTGACTGCACGCTGGATCTCGGAGTTCGTCGAGGAAGTGGAGCAGGGCCGGCCCGTAGTGGCTGCGAAGCCCTGGAATCCCGGCGGCGGTATTGACCAGCTCGCCGGGCGGCTCGCGCTCGTCACCGGCGCGGGCAGCGGGATCGGCCGCGCGGCCGCGCTCGCGCTCGCCGACCGCGGCGCGAAGCTGCTGCTGGTCGACCGCGATCAACGCGCGCTCGAGGTGGTGGGCGCCGAGATCGCCGGCTCGCACACTTTCACGTGCGATGTCTCGGACCGGCAGGCGATGGAGCAGCTCGCCACCCACGTTCTTGGCGAGCACGGCGTTCCGGACGTGGTTCTCAACAACGCCGGGATCGGGATCGCTGGACCGATCGTCGACACCGAGCTCGAGGATCTCGACCGGATCGTCGAGGTCAACCTGAAGGGCGTGCTCTACGGCTGCCGGCTGTTCGGGCGCGCGATGGTCGAGCGCGGCGGGGGCGGCCAGATCGTCAATACGGCCTCGATGGCGGCGTTCACGCCCACCAAGGAGCTCGGGGTCTATGCGGCGACCAAGGCCGCAGTCCTGATGCTGAGCGAATCGCTGCGGGCCGAGCTCGCGCCGCACCGCATCGGCGTGACGGCGGTTTGCCCAGGTTTCATCGCAACCAACATCACGCGCGCCACCCGGATCGTCGGCGCCAGCGAGTCTGAACAGGAACGGCGATCCGAGCTCGTGACGCGCATATACGAGCGCCGGAACTTCGGTCCCGACCGCGTTGCCGCCGAGATCGTCGAGGCGATCGGCGACAACCGCCCCGTGGCCGTGGTCACCGCCGAGGCCAAGCTGGCTCATCTGCTTTCCCGCTTCGCGCCGCGAGTGATGCGGCGTCTCGCGCAGCTGGACACGCTTCCCGTCTAGGAGAAGGACTCCGCAGCCCGAGGGCGAAACGCACCCTCATGCTGCTCAAGAAATCCGCCAACAGGATCGACTGCCGATCCGTCGAGCCCGCGCGCGGGTTCGAGCACCTGAATCACGAATGGATCGCGATCCTCCGCTGGCTTGCGGCGAACAAGGTCGAGTTCGTGCTGATCGGCCCGGTTGCCGGTGCGATCCGTGGCGACGCGAGCGACGCCGGACCGGTCACGATCGTGCCCGCCCCGCACCACCGCAACCTGGAGCGGCTGGCCCAGACGCTGACGGCCGAGCGCGCCCGCCTGCGCAGCCACGGCGACGCGGAAAACACAGCACTCAAGCTGACCGCCGAGCGCTTCATCCACCGAATGCGTTGGGAGCTGCGCTGCGGGTCGCACGACATCGACGTCGAGTGCGGCGTCAAAGCTGCGGGCGACGGCAGCGGGATTCCGAACTACCAAGAGCTGCTGTACGAGGCCGGAAAGTTCGAGCTCGAGGCCGGGCTGAGCGTAGACGTGGCATCGCCCGAGGACATTGAGCACTTCGCGCATCTGCGCCGCACCGGTGTGGCACCCGAGATTCGGATCACGCGCCGGCACAAGGCCGAGAACGCCGACGAGCACGAGCCCTCGCGCCACGACTCAGCGGCGTAGCTAACCGACAGGCGCTAGCGCGAGAGCTTCGGCGACCGCGAACACCCGCGCGAACTGCGCGAGCGGTTGCGCTGGAATCGCGGCGCGCCGGCGCGCCGCGTGTGTCGCAGCATGCGGTCGAGTTGCGGTCTGCGTGGCGCGGGGGGCAGCCGCGGCCGGTGCCGCGGATGCGGCGACGGGCGCCAGCGGCAGCGATTTGCCCTGGAGCGCCATCAGCGCCTGGGCTGTCACCCACACTGGGGTCTGGTCGAGGCCGGTCGAGTAGCGGACGTGGCCGTCGGGCGCGATCAGCGAGCGCAGGTAGGACAGCGGGCGGGTGGGGGAGATGCCCGAGGCGATCAGCCCCTGCACGGCCCAGGCGGTCGACTGGGCGTTGGATGACGCGCCCGGCTGGCTGGGGAAGCCCCCGTCGGCGTTCTCGTGCGCCTCGATGAAGTGAATCGCGCGGCCGGCGCCGGAAAAGCCCGTCCCGGCGAGTGCTTCGAGCACGGCGCCCGTGTCATCGATGTCCGACGGTCCGCCGCGCGTCCCGTAGTTGAACCCGCCGTCGCGGTCCTGCTGGCGCATCAGCCAGCTGACTGAAGTTGCCGGTGGTGCGGTTCCCGCTGCCCGAAACGCCAGGATCGCGAACGCGGTCAGGTTGGCCTGTTGGCTCACCGAGCCGTCCCCACGGAAGTGCAGCTGGCCGAGCAGCCCTCCGACGGGCTGTCCCGCCGCCCGCAGCGCAAGGATCGTGCGCTCGACCGATCCGGGGTCATTGGCGCTGCCCTCGGTCGACACGAGGTAGTCCGCGAGGCTCGGGCCGCCGTGATGCAGCTGTGCCGGGTTGTAGCCCGCAGAGGCGAGACCCGAGCGCGCGCCCAGCCGGAGAACAGCGCCGACGAGGCGCCTCCAGGCGATGAGCCCAACCCCCCGTCTGCGTTCTGGGCCGACAGCAGGTAGCCGGCCGGGCTGCTCGATGCCTGCGCGCGGCCCGGCGCGGCAAGCAGCGAGACGACCACCGCCAGCGCGAGCACCGGCGGCACCCACGTGACCTGCAGCCTGACCGAGAAGCGGTCGATCGAGCGGGCGAGTGCGGGTCCGAACGCGAGCGCGAACACGACGCAGCCGACCGCGTGGACGACATCGAACCCGACTCCCTTGCCGACATAGACGCCGAGCTGGGCGAGGCTGTGGTCGCTGTATGTCACCCAGTCGCCCACATCCTGGAAAGCTGCGAACGCGAACCCCACGACGGCGCACGACGGCCGCGAGCACCCAGCGATTCAGCCGCTGCCCCACGAGGCGCGCCAGCACAGCGCCGATCAGCCCAGTCGCGCCCCAGGCGGCCATCTGCCACGGCGTCCACGGGCCCTGGCCGAAGAAGAAGTTCGAGCTCAGGCCCGCGAGTGCGCCAACCGCAAACCCGGGCGCGCCGCCAAGCGCATAGCCGGCGATCAGGACGATGTCGGTTGTCGGCTTGATGTTCGGGAGCGCCGCGAACGCCACCCGCCCGAGGGCCGCGAACGCCGCCAGCGTCGCCACCAGCGCAACGATGCGTGCGTCCGGCCGCTGGCGCTCATACCACGCGAAGCCGGCCGCGAGCGCGACCGCGAGGATCGTGAAGGCGCCGGCTTGCCAGCTCATGCGACGACCGCCTCGGTGGGCAGGAGTGCCTGCTCGGGCGCCAGGAAGCCCGCGATCCGCGCGGTCTCGGTCGCAAAGTAGGTCCCACCGGTCAACACTTCCTCGGCCGACCCATCGGCGACCGGTGCGCCGTCCGCCAGCAACACAACGCGCTCGGCGAATGCGGCGGCGAACTCGGGGTCATGCGTGACGACGAGCACCGCGGCGCCGAGCGCCTTGAGCGTGTCGGCGAGCTCGGCCTTGCGTCGGCGGTCCATCCCGCGCGTGGGCTCGTCGAGGCACACGACCGCGGGCGGGTCTTCCGGAAAGTCGAGCACGACGGCGAGCGCCAGCCGCTGGCGCTCGCCGCCGGCGAGATCGCGTGGGTGGCGGCTCTCCAGCCCGGTCAGGCCGACGAGCTCCAGTGCGTGCGCGGAGGCCTCGTGCGCGACCGTGTCGTGCACGAGGTAGTCGCCGGGGTTCTGGAGCAGCAGGGCGACCCGGCCGGCCCGCTCGATCGTGCCGCGGGTGGGCTCCATCAGCCCGGCGGCGTGGCGCAACAGGGTCGATTTGCCGGCGCCGTTTCGCCCCATCAGTGCCACCCGCTCCCCGGCGTGGAGCTCGAGGCTTGCGGCACGCAGGATCGCGGGGCCGTTGCGCAGCTCGTGCCAGACGCGGCGAAAACGCAGCACGGGCTTTCCGCGTGGCTTGGTAATGGGAGCAGGTTGCGGAGCCGTGAGTGAGACCTCATGCGCGCGAAGGAGCGCGCGCGCTGCTTTGACGCCGGCGACAGGTGCGAGCCCGAGACCCTTCAGCAGCCGGGCGCCCGGGGTCTGGAGCTCGCGTGGAGCCCAGCGCAGAAATTCGCTCGGGCTGCCGTCGAAGCAGAGCCGGCCGCGGTCGAGCGCGATCACGCGGTCGGCAGCGGGCAGGCATCGCTCGAGGCGGTGCTCTGAGAGCAGAATCGCGATGTCGAGGTCCTCGTTGAGCCGGCGCAGGACGGCCATCAGCTCGTCACCGGCAACCGGGTCGAGCTGCGAGGTCGGCTCGTCGAGCGCAAGCAGCGCGGGTCTTGGGGAAAGTGCCGCCCCGAGCGCGACGCGCTGAAGCTCTCCGCCGGACAGCTCCGCGGTGGGGCGCTCGAGCAGGTGGGCGATGCCCAGCGCGAGCGCCGCCTCCTCGACGCCGCGCGCAACCGCCGCCGGCGCGTCACCGCGGTTTTCGAGCCCGAAGGCGAGCTCGGCACGGACCGTGCCCATCACAACCTGGGTTTCCGGGTCCTGGAACAGGCTGCCGACGACTCCAGCTAGCTCGCCGGGCCCGTGCTCGCGCGTGTCCAGATCGGCCGTCAGAACCCGGCCGGCGAGCGTTCCGCCATGGAAATGGGGGACGAGGCCGCTCGCCGTGCGCAACAGGGTGGACTTGCCCGAACCGGAGGCGCCGGCCAGGATCACCAGCTCGCCGGGCTCGATCTCAAGCGAGACGCCCTCGAGCGCCGGGCGCTCGCGCGCCCGGATAGGTGTAGCTGACCCGATCGAGCGCGAGCACGCTCATCGCTCGATCCCTCTCCGGTCGGCGAACGGCAGGAGCGCGGCTACCAGCAGTGCGGCGGCTAGCGCCAGCGTCTGCAGCCCCGCCGAGGTCCGCAGGGTGGGGTAGGCGCGGAACGGCGCGAGATCGAGCACGCGCGCGACGACCGTCATCGCGACGATCGCGCCCGCCGACGCCATGAACGCGATGTCGTGGCGCGAGTAGGGTCGTTTGCCGGCGCTCGGCGGCCGATGGGCGGCGCCGTAGCCGCGAACCTCGAGCGCCGCGGCCACGTCGAGCGCGCGGTCGAGCATCCCGGTGGTGGCCACGCGCAGGAGCTGGATTCGGCTCGGAGGGCGACCCGGCCGGCAGCGCTGCGCATCGGCGAGGCGCCGTGCGTCGCGCGCAAGCAGCGGCACCAGGCGCGTCGCCAGCGTTGCAGTTAGCGCCGAGCGGAACGAGACGCGCCGGAATAGCTTCAGCACCTCGTCGGGATCGACCGCCATGCTGTAGAGCGCCGCGCACAGGATCAGCGCGATGCCGCGCAGGCCGAGAATCCCGCCGTATGCGGTCGCCTCGAGCGTGACGTCCGTCCGGCCGAGGATTGGCAGGTGTCCGAGCCGCGCGATGACCGTCAGGCCGTCGCGCGTGACGAGCGCGTTGATGACCACCAGCAGGATCGCGATCGTGAACGCGAGCGCGATCGCGCGCGGCAGCTCGCGCCCGACGCCGGCGCACAGCGTCGCCAGCACGATCGCGACCGTGACCGCTCCGAGCACGATCGGGTTCGACAGCGCCAGTGCGGCGATCGCGAGCGCGATGCAGTAAGTGCAGCCGGCCGCCGCGCGGGCCGCGTGCAGGGCGCTCGGGCGACGGCGGTAGCTCATGCGGACCCGTTCAACGGCACGGGCAGCTGCGCGCCACTGTCAACCGCGAGCGCAAAGTGGTCCGATAGGCGTGCGGCACTCAGCGACGCGGCGGCTGCGGACACGCCGGCGGCGTCCGTGCCTGTGATCAACCACGTCGGCGGCGCAGACCCCTGCGAGGTTGCGGCGATCAGTCCCGCGCCCGCGCCCAGCGTCCGCGCCAGGTGTCCGCGGGGGTCGAGCAGCTCGAGGCCGCTGCCGCTGAACTTTGCGTACACGCCGCTTGACGCCGGGCCCTGGGTGATAAGCGTGCCTGCGGCCGTTGGACCGAGGTCCTGCCATGTCCCTACGAGCACGGCGAGGCTGTCCGTACCCGAGCCGGTGCCGAGCAGCTGGCTCGCGACCGGCACGCCGAGGGCGCTCAGCTGAGCCGAGACGCGCCTGCAGGCCGCCTCGACGTCGCTCGCGCATTCGATCACCGTCGGCAGACGCCTGCCTCCGGTGCCGTGGAGGAACGGCTCCGGGAACGATCCGACGACGGCCGGGATCGTGTCGGTGACGCTCCAGTCGTGGAGGTCCCACCAGATGCGGTCGCCTTTGTGGACGGCCGTCTGCGCCGCGCCGATGGAGGACTGCATCCCGTTCACGTAGTAGAACCAATCGCGGCGGTCAGACGTTCCCGACTGCCCGTCGATCGACTCCACAAAGCCTCCGCCGTAACGCGTGCTGACCTGGAACGAGCGCTCGAGCATGCGCATCACCGTCTCGGAGCCAGGGACCCTCGCCTGCGTGTGAGCGCCGACGCTGCGCGTCCCGAAATCTCGTGTGACGGTGACACTTACATTCGACGTTCCCGGGCCGGGGCCGAGCCCGCAGCCGGAAACGGCGGCGACCGCGAGCGCGGCCACGACCGTCCCGGCTACGAGCCGTCGCTTCACTTGACGATCTTGAACAGCAGCTTCTGGCCGGCCTTGAGCTTTACCGAGCACGCCCCAATGCCCGAGACCTTGCCGTTGACGAGCAACTCCCAGTAGTCCTTACCCGGCGGCTTCACACCGAGGATTGAGTTGATGAAGGTAGTGCCGACCGACGAGAAGTACTTGCCCTTCCACTTCCCATGCGTTGCGGCGTCAAGCGCGCCCGCGGCGCTTGCCCCCGGGCACTTGCCCCTCGGCGTGCCGCCCTTGGTGATCGAGCCCTTCTCGCCCTGAACGGCCGTTGACGCCAGCAGCGTCTTGGTCAGGCTCTTGATCGTGATGGACACGCTGGGGCCCGGGCTTGCCGCCAGCGCACCGACTGGCGCCGCGGCGCCGATAGCCAGCGCGACGCCGGCTGCGAGGAATTTCTTCTGCTGCATAGAGGGCCACCCCTTTCCACGAGGGCTGTTTGGCGTTGCGGTCGGAAGCTGGTCTCCTGGCTGACGGGCCTACCGCCGCGCCTTCCCGGGTGACTCGCGGTCATCCAGTGGCTTGTTGTGCGGCGGCGTCCCCGATCACAGTGGCGGGTCCGCGCCGGATTCGCACCGGCTTCCCATCACCACCGACCTTGAACGGGGGGATCGTACCGCCTGATGGGGCGAAGGCGAGCGCCGCGGCTCCCGCCTTGACAAGAAGTTTGGCATGCCTAAACTTCAATCTGTGGCTCTGCCAGATTCAATTTCAGCTTCGATTCAGGACTATGCCAAGGCGGTCTACGCCCTCGAGTCCCGCGGGGGCGCGGCGGTGTCGACCAACGACCTCGCCGAGCGGCTGGGCGTGACTCCCGGCTCGGTGTCGGCGATGGTGCGCAAGCTCTCCGAAGTCGGGCTGCTCGAGCACGAGCCCTACCGCGGCGTGCGGCTCACCGACCAGGGCCGCCAGGTCGCGCTTGAGGTTCTGCGCCACCACCGGCTGCTCGAGCTCTTCCTCGCAGAGGAGCTGGGAATGTCGTGGGATCGCGTCCACGACGAGGCCGAGGTGCTCGAGCACGTGATCTCGGAAGACCTCGAGCGGCTGATCGCAGCGCGCCTTGGGGACCCCACCGTGGATCCTCACGGAGACCCGATTCCGTCGGCGGCATTCGAGGTCGACGAGGGATACACCCGCAGCCTCGACGACGTCGAAGCGGGCACCGGCGGTCGCTTCGTCCGGGTATCCGATTCCGACCCCGAGATGCTCCGCTATCTCTCGCAGCAGGGCATCGCGCTCGGCGAGCGCCTCGAGGTCGCCGGCCGCCAGCCGTTCGGCGGCCCCGTGTTCGTGCGCTGTGGCGGCAGGGAGCTGGCGCTCGGCGGCCAGCTTGCAAGCGCGATGCGGATCGAGGTCGACGAGTGAGCCCGCGGCCCGGCACGCCCGCGGCGGCTGCTGCGACGGCCGACGGTGCTTCGGTCGCCGTCCCCGTTCCGAGCGCGCTCGAGCTGCTGCTTGCGAAGGGCAGGCTGCGCGCGACGCTCGCCATGCTCGGCCCGGCGTTCGTGGCGTCGATCGCCTACGTCGACCCCGGCAACTTCGCCACCAACTTGCAGGGCGGCGCGTCGTACGGCTACCTGCTGCTGTGGGTCGTGCTGGCCGCGAACCTGATCGCGATGCTGATCCAGTATCTGTCGGCCAAGCTCGGGATCGTCACCGACCAGGACCTGCCCGAGAACATCCGCGAGCGCTTCCCACGGGCGTTCACCTGGGGCATGTGGGTGCAGGCCGAGATCATGGCGATGTCGACCGACATCGCCGAGTTCCTCGGCGCGGCGCTCGGGCTCAACCTGCTGTTCGGCGTCCCGCTGCTGCCCGCCGGTTTCATCACGGGCGTGATCGCGTTTGGGATCCTCGAGCTCCAGACGCACGGCTACCGGCGGTTCGAGCTTGCGATCACCGCGCTGCTCGGGATCATCTTCGCCGGCTTCCTCTACGAGACGCTGCGCATCGGCCCGTCAGTCCACAGCTCGCTACGAGGGCTGATCCCCGGTCTGAGCGGCACGAGCTCGCTCTACCTGGCGGTGGGGATCATCGGCGCGACGGTGATGCCGCACGTGATCTATCTGCACTCGGCACTCACCAACGGGCGGATGCCGGTCCGCAACGACGGCGAGCGCTCACGGGTGCTCCGCTTCGAGCGGCTCGACGTGATCATCGCGCTCGGCCTGGCTGGGATCGTCAATCTCGCGATGCTCGCCGTAGCCGCCAAGCTGTTCCACACGCGCGCCCTGAGTGGGCTGACCACGATCCCGCAGGCGCACGCGCAGTTCGGCCACCTGGTCGGCGGAGGCGCAGCATTGGCGTTCGCGGTCGCGCTGCTTGCGTCAGGGGCGTCGTCCTCGAGCGTCGGCACGTACGCGGGCCAGGTCGTGATGTCGGGCTTCATCAACGTTCGGATCCCGGTGCTCGTCCGCCGCGCGGTGACGATGATCCCTGCGCTGATCGTCCTCGGAATCGGACTGAATCCGACCAGCGCGCTGGTGCTGAGCCAGGTCGTCCTGTCGTTCGGGATCCCGTTTGCGCTGATCCCGCTCGTGATGCTGACCTGCCGGCGCGACGTCATGGGTGTCCACGTCAATAAGCCGCTTACAACGGCGCTCGCCTGGAGCTGCGCAGGGCTGATCACGGGCTTGAACCTCTTCCTGCTGTATCAGCAGCTCTTCCTGGGTAGGCCGGCGCGCCGGCTCCGGTCCGGGCGCTCGCGGCGGCACTCCAACGACTTTTTCCGCGCAATGCGCGGTTAACCTCGACCGGATCGCCCAGCTCGCCGCCTACCGATACCGCCCCGGCTCCCACAGCGGTTCCTCGCCCCGATTGGCGCCGCGACTCAGGATGAACAAGAGGTCAGACAGGCGGTTCAAATACCGCACGACCTCCGGGTTCAGCTCCTCGCCGCATGCCAGGGCACGCCGCTCCGCCCGACGGCAGACGGTGCGGCAGACGTGCAGCTCCGCCGCCGCGCGGGTCCCGCCGGGCAGCACGAACGACCGCAGCGGCTCGAGCGTTTCGTTGACCTCGTCGCAACGCTCCTCGAGCCAGGTGACCTGCTCGGGCGCTACACGGAGCCGCTCGCGCTCTGGATCTTCGGGCGCTGAGACGTCTGCACCCACGTCGAACAGGTCGTTCTGGACGCGCCGGAGCCAATCTGCGTAAGCCTCAGGTAGGTCATCGAGCGTCAGCGCCACGCCGATCTGGGCGTTGAGTTCGTCGATGGTGCCGTATGCCTCGATCCGCGAGTGCGTCTTCGGGACGCGGCTCATATCGCCAAGGTGGGTCTCGCCGCTGTCGCCGAGGCGCGTGTAGATCTTCGTCAGGTTGACCCGCGGCATCGCGGCGTTCACGATAGCCTCTCGCGCCCGATGCGGATCGGTGTCCCCAAGGAAACCGCTGAGGGCGAGCGACGCGTTGCCCTCGTCCCCGAGATCGTGCGCAAGCTCACGGGCCAGGGCCACGAGGTCCTGGTTGAGCGTGGCGCGGGCGCTGAGGCGCTGATTCCCGACGCCCAGTTCGAAGAGGCAGGCGCAAAGCTCGTCGATGCCGCCTGGGACGCCGACGTGGTCGTCAAGGTCGCGCCACCGAGCGCCGATGAGGTCGGCCGGCTCGGGCGCGGCAAGGTGCTCGTCGGCTTCCTCGCGCCGCTGACCAACGCCGACGGTGTGCAAGCGCTGGCTGACGCCGGCGTGACGAGCTTCGGGCTCGAGGTCGTACCGCGCATCAGTCGTGCCCAGTCGATGGACGCTCTATCGAGCCAGTCGAATGTCGCCGGCTACCGAGCGGCGCTGCTCGGAGCGCAGGAGATCGGGCGCTTCTTCCCGATGCTGATGACGGCCGCTGGCACGATCCGACCGGCAACGGTGCTGGTGCTGGGCGTCGGTGTCGCCGGCCTCCAGGCGATCGCGACCGCGCGCCGCCTGGGCGCGGTGGTCCAGGGGTTCGACGTGCGGCCCGAGGTCGCCGACCAGGTGCGTTCGCTCGGCGCAACTTGGCTCGACGTCGGCGTCGAGGCGGCGGGCGAGGGCGGCTACGCGCGTGAGCTGACCGAGGAGGAGCGGGCCAAGCAGCAGGAAGGGCTCCAGGAGGCGATCGCCAAGGTCGATGTGGTGATCACGACGGCGCTCGTGCCTGGGCGCCGCGCGCCGATCCTCGTGACCGAGGAAGCGGTCAAGAACATGAAGCCCGGCTCGGTGGTAGTGGATCTCGCGGGCGAGGCGGGCGGGAACTGCGAGTGCTCGGAGCCGGGCCAGGCCGTGATCCGCCACGACGTCAAGGTGCTCGCCCCGCTCAATATCGCCTCGACGATGGCCGAGCACGCCTCGCAGCTCTATGCGCGCAACATCGAGGCGTTGCTGGCGCTCATGACCTCCGATGAGGGCGCCACGCTCGAGCTCGACTTCGAGGACGAGATCATCGCCGGTGCCTGCGTCACCAGGGACGGAGAGATCGTCAACGAACGCGCCAAGGCCGCCGTCGGCGCGGCATAGGAGGCTCTCGATGGACAGATTGGTAATCGACATCGCCGTGCTCGTGCTCGCCGGGTTCGTCGGCTACGCGGTGATCTCCAAGGTCCCGAACACGCTTCACACGCCGCTGATGTCGGGTACCAACGCGATCCACGGGATCGTGCTGCTCGGCGGCATCCTGCTGATCTCCTCGGCCAGCGGCGCGCTCGAGAAGATCCTGCTCGTGATCGCGATCACGTTCGGGACGATCAACGTCATCGGCGGCTTCGTCGTCACCGACCGGATGCTCGAGATGTTCAAGCGCAAGGACCCGCCGAAGACGGATGAGGCGGAGGAGCCAACGGAGGAGCCGACGCAGGAGATGCCGAAGTGACGATCCCGGCTGTCTTCCTGGACTCGACCAACTTCATCGACGCCTGCTACATCGTCGCGTTCGGGCTCTTCATCTACGGCATGAGCGGCTTGACGGGGCCACGGACCGCGGTGCGCGGCAACAAGATCGCCGCCGGCGGGATGCTGCTCGCGTTCGTCGCGACGCTGCTGAAGCATCGCGTGCTTCACGGCTCTGCGACGCCGTGGGAGATCGCCGTCGGGGTCGTGCTCGGGACCGCGATCGGGATTCCTGCCGCGCGCAACGTGCACATGACCGCGATGCCGCAGATGGTCGCGCTGTTCAACGGCGTCGGCGGCGGCGCGGTCGCGCTCATCGCCTGGATCGAATACCGCCACCAGTTCGGCGGGACTTACGCGCTGCGGGTGATGATCCCGTCGCTGTTCGCCGCGGTCGTCGGTTCGATCTCGTTCTGGGGGTCGAACATAGCGTTCGGAAAGCTCCAGGGAATCATCCCCGGCCGGCCGATCAAGTCACCGGGCCAGACGTTCATCAACCTCGTGCTGCTCGTGGTGTGCGTGGCGAGCGCCGTCATCCTCGCAGCCGGCACCCACTCCCAGGCGCTGTTCATCGTCGGGATCCTGGTCGCGGCGGCGGTGCTCGGGAACATGGTGGTGCTTCCGATCGGCGGCGCCGACATGCCGGTCGTGATTTCGCTCCTGAACGCGTTCACGGGACTGTCGGCGGCCGCGACCGGGCTCGCGCTCGGGAACACCGCGATGATCGTCGCGGGCATGATCGTCGGCGCCTCGGGCTCGATCCTCACCAACCTGATGGCCAAGGCGATGAACCGCTCTGTGCCCGCGATCGTCGCCGGCGGCTTTGGCGGCGAGGTCGCCGCGCCTGCCGAGGGCGCCGACCACGGCGGCACGGTCCGCTCGACCTCGGCCGGCGACGTCGCGATCCAGCTCTCCTACGCGCGCCAGGTCGTGATCGCGCCCGGATACGGAATGGCCGTCGCCCAGGCCCAGCACGCCGTGCGCGAGCTCGAGAAAGCGCTCGAGGCGAAGGGCGTGACGGTCAAGTTCGCGATCCATCCGGTCGCGGGCCGCATGCCGGGACACATGAACGTGCTGCTCGCCGAGGCCGACGTCCCGTACGACCTGCTGCGCGAGATGGACGAGATCAATCCCGAGTTCCCGCGCACCGACGTGACGCTCGTGATCGGCGCCAACGACGTCACCAACCCGGCCGCCAAGAACGAGCCCGGCTCGCCGATCTATGGGATGCCGATCCTCGAGGTCGACCAGGCGGGCGCCGTGATCGTGCTCAAGCGCTCGATGGCATCGGGCTTCGCGGGCATCGATAACCCCCTCTTCTACGACCCCAAGACGTCGCTGCTGTTCGGGGACGCGAAGGAGTCTGTGTCGGAAATCACCGCCGAGGTTCAGGCGTTGTAGATAGAGTCCTCGCGACATGGATCCGAACAGACTCACCGCCATTCCGCTGTTCTCCAACCTCTCCGAGGCCGAGGCGAACCGGCTCGCGGCTTTTGCGACCGAGACGAGCGCGGCCGAGGGCCAGATCCTCATGAAGCAGGGCGACTACTCCACGGAGCTGATCGCGATCGAGGAAGGCACCGCGGATGTGATCAAAGACGGGCAGAAGGTGGCTTCGCTCAAGGAAGGCGACGTGATCGGCGAGATGGGCTTGATCGAGCGCGAGCCGCGCAATGCCGACGTGATCGCGACCTCGCCGATGCGTCTCATGAAGCTGACCCACTGGGAGATCCGGCGCATGTCGGACGCGACCGTGGATCGCATCAGAGAGGTGATCGAGGAGCGGCGCCAGGCAGGCGTCGCCGACCCGGCGCACTGACGCTGCAGGGCCCCTCCGGGCCGTGGCTACTCTGAACAGCCCCGATGCTGTCGCGTGAGCAGGCGCTGAAGACGCTCGCCTCCGAGCAGTTCGAGGTCGTCGTGATCGGCGGCGGGATCACCGGCGCCGGTGTAGCGCTCGACGCTGCGACTCGCGGCTACAGCGTCGCGCTGGTCGAGAAGGCCGACTTCGCGTCCGGAACGAGCAGCCGTTCTTCGAAGTTGGTCCACGGCGGGTTGCGCTATCTGCAGCAGTTCGACCTCGGCCTGGTTCGCGAGGCGCTGCTCGAGCGGCAGCTGATGGTCAAGCTGGCCCCGCACCTCGTGACGCCGCTGAGGATGGTCGTCCCGGCGTTCGAGGGGGCGCGTCCCGACCGGCTCGTGGGAATCGGCCTGAACATGTACGACGTGATGGCGACCCCGAGGTTGCGTGGCCGCCGCGGCTCGCGGCGCGCCTCGGAGGAGAACGGGGAGGCGTACTGGAGCCCGGCCCGCCACCGGATGATCTCAGGGGAGGAGGTGAGCGAGCTGCTGCCCGCGCTCGCCGAGCGGGAACCGACGAGCGGTTACCTGTTCTACGACTGCCAGACCGACGATGCCCGGCTCGTGCTGACCGTGCTCGCCGAGGCCGAGCGCTTCGGTGCGACTTGCGCCAACCGGCTCGAGGTCATCGGCCTGATCCACGACGATTCGACGGCCGCGGGGGTCGAATTGCGCGACGCAGAAACGGGCGCTGAGTTCCCGTTGAGGGCGGACAACGTGATCAATGCGACCGGCGTCTGGGCCGACCGCATCAGCCCTGAGGAGCTCCATGGCGAGGCCGAGGCACCGACGATCAGGCCGAGTCGGGGCACACACGTCACCGTCTCTGCGGATCGGCTGCCACTGGGCGCGGGCGCGATCGTGCCCGCGGGCTCCGGGCGGTCGATCTTCGCGCTGCCGTGGCTGGGCCGCAGCCTGATCGGCACGACCGACAACGACTACGACGGTGACATCGACCACGTGCAGCCCTCCGGGGACGACATCGCCTATCTCTTGGGCGCGGTCAACTCGTTCTTCGGTGCGACCCTGACGGCCGACGACCTGACCGGCGCCTATGCGGGGGTCCGGCCGCTGATCTCGAGCGGCGACAGCCGCAAGTCGGTCGACATCTCGCGCAAGGCGGAGCTGTATGAGACCTCGAGCGGCATGATCACGATCACGGGTGGCAAGCTGACGACCTGGCGGCGGATGGCCAAGCTGGCCGTCGACCGCCTGGTCGAACGCGATGGCCGGGACGCACCGTGCCGCACCCACGAGATTCCGTTGGGCCAGGCGATCGATCCTGCCGATCTCCCGCGAGTCGAGGGCGTGCCCGATGACTCGTACGCGGCTCTCGCTCATCGGTATGGCCACGCAGCCCACGAGGTGCTTGCGCTGGCAGCCGAGCGCGGCGAGCTCGCCCAGCCGATCGTTCCCGGCCTCCCCGACCTGCTCGCCGAAGCACCGCACGCCGCCGCGCGCGAGCAGGCTCGCACGCTCGCCGATCTGTTCTTGAGGCGAACGAGGCTCGGGCTGCTTGCGGCACGCGAGCTGGACTCCGATGCGCCCCTGAGAGTGGCGCAGGCGATGGCGCCGCAGCTCGGCTGGGACGAGCGCCAGGTTGGGGCCGCGGTCGAGCGCTTTGCCGCGGACGCCGATGCCGAGGGCATCAGGGCGGTGGGATGAGCGCTCCTGCTCGTACGTGGCAGGTCAGAGGGGAGACGCTGACGCTCGGAGGCCGGCCGCTGCTGATGGGGATTGTCAACGCCACGCCGGATTCGTTCTCCGACGGCGGTGAGCGGACACTCGAGGAGCGCGTGTCGCTCACGAGGTCGTTGCTTGAGGCCGGAGCTCAAATCATCGACATCGGGGGCGAGTCGGGCGTCACGAACCGCCCGCCGATTTCCGCCCGAGGAGGAGACGGAGCGCGTCGTGCCGCTGATCGAGCGGGTCGTCGGCTGAGCTCGGGCGCCCGCGTCTCGGTCGACACGTACAAGCCCGCCGTGGCACGCGCGGCGATCGACGCGGGCGCCTCGATCATCAACGACGTCAGCGGGCTGCGCGACCCGAAGCTGGCGGAGGTGTGCGCCGACGACGGGCGCCGGGCTGATCCTGATGCACACGCGCGCTGAACCGAAGCACAAGTTGCTCGACCCGGCGCTCGATGATCGGATCGTCGCGGATGTCGAAGCGTTTCTGGGCGAGCGGATCGATGCCGCGCTCGCGCTT
Source organism: uncultured Actinomycetes bacterium (assembly GCA_963795505.1). GTDB lineage: Bacteria > Actinomycetota > Thermoleophilia > Solirubrobacterales > Solirubrobacteraceae > Palsa-465. The sequence goes on from CAWCIB010000008.1 coordinate 199,501, forward strand.
GGCGTCGAGTTCGAGCAGCTGATGCTCGACCCCGGTCCCGACTTTTCGAAGACTCCCGCCCAGACCGTCGAGGTACTGCGCGCGCTGGAGCGCCTGCACTCACTCGGGCGCCCGCTGCTGCTCGCGGTGTCGCGCAAGGACTTCATCGGCGCCCTGACCGGGCGGGCGCCGCGCGAGCGACTCGGCGGGACTCTGGCCGCGGTCGCGCAGGGCGTCGCGGCGGGCGCCCACGTCCTGCGCGTGCATGATGTCGCGGCGGTTGCGGACTTCCTGGACGTCTCCGCGGTGCTGTCTGGCGACGTTCCCGTCCCGAGCTCGCTGCGGATCTCCGATGAGGTCCGCTGGCAGCAGGGTTGACGCCGCTGCGCATGCGATCATCCGCACATGAGGCTATTCATCGATACAGGCTCCGTGGCTGAAGTTGAGGAGATCGCGGCCTGGGGGGTCCTATCGGGCGCAACCACAAACCCAAGTTTGCTGGCGCGCGAAGAGGGCGACCCCGGCGAGGCGATCAAGCGGATCTGCGAGCTGGTCGAAGGTCCGGTCTCGGCGGAGGTCGTGAGCGACAACCCAGCCGAGATGGTCACGCAGGGCCACGCTCTGGCTGCGCTTCACCAGAACGTCGTCGTCAAAGTGCCGTTCGGCGCGGCCGGGCTGCAGGCCACCCGCGCACTGGCGGAGGCGGGCATCGGCGTGAATATGACGCTCGTGTTCTCGCCCAGCCAGGCGCTGCTGGCAGCCGAGGCCGGCGCCCGGTTCGTGTCGTGCTTCATGGGCAGGCTCGACGACGTGTCGATCGACTCCGCCGAGGTGCTGGCCGGGATCGTCGACGCGCTGCGGCCTGGGACGATCACGGCCGAGGTTCTGGCGGCATCGATCCGCCATCCAGAGCACGTCGTCACGGCGGCCAAGCTCAACTGCGAGGTGGCGACGATTCCGGGCAAGGTCCTGCGCCAGATGCTCGAGCACCCGCTGACGAGTGCTGGGATCGAGCGGTTCGACGCCGACTGGCGTGAGCGCCCCGAACTCGGCCAGTGGCTCGACGGGCTCGTGGCAAGAGCCTCCTGGGAGCCCGTCCGGGCCTCAGCACGCTAGATTCGCGCGCCAATGTCAATCCTTGACCGCGCAGCCCTCGACGACAGCCCGCTCGCCGACTTACACGCGATTGCTTCCGAGCTGTCGATAGACGGCTACCGCCGCCTGCGCAAGGCGGAGCTGATCGACGCCATCCTTGCGCGGCAGGAAGGGAACGACGCCCTCGGCGAGCCGGAAGAGGACGATGGCGCTCCCGAGCAGCAGGAGGCTCGTTCCACCCCACGGCGACGTGGCCGTCGCGGTGGGCGGGGTCGCGCGCGAGACGAGGCCGAGAAGCCGGATGCGGCGCCCGAGGCAGAGACCGAGAACGGGGATGGCGAAATCGTGGAGGGCGACGTCGAGGTGCTCCCGAACGGGTCGGGCTTCATTCGCCTGCACGCGCCCGAGGAGTCAGACGAGGACGTCTACATCTCCGCCGCCCAGGTGAGGCGCTGCGAGCTGATCTCCGGGCGATCGGATCTCGGGGCCACGCCGGGCTCCTCGGCGCTCGGAGCGGTTCGCGTCCCTTTACCGTGTCGATTCGATCAACGGCCGGCCGGCCGATGAGGTAGCCGATCGGCCGCACTTCGACGATCTCCCGGCCGCGTTTCCGGACCAGCGCTTCGACCTCGGTGCGGACGATCCGACACTCGAGGCGATCGGGCGGCTGACGCCGATCGGGAAGGGCTCGCGCGTCACGGTCGTCGGGGCAACCCGCGCGGGGAAGACCGAGACGCTCAAGCGGCTCGCGGCAGTGCTCAACGGACAGGAAGGACTGCAGGTGTTCGTCGTGCTCGCGGGCGTGAGGCCCGAAGAGCTCGCCGACTGGCCTGTCGAGCCCGCCCAGGCTGTGAGCTTCGCCACCTCGGGTGAGATTCAAGAGCAGGTCATCGGCAGCGTGATAGACCAGGGCCGGCGCGTCGCTGCGCGAGGCAGCGATGCCGTCGTCCTGATCGACACGCTCGACGGCATCCATCCGCACGCCGCGCGCCGGGCGCTCGCGGCCGCTCGCAACCTGCGCGACGGAGCGTCATTGACTGTGATTGCGACCGCCTCAAAGCCACGTAGCGGCGAGACCACGGTGATCGCGCTCGATCCCGACCGCACGGCGCGCGGCGAGTTCCCTGCGCTCGACCTGCAGTCCAGCGGCACTGTCCGTCCGGAGCTGCTAGTCGGCGCGGACGGCGCAGAGGCGATCGCGCAGGCGCGCGCGCCTCAGTAGGCCGTGCAGCGGCTGCGGTGACGCGGCCGCGCCTTGTAGCGCTCCCATTGCCCGCGATTCCAGAGGAACTTGTCCAGGTCGGCGGCGCATGCATCGGGCCGCTCGGCGGCGATCAGCTCGACGGCGTGCACGGCGCAGGCGCGAATCTCGACCTCCTCGGGAGACCCGTGGTCGATGAGCTCGGCGCGCTCGATACGCGCGACGAGCCCCTCGTCGAAGCGCAGGACGCCGTCGAGCCGCAGGACATGCGGCACGAGGTTGTCGGCGAAGATCGTCAAGCGGCCGATGTCGTTCGCGTGCAGCACGCCGGCGCGCGGCGAGGTCGGCCGCGGCGATCTGGGCCCGCTTGAGGAACGGCAGCTCTAGTTCCTCATAGCGGGAGGAGTCGGCGAAGCAGTCCCAGCTACCCAGCAGCTTCGCCATCGCCACCGCGGAGCCCACTTCGGCCACCGCGGCAAAGCTGCCCCCGAACTCTTCGGAGATGTGCGCGCCCAGGTCATTGAGCGATTGCGCGAACAGCCCCATCAGCTCATGGTCCGGGTCCTGGCCCAGGGTCTCGCGCGAGCTCGGCGGCCGTGATCGCCCGAAGCTCCCCCGCGCGTCCAGGGCCCGTGTTCCCGCAACCCCGCTTCGATCGTGAAGTAGCCAGAGCGCCCGGGCCGCTTGTCGAGCGTCGGGAACCAGCCGGAGCCGAAGTTGATCGCGTCGAGAGTCAGCCAGAACGCGGCGCGGTGCTCGCGAGAGCCTTCGGCGTGCCGCTCGACGGCCGGCACATCGAGTTGCAGCGAAGCCGCGTACTCGGGGATCCGCCGTTTCTCGATCCGGACGTGACGGGCGCGCTCGGCGACGAGCGCGCAGGCGGCGCGAAGCTGATCCATCCCCCAAGCATTACCGACAAGTCCCGTCGCTACCGTTGAGATCCCCATGGCCGAAGCCGTGCTCGACAATCTGCTCACCGGGCTGAACGAGCCCCAGCGCGACGCCGTGACCTGGGGCGAGGGGCCGATGCTGATCCTGGCCGGCGCCGGCTCGGGTAAGACCCGGGTCCTCACCCACCGAATCGCGTATCTGCTCGGCGTCGGGATCCGCTCACGCGAACGAGATCCTCGCGATCACCTTTACGAACAAGGCGGCTGCAGAGATGCGCGAGCGGGCGGCATTCCTCGTCGGCCGCCAGATCCGCGCGATGTGGGTGATGACCTTTCACTCCGCCTGCGCGCGGATGCTGCGCGCCAACGCCGACCGGCTCGGCTACACGCGCTCGTTCTCGATCTACGACCAGGCCGACTCGCGGCGTCTGGTCAAGCGCTGCATCGACGAGCTCGGCTTCGATCCCAAGCGGTTCACGCCCGGCGGCGGTCCAGTCCCAGATCTCGGACGCCAAGAACAAGCTGCGCGACGCGGAGGCCTACGCACAGATGGTGGGCTCGTTCTTTGAGCAGACGGTCGCCGACGTCTACCGCGAGTACGAGCGCCAGCTGCACCGCATGAACGCGATGGACTTCGACGACCTGCTCGTTCGCGCGGTCAACGTCCTTGAGCTCTTCCAGGAGGTCCAGGACCGCTATGCCGAGGGCTTCCGCCACGTGCTGGTCGACGAGTACCAGGACACCAACCGCGCCCAGTACCGCTGGCTACAGCTGTTGACCAAGGAGCACCGGAATTTGATGGTGGTGGGCGACGATGCGCAGATCGATCTACGCCTTTCGCGGCGCCGACATTCGCAACATCCTCGAGTTCGAGGACGACTTCCCGGACGCCCACGTCGTAAAGCTCGAGCAGAACTACCGCTCGACGCAGATGATCCTCGACGCGGCGAACGCGGTGATCGCCAACAATCGCGGGCAGAAGCACAAGTCGCTGTGGTCGGACCTCGGACCCGGCGACCCGCTCCAGGTGCGCGATTTCCCCGACGAGCACGCCGAGGCGCGCTTTGTCGCCGGCGAGATCGAGCGGCTCGTCGACGAGGGTGCGTCGCGGTCGGAGATCGCGGTCTTCTACCGCACGAATGCGCAGTCGCGTGTACTCGAGGACGTGCTCGTCAGAGCCGAGATCGCGTATCAGGTCGTGGGCGGGACCAAGTTCTACGACCGCGCCGAGATCAAGGACGCGATCGCGTACCTGAACGTCCTGGTCAACCCACAGGACACTGGCGCCTTCACACGGATCGTCAACTCGCCGCGGCGTGGAATCGGCTCGACATCGCTTGGCCGTGTGCTCGCGTTCGCCAACACGACCGGGACCTCGATCTGGGACGCGGCGTCAGAGCCCGAACGCGTTCCCGACCTCGGCGCCGCCGCGGCCAGAGCCCTCCGGGGCTTCATGGGCATGATGCATGTGCTGCGCGAGCGCGCCGAGAGCGGCGCGACGGTCGCCGAGCTGATCAAGGAGCTGTTGCGCGAGACCGGTTACCTCGACGCGCTCGAAGCTGAGCGCACGATCGAGGCACAGGGCAGGATCGAGAACCTGGAGGAGCTGATCAACGTCGCGGCGGAGTTCGACGAGGGGGCCGCCGAGAGGGGGGGAGGGCTGGCGGAGTTCCTCCAGCAGATCCAGCTGCTCTCCGATGCCGATGAGCGCAGCGACGAAGAGGGCCTCGTGACCCTGATGACGCTCCACAACGCCAAAGGGCTCGAGTACGCCACCGTGTTCATCATCGGCTGCGAGGAGGGGGTGTTCCCGCACTCACGGGCGCTTGACGAAGGGGCGCTCGAGGAGGAGCGTCGCCTTTGCTACGTCGGGATCACGCGCGCCCAGCGCGACCTCTACCTGACCTGGGCGCAGACGCGCAGCGTGTTCGGTGCCCGCACCTACGGGATTCCGAGCCGATTTATCTCCGAGATCCCGGGCGAGCTGACCGACCGCGACGAGCGCGAGCCCGTGGGGATCCGGGCGCGCGTCGCCTCTTGGTCGGGCGCTGCAGCGGCCCAGCCTCCGCCGGTGGCATACCGTCTCGGCGAGGACGTCGCCCATCCCACGTTTGGAGAGGGGGTCGTCACCGGACTTGAGCCCGGAGGGATCGTGGTGATCCGCTTTGCGAAAGACGGCTCAGAGCGCAAGCTCGTCGCCGATCTCGCGCCGCTCGAGAAGCGTCCCTAGTCAGCAAGCTGACGTAAGTTTCCGGACGACGCGATAACCATTTGGTAAAGGGTCTTGCGGGCTCGCGAGATTCTCGCTACGTTCGGCTGACGACGGGAGGCCGGGCCGGCACGGAAGCCGATTCTCAGCAAAAGAACACCTCACGCGCCCCAAGGGAGGTGCCCGCATGCTGATTGATCGTTTGTCCCCGCTTGACGAAGCGTTTCTACGCATCGAGACTGACGCTGCCCACATGCACGTCGGCTGGACTCTGCTCGTTGAGGGCGAGCCGCCGGCGATCGATGATCTGCGTGCCCAAGTCGGCTCGCGGCTCGACCTGCTGCCGCGCTTCCGGCGCCGTGCGCTGACATCCCCGCTCCACGACCCGATGTGGGTCGATGACCCCGACTTCGACCTCGAGCAGCACATCGAGCCACATCACGCTCGAGCAACCGGTCGATGAAGAGGAGCTCGGCGAACTCGCCGGCCAGTTGCTCTCGGAGCAGCTCGACCGTGGGCGGCCGCTGTGGCGGCTGTATCTGATTGACGGGCTCCGGGACGGCGGTTTTGCGATCGTCGGCAAAGCCCACCATGCGCTCGTCGACGGAGTGGCCGCGGTCGAGGTCGCCCAGCTTCTGCTGGACGCCGAACGGGCTCCGGCGCCTCCCCTTCCGGTGCCATGGTCGCCCGAGCCGACACCGCCACTAGCGAGCCGCGCGCTCGCGACGCTGACTGAGCGCGTGCGGCTCGGCCGCTCGGTCGGCTCGCTCGCGCTCCGCGCACTCGACCAAGCCCGGGGCTGTCGGTGGTGCCGTCGTCCGCCGTCCGCGATCTCGGCTCGGCTTTGCTTCCGGTGGCGAGCGCCGCCCCCACGACCGCGCTCAACTGCGCCGTCGGACCACGTCGCGTGGTCGGTTTCGCCGAGCTGTCGCTGCCGGCCGCCAAGGCCCTCGGCAGGCGGCGCGGAGCGACCGTGAACGACGTTGTCTTGGCGACGTCCGCCCTCGCGCTCGGGCGTCATCTGCGTCGCTCGGGGGAGTGTCACCGGTGGCTTCGCACGCTCGTGCCTGTGAGCACACGGCCGCAGGGCGCGGGCGCCGAGCTCGGCAACCGGGTCTCGTTCGTGTTCGTCGAGCTGCCGGTCGGCGAGCGCAGTCCGTGTGACGCGCTCGATGAGGTCGCGCGCCAGATGCGCGAGCACAAGCGCGCCGGAGGAGCGGGGGCGCTCGACGATGCGCTTCGAGCTGCGAGGTTCGCGCCGCTGCCCCTGCGAGACGCGCTCGGCTGGATCGCCACGCGGCCGCAGACCTTCAACACCGTCGTGTCGAACATCCCCGGCCCGCGCGAGCCGCTCTACCTGCTTGGGCGCCCGGTGCGCGCCGCGTATCCATCGGTGCCGCTCGCGCGCGGCCACGGGCTTGTCCGTCGGCGTGCTGTCCTACCGCGACGTGTTGCACGTCGGCCTCTACGCCGACCCAGGCATCGTGCCCGACGTCGAAGAAGTCGCGCGGGACGTCGCATCCTCGTTCGACGCGCTGCGGTTCGCGCTCGCGCCGAGGCCGCCGGCGGGTCCGCCGGAGCCGACGCCCGAACGGGAGCCCGTGCTGGTTTAGCCGCTGGTCACGGTCACAATCCACTGAGGCCGATTGCCAGCAGCGCGCCGCCCGCCAGGGCTGCAACGCCGCTGAGCGCCAGCTGCCCTGCATACCGCAGTCGTCCCTCCGCTGTCGCGATCCACCGATCTAGGCGCGAGCCGGCCAAGCGGCGAACCGCCATCAACACGGCGAGTGGCGCGACGAACAGCGCGTTGTAACCGGCCAGCAACGAGATCTCGAGCGGAGCCGCCGGCCGTGCGGCGAGGATCGCCGAGATCGCACCGAAATACACGAACGCGGTCGGAAGCTCGATCGCCATGATCCCAGCGCCGAGCGCGAACGCGGAAGCGCGCGTCCGGGGCCGACGCACGCGCAATCGGTTATCTGAGCCGGCGCGCGAGCGCCACGCGGCAACGGCAACGACGAGCACGAGCAGCCCGCCGACCGCTTCGAGAACGTGCTCCAACGGTCCGTGGAAGTGGTGCAGCGCATTGATCAACACCCGTCCCGGACCGAGCAGCAACAACAGGCCCCCGGCCGTATAGACGGCGAACACACCGACCGTAAAGCACGCGAGCCTGCCGGCGCCAGGCGCGGTCGAGAGCCACAGCCCCGGGATAAGTGTCGATGGGTTGATCGAATCGGCCAACGCGATCGACCCGACGAGAAGCGTTAGTGCAAGCATTCACCCTGGCGAGTCCTGCAAGCGGACCCGGTAGAGCGAGACCGTAGCAAGGGGCCACTCACCTGCTACGTTCTACGCAGTGGTCGACGCCGTCGGCCGCGAGGCAGCTCGCTTGGGTCCCGCAATCAGCGGTTCGGGTCAGCCATAGCCTCCCGAATCGTTCGCGGCCCCAATGCCGCCAAGGAGTCCTACATGTCTACGCAGTCCTTTGCCGATCTCGGCGTTTCGCACGCTGTCCTCGGTTCACTCTCTAAACAGGGCGTCACAAAGCCGTTCGCGATCCAGCGCGACGTGATCGGCGACGTCCTCGCCGGCCGCGACGTACTCGCGAAATCGCCCACCGGCTCAGGCAAGACGCTCGCCTTCGGAATCCCGCTCGTCGAGCGGATCGAGGCTGATGATCGGCGACCGGCCGCCTTGGTTCTGGCACCGACGCGCGAGCTCGCCAGCCAGATCGTGGACGACATCCGCGCCATCGCGCACGCTCGCGCGCTCAGGGTGACCGCCGTCTACGGCGGTGTCGGCATCGTCAAGCAGGCACGCGACGCCGCCCGATCGCAGGTGCTGGTTGCTACCCCGGGTCGCCTCGAAGATCTTCTGGCGCGCGGTGCCTTCACGCTGGGGAACGTCCGCATACTCGTGCTCGACGAGGCTGACCGGATGCTCGACATGGGCTTTCGGCCGGCGGTCGACCGCATCGTGGGTCTTTGCCCGGCGACACGCCAGACGCTGTTCTTCTCGGCGACGCTCGACGGCGAGGCCGGACGGGTGGCAAGGCGATATACCCGCGAGCCGATCGTCCACGAACACGGCCCGACGGCCAGGCGCGCGGCGATTGATATCGAGCACCGCTTTCTCCAGGTCGCGCATGAGCACCGAATCGATGCGCTCGTCCGCGAGCTGCGGCGCGACCGCGAGCTGACGCTGGTGTTCGTGCGAACCAAGCACGGCGCCGACCGGCTCGTCAAACGCCTACGTGCCCACGGGGTCGAGGCCGTCGCGATGCACGGCAACAAATCGCAGGCCCAGCGCGAACGGGCGCTTGCACGATTCGAATCGGGCGCGATCGACACGCTCGTCGCGACCGACGTGGCGGCCCGCGGGATCGACGTCAGCGGAATCTCCCACGTCATCAACTTCGATCCCCCCGCCGACCGCGAGACGTACGTTCACCGGATCGGCCGGACGGGCCGTGCCGGTGCGAAGGGGATCGGCATCACCCTGGTCGCGCCGCAGGAGCACCACGATGTGAGCCGGCTCGCTACCGGGCTGGGTCTCGAGCACGGCCTGCCCACGACCGCCACTGAGCGCCGGTCAGGCCCCCCGCATGCGGGTAGCAGGGGCGGACGCCCACACCGCCGGGCCGGCCGGCGCCGGGCCGGCGTCCAGCGCTGACGGGTCGCGGGATCGCGATCGCGGGTCCGACCAGGGCCCTATTCGGGCTCAACCAGCTCGAGCGATCCAAACCCGGGGAGTGGACCGTCGACGAAGAACATCTCGACGGTGATGTCGGGTTCCACGTGAGCCTGTGAGAGGAACGCGGCCACCTTGCGACCGGTGAGCTCCTCGATCGTGTCCTTGTAGCGCGCGGCCATCACCGATTGGAACTCTTCCCGCATCGCCACCACTCGGCCCGGCTGACCGCTGTCCATGATCGTCTGCTCCAGCGCAGTGAAGCCCGTGCCACGCATCACGACGAGGATCACATCGTCGAGGGCGTAGGTCTTGGCTTTCATCGGCCCGCGGCCGTAATGCTCGCGCAGGATCGCAACGATGCTGGTGGAGATCTGGGCCAGAAGCTTCCCGCCCGCAAGGGGTGCGGTCCGTTCGTCGCCTGCGATCTTCTCCACGAAATTCTCCTTTGTCCGGCGAGATCAGCGAGGTCTCGACCGTCCGGCGAGGAATGTCATGTGACGCGGCCGCCAGGGGCATGACCCCTCTCGGCCCGGTCAGAACCGCAGACTACTGCTGGGCGGTCCGCGCCGTCAATCGTTAACGGGGGATGCCGGCGGCTCGGGCTCGAGCAGAAAAGCCTCGATCGCGGACGCCCCATCCGCGTCGGATCCGCTCAGGAACGTGCGCACCCTGCGGTTGGTGAGACGCTCGACGGCAGCGATCAGCTGCGAACCCATCGCTCGCTGCAAGGCGTCTCGCTGGTGTCGGACGAGCTCAGACTGGCCGGCGGCGACGAGGTTGCGCTCGGCCTTCGTTGCGCCATCTTCAAACACACATACGACGAGGTCTTGGTGGATCAGGGCTCGCGACCGCGTCGCGCCCCTCCCGGTGAAGTCAGCTATCAACTTGCCGAGCTCGTTCGCGAGCGCCGCGTTCAGCGCCCCTCCAGCTAGGTGCTCGTCGGCTGTCGCCAAGACCCCTCCATCTCCGTCTCGTCAGTGGTGGAGATCCACGCGGGCCGAGACAGGGAAGAGCACCCGTGCGAAGTGCTTCGAGTCGAGCATACAGCTGGACGACCTCGGGCGGATGCGATGCAAAGAGGGGGCCGAGGCGTTATCCTGTATGCAACGACCCCGTGGCAGTGGCGCAGCCGCGCTCGAGGTTGTGATTCCTAGTACGGAGCGAACACCGCGGTCGCACGTTCGGCCGCCAACCCCGGTCCGTCACAAAGCGACCTGTGAAGGGTGGGTTGTCGTGGACATGGCTCAACTGACAACAACAACTGCGCCCCCGCCATCGTTCTGCCGTGAGCGCCTGGCGCCTTACGCCAAGCCCTCGCTGCGGCGTGGCCTGCTCGACATCGCCACATCCGTGATTCCGTACGTAATCCTGACCGGGGGCATGTACGTGTTGCTCCAGATCTCCGACTGGCTTGCGCTGGCGCTCGCGATCCCGGCCGGCGGCTTCCTGGTGCGTATCTTCATCGTGTTTCACGACTGCTCGCACGGCTCGTTCTTGCCCAGCCGTACTGCGAACAAGTACGTGGGCATGGCTTGCGCGTTCCTGGTCTTCTCGCCTTTCGGCAGCTGGCGCCACGAACATGCGGTCCACCACGCCACAGCCGGCGATCTGGATCAACGCGGCAAGGGCGACGTCGAGACACTCACGGTGAGCGAGTACCGAGCCCTGTCCAGGGGCGGCCGGCTCGGATACCGACTCGTGCGAAATCCCCTCGTGATGCTCGGGCTCGGACCGCTGTGGGCGCTAGTGATCCAGCCGCGATTGATCCCCGCGTGGGCCCGCCGGCGTTACTGGCGCGAGATCCTTGCCACCGACATTGCGCTCGTCGCGGTTGTTGGCGGGTTGTGCGTTCTGGTGGGCTGGAGCGCGGTCCTGATCGTGCAACTCCCCGCCGCGATGGTCGCCGGCGCGGCCGGCATCTGGCTGTTCTACGTACAGCACCAGTTCGAGGGCGTCTACTGGGAGCGCCACGACGGCTGGAGCCACGCCGACTCGGCATTGCAGGGCAGCTCATACCTGAAGCTGCCGCGGATCCTGCAGTTCTTCACCGGCAACATCGGTCTTCACCACGTGCACCACATGAACCCCAAGATCCCTAACTACAACCTGCAGCGCGCGCACGATGAGAACCCCATCTTCCACGACGCACCGACGCTGTCGGTCTGGGATGGGATACGCAGCCTGCGGCTCAAGCTGTACGACGAAGAGCGCGCCCGCCTCGTGGGCTTCTCGGGCGCCAAGGGCTGAGACTTCAGGCGGCGCACAAGAGCCGGTTGGCGAAGCGGCGATGGAGATCGAGCAGGTCGCGCTGATCGTCCACGACTACGACGAAGCACTCGGCTTCTTCGTCGACCGCCTTGGCTTCGAGCTGGTCGAAGACGCGCCGGCGCTGACCACCGCCGAGGGCCGCCCCAAGCGTTGGGTGGTGGTGCGACCGCCCGGCGCGGCGACCGGGTTGCTGCTGGCGCAGGCGGACGGCGACCGGCAGGTGGGCACGGTGGGCGAGCAGTGGGGCGGGCGCGTGGGCCTCTTCCTGCGGGTTGACGACTTCGGCGCGTCATATGCGCGCATGCGCGAGGCCGGGGTGGAGTTCGTCGGAGAGCCGCGCGATGAACCTTATGGTCGGGTCGCGGTCTTTCTCGACGTGGCCGGGAATCGCTGGGACCTGCTCGGACCGCCGGCCGGCTGAGTCCGGCCGGCTAAGTCCGGCGTTGTGGGAAGTTTCTCGCGCTATGCCGCAGAAACTTCCCACAGCCCTGCGGCCGTGCCCCGCGTCCTCGGACGGGAACCGCCCAGAGCAATCATGCCCACAAAAGCCCGCTAGCGGGGCTTTCTAGTGCGCCCGAGAGGACTCGAACCTCCACGGACCAAATAGTCCACAAGGCCCTCAACCTTGCGCGTCTACCAATTCCGCCACAGGCGCGTGGGGACGCCAGTATAGCCCCGGGCTGCGGGTCGAAAGTGGGGTCCGGAGGGCCGCAGACCCCCGCCAGATCGGCGATACCGGCTGCATGCTTCGGTCCGTCCACGACACGCGCTACAGTGACGAACACATGTTCGAGACTCGCCCCGAGCAAGGAGTAGATCGATGGATCTGACCAAGCGCCAGCAAGAGATCTTCGACTTCATCAAGCGCTATTCGGCGAAGCAGGGATACCCGCCGACTGTGCGGGACATCGGCAAGGCGGTCGGACTCGCGTCGTCGTCGACGGTCCATGCCCATCTGTCGAACCTCGAGCGGATCGGGCTGCTCCGCCGCGACCCGACCAAGCCACGTGCGATCGAGCTGCTCGACCGCGCGGCCGCGGGGGTCAAGGGCTTCGTGAACCCCGGGCTGCCGCTCGTCGGGCAGGTCGCCGCCGGGCAGCCGGTGCTCGCCGAGGAGAACATCGAGGAGTACGTCCAGACCCCGCCGTATGCGGGCGGAGATGACGGCGAGTACCTCCTCCGTGTGCGCGGGGACTCGATGCGCAACGTCGGCATCCTCGAAGGCGACTTGGTCGTCGTCCACTCGCAGGACGTGGCCGAGGACGGCGAGATAGTGGTCGCGCTGGTGGGCGAGGAAGCGACCGTGAAGCGCTTCTTCCAGGAATCCGATCACGTCCGCCTGCAGCCCGAGAACGACGCAATGGAGCCTATCCGCAGCAAGGACGTCCGGGTGATGGGCAAGGTGGTCGGGTTGATGAGGAGCATGAAATGAGCGCCGCGATGGCGCTGAGGCGACCCGGCTCCGAGCGGCGAGTGTCGCTGTTCGATGCTCCGAGCCGCGAGTTGACGCTCGCGGAGCTGCTGGCCCGGGCTTGGGAGGATCTCGGCGGCGTCGGGCACGCAACGTGCCCGGTGTGCGGCGGGGAGATGCAGGCGCAGGGCAGCAGCGCAGCCGGCAGCTGCACCGCTTGCCGCACGGTGCTGTCCTAGCGGCCGCCGTTAGCCGGCGGCGCGCTCGTGACGCGCGCGTCCCAGCTCGTGACGCACGACACAACCGCCGCTATGCTTGCCCTCGCAGGCTGTGCAGCCGCGGAGGTAAGCCTTCGAGGAAAGTCCGGACATCACAGGGCTGGGTGGTTGGTAACGCCAACCCGGGGAAACCCGCGGGAAAGTGCCACAGAAACGACACCGCCTAAGCCTGGAGCCGCTGCAGAGCTCCAGGCCGGTAAGGGTGAAATGGTGCGGTAAGAGCGCACCAGCGTCGCGGTGACGCGGCGGCTGAGGTAAACCCCACCCGATGCTAGGCCAAGCAGGACCGCTTGTAGGTGGCCCGCCAAGGTCCGGGTAGGCCGCGCAGATGGATGGTTGCTCACGGGTCATGCCGCTCCGGCGGCAGGCCCCGGACAGAATCCGGCTTACAGGCCTGCTAAGGAAAAGCCCCGCTCAGGCGGGGCTTTTCTATTTCTGATGGCCTACGGGGTAGTCGCGCCGGTCGTGGGCTCGGCGAGTGCTCAGTCTCCGGCCACCTGCCGGAGCGCCTGACCCTCGAGCCGATGCACCTGCCACTCGTGCATGCGCTCGGCGCCCAACGCCTCGTAGAAATCGAGTGCAGGCGTGTTCCAGTGCAGCGCCGACCACTCGACCCGCCCATAGTCACGCTGCACGGCGATGCGCGCGACGTGCCCGAGCAGCGCGCGCCCGATTCCGCCCCGCCGCTGAGTAGGCCTGACGTACAGATCCTCGAGCCACAGCCCTGGCTGGCACCGCCAGGTCGAGAAGGTGCGAAACCACAGCGCAAACCCAACCGGCTCGCCGCCCACCTCGGCGATCACCCCCTCAGAGGCGGGGTCCGCCCCGAACAGCGCCTCTCTCAACATCTCCGGCGTCCCTGTCACTCGCTCGGCCGCGCGCTCGTAGTCTGCGAGCTCGACGATCAGCGCGTAAATGAGCTCGACGTCGTCCGGCTCGGCGTCGCGAATCTCGAGTCCGGCGCTCACTCCGAGGAAGGCGGCTCGATCTCGCGCTTGAGGATCTTCCCGGTCGGACCCTTGGGCAGGTCGTCGACGAACCAGATCCGGCGTGGGTACTTGTACGCCGCAACCTCGCCCTTGACGTATTGCTGCAGGTCCTCGGCACTCACGTCGTCGCCCTCCTTGAGCACGACCGCGGCGCCGACCTCCTCGCCGAGGCGGTCGTCCTTGACCCCGATGACGGCCGCCTCACGCACGGCGGGGTGCTCGTAGAGGACCTCCTCGATCTCGCGCGGATAGACGTTGTACCCGCCGCGGATGATCATGTCCTTCTTGCGGTCAACGATGAAGAAGTAGCCGTCCTCGTCGACCTTCGCCATGTCGCCCGAGTGGAACCAGCCGTCGCGCAGCACCTCACCCGTGGCGTCAGACCGGTTCCAATACCCCTTCATCACGTTGTGGCCGCGAACGACGATCTCGCCGACCTCGCCTTGAGGGACCTCGTTGCCATCTTCGTCGACGACCTTCATTTCGACGCCATCAATCGGCGTGCCGATCGAACCCGGCTTGCGCTCGCGGTCGGGCTGATTGAAGGACGCGGCGGGCGAGGTCTCCGACAGGCCATAGCCCTCGAGCACCTTGCAGTCAAACGCTTCTTCGAACCCACGCAGCACCTCGACTGGCATCGCGGCGCCGCCCGAGACGCACAGCTCGAGACTCGACGTGTCGTAGCTCTCGCGGTCATCCTGGTGGAGCAAAGCCCCATACATCGTGGGAACGCCTTCGAACACGTTGACCCCGTCGCGCTGGATGATCTCGAGCGCCTTGTCGGGCTCAAAGCGCGGAACCAGCGTCAGCGTCCCGCCCGCGATGATCGTCGCATTCATCGCGCAGGACTGACCGAAGGCGTGAAACAGCGGCAGCGCGCCCAGCATCACGACCTCGCTGCCGAGATCGAACATGTCGCGCGAGACCTCGCAGTTGCGAAGCAGATTCGCGTGCGTCAGCTCGGCACCCTTGGGCGTGCCGGTCGTTCCAGAGGTGTAGAGGATCACGGCCGTGTCGCCGTCGTCGCGGTCGACGACGTCCGAGCGGCTCTCAGTATCTCCGAGCAGCTTCTCGAATTCGCCCGGCTCGACGAGGATGCACTCGGCGCCGGCGCCCTCGGCGCCCTTCTTGGCGGCCTCCTCGAAAGCGTTGAACGCAAACAGCAACTTGGCGCCCGAATCCTCCAGGTAGAACTTCACCTCGCGCCCCTTGAGCAGCACGTTCATCGGAACCACGACGCCCCCGGCGCGCAGAACGCCGTAGTAGCAGACAGGGAAGTAGGGAATGTTCGGGAGCATGATCCCGACCCGGTCACCAGGCTCGATCCCGCGGTCTTGCAGCACGCCGGCGACGCGGGCGCTCGCCTCGTCGAGGGCGCCGTACGAAAGCTCAGCGTCGTCGAGCTTGACCGCCGTATGGTCCGAGTCGCGCTTGACCGACTCGGAAAGGATCGTCGCGAGGTTCACGCGACGCTTACCCTACCCGCCGTCACTCGCCGGTGAACTTGGCTTCGCGCTTCTGGGCGAACGCGAGGACCGCCTCCATGAAATCGGCCGACTCGACGCGTCCCTGCTGCAGCTCCGCCTCGAGCTCCAACAGCCCCTCGAGGCCGGCATATAGGCGATCGTTGATCGTGCGCTTGATGTTCGCGTAGGAGCCCGGCGGGCCCGCGACGAAGCGAGCCGCAAGCTCGTCGACCGCCCCGGCGAGCTGATCGTCGGGTACGACGCGATTGACGAGGCCCCATTCGAGTGCCTTGGCCGCCGGAATCCGCTCGCCGAGCAGTGCCATCTCGAACGCGCGTGCATGCCCGACGCGGGCCGGCAGCGTCATCGACGCGCCACCGTCGAGACCAAGACCGATGTTGACGAACGCGAGCAGGAAGTAGGCCGACTCCGCCGCAATGATCATGTCGGCGGCCAGCGCAAGCGAGCAGCCGATCCCCACCGCGGGACCGTTGACCTGGGCGATCACCGGCTTGGGCACCGTGCGCATCGCGAGGATCAGCGGGTGGTAGACGGCGGATAGGCGGGTCTGGACGTCGGGCTTTCCCTCGGCGTTGAACTCCGCCCCGGCTTTCAGATCAGCTCCGGATGAGAAAGCTCGCCCCTCGCCGGTGAAGACGATCGTGCGCACATCGGAGTCGTCAGCTGCTTGCTGCAGCGCGGAGAGCATGTCTTCCCCGAGCTGCCGGATCCAGGCGTTGAGCGCCTCGGGACGGTTCAGGACGATCCGTGCGACGCCTGCGTCTACTTCGAACTTGACGGTTTCGAGCTCGGTGATCGTCACTGTTGGCAGTTGGACAATAGCGGTCCGATGGCGCTCGCGCGCACGAGTCGGGAAGATGTGCGCGTGCTTCCGAGAGCTCTGACTCGCCCGGCGGCGCGGCTCGGCGCCGCGGCTCAGAACGCGCTCGAGGTCGCGCGCTTTGGCGGACTGACAACCGATGAAGTGCCCTCGCCGTATGACGTCGTCTCTGAACAGCGCATGTATCGGCTTCGTCGTTACTACCCCGACACCGAGAACGGGGGACCGCCGATCGTGCTCGTGCCCCCGATGATGCTCGCGGCTGAGGTCTACGACGTCTCCCCGGCGACCAGCGCGGTCACCCTGCTGCGCGAGTCGGGCGCCGATCCCTGGGTCGTCGACTTCGGTGCACCCGAGCGGGAGAAGGGTGGTCTCGAGCGCACGCTGACCGATCATGTGCTGGCCGTCTCAGACGCGGTCGACCGTGTCCACAATGCGACCGGCCGCGATGTTCACTTAGCCGGCTACTCCCAAGGCGGGATGTTCTGCTATCAGGCCGCGGCCTACCGCCGCAGCGCCGACCTGGGATCGGTGATCACGTTCGGTAGCCCCGTGGACACGCGCGCGGCGATGCCGTTCGGGATCCCCGAGTGGGCGGCGTCCGCGGCGGCCGGCTTGCTCGCCGACAGCCCACTTCGGCACGTCGCGCTGCCGGCTTGGGCGAGCCGCACCGGGTTTAGGCTGCTCGACCCCGCGAAGTCATTGCGCTCGCGGATCGAGTTCATCCTCCAGCTCC
The DNA here is from genome assembly GCA_963795505.1 of uncultured Actinomycetes bacterium. GTDB lineage: Bacteria > Actinomycetota > Thermoleophilia > Solirubrobacterales > Solirubrobacteraceae > Palsa-465. The sequence continues at coordinate 216,560 of CAWCIB010000008.1, forward strand.
ACGATCGCGAAGCCCTGCTGCCGCGAGAGGGCCAGCGGCGCTTCCTCGAGGCCGAGGGCTGGGTCGCCTGGCCCGGACCGGCGATGGCCGAGTTTCTGCGCCAGTTCATCGCCCACAACCGGATGCTCGAGGGCGGGTTCGTGATCGAGGACCGGCTGGTGACGCTGGCGGACATCGCCTGCCCGATCCTTTACTTCGTCGGGACCGTCGACGAGATCGCCCCCGCTCCCGGCGTTCGCGCGATCCGGCAGGCTGCGCCGCGCGGTGAGATCTATGAGGCCCGGCTCCAGGCGGGCCATTTCGGGCTGGTTGTCGGGTCCAAATCAAACGAGGTCACCTGGCCGGCCGTCGCCGCGTGGACGCGCTGGCGCTCGGGCGAGGGCGAGCGCCCAGAGCTGATCAAGCCGGTCTCGGATGACGAGGAGACCTCGACTGAGCTCATTCCGCAGGTCTCGAGCCGACTGAGCTATGGGTTCGAGCTCGCGTCCGGAATCGGCAGCGGGATCGCGCGCTCGGCAGTCGGTACGGCGCGTCGTACGGTCCGCAGCTTCCGCGAGCTCGCGCGCGAAACAGTCAGCCAGCTCCCCCGACTCGTCCGACTCGAGCAGATCCAGCCCGGCACTCGGATCTCGCTCGGCTCGCTGGTCGAGGAGCGCCGGCGCCACGCCCCCGACGACACCTTCTTCCTGTTCGAGGATCGCGCCTACAGCTCGCGGGACATCAACGAGCGAATCGACAACGTCGTGCGAGGCTTGATCGCGATCGGGGTGCGGCGCGGCGACCGGGTCGGTGTCCTGATGTCGGCCCGTCCGAGCGGGCTTGCGCTGGTCACCGCTCTCAGTCGGTTGGGCGCGGTGTCCGTCCTGCTGCGGCCCGACGGAGACGTCGCGCGCGAGGCGGAGCTTGGGGAGGTGACGCGCATCATCGCCGACCCCGAGCGCGCGCCATTGGCGGCGGGGCTCGGCAAGCTCCATACGTTCGTGCTGGGGGGCGGAGGCGGGCCGCGCGACCTGGGCATCCCCCTGACGACCGACATGGAGCAGATCGATCCCGAGGCGGTGGCGCTGCCCAAGTGGTATCGGCCAAACCCCGGCCGGGCGAGCGACCTCGCGTTCATTGTGTTCACCGGCGAGGGCAAGCGCACTCGGATGAGCCGGATCACAAACGGCCGCTGGGCGATGTCGGCGTTCGGCACCGCCTCGTCGGCGGCACTGAGCGACGCCGACACGCTCTACAGCGTGACTCCGGTCTATCACCCGTCCGGCCTGATGATGAGCATCGGTGGCGCGATTGCCGGCCGCGCGCGGCTCGCGATGGCGAGCAGGTTCGACCCCGCGACGTTCTGGGACGAGACCCGGCGCTACGGCGTCACCGTGACGTCCTACACCTGGACCTTGTTGCACGATCTCGTCGAGGCGCCGCCACATCCCGGCGAGCGGCACCACGCGCTGCGGCTGTTCATCGGATCGGGCATGCCGCGCGGGCTGTGGCGTCGTGTCGAGCGTCGCTTCCGGCCTGCACGCGTGCTCGAGTTCTATGCCTCGACCGAGGCGGGCGCGATCCTCGTCAACCTCCGCGGCGCCAAGCCAGGGTCGATGGGCCGTCCGCTGCCCGGATCCGCCGAGGTCAGGATCGCCGCCTACGACCCCGATGCGGGGCGCCTTGAGCTGACCGACGACGGCTTCGCGCGCGAGTGCGCCATCGATGAGGTCGGCATGCTGCTCGCCCGGGTGCGCACGAACGAGCCGCTCAGCTCGGTACCGCTGCAGGGCGTGTTCTCAGCCAGTGATGCGTGGCTGCCGACCGGGGATCTATTCCGGCGCGACTCCGACGGCGACTTCTGGCGCGTGGACAACGTCGCCGACGTCATCCACACGGTCGAAGGGCCGGTGTTCGCCGGTCCGATCAGAAACGCCCTCGGGGACCTACCGGCGGTTGACCTTGCGGTCGCCTACGGCGTCAAGCCCACAGGGGCCAAGTACGAAGTCGCGCTCGCGGCCGTGACGCTGAGGGCCGACCAAGAGCTCTCCTCCACCGACATCGATGCCGTGCTCGGCGAGCTGGCCGTGCACGAGCGGCCAAAGTTCGTCCACGTGGTCGATCAGATCCCCGTCACCACCTGGTTTAGGCCGATCACCGCGCCGCTGCGGGCGGCGGGGATCCCGTCAGCCGGACCGGGAGTCTGGAGGCTCGACGGTGCGACCGGCGCCTACCGCGTCCTCGACGCGAATCAGGAGGCGCCGAGAACCGCGTTGCCGTCGTAGAGCTTGATGACCCTGACCGTCCCGGCGGGGGCGGCATTCAGGCAGAGCTCGCAGAGCACGCACTCGTCGAGGTTCTCCTCGACGATCTCGACCCCGCCGGGGCCGGCCTTGAAGATGTCGACCGGACAGACTTCCTCGAGCTTCTTGGCCAGCTCAGCGTCGCCTGAGACCGACTGATCGACCTCGACATTGATGAACAGTGCGTCGCTCATGCGGGCGAGCGCTCGGCGATCTTCGACTTGACGATGTCCGGGATCGCGGAGATCTCCTCCGCAACGACGATTCCCGCCTCCGCGAGCCGCGCGATCTTCTCCGAGGCCGTGTCCTCCTTGCCCTCGACGATCGTCCCCGCATGCCCGAAGCTCATGCCCGGCATCTCGTCCATGAACCGCCCGGCCATGAACGCGACGATCGGCAGGCGGGATTTGTTTTCGGTGACCCAGTTCGCGAGCTCGGCCTCCATCCGGCCGCCGGGCTCGGTGTAGATCACGATCGCCTCGGTTTGCTCGTCGGCCTCGAATAGCGGCATCAGCTCGGCGTAGGTAGAGCCGATGATCGCGTCGCCGCCGATCGAGACCGCGGTGGACTGTCCCAGGCCGGCGGCGGTTAGGGTCGAGGACATCTCGGTCGTCATCCCGCCCGAACGGCTGATGACGCCGACCGATCCGGGTGTGTAGGACTTCGCCGCGTCGCGGGCCGGGCCGCCGATGCCGCCCATCTTGATTACGTCGGGGACGATGATCCCGAGACAGTTGGGGCCGATGATGCGAGCGCCGTGCTCTGTTGCGAGCTCGACCATCTGCGCGACGTCACCGCGGGGGATCCGCTCGGTCACGATCACGACCAGCTTGACGCCGTTCTCGAGCGCCTCGAACACCGCGTCCTTGGTGAACGCGGGGGGGACGGTTACAACCGAGCCGTCGATCGGGCTGCCGTGATGCTCGACCGCCTGCGAGACGGTGTCGAACACGGGTACGCCGTGGACGTCGCGCCCGAGTCGACCGGGCGTCACTCCACCGACGATCTTGGCGCCGGCGCCGTAATCCAGGCACTCGCGGGTGAGGTTGACGGCCTCCCGGCCGGTTATGCCCTGGACGATAAAAGTTGTGTCGGCGTCGATCAGGATGCTCACGCGTTTGCCTCCACCGCCCGCCGCGCGGCCTCGTGCAGCGAAACGCTCCGGTCGGCATATGAGACGCCGTAGCGGTCGAGGATCTTGAAGCCCTGCTCCTCCCAGGCGCCCGGGATCCTGAAGATCGCGATCTTCTCGGCCGGGTCATAGCCGAGCTCGACGCACGCCTTGATGACGCCGCGGGCGACGATGTCGACGCGGGTGTTTGAGACGATCGACATCATGACGGCGATTCGCTCGACGCCTGGCTTCTGAAGCACGAGCTTGGCCAGGCCGCACGCCTTGCGCACCGACGGGTTGCCGCCGATCTCGCAATAGTTGGCCGGCCTTCCTCCGTGCGCCCGGACCGCGTCGAATAGCGTCAGCGAGCCGCCGCCCGCGCCGATCACCAGTCCGAGGTCGCCGTCGAACTCGGTCACGTTGCCGGCAACTCCGCGGTGGTCCATCGCGTCGACCTGCTCGCCGGCGAGCTCGAAGGGAGTGGGCTCGCGTGCCTGGCGCGTCTCCTCGTCGCCGACACCGAGCTCGCGCAGCAGCGCCTGCTGGCGCGGGCGAGCCTCGTTCTCCATGTCCATGTGCGCGTCTAGCGCCACGAACGAGCCGTCCTGGAGCTCGCCGAGCGGGTTGATCTCCGCCAAGGTCATGTCGTACTCGATGAACAGCCGAGCGAGCTTGGCGACGATCGGGGTGAGGCGGTTCAGCGCCGAGCCGGTGACACCCAGCGAGGCGATCAGCTGTTTAGCCTGCCAGTCAGAGATCGGGCGCAGCGTTGAAAAGTGGGCGCGCGCGACGTGGTCCGGGTGCTGCTCGGCGACCTGCTCGATGTCGATGCCGCCCATGTCGGAGAACAGCATCACCGGCTGCTTGCGGATCCCGTCCCACACGACGCCGGCGTAATACTCATGCTTGACGTCGGCCTTCGAGTCGACCAGCACGCCGCGCGGCATGTGACCGCCGATCTCGAGCTCGAGGACGTGCTCGGCGTGTGTCGCGGCCTCCTCAGGGGTGTCGGCGAACTGAACGCCGCCGGCCTTCATCCGCCCGCCGGAGAGCACCTGGGACTTGATCACGACGGGACCGCCGATGTCCTCGGCGATGCCGCGGGCCTCGTCCGGGGTCTCGGCGAAGCCCTGCTTGGTGATCGGGATCCCCGCCTTGGCGACGATCGCCCGCGATTCGTACTCGTAGAAGCGCACGGCGGCGGGGGAGGGTAGCGAAGCGCGCGTCCGCGCCTAACCTCGCTAAAACACACAAATCCGATCAGCTCGCTAGGCTTTCTTGTCAAGTAGTTCTATTGACTAAGGAGATTTGATGCTCAGATCAGGTGGGGCCTCTACGCGGCTCCGAACTTCGGTACTCGGTGCGGTAGCGATCGTCGGAACGTCGGGCGCTCTCGCCGCATGCGGCGGATCGTCCGACACGACCAGCAATGCCGCGGCGACCACCGGCAAAGGCGGATCACAACTGTCGCTGGTGGCGTATTCGACACCGAAGAAGGCCTACGACAAGCTGATCGCGGCCTTCGACGCCAGTCCCCAGGGCAACGGCGACTCGTTCTCGGAGTCGTTCGGCCCGTCTGGGGCGCAGAGCCGCGCGGTCGAGTCCGGACAGCCCGCTGACGTCGTCGCGTTCTCGACCGAACCCGACATCACTCGCCTGGTCAAGGCCGGGCTCGTGTCGAGCAGCTGGGACACCGTCGGTGCAAGCGGGGTTCCGGCGGACTCGGTCGTCGTGCTGATCGTCCGCAAGGGCAACCCAAAGCACATCACGGGCTGGGATGACCTCGTCAAGCCAGGTGTCGATGTGATCACGCCGAACCCGGCGACGTCTGGCAGCGCACGCTGGAACATCCTCGCCGGCTACGGCGCCGAGCTGAAAGAGGGCAAATCGCCGACCGAGGCGCTGGCATACGTCAACACGCTCCTGACTAAGAACGTCAGCGTCCAGCCGTCGAGTGCCAGCACCGCCCTGCAGACGTTCACGAGCGGAAAGGGCGATGTCCTGATCGACTACGAGTCGGATGCGATCTCAGCCGAGAAGGCCGGCGACGCGGTCCAGTACATCGTTCCCAAGCAGACGCTGCTGATCCAGACGCCGGTGGCTGTCACCAGCAAGGCACCGGCGGCGGCGAGCGCTTTCGTCAACTGGCTCTTCACGCCGGCGGCGCAGACGATCTGGGCCAAGGCGGGCTACCGCCCGGTGCTTGCGTCGGTGGCCCAGACCTACGCCGCCAAGTTCCCGACGCCTCCGGATCTGTTCACGATCAGCTTCCTCGGCGGCTGGAGCAAGGTCGACAAGTCGTTCTTCGGCGCATCGGGCGGCTCGATCACGAAGATCGAGCAGGCCGCGGGGGTGCCAACTGCCTCCAGCTGAGGCAGCGGCAGTCTCATCTCCTCGCCCCGCTCGCCCGCGCCGTCGCGCGCGGGCGAGCGCCGGCGGGCACCTCGGGCTGGGGGTAGCGACCCTGTATCTCAGCCTGATCGTCCTGATCCCCCTGGCGGCGGTCGTGGAGAAATCGGTCTCTTCCGGACTCGGAACGCTGTGGTCGTCGATCAGCAACCCGCTTGCGGTGCGAGCTCTGCTGATAACGCTCGTTGCGTCGGTCGTCGTGGCCGCAATCGGCGCGCTGATGGGCACGCTGGTGGCCTGGGTGCTCGTCCGAGACGAGTTTCCGGGTAAGCGCTTCGTCAACGCGCTGATCGACCTCCCGTTCGCGCTGCCGACGATCGTCGCGGGACTGACGCTGATCGCTCTTTACGGCCCCGATAGCCCGCTGGGCGTCCATCTGGCGTTCACCCGCGCGGCGGTGGTGGTGGCGCTGTTGTTCGTCACGCTGCCGTTCGTCGTGCGGTCGGTGCAGCCTGTGCTGATCGAGCTCGACCGCGAGGTCGAGGAGGCGGCCGCGTCGCTCGGGGCATCGAACCTCGTCACGTTCAGGCGGATCATCCTGCCGGCGCTTCGGCCGGCGATCTTCTCCGGTGCGGCGCTGTCCTTCGCGCGCTCGATCGGCGAGTTCGGCTCGCTGATCCTGATCGCGGGCAAGGTGCAGATCGCGAGCATCGTGATCTACGCCGACATCGAGAGCGGCGCCCCGCAGTCGGCCGCCGCGCTGTCCGTGGTGCTGATGGTGGTGTCTTTGATCGTGCTGGTGATCCTCCGCTGGATGGGGACGCGCGTTGCTCGTTAGCCGGCGAACGACTGTTTCGCTGCGCGGCGTGGCGCTGCTGTACCTGAGCCTGCTGCTGGTGCTTCCGGTCGGCATGGTCTTCTACCGGACGGTCGAGCACGGCCTCGGCACCGCCGTGGGCTGGGTCACCACGCCGGCGGCGATCAGCGCCTTCTGGCTGTCGGTCACGATCGCCGCGATCGCCGTGCCCCTCAATACGATCTTCGGCGTTGGCTGCGCGCTGCTGCTCGTTCGCTCGCGGGCCCGCGGCCGGGCAATCCTCGACGCGCTGATCGACCTTCCGTTCGTTGTTTCGCCGGTGATCGTCGGGCTGGCGCTGGTCCTGGTCTATGGACAGGGCGGCTGGTTCGGCGACTGGTTTCTAAAGCACGGGATCCGGATCATCTACGAGCCTGCCGGGATGGCGATTGCGACCGTGTTCGTCTCGCTGCCGTTCGTCGTGCGCGAAGTTGCGCCCGTCCTGCGGGAGGTCGGGGACGAGCAGGAGCAGGCCGCGGCGACGCTCGGTGCTTCGTCGTGGCAGACGTTTCGGCGGGTGACGCTTCCCTCAATCCGGTGGGGCGTGGCGTACGGCGTGATCCTCACAACCGCGCGGGCCCTGGGCGAGATCGGGGCCGTCGCGGTCGTCTCCTCGAACGTGTCCGGATCGACGCTGACGTTGCCGCTGCTCGTCCAGCAGCGAGACTCCCAGATCGGACCGGGGGCGGTGACCAGCGCGTACGCTGCCGGCGCAGAGCTGGCGGTTATGTCGCTGATCGTGCTCGTCGCCATGACGCTGCTGGGTCCTCGGAGAAAGGAAAACGCATGAGGATCGATGTTCGGGACGTGTCCAAGCGTTTCGGCGACTTCACTGCGCTCGACCATGTGACGCTCGAAGTGCCGGAGGGTTCGCTCACAGCACTGCTCGGACCGAGCGGCTCGGGCAAATCAACGTTGCTTAGGATCGTCGCCGGGCTCGAGACACCCGACATCGGCGAGGTGCTGATCGACGGGACCGACGTGACGTTGGCCCGACCACAGGACCGGGGCATCGGCTTCGTATTCCAGCACTACGCGGCGTTCGCGCACATGAGCGTGCGCGAAAACGTCGCCTTCGGCCTGCGGATTCGCAAGCGTCCGCGCGACGAGGTCCGCGAGCGCGTCGATGAGCTACTCGCGCTCGTGGGATTGACCAAGTGGTCAGAGCAGCGACCCCACCAGCTCTCGGGTGGGCAGCGCCAGCGGATGGCGCTAGCCCGCGCGCTGGCGGTCGATCCGCGTGTGCTGCTGCTCGACGAGCCATTCGGAGCGCTCGACGCGACGGTGCGAGCCGAGCTCCGGCTGTGGCTGCGCCGGCTCCACGACGAGCAGGGGGTAACCACTGTGCTTGTCACCCACGACCAAGAGGAAGCGATGGAGGTGTCAGACCGGATCGCGGTCATGCACGCCGGCAAGATCGAGCAGGTCGGCCCTCCGAAGGACGTCTACGACGCGCCGGCAAACGACTTCGTAATGGGCTTCCTGGGTCCGGTCAGCAAGGTCGACGATCGGCTCGTGCGCCCGCACGAGCTGACGCTCTCCCCGACGCCCGAGCCAGGTGCTGTCGAGGCGCAGGTCAAGCGCGTCGTTCACCTCGGTTTCGAGGTGCGCGTGGAGCTCGCGCTCAGCGACGGCACGCGTGCTCGTGCGCAACTGACGCGCGCGCAGACCGACGAGCTCGAGCTCGCGCCTGGAGACATCGTGTACGTCAGGCTGCCGGCGCCCGAAGGCGCCGCAGTCAGCGTGTGACCCAGGAGTCCGGCTCGTCGGCCAGCTTTTCGATCGCCGCGGGCAGCTGCCCGCCGGCGATATCGGCCACCGTTACGTGCTCGGCGACCTTGCGTAGGTTCGTGCGCACCGCGATCCACACTCGCGGCAGCACCTCGGCGGCGCCCGGGTAAGTCGCTTCCTCGGGCGGTCCGCCGCGGACGCTTGCCAGCGGCCCCTCGACCGCCCTGATCACGTCTGCCACCGTCACTTCGTTAGCAGGCTTTGCGAGCCGGAAGCCGCCATCGGCGCCCCGGTGGCTGCGGACGATCCCGGCGTGTCGGAGTTCGCCGAGAATGTTCTCGAGGAAGTTCAGCGGGATGCCCTGGGCGGTGGCGATCCGCTCGGCCTTGATCGGCCTGTCTTCCTCGGCGGCGGCCAGTTCGACCACGGCGCGCACTGCGTAGTCGACCTTGGCCGAGATCCTCATCGACGTCTAGGCGACGGGCTCAGGCGCGAACCCGTAAGCCTCGGCCAGCTCGGAGTCCTTGTCGGCGAGCATCTTGGCGAGCTGGACCATCACCTGGCACTGCTTCCAGGTCGCGTCGTCCTGCATCTTGCCGTCGATCATGTGTACGCCGCGGCCGTCCGGGATCGCCTCGAGCACCTTCTTGGCGAACAGCACCTCGTCCACAGGTGGGCTGAACACCTTCTTGGCGATGTCGATCTGAACGGGGTGCAGCGACCAGGCGCCGACGCAGCCGAGCAGAAACGCCGAGCGAAACTGGGTCTCGCAGCCCTCAACGTCCTTGATGTCGCCGTAGGGGCCGTAGAACGGGAGGATCCCTGCTGACGTGCACGCGTCGACCATGCGCGCGATCGAGTAGTGCCACGGGTCCTGCTGGGCGGTCGGGCGCGGCGCCTCGGGGTCTTCGGGATCCGGATCGTTGATGACCCGGTAGCCGGGATGGCCGCCACCGACGCGGGTCGTCTTCATGCGGCGCGACGCCGCCAGGTCCGCGGGGCCGAAGCTCATGCCCTGCATGCGCGGGCTGGCGGTCGCGATCTCCTCGAGGTTGACGACGCCAAGGCTCGTCTCGAGGATCGCGTGTACCAGGATCGGCCGCTCGAGCCCCGCCTTGGCCTCGAGCTGGGCGAGCAGTCGGTCGACGTAGTGGATGTCCCATGCGCCCTCGACCTTCGGGACCATGATCACGTCGAGCTTGTCGCCGATCTCAGAGACGACCGCTGTGAGGTCGTCGAGTACCCAGGGCGACTCGAGGCTGTTCACGCGCGTCCAGAGCTGTGTGTCGCCGGGGTCGATCTCCTTGCCGACCTTGATCAGACCATCGCGGGCTGCCTCCTTGCGGTCGACCGGCACCGCGTCCTCGAGGTTGCCGAGCAGAATGTCGACGGTGGGGGCGATGTCGGAGACCTTGGCCACCATCTTCTCGTTGGAGAAGTCGAGAAAATGGATCATCCGGCTCGGTCTGAAGGGAATCTCGGCGACCGGATCGGGAGCGCCGATCGCCAGTGGCTTTCCGAAGTCACGGGGGTTTCGCATGGGATGAACGCTACCGATTGGTCGGCCCGGTACCTGTCCGAGGGCACAATCGCTTTCCCGAGCGGGCGATTTGTGCTCTCGAACACAAATAACCTGTTCGAATGCACAATTTTCCGTGGTCGCCACGCGGAATGTGCTGACGAACAGGTCCGATCTGAGCGCACATGGCATCCTCAGCGACCTCACCACACTGAAATCAGGAGATGCGATGAGCAACGTCGAGACAGGGCAGGCGGCACGGGAGGCGTCTGGGGCCCACCCCTACGGCCGCTATCTGGAGGAGTTCGAGGTCGGAGCCGTGTACAAGCACTGGCCGGCTAAGACCGTCACCGAGGCCGACGACCACCTGTTCTGCCTGATCACGATGAACCACCACCCGCTGCACGTCAACGACGTCTACGCGTCGCAATCGCAGCAGGGGCGCAACGTCGTCGTGGGTCCGCTCGTCTACTCGCTCGCGCTCGGCATGAGCGTCTCTGACGTCAGCGGCAAGGCGATCGCCAACCTCGCGACCGAGGAGCTCAGCCACCCCGCACCGCTGTTCCACGGCGACACGCTGTTCGTGGAATCCGAGGTGCTCGAGGTCAAGCCGTCGCGGTCAAAGCCCGACCGTGGGACGGTCAGAGTGCACACGCGCGCCTTCAACCAGGACGGCACGCTGGTAGCCGAGTTCAAGCGCGTCGTGCTGGTTCCGCGCAAGGACCCGGGCGGACCTTTGCCGGGCGGCGAAACAAACGTCGATTAGCCCCGACGGCGCTTTTCTGGAGCGTTGACGGGTAGCCTTGCACCCCCACCGAACGGACGAAGGAGTCCCCTGAACACATGTCGCACACTGCCGCGAAGCATCAAGCCACCACCAAACACCAGCGCCTCCGCGCATGGGTGGATGAGATCGCAGGGCTTACCCAGCCCGACGAAATCCACTGGTGCGACGGATCCGCCGAGGAGTACGACTGGCTGGCGCAGACGCTCGTAGACGCGGGGACCTTCCAAAAGCTGTCGGACGCCAAGCGGCCCAACTCATATCTCGCCCTGTCGGATCCCGCCGACGTGGCGCGCGTCGAGGACCGGACGTTCATCTGCTCCGAGAAGGAGTCCGATGCCGGCCCAACGAACAACTGGCGCGACCCCGCGGACATGCGCTCGGTGCTCGAGGAGCTGTTCGAAGGCTCGATGCGCGGGCGGACGATGTACGTGGTGCCGTTCTCGATGGGGCCGCTCGGTTCGCCGATCTCATACATCGGCGTCCAGCTGACTGACTCCGCCTACGTCGCCGCGTCGATGCGGATCATGACCCGGATGGGGCAGCAGGCGCTCGACGTGCTGGGCGAGGACGGCAACTTCGTCCCGTGCCTGCACTCGGTTGGCGCCCCGCTGGCCGAGGGTCAGACCGACGTCCCGTGGCCGTGCAACGCCGACAACAAGTACATCGTGCACTTCCCCGAGAGCCGTCAGATCTGGTCATTCGGCTCGGGCTACGGCGGCAATGCTCTGCTTGGCAAGAAGTGCTTCGCGTTGCGGATCGCGTCTGTGATGGCACGCGACGAGGGCTGGCTCGCCGAGCACATGCTGATTCTCAAGCTCACGTCTCCCGAAGGTGAGGTCAAGTACGTCGCCGGCGCCTTTCCGAGCGCCTGCGGCAAGACCAACCTCGCGATGATGATCCCGACGCTCCCGGAGTGGAAGGTCGAGACCGTGGGCGACGACATCGCCTGGATGAAGTTCGGCTCGGATGGTCAGCTGTACGCCGTCAATCCGGAGCACGGCTTCTTCGGCGTCGCGCCCGGGACCGGTGCGCGCACCAACCCCAACGCGATCGAGACGGCCGGGCGCAACTCGATCTTCACCAACTGCGCCAAGACGGATGACGGCGATGTCTGGTGGGAGGGACTCACCGGCGAGCCGCCGTCGCACGCGATCGACTGGCACGGGAATGACTGGACGCCTGACTCCGAGACGCCGGCGGCCCACCCGAACGCCCGGTTCACCGCCCCTGCGGCGCAGTGCCCCTCGATCGCGGCGGAATGGGAGGACCCGGCCGGCGTGCCCATCTCGGCGATCCTGTTCGGCGGACGGCGGTCGACCGTCGTGCCGCTGGTGTTCGAGGCCCGTGACTGGGAGCACGGCGTGTTCCTGGGCTCGACGATGGCCTCCGAGAAGACGGCCGCGGCCGCCGGCACCGTCGGCGAGCTGCGCTTCGATCCGATGGCGATGCTGCCGTTCTGCGGCTACCACATGGCTGACTACTGGGGCCATTGGCTGAAGATCGGACGCCGCGCGGACGCCAAGCTCCCGCGGATCTTCCACGTCAACTGGTTCCTCAAGGACGAGGGCGGCAAGTTCCTGTGGCCCGGCTACGGCGAGAACTCGCGCGTGCTGGCCTGGATCTTCCGCCGCTGTGAGGGATCGGCCGAGGCGGAGGAGACCCCGATCGGCTTCGTGCCGCCGCCCGGAGGCCTCGACACCGACGGGCTCGAGATCACCCCGGAGGCGATGGCGCAGCTCGAGGCAGTCGATCCCGAGGAGTGGCGCAACCAGTTGCCCCAGATCCACGAGCACTACGCCAAGTTCGGCGATGCGCTGCCGAAGGAGCTCAGAGCGCAGCTCGAAGCGCTTGAAAGCCGGCTCGCGTAAGTGCTGCCCGCGGTGATCGTCATCCCTGTCGGGCACGCAATCGGTCCGGAGAGCAGCGGCCCGACTTGCGCGGTCACGGGCTCCTGGTCGGGCACCGTGGTTCTTCACCGGCTCTGAGGATCGCCGCGTACGCTGGAGGGCGTGGCGCTCCCGTTCATACCGTCCGACGCCGCCATGTTGGGCCTTCAGGCCGCCGTCGTGGCCGCGCCGCGCACGGTCCCGCGGCTGGCACTCGCCGAGCGGCTACGCGGTCCCGCGTGGGCGCTGGTCCCGCTCGCCTCGATCGTGATCGTGGTGTTCGCGATCCGGTTCGTGTCCGATACCGCGACCGGCCTCACATATCTCGCGGTAGTCGCCGTACCGCCGCTCGCGGCAGGCGCGCTCGGCTGGGCCGCCCGGGGCGCCCGGCCGTGGGCCGCGTTCGCCGCCGTGCCGCTGTTCGCGCTTGCCTGGGCGGCTCACAAGACGCTGCCGGGTGAGGCGGCCGCAGCGCTGCTGTCTGCGCTCAGCTGTGTGACGCTCGGAGTGCTGCTCGCCTCGGTGACGCCGGCGAGCTGGCTCAAGGTCGGGATCGTGCTGATGGCCGCCGCCGACAGCTGGCTGGTGATCTCCGACCTGCTCCAGTCGCCCAACGCGGCGCTGATCGCGGCGCACCCGCCGGGCGGCCTGCCGCAGCTTCAGTCCGAACTGTTCGGGTCGGTTTCGATGGGCTACGGCGACCTGTTCGTCGCGGCGCTGCTGGGCGCGGTGCTGGCGTCCAACTGGCGACGCCAAAGGAGCGCGGCGGTCCTAACGCTCGTGCTGGCGGCGCTATTCGACCTGCTGTTCCTGGCCGTCAACGAGCTGCCCGCGACAGTGCCGGTCGCACTCGCGCTGATCGCGGTGGAGGCCTCTGACCGCATCCGGCTCCGGGCCCGGGCGCGCTCCGCTCCTCGGTTCCAGGAGACCGCTCCGCGCGCTCGTGCGGTCACCACGGGCCAGCGTCCAGCTGGCCCGGGCTAGTGGACCTCCCGGAAACGTTCCACCCGCAATGCTCGTCCGGATGGCCGCCAGGCTGCGTCCTGGATCCTCGCGTAGCGCTGCTACGCGTCGGATCTTGCGTTCTTGCCTGCCGAGCCCCGGACTTCGCCCACTAGTGAGCGCCGCTTGAAGTCGAGGCGGGTGGACGCGATTCCTCGGCCAGCGAGGTGATCGCAAGCTCGCCGCGCGCCGCCTCCTCGAGCACCGCGGACGCCTCTTCGGCCGAGCGTGCATACAACTCGACGAGGAGGTGCACGATGATCCGCTCCTCGTCGTGCTTGTGGAAGCGCACGTGGGTGAAGAACTCGCGCGTCCCGTGGTCGCCGAAGGCGGCGTAACTGAGGGCGTCGCCAGCCTCTGGTCCCGAGCACGTCTCGACATCCTCGGCTTCGACGGTGACAGTGCATGAGGCGACCCACGGCGTGCCGGCAATCATTCGCTCCCAGCGGTCCTCGATCGGTTCCACACGGCCGTTGTGGAACCCAAGATGCGGTTGATCGTGCATGCACTCAAGGCACTGGATCACGGCTTCTTGCATTTCGTCGACCACCTCGCCGCGCTCACCGGTTTCTGCGTCGATCTTGTGGATCCCCTCGTAGTGCACCTGCACCTCGAGATTCTGGGACCAGCACCGGTAGCACCGTAGCCAGCTACGGACCTCGGTTGAGCCCTCCATGGCTTTTGATGATAGGAGGTCCCCTCGGCGCATAGGCTCTTGTCGTGCGCGAGCCTCTCGGAGCGATCCTGGCCGGCGGACTCGGCCGTCGCCTGGGCGGGTCAAAGGCGACCGTGATGCTCGAGGGCAAGCCGCTGATCTACTACCCGCTCGAGGCCGTCGGTGCGGTGCTGAGCGAGGTCGTCGTGCTGGCCAAGGCGGATACCGAGCTTCCGAGCCTGCCCCGCGCTACGGTCTGGATCGAGCCCGACCGGCGGCGCCATCCGCTCGTCGGGATCGTCCAGGCGCTCGCGCTGGCGGGGGCGCGACCGGTGCTCGTCTGCGCCACAGATCTTCCATTCGTGACCGCCGACGTCGTGCGCCGCCTCATGGATACCGAGCCGGGCGGGGCCCCCGCCGTAATCGCCTCGGCCGGCGGTCGGATCCAGCCGCTGCTTGGCTGTTACCAGCCCAGCGCGCTCGCGCTGCTAGACCACCTAGACGAGCGCCCGTTGCGCGACCAGGTGGCGGAGCTCGGGCCGAAGCTGCTCGACGTACCGGAGGACGTGTTGTTCAACGTGAATGCCCCCGAGGATCTCCTCGCCGCGGCAGCGATGCTGGGACCCAGGGCTAACCGAACGTGAAGTCGTACGCGCTCACGCCCGCCGGGACCTGAACGGTGATGGTGTGCTGCTGGTCAGCCGAGAGCGACACGAGGGTGTAGAGCTTCTGCCCGGCGACCGTGACCGCTCCATGTGGTCGGCCGTCGAGCAGAACGGGTACCTGACGCGGGACACCGCCCGATGAGGTCATAACCAGATAGACCTTCGCCGCCTGAAAGCCTCCGGAGATCGACGCGCTCCCACCGGCTGGGGTGACCGATTCGTCGCTCGCCCTCCAGGCGCCCTGCAGCTCCCACGCGTTGGGAGCGAGATTCGTGGTGGCGGTGTAGTTGTGAGTGCCGGACTGAATCGGGGCGCCCCACGTCTGGCCGTAGGCGTCGAACTGCTTTGGATTGAGATAGGTCTCGGCCGAGCCGATGCCGTTTGACGGCATGATCGCGTTGGCGGTCATCGGCGGCGGAAGCTGGCTCACGCCCGCCTCATGCAGCAGCTCGCGCACGGCTGCTTCGGACTGCTTGTAATCGCCCTCGCCGAACTGAGTGTGGCGCACGTCGCCGTGGGCGTCGATCAGATACTCCGCCGGCCAGTACTGGTTCTGGTACGCGTTCCAGGTGCCGTAAGCGTTGTCCTGAACAACCGGGTAGCGGATGCCGTCGGAGCTGATCGCCTGCGACACGTTCGAAGCCTCCTGCTCGAACGTGAACTCCGGCGTCTCCACTCCGACGATCTGCAGCCCGTATGGGTGGTAGGTCGCGTACAGGCCCTTCAGGAACGGCAGCGTGCGGATGCAATTGATGCAGGTATAGGTCCAAAAGTCGACCAGCACGACGTGCCCGCGCAGCCCGGCGAGCGAGAGCGCCTGGCCGCCCGCTGTGTTGAACCAGCGCTGATTGTCGGTGAATTCCGGGGCCGGGCCGAGGTTTGGAAGCGCGGGTGTCTGGACGCCGGGGATCGACACGCCGCTTGTGACCGGCACCGGCATGTTGGCCACCTCCTTCTGTCGCTCCGCGAACCGCGACGGCGGTCGCAGCGAAGCGAGCCGTGACTGAACCGCGTTCGAGTTCTCAAGCGCCTTGGTCGGGTCCACGAGGAACGCCGGCAGACTTGACTTGGCGAGCGTCTCCTCGAAGCGCACGTCGAGGTTGAACACCATCGCGACACCTGTCACGAGCAGGACTACGCCCAGCGTGCGCTCGACCACATGCCCGCGCAACGAGCGGCGGACCCTGTCCGCCAACGCCCGTCCGCCGAGCGACCAGAGCAGCAGCACGCCCGCGAGCCCGATCGCGTAGGCGATCGCGACGGCGACGACGCGCACAGTCGGGCCACTCGAGGCGCTCACGGATGTCACAGCCGCGAGGATCGGTCCTGCGCAGGGGGCACATACAAAGCCGAGCGCGCCCCCGACACCGAGCCCCGACCAGAATCCAGTACCGCGCGTCTTGGGGCCGAAGCGCGCCAGCCGCGACAGCGGCGCCTGAACACGCGCCGCGACATCCGGCATCAGCATCACGATCCCAAACGCGATGAGCACGACGATCGCAACGGTCCGCGCTGCCCCGCTCGCCAGCCCGACGCCTTTGACCAGCTGTGCGAGCGCGACGATCGCGATCGTGAACGTGATCGCCAGCCCGAGCACGATGCCGAGCGGCCGTCGCCTGCCGCCCAACGCACTCGCCGAAAGTAGCGCTGGGAGCACCGGAAGCACGCAGGGTGTGACGGCGGTGCCGGCGCCCGCGATCAGCGCGAAGAGCATTAGCAGCAGCATCTGCTGCTTACATGATCCTCTCCGAGGATTACGAGATGCTGAACTAGCCGGCGCGAACGGCGAGCCGCGCAAACCAGCGGCCCGCGACCGACCAGCGCTCGTCGACGCGGAAGCCACCCCGGCGCGCCACTTTGTGCACGTCCCGTGCCGAGACTAGGGCCCAGGGGAACCAGCTGCTGACCTCATGGTCGGTCTCGAGGCGTACCGCGATCGACTGGCTGGGGGTCGCCGGAGGCGCGAGTTCAACGAGGACGGTCCCGTCATCGCGCAACAAGGTGCCGATCCGGGCGAGCAGCCTGGCCGGGTGTCCACCGATTCCGATGTTCCCGTCAATCAGCAGAGCGCTACGCCAGCTACCGCTTCCGGGGAGGTAGTCGAAGATCGAGCCGACGACCGCGCGTGCGCCGCCCCCTCTGGCCAGCTCGACGGCGGCCGCGGAAAGATCGACGCCGAGCGCGAACACTCCGCTCGCGGCGAGCGCGTGCAGGTGGCGTCCCGGGCCGCAGCCGACGTCGAGCACTGGCCCCCGGATGCCGTTGAGCAGCTGCCGGTCGGCGGTATCGGCGGCGCCGAGGTAGCGGTCGAGCGGCAGCGCCACGACGGCACCGTCTCGGAGCCGTAGCCGAGGCTCCGTTCCGCGCAACAGGCCTTGCTCGTAGACGCTGAGCGGGTGGGTCATTGCGGCGACCGCGGCGAGCGCGGCCGCGAACCGGCTCCCGGGAGCCTCGACCGCGACCGCGCGAGCGTCCTCGATCGTGTCTACGTCGCGCAGCGGGAGCTGATCGTGGATTCGCAAACCGAGCTCCCTCAGACGCGCGCGCTGCTTCGTCCAGGTGGTTGAGCGACTCATCGGCACGCCGTCGAACACCCGCTGCGCGGTCGGCTTCAGCCCGATGCTCCAATAGCCGCCGTCGGCAGCACGGCCGAGGACCGCATCGACGGTCGGCCCGGAGAGGGCGCGGATCCCGTCCAGCAGCAAGCCGCGCGTCAGCTGCGGGGTGTCCATTCCAATCAGCAGCGCCGGAGCCGCGACATCGTCGAACGCCGCGGCGAGTCGCTCCGCGAGTCCTCCGCCTCGCTGTTGGATGATCTCAAGCCCCGCGCGCGCAAAGCGCCGCGGGTCGCCGTCGAAGACGAGTACCTTGCGTGCGGCGGGTGTGCTGGCGACTACCTCGAGCGTGTCGAGCAGTGCGGCTTCCGCGATCGCGGCGGCCTCGGCCGGGGTGCAGGGTGGCGACAGGCGCGTCTTCGCACGGCCCGGCAAAGGCTCCTTGGCGATCACCATCAACGCGACCTTGCGCACAGCAGTGAACGTATTGGCCACGGCCCTGAGCGCAATTACAAAATGCGAAAGCCGACGGTGAACAGCGGCTTAAATGGGCCGTGGATCGGGTTTGCTAGGGGAGTGTGGAGTGTCACTGTGCGCATGTGCGGTTTGCGCTGCCCGAACCGACGAGCCCTCCGCCGGGACCGTTCCGGCGAACGTTCTGGCGTAGCCCCCTGCGGGGTCCGTGGCTCACCTCGGTCCTGAGCCTGGGACTGCTGGTCGCGATCCCGGTCGTCGCGATCACTGGCCTTTTGTCGAACGACGCCTACTACCCCCGGCTGGGCTCGAACTCGGTCGGACGGCCGCTCGGACCGCTGGATATCTACCTGTTCTCGTTCCCGACGCATCCCAGCTGGGTGTATGCGCTCAACCAGGGCTTGCACGTGACAGTGGGGTTGGCGGCGTTCCCGATCGTGCTTGCCAAGTTGTGGTCGGTGATTCCGAAGCTGTTCGTGTGGCCACCGGTCAAAAGCCCCGCACACGCGCTCGAGCGGCTGTCGCTCGCGTTGCTGGTCGGCGGCGCGCTGTTCGAGTTCGCGACCGGGATCCTCAACATCCAGTACTACTACCTGTTCCCGTTCTTCTTCACGACCGCCCACTACTACGGGGCGTGGGTGTTCATAGCCGCGTTCGTGTTCCATGCGGCGTTCAAGTTCGGGTCGATGCGGGAGGCGCTGTCGACGCGCCGCGCGATCAACGTGCTGCGCGAAGGCCTTGCCGACACGCACCCGGAGTCGAGCGAGCAGTCCGACAGCGACCTGATTGCGCTCACGCCGGCGGCGCCGACCATGTCGCGCCGAGCGCTGCTGGGCACAGTCGGCGTCGGATCCCTGTTCCTGCTCCTCCAAGGGCTCGGGCAGTCGCTGGGCGGGCCGCTGCGCAGCCTCGCCTTGTTCGCGCCCAGGAGTCTGCGCGGCGAGGGGCCGAATGGCTTTCCGATCAATCGGACCGCCGCGACCGCGCAGATAACGCACGAGAGGGTCGGCGCTCGCTGGAGGCTGCGGCTCGCGGCCGGCGAGCGTCAGCTGTCACTCTCGCGCGCCGAGCTGCTGCGGATGCCGCAGCGGACGTACGAGCTGCCGATCGCCTGCGTCGAGGGCTGGTCGACGACCCAGCGCTGGAGCGGCGTAGGGATCGCCGACCTGGCAAGCCGGGTCGGGATCGACGGACCTTTCACCGTCCGGACGCAGTCGATCGCCGACAACGGCCTGTTCGATGCCGCGACGCTCGGATCCGAGCAGACCGGCGACGAGCGACTGCTGCTCGCGCTGCGCGTCAACGGCACCGACCTGTCGCTCGATCACGGCTACCCGGCGCGCGTGATCGGTCCGGGGATACCGGGCGTCCACTGCACCAAGTGGGCGGCCACGATGACGTTCACGCGGGCGTAGCGCGATGCCGGCCCGCTTCCGCCGGCTGTACGGCACGAGCCCGCTTCACCTGCTGGCGCTGATCGCGTCGATGCTGGTCGCCGGCGCTGCCGTCGCCGGCTGGTTTGAGAGCTTCCCCGGCCCGACCGTCGTCCAGGTGCTCGCTTGGTTTGTCGGGGCGATCGTCGCGCACGATCTCGTGCTGCTGCCGCTCTACTCGCTGCTCGACCGGATCGCGTTCGAACGCGGTCGCCCGCGCGCGACGGCTGATCGGCGCGCGGCGATCGCATACGTACGCGTGCCGACGCTGCTGAGCGCGCTCCTGTTGCTGGTCTTCTTCCCCGAGATCCTGCGCCTCGGCGACCGGAGCTTCTTCGTCGCGAGCGGCCTCCACCAGCGGGTGTTTCTCGCGCGCTACCTGCTCACTTGCGGGGGGCTGTTCGCGCTCTCGGGGCTGGCGTACGCCGTCAAGCTGCGGCGCGAAACTCGGCCATCCCGGCCGCGAAGTCCTCGGACGCGGCGAAGCCGAGCTCTCGCTCGGCGCGTCGCGGCGACGCGAACACGTGCCGGACGTCGCCGAGGCGGAACTCGCCGGTCGTGACCGGCGTCGGCGCACGCGGGCCAGCGGCGGCGCTCAGCGCCTGGGCCATCTCGGCGACCGTGCGCGGGGCGCCGCTTGGCGATGTTGAAGGCGCCGGTCGGCGGGCTCGTCGCGCGTCAGCGCGATCACGTTGGCCCGCGCCACGTCGCGGACGTGGACGAAGTCGCGCAGCTGGCGGCCGTCCTCGAACACCCGCGGTGGCTCGTCCGGCGCGCGAGCGCCGCGGCGAAGATCGCCGCCACCCGGCGTACGGGGTGTCGCGCGGCATCCGCGGCCCGTAGACGTTGTGGTAGCGCAGCGCGGTGACCGGAACGCCGGTCTCGCGCGCGAACGCGAAGCACAGGTGCTCCTGGTGGACCTTCGTGGCGGCGTACACGCTGCGCGGATCGAGCGGCGCTGACTCGTCGACCGCGACCGGCTCGAGCGCCGCGCTCGCAGCGCGGGCAGCGCGGCTCGAAGCGCCCGGCTCGCAGCTCGCTCGAGCGTCCGCGGCGCGCGGGCGGGCGTCGCCGTGCGCGCGCACAGCGGTAGCCGCCCTCGCCGTACACGACCATGCTGCTCGCCAGCACGAGCCGGCCCGTGAACCTCGACGCCGCCAGCTCGCGCAGCAGCACCGCGGTACCGAGGTCGTTGTGGCGCGCATAGTCGGCGATGTCGAGCATGTCCTGACCGAGGCCGACCATCGCGGCCTGGTGGCAGACCGCGTCGACGCCGCGCAGCGCCCGCGCGACCGCGCGTCGCGGTCGGCGACGTCGCCGACGGACTGAGCTCCGACGCGACGCCGGCGCCGGTGCTCTGCGACGAGTCGAGCACGCGCACCTCGTGCCCGTGCTTCGAGCAGCGCGTCGACGACGTGGGAGCCGATGAAGCCGGCGCCGCCGGTTACGAGGATCATCGCTGCGACGCTAAGGCATCGCAACGCCGGCGCAACGCCGTCAGGGCGCCGAATTTCGCCGTCTTGTAAGGAGCCGCGCACCTAGCCTCGCGGCCGGTGATCGAGGTCATCCTGCCGGCGCTCGACGAGGCCGAGGCGATCCCCGGCGTGCTCGCGGCGATGCCGACGGGGTTCGCCCCGCTGGTCGTCGACAACGGCTCGCGCGACGGCACCGGCGACGTGGCGCGCTGCGCTCGGCGCGCGCGTCGTCCACGAGCCCCGTCGCGGGCTTCGGCGCCGCCTGCTTCGCCGGACTGGAGGCAGCGCGGTCGGAGGTCGTCTGCTTCATGGACTGCGACGGCTCGCTCGACCCGCGCGAGCTGCCGCGCGTCGCCGGGCCGGTGATCGCTCGAGAGCTGCGACCTGTGCCTCGGGGCCCGCGTCGCCGCTGCCGGGGGCGTGGCCGCGGCACGCACGGGTCGCCAACCGCGTGCTGGCGATCGAGCTCCGGCGCCGGTGCGGGGTCGCGCTGCGCGACCTCGGGCCGATGCGCGCCGCGCGCCGCGAGGCGCTGCTCGCGCTCGGGCTGCGCGACCGCGGCTTCGGCTGGCCGCTCGAGATGGTGCTCAAGGCCGCCGCGGCCGGCCTGGCGCATCGGCGAGGTGCCGGTCGTCTATCGGCCCGAGGAGCGCGGGTCGCTCGAAGGTCACGGGCAGCGCCCGCGGCACGCTGCGCGCGGTGCGCGACATGAGCGCGCTGCTGACGTGAGCACGATCGCGACCCGCCGGCGCCTGCCGCGGGCCGAGGTCGCGATCCCGGTGCTCGGTCTCGCCGCCGCCGTGGCGACCGTGATCGTCGGGCAGGCGATCGAGGCGGCGGGGGGACAACTGGGCGCCTTCTCTCCGCCCTTCTACGTCCAGTGGGACCCGCACGTAGGAGCACTTGCACCGCTGTCGATCGCTGTCCTGGCCGGCGCCGCAGCACTCACGCCCACGTGGATGGGGCGCCTACGACGTCCGCCCGCGTTCGCCGTGGCTGTGTTCGTGCTGGCGCTCGCTCTCGGCGTGAGCCTCAACATCGCCAGGGGCGGCCTGCACGAGCTGTACGCGATCTTCCAGACGACGCCCGGCGGTTCGCCAGAAGCCGGCAACGAGTACCTGCTCGGCCTGCCGGCGCTGCACCACGGAGTGCGGTTCTACATCGAGCATTTTCCGTCGCTGTTTCCGTCGTTGCCGCAGAAGGTCACCGGTAACCCGCCGGGGCCGCTCGTCGCGCTGCACTGCTGGGAATCCGGACTCCGCAGGCGCTGGCGGCGCTCTGTATCGGCACCGGCGCGCTGACCGCGCCGCTGGCATACGACCTCGGCCGCACGCTCGGCGGAGAGGCGCGCGGCCGCTCGGCCGGCGTCCTGACCGCGTTCGCCCCCTCGCTGCTGTTGTGGGGCGTCACGTCCGTCGACTACGCGTTTGCGACCCTCGGGCTCGCATCCGCCTGCCTGCTCGTCCGGGAGCAGCCGGGCTGGCGCGCGCTCGGGGTCTGGCCGCCGCGGCGGCGACGTTCTTCTCCTGGCTGCTGTTCGCGATCCCGGCTTGGGCCGTGCTCGTGGTGCTCGGCCGAGAGGGAGTTCGGCGCGCCGCGATGCTGGCGTTGAGCTTCGCCGTCGCGACGGCGGCGGTGTACGCGACGCTCGCGCTCACGCTCGGCTATGACCCGATCGCGGCGCTGCGGGCGACCGACGCCGTCTACAGGCACGGCATCGCGAGCATACGGCCGTACGCCTACTGGCTGTTCGGCTCGCCGGCCGCTTGGGCGATCGCTCTCGGCCTGCCGATCGCGTGGCTGTGGCTGCGCGCCACCGCAGTGCGCGATCCGGCCGCGCTCGCCCTCGCAGCCATCGTGCTCGTCGCTGCGGTGCTCGGCTTCACCAAGGCCGAGACAGAGCGGATCTGGCTGCCGTTCGTGCCGTTCGCATGTGTCGCGGCCGCTCGGGCGCTGCCCGCGCGCGCCTTGCGGCCCGTGCTGTGGCTGCTGGTCGCCCAGGCGCTCGCGGTCGAGCTGCTGTTCGACACGATCTGGTGATCAGCGCGACGGGTCGATCAACTGCACGATCCCCGCCGCCGCATCGGCGACGAACACGCGCCCATCGCGCGGGTCGATCGCGACGGTGTTCGGCTGCTGGCCGGTCGGGTAGGTCTGGATCAGCCGTAGCGATTGAGCGGCGATGCTGAGCTCGGCGAGCTCGTTCGCTGCCGTCAGCGTCACCCACAGGCGGCGGCGAAGCGGATCGATCGCGATTCCGTACGGCGTGCCCGGCAAGCCGAAGCGGCCGACAGGCCGCAGCCTCGGCCGCACGTCGAAGCTCAGCACGGCGTTCCCGCGGGTGTCGGCGACGAACAGCCTGCGGCCGTCCGCAACGGTGTGGGTAGGCCCCTCGCCGGCCGTGGTTCGGCCGACCGCAGGGAGAGTGCGCGCGTCAACCAAAGTGACGGTGTCGGCGCGCACGTCGACGACCGCCAGCTCGCCCTCGACGGCGGCCAAACCGCCGGGCTGAAGAAAGCCTCTGATCAGCCCGATGACCTTGCTCCCGGCGATCACCGACACGCTCGCGCCGAACTCGTTCCCGACGAACACGCGACCGGCGACCGCGGCGGCGGCGTGCGGATGAACACCGACGGCGATCGATCGCAGCGTCTAGCCGGAGAAGGTCAGCTCGAGCAGCCGGTCGACCGGCTCAGCCGGAACGAGCACCGGGCCGGCCGGACCCGCCAGCGCGAGGTGTCGCGGCGGCGCTGGGATCGAGACGCGCCGCACCACGCGACCGGTGCGGGCGTCGAGCACGACGAGCGCAGAGGGATCGCGGACGGCGACGACGGCCACTCCGGCGTTGGGATCGACGACGATCCCTTCCGGGAGCGCGCCGACGCGTACGGTGCGCCCGGCTGGCGGGCGCGCCGGGGATGGGGCCGCGGCCGGCTCAGCCGCCCGGCGGACGGCTCGCACGGCTGCGGCCGTTGGCGCCGCAGGCGCCGAGCAGGAGGGCGAGCGCAAGCCCTGCGTAGCGCACGACGATCGCATGGAGACGTGTTTAGCGGGCGTCCCCTTACGAATCGCTGAACGATTCCGGCGATCGGACCGCTGCAGACGTGCGCGGCCTACCCTGTGGATATGCGTCAGCACGTTCGGGGCCGGGTGCTCGTCGTCGACGACGAGCCGACGATCAGGCGACGTCGTCGCCCGCTATCTGATCCGCGCGGGCTACGACACGAGCGTGGCCGCCAACGGTAAGGACGCACTCAGGCACGCAGGACGCGACCGCCCCGACGTCGTCGTGCTCGACCTGATGCTCCCCGACGTCGACGGCCTGGAGGTGATGCGCCGGCTGCGTCGCGAGGACCGCGACCGGACCGCGATCCTGCTGCTGACCGCGCGCGGCGAGGAGTCCGATCGGGTCATCGGCCTGCGACTCGGCGCCGACGACTACGTCGTCAAGCCGTTCTCTCCGGCGGAGCTGGTCGCCCGCGTCGACGCGCTCGCTGCGACGGCTGGAGCCCGCGCTCGAATGGCAGCCGCCGCTTCAGTTTGACGGCCTCGAGATCGACCCCAACGGGCGCCGGGTGCGGCTCGACGCCCAACCGATCGAGCTGACCCAGCGCGAGTTCGAGCTGCTGCTGTTCCTTGCGCGCCATCCGGGCCAGGCCTTCACCCGCGACCAGCTGATGGAGAGCGTTTGGCAGCACAGCTTCTACATCGACACGTCAACGGTCACCGTCCACATCCGCCGACTGCGCGCCAAGCTCGAGCGCGATCCCGCGCAGCCCGCGCTTCATCGAGACGATCTGGGGAGTCGGCTACAGGTTCGCGCCGTGAGACGGCTGGCGTTTCGAGTCGTCGGTGGCAGTCGCAGCCGCGGCGGCGATCTCGGCGATCGCCTGGCCGGTGTACGGCGCAGGCGCGTTACGTCAGTCGTTCGAGATCCTGGGCCCGCTCGGCGCCGCAACCGCGCTGCTCGCCGAGCTGGTCGCGGACCGCGGTCACGGATCCGCGGCTTGCGCGGACGGCTCGGCGGTGCTGGCGGTGCTTGTGGCCGCGCAACTGGGAGCCGCGGTCGCGCTGTTCGCCGACGCTGATGTTCGTCTCGCGCCAGGATGCCTTCTTCATGGCGCTGGCCGCCGGCTATGCCGGCATTGGTCGGCCTCGAGCGCAGCGCGCCTGGTGACCAGCGCGCGGCACTCGCGGACCTCGACGCGATCCGACGTGCGTTGGCAGAGGTAGGCGAGGGATCGCGGGAAGTGGACATTCCGGTCCGGGGTCGGGACGAGCTGGCCGCGCTCGCGAGCGATCTTCGAGGCGATGGTCGCCAAGCTCGGCCAGGCGGAGCGCGCGCGACGGGAGCTGGTCGCGTCCGTATCACACGACCTGCGGACCCCGGTCACGACGCTGCGACTGATCGCCGAGGGCCTCGAGGACGGCATCTTCGAGCCGGAGCGTACGCGCGAGCAGCTGCGGCTGGTCGCCACCAATGTGCGCGCGCTCGGCGCGCTGATCGACGACTTGTTCGAGCTCTCGCGGCTCGAGGCAGGCGACATCCGCTGGTCGATGGAGCAGGTCGCGCTCGACGAGCTGCTTGCGCGAGACGATCGAGGCGATGCGCCCGCACGCCGACGCCGGCCGCGTGGCCGTGCGCGCCGAGCTCGAGAGAGGAGCTCGCGCCCGCACGCGGAAATCCCGAGCAGCTCCAGCGCGTGCTGTTCAACCTGATCCAGAACGCGATCCGCCACACGCCGGCGGACGGCAGCGTCGTTATCCGCGCGAAGACCGCGGCGACGGTCCGGCGGTCGAGGTCGAGATCGCCGACAGCGGCGCCGGCATCGAGCCCGAGCTGCGTGAGCGGATCTTCGAGCCGTTCGTCCAAGGCCCATCGCGAGTCGCCGGGACGAACGGCGCGGCAGGCCTGGGGCTCGCGATCGCGCGCGCGATCGTCGAGGCCCACGGCGGCCGGATCTGGGTGGCCGAGGCGGACCGGGAACGCGCGTGCGCTTCCAGCCTGCGCGCGGCGTGGGCCAGCTCAGCCGCCGATCGCCGACATGGTCCGCGCCGGCTGGATGAAGCCCGACTCGCCGACATGGTGTTTGAGCTCCTTGCGCCACACGGCGTCGCGGACGATCTGCTCGAGCTCCGCGTCGTCGGCCCCAGCGCGCAGCGGCCCCCGCAGGTCGGTCTCGTTCAGCGAGAAGAGGCATGTGCGCAGGCGGCCGTCGGCGGTCAGCCTGATTCGGTTGCAATCGGCGCAGAACGGCTCGGAGACCGGGTTGATGAAGC
This sequence comes from uncultured Actinomycetes bacterium, assembly GCA_963795505.1. Lineage (GTDB taxonomy): Bacteria > Actinomycetota > Thermoleophilia > Solirubrobacterales > Solirubrobacteraceae > Palsa-465. The sequence goes on from CAWCIB010000008.1 coordinate 242,623, forward strand.
CGATCTTGCCCTGTCCGTCTGCGAAGCGGTAGACGCGCGCGGTCGCGTGGGGCTCGCGCGGCTCGGGCTCGAGCGGATGGACGGCATCGATCGCGGCACGGACCTCGGCGCCGGTGAGGACCTGGGCTGGCGTCCAGGCGTGGTCGGCGTCGAGCGGCATGAACTCGATGAAGCGGATCTCGTAGGGGCTGCGCCGCGCGAACTCCGCGAACGGGAGCACCTCCTCCTCGGTGAAGCCGCGAATCGCGACCGCGTTGACCTTGATCGGATGGGCCTCGGGAAAGCTCGCCAGCAGCTCGAGCCCGCGCAGCACCTGGGGGAGCGCATCGCGGCGGGTGAGCTCATAGAAGCGGTCGCGCTGGAGCGAGTCGACCGACACGTTGAACCGGTTGATGCCCGCGTCGATGAGCGCAGCGGCGTCGCGCTCGAGCAGGAAGCCGTTCGTGGTCAGAGACAGGTCGTGAACATCGGGACATTCGGCCAGCATCGCGGCCAGTCGTGGGAAGTCGCGGCGCACCAACGGCTCGCCGCCCGTGAGGCGGATGTGGTGCACGCCCATCTGTGAGAGCAGTCCGACGAGGCGGGCGATCTCCTCGAACCGGAGCACTTCGTCGCGCTCGAGCCACGGCAGTCCCTCGGCCGGCATGCAGTACTGGCAGCGGAAGTTGCAGCGGTCGGTGACAGAGACCCGCAGATCTCCGATCAGCCGGCCATGGCCGTCGACGAGGGGCTCGAGCGCCATTGTGAAAAGGCTACAGTTCGGGCGATGCGGGCCGTGCTGGCGACGATTGTTGCGGCGGTCGCTCTCGCCGGCTGCGGGTCGAGCGACTCCGACCAAGTCCACGCGATGCTGGGAACCTTCGTCCACGCGGTTGCCAGCCGCGACGCCAACCCGATCTGCAACCAGGTGCTGGCGCCCGAGCTCGTGGCGCGGATCGAGGCAGTAGGACTCAGCTGTCAGACCGCGATCCAGCGCTTCTTCTTCAGCTGCAAGGTGCGTAACCCGACGCTTCAGGTGGGCCGCGTACGGATCGCCGGCAGCCACGCGACAGCGCTTGTGTTGTCGGGCGCGGCCGGGCAGTCGACCGGTATCTACCAGCTCGGGCTCCTCAAGACCTCACACGGTTGGCGCATCGCGACAGAGTCGGCGGAGAAGTCAGGTGGCGGAAGCTGCGCCTAGGGCTTCCGGAGGTCGATGGAGCGCTGGTAATCGAGCGCCGGCGACGGCGCCCAACCGCTGACGGGGAGTCCTGCGACGTTTGCCGCGCTATCCGCGGTTAACCTCGATCCAATCGCCGGAGACCGCTCGGCGCTGGGCCGGGCCATCCGCGTTTCTTGACCGCTAACCCCGGGTACGCACAACGGAGAGGGTTTATGTCTGTGTTGAGAACTGCGGGGAGAGCTGTGGCGACGGCCGTTGACGGCGCGGTCGCGTGGGGCGAGATGGCGGTCAGCGACCTGGTGCACCTTCGCCGGGCGCTCGACGGGAACGACATCGACGCATGGGATCCCGAATACATCCGCCGGCTGTTGCCACTGTGGCGGGCCACGTTGTGCCGGTACTTCCGCGCGGAGGTCCGGGGTCTTGAGAACATCCCCGCGAGTGGTCCCTCGCTCTTGATCGGTAATCACTCGGGCGGCATCTACATCGCCGACACGTTCCTGTTCGCCACCCAGTTCTACACGTACTTTGGGCCCGAGCGACGCTTTCATCAGCTCGCTCACGACATCGCGGCGCGTCTGCCGGCAACCGGCATCAGCCGCTGGGGAACCGTCGCCGCCTCGCACGAGAACGCACACAAGGCATTCGACAAGGGTGCGCCCGTGCTCGTTTATCCGGGGGGCGATTACGAGACGTTCCGTCCCAGCTGGCACTCAGACCAGATCGAGTTCGGGGGCCGCAAGGGGTTCATCAAGCTCGCCCTGGAGCGAGGGGTGCCGATGGTGCCCGTGGTGGCGATCGGAGGCCAGGAAACGGCGCTGTTCGCCACCCGTGGCGAGCGCGTTGCGGAGGCCACGGGGTGGGCCGAGCGAACCCGGATCAAGGTGCTGCCGGTGGCGTTCGGGCCGCCATTCGGTATCACGGTGCTCGACCTGCCGGCCCGGATCCCACTGCCGGCCAAGATCACCATCGAGGTGCTGCCGCCGATCGACATCGCTGCGCGCTTCGGGTCGAGTCCCGACCGTGAACGTGTCTACGAGGAGATCACCCGTGAGATGCAGGCGAATCTGTCCGAGCTCCAGAGCGAGCGCACGTTGCCGGTCATCGGCTAGCGGTTAGCTGCTGGCTCTCTCCGCCAGCGCTCTCTGAAGCGCCGCCACATCCAGACCCGGGTCCTGGTCCGAAAGCCACCGCTCCGCCTCGCGCCGACCGCCCAGAGCCCGCAGACCGCGATCGCCATGCTCGGCGGCGAAGTCGGCCAACGCATGCAGTCGTCGGGCACGCAACCGCCGGGCGGGTAGATCGAGCGAGGTGCGGTGGGCGTCGAGAGCATCGACGAGCTCGTCGACGCCTTTCGGCGGCGACATCGCGGAAGTGGCGATGACCGCCACGTCAGAGGCGCCCAGCGCCTCGACTGCGGACCGCAGGTCGGCGAGCGCGCGCGTCGCGATCCGTCCCAGGTCGGCCTTGGTGACGACCAGCACATCGGGGACCTCCATGATCCCCGCCTTCAGAAACTGGAGCACGTCACCGGAGCCGGGCTGGACGACGACCGCGACGGTGTCCGCGACGTCCGCGACCTCGGTCTCTGACTGTCCGACCCCGACCGTCTCGATCACGACGACGTCGAAGGCGACGGCGAGCGCGTTGGCCGCGGCGCGGGTCGCGGGAGCGAGCCCACCGAGACGATCACCGGCCGCCGTCGAGCGGATGAACACTCGCCGGTCGCCGGGATCCACGTCGATCCGAGCACGGTCCGCCAACAGGGCACCGCCGGACCGGCGTGATGTGGGATCGACAGCCAGCACCGCCACCGAACGATCGCGCGCCCGCCAGGTCTCGACGAGTCGCGACAGCAGCGACGACTTCCCGACCCCGGGCGGCCCGGTTATCCCGATCACGTGTCCCGGCGCCTCGCCCCCGATAGAGAGCGGAGCGACCGCTTCAAGTAGCGCCGCCGTCGCAGAGCGCGCGTCTCCCCGGCGCCCTTCGAGCAGGTTCAGCACCGCCGGCGCCGCGCTCAAGTCGCGCTGCTTGAGGCGTTCCCCGAGCTCGCGACCGTCTGGGGTCGGTCGGCTCAAGCGGCAGCCGCGATGCCGTGCCGCTCGGCGACCAAGCCCACGATGTCGCGCATCATCTGGTTCAGATCCCAGTCTTTTGGTGTGTAGACGGCGGCGATCCCGATCTCGCGCAGCCAGGCCGCGTCGGCCTCGGGGATGATGCCGCCGACCACGACGGGGACGTCGCCGGCGTCCGCGTCGCGTAGCGCCTCGAGCACGGCCGGGATCAGCTCACGATGGGAGCCGGAGAGGATCGAGAGACCGACGACATGGACGCCCTCCTGCGCGGCCGAGTTCGCGATTTGGGACGGCGTCAGCCGGATCCCTTCGTACACGACGTCCATGCCGGCGTCACGTGCCCGCACGGCGATCTGCTCGGCGCCGTTCGAATGGCCGTCGAGGCCGGGCTTGCCGACCAGCAGTTTGAGCCGGCGCCCGAGCGCCTCTGACACCCGTTCCACTTCGTTGCGCAGCTCGGCGACTTGCTCGCTCGAGAGCGCCGCCGCCTTTCCGACGCCGGTCGGGGCGCGGTACTCGCCGAATGCGTCGCGCAGCGTTTGGGACCACTCGCCCGTCGTCGCACCCGCGCGGGCGGCTGCGATCGTCGGCGGCATGATGTTCTGCGAGTCGTCTCGGGCGACCCGCGCGAGCTCCTCCAGAGCCTCCTCGACAGCAGCCTGGTCGCGCTCCGAGCGCCAGCGCTCGATCGCGGCGCGCTGCTCGGCTTCGACCTCGGGGTCAACTACGAGGATTCCGCCATCGGCGTCGGCGGTCAGCGGCGAGGGCTCACTCGAGGTGAAGCGGTTCATGCCGACCACAGTCAGGTCACCGGCCTCGATCCTTCGCCAGCGCTCGCGGTGCGAGGACACGAGCGCGCCCTTCATGTAGTCGACCGCGTCCACGGCGCCGCCAAACTCGGCGACGTGCGCCATCTCCTCGCGCGATCCCTCCACAAGCTCGACCACGAGCCCGTCCATCACCTTCGATCCCTCGAAGACATCCGGGTACTCGAGCAGGTCGGTCTCGTAGGCGAGGATCTGCTGGAGCCTCAACGACCATTGCTGATCCCAGGGCCGCGGCAGCCCCAGCGCCTCGTTCCAAGCCGGTAGCTGGATCGCCCTGGCGCGCGCGTCACGGCCGAGCGTGACAGCCAGCGCCTCGAGCGCGATCCGGTAGACGTTGTTCTCGGGCTGGGACTCAGTCAGCCCCAGCGAGTTGACCTGTACGCCGTAGCGGAAGCGCCGCTGTTTCTCATCCTCGACGCCGTAGCGCTCGCGCCCTAGCTCGTCCCACAGCGTCCGCATCGCACGTAGCTTCGCGTGCTCCTCGATGAACCTCACGCCCGCGTTGACGAAGAATGAGATCCGACCGAAGACATCGCCCATCAGGTCCTGTGGGACACGCTCGCGGACCGCGTCGAGAACCGCAATCGCGTTTGACATCGCGTAGGCGATCTCCTGGACCGGCGTAGCGCCCGCTTCCTGCAGGTGGTAGGAGCAGATGTTGATCGGATTCCACTTTGGGACGTGCGTGACCGTGTAGGCGATCGTGTCGGCGATCAGCCGCATGCTCGGACCCGGCGGGAACGCGTATGTGCCGCGGCTCAGGTACTCCTTCAGGATGTCGTTCTGGGTCGTGCCCTGAAGCTTCTCCTGCGCCACGCCGTGCTCCTCGGCGGCGACGATGTAGAGCGCCAGCAGCCATGCGGCGGTCGCATTGATCGTCATCGAGGTGTTCATCTGATCCAGCGGGATGCCCTCGAGCAGCGTCCGCATGTCGCCCAGATGCGCAATCGAGACGCCGACCTTCCCCACCTCGCCGCGGGCGAGCTCGTGGTCGGGGTCGTAGCCGGTCTGCGTGGGGAGGTCGAACGCCACCGAAAGCCCCGTCTGACCCTTCCCAAGGTTGCGGCGGTAAAGTTCGTTGGAGCGCTTCGCGTCCGAGTGGCCGGCGTACGTGCGCATCAGCCACGGTCGATCCGGTTCGGGCAGGCGAGGCGGCACAGACTCGGACATTTGACTCATTTTATGGGTCAAGGTCTCCTCGCCGGCCGCTGTGAGAAGGCTTTCGCCGGTATTGCTTGAATCACCAGCCATGCCAGATCAGAGCTCCGCATCCACAGAGCACGCGATCATGCAGGAGATCGCAGCGCCCCTTGCCGAGCTTCCGGACGACCCGGTTGCGAGCGTTTCAGGGGAGGACTTTCCCGTCACGCTGCGCGGCTACGACCGGCTCGCGGTCGACGCATATGTGAGGCGGGTATCGCAGCTCGTAGCCGAGCTCTACGCGAGCCGCACGCCCCAGGGCGCCGTCCGCCGGGCGCTTGAGCGCGTCGGCGAACAGGTGTCCGAGATCCTCCAACGCGCGCATCAGACCGCCGAGGAGCTGACGGCCCAGTCTCGCGCCGAGGCCGAGGAGCGACTGGCGCGCGCCCGCGAGGAAGCGGGCGCCGTCGAGCAGCAGGCGCGCGCTCGCGCGGAGGAGATCACGAGCGATGCCGAGCAGCGCGCAACCCAGCTCGACGCGGAGGTCGACCATATCTGGGCAGAGCGCGACCGGATCGTTTCTGACGTACGCAAGCTGGCCGACGAGCTCGCTTCGCTCGCGAGCACGGCCTCGACCCGCTTCCCAGCCGAGCAGGGAGTTGCGCCTGCGGAGCTGCCGCCCGAGCCCACGGCGGGGGACCCCACCGTGGCGGAAGCGGAGTCCGAGCCCGCAGTCGTCGATCAGGCGACGCTCGAGGAGGACGAGGTGATTCTGGCCGATGCCGACGAGCCGACCGCGATCGCCGAGCAGACCCAGGTGTTCGCGGTTCCCGAGGCGCGTGTGCTCGATCTCAAGCACCTCGGACGCGAGCGCGTGATCGGCTGCTGGCAGGTCGGCGATGTGCTGATCGATCCGGGGCCGGCATCGTGCCTGCACCGGCTGCTCGAGGCGCTCGGCGACGAGCGTCCGCGCGCGTTGCTGTTGACCCACATCCATCTCGACCACGCGGGGGCGAGCGGGCTCGCTCGTGTCGCGCTGGCCGGACCTCGAGGTCTACGTCCACGAACTCGGCGCGCCACATCTGATCGATCCCGCGCGGCTGCTCGAGAGTGCGCGCCGGCTGTACGGAAAGGACATGGAGCGTCTGTGGGGCGAGGTGGTGCCGGTCCCAGCGGAGAACCTCCGGGTGCTAAGCGGCGGCGAATGGCTGCTCGAGGACATGTTCGAGGTCGCCTACACCCCGGGCCACGCGTCGCACCACGTGTCATATCTGTTCGATGACGGGACGGCGTTCGTCGGTGACGTCGGGGGCGTGCGAATCACCCCGGAGACGCTCACGGTCCCGCCAACCCCGCCGCCTGACATCGATATCGATGCATGGCACGCATCGATCGCGCGGATCAGAGCCTGGGAGCCGGATCGGCTCGCAATTACCCATTTCGGCTCGAGCGACGACGTCGACGCCCAGCTCGAAGAGCTATCCGAGCGACTTGACACCTGGGCGGCGCTCGCGCACACCGAGGACTCCCAGGCGTTTATCGACACCGTGACGCAGGAGATCGAACAGGACGCTGGAGCCGAATTGCTGGGCGCCTACACACAGGCAGCTCCACCGGAGCAGCTGTACGCCGGCCTCGAGCGCTATTGGCGCAAGCGTGGGGAAGAGGCTGCCGATGGCGCGCCCGCGCCGGCTTCGACCCATGCCGGTCGCTCATCCAAGTCTGGGCGCTAGCTATCCTGGGCAGTGATGGCGCAGACGGTTGAGCTGCCCCGCCTGGGCGGACCCGGGAGCGGGATCGGCGGGCTCTGGCGAGTGGTGGTTCTCAACGACGACCACAACACGTTTGACCACGTCGCCGAGTCACTGGCGCGAGTGATTCCCGGCGTCTCGCTCGCCGAGGGCTATCGCTTCGCGCACCAGATCCACAACTCGGGCTGTGCGATTGTCTGGAGCGGGACGCGCGAGGACGCCGAGCAGTACTGGACCGCGCTCGACGGCGCGGGGCTGACGATGGCGCCGCTCGAGGCCGGTTAGGCCGGCACCTGCCGGGCAGGCGTCGGCCGCGCCTTCGCCGCCTGGCGCTCCGGGCTGACCCGCACGACGTTCCAAACCAGTCCGAGTTTCTCGAACAGCGCGATCAAGAGCCCGGTCGGGTCGGCGAGCTTCTCCCACAAGCGCAGGCCGTGGAAGGCCGAAGTCGGAAACGCGTGGTGGTTGTGATGCCACGCCTCGCCCATCGAGAAGGGGGCGAGCCAGAAGACGTTGCGCGACTGGTCCTCGATGTCGAACCGTCGTCTGCCGACGAAGTGGCACACGGAGTTGATCGACCAAGTGACGTGGTGGAGCAGGAACACGCGCACGAGGCCGCCCCAGAGGACTGCCGTCAGCGCCGTGCCGATCCCGCCGCCTACGACCCAGCCGATCGCGAACGGGATCGCAAACGAGAGCACGATCCACAACGGAAACAGCTTGTCGATGATCCGCAACGCGCGGTCCTTGACCAGATCGGGAGCGAAGCGGCGCTCATCGGCCGTGCCGACGGACTCGAACAGCCATCCCATGTGTGCGTGCCAGAGCCCCTTGACCGCGCCCCAGAAGCCCGGGCCGCTCAGGTGCGGGGAATGGGGATCGCCGTCCTTGTCGGTGAACGCGTGGTGCTTGCGGTGGTCGGCGACCCACTTGATCACAGAGCCCTGCACCGCCATCGACCCGATCACGGCGACCACGGCGCGGAAGGCGCGTGAGGTCTCGAACGCGCGGTGCGTGAACAGGCGATGGAAGCCGAGCGTCACGCCCAGACACGTGATCACGTACAGGCCGACCATCAGGCCGAGCTCGAGCGGGCCGATCGCGCGGTTCCAGAGCAATGCGATTGCCACGATCAGCCCCACAGGCGGCAGAGCGACGCCGATCAGGTTGCCGATCTTGTGTGCGCGTGTCATCGCTACTGACAAGTCTACGCCGCCGCCTGCGGCTCTGGCGCGGGCTCCTGCGGCTCGGGCTCCGGGGCGAGCGGCACCTCGGGTCCGAACTCGCCGGCCGCCAGCTCATCGTTCCACCCGTAGTCGATCGGGATCTGGTATCGGCCCGAGTTGCGCGCGCGGAACTCCTTCATCTCCGGCCCTTCCCAGTATCGGTGCCAATCGTCCGGGGACGCGAACCAGGCCATCTGGAAGATTCGATAGCGGTCGTCGAGGCTGCGTTGGACGGCATAGCGTGTCGCGCCGTAGCGAAGCGCGAGCGGAGCGACCTCCGCGACGCTCAGTGCGAACTCCTCCTGGCGCAGGATGGTGGCATACCACTTGACCCACATCACCCCGCCGCCCGGGCCGGCCATCAGCCTGCCTCCGCGTAGATCGCGCCGGGGCCTTCGGCGTTCTTGCCATCGCCTTCTTCGGTTGCGCCGACGAGGATCGCGATCTTGCCGAGATGCTTGTTCTCACGCATGAGCTGGTGCGCTTCGGGCACTCCGTCGAAGCCCATCGTTCGCCACAGGACGGGGCGGATCTTGCCCTCCTCGATCAGCTCGTTGGCCTTCATGCACTCATATGCGTTCGCGAAGTGCGAGCCGATGATCTGCTTCTGGCGCATCCACAGATAGCGGACGTCGAAATCCAGGTTGTAGCCGGTCGTCGCCGCGCAGATCACGACCTTCCCGAACGGCTTGACGGTCAACACCGAGGTGGGGAACGTGGCTTGCCCGACATGTTCGAAGACGATGTCGGGCTGGTCGCCCAGCAACTCCTTGACGGCCTTCGAGAAGCGGCGCGACTCCTTGAAGCGCGCCTTTTCCTCTTCGGCTGACTCGCCGCCGCGGCGCATCATCCCCGCGTACTCGGAGCGGTCGACGTAGCCGATTGCTCCGAGCTGCTCGACGAGCGCACCCTTCGCGTCGCTGGACACGACTCCGAGCGCGTCGGCGCCCGTCAGCTTGCACAGCTGGGTCGCGAAAACGCCGAGGCCGCCCCCGGCGCCCCAGATCAGCACGCGATGGCCGGCCTGGAGATCGCACTGCGTGATCAGCATGCGGTAGGCCGTGAAGTACGTGAGGCCGTAGGAGGCGGCTTCCTCCCAGGTCAGATTCTGAGGCCGGGGGAGGAGCTGTTGTGCCTGCACCTTGGTGAATTGGGCGAACGAGCCCCAGGTCGTTTCGTAGCCCCAAATCCGCTGCGATGGCGCCGCCAATGGGTCGAGGCCGTGGACCTCGGGGTCCTCGTATGAAGCCTGGTTGCAATGGATCACCACTTCGTCGCCGGCCTTCCACCGGGTCACCCCGGGGCCGACCTTCCAGACGATCCCGGATGCGTCGGACCCACCGATGTGATGCCCGAACTCGGGATGATCGCCGTACCCGAACACAGACACCGGCTGTCCGAGCGCCGCCCAGACGTTGTTGTAGTTGACCCCAGCGGCCATCACCCGGACGATCACTTCAAACGCCCCGGGCTCCGGCACCTCGATGTCCTCGAGCTGGAACGCGTCCATCGGCTCGCCCTCGCGCTCGGGGCGGATCACCCAGGCTGCCATCGTCTTGGGAAGGACGCCCAGCTCGGTGTCAATCTGGCTTACATCAACGGCCACACGGCCCTCCTGGTCGGATTGGTCGGTCGCCGGATGCTACCCAGCTGGGCTACGAGCGGCGCGCAGAATGACGGCGCGCTAAGCAGCCACGACTTCGGCAGCGTGCTCCTCGGCCGGGAGCGCTTCGGCCGGTGCTGACCTAACGCGGCCGATCAAGACCAGGGCCAGCACCGCGCCGATCAGCGCGACGGCCGCCCCGACCTCGAGTCCGGTGCTGAGCGCCGAGACGAACGCGTGGTGAACTGCCGTCGTGATCTGGGGGGTCGTGCCGTGGCCGGTCGGGGCCGCGCCCGAACCTAGCGAGCTAGCGATCCGCGCCCGGACGGCGGCCGGTACGTGGGGGAGACTCGAGTCGAGCTTGGAGCGGCCGATCGTGGTCACGAGCGCTCCCATGACGGCTAGGCCGACGCTGCCGCCGACCATGCGACTCATCGACAGCACGCCCGATGCTGCGCCCGACTTGTTGCGGTCGACCGCGTTCATCGCGGCGGTGCTCATCGGAGACATGACCAAACCCATGCCCATGCCCATCAGGATGAAGCCGGGCAACAAGAGCCCATACCCGCGTGTGGACGGTCAGGCGCGACTGGATCAGCAGCGCCGAGGCGACGAGCAGGAGCCCGAGCGTCATCAGCGGCCTGGACCCGACGCGGTCTGTCAGCCGCCCCGCGAGCGGACCCATGATGATGATCACGACGGTCGCTGGCAGGAACCGCACGCCGGTCTGAAGCGGCGAGTAGTGCAGCACGTTCTGCATGTAGAGCGTCAGGAAGAAGAACTGGGCGAACATCGCGAACGTGATCAGGAAGGCGACCACGTTGGCCCCGGCCGATGTGCGCGAGCGGAAGAAGCTGAAGTCGAGCATCGGGGCGCGAACGCGCAGCTCGATCACCACGAACGAGGTCAGCGCGACCACCGCCACGATGAACAGCCCGACGACTCGAGTCGAGCCCCAGTGCCAGGTGTTGCTCTCGACGAGTGCCAGCACGAGAGCTGTGAGGCCCACGGTGAGCGATCCGATTCCGGCGTAGTCCACAGTGCGCCCGACGGTCTCGTCGCGCGACTCCCGCGCGGCGAAGAGGGTGACGGCGACAGCGCCGATCGCGATCGGGGGGTTTATGAAGAAGATCGCCCGCCAGCTCACATCTTGGGTCAGCAGGCCGCCGACGACCGGGCCGATCGCCAGAGCGAGCGCGCTGACACCAGCCCAGGTGCCGATCGCGGTACCGCGCTGCTCGGCCGGGAACGCCTGGGTGATGAGCGACAGCGTCGCGGGCATCATGAATGCCGCTCCGACGCCCTGGACCGCGCGGAACGCGACCAGCACGACGTCGCTCGGCGCCAGGCCGATCGCGAGGCTCGAGGCTCCGAAGACCGCGACTCCGAACAGGAACATCCGGCGGCGTCCGAAGATGTCGCCCATGCGGCCGCCGGTCACCATCAGTACGGCGAACGTGAGCGTGTAGGCGCTGATCGTCCACAGCAGCGCCGACAGCGAGGCATGCAGGTCGCGCTGAATAGACGGGAGCGCGACATTCACGACCGTGTTGTCGAGCATGATCATGAACAGCGCGAAGCACATCGCGCCGAGCGTCCACCACTTGCTGTTCTCGTCGTTGATCAGGCGCGTTTGATGGGCGAGAAGTCTTCCTGTCATTCGGTCACCTCAGGGCGGCAGTCGGCGACCTCCGAGCGCTCGAGCAGCTTCGACAGGGCGGCATGGATCAGCTCACGCTCAGAATCGGTCAAGGTCTCTGTGAACTTCTGCAATCCATTCAGGCGCGCGGCGTTCAGGCGCCGTATCACGGCGCGGCCATCCTCGGTCAGGCTGACGCGCTTCATGCGGCGGTCCTCGAGATCCTCGTGGCGCTCGGCAAAACCGCGGCGCACAAGGTCATCAACCAGGCGACTGGCGGCCGGAAGCGAGACTTTGACGAGCTCGGCGCTCTTCTTGAGAGACAGCGGCGCCTCGACGTCCTCGAGATGATGCATGAGCTTGATCTGAGTCAGCGTGAGCTCCAGCGCGCCGACAGCCTCGAACAGGTCCGAGTTGCACTCCTTGTGCAGGTAGATGACCAGCGCGTACAGGTCGCTGGCGAGCTGGGTGGGCGTCTGCGTCGGCGCACTCATTGATTGCATGCATGCAAGTATAGCGCGGGCGCAAGGGCTTTGGAGCGTCCCGCCGGGCCTTTGGGGTTGAGCGTTCGGTCAGACTCGGCATTCGTGCAAAAGCGATCGCCAGCAGCCTGGATGGGCAACGTAGTGCCCGGTCAGAGGCGGCAGGGAGCGCGGCACGTTCGCCGCGCCAAACGGCGCTTTTCTACGCAATCGCCGGTGGGGGCGGAGCTGAAGCCGACGCGTGCATGGGGCCCTCCCACCCCCGGCGTCTGCTGAGGCCCTTACGGCTGCAGCAGCACGCCGTTGCCGTTCGGGCGCGGCGGCCCGATGTGCAGCGTGGCCGGAGAAATTGTGGGCGCGGTCGCTTGGGCGGCGTCGGTTCCGACCGTCGGGGCGGCCGTGGTGACGCTGTAGTCTCCGGGGTCGAAGTCGACCGTCACCTCAGCCGTCGCCATCGGATTGATCGGTGAGCTCGAGGCGAGCGCGGATCCGCCACCGGCAGGCTGGAAGCTGACTGTCTGGGTCGTGCTCGACTGGTTGGTGATGATGAAGATCACCGGTCCGGCGCCGACCGAGCTCGGCGAGACCGACACGCGCGCGTCGTTGATGTAGACCGTCAGATCGACCGGTGTCGCCGGCCGAGGCTTGTTGGCGAAATGAGCCCCGCCCCCGCATCCTGCCACGACGAACGCACTGACCGCGACGATCCCGATCGTGGCTGTGCGCATACTCGGTCTTGCCTCTCCTCTGCGAATCGCAAGGTAACGACGGCTGCTACGTGAGTTCGCTCCTGCGCGAACCCTAACCGACCGAGTGCTTACCGTGCGGCCAAGTTTACATCGACAGGTGTCAGCTTGGGGCTTGCGCGAGCGACCGACGCTTGCGTTCCACACTCCGCAGCTCGCGCTGAAGCTCATCCCACGACTCGCTCTCGGCGCTCTCGTATTCGTCGCCTGTCAGGTCGCGAACGCGGTCGCTGTAGCCGGCCCAAGCGCGCCGCTCGCGATCATCGAGCTCATCCGTCTTTATGGCGCTGGTGCTCACCTGACCTCCTTTACTCGATGCGACGCGATGCTACCCCGATCATCGGTCGGACACGCCACTCAGGATGCGAATGGCAGCTCGAGGACCTCGGCGCGCTCCCGCTCGCCGACCGACACGGTCGTGCCCGGAGTTGCTTCACGGCGCACGAGCGCGAGCCCGATCCATCCGAAGCGCGGCGATTCGGCCACGCTGGTCAGCGCCCCGACGGAGCGGTCGCCCAGCCGCAGCTCGTCGCCTGGAGCGGCGGCAGCCGATAGCCGCAGGCCCCTGAGGCGGCGGTTCGGCTTGCCTCGATAGTGGAGCCGCGCGACTGTCTCCTGGCCCACGTAGCAACCCTTCGTGAACGACACGGCGCGCTCGTTCAGATCGGCCTCTTGGGGGATGACGGTCTCGTCGAGGTCGACGCCATAGCGGGGCCGGCCTCGTTCCACCCGCAGACACTCGACTACGTCCTCACCGACCCGTTCGGCACCGCGAGCTCTCGAGCGTCTGCAATAGCGCATCCGTCTGCTCGGAGTCGCACAGCAGGTCGACCCCTAAGTCGGAGCGGATCGCTCGCGCCGCGACGCCGTCGACGTCCACGGTCATGTGTGCGTGCTCGGCTTGTGGCACGCCAGCGACGAGCTGATCGCTGAGCGGGCCAATCAGCGAGACGAGTCCGCGCTCGAGGGTGCGCTTGTGCAGCTCGACCTCGTAACCGACGCTGAAGCGCCTGATCATGTTGAACAGCGGCTGCAGCGCGATCCGCTCGGTGTCGAGCAGCAGCTCGGCACCCGCATCGAGGATTCGCAGATCGCCGAGCATCTTGCCCTTCGGGGTCAGGAAGGCTGCGTAGCACCCTTGGCCCGCACTCAGGCGCTCGACGTCATTGGTCACCTGGCCCTGAATGAAGGTCTTGGCGTCACTTCCCGAAAGCGCGAGTTTGCCCCGCTCCGAGCGGTCGAGCGCGCCACACGCCTCGGTGATGACACGGTAAGCGGCCGGAAGAGTGCTGACTGAGCTCATCGTGAGTCAAGGATAGGATCCAGCCGTATGGCGCTCGCGGACACCTTCGATCAGCTCATCGGATCGCTGCCAGACGACTGGACCGACCTCGAGTTCGACCTGCGGATATCTGACGAGCGTCGCTACGTCGATGCCGCCGTGCTGCTTGTCACGTGCAATGCGCAGCCGTACTCGAAGAACGACTGGCACTGGCGGATCCTGGTCGCACACCGCTTCGGCCATGCCGCCGCCGCGCCGGCGGTGCACGCCGCGCTGAAGCTGCTCGACGACGCGGGCATCGACGGCGAGATTGCAGTCCGGGAAGTGCGGGCGGGTCGCGTGGAGATCGTGCAGGAGCTGATGTGGGGGCGCACAGAGTCGGTCCGCCAGGAGTTCCGCAAGCTCCGCGCGCAGTGATCGTCGCGTTCATCCCGGACCTGCTGTTCGGGTCAAACGTCGTCGGGTCGCTGACGGCGGCCGGGCACGAGGTCAGGCTCGTCTCGACACTCCATGACCTCGACCGGGCCGAGCTGTTGATCGTCGACCTGACAGCTGACGCGCGTGAGCGGCTTGCCGCGCTGCCCGAGCAGCGCCCGCCGACGCTCGCGTTCTACTCGCACGTCGAGACCGACGTGCGCGAACTGGCCGAGAGCGCCGGGATTGACCTGGTCGTGCCGCGCTCGCGGATGGCGCGTGAGGGCCCGGCGCTCGTTCAAAGGCTCGGCTCGAAGGCCTGAGCGACATCGGGCGGCTTTGAGACGAGCTTGAAGCGCGCTTCCCACCGAGCCCAGGCCCGCAGAGTGCCCGAGTCGAGCCGCCCGACCGGCTCAAATGCGGGCAGCAGGGCGTGCAGCTGTGCGGCCACCTGGCGCGGATCGAGTCCCGGAACGCGCGCCTCGAGCTCTGCCGCTGCGGCCTGCGGATCGGCCAGGACGCTCCGATAGCCGGCAGCGAGCGCGTCCACGGTCTTGCGGATCAGGCTTCGGCTGGTCGACCGGCGGGTGCAGAGCACGAGCTCCGGGTAGGGCGGGGCGCCGTAGCTCTCGAGCCTGAAGATGTGAAAGCCGCGCCCCCGCGCGGTGAGGGCCACGCCTTCGTCGTTCCAGAAGCCGGTCGCCGCGGCGACTTTGCCGGAAAGAAGGTCGGCGACCGCGTCGCCGCCGATCTGGACCGTCCTGACCGTGCGCGGGTTCCCGCCGGCTCCCGACACGATCGAGTCGAGCACGGCGCTGTCGCTCGGATCGCCCGGCGTGCCCACGGTCTGCCCGTCGAGCGCCTTCGGGCTCGCGATCCGCGGCTGCGCGATCAGCGCCGCAAGCGGCCGCTGCACGATCGCCATCACTGCGACCAGATCTGCGCCGCGCTCCCGTGCTAGCGCGAGGTCGTGGATGTCGAGGATCGAGAAGTCGACCCTGCCGGCCTCGAGCAGCTTGACGCTGTCGACCGGCGAAGGCGGTGGCAGCACCTGCAGGCTGATTCCCTGACGGCGGTCATAGCCGCGCGCGAGCGCCGCGTAGACGCCCGCGTGGACGGCGTTCGGCGTGAAGTCGAGCATCAAGCTCACCGCGGGCGTGTGGGAGGCGCCGCCACAGGCAGCGAGCATGGCGGCGATCGCCAGCGACGAAAGGACCCTGCGCACCGGACACGTAGACTCCCATAGGGATGCGTCGCCGCGTCACGTTCAGCCGGAACTTCACGCTGTCGCTGTCGCGGACTTGCCGCTGCTATTGCAAGTACTGCTCGTTCGCGACACACAAGCCGCACCTCTATGCGCCCGACGAGGTCGAGGGGCTGCTCGAACGGGCAGCGCGTCGTGAGCGGGCCAAGGAGCTGCTCGTGCTGACCGGCGAGCGACCCGAGGTCAACGCCGGCGTCGCCGCCCGGCTGCGGGAGTACGGACACGAGGACTTTGTGGCGTACGTCGTGTGGACATGCGAGCGGGCGCTCGAGCGCGGGCTGCTGCCGCACACGAATCTTGGGGTGCTTGGGCGCGAGGATCTGAGCCGTCTGCGGGAGGTCACCGCATCCCAAGGGCTGATGCTCGAGTCGGTCAACGCGGAGCTAGTCGTCCATCAGGGTTCGCCGAGCAAGCATCCCGACAAGCGCCTGGAGACGATCGCGCTCGCTGGAGAGCTCGAGATCCCGTTCACCTCGGGCATTCTGGTCGGGATCGGCGAGTCCGAGAATGAGCGCGTCGCTGCACTCGAGGCACTGGCGAGCTTGCACGAGCGCTACGGGCACATCCAGGAGGTGATCCTCCAGAACTTCGTGCCGCATCAGAGCTACTACGGCCGCGAGCCGGCCCAGATCGCCGACGCGGCCGCCGACGAGTATTGGCGTACCGGGGTCTGGTCAGGGCCGCAGCTGGACGCACCGAGCTGGGCCTGCGAGGTGACGATCGAGGACATGAAACGGCTCGTCGCGGAAGCCCGCCGGCTGCTGCCAGGCGTCGGGATCCAGGTCCCGCCCAATCTGTCTGACTTCTGGCCCGAGCTCGTGCGCGCCGGAGCTACCGACCTCGGCGGCCTGTCGGCCAACGGCGATCACATCTCGCCCGAGCACCCATTTCCCTCTCCGGCCGCGATTCGCAGCCGGCTGAAGGACGACGGGCTCGCGCTGAGCGAGCGGCTGTGCGTGTACCCCGAATACATCGATCCGCAATGGCTGTCCGCCGGCGTGCTTGACGTGATCAAGCGCTCGTTCTGGTCGTTCATCCCGCGCCGCGGGTCCGGCCGCCGGGTCGAGGCATCCGTGGCAGACGGAGCCGCCCCGCGAGCGGTCGAGAAGGCGCGCGACGGCCAGCGGCTGACCTCAGAGGAGTTGACGGCGCTTTTCTCCGAGCGCCGGCCCGAGGTCATCGAAGACATGCGCGTAGCCGCCGACGAGCTGCGCCGCGAGCTCGCGGGGGAGACCGTCACGTTCGTCGTCAACCGCAACATCAACGTCTCGAACATCTGCGTCGTCGGTTGCGCGTTCTGCGGCTTCGGGCAGTCGAAGCGCTCGCCCGACGCATACGAGCATTCCGAAGAGGAGTTCGCCAAGCGGCTTGAGGAGGCGATCGAGTTCGGCGCGACCGAGATCTGTATGCAGTCGGGCATTCACCCCGAGTGGGGGATTGAGGACTATGAGAAGTGGCTGCGGGTCGCCAAGCGCCTCGCTCCCGAGCTCCATCTACACGCGTACTCGCCGATGGAGGTCGCACACATGTGCGACGTTTCGGGGCTCGAGCCGCGAGCGGTGTTCGACCGCCTGCGCGAAGCGGGACTCGGCTCGACGCCCGGGACCGCGGCCGAGGTCCTCCACGACGGCGTGCGCGAGCGAATCTCGCCCAACAAGCTGCCGGTCGGGCGCTGGGTCGAGATCATCGAGGCCTGCCACGCGGAGGGGATCCGCTCGACCGTGACCGTGATGTTCGGCCACATAGAAGAGCCGTGGGAGCTCGCCGAGCACATGCGGGTCGTGCGCGAGCTCCAGGAGCGGACCGGCGGATTTACCGAGTTCGTCCCGCTGTCGTTCATCCCGTTCCACACACTGCTCGGCCGCACGCACGGGGTGGAGGAGATCTCGCGCGAGGAGAACCTCAAGCACACCGCGGCCTTCCGGCTCGCGCTCGGCAAGACCGTTCAGAACCTCCAGGCGAGCTGGGTCAAGATGGGACTCGACGCGGCTACCGAGTCGCTGCGCTGGGGCGTCAATGATCTCGGCGGGACGTTGATGGAGGAATCGATTTCGCGCATGGCCGGGAGCTATCACGGCGTGCGGCTCGAGCCCGCCGAGCTAGTGGAGGCCGCCCACCGCGCCGGCCGACCGGCCGCAGAGCGCACGACGCTGTACGAGATCCGGCGGCGCTACGCCGTGCCGGTCGCGGCCTGAACTATGGCCCCGACACCAACTCTGTTCGCGGGCGTCGAGCCGCTCGAGGTGTTTGTGGAGCTGCTCTCCGGGATCGACGCCGACACTTCCTCGACCGAGTTCTACGACCGGATGTGCGAGGCGATCTGCCGCCTCACCACGATGCAGCGCGCGGCGATTTTCATGGCCGACGAAACCAGGCGCAGAGTGCGCGCGGTCGGCGCCCACGGCACCGAGTTCTCGCAGCTCGCGGCGCTGCGTCCGACGCTTGTAAACACCCCGATCGCGCAGCGCGCGCTGCTCGAAGACACCGTGGTCGTGATCTCGGAGGGGATCGAGGACTGGGTCCCGCCCGAGATCGCCTCGGTGTTCGGCATCACGACGCTCGTATGCACGCCGCTGAGCGCGGCGGGTCGCGCCTACGGCGTGATCTGCGCCGATCGCGGCGGTGGGCGCTTCGAGCTCTCAGACGGGGAGCGCCACTTGCTGTGGACGCTCGGCAAGACGGCCGCACTGGTCGCCGCTGCACGCAACGTCACACGCCAGCAGGAGCGCAATCGAAGGCTGGCCGAGCGGCTCGACCTCGCGCGTGAAGTGCACGAGAGCGTTCTCCAGAGGCTCTTCGGAGTGTCGCTGGCGCTGAGTGCAGAGCACACGCTCTCGCGCGAGGAGCGCGACCGCTGCCGGATCGAGATGCAGGAGGCGCTGGCCGACCTGCGCGCCGCGCTCGAGCGCCCCTTGGCGCCGTTGCCGCCGGAGACCGGCACGACACTGGCCGCCGAGCTCGATCGCATCCGTCGCTCGTCCGGAATGAAGGTCGAGGTCGACTGGCGCGGGGACTTCGACGTACCGCTCGACCTCGAGCCGCTTGCTCAGTCGGTGCTGGCCGAGGCACTGCGCAACATCTCCAAACACGCCGAGCCGATGCGGGTCGAGGTCACGGTCGCGCGCGACACCGACACGTTCAAGCTCGAGGTGCGAAACGACGGCGTCCGGCCCCGCGACGGGGAGGGCGGCATCGGCCTGAGACTGGCGGCCTTCGAGGCGCTTCAGCACAGCGGCACGGTCGTGGCCGGGCCTACAGAAGACGGTGGCTGGGGAGTGGCCCTGCTCGTTCCGCTCGACGGGGAGGAGGAATGACGGTAGCCGCGGCCCAGCGCTTGCGCGTGCTCGTGGTCGACGATCACGACGTTGTCCAGTGGGGGTTTCGTGTCCTGCTCGGCGAGCAGCCCTGGGTCGAGCGCTGTCTGGCGGCGCGCAGCGGATCCGAAGCGCTTGAGCTGGCGAAGCGGTTCGAGCCCGACGTCGCGCTCGTTGACCTTTTCCTCTCAGAGGAGTCGGGCGTCGATGTATGTGCGGCGCTACGGGAAGCGTCGCCCTCGACGCGGGTGCTCTTGATCTCGGGCGCCGGACGGATGTCACCGGCAGCGGCGCGCGCCGCGGGCGCGTCCGGATTCGTGTCGAAGGATCTCGAGGCCCGCGAGGTGATCGCGGCCGTGCGCACGGTCGGGATGGGGATGACGATGTTCCCGCCCAAGGCTTCTCAACCGGCGCCGCCGCTGACCGAGCGCGAGCGCGAGGTGCTCGATTTGATCTCAGTTGGCTCGACCAACCGCGAGATCGCCGAGCAGCTCTATCTCTCGCCTCACACCGTCAAGGAGCACACCAGCGCGCTGTACCGCAAGCTCGGGGCGCGCAACCGCGCCGAGGCGGTCCAGCGGGCGCAGCGGGTCGGACTGCTCGGGTAGGGCGAGGCGACGTAAGCGGCCCAGCTCAACCGGAGTGCCTGGCCAGGATCGACGCGAGTTCGTGTGCCGCAGATGCGCGTTCGGCCGAGCCGCGCTCGCGCACCTCGTCCTCGACGCTGCTTTGCAGATAGCTCATATCCCGCTCGTCGTTTCGCCGTTCTGCCCAGTCTTGAAGCTCCGCGACGAACTCGGCGCCGGCGACGACTGCTCCCTCGTCCTCGGGGTCGAATCTGCGCGAGGCCAGCTCGTCGCAAATCAGGTCATGGCCGTCAAACCATCGCTCGTAGAGGGCGACCTCGACCACGCCGTAGTGTGTCCGGGTGTCGACGAAGCAGCCGAGGCTTCCTTCGTTGCCATGCCGAGCCACCTGATCGAGTTCTCGGGCGTAGCGCTCCAACTCATCGAGCTCGAAACGCGGCTTGAACGTGCGGTGGAATAACCTGAGCTCACTGGCCGTGCGGCGACCGCGAAACGGCGCCAGCAATCCGCGCGGTGCGGTCCGGCGGATGAGCGTTATCTCTGCCCTCGCCGGTCCCCAGATGTCCCGCTCGACCCGGTACTCGTAGCGCGGCTTGTCCGCCACCGCGCCGATTCTTCTATAGCCCCGGCGCGCGGTCAAGATCGCCTTCGGCTCGTGCGCGCGTCGCGCCGGCCCGGATTGGGTAGCGCTTCCGCATGCGACTGGAAGTCCCCACCCCCGAGGAGCCGCCCACGCCGGCGGTGCCGGACGAGCCGATTACCCCGGCCGACCCGGATCCGGGCACGCCGGCGGATCCCGAGGAGCCGGCGACGGTCCCGGCGCCTGAGGAGCCGCCGACCCCCATCGTGCCGGAGCCTGATAGAGCCTGACGCCTAGCTAAGCCTCGCTGATCAGCTTCATCCCGCGGCCATCGAAATACGCCTGCGCTGCCTCGCCGAGTGGGGTCGTGGGCGGGTCGCCGTAGATCGTCTCGCGGGCGATCCGGTGCCAGTTTCCGTGCGCGCGGAGCTGTCCGAGCACGGCGAACACTCCGATCTCGACCCGTCGGAACCAGACCTCCTCGGGTGGAACCTTCAGATCGCGGGCGACGCGGATCCCGTGAGAGATGAACTTCGGGTCCATCACTTGCGCCAGGATGCGCCCGACGTAGTCGGGGTCGATCGTCACCTCGCGGTCCGACAGGAACCAGTCGCCGGCGAGCTTTACCTGCTCGAGCAACCAGTCGGCGTCGAGGTGCTCGCGGCGGTGGACATATCCGAGATCGACAATCGCATCGATGAACGCCTCCTTGTCGCCGTCGATCGCACCGCGAAGCGCGCGATTGCTGTCCTTGAGCCATTCGGGTCTGCACACCTTGACGTTGCCGAAGTCGATGAATGCGACCGTCCCGTCGTCGCGCAGCAGGAAGTTCCCGGGGTGCGAGTCGGTGTTGAAACGTCCGACGTAGTCCATCGAGTGGAAGTAGAAGCGCATCAGGATCTCTCCGATCCGATCGCGCTCGATCTGCGGGAGCTCTTGTATCTCGGGGAAACGTTTGCCGTCAACCCACTCGGAGACCATCACCCGGCGTCGAGACAGATCGGTAACGACGTCCGGGACGTAGATGAACGGGTGGCCACGGTAGGCGCGCGCGAACGTGCGCTGGTGCTGAGCTTCGAGTTCGTAGTCGAGCTCCTCGAGCACCAGTTCGCGAACCTCTCCGATCAGCATCCGAGGATCGAGCCCGGGCATCATCGCCTTCGCAAGCGGGGTGGCGATCGCAGTCAGGCCCTGGGCGGTGCCGAGGTCTGATTCGAGCGCGTCCGCGATCTCCGGGTATTGGATCTTGACTGCGACACGTCGGCCATCCGGAAGCACGGCGCGATGGACCTGACCGATCGAGGCCGCGGCTACCGCCTCGTGCTCGAAATCCTCGAACAGCGACTCGACCGGTTCGTCCCATTCGCGCTCGAGCACCTGCTTGATCTTCTTCCAGCTCATCGCCGGGGCGGAGTCGCGCAGGTCGGCGAGCTTGTCCTGGTAGACGGTCCGGAACTCGGGCGGGATCAGGTCGACATCGACGAACGATGCGAGCTGGCCGACCTTGAGCGCGCCGCCCCGCAGCTCCCCGAGGACGGTGAGCGCATTGTCGGCGATGTCCTCGTGGCGGCGGAGCAGCAGCTCGTAGGCGTCGTCGGGCGAGCGCATCACGTTGGTCGCGAGCGTCGTGAAAAAGCGCACAGAGCTGGGAGCGACCGCGCCGGCCGCCTTGGTTGCGCGGATCAGCTTGCCGGTCGGCAGCGCGTCGCTATCGACCGGATCCTGGATCGGCTCCGGATCGGGTTTCCCCGCCATTGCGCTAAAGATTAGGCGGCCAGTGCTTCGGGCTCGGACGCGCGCCGCTCGGCGGCCGCGATCCGCGCCAGCTCGGTCGCCAGCACGGGATACACCCGCGGCGAGAGACCCATCCCGCAGTGCGTGGCGTCGACCTCCTCGTGCCGCGCCGCCGGGTCAAGACAACTCTCCCAGTGGACCAAGCCATCGGTGCGCGAATACAGCGAGACGTACTGGACTCCGCGCGGGAAGTCGCCCCGGACGTCGCGCCAGAACCGCTCGCAGCAGTCGGGTCTCCGACGCGTCGCCGAGCAAGCGGCGCGCGCGTTCGACGAGGTAGTGCGAGAGCCGGCTCTCGTTGCTCGCACCGTCGAGCGTCCACTCGTCTGCGCACTTGTGGGTCAGCAGGTTCGGGATGCCCCGATCGCCCAGCGAGGAGGTCGCCTCGAGCGCGAGGTGAAGCAACGGGTGGACGTAACGCAGCGGGCTCTGGAGTGGCGACCCGAGCGTCACGATGCCGGCGACCTGGTCGGGGTGCCGCACCGCGAGAGCCCGCGCGAACAATCCGCCGCGGCTCCAGCCGATGATCGCGGCGCGGCGTCCGGTTTGTCGCGTAGCGCGCTCGAGCCGAGCCTCGAGGCGTTCCATCTCGGCCTCAGAGCAGTCAACGTTGAAGCGAATCCCGGCGCGCTTGGGCTTGTAGCCCATGCGCGAGAGCCAGCGAGCCATTGGAAGCAGCGTGTCATCCGTGGCATACACGCCCGGAATCAGCAGAACCGGCATGCCCGGGTCGGCGGCGGGCTTAGGCGAACGGAACTCGCGCGAGCGCAGCAGCGCCGAGGCTTCGGCGATCGCGCGCCACTCCCGCCACAGCGGAGGTACGACGACTCGGTCCTGATTCACAGCTGGGCCTCCTTGTCCTCGAACAGTGCCGCGAGCTTGCGGCGCTGAAGCTTGCCGGTCGAGGTTCGCGGCAGCTGCTCGACGAACTCGATCTGGCGCGGGATCTTGTAGCGGGCCAGGCGCTCGCGAACGTAGCTTTGGAGCTCGTCAGCGGAAGCGGTCGCGTCGGGCTTGAGGACGACCATCGCCGATAGCCGCTGGCCGAAGTCCTCGTCGCGTACTCCAAACACGGCCGCATCGGCGACTGCCTCGTGGCCCGTCAGCAGCTCCTCGACCTCCTGCGGAAAGACGTTCTCCCCGCCCGAGACGATCATGTCGTCGTCGCGGCCGTCGATGAACAGGCGGCCGCCGTCGTCGAAATGACCGACGTCGCCGGTCGACATCAGCCCGTCGATCATCTCCTTGGTGCCGCCGCCGGTATAGCCGTCGAACAGCATCGGGTTGCCCACGAAGATCCGTCCGGTCTGGCCAGTCGGGAGCTCGAGGCCTTCCTCGTCGAGGATCCTGATCTTCACGCCCGGGGCGGGCTTTCCGACCGTCCCCGGTGCGGCGCGCAGGTCTGCCGGCGTCGCGAGCGTGCCCGGGCCGACCTCGGTCGAGGCGTAGCCGTTGTAGAGCACGTCGCCGAAGCGGTCCATGACGACTACCGCGAGCTCCGGAGGTAGGGGAGCGGCACCCGAGACGATCATGCGTAGCGCGGAAGTGTCGTAGCCGTCGCGGACGGAAGCAGGCACATCCATGATCCGCTTGAGCATCGTCGGCACTGCCAGCAGCGTCTCCGCACTGTGCTGTTCGATCTGGGCGAGCGTCGCCTCGGGCTCGAAGCGCCGCCGCAGCACGACCGGTGACCCGAGCCCGAAACCCGCGAACAAGCCGATCTGTCCGTAGAGGTGAAATAGGGGCGGACACACGATGATCGGCGCGCCCGAGCGAGGGGTCGGCTTGAAGCGCGCCAGCTCGAGAAAGCCCGACAACGCCAATGGCACGAGCGTCCGTGGGCTCACAGTTCGCATCGCACCCTTCGGGGTTCCAGTCGTGCCCGAGGTCAGCATGATGGTGTGGCCGGACTCGCGCGGGGTCGGCGCGTCGGGCGCTCCCAGACCGATCAGCGCCGCGAGCGTCGGGCGGGCGGGCTCGCCCTCGTGCCAGGCGAGCACGCGCGTGCCATGGAACTCCGCGGCGTCGAACACGGCCTCGAATTCCTCGTCGTAGACGGCCGCCGTGACGCCTTCGCGGGCGAGCACGTCGGCGAGTTGGGGCCCGGCGAAGTCGCTGTTGAGCGGCACGAGATCGCACCCCAGCCGGGCGGCGGCCGCGGCAGCCTGCACGAACCCGCGATGGTTGCGGCACATGATCGCGACGCGCTGGGAGGCGCGGACCTCGAAGTGCTCGTGGAGGGCGCCCGCGAGGCTGCGCGCCTGCCGGTCGAGCTCGGAGAACGTCACCGAGCCGAGCTCGTCGATCACGGCGAAGCGCTCGCCATGCAGTTCAGCGCCGGCCGCCAGGACGGAGGCGACGCTCGAGCCAAAGCGACGCTGGGCCCGGACGGCACGGACGAGCCGGTCAGGCCGGATCGGCCGGACGGCACCGGAATCGGCGATTGTTCCCACGGCGCCCACCACCTGCGCGAGCAGGCCCTCGCCGGTCGGCGCGCGCCCGCGCGTGGCCGGGTTGGCGCGAGCCGCGAGACGCGCCAGCGCCAGCTCGACCGGAGCCTGCAGGACGGTCGTCAACGGCCCGCCGATTCGCGCCCACGGCGGAGCGATTACGCGCGGCCGCGAGACGATCGCGCGCGAAACGATCCCGGCGGCCTCCTCGGTGCTCATCCCAGGGATGTAGCGCCACATGCGGAACGGGCCGAGCATCGGAGAGCGAACGAGCTGCAGATGGACGGACGTGGTGGTCACGCCATCGGCTCGAATCTCCGGAGCGACGCCACCGAGCCACGTCTCAAAAGCGGCCTTTGACGCGATGTAGGCGCTCCACCGCAGAGCCGGGAAGTCGACTCCCATCGTGGAGACGTTGACGATGTGCCCCGCGCCGCGCTCGCGCATCGATGGCAGCAGTCCGAGGAGCAAGCGAACCGGCCCCAGGTAGTTGATCCTGATCGTTCGGTCGTAGTCCGTAAATCGGTCGTAGGACTGAGACAGCCAGCGCCGGATCGAGACGCCGGCGTTTGAGACGACCACGTCGACGTGGCCGTGCTCCGCGAGGACCGTCTGTGCGAGCTGCCCGGCCTGGTCGGGATCAGAGAGGTCGCACGAGTGCACGAACGCGCTCCCGTCGCCCGCGACGATCTCGTTGCGGATTTCTTCGAGCAGCTCCGTGCGGCGAGCGACGAGCAGCACGGTCGCGCCGGCGGCGCCAAGGCGTTGCGCGGTCGCTTTGCCGACGCCGGATGAAGCACCGGTCACGAGGATCACCTTGCCGGCCACGGCTTCGCGCAGGCGCTGATCGGAGACGCCCCGGCCGGTTGCTCCGAGGAGCAGACGCACCGGCCGCGGCAGGAGGTCCCGCGGCTCGCTCACCTGGGGCGCATCATGCGTTCGATGAGCGGAAGCTTGAGCGCGTGCGGGACGTATTGGCCGGCGCGCAGCGCGTTGCGCACGGCGGTGTGCGGGACCACGACGCGCTTGCCCGCGGCGAGACCGTTCACGCCCGCCCGGGCGGCCTGCTCGGCGGAGATCCAGGCCTGTCTGGGAACGGCGCGCTCGAAGGTCTGCCCGCCGGTCACTTCCCAGCCGGAGATCTCCCAGAAGTCCGTCAGCACCGGGCCGGGCGCTAGCGCGGTGACGGTCACACCGTGGCGGCCGAGCTCGTGGTGGAGCGCCTCCGAGAAGGTCGTCACGTAGGCCTTGGCGGCCGAGTACCCCGCCGAGTAGGGCAGCGGCTGCATGCCGGCGGTCGAGGAGACGTTGAGGATCGCGCCGCGGCCGCGCTCGACCATCCCCGGGATGAACGCAGAGCTGAGCGCGACGACGGCCTCGACAAGCACGCGCACCTGCTCGAGCTCACGTTCGGGCTCGGACTCGTGAAACGGCCCGTTGGTGGCAAAGCCGGCGTTGTTGACGAGCACCTCGATATCGAGGCCTTTCTCGGCGATGCGGCCGGGGAGGCGTCCGCGCGGCGCCGGCTTGCCGAGGTCACACGAGATCGTCTCCGCGCGGATCCCGTGCTTTGCGACCAGATCCTTGGCCAGGGCGTCGAGCCGCTCCTTGCGCCGTGCGACGAGCACGAGATTGTGACGGCGCGCGGCGAGCTCGCGCGCGATACAGGCGCCGATCCCGGCGGATGCGCCGGTGACGAGCGCGGCGGAGGAGGGTGCGGGCTCCGGGATGCTCATGGGATTGCGGTGTAGATCATTCTGTATTTGCGCTCCGGGGAGGTGCCTACCCCTTGTATGGTCGCGTCATGCCGGAGGGCGTTACAGCGCAGCGCGTGGCCCTGGTGCTCGGGTCCGTCGTCGCCGGAGCCGCGCTCTGGCTCGCCGGAAAGCTCGCGCTCCGGGGTGTTCGGACGGCGCGCCGGGCGACCCGCTTCGCGTACGCAACCGCGACCTTCCGTCTCCTCCGGCGCTGCCCCGACTGCAGGCGGTTGATCCGCACCGACGCGCGGGTGTGCCGCCACTGCGGTTATCGCCGACCGCCGCGGCCTCCGCGCGGACGTCGCGCGCGTCGGCGGGCAGCCCGGCAGTTGGCGTAGCTCAGGCATTTCCTACACATGTGTAACATTTGTAGGGGATGAGTGTCGCGACGCGCACAGTCGAGCAGACGAATCCCTTGCTCGGGAGCGCAGCACCGTCTGAGGCAGGACCGATCTCGCCGCAGGAGATCGCCGGGCTGCAGGCGCCACCGACAGTCCCCTGGCCTCGGCCTGTCCAGGTGCTGCTGTTCGGGATGCGCCAGTGGAACTTCATGTTCCACTACCACGAGAAGTTCGGCGACGTCTGGAGCCCGCGCGGGTACGTGCGCGGTCTGGCTGCCGTCACCTGCCATCCGGATCACATCCGCTCGATCTTCAAAGCGCCACCCGACAAGGTGCCGACGCTCGCCGCCGAGTCACCGCTTCGGCCCGTGCTCGGCCCCAACTCGGTGCTGACCTCGAACGGTCCGCGGCACCTGCGCCAGCGCAAGCTCTTGCTGCCGCCGTTCCACGGCGAGGCGATCGCGCGCTATGAGCGGATGATCGAGGAGGCGGCCACCAGGGAGATCCAGCGCTGGTCGATTGGGCGTCCGCTCGCGCTCGCGCCGCGGATGCAGGCGATCACACTCGACGTGATCATGGGCGGGATCTTCGGGATCGAGGGCAAGCCCCGGCCCGGGACGGTCGAGTACGCGCTGCGCACCGCGA
Source organism: uncultured Actinomycetes bacterium (assembly GCA_963795505.1). Taxonomy (GTDB): domain Bacteria; phylum Actinomycetota; class Thermoleophilia; order Solirubrobacterales; family Solirubrobacteraceae; genus Palsa-465. The sequence goes on from CAWCIB010000008.1 coordinate 269,705, forward strand.
TCCGGGAGGTGCTTCGGAGCTCGACGATGCCGGGTGCGAAGCTCGCCGAGTGGATGAACATCGGCCGCGACGAGCCGTTCGGGCTGACCAGGCTCGGTCTCTTCGTCCCGGACCGCTGCCTCTACGCGATCATCCGCAAGCGCCGGCGCGAGCCCGATCTCGAGGACCGCTTGGACATCATGTCGTTGATCATGCGGGCGCGGACCGAGGAGGGCGAGACGCTCACCGACAAAGAGCTCCGCGACGAGCTGATGACGCTCGTGCTCGCCGGGCACGAGACGACGGCCAACCAGTTGGCGTGGGCGTGGGAGCGGCTGGTGCGGACTCCCGCGGCGCACGAACGACTTCGTGAAGCCGTCCGCTCCGGCGAGGACGTCGACGAGGTCGTCGAGGCGACGATCACGGAGGCGATGCGAGTGCGGCCGGTGATACCGGTCACCGGGCGGCGCGTCGCTGTTCCGTGGCAGCTCGGCTCCTACGGCGTCCCCGCTGGGACCCCGATCGCCCTCAGCATGCTGCTCCTGCACCATCGCGAGGACCTCTATCCGGACCCGTTCGCTTTCAGGCCCGAGCGCTGGCTCTCAGGCGCCAAGCCAGCGACCTACGAATGGATCCCATTCGGCGGCGGGACGCGTCGCTGCCTGGGCGCCGCGCTGGCGATGGCCGAACAGCGCGTGGTATTGAGGATCATGGCCGAGCGGCTCGAGCTCGAGGCCGCAGACGACAAGCCCGAGCGGCCCAAGAACCGCAACGTGACGATGATCCCCGCGCGCGGTGGGCGGGTGCTGATCCGGGCGCGGCGGTAGTCCGCGCCGCGGTACGGCGGCGTACTGCGATTCAGCGCCGTCTGGCTCCCCCCGAACGGGGGGAACTCGGTGGAGCGGCTGTATTCGCGCGCGAGCGCGCGAGTAGGTTCGAGTGCATGGGTTTGACCGCCATCCTGTTCCCTGGTCAGGGGAGCCAGACGCCCGACATGCGCCAGGCAGTCCAGGCGACGCGCCCCGACCTGCTCGAAACCGTGGTCGAGGTCGTCGGCGAGGACCCGTTTGCGCGCGTCGGCGACGGGACCCAGTTCGCCCAGCCGGCGATCTTCTGCGCGAGCCTCGCTGGCTGGGAGTCCCTCGGTCGCCCGCGCGGCGACTTGCTGGCCGGTCACTCGCTCGGAGAGCTGGGCGCGCTTGTCGTGGCCGGGAGCCTCGGCGAGCGAGACGCCCTCGAGCTGGTCGCGTTGCGCGGCAAGCTGATGCAGGAGTCCGGCGAGCGTTCCGGCGACGGCGGGATGATCGCGCTACTCGGCGCCGGCGCGGCCGAGCATGCGAGCGAGCTCGCAGACAACCACGGCCTGGCGGTTGCAAACGACAACTCCGACGGCCAGGTGGTGCTCTCCGGCGCGCGCGCCGCGCTGCCTGATGTCGCCGCCGCCGCGGCCGAGTTCGGATTGCGCGGGATGGAACTCGATGTCACGGGCGCGTTTCACTCGCCGATGATGGCTTCGGCGGTGCCGGCGTTCGAGGCCGCGCTGGCCGAGGTGGAGATCCGCGAGCCGAGCGTCCCCGTGCTCTCGGCCGTCACCGCCAAACCGTTCGATGACATCCGCCTGCGGCTCGCCGAGGCGCTGACGAGCCCGGTCCGCTGGCGCGAGACGATGCTCGCGCTGGGCGAGCTGGGCGCCGAGCGGTTCATCGAGGTCGGTCCCGGCCGGGTCCTGACCGGACTCGTCAAGCGCACGCTGCGCGACGTGGAGCTCGTCCATGCTTGAGCTGGTCACAGAGCCCAAGGTCGGCACTGCACGGACCGCGCGAACGGCCGCGATCCTCTCTGTCGCCACCGAATTGCCCGCCGGCAGACTCACGAACGCCGAGCTGGAATCCCGGTACGGGATCGACGAGAGCTGGATCGTCAGCCGGACAGGGATCCGCGAGCGCCGCCGAGCGGAACCCGACGAGCGCTTGAGCGATTACGCCGCGAGGGCGGGCGCCGCGGCGCTCGAGGCCGCCGGCGTGCGCGCCGACGAGCTCGACCTCGTGCTGGTCGCGACCATGACACAGGACGAACTGACGCCGAACACCGCGCCGCTCGTCGCCAAGGCTCTCGGGCGCGGAAGCTGCGGGAGCGATCGATGTGGGGGCGGCGTGCACCGCATTCTTGTCGGGTCTCGCGCTCGGCGCGGGTCAGATCGAGTGCGGCCGCGCGGAGAACGTCCTGCTCATCGGGGCCGACTTCATCACCCGCATCACGAACTACGAAGACCGGCGCTCGGCGCCGTCTGTTCGGCGACGCCGCGGGGGCGGTCGTGCTGGGCCGCAGAGGGGCCGAGCGAGGCGAGATCGGCCCGATCGTGCTCGGCTGCGACGGATCCCACGCCCGGACGATCACCGCCAGCCACGCCGAGCGAAAGATTCAGATGGACGGTCCCGAGGTGTACCGCAACGCCGTCGCGCGAATGTCGGAGGTGACGCTGCAGGCCGTCGAGGCGGCGGGAGTCACGCTGGCAGACATCGACCTGTTCGTGTACCACCAAGCGAACGCGCGCATCACACATGCGGTCGGCGAGCGGCTCGGCCTTCCGAGTGAGCGAGTCGTCGAGTGCATCGAGATGCTCGGCAACGCCTCCGCAGCGACGCTGCCGGTCGCGCTGACGGCAGCCCAGCGCGACGGGCGGCTGCATGCGGGCGCGCGGGTGCTCTTGTGCGCGTTCGGAGCCGGGTTCACTTGGGGAGGCGGGGTGATCGAATGGTGAGCGGCGATGGATGCGCGCTCGTGACCGGCGCTTCACGCGGGATTGGCGCAGCGATCGCACGCGGGCTTGCCGCGGACGGCTGGGCGGTTGGCGTCAATTACCGCGCCCATCGCGACGGCGCCGAGGAGGTGGTCGCGAGCATCGAGAGCGACGGCGGCAGCGCGACCGCCCTCGCCGCCGACGTGTGCGATCCGGGAGCCCCCGACGAGCTGTTCGCGCGACTTGAAGAAGCGTTCGGCCGGCCGGTTCTGACGTTGGTCAACAATGCCGGCATCAACCGCGACGACCTCTCCCCGTCGCTCGGCGATGAGGAGTGGTCCTCCGTGCATCGACACAAATCTGACCGCCGCCTTCCGCCTCACGCGCCGCGCGCTCAAGGGGATGCTCAGGGCGCGGGACGGGCGGATCGTCAACATCGCGTCGGTCGTCGGCCTGCGGGCCAACCCGGGTCAGGCCAACTATGCTGCCGCCAAGGCCGGGCTTGTTGCGCTGACCAAGACGGTCGCCGTCGAGGTCGCGCGCCGCGGAATCACGGTCAACGCGGTCGCGCCCGGGTGGATCGACACGGGCATGACGGCGGACGTCTCAAAGGATCTACTCGCGGCAGTGCCGGCGCGCCGTGCCGGAACCCCGGACGAGGTGGCCGCCTGCGTGCGGTTCCTAGCCTCGGCCGAGGCCAGCTACGTAACAGGGGCCGTGCTTACCGTCGATGGCGGTCTGGCGGCATAACAACAAAAAGGAGCAATCCAGATGGCAACAGTCACAGAAGAGCAGGTTCAGGAGCGCGTGATCGACGCACTCGCGAGCTTCGGCCCGGACAAGTCCCAGATCACACGCTCGTCCACGTTTGAGGAGCTCGACATCGACTCGCTCGACCTCGTCGAGCTGGCGCAGATCGTCGAGGACGAGTACGGCGTCGTGCTCAAGGGCGAGGACATGAAGGAGCTCAAGACCGTCGGCGACGCGATCGATCTGATCAGCTCGCGCGCTTCGTGACCTGGTGACCACCGCCGTTCCACTCACCGAGACACGCCTCGCGCCGCTCGAGCGGCTCGAGGCGCTATGCGATCCCGGCAGCGTTCAGGTGCTGCGCTCGCGCGTGCTCTCAACGCGGCTGGGCGCGCGCGCGCTCGACGGCGACGGAGTGGTCGGTGCAACTGGAGCGGTCGGTGGCCGGCCGATCGTGTGCTACGCCCAGGATGGCGGCTACCTCGGAGGCTCTCTCGGCGAGCGCCACGCCGACACGATCGTGCGTGTGCTCCAGATCGCCGAGCGCGCGCGCGTGCCGGTCGTCGCGTTTGTCTCCTCGGGCGGCGCGAGGATGCAAGAGGGCACAGCTGCGCTGGCGGGCTACGGGCGGATCTTTCGCCACACGGTCGGCCTGACCGGCGTGGTTCCGCAGATCTCGGTCGTCAGCGGGCTTTCGGCGGGCGGCGGCGCGTACTCGCCCGCGCTCACCGACCTGATCCTGATGACCGAGGACGCGGCGATGTTCCTCACGGGTCCCGGCGTCGTACGCGACGCGCTCGGCGAGGACATCGACGCCGTAGGCCTGGGCGGACCTCGTGTCCATGACCGCAACGGCGTCTGCCACCTGGTCGAGCGCGACGAGCTCACAGCCGCCCACCGCGTGCGCGAGCTGCTCTCCTACCTGCCCTCCGCGGCTGGCGTCGCGCCTCCGCGCGCCAGCGCGTTGGCGCCGGCCGTCGAGGATCCATCGATGGCGGTTCCGCGTGAGTCTCGCCGGGCCTACGACGTGCGTGAGGCGCTCGACGGGATCGTCGATCGCGACTCGATGCTCGAGCTCTGCCCTCGCTGGGCGCGCAACGTCGTGACCGCACTGGCGCGGCTCGACGGTCGGCCCGTGGGGATCGTCGCGAACCAGCCGCGCTACCTGGGTGGCGTGCTGGACGCCGAGGGGTCGGAGAAAGCGGCTCGCTTCGTCGGCTTCTGCGACTCGTTCGGACTGCCGCTGCTGGCCGTGGTTGACACGCCGGGCTTCATGCCCGGTTCGCGCCAGGAGCAAGCGGGCGTGATCCGCCACGGCGCCTCGCTCGTGCGGGCATTCGCGGCTGCGCGGGTCCCCAAGCTGACGGTGGTGCTGCGCAAGTCCTACGGCGGTGCGTACATCACGATGAACTCGCGCGACCTCGGCGCCGACCTCGTGCTGGCTTGGCCGGACGCCGAGCTCGGGATCATGAGCGCCCGTGCCGCGGTCAAGATCACCGCGCGGCGAGCGCTGCGAGCCGCGGAGGATCCCGAGGCCGAACTCGCCCGGCTCGCCGCCGAGTACTTCGATGAGCATCTGGTCGCCGAGGCGGCCGCCGCATCCGGGTTCGTCGACGAGATCGTCGCGCCCAGCGAGACGCGCGCGCGCCTGGCTGGCGCGCTTCGCACGCTCGCGGGTGACAACGCGTGATCCTGGCGGGCAAGCGCCTGCTGATCACCGGCGTCATCACCAAGGACTCGATCGCTTTTCACGCCGCCAAGCAGGCTCAGGAGGAGGGCGCGACGGTGCTGCTGACCAGCTTCGGGCGCGTCAGGCGCTTGACCGAGCGGACCGCGCAGCGCCTACCCGAGCCGGTCGATGTGCTCGAGCTCGACGTCAACCGCACCGAGGACCTCGAGGCCCTCACGGGCGAGCTCCGCTCGCGTTGGGAAACGGTTGACGGGGTACTTCACGCGATCGCGTTCGCGCCCGAGGACGCGATCGGCGGGCGCTTCCTGACCGCGCCGGCCGACAGCGCCGCCGAGGCGTTCCGTACCAGCGCGTTTTCGCTGAAGGCGCTGGCGGTGGCGCTCGAACCGCTGATGGGGGAGGGCGGCAGCATCGTCGGGCTCGACTTCGACGCCTCTGTCGCGTGGCCGATCTACGACTGGATGGGCGTCGCCAAGGCGGCGCTGGAATCCGTGTCCCGCTACCTGGCCCGCGACCTCGGGCCGCGCGGGATACGCGTCAACCTGGTCAGCGCCGGCCCGCTCGGAACGCTCGCTGCCCGCGCGATCCCGGGGTTCGAGCAGCTTGCTTCGATGTGGCGTCAACAGGCCCCCCTGGGTTGGAGCACCGACGATCCCTCGCCGGTCGCGAGCGCGATCTGCTTCCTGCTGTCCGACTACGCGCGCGCGATCAGCGGCGAGATCCTCCACGTCGACGGTGGCTTTCACGCCGTCGGCGCCCCTGTTTCTATCTGAAGAGGTCCTCCTCTTCGGGCCTGATCAGCGCTGCGGCGCCCGGCCCGTGCTCGCTACTCACCAAGCGCTCGGCGCCACGCACGAGCACGACCGGCTGGCGGCAGTCCTTACGACGGACGAGGTCGGCCGCGGCGGCGAGCTCGTCGGCGACCGCGATCCAGGTCGCCCTCAGCTCGTGTCCACCTGCGTCCCGCCGGCCGCGCCAGTCATCGAGCGGCGCGAGGCCCGCACAGCCAATCGCGACCTCGATCTGGCCATGGCGCCACGCGCGCCCGAACGAGTCGGTGATCACGATCGCCGGGTTCGAGCCGGTCAGCTCGTTGATCCGCTCGCGCAGCGCGCGCGCCGAAGCGTCGGGGTCGACCGGGAGCAGTACGAGCATCTCGGGCGCCGGGGCGTTAGACGCGTCGACACCGGCGTTGGCACACACGAAGCCTTGGGGCGTTACGCAGATCATCACTCCGCCGGCGGCCCGGATGACTTCGCGGCTCTCGTCGAGCACGACCTGAACGTGCCGCGGGTCCTTTTCGAGCCTGCTTGCCAGCTCGCGCGCGCGGGCGTCCGGCCGGACCTCTGCAAGGCTCCGAATCCGACCCTCGGCTTTCGAGACAACCTTGTGCGCCACGACGAGGACGTCGCCGTCATTGAGCTCGTGCGTGGCATCGACGATCAGCGCGGCGAGGTCATCGCCCGGCGCTATCTCCGGTATTCCGTCGAGCGGCTGCGCGCTCAGCATCAGGAGAGTCGCCCGAGGAGCCCGCGGGTATGGGCCGCGCCGCCGAGCCGGCCGTCGAGGAACGCCTTCAGGGCGTCGAGATCCTCCGGCGTGTCGACATCGAGGTCCAGCGTGGGCACGGGCACCACCGCATGGGGGATCCCGGCTGCTTGCGCCGCGGTCGCGTGGCGCTCGCAACTGCCCTCGCCGAACGAGGGCTCGAACGAGTCGGGCGGCCTCAGCAGCAGCGCGTTCGTGCCCGTCCCGTGCCGGTCGGGCACGATCAGGACCGAGGTCCGTTGCGCCGGGCGGTCGAGCAGCTCATCGAGCTGGGCCGGGTCGAGCGCCGGACAGTCGCCGGGAACGAGCAGCGCGCGCTCGAACCCCTGGTCGAGCGCCGCTCGCAGCCCGCGGCTCGCAGCAAGGTTGTGCCCGCGGTCATCGTCGTCCAAGAGCCGCGCGCCGTACGCGCCGGCGATTCGCTGAGCGCCGCGGTCAGCCGTCACGACCAGGATGGCGTCGACCGCGCTCGCGCGGCGCAGCGCGATCAGGACATCGGAGAACATCGCCTCGGCCAACGCCCGGCGCGAAGGCGAGTCGAGGCCGTGCTCGAGCCGCTGCTTGGCATCCGTGAAGCGCTTGACCGGCAGAATCGCGAGCGTGCGCATCAGCGAAGCCCGAGCGCGAACGAGAGCGCTGCGTCAGCGAGCCGGCGGCGCCCATCTGAGTCGGCCATCAACACCTCGGTTTCGAGCAGCGGCACGCCATCAGCGCGCTCGTCCGCCACAAGCCCATCGATCACGTCGGCATAGTAAGCCGCGATCCCGCTCGAGTTGAGCGGATGGCCCGTCCATTGCATGAACGGAATCGTCGCGGGCTTCAGCACCTCGCCACGCACAATCGGGCTCACCGCGACAACCGCGGCGGCGCTGTCTCGGAGCGCCTCCCGCATCCCGGGCAGGGACAGAATCGGCTCGATCGAGATCACGGGATTGGAGGGCCCGATCACGACCGCGCGCGCAGCTCGGATGGCCTCGAGCACTTCGTCGGTGGGCGCCGCGGCTCGCGAGCCGGCGAAGTCGACATCGTCTACGGGACCCTCGGCGCGGCCCTTGATCATGAACTCCTGGAACGTCCACCAGCGACCGTGGGCCAGCACCCGCGTGCGCACCGGTGCATCGGACATCGGCAGCACTTGGGCCTCAACCCCAAGCGCGTGCGCGATCCGCGCTTGCGCGTGCGTGAGGCGCTCGCCGTGCGAGAGCAACCTGGCGCGCTCGAGCCCGATCGCGAGGTCACGGTCGCCGAGGTTGAACCAGATCTCCTGGCCCAGCTCGCGCAGACCATCCATGACCGCAAATGTGTCCTGGTCGAGGCCCCAGCCTCGCGCGTCGATCTGGTCGGCCAGCCAGAAAGTGACCAGATCCGGGTCGGGGGACACGTAGGCGCCATAGATCTCGAGGTCGTCGCCGGTATTGGCGACCACAACAAGCTCGTCTGCACCCACCACGTCGAGCATCCCGCGGGCGAGCTTCGCGCCGCCGGAGCCACCGGCGAGCACGACGACGGGCTCGCTCACTTCTCCAGACCGGTGATCCTGATCCCCGCGCGGACCTTGTTGCGCACGTTGATCGAGATGATCAGCGGCGTCAGCTGCTCGACGATCCGTGCCAGCTCGAGCGGCCCGCAGTCGACGGGACGAAGGCCGGGGATCAGCTCGACGAGAGCGGCCAGCTGCTGTTTGTCCTCGCGCCGATCGCCGCAGATGAGGACGTCCTCGTCGAGCTCGTGGTCGAGGTCCGCGAGCAGCGCGGCGCTGACGCTGTGAAACGCCGACACCACCCGTACGCCTTCGGGTGCCATCTCCTGGGCCTGCTGGGCGGCAGATCCCTGCCAGACTCCGAGCGTGCGCGTCGCCTTGCCGCTCACGGCGGCCGCGAGCGGAACGGTCGCGTCGACGAGCAGCTGGCCCGGCCGAAGCGCCGTTTTTAGGTTCGTGAGCGTCTCGGATTGGCTGCGAAACGGGACCGACAGGATCACCACGTCTGTCTGTTGGACGGCCTCGGGGTTCTCGAGCCCGGTGAAAGATCCAGCGTCGACCGCGTTGGCCGCGCGCTCTGCGGCCTCGACCGCGCGGCCTTCCTCACGCGATCCGATCACGATCGGCACGCCCTCCCGGCCCAGCCGCAGCGCGAGGCCGAAGCCGAGCGCCCCGGTCCCACCGACGATGCAAACGGGTTCCGGCACGGCGGCGCAGTTTATGTTTTAGGTCCATGTCTGCTCTCCCCGCCGTGGTGAAGATTCGCGAGGTCGGCCCTCGGGACGGGTTCCAGAACGAGCCCGAGGTCGTGCCGACCGATGAGAAGATCAAGCTGATCGAGCTGCTTGGCGCCTGCGGGCTGGGGCGGATCGAGGTCACAAGCTTCGTGCGCCCGGACGTGATTCCGCAGCTCGCCGATGCCTCCGAGGTGCTCGATGCGGTCCGCTTGCCCGAGTCGGTGGCGGTCAGCGTGCTGATCCCAAATGAGCGCGGGCTCGAGCGCGCATTGCACCACCGCGACCGTTTCCAGGAGATCAACGGATTTCTGTCGGCGTCAGAGACACACAATCAGGAGAACGTGGGCCGGTCGATCGAGGACTCGCTCGTAGGGTTGGAGCGGACGTTCGCCCGCGCGCGGTCGGAAGGGCTCCGCTGCGAGGGCGTGATCTCGGTCTCGTTCGGCTGTCCCTACGAGGGGCACGTGCCGCTCGAGCGCGTGCTGTGGATCGCGCGGCGGCTGGTGGACGCCGGCGCGGAAGAAATCGGGTTCGGCGATACGACCGGGATGGCGAACCCAGTCCAGGTCCGCGAGTTCTTTCCGGCCGCGTTCGAGGCGCTCGCGGAAGTCGAATTGACCGCCCATTTCCACAACACGCGCGGTCAGGGTCTGGCGAACGTGCTCGCGGCACTCGAGGTGGGCGTGGCGAGCTTCGAGTCCTCGTTCGGCGAGCTCGGCGGCTGCCCGGTCCCCGCCGGCGCCACCGGAAACATTGCGAGCGAGGACCTCGTCTCGATGCTGCACGAAATGGGGATCGAGACCGGCGTCGATCTGGCGGCGCTCGTCGAGGCTTCGCGCGCGGCCCAGGCTGTGCTCGGCCGGCCGCTCTCGAGCCACGTACTGACCGCCGGCCCGGTCGAGTGGACGCCATGACCGACCGCTCTGCACTCGACGAGGCGATCGCCCGCGGCCTGGCCGGCGGGCCTGAGCGCCATCGCCAGAAAGCGGCCGAGCAGGGCAAGCTTCCCGCCCGAGAACGGGTCGCCCAGCTCCTCGACGCCGGCTCGTTCTCCGAGGACGGTCTGCTTGCGTCCTTCGACGAGGCGGATGAGGGCGCCGCCGGTGTCATCACCGGTCTGGGCACCGTCGGCGGACGGACGGTGGCGGTGATGGCCAACGACCCGACGATCAAGGCCGGCTCGTGGGCGCCCAAGACCGTCGAGAAAATCCAACGGATTCAGGAGCGCGCGCTCAGCCTGCGCTGCGCGCTCGTGTATCTCGTCGATTCGGCCGGCGCGCGCATCGACGAGCAGGTGCGGATGTTCCCCGGCCGACGGCACGCCGGGCGGATCTTCTTCAACCAGGTGCGGATGTCGGGCGTGGTCCCGCAGGTCTGCGTACTGTTCGGCCCGAGCGCCGCCGGCGGGGCATACATCCCGGCGTTCTGCGACGTGGTGATCATGCGCGACGGCAATGCGTCGATGTACCTCGGCTCGCCGCGGATGGCGGAGATGGTGATCGGCGAGAAGGTCACGCTCGAGGAGATGGGCGGCGCGCGCATGCATACCTCCAAGAGCGGTGTCGGCCACGCACTGGTCTCCAGTGACGAGGAGGGGCTCGAGTTCGCCCGCAGGTATCTCGGCTACTTCCCGTCGTCGTTCGCCGACGAACCGCCGTTCGCGCCCGCCGCGCCCCCGACGTCGGAGCGCTCGATCGCGGACCTCGTGCCGGTCGATGAGAACAAGCCGTTCGATATGCATGCGCTGCTCGATGCGCTCCTCGACGGTGGATCGTTCCTCGAGATTCACGCACGCTGGGCGAAGGAGGTGATCGTCGGCTACGGGCGCCTCGACGGCCGCGTGGTCGGGATCGTCGCCAACCAGCCGCGCGTGAAGGGCGGCGTGCTGTTTGTCGACTCCTCGGACAAGTGCGCGCGCTTCATCTTGACCTGCAACGCGTTCAACATCCCGCTGCTGTTCCTCGCCGACGTGCCCGGATTCATGATCGGGACCCAGGTCGAGCGCGAGGGGATCATCCGCCACGGCGCGAAGATGATCAGCGCCGTATCGGAGGCCACCGTCCCGAAGATCTCGGTGATAGTCCGCAAGGCCTATGGGGCGGGGCTCTACGCAATGGCCGGCCCCGCGTTTGACCCGGATTGTTGCCTGGCGCTGCCGACCGCTTCGATCGCGGTGATGGGACCGCAAGCGGCGGTCAACGCCGTCTACTACAACCAGCTACAGGCGATCTCCGATCCCGCCGAGCGCGAGGAGCGCGCGGAGCAGCTGCGGCGCGAATACGCCGCGGACATCGACATCCTCCACCTCGCTTCAGAGCTCGTGATCGACGCGGTGATCCCGTCTGATGACCTGCGCTCGGAGCTGATCGGGCGGTTCGCGCGGATAGCCGCGAAGCGGCGAGACTGGCCGGCGAAGAACAACCCGGTCACGCCGGTGTAGGCGCGCCTGCCCTGGCTCGCCTCGCTACATAAGCGTCGATCGCGTCGACGAGCATCAGCCCGACCTCGACCGTGCGGTCGATCGCTACCGGATCGTCGCCGGCGCCCTCGCTCGAGCCGAGCGCGATCGCGGGCAGGCGGCGGAGGCGAGCGGGCAGCGCCGGGGTGTCAGCGCGGCCGTGGAGCGGTCGCACCTCGAGTCCCGCGGAGAGCCGCCGGAGCTCTTTGAAGTAGGCGAGCGGGATCAGCGCGCCGTCGCTCTCGAACCAGCCCGGCGCACCGGAGCCGCAGGGCGCGATCCCAAGCACGACGGTTGTCGGCGGCTTGGCGTCATGCGCACGCAGAAAGCGGCGCAGGCCGATGCCGTCAGCTCCCTGTAGGACGAGATCGACCGCAAGGTGCCGAGGCGGTGCGGCGTCGAGCGCTTGTACAAGCGCGATCGCGGCCGCCGCTCCACTCGCTTCCTCGTTCCTGAATCCGGCGCTGGCGATCTCGAGCAGCAGGGCGAGCGCCAACACGAGACCGACGGTCGGGATCAGCTGGGCTATGCCGATCACCGTGCCCCGGTGGCCCTCGAGTCGCAGGACTGCGGTTGCGATCAGCCACAGGAGCGCGATCGTGAACCAACCGAGCCAGCCCAGTCGCCAGCGACCAAACAGTGCCTCCAGACGCCGGAGGGCGGTCCGCGTTCGCTTCCGGAAGACAAGGCCGGAGCGGGGCGCGGCGTAGTTGGCGGTCACGATCAGGTGCACCCGCTCTGTGCCGCTCTCCGACACCACGTTCTGACTCGCGTGTTCGGGGGTTAGCCGGCGACCGAGCGAGAATCCGGTCGCATAGTCGACGACCACGGACATGAGCGCGACGATCAGGAGTGCGCCGCCGACCCGCGGACTGCTCTCGGCGATCAGGCTCCCAGCCACTCCTAGCGCAGCGTGCCAGGCGTGCGCGAGCGCCCAGTTCGGGCGAGACCAGAAGGTCTCCACGTAGGCCTCGCGTCGGCCGGCTGCGCCGACTGTGTCCTTTAGCCAGGCGGCCGCCCGACGCTCGGCGTCGGTTCCCGCCCCTCGGCTCTTGAAGCTCTGGAGCCTCGCGATCGTCTCGGCGGGGCGCATGGCTCGGGCATGCTAGAACCGCGGCGATGTCCGACGCGGAGCTTCTCGAGGTTGCGGTCGAGGCCGCAAGCGCCGCGGCCGTCGAGCTACGCGTCCGGTTCGGGCAAATCGACGACGTCCGCTCGAAGAGCACCCCGACCGATCTGGTATCCGACGCCGACCTCGCCGCTGAGTCGGCGATCCGTGCCGTTCTCGCCCACAGGCGCCCGGACGACGCGATCCTGGGCGAGGAGGGAGGGGAGGGTGGTGCCGCCGGTGGGGCGATCCGCTGGGTCGTCGATCCGCTCGATGGGACGGTCAACTTCGTCTTCGGCATGCCGGTGTTCGCGGTCAGCGTCGCGTGCGAGGACGCTTCGGGGACGATCGCGGGAGTCGTGCTCGACCCGCTGCGAGACGAGTGCTTCTCAGCGACCCGATCGGGTCCGGTCGCTCTCAACGGCTCGGACCTGTCAGGGCTCGAGCGGGCGTCCGATCTCGGACTCGCGATGGTGGCGACCGGCTTTGGGTACGACGCGGCGATGCGCGCCAGGCAGGCCGAGGTCGTCTCGCGCGTTCTGCCGCGCGCCCGCGACATCAGACGCGTGGGCGCAGCCGCGCTCGACCTCGCCTGGTGCGCGTGCGGCCGCTACGACGCCTATTACGAGCGTGGGCTCAAGCCGTGGGATCTCGCGGCGGGGTCGCTGATCTGCCAGCGGGCAGGTCTTGTGGTGCGGGATCTGCCGGCAGGCGATGGGTTGCCGGATGGCGTCGTCGTCGCGCCCGAGGAGCTGGTGGAGGAGCTCTTTTCGCTCGTACACTGAGGCGCACGCGGCGGTGGCGGAACTGGTAGACGCCCCGGATTCAAGTCCCGGTGTCCGAGAGGACGTGTGGGTTCGACTCCCACCCGCCGCACTAAAGGGCGTCGACTAAGCCGCTGAGGGCTGCGCGGGGGGAACTACCGGTGGTGCGCCGCGCCGCTTGGCTTCGTCGATCGGAACCTCGAGCTCGATGTTCCAGCCTTGCGCGAACCCGCGCATGCCGAAGGCGATCAGCAGGAGCTGTACCGGAGCGATCAACAGCGTGATGAGGCCCAGCATGTTCGGGTCAAGCCCACTACCGCCAAAGATCGAGTTCGGGTGCGCGAAGCCAGTGTGACTGCGGTCGAACCAGCTCGTGCCCGCCGCGCCGAGGCCGGAGATCAGCGAAACGATTAAGAGCAGGATTCCGAGCGCAGCAGCGATCGGCAGCACACCGCGATTCCAGCGCCAGGTGTAGTAGGCGAGGATCAGGTAGATGATGCACCACGCGAAGTTGAACGGCTTCAGGCCCTGCAACTTCGACCAGCCGCCAAAAGTCACGATCAACATCAACCCAATCGAGACGAGCAGGATCAGAACGACTATGGCCTTCGTCGTCTTGCAGATCGCCTTGTCCCGGTTCGGATGGATGACCGTGTAGCCGGGAGTCAGCGTCTTCCGCTGCGGCATGGTGCGGAACATACAAGCTACGGCCGGCGTTTGCTGCAGTTCTCGCGGCGGACGGCCGACCTAGAATCGAGCGCGCCTTAGCGGGCGTGATGGAATTGGCAGACATGCCGGCCTTAGGAGCCGGTGGGCGAAAGCCCTTGAGGGTTCGAGTCCCTCCGCCCGCATCGCAAGTTTTTGAAATGTCGGCTCAGTATTTGTGACCGACGAAGGACCGATGTGCGGCGCGCAACGGATAGACAACGACGTCCGACGGAACAGGGGAGACAGGACTCGAACCTGCAACCCCCGGTTTTGGAGACCGGTGCTCTGCCAGTTGAGCTACTCCCCTGATCGGACGGAAAATCTAGACCGTCGCCTGCGGTGCCGATCCAGAAGTTCCCGATGTGACGTTACTGAACGCCACGGCAGGCTGCCCGTCCGCCGTGTGGCCGTGACCTAGGATCTCAGCATCGTGACGTCGCACACGGTCTACCGGACCTTCAACACCCCCCAGCGCCGCGAGTTCGTCCGCATCACCGAGGACGTCGAGGAGGCGGTGCGGGAAGCTGGGATCAGTGAGGGCATGGTGCTCGTCTCGGCGATGCACATCACGGCCGGCGTCTGGATCAACGACGACGAGCCGGGAATCCAGGCGGACGCACTCGAGTGGCTCGACAAGCTCGCGCCGCCGAGCTGGAAGGAACGAGACGGCGAGGTCGCCGAAGCGCTACTGCCGAATCCGGGCGACTACCGCCATCACCGGGGCGGCGAGGACAACGGCGACGCACACCTCAAGAACCTGCTCGTTCACCACCAGGTGATCGTGCCCGTCACAGATGGCCGGCTAGACCTCGGCCCGTGGCAGCAGATCTTCTACTGCGAGTTCGATGGAGGGCGCCCCAAGCGACTCGTCATCAAGGTGATGGGTGAGTAGCGCATCGCTACGATCTGAGACCCCGCGGGCGAGGTGTTAACGGTTGCACTTGAGCCTTCCAAGCTCACGGAACGGGTTCGACTCCCGTCGCCCGCTCTCCGGCAGAACGTAGAATCACCCCACCACGGGGAGTGGCGCAGTCTGGTAGCGCACCCGGCTGGGGGCCGGGCGGTCGCAGGTTCAAATCCTGTCTCCCCGACTCGAGAGCCCGGGCCACGCGAGATTCAGTGGTGTCCTCGGGCCCGGCGCCGACCACACTCGACCGATGAGATCCGCGCCTCGCTGCGGTCGTAGAGGGAAAGGCCAGGACGAGTGAAAGGACGAGCCATGGAGCTGCCTGCGCAGGAATCGACCGACGCTGCGGCGACGACTCATACCGAATCGCTCTGGCCGCGGCTGGCTGAGCTGCCCCTCGTCATCGAGTCGTTTGAGTACGAGCGGCTGAATGCCGTCCTCACGCACGAGTTCGAGCGCGTGACGACCCACGTGCGGCTCGTCGGTGCCGGCGCCGACGGGATCGGAGAAGACGTCTCGGTCCACGTCGAGGACGGCAGCTCACTGCACGAAACGCAGCTCGCGCTGCCGCTCGCGGGCGAGTGGACGCTCGCCGGCTTCTGCGATCACGTCGCGAAGCTCGACCAGTGGCCCAAGCCACCGGAATGGGACCTGGCGAGGCGCTTTCGCAACTGGGCGTTCGAGTCCGCGGCGCTCGATCTCGCGCTGCGCCAAGCGGGTCAGTCACTGCACGGTGTGCTCGGGCTCGAGCCGCGGCCTGTGCGCTTCGTCAACTCGCTCGGCCTCGGCAAGGAGCCTTCGATCGAGCATCTACGCCGGCGGCTTGCCCGCGCGCCGGGCGTGCGCTTCAAGCTTGACGCCGAGGCAACCTGGTCGCCCGCGCTCGTCGACGAAGTCGCAGCGACCGGCGCGGTCGACACGATCGACTTCAAAGGCCACTACGGCATCGAGGTGAAGGATCCAGAGGCGCTCGGGACGCTGTACGACCGCGTGATCGCCTCGTTCCCGGACGCGTATCTCGAGGATCCGCACGACCTGCCCGAGATTGCCAGACGGCTCGCCGATCAAGTCGAGCGCGTCTCCTACGACGCGCCTGTCCGGAGCGCAGAGGACATCGGCATGACGCCGCTCCCTGCGCGCGTGGTCAACGTCAAGCCGTCGCGCATCGGCAGCCTGCGCTCACTGTTCGAGGTCTACGCGCGCTGCGCGCGGGAGCAGCGGCCGATGTACGGCGGCGGTATGGGCGAGCTGGGCGTCGGCCGCGGGCAGATCGAGCTGCTGGCCTCTCTGTTCCACGCCGACGCGCCCAACGACGTGGCGCCGAGCGGCTACAACGAGGACGACCCGGCCGGCGAGCTGCCGACCAGTCCGCTTGCACCGCGCCCCGACGCGGTCGGCTTCCGCTGGACGGCATAGTTCCGAGCACTCGATCGAGCTTTTCCGCGCATTGCGCGGTTAACCTCGCCCGAGTCGCTCACCGGCTTGCACTTTCGGCGGTTTCCGGCGATTTTTGGGCGTTCACGTGGCCATCTTGTCCACGCGCGCGGGATAGATGCGCACGACCGCGCCGGGCGGGTCGATGCCCAGCTTGGTGCGCCCCCACGGACCCCGTCTGCCCGAAAGAGAGCGCGAGGCTCGCCGGTATGGCATCGCCCCGCACAAGTTCAAGAGGGCCCTCACGCTCGCGGTGTGCTCGCTGGCTGTCTTCGTCGGGATGCCAGCGTCGGCGGCGGTTGCCCTGACGTGGTCCTCGCCGACGCTCATCGACCACCAGGCCCCGCTGATCCACAGCAACTATCTGTCGGGGATGTCGTGCCCGACGACCACGCTGTGCGTCGCGACGGACCAGGCTGGAACGATCCTCACCACCACGAATCCCGCGGGGGGCGCCTCGGCATGGATCCCGGTCACGCTCGACGGCACGCACACCATAAGTGCGGTCTCGTGTCCAAGTACCGCGCTCTGCGTCGCCGTTGACGATTCGGGCAACGTCCTCACGTCGACGAACCCTGCGGGGGGAGCAGGCGCGTGGTCGGTTGGCCAGATCAGCGGCGCCGTCGGGATCCTCACGGTCACCTGTCCTTCAAGCTCGCTCTGCATCGCCGCAGACAACAACGGCGATGTGCTGGCATCGACCAGCCCGACCGGTGGCGCGAGCACCTGGTCGAGCACCGCAACGCTCACGTTTACGCCTCACAGCGCGTCCTGTCCCTCGGCGACCTTGTGTGTCTTCGCCGGCGACTCGGGCAGCATCGCCACCTCGACCACGCCTAGCGCCGGCGGTTGGACGCCCGCGACGGTCGCCGGTTCTCACACCGTGGTCGGCATGTCGTGCCAGTCCACAACCCTGTGCGTTGGGGTGGACGCCAACGGAGACGTCGTCAGCACAACCAATCCAACAGGGGGCGCCAGCGCGTGGGCATTGGCCCACGTGGCCGATCAGTTGACGAGTGTCTCGTGCCCGTCGGCCAGCGTCTGCGTCGCCGGCGGCAACACCGACACCGTTTCCTCGACTGATCCGACCGGCGGGGCCGGCGCCTGGAGCGACACGGTGCTGTTCGGCAGCGGGGCGGGCACGATCTCCGCCATGTCGTGTCCCTCGACAAGCTTGTGCGTGGCGGCCGCACAGAACGGAGCGGTGTTCTCCACCAACCCCACGTCGGTGACCTGGCGTAACGCCAACATCGCCGCCAGCCTGCAGCAGATCGCCTGCCCAAGTACGACCCTGTGCGTCGGCGGCGCCGACGGCGGCCAGGTCGTGACATCAACCGATCCCGGCGGCGGTCCGTCGGCCTGGACGGCGGTACACGTCGACGGATCGAACACGGTCAGCGGTATGGCGTGTCCAACCACGACATTCTGCGTGGGCACCGATAGCGCGGGCAACCTGCTCACATCCACCGATCCCACGGGCGGAGCTTCAGCCTGGACGGTCACGGCGATCGCGGCGGGCATGAACTTCGAGCGCATCTCATGCTCCTCGACGTCGCTGTGTGTCTTCGGCGACCAAGCCGGCAACGTGCGCACATCCACCAACCCGATGGGAGGCGCCACCGCTTGGACCGCGAGTCACATCGACGGCTCCAACACGATCGACGCGGTCTCCTGCCCGTCGGACACCCTGTGCGTGGTTGGGGACTCCGCCGGCGATGTGCTCACGTCGACCAATCCCCACGGCGGGGTCGCGGCTTGGAGCGCAGCGACGAACGTCGATGGCTCGGCGATCACTACCCTCACGTGCCAGTCGGCGACGTTGTGTCTCGCGGGCGATGACGGCAGCCCCAGCAAGCTCCTGACCTCCACGAACCCGACGGGGGGCGCCGGTGCATGGTCATCGGCCTCCATCGACAGCGGAAGTGGCACCACCTTCGAGGGCATCACGTGTCCATCTGCCACGCTCTGCCTTGCGGCCAACGGCGACGGCAACGTGTGGACCACGACCAATCCAACCGGTGGCGCTGGAGCCTGGAGGGCTACGGGCGTGATCGGGTTCCTGCTCGATGTCAATTGCCCGTCCACGACCCTTTGTGTCGCCAGCGACAGCATCGGCTTGCTCGTCAGCTCGGCCAATCCCACCGGTGGGGCACCGCCCTGGGGGATCTCGGCGATCGATGGCTACAACTCGATGCTCAGCGTGGCCTGCCAGTCGAGCAGCCTGTGCGTGGCCGGCGACGACGCAGGCAACATCGCCAGCTCGGGCAACCCAAGCGGCGGCGCAGGGGCGTGGTCCGTAGCAGCGAGCGTCGATCCGGGCAATGCCGTGACGGCCTTGGCTTGCCCGGCGAGCAGCCTCTGCGTTGCCGGCGACAACAGCGGAAACGTGCTGGCGGCCACGAACCCGACGGGCGGAGCAGGGGCATGGACGACGACCACCGGGGTCGACGGCACGCACGTCATCCGCGGGATGAGCTGTCCCTCGACCGCGCTATGCGTCGGCGCTGATCAATCCGGAAACGTCGTCTGGTCCACGAACCCAACGGGCGGTGCAAGCGCTTGGCATACGGCGAACATCACGTCTACAGGTCTGGAGACGATCTCCTGCCCATCGAGCAGCTTCTGTGCGGTCGGCGACGACGCGGGCAACGTCTGGCTTTCGAGCAATCCCACCGGCGGGGCCGGCGCCTGGGCTTCCACCTCTGTCGACGGCTCGGCCAATGATGTTCTGGGCATCTCGTGCCCTACCAGCGCCCAGTGTGTGGGGGTCGACTCAGCTGGAAACGTCATCAGCACCGCCAACCCAAGTGGTGGCTCGAGCGCGTGGAGCGCGGCTGACATCGATGGGAGCGTGTCGCTGAATTCTGTGTCGTGCCCGTCGACCACTCTATGTATTGCGACCGACGCCGCCGGCAATGCGTTCACGTCGACAAGCCCCACCGGTGGGCTCTCGGCTTGGAGTCCGATCAACGTCGACTCCACGCTGAACCTGACGTCGGCCTCCTGCCCGGCGACTAACTTCTGCGCGCTCGCGGATGACCACGGACTCGCCGTCGTGGGATCCGGAGGCACTCCTCCGCCACCCCAGTACACGCTCACGGTGCAGCTGGCCGGAACCGGCTCGGGGAGTGTGACGGGGTCGGGGATCAGCTGTCCGGGCACGTGCTCCAACACTTACGGATCCGGCTCTCAAGTGACGCTGACGGCCGCGCCCGCGGCCGGCTCCGCATTCACAGGCTGGTCCGGCGGTGGCTGTACTGGGACAGGGACATGCGTTGTGACGATGAGCTCGGATCAGACCGTCACCGCTACCTTCGCGCCGACCCACACGCTGACCGTGTCGCTGGCGGGCTCGGGAACGGGGACAGTCACCGGGTCGGGGATCAGCTGTCCCGGAACCTGCTCAAGCGCCTATACGACCGGGACCGAGGTGACCTTGACGGCGACCCCCGCCAGCGGGTCACTCTTCGCGGGCTGGTCCGGCGGCGGCTGTTCTGGGACCGGGACGTGCGTGGTGACGCTGAGCTCGGATCAGGCGGTGACGCCGACGTTCACCGCGATGCATACGCTGACCGTTTCATTGGCGGGCTCGGGCTCAGGCACCGTCACCGACGGCGGCACGATCAACTGCCCAGGGACCTGCTCCAACCCCTACACCGACGGCACGCTGGTCACGCTCACGGCTACAGCGTCCTCCGGTTCGGTGTTCACGGGCTGGTCCGGTGGCGGCTGCTCGGGAACCGGGACGTGCCTGGTCACGATGAACTCAGGCCAGACGGTAACCGCGACGTTCGCGCCGACCCACACGCTGACCGTGTCGCCCGCAGGCACGGGGATGGGCGGCGTGACCGGGTCGGGCATCAACTGCCCGGGGACCTGCTCGAGCATCTATCCGGCGGGGACGCAGGTGACGCTGACGGCCACGCCGGCCAGCGGCTCCGCGTTCACCGGCTGGTCCGGCGGCGGCTGCTCGGGAACCGAGACGTGCGTAGTCACGATGAGCTCAGACCAAACGGTCACGGCGACATTCGCGCCGACCCACACGTTGACCGTGTCGCCCGCTGGCACGGGGGCGGGCGGCGTGACCGGGTCGGGCATCAACTGCCCCGGAATCTGCTCGAGCACCTATCCGGCCGGCACGCAGGTGACGCTGACGGCCACGCCGTCCAGCGGCTCCGCGTTCACAGGCTGGTCGGGCGGCGGCTGCTCAGGCACCGGGACGTGCGTGGTCACGATGAACTCAGACCAGACGGTTACGGCGACGTTTGCGCCGACCGACATGCTGACCGTGCAATTGGCGGGATCTGGGACAGTGACCGACGGCGGCACGATCAACTGCCCGGGGACCTGCTCAAACACTTATACACCCGGCACGCCGGTGACCCTCACCGCCGCCCCGGCGGCCGGCTCGGTGTTCACGGGCTGGTCCGGCGGCGGCTGCTCGGGCACGGGAACGTGCGTGGTGACGATGACCTCCGACCAAACAGTCACAGCCACATTCATCGCGACCCATTCGTTGACCGTGCTCGTCGGAGGCTCGGGCACCGTGACCGGCTCGGGGATCAATTGCCCGGGGACGTGCTCCATCACATACGGATCCGGCACGCCGGTGACCCTGGCCGCGACGCCGTCGCCCGGGTCGATGTTCGCGGGCTGGTCGGGGAGCTGCGCCGGAACCGGCGGCTGCACAGTCACGATGAGCTCGGATCAAGCGGTCGCCGCCACGTTCGTCCAGATCCCACCGGCGCCACAGAAGCCCAGCTGCACCCTGACCGTCACGCGCAAGGTCAACTCGCCGAAGTCGAAGGGCAAGGCGAAGCACAAGCGAGCCACCACGATGGGCTTCCTGACGGCCGCGGCGACGTGCGATCAGCCCGCGAGTGCGAGCGTCTCGGGCAAGTTGAAAGAGACCCTCAAGCGGAAGGGACAGAAGAAGGGGCGGGTCTCCACGAAGACTTTCTCGCTCGGACCAGCGGTCGCATCGATGAGCGGCGGCACCACGTTCCAGATCAGGATTCCGGCAGCCGCGCTGACCGCACTCGGCCAGGGCGCAACCGAATCGGTGACGCTCACGCTCACCGGCACCAACTCGAGCGGAACCGCGACGGCGACCGCGACAGCGCCGCGTCTGACGCGCTAGCCCGCGATCAGTCGTGGGCCGCGAGAAAATCCGCGACGAGCGCCATGAACCGCTCGGGCTGCTCGAGATGTGTGGAGTGGCTCGCGCCCTCGAACAGCTCCCAGCGCGCAATCGGGAGCGCATTGACGAGCGGCCGCACGACGTCCTCGGTGGCCTCATCGTGCTCGCCGGAGATCACGAGCGCCGGCGTCTCGATCTCGGCGAGGCGGTGCGTGATGTCCCAGGTACGCAGGCTTCCGATCACGTGGAACTCGCTCGGGCCGTTCATCGTGTGGTACACGGTCGGCTCCGCCTCGAGTTGGTCGAAGGAGCGCTGGAGCGGTTCGGGGAATGGAACGATCCGGCACAGGTGGCGCTCGTAGAACCGCAGCATCGCCGCCTGGTAATCGGCGCTGTCCGTCGTGCCCCTGGTCTCGTGGCGGGTCAGTGTGGCTTGAACGTCCTCGGGCAACAGCGCTCGCAGCCGATTGGCGGCCTGCACCCAGAGCTCGAGCGACGCGGGCGAGTTAGCGATCACGAGCGATCGCAGGCCGCGCGGCTGGCGGAGCGCGTGTTCCATCGCCAGCATGCCGCCCCACGACTGACCGAGCACGTGATAGCGACCGTCGATGGCCAGATGCCCGGTGAGCGTCTCGAGCTCTCGGCAGAAGAGGTCGACGGTCCAGAACTCCTTGGGCGCGTCGGGCAGGTGCTCCGAGCGACCGCAGCCGATCTGGTCGTAGAAGACGCAGCCGCGCGGGCCCATCTGCGCAAGCGCCTCGAGCGGCTCGAGATAGTCGTGGGCCGCCCCAGGACCGCCGTGAAGCAGGACCAGCGGAGCGCGGTCGGCCGCGAGGTCGCCGACCACCCGGTACCAGGTCCAGCCGGCCTCCCAGCGGAGCACGCCCTCTTCCACAGACGAAACGTAGTCGATACGTTGCGTCCATGCCGAGACTGCGGCAAGCCGTCCTCGCGGCCCAAGATCTGGAGGAAACCGTCGACCGGCTGCGCGAAGAGTTCGGCCTCGGCGAACCGTTCCGTGATCCCGCCGTGGCGCATTTCGGCCTGACTAACGCGGTCTTCGCGATCGGCGATACGTTCCTCGAGGTCGTCTCCCCGGTCAGACCAGAAGAGCCGGGCGCCCGCACTGCCATGAGGCAGCTAGAGCGAGCCGGCGAGGCGGTTTGTGGCTACATGGTCATGCTCCAGGTGGAGGACCTGCCCGAGGCAAGAGAGCGGGCCCGCGCGGCCGGAGTGCGGGAGGTGTTCGAGGTCGAGCTCGACGACATCGCCGAGGTGCATCTGCACCCGGCCGACATGCGCGGTGCCCTCGTCTCCCTGAGCCGGCCGACGCCGACCGCTTCATGGCGCTGGGGTGGCCCTGACTGGAATGAGCGCGCGGTGACGGGAGCCATTGCCGGCATCACGGTCGCCGTCGCGGATCCGGATAGCGTGTCGCAGCGCTGGACGACCGTCGCGGGCGGACAGCTGCCCGAATGTGGCTTCGTTGGCGACGAGCGCTCACCCGGAGTCGTCGAAATCGTGCTCGAGCTGGACGGGAACCACCGGACACTCACCCTTGGAGCTACGCCACGTGGATAGACGCGCACGCCGATCGCTAGCCACGTGGCCGATGCCCGTGCGGGAGTGCGTCGCGGAGGATTGAGCTCGTGAGCGCGAAAGCGATCATTTCGTACGACGGCACCCCGAACGATGACGACGCGGTCGCGCTCGGAAGGATGCTGGCGGAGGCCGGGATCACGCTCGCGCTGGCGTACGTGCGCCATTCGCGTGAGTTCGATCCCGCTCGAGAGGAGCTAGCGCAGCACGACGCCGAGCAGCGGCTCGAGCGCGGTGCGGGACTGCTTGACGATCCACAGATCGCGAAGCACGTCGTGGTCGGCGGGGGCACGGCCGAGGGGCTCGCCAACCTGGCCGCCGAAGAACAGGCGACGGTGGTGGTGTTCGGGTCGGATTACAGGACGGCTCCGCGCCACGTCGAGCCGGGCATGACCGCCCAGCGCCTGCTCGACGGCGGGCGCGTCGCGGTCGCGATCGCCGCGGCCGGGTTGCGAACCCAGCCCGATGCAACGATCAACGCGATCGCGGTCCCCCTCGCGGGGCCCACCAACGACACGGCCCGGCAGACGGCCGGCGCGCTCGCGGGCAAGCTGGGTGCTGAGGTCGTCGAGGGGTCGAGTCCCGCCGTCGACCTAATCGTGGTGGGGTCGCAGCCCGGCGCACCGGCAGGGCGTGTCGTTATCGGCGGGGACGTCCGCACGGAACTCGACAACGCGCGCACTTCGGTGCTCGTGCTGCCGGCGGACACGCCGATAGCGGTGTAGCGCTCAGGCGAACGCCAGCCGGCGCAAGCGCGCGAGGCGTCCTTGGGTCATCGCGACGCCGACCAGCAGCACGACGGCGCCGACCGGCTGGTTCCAGCGCAGAGGCTCGCTCAGCACGACGACGCCGAGCACGGTCGAGAACACCGGGATCAGATAGGTGACGACCGAGGCGGTCGCGATTCCCGCCGCGCGCACGATCGCGTAATTCATCGCGAACGCGACGCCGCTTCCGAGCACGCCGAGAGCTAGCAGGCTGCCGGCGCCGTCGAGGCCGATGCTGGCGCTCGGGACGCCCGAGACCACGACGAACGGCACGAGGATCGCCGTCGCACAAAGAAGCTGCGCCGCCGCCAGCACGACGCCGCTCTCGTCCCGGCCCGCCAAGTAACGACGCGTGTACGGGAACCCGATCCCGTAGCACAGCGCGGCGCCTGCGCAGCACACGTGTCCGATCAGCTGACCGCCGCCGAAGCCGCGCCACGGGCCGAGCAGCGTCGCCACGCCGGCAAAACCAATTGCGAGCCCGACCACACGGCGAGCGCTCGGTCGCTCGTCGTCGAACACCGCCAGTGACACGACGAGCACCCACAGCGGGGTGGTCGCGTTCCAGAGTCCCGCCACGATCGACGAGGTGTGCTGCTCGCCGTATGCGAACAGCGACCACGGCACGGCGTTGAACAGCACGGCCGCGCCCGCACAGTGACCCCATAGCCGCCGGTCACGCGGCAGTCGCTCACGGCGCACCACCACGAGCAACACAAGTGCGCCGGCGCCGAGCGCGACGCGACCGAACGACACCCAGAGCGCCGGCCAATGCCGGTCGTCCAGCACCTTGATGAACAGGAAGCTCGCGCCCCAGATCGCGGCGAGGAGCAGGAATTGGACGCGCCAGCCGGGAGCGAGCTTCACAACGATGAAACGCACGCAGTGCGTGTCATGTGAGACGGACGCTGGTGCCGCTGTCGGCCGCCTGGTAGAGCGCCTCGATCGCGCGCGCCTGCCCGAGCGCGTCCTCGCGCCCGAGGAGCAGCGGCGCATCGCCGCGGATCGCGGCCGACATGTTCTCCGCCTCGAGCTGGTAGGAGTCGGCCCGCTCGATCTCGATCTGCCGAGTGTCCCCATCGCGGCGCAGCTCGATCAGCGGAGCGCGGCAGTGCCAGGGATCGTCGAGGAACAAGGAGCCGTCTTCGCCGACGACCTCGAGCTCGTCGCGACTCGCTAGCGCCAGGCCTGCGTCGAAATGCGCGAGGACGTCTCCTGGGAACCGCATCGCGGCGGCGAATGCCACGTCGACACCGTCCCCGCCGATGACCTGCTCGGCGCTCACGCGCTCGGGCTCGCCCGCGATCAGCCGCGCACCGCTCAGGCAGTAGCAACCGACGTCCATCAGCGCCCCGCCGTCGAGTCCTGCGATGAGGCGGATGTTGGTCGGGTCGTGGGCGGCGAAGCTGAACGCGGCCCGGACGAGTCGCAGGCGCCCGATCGCACCCTCAGCGACGAGCTCGCCCAGTCGTCGCGTCTGAGGATGGTGGCGGTACATGAACGCTTCCATCAGGAGCCGGCCCTGGCCCTCTGCCACGTCGAATGCGCGCTCTACCTCGGCGACCCGGCGGCTGAGCGGCTTCTCGCACAGGACGTGCTTGCCCGCCTCGAGCGCACGCACGCTCCACTCGACGTGCATCGAGTTCGGCAGCGGGTTATAGATGACGTCGACCTCGGGGTCGGCGAGCAGGTCTTCGTAACTGCCGTGGGCGCGCTCGATGCCGTGCTCGCGCGCGTAGCTGTCGGCTCGTGCCTGATCGCGGCTGGCCACCGCTGCGACCTCGAGCGCGGACGACTGCCGTGCCCCGGCCAAGAACAGATCGTTGATCCGCGCGGTCGAGAGGATGCCCCACTTGACCGTCATCAGCTCCGCAGCTCCGCTAATCCGTCGGCGCGTGAGAAGACCGGCTCGTAGCCGAGCTCCGCGCGGGCCTTGTCGATTTTGATCGTGCACTCCTGCGAGGACACCCAGTACGCAAAGCGCGTCAGCGGCGGACGACCGGGAAGCGGGAGCGCGCGCCAGGCGGCCTCGCCGCCGACCGCGAGCGCGTGGGCCAGAGGGGAGGGGATGCTCCGCGTCGGCGCGTCGACGCCTTGGGTGGCGAGGAGCTCACCGACGAACTCCCGGAACACGACCGGGTCCCCGTCGGTGACGAAATACGCATTGCCGGGAACCCCGCGGGACGCTCCGAGCACGAGCCCTTCGACCGTGTTGTTCACGTGGGTGGTGGCGGTCAGGTGCCGACCGCCGCCGATCCACGCGAACCGGCCGCTGCGCACGAGCTCGGTCATCGTGGGCAGCAGCGTCGTATCGCCGCGCCCCCACACGAAGCGCGGGCGCACCACGACCGTCTCGAACTCCTCGCCGTTGGCGGCTAAGACGAGCTGTTCGGCGCGGGCCTTCGTCGAGCTGTAGAGAGCGGGGGAGTCCGGGCGCAGTGGAGCGGTTTCGTCGACGTTTACGAGCGGTTGCCCGGCCAGCAGCGCGGCCTCCGTTCCGACGTGCACGAAGCGATGAACCCCCGCTTCCCGGCTCGCGCGCAGCGCGTTGGCAGTGCCCTCGACGTTCCCGCGCTCAAACTCATCGCGCGTTCCCCAATCGCCGAGCGTGGCGGCGGCGTGAAACGCCCATTCACAGCCGTCGGCGCCTGACTGCATCGCGGCAACGTCGCCGAGATCGCCCCGCACGGGTTCGGCGCCGCGAGCGCTGACCTTGGCGGCGGCCTCGTCCGATCTGGCCAGCGCGCGAACGCCGTGCCCTTCTGCCGTCAGCCGCTCGATCAGCCGCCCGCCGATGAAGCCAGATCCACCCGTGACGAACGCGACGGCCACGGGTCGAGACTAGCTACGCGCCGTCTGGTCGGCGGCGCGTGTCGTCCACGGCTTCGCCTGCGCGAGCCAGACGATGCCCCCACCCAGCAGCACTCCGCACAGAGTCCACCCGAGCGCGGTCGTGCCGAGCCCGACGTACTTGAGGCCAGAGGCAAAGATCACGAATGCGATCGCCGGCCGCACGTAGCGGTCGGGCACGGTCGAGGATAGCCACGAGCCGACCAACACCGCCGGGACGCTGCCGATGATCAGCGAGCCCGTCACCGCGAACGACACGTGGCCGAAGATCAGCGCACCGAGCGCCGCCGCGAGCGTGAGCGGGACCGCCTGGGTGAGGTCGGTGCCGACGAGCTGCTTGGCGCCGATCGCGGGATAGACGAACAGCAGCAGGACGATCATCAGCGACCCGGAGCCGACCGAGGTCATTCCGACGACGATCCCGCCGATGATCCCAATCCCGACCGTGAGGAGCGGTCGCGCAACCAGATCGTGAACCGCCGCGCTCCGCCGCTGGCCCTGACGGCGGTCGAGCAGGTAGCGGAGCACCATCGCACCAGCGCCGACTAGCAGCGCCGAGCCGAGCGCGACTTCGATGTGGTTCTGGGATGACTTCGCGTGGCCCATCAGCTTGAGGAGGTAGGCGCCGAGGAACGCCGCCGGCACCGACCCGAGCACCATCCAGCGCACGAGACGTAGGTTCACGGTGCCGGCACGCAGGTGAACGGCTGCGCCGAACGGGCGCATGACGACCGCGGCGACGAGATCGCTCGAGATCGCAGTCGCGGGCTTCACGCTGAACAGCAAAATCAGCATCGGCGTCATGAGGGCCCCGCCGCCCGCTCCTGTCATCCCAACCAGCAGTCCGACGATCGCGCTGCCGAGGACGATGTAAGGATCGATGTGCATCGCAAGCGGCCCGTCCGAAGCGGGGCGAGGAAGCTATCAGGCGCTGCTTGACCGGTCCGCGAGTTCAGCCGGCGGATCGCCGGAGAGCAGCCAGGCGCCGTCCACGGCCTGGACGCGACCATCCTTTGCCAGCTGCGCCAGCGCACTCGTCACGGTCGGCCGTCGAGCGGCGACTAGTTCTGCGAGCTGGGCGTGGGTCAGCCGGACCGGAATGAGAACGCCGTCCCCGCGGACCCGGCCAAAGCGCCCAGCGAGGTGCCAGAACAGCAAATGCAGGCGTGAGTCGACGCGCGCGTGATGAACGATCGCCGCGTTGACGGCCAGGTTGCGCGAGCGCCGGAGAGCCCGCGACATGAGCCGCATCGTGAGCGTCGGATAGCGACCGAGGAGACGTGTGAACCGCTCATCGAGCACCGCCAGCCGGGCGGGCTGAACCACCGTCCAGCTATGGTGCACTGCCAAGGTCCCGGCTTCGGGCTCATCCTGCCAGGGGCTCAGCAGGTCGCCGCGGCCGAGTAGTTCGGCTCCCGAACGGCCGCCTACCTCGACCCGGCGGATGATGAGCCCCTCGACCACCAGCAACGCGATCTCGTCTGGGATGTCGGGCCGCCGGCCGCTCCACTGTCCCGGTGGGATCTGCACCTCGCGGACCACGCAGGTTCGCACGACCTCCTCGCGCCGCTCCTTCGGTACGCAGTCCGCCAGGTCCGGGTCCTCCAGGAAAACCTGGCACAAGCCATTGGCGGCCGCCATCCGTAAGTTCTACCCCGCGACCGGGATTAGGACGCGACCGCGGCGGCGGCACCATCGACGCGCTCGGCGCCTCGGCAGAGCGCCCGGAGCGCGTCGGCGACCTCTCTCGGGCGCTCGAGCGGCCCCATGTGGCCGGTGTCCGGGAGCTCGATCAGCGCCTGGAGGTTGGGTAGCGCCGCAGCCATCCGCTCGGCGTGCGAAGCCGGTGTCAGGCGGTCATCGGCGCCCGCCATCACCAGCGTGGGGACCGTCAGTCGCGACAACGCCTCGTAAAGATCGATGTCGCTGACCGCGAGCCCGACCGCGGCACGCACGTCGGGGACGCACGAATTCAGCATCCGCTCGTAGAACGCCACCTGGGCCGGCGTGGCGGTGCGGCCGAACGCCACGTGCCGGATGATCGCGTGGCTCAAAGGCGTCGAGGCCCTTGGAAGCGGCATAGCGGACCCGAGGAAGCCTCGCGCGATGGGGGTCTGCAACGCCCTGGCGAAATGCGGGAGGGGGGCGATCAGCTGCGAGGAGGTGAGCTCGCCTACGCCGGTGAAGAGCAGCGCCGCTGCGTTTGCGCGTGCGCTGACGTCGTGGTCCTCGGCCCAGGCCGCGATCGCCATTCCGCCGAGCGAGTGGCCGGCGATGATGGCTCGTTGGCCGTCCGGAACAGCGGCCTCGAGCACCGCCTCAACGTCCTCGCCGAACCGCGCGATCGAATAGTCGTCGTCGGGGGGACGCCCGCTCTCCCCATGTCCGCGCATGTCGTAGGCGACGATCCGAAACTCGTCCGAAAGCTCGCGGATCACATAGATCCAGTAGCGCAGTGCTTCGGTCCAGCCATGGGCGAGCACGAGTGTCGGCCCGTCGGCGCGGCCGAAGATCTCGGCGTGCAACCGGGTTCCGTCAGCCGAGGTGACCTCGAGCGGCTCGCCGGAGGGCGGCTGCTCCAGAAACTCCCGCTCCGGATCGGCTGCGACCCGTCCGGTGTGCCGCCGTTGGAGGACGAGGCCGCCGATGACGCCGGTGAGTCCGGCCGCTCCAGCGATCACTAACGACTGGCGGCGCATCGATGGTCACGATCCTACAACGGCGTAGGATCGGGAGCGACGTAGGATGCGCGTGTGCGCATCGGAGTGCTTACGGGAGGTGGCGACTGTCCGGGGCTGAACGCGGTGATCCGCGCGATCGTCCGCAAGGCCATCGACCACTACGGCGATGCGGTGATCGGCTTTCGAGACGGCTGGCGCGGGGTGATCGACGACTCCTATGACGAGCTGACGATCGAATCCACCCGCGGCATCCTCCCGCGCGGAGGCACGATCCTCGGCTCCTCGCGCACCAACCCATACAAACGCGACGATGGCGCCCAGCGCGTTCGCGACACGTTCGTCGGGCGCGAGCTCGAGGGCCTGATTGCGATCGGCGGCGAGGACACGCTCGGCGTTGCCAGCCGGCTCGTCCAGGACGGGATCAACGTGATCGGCGTGCCGAAGACGATCGACAACGACCTCGGGGCGACGGATGTCACGTTCGGGTTTGACACGGCGCTCCACATCGCCACCGAGGCAATCGACAGGCTGCACACGACCGCCGAGAGCCACCACCGGATCCTGGTCGTCGAGGTGATGGGCCGGCATGCAGGCTGGATCGCGCTCCACTCCGGGCTCGCGGGCGGAGCCGATGTGATCCTGATCCCCGAGATCCCATTCGACATCGAGGAGGTTTGCCGACTGATCCGTCGCCGCCATGATCGCGCACGTCCGTTCTCGATCGTGGTCGCCGCCGAGGGAGCGGTGCCCAAGGAGGGCAGCGCGATGACGCTCGACACCGGCGATGTCGACGAATTCGGCCACCCGCGTCTCGGCGGGATTGGGCACCGGCTAGAGCGGGAGATCGAGTCGCGCACGGGGTTTGAGACGCGGGCGACCGTACTCGGACATGTTCAGCGCGGAGGAACCCCGACGGCCTTCGATCGGGTGCTCGCGACGCGGCTGGGACTGGCGGCGATCGACGCCGCGCACGAAGGTCAGTGGGGGATGATGGCCGCGCTGCGGGCGACGAGCATCGAGCTAGTGCCGCTTGCCGACGCGGTCGCGCAGCTGCACAACGTCCCGGTCGAGGAGTACGAGCGCTATGGCGTCTTGTTTGGCTGAGCAAACCTCGTGGATAAGCTGAGAACGAAGTGACCGCGACCACCACGGCCAAGACGCTCGACGAGCTCTGCATCGACACGATCCGCACGCTGTCGATGGATGCCGTTCAGAAGGCGAACTCGGGGCACCCTGGCACGCCGATGGCGCTCGCGCCGGTCGCCTACCTGCTCTACACCCGCATCCTGCGGCACAACCCGCGCAACCCCGCCTGGCCCGATCGCGACCGGTTCGTGCTCTCGGCCGGCCACGCCTCGATGCTCCTGTACTCGACGCTGTACCTCTCCGGCTACGACATCAGCCTCGAGGAGGACATCGAGCGCTTCCGGCAACTCGGCTCACGGGCCGCTGGACATCCGGAGCACGGCCACGCTCCAGGCATCGAGGTCACCACAGGGCCGCTCGGACAGGGGATCTCAAATGCGGTCGGCATGGCGCTCGCCGAGCGCATGCTCGCGGCCCGTTTCAACCTCGACCAGCACGACGTAGTCGATCACCGCACTTTCGTGATCGCCTCAGACGGCGACATCGAGGAGGGCATCTCGAGCGAGGCGTCGTCGCTCGCCGGCCACCTCGGGCTCGGACGGCTGATCTGCTTCTACGACCGGAACCACATCTCGATCGAAGGTGACACTTCGCTCGCACTGTCTGAGGACACGGCGGCGCGCTACGAGGCGTACGGCTGGCACGTGCAGAACCTCGGCGAGGAGATCGGCCTCGAGCGGCTCGAGCAGGCGGTGAACACGGCGATCGCCGAGTCGGAGCGTCCATCGCTGATCGTCATCCGGACCCACATCGCGCAGGGAAGCCCGAACAAGCAGGACACGGCGGGCGCACACGGCTCGCCGCTGGGCGAGGAGGAGATCAAGCTGACAAAAGAGGCGATGGGCTGGCCCACGGAGCCGCCGTTCTTCGTGCCCGACGAGGCGCTCCAGCACTTCCGCGGCTGCGTTGAGCGCGGCGCGGAGCTTGAGGCTGATTGGCAGGCGCGCTTCGACTCCTATGCCCAGGAGAAGCCGCAGCTCGCCGACGAACTTCGGCGCATGATCGCCGGCGAGCTTCCCTCTGGCTGGGACGCCGACGTGCCGCGCTTCCACGCCTCGGGCGCGATGACCGCGACGCGGAAGTCCTCGCAAGAGGTGCTCCAATGGGCCGCGACGAAGGTGCCCGAACTGGTCGGCGGATCGGCAGACCTGGCGCCGTCGACGCTAACTCGAATCGACGGCGCCGACGACGTCGAGAAGGGCGCGTATGCCGGGCGCAACCTCCACTTCGGGATTCGTGAGCACGCGATGGGCGCGATTGTCAACGGGCTCACGCTCCACTATCTGCGTGGCTATGGCTCGACCTTCCTCGTTTTCTCGGACTACATGCGCGGCTCGATCAGGCTCGCGGCACTGATGGGGCTGCCGTCGATCTTTGTCTTTACGCACGACTCGATCGGGCTCGGCGAGGACGGCCCGACACATCAGCCGATCGAGCATCTGGCCGCGCTGCGTGCGATGCCCGGCCTCAGCGTGATTCGCCCCGCGGGCGCGAACGAGACCGCGCTCGCTTGGCACCACGCGATCGCTGCGACCGATCACCCAAGCGCGCTGGTGTTCTCGCGCCAAGGGGTTCCGACGTGGAACCCGGCCGCGGTTCCCGAGGACGCGATCGAGCGCGGGGCGTACGTGTTGCGCGATTCGTTCAAGGAACCAGACGCGCCCGACCTGATCCTGATCTCGACCGGGACCGAGGTCCATATCTGCGCGCGGGCAGCCGATCTGCTCGAGGCAGACGGGATCGCGACCCGGGTGGTGAGCATGCCCTGCGCGGAACACTTCGCCCGCCAGGAGGCCGACTACCGCGATCGGGTGCTGCCGCCGGACGTGAAGGCACGCGTTTCGCTAGAAGCGGCGGCGACGTTCGGCTGGCATCGCTGGGTCGGCGATCTTGGGGAGGCGATCGGTATGGAGGGCTTCGGCGCCTCGGCGCCTGCGGGGGTGCTGTATGAGCACTTCGGCTTCACCCCCGAGCGGGTAGCCGACTCGGGCCGGACGGCCGTCAAACGCATCAAGGAGGCCAAAGCATGAGCACGGCGACCTCAGTCAATCCCCGCCTGAAGTCCTTGACCGATGCCGGCGTAAGCGTGTGGCTCGATCAGATCAGGCGTTCGCTCGTCGAGGACGGCGAGCTTCAGCGCATGGTCGACGAGGAATGCCTGAGGGGCGTGACGGCTAACCCAGCGATCTTCGAGAAGGCGATCCTCGGCTCCGATGACTACGACGAGGAGCTCGAAGAGCTGGCGCGCGAGCAGCTCGAACCAAAGGCGATCTACGAGCGGCTCGCGATTCGCGACGTCCAGGGGGCCGCGGACGTGCTCGCGAACGTACACCGCGAGACGGGCGGCCGCGACGGGTTCGTCTCGCTCGAGGTCGGTCCGGAGCTGGCGCACGACACCGAGGGCACGCTCGCCGAGGTGCGCGATTACTGGAAGCGAGTAAACCGGCCCAACGTGATGATCAAGATCCCCGGGACGCCGGCGGGGGTACCGGCGATCGAGCAGGCCCTCTACGAGGGGATCAACGTGAACGTCACGTTGCTGTTCGCGGTCGAGGCGTATGCGGACGTCGTCGAGGCTTACCTGAGTGCGCTCGAGCGCCGGCAGAACGAAGGCTTGCCGCTGGACGTCAACTCGGTCGCTTCGTTCTTCGTCTCCAGGGTCGACACCAACGCCGACCGCAAGCTCGAAGCGCTCGGTCGGAACGATCTGGCCGGGACTGCCGCGCTCGCGAATGCCCGCGCCGCCTACCGGCTGTTCAAGGAGAAGTTCTCGGGGCCGCGCTGGGAAGGGCTTCATCACGCCGGAGCCGCGGTGCAGAGGCCGCTGTGGGCGTCGACCGGCACCAAGAATCCGGCTTACCCGGACACGATGTACGTCGATGGCCTGGTCGGGGCTCACACGGTCAACACGATGCCGATGGCAACCTTGCTGGCGGTCGCAGACCACGGCAAGGTGACCGGGCCCACGGCCGAACACGACGCTTCTGCCGATCTCGAGGCGCTCAAGGAAGCCGGCGTCGACATGAGGCAGGTGACCGATGAGCTGCTCGAGGACGGCGTCAAGCAGTTCGAGGACGCGATGCATCGCCTGCTGGCCGGGATCGAGGAGGAACGCGCCGCTGTCATCACGGGACGACCTTCGACCATCCAAGGCAGCATCCCGACCGATCTCCAACAGCCCGTCGCCGAGCGGGTCAAGCGCGCGATGGACGACGGCGTCGCGCAACGCGTGTGGCGACGCGATCCGTCGCTCTGGGGTGGCCCGGGCGTACCGGAGATCGAGAATCGGCTGGGATGGCTCACCGTCTCCGAGCCGATGCTCGAGCACGCGTCCGAGCTCAACGAGTTCGCGCAGGAGATCCGCGCCGAGGGCTTCACCGACGCGGTCTTGCTCGGTATGGGTGGCTCCTCGCTAGGCCCGGAGGTTTTGCGGCGGTCGTTCGGCGAGATCCCCGAGGGACTGAAGCTGACCGTGCTCGACTCGACCCATCCCGACGTCGTGCTCGCCGTCCAGGAATCGGTCGACCTCTCCAAGACGCTGTTCATTGTCTCGTCGAAGTCGGGCGGGACGATCGAGACGCTGTCTCACTACCACTACTTCCGCCAGTTCGCGCAGCCGAACCAGTTCGTGGTCGTAACCGATCCGGGCAGCCCGCTCGAGCAGCTCGCGCGCGATGACGGGCTGCGGCGCTGCTTCCTGAACCCGCCCGACATCGGTGGCCGCTATTCGGTCCTGTCTTACTTCGGGCTCGTCCCCGCGGCGCTGATGGGCGCTGACATCGAGGCGCTGCTTCACCGCTGCCAGGTGGCCGAGCAGAACTGCGCTCACTATGACTCCTCGGAGTCGAACTCCGGGCTCTGGCTAGGCGCTGCCGCGGGCGAGCTCGCGAACCGTGGCCGCGACAAGCTGACGTTCCTCGTCTCGACGCCGATCGAGAGCTTCGGGCTGTGGGTTGAGCAGCTGGTCGCCGAATCGACCGGCAAGCACGGCAGGGGCATCCTCCCGGTCGCCGACGAGCCGCTGGGCGATGCCGGCGAGTACGGCTCCGATCGCGTGTTCGCATATCTGCGCAACGGCGAGGAACCCGACGAGCGGCTCGAAGACGCGACCGACGCGCTCGCCAGCGCCGGGCACCCCGTGCTGACGCTCGCCACTCACGGCGCCGTCGACCTCGGGCGTGTGTTCTTCCTGGCTGAGTTCGCTGTCGCCGTCGCCGGCTGGGCGCTCGAGATCAACCCGTTCGACCAGCCGAATGTGCAGGAGGCCAAGGACAAGACCAAGGCGGTGTTGGATTCCGGCTCGATCCCGGAAGTGGCGGATGCGTCCGACGACGCTTTACGCGAGCTGCTGGCCGATGCAAAGCCTCCGAGTTACGTGGCGATCCTCGGCTACCTGCCGTACTCGGCTGAAACGGACGCCGCGGTCGCTGAGCTGCGCTCCGCGATCCGTTCTGCGACCGGCGCCGCGACCACCTTCGGCTACGGCCCGCGATTCCAGCACTCGACCGGCCAGCTTCACAAGGGCGGCCCGCCGAACGGACACTTCCTGCAACTCGTCAACGAGCCGCAGCGCGACGCTGAGATCCCCAAGGCCGGCTACTCGTTCGGCAAGCTGATCGCCGCCCAGGCCGCCGGCGATCTGGAGACGCTTCACAGTCACGGGCTGAGCGCCGAGCGCGTAACGCTCGACGGAGACCCTGCGGCCGCAGTGCGCGCGTTGACCGATCGGATCAAAGGAGCGTTGGGCTGATGCAAATCGGGTTCGTTGGGCTGGGCAAGATGGGCGGCAACATGGTTCATCGCATCGAGCGCGACTCCGACAACGAGGTGGTCGCGTTCGATTTCTCAGAGGACGCCGTCAAGGCGGCAGTCGGTGTCGGAGCGACGGGCGCCGGCACACTCGAGGAGTTGATCGGAAAGCTCGAGACCCCACGCGCAGTGTGGATCATGGTCCCAGCCGGCGATCCGACCGAGCAGACGATCGACAAGCTGCTGTCGCTCTTGTCCGAAGGCGACATGATCGCCGACGGCGGCAACTCGAAGTGGACCGACTCAATCGCCCGGCATGCCAAGTGCGCCGAGCACGGCGTGCATTTCGTCGACGTCGGCACGAGTGGGGGCGTGTGGGGACTCGAGGTCGGCTATTGCATGATGGTCGGCGGCGACGAGGAGCCCGTCGGGCGTCTGAAGCCGATCCTCGACGTGCTCGCGCCACCGGACGGCTGGGCTCGAATGGGCGGCCCGGGCTCGGGCCACTACGTAAAGATGGTCCACAACGGGATCGAGTACGGGCTGATGCAGGCCTACGCCGAGGGCTTTGAGTTGCTCCACTCCTCCGAGTACGGCCTCGACGTCGAGCGCATCGCGAATCTGTGGGGCCAGGGCTCGGTCGTGCGTTCATGGCTGCTGGAGCTGGCCGCGCGTGCGTTCGAAGCCGACGGGAGCGACCTCCACGCGCTCGAGGGCTATGTCGAGGACTCGGGCGAGGGGCGCTGGACGCTCCAGTCCGGGATCGATCACGACGTCCCTATGCCCGCGCTGACAGCGGCACTGTTCGCACGCTTCAGCTCGCGGGGCAACGGTGACTACGCGGCGCGCATGCTGGCCGCCCTGCGCAACCAGTTCGGGGGCCACGCCGTCAAGTCCACGCCCAAGTCGTGACCGCGGTCGCGTCCGAGGCGGCGGTCGAAAACCCGCTGGTCGAGGGGCTCGAGCGGCTGCCGGTTCGCTCGACGGCGCTGACGATCTTCGGGGCCACCGGCGATCTCGCGCATCGCAAGCTGCTGCCCGCGCTCTACAACCTCGCGCACGAGGGAGCGCTCCCGGAGCGCTTCGAGCTGATCGGAATCGCGCGCAGCGAAAAGTCACACGAGCAATTCCGGGAAGAGGCGCGCGAATCGATCGAGCGCTTTTCGCGCCGCAAGCCCAACCCCGATGTGCTCGACGGACTCACGTCAAACATGCGCTATGTACCGGGATCGTTCGACTCCCCGGAGGTCTACGCCGAGATCGAGCGGACGCTCGGCGAGTTCACCGAACAGGCCGGTCACGAGCTCAATCGCGTTTTCTATCTCTCGACGGCACCGCAGTTCTTCCCGGTGATCGCCGGCGCGTTGAGCGGAGCTGGGCTAAACCGGGTCGAGCGCGCCGAGACCCGGATCGTGGTGGAGAAGCCGTTCGGCTACGACCTCGAATCGGCCCGCCGGCTCAACGCTGAGGTGCTCGAGTCATTCGAGGAGCGACAGGTCTTTCGGATCGACCACTACCTCGGCAAGGAAACGGTCCAGAACCTACTGGCGTTTCGGTTCGCCAACGCGCTGTTCGAACCGGTCTGGAACCGCAACTACATAGACAGCGTGCAGATCACCGCGGCCGAGGACATCGGGATCGAAGGTCGTGCCGGCTACTACGAGCACGCGGGCGCGCTGCGCGACCTCGTCCAGAATCACATGCTCCAGTTGCTCGCCCTGCTGACGCTCGAGCCGCCGGCATCGTTCGAGGCCAACCGCTTGCGCAACGAGAAGGTCAAGGTGCTCGAGGCGGTCATCCCGCCACGCGTGAGGGACGTGCACTCGATGGCGGTCCGAGCCCAGTACGGCGCGGGCGTCGTCGGCGGAACGTCGGTGCCGGGCTACCGCGGGGAGGATGGGGTTGCGCCCGATTCGCGAACCGAGACATACGCGGCGCTACGACTCGAAGTCTCGAACTGGCGCTGGGCCGGCGTGCCGTTCTACCTGCGGACGGGCAAGCGCCTGGCGCGCAAGGTGACCGAGATCGCGGTAACGCTGAAACCGGTCCCCCATATGGCGCTTCAGAGCGCGGGCTCGGTCGGCGTCCAGCCGAACCAGATCGTGCTCACGGTCCAGCCCGACGAGGGCGTCTCGGTCTCGCTGGGGGCGAAGATCCCCGGCCCGCTGATGCGCATCCGACCGGTCAACATGGAGTTCCGGTACGGAACCTCCTTCATGTCCGAGTCGCCCGAGGCCTACGAGCGGCTGATCCTCGATGCGATGCGCGGCGATGCGACGCTGTTCACCCGCAACGATGAGATCGAGGCCCTGTGGGGGATCATCGATCCCGTCCTGACCGCCTGGGCCCAGGACCAGCACTCGCCGATCCGCGAGTACCCAGCCGGATCGGCCGGTCCGAGCGCCGCGGACGCCCTGCTTGATGACGGGCGCAGGTGGCGGCGGCTGTGACAGAGGACGTCTGGACGGACGCCGACACGACGCCTGACGACATCGAGGCCGCGCTCCGTGAGCTGCTGCGAGCGCGCCATGCCGCGAACGTCGGTCTTGCACCGGCCCGCGTGCTGAACCTCGTGGTCGTCGTCGACCGCGACTGGCGGGGCGAGATCTCAAACCGGCTCCAGCGGGTGGGCCGCTACCACGCGTCGCGAACCGTTCTGTGCGCGGTCGAGGAAGGCCGCACGGTTCTCGATGCGCGCGTCGTGATGTCTTACGAGGAGCCCGGCGATGCGGCGGGAATAGGGGTCATCCACGAGCAGGTGGAGATCGATATGGGCCCTGCGCACCTGGAGCATCTCGAGACGATCGTCGACCCGCTGCTCGTCGCCGAGCTCGAGACGATGCTCTGGTCGCCGCACGGACACGAAGAGGTCATCGGCGCGCTGCTGGGGATCGTCGACGTGGTGCTGCTCGACTCCGACGTCCTGCTCGATCCGCCGGAGGCGTTCGTGCACGCAACCCGCCTGCTCCGCTCGGGCTACGTGGTCGATCTGGCCTGGCTGCGAACGACACCGTGGCGCGAGCGGCTCGCTGCGACGTTCGACCCCCCGG
The DNA here is from genome assembly GCA_963795505.1 of uncultured Actinomycetes bacterium. Lineage (GTDB taxonomy): Bacteria > Actinomycetota > Thermoleophilia > Solirubrobacterales > Solirubrobacteraceae > Palsa-465. The sequence continues at coordinate 307,990 of CAWCIB010000008.1, forward strand.
AGCGGCTCGCCGCGCTCGAGCGGGTCACAGGGCTGACTATTCGCCACCGCGAGGGCTCGGACGCGAGCGCTCTGCTGCTGGCAGGATGGCTGGCGTCGCGGCTCGGCTGGTCGAACGGCAACGTCCCGATCGAGTTCCAAGCCCTGGAACAGGACGCGCCCGGCCTAGGCGGGGTGACCATCCGCTGCGGAGATGAGATCGCGCTGTCGCTCGACCGTGCCCGGGGCGGACTGTGCGTGCGCGAGGAACCCAGCGGCCGCGCCTGGCAGGTGCTGGGCGCGTCGCGCGGCGAGGCCGGGATCCTCGGCGAGGGGGTCCGCCAGGCGCTGCTGCGCGACCCCACCTACGGACCGGCGCTGGCGGCCGCGCGGAGGCTACCCTCGTGAGCCTTGCGCTCCAGGTCGTTGACGACCCCGCAGGGGTGTGCGCGGAGCTGCTCGACGAAGTGGCCGGCGCCGGCGGCCACATCGTGCTGGCCGGTGGAAATACGCCCCGCGCGGCGTACGAGCGAGCGGGCGCGAGCGACTGGGCGAGCGCCACGGTCTGGTTCGGGGATGAGCGCTGTGTCCCGCCAGACGATTCGCGCTCCAACTACGGGATGGCTCGCGACGCGTTGCTCTCGCGCGTTCAGCCAACGGTCCACCGCATCCCCGCGGAACTCGGTCCCGGCGAGGGTGCGGATGCTTATGAGCAGGAGCTCCGCGACGCCGGACCGCCGCGCTTCGACCTCGTGCTGCTTGGAATCGGCCCGGACGGACACACCGCATCGCTGTTTCCCGGTCAAGCGTCGTTGGACGAGCGCGACCGGCTCATGGTCGGCATCGAGCAAGCCGGCCTCGAGCCGTTTGTCCCACGGGTCTCGCTCACGCTGCCCGGCCTCGCCTTGGGCAAGCGGATCGTGTTCCTCATCGAAGGCTCCGCGAAAGCGGAGGCGGTCGCCAACGCGTTCGGGCCTAGCGCCACCCCGAACCGCGACGTTCCATCCTCACTGGTGCCGACGTTCGCGTCTGAAGTGACCGTGCTCCTCGACCCGACCGCCGCGGATAAGGTGAGCGCGTGAACGTCATCGGGGTCGATCTAGGGGGCACGAAGCTCGCCGCGGCGGCCCTCAAGGACGGGGTGCTCGGCGAGTCGATCGTCGAGTCCACCGACCTGGACTCCTCCGACGGCCTGATCGACCAGCTCGCGGACATCCTCGCTCGAGCGCGCGACGACACGTCGATCGACGGCATCGGAGTCGGCGTGCCTTCCGTGGTCGAGTTCGAAAGCGGGCGGATCGTGTCCTCAGTCAACGTGCCGCTCAAGGACGTTCCGCTCCGTCACGTGCTCTCTGAACGGCTCGGAGTGCCGACGTTCGTCGACAACGATGCGACGGTGGCGGCCTTGGCAGAGGCCCACGACGAGCAGCTCCGCCTGGTCGCACACGACCTCGTGATGATCACGGTCGGCACCGGAATCGGCGGCGGGATCGTGATCGATGGGCGCATTTACCGCGGCGCAACGGGTGGTGCGGGCGAGCTTGGGCACACGATCGTCGGGTGCGACCTCGCCGGGTCGGTGCCGGCACCAATGGGATTCCCCCAGCCAGGGTCGCTCGAGTTCGTTGCCTCGGGCCATGCGCTCGACAGGCTTGCCGGGCAGGCCGCGACGCTGCACCCGGAATCGGAGCTGGGCCGGCTGCAAGCCAGCGGGGGCGAAGTACTCGGCCCCGATGCCGTCAAGGCGGCTCGTGACGGAGATCTCTCTGCGCAGCGGATGGTCGAGATCTGGGGACAACGCGTAGGTATCGGGGTCGCGAATGCGATCAACACGTTCGACCCCGAGGAGGTGGTGATCGGTGGCGGTGCCGCCCAGGCCGGCGACCTCCTACTCGAACCCGCCAAACGAGTCGCTCAGGGCTACGTGGTACCTGGCCTCGGGAGCCGTACGGTGATCCGTCTCGCACGCCACGGCGTCAGAGCGGGGGTGCTTGGTGCGGCGCTGCTCGCAGTCCAAGAGCTTGCCGCCCCGCGGCGGCGGGCGGCGGAGATGCTCGCGTGATCGTCGCGTGTGGCTTTGACCATGCCGGCGTGTCGTTGCGTGAGCGGCTGCTCGAGGAGATCGGGCGGGCCGGGCACCAAGTGCTCGATCTCGGCGAGTCGACGCCGGAGCCGATCGATTACCCGGATAAGGCGCTCGAGGTAGGCAGGGCGGTGCTCTCCGGTCAAGCCGAACGGGGGGTGATCGTGTGCGGATCGGGTGCCGGGGTTTCGGTGGCGGCCTGCAAGATTCGCGGGATTCGGGCCGCGACCATCCACGATACGTACACCGCCCACCAGGCCGTTGAGCACGATGGCGTAAACGTCCTCTGCCTCGGCGGGCGGGTGATCGGCTCCGAGGTGGCCGCCGAGATCGTCGTGGCGTTCCTCGGCGCGAGGATCTCCGACGAGGAGCGTCACGTGCGGCGGCGAGCAAAGGTCGAGGAGATCGAGCGGACGGGAGGTGCTTCCGAGTGAGAGTCCTCGAATGCAACGTGTGCGGCGAGACGCTGTCGGCCGCCAGCGACGATGAGCTCGTCCGCCGCCTCCGCGACCACCACGAAGCTCAGCACCCGCCAGCGCCCGATGAGGCCGCAGCGCGCGAGACGGTCGAACGTGAGGCGTACGAAGCGACCGACAGTTGAGCGCCGAGCGCTTCGTGGTCGTGCGCCATGGCGAGACGGAGTGGAGCCTCTCCGGACGCCATACGAGCCGGACCGATCTGTCGCTGACTGATAAGGGGCGGGAGCGCGCCAGCGCTCTGGCCGACACGTTGTCGGGGCCATTCGCGCTCGTGCTCTGTAGCCCGATGCGCCGCGCACGCGAGACGTGCGAGCTCGCCGGGTTCGGCGGACGGGCCGTGATCGAGGACGACTTGCGCGAATGGGATTACGGGGACTACGAGGGCCTGACGACGCCCGAGATCTGGGAGCGCAACCCGGATTGGTACCTGTGGCGCGACGGCTGTCCTGGGGGGGAATCGCCCGCCGAGATCTCCGCTCGAGCCGACCGCGTGCTGGCGCGCCTGGAGGGGGTCGACGGCGAGGCGCTCGCGTTTGCCCACGGCCACATCCTCCGAGTGCTGAGCGCCCGGTGGCTGTCGATGGAGGCCGCCGCCGGAGCGCGATTTGCGTTGTCGGCGGGCGCGGTGAGCGCGCTCGGCCACGAGCGCGACACGCGCGTGGTCGAGCATTGGAACTTGACGACATGAACGAGATCGCTCCGGGTGTCTTTCACTGGACCGCCTTTCACGAGGGCATCGGCGCCGAAGTCAGCTCGTATTTCCTGAGCGGACCGGGAGTCGCGCTCGATCCGCTGCTGCCGGGTGAGGACGCGCTCGCCTGGCTCTCAGAGCACGGGCCGCCACGGACGGTCGTCCTGACGAACCGCCATCACTACCGGCACAGCGGACGCCTGGTCGAAGCGTTCGGAATCGACGTGCGCGCGAGTCGCCCGGGGATGCACGAGTTCAGCGCCGAACAGCGGGTCGAGCCATTCGACTTCGGCGATGAGCTCACCGGCGGTGTCATCGCACACGAGGTCGGCGCAATCTGTCCCGACGAGAGTGCGCTCGAGATCCCCGACGCGCGGGCGGTTGCCTTCGCAGATGGCCTGGTCCGATCCCGCGGATCGCTGGGGTTCGTGCCGGACTTCCTGATGGGCGATGATCCCGATGGCGTGAAGCGGGGACTGCTCGCGTCGTTTGAGCGCCTGTTGGAGCTCGACTTCGACCACGTCCTGTTGGCCCACGGCGACCCGGTCGTGGGTAACGGCAAACAGCTGCTGCGCGAGTTTGTAGACGCGCGCGGCTAGGCCGCGGCAGCCTGACTCGGGATCTGGCTTTCCATCCAGCGCTCGAGCTCGGGGCTCGATTCGAACGTCGAGATCAGCGCGTAGCGAGTCTCCTGGCCGTGGTGGAAGCCACCGTGGTACAGCGCCTGTGAGTCGACGACGACCTGCTGGAACCTTGGTAGCGGGATCTGCACCTCGGATGCCTTGTCGAACTCTTCCTGGCGGACCACCAAGCGGCTCGAGTCGTCCTGTGTCAGCTCGAGCCAGATCCGGACGGCCCAGCCGTTCGACTCCGGGTTGTTGTGGTTGTTGTTGTCGAGATGCAATCCCCAACGGCACTCCTGGAGCGTGTTCGGCGTCATCCGCAAGAGCTGGACGCGACCGAAGCGGGCGCCGACAGACTCGAGCCACTTGACGATCGTGGGGCACTTCTCCGCGTTCGGCGTCCATTCGCGATCCAGATCGCACTTGTCGAAGTCCGAGAAGTTCTCGAGCACGACCTTCCCGGTCGCCGAGGTGATCGGGGCAAAGAAGGTGCTCGGGTCCGTCGGGTAGGTCGTGAACTCGAGGCTCTCCCACTCCTGAGCCGGAATCTCGGGGCCGCGGTAGCGGTCGAGAATCATGTAGTTGCCGTTCGCCACCAGCTTGGGCATGCGGTAGTGCGGCGTTTCGCGCCGGTCCAGCTTCTGCGGATGCTTGACGCCGGTGGCGTACATGAACCGCTTGGTGTACTCGTTCTTCAGCGCCTCTTTGAGCGGTGGCATTTGCGGGGACCCTTCCTGTCGCTTTCTCAGTCGGTTCGTCAGGGTACCCGGAGCGCCTGACGGCGGTCAGCCCGGCGGGTCGGCCAGCCCGTGGCGGTACGCGTAGCGGACCGCCTGGGCGCGATCGCGCAGGCCCGCCTTCGCGAAGAGGTGGTTGATGTGCGACTTCACGGTCGTCGGACTCACGACCAGGCGCTCGGCGATTTCGGCGTTTGTGAAGCCGTCAGCGATCAGCCCGAGCACTTCGGCCTCGCGCGGGGTGAGGCCGTCCGGGAGCGCATCGCCGACGGGCACGGTCCCCACGGCCGGATTCGAAAGCGCGGCGACAACGTGCTGCTGGACGCTCGGATCGAGTGCGGCCTCGCCGGCCGCGACCTTGAGGATCGCTTCACGGATGTCCTCGGCACTCGAATCTTTGGTCAGGTATCCGCGTGCTCCGGCCCGCAACGCGCCGACCACGCTTTCGTCGTCCGCGAACGTAGTCAGCGCGATCACCTTGACGTCGGGCTTTGCGTCGTGCAGGCGGCGCGTCGCCTCGATCCCGTCCACGCGCGGCATGCGCAGGTCCATCAGCACGACCTCCGGGCTGTGCTCGCTGGCGAGCGCGCAAGCCTCCTCGCCGTTGGACGCAGTGCCCACGAGCTCGACCTCGTCGAGCAGACCGAGCAACGTCGCGAGGCTCTCGCGCACGAGGCGTTGGTCGTCGGCCAGCAGGACTCTTACCGGGCTCATCGTGTGGGCGCGAACGCTGCCTCTTCAGCCGCGGGTAGCCAGAGCTCGACGCGGAAGCCGTCGCTCGCCGGCTCGGCCGTTAGTCGCCCTCCGAGAAGCTCGGCACGCTCGCGCATACCCGTGAGACCGTATCCGCCGGACGGTGGAAGCGCCGGCGGGGCGCCTCCGTCTCCGTGGTCTTCGACGACCAGCACCGTGGCGTCTGATCTGTAGTCCAAATGGAGGTCCACGTTCTTGGCCGTTGAGTGCTTGCGCACGTTCGTGAGGGCCTCCTGGGCGGCGCGGTAGATCGCGACCTGGGCATCGGGCGCGAGGTCATGCGGTTGGCCGGTGACCGACAGCGAGACCCGGATACCGCTCTGCTCCTCGAACGCCTCGGCGAGCGCCTCTAGGCGATCGGGACCCGGGAGCCGGTCGCCGCGCGACGCGGCGATCGCGCGCCGAGCTTCGTCGAGGCCCTGTGCGGCCAGATGATGCGCGCGGTCGAGCGCAGTGGTCACGTCGCGGTCGGTGCCGCGGTCGCGCGCGAGAAGTCGGGCGCTCTCGAGCTGGAGGGCGAGGGCAGAAAGCGAGTGAGCGAGCACGTCGTGCATCTCCCGCGACAGCCGGCCGCGTTCAGCCTCCGCCGCCACGCGCGCCTCGGCGGCCCGCGAGGCCTTGAGCTCCTCGTTCTGGAAGCGCATCACGCGGATCAATCGCATGATGAAGAACCAGGGCGGAACGCTCAGCGCGAGCGACCAGGCAGCGTTGGTGTGGTGGTGCGTGGCAGCCACGATCACGATCGCCGCCAGCGCCACGAGGGACGTCAGCAGGGCCGGGAGCCGCTCGAGGCCGGCGGCCGCGACGATCACGACGAAGTACGACCCGGCCTGCCAGATGCCCTTGGGCTGTAGCGCGCCGAGCACGCCCGAGGCGGCCGTGACCCCCATGAGGAGCGCGATCAGGCGCCACGCGGGCGTTCTGATCGTGCCGGACATGCTGGCAACCACACATCCGACCAGCCCGATCATCGCGGCCAGAACCGCGGCTCCGTCTCCGCTCAGGCCCGGATGCGGCTTCGCGGTCACCGTGCCGAGGACGAACAACGCGAGGTAGCCGAGTCCGAGGACTCGCAGAACGATCGCCTCGATCGGCGCGCGCTGACTGGGATGGAAGCCGCTCTGCGTAAACCAGCGTAGAAATGCGCGCAGCATCGAGAAAACGATAGGCCGCTCGCGCACGTTTGTCATCGGATCGCGGGCGGATCGACATCCACCCACAGGTGGAGGCGCAAGTTCAGCCTTCGCGCCGATGACACCGCGCTATCGGACAACTACCTTGCCGAGCATGCTCACGAACTCGCTCGATGTCGCAGTCGCCGAGCGGCTGGCGACATCCAACAACCCACATCCCGTCATCCGCGTAGCCGGATTACACAAGAGCTACGACCACAGGGAAGCTGTGCGCGGTATCGATCTGGAGGTCCGCGCGGGGGAGATCTTCGCGTTCCTCGGGCCGAATGGCGCGGGCAAGACAACGACCGTCGAGATCCTCGAGGGCTTCAGAGAGCCGACGTCGGGAACCGTCGAGGTGCTCGGGGCCGAGCCGTGGCACGCGCCATCGGGATGGCGCGAGCGGATCGGTGTCGTGCTCCAGGAGTCAGCGGTCGAGCCCGGGCTCACGGTCCGGGAATGCCTCGAGTTCTACGCCGGTTATTACCGCGACCCGCGGCCGATCGGCGAGACGCTCGACCTGGCCGGTCTGATCGATCAGGCCGATCACCGTGCTGCGTCCCTGTCCGGCGGCCAGCGGCGGCGCCTCGACGTCGCGCTCGCTCTCATCGGCGACCCGGAGCTCGTATTCCTCGACGAGCCGACGACCGGTTTCGACCCGGCTGCGCGGCGGGCTGCCTGGGATGTGATCGCAGGCCTGCGCTCCCTCGGCAAAACGGTCTTCTTGACCACCCATTACATGGAGGAGGCCGAGCGGCTGGCTGACCGAATCGCGGTCATCGCCAATGGCGTGATCGTCGCGGAGGGAACGCCGCGGACGCTGGGCGGGCGCGACCTCGCCGGCGTGCGGATCACCTTCGCGCTCCCGCAGGGATCGCAGCTCGATGATCTGCCCGCGCTGCTGGCCGAACGCGCCGAGCTCGAGCCGGGCGGACGGGCGATGCTCCGCAGCACGAGCGTCGCCGCCGATCTGAACATGCTTTCGCTGTGGGCGCTTGACCGGCGACTGGAGCTCGATGACCTCGAGGTCCGCCGTCCGACGCTCGAGGACATGTACCTGAGTCTGACCACCGATCCCCAAGGGAGCAACCGATGATCCTCATGTGGCTATACCGACGTTTGAAGGCGTGGCGAGAACAGCGCTCCGGGGCTCCAGCGCCGGCACCGGCGCCGGCGCGGCCCTTCGTTGAGACCACTCGGCCCTCACCGGCGGCGCGTGGCCCGTTCGCCCTGCTCGTACATCAGATCCGCTTCGATCTGCTCGCAAGCTTCCGCAACCCGCGGGCGCGGTTCTTCACGTTCATCTTCCCGATCCTGTTGCTGCTTGTTTTCGCGAGCGTATTCGGCAGCAGCGGACACACCGTTGTAGCCGGCACGCGGACCTCGCTGTCGAGGTACTTCGTGGGCGGCATCCTCTCGCTGTCGATCATCACGGCCGCGTACGGCAACCTCGTCATCTCGATCTCGAACGCGCGCGAGACCGGGCTGCTCAAGCGCCGCCGCGCGACGCCGGCGCCGCCGGCCCTTCTGATCGCGGGCCAAGCGCTGACCACCCTCGTGATTGGCGTTGGGATGAGTGCCGCGCTGCTGCTCATCGCCCGCGTCGCCTACGGCGTCGCGATGCCGATCGGCGCGATCGCCGCGCTGGCACTGGCGGTTGTCGTGGGAACAGTTGCTTTCGCCTGCATCGGGTACGCGGTCGCGGGAATGATCGACTCCGCGGACTCGGCCCAGCCGATCGTCCAGATGACGATGCTCCCGCTGTACTTCATCTCGGGCATCTGGATCCCGTTTGCGAGCCTCGGCCACACGCTGCGCTCGATCGCGTCGCTGTTCCCGGTCGAGCACCTCGCGAATGCGATGCATGTCGCGTCGGTCAAGGGATCGTTCGGCGCGGCCTTCACCGGCACCGACCTGCTGGTCCTGGCGGTCTGGGGACTCGCCGCGGCGGCGTTCGCCGCGCGCCGCTTCACCTGGCTGCCGAAGGTGGCGACGGCTTAAGGGCCCGGCGGCTTGCTCGGCGGGCGAACGATGGTCGTTTCCACCGTATATACGGCGTTCAGCAACATCGTTCGCCCCGTGGCCTCGGTGGGCCGCCGGACGCCCCGAACGCTATGCGGCAGAGAGGATTCGAACCTCCACACCCGTTAGGGCACGGCCGCCTGAGGACCGCGTGTCTACCGTTCCACCACTGCCGCGGTGAGACGTCAAGGTACCAAGTCAGACACCCCGCGATACCCTTGTCTCCGGAGCGCGTCAGGACGAGCACACCGTTTGCCAAAGATCCTCGCCGCTATCGTCTAGGGGACTAGGACGCCGCCCTCTCACGGCGGAAACCCGGGTTCGAATCCCGGTAGCGGTACTGGCTTCCTGAGGCGCGCAAGCCCTGCAAAGAGGCCGAAAGTGGGGGAGGGGTCTGTAGTCCATTCATGGACCAATTTCTGCAGTTTCTCCAGCGCCGGCCCTGCTCGAGGCTTGCGATGCCCGGACGCTCGACGCCAGTGAGCGACAGCGATGCAGTTGAAGTAGTTGTGGCTGAGCGCGAAGCGGAGCCCGTGCCGCGTAGTGATGTAGGCTCGCGGCCGTGCACCGCGGGCTGATCGCGTTGGTCGCGTTGGTTGCGTCGCTGGCGGCGCCGGCGGGCGCCTCGGCGCTGACGCTGGGGGTGCTCGATCCGGGCGCCGACCCTGGTCCCGGGGACTACTGCGTCGGCACCGACCAGAACTACATCCAGGGCACGGTCGCCCCGGGGAGCACGGGCTACACCGTGCCACAGGGCGGGGGGACGATCACGAGCTGGAGCACGCGTTATGGAACCACCGGGAGCGCCGTCGCGCTCGAGGTGTGGCGGTCGGACCCGCACACATCGGGCAACTATTTCCTGATCGCCAAGGACGCGAGGACGCTGGCGCCCGCGGCCGGCGGTGTGAGCAGCTACTCGACGTCGATCCCAGTGCAGGCCGGGGACCTGATCGGCATCTTCTTCTCAGCCAACAGCACGGTCGCTTGCGCGTACACGACACCCAACGACGCAGACACGATCTGGGGTATGAACGGCACACCTTCGGTGGGCGGCGAGCTGGATTTCGAGAGCTTCATCGTCACGCGCGACCGGCTCAACCTCCAGGCCAATCTCCAGCAGACGGCCGACGTCGGGATAACCCAGATCGCCAGCCGACCCACGGTGGTCGCGGGTAACGCCGTCGAGTTCGTGCTGAACGCCATTGACAACGGCCCGTCGCCGCAGACCGCGACTGTCGTGGACACGCTTCCGCCGGGGATGACCTTCTTCTCGGCGGTCGCAGGCGGAGGATCGTGCAGCGGTGGGCAGACCGTCACTTGCGAGGTGCCGCTCTCTGTGGGCGGCTCGCAGACGATCTCGGTCGTGGCTGTGGCTTCAGCGGCGGGGGCCCACACGAACACCGCGACGATCAGCAGTTCGGCAACCGACCCGGCGCCTGCCAACAACAGCTCGAGCGCGACGGTTCAGGTGATCTCGGTTCCGACGCTCGGGAAGGTGAGTAAGAAACTCAAGCAGCGTCGCGAGACGTTCAAGTTCGCGCTTGACCAGGCCGCAACGGTGAAGGTCTTGATCGAGCGGTCGGGCAAGCAGGTCCAGAGCATCTTCGACAACGGCGCGCCAGGCTCTAACAGCGTCCGCACGAAGAAGCTCTCGCCAGGGCATTACAAGGCAGTGTTCACCGCCGGTAACGCGGCCGGTACGTCTGCGTCGCGGACTGTGAGCTTCACGGTTCGCTAGGCGCGGCCTCAGGCGTTGGGGAGCAGCACGCCGGCGGCGACGATCAGCGCACCGAGCCTTGTCGAAGCACACGACCGCCCGACCGCGTGCACGTGTTTGTGGCGTATGTGGCGTACAGCGACATCTGCTGGGCCCCTACGCCCGTGCGCTGTCTAGCGCCCGCTCGAGCGTCGGCGAGATCTGCGCCCAGCGGCTCGGTGGGCTCGCACCGACAGCCACAACAGTCGTGCGGGGACCTCGGATCAGGCACGCGAGCTCGGTGTAGTGGGCCCCGATCTTCGTGCCGTAGCTGTCCTTGACGCAAGAGACGCTCTCGTTGCCCACTCGGCGCGCCGTCGTCGAGGCCTCTGCGACCACGCCGGTGTCACCCTCCTCGCCGTTGTGCTCAACGCGGAACTGGGTCCAGTTGGCGAGCGTCTCGTCGCCCTGTTGGGGGGTCACGTTGAGGTAACCGAGGAATGCGCCATGGGGGCCGAGAAGCGCGGCGGTGACGGTGCCTGAGTCACCGTGAATGCGCTCCCAGCCGCGCGGTAACGCGATCGTGGCGCCGGAGGGGAGCACCGCGACGCGCCAGCCGCCTGGCGCGGCCGAGGGGCGCAGCCACGCGAACGCCGGCGGGGAGGCTGCGGTGGTTTTGTGGCTCGATCCTCCGCAACCCCCAACAACTACAACCAGCGCTGCGAGCGCGAGCGATCTACAGGTTGCCGTCCCCATCGCTTGGGGCACCGTGGTTGTCGCTGTCGTTGTCGCCGACGTTGCCCTGGGGGATCCCAGACGAGCTCGCGCCGCCGGAGCTGGAGCTCGACGATCCGGTCGAGGTGGCCGCGGGCGTCGAGGAACTGCTTGAAGTTTTGCTGGACGAAGATGAGCCTCCGCCGCAACCCGCCACGATCAGCGCCACGACGGTAAGCCCGAGCAGGGGCAGCTGTCGAGCGCGCTTCATTTTCGTGTTCATCGCTTGACCTCCATCACATTGAGGGTTCGTGCAAGAGGACGCCGCGCACGGACGATTCTTCCCGGCAGTGAGTGAGAGCTACCGGGTGCCCTGGTCGTCGCCCGTCGGCGCTCGGGCGGGTGCGCCGCGCTTAACCGCGTCACTGGTGAGGTCGCCGACCATGAACCCATCGCGAATCTGCGACATCAGATCGCCGACGCCGGAGGGGGAATGGGGGAGCAGGATCGTGTTCGTCCTCGACCCCTCGCCGAGCGTGCGGATCATGTCCGTGTACTGGGTGAGCGCGACGAGCGCCATCGCCTCCTTGGGGTCGAGGCCCTGCCGGGCGATGATCTCGAGCGACTCCTTCAATCCCTCGGCGATCGCCTTGCGCTGCTCGGCGACGCCCTCGCCCTCGAGGCGCATCGTCTCCTTCTCGCCCTCGGCCTTCTTGACCGCGAGCGTCTTCTGGGCATCGCCCTGGGAGTTGGCAGCGACCTGATTGCGCTGGGCGGCGTTGATGTTGTTCATCGCGTCCTTAACCCGCTGGTCGGGCTCGATGTTGGTGATCAGCGCCTTGACGACCTGATAGCCGTACTCGGCCATCTGCTTGTGGAGCGTCTCCTGGATGTGCATCGCGATCGTGTCGGCATCGGCGTACGCCTCGTCGAGGTCCATGCTCGGGATGTGCGAGCGCACGACGTCGAACGCATAGGACTGCATCTGAAGCTCGGGGTTGTCGAGCTTGTAGTAGGCGTCCTGGACCTGCTGTGTCTCGGCCCCGACCTTGTACTGGACCGCCAGCTGAACGTGGACAAACACGTTGTCCTTGGTCTTCGTCTCGATGTCCGCGTTGAGCTGCTCTACCTGGAGGCTCATCTTGCCGGCGACGCGTTCGACGAACGGCGTCTTTCTGTTGAGCCCCGGTGCCCCGACCCGGACGAACTTGCCGAAGCGCTCGACGATCGCGCGCTCCTGCTGCTCGACTGTGAAAAAGAAGAGGGGCACCCCGCCTAGAAGAGTACCGTGGCGTCAATGAACCCGGCGGAGTTTGTGGATCGGACAGCCGATGAGCGTGTGCTCTCCGAGCCGGACAACCTGCCGGCCGCTCTCGGACATGCCGAAGCACTTCCGCCGCCGAGCCCGGCGCGCAGGCGGATAGTCGCGCTCGGCGCGACGATGACCGGCGTTTCGCTGGTGGTCGGGATTCTGTTGATTGCGGCCGGGATCGGGGAAGCGGTGTCGAACGCGATTACGCTCGCCGTCGCAGCGTTGGTGGTGGGCATCGCCTTGGTCGGTACGCACTGGGGCTGGGTCCACGTCGCGGAGTTCACCGGGACCGCGATCGAGCGCTCGCGTAATAGCGAGGTCTTCGATCGCCAAAAGCACTGGCTCGAGCAGATCAAGCCGTACACCCGCTACGAAGTCACGACGAGCGTCGAGGACGACGGCTCGATCATGGTCGTGAGGGCGCGCTACGAGCCAGTCGAGGTGGGCGAGCGCAAGTTCATGTTCGTCCGTCAGCTCGAGCTCGAAGAGGTCCACTCGCCGGACGAGCCCGGTGCTGCCGTCACCGAGAGGGCCGAGCTGCTGCGGCGCGAGGCCGCCGCCGACACCGAGCGCGAGCGGGAACGGTTCGAGATCGTGGCCGACGCATACGAGTCCGCTCTCATGAGTGCGGACGACGACGAGCAGCGCCGAGCGGCGCGCAAAGCGGCCTCGGAGGCTCTGTCCGAGCAGATCAACGCAAACCTCCGTGAACCGCCGCTCGTCGAATAGGGAAGGATTCGCCCACCGAGGCCGTCCTATGCATCAATGGCGGCTGCGACAAGTTATGGTCGGCCCGGGACTGTGCCGATACTGCGCACGCTCAACCCCGAGCAGCTAGGGGATCATCTGGACCGCCTGTACCGCGCGGCCTGGGGCTTGTGCGGCTCGCGCCAGGACGCAGAGGACCTGGTGCAGGAGACCTTCGCTCGCGTGCTCAAGAAGCCGCGGCTGCTGCGCAACGACGACGACCTCGGCTACCTGCTGCGGGTCCTGCGCAACACGCACTTCTCGATGCACCGTGCGGCCGGCCGTCGCCTGCGCCCAGATCCGCTTCCCGACGATCTGGACCTGGTCGAGGATCGCGCGTCGCCCTCGCCACACGATGCGCTCGAGGCGAGCGAGCTCTACCACACCATCGCCGAGCTCCCCGAGAGCTTCAGGGACGCGCTTGTGGCGATCGACCTGCTCGGCCTCTCCTACCGTGAGGCCGCCCATGCGCTCCACGTCCGCGAGGCCACGATCACGACCCGGCTACACCGCGGACGACTGCGGCTGGCGCAGGCGCTCAAAGGGAAGGACAATGACGCTTCAGGGGTCTTAAAAGGTGAGGACCATGAACGGATTCAGAAGTAACCGCAAACCAACCGAGCGCGAGCTCGCCGCACTCGCCGACGGGTCGCTGTCCGGTGCACGCCGGGCGCGGGTCGAGCGTGCGGTCGCGAGCTCGTCAGAGCTCCAGGCCGACATCGCCGCGCAGCGCAGCGCGCTACACGCGATCGCCCAAGCCAGCGAGGAGCACGCTCCCAGTTCGCTGCGGGCCCGGCTCGAGCTGGCGCGCGACCCGCGGCGCCGCCCAGTGGCCCGCCGAGGTGTTTGGGGAACCGCGACGGCCGCCGTCGGTGCGATGGCTGCGGCCGCCGTGATCCTGCTGGCGGGCGGCCCCGCGAGCGCCCCGACCGTCGCGTCGGCTGCCACGCTCGCGGTGCGCGCGCCGGTCATGCCGGCCGGCGCCGGTCACGCCGGCAAGCTTGCGTGGCCCTTCGCCAATGGCCTGTCCTTCCCCGACTGGACGCAGCGCTTTGGCTTCACGGCATTTGGCTCCCGTAGCGACGGCATCTCCGGGCACACCGCGACAACCGTGTTCTACGCGCGCGGACAGAATGAAATCGCGTACACGATCGTCTCAGGGCGACCGCTATCGATTGGCACGCGTAGCCACGAGAGCGCCTGGGATGGAGCGCAGCTGTGGAGCTTCCAGGAGCGCGGGCGCGCCGTAGTCACCTGGCTCCGCAGCGGACACACCTGCGTCTTGTCGGGGAGCCCCTCACAGCTGGGCCAGCTTCTCCGGCTCGCGGCGACGGAAACGTACGGCGCTTAGTTCATCTCGCCGCGGGCGACCGCCAGACAGGCCTCGCAGCGAGGCCACGGCGGGTTCCATGGGTAGCCCGTGACGTCCTTGCCGCACAGAGCGGTGTCGGGGTCCTCGTCGGTGACGATGTGGCAGACCTCCTCATAGCCGTCGTCGCTGCGGCGCGGAAAGCAGCGCGGGTGCACGTTGGGGGTGCGTACCGGTGCGACGGGCACGCCCACGAGGATAAAACGTCGCGCCGCAGCCGCCCCGCAGAGGGCTGCACGCCGCTCAGGCGGCAGCCAGCTCTGACGGCTGCTCGGAGAACTGGTCCGCCGTTCGCTCGGCGGTCTCATCCGCCCAACGAGTCGTTGTCAGCACCCCGAGCACCAGGATCGCTGCACCGAAGCCGGTGATCACCCACCACGCCGGGTGAGTGTCGGATGCGAAGCCACGTCCGATTGAGCCGGCCAGCCCGCCGCCGGCGATCGCGCCGATCACGGCGACGCCGAGCGTCATCCCGACCTGACGGCTGGTCGACGCAATCGCCGACGCAACGCCCGCCTGCGATGGCGGCATCCCGGTCACGGCGGTGTTCGTGATCGGCGGGTTGAGGAGCCCGGTGCCGATGCCGGCCAGAAAGTAGGACGCCAGCAGGTATGCGGTCGGCGTGGTCGGACTCAGCCGAGTCAGCATCACGGCGGAGACGATCAGCCCGCCGGCGCCGAGCACCAGCGACGGCCGCGACCCGACCCGGCCGACCAACCTGCCGGACAGCGGCGCAAACACGAGCAGCATGCCGGCCATCGGGAGCATGTAGAGCCCGGCATGCAGCGGGCTCAGGCCGCGCACCTCCTGGAGGTAGAGCGTGTTCAGGAAGAGGAAGCCGCCCAACGCGGCGAACGCGAGGACGGCGATCGCACTCGCGCCCGAGAACGGCGCGCTGCGGAAGAAGCGCAGCTCGAGCAGCGGCTCGGCCCGGCGCAGCTCGTACAGAACGAGCGTCAGCCACGAAGCCGCCGACACGCTGAACAGGGTGATGATCTCGGGCGATGTCCAGCCGCTGCGCGGACCCTCGATGATCGCGTAGGTGAGCGTCGCGAGCGCCGCGATCACCAGGACCTGTCCGGCGGGATCCAGCCGACGCGGCCGATCCGAACGAGACTCCGGAACGAACAGCGTCGTCAGGACGATCGCGGCCAAGCCGATCGGCACGTTGACGAAGAACACCAGCCGCCAGCTCGAGGCATCGACGAGCGCGCCGCCGAGCACGGGACCAAGGGCCATGCTGAGCCCGAACACGCCGCCCCATACCCCGATCGCCATCGCCCGCTCGCGCGGGTCCTCGAACACGTTGCGGACGATCGACATCGCGACCGGATTGAGCATCGAGCCGCCGATCGCCTGGAGCACCCGAAACGCGATCAGCCAGCCGAGGCTCGGGGCGACCCCGCACAGCAACGAGCCGAGCGAGAACACGACGAGACCCAGCTTGAACACCCGTCGCCGGCCGAGGCGATCGGCCGTCGAGCCTGCGAGCACGAGCAGGCTCGCGAGCACCAGGGTGTAGGCATCGATCGTCCACTGGAGGCCGTCGACTGACGCATGCAGCTCTCTGCGCAGCGAGGGAAGCGCGACATTGACGATCGTCGTGTCGAGCCCAACGATCAGCAGGCTCATGCAGCAGATGCCCAGGATCAGAAGTCGGCGGCGGTGGCTGAGCACGAGTCTCGATGCTAGCCACGGCCCGCCCGAGCCAATCAGCTAAACGTGCGAGAGTGCTGCCGTGAGCGAAGAGTCCGTGCGGGCCGAGGCGGAGATCGACACGCTGCGCTGGCGGCCGAGGCGCCGGGCGGGCAAGCATGCGGATCCGGGCCACGAGCTCGGGGTGCTCGGTGGCCTCTCAGCGCTGAGCCTGGACGCGATTTCGAGCGTTGCGTACGGCCCCGAGGCCGCGATCGTGGTCCTCGTGACCGTCGGGGCCGCCGGGGCCAAGTGGGCCCTTCCGATCATGCTCGTGATCGCGGCGATCCTCGTGATCCTGATCTTCTCCTACACGCAGGTGATCGCGGCGCATCCGGAGGGCGGCGGGGCTTATGCGGTCGGCAAGGCCTATCTGGGCCGGTGGCCGGCGATGCTCGCCGCCGCGTCGCTGGTCGTCGACTACGTGCTCACGGTCGCAGTCAGCCTGGCAGCGGGCGCCGCGAGTCTCGGGAGCGTGTTTCCCGCCCTCTCGCACCACCTGCTGCCCGTCTCGCTGGGCGGTCTCGTGGTACTGACCACCGTCAACTTGTTCGGGATCTCCGAGTCGGCCAAGCTCCTGATGCTGCCGGCCGCGTTGTTCGTGATTTCCACCCTGGGCGTGATCGCGGTCGGAGCGTTCCATCCCCACCCGGCGGCGGTGATCGGTACCAAGGAAACGTTTCCGATCGGGGGCACGGTGACGGTGCTCCTGCTCCTCAAAGCGTTCGCGAACGGCGCGACCGCTATCACCGGAGTCGAAGCGATCGCCAACAGCGTCCCGGCGTTCCGACAGTCGCGAGTGCGCACGGCGCAACGCACCGAGTTGGCGCTCGGCGCCCTCCTCGGCGTGATGCTGATCGGGCTGACAGTGCTCGTCCGGGTCCACAACGTCGTGCCGCGCGGCAACGTCACGATCCTCGCCCAGGTGACGGCGGGAGCATTCGGCAAGGGTGCCGCGTTCTACATTGCCAACCTGTCGACGGCGATCGTGCTTGGTCTAGCCGCGAACACGAGCTTCGGCGGGCTGCCCGTGCTCATGAGCCTGCTAGCCAAGGACCACCGTCTGCCGCACACGTTCTATCTGCGCGCCGAGCGGCCGGTCTACCGCTACGGAATCGTCGTGCTGGCAGCCCTGTCGGCGCTGCTTCTGCTCGCGGTCTCGGCGCAGATCCAGAAGCTGATCCCGCTGTTCACGATCGGAGTGTTCGTCGGCTTCACGATCAGCCAGGTTGGGCTCGTGCGCCATTGGGTGGGAGACCGGCCCCCGAAGTGGCGCTGGCGCGCCGCGCTCAACGGGCTGGGCGCTTCACTGACCGCGCTCGCGGTCGTAGTCGCGCTGTTGACGAAGTTCACCGCGGGCGCGTGGGTGGTCGCGATCGCGATCCCGAGTTTGATCGTGCTGTTCGCGCGGATCGAGGGCTATTACGCCAGGGTGGCATCCGAGCTCAAGCTCGGCAAGACACCCCCACCGCCGCACAAGCGGGAGAGCATCGTGATCGTCCCGAGCTCGACCGTCAACCTGCTCACGCAAAAGGCGATCAGCGCAGCCCTGTCGCTCGGCGAGACGGTCGTCGCAGTCGCGGTAGCCGGCGACGAGGACGAGTGCGCCGAGATCACGCACAATTGGGATCAGTGGAAGTCGGGGGTTCCGCTCGAAGTGCTGCTTGACCCGCACCGCTCGCTGATTCGCACGGTGCTTCGCTACATCCAATCGATCGAGGACGAGGACGCGACGATCACGGTCCTGATCCCCGAGATCATCCCCTCCAAGCGCCGGCACGAGATCCTGCACAACCAGCGCGGGCGGCTGCTCGAGGCCGTGCTGACGGCGCGCACCGACGTGGTGATTGCGGTCCTGCCGTTCCACATACACGACTAGTGGATCCGTCCGTAACCGCCGCGCCGCCGCCACGCTAGGTCTACGATCGGTGGGCATGAGGCGAAGGGTGTGGGCAGCGATCGCGGTCGCGATCGCCGTGGCGGGGTGTGCGCGCTCGACAGTGCTCTCCGGCGGCGATCGGTTCGTCCCCGTTCGCGTGACCAACCAGCCGCTCCCGATTCCGCCCGGGCCCGGCGCACTCGTTGGGCAGATCCTCGAGCCGACCGTCATGCTCTCGGCGCCCACCGGTCGCACGATCACCCATATCGGCCCCCGGGATCAGTTCGGATCGCCGGACGTGCTGGCGGTGGTGAGGGTGCGATTGCGCTGGCTCGGCGTGCTGAGTCCGTTCGCAGGCAACGGGCGCGTCGGCTGGATCCCGCGCACCGCGCTGGGCCTCGACCGGGTCCCATATTCACTGCAAGCCTCGCTCTCCGGGCGGAGCCTGACCGTGCTCTTCGCCGGGCGGGCGATCAAGCGCTACTCGGTCGCGATCGGGGCGGCCTGGGCACCGACGCCCACCGGACGGTTCGCGGTCACCGACCGCCTCACGACGGGCGACCCAGGCGGTCCGTACGGCTGCTGCATCCTTGCGCTCTCGGCGACCGCCCCGCATGCGATCCCGGGCTGGACGGGTGGCAACCGGATCGCGATCCACGCCACGCCCGAGACGCAATCGATCGGCCAGCCGGACAGCCACGGTTGCCTGCGCGTAACGGCGGACGAGGCCCATTGGCTCATCTATAACGTGCCGCTTGGAACGCCGATCGTGATCCGCCGCTGACCGCCGGCCCGCACAGCCAGAGTTTCATCCCACAGCACTCGGGTAGCCGCAGAACATGGCGACCTATTACTACGGCGCGCTGCACGAGCAGTTCCCTCCGGATCAGCTGCTCCAGCACGCAACACAGGCCGAGCGCGAGGGGTTCGACGGCATCGCCTGCTCGGATCATCTCCAGCCGTGGTGGGAGCCCGGCAACTCAGGCCATGCATGGGTATGGCTGGGTGCACTCGGCGAGCTGACGGACCGCGTCCCGATCGGCACAGCCGTGACGCCCGCTGGTGCGCGCTACCACCCCGTCGAGATCGCCCAGGCGTGGGCGACGCTCGAGATCCTGTTCAGCGGTCGGCCATTTCTCGGCTTTGGGTCGGGCGAGGCGCTCAACGAGGTACCGGCGGGCGACAACTGGCCGTCGGTCCCCGAGCAGATCGAGCGCATGGAAGAGGCACTCGAGCTGATCCACGCGCTCTTCGATGGCAAGCGCATCGACTCGAGCAACGGCCATTTCCGTGCCAAGGGCGCTTACCTGCACACGCGTCCGCGGCGGCGACCGCCGATCTACGTCTCGGCGTTCGGGCCCGAGGCGGCTGGGGTCGCCGCTCGCTGGGGCGATGGGCTGTGGACGCTCGCCGACCCTGACCAGGCGCCCGGCGTCATCGACGCCTATCGTTCGGCCTGCGAAGACCACGGCCGCAAGCCGGGCGAGATCGTGCTTCAGACGATCTTCTCCTGGGGGCCGGATGACCGCGCGGCGCTCGAAGGCGCGCGCGTATGGAAGGCGGCCCAGCCGCCGGAGTTCTACACAGAGGACTGGCACGACCCACGCGCGATGCAGGAGCACGCCGAGCGCCAGCTCTCGGACGACGATCTGCGCGAGCAGATCACGATCTCATCCGATCCCGAGGTGCATGCCGACGCGACGCGCGAGGCCGAACGGATGGGGGCGACGATCGTCGCGCTGGCGAACGCGTCCGGCCGCGATCCCCGCGGCGCCATCGCCGTCTACGGAGACGAAGTGCTGCCGGCGCTGCGGGGCGCCCGGGTTTCATAAGCCCCGCCTGGGGTAGAGCACCGAAGGCAAACAATTCGAAAGGGAGGTCGCATGCCGTGGGATGAGCTGAAGACGCGCAACTGGCCCGCGTTCGAGAAGGACCTCGACGGAATCTCGCGTCAGACGATGGAGGACCACTTCAAGCTCTATGAGGGCTACGCGAAGAAGGCCAACGAGTGCCGCAAGCTTCTCAACGAGTTCGACTACTCGGAGATCGAGGGCAACCAGGTCTACTCGCAGCTGCGGGCCGTGTCGGTGGACTACACATTCGCGCTTCTGGGGTACAAGAACCACGATCTCTACTTCGGCCACCTCGGCGGCGAGGGCGGCGAGCCCAACGGGCGCTTCGCCGAGCTGATCGAGTCCGAGTTCCACGGGGGTCTCGAGGAATGGCAGAAGGCCATTCGCAAGGCCGCATCGGCGGCGCGCGGCTGGGTGATGGTCGGTTACGACCTCAACGACGGGTCGCTGTTCAACTACATCATGGACACCCAGAACCTGTGGGCCGTCTACAACATGACCCCGGTGCTCGCGATCGACGTATACGAGCATGCTTACGTACGCGACTACGGGGCCACGCCCGACGGGCGCAAGGAATACGTCGAGGCGTTCTTCCGCAACCTCGATTGGGACCACGTCAACAGGCAGCTGATTCAGGCCGAGGCCGCCAAGCAAGGCGCCGATCAGAGCGGTGCCCGCGAGCCGGCGCATGTTTAGGGATCGTCAGGATTCTGACATTTGGCCTCACAATCCCGAGCCAAACCTGATATGTCTTAACCATGCAGCGCACCAGCGATGGGGCGCAGACGACCAGGGGGGCAGCACGTAAGCGCAAGCGCGTCCCCGACGTGCCACGCGGCCTGAAGACGCTCGAATCACGCGAGCTCTTCAAGCGCTGGCGCGAGCTCCAGGATCGCAGCGCGCGCGACGAGCTCGTCGAGCGCTTTCTGCCGCTCGCGCGCAAGCTCGCGCACCGTTATCGCGGCGCCCACGAGCCGTACGACGACCTGCTTCAGGTCGCGAGTCTGGGGCTCGTTAAGGCAGTCGACCGCTTCGAGCCAGATCGAGGGACGGCGTTCTCGTCGTTCGCCGTTCCGACGATCCTCGGTGAGCTGAAGCGCTATTTCCGCGATCTCGGCTGGTCGGTTCACGTCCCGCGCGGCGCGCAGGAGCGGGCGCTGAAAGTCGAGGACGCCCAGCAGAAGCTGAGCGCCCGCGCCGGTCGCCCGCCAACCGTGCCGGAGCTGGCCGAATACCTCGAGCTGTCGATTGAGGAGGTGCTCGAGGCGCTCGAGACGGCCGGTGCGCACCACGCGGTATCGCTCGACGCTCCGCACCCGGACGATGACGGCTCGAGCGCGCCGCTGTCGGCGGCGTTCGGCGAGCACGACGCCCGCTTCGAGTTGATCGAAGACGGCCTCACGATCGCCTCGGTAGCGAAGGCGCTGCCGCTCCAGGAGCGCCAGGTGCTCGAGCTACGGTTCGTCGAAGACCTGACCCAGACGCAGATCGCCGAGAAGATCGGCGTCTCGCAGATGCAGGTCTCGCGGATTCTGCGCCACTCACTCGACCGGCTGCGGGAGCTGGCTTCCGGGCAACGCTGACGAGCGCGACGCCTAGGCCCGAGCGAGGACGAGCGCCGCAACGTCGTCGACGCGCCCATCGGGGTGGCGCTGCTGCAGCGTCGCGTCCAGTTTCGCGACGACCTCGCTGGGTGCCCGGCCGGCTTGGTCGGCCAGTAGCGCGCGCAGCCTGTCGCGGCCGACGCGCCCGGTGCCGAGCGCCGCTGTGACGCCGTCGGTGTAGAGCAGTAGAAGATCGCCCGCGGCCATCGGGTGCTTCTCCTGTGGCCAGCGCGCATCCTCGAAGGCACCGAGCAGCGGACCCGGCGCCGGCAGCTCGACGACTTCCCCTCGCGCGGACGCGATCAGCGCCGGTGGATGCCCGGCCGATGCGAGCACCACACCGTCCGACTCGAGGCGCGCGAACAGCGCGGTACAGGTCGCCTCGCGTGGATGCTCGCGCAGGACCTCATCGAGCCGGGAGAGAATCGATGCGGGCTGGCGCAGCGCGCCGGCGGCGAAGCGGCTGCCGTAGCGCAGCAAGGCGGTCATACTCGCCGCGGTCACGCCCTTTCCTTCGATGTCGCCGACGATCGCGTACCAACGACCGCCGGCCGAGAAGAGCTCAAAGAAGTCGCCCCCGATATCGATCCGCCATTCGCTGGACGCTGGGCGGTAAAGACACGCCGCATCCCAACCGGGGCACTCGGGCAGCTCGCCCGGGAGCAGGCTGCGCTCGAGCGTCTCGGCCACGTCGGCCAAGCGCGAGTGCAGGCGCGCGTTCTCGACCGCCACCGCCGCCCGACGGCCAAGTTGCTCGGCCAGCTCCTTGTCGTCGGGCCCGAGGAACCGCCCGGACGATGCGGTCAGGAAGGTCATCGCTCCGATCGTCCGGCCGGGCACGCGCAGCGGAGCGATCAAGACCGAGCGAACACCGAGTCCTTGCAGCACCCGCAGCTGCTCCGCCGAGCTTGCCCAGCGCGCGAGCTGGGCGCTCGACACGCGCCGGTAGAGCACCGATTCTCCGGTGCGCAGGACATGACGCAGCCCATGATCGGGGTCGACGTCCGGAGCCCGGAACGCTGTCAGGGCTTTGGCGGCCTCGGCCACGTCGCTGCCAGACGGGGCAACAGCGACTCGTCGCGGCTTGCCGTTCTCATTGACGAGGTCCACCACGCACCAGTCGGCGAGCTCTGGGACGGCGAGCGCCGCCACGTTGTGAAGCGTCTGCTCGTAGTCCAGCGAGGAGACGAGCAGCCGACCCGATTCGGCAAGCATGTGCGTGCGCGATTCGGCGGTCTTCAGTGCCGTCAAGTCCTCGACGACCGTGACGCTGCCGATCAGCTCGCCGTCCTCGTCGTGCACTGGGCTGGAGTTGAAGCGCCACCAGCGCAGCTCACCGCTCGGCCGGTCCACGACCTGCACGAGCAAAGGACGTGCCGGTTCGCTCTCGACGGCATCCGCCGGGGGAAGGGGGCGCTCGACACCTACCGGAGCACCGTGCTCGTCGGCGAGCACGAACCCGGCTAGCGTCGATTCGCCGGTGCGCATGCGCAGCTCCTCGAGCGAGCCGACCCCGAACAGCTCAAGCGCGGCGCGGTTGGCGAACTGAAGCTCGTTGTCGGTGCCGCGCAGCGTCACAGCCTCGCCGAGCGCGTCGAGCAGCGGCGCGCAGCGCACGATCCACTCGCTCAGAGAACCGACAGCCGTCACAGCTGCGTGTAGCGTACCGCTCCTACGCGGGGGCGCTTACGGTCTCGCGTTCGCGAGCTTCATCCTCGGCGGCCTCACGGATCTCCTCGATGCGGTCGGCCTGCTGGCGCTCGCGGCACACCCGCCGAACGATGAGGAAGAGCGCGGCCGGCAGGACCCAGATCCCGATCCGGAAGATGTACAGCTGGGTGTTGTAGGACAGGCCCCAGAGCACGAAGATCCGGTCGGCCGAGCCGAACAGGAAGATCAGGAACACCCACGTTAGGAATGCCGTCCCAAATGCGGTGCGATTGGGCGCGTAGCGCGGGAGCTGGATCAGATTGTGAACTCGGTGGTCGCCGGTCAGCTTGCGCTCGACCCACGGAAATACCGCGAGTACGGCGAGCACGATGAGGGGGAACAGCACGCCACCCCAGAATGGGTTCGGGACCAGCGTGTAATGCCCGATCGTCAGATCGAAGCTCGGCATCAGCCGCAGCGCTCCGATCAGCCAGCCGAGATACCAGTCGGGTTGTGCACCGTTGGTCCCGAGCCACGGCTCGAACGGCCCCCATTGCCATACCGGATTGATCTGCACAAGCCCGCCCAGCAAGAACAGCACCGCGGCCACGAAGAACATCAGCGCAAGCGAGCGCGGCACGTAGGAGGGGAACATCGGCAGGCCGACGATGCGGCGCTCCGAATGGCGTTTGGTCTCGCGGAACTGAGTGTGGTGGCGCGCGGCGACGAGCACGAGATGGAAGCCGATCAGCGTCGCCAGCAGGATCGGGATCAACAGCACGTGGGCGATGAACATGCGCGACCACAGCTCGGGCTTGCCCGGGAACGGCGCCCCGAAGATCGCGAGCGTCAGCGGCCCGCCGATGAGCGGCAGCGACAGCCCGACCCCATAGCCGATCGCAAGCCCCATCCCCGAGAGCAGGTCATCGACCAGCGAGTAGCCGAGATAGCCCTCGAGCAGCGAGGTGAACAGCAGGACGAGCCCGATCAGCCATGTCAACTCGCGCGGCTTTCGGTACGCGCCCGTGAAGAACACCCGCATCAGGTGAAGCACGATCGAGGCGACGAATACGTCGGCCGCCCAGTGGTGGGTCTGGCGGATCAGGAGCCCGGCCTTGTAGGTGAACGAGATGTCGATCACCGACTTGTAGGCCGCGCTCATCGTCTGGCCGTCGAGCGGCGTGTAGGCACCGTGGTAGACGGTCTTGGCGGTGCTCGGGTCGAAGAACAGCGTCAGGTAGATGCCCGTCCCGATCAGCACCAGGAACGCGTACAGAGCGACCTCGCCGAGCAGGAACGACCAATGGTCGGGAAACAGGTAGCCCATCGCCTTGCGCAGCAGCGGCGCGGAGGCGGTGCGCTGGTCGATGAAGCGGACCGGATCCGCTATCGGGTCGCTCATGTGGGCGGCGCCTGGACGTTCCACCACGACGGGCCGACGCGCCCCGAGAAGTTGCCCGCGGCGCGCAGCTCGCCGGCGGCGTCGACCTCGAGCGGCAGCTGGGGGAGCGGCCGCCCGGCTGGGCCGTAGATCACGGTCCCGCCGGTGAACGGATCAAACGTCGAGTAGTGACATGGGCAGACGAGCGCATCGTGGGGTTCGATTACCGGGAACGTCGGCTTGCGATAGAGCGCGATTGCGCAGCCGGCGTGGGTGCAGATCTTTGAGTACGCGACGATCCCGTCCGGCGCCCAGTCCGCGCGCTCGGGCGGGAGCTTCAGCTTGGACGGGTCGAGCCGCACGAGCACGAGCGGAGAGCCGATGTCCTCTTGGTGAGCGCCTTCGGGGAAGGCCGTGTAGAACGACTCCTGTTCGAGCTGGGCCGCGCGGATCGGGCGCCCCTGCTCGTCCACGAGCCGTACGCCTCGGCGCCAGGGAGTCCGGTCGAGTGGGCCGGTGTCCAGCAGCGGGCCGACCGACAACGCCGGCGTCAGGGCCGCCAGCCCGAGCGCCCCGCCGGCCGCGGTGCCCGCCCCGATCAACAGGCGCTTGCGGGTGATCAGCGAGCCGGACTCGCGGACCGCCTGTGCGATCTCGCTCTGCTCCTCGGGATGCTCGTCGGGCGGATAGTCCTCCTCGAGCTCCTCGCCCGGGACGAGCCGCTTTGCGACCACCACCAGCGCCGCGCCGATCGACGCGAGCGACATCCCCAGACAGATGCCGAGCAGCTCGTTTGGCAGGTCGCGCGGACTGAACGCGGCGTAGACGACGACGAAGCCGATCGCCCACAGTGCGGCGAGCATCAGCAGGGCGACGACTGCGAGCTCCGCGCCGCGGCCGGCGGGCCGCGGCTCCTCCTCGACGTCCGCCGAGCGACGGCGGATCAAACGGCCGAACAACAAGGTTCCGAGCGCGACCAGCCACCGCCACGGTCTCATGCGCGCAGCCTCCTTCCGACGATCAGGCACGCGAGCAGCAGGAGCGGCATAGCGATCCACCACGCGACGAGCCCCTCGGGGATCGGACCGATATTGCCGATCCCCCAGCCACCCCGGTTCGACGGATGCCGCGTCCACAGCACGTAGCGAACGATCGAGTTCAGCTGGGCGTCCGAGATCTGGTTGCTGGAGAAACGGGGCATCAGGTAGGGGCCGATCCGCACGGCCTCGGCGATCTGGGTCGCGTTGACGCCCTGGAGAGGCGGGACCAGCGCGCCGGTGACGAACCCGCCGCGCGCCAGCACCTGATGGCAGCCCGCGCAATTACGCGTAAAGAGCGAGAGTCCTTCGGACAGGCTGCCCGCGGTCGGATCCACGTGTGGGATCGCGGGGCCGCGGCCGAGCGAGGAGACGTAATCGACAATCGAGCGGATCTCGGTCGCGGTGAACAGCACGCGGTCGGGCCCGGGCTGATCGCGGGGACTCGACAAAGGCATGTAGCCCGTGCGCAGATAGAAGTCAGGCGCCAGCGCGCCGACGCCGCGCAGCGGCGGCCCTTGTCCCAAGATCGCGCCCGCCGCCGGCCGCGCCTGGGCGACACCGGATCCGGCGATGCCGTGGCAGCTCGCGCAGTTACCCGCGTAGAGCTCAGCGCCGAGCTCGACGCTCGGGGTCGATGGCTCGGTCGTCGGCCTAACGATTCCGGACTGCGGCTGGGCATATGCGACGGCCGCGGCGAGGAGCACGATCGCTCCGGCTATCGAGGCGATCCTTCTCATGACTGCTGGCAGACGGTCAGCAGCGGCACGCCGATACCGGTCATCACGATGATCGCCAATGCGAGCGGGTTGACGGTCAGCCCGACGGTCGAGAGGAAGTGAAAGCGGCCCGCGGGTGGCGCGCTGCCGGCGTCCCTGGTCGCGCGGAAGATTCGCAGCGATACCAGCTCGGCTGAGATGGCGATCACTGCCGCGGCCGCCGCGAGCGCGATGTCCCACCCGTGCACCGGTATCTGCCAGCGCGATACCGGCTGGTCGCACTGGGCGAGCGCGAACGCGTAACCGGAGACGAACTGGATCGCCCAGGCAACCGGGCCGCCGAGCACCCCGAACCAGAGCAGCGAGTTCGACCTCATAGCGACGGCGAGAGCTGGGTCAGTACTACGAGCACGCCGAGCCCACCGACCACGTACCAGTACAGGGCCAGCGCGCGGACCCCGATCAGCCAGTAGTTGTCAAGCCCGCGACTTACGAGCGGCCACAGGACGCCGAGGTCGAGCAGGATGCCGAGCGCCACGTGGGCGTGATGTATCCCGAGGATCGTGAAGTAGATCGACCCGTACGCGCTCTGGTTGGGGACGAACTGGCGCAGGTCGTGGCGGAAAAGGAGGATCTGACCGGCCAGGTAGCAGCACTGCACGACGAGCGCCAGCACGATCAGCCACACGGTCGCGCCGCGGTTCTCGCCGCGCGCGCTCCGGGCCGCGAACCACATCGGCAAGCTCGTCGCGAGCAGCACTGCGGTCGCCACGAGCGGGAGCACCACCGAGGGAGGCTTGATCGGAGGCGGCGGCCAGTGCGCCGAGCGGAAGTCGAGGTAGAAGTAGGTCGCCAGCAGCGTCCCGAACAGGGTCACCTCGGCCGCGAGGAACAGCACCATGCCCCACCAGCCGTTCGGCTGCGCGATGCGACGACGAACCGCCGCTGACGCGCCCTCGACGGTGCTCATGCCTCGACCTCCTTGCGGTGCCACCCGAGTACGGTCAGGGCTCCCGCAAACAGAAAGCCGGCGGCGATCGCGTAGTGGCGCAGAAGCAGCATCGCGAAGATTCCCGCCAGCATCAGCGCCGCAACAAATGGCCACGGCGAATGCGGGGGCATCGACAGCGTCTCGTCGTAGTCGGCGTCCTGGACGGAGGAGGCCGGCGTCTGGTGTCCGCGCTCGAGCAGACCCTCGCCGCGCTCGAGCCGCCGGTTGTCGAGCTCGCGGTCCTCGCCGTCCCACATCGCGTACGCGCTCGACACGGTCGGGATGACCGGATAGTTGTAGGCGGGCGGGGGAGAGCTCGTCGACCACTCGAGCGTCGCGCCGCCCCACGGGTCGTTACCCGCCGCAGGCCCACGGCGCAGGCTGACCAGCAGGTTCGCGACGATCATGATCAGCCCCGCCGCGAGCACGTAGGAGCCGATCGTCTCGAGCGCATTCAGGAACCCCCAGCCCAGACCGGCAGGGTAGGTGTAGTTCCGCCTCGGCATCCCGAGCAGTCCGACGATGTGCATCGGAAAGAACGTGACGGTCGTGCCGACGAACGTCATCCAGAAGCTCAGCTTCCCGATCCCCTCGTGGTACATGCGGCCGGTGACCTTCGGGAACCAGTAGTACATACCGCCGAGGATCGGGAACACGGCCGCTCCAAAGATCACGAAGTGGAAGTGCGCGATCACGTAGTAGGAGTCGTGCACCTGCTGATCGAATGGGATCGCCGCCAGCGTGATACCCGACAGCCCGCCGACGATGAAGAACACGATGAACCCGACGATGAACAAGAGCGGCGTCTTGAAGTCGGGCGTCCCGGTCAGGATCGTCGTGATCCATGCGAACAGCTGAATCGCCGAAGGAATCACGATCACGAGGCTGACCGCGGCGAAGTACGCGGACGCGACAGTCGCCAGTCCGACGGTGAACATGTGGTGCGCCCAGACGCCGAAGCCGAGGAATGCGACCATCAGCTCGGCCAGCGCCACAAGCGGGAACGTGACCATCCTGCGGTGAACGAACGTCGGGATGATCGAAGTCGCGATCCCGAACGCGGGCAGGATGATGATGTAGACCTCCGGGTGGCCGAAGATCCAGAACAGGTTCTGCCACAGCAACGGATCGCCGCCCTGGGCCGCGTCGTAGAAGTGGAACCCGAGCTGGCGGTCGAGCTCCAGGAACAGCGTCGCGGCGGTCAGCGACGGCAACGCGAACAGCAGCGCGAACGAGACGGCCAGGAACGCGTAGCAGAACAGCGGCATGCGGTTCAGCGACATCCCCGGCGCTCGCAGCTTGAAGATCGTGACGATGAAGTTGATCGCGGCCGCGGTCGACGAGATGCCGTTGAAAATCAGGCCGAGGCCGTAGAAGTCGATGTTGTTGCCGGGGCTGTACGCCTTGGAGGCGAGCGGCACGTAGTCGAACCAGCCGGCGTTCGGGGCGTGTCCGGACGCGAGCCCGATGTAGATGAAGATTCCTGAGAAGAGATAGATCCAGAACGAGAGCGCGTTGAGGCGCGGGAACGCCATGTCGCGCGCGCCGATCATCAGCGGCACGAGATAGTTCCCGAACGCCCCCGTGGAGATCGGGATCACGAACAGGAAGATCATCGTGACCCCGTGCATCGTGAATGCCTCGTCGAAGGCCGCCGGTCCGAGCACGTGCTGGTTTGGGCCGATCAACTGGGTCCGGATCAGCAGGGCCTCGACGCCTCCCGCGCCGAAGAACACCAGCGCAGTGAAGAAGTACATGAGCCCGATCCGCTTGTGGTCCGTGGTCGTAAGCCAGCCGAGCAGACCGTGACGTTCGCCCCAGATGCGCTCGAGGCGCTCGACGTGGGGCTCAGCCTGCGGGGTGACGACGGTGGCCATTAGTGGAGGCCCTCGAGATAGGCGACCAGCTCGGCCACCTCCGTGCGCGTCAAGCCGAGGTCCGGCATGCGCGAGCCGGGCTTGATCGACTGCGGATCGGTGATCCAGGCGGCCAGCTCCGCCGGAGTGTTGGGGATCGTCAGAGCGGCAAGGGTCGACCGCGAGGCGACGTGCGTGAGGTCAGGCCCGACCGTGGCGCGGGCGGACGTGCCCCGGATCTGGTGACAGCTCGAGCACGCGTCGGTCTGAAACTCGCTCGCACCGGGGCTGCGCGAGCGCACGGCCGGCGCCGCCATCTGATGCAGCCAGGTCGCGAACGCCGCCGGCGGCTGAGCGACCACATACAGCGCCATGTTCGCGTGCTGAAGTCCGCAGAACTGCGAGCATTGGCCGCGGTAGACCCCGGCATGGGGGGCGTATAGCAGCACCCGATTGCTGTAGCCCGGGATCATGTCGATCTTCCGGTTGAGCTCCGGCACCCAGAAGCTGTGGATCACGTCGGCGGTGGTGGCGACGACGTTCACGCGGGTGTCGACCGGGATGTGGAGCTCGTTGGCCGTCACCGCGTCGGTGCCCGGGTAGCGAATCTCCCACCAGAACTGATGGCCGATCACATCGACGGTCATCTGAGTCGAGCGTGGATCAGGCGGCGAGCTCTGCTTGATCAGGTAGACATCCGAGATCCCGAACAGTGCAACCAGCGCCACGATCGGGACGCCGACGCCGAACAGGAGCACCAATCCTCCGGCGATGTCGTCGCGCTCGCCGACGAACGGTAGGCCGGCGATCCCGCGCCGAAACCACGCGAGCACGAGCAAGCCGACCGCACCGAAAAAAACGATCGCCGCGGCGGCGAGCATCCACCACCACAGCACCGAGATCGAGTGCGCTACCGGAGCCTTCGGAGAAACGATCGACTGCTTACCGCAACCGGCGGCCAGCAGCCCGCAGGTCAACGCAGAGCCGATGCGACGCGTCACGCGCCGCAACGATCACCCCCTCGGTGTTGGTCGCCCCGGTCGCCCGGCGGCACAGCCGTCAGTTCGTCTTGCGCTCGAGGTTGGCGACCTCTTCGGCCTTCTGATCGGCGCGCTCCTGGCTGCTTGCCAGCTCGTCCTTGGCCTCGCCCTTGCGCTCTTCCTGGCTGCCTTGGCGGCGCAACGACGGGTCGTCGACGGCCTCACCAACGGTCTTCTTCGTACGTCCCATGATCTTGTCGAGCAGGCTCATTTGGCCCTCCTTTTCGAATCGTCACCGTCTACCTACCCGAGGGTTTGCGCGTCAAACGTCGCTCGCGGGTAGTTCTTGGGCTATGAAGTCCCCCTACCCGCCGATTGGCGACTACGCGCTGATCGGTGACTGCCACAGCGCGGCGCTGGTTTCACGCGAGGGCTCGATCGATTGGTGCTGCCTGCCGCGCTTCGACGCCGGCAGCGCGTTCGGGCGCCTGCTCGACTGGAACAAGGGCGGCTTTTGCAAGATCGCACCGACAGGAGCGGATTGGGATAGCGCGCGCAGCTATCTCGACAGAACGCTGGTGCTGGAAACGGTCATGCGCGCACGCGGCGCAGAGGCGTCGGTGCTCGACTGCCTGCTGATCTCAAAGCCGCCGAGCCGCTCGCACGGCTGCCACCTGTTGCGCGTAATCGAGGGGCGCCGCGGCTCGCTCGAGTTGGAGCTCGCGGTCTCGCCGCGGTTCGACTACGGACACGTGACGCCGTGGCTGCGGCGCCATGGCCCTCAGCTTCACAGCGCCACGGGCGGCAACGACGCGATCCTGGTCTGGTGCGACGAGGCGCTCGAGGAGGCCTCCGACCACAGCCTGGGCGGGCGTGTACGCATCGGAGCGGGAGAGCGGGTACGGCTGTCGATGCGCTACGTCCCGCCGGAGCTGATCGAGGACGCCGATCCGCCGGATCCGGAGACGCTCGACCGGCGGCTGGAGGAGACGATCCACTGGTGGCGCGAGTGGACCGAGCGGGTGCGGCTCGCGAGTCGCGACGAACCCGCTGCGCGGCGCTCGGCGATCGTCCTCAAGGCGCTCACCTACGCACCGACAGGCGCGGTCATCGCTGCGCCGACAACGTCGCTGCCCGAGGCGGTGCGCGCCGGGCGAAACTGGGATTACCGCTACGCGTGGATTCGCGACGCGAGCTTCAGCTCGCGGGCGTTCGCCGAACTCGGGTGCGTGGAGGAGGCGGACGCGTTCAAGTCCTTCATCGTGCGTTCGGCCGCCGGCCACGCAGACGAGCTGCAGGTGGTCTACGGAGTAGGGGGCGAGCGGCGCCTGCGAGGCGAGGAGCTGGAAGACCTCGACGGGTATCGAGGCGCCACTCCGGTGCGAGTCGGCAATGACGCCTCGGGCCAGCGGCAGCTCGACGCCTACGGCGAGCTCGTCAATCTGACCTGGCGCTGGCACCGACGTGGACACTCCCCGACTGACGACGACTGGCGCTTCTTGGTGTCGCTGCTCGAGCACACAACTCGGGGCTGGTCGGACCCGGACCACGGGATCTGGGAATGGCCTGGAGACCCGGACCACTTCGTTCACTCGAAGGTCATGTGCTGGTCGGCGCTGGACCGCGGGATAAAGCTCGCGGATGAATGCATGCGGCGCGCACCCACGCGCCGGTGGGCGAAGACCCGGGACCAGATTCGGAGAGCTGTCGAGCGGCGCGGATATGACCGCAAACGAGGCGTGTTCGTGCAGGCCTTCGATCGCACCGAACTCGACGCGTCGCTGCTGCTGCTCCCGCGAGTCGAGTTCTTGGCTTGGGACGACGAACGGATGCTGCGAACCGTCGAGGCGATCCGCGATGAGCTCGGAGCGGGCGACGGCCTTCTGTTCCGCTACCGACGGGACGACGGCCTGGATGGCAGCGAGAGCGCGTTCTTGTGCTGCTCGTTCTGGCTTGTCGAGTGCCTCGCGCGCGCCGGCGAGCTAGTCGATGCGCGCGAGGTGTTCGACGCCGCCGTCGCCAGGGCCAACGACCTCGGCCTGCTGGCCGAGGAGGTCGACCCGGCGACTGATGAGCTGGCCGGCAACTTCCCGCAGGCGCTCACTCACCTGTCTCACATCGACGCGGCGGTCGCGCTAGCAGAGCTCGAGCCGCGGAGCTAGGAGCGCGAGGCGGCGGTGCGGCGCGAGCGCGTGGAGGTGCGCCGCGACGTCGTGCGACGGCTGGAGCTGGAGCTTTTCCGTCGGGTCGTACGCCGACGGCCACCCTGGGCGCGTTCGGCGCGCGGGATCTCCGCGCGGACGACTTCCTTGACCAGGCGCTTTAGCTCGGCGTCCAGGAACTTCGCCATCCGCTCCTCGTCGCGCTTGATCGCTCGGGCGAGCTGCGCGGTCTCCTTATCGCCCACTTCCTCGGCCAGTGTCTCTAGCCGTGTGTAGAGCGCGATCTCCACGTGTTCCTCGCGGAGCTCTTCCTGCGCGTTGCGGAGGTGGGTCTCCTGTTGTGCCGTCGCCGCTGCACGCGCAACGCCGATCTGGCCCTTGGCGGCTGCGACCGCCTTGCCGGCGAGTTCGGTGACCGGCCGTGGAACACCGGGGACTCCGTCGGGCGAGCCGCCCAGTTTCTTGATGCGCGAGCTGACTCTGCGCTTGTGCTCGCGCGTCTCCTTCAGATGCTGCTGAAGGCGCTTCTTGTAGGACATCTTCTCGGTCAGGCCGATGTGGGCCGTCAAGTCGGCTTCGAGCTCGGCCTCCTTGGCGTGGGCCTCATTCAGCCACTGAACGAGTTTTGTGTCGCGCTTGTTGAGTTCTGCCAATCGTCTCACCCTTATCTTGTTCTTTGACCCAAGTACGTCTGCTACCCACACGGGAAGCGACTAATCGGTCACGTGTGCGTCGTGAGGGCGTCGCGTCCAAGTTGCTGTATCGCGGTGACCACGGCTTCGGCCTGCTCCTCGCACATACGCGCGCGAGCGTCGAAGCGGGATGCGAGCCCGGATGTATCGTCGCGACGTTCATGCGCGAGCCGCCGCAACAACTCGGCGCGCTCGTAGAGGCCGCGGACCGCGCTCCACAACGAGGCCTCGAGCTGGCGCGCCTGCCCGGTCTCGAGGCTTGCTGCCGAGTAACGATGGCCGACGAGGCATTGGTAGCTCGTCAGCCCGCCCTTGTGGCGCTCGAACAGCGGCCCTCCGCATTCGGGGCAGGTCACCGGCGCCGGTTCGGCTCCCGAACGCGTCAGTTCGCCGGCGTTGGGCGCGATCCGGGACGCCTCTCCGTTGCCGGTCGCATTGGCGGCCTGAGCCGGAGCGAATGGGGCCGGCCGTAGTCGCTCTTCGACCAGCCTGCATAACAGATCCGCGAGCTCGGCCACCGGCACGATGTAATCCGGATGGTCGCCCGCGATCGCGTTTTCGGGCATACCACGGTGCAGGGCGTCCGTCGGATCTTGGACGATCGCCACGCCGCCCCTCGACTTGATGGCGATCAGCCCAGCGGTCCCGTCATCGAGCGTGCCTGACAGCACCACGCCGACCACACGTTGCCGATAGCTACGCGCGGCACTGCGGAACAGAGGATCGACCGCCGGACGGTGGCCGTTCTCGCGCGGACCACGGCTTACGCGCAGACGGTCATCGCCCGCAAGCAGATGATGATCGGGCGGCGCGACATAGATCCGTCCGCGCTCCATCGGCTCGCCGTCTTCCGCCAGGCTCGCCGGCAGTGGCCCGGCCCTGGCGAGCATGCTCGGCAACACCGCCGGGGAGTCCGCGGAGGTGTGCTGTGTGACGAGCAGCGTGGCCGGCAACTCGGCTGGGAGACCGCTGACGAGCTCGCTCAGCGTCTGCACGCCACCGGCAGAGGCACCGATCACGACCACGTCCCGGTAGCGCGTGCTGGGCATAGCGCCTTGCTACCCGGTTTCGGCGGTCGCGAATGGCGGTAGCATCGATCGGTGCGGGAGTCGATGGACTCAGATGGCCAGGCGGTGCAGAGCGGCTCATTGGGGCTGCAGATCTCGAACGCCATCGGGCGCCTGCACAAGGAGTTCACCGGCCGGGGGCCGACAAAGGTCCGCACCTACGTGTTCGACAACCTGGTCGCGTGCGTGCTGGAGGGCGGCTTGACACGGGCGGAGCACACGGTTCGGGCGCACTCGGGCGACACGCTGGTGATGGAGATGCGGCTCCAGCTTCAAGCCGCTATGGGGGAGGCGATCACGGAGGCGGTGGCGAATCTGACCGGCCGCAAGGTCCGCTCGTTCATGAGCGCGAACGACCCCGACGCGGACCTCCAAGTTGAGTTCCTCCTGCTTGCAAACGACTCCTCTACGGAGGAGCGCGCAGGCGGTCCGCGCTTGCGCGACCGGCGGAGCAAAGCAATCCAAGCCGCCGAGGAGCTAAAGGAGGACAGCGCCGCAGTCGCGGCCGAGACCGCACAGGTGTTGCGGTCTCTCGCATCGCATGAGGATTCGCAGCCCGGGAGTGTCGGGTTCACCGGCTGAACGACCCGGTTGCCTAGGCATTTGGCCATTGACTCGGCCCGCCTAGAGGGGTATACATCCGCCTACGGCGGACGGTGACTAGGTCACATGTCTGTCACCCCGTTTGAAGGCCAGGACGGAAGCGGCGCCCCGGTCGCGTCGCAGCTCGGATGGCTCCCCCCGAGGCGTTCTGTATGGGAGGAATCGAGATGGCAAATATCGCAGTGCCGGAAGGGACCGAACCCGGGCTGACGGTTACGAGCAGCCGTTCCGATGACTGCGCGGTGGTCGAGCTGGCGGGCGAGCTCGATCTGGCCACCGCCGGGCTGGTCCGCGACGAGCTCGACGCGATCCACGCGGAAGCGCCGCGCCGGATCGTGATCAGCCTCAAGGGGCTGAGCTTCATCGACTCGACCGGATTGGCGCTGATCGTGTCGGAGGTCGGCCGCTGTAAGAAGCAAGGTGCTCCGGACTTGGAACTCTGGGCCGGGCCGCCCTCTGTTCAACGACTGTTCGAGATCGCCGGCGTCCGTGATCGGCTCCCATTCACCGCTCCGTCGGTCGCTAGCGGCTAGCGCGGACGCGGTGCTCGCGCGCATCGGCGCGCTCGCTATACCGGCGGTCAAGATGGGAGATGATCTCCTCGGCGCTGTCATTTACCACTGTGCCGTCCTCGAGCACAAGCGCCGGGATCTCATCGCTGCCGGTCTTGCGCCGTAGCTCCTCCCGGTCCACCTGTTCGGCCGGAACCTGCCGTGCGACGTATGAGACCCCGAGTTCGGTCAGCCGCTGGCGAACACGACTCGAGTGCGGACACCATTCGGCTTGGTAGAGCTCGTCCATCCCGAAGGGCTACCCGCTAGCAGCCCTGTTCGCTCGGACAGAAGACCGTCGCGTCCGGTAGCTCGGGCACCTGCCCGGCGGACCGGCCCTACTGACGTGCGCGACGCGCGTCGGCCAGCTGCTCCGGCCGCGCGGGCGCACTCGGCCCGGAACGCAGGCTCGTCCTCGTCGCCGGGCCGCGGTCATCTGCTCCCGGGTCAGCGCCGGCGCTGCGCTGGGCCGCAGCCCCCAGCACCGAATACAGCACGCCTCCGATCACGGCAATCACCGCGATCGGGACCAGGATGATCGTGAAGATCCCCGCCGAAGAAGATGCCGCCGCCGATCGCTAGGACGATCAGCGCGCCGATGAGCCAGAAGAGCCACATGCAGCTAGTCGCTACCCGCAGCGCGCTGCTTCCACACACGGCGGTTTGCCCGCTGCGCGCCCGGGTAGCAGCTGATCATGGCGACGCAAAAACAGCGCCAGGCCGCTCGCAAGAACGTCAAGAGCGCTCAGCGGGCGGCCCGCTCGAGGCGGACGATCTCAAAGCTTTCGAGCCGAACCCGAACGGCGCTCGGGCGCGAAGGCGCGAAGGCCGCGGCGCGCAAGCGTGGAGCCTCGCGCGGGACGGGCTCGGGCGCCGGGGCGATGACGGTTGCCGAGTTGCGGCGTGAGGCAGCTCGGCTGGGGATCGAGGGCCGCTCGAAGATGGGCAAGGCGCAGCTGATCCGCGCCGTCGGCCAGAAGCGGCGTACCCGCTGAGCGGCCGATTGCGGCGCTCGGACTGTTCCAGTCCGGGCATCAAGCGAATCCGGCGGGGGCGCGGCTTCTCATATGAGGATGAGCGCGGCCGTTCCCTTGGCGAGGACGCGCTGGAGCGAATTCGTGCGCTCGCGATCCCGCCGGCCTGGAAGGACGTGTGGATCTGCCGCGACCCGATGGGCCATCTGCAGGCGACCGGCTTTGATGCGGCAGGCCGCAAGCAGTACCTCTACCACGAGCGCTGGCGGGTGCACCGGGACCGTGAGAAGTTCGACCGCATGCTGCGCTTCGGCGCCGGGCTACCCGGGCTTCGCCGTCGCATCGCCCGGCGGCTCCGAGGCGACGAATTGGGTCACGATCGCGTGGTAGCGGCTGCGGTCCGGCTGCTCGACATCGGGATGTTCCGGATCGGAAGCGAGGAATACGCCGCCGAGGACGGTGGCCTTGGGCTAACGACGATCGGCAAGCAGCACGTCACCGTGAGCTCCGATTCGATCTCGTTCGACTACCTGGGCAAGGGAGGGGTCCGGCACGTCCAGGTGATCGAGGACCCGCGGTCCGCAGCGGTCCTGGCAGCGCTCAAGCAGAGGCGCGGAGGGAGCCCGCAGCTATTCGCGTATCGGGAGCGACGGCACTGGCGCGACCTGCGCGCAGAAGAGGTCAACGAGCTTCTGAAGGAGGAGCTGGGGGAGGAATTCAGCGCGAAGGATTTCCGCACGCTGAACGCAACTGTGATGGCAGCGGTGGTCCTCGCCGGCGCGGATACGGGATCGCGGACCTCACGCAAGCGAGAGACCAAACGCGCGGTAGCCGCTGTCGCCGAACTACTCGGCAATACGCCGGCGGTGGCACGCCGGTCCTATATCGACCCACGCGTCTTCGACCGCTACATGGCGGGCACGACGATCCGCCCAGAGCTCGAGAGGATCGGCAAGCTCGAGATCCGCAGCGACCGCGTGAGAAACCGGCTCGAAGCAGCCGTGATCGACCTGCTGGCCAGCTAGCTCGACTTCTTGCCGCCCTTGCGGCCGGCGGCGGCCTTCTGGGCGCGGTTTCCGCCGCTCCCGCTGCCGCTGCTCTTGCGGCTTTGGCTCGAGCCACTGCTCTTGCCGCCGCGACTGGAGGAACCCGGTGAGTTCGAAATTGCCGCCGCGCGGGATTTGCTCATGCCCTTCTTGCGAAGACCTTCGTACTGCTTGTCGTTCTTAACGCTTGATCCGTGATCTTTGGCCATAACGGTCTAGATCTACCCGCCCCCGTGGCGCCGAAACGCCCGTTAGCAGTGCGCGCGCGCGGGGTAGCCCGCTCGTCGAAAGCAACAGGAAGGCAGCGAGGCATGAGCTACACGGTTGGCGACCATCTCCTCGATCGGCTCTCGGTATGGGGAGTGAAGCGAGTGTTCGGCTACCCCGGAGACGGGATCAATGGCCTGATGGGTGCGTTCGAGCGCTCGTCAAATGGCAAGCGACCCGAGTTCATCCAGGTACGTCACGAAGAAATGGCCGCCTTCATGGCCTGCGCCCACGCCAAGTTCACTGGCGAGGCGGGAGTCTGCATGGCGACATCGGGTCCGGGGGCGATTCATCTGCTCAACGGGCTCTATGACGCGAAGCTCGACCACCAGCCGGTCGTCGCGATAGTGGGCCAGCAGGCGCGGGCCGGGTTGGGGGGCAACTACCAGCAGGAGGTCGACCTGACCACGCTGTTCAAGGACGTCGCGCACGAGTTCGTGCAGATCGCGATGGAGCCGGCTCAGATCAGGCACCTCGTCGACCGGTCGTTCCGGATTGCCCTCGCGGAACGGACCGTGACGGCAATCATCGTGCCCAACGACGTGCAGGAGTCCGCGGCCGTCAAGCAGCCCCCCCACAAGCACGGAACGGTCCATTCGGGGCCCGGCTACCGAGCGCCGCGCGTGATCCCGCACGACGACCAGCTGAGCGCGGCAGCCGATGTGCTCAACGCCGGCAAGCGCGTCGCGATGCTGGTCGGCCAAGGAGCGCTGGGCGCCAGCAGCGAGGTCGCGGCGATCGCCGACGTGCTCGGTGCCGGCGTCGCCAAGGCGCTGCTGGGCAAAGCGGTCCTGCCCGACGAGGAGCCATACGTGACCGGGTCGATCGGCCTCCTCGGCACCCGCCCGAGCTGGACGCTGATGCAGGACTGCGACACGTTGCTGATGGTCGGCTCGAGCTTTCCCTACTCAGAGTTTCTGCCTGAGGAAGGCCAGGCGCGGGGAGTCCAGATCGACATCGACGGCCGGATGATCGGGATCCGCTACCCGATGGAGGTCAACCTCATCGGCGACGCCGCGGAGACCCTACGCGCACTGCTCCCGCTGCTTAACCGCAAGGAGGATCGCTCGTGGCGGGAGAAGATCGAGGGCGAGATCAAGGAGTGGTGGAACCTGATCGAGCACCGCGCCCAGCTCGCCGCGGATCCGATCAATCCGCAGCTGGTCTTCTACGAGCTCTCCAAGCGGCTGCCCGACGGGGCGATCCTGTCGTCCGACTCAGGATCAGCGGCGAACTGGTTCGCGCGCGACGTCAAGCTGCGCTCCGGGATGATGGCATCGCTGTCGGGGACGCTGGCGACGATGGGACCCGGGGTCCCGTACGCCATCGCCGCCAAGTTCGCGCACCCCACGCGGCCCGTGATCGCCATGGTTGGGGACGGCGCGATGCAGATGAACGGCATCAACGAGTTGATCACGATCGCCAAGTACCGTCACCAATGGGGCGACCAGCGATTGGTCGTGCTGGTGCTCAACAACCGCGATCTGAACCAGGTGACCTGGGAGCAGCGTGCGATGTCGGGCGACCCTAAGTTCCGTGGCTCACAGGAGCTCCCGGACTTCCCCTATGCGGCTTACGCGGAGATGCTCGGGCTCCACGGGATCCGGGTCGAGACGCCGGAGCAGGTCGGCCCGGCGTGGGATGAGGCGCTGGCCGCCGAGCGGCCCGTGGTTATCGAGGCGATCACCGATCCCGAGGTTCCGCCCCTGCCGCCGCACATCACGCTCGAGCAGGCCAAGGCGCTCTCGTCGGCCCTGCTGGCGGGCGACCCGAGCGCCGGGCAGATCGTCAAGCAGGCCTTCAAGCAGAAGGCCGAGGAGTTCCTGCCCGGGCGATGAGCACAGTCCGCGCATCCGCCGATGTCGCAGTCGATCTGCTCGAGGTCTCCGCGTACGAAGTGCCCACCGACGCACCCGAGTCCGACGGCACTCTGCGCTGGGGCTCGACCACGATCGTGGTCGCCGAGGCCCACGCAGGTCCCGAGACCGGCCTCGGCTACACCTACGCGGACGTCTCGACCGCGAAGCTGATCGAATCGAAGCTCGCGGGCATCGTCCGTAGCCGCGATGCGATGGCGCCTGAAGCGGCGTGGGCCGAAATGGTCGGACAGATCCGCAACCTCGGCCGTCCCGGAATCGCCTCGATGGCGATCGCGGCCGTCGACTGCGCGCTCTGGGACCTCAAGGCGAGGTTGCTCGGGCTGCCGCTCTGCAGGCTCCTGGGCCAAGTCAACGAAACCGTGCCGATCTACGGCTCGGGCGGGTTCACCACGTACTCGGTCAGCCGTCTCGCAGAGCAGCTCGCCGGCTGGGTGGAGCGAGGGATCCCCAGAGTCAAGATGAAGATCGGCTCAGATCCGGATGCAGACCCCGAACGGGTCCGGTCGGCTCGCAAGGCGATCGGTCCCAACGCTGAGTTGTTCGTGGACGCCAACGGCGCCTATCGAACCAAGCAGGCACTTGCGCTGGCCTATCGGTTCTCCGAGGACGCGGGCGTCAGTTGGTTCGAGGAGCCCGTGTCCTCCGACGACCTCGAAGGTCTGCGCGTGCTGAGGGACCGCGGGCCGGCCGGGATGGCCATCGCCGCCGGGGAGTACGGCTACGACGTGGGCTATTTCGCGCGGATGCTCGACAGCGTCGACGTATTGCAGGCCGACGTCACGCGCTGCGCGGGGATCACGGAGCTGATGAGAGTCGACGGGCTCTGCCGCGCTGCCGACGTGCCGCTGTCGCTCCATTGCGGACCCGCGATCCATCTCCATCCCGCGCTCGCTCTCAGCCGTCTCGTGCATCTGGAGTACTTCCACGACCACACCCGGATAGAGCAGCTCATGTTCGACGGAATCGCGAGCCCTCGCGGCGGCGAGCTGAGACCGCACCTGGACCGGCCGGGCAACGGGCTCGAGCTCAAGCGCTCCGACGCCGAGCGATATGCGGTCTAAGGGCCCTTTGCGCCGCTGGTGGCGCAACGTCAGCGAGGGTCGCATGCAGCGCACCCTGGCCGCCGCGACGGCGTTCAGCGCGATTCCGCTCGGCGCAGAGATCTACTTCGAGCACTTCCGGGGCTCGTTCGGCGACAAGTGGATGTGGACGCCGATCGCACTGTCGCCGGCGCTGTCGGCCGCCGGTGTCGCCGGCGTGCGCTCCGAGCGCGCTGCTCGCACCTGGCTGCCGGTTCTCTCGGCGCTGTACTGCCTCGACGGGCTCATCGGTGTGATCACCCACGTGCGCGGCGTGGCGCGCAAGCCGGGCGGGTTCCAGGAGCCCATGTTCAACATCGTCATGGGCCCGCCGCTGCTGGCGCCTGGCTCGCTCGCGCTGGTCGGCGGGATGGGACTGGCCGCCGCCGCATTCGGACGTGAGCGATGAGTTTCGAGACCGCGACCCATCTGCCCAACCGCCGCGCGGAGCGCCAGCCTCCGCCGCCCGAGCGCCTTCCACGCCACCGCAACGGGGTCACCCCGCAGATGCACGGACGCTATCCGGACTACAACGTGCTCGATGAGGCCGACCACTGGGACGAGGCCACCAGACGGGTGGTCATCGAGCGGGTGGAACGGGTGCCTGCACGGCGGTTCTTCAACGATCGGGAGGCCCGCACGCTCGGAGCCTTCTGCGACCTCGTGCTGGCACAGGATGCCGAGCCCAAGATCCCAGTGCTGGAGATGGTGGATGCGAAGCTCTTCGAAGGCAAGCTCGACGGCTTCCGCTACGCGGACATGCCCGATGACCGCGAAACGTGGAGACGTGTCGCCGGCGGCCTCGATGCCGCCGCCCGCCAGCACGGCGCGAGCGAGTTTGCGGGCGCTCCGTGGTCGATCCAATGCAACGTGATCCAGGCATTCAGCGAGGGAGATCTGCACGGCGAGGTATGGGACGAGCTGCCCCCGACGCGCGCGTTCAGCGTCGTGATGCGCGCGGTGCTGAGCGAGTTCTACTCACATCCCTGGGCCTGGAACGAGATCGGATTCGGTGGACCCGCATATCCGCGCGGATACGCGCGCTTCGGTATCGGCCAGCGCGAAAGCTGGGAGGGCGAGCCGGCATCTGAGCGTGACCCGGTCCAGGAGGTCCGGGAGGCGGGGATCGAGTGAGCGCTCGCACGCTTGCGCGCGGCGCGCTGCGTCCTCCAGATAACGACTCGGCCTTTCTGCTCGACGTCCACCGCCGCGCGGTTCCCACCGAGCGGATGGCGCGCTATGACGATGCCTACCCGGTGGACCTCGCGATCGTCGGCGCCGGCGCAGGCGGAGCGACGCTCGCCCAGCGGCTAGCCCGCAAAGGCTGGAAGGTGGTCGTCCTCGAGGTCGGGCCGTTCTGGGATCCTGATGAGGACTGGGTCTCGGACGAGGCGGGTTCGCACGAGCTGTACTGGACCGACGACCGAATCATCGGAGGAGAGGATCCGGTGGAGCTCGGTAAGAACAACTCGGGCCGCGGGGTCGGCGGCTCGATGGTGCACTACGCCGGCTATTGCCCGCGCTTTCACCCGTCGGACTTCAAGGTGCGGACCCTTGATGGTGTTGCCGCGGACTGGCCTATCTCATATCGCGAGCTCAAGCGGGATTACGAGCGCCTGGAGCTCGAGCTCCCGGTCTCAGGCGACTACTGGCCCTGGGGCGATCCTCATCGCTACCCGCACACCGCGCATCCCGTCGCGGGCGGCGCCGAGCTCGCGTGGGGCGGGGCGCTGAAGCTCGGGATCGAGATGCGAGTCGGTCCCGTCGGGATCACCAACGGCAGCTTTGGCAACCGGCCCCACTGCATCTACCGCGGCTTCTGCCTGCAGGGGTGCAAGGTCAACTCGAAGGCGTCGCCGCTGGTCACCCACGTCCCGGATGCGGTCGCGCACGGCGCCGAGATCCGCTCGCGCTGCATGGCGACCGGGATCGAGGTCGACGAGTCTTCCGGCCGCGTGACCGGTATCCGCTACCTGCACGGCGACGAGGAACGCTTCCAGCGCGCTGACGCCGTCGCAATCGCCGGATATTCGATCGAGACGCCCCGCCTGCTGCTGAACTCGACCAGCGGACGGCACCCCCACGGGCTCGGCAACAACTCAGATCAGGTCGGCCGCTATGTGATGGTGCAGGGAGCCCCACAGGTCGCCGGGCGCTTCCCGGAAGAGCTGCGGATGTACAAGGCCCCGCCCCCCGAGATCTCATCCGAGCAGTTCTACGAGACCGATCCGACGCGG
Organism: uncultured Actinomycetes bacterium; assembly: GCA_963795505.1. Taxonomy (GTDB): domain Bacteria; phylum Actinomycetota; class Thermoleophilia; order Solirubrobacterales; family Solirubrobacteraceae; genus Palsa-465. Next base: position 350,569 of record CAWCIB010000008.1, read on the forward strand.
GGCTTCGCGCGTGGATTCGCGGTCCAGACCGTCGGTCCGCTGCCGATCGGCTGGGCCGAACATGTGCTCGCCGATGGCCACTGGGGCCAGGCACTGCGCGAGTACATGCGTGACTACAACCACTGGTACACGCTCGGCGCGCTGTCCGAGCTCCTCCCGCTACCCGAGAACCGAGTCACGCTCGCATCGGGAGTCACCGACCAGAACGGAATCGCGGTCGCGCGGATGGACTACAGCCAGTGCGAGAACGACCGCAAGAACATCGCCTACGCCAAGCAAACGCTACGCGAGATCCTCGAGGCCGCCGGCGCGCAGGACATCCTCACGATCGACCGGTACGCCCACCTCGTCGGCGGCTGCCGGATGGGCACCGACGCTGAGCAGAGCGTCGTCGACGCAGACCACCGTGTGTGGGACGTCCCCAACCTGTTCATCGCCGATGGCAGCGTGATGCCGACGCAGGGATCGGCCAACCCGGCCCTGACGATCATGGCGCTCGCGTCGCGGTTGGCGGGGCGGCTGGCCGGCTAAGCCCGCTGGGGCGGCTAAGCCCGCCACCAGGCGGCTGTGGGTAGAAATCGCGAACTATTCACCACAACCTCCCACGCGTCGGACGCTTCGGTCGTTGCGGGGGCGTCGCTACGGAATCGGGTGCCGATCGTAGGCCGGCGGAAGGTCGCTCATATCCGGCGGCTTGGCTTCGCGCGTCTCTCTTGAGAGCTCGACGTCGTCCTCCTGGACGGTGATCGCGGTAACCCGCTCGAGGCCGTAGTGACGGTGCAGCAACTCGGCGGCGTCGTCATCGATCTCCTGACCGTCGGGTTCGACGTCAGGCGCACGCTTCACGTGCTCTTTCTCGTAGACGATCCGCACCCGGCCGTCGTCCTCCTGAGCGTCGTGCAGCGGAACGAATGAGCGCGATGCCCCAAAGGGGCTCGTCTTCACAAGCGCCCAGTTCGCCCGCTCAGAACCCCGGTGGATGAACAACGCCTCGATCTGCCCGATGGTCACCTCGTGCGGATCGATCACATCTCTGCCTATCAGTTCTCTCTCTTCCATAGCCTGCGGCTACCCGCCCGACTGAGCCGAAAAACGGACCCGCTCAGCGTCGTCCGTTGGCGAGTGCGGCCGCCCCTGCTCCAACCGCCGCCCCAACCCCAGCCAGCACCAAGCCCCGATGCTTGGCGAACTCGTACTGGGGACTGAAGCGGTGGGCCTGCTCGTCGAACGGACCGTGCGCTCCGCGGTCCTCGTCGACCGGATCGAACAGGTTGTCGTGGCCGTCTGGATCGAGCTCGTGATCTGTCATCTGAGAGTCGAAGCAGGTCCGCGCCAGATAGCGATCAAGCAACCACGGCGCGACCCGCTCGCCAAGAATATTCATGACGGTCGGGATGCCGACATAGATCTGCCGGCGCTTGTGGCGCGCGGCGTGGTGGATCGCGTCGGCGGCGATCTCCGGCTGGTAGATCGGCGGCACCGGCATCGTCTGCTTGGGCAGCTTCGTGCGACCCCACGTGAACTGGGTCGTGTTCACCCCGGGCAACTGGATCATCGAGATCCTGACCTTCGAGCGCCGGTGCAACAGCTCGGTGATCACGCTCTCGGTGAAGTTCTTACAGGCTGCCTTGGCTCCGCAGTAGGGAGACTGCAGTGGGATGCCGCGATAGGACATCGCCGAGCAGACCTGAACTATCACGCCACGGTCGCGCGGCAGCATTCGCTTGAGCGCGGACCGCGTGCCCCAAACCATCCCGAGGTACGTAACCTCCGTCGCGCGAACGAACTCCGCCGGCTCGATCTCGGTGAACTCCGCATAGACGGTCACCATCGCGTTGTTGACCCACACGTCAATCGGACCGAACGCGTCCTCGACAGCTGACGCGGCCGCGTCGACGCGATCGTGCTCGGCGACGTCGAGCGGTAGCGCCAGCGCCCGTCCGCCGGCCTCCTGTACCTCGCGGACCGCTGCGTCGAGCCCCGCTCGACCCCGGGCGATCAGGCCCACAGCCGCCCCCTCGGACCCGAATCGGCGCGCGGCGGCCCGCCCGATGCCTCCCGAGGCGCCAGTGATGACAACAACTTTCGGTTTGCTCGACATGCCGCCTCAGCCGGTGGTGACGCCCGCCTCCTGCAGCGAGGCGTCAAGCGCGGCGCCGAACTGAGCGTGGACCCGGGCCGCAGCCGCCCGCTCCTCGAGCAGGATCCTGTCGGCCATGGCGCCGGTCTCCGCGTCGCCGGCACGCCGCGCGACCCGGCCCAGCAGCTCGTACGCGGCCACTTCGAGATGCTCGAATGCGTACGCGAACCCCGCCAGTTTCGCGGGCGTGTCCGGCTGAGCACCGAAGAACGCGCCCCAGTTGAGCGCGCCGAGCCGCAGAACCGCATCCTTGAGCGTCGACGGCTTGGCATCGCGCGCATGGAGGCGCTGCTCGACCAGCTCGCAGTGACCCCGCGTCTCGCGCAGATGGTCCTCAAACGCCTCCGCAAGCTCGTCGGCGCCGGCCAGTGCCGGGCTCTTCTCGAGCAGCGTCAGTGCCTGCTGCTCGATCGCGTGAGCGTCCGCGAGATACTTATCGAGCTGCTCGCCGAGGTCATCAGGCTCGAGGTCGCGCAACGACGCCTCGACCGCGCGATCGAACAGCGGCGACAGCCGGTCGATCATCGCGCGCTCATCGGCGGCGATCAGCTCGGCTGTGCGCTTGGTCTCGTCGTCGCCCGCGCGCTCGGCGAGCATGCCCAGGAGGTCGTACGCGGCTAGCTCCATATGTTCGTAGGAGAAGGCGTGCGCGACGAGCTTTCCGGGTGTGTCCGGTTGAAAGCGCGCGAACAGCGCGAACCCGATGCCGGTTACCTTGCCGGCAATGTCCTTTTGCGGAACCGGCGACCACGACAGAGCCTCCAACCGGTCGCGGACGAAGCGCTCGTGTTGCTCGGTTTCGCCGAGGTGCTTTTCAAACGCGGCGGCGATCTCGGGGTCGCCCGCCATCTTCGGCGCCCGCTTGAGCTGGACGAGTGCCTGAAACTCGATCGCGTGTACGTCGGTCAGGTAGATGCCCAGCTGCTCTTCGATGTCCTTGGCAGTTTCCACCTCTCCGGCAGGTACCCGCGCCGCTCGGAGCCGAAACGAGCCAGGGGCCGCCGGGACTGAGCGCGTAGGGATCGTCATGCGGGGTAGAGCCTCCGCATGGAAACGATTGCTGTGCTCGGCGCCGGCGGCATGATGGGTCTACCGATCGCGCGGAACCTGGCGCGGGCCGATTTCCCGGTGCGGGCGTGGAACCGCTCGCTTGAAAAGGCGCAGCCCTTGGCACACGAGGGCGCTGAGATATGCGAATCCCCGGCAGAGGCTGCGGGCGGGGCAGACGTGATCATCTCGATGCTGGCCGACGCGGACGTCGTGCTGGACTCGGTGGGGGACGCGCTCGATGACGGGTCGCCCGACGGGCTCGTGTGGGTCCAGATGAGCACAATCGGCGAAAACGGGACCGAGCGCTGCATCGAGCTTGCCCGCGACCGCGACGTCGACTTCGTCGACGCGCCGGTGCTCGGGACGATTCAGCCCGCGGTGGAAGGAAAGCTCGTGGTCCTGGCCTCGGGTCCGCATGAACTACAGGACCGGTTGACGTCGGTCTTCGACGCGATCGGTCAGCGGACTATGTGGGTCGGCGAGGCGGGAGCCGGCACGCGGCTCAAGGTCGCCACCAATACCTGGGTCCTCGCGATCGTCGAGGCTGCGGCTGAGACGCTGGCGCTCGCGGAGGGTCTCGACCTCGACCCGCGCTTGGTGCTGGACGCGGTTCGCGACGGCCCGCTCGATCTCCCGTATCTGCAGATGAAGGCCAAGGCGATCATCGAGCGCGACTTCGAGCCGTCGTTCAAGCTCGCGCTGGCGGCCAAGGACGCCTCATTGATCGAGGAGTCCGCGCAGCGGCACGGGCTCGATCTTCCGCTGCCGCGGCTCATCCGAGAGCGGATGGGGGAGGGGGCTCGCGAGCATCCCGACTATGACATGAGCGCGACCTACCTCGTGAGCGCTCCGTGACGGGCCGCGGATCGCGCAGAGATTCGCGTCAACGTCATTTGGAAACCCAGGCTGACACCCGCTTCAGGTCGGCGACGAACGCCGCCATCGCTTCCTGACGCTGCTCGTCGTCCTCCGCTCGCAGGATCGAGGATGGGTGGGCGGTGACCGTCACGTGCTCGGCTAGGTCCGAGTCGAGTGGCTGACCGCGATCACGGCCGATGCGGATGCCCGATCCGACCAGCGCGTGGGCGGCGGTCGCGCCGAGGAGCACGACCGCCTCCGGCTTGACCATTTCGAGCTCAGCGCGCAGCCAGGGCAGACAGGCGGATACCTGCCAGCGGTCAGGCTTCTGATGGATCCGCCGCTTTCCGCGCGCCTTGTAGCGAAAGTGCTTGACGGCGTTTGTGATGTACACGTCGGAGCGGGCGATCCCGGCTTCTTCGAGCCCGTTGTCGAGAACGCGCCCGGCGGGGCCGACGAACGGGTGGCCCTCGTGGTCCTCGCGATCGCCGGGTTGCTCTCCGACGAACATCAGGCTCGCCCGACTGGCGCCCTCGCCCATTACGGGCTGCGTCGCGCCCTCCCACAGGTCACATGCCCGGCAGCCTTCAACCGCTTCGTGCAGCTTGCGCGCCGTGGGCCGGGCAGGGACGGGGGCGGGAGGCCGATCGACGTCTGGTGAGCTCACGCCGAGACCGTCGCCCGGTCAACGGGCACGCCGAGCCGGCGCTCGAGCTCGGACACGTCGATTTCCTCCTTGTAGGCGCGCTCGGATTCGGGGTGGATGAAAACGACAACTCGGTCGGCCGGGAAGGTCCGCAGCGCGTCCTCGACCGCCTCCTCCGGGTCGCTCTCGCCAGTGTCGGCGGTGACCGGGACGCCGGCCTTTTCGAGCTCGGCGGCGGTGCGGCGGCCGACCTCTCCGGCGCGGGCGATCGCGTCGTCGGCATCGGAGAGCCAGAACCGCAGGGCGCTCTCGTGCAGTGCCGGGGCGACCACCATCACCTCAACCTCCTGAGGCTTGACGTCATCCGCCAACGCTCTCCTCAGGTGCTCGGCCGTGATCGGTTCGCTTGTCAAAACCAAGAGCTTCATCTCGGAGTGCTACCCGGCGCTGCTTAGCGCTATGCCGACCGGGTAGCTCGCCTTAGAGAAGGTCCAAAACGCCCACTACGAGAGGAGATTCGGATGTCCGCTTCCACTCAGGAGACCGGCCAGGTCACCGGTACCCAGGACAAGGACTACAACTTGATCTGGTTCACCGAGCAGTGCCTTGCGAATGCGCTCCGTCTTCAGACCTATATCCAAGATGCAGAGCGCGACGGCGACTCCGAGCTGGCGGAGTTCTTCCGCCGTGCCCAGGGAGAGAGCCGCAAGGGAGCCGAGCAGGGCAAAGAGCATCTGCGCAAGCGCCTGGCGTCGAACTAACCAGAGAGCGAGCCCCGCGCTATGAGCCCGGGGCTCGACTCGCTGTCTGAATCCGAGCGTCGCCAGCTGCGACGCTCCGAACCACCGCGCTTTCGCGAGCCGATGAAGGCGACGTTGGCGCGCGAGCCGTTCTCAGATTCAGAGTGGTTGTTCGAGCGAAAGCTCGACGGCGTGCGCTGCCTTGCATTTCGCAGCGGAAGCGAGGTGCGCTTGCGATCCCGCACCGACCACGACATGAATCGCTCGTACCCAGAGGTGGTCGATGCGCTGGCGGCACAGCGCTGCCGGAATTTCGTGATCGACGGCGAGGTCGTCGCCTTCAAGGATGGCGTAACGAGCTTTTCCCGCCTCCAGCGCCGGATGCAGTTGACCGAACCCGAGGCGGCGCGACGCACCGGGGTTGCGGTGTTCCTGTACGTGTTCGACCTCCTCTACCTCGATGGATACGACACCAGGGCCCTGCCGCTGCGCGCGCGCAAGTCGCTGCTGCGCCGCGCGATCTCGTTCGGGGGCTCCGTCCGGTTCGTGAACCACCGCAATGCCGATGGCGAGCGGCTCTTCAAAGATGCGTGCGAGCGCGGGCTCGAGGGGGTGATCGGCAAGCGGGCCGAAAGCTCATACCGTCACGCCCGCTCGCGCGACTGGCTGAAGTTCAAGTGTCTTGCAGAGCAGGAACTCGTGGTCGGCGGTTTCACTGCCCCGAAAGGCTCGCGCGTCGAGTTCGGTGCCCTCCTCGTCGGTTACTACGATGACGGGCGACTCCGCTACGCGGGCAAGGTCGGCACGGGCTTTGGTCAACAGACGCTGAGGACGTTGGGAGCGCAGCTGAGGCGACTCGAGCGCGACACGTCGCCGTTCGCCGATGCCGTCAGGCCGAGGCCGGCGGGCGTGCGCTGGGTCCGGCCCGAGCTCGTCGCCCAGATAGCGTTCGGCGAGTGGACTCGCGACGGTCGCCTGCGTCAGCCGCGCTATCTCGGCCTCCGAGACGACAAACCAGCGCGCGAGGTGGTCAGAGAGCGACCCGCGTGAAAATCTCCAAGCCCGACAAGGTGCTGTTTGCGCGCGTTGGGATCACGAAAGCCGACCTCGCGGGCTACTACGAGCGGATCTCCAAGGTGATGCTGCCGCACGTCGGCGGCCGGCCGATCAGCATGCAGCGATTCCCGGACGGGGTCGAGGCGCATGGCTTCTACCACAAGGATGCGCCGGCGCATTTCCCGGACTGGATCGAGCGCGTGACCGTCCCGAAACGCGGCGGCAGTGTCACGCACGTCGTCATATCCAACGCGGACACGCTCGTCTACCTGGCCAACCAGGCGTGCATCACGCCTCACATCTGGTTGAGCCGCAAAGACGAGCTCGGGCGGCCGGACAGGCTTGTGTTCGATCTCGATCCCTCAGACGGCGATTTTTCGCGCGTGAGGCGCGCGGCGATCGACCTCGGCGAGCTACTCGAACAGCTGGGGCTCGCGCCATTCGCGATGACAACCGGATCGCGCGGCCTCCACGTGTGGGTGCCGCTGAGGCGAGGCCCGGACTTCGAAGCTGTCCGGAGCTTTGCGCGCGATGTCGCGGAGGTGATGGTGGACCGGCACCCGGACGAGCTGACACTCGAGGCGCGCAAGGCCAAGCGCGGCAACCGGATCCTGATCGACGTGCTCCGGAACGGCTACGCGCAGACCGCGGTGCCGCCTTACGCGGTCAGGCCACGCCCGACCGCGCCCGTCGCCACGCCGCTGCGGTGGTCCGAGCTTTCAGACTCGCGCCTCCGCCCCGACAAGTTCACCGTCGCCAACGTCGAGCGGCGAGTGGCGCGCCTCAGCGATCCCTGGAAGGGGATCAGCCGCCACGCGCGCTCGTTGACCGCTCCGCAGAAGAAGCTCGGGCGCCTCTAGAGCCGACGGGCCTCTAGCGGTCGAGCTTGTCTCGCTTGGGTCCTCGCGGCGCTCGGTATGGGTCGGGCCACTCGGTCTCGTCAGGCTCGATACGCTGCCCTCGACCGTGGCAAACGCCTTTCAGCTAAGTGTTCGCGATCAGAACAGCGCGAGGCTGATCGAGGTCAGCGGGGAGCTGGATCTAGCGTCGGCGCCGGACCTCGAGACCGAGCTCAACCGGCTCGGGGACTCCGACGTGGAGCTCGTGATCCTCGATCTACGCAAGCTTCGCTTCATCGATTCGACCGGCATCAGCCTGCTCGCGAAGGCCCATCGCGCCGCCGAGGACGCCGGGCGCCGGTTCGCGGTCGTGAAGGGTCCCCGCCAGGTCCAGCGGCTGCTGGAACTCGCCGGTCTCGAGCAGCGTTTGACGCTGATCGACTCGCCGGACGAGCTCACCGACGTCTGAAGCGTCAACGAGCCGGGTAGCAGGGGGCAAAGGAAACCTGCAAGGAGGTGCATATGGTCCCCCTGATCATCCTGCTAGTGATCCTCGCCATCTTCGGAGGGCTGGGGTTTGCTGCCCACGTACTTTGGTTCGTGTTGATCGCCGCAGTCATCCTCTGGGTGCTCGGCTTCCTGATCGGCGGCGTCGAATCTGGAGTCGGCCGGCGGCGCTGGTACGGCCGCTGGTAAGACCCGCGCCGCGGCCTCAGCCGAACAGCGGCAGGCGGCGCCGGCGTGTGAGCGCGTTCATCCCGGCTTGGATGGACGCGCACACTTCGTCGTACTTGGAGTTGACGTACTCGTCATCGTCCGCGCGCTCGGGGTCGCTCGCGACGTCGATGGGCTCCTGAAACTCGGTCCGGATCTTGGCCGGGAAGGGAATCTCAGGCAGCATCGCCGGCGAGATCCCCCACGGGGCCTGAATCGCTATCGGGAACACCTTCAGCCGCGCGAGCTTGTCGAGCCGCAGGGCCTTGGCGAGCCCCCGTCCGCGGACGAGGACCGGCATCGTGTCGGCGCCGCCGATGGTCGCGATCGGGACGATCGGGACGCCGGCGCGTGTGGCGATGCGGATGAAGCCCTTGCGCCCAGCGAGCACCGCCTCGTCGCGCATGTGCCAGGGCCGCAATGAATCGCGCTCGCCGCCAGGCCACAGTGCCACGTCGCGGCCCGCGTCGAGCGCCGCGGTGATGCTCTCGGCCGAGGCCGGCAGCACGCCCATCCTGCGGAAGTAGCTCCCGATTACGGGAAAGGCCATCAGCGCATCGTGGGCGGTGCCGTGCAGCGGCCGCGAGCGGCCAAAGTGTCGCCACCACTGGACGCCGACCGTCCAGGCGTCCCAGACCAACGGCGCACCGGAGTGGATCCCAATGAGCAGCGCCGGCGGATCGGGCAGCTTCTCCCAGCCGCCGATCTCCATCCGGAACCAATAGTCCATCAGCGGATTCCAGATGTACTTCTGCCGTTCGAAGAAATCCCAATCGGGCCCTTCGAGCGACCATTTCGAAGCCCGCTCTGAGACAACCGTCGATGCGCCCACAGTGATGTCGGGCTACCCGCTATCGCTGATTACAACCATGAGCACGGGGGCAGCTTGAGAGACATGCGGCTGGGTTACTTCCTATCGAGCGAGGAATGGGGTCCGCGTGATCTCGTTGCACTGGCCGGCAAAGCACAGCAGGCCGGATTCGAGGGCCTCTGGATCTCCGACCACTTTCACCCATGGAACGACGAGCAGGGCCACAGCCCGTTCGTCTGGTCGGTGATCGGCGCGATCTCACAGGCGGCCGAAGGCATGACAGTTACGACCGCGGTCACGTGCCCGACGATGAGAATCCACCCGGCGGTCATCGCGCAGGCTGCCGCGACCGCGGCGATTCAGCTCGATGGCGGCTTTCGCCTGGGTCTTGGGAGCGGAGAGGCGCTCAACGAGCACATCTTCGGCGACCGTTGGCCGAGCGCCAGCGAGCGGCTTGAGATGCTCGAGGAAGCCGTGCATTTGATTCGACGCCTGTGGCGTGGAGGGTTCCAGGACCACCGTGGATACCACTACCGGGTCGAGAACTGCCGCATCTATGACATTCCTACGACACCCCCGCCGATCGTCATCTCGGGCTTCGGTCCGAAGTCGATCGAGCTGGCTGGCCGCGTCGGCGACGGATACTGCACGGTCGCGCCCGACGAAGAGGCGGTAAAGCGGTTCCGCATCCAGGGCGGCGACGGCAAGCTCGTTCAGGGCGGGCTAAAGGTGTGCTGGTCCGAGGATGAGGATCGCGCGCTCCAGACGGTGCACAGGCTGTGGCCGAACGAGGTGCTGCCGGGCGAGCTCGCGCAGATCTTGCCCTCACCGCGTCACTTCGAGCAGGCCTCCGAGCTCGTCAGCGAGGAAATGCTTGCCGAGGCGGTGCCCTGCGGCCCCGACCTCGACCGCCACATCGAGCAGATTTGCGCCTATGCGGACGCCGGGTTCGACGAGCTCTACATTCAGCAGATCGGTCCTGAGCAGGACGCGTTCTTCGAGCTCTGCCGTGACGAGCTCCTCCCACGGGCACGCGAGGCGCTCAACGCGGCGCCGTCTCACGCCTGAGCTTGTCCCGCGCGTCGTGAAGGCCGCAGGAGCTGAGCATCGCGTAGCTGTCGGCAACGATGTCCCTGACGGTCTCGCCTTGATAGATCCAGTTCGGATTGCGCTGATATACGGACACCAGCTTGGCGACGCTCGAGGAGGCGGTCACCTCGAGCGTGGCCAGACTCGGCTGCTGGAAAGCGTCCATCTGGTAAGCCTCGCCACACGTGGTGGAGATGCCACTGGTCGCCGAGTCGAGTCGCTTTGCGTACGGCAGGGGAGCCTGCGGCGGGGTGGGTCCGCAAGCGCACAGCAAGACCAGGGCCAGCAAGATGGCCAGCGCGCGCCTCATCGCAGCAGAATCAACGACGCGCCGCCGAGCGTGGCGGCCCCGGCGGTCCACCAGGCGATGTAGTCACCGATGTGTCCCGAATGAAGATCGCGCAGACCCGTCAACGCCGCCGTCGCCGGCCGTAGCACGCCATCGGGAACGCGGCGCCTGAGCGGGCCGCCGAACAATCCCAATGCGGCGAGGAGCACAGCGCCCAACGCCCCCGCGGCGCCGTAGAGATAGTCGTAGCCGGCGACGTGACTGGTAGAGAGATGGCCGAAATGTGGGGGTCCGCCCTGGAGCACCCAGTGCAGATACCCGGCCTGGTCGTGTAACTGGCCGCCGGCCTTCTCGATGCCCGGGACCGCACCCGGGATCAGACCGATGACGATCGCGACACCCAGCAGCAGAGCAGGGACGATCAGCATCAGAGGCGGGGTGTGCTCGCGCGGCGCCGTCTCCTCGTCTTTCTCCTCGCGCGCCTCACGCCCCTGTGCGTCGTCCGCGTGACGCGCGGGGCCCCAGCCGAGAAAGACCCGGCCGGTGACGCGCAGCACCGCGCCCCCCGTGAGCGCCGAGGCCACAACGAACACCGCCGGGAGCCACGCATATCCGGCGTCGAGCGCGGCGCCATCGAGCAGCGATTTTCCGAAGAACAGCGTGACGACCGGTATCGCGGCGAGCACGAGCCCTCCGAGGCCGAACAGCACGCCCGCGAATCGCAGCACGCGTCCTTTGCCGTGCAAGTCGAACTCATCGATGCTCGCGAAGCGGTGCAGGAGTACGCCCGTCAGCATGAACAGCGCAGCTTTCGTGAGCCCGTGACCGGCGACGTAGACCGCGACCGCGGCGAGACCCTTGGCGCTCAGCAGCCCGATGCCGCACAGGAACATGCCGACGTGGCTGATCGTCGAGAACGCAAGCAAGCGCTTGAGGTGGCGCTGGCTGAAGCACATCACGGCGCCCCACAGCGCGGTGAGCGTGCCGAAGGCGATCAGCACCGCACGGAGCTCCTCGGCGTGGGGCGCGAGCGGCGCCGAGAAGATCGCCCAGTACAGCCGTGCGACGGCGTAGATGCCGAGCTCCACCATCACGCCGGAGAACAGAACGCACACGGGCGCCGGCGCGACCGCATGGGCATCGGCGAGCCAGAAATGGAGCGGCACCGCCGCCGCCTTGGTCAGAAAGCCGACGAACAGCAGCGACATCGCGACGATCACGAGCGCATCGGCGTGGTGGCCGTGGAGAGCCGCGCCGATCTGCGCCATGTTCAGCGCGCCGGTACGGGCGTAGAGCAAGCCGATCCCGGTGAAGATCGCGTACGCCCCAATGCTGTTGGAGATCGCGAAATTGATCGCCCCCTGGATCGGCCCCCGCTCCTCGATCTTGTACGCAGTCAGCGCGTAGGCGACCGCGCCCATCAGCTCGAAGAACACGGCCATGTTGAACAGGTCGCCGGTCAGGCTGAACCCGGCCATCGCAGCCATGAACACGAGCATCAGGGCGTGAAAGAGCCCGTCGACGGCTTCGAAGTAACGCGACGAGTACACGAACGCCGCGGTCACCAGCAAGGCCGCGAACGTGGCCAGGCCGGCGCCGATCGGGTCGACCGACAGCGAGATGCCGATCGAAACCGAGTCCTTTGGGCGCCAGCCGCCCATCCAGTACGCGAACGGATGGCCGTGGGCGGTGTGGGCCAGCATCAACGCGCACATCGCGACGACTGAGACGCCGACGGCGATGGCAATGCCGTCGTTCACCACGCGCGGGGTGAAGTGCCTGACCGCTACGAGCAGCGCCGCGGCGAACAGCGGTACGAACACCGGCAGGGCCGTTATGTGCATTAGTCCTGTAGCGCGCGCAGATCGTTGGGATCCAGGCTTCCGAAGCGCTTGTGCGCCTGGACCGCGAGCGCCAGCAGCAGCCCCGTCACCGTCGCCTCGATCACTATGTCCGTCAGCACCAGCACCTGCACGACGGGGTCGACGGCGTGCGTGGTCGCCGGGATGTCGGCGAAGATCGCGGCCTTGCCACCGTTGGCATACCCGACGCCGAGCAGCAGAACGTAGGTCGAGGACTGCACGACGGTCAGCGACACAATCGTCCGCACGAGGTTGTCGCTCGACACCACGCCGTACAGGCCCGCCACGAACAGCCACGCCGCGACAGCGAACGGCAGAAAGCTCATCGCCGGCTCCTGATCAGCATCGCCTGATCGAAGAACTGGGTCCAAGCGACGAGGAACGCGCCCGCCACCTCGAGGCCCACGCACACGCTGGCCACATCCATCTGCCCGCCCGAGAGCAGATGGCCCGGGATGCCGAGCGGCAGCGGGTCCTTGAAGAAGATCCCGACAAGCACGAGGCCGCTGAGCCCGACGAGCGCATAGCCGGCAGCGCCGAGCGCGTCACTGAGCTCAATCAGCAGATGCGGTGCGATCACCTTCATGCGCATGTAGCGACCGGCGATGAACATCGAGAGTGGCGCGGCGGCGAGGATGACGCCGCCCTGGAACCCGCCGCCGGGGGTCAGCTGCCCGTGGACGACGATGTACACGCCGACGGCCACGACGCTCGGAATCAGTCCGAGCGCAAGCGCCCGCAGCGCCTCACTTGCGCCCGCGAAGTGGTGCTCGTCGGCCTCCTCCGCGTGCGGCATCTCCCGTTCTGAGCGCAGGTCGCGGAGAATCAGGGCGATCCCGAGTACCGACGCGAACAGGATGAACTCCTCGCCGAGCGTGTCGAATCCGCGGAGGTCGAAGTTCAGGGCCGTGATCAGGTCCGTGCCGTGTCGGACGGTCACGCCGATGCCATCGATCACCTGGCCGTAGACGCCGTTGTAGCCGCCGAAGTGCGGCAGGCCCGTCATCCCGATAACGAGCACGGCAGCGAACCCCGAGCCCGCCAGACCGAACAGGCCCAGGCGGCCGCGCCTGCTCACGACGAGTCCTCGTTCTCCTGGCGGCGAACCTTGCGCAGCGCGAGCAGCACCATCACCGGCAGTCCAACCGTTGACACCACGATCTCCGACAGCGCAACGTCGGGGTCCTGGAAGACGAAGAACAGGACCGTCAGCGACATGCCGTAGATGCCGAGCACGAGCACCTGGCGCAGTGGGTCGGGCGCCAGCACGACAGCCCCGCCGCCGACGGCGACGGCCGCCAGTGCCGCGACCTGAAGGACGGTCATTGCTCCTCGCCCTCCGCCGCCTCGCCGATGCCGTGGCGCCAATCGCCGCGCTCTCTGGTCAGGAGACTGCGAAGCGTGGTGTGGGCCAGTACCGGTCCCGTCACAACCAGCGCGACGCCGACCAGCAGGACCTTGTCGCCGATGAGCGAGAACGACTCCCTGAACACGATCGCGACGGCCACGAGCAGCGCACCGAATCCGGCCAGCCCAACGAAATGCAGCCGGTCATAGGCGTCTCGCAGCACGCACAGACCGAGCACCGCCAGAACCTCGAGCGCCCCACCGGCGATCAGCAGGACGGTCGCCACGAAGATACGCCAGTTCAAAGCTGGCGCTCCATCAATCGCGCGAAGGTAAGCGAACCGATGAGCGCCAGCGGCGCAAGGACGATCGCGAGGTCGACGAACGGCTGGCGATGGAAGCCCTCGGAGAGCAGCATCAGGATCGTGATGACGAGCACCGAGGCGATCTCGAGCGCAACCAGGCCGGTGGGCGCCTCGCAAACGAGACACACCACCAGACAGGGGACCAGCGCGAACGCCAGTACCGCCGCTGCGATCTCCCACTCGTTCATCCGAGCCCCAGCACGTCGACTGCGTCGCCGCCGCCGCTGGGCCAGAGCTGATGCACGAGGATCAGCTCGCGCTCCGGGTCGACGCCGACGACGATCGTGTTGGGGGCAAACGATCCGAGCGACTCCGACAGCGCGCGCTTGCCGACTTCCCGGCGCTGCGCTTCGCGCGTCCTAAAGCTGACGGCTCTAAAGCGACCCTGCGATCGCCCAGGGCGCAGCAGGGCCCTGATTGCGGCCAGCGACACCAGCAGGATGTCGAGCGGGACCTTGGCGAATGCGTGACGGGCACGGAGCAGCCACTCGCTCCGAATGCTCTCCCCGACGAGGCCCTGTTCGCGGGCTAGCTCGAGGCCGGTGGCCGCCAGGATCGCGGCGCCGGCGCCGACGATCAGCTCCGGCAGATCGGTGATGTCGATCAGCAGCAGGTAGAGCGCAGCAGACACGAGCCAGCCGATCGTCCACCCGGTTGCGCGACGCATAGATGCGCTTGCTCTACCCGCCGTCCGGCATGGGAGAAACGGCGGCGGACCGGGTAGCTATCCGGGGCAATGGAAGCGACGCTGGGCACGATTGAGACCAACATCCCCGCGAGGCTGGACCGGCTACCGTGGTCTCGCTGGCACTGGAGAATTTTGGTCGGGCTGGGGACGGTCTGGATCCTCGACGGACTCGAAGTCACGATCGTCGGCTCGATCGCCGGAGCCATTGCCGCGAAGGGCAGTGGCGTCAAGATTGCCCAGGCCGACATCGCCGGGCTTGCCGCCTCGATGTACGTCGCCGGTGCCTGCTTCGGCGCTCTCGTGTTCGGCCAGCTGACCGATCGATTCGGCCGCAAGCGGCTGTTCATGATCACGCTCGGCGTCTATCTCGTCGCAACCATCGCAACCGCGTTCTCGTTCGCACCATGGTTTCTGTTCGCGTGCCGGTTCGTGACCGGGATGGGGATCGGCGGCGAGTATTCGGCGATCAACTCGGCCATCGATGAGCTGATCCCCGCGCGCCACCGCGGCCGGATCGACATCATCATCAACGGCACCTACTGGGCCGGGGCGGCGGCCGGTGCGCTGCTGTCGGTAGCCGCGCTGAACATCTTCTCGCCGTTCCTGAGCTGGCGGGTGTGCTTCGGGCTCGGTTTCATCCTCGGGCTCGCCATCCTGATCGTTCGCCGCCACGTCCCCGAGAGTCCGCGCTGGCTCTTCATCCATGGACGCGAGCAGGAGGCCGAGGCAGTCACGCGCCAGATCGAGCGCGAGGTCGCCGAGAGCACCGGCGCCGAGCTCGAGGAGCCCGATGAAACGATCACGATCCGCCAGCGGCGCACGATCAGCCTGCTCGAGATCGCCCGCACGGTCGTCGCTCGCTACCCCAAGCGGACCGTGCTCGGGCTCGCGCTCTTCATCGGCCAGGCGTTCCTCTACAACTCGATCCTGTTCGGCTACGCGACCCTGCTCGGCACGTTCTTTGGGGTCGCCAAGACGGTCGCCCCGTATTACTTGGTGGCCTTTGCGGTCGGCAACTTCCTCGGACCGCTGCTGTTGGGCCGGCTATTCGACACCGTCGGCAGGCGCCCGATGATCGCCGGCACGTACATCCTCTCCGGGCTGCTGCTGCTGGGTACCGGCTACCTGTTCGATCAGCACCAGCTGACAGCGGGCACCCTGACCCTGTGCTGGTCGGTCGTGTTCTTCTTCGCCTCGGCCGGCGTAAGCGCCGCCTATCTGACCGTTTCGGAGATCTTCCCGATGGAGACCCGGGCGCTGTGCATTGCGCTGTTCTATGCGGTCGGAACGGGAATCGGCGGAATCATCGGCCCGCAGCTGTTTGCTCCGATGATCGCCACCGGCAAGACCTCGGAGGTCTTCAAAGCGCTCGCGATCGGCGCGATCCTGATGATCGCCGGCGGATTGGTCGAGATCGCGTTCGGCGTCAAAGCCGAGGGTCGGCGACTCGAGCAAATCGCACGGCCGCTGACCGCCGTGGGCGGCGCGGTGCGCTCCGGTGCGCGCCGCGCAGCGTCCAGAGCATCAGGGCCGCGGCCCACGCAGGCCTAGCGAAGCGCCGTCTGATCGAGCTCGGCGCACAGCTCGGCGACTGACTCGAACACCTGGGCTGCGCCGGCACTGGTCAACTCGTCGGCCCCGAACCCGCCCGTGCGGACCGCGATAGTGGGCACGCCCGCCGCCTGCGCCGCCTTGATGTCCCACGTGGTGTCGCCGACCATGACTGCGTCGGTGCTGCCGGCTTTCTCGAGCGCTGCGTGCACGAGATCGGGGTGTGGCTTTGTCGCCTCGACGTCGGCCGAGGTCGTCCAGCCGTCGGCGAGCTCGCGGGCGTCGAGCAGGTCAAGGTAGTGCTCTACCTCCCAGTCCTTCGCCGAGCTCGCGAGGACGACCGCGTGCCCTCGACGCTTGAGCTCGCCGATCAGCTCGCGCGAGGAGGGCATCGTCTCGACCTCGCCGATCAGCTCGCGATAGATCGAGGATTCGGTTTCGCGGATCTCATCGCCCATTTCCTCCTCGGTCTTCTCGTCGCAGAGCGCGCCGACTAGCTGATCGCCCCCCATCCCGATGTGCCGGTGGATACTCCACACCGGTAGGACGATCCCGTGACGGCGGAAGGCCCGATACCAGGCGATCGCGTGCTGGTAATTGGTGTCGACCAGCGTTCCGTCGATGTCAAGCACGGCGACCGTGCAATCAGAGCTGCTCACGCACTCCGGCTTCCTGCTGAAGCTCGCGCAACTGCGCGTCCTCGGCCATTCGTCCTCGGCCGTCGTCGGTCATGCGTCCTCGCGCTCGCTCGAGCGCTCGGAGTCCGCTTCGCCGGCCTCGCCCGCGCGTGCGTCGTCGGCCTCATCCACCGGAGCGTCCTGAATCGCGCGCCGGGCGGCGTGTTGGTCGGAATGGCTCGAATGCTCGATGAGCTCGCGCTCGGCCTCCTCAAAGCCCTCGGCCTCACCTTCGCCTGCCTCTGCAAGGGGGCGCTGCGCTTCATCGGGCGGCCCATCAGGCGGGGGATCCGAGCTCGGATCGCCGCCGATCTGGGCCGCCTCCGCAGCCGCCTTGTCGGCCTCCTCGCGAGCTGGATCCGGTTCGGGCATCGAGGCCAAGCTACCCGCGGACCGCGCCCGAAAACTCGCGATCGCTGTTTGTCGCATCTCAACTCGGGGTACAGCCTCATTGCGCGGTGGGCACAAGCGGAGCCCGCCGCAGCGCACCCTCTCTCCTCCAGCCTGACGGCGGTCTGACCGGCCGCCGTCAGGCGACCCTACTGGTGGGAAGCTCCGCTGGGATGAAACCTGTTCGGATCGGCTGCTCGGGGTGGAACTACGCCGATTGGCGCGGCAGGCTGTATCCGCCCGGAGTCCCGCAGCGCCGCTGGCTCGAGGTGTACGCCGGCCGGTTCGACACCGTCGAGGTCAACGCGACGTTCTACCGGCTGGCCAAGCGCGAGGCGGTTCGGGCCTGGGTCGATCTGACGCCGGACCGGTTCGAGTTCGCCGTCAAGGCGAGCCGCTACCTGACCCATATCAAGCGCCTGGCGGACATAGGGGAGGGGATCAAACGCTTCTATGACCCGCTCGAGCCGATGCTCGACAGCGGTCGTCTCGGACCGGTGCTGTGGCAGCTGCCGCAGCAGTTTCACCGCGACGACGATCGGCTGCGCGGATGGCTTGAAGCGCTCCCGGAGGGAATGCACACGATCGAGTTCCGGCACCCGAGCTGGTTTGTGCGCCCGGTGCTCGACGAGCTGAGGCGTCACCGGGTGGCGCTCACGATCGGCGACCACCCCGAGCGGCCGTTTCAGACCCACGAGGCGACAACGACTTGGCGCTACGTGCGCTTTCACTTCGGCGCGCGCGGGCGCAACGGCAACTACTCGGCCACCGAGCTTGCGCAATGGGCCCGGCGCATCGCGCAGTGGCGCCGCACCCACGCGGTGTACGCGTACTTCAACAATGACTGGCAGGGCTTTGCGCCGGCGAACGCGCGCGCGCTCGACGCGCGCCTGCGGTTGCGGTAGTGACCGCGCCAGCGGTGGGCTACCGCTGAGCTTCGGCAGCCACCGCAGCACAGTCAGGACCCTGCCGCGTTATCGGATCGCATTCGCGCTGGGTCGCGAGCACGGTCGTCGTGGACTGTCCCTTGATCGTGCTGGGGCGTCTCAGAGAGCCGCGGTTGAGGCGTCGAACACGATCTTCAGGCGCTCGATCGTCCGCCGCAGTATGCGCGAGACCTGCATCTGCGAAACCCCTATCCGGGCGGCGATGTCGGATTGGGTGCGGTCCTCGATGAAGCGCATCTGAAGCACGCGACGATCCCGTGTCGGGATCCGCTCGAGCGCCGCGTTCAGGGCGACCCGGGCCTCGGCGAGCTCGTAGGAGTCATCCACGGCGCCCAGCGTGTCTGAGCGCTTCGGCTGGTCGGGCTCGGCGCCGGCAGCCGTCGGTGCATCGAGCGAAACGGCATCGAAGGCGGATAGCGCGCCGAGCGCATCGTCGAGCTCCGCGCGCGAGAGCGACAGCCGCTCGGCGAGCTCGCGGTCGGGAGGCCTGCGTTCACCGCTCGCCGTCAGCTCGCGGATCGTCGTGTGCACGCGCAGGGCCTGGTCGCGGGTGCCGCGCGGGACATGGACCGCCCAGCTGTGATCGCGGAAGTGACGTTTGATCTCGCCGACGATCGTCGGCACCGCGTAGGTAGTGAAGGCGACACCCCGACGGAGATCGAACCGATCGACCGCCTTGACCAGCCCGAGGCTCGCGACCTGCAGCAGATCGTCGAACGGCTCGCCGGCGTCTTGATAGCGATATGCGAGCTTGCGCGCCAGCGGTAGGAAGCGCTCGACGAGCTCCTCGCGCGCGCGCCGATCGCCGCGGCGAACTCGCGTGAACAGCTGGGCGGTGTCCTCTCCGGAAGCGGTGACCGACATCCCGCAAACCTCCTGTGCTCGCGCTGAAGAGCGGGCTGGCTTCGGTCGAGCGTCGTTCCTCATTCGACGCCGCGCCGTCCGTGGACGACCGGGGCCTTCCCGCTGCCAACACAGCACACGCGCTGACAGATTTCTCGTCCGGCTGAGCGGATTATACGGCTGTGACCGGTAGCCTCCGCTGCCGCCGTGATCAAGTGCGTGGTCGAGATCCCCAAGGGGAGCCGTAACAAGTACGAGTACGACCCCGAGCTGGGGGGCATCAAGCTCGATCGCTTCTTGTCCTCCTCGGTCGTCTATCCGACCGACTACGGATTCGTCCCGGACACGCTCGCGGAGGACGGCGACGCGCTCGACGCGCTGATCTGCGTTTCAGAGCCCACGTTTCCGGGCTGCATCGTGATCTGCGAGCCGATTGGGCTGTTCGACATGGAGGACGAGCACGGCCTCGACAGCAAGGTGCTGTGCGTGCCGTGCGAGGACCCCGGTTGGAACGCGCTCGCAGAGCTCGACGACCTCCCTCGTGCGCTGCGCAACGAGATTGCGCATTTCTTCTCGATTTACAAGGACCTCGACGCGGGCCGCGAGTCGCACGTAAAAGGCTGGCGCGACCGCGACGCGGCGCTCAGGGAGATTGAGGCCGCGCGCGAGCGCCACGAGCAGCGTCCCTAGACGTCGTCGACTTCGCCAAGCCCCTCGGTACTGACGCGAACGACACCCTCAACGGCGTCGAGGTCGCTCGCCAGCTCGGGGAGCGAACCCCGGCCCTGCACCTCCATCCGTACGGTGACGGTCCTGCCGTTGGGACCCGAGCCATTGCGGGTTCGCTCGACGGCCATGCCCGAGACGACGAAGCCGTGGTCGTCACATCGACCGAGCAGGTCACGCAGCACGCCCTCGCCGTCGCGATAGGTCAGCCGCACGCGCGTCGCGGCGAGCCGGCCACGGGGGAGCAGCCCCGTGACCAGCGGGTAGGCGGATGAGACGAGCAGATAGATCACCGTGGTCGCGATGGCGAGCAGCGGCAGATCGCCGCCGGCCGCCATCCCGATCGCGGCGGTAGCCCACACACCGGCAGCTGTGGTCAGCCCACGAACGAGGTCCCGCCGCACAAAGATCACACCACCGCCGATGAAGCCGATACCCGAGACGATCTGCGCGGCGACACGCGAGGGATCTAGCGTCGAATGGGAGCCGAGCGCGTCGGCAAATCCGTATTGACTCACGAGCATGAACAGCGCGGAGCCGGTGCCGACAAGCGCATATGTACGAAGCCCAGCGCTCTTCTGCCGGAGCTCACGCTCGATCCCGATCACCGAGGAGAGGCCCAGCGCCAGCGCGAGCCGCCACAGCAGGTCGTATTCGTGGACCTTCATCGCGCGGTTTATCTACCCTTGGGCGGCATCGCGGCGCTGCTGCGTTATTGACTGCGTCGCGTATCGGTGACGATGACTCGCAAGATCTCCGACTCGTCGGTTGGCTCGATCCGCACCTCGTCCGCCAGCGTCAGAGCGTGAGCATTTCGTCTCAGGTGCTCTGAGCTTCCGCTGTGAAACGGACCGATGACCACCTCGAGCTGCCGTTGGGTGGCCGTCAGCCCAACGCTGATCCGGCTGTTGGACGCCTCCGCTCGGGCGTGGGCGGCGAGCGCGTCGACGACTAGGTGGAGATCCGAGAGCCGGTCGACCGAGAACCTCGCGACGCCAGCAAGTCCGCGCGCGAGCCGGCCGAGGACATCCCCAATGAGCGCGGGCGGGGACACGTTCACCATCACGTCACCCTCGACGCCAGAAGGTGTCTCTTCCTCCTCTGCGGCGGCGGGCAAGCGAGCGCTGCCGACGGCGGACCTTCCGATACGGCCCTTGAAGGTCATGCGGACCTCGGTACCGCCCTCGGGCGCGGCGATGAACTCCGCACGTTCGGTCAGCGCGCTGATCAGCGCGAGCCCGATGCCCATACGGTCCTCGCCGCTCGCGACCCCGTGGATGCCCGATCCACGATCGCCGACGGTCGCCGTGACGGTCTCCTCACCCACCCTAACCGCGACCAGCAGCGGACCAGTGCCGTTCGGGTAGGCGTGTAATACGACGTTGTTGCACGCCTCGCTGACCGCGGTCTTGACGTCATCTAGCAGCTCGAGGTCGAACGCCAGCGCTTCGCCGATCCCGCTCAGCGCACCGCGCACCAGCGCAAGGCTCTCGGGCTGACTTTGCAGCTCAAGCTGCATCGTCGGGCTCTCAGTCTTCACATCGCCGATATCTCGTCTTCCCGCAGCGCGGAGCCATCAAACCCCGGCGACCCGTGTCCAAGTGGAAGTAAAGCGTTTTGGGTGACGCCGCGGGGGTAGTCGCTTGATGAGCAAGCAAAACGAACGAGGAGCCGATTCCCATGGCCGACAACCTTCAAGGCAAGCGTGTGGCATTCCTATTCACAGAGGGCGTCGAGCAGGTCGAGCTGACCGAGCCGCTCGAGGCCGTTCGCAGCGCCGGCGGCGATGCCGAGCTGATCTCGCTCGAGGAGGGCGAGGTCGAGATGTGGCAGCACTTCGACAAGGGCGACAAGATCACGGCCGAGAAGGCAGTTGCGGACGTCAACCCGGACGATTACGACGGGCTCGTCCTGCCCGGCGGCGTGGCCAACCCCGACCAGCTGCGGGCTGACGAGAACGCGGTCCGGTTCGTGCGCGGGTTCTTCGAGCAGGGTAAGCCCGTCGCGGCGATCTGCCACGGTCCGTGGCTGCTCGCCGAGGCCGACGTCGTCCGCGGCAAGACGGTCACCTCGTGGCCGAGCCTCAAGACCGACCTCCGCAATGCCGGCGCAAATTGGGTCGACGAGGAGGTAGTCGTCGACAAGGGTCTGGTCACGAGCCGCAAGCCGGACGACCTACCTGCCTTCTGCGCCAAGCTGGTCGAGGAGATCGCCGAAGGCCGCCACCCGGAGATTTTGAGCAAAGCCGCCTCGGGGTAGAAAACGGCGCGACCGAGGAGGTGAACGATGCCCCCACGCGGGATCCAGAAAGGCACCAAGCGGGCCCGGCAGTACGAGCACATTAAGCAGAGCCAGCGGGAGCGTGGCTCGAGCGAGCGCCGCTCAAAGGAGATCGCGGCGCGAACTGTGCAGAAAGAGCGGGCGCGTTCTGGCGAGTCGCGGGAGGCGTCGAGAACCTCAACCCAGGACATTTCGTCGGGGCGCCGCGGCGGGCAGCGCTCGGGTACGAGTTCACCGAAAGGAAGGACGCGCGAGCAGCTCTATAACGAGGCCCGCAAGTTCGGCATCCAGGGGCGCTCGAAGATGAACAAGCGCCAGCTCCAACGCGCGGTCGACGCGCGCAAATGATCGAGCTGGAGCTTCAGCGCAAAACCCTCGCGGTGCGCTCCGAGTGGCTGCGCAAGCAGGCTAGTGATGATGCGGCAGCGCGCCTGGCTGGATTCGAACCAGCGGCCTCGCGCTCCGGAGGCGCGCGCTCTATCCCCTGAGCTACAGGCGCTTGAGGGCCACAGCCTAGCGTCTGCACCCTCATGGCCCCAACGGATTGACAGACTCCTGCGCATGGATCTGGCGGTCTTCTTCGCCGGGACCGCCGGTTCGGTCCCCACGGCCCGCCGCGGGCTCCCCGCGCTGCTTGTGCGACGTGGCGGCGAGCGGATCCTGTTCGACTGCGGCGAGGGCACGCAGCGGCAGCTCGTGAGCTCAGTCGGACTCGTCGACCTCGACGACATCTTCATCACTCACTTCCACGCCGACCACTGGCTCGGCCTGGCCGGCCTGCTGAAGACCTTCGACCTGCGCGGGCGGGAACGGTCGCTGCGTATCCACGGTCCCGATCGGATGCGCGAGCTGCTGACGGTCACGCTGCGGACCGCCGGGCGGGTGCGCTACGAGCTCGAGCTCGTCGAGCTGTCTGCGGGCGACGTCGTGGAGCGAGACGGGTACAAGATCGCGCCGGTGCCGGTCAGCCATCGCGGCCCGGCGTTCGGCTATGTCCTCTACGAGGACGAACGACCGGGGGTATTCGATCCCGACGCAGCGGCTCGGCTGGGCCTCGAGCCCGGTCCGGAGTTCGGGCGCGTCCAGCACGGCGAGACGGTCAAGGGCGTGAGCCCCGATCAGGTGCTGGGCCCGCCGCGCGCCGGCCGCAAGGTCGTGATCTCGGGCGACACGACCCCGTGCGAGACGCTCCGCGTAGCGGCGCACGAGGCGGATCTCTTGGTCCATGAAGCGACGTTTGCCGCGGAGGAGGCTGAGCGGGCAGCCGAGACGGGCCACTCGACCGCGGCACAGGCGGCCCAGCTCGCGCGCGACGCCGAGGTCGTGCTGCTGGCGCTGACGCACTTCTCGACCCGCTACACCGTCAGCCTGCTGAGAGACGAGGCCCGCGCCGTGTTTGAGCGCACCGTGCTCCCGCGCGATTTCGACACTGTCGAGATCCCGTTCCCGGAGCGCGGGGAGCCGAAGCTCATCCGCTGGGACGAGCGGGCTGAGCTCGAGCCGACCGCGCAATAGGATCGAGGTCGACCACCAGCGAGGAGGATGAGATGGCTACACGGGATGGGAGCGCCGAATGGCGTGGCGATCTGCAAAGCGGCTCGGGGACGGCTTCGGTCGCGAGTGGACTATTCACAGATGGCAACTACTCGTTCGCATCGCGGTTTGAGGACGGCGCGGGCACAAACCCGGAGGAGTTGATCGGAGCGGCGCACGCGGGCTGCTTCGCGATGGCGCTCGCCAACATCCTCTCCGAGGCGGGGCACGCGCCCGAATCGGTGTCGGCGACGGCCAAGGTCCACCTGCGTTTCATCGACGGCGCACCGACGATCGCACAGATCGACCTGGTGACAGTCGGCCGCGTGCCCGGGATCGATCAGGGGCAGTTCGCCGAGTACGCCGCCCAGGCAAAGGCCGGCTGTCCGGTCTCGCGCGCGTTGTCAGGTGTCGGGGAGATCACGCTCGACGCACAGCTCGCCGGGTAGCCCGCCGAGGGCGCTGCTAGGCTGCGCTCGCCAGCACCTTTAACCCGGTCCAGAGAGGCCAGGAAGGAGCTTCACCGCAGTTGCAAGCCACGACGGTTGTGCTCGACCGTGACCGGATGCGCCGCACGCTCGTGCGGATCGGTCACGAGATCGTCGAGAAGAATCCGGCCGGAGCCGGGGAGGGCTCGATCGCGATCGTCGGCATCCACCGCCGCGGCGCCGTCCTGGCCCAGCGCGTCCACACGCTTACGAGCGAGCTCCTGAGCACCGAGGTGCCGCTCGGAGACCTCGACATCTCCTTCTACCGCGACGACGTGGCGATTCGGCCCAGCGCACCGGTCGTGCTCGCCTCGCATCTCAACTTCTCGATCGATGGGCGCACGATCGTGATCGTCGACGACGTCCTCTACACCGGACGCACCGTTCGCGCCGCGATCGACGCGATCTTCGACTACGGCCGCCCGGCCCGGATCCAGCTCGCCACGTTGATCGACCGTGGACATCGCGAGCTCCCGATCCGGCCGGATTACGTCGGCAAGAACCTGCCGACCTCCGTCGAGCAGCGCGTGAACGTGCGCGTCGAGGAGATCGACGGTGTCGACGAGGTCACGATCGGGCCGGCGTCTGAGCCGGCGAGGAGGGCGGCATGAAGCATCTCATCTCGATCGAGGACCTCGACCGCGCCGCGATCGAGCGGATCCTCGACCGCGCCGAGTCGTTCGAGGAGGTCACCGGCCGCGACATCAAGAAAGTCCCGGCGCTCCGCGGGCGCACGGTCGTCAACCTGTTCTACGAAGCTTCGACGAGGACGAGCTCGAGCTTCGAGCTGGCCGCCAAGCGGTTGAGCGCCGACGTCGTAAACATCCGCTCGGCCGGCTCGAGCGTCGACAAGGGCGAGTCGCTCAAGGACACGGTCCAGACGCTCTCGGCCTACGACCCAGCAGCGATCGTGATCCGCTCGCCGAACGCCGGAGCCGCCCAGCTGGTCGCCGGCTGGACCGAGGCGGCGGTCGTCAACGCCGGCGACGGGAAGCACGAGCACCCGACGCAGGCGCTCCTCGACACATTCACCCTGCGGCGGCGGCTCGGCGACCTCGAGGGAACGAACATCTGGATCGTCGGCGACGTGCTCCACTCGCGCGTCGCCCGCTCGAACATCCTCGCGCTGACCCGCATGGGCGCGAGGGTGACTGTCTGCGGGCCGCCGACGCTGATTCCCCGCGGAATCGAGGGGCTCGGCTGCACCGCCGCCGTGACCCTCGACCACCTCCACGAGGCCGATGTCGTGTACGTCCTGCGGATGCAGCACGAGCGCATGCGTGAGGCATTCGTCCCCTCGCTGCGCGAATATGCCCAGCGCTACCAGATCAGCGCCGCGCGCCTACAGCCCAATCAACTGCTGATGCATCCCGGTCCGGTGAACAGGGGTGTCGAGCTCTCGGCCGACGCGATCGACTCGCCCCAGGCCCTGATCGGCGCTCAGGTCAAAGCGGGGGTCGCGGTGAGGATGGCCGTGCTGTACGAGCTACTGGCAGGCGGGCCGATCCTCGAAGCGGTGGCGGCGTGAGCGCGGTGACGAGCGAAGCGGTGACGTGCGCGAACAGCGGAGCGTTCTCCTGGACTCCTGGAGCGGAGCTGTGAGCGCGGGAGCGAGCGAAGCGGTGACGTGCGCGAACAGCGGAGCGTTCTCCTGGACTCCTGGAGCGGAGCTGTGAGCGCGGGAGCGAGCGAAGCGAGCGGTCTCTTCATGCGCCCGGGCGAGCCCGCCAGCCTGCTGATCCGCGGCGCGCACGCATTGGACCCGCGCACCGGTCTGGACGAGCCACACGACATCCTCATACGTAACGGCGTGATTGCCGAGTTGGGCGCTCCGGGTTCGCTCGCGGAACCCGACGGCGGCGAGTTGCTCGACGCCGTCGGCCGCCACGCGTTCCCCGCCTTCGTCGACCCGCACGTGCACCTGCGCACCCCGGGCCAGGAGTACAAGGAGGACATCACGACCGGCACGGCCGCCGCGGCGACGGGCGGCTTCTGCGCGGTTGTGGCGATGCCCAACACCGATCCGGTCGTTGATCAGGCATCGGTCCTGCGCTCGCTGACCGATACGGCCCGCGCCCAGGCGCGAATCCCGGTCGGGTTCCTGGCCGCCATCACACGCGGCCTTGAAGGAGCCGACTTGACCGAGATGGCGGAGCTCCGCGACGCCGGCGCGCTCGGCTTCACCGACGACGGCAAGCCAGTCGTCTCCGCCGGGATGTTGCGCAAGGCGCTCCAGTACCAGCGTCTGGCGGGTGGGCTGATCGCCTTGCACGAGGAGGACCCGGCGCTGTCGGCGCACGGCGTGATGCACGAAGGGCCCGTATCGGCCAGGCTCGGCCTGGCGGGCATCCCCTCGGTTTCAGAATCGACGATGATCGCTCGCGATGCCGCGCTGGCGCGCTACGAGGACGCGCGCATCCACATCCAGCATCTGTCGGCCACGGAGTCGGTCGACGCGCTCGAAGCGGCCAAGGCCGGCGGCGCCCGGGTTTCGGCCGAGGTGTGCCCGCATCACCTGACGCTCACCGACGAGCACGTCCGAACGCTAGACAGCCGCTTCAAGATGAATCCGCCGCTGCGCGCCGAGTCTGACCGCAAGGCGCTCATCGGCGCGCTCCGATCCGGGCTGATCGACTGCGTCGCAACCGACCACGCCCCCCACGCCTCACACGAGAAAGAGGTCCCGTTTGAGCAGGCGCCGATGGGCACGACCGGGCTGGAGACCGCCTTCGCTGCGCTGTTCACCGAGCTCGTGCTGCCAGCGGAGCTCGAGCTGTCGACGCTGATCGAGCGCATGACCGCGGGCGCCGCTCTGTTCGAGCTCCCGACGCCCCGAATCGCCCCCGGCGAGCCCGCCAACCTGTGCGTCGTAGACCTCGACGCGAAGTGGGAGGTCGGCGCACGCGGATACGTGAGCCGCGCCGCGAACAACTGCTTCCACGGACGCACGTTGCACGGGCGGGTGACGCTGACGATCGCGGCCGGAACCGTGGCGTTCCGGGCTCCGATGCTCGCGGCGGCAGAGGCCGGAGCGCCCGCTTGAGGATGGCCGACGCGACCGCCTACGTCCTGCTCGAGGACGGAAGACGCTTCGACGGAGTCGCGTGCGGGGCTGATGATCACGCGGTTGGCGAGATCGTCTTCACGACCTCGATGTCCGGTTACCAGGAGGCGATGACCGACCCCAGCTACGCCGGCCAGCTGATCGCGTTCACCTTCCCCCAGATCGGTAACTACGGCGCCTCCAGCGAAGCGATGGAGTCAGAGCGCGTCCACGCGCGGGCGGCGATCATGCGCGCCGCAGTCGACCGCGAGGATTCGCCCGGGGCCGAGCGCGGGTGGCTCTCGTGGCTGACCGACTGCGGCATCCCAGCGATAACCGACCTCGATACGCGGGCGCTCGTGCGCCACATCCGGGACGCCGGCGCGATGCGGGGCGGCGTCTTCCCGGCATCGGTCCCCGAGGCCCAGGCGCGCGAGCTGATCGCCGCCGAGCCGTCGATGGCCGGCCGCGATCTGGTCCGCGACGTCACGCCGGCGGAGCCGATCGTGCTCAACGGGGGCACCGGTCCCCGGATCGCGATGATCGACACCGGCGTCAAGTCCTCGATCGTCGAGAACCTGCGCTCGCGCGGCGCAACCGTCGAGCTCCACCCCTGCCACGCCGCTGCGGAGCAGCTGCTGAGCGGAGATCCGGACGCGATCTTCCTCGCCAACGGCCCCGGCGACCCCGGGGCGCTCGACTACGTCGTTGAGACCGTGCGCGGATTAATCGGCAAGCGGCCCGTGTACGGGATCTGTCTCGGTCATCAGCTCTTGTGCCGGGCGCTCGGGCTCGAGACCTACAAGCTGCCCTTCGGCCATCACGGCGCCAACCACCCCGTCAAGGATCTGACGACTCAGAAGATCGAGATCACGAGCCAGAACCACGGTTTCGCGGTGCTGGGCCCCGATGGCGCGCGCACGATCGATACCGATGAGGCGGTCCGCTGGGAGACCGACTTCGGCGCGGCCGAGCTCAGCCACATCAACCTCTACGACCGCACGGTCGAGGGCCTGCGGCTGCTCGATGTCCCCGGCGCGACCGTCCAGTACCACCCCGAGGCGGGACCGGGACCGCACGATTCGCTGTATCTGTTCGACCGCTTCGTGGGGGAGATCGGCGACTCAAGTGACGTTAACCGCGCATACCGCGGAAAAGCTCACTCAAATCCCTCCACCCCTGACGCCCCGGAATCCGGTGCATCGGGTTCGGGGAGCGGAGGCAACCCCTGATGCCCCGCCGCGACGACCTCCACAAGATCCTGCTGATCGGCTCGGGCCCGATCGTGATCGGGCAGGCCGCCGAGTTCGACTACTCGGGCACCCAGGCCTGTCGGGTCCTCTTGCAGGAGGGCTACGAGGTCGTGCTCGTCAACTCGAACCCGGCCACGATCATGACCGATCCCGAACTGGCCACGGCGACCTACATCGAGCCACTCCAGCTTGGCCCGGTCACCCAGATCATTGAGCGCGAGCGACCCGACGCGCTGCTGCCGACGCTCGGCGGCCAGACCGCCCTCAACCTCTCAAAGGAGCTCCACGAGCTCGGCGTGCTGGAGCGTTTCGGCGTCGAGCTGATCGGCGCCAACTACGACGCGATCGCGCGCGCCGAGGACCGCGAGCTGTTCCGCGAGACGATGACGAGCGCCGGTCTAAGGGTGCCGCGCTCCCGGATCGCCCACAGCATCGCCGACGCACACGCCGCACTGGACGAGATCGGCCTGCCCTTCATCGTGCGGCCGGCGTTCACCCTCGGCGGGACGGGTGGCGGCATCGTGCGCTCGGAGGAGGAGCTCGAGCGTCTAGTCGGAGGGGGCCTGAGCGCCTCGCCCATCGGCCAGGTCCTGCTCGAGGAGTCGGTGCTGGGCTGGGGTGAGTTCGAGCTCGAGGTGATGCGCGACGGCTCCGACAACGTCGTGATCGTCTGCTCGATCGAGAACCTCGACCCGATGGGCGTCCACACGGGCGACAGCGTTTGCGTCGCGCCACAGCAGACTCTGACGGACAAGCAGTACCAGTTGCTGCGCGATCAGGCGATCGCCGTGATCCGCGCAGTCGGAGTCGAGACCGGCGGCTCCAACGTCCAGTTCGCGGTCAATCCCGACACCGACGAGGTCGTCGTGATCGAGATGAACCCGCGCGTATCTCGCTCGAGCGCGCTGGCGAGCAAGGCGACCGGGTTTCCGATCGCCAAGATCGCCGCGCGGCTGGCGGTGGGCTACACGCTGCAGGAGATCCCGAACGACATCACACGGGCGACGCCGGCCAGCTTCGAGCCGGCGATCGACTACTGCGTGGTCAAATGGCCACGGTTCGCGTTCGAGAAGTTCCCGGGCGCCGAAGCGGGTCTGACCACGCACATGAAGTCGGTCGGCGAGGCGATGGCGATCGGGCGGACCTTTAAGCAGGCCTTCGCCAAGGCGCTGCGATCGCGCGAGCTCGACTCGGCGCCGACGTTCCCGGACGAGCTCCTCGAATCGCTGGGACGCCCCGGGGCTGAACGCTTTGACCGGGTCCTCGAGGCGCTCAAGCGCGGCGTCTCGGTCGACGAAGTCCACGCGCAGACGAGCATCCACCCGTGGTTCCTGAACGAGCTCGCGGAGCTCGTGTCCGACCCCCAGGCTGCCGCAGGCGGGCAAACGCACATTCAAGGCGGTGGACACCTGCGCCGCCGAGTTCGCGGCCGGGACTCCGTACTACTACTCGGCTTGGGAGCGGGCGCCGGCCGAGAACGAGGTGGATCGCGGCGAGCGTCCGAGCATCGTGATCCTCGGATCGGGACCGAACAGGATCGGCCAGGGCATCGAGTTCGACTACTGCTGCGTACACGCCGCCCAGACGGTTCGCGAGCTTGGCCGCGACGCCGTGATGATCAATTGCAACCCGGAGACGGTCTCGACCGATTACGACACCTCCGACCGGCTCTACTTCGAGCCCCTGACGCTCGAGGACGTGCTCGGCGTCTGCGAGATCGAGCAGCCAGAAGGGGTCGTGGTGCAGTTCGGCGGCCAGACGCCGCTCAAGCTGGCGGCCGCCCTGGGCGCGGGCGGAGTCACGATCCTCGGCACGAGCATCGACGCGATCGACCTCGCCGAGGACCGGTCGCGCTTCGGGCCGCTGCTCGACCGGCTCGGCTACCAAGCGCCCCCGTACGCGACCGCAGCGTCCGCCGACGAAGCACTGGCACGCGCCGCGGACGTCGGGTTCCCGCTCCTCGTCCGTCCCAGCTACGTGCTGGGCGGTCGCGCGATGGAGATCGTCTACGACCTCGACGGACTCGCCGGATATCTCAACAGGGTGCAGACCGAGCCCGGCCGGGCGATCTACCTCGACCGCTTCCTCGAGGACTCGATCGAGGTCGACGTCGACGCGCTCTGCGACGGCGAGACCGTCTGGATCGCAGCGGTGATGCAGCACGTAGAGGAGGCGGGAATCCATTCGGGCGATTCGGCCTGTGTCTTGCCTCCGCACGCGATCGGCGAGGAGATGCTCGACCAGATTCGCGACTGGACTGCCGGGATCGCGCTCGCGCTGGGGGTCGTTGGGCTGCTCAACGTCCAGTTCGCCATCAAGGGCGAGGGGCTATACGTGCTCGAGGCCAACCCGCGCGCGTCGCGGACCGTGCCATTCGTCTCCAAGGCGATCGGAGTGCCGATCGCCAAGCTCGCATGTAGGCTGATGCTCGGGGAGCGGCTCTCGGAGCTGGATCTCCCCGAGGACACCCGCAACGGACATGTGTGCGTCAAGGAGGTCGTACTGCCGTTCGACCGCTTCGCCGGGGCGGATGCGCTGCTCGGACCCGAGATGCGCTCGACGGGAGAGGTGATGGGAATCGCGACCGACTTTCCGACCGCGTTCGCGAAAGCCCAGGCAGCGGCGGGCTCAAAGCTCCCCCTGTCGGGAACTGTCTTCATCACGGTCGCTGACGGCGACAAGCCCGCGGCGACCGGCGTCGCCAGCCTGCTGCACGACCTCGGGTTAAAGATCGTCGCCACGCGCGGGACTGCCCAGGCCATCAGGCGAATGGGCATTCCGGCCGAGACGATCAACAAGATCGGCGAGGGCTCGCCGCACGTCGTTGACTGGATCGAACAGGGGGACGTCGATCTGGTGATCAACACGCCGGTTGGCACCGGCGCGCGCGCCGACGGCTGGGAGATTCGCTCGGCGGCCGTGACTCGCCGGATCCCGTGCATCACGACCATGGCTGGCGGGATGGCCGCCACCCGCGCGATCGCATCCGCTCGCCGCGGCGAGCCCGGCGTGGTGTCACTGCAGGAGATCCACGCCCAGGCGGACGAAGCGCGCCCGCCCGCCAAGACAGCGTCGTGATGCCCGAGGGCCGTGTGCAAGCGCCGTTCGGACGCCGGCAGGCGCCGGTCATCGCACGTGAGCAGGTCGGCCCCTATGTCGTACTGCGGTGTGAGGACCGGCATGGACCGCGGCCGCAGGCCGGCCAGTTCTACATGCTGCAGGCGGCTGCGCGTTGGGGCGGAGGGGAGGGGGAGCGGCCCTTCCTCGGACGCGCGTTCAGCGTGCTGCGCGCGCCCGCGCGCTCGGATGAGCTGCACTTCATGGTTGAGGATGTCGGGCCCGGCACCGCCAGGCTGTGCGAACTGGAACCTGGCGATGTGCTCCTGCTCGTAGGCCCGCTGGGCGTGGGCTTTCGACCGCCCGGCGAGGGCCGGACACCGCTGCTCGTCGGAGGCGGGGTGGGGGTCGCGCCACTCGCGATCTGGCAGGACCAGCTTCCACAGGCGCGCGTCCTGCTGGGCTTCCGCGACGAGGATCACGCCCGGGGCGCCGCGCTGCTCGCAGACCCGGTGCTGGCAACGGACGACGGCGGCATCGGCCACCACGGGGTCGTCACCGATCTGCTCGCGCTAGAGCTCGAGCGCGACCGGGCGGTCGAGGTCTACGCCTGCGGCCCGCCGCGGATGCTCGAGGTTGTCCGCTTGCTCTGCTCAGCCCACGGCGTGCCCGCTCAGCTCGCACTCGAGTCAGGGATGGCGTGCGGGTTCGGGGCATGCTTCGGCTGCGTCGTGCCCACGCGCGACGGCTACGTTCGGCTGTGCGTCGACGGGCCCGTGCTCGATGCCGCGACTCTCGAGCGAGGTCGCAGCGTGAACTTCTGCGGCCTCGAGCTGGACAATCCGATCATCAACGCCTCGGGCACCTTCGATGCGATCGCCGCGCGACGCGCGTTCGGCGACGAGCTGCTCGAGCGGTTCCCATTCGCGGCGTTTGTGACGAAGACCGTCACGGTCGAGTCGCGCCAGGGCAACCCGCCACCGCGGCTGTGGGAGCTCGCGGGCGGAATGATCAACTCGATCGGGCTCCCCAACAAGGGACTCGAGGGCTTCATCGAAAGCGACCTCCCGACGCTGGCAGCTCTACCGGTGCCGCTGATCGTCAACGTGATGGGCTTCACGCGCGACGAATTCGCCAAGCTCCTTAGAGCACTCGGCATGCGCGACGAGGTCGCGGCACTCGAGCTCAACGTGTCGTGCCCGAACGTCGAGACCGGTCTCGAGATCGGCGCCGACCCGGACGAGCTTCACGCGCTGCTGGAGCACGTCAGGCCGCTCACCGACAAGCCGCTGATCGTCAAGCTCACCCCCAACACCACCGATGTCGCCGGCGTCGCGCGCGCCGCCGAGGAGGCGGGCGCCGATGCCGTGTCGTTGATCAACACGCTGCGCGGAATGGCGCTCGACCCACGCTCGGGCGAGCCGTGGTTGGGGGCCGGCACCGGCGGGGTCTCCGGTCCCGCGGTCCGGGCGATCGCGCTCGCACAAGTCGCGGCTGTGCGCGGGGCGGTCCGTATCCCTATCGTTGGCATCGGTGGGGTTCAACGCGGTCGGGACGCGCTCGACCTCCTCAGAGCGGGTGCCGACTTGGTCGCGGTCGGCACCGAGAGCTTCCGAGACCCCGCCGCCGGCGCTCGGATCGCGGCCGAGCTCGACTCGTTGCTGCAAATTGCGGGTTTTCAAGCGGTTCACATGTCGCGTACGTAATTTTCCGAACAAATTTGCCTGCAAACCTGATCTATTTCCCGCAACGTGGCTCGACAATGCTCAACCTCAACTTGAGGTCCAGCCAAATTTCCCGAATTGGGCCTTGATCGCCCCTGCGCAAGATGTATAGTCGCCGCCCATGCCGGTCAGCGAGCCGCTCTCCAAGCCAATTGCTGCTCCGGAGCGCTCCCTGATGCAAAGGATGGAGGCGCTCGCGCGGGCAAACGATGTTCGCAGCCGCCGAGCCCAGCTAAAGCGCGATTTGAAGGCCGGTCGGCAGCCAATTCACGAGCTCCTGCTCGAGCCGCCCGGGCTACCTGGAGACCGCCAAGGTGTTCGACCTTCTGCTGGCTGTTCCGAAATACGGCCGCGTGAAGGTCAACAAGATCCTCTCCCAGTGCCGGATCTCGCCGTCGAAGACGATCGGCGGACTTTCGGATCGGCAGCGCAAAGAGCTCGTCGACCTGATGCGCCGGCGCTAAGCGCCCGCGCCGATCCG
The DNA here is from genome assembly GCA_963795505.1 of uncultured Actinomycetes bacterium. Classification (GTDB taxonomy): domain Bacteria; phylum Actinomycetota; class Thermoleophilia; order Solirubrobacterales; family Solirubrobacteraceae; genus Palsa-465. Next base: position 384,056 of record CAWCIB010000008.1, read on the forward strand.
GCCAAAACAGGTCCGCCGCGTGGCCAAGGTGTTCGTGATCACCGGGCCCTCGGGGGTCGGAAAGGGTGCCCTGATTCGCGGGCTGCGCGAGCGGCACCCGGGTCTCGAGCTGTCCGTGTCGGCAACGACTCGCGCTCCGCGCCCGGGCGAGCGCGACGGCGTCGAGTACTACTTCCTGTCCCCCGAGGAGTTCGAGCGCCGTGTCCAGGCCGGCGAGTTCGTCGAGCACGCGACCTACTCCGGCAACCGCTACGGGACGCTCCGGGCGGAGCTCGATCGGCTCCTACGGGCGGGAAGTCCGGTGGTACTCGAGATCGAAGTGCAGGGAGCGCGGCAGGTCCGGGAGGCGATCCCCGATGCCGTGGCGGTCTTCATCGCGCCGCCGTCGATGGACGCGCTGCGGGCACGGCTCGTCGGGCGCGGCACCGATGCGTCCGAGCAGATCGACGAGCGCATCCGAACGGCGGCACGCGAGCTCGAGGCACAGCACGAGTTCGCCCACGTGGTCGTCAACGACCGGCTCGAGGACGCAACCGAGGAGCTGGTCGAGATCGTGCGCCGGGCTCTTGGTGGCGACCGCTAGTCTGTGGATCAATGATTTCTCCCCGCATAGACAAACTGCTCGAGAACGTCGACTCCGACTACGCGAGCGTGATCGTGGCCGCCAAGCGCGCACGCCAGATCAATTCCTACTACCACAACCTGGGCGAGGGCACGTTTGACGAGTTCCCGCCCCCGATGGTCGAGACGCACTCGAAGAACTACCTCACGATTGCCCTCGAAGAAGTAGCCCAGGGCAAGCTGAAGTACCACTACCGGTAGGGAGCTCAAAGGCCCATGGCCCGGCTGCTACTCGGTGTAAGCGGCGGGATCGCGGCCTACAAGGCGCTCGAAACCGTCCGACTCGCCATCAAGGCCGGTCACGCTGTACGCGTGATCCAAACCGAGACGAGCAAGCGGTTCGTCGGTACCGCCTCGTTCGAGGCGATAACCGGCGCGCCCGTGCTGACCACGGAGTTCGAGCACGACCCGCTCCGTGGCGCATATCCGGGCGAGCCCGCACCAGACCGAACCCCGATCAGCCACCTGGCGCTGGTCGAGCGGGCCGACGTATACCTGATCGCACCAGCCACCGCGAACACGATCGCCAAGCTGGCCGGCGGGCAGGCAGACAACCTCCTGACGACGGCCGCGCTCGCGGCCGCCTGCCCCGTGGCAGTTGCCCCCGCCATGAACAACCGGATGTACGAGCATCCGGCCACACAGGCGAACATCGAGCTGCTCCGCGGACGCGGCGTGACGGTGATCCCACCGTCGGAGGGGGAGCTGGCATCGCACGGCGAGCACGGGGTCGGTCGCCTGCCCGAACCGGCGCAGCTGCTGGAGGCGTGCGAGACGCTGCTGGGCTCCGTCGGTGACTGGGCCGGCGTGCGAGTGCTGGTGACGGCCGGCGGCACCCGCGAGCCGATCGACGATGTGCGTTTTATCGGCAACCGCTCATCGGGGCGCATGGGCGTCGCGCTTGCCGCCGAGGCGCTCCGGCGAGGCGCCGAGGTGACGCTCGTGGCAGCGCAGACGACGCTGCCGGCGCCCCAGCGAGTCACCGTCATCGAGGTACAGACCGCGGCGGAGCTTCAGGCGGCGTGCGAGCAAGAGTTTGAGCGCTCAGATGTCGTGCTGATGGCCGCGGCGGTGGCCGACTTTCGCCCCGCGGCACCCGTGGCGGGCAAGCTCAAAAAGGACTCAGGCCCCCCGGCGCCGATCGAGCTCGAGCCGACAGCGGACGTGATCTCCGGGCTTGCGGCCCGCAAGCGGGCTTCCCAGGTCGTGGTCGGGTTCGCCGCCGAGTACGGCCACGGCGCACTTGACTACGGGGCCGACAAGCTCGAGCGCAAGCGGCTCGATGCCGTTGTCGTCAATGACGTCTCGCGGCCCGAGATCGGCTTTGACGCCACCGAGAACGAGGTCACGATCCTGTCCGCCGACGGGGAGCGCACGCGCGTCCCACGGGCAGCAAAGGAGCTAGTCGCGCGCGCGGTGCTCGATGAAGTCGAGCGTCTGCGCCGCCGGCCAGAGGAAAGAGAGGGAGCGAATGGAGCCGCCCGAGCAGGCGCCGGTAGCGCCACAGGAATGTGAGGCCTTCGCCGCCCTGGCGCAGCGCCTGGGCGAAAACATCTCGCGCGCGGTCCAGATCCGCCAGGAGACGCTCGGGCACGTCCTGGTCGCGCTGCTGGCGGAGGGCCATGTTCTGATCGAGGACTACCCGGGCGTTGGCAAGACGGCGCTGGCGCGCGCGCTAGCGCGGTCGATCGACTCTCAGTTCGCCCGGATCCAGTGCACGTCCGACCTATTGCCGGCCGATGTGGTGGGCACCAACGTCTACGACCAGCGCGAGCAGCGGTTCGAGTTCCGGCCCGGCCCGGTGTTTGCCAACGTGGTCCTGGTCGACGAGATCAATCGCGCTTCGCCCAAGACGCAGTCTGGCTTGCTCGAGTGCATGCAGGAGCGCTCCGTAACCGTCGACGTCCATACACATGAGCTCGCCCGGCCCTTCATCGTGCTGGCGACTCAGAACCCGATCGAGTACGAGGGGACCTACCCGCTCCCTGAAGCCCAGGTCGATCGGTTCATGGTGCGCGTGTCGCTCGGCTACCCGGCCCCGCATGATGAGGCCGGGATGCTGGCCGACCACGAGGCCGGCGATCGCGTCACGCTGCTCGAGCCGGTGATCGATGCGGCCGCGCTCCTGGCCGCACAGGACGCGGCCACCCGCGTCCGCGCAACCGAGCCGCTGCGCGACTACGTCGTTCGTCTCCTGTGGCGCACGCGAGAGGATCCGCGCGTGGATCTCGGCGCGAGCCCGCGAGCGGGGTTGATGCTGCTGCGCGCCGCCAAGGCACACGCGATGATGCAGGGTCGCGACCACGCTCTGCCCGACGACGTCCAGGCGCTGGCCGAGCCGGTGCTCTCCCATCGGCTGGTGCTCGCGCCCGAGTGCGCTCGCACGGCCGCGCGGGAGGTGATCGCTGACGCGGTCGCGTCGGTGAGGGCTCTATAGATGTACGCCTACCGGCGTGCGGTCGGCGTAGTGGCGGCCGGACTCGCCCTGCTGTTGATGGCATTCCTGTTTGGCGCCGCGCCGCTGCTCGTGCCGGGCGCGGCGTTCATCCTGCTGGGGGCGCTCGCGCCGGCGTGGATCTGGCTTCTCATGCGCCGCGCGACGGTTGAGCGCCACCTCGACCAGGACCGCGTCGTCGAAGGAGAGCCGCTCGAAGCGATGGTCGAGGTCAGCGGCTGGTTGCCGGCGGGAGAGCTCCATGATCCGCTGCTCGCCGGGGCGGTACGCCTCCCCGGCGGCCGCCGATCCGCGATCCGGTTGCTGGCACGCTTCGAGCGTCGAGGTCGCCGGCACCTGCCACCGCCCACGCTGGTGATTCGCGACCCGCTGGCGCTGGCGGAGGCCACGCGGACCGGCGATAGCCGCACGCACGACGTGATCGTGCTGCCCCGCACGGAGCGCGTTCAGTGGGGCCAGCGCGGCGGCAATGGGCTTGAGGCGGCCGGACGGCGGGCGCGCTCGAACCTGCTTGCCGCTGTCGAGGTAGACGGCCTGCGCCCGTACCGGCCGGGTACGCCTGCCTCGCGGATCCATTGGCCTTCGCTGGCGAAAGGTGCCGGACTGCTAGAGCGGCGGTTGCGGGTCGACGGCGACCAGCGTGCGCTTGTGGTGCTGGATGCGCGCGGCGCTCGCGTTGAGACCGACCTCGACGCGGCGGTTCGGGCGGCGGCCTCGCTGACGCTCGAACTGGCGCGCGTGGGTGGCTGCCGATTGCTGCTGCCGGGCGCGCGGCGAGCGCTCGCTGTGGAGCCGGACCTGGTCGCATGGCCGGCGGTGCACACCCGGCTTGCGTTCGTCGAGGGGGGTCCGCAGGCGCGCCCACCGGTGCTCGCCGCGGCACGCTCTGCGCTGGGCGCGGTCTTCTTCGTGAGCCCACGACGCATCGACCGTCTCGACACCGTCCTCTCCGGGCTAGCCGGAACAACTGTGGTGCTCGTAGTCCCGGCGCACGTCGCCCCGCGGACACGCCCGAGCTTCGCGGTTGCCGGCTGCGTCGGCTTCCCGGTACGAGTCGGGCGGCGCGAACCAGCGGAACGCGAGGCGGTGGCATGAGCGTCGAGGTCGCTGTCCACGGAGGACGGAAGCGGGGCGCGCCCGCACGCGCTCGGCCGGCTCCGCGCTCCGACACGGAACGTCCGCTGATCCGCCTGGTGACGTTCGGCGCGCTCGCGCTCTACGGCCTGCTGCGGTGGGCGACGCTCGAGAGCCCCGCCCCCAGCCTGAGGCTTGCGGGGCTCCTGGCGCTCGCCTTGCTCGTTGCCGGCGCTGGCCCATGGCTGGACCGGCGCAACCGTCTGCTCACGGTGGCCGGCGTCCTGGTCGCTCTGCTCGCGATGCTCGCGATCGCCGGCATCCCAGTCGCATGGATCACACACGCGCGCGTGGCAGTGACGGCCCGGAGCATCGGCGACGGGCTCTCACAGCTGCCGGGCATTCTGCTCCCTTATCTGGGCATCGACCGTTGGGCGAAGCTCGTGATCGCCCTTGGGGCGGGTGTGCTGCTGCTCGACGCCGCACTGATGATCGCGTTCGCTCCCCGCACGCTCGGCGACCTGCGTCGCGCAGCTGCCGCCCTGCCGCTGATCGCACTGGCGATCGTGCCCTCGACACTGTCCGCCCCGCGGCTCGCGTATGTGCAGGGCCTGATCCTGTTCGTGCTCGTGGCCGCGTTCATGTGGGGCGAGCGCCTCGCGCCGGGGCGCGCGGGCGGTGCGGTTTTGGCCGCGGCCGCGGCAGGGGTCGCGGGCGCGCTGATCGCGCCGGTGCTCAACCAGCACCGTGCCTGGATCGACTATCAGCGCCTGACCAACCAGCTCGCGCCCTCGCAGCTCGATGCGTTCAATTGGACCCAGAGCTACGGGCCGTTCAGCTGGCCACGCAACGCGCGCACCGTCCTCAACATCACCGCGCAGCGGCCCGACTACTGGAAGGCCGAGAACCTCGACCTCTTCAACGGCCTTGGGTGGGCTCAGGGCGCAGGCCAGATCAGCGCGAGCGTTCCCGGGCCGAGCGAGGCCGAGCTGAAGCGGTTCACGCAAACCGTCGGGGTCACCGTGCGCGCGATGAGCACGGTCGACGTGATCGGAGCGGGATCCATGTTGGCCCCCCCGGCAAACCTCGACGTCATTCGCGGCCCAAGCACGGGGACGTGGCTCGCCGGCACGCCGCTCCAGAACGGCGACAGCTACACGGTCAAGACCTACTCGCCCTCCCCGGCAGCGGCCGAGCTCGCCGGCGACAGCGGCGGCTATCCAACCACCGCTCTCGCGGACGAGCTCACGGTCGAGCTGCCCGATCAAACCGGCGGTACCGATGCGGTCCGGCTGCCGCCGTTTCACTCCGGCGCCGCGCCGCAGACGGTGACCGGACCACAGGCGGTGAGTAGCGCTCCGCTGATTCCCAGCTCGCCGTACGGGCGCGCCTACGGCGCACCGACGCAGGAAGCGGCACCGTCTGGGATAAGCGGCAACGCGCTGATCGCCGGATCGCCATACGTACGCGCATATGCGCTCGCGCGCAGGCTGGCGGCGGGCGCTTCCAGCCCGTACGCCTTCGTGACCGCCGTAGAGCGCTACCTGTCGCCGGCGAATGGGTTCGCGTATGACGAGAACCCGCCGCTCAGCCCGTACCCGCTCGAAACTTTTCTGTTCGGCTCGCACCGGGGCTATTGCCAGCAGTTCGCGGGCGCGATGGCACTCCTGGTGCGGCTGGGCGGGCTGCCGGCGCGCGTCGCGACCGGCTTCGCAACGGGCCAATACGACGCCGGGCTGCGCCAATACGTTGTCTCCGACGTTGAGGCCCATGCCTGGGTGGAGGTGTGGTTCCCGCGATTCGGGTGGGTGCGGTTTGACCCGACGCCGGCAAGCGCGCCCGCGCGTTCCGGCAGCAGCGGAGCCCCGATTCCGTTCGGCGCCGGCCTCGCCGGTGTTAACGGCGGGGCGTCAGCCTCGGGTGGCACCCGGTCGCACTCGCTAGCGCGACCGGCCGGGATCGATCGTCATGGGTCGGGCGGGTTGCCGGTGGTCTTGTTGGCGATCGGGTTGGCCGCGGTCCTCGGGTTGGTGGCGCTTGTGGGTCGCCTCCTCTTCCGCGGTCCCAAGGGAGCACGCGATCTCCTCTCCGAATTCGAGCGTGCGCTCGCGCGATGCCGACGGCCTGCCGCGGGCGGGACGACACTCCAGGAGCTGGAGCGCAGCTTCGGCGGCATGCCTCTGGCGCAGCGCTATGTGCGGGCGTTGCGCCTGGCGCGATTCGCCGGCGCGAGCGAGCTTCCCGACGCCCGCCAGCGGCGGGCGCTGCGGTCCGCGTTAGGTGCCGAAGGGGGTCTTGGCGGCCGGGTCAGGGCGTGGTGGGCGTTGCCACCGCGGGTCCTACACTGAGCACATGGACGACGTCTACGAGCTCTTCCGCCGCGGCACCGAGCTGCTCGAGGCGGGCCACAACCATCAGGCGACGATCCCGCTCTCTCGCGCGCGCGACTTGGCTCCGGACAAGACATCGATCCGCGAGGCCCTCGGACGCGCCCTGTTTCGCTCCGCGCGCTACGAGCAGGCCTCGCGCGAGTTCCAGGCGGTCGTCGACCGCGCGCCCACCAACGACTACGCGCTCTTCTGCCTTGGCCGGTCGCTGCAGCTGCTCGGGCGCCACGCCGAAGCCCGCCGCCCACTTGCGCTCGCAGCCACGATGCAGCCCGCCCGCCGCGATTACAAGATGTACCGCGAGTGGTCGACCGTCCGCACCGCCACCACCGAGGGTTAGGCTGCCTTTACACGGACGCGGGCGCCATCTCGGACGGCCTCGCGTGGACGCAGCGGCCGGACGAGATGGCGCCCGCAGACCGGCAAATTGGTGCTACCCTGAGCCCCACACAGCCGTTTGCGCCGGGCTTGCCCGGTGGAGTACCGGAAGTGGGCGCAAGGCCCGCTTTTTTTATGGAGGAGACCAGTGAAACCGCTCCACACAGAGATCGAAAACTTGCTCGCGAACGCCGAGCCCGAGGTCGAGGTTCTACTCGCCGAGGTCGTCGGCCCGAGCACACTGCGGCTGTACATCGATCACCCCGACGGCGTCACGCTCGCGCTCTGCGAGCGGGTCTCCGGACACCTCACCACCTACCGCGATCGCTACGCGCTCGAGGTGTCCTCACCCGGGCTTGACCGCCCATTGACCAAGCCCCAGCATTACAGCCGGTTCCTTGGCCGATCCGCGCGCGTGCGCCTGCGCGAGGCACGTGACGGACACAAGACAGTCACCGGCGAGCTGGTCGGTGCCTCGGAGCAGGAGGTCACAATCGCCGCGGCCGACGGCGTGCTGACTATTCCCTACGAGCAGATCTATCGCTCCAACCTCGTCCCCGGAGACTGACACGATGTCCAAGGAGATCGTCGAGGCGGTACGCGGCCTCGCAGCCGAGAAGAACATCTCATCCGACAAGCTGATGGAGGCGCTCGAAGACGCGCTCCTGTCGGCCTACAAGAAGACGCCGGGATCGGCCCGCTTCGCGAAGGTCGAGATGGACCGCGACTCGGCCGACTTCATCGTCTGGGAACTGAAGATCCCGCCCGAGCTGGAGGACCAGCTGCTTGTCTCGCCCGCGGCCGATCTTGAGCCCACCGTTGACCCCGAGACCGGCGAGCTGCGCGAGCCGCCCGAGCCCGAGCTCGACCCGGAAAAGCTCAAGGAGCACGAGGACGAGATCGAGACCGAGGACGTGACGCCGCACGACTTCGGCCGGATCGCGGCGCAGACCGCCAAGCAGGTGATCCTGCAGCGGATCCGCGAGGCGGAGCGCGACATGATGTTCGAGGAGTACCGCGACCGCGTCGGTGAGCTGATCACGGGCATCGTCCAGCAGTCCGACTCGCGCTACACGCTGGTCCAGCTCCGCGAGCGGGTCGAGGCGCTGTTGCCGAAGTCCGAGCAGGTTGACGGCGAGCGCTATGACCACTCGCAGCGGATCAAGGCCGTCATCAAGGATGTCTCGAACTCGACCAAGGGTCCGTCGATCATCGTTTCGCGACGCGATCCCGAGCTGATCAAGCAGCTGTTCGAGCTCGAGGTTCCTGAAATCGCCGACGGGCTGGTCGAGATCACCGGGGTGGCCCGCGAGCCCGGCTACCGCTCGAAGATCGCCGTGGTCTCGCACGTCGACGGCGTCGACCCGGTCGGAGCATGCGTCGGCCCGCGAGGCTCGCGCGTGCGGATGGTCGTGTCCGAGCTGCGCGGCGAGAAGATCGACATCATTCCCTACAACGACGAGCCCGCACGGTTCGTCGCCAAGGCGCTTTCGCCCGCGCGCGTGCGCGAGGTGCTGGTGGACGACGCCGGCAAGCAGGCGACCGTGATCGTGCCCGATGATCAGCTCTCCCTGGCGATCGGCCGCGAAGGTCAGAACGCCAGGCTCGCCGCGCGGCTGACCGGCTGGCGGATCGACATCCGCTCCGAGACCGAGTTCGCCGCCGAAGAGGCCGAGCACGGCTACGAGGAGGAAGAGGTCCAGGGCCGCTGCGCGGCGATCCTCGCCAACGGCCGCCGCTGCCCGAACGCCGCGCTGCCCGGCTCGCGGTATTGCGGACTGCCCGCCCATCAGGCACTCGCGGAGCAGGCCACGGACCAGGTGGGCGCGCCACCTGAGGAGACAGCGTCTGCCTCGTCGGCGCCGCTCCTTGAGGCGGACGGCGATCAAGAGCCCGAGGCTGAGACCCCGCCCGAAGAGCGCGAGCCCGCCGAGACTGCTGTGGAGCCAGCGCCGGAGCCGCAGCAGGAGGCGTCATAGACTGGCGGTCGCATGAGTAAGCGTGTGCACGAGATCGCCAAGGAGCGGGGCATCCCGCCCAAGGAGGCGCTTGAGCGCCTGAAGGCGGCCGGAATCGAGGTAAAGACTGTCTCCTCAAGCGTTGAAGAGGCAGTCGCCGTGCGCATACTCGGCAACGGCGACAGCCCAGCGGCGGCGCCAGCCGACACGGTCCCCACGCGGGCTGACGGTGACGGTGGCCCGCCCGCGACGACAAGCGAGCAGGCCACGCCGCCTCAGCCTGCGGCTCAGCACAAGCGCCCGACCCGCGACTCGCTGCAAGGCGAGCGGGCTCCCGGGACTTCCAAGGGGCGACGCCGAGTCGTGATCGATTCGCAGGCCTCGCGGCGATCGCCGGGCGGCGGCCCGGGACAGAGTGCGCAACCTCCGCGGCGCCAGCGGCGTGGACGTAGGCGACGCGGCATCTATGACGAAGAGGCGGAGGCGCGTCCCGCGGCGAACCCCGCATTCGCCGAGCGTGCTGCGATCAGGATCAACTCCGGTTCGACGGTCAAGGACGTCGCCGAGTACCTCGACATGCCGGTCGCCGAGCTGATGAAGAAGCTGATGGCACTGGGAGAGATGAAGACGCTCACCCAGACGCTCTCTGACGGGACGATCGAGGTGCTGGCCTCGGAGCTCGGCAAGGAGGTCGAGATTGTCCATACCGAGGATGAGACGGTCGCCGAGCCGGTGTTCGACGATCCCGAGGATGAGCTCGTTGAGCGTCCCCCCGTGGTGACGATCATGGGCCACGTCGACCACGGCAAGACCTCGCTGCTCGACGCGATCCGCGAGACCGAAGTGGTCGCCTCGGAGGCCGGCGGGATCACTCAGCACATCGGCGCCTACCAGGTCCACCACGGCGACAACATGGTCACCTTCCTCGACACTCCCGGCCACGAGGCGTTCACCGCCATGCGCGCCCGCGGCGCGAGTGTCACCGACATCGCAGTGATCGTGGTCGCGGCCGACGATGGGGTCAAGCCGCAGACGACAGAGGCCATCGACCACGCCAAGGAGGCAGACGTGCCGATGATCGTGGCGATCAACAAGATCGACAAGGAGGGCGCCGATCCCAATCGCGTGCGCGGCGAGATGGCAGCGATCGGTCTGCAGCCCGTCGACTGGGGCGGCGAGACCGAGTTCGTCGATGTGTCTGCCAAGACCAGAGAGGGCCTCGACAACCTGCTCGACACGATCGTGACGATGGCCGAGCTGATGGAGTTGCGCGCCAATCCCGACGCGGCTGCGTCGGGCAACGTGATCGAGTCAAAGCTCGATCCCGGCCGCGGACCGGTGGTCACGATCCTGATCGTTCGTGGCACGCTCGAGGTGGGCGACGCGGTCGTCGCCGGTGCCCACTGGGGCCGCGTGCGCGCGATGAACGACTTCATGGGCAACCGCGTCGCCGAGGCCCGGCCCGGCGAACCGGTGGAGATCCTGGGCTTCGACGGCGTGCCCGAGGCGGGCGAGCGCGTGCGCGTGGTCGAGCACGATCGCCGCGCGCGCCAGCTTGCGACCGAGCGGGCGGTACGGCTCAAGACCGAGTCGCTCGCGCGTCGCGCCGGCAAGCGGGTGTCGCTCGAGGACATCTTCCGCGAGGGCATCCAGGAGCTCAACCTTGTGCTCAAGTCCGACGTCGCGGGCTCGCTCGAGGCGATCGAGGACGAGATCGCCAAGCTCCCGCAGGAAGAGGTGTCGGTCAACGTGATCCGGCGTGCCGTCGGCGGCGTGACCGAATCCGACGTGATGCTCGCGACGGCCTCGGACGCCGTCATCCTCGCCTTCAATGTGCGGCCCGTCGGTGATGCACGCGCGGTCGCCGAGCGCGAAGGCGTCGAGATCCGGCACTACTCGGTGATCTACCGCGCGATCGAGGAGCTGCGTCAAGCGATGGAGGGCATGCTCGCCCCCGAGGAGATCGAGGAGACGCTCGGCACCGTCGAGGTGCGCAAGGTCTTCCGCGCGTCGCGCGTCGGCGCGATCGCCGGCTCGCACGTCACCGAGGGCAAGGTCACGCGTGGTTCCAAGGTCAGGCTGGTGCGCGACGGAACCGTCATCTACGACGGCGAAATCGCGAGCCTTCGCCGATTCAACGACGATGTTCGCGAGGTGGCCGAAGGCTACGACTGCGGGATCGTTCTGCGGGACTACGCGGACATCAAGGAAGGCGACGTTCTCGAGGCTTACGCGACTCGCCTGCGCGAGCGCGAGCTCGCCTGAGCCTTCATGTCGGGTGGCGGCTTCGTCGCCGTGCTGGTGATCGATCTGCACTTCGGCAGCTCGGGCAGCTTGAAGGGCAAGCGCAAGGAGCTCTCATCGATCAAGGCGGTCCTGCGCGGCCGTCTCGGGGCCACGGTCGCGGAAGTCGATCACCACGATCTGTGGCAGCGAGCGACGCTCACCGCAGCACTCACGGGCGGGTCGCTTGCCACGCTGACGACCGCGGCCGACCGGACCGAGCGCTGGTTAGAGGCCCGCGTGCCCGACGGGGTGCGCGTCGAGCGGATCGTGGCATCGGTCGAGGAGCTGCGCGGGTGAACGCTCACACGCCGATTAGGAAAGCGGGTTAGGATGCGCTCCGACCGGATGCGTCGCGTCGATGAGGCATTGCGCGCGGTTCTGGGAGACGCGATCGCGAAGCAGCTGCATGACCCGCGCGTGGGATTTGTGACAGTTACCGACGTCCGAACCAGCTCAGACCTCCGCCATGCGCGAGTGTTCGTCAGCGTCCTTGGAGACGAGCAGGCACGCGAGGCGAGCCTCGAGGGTCTGCGATCGGCTCACGGCTTGCTTCAGCGAGCGGTCGCTCAAGAGCTTCACCTCAAGCACACGCCGACGTTGACTTTCAGCTATGACGAGTCGGTCGACCGGGGCATGCGGATCACGGAGCTCATCGAGCGCGACGATGACTGACGACGGGCATCGGTCGACGCGCGAGCTCGTCCTTGCCGAGCTGCGCGAGGCGGACAAGCTGGTAGTGCTCGCGCACGAGCACCCGGACGGCGACGCGTTGGGCTCGCTGGTGGCGATGCAAGAGATCCTCACGGCATTGGGCAAGGACAGCCTGATGTACATCGACCCGCACGACTTCCCGCTGCCGGACGAGTACTCGTTTCTGCCGCTCCCAAACCTGATCGACGCCCCGCCGGACGACATCGAGCAGCGGACGATCGTGTTTCTCGACTGCGGAAACGTCGAGCGGACGTCGGCGGAGGCGTTCCAGCGCGAGGGATCGCACATCGTCAACATCGACCATCACCACGACAACACACACTTCGGGACGATCAACCATGTGGTGCCGGACGCTTCCTGCACGGCCGAGATCGTGTGGGATCTGATGGATGGACTCGGACTATCGTTGTCCCGGACGGTCGCCGAGGCGCTCTATGTCGGACTGATCACCGACACCGGCCGCTTCATGTACGAGAACACCAGCCCGCGCGCTCATCAGATGGCGGCCGAGCTGCTCGAGATGGGCGTGGACGTGCACGGGATCTACCACCGCGTATACGAGGACATCCCCTTCGCAAAGCTCGCGCTGCTGGCAAAGGGGCTCGCCAACGTCGAGCGTTATGACGATGGGCGGCTGGCCATCACCCAACTGCGGGCGAGCGATTTCAATGACGCCGGCGCCGGGGAGAGCGACTCGGAGGGAGTGATCGACCATTTGCGCGCTGTGCGCGGAACCGCAGTCGCGGCGCTGATCCGCGAACGGCTCACAAACGGCGACGGGCGGCTCCCGCACAAGGTCTCGCTCCGGGCGGTGGACGGCCGGGTCGACGTCTCGGCGATCGCGCGCGCGCAGGGTGGGGGAGGGCACCGCCAGGCGGCGGGGTTCGAGACCGCGATGTCGCACGACGAGCTGGTCGGATTCCTGCGCGAGCAGATCGCCGCGCAGCTGTGACGGGCGTTGGAGACCGCTCGCTGCGCTCGCTCCCGGCCTCACACCTCCGCTCTATGAGTCCGAGAGACCTCTCCGGCGTTCGGCCACGTCACCACGATGCCGCCTGACGGCGTCATCGCATACGACAAACCCGCCGGCGTCACCTCTCACGATGTCGTGGCAAGCGTCCGGCGAGGACTGCCGCGCGGTACGAAGGTCGGGCATGCGGGGACGCTCGACCCGTTCGCGACCGGCCTGCTGCTGATCCTCCTCGGGCGCGCGACGCGTGTGCAGCGCTTCCTGATGGCGCTGCCCAAGACCTACGTGGTGACCGCGCGCTTCGGGGCTGTGTCATCGACCGGCGACCCGGAGGGCGAAATCAGCGAGACAGGAGTCGTGCCAGACGATGACCTCGAGCTGCCGACCGGCCTCATCATGCAGCGGCCGCCCGCGTACTCGGCCGTCAAGGTATCGGGCCGCCGCGCCTACGAGCTGGCGCGCGCGGGCACAGCGGTCGAGCTTCCCGAACGCGAGGTGGTCGTGCACCGCTTCGACGAGACCTGGCGCGAGGGCCCACGGCGCGGATTCGAGATCGAATGCTCGTCAGGGACCTACGTGCGCAGCCTGATCGCCGCGCTCGGCGACGCGTTCTGCGAGCAACTCCGGCGGACGCGAATCGGGCCGTTCGACGTCGCCGACGCCGACCCCGAGCACAGCCTGAGCCTGAACGAGGCGCTGGCGTTCCTACCCGCGGCGCACCTGGACGACGACGCCGCTCGACGCGCGTCGCACGGGATGGCCGTGGCCGGTTCCTCGGACGGCGTCGTGCGGCTGGTCGGCGCGGAGGGCCTGATCGCCTTGGCCGAGCCCCGTGGCGAGACGCTGAAACCGATGGTCGTGCTCCGTTAGGGTTCCGATCCGATGCGACTCGCCGCCGATCGCCCGCTGAACCTGGCGCCGGCGACGGCGCGCGACTATCGCGAGCTCGCGCGCCGCAGGCTCCCGCGACAGCTCTTCGACTACATCGACGGCGGCGCGTACGAGGAGCACACGCTGCGCGCCAACGTCGACGACCTTGCGCAGCTCGAGCTCCGCCAGGTCGTGATGCGTGATGTCTCGACGCGCGAGCAGGCGGTCGAGCTGCTCGGGCAGCGCCTCACACTCCCGGTGATCCTCGCTCCCGTGGGCCTTGGCGGGATGTTCGCGCGCCGCGCCGAGGTGCAGGCGGCTCGTGCGGCGAAGGCGATCGGCATCCCCTTCGTCGAGTCCACCGTCTCGATGTGCTCGCTCGAGGAGGTCGCCCGCGCCGTCTCAGTGCCGCCGTGGTTCCAGCTCTATGTGATGCGGGACCGGGGCTTCGCCGAGGAGCTGATGGCGCGTGCGCGGGCGGTCGGCTCACCGGTGCTCGTGCTGACGGTCGATCTACCGGTGGTCGGGGCGCGCCATCGCGATGTTCGCAACGCCGTCATCGGCGAGCCGTCCGCCTGGGCGAAGGCCCGCCGCGGTGCGGACTTGGTCGCGCACCTCAGTTGGCTCCTCGACGTGCCCGTGCGGGGTCGGCCGCTGACGTTCGGAAACCTGATGCGCGGAGGGCGGGCACCATCGGTTCTGCAGACCTGGATCCCGGAGTTCGATCCGAGCGTCACCTGGGATGACATCGCGTGGGTGCGCGAGCACTGGGATGGTCGCCTGGTGGTCAAGGGCGTACTCGACGCCGATGACGCCCGCCATGCGCTGGACGCGGGTGTCGACGGCGTCGTCGTGTCCAATCACGGCGGTCGTCAGCTCGACTCGGTGCGATCGACGGCGCGCGCGCTGCCGGAAATTGCCGAGGCCATCGGCGACCGCGTGCCGGTCCTCGCCGACGGCGGCGTGCGGACCGGGCTCGACGTGGTCAAGCTGATGGCGCTTGGCGCGAGCGCCGTGCTCATCGGTCGGGCCTGGGCGTGGGCGGTCGCAGCGCGCGGGGAGGCTGGCGTGCGCCACATGCTCGAGGTGATCAAGGCGGACATCGACGTGGCGCTCGCCTTGACCGGACACTCGTCTGTCTCAGAGCTCGACCGGAGCGCGATCTATCAGGCCGGGACGAGGACGCCCGCGTGAACGGCGCCCAGGCCCTGATCCGGACGCTCGTCGACGCCGGCGTGAGGACGTGCTTCACGAACCCCGGTACCTCCGAGATGCACTTCGTCGCCGCGCTCGACTCGGTGCCGGAGATGCGAGCCGTGCTGGCGCTGTTCGAGGGCGTGGCGACCGGCGCCGCCGACGGATACGCGCGCATGGCGGACGTGCCCGGCGCCACGCTGCTCCACCTCGGGCCGGGCCTCGGGAACGGCCTCGCGAACCTCCACAACGCCCGCCGCGCACAGACCCCGATCGTAAACATCATCGGCGACCACGCGACCTACCACACGCAGTACGACGCGCAGCTCCAGTCCGACATCGAAACGGTCGCGCGCAACGTCTCGAGCTGGGTACGGACATCGACCAGCACGCAGCAGCTGGCAAGCGACGCTGCCGAGGCGGTCGCCACGGCGATTGGGCCACCGGGCCAGGTTGCGACCCTGATCCTGCCGGCGGACGTCTCTTGGAGCGACGGCGCCGAGCCGTCAAAGCCAGTCCCGCGCGCGGCGCCGCCACGGGCGTCGGATGAGCAGGTCGAGGCCGTAGCGAGCACGCTGCGCGCTCGCGAGAAGGCGGCGATCCTGCTCGGCGGACGAGCCGTGCGCGAGCCCGGACTGATCGCAGCTGCACGAATCGCGGCGGCGAGCGGGACGAAACTTCTCAGCGAGACCTTCCCGGCCCGCCTCGAGCGGGGCGCGGGACTTCCGCGGATCGAGCAGCTCGCGTATTTCCCCGAGCTCGCGTCGGTTCAGCTCGGCGGCCTCAAGCACCTGATCCTCGTTGATGCCAAGGCGCCGGTCTCGTTCTTCGCCTACCCGGGCAGAAAGAGCTATCTCGTTCCGGACGGCTGCGAGGTGCACGAGCTCGCGGGTCCGGACGACGACGTCGTCGCCAGCCTTCAGGCCCTGGCCGAGGCGCTCGACGCCCCCGCGGTGCCGGAGGTCCAGCAGCCTTCCAGGCCTGAGCGGCCGACCGGCTCGCTGAGCGCCGAGGCGGTCTGCCAGGCGGTCGGTGCGGTGCTGCCGGAAGGCGCGATCGTCTCGGACGAGGCGATCACCTCGGGCCTGGCGATGGCCGCGAACACAGCCGGGGCGCCTCGGCATGACTGGCTGACACTCACAGGGGGCGCGATCGGACAGGGTCTTCCGCTGGCGGTCGGCGCGGCGATCGCCTGTCCAGACCGTCCGGTGCTGGCGCTCGAGGGCGAGGGCTCGAGCATGTACACGATCCAGTCGCTTTGGACCATGGCTCGCGAGCAGCTCGACGTCACGGTCGTGATCTTCAATAACCGGTCCTACGCGATCCTCAACATCGAACTCGAGCGCGTGAAGGCACGCGCCGCGGGGTCGCGGGCCAAGGCTCAGCTCGACCTCGCGGGACCAGACCTCGATTTCGTCAAGCTCGCCAACGGACTCGGCGTGCCCGCCGTGCGGCCCGACTCTGCCGAGGAGCTCCTCGTCGCACTCGAGCGCGCGCTGGCCGAGCGGGGGCCCAACCTGATCGAGGTGGTCGTGCCAAGCATCTTCTCGCCCCGACAGGTGAAGGCGATGCCGTTCGCTCTGCGGGCGATCGAGGCCCTGCCCCAGCCAGTCGCAGCGGCGCTAAAGCGCCGGCTGGTCGGATGAGACGACTGTTTGCGGGTGCACTTCTCGCCGTCTGGCTCTTGGCGGCGACGAGCTCGCAGGCCAGCGGACCTTCGGGCATCCACAAGATCCGCCACATCGTGATCATCATGCAGGAGAACCGCTCCTTCGATTCCTACTTCGGCACCTACCCCGGCGCCGACGGAATCCCGGGCCTCGCGGGCAACCAGGGCAAGGTCCCGTGCGTCCCCGACCCGGCCCGGCACGATTGCCAGCGGCCGTATCACAACCACCAGGACATCAACGCGGGCGGACCCCACATGGCCGTCGACGCGCGCGCGGACATCGCCGGCGGGAAGATGAACGGGTTCATCGAGAGCGTCGAGTCCGGGCATCCCGACACCGATCGCCTCGGCTGCCGGGTGCCGATCACCAGCATCGCCCAGCTGCTGGCTGTCGTTGGCGGGCCGCCGACGTGCCTCGACGTGATGGGCTATCACGATTCACGCGAGATCCCGGACTACTGGGCTTACGCACGGAACTTCGTGCTTCAGGACCACATGTTCGAGCCGGTCGCCTCATGGAGCCTGCCCTCACACCTGTACATGATGTCCGCCTGGTCTGGCCAGTGCACGAACCCGATGGCTCCGATGAGCTGCGGCACGCCAAACCTGGTCGAGCCCGATGGCGATGGCAAGCCGATCAGTTTCAACTCCACGGCGGCGCTCCTCGGCTTGATCCAGATCTCGGATGCCGACGACGCTGCCAACGCAACGCCGCCGCCGGACTACGGCTGGACTGAGATCACCTATTTGCTCCACAGGCACCACGTCAGCTGGCGCTATTACCTGGACCAGGGCACCGAGCCTGACTGCGCCGACGGCGCTATGACCTGCACGCCGGTGCCCCAGAACCTCGAGACACCCGAGATCTGGAACCCGCTGCCGGACTTCGTCGACGTTCACCAGGACCACCAGCTCGGGGACATCGTGCCCGCGAATCAGTTCTTCCGAGATGCTTACAGCGGGCACTTGCCGGCGGTCTCCTGGGTCATCCCCTCGGGAGACAACTCCGAGCACGCACCAGCACGGATCAGCTCGGGGCAGGACCACGTGGTCCGGGTCATCAACGCGATCATGTCCGGTAAGGACTGGGACTCGACCGCGATCTTCCTGGCCTGGGACGACTGGGGCGGCTTCTACGACCATGTCAAGCCGCCGCGGGTGGACGGCGAGGGCTACGGCCTGCGGGTCCCGGGTCTCGTGATCAGCCCGTACGCGCGCAAGGGATTCATCGACCACCAGACGCTGAGCTTCGATGCCTACCTGAAGTTCATCGAGGACGACTTCCTCGGGGGCCAGCGCATCAGCAAGACCGACGGCCGGCCGGACGCGCGCCCCGACGTACGCGAGAACGCCAAGATCCTCGGGAACCTGCTCGCTGACTTCAACTTCAACCAGAAGCCGCGACCGCCGATGCTGCTGCCTCGGATCCCGCCGAACCGGCTGCCGCCGAACCTGATCCCCGTGCTGACGAACCATTGACCGGCCGGCTGCGCGTCGCGTTTCTACTGGCCCTGATCGCGGTGCCGGCAGCCGTCGCGTACCCATCGGCGTCCAACGGCGCGGCCGAGTCAGGGATCCACAAGATCCGGCACGTGGTGATCATCATGCAGGAGAACCGCTCGTTTGATTCCTACTTTGGGACCTACCCGGGCGCCGACGGGATCCCGGGGCTGGCCGGCCACCCTGGGCGGCTGCCGTGCATCCCTGACCCGCTACGGAATACATGCGTGCACCCGTTCCACGATCGCCACGACGTCAACTACGGCGGTCCGCACGAAGCGGTCGCGTTCAAGACCGATTACGACGGCGGCAAGATGGACGGCTTCATCAAGGCGCGGGAGACCTGTACCAACGCACTCGATCCGCCCGACTGCATCGCGACTCTGTCGGTCGACATGATGGGCTACCACAACGCGCGCGAGATCCCGAACTATTGGGCCTACGCGCACAGCTTCGTGCTCCAGGACCACATGTTTGAGCCAGTCGCGTCGTGGAGCCTGCCCTCGCACCTCTATCTGGTCTCCGAATGGGCGGCGCTCTGCACGAGGCCCAACGACCCGTCGAGCTGCTCCACGAACATCGAGGATCCAGGGCTCCCCACCGACATCGGGCCGCCGCATCCGCCGCCCGACTACGCCTGGACCGACCTCACCTACCTCTTGCATGCCCACCAGGTCAGCTGGGGCTACTTCATCACGCCGGGGCCCGAACCCGACTGCGAGACCGGCGGGATGTTCTGCACCTATCAGCCCCAGAGCAAGCGCACGCCGGGAATCTGGAACCCGCTACCGAGCTTCGACACCGTCCGCTCAGATAACCAACTCGGCGATGTCCGCAGTACCAGCGACTTCCTGAAGGCAGCCCGCGCGGGTCGCCTGCCCGCGGTCTCCTGGGTGATTCCCAACGGTGTCGTCAGCGAGCACCCAACCGCCTCGATCCGCGCCGGCCAGGCTTATGTGACGAACCTGATCGACGCCGTCATGCGCTCCAAGGACTGGAACTCGACCGCGATCTTCCTGGCCTGGGATGACTGGGGTGGCTTCTACGACCACGTCAAGCCCCCCACGGTCGACGGCCAGGGATACGGCTTCAGGGTGCCAGGGCTCGTGATCAGCCCCTACGCCCGCCGCGGCTACATCGACCACCAGCAGTTGAGCTTCGACGCATACGTCAAGTTCATCGAGGACGACTTCCTCTCATCGGCTCGACTGAATCCGAAGACCGACGGTCGGCCAGACCCACGGCCAGACGTCCGCGAGGCAGCGTCCGGTCTCGGCAACCTGCTGCGCGACTTCGACTTTCACCAGGCGCCGAGAGCGCCCCTGCTCCTGCCGCCGCATCCGTAAGCCCAGGGTTGGACCTTCAAACCCTGCCGAGGGCACTAGCCTTCCGCGCTCGATGCGGATCACCAAGCTAGGGGATGCCGAGCCGCGGCCGCGGCGGGTCGCCGTCGGGGAGTTCGACGGCGTCCACCTCGGCCACCGTGAGGTGATTCGGGGCAGCGACACGGTCCTCACTTTCGATCCGCACCCCCTCCAGGTGATCCGACCCGAGGCTGCGCCAAAGCTGCTGACTGGTCTTGACCTGAAGGCCGAGCTGATCGCGGAGCTCGGCGTAGACGAGCTCGTCGTGATCCCGTTCGACGAGCGCTTCGCGCAGCTGAGCCCGGAGGAGTTCATCGACCATGTGCTGGTGGAGGCCCTCCGCGCCGAGCGGGTCGCCGTGGGAGAGAACTTCCGTTTCGGGCACCGGGCGGCCGGTGATCCGGCCCTGCTTCAGTCGGACGGCCGCTTCGAGACGCGGGTCTTGCCGCTGGTCGAGGTTGACGGCGAGGTCGTGTCATCGAGCCATATCCGCGGCCTCGTGCTTGCGGGCGACGTTGAGATCGCAACGCGCTTCCTCGGGTCGCCTTTCAAGCTGCGCGGCGAGGTGGTCGCCGGCGATCGCCGCGGCCGCACGCTCGGTTTCCCGACCGCCAACATCGTTCCTGACGAGGCACTCGTATGCCCAGGACATGGGGTTTATGCCGCCCGCGCGGATGGCGCCTGCGCAGCCGTGAGCGTGGGCGTCCGGCCGACGTTCGCCACCGGGCGCGGGGTGCTCATCGAGGCTTACCTGATCGATCGCGACGAGGACCTCTACGGCCGCGAGCTGACGGTCGAGTTCGTGACGCGCCTGCGCGGCGAGCGAAGGTTCGACTCGGCCGAAGCATTGGTCGAGCAGATGCACCGGGACGTTGACCGGGTCCGCGCGGTCTGCAGCTGACCGGGACCCTGCTAGCCTCCGCCGCCGCATGACGCTCACCCAAGAGAAGAAGCGCGAGCTGATCGAGAAATTCGGCGACGCGCCGACCGATACGGGCAAGGCCGAGGTCCAGATCGCGATGCTCACCCAGCGCATCAACGACCTCACTGAGCACCTGCGTGCGCACCGCAAGGACCACCATTCGCGCCGCGGTCTGCTGATGCTGGTTGGCCGCCGGCGACGCTTTCTGAACTATCTCCAGCGCACCGACCTCGAGCGCTATCGCGAGCTCATACGCGAGCTCGGGCTGCGTAGGTGAGCGACGAGATCCTTCCGGCAGGGGCGCCGGTTCCAGAGTTCACGCTGCGCCGCGGGGACGGCAGCAAATTCACCCGCGCCGATCTCGAGGGCCAGACATCGGTGTTGGTCTTCTATCCATTCGCGTTCAGCCCGGTGTGCACCGACCAGCTCAGTCTCTATAACGAGGTACTCAGCCAGTTTGAGCAGCAGGGAGCGACGCTCTACGGCGTGTCTTGCGACTCGACCTGGACGCAAACCGCGTTCAAGGACAAGCTCGGCGTGGCGATCGAGCAGCTGTCTGACTTCGAGCCCAAGGGCGAGACGTGCCGAGCTTTTGGCGTATACCACCCAGGTGGATTCCCCCAGCGGGCGCTGGTGATCGTGGGGCCGGACGCGACGGTGAAATGGAGCTATCAGGCGCCGTCCCCGGGCGATCTGCCCGGGGCGAACCTGATCTTCGACGGACTGAGTGCCTGACCTCTCATCGGCACCGCTGCCGGCTGTCGGCGAGCACGATCACGCCCGAGGCCCACATGATGGGCGACTCGTGATCGAGTACGGCGATTTTGAGTGCCCGTACTGCGCAGTCCTCCACACCCACCTCTCCGAGCGGGCGTTGCGCGTCGTCTTTAGGCATTTTCCGGTGGGCTCCAGCCATCCACGCGCGTGGGCGGCGGCGTGCGCAGCCGAGGCGGCGGCGGGCCAAGGCCGGTTCTGGGAAATGCACGACTCGCTGTTCTCCGATCAGGGCCGGCTCGAAGATCCACATCTGTGGGAGCGCGCACGTGCTCTCGGCCTGGACCTCGAGCGCTTCGACGCCGATCGCCACGGCGAGGCGGTGGCGGCGCGTGTGCGGGGCGACTTCGAGGCCGGGGTTCGCGCTGGCGTGGTGACCACTCCGACCTTGTTCGTGGAAGGCCGGAGCTACGCGGGCCGGATCGATGAATCGACGCTTCACGCTTTAGGACCGAAATTGGCCTAAAACGGGGTTAGCCTCCGTGGCGCAACGACAGCTAACCGAGAGGAGTGGCGATGGCGGAGAGAGACGGATACATCGCGGGCGTGCCGTGTTGGATCGACACGAGTCAACCGGACCCCGGCGCGGCGGTGAAGTTCTACGAAAGCCTCTTCGGCTGGGAGTTCGAGGACATGATGCCGGCAGATTCGCCGGGCGGTAGCTACTTCATCGCTCGGATCCGTGGCGGCGATGTCGCGGCGGTCGGATCGATCCCCGAGGGAGCCCCGCCGATGGCGACTTGGAACACATATGTCTGGGTCGACAGTGCGGATGAGACGGCCTCGAAGGTCAAGAACGCCGGCGGCAATGTGATCGCCGAGCCGTTTGACGTCATGGACGCCGGCCGGATGGCCTGCTTTGCCGATCCCGAGGGCGCTGTGTTCTTCGTCTGGCAGGCCAACCAGCACAAGGGAGCGCGGGTGGTAAATGAGCATGGCTCGCTCAACTTCAACAACCTCGGCACCCGCGACATCGAGAGCGCGAAGAAGTTCTACGGCGCGGTCTTCGGCTGGGACGCGCTGTCCCTGGACGGCGGCTTTACGGCGTGGACTCTGTCCGGCTACGGTGACTACCTCGAGCGCGACAACCCCGGTCTGCGCAAGGGCATGGAGGAGATGGGTGTCACGGGCGAGTTCGCAGACGTCGTCGCCGCGATCGACCCGATCACGCCCGAGCAGGGGGACGTACCGGCCCACTGGAGCGTTACGTTCGCTGTCGACGATGCGGACGCGATCGCCGCGAAGGCCGGCGAGCTGGGCGGCAATGTGATCGCGGGCCCGTTCGACGCGCCCTGGGTGCGGATGGCGGTTCTCACCGATCCGGCCGGCGCGACGTTCATCGCCAGCCAATTCGTGGCCGAGAACAAGGACGTGTCGGCCGCTTCGGGTTCTGCGGCGGCCTGAGTGTCGGCAGCGACGCGGGCGGCCCGCCGCCCGCGTCGCCCCGGCCCGCCCGCTACCATCATCGCCGTTCGGAACAAAAGAAGAGAAACGAAGCGCTGCGGCGACCGAAGGCCGTAGCAAAGGAAGGACAACTCAATATGTCTGACGCCGTCACACGCGTGTCCGTCGAGATCGAGGGCAAGGAGATCTCGTTCGAGACAGGCAAATTGGCCAAACAGGCCTCCGGCGCCGTAGTCGTCCGAGCGGGCGACACGATGGTTCTTTGTACAGCGACAGCGGGCAACCTCCGCGATGTCGATTTCCTCCCCTTGACCGTTGACGTCGAGGAGCGCATGTACGCCGCCGGGAAGATTCCCGGCTCGTTCTTTAAGCGCGAGGGCCGCGCGGGCGAGAAGGCGACGCTCTCGGCGCGCCTGATCGATCGCCCGATTCGCCCTCTGTTCCCGAAGGGCTGGCGTTACGAGACGCAGCTGGTCGCGATCCCGATGTCGGTCGATCACGTCCACCCCTACGACATCCTCGCCATGAATGGCGCCTCGGCGGCGCTGATGGTTTCGCAGATTCCGCTTCCGACGCCGGTCGGCTCGGTTCGGATCGGCAAGGTCGACGGGAACTTCGTCGTCAACCCGAGCGAGGAGGATCTGTTCGAGGGTGCCGATCTCGACCTGATCGTGGCCGGCACCCAGGACGCGATCCTGATGGTCGAGGCGGGCGCGAACGAGATCCCCGAGGCGGAGATCCTCGATGCCCTCGACATCGCGCACGAGGAGATCAAGAAGCTCTGCCAGATCCAGATCGAGCTGGCCCAGAAGGCCGGCAAGGAGAAGATCGAAGTCGAAGTCCCGCAGGCCGACACTGATCTCTACGAGCAGGTCAAGGCGTCGCACGGCTCCGCGCTCGCCGCCGCCACGCAGGTGGAGGACAAGCTCGAGCGCCAGGACGCTTGCACCACGGTCGAGGAGCAGGTGCTGGCGCAGTACGCGCCCGCTCCCGAGGCCGAGGATTACGCCGAGCGCCGCGCCGCGGCTCAGCTCGCGTTCGACAAGCTCGAGAAGACGCTGATCAGGGAGCGGATCGCGGTTCAGAAGAAGCGGCCTGATGGACGTTCGGCGGATGAGATCCGCCCGCTGTCGATCGAGGTCGGAGTCGCACCGCGGACTCACGGGTCGGCGCTCTTCACGCGCGGGCAGACGCAGGCCTTCTCGGTCGTCGCGCTCGGCACCACGCGCGAGGAGATGCGGCTCGACACGCTCGGGCTGGAGACCGCCAAGCGCTATTTCCACCACTACAACTTCCCGCCGTTCTCGGTAGGGGAGGCGGGCTTCATGCGCGGGCCCAAGCGCCGCGACATCGGCCACGGCGCGCTCGCCGAGCGGGCACTGGTGCCGATGATCCCGACCCAGGATGAGTTCCCGTACACAATCCGCGTGGTGTCGGACATCTTCGAGTCCAATGGCTCGAGCTCGATGGCGAGCGTGTGCGGCTCCTCGCTCAGCCTGATGGACGCCGGCGTCCCGATCAAACAGGCAGTCGCAGGGATTGCGATGGGGCTGATCAAGGAGGGCGACGACTACATCATCCTCACCGACATCGCCGGCGTCGAGGACCACCTCGGCGACATGGACTTCAAGGTCGCCGGGACCGAGCACGGGATCACGGCGCTCCAGATGGACATCAAGATCACCGGCGTGACGTTCGACATCATGCGCGACGCGCTCGCGCAGGCCCAGGTCGCACGGCACTTCATCCTTGGGGAGATGAGCAAGGTCATCGACGCGCCGCGCTCGGAGCTCTCCAAGCACGCCCCGCGGATCTCAACGGTCCAGATCGACCCCGAGAAGATCGGACTGCTGATCGGAAAGGGCGGAGAGACGATCCGGGCGCTGCAGGAGGAGTTCGAGGCGCAGATCGACGTCTCAGACGAGGGTCAGGTGCTCGTGTACGCCTCCGACGGCGAGCGTGGCGACGCGCTGGTCGAGCGGATCAGGACCATGACCAAGGAGGTCGAGGTCGGCGACGAGTACGCCGGCAAGGTCGTCAAGACCACCGCATTCGGCGCGTTCATCGAGCTGTCCAAGGGCACCGACGGGTTGCTCCACATCTCGAACATCTCACCCGGTCAGCGGATCGCATCGGTCGAGGACGTCCTCAACAAAGGCGACGAGCTGAACGTGCGCGTGGTCGAGGTCGACCGCGAGCGTGGCCGGATCGGCCTGCGGCTCGCGGATGATCCGGACGTCGCGGGCAAGAGCGTCGAGGAGCTCGCGAGCGTGGGCACGGGCGATCCGGGCCCGCCGCGGCGCGATCGCGGTGACCGCGGTGGCCGCGACCGGCAGCGCAACGGAGGTGGCCGTGGCGGCCGCGTGCGCGACCGGGATCCCGATCGCTCGTAACTAGGCCACTAACGCCAGTGGCCCAAGAGCACCGGCTGACGACTCTGGAGTCGGGCGCGCGAGTCGTGACCGAGGCCATGCCCTCGGTCCGCTCGGTCGCGCTCGGACTCTGGATCGGCACCGGGTCGCGCAGCGAGAGCGACGCGCAGGCGGGGCTCTCACACCTGCTCGAGCACCTGCTGTTCAAGGGCAGCGAGAAGTACGGCTCGCTCGAGATCGATCAGATCTTCGACGCGATGGGCGCGGAGCTCAACGCCGGCACCGGCAAGGAGACGACCTCCGTCTACGCGCGCGTGATCGACGAGCACCTGCCCGAGGCCTTCGACGTCATGACCGACATGGTCTTCCAGCCGTCGCTTACCGACGTCGACTCCGAGCGCGAGGTGATCCTCGAAGAGATCGCGATGTACGAGGACGACCCCCAGGAGAAGGTGTTCGACGTGCTGGGCGAAGCCGTGTTCGGATCGCATCCGCTCGGGCGGGCGATCATCGGCCGGGCGCCAGTGATCGCCGACACCCCGATACCGGACATCGCGCGCTTCCACGCCGAGCGCTACGTGCCCGGAAACGTCGTGATCGCAGCGGCCGGCGCCGTCGACCACGAGGCGCTGGTCGAGCTGGCCCGCGAACGTGTCCCAACCGCCAGGGGCGCCTCTGCACCCGACTCGCCCGCTGCGCCCAGCGAGCGAAGCCCGGGGCGCCGGTTCGAGCGCAAGGACACCGAGCAGTACCACGTCTGCCTCGGCGGCGGCGGGCTCTCACGCCACGACGAGCGGCGCTTTGCGCTGCGGGTGCTCGACACGATCTTCGGCGGGACGTCGTCTTCCAGGCTCTTCCAGGAGATTCGCGAGCGCAGAGGGCTGGCGTACGCGGTTTATTCGTTCACGAGCGGATACGCCGACGCCGGGCAGGTCGGACTGTACGTCGGCACACGCGCCGACAACCTGAGTGAGGCGCTCTCAGTGGTGGGCACCGAGCTTCAGCGGTTGGCCATCGACCCCGCCACCGCGGAGGAGCTCGATCGCGCCAAGGAGAATCTCAAGGGCCGGATCGTCCTATCGCTCGAATCCACCGGCGCGCGCATGAACCGGCTCGGCTCGGAGGTGCTGGCCGGAGCGCCGCTCCTCTCGCTTGATGAGGTCGTCGAGCGGATCGATGCGGTGACGCTCGAGGATCTCGCGGCGCTCGCGCACGAACTTTG
The DNA here is from genome assembly GCA_963795505.1 of uncultured Actinomycetes bacterium. Lineage (GTDB taxonomy): Bacteria > Actinomycetota > Thermoleophilia > Solirubrobacterales > Solirubrobacteraceae > Palsa-465. The sequence continues at coordinate 410,187 of CAWCIB010000008.1, forward strand.
GGCTCCCGAGCGCCTGTCCGCGGCGGGGATCGGCCCTGATGAGGGGCGCTTTGAGGAGGCGTTGTCTGCCGCTACGGCGGTCGCGGCGTGATCCGAGTAGCCGTCGCGGGAGCCGCTGGGAGGATGGGGGAGACGGTCTGCAGAGCAGTTTCCGAGGCCGAGGACATGGAGCTCGTCGCACGCGCCGATCCGGCGCTCGAGACTTCGCTCGCCGAAGCGCTCGCCGAACGCCCCGACGTGCTGGTCGACTTCACGACGCCGGCGACGGTGGTTCAGAACGCACGCGAGGCCATTGGCCAAGGGGTTCACGTGGTGATCGGGACGACCAGCTTCGACATCGACGAGCTGAAGGGCCTCAGCGCCGCCAACGTGTTCGTCGCGCCGAACTTTGCGATCGGCGCCGTGTTGATGATGAAGTTCGCCGCCGAGGCCGCCGGCCACATGCCGAAGGCCGAGATCATCGAGCTCCACCACGACACCAAGGTCGACGCGCCCAGCGGTACCGCTGCCCGGACCGCGAAGCTGATGGGAGGCAACGTTCCGATCCACTCGGTCAGGCTGCCAGGGCTGGTCGCCCACCAAGAGGTGATCCTCGGCGGCGTCGGCGAGACGCTCACGATCCGCCACGATTCGCTTGACCGCGAATCGTTCATGCCGGGGGTACTGCTGGCGATCAGGCGAGTCGGCTCGCTTGAGGAGTCGCCGGTCGTCGGCCTCGAGCACCTGCTTTAGCGCCGACGCACGATTAGAGAACCGCCGCTCGGGCAATCACTTAAGGACCATGCCGGAACGGGGCGCTCCTCCGAACGTGCATCCGGTTCAGCGCCGGCTATTCCGCGCGCTCGAGGCGCTCAGCACGCCCCTGCTCCCAGGCGACTACCTCGAGATGGTCAACCCGCTGTGGTCGACGCGAGAGCTCCGCGGCCGGATTGAGCGGATAAAGCACGAGACGCCGCAGGCTGCGACGGTGCTGATCAAGCCGGGGTATAGCTGGCCCGGCCATAAGCCGGGCCAATACGTCCGGATCGGGATCGACATCGACGGCATCCGCCATTGGCGTGCCTACTCCCTCACATCCGACCCGTACCGCCCGGATGGGCTGCTCAGCATCACCCCGAAGCGCGTCGATGCAGGCGTCGTCTCGCCATATCTCGTAGACGTAGCGAAGCCGGGCACGATCGTGTCGCTGAGCAAGATCGAAGGTGAGTTCGTGCTGCCGGACCCGGCCCCGCCGAAGCTGCTCTTCATCAGTGCCGGTAGCGGCATCACGCCGATCATGAGCATGCTCCGGCACCTGGACCACTACGACGATCTGGACGACGTCGTCCATTTGCACTCGGCGCGGCACGCAGACGAGGTGATCTTCGGCGACGAGCTACGCGAGCTTGCAGCGCGCCGCAACGGCTTTCACGTGCACGAGCAGCTGACGCGGGAGCACGGGCGGATCGGCCCCCCCGACCTCGATCGGCTCTGCCCGGACTGGCGGGAGCGCGAGATCTACCTCTCGGGACCAAACGACATGCTCGATGCGTTTCGAGAGCATGTCGACCACCACGGTGATTGCGATCGCCTGCATATGGAGCGTTTCCAGCCGAAGCTGGGGCTCGGCGAGGCTGGCGAGGGGGAGGGAGGCACGATCGCGTTCCTCAAGTCAGAACGCGAGGCCGAGTCGGACGGCCACATCCCGATTCTCGTGGCAGGCGAGGAGGCCGGGCTCGACCTACCCTACGGATGCCGGGAGGGGATCTGTCACACGTGCGTGGGCGAGCTTCAGTCAGGTCGCGTCCGCGACCTGCGGACCGGGAAGGTCTATGGCCAGGAGGGTGAGGTCATCAGGACCTGCATCAGCGCGCCCGAAGGGCCGATTGAGATCAACCTCTAGCGGGAAGGAGAGACCCTCTACATGGCGACCGAAATAACCACCAACGGGCACAGGGCTGAAGAGTTCGTCGCGGACGGCGAACAGGACAATCCGCTTCACCAACTGACGCCCGAGCAGATCGAGGAGATCGGCCGCGAGTTCGACGCGCTCCACGAGGAGGTCAAGTCCGATCTCGGCGACCGCGATGCCCGCTATATACGCGGGGTAATCGCGCTTCAGCGTCGGCTCGCGCTGATTGGGCGCCTGGAGCTGATCGCATCCCGCTGGCGCATTCCCTGGGTCATCGGCGCCACCACGCTCGGCCTGGCGAAGATCCTCGAGAACATGGAAATCGGACACAACGTGCTGCACGGGCAGTGGGACTGGATGAACGATCCGGTGATCAACTCGCAGGCGTGGGATTGGGACACCGCCTCGACCTCTGAAGCATGGCGCCACTCGCACAACTACATCCACCACACGTTCACGAATATCCTGGGCAAGGACCGCGATCTCGGCTACGAGGTCATGCGCATCGACCCACACCAGAAATGGCATCCGGTCTATCTGGCGCAGCCGTTGTACAACCTGCTTCTGATGGCTGGGTTCGAGTGGGGTGTCGCTGTCCACGATCTGGACTTCACGGCAATCCGAGCCGGCGAGAAGGACCTAAAGCAAGTCCGCACGGAACTCAAGGGAATCGCGGGCAAGGCACGCACCCAGATCACCAAGGACTACATCGCGTGGCCGCTGATCAGCGGTGCGGTGATGAGCCTGATCGAGGCGGGCGTGCTGGCCTTCCAGGCGCGCGCCAACGGCGATCGCCGTGCCCGGCTGCGGCTCGGGCTGCGGCGAACAAAGCGCAAGCAGCTCGACGCCCGCGAGCTGCTCGCCCAGCTGATCGCGCGTCGCTCGTTCCGGGCGCCGTTTCTGCGCACGCTGACTGCGGACGCGGTCGCGAACGTGATCCGCAACGTGTGGTCGTACGCGATCATCTTCTGCGGCCACTTCCCCGACCAGACGTACACGTTCACACAGGAGGAAACCGCCGAGGAGACGCGCGGGGGCTGGTATGTCAGGCAGCTCACGGGAGCGGCCAACATCGACGGCGGCCCCCTGTTCCATGTGATGAGCGGCAACCTCGGCTACCAGGTCGAGCACCATCTCTATCCCGATATGCCGAGCACGCGCTACGGCGAGATCGCGCCGAAGGTGCGCGAGATCTGCGAGCGCTATGGCCTGCCGTACAACAGCGGCCCGTTTAGCAAGCAGCTCGGAATGGTGCAGCGGACGATCCTGAGGCTCGCGCTCCCCGGCGGCAAGCCGCGGCCGAAGCCCGGCGCCTACGCCGGACCGCTCGTGCGCGGCAAAGGCGAACGAGCCCCGGCTCGCGTTTAGCCATACGGCCGTGGCGCGGCAGCTGCTGGGGAAGGCGTCGGCCGCCCCAATAGCGAGCCACGCACACTTGTTCCCGTACTTTGGGAATAAGTCTGCGTGGATCAGGCGCCATACGGCAGTGGCGGGCGCCGCGGCGCGCGCTATTTTCTGAATATGGCCTGGACTCGGCACATCCTCGTGGTGGCGAACGTCACCGCCGCGTCCGACGAGCTGCTGGGCGCGCTCGAGGCGGAGGCCGCCGCGCAGCCGACGAGGTTCACGCTGATCGTGCCGGCGACGCCGTTCGGAGGCGGGCGCGCTGCAGCCCATCAGGCATTGACCGACGCCTGCGAACGGCTGCGTGAGGAAGGGCTCGAGGTCGAAGGCAACGTCGGGGACGCCGATCCAATCGTCGCGGTCAGCGAGGCCTGGGATCCCAAGCGTCACGATGCGATCATCGTCTCGACGCTCCCGATGCGCTTCTCCAAGTGGCTGCACGCCGGCTTGCCCGAGCGGATCGGAAAGCTGACCGGCGCTCCGGTGATGCACATCATCTCCCAGCCGCGGCGGCAACTCGAGATCGAGCCCGCGCCGCCGCACGAGCGGGCAACGCTAGGCCCGCTATCCGTCCTCGGGTGGGGCGGATCGAGGGGGCAGTAGCACTCCTGCGATAATCGCGCCGATGAATGTCGGCGCGATCTTGACCGCGATGGTCACGCCGTTCGACGCGCAAGGCCGCGTCGACGAAGACGCGGCCGTACGGCTGATGAACCATCTGGTCGACCACGGGTCGGACGGCCTGGTTGTGTGCGGCACAACTGGCGAGGCCTCGACGTTGACCGACGACGAGCAGCTCGGGTTGATCGAGCTCGCGGTTTCGGAGATGCGCGGGCGCTGTTCGATCGTCGCGGGCGTCGGGCTAAACGACACGCGGCACGCGGTTCACCTAACCGAGCGCGCAACCGCGCTGCGGCCCGACGCGCTGCTGTCGGTGAACCCGTACTACAACCGTCCCGGCCGGCGGGGGCTCCTGCGCCATTACGAGGAGATCAACCGCGCCACCGACCTGCCGATCCTCCTCTACAACATCCCGTCACGAACGGGCGAGGACATGCCCAACGACTTGCTCGCCGAACTGGCCCACACCTGTGAGCACATCGAGGGCGTCAAGCAGGCCAATCACGCCAATCTGGCGAAGATCGACGGCCTGACGATCTATGCCGGCAACGACGACATGGTGGCCGAGGTGCTCGACATGGGCGAGGCCGGTGGAATCTGCACCAGCACCCACATCCTCGGAGAGGAGTTCCACCGGATGGTCGATGAGCCCGAGAACCGAGCCGCGATCCACGAATCGCTCAAGGACGTCTATCGGGACATGGGGATCGCGCCGGCTGCGGTCACCAACAAGGCAGCGCTCAACATGATCGGTCTCGACGTAGGCGCGCCACGTCTTCCATACGTGGAGCTTGACGACGGCGAGCTCGAGACCGTGCGGGCGCTGCTCGGCCGACACAAACTGCTCCAGACCGCCAGGGCGTGAACGGCGCCAAGCTGCGCGTCCTGCCGCTCGGCGGTCTAGGCGAAATCGGGAAGAACATGACGGTCGTCGAGTTCGGCGACCGGATCGTGGTTGTGGACACCGGGCTGCGCTTCCCGACGGCGGAGATGCTCGGCATCGACCTCGTGCTGCCTGACTTCACGTATCTGCGCGAGCGATCGGCCGACATCGAGGCGATCGTGATCACGCACGGCCACGAGGACCATCTCGGGGCGCTCCCGTGGGTGCTGCGCGAGCTCGAGCACACCCCGCCCGTCTATGGAGGCCGTCTGACGATCGCGATGGCGCGCTCCAAGCTCGACGAGCACCGCATCGATGCCGAGCTTCAGGACGTCGCGCCGGGAGAGCAGCTGTCGCTGGGACCGTTCGCGGTCGAGCTGATCCACATGACCCATTCGATTCCCGACTCATGCGCCGTCGCGCTCACGACCGAGTTGGGATCGGTGCTCGTGACCGGCGACTACAAGTTCGACCAGACGCCCGTCGACGGCCCACCAGCGGACGTTTCGCGGCTTGCCGAGCTCGGACGCGAAGGCCTCCTGCTTCTATGCGGCGACTCGACCAACGCCGACCGGCCCGGCTTCTCGCCCTCAGAGCGCGGGGTCGGCCCGCATCTCGAGGAAGTTTTCGGGCGCGCGCAGGGCCGGATCATCGTGACGAGCTTTGCTTCGAACATCCACCGCGTCCAACAGGTCATCGACGCCTCGGCGGCGCTCGGGCGCAAGGTCTCCTTCGTTGGGCGCTCGATGCGCAAGAACGTCAACATCGGCCGCTCGCTGGGGCACGTGGAGATCCCGGAGGGACTCCAGATCCAGCCGCACGAGGTCGAGGATTGGCCCGATCACAAGATCGTCGTTATCTCGACCGGCTCACAGGGCGAGCCGCTCTCGGCCCTGCGCCGAATGGCGTACAACGACCACCCGGCAGTCCAGCTGCGCGAGGGAGACACGGTCGTGTTCTCTGCAACGCCGATCCCGGGCAACGAGCGCGCGGTCGGGGACACCGTCGACCGCCTGTATCAGATCGGCTGCGACGTCGTGACACCCGTCGATGCTCCGATCCACGCCTCGGGGCATGGGTACCAGGAGGAGCTGAAGCTGATGCTCAACCTCGTGAAGCCACGTTACGTTCTGCCGGTGCATGGGGACCACAAGCGCCTGCAGCTGCACGCTCGGCTCGCCGACGCAGTCGGCATCGATCCCGAGCGGGTGTTCACGTCACAAAATGGGCTGCCACTCGAGCTCGATGCCCGCGGCGCCCGCATTGGGGAGCCGGAGCGGGCGGGGATGATTTTCGTTGACGGCGTCGACATCGGCGACCCCGCCGACGTCGCGCTGCGCGACCGCCGGATGTTGTCTGCCGATGGAATCTTCATCGTCGTCGCGACCGTGTCCGAGCAGACCGGCGAGTCGGTTGCCCAGCCCGAGGTCATCTTCCGTGGCGTCCCGTTCATCGAGCAGGCCGACGGGATCGTGGGGGACATCCGCGCGGAGGTTGAGCGCTCGCTCGCCGCCGCCGCAAAGGACGGGGTCCGCGAGATTGAGCTGCTCCAGGAGGAGCTCCACGACGACCTCGCGACGTTCGTCTACGACCGCCTGCGCCGCAGACCGATGGTGCTGCCGGTGGTCGTCGAAGTGTGAGACCCTGTCGGCCGTGAGCTTGATTCTTCGCGTCCACGCCCGGATCTACGAGGCGACGGACGGCCGCATCGGACATAAGGTGCTCGGCGTCCCGACGCTCATGTTGCGCACCAAAGGACGACGCTCCGGGCAGACCAGGACCAACTCGCTCGTCTACGCGCACGACGGGGACGAGTACTTGCTCGTGGCATCAAACGGTGGGTCCGACAAGCCACCGGCGTGGCTGCTGAACCTGAAGGCCGAACCGGCGGTCGAGATCCAGATCGGACGCAAGCGCCTGGCGAGCACAGCGAGGGTCGTCGAAGCGACCGATCCCGAGTATCAGCGGCTCTGGAAGATCGTCAACGACAACAACCGCGACCGCTACACCGCCTACCAGCAGCAGACGAGCCGATCGATCCCGGTCGTGGCAATCATCCCGAGCTGACGGCTAGACGCCCCCGGCGCAGGCGATCGGGCGCCGCTCGCAGCGCCGCCACCCCGCCAACCGCAGCGACGAAGCACGTCACGGCGCCAAGCCCGAGGCCCGCGCGAGCGCCAAGCATCTCCATCACCCAGCCCACGAGCGGCCCGCCGATCGGCGTCGTGCCCTGAAAAGCCACGAACCACAGCGACATCACGCGTCCGCGCATCTCGGGCGCTGCATTGAGCTGCAGCGTCGAGTTGCCGGTTGACATGAACGTGATGCTCGCGCCGCCGGCGAATGCGAGCGCGAACAACTCGACGGCCAGGCTCGGTGCGAACGTCGCAAGCGCCATCGCGACGCCGAACGCACTCGCGGCCAGCACGAGCGGTTTGGTGCCCGTCCGCCCGCGCGCAGCGACGAGCAGGCCTCCGAGCACCGCGCCGACACCCATCGCCGCGGTCATGAAGCCGAACCCTGTCGGGCCGGCGTGAAGTCCGCGGCTGGCCATCACCGGCAGCGAGACCTGGAACTCGTATGTCAGACAGCCGACTAGCGCCATCATCGCGAGCGGGACCGCGAGCGCCGGCGTCGAGCGCACGTAGCGGAGGCCTTCGCGCAGCTGTCCACGGGCCCGCGGCGCCGGGCGCGTTGGGTTCAGCGCGGCGAGGTCGAGCGTCATAAGCGAAGCCACAACCGCGACAAACGTCACGGCGTTGATCAAGAAGCAGATGCCGACGCCGACCGTCGCGATCATGACGCCCGCCACCGCCGGGCCCACGCTGCGCGCGACGTTGACCAGCACGGAGTTCAGCGTCACCGCGTTGCGTAGATGCTGCTGCCCGACCAGTTCGAGCATGAACGACTGCCGCGCCGGGTTCTCGAACGCATTGTTGACGCCCAGCAGGGCTGCCAGCAGCCCGATCTCCCACACCTGCACGACGTGTGTGACCGCCAGCAACCCCAGGATCAGCGCCTGGATTCCCATCGCCGATTGCAGGACGACCATCACCTTGCGCTTGTCGACCCGGTCGGCGATGACCCCGCCGTACGGCGCCAGCACGAGCACCGGCAGCGTCTGCAGCGCGATTATGAGGCCAAGCGTCGTGGCGGAATGGGACAGGGTCAGAACCAGCCACGCCTGGGCCGTCATCTGCATCCACGTGCCGGCCAGCGAAATCGCCTGCCCGCCGTAGTAGCGGCGATAGTTCGGAACCGAAAGAGCTGCGAATGTGATGCGGCCCGCGCGGCGCACGCGCGTCACTGCTTGAGCTCCTCGGCGAGGTGCTCCAGTCCCGGCAGAGCGCGCTCGAGCGAGCGCCGCTCCTCCGGCGACAAGGCCCCGAGCGCCGTCTTGAGCGCATCGGTTCGCTCGCGCCTGATCCGCTGACCGAGCCGCTTGCCCTCAGCCGTCGACTTGACCCACGCCGCACGCCGGTCTCCTTCATCGGTCCAGCGCTCGAGGAGTCCGCCCTCAACGAGGTCGGCCGTCACACGCGAGAGCATCGTCGGGTTGATCGCCTCGAGGTCCGCAAGCTCTGACAGCCGCAGCGGCCCATGCCTGGTGACCGTCTGCAGGATGGCCAGCCGGGTAGGTGTGAGGCCGGCCGCGAGCGCCGCGTCGGTCGGACGCAGGCGGCGCGCCAGCCGTCCGATCACAACCCGCAGGCGGGCGGTATCGGTCTCAGTGGCGGGGGCGATGACGGACAAATCGAGTGGGACGCCAGATATACTTGCTTGCTGGCAAGCAATATGTTAGCAGCCGCCGGGCTAGGGAACGGCCGCACCGCTCGGTGGCTCGCCGGGATGGTCCCCTCGGCCCGCCTGATGTTCGAAGAACGCCGTAACCCAGTGCGGATCGACCGGCTCGAGCAGCGATTCGCGCAGCTGGTCATCTGCATCGGGGAAGCCGGATGCGCGGAGCTCGCCGAGGGCGGCGTCCAGGTCGTAGGACGTCTCCCTGGTCGCCGGTCGGCCGCCCTCGATGAGAAGCCAGAACGCCCCCACGCGGCCCTCGTACGGGATCCCGACGCTGCCAGCGTTCGCATATGTCACGGCCCCGACCTCCCGCAGCGTCTGCTGATGGGTATGGCCGCCGATCACGAGGGGATCGGTAACCCCGGCGAGCGCGTCGAGCAGGATGTCGTCAGGCGTTGCTCGCGTGAGGATCTCGTCATCGCGCCGCGGCGACCCGTGGCAGAAGCAAACACCGTCGAGCCGGAGGCTGATCGGCCACGACGCGAGCTCGTCGCGCCAGCGTCGGTCGAGCGCTTGTGCGCTCCAGGCTGCCGCCCGGCCTGTTGCATCGTCGGCTAGTGACTCCTGGTCGTAGGCAGCCACCGCCTCGCGCTCGCTGTTTCCCCTGATCCAGTGAGTTGGCTCGCGACGGGCCTCCAGGAGTTCGAGTGCCCCGCGGACGAGCGGCCCTCCGACGACGTCGCCCGCGATCACAATCGCATCGACAGGATCCCGGTCGAGTTCAGCGAGCACCGCCCGCAGTGCTGGCAGATTGCCGTGGATATCGGCTAGCACCGCGATCCGCACAGCTCGACCTTAGCTTCTGAAAGGCTACGTCCATGAAGATCCGTGCGGCCGTGCTCGAGGAATTTGGAGCGCCGCTCGTCGTGCAGGACGTCGAGCTCGGCGAGCCACGGCGCGGTGAGGCGCTCGTCCGCCTCCGAGCCTGCGGCATCTGCCACACCGACATGTATTCGGCCTCCGGCGCCGACCCGTCGGGATACAAACCGTGCGTGCTCGGACACGAGGGCGCAGGGGTGGTGGAGGCAGTCGGCGAGGAGGTCAGCTCGCTCAAGCCGGGCGACCATGTGGTCACGCTGTTCAGCCCGCAATGCCGCGAGTGCGTCAATTGCGCCAGCGGTATGACGAACATCTGCGTGGCGATCCGCGAGCACCAGAACGCCGGGCATCTGCCCGACGGCACGACTCGCCTTTCACGCGACGGCGAGCCGCTGCGCCACTTCATGGGCTGCTCGACCTTCGCCGAGGCAACGGTGATGCCCGAGATCGCCCTGGCGAAAGTGTCCGAAGACGCGCCGTTCGAAGCCGCGTGCCTGTTCGCGTGCGGCCTGTCGACCGGGCTCGGCGCGGCGATGTTCCGGGCGCCCGTCGAGGCCGGGTCGACAGTCGTGATCTTCGGCGCCGGGATGGTCGGGCTCGGCGCCGTTGCGGGCGCACGGCTGCAGGAGGCCGAGCGCATCATCGTCGTCGATCTCTCCGAGCAGCGGCTCGAGCTGGCGCGGCATCACGGCGCTACTGACACGTGGGTGGGAGGGCCCGATGTGGTCGAGCGGGTGCTCGAGGAAACCGACGGCTACGGCGCAGACTTCACCTTCGAGGCCACCGGCAGCGTCGCGGTGATGCGCCAGGCGGTGGAAGCGGCACGGATGGGCTGGGGCACGGCGTGCATGATCGGCGTCGCCGGCAAGGGGGAGACGCTCGACATCGTCCCGCGCTACCTGATCACCGGCCGGCGGGTGCTGGGAGCGTCGTTCGGCGGAGTCAAGGGACGTGATCAGGTCCCGGAACTGGTGGACCGCTACCTCTCCGGCGACATCGACGTCGATTCGTTCATCTCCCACCGCATAACGCTCGACGAGGTCAACGACGGGTTCGACCTGATGCACCGCCAGGACGGCATCCGCACCGTGATCGGCTTCAGCGGCTGACGGCCTGCCCTGCCTGCGCCGCGGGCGCGACGCCCACGGCCAGTGGAAATGAGACTTCGATGGCAAGTCCGCCGCCGGGTCGCGGGTGAGCGCTCAGCTCGGCGTCGTGCGCGTTTGCGATTGCCTCGACGATCGCGAGTCCGAGTCCGTTGCCGTCGTTATGGCGGGTGCGGGCGGTGCCGAGCCGCTGAAATGGTCGGAAGAGGCGCTGGATCTCCTCGGGCGGGATGGTCTCGCCTGTGTTGGCGATCGAGAGGAAGGCGTCCCGGTCGCGGGTGCCGGTGGCCAGCTCGATCCGGCCGCCGGGACTGTTGTGCCGGATCGCGTTGTCGACCAGGTTGGCGACCAGCCGCTCCAGCAGTCGTGGATCGCCGGTGGTCGGCGCTGCGGCCAACAGTTGGCGGACGTCGAGATCGAGCCGAGAGAGCTCTGACTCGCGCGCGAGCAATGCTTGCGACACGAGGACCGGGAGCTCTACCTGCTCGCGGCGCTCGAGTGCGGCTTGTCCACGCGTGAGAGTCAGCAGCCCCTCGATCATCTGCTCGAGGTGCTGTTCGGATGCGAGCACGCGCTCGTGAGCGGCACGCAGCGTGGCCAAGGAGGCCTGTGGGTCGGCGAGCGCGACCTGGATCAGCGCCCGCTGGCGGGCAAGCGGCGTGCGGAGCTCGTGCGAGGCGTTGGCGACGAACTGTCGCTGCGCTTCGAACGCGGTGTCGAGCCGTCCGAGCAGATCGTCGAGAGTGTCCGCGAGGTCCTTGAGCTCATCCTGCGGTCCATCCAGCGCGAGGCGCTCGTGCAGGCTGGTCGACGAGATCCGTCGTGCTTTGCGGGTGATCGTGCGGATCGGGCGCAGCATCCTGCCCGCGAGGAGCCAGCCGGCGAGGAGGGCGAGTACTGCCACGATGCCGAGGGCGATGCCCGAGTCGACCAGGAGCTGGTGTGAGTCAGAAGCGCGCTGTGCGGCTTCGACGGACCCGGCCCGGGACACCTGATGCACCGCTCCTGCCAGCTGGTTCACGGCCTGTGCCAGCTCGCGCTGGCTCAGTGCGAGCCGACGCTGGTCCTGCGCAAGCTGAGGCACGGCCTGTACCAGCCCGGGGCCAATCAGCCGTCCCTTGGCTACTGACAGACCCAGTTGATAGGTCTGGTTGAGCTGGCGCTGGATCTGTGTCAGCTGAGGTAGAGCCGTTGTCAGCGGGGTCACAGCGGCTTGCGGCGAGGGCGGAAACCTTGTCAGCGTGCTCAAGTTGAGACCGCGAATGGCGGGCGTGTGAGGAATCCGCGGTAGCTGAGGCTTGGTGTATGCGGTTGCCCGCTCAAACAGGACGTAGGTGGTGGCGACCAGCGCCGCGCCGGAGAGAAGGAACAGCGCGCCATAGAGGAGCGTCAAGCGAACGCGCACGGTGCGGCGCGGCAGGCGCCTGCCGGCGGCGAGCTGGGTGAGCCGGCCGTTGAGCCGCGCGCCGATGCTCATATCCGGTAGCCGGCCTTCGGGATCGTCTGGATCAGGGGTGGGTCGCCAAGCCTGGCCCGCAGGCGGCTGATCGTGATCTTGACCGTTGCCGTAAACGGGTCGGTGTTCTCGTCCCACACCCGTTCGAGCAACTCCTCGGCTGAGACGACCCGCCCTTGAGCCGTCAGGAGTACCTCGAGCACTCCAAACTCTTTCGGCCTCAGCTCGAGCGGTCTGCCGGCTCGATACGCGCAGCGCTTTGCGGTGTCCAGGACGACATCGCCGTGTTCGAGCACCGGCGGAATGCTCGGCTGTGCACGGCGAGCCAACGCGCCGATCCGCGCGACCAGCACCGGGAAGTCAAACGGCTTGGCCAAGTAGTCATCTGCGCCGAGCCCGAGTCCGTCGATGAGGTCCTCGGTCTCCGCCGCGGCCGTCAGCATGAGTATCCGGCTGCGCCCGCCGCCGTCGACGAGCTGCGCACACACCTCGTCGCCGTGAATCGCGGGCAGGTCGCGGTCGAGCACGATCACGTCGTAGTCATGGACGCGTGCGCGCGTGAGGCCGGTCTCGCCGTCCAGTGCGATATCGACCGCCATCCGCGCCTGGCGCAGGCCTGCGGCAACCGTCTCGGCCAGCTCCTCGTCGTCCTCGATCACAAGCACCCGCATCGCCGCTCCTTCTCCAACGAAGCTTGCCACGGGAGCGTTTCATAGCGGTTTCACCGACTTCGATTGCACGCCACTTGAGGAAACCGAGCGGAAACCGCGCGTGGCGTAGAACGAGCGCCGCACTGTCGAGACGACTCCACAAGGAGACGAGAATGCAAGACACCCAGAACCTTCGGGATCTCAGACTGCGAGCCCATCTCCTCGCGGTCGCGACGCTGCTGACCGGGATCGTGGTCGCGGGATGCGGGGGAAGCTCTCCCGGCACCACGGCCGCCAGCGTGACCGCCGCGGCGAGTGCAGGCTCGACTCGGACGAGCGCCGACACCACCACGGCGAGCTCCGGCTCGACCGGGACGCCAAGTGCCCTCGCGTTCTCCAAGTGCATGCGCGCCAACGGCGTGCCGGACTTCCCGGACCCCCAGCCGGGCGGCGGATTCGTGTTTCCACGCAGGACCTGGATTCAACCCCCAGGCGCCCGCGGTCCAGACGGCACAGGCGAAGTGTCGGATGTTCATGCCCCAGCCGCTGCTAGGCGGACCGGATACGAGCGAGTCCGGACAGACGAAGGCGCACGCGCTGGCGCAGCTGCGCGGGGTTGCGCAGTGCATGCGCAGCCACGGCATCTCGGACTTCCCAGATCCAACGATGACCTCCCCGTCTCACCCCAGTCTGGGCCAGTACTCGGAGATCACGGACTACATGGGGGTCTTCCTGCTGTTCGGCGCCTCGATCGACATGCAGTCGCCGGCATGGCAGCAGGCGGCGGCCGCGTGCGGCTCCCTGGCTGAGAGCTTCGGCCATCCACATCACTGATGCGCTAGAGCTGCGCGCTCAGCGCACAACCGTCGGAGCACTCGCTCTGGCCTGAGCCGTCGGAATGCGGATCACAAAGCGGGTGCCACGACCGTTCGCAGGCTGGTCGAGCGCGACGGTTCCGCCGTGCGACTCGACCACCGCTCGGACGATCGCCAGCCCAAGCCCGGACCCGCGCCCGCCGTCGCGCGCGCCTCGCACGAAACGCTCGAACACGCGCCGTTGAAGCTCGGGTGGAATGCCCTGGCCGTCGTCCTCGACCATCAGGATCGCGTCACCGTTGGCCGAGCCCGTCGACGCTCGGACGTGCGTGCCGGGAGGTGTGTGGCGGATCGCGTTCTCGAGCAGGTTCAGGACCAGACGGTGAAGGTCATCTCGCGTCCCCTCGACGCTCGCCGGCGCGGGATCGATCGTGAGCTCGTGCCCATCGGCCACCGGCTCGAGCTCGCCGGCCGCTTCGACGAGCACATCCGCGAGGTCGGTCGGCCGGCGGGGCTGACTGCGGCGAGCGTCGGCGCGCGCGAGCAGCAGCAGGTCGCCGACCAGCCGTCGCATCCGCCGCGTCGAGCGCAGCGCGGCCTGGGCGGTGTCCGCCTGCTCTCCCTCGAGCTCTTCGCTCAGCAACTCGAGGTTGGCGAGCACGCTCGTCAGGGGCGTACGCAGCTCGTGCGAAGCGTCCGCGATGAACTCGCGCTGGCGCTCCAGCATGCCCTCGGTCTCGCCGCGGGCGGCGTCGAGCGCGGCCAGCATGCCGTCGAGCGTGCGGGCAAGCTCGGCGACCTCGTCTTCGGCCTCGGGAAACGGGAGCCGGAGGCTCGGGTCGCGCGTGCGCTCGATCTCGCGCGCGGCTTCAGTCAGCTCGGCGATCGGACGCATCGCGCGCCGCGCGACGAACAGCCCCGCCAGCAGGGCGAGCGCGGCGCCGCCGAGCACGCCCAGCACAAGGAACAGCCGGATGCGATCGACGGTGTGCTGGACCTCCGACAGCGGTCGGGCGTAGAGGAGCCGATTCTGGCCGGGCAGCGCTCGCGTCGCGACCTGGTAGCCGAGCGCTGGAAAATCGTTACGTCCCAGGTCCGGGGTGAAGTCGGGACTCGGGCCCGCTCCTGTTGTGGGCCACTTGCAGAGTGTCTGGCCCGTGACGAGGTCAAAAACGCGGATCTGCGCGCTCTCGCCGCCGTAGTCCCGGATCATGGGCGTGTTGCATTTCAGCCCCAGGCCGTCAGGGATCACGACGCGCTGCTGTGAAAGCCGGTCGGCCTCGTTGTGCACGTCGCTGGCGAACTGGTTGCGCACCTGGCTGCTCGTGTAAAGCGCGACGATCGTCGCGAACCCGGTCACGATGACGAACGTCAAAGCGGCCGAGCCACCGGCCAGCCGCCACCGGACGGGGACCGTCCTATACGCGGAGTACGTAACCCGCGCCGCGGATCGTATGTAGGAGCCGAGGCTCTCCACCGGCTTCTAGCTTCCTTCTGAGGTTGGACACAAACACCTCGATCGTGTTCGTCATCGAGAACGGGTCATAGCCCCATACCTCGTCGAGCAGCCGCTGACGCGAGATCACGATGCGCTCGTTGCGCATCAGGTACTCGAGCAGCTCGAACTCGCGCTGGGTGAGCTCGATTTCACGATCGCCGCGTGAGACCTCGTGCGTGTCCGGGTTGAGGTTGAGGTCCCCGACGGTCAGGGTGGCCTGGCCTCGCGGCGGGCGGCGCCTCAGCAGCGCCCGCAACCGCGCGAGCAGCTCCTGGCGCTCGAACGGCTTGACCAGATAGTCATCCGCGCCGGCGTCGAGACCCTCGACGCGCGACTCGACCGCGTCACGGGCCGTCAGCACGAGGATCGGGACGTCGTCGATGTCGCGCAACGTCTTTGCGACCTCGATTCCGTCGAGCCGAGGCAGCCCGAGATCGAGGATCACCAGATCGGGCAGAAAGGCGTGGGCGAGGTCGAGTGCGCTGATTCCGTCGCCGGCGATCTTGACGTCGTAGCCCTCCATCCGCAGCGAGCGCTGCAGGACCTGGGCGATCGCATCGTCGTCCTCGATGACCAGCACACGTGGCGCACGTTCGTAATCAAGCATCTATCAGCTAGATGGTACGGGCGCCCAGAATGCCAAAGTCGCATATTTAGAGCCGCTTGATCCTGGCAGGAGCCCGCGATTGGCCGTCGAAGGAAGCTGATCGGCACGATGCCCGTTCGCGCGAGAAAGAAGCCGGCCAGAAGGCGCGCCAAGCGCTCCCTGCTCGCGCGCCTGAGGACCGACCTGAGCGGCTTCCGTCTCGAGCCGCATCACGTGGACATCGGCGCGCTCGCGCTGATCGCGATTGGCGTGCTGCTGGCGGGCGTCAGCTACTTCGGCTGGAAGGGCGGCGCCGTGGGGTCGAGTGCCGTGCTGACGATGAAGTTCGCCTTCGGAGCGCTGGGCTATGCGCTTCCAGTCGCGCTGCTGATCGCCGGCGGTCTCCTGCTGGCGCGCGAGCTGCGGCCGCCGGGCCGGCCGCTGCGGACCGGCACCGTGTGCCTGGTCGTCGCGCTCACGCTGATGCTCGCCGCCGGAACCCTCGGAATCGGTCCGGGCGCGCCGCCGGCGCACGCCTTCTGGAAGCCGCACGTGTTCGAAGCGCGTGGCGGAATCCTCGGTGAGTCCGAGTTGTGGCTGGCCTCGAAGCTGATCTCGAACCTCGGCGCGCAGATCCTCGCGGTGTTCCTGTTTGCCGCCGGCCTGATCCTGCTATCCGGCGCGACGCTTGCCGGGGTGATTCGCGCGACGGGCATGAGCGTCGCCCAGACCGGTCGCGCGCTGCGCCAGTCGACCGAGCAATTCGCGGTCCGTACCGTGCCGCAGCCGGCAACGCAGGCCGCGCGAAGCGACTTCGATCCGATCCTCCCGCCCGAACCCGACACGGCCGAGCTCGTCGTGCGCGCGACGCACGTCGAAGCGCCTCCGATCGAGGAGGCCGCGAGCGAAGAGCCCGAGATTGCGGTCGAGCCTCACAAGCCCGAGGACCTTGACCCAGCAGACCTGACGCCCCAGGGACGCTACCGAGCATCGGTCACGGACGACCCCGAGTTCAAGTGGCACGTTCCCCCGGCCCGTTTCCTTACGCGCTCGGGCGGCGAGGACGCCAAGCCCGACACGGCGGGACAGGAGCAGGTGGCCCAGACGCTGGTCGAGACGCTCGGACATTTCGGGATCGAGGCCAAGGTCGTCGGTCGGGTGACCGGGCCGCACATCACGCGCTACGAGCTTCGTCTAGCACCTGGCACCAAGGTCTCCAAGGTCGCCCAGCTCAAGGACGACCTGGCCTATTCGCTCGCCGCTACCGACATCAGGATCCTCGCGCCCATCCCAGGCAAGCAGGCGGTCGGCGTCGAGGTGCCGAACACGCGCCGGCGGATCGTCCACCTCGGCGACGTCTTCCAGGACTCGCCGCCCGATTGGTCGCCGCTGACGGTCTGGCTCGGCAAGGACATCGCCGGGCGCGCGATCGGCGCCGATCTCGCCAAGATGCCGCACCTCCTGATCGCCGGCACCACCGGATCGGGCAAGTCCGCGTGCGTCAACACGTTGCTATCGAGCATCTTGTTGCGCGCAACGCCGCATGAGGTGCGCTTCGTGCTCGTCGACCCCAAGCAGGTCGAGCTAAACCATTACGAGTCGATCCCGCACCTGCTGACGCCCGTGATCACGAGCCCGCGCATGGCCGCCAACGCGCTCCAGAACCTGATCAAGGAGATGGAGCAGCGCTACGGGATGATGTCGCTCGCGCGCACGCGCGCGCTGCCCGAGCTCAATCTGGCGCGAGAGCGACGCGGCGAGCCGCCACTTCCGTACGTGGTGTGCGTGATCGACGAGCTCGCGGACCTGATGATGGTTGCGCCGGCAGATGTCGAGGACGCCGTGATTCGGCTGGCGCAGAAGGCTCGCGCGGTTGGGATCCATCTCGTGCTCGCGACGCAGTCTCCACGCGTCGACGTGATCACGGGCATGATCAAGGCCAACGTCCCGTCGCGGATCGCCTTCTCTGTCTCATCACAGACCGACTCGCGGGTGATCCTCGACCAGAACGGCGCCGAGTCGCTGCTCGGACAGGGGGACATGCTGTTCTCGCCGCTCGGATCGACCAGGCTTCAGCGGATCCAGGGCGCGTACATCGACGAGGATCAGATCGCCGAGCTGACCGAGGCGTGGCGTAGACAGGGAGAACCCGAGTTCCACGAAGAGCTGCTCAAAGAGGTCGAATCGGCCGATGGCGGTGGGGGAGACGCGGACGAGCTTCACCCAGACGAGGATCCGCTGCTCGAGGAGGCGATCTCGCTCGTGGCGCAGATGCAGACCGCTTCGACTTCAATGCTCCAACGCCGCCTGCGACTCGGCTACACGCGCGCCGGGCGCCTGATCGACATGCTCGAGCGGCGCGGGATCATCTCGGGCTACGAGGGCTCAAAGCCGCGTCAGGTGCTGATCACGGAGGCCGACGCGCCCCGGATCCTGTCCCACCTGGCCGAG
Source organism: uncultured Actinomycetes bacterium (assembly GCA_963795505.1). Taxonomy (GTDB): domain Bacteria; phylum Actinomycetota; class Thermoleophilia; order Solirubrobacterales; family Solirubrobacteraceae; genus Palsa-465. The sequence continues at coordinate 428,168 of CAWCIB010000008.1, forward strand.
GCCGACGGGCGTTCTTCAGGCGCCGACCGGGTGACTGTCCCGGACACGCAGGACGAGTAGCGTTGGCTTTGGCCCCACCAGGCCGGCGATAGCCTTCGAGCGACAATGGCGGAGATCGGCCCGACGCTCAGAGAGGCGCGGATTCGCGCGCGGATCGACATGTCCGAGGTCGAGACGCGAACGAAGATCCGCGCCAAGTATCTGCGGGCGATCGAGAACGAAGAATGGGATCTGCTGCCCGGACCCGTTTACGCCAAGAGCTTTCTGCGGACCTACGGCGACTACCTCGGGCTCGACAGCCGAATGCTGGTCGAGGAGTACAAACGCCGCTACGAACGACCGAGCGACCAAGAGCCACCGCGCCCAGTAGCTGCACTGGCGCACGAACGGGGACGGGGGCGTGCCGGATTGCCGCCACCGCCAAGGCTTCCATCGTGGGCGCCTATCGCAGCGGTACTCGTCGCGATCTTGGCGGCTCTGTATGTGGTCGGCGTCGTCCTGGGAGGCGGCAAGTCAAAGACACAGCCGCCTGTTGGCCTGCGCGCCGGCGGACACCGGACGCGCACCACGCCGATCCACACGGCGACGATCCCGGTCACGCCTCAGAACGTGACCCTTCAAATGACGCCGAAGGCGCCCGTTTACGTGTGTCTCGTCAACGCGCACCGGCGCTTCCTGATCTACGAGAAGACCTACCAACCCGGCAACACCGTCCCGACGGAAACCGGGCACGAGCTGCTCTTGACGCTGGGCAACGCGAACATGCAGGTCAAGGTCAACGGCAAGACGGTGCCACTGACGCAGTCGCCGACAGCGATCAGGCTCGAGCTAACGCCCGGAGGAGCCAAGCCCATCTCGATGACCCAGACCCCGACCTGTCCATGACGCCCCGCGCAGGCATCCTCATCACCGGCACCGAGGTGCTGACCGGGATCATCTCCGACCGCAACGGGCCGTGGCTGTCCGAGCGGCTGCGCGGGCTCGGCATCGATGCCGCGGTCATCCAGATCGTCGGCGATCGCTCCGATGATCTGCTCGCCGCGCTCGAGTTCATGCGCTCGGAGGGCTTTGACCTGATCGTCACGAGCGGCGGCCTGGGCCCGACCGCCGATGATCTGACAGCCGAGATCGTGGGCCGCTTCTCGGGCCGGGAGATGGTCCTCGACGATCGCCTCGAGCAACGCATCGCCGAGATCCTTCGCCCGATGCTGCGGCGCTGGCCAGGCCTCGATCCCGAGGCGATCCGTGCGTCTAACCGCAAGCAGGCGGTGATCCCCGAGGGCGCGACAGTGCTCGATCCGGTCGGCACCGCGCCCGGGCTCGTGGTGCCCCCGCTCAGCGGCGTTCGGCCGACCGTGGTCGTGTTGCCGGGGCCGCCGCGCGAGCTCAAGCCGATGTGGGAGATGGCGATCCAGACCGAGGCGTTCAAAGCAGCTGCGGCCGATGCGACCGAGTACCGGATCGGCGTCCTGCGGCTGTTCGGCATCCCGGAGTCGGAAATCGCTTCGACGCTCAGGGACGCAGAGCGCGATGGGCTATCGCTCGATCCGCTCGAGATCACCACATGCCTGCGGCGCGGCGAGATCGAGGTCTCGACCCGCTACGAGCCCTCGGCCGAGGGGGCCTACGACGCGCTGGTCGGCTTCATCCGCGACCGCCACTCCGACACGCTCTTCTCCGACGACGGCTCAACCATCGACGAGCAGGTGGCCGGGCTCCTAGAAGGACGGACGATCGCGGTCGCGGAGTCTTGCACCGGCGGCCTGGTCGCGGCCCGGCTAACCGATCGCGCGGGCTCATCTGCGTATTTCCTGGGCGGCGTGGTCGCCTACTCAAACGAGGCCAAGACTTCCCTCGCGGGTGTCGATGGGTCGCTGATCGAGCGCTTCGGAGCGGTCTCGGCCGAGGTCGCCGAGGCGCTGGCGCTCGGCGCAGTCGAGCGCTTCGACGCGGAGCTCGGCGTCGGGGTGACGGGTATCGCAGGGCCCGACGGCGGAACCGAGGACAAACCGGTCGGCACCGTGTGCTTCTCGGTCTGTTCGCGCGACGGCAGGCGCCTGACGCGCTCGACCCGGCTGCCCGGGGGCCGGGTCGACGTTCGCGAGCGCTCGACCGCGGTTGCGCTGCACCTGATTCGGCGGCTGCTGCTGGGGGAGGGTGTGACGCTGCCCGGGGCGGCCTCGGCCGAGGCGGGGTGAGCGACAAAGCTCGGCTGTTCGTCGCGCTCGAGCTACCGCGCGACGCGCGCCATTCGCTCGAGGCCTGGCGGGTTGCAGCGACTGCCTCGATCCCGGGACTGCGGTCAGTCCCGTTCGAGGCCATCCACGCGACGCTCTGCTTCCTCGGCTGGCGCCCGGCCGGTGAGGCGGATGCGATCGGCGAGGCGTGTGCTGGGGTGGTGATGCGATTCGCGGCACCGGAGCTCGTGCTCGCGGATCCAGTATGGCTCCCCGCACGGCGGCCACGCGTGCTCGCCGTGCGCCTCGAGGACCGCTCGGGCGCGCTGGCGCGTGTGCAGGCAGAACTCTCGGCCGCGCTCAGTGATCGCGGGTGGTACACGCCTGAGACGCGGCCGTTCCTCGCCCACGTCACCGTTGCCCGCGTGCCGCGTGCCGCACGGATGCGGGCGGTCGAGCTCGAGGCGGTCCCGTCGCTCGGATTCACCGCCGACGCCGTCACGCTGTACCGGTCTCACCTGGGCGGCAGCGGAGCGCGGTACGAGGCGCTCCGCACGATGCCGCTAGGCGCCCGTGAGCCGTAGACCTCGGAGCCAGTCCGCGACCGCAGCCTCGACCGAGGCGGTGCTCCTGAGCGAATGATTGCCTGCGACTTTGACCACCGATCGTTTCGAGGCCTCGGGGGGCATGCCGAACGGATCGCTCGCGCCCTGGACGACCAGCACCGGAACTGACACCGCGTCGAGCTCGGGCAGTCGGCTCTTCGCCGGGTCATCGGCCTTGCCCGGCGGGTGAACCGGGAACGCCAGGCAGAGCACGGCGCGCGCACCGGTCTGCACCGAGGTCCGACAGGCCACACGCGCCCCAGCTGAGCGGCCACCGACGATCAGCGGAAGGCCACCCAGCTCTCCGGCTCGGAGCGCGGCGATCACCGTGAGCCAGGCTTCGTCCAGCTGGCGCGCCGGTGCAGGCGAGCGCCGGCCGGCCACGCGGTAGGGCTGCTCGACCAGGGCGACCGCGAGGTTCGCGTTCTGCGCAGCGCGGGCCGCCGCGATGAGGTCAGGTGCGCCTACGCCGCCGCCCGCGCCGTGCCCGAGCGCTAGCGCTGCGATCGGCCGCTCGGCGAGCGTCAGATGTACGCGGGCCGGGCCATGGGGCGTGGCGACGTCCATGCCTTCGCGAGGCTAGAGCGCGCGGGTATGGTCGTCGACCCTAACCACGCAGGCGCCGGTAGAGGATCTGCTCGGCGACTTGATATCCGTGTGCTTCGTAGAACCGCTGCGCGCCGTCGTTCCCGCTCATGAACCCGATCTTGACGGTGTCAAACCCGCGCGCACGCGCGGCGTCCTCGGAGGCGCGCAGCAGCGCGCGACCGATCCCGCCTGATCGCTCCGAGCCGGTCACGATCAGCGTGACGACCTCGGCGACTCCGCCGCTGACATCGAACGTGTCGTCTAAGCCCTCTTCAAACACGACCATCGCGTAGCCGACCAGCCCGCCGGCAGCGTCAGTCGCACTGATGTACGCGGCGCCGCTGGCCAAGAGCCGGCGATACCAAGCCGACCGCCGCTGCCACGACAGCTCGGGATCGCGAACCAGGCCCTGGTATGTGGACACGGCGAGGTGGTGGACCTGCAGCTCGCTCCACAGCGGCTTGAGCTCGGACAGGCCCTCCGGGTCTGTTCGCGGCACGCCAATCGTCACGGACATCTCGTGAGTATCGCTCCCGTCCGTCATGCTGTGGCCGTGTTCGATCTGGAGGACATACGCGCGTCACCGGCGACCATTGGGACCGTTCAGCTGATCGCGCGACGGCCGGCACAGGGGGAGCGCGAGATCCTCGAGGAGGCAGAGCTCGATCCTGTCGTCGGCCTCGTCGGAGACCGCTGGGATCCAATCGCCAGCAAAAACGGCTCTGACTCTCAGCTGACGCTGATGAACGCGCGCGCGGCGGCGGCAGTCGCGGGTTCGCGCGCGAACTGGGCGCTTGCCGGGGACCAGCTCTATGTAGATCTCGATCTGAGCGGCGCCAACCTCCCGTCCGGAACCCGTCTGAGCGTCGGCTCGGCGATCATCGAGGTCACGCCCGCGCAGCACACCGGCTGCGGAAAGTTCCTGCGCCGCTTCGGGCTCGAGGCCCAGAAATTCATCAACTCGCCCGCCGGACGAGAGCTCAACGTGCGCGGCATCAACACGAGGGTGATCCATGCCGGGGCCGTCCGGACAGGAGACAGCATCGAGAAGCTCGAGGACCACGCCGACGGCGGAGAGGCCGCGGCTTCTACGTCTTCGCGAAGTGCTGGATGATGTAGATCCCATAGGCGGCGAGCGCGACCACAAGCAGAACCGCTGTCAGCTCGAACCGCTCCACGAGGTTGCTCTGCTGCGCCCGCCGCGCGCGGACGGCGTCGGCGCCCTCTTCCTGGGCGATCGTTCGCACCATCGCGCGGTATGGCGCCGTATGCCAGAAGTGAGCGTGCTTGCCGGCGACGACTCTGCGCTCGGCGAAGCGGCGCATGATGAAGTCGAACACGCCGAACATCGGGCGCCGACCGATGAACAGGCTGACGAAAACCACCAGCTTTGTCGTCCACGTATCGGTGTAGAGCTTCTGCGCGAGGTTGGGGCGCGCGTTGATTGCGGGGGCGAGGATTCCGGTGTGCAGCCAATGCTGTCCGTGATGGACAAGCAAACCGAGGACCACGAACAGCGGTATCGCGAGCACGAGCGAGACCACTATGCGCGGCGGAAGCTGCCAATACGCGTGCAGCCGCTTGAACTTGTGCTTGTAGGGGTTGAACGTGAAGAACAGAACGGCCAGCGACCCGAGGTATGCCTCGCCGCCGGAGCGGAACATGTGCCGCCAGTCCTTCCATGAACGGGCTGAGAGCACATGCAGGTGGTTTGAGAGCAACGTGTCCCACCACTGCTTCATCGAGCCGTGGTAGCCCAGCGCACGCACGAGCGGATTCAGGACCGGCGACTGGGTGAGGATGTAATAGATCGCGATCCACGCGAGCAGGAAGACGTGCGTGAACGGGATCGAGATCAGCAGCTCCTGGATCTTGTTGATCACCCAGCGCCATGGGTGCTCCCTGAATGCCACCGTCGGCCACGGCGGAGACGTCTTTGCCGGCTCGGCGTCGACCTCCGCGGACGGCGGCTTCTCCGCAGTCATCGCGCCAACGCCGTCTAGCTCGCGCTCCCGGTCGCCCTTCGGCTCGTCGGCCATGCGCCAGATGATGTCGGACCGACCGGCGTCCGAGGCGGCCTGGGGCCGGCGTTCAGAGTTGGCGCACATTCGTCACGCACTTGTGACGCCCGTGTCTTGTTTCGTTACAGCGACCCGGCCTAGCGTTCAGCACCCGGCGGTTCCGTCCGCACCCAGCCGTACCTTGAAGCGTTCACGAGACAAGGAGCCGAGCTAGAGATGAGCGAGCAACAGCAGGCTGGCACGCCGCCTGACGGTAAGTCCGATGCCAAGCGCCAGGCTGCGCTGAAGGGCGCGCTGGCCCAGATCGAGAAGCAGTACGGCAAGGGCGCGGTCATGCGCATGGGCGACCCAGGCGCGCGCGTCGCGGTCGACGTGATCCCCACCGGCGCGCTGTCGCTCGACATCGCGCTCGGCGTGGGCGGCGTTCCGCGCGGCAGGATCATCGAGATCTTCGGCCCCGAGTCCTCGGGCAAGACGACGCTCGTCTACCACATCCTCGCCGAGGCGCAGAAGCTCGGCGGCGTGTGCGCGTTCATCGACGCCGAGCACGCGATGGACCCCATCTATGCCCGCCAGATCGGCGTCGACATCGACGAGCTGCTCGTCTCCCAGCCGGACTTCGGCGAGCAGGCGCTCGAGATCGCCGACACGCTCATGCGCTCAGGCGCGATCGACGTGATCGCGGTCGACTCGGTCGCGGCGCTGACGCCCCGGTCCGAGCTCGAGGGCCAGATGGGCGATCAGAGCGTCGGTCTCCAGGCGCGCATGATGTCCCAGGCGATGCGCAAGCTGACCGGGACGCTCAACCGCACTCAGACGCTGTGCGTGTTCACCAACCAGATCCGCGAGAAGGTCGGCGTAATGTTCGGAAGTCCCGAAACGCAGCCGGGCGGTCGCGCGCTGAAGTTCTATTCCTCGCAGCGGCTCGACATCCGCCGGATCGAGACGATCAAGGACGGCACCGAGGCGGTCGGCAACCGCGTCAAGGTCAAAGTCGTCAAGAACAAGGTCGCGGCGCCCTTCAAGCAGGCCGAGTTCGACATCGAGTTCGGCAAGGGGATCTCGACCTCCGGCTGCCTGGTCGACTTCGGCGTCGAGCACAACATCATCACCAAGTCGGGCGCGTTCTTCTCCTACGGGGAGGAGCGCATCGGGCAAGGCCGCAACAACGCGAAGGCGTTCCTTGAGGAGCACCCGGAGATCGCCAAGCAGATCGAGGCCAAGATCTACGACGCGCTGGGAATCGGCCGCGGCGCCGCGAAACCGATCGAGCCTCGCGCAGACGGCGCCAGCCCGCCCGATTTGCAATCGGTCGCAGCGGTCTCCGAACAGGCGGCGTGAGCAACGAACTCGACCACGCGCTCGAGCTCGCTTACCGCTACCTGAACCGGCGGGAGCGGACCACATACGAGGCTCTGCAGGAGCTCAGGCGCAGGGGCGTCGAGTCGCCGATCGCACACGAGGCGATCATCACGCTCACCGAACAGCGCTACCTCGATGACGCGCGCTTCGCCCGGATGTTCGTGCAGGACAAACGTGAGCTCGAGCAGTGGGGCACGGAGCGGATCCGCCGCGGGCTTGCGGCGCGCGGAATCGAGGCTGACCTGATCGCGGAGACGATCGATGAGCCGGGGGAGAGATCCGAGCTCGATCGTGCGCTGGCGCTGCTTGTCCGCCGCTTCCCCTCACCGCCGCGCGAGCGCCGCGAGCGCGACCGAGCGCTCGGCGTCCTGCTCAGAAAGGGCTACGAGCCCGAGCTGGCGCTCGATGCGCTCGCCGCCTACAGGCGCGCGGCAGCCTGATTGCAATCCCGGCTCTCGATTGCGCGGCGGCGTCGCCGGTACTAGGATCCAGGCAGCGAACGACGGGCCCTTCGAGCCCATAAAAAACCAGCAAATAATCGACTTCACCGGATCCGGATAAAGCCTTGACGGGAATCTCAACCGGGCCACCTAGCCCGCCCAGATCAGTCCGACAGAAAGCCTCGGGGCGCACACCTGGCGCCTCAGGCACTTAGCCGCCTGAACCGCATAGCTCTGCCCGGAATCCGTTCGTGCTTGGACGGGTCACTCGGTCGCTCCCAAAATTGAACGGAACGGAGCGGCCCCTGTGGGGGCCGTCAGGAGGGTCGAGAAATGGACATCATCGTTGCCGCAGCGCTGATCGCGGTGGGAATCGTCCTCGCTGCCGTGATGTATGCCCGCGTCCATCCGGCGGCGGCGGTCGCAGCCACGGGGAGTGCCAGATCCAGACCACCGCGCGAAGGAGACCTCTCGAAGCAGGCCGCCGACCTATCTGACCGTGCGGCCTCGCTGGCAAGCCGCGAGGAGACGCTGGTCAGACGCGAAGCCGAGCTCGAGCGTGACCGCGCGAGCATCGCCGAGCAGCGTCGCGAGCTCGCAGGGACGCTCGAGCGGATTTCGGGTTTGTCGGCGGCACGCGCAAAGGAGCTGCTCCTAAAGGAGGTCGAGGATCAGGCAAGGCACGATTCCGCCCGCCGGATTCGCGAGATCGAGGTAGAGACCAAGCGCGACGCCGAGCAGCGGGTGCGGAACATCCTGTCGGTCTGCATGCAGCGGCTCGCCGCGGGCCACGCCGCCGAGACCACTGTCTCGGTCGTTCAGCTCCAGACCGACGACATGAAGGGCCGCATCATCGGCCGGGAAGGTCGCAACATCCGCGCGCTCGAGAACCTCACCGGCGTCGATTTCATCATCGACGACACGCCCGGCGCCGTCGTCCTGTCGGGTTTTGACGGCGTCCGACGCGAGATCGCGCGGCTGACGCTCGAGAAGCTCCTCCAGGATGGGCGGATCCATCCGGCCCGGATCGAGGAGACCTACTACCAGTCCAAGTCCGAGCTCGAGCAGCGCATCGGCGAGATAGGCGAGCAGGGCGTGCTCGAGGCCGGCGTACAAGGCCTGCATCCCGAGCTGGTGAATCTGCTCGGACGGCTGCGGTTCCGCACCAGCTACGGCCAGAACGTGCTCGCGCACTCGATCGAAGTCGCGCAGCTGGCCGCGATGATGGCCGCGGAACTCGGCGCCAGCGCCAAGACAGCCCGCCGCTCCGCGCTACTGCACGACATCGGCAAGGCCGTCACGCACGAGATCGAGGGACCACATGCGCTCGTCGGTGGCGACCTTGCGCGTAAGTACGGCGAGCCCGAGGCGGTCGCCCACGCGATGGAGGCGCACCACAACGAGGTCGAGCCGCAGACGGTCGAGGCCGTGATCGTCCAGGCGGCAGACGCGCTCTCCGGTGCCCGGCCAGGAGCGAGGGGCGAGTCGCTCGAGCAGTACGTCAAGCGACTGCGCGACCTCGAGCAGATCGCGAGCCGCCACGACGGCGTCGACAAGGTCTACGCGATGCAGGCCGGCCGCGAGATTCGCGTGATGGTCGCGCCCGGCGCGATCGACGACGACCATGCGACGCTGCTCTCGCACGAGATCGCGCGCGAGATCGAGAAGGAGCTCGAGTACCCCGGACAGATCAAGGTGACCGTGATCCGGGAGTCACGGGCGGTCGAGTACGCGCGGTAGCGATAGCCTGCGCGCGACTCGATCCAGGAGGAAACCGATGGTCAAACTCGTCGTTGCGTATGGACAGCCGCAAGACCCCGCTGCGTTTGCTCGGCACTACAGCGAGACGCACGCGCCGCTAGCTCAGAAGATCCCGAATCTCAAACGCTTCGAAGCCGGCAAAGTCCTGGGGACACCAGACGGTTCTGAGCCGCCGTTCTACTTCCTGGCTGAGCTGTGGTTTGACAGTCCCGAGGAACTGCAGGCGGCACTCGGAAGCCCGGAGGGGCAGGCAGCCGCCGGCGACGTCGCGTCCTTTGCCAGCGGCGGGGCGACGCTCATGATCGCCGAAGCGTGACGCCGCACTGCTAGCGTGGGCGCCCGCTATCGACTGCTTGGGGAGCAATCAACACATGAACCGTAGAGCGGCGTGGATGGTGTCTGTAGTCCTCGGGGTGCTGGGGATGGCTGGAACGGCGCCGGTCGCCGTGGCATCGGCAGCTTCGGTCACCGCCAATCTGAGCCTCGCTCAGACGGCTACGCAAGCGGGCTCCATGGAGTCGCTGGGTCAGGACGCAACGTTCGCCTACTCGAGCTCCGGCGATTCCGTCAAGACCATCACGCTCACGCTCCCGCCCGGACTGCTGGCCAATGCCGCCATCGACGGCGGTCAATGCCTGCAGACCACGATCCTGAGCTCACCGTGCCAGGTCGCCAGCGGCACCGTGAAGGCAACGGCAACGGTGGCGCTCCTGCCCGTCTCGGTGAGCGTGCCGGTCTCGCTCTACCTGGTACCAGCTCCGGCACCGGGCGACCTCGCTGGGATCCAGATCGTCGCCAATGACCCGCCGCTCCTCACGGGGCCGCTCGGGAGCCCGGGCGACGTCGTTGTCCAGCCGCCGGATGCGCACGTCACGATCACGTTCAACAATGTTCCCGGACACCGCCCAGGTCGCCGGGCTGTCCGTGCCGATCTCCGTGCAGGAGATCCAGACCACGCTGAGCAGCATGCGCCTCCCCACCAAATGCTCCGGCCTGCCGCCGTTCGGCCTGAGCGTCACCACGTACGGTGGAGCAACCGCGGCGACGAGCCAGCCGATCGCCGTCACCGGCTGTTCCAAGCTCGCGCTGACCCCGAGCTTCAGCGTCGGCGCCACGAAGGACGCTACCGACGACGGCACACAAGTGACGACCGACCTCAAGCAGCCTGCCCCAGCCAGCGCGCCCTTCCAAGCCACCGCGCGCAGCGTTGTCCTGACGCTACCCCCGAAGGTCCTGAGCCCCAACGTGCGTGCCGCCCTCAACGTTCTCTGCGCCAAATCCGCCCCATACACGGGCTGCACGCCGATCGGCTCGGCGACATCGAGGTCACCGCTGTATCCGTCGCTCCTCACCGGCAAGGCTTACCTCGTCGGCTCTCTGTATTCGCCGGCCCTCGCCATCGTCTTCCCGCCCCCGTTCTCGGTCAGCCTCACGGGTGCGTGTCAATATCGGCACCGGTGCGACAACGTTCACGGGCGTGCCGGACCTTCCCTTGAGCGACCTCAAGGTCGTTCTCTCGGGGGGCCCGAACTCCATCTTCGCCGCCTCCTGCGCTCCGAGCGCTGGCACCGCGAGTGCCGCTCTGACCTCTCAGAACGGCGACAAAACGGCGACGAGCGATGCTGCGTTCAAGGTGGCTGGGTGCGCGACCGGGGGTGGCAGCTCCGGCGGCGGTGGCTCTGGCGCGGGCCGCGGCCGGCCGTCGGTCACGCTGGCGTCGATCAGCCGCCTGGGGCGCGGGCTGGCGATCCTGCGCCTCCGGGTGCTGAAGGGCCACAACGCGCCGGCCATGCGATCAGTGGCCATCGAGCTGCCACGTGGCCTCACCTTCCGGCGCGGGCGGGCTCATGGCCGGCCGCTGACCGCCGTTCACGTGACGGGCGCCCAGGTGGCGTCCGACCGCCTGGTACGCGGGCGGCTCCTGATAGTGCTCAAACACGCCGTGGATTCGGCCACGATTCGGGTGCAGGGCATTCGCGAGAATGCCCCGCTCGAACGCAGGGCCAAGCGTCATCGCCTGCACAAGCTCAAGCTGGGCGTCGGTATCACAGACGCGTCCGACGTGGGCACGCTCCTACGAGTGATCGTGCACGCGCTGTCTCTCTAGGCGCACCGGAAGTCCATGAAGACGCCCGCCACCGAGGCGGGGCTACTCTTGGCACTCGTCCGTCGTAGAACTCGCCGGACGAGCGCCTCTCGTCCCTAGAGCGTTAATTGCCGCGCGAGGAGCTCTGGTGCGAATCGAGTACGCTGGCCGAGCAGGTCTGAGAATTTCATCGGACCGGACTACTAGCGATGAGGGGCGTGGAGATGGGGTTATTCGGAGGTCGGAAGCGTGAGAAGCGGTTGGAGGAGGCGGGCGTTGACTCCCAAGCCGTGCTTGTCTCGTTCCGCGAGGTGGGCCAGCAGAATTTCACGCCGCTCGTCGACCTGACGTTGCGGATCACGCCTGCGGACGGGAGCGGGCCGTTTGATCTGACGACCCGTGGGTAGGTCCAGTTCTCGGTAGTCGGGAAGCTGCAACCCGGCGACACCATCCGGTGCGCTACGACCCCGAGGATCACGATAACTTCGAGGTGGTTGGGGACTGGGAGCTCAGCAGCGGAGGCGTTGGTGGCGGCGAGGCCAGCCTTGACAGCGCCAGCGCAGGCGATATCGCTGCGGCCGTCCAGGCAACGGGAGAGACGGGCCAAAAGAAGTCAGCGGCGGAGCTGCTGGCGAGCGGACAGAGGATGACCGCGGTCTTGCGCGAGTTCTCGCCGTCAGGCAAGACCGTCGGAGAATTGGACCCCTCCCAGCCCGATCCGAACGATCCTGTGTACGTGATCAAGGCCGAGCTGCCTATCGACGGCTCCAGCCCGATCGAGGCCGTGTTCATGAATCGTGTGCCAGAAGCGAAGGTCGCAAGCCTCCGTCTCGGCGCTCACGTAATGGTCGCGGTCAACCCGGCAAACCCGACTCACGAGGTTACGATCGACTGGGCAAGCTCGCCGGTCGCCGCCTGAACGGGTTCTACGAGCTCCCACGGTCCAGCCTGCCGACAAGCAGTCACCGGTCCGGGGGGCCGACTCTTGTGCCGCTGCGAACGAGAACCGCTCGTTCGTCAACGAAGACGACAGACAAGTGCCTTCGCCGGCAAATGGGCTCATCCGGGGTCGGCGGCCTGGTGCTGGGCGTCGTGGCGTTCTTTGGTGATCCGTGTGTCCATTTGACGCATTCGGCGCCATAGAACGAGCCGCCTCACACCGACCAAAGGCCCGCACGAACCCTCGATGTACGCACCGGACTAGCGCCGCCCCGGCGGCTAGCGACAGCATCCGGTCGTTGGCATTCGCCGTTGGTCCGCCCCGCATCAGAGCTACCCTTGGCCTGCCGTGAGGACCTATCACGTCACAACCTTCGGGTGCCAGATGAACGAGCACGACTCCGAGCGGATGAAGGGCATGCTCGAATCGCTCGGCTATGCAGAGGCCAAGGAGCGTGAGCAGGCGGATTTGATCCTGTTCAACACCTGCTCGATCCGCGAGAAGGCGGACAGCCGCTTCGTGGCTTACCTGGGGCACGCAAAGCGGCTGAAGGCCGAGCGGCCCGAGCGGATCGTCGGTGTCGGCGGCTGTTGGGCACAGTCGGTCAAGGAGGAGGTGTTCCAGCGCTTCCCGTTCGTGGACGTAGCGTTCGGGCCCGGGCAGGTGCACAAGCTCGCGGAATTTCTGACGAGCGATTCGCTGAGCGCTCAGGGGTATTTCGAGTTCGAGGGGTTCACGGGCGATCTTCCCGCCAAGCGCGCACGCGACTTCCAGGCCTGGGTGCAGATCAGCGTCGGCTGTAACTGCGTGTGCTCGTATTGCATCGTGCCCTCGACGCGCGGGCGCGAGGTCAGCCGCGCGCCCGCCAACCTCGTGGCCGAAGTCGAGCGTTTGGCGTCAGACGGCGTGCGCGAGGTGACGTTGCTGGGCCAGAACGTGAACTCCTACGGCCGGGACCTACCGCGCGAGGGGCGGATCACATTCGCGGAGCTCCTGGCGCGGATCGACGCGATCGACGGAATCGAGCGAATCCGCTACACGAGCCCGCACCCCAAGGACATGCGCGAGGACGTGATCCGAGCGCACGCCGAGCTCCCGTCGCTCTGCCAGCACATCCACCTGCCGCTTCAGTCGGGCTCAAGCGCGGTCTTGAAGCGCATGCGCCGCACCTACACGCGCGAGCGCTATCTAGACCGTGTTGCATTGATCCGCGAGCACGTCCCGGACTGCGCGCTGACGACCGACATCATCGTCGGGTTTCCGGGGGAGACCGAGGGCGACTTCGAGCAGACGCTCGAGGTCGCCGAGCAGGTGGGCTACGACAGCGCGTTCACGTTCATCTTCTCCCCAAGGCGCGGCACCGAGGCGGCGACACTTCCCGACCAGCTTCCGCACGAGGTCAAGGTGGAGCGGCTCGAGCGACTGGTCGAGGTGATCCAGCGCCGCGCGCACGAGCGCGCGCGGCGTTTCGTCGGCCGCAAGCTCGAGGTGTTGGTCGAGGGGCCGTCCAGAACCGACCCGACGCGGCTGCGCGGCCGCTCGACTCACAACAAGGTCGTCAACTTCGACGGCCTCGCGTCGGTTGGAGAGCTCGTCGAGGTCGAGATCACGGGCGCGACCAGCCAGACGCTCACGGGCCAGGAGTCGATCCTGGCCCGCGCGACCGACTGACAGGTTCTAGCTCGCCGAGAACGTGACGGTCAGCGTCACGTACGCGAACCCAGCGTCTACGCGTCGCGCACGCGCGTCCGCCAGGCGCCCACGGCCGCCGGCACGACGATCCAGCCCGCGAGCACCGCGACGGCGATCCCGCTAGCCATCGTCACGCCGTTGATTTCCGGACCGGCCGGCACCAGCTGATTCAGGGCGGCGTTCGGAAGAACGTCCCGCACCGAACCGAGCGAGCCCACGTTCAGCAGGATCTGCGTGCCGATCGTCTCGAAGCCGATCATCGCCGTCAGCGTGACCGCACGCGATCCGCTCAGCGAACCCACGCCGACCGCCATCGTTGTCAGGACGACATTGGCCAGGACCAGCCAGCCCGCGCCCTTCAAGGACAACACCGACGCTAGGGGTCGGACGTGAGCCCGCGAACACGAACGTCGCAAGCAGGGCGAGTCCGTACGCAGCCGCCGTGAAAGCGACGGTCAAGGCCACCGCCGCCGGCACGCGCACAAAGAACAGCGCCAGCCTGTTGCGACCCGTGGCGACAAGGTCGCGGAACACGCCGCTCGTGAGATCGGCCGTTCCTGCCTCGGCGCCGATCAGGATCGCCGCCAACGCGCCGAAGAAGACGCCGAGCGCCCTCAGCGCGTGCTGAAAGCCGTCCAGACCGCCGGCCGGTCCGTACCTCGACGGGTTCGACGCGTGGCGAATCTGCAAATAGCCCATGAAGATCACGACGACGCCCACGGTCAGGAGCCCTGCGAACGCCATCAACGACCGGTTGCGGCGAAGCTTGAGAATCTCGGCGCCGATCATGCGCCGCGCGATCTTGAGTGGTCATTCGTTACCTCCGATCCGGCTTGTCATGTCAAGGAAGCGCTGCTCGAGGGACTCGCGCACGGGTGCTAGGCGAAAGACTGCGATGCCGGCTTGGACGAGCTTCGCGTTGATCTCCGCGACGCCGTTGTTGGCGCCCAGCGTGGCCCGTAAACCATCGCGCGTCTGGTGCGCGGCGATGATCGCCGGATGGCCGTCGAGCAGGTCGAGGGCAAGGCGCGGGTCGTCGCAGCCGATGTCGAGCTCGGTCGGACCCTTGCTGATGAGCTCCTCGATCCGCCCGTGAGCGATCAGCCGGCCGCGGTCGATCACGGCCGCGGCGGCACACGTCTTCTCAACCTCGTCGAGAAGGTGCGAGGAGAGGAACACGGTCCTTCCCTCTCCGACAAGCTCTCCGATCATCGTGCGGAACTCGAGGATCCCACCGGGATCGAGCCCATTCATCGGCTCGTCGAGGATCAGCAGCTCGGGGTCGGCCAGCAGGCAGCGCGCCACTCCGAGGCGCTGGCGCATGCCCTGCGAATACGTCTTGACCCGGTCTTTGGCACGGTCGGCGAGGCCGACGCGAGCGAGTGCGCCGTCGATGCGGCCGAACGCTTCAACGCCGCGGACCGCAGCGATCACTTCGAGGTTCTCGCGTCCGGTCAGGTGGTTGTGGAAGTGCGGTTCCTCGACGATCGCGCCGACGCGGGCGAGCACATCGGCACGTTCCGCGGGCAGTGGCCTACCTGCGATCCGAATCCCGCCCGAATCCGCGCGCGTGAGCCCCAAAAGCATCCGGATGAGGGTCGTCTTACCGGCACCGTTGTGACCCAGGAACCCGAACGCGCAGCCACGCGGAACCGCGAGGTCGAGGTCGACAACCGCCGGCCGATCCCCGAAGCTCTTACACAGCCTGCTGGTTTCGATGATGTTCTCGTTCATGACGGCCACGATACGGCTGCGGTAGGCGGCTGTCGTCGGCCATCGGCGCGACTGAAGCCTCCGGCGGAGGGCCGATCGGCGACCGCTGCCTCAGTCTTGAGGCGGAGACGACCCCGGCTGGACGAGCCCGAGCTCATACGCGAGCACGACCGCCTGAACACGGTCGCGCAAGCCGAGCTTCATGAGCACGTTCGATACGTGGGTCTTGATCGTCGCTTCGCCCACGACCAGGGCGGCCGCGATCTCTGCGTTGGACATCCCACGCGCGAGCAGCTCGAGCACCTCCCGTTCGCGGTCGGTCAAATCGTCGAGGGCGTCCGGTGTCGAACCAATCGGCGCGGGCAAGCGTCGGCCCACGCGGTCAAGCAGCTGGCGCGTAACCGCGGGTGTCAGCAACGCATCGCCGGCGGCGATGACGCGCACGGCGTGGACGAGTTCCTGCGCCGGCACGTCCTTGGTGATGAAGCCGCTCGCGCCCGCCCGCAACGCCTCGACGATGTATTCGTCGAGGCCGAACGTCGTCAGCACGAGCACGCGATGATTGGGCAGCTCGCGGATGGCCGCAATGCCGTCGAGGTTGGGCATCCGCACGTCCATCAGGATCACGTCCGGCTTGAGCGCACGGGCGGCCTTCACCGCCTCCGCGCCATCGTCAGCCTCACCGACCACCTCCATGTCGCCCGTGGCCTCGAGCACAGCGCGGAAGCCCGCCCGCATCAGCGGCTGGTCGTCGGCGATCAGCAGCCTGAGCTTGCTCACGCCACCGGAAGCGTCGCGTCGACTTGGTAACCGCGCCATCGTGGCCGCGCCAGCATTTAGCCGTCCACCGAACAGCGCCACTCGTTCGCGCATCCCGACGAGCCCGTGGCCGCGCCGGCGCCATTCTGCGGCGGGCACTCCGTCGCCGTCATCGGTGACGCGAACATCGAGCGCGGCCGTGCCGTAGGTGAGGGTCACGCAGGCGTGCCCGGCGTTCGCATGGCGCATCACGTTGGTGAGCGCCTCCTGGACGATCCTGTACATCGACAGCTCCATGCCGTGTGGCAGCTCGCGCGGCGAACCGGTGACATTCAGCTCGGCGTCGAGCCCTCCTTGCGCGTGCGCGCGATCAGCGCCTCGAGGTCGCGCACTCCCGGCTGAGGTTCGCGCTCGTGGGCCATCCCGTCCTTAACCCGCAGCAGGCCGAGCATCCGTTGCATCTCCGAGAGTGCCTCGCGCCCGAGGCCCGCCAGCCGCCCGAGCGCCGCTTCTGCTCGTCATCGGCGCCGGTTGCCGCGAGCGCCTGGGCCTGGACGACCATCAGCGAGACGTTGTGGGCCACGACGTCGTGGAGCTCGCGCGCAATGCGGACGCGCTCGTCGGCGACCGCCTGGCTGGCCAGCAGTTTCTGCTCTCGCTCGAGCCGCTCGGCGCGATCCTGAAGGCCGGTTACGTAGTCGGCCCGAGCGCGGATATATAAGCCCGCCGCAACCGCGAGCCCGATCGGCACGAGCCGGCCCAGGATCGGTTGGAACGTGGTCAGCGGGCTGCCGTGCACGGCGGGGGTGCCGATGATCACCAGCGCGGCCACGACCGCGGCGGCGATCCTGTTGTCCTGGTCGTGTACTCCGCGAGCGTGAACAGGGCCAGCAGTACCGGCAGCATCACGACCGGGCCGAAGCCCAGAACCAGCGCCACGAGCGAGCACGACCACGAGCATGGCGGGAGGGGCCTCCGGTAGAGAAGCGGTCCGACGCTGACTCCGAGCCCCACCGCCAGCAGTTCGCGGGGCACTCGGTCCCATGCATGTGGAAGGCGATCGCGAGTATGCCCTCGAGCACGATAAACGCGACTGGGCCGTAATCGAGCAGCCAGTCGGGAAGACTCCAGCCGAGCGCGATCGTGAGAGGTCTGTTCATGCTGGGGAAGCGTAGAGCCGCCTGGCGGGATTTCATCCGCTATTCCGCGGAACATCGACCTCATCCTCACGGGGGAGGCAGAGGGTCCGTCCGCGCCAATTGCGAACATCTGTTCGATGCGATGGGACAATCTGAAGCGTGGAGGTTGACGAGCGCGCTCGCTTACCTGGATACCGGGATGACGCGGTGGTGCGCCATTTCGATGCACCCGGCTCGGTCCCGACTCGTTTTTACGAAGTCAGGGCCAAATCGATCATCAACAAGGTGCCCGACGCGTCGCGGATGCCTTTTCGGTGGACGATCAACCCGTATCGCGGCTGCACGCACGCGTGCAGCTACTGCTTCGCCCGCCCAACCCACAAGTACCTCGATTTCGACGCGGGGCGGGACTTCGAGCGGGAGATCGTGGTGAAGGTCAATGCGCCCGAGCTGGTGCGCGCAGAGCTCGGCCGGCCCTCCTGGGGGAAGGAGCACGTGGCGCTCGGCACTAATACCGACCCATACCAATGGGTAGAAGGTCGTTACAGGCTGATGGAGGGAATCTGGGAGGCGATGCGCGATGCGGCCAATCCGTGCTCGATCCTGACTAAGTCGCCCCTGCTACTGCGAGATCTCAAGCTGATGCGAGAAATCAACGAACGCACGGAGTTCAGCGCCGCGCTGTCTGTGCCGACGCTCGACGAAAAGGCCTGGCGTGCCACCGAGCCCCATACCCCAAACCCGCGCGCCCGTCTGGAAGCCGTCGCTGAGCTGACGCGCAACGGAATCCGGACCGGCGTGCTGGTCGGGCCCCTGATGCCCGGGATCAACGACGCTCCCGAGCAGGTGGCCCGGATCCTCGAGCTGGCGTCCGAGGCTGGCGCCGCGTACGTGAGCGGGATCGGGTTGCACCTGCGCGGCGAGGTTCGCGGCCTGTTTTTCGAGTGGCTGCGTGACAACAGACCCGATCTGATCCCACGCTACGAGGAGCTCTACCGGCGGGGGGCGTATATGCCAGCCGGTGAGCGCGAGCGGCTATCGGCCCTCGTCAAAGGGCCCGAGCTGACGCCTGCTGGGCGCATGCGGGGGCGGCTCGCGCCTCCGCCGCCGGCGCGCAAGGCTGCGCCCCGACAGCCGACACAAGAGCGTCTATTCTGAGGGTGGGGAGGCGCGTCGCACATGAAAACCCCGTTCAGGAGACACAGGGATAGCGACGCTCCGCACGCGGAGCGCAATCTGATGCTCGATCGCATGTTCGAAACCCGCAGCGAAGCCTGGCAAAAGGTCGGCCTCGCCGTCGGCGCCAGCCAGCGCGCGGTTACCAAGGCGAGGCGTCGGTCGCTGGTGCTCGTGCCGCTGTTTATCGCCGTCGTAGTGCTGCACGACAACTACCTGCACTGGTTCAACGTCAGTACGTTCAACGTCCACACAAGGCAGCACGAACACCAATCGCTGCAGACGCTGGTCACCGCAGCGACCGTGATCGCGCTTATCGGGCTCGGCTGGGCGGTCGCCCGCGACGTCGGCAAGGCGGCCGCACCGACCTTCTTCCGCCGCATGGATCCGGCCACGGCCGGGACGGTTGGCTTCGTCATCCGGCTGGTGACGGTCGCGATCACACTTGTGTGGGCGCTCTACATCGCGGGCGTCAGCGCCGGGTCGCTGATCGCAGGGAGCGCCTTCACGGCCGTCATCCTCGGCCTCGCCGCCCAGCAGACGCTGGGAAACGTGTTCGCTGGCATGGTGTTGTTGAGCGCCCGCCCGTTCCGCGTCGGCGAGCGGGTTCGGCTCCAGGCCGGGGGAGTGGGGGGCTACATCGAGGGTGTCGTGAGCTCGCTCGGGTTGCTGTACACGACCTTCGCGCGCGGGCAGGACCAGATCATGGTCCCCAACAACGTCGTGCTCGCAGCCGCGGTGGTTCCGCTGCGTGAACCCAACCCGGTCGATGTCAAGGTGCGGCTCAACTCCGACATCCGCCCGAGCCACGTCCAGGCGATCCTCGACGATCAGGTCGCGACCGCCACGCGGACAGAGCCGCGCGTGGTGCTCGAGGAGATCGACGGCGATCAGGTCACCGTACGCGTCCAGGCAACGCCCGAGCGCTCGGCCGACGGCGCCAAGCTCGCCGATGAGATCATCGCTGCGCTGGCTAGCGTGACCGGCGAGCACATGGTCCAGCAGGACTAGCGGCGGCTAGGGCAACCCGCGGGATGGAACGATGGAGTTTCGGTTCCGCCTGGCGGAACCGAAACGCCATCGTTCACGGCTCGCTCGCGTAAACGAACGCCCTCGGACCGTGGCTGCGACCCAGCCGGTCGACCAGCGCCCTATCTAGGCCGCTTTCGGTCCGCAATAGCTCACGGCGAGGGAACTATGCGGACAGCATCTGTCCGCAATTTGTGAGACTGTTCGCGCCACCATGGTGCAGACGTCTGCCCGCTTGCTCGCGCTCCTCTCGCTGCTTCAGATGCGCCGCGAGTGGACCGGCCAGGAGCTCGCCAACCGGCTCGAGGTCGGGCCGCGAACGATTAGGCGCGACGTCGACAAACTGCGCTCGCTCGGCTACCCGATCGAGGCCGCGCCGGGCGTGGCCGGTGGCTACCGCCTGGGGGCGGGCGGCGAGCTGCCGCCGCTGCTTCTCGACGACTCGGAGGCAGTCGCGGTGGCGGTCGGCCTCCGCACCGCCGCTTCGAGCGCGATCGCCGGAATCGAGGAGACTTCGGTGCGAGCACTCGCCAAGCTCGAGCAGGTCTTACCGAGCCGCCTGCGCCGGCGCGTCAGCGCGCTGAGCGGCGCGACCTCGGCGTTCGCGGTCGAGGGCCCGCAGATCGACCCCGACATGCTGTCCGCGCTGGCGACGGCCTGCCGGGATGGGACGCGGTTGCGCTTCACCTACGTCGCGCGCGACGAACGGACCTCGCAGCGCCACGCCGAACCGTGTGCGGTCGTTCACAGCGGCTATCGCTGGTACTTCGTCGCGTTCGATCTCGACCGCGACGACTGGCGTACTTTCCGTATCGACCGGATCCGCGGCCGGGTGCGTATCGCGGAGCGGGGGAGGGTCCGAACGGTCCCCGGCGGCGACCCAGCCGCGTTCGTCAAGCAGCAGCTGCGCTCGGCTTTCGAGGAGCCCGACGCCAGCCCTGCCCAGCTCCGAATCGGGGCGAGCGCGACCGCGATTGCCAAGCGTGTCCCGAGCCGACACGCGACCATCGAGCCCGACGGGGAAGAAGCGTGCATCGTGACTTCTCGCGGCTCCTGGTCGCGACAGTTCCTGCTCTGGATGGCGCTCCTTGACGAACCCCTTGAGGTGATCGGCCCGCCCGAGCTGCGGGCTGTGGCCGAGTCGCTCGCCGATCGGCTCGGAGCCGCGGTCAACGGGCAGCATTGAGCCGCGTGCTATCACTGTAAGCATGTGGTCTGACTTCGGCGATCGCGAGCGCTTCGGCGAGACGCTGCGCTCGATTGCGCGCGAGCTCGGAGATTCGATTGAGCGCCTCGCTGGCGAGGTCGACGTCGAGGAGGCGGCAGGCTACGCGGGCGTCGATCCCGATCGCGCCCGTGAGTGGCTCCAGAGCACCGCAAATTGGCTGGGGAATCAGCTCGATCAGGTCGGCAGCGAGATGGCGTCCCGCGCGTCGTCCTCCAAGCCGGCATCCGGAACGCGTCCGGCCGGGGACGATCCGCTGAGCGGCGCCGCACCCCACCCGCTCGACATGCCAACCGAGGAGCAGGGCCTTGCGCTGGCGGCGCTCGACTCAGGTCGGTGGACGATCGAAGCGGGCACCGAGCGCCTCGTCGGCGAGGGGGACAGTCGTGAGAGCATCGGGCTCGTTCGCGAGCTGCGTGCACGCGATTGGCTCACCGCAGACGGCCGTCTGACGCTGGCCGGCCGCACGGCGCTTGGGCGCTGGCTCGACGCCCCGGCGTCCCATTGAGCCGCGCAATCCGGGCCTAAACGGCCAATCCGGGGAACCGGGGCTTGTTCGGCCCATCAGCCGGTGGTAGGTTGCCGCGCACCGGACAACCACCCTTATTCGTCCAAGTGGAGGAGTCTCATGGGCTTTTCGCTGTGGGGTCGTTACCGGGGGCGAAGTGCGATTGTTGGGGCCTTGGGGGTGATTCTGGCGGCCGCGGGGGTACTCGCGATCGCCTCAGCGGGGCTCGCGTCTGCGACGCAGCAGAAGCGGCACACGTCAAAGCGCGCGCTCGCACGCGCTGCGGCAGGAACGGGGGCATTCGGCGAGCTCGATTGCAACGGCGATAGCCCGATCCAGCGGAGCTTGCGAATCACGATGGCGTGCACGGACATTCGTGGGTTCAGCAACGAGAGCAACGCCCATACGTGGGGCGGCAAGTTCTACGACAACGGGCACTACATCGGGCACGACGAGCCGGACATGACGTTCTACTCGGGCAATCAGGGATCTGGGGACAACGTCACGTGGACGCAGACCCTTCCGCTCGATCCGACGGCACTGCCGACCGTGCACAAACCCGGCTCGGACATCACACATTGGTTTGAGCTCACACCGACACCGTGGTTCTCAATGGCGATGTGCGACGGCCAGTCTTACCCACAGAACCCGTGCACTCCCGAGAGCGACTCAAACGCGCCCACCTGCGTCGGCACCCAGACGACGAATTGCTTCCCGGGAGGCGGCTCGGCGTTCATGGAGATGCAGTTCTATCCGCCGGGCTTCGCAGGCGGCGACATATTCATGGACTCGGTCAGCTGCGACAACACCCACTGGTGTGCCGCGATGACGATCGACAGCCTTGAATGCACACTCGGGTTCGCGTCCTGCAACAACAACTGCACCGAGCCTGTGAACTTCGCGTTCATCCAGACAAACGGCGTGCCCACCGGGGCGCCGAATCCTCAGGAGGCCAATCTGCAGACGTTCTCACCGGACGCGCACACCCTCTTGATGAACCCCGGCGACACGCTGAGGGTGCGAATGTTCGACGCGCCTGTCCCAGGGCAGCACGGGGTCAAAGCGTTCAAGGTGACCGTGTACGACTTAACCACCGGTCAGATCGGCTACATGCAGGCCTCGGCCGCGAACGGCTTCCAGAACACGTCGATAGCCGACTGCTCGGGCAAGCCGTTCAACTTCGAGCCCGAGTACAACACCGCCTCACAGGGCAACGTCGTTCCGTGGGCGGCGCTCCAGACCAACATCAGCACCGAGTTCGAGACCGGCCATTTCGAGCCGTGCTCAAAGGTGACCGACCCAGTTCCGCTGACATTCCCGGCGGGACTAACCGACACGATGTGGAGCACATGCCACGGCCCGTACGAGAAGGAGGCACCCGGCGGTGACGGCGCCAAAACCGTGGAGCCCACGGACCAGCCGTGCTACCCGAAGGGCGACACGCACGGGACGTTAAACACCGCGCCAAATGAGGTCACCGGCTGCCTGGATGATTTCACGCAGAACGGCGATCTCGACTTCGACGGCTCGCCGTATTGGGCCGACTGGCCTACGAGCACGACGCCAGGGAAGTACCCGTCGAGCTTCGTCCAGGCACTGCCGTCAAGCGCGGGTGACCAGTACTCGCAGTACATGGTCCAGACAGATATCGCGCTCAGCGAGTCGACGTGCACGCCGACGAGCCTCGCCGGCTGCACGGTGCCACCCAACGGTCCGGGCCAGTTCTACCCCTACTGGAGCCGGGTCGGGTTCGGCAGGGGCTGCACACTGGAGTTCGGCAACGTCGCCAGCGGCACGGGTGTGAACAACCTGGGCCAGGACGCGCAGTACGGCACCAACCAGTTCGCGACGCTCGGCTATCCCGAGTTCGAGGGCCCGGTGACGCGCAACACCTGCTGAGGGCGGATCGATCCGCCGCCGGTCTCAGCGGACCGGTGGCGGATCGCCCTCCGCGCTCGCCAGCAGCGCCGGCTCCCAGCGGCAGACGACGCACGCGTGCTGGAACGCCGAGCGCGCGAACTGAAGCGCGGCGCGATGGGGATCCGGGCTGGCGCGCGCGCTTTCCCACTCGAGGACGTACTCGCCAAGCTCGCTGTGCCACCGCGCGGAAGGAAGCACGGCCTCGCCGAAGCCATCGACGGCCGGGTGGGCGTAGGCGTAGAAGGCCGCGTGTGGATAGCGCTGGTCGCCCGGCCACCAGCCGACCGCGACCTCCTGCGAGTCCATCGCGTTGCGCATGATGAAATCGGCGGACGGCGGCTCGGCCGGCTCGCCCGAGAATAGGCTGACGGACAGGTCGAACGACCCCCACCAGGCGTTGACCGGCGTCGAGCGCCCGCGGTAGGGAGCCCTGTAGGCCGCCAGCACCAGCGCAGCGTGGGTAGCGGCGGCAAAGTAGTCACGTACCTGATCGGCGTTGTAGCGCTTGTGCTCGTCGTCCTCGTCGAGCGGAACCGTCCAGGACACCTCCTGGGGCATCGTGTTGACCTCGAGCGGGCCGACTAAGCCTCGGATCGCCTGAAGCACGGCACGCGTGACATCACCGACCGCCCGGTCGGGCGTCAGCGCGATCCGCTCAGCGCGTCCGTCGCTGTGCTCGACGACTGACTCGTGCGCGTGCAGATCGAGTGCGACGACGAGCGAGCCGGAGCCGTCGGGCGCCGGCAGCGGCGCCGTCTCCCAACCGCGCGCGGTCAAGCGCAGCGCCGCGTGTTGAAGCTGAGGCTCGGGCGGCGCCAGCGCCACGGCGAGCTTGCCGAGCAGCTGCGTGTGCGCGTGGAGCGTGTCGCGGGTTTCGCGCCAGTCCTCGTAGGAAAGCGCCGGCCACACGAGGGTCAGGAGCGCTTGCCCTGCTGCTTGGCGGCCAGATCGGAGGCCACACGCTCCCCGCCCATGAGGCGACTGGCCGCGGCCGCCGCCTGCGGGGCGATTGCCGCGAAGCTCGCGCCCAGGCGAAGCGCAACTGGTGCGACTTCCAACTCGGCCCGGTTGTGCTCGATCGACCGGATCACTCCCGCCGCTACCTGGTCTGGCGTCCGGGTGCTGACGCCGGCCGGCAGCGACACGCCGGCGTCGGCGAACATGCCCGCGTCGGAGATGAATCCCGGCAGCACAACCGAGACGCCGACTCCATGGGGCCGAAGGTCCTCGCGCAACCCGAGCGCGAATCCACGCAGGCCGAACTTGGTCGCCGAATACATCGAGGACGCAGGGCTCGCGACCTTGCCAGCGAGCGAGGAGATGAACACGAGGTGACCGCGGCGACGCTCGATCATCCCGGGCGCCACAGCGCGAGCGAGCGCGATCGGGGCACGCAGGTTGACCTCCAGCATGCGATCGATCTCCTCCTCGCTCAGCTCGGTAAGGACACCGCTCGCCGGCAGCGCAGCGTTGGCCACCAGCACGTCGAGTGAAGCCCCCTGCGCCTCGCGCGCCAGCCGATCGACATCCTCCCGGCTCGCGAGGTCGCACTGAAGCGCACGACCAGATACCTCTCCGGCGAGACCCTCGAGCACCTCGGAGCGCCGGCCGGTGAGGAGCAGGTTCGCTCCGCGGGCCGCGAACGCGCGCGCGATCGCGTGGCCGATCCCACCCGTCGCGCCGGTCACGAGCACATTTCCACCGACGAGGCTCACGCGGCGGACCCTAGCGCGGAAAGACGGCGATCGTGGCCGTGAATCCGTGCAGAAAGCTGCGTCCGCCGACCGGCCCGATCTCACCGGCCGCGAAGAAACCCGCCGCGGGCGCCCCACCGAGCTCCCGATCGACCGCCACGGCGTCGTGATCGCACGCGCCGAACATTGCGCTGCCGCGGCCATTGCAGGAGAAGACCAGTGCTCCCGCCGGGGCGTCCCCCGCCAGCGCGTCGCGGTGGAGGCGCAGTTGGCGTCGTAGGTCCTCGTCGGCTGAATACGCATCGCGGACGTGCAGGCGCACGATCTGACCCTCCTGGACCAGCGCGCCAACGACCAGCTGTCCGCTGTCGGGATCGGCGCCGGCGATCCCCCGGACCAGGAAGTCGCCCTGCTCGTAATCGGTCTTGCGCGCGTCGACGACGATCCCGAGCAATATTCCGCCGGCAACCAGGGCTCGCTCTCCAGGGGGCAGGCCGGCGATGATCCGCTCGACTGTCTCGAGCGCCGGCCGGCCGGCGAGTTCGTGGATCACGTTTCCCTCCGCGCGCGTGATCGTGACCTCGGGGCCGACGGGCGCGGCACCCTGCGAAACGCACGGCAGAAGCTCTACGTCCTCGAACAGGACTCCGACCGCGCCGGTCGTGTGAACGTCGTGATCGAGCAAGAGCGCGCCCTCGCCATCACTCGTTCGGGCGCTCGCGATTCCGCCGATCACGGGCAGTCCGGGTGCCGCGAGCGCGAGCTCTGAGAGCAGCGAGTCAGTCGGGAACGAATATGGGTCGGCAAGCAGCAGCGCGGCGCGGGCGTGATCGACTTCCGGCAGGCCCTCGATGGCCGGTCGGCTCTCCTCGTCATCGTTGAGGCGCGCGTGAAACGGGATCGCGCTCCCCCCGTCAAGGGCGGCAGCCCATACCGCTGCGGCGGTGCTCTGCTCGAGCTCACGGCCGGCCGCTAGCACCCCGCCTGCGCCACAGCCGACGAGCGCCCCCGAGCCGAGCCCCTCGAGCACGCCCTCGAGTGCCGCCTCGGGCGCGGCCAGCAGCCGTCCGGACAGAAATACGAACGCGACGTCGGCGGGCGCCCCGTCGAGTCCACGCACGGCTGCGGCGCCGGCGTCGGTGCCAGCTTCGAGCGGGTCGTGGAGCGTTGAGAGCCCGACCCCGATCCGAACCGCCATAGGACGACCATACTCCGCGCATGGCCGCCGATGTGATCGCTCTGTTCGGCCCAACGGGCGTCGGCAAGACGGCCGTCGCGATCGCGCTCTCTGACCACTTGCGGGCTCTCGGGGAGAGCCCGGTCGCGGTCTCGGCCGATGCGCTTCAGGTCTACGCGGGCCTCGAAGCGCTAACCGGCGCCGCAACGCCCGCCGAGCGGGGGCAGCTCGAGCACAGGCTGGTCGGATTCCTGCCCGTCGACGCCACATTCAGCGCCGGCCAGTACGCCGAGCTCGCGCACGCCGAGATCGATCAGCTCCTCGCGTCGGGTAAGCGACCGATCGTCGTTGGAGGGACGGGTCTCTATCTGCGCGCCGCGCTCGCCGATCTGAACCTCAAGCCCGCGCCGCCCGACGGTGCGCGAGAGCGCTGGGCCGCGGAGCTCGAGCACCGCGGGCCGGCAGCGCTCCACGCCACGCTGACCGAGCAGGCTCCGTGGGCAGCGGCCAAGATCGCGCCGACGGACAGTCAACGCCTGGTTCGGGCGCTCGAGCTGCTCGAGGCCGGAGAGCTTGAACCGCCGGCCGCGGAGTCGGAGCTGTGGAGCGACTCCGTACGCCACGAGACGCTGTTGGTCGGCCTGGTGATGGAGCGCGAGCGCCTGTATCGCACGATTGACCAGCGCGTGGAAGCGATGGTCAAGGGCGGAGCAGAGGAGCAGGTGCGACGCGCCAACGCGGCCGGCGCGTCGGTGACAGCACGCAAGGCGCTCGGGTTCGACGAGCTCTTGACGGGGGACGTGGAGGGCATGAAGCGTCGAACGCGCAACTACGCCCGTCGCCAGCTCACCTGGATGCGCAAGCTCCCGACGGTCAATTTGCTCGACGTCACCGATCGCGGAGCGGAGGAGATCGGAGCCGAGATCGTCACGCTGTGGAAACGTTCAGAAGCCGTCGACCCCTAAGCTGCGCCGCCGTGAAGTTCGAGAAATGGCAAGCGCTCGGCAACGACTACCTGATCGTGGAGGAAGCTGACCTTCCGTGGGAGCTGAGTCCGGCGCGTGTGCAGGCGATCTGCGCCACTCACACGGGCGTCGGCAGCGACGGTGTCCTGCTCCTGAGCCGAGGCGAACCGCCGCGGATGCGCGTGTACAACCCCGACGGCTCCGAGGCCGAGGTGTCCGGCAACGGCGCCCGGCAGGCGATCCTGTACCTCTACCGGGACGGCTATGAGGGGCCGCTCGAGACCTCGGCCGGTGAACTTCACGCAACCGTCGCGTCGTCCACCAATTGCACGGTCGACATGGGTCGGGCGAGGCTCCAGAGCGAGGACTATCCGTCGGGCCCGCCGGACGGCGTCGGCGAGCTCGAGGCAGGCGGACGGCGCTGGCGCTTCAGGCATGTCCAGGTCGGCAACCCCCAATGCGCGATCCCGGTCTCGAGCGAGTCGGAGTTGAAAGCACTTGACATAACGCCGGTCGGGGCGGAGATCGAGGGTCACCGGCTGTTTCCCAACCGCACGAACGTCTCGTGGTTCGCAGAGCTCGAGCCGGGGATGATCCGGGCGCGGATCTTCGAGCGGGGGGTCGGGGAGACGAGTGCGAGCGGAACCGGGGCCAGCGGGGCGGCGGTGGCGTACGTCCTTGAGGGCGGAAGCTCGCCAGTGACCGTCGTGCTCGACGGGGGCGAGCTCGTGGTCGAGGTGGGGGAGGAGCTTCAGATCAGCCTGACTGGCTGGGCAGTCCCGGTGTTCCGCGGAACACTGGCCGATGATCTGGTGGAGGAACTGGGTGCGATCGAGTAAGCGCCTTCAGCAGATCCCGCCTTATCTGTTCGCCGAGCTCGAGCGGAAGATCGAAGCCAAGCGCGCGGCCGGCATCGATGTGATCAGCCTCGGCATCGGCGATCCCGACATGCCGACATACGAACCGATCGTCGCGTCCGCCCAGCGCGCGGTCGCCGATCCGAGCACGCACCAGTACCCGACCAACCGCGGCCGGCGCGAGTTCCGTGAGGCGGTAGCGGACTTCTACGCGCGCCGCTTCGGAGTCTCGCTCGACCCAGAGACGGAGGTGATGCCGGCGGTCGGCGCCAAGGAGTGCATCTTCAATCTCAATATCGCGTTCCTCAATCCAGACGACCTCGCGCTGGCAGCTGATCCCGGTTATCCGGTCTACACCGGCGGCCCGCTGCTCGCAGGCGCCGAGGCGGCGCTGATGCCGCTCGTGCCCGAGCGCGGGTTCGCGCCCGACGTCGACGCGATCGCTCCCGAAACGCTCGCTCGCGCGCGCTTGATGTTCCTCAATTACCCCAACAACCCGACCGGCGCGGTGGTGCCCGACGGGCTGTTCGAGCGGGCGATCGCACTTGCCGCTGAGCACGACATCCTGGTCGTGCACGACAACGCCTACAGCGAAATCACGTTCGATGGCTACGTCGCGCCGTCGTTCCTGCAGATGGCCGGCGCCAAGGAGGTTGGCGTCGAGGTGTTCTCGCTCTCGAAGGGCTACAACATGACCGGCTGGCGGTGCGCGGCGATCGTCGGCAACGCGGAGGCGATCAGCCACTACTGGCGGCTGAAGTCGAACATCGACTCGGGGCTGTTCGAGGCCGTCCAGCTAGCGGGCGCGACGGCGCTCGGCCCAGAGCTCGACCTGCAGGTAAAGGGCATGAACGAGATCTACCAGCGCCGGCGAGACCTGGTCTGCGAGGCGCTCGCCCAAGCGGGCGTGCAGGTCACGCCCCCGAAGGGCACGATCTACATCTGGGCTCCTGTGCCCGAAGCGTTCGACTCGGCGGCGGCCTATTGCGAGCACGTACTCGAGCAGGCAGCCGTCGTCATCTCCCCGGGCGGTGCTTACGGGCCCAATGGCGAGGGGTTCTTCAGGATCTCGCTCACGACCCCGGACGACCGCCTGCTCGAGGCGGTCGAGCGGCTGCGGACCCTGTAGGCAACTCCCGCAGGGCCGCCCACACGACCTTTCCGCGACCGGCCCGCTGAACGCCCCACCGCTCTGAGAGGGCGGAGACGAGCTGCAGACCCCGCCCGGCCGATATCCCGAGCGCTGGTTCCCTCGTGCTCAGGTCGCCTACCTCGAGTCGGACGCCTCCGTCGTCGGTGCGGACCGTCACCAATATCGGTGACCGGGCGTGAATGACGGCATTGCTGACCAGCTCGGTTATAACCAGACGAGCGTCGTCCAGGAGCGACGGCTGGCGATCTTGCCCCAAGGCGGCCTCGAGCACGCGACGCGCCGCCCGCGGCGCGCTGGGATCCGGGTCCAGTCGCCGGGTCGAGGAAACCGAGCTGTGCAGAGCGCAGACCTCACCGCTCGCGTGGTGATGGTCCATGGCTGTGCCGCGGTAGCCACACAGCAGCGCAACCTGGAGCTCTTCGATCAGCCCGCACCACAAGCGCTCGAGCTCGATCGCGCCGGCGACCTCTCCGCGCTGCCAAAGCACATCGACGAGCTCGCCGTATGCGCGCAGCGGTGTGCTGCCCTGCGCCAACGGACGCACGACCGAGCCGACCTCGCGCTCGAACGCTCGCGGGTCAATCCCGCCGTCGAGAACGAGTCGCTCCAAGATTTCATCGGCGTCGAGCCACAACAGGCCCTCGCGCTCGCCCAGTTCGGCTTCAAAGGCGCGCGTGTGCTCTGCAGTCGCGATAACCACCGCGGCGCCGCCTTCATCGAGGCCAGGGACCAGAAACTCGCCGACCAGGCGGGCGAGCTCGGATGCGCTGTCGTAGAAGTGAACTCGATGCTCTAATGACATTTGATAGGTGGCAGCTTCCCATTCGGGTGCCGGCTAACACTCCCAGGGCCATCCGGGCGCCTTCTCCCAAGGCTATCCTCGATTTGATGCAACGCACCCGCCACGGCCGCACTCGCGAGACGGCGCAAGACGGCCAGCGCCCGCAAGGACGGGCGCGCCAGCGTGCCTACCTGGTTGCGACCGTCGCCGACACACAAGACGACCAGCTCGGAGAGCTGCGCGAGCTGCTGCGCACGGCCGGAGTTGCCGACGTCGGTGAGCTCGTCCAGCGACGCGATCGCCCGCACCCCAACACTTATCTCGGCCCCGGCAAGCTCGACGAGCTCAAGGATCAGATCGCGCGCGCCGACGCAAATCTCGTCGCCTGCGACGACGAACTCTCGCCTCGCCAGGAGCGCAACCTCGAGGCAGCGCTCGGGACTCCCGTCATCGACCGCACCGCGATCATCCTCGACATCTTCGCCTCACACGCGCACAGCGCCGAGGGCAAGCTGCAGGTCGAACTCGCCCAGCTCGAGTACAACCTGGCGCGCATGCGCGGGCTGTGGTCGCATCTCGAGCGACTCGGAGCTGGACGCATCGACGGCGGGATCGGGACGCGTGGCCCGGGTGAGACGCAGATCGAGACCGATCGCCGGCTCGCGCGCGACCGGATCTCGGCGCTGAAGCGCCGGCTCGTGCGCGTGCGCTCGAGCCGGTCGGTGATGCGGGCCGAGCGCGAGCGCGCAGAACTCCCTTCGGTGGCGCTCGCCGGCTATACGAACGCGGGCAAGTCGACGCTCCTCAATGCACTTACCGGGGCCACTGTTTCGGTCGGCGACCGGCTCTTTCACACGCTCGATCCGACGACGCGCCAGCTGCGCGCGGGGGGCCGGGACTACCTGCTGACGGATACGGTCGGCTTCATCCGCAAGCTGCCCCACCAGCTGGTCGAGGCGTTCGGCGCCACGCTCGAGGAGACACGGCTGGCCAACCTGATTCTGCATGTCGCCGATGCGTCAGCAGCCGATGACGAGCTGGAGGCGATGATCAGAGCGGTCGACGATGTGCTGGAAGAAATTGGCGCAACCGAGGCGCCGCGACTGCTCGTGCTCTGCAAAGCGGACCTGCTCGACGACGGACGACGGCGGGAGCTTCAGCGCATGTATCGCGACGCGGCGCTTGTGTCGGCCGTCACGGGGGAGGGTACAGACGCCCTGATCGCCCGGATCGAGGACGAGTTCGCACGCACGCTCAAGCAGGTTGAGCTGCTGATCCCGTATGCGGAGTCGGCGCGGCTGGCGGAGCTCCACGAGTTGGCGGGCGACCTCGAGCGCGAGGACACAGCTGAGGGCACCCGCGTTCGAGCGCGCCTGCCGACGGCTGCCGCGGCACGCTATGCCCGCTTCTCGCGCAACGGGCTGGCCCAGCGCGCGTGAATCTGCGCTTTCGGCGCCTCGATCGGCGCGCGATCCTGCCGACGCGAGCGCATCCCGGCGACGCCGGGCTCGACCTCTACGCACTCGAGGACGCACGGCTCGGTCCGGGTGAGCGGGCCGCGATCCCGACCGGGGTCGCGGTCGAGATTCCCGAGGGCCATGCCGGGATGGTGCTGCCGCGGTCGGGGCTTGCGCTGCGCCACGGAATCGCGCTCGTCAACGCCCCCGGCCTGATCGACGCCGGCTACCGAGGCGAGCTGCGGGTCCTGCTGCTGAACACCGACCGGACAGAGCCGTTCGAGATCGCGGCCGGCGACCGGATTGCGCAGCTGCTTGTCGTTCGCGCCGCGTCTGCGGATCCGGTCGAGGTGGACGAGTTGTCAGCGTCGTCTCGCGGCGCCGGCGGCTTCGGCTCGACCGGGGCCTGATCGCACTTACTCACTGCTGCGTCGGAGGCGCAATCCCGTGGGCCACGAGGAACTGGGTGGCCACCTTGTTTGGATCTTCGTTCAGCACGGCGACATCGGCGTTCAGCTGCCGCATCACGCGCGTCGTCAGCAGCGCGTTGATCTTGTTGATCATCTGCACAAACGCCGGGCCTTCGGTCTCGAGCGCGGTCTGTGAGGCGACGGGCACAACCTGGCCCCAGCCGAACACGTGCGCGGGGTCCTGGAGCAGGACGTAGTTGCTACTCGCGAGCTGACCGTCCGTTGTGTTCACGTCAGCCGCTTGGACCGTACCCTGGTCGAGCGCCGTGTACTGCTCGCCGACCGGCAGACTCTTGAATCCGGCGGGCGCGAAGCGGTAGGTCTGCTCGAGGTCGCTCAGGCCAGGCGAGCCCGACTGAAATTGCGGGGGCCCCCCAATCGTCAGCGACTGCGACACCTTGCGTAGATCGGCGATCGTGTTCAGGCTGTGCGTGATCGCGAATGGAAGTGTCACCGCGATCGCCGACGTGTCCGAGAAGCGCGTAGGGTGCAGCAACTTGAGTCCGTGAGCGATCGCGAAGCGCTCGGCGGCGCGGTAGGCCTTCGCGGCGCTGGAAAATCCGTAACGAAAGCCCGCGATCGTCGTGTTCCAGGCATCGATGTACTCGGGGTAGACGTCGACGCTGCCCTTCTCGAGTGCCTGGATTCTGACCTCGGGCGGGCCGATGTTGCGGTTCAGGGTGACGGTGTAGCCCTCGGCCTCAAGAGCCTGCTGATAGAGCGCGCCAAGCACGAACTGCTCGGGAAACATGTTTGAGTCGCCGACAGCGATCGATGGCCGTCCGGTCCCCGGCAGCTTGGTCGTGCCGGTGCCCGTCGAGTCGGTGCCGCCGGTCGTCGTATGGCCGCAGCCGGCCAGCACAAGCACAGCCAGCGCGCCAGCCCCGAACGCGCGCGCCGTCATCGACTCACCCCTGCCGCGCGCAGCGCTTCGCCGTGAGCGCGCTGCTCGAGCTCGTCGTCGAGTGGCGGGAGTGGCTCCACGAGACCCAGCGCAGTCTCGATCAGCCAGTCGGCAAACCAGACGTTCTTCGGCAAGAGCGGGCCGTGCAGGTACGTGCCGATCACCGTTCCCTGCAGCACGCCCTCGTAGCCGTCCTCGTCGTTGTTGCCGTGGCCGCGCAACACACGCCCGAGCGGTTGCGAGGACGGACCCAGATAGGTCCGTCCTCCGTGGTTCTCAAAGCCGACGAGCACACGCTTGGGCTGCCCGGGGACGAGGTCGACCTCGATCGCGACGTTGCCGATAAGCCTCCCGCTGGCCTTGCCGTCGACATCCGGAGACCTCACCGTCCACAGGTCGACGAGCTCCGCGCCGGGAAGCGTCTCGTCACCCAACTGGTAGGAGCGTCCCAGCAGTTGATATCCGCCGCAGACTGCCAGCACGACCGCACCGCGCGCGGCGGCTGTATGAAGCGTGTCGCGCTTGGTCTCAGCGAGGTCGAACGCGCACAGTCGTTGGTCGCGATCCTGCCCGCCTCCCAGGTAGTAAAGATCGGCGGCGTCCGGATCGAGCGGCTCGCCGAGGCCAACCGAGCTCAGGCTGAAGCCGAGTCCTCGCCAGCGGCAGCGGCGCTCGAGCAGGAGCATGTTGCCGCGGTCGGCGTAGATGTTCATCAGGTCGGGGTACAGCGCTGCTACTCGGAGCTCAGGCACGGGCCATCACCACTTCGCTTCCCGAGTAGTCCGGGGTGGGCGCGATTTTCGCCCTGCCGGCGGGGGTGAGCCCGGCCGCGAGCACCTCCCGCTCGAGCATCCTGGCCGTCACGCGATCAAGGCCAACCGTGTTGAGCTCGACGGTCCGTGTCCCGTCCGGCGCGACGGTCTCGCGGCGGCGCTCGAGCACAAAGCGCCCGTTGTCGGCGCGCACCGCCGTCGGCTGGCTCGAGTACACGACCCCATCGCGCTCACACATGTCGGGAACGGGAGCACCTATGCCGTCGGCCACGTCGTATTCGTCGAGCGAGTCAGAGATCGCGATCGCGATCAGCCCGCCGGGGCGCAGGTGACGCCGCGCGGTGTCAAGAAAGGCCGCGCGAGAAGACGAGCCGCCAAGTAGCTGGATCGTCTGCATCGGTACCAGACAGAGTGCGAAGCTCGCGCCGAGCTCGAAGGACCGCGCGTCGGCTTGCACCGTCGTGAGCTCCGGTGTCTCGGCTCGCCGGCGGAGCTCCTCGAGCAGCGCGCCGTCGTGGTCGAGCGCGGTCACAGCGTGGCCGCGCCGGGCGAGATCGAGGGCGACGCGTCCGGTACCGGCGCCGATGTCGAGGATCGGGTCACCCTCGCGCTCGGCGAGCGAGCGCCATAGCGGCAGGTCCGCCGCGTACCTACCGCACTCGAGGTCGTGCCAGACGACGCTCACGATGCCTTCTCCCAGAACTCCTCGACGTGGCCGCGCCGCGCGAGCTCCGAGCGCAGGTCGAGCAGTGCTGTATAGGTCGGCAGTATGTAGAGGCGATTGTCCGGGGTATCCGCGAGCGCGTGATCGAGCGCAACGGCCACGCGTGGCACCACGTCGATGCGGCCGGGCTCGACACCCGCGTACTTCAGGCGCACGGCAAGCTCCGCGGCGCGGGTGCCCGCACACGTGACGTGCCGCAGCCTGGGGGCAATCAGCTCGAAGTCGGCATCCCAGATCCACGACACGTCTCTGCCGTCGGCGGTGCGGTCGTTGAGGACGCCGAGGACGTCGAGCTCGGGGCCTTCGAGCGCGAGCGTGCGCAGGATCTCGTTCGCGCCGACCGGATTCTTGATCAGCAGCACCGAGAGCTCAGTGGCACCGATGGTGACGGTCTCGGCCCGCCCAAACGCGGCCTTGACCCCCTCGAGCCCGGCGACCACCACGTCGAGCGGGGTTCCCAGCCGTAGGCACAGCGCCGCCGCGCCGAGCGCGTTGTAGACGTTGTAGAGCCCCGGCAACGGCAATGCGACCTCGGCCTCGCCTACTGGCGTGCGGAGCTGAAAGCGCGCCGCACGCGTGCCGTCGAGCTCGATCCGGTCGGCTGCGATGTGCGGCACGGGCCGTTCGCGGCCACAGTTGGGGCAGCGATAGCGGCCCAGGTGGCCGAAGTAGACGGCGTCGTAGGTGTAGGCGGTGCCGCAGCGCCGGCAGTGCTTGGAATCGGCCGCGTGCTGCATCTCGGGCATCGCCATTGCCGGGTCCTCGACGCCGAAGTAGGTGACCCGGCCTCGCTCGCGTCCGAGGTCCGCGACGAGCGGATCGTCGGCGTTCAGCACCAGCTCAGTCTCGGCCGCCAGCCTCGCCACCAGGCCCGCCCAGGCATCGGCGATCGCGTCGAGCTCCCCGTAGCGATCAAGCTGGTCGCGGAACAGGTTCGAGAGCAGGAGCGCTCGTGGTTTGAGGTCGAGCGCGACTCGATCGAGCCAGAACTCGTCGAGCTCGAACAAGCCCATACGACCGTCCATTCCGCCACCTGCGTGGGCGGCATGAAGCAGCGCCGAGGCAACACCGCCCGCCATATTCGCCCCCGCGCGGTTATGCACCAGCGCGATCCCGGCGCGCTCGAGCACACTGGCCGTCATCGCGGCAGTGGTCGTCTTTCCGTTAGTGGCCGAGATCACCGCGCAGCCGTCCGGCAGGCGCGCCGCCAGCGAGGAAATCGCGTCTGGGTCGAGCCGCACAAGGAGCTTGCCCGGAAGGCTCGTGCCGCCTCCGCGTCCGGCACGCCTTGCCAGCCCGCCGACCGCGCGGGCGGCGAGCAGCTTGGGGCCCAGCAGATTCATCGCGGGACCATCACCTTGACGGCGCCGGGAAGGGCGCGGACGGTGACGGGCAGCTCGGCGATCGGATCCCCGTCCGCATACATCGTGAATGGCCGGTTGGCGGAGATCGTGGCCTCGGCAGCGCGGAGCACCGTTACCTCTGGCTCATCGACGTGCGTGCCCTTGAACACCTTGGGCAGCAGCGAGGTTAGGAAGCGTCGCTTGGGCATGTCGCCGAGCATGACAATGTCGAGCAGCCCGTCGTCGAGTTCGGCGTCCGGGGCCGCATACATGCCACCACCGTAAGCCTTGCTGTTGGCCGCACCGACGCTGTAGCCGGTCATGAGGCGGGTGCTGCCGCCATCGAGCGTCAGCTCGAAAGTAGCCGGCTTCCAGCCGATCAGCGCCCGCAGCGCCCCATAGGCGTACACGAGGTTCCCGCGCACGATCTTTGTCTCGTTCGCGATTCGGTTTGCGACCGAATCAAAGCCGCAGCTCGCGATCCCGATGAACGTATTGCCGCCGGCATCGCCCATGTCGAGCGGGCGCGTGACGCCGGAGGCGAGCACCTCGCAGGCGGGGACGGGATCCAGCGGTATCTCCAGCGTCCGCGCGAAGTCGTTACCTCGGCCGCCCGGCAGTACGCCCAGTACACCGTCTGTCCCACGCAGCGCGGCCGCGACCGCGCCGATCAAACCATCTCCGCCAAGCGCGACCGCCATCTCTTTCGCCTCGGTCGCGGCGCGGGCGAGCTCCTGCGCGTGCTCGAGCCCGCGCGTCGGCTCGACGTGGTGATCGAGTCCAAGATGCTTGAGCGCATCCTGCACGCCCGCCAGCGCCCGCATCGCGCGTCCGCCGCCCGCGGACGGGTTGACGATCAGCGCGAGGCTCATCGCACGAGCAGGGTGTAAAGGTTGTCCGCGACAGCCACCGGCGCCGGGTCGCGGGCGGCCTCCGCCTCTGCTCGCGTCGTAACGCCCGTCAGCACGATCGCGCCATCGAGGCCGGCGGCGGCCGCACCGCCAAGATCCGAATCGAGCCGGTCTCCCACCATCAGCGCTTTGCCGCTGCCGAGCCGGTCGAGTGCCGTTCGGAACATATGCGGATCGGGCTTGCCGACAGTCCGCGCCGTGGCTCCGGTCGCATACTCGAGCGCAGCCACGATCGCACCGGTGCCGGGCGACATCCCGTCGCCGCTCGGGAACGTGCGGTCGCGACCTGCAGCGATCATCTCGGCGCCGTTGAGGACCGCCTGCGTCGCGGCGCGCAGCTCGGTGAAGTGCAGATCGTCGTATCCGGCGACGACCACGAAGTCGATCTGGTTCTCGCGATCGGTGCCGTTGACGATTCGCACGCCCGCCTCGGACACGTGGCGATGGATCGCCGGCGAGCCGATCACGTACGCCGCGAGCCCGCGACCACGTCCCGCGAGCGCGTGCTGGAGCGCCGACCCGACCGTCACCACCTCCTCGAGCGAAGCCTTGAGCCCAACTGACCAGAGCTTGCGCACGTAATCCTCGGGTGAGCGGCGCGAGTCGTTGGTCAGGAACGCGATCGCCTTACCGGCGGCCCGCAGCTCGGCGAGCGCCTCGGGCGCTTGGGGGGTCGTTTCGTCGCCGACCCAGACGCACCCATCGAGGTCGAGCAGGACGTTGTCGTAGCGCGCCAGCAGGGGGGAGAGGGGCATTAGAACAGCGCGCTCTGCGCGCTGCCTGCCGCGCCGCTCTCCTCAGTGGCCTCGGCGAGGCACTCCGGTCCGTCGTAGCGCGCGTCGTTGACCGCGGGGCCGACCGGTCGAAGAGTCGTGGCCTCGGCCGGTATGCCGTTCAGCAGCTCGCGAAGCACCGGGGCCGGGGTCGAGGAATCAAGCCACGGCTCCTCGGCGGCCGGCGAGAGGATCACAGGCATGCGGTCGTGGAGCGGAGCGATCGCCTCGTTAGGGGACGTGGTCAGGATCGTGCACGAGCGCAGCTTGGTTCCATCGTCGCCGTGCCAGATCGACCACAAGCCGGCGAACGCGAACGGGGAGCCGTCGGCACGCGTTATGTGAAACGGCTGCTTGGGGCCGTCCGAGCGCCGCTGCCAC
This sequence comes from uncultured Actinomycetes bacterium, assembly GCA_963795505.1. Classification (GTDB taxonomy): domain Bacteria; phylum Actinomycetota; class Thermoleophilia; order Solirubrobacterales; family Solirubrobacteraceae; genus Palsa-465. The sequence goes on from CAWCIB010000008.1 coordinate 465,672, forward strand.
TCGTAGAAGCCGTCGGCGATGATCAGGCACCGGAAGCGCTCAAACGCGCGCTTGAAGGCGGGGCGCTCCTGGACCGTCTCGACGCGTGCGTTGATCATCTTCAGTCCGCTGCCGGGGCCCTCGGACCAGGATGGAACGAGACCCCAGCGCAGCAGCTCGCCACGGGGCGTGCCTTCGCGGTCGGTCGTCACCGCCAGCACGTCGTCGCCGGGGGCGACGTTGTAACGCGCGCGGATCTCGACCGACTCGCCAACCGGGAATCGCGCCCGGATGTCAGCCGGGCTTGGCGTAGCAAGCGTGTAGCGGCCGCACATGTGGGCGCCTAGCGGGCGGAGCGTGCGGCGATCTGCTCGGCGCGCTCGGCTTGCACCCGCTTCTGGCGCCGCCGACCGAAGTACGCGAGCGTCCCGAGCGCGATCACCACGAGCAGCAGCGCGTAGCCGATCGACACCGAAATCGACGCCGCGCCCGCGGGAATCTCGATCAGCTTGACGATCCCGAAGCCGATCGCCAGCACCGCCAGCAGCAAAACGAGCAGGATGACGATCCCGCGGATGCGGGCGAGGGCGCCGGCACTCGCCGGCGGCGCGACCAATCCCATCAGCTTCAGTCCGCGCAGCTGCTTGGTCGTCGGAGCCTCAACGCCGAGGCGTTCGGTCGCCCTCTTTAGATCCTCTGCGCGGCGTTCTGCGAGCGCGAGTGAGGCGTCGGCCATCCGTCGCAGCTGCAGACGCTCCTGCGGCCTTGCGGCGGCGAGCGCACGCTGGAAGTGGGCACGCGCCTTGTTGGCGTCATAACGCTCGGCAGCGCGAGCCCCCAGGATCGCCTGGGCAGCAGCCTTGAACTTTGTCTCGGCCTCGAGCTCCTCGTCGGAGCGGCTCTCGAGCTGCTGAATAGCCGCGAGCTGGCCGCGCTGTTCGATCCGCATAACGCGCTCCTTCGCCATCGCGCTGAGTGTATCCCGGGCCTCGGAGGCGGGCCCATCGCGCCGTGAGAGACGCTGCCGTGGGAGATCGGCCGCGTATTGCGTATCCGGTTTGCAGGGTGGCGGGCTGTGGTCGTGCGACGGCCCGAGGTCTCAGGGGCGCGACCAGATCGTTACACCCCGGCCGCGTTGGGCCAGTAGGTGTAGCGGTGCGAGCGTCCCGGCCGCGTGGCGCTACCGGCTGCGCGCTCCCGAGCGAGTCTTTCAACGTTCTGCTCGCGACCCAGGAACCCGCCGATCTTGCCGGGGCGATCGTTAGATCGCACAGAAGATCGGGCCTACACCGAACAACCCGACGAACTTCCAGCCACACGCCTAGAACGTCGGTTTGCTCGGGGTCGGCTGCCGCGCCGCCGCACGGTCACGGTGTCCAAAACACCAACCCTCACCGCCCACCACCGCCAGCAACCTGACTCAACCGGTTACGCACCAACCCGGGTTATCTCCCACACTCACACCATCGGTAGACATAAGGCTGATTATCGAGCGTTAACGATGCAAGTTTCCGACTTCGCCCTGCCCAGTTAACCTCTCGGCTTCGATGGCTCTCGCACCGCCACGCCGCCCCCTGCCCACGGCGCTTGATCGCTCATGGCGCCTCCCGGCGGCGCTAACGCCCGCGCGCACGCGCGTGCGGCGCGACCCCCTCGAGCTCGCGCTGCTCGGCTTGTTCGTGGCGATCTCGGTCTTCATCCTGGCCACAGACCTGATCACCGCGGCCACTCATAACGTCGACTGGACCGGCACCGACGGGCTCTTCGCCCCCGATCAGATGCAGTACCTCGCCTGGGTCCGCGACGCCTCGCAGCACTTTCTGGCCTCGAACCTGTTCGTGCTGCAGGCGACCCCACACGACTACGTGCAACCGGTGATCACGATCTCCGGCGGGATCGCCGCGCTCGGCGTGGCGCCCTGGCTCGCGCTCTTGTTATGGAAACCAGTCGCGGTGCTGGGCGGCGTGTTCGCGGTCCGCGCCTACGTGCGCCGCATGGTGCAAGAGCGTTATGCGCGCCTGGCGGCGCTCGCATTGGCGCTTTTCTTCGGCTCGGTCTGGATCCTCGGCGACGCGTGGCTGCCGTTCTGGTCCTGGGGCTATCCGATGGGACTGATGTCGATCGCCGCGATCTTGGCGGCGCTGCTCCTCTACGCCCGTGCCCGCGCCGAGGGCCGTGTGAGCTGGGTCGCGGCGGTGCTGGGCTTGCTCGCCACCTGGATGCATCCGTGGCAGGGTGAGCTTTTGGTCCTCATGATCCTTGGCGCCGAGGCCTGGCAGTGGCGCTCGACTTTCGCCCAACCGGATTGGCGGCGGCGCCTCGTCGGTCCGGCGATCACGGTGGTGGCCACGGCGCTCCCGCTCGGCTACTACGCGGCGCTTGACCGCACGGACATCTCGTGGCAGCTGGCGCGCGCCGGGCACGAACCACACCATCCGCTGCTGATGGTCCTGCTCTCGCTTGCGCCGCTCATCATCTGCGCGCTGCCCGCCTACCGCCAGCGCCCGAACGACTTCCTCGGCGCCGCCACCCGCGTTTGGCCGCTGGCCGCCCTGGTCGTCTACGGAGTCTCGACGACCGCCTTCGGCTCGGTGCCCCTGCACGCATTCGTGGGGATCACGATCCCACTTGGGGTGCTCGCCGTGCAGAGTGTGCAGCTCGTCGGGGTTCATCGCTTCCGCCGCCGGACACTCGCGCTGGCGCTGGCGCTGGCGACGATCCCGGCGAGCGTGTACATGCTCGGGCTCGCCTATAACGCGGCGACCAACGTGCACAATGAGATCAACCTCATCAACCCGGACATCGAGCGCGCGTATGCGTACCTGAGGCACGATCCGCAGCAGGGCGGCGTACTGGCCGACTTCGAGTACGGCACGACGCTGCCGGCGTCCACTGGCAGGCATACCTACCTCGGGAACTGTCTGTGGTCGGTCCCCCACTGCCACCTGCGCGCGATCAACACCTGGAGGATGTTCCAGTGGCCCGAGGATCCGCGCATCGTGCGGGCATTCGTGCTCTCGACCGGCGTCCCGTTCGTGCTCCAGGGCTGCAACGGCCACGCGGGCGACATGGTGACCAAGCTCGCGCCGATCACGCGCTCGCTGCACACCTGGGGCTGCGTGCGCCTCTTCACGGTCAGCTGAGAGCGTCCGCCGGTCGCCTGAGAGCGAGCGCAACTTCCGCGCTGACGCGGGTATAAAGAGAACACCACGATCGGAGGAGGTAGCGATGCGGAGGACTGCCTTGCCGCTGCTGGCAGCGACGATCGTCGCGGGAAGCGTCGCTGGGACGGCGCTTGCTGCTTCGTCGCCGACGGTCTCGACCGGCGCGGCCAGCAAGATCAAGGACACGAGCGCGACGCTGAGCGGGAGTGTCAACCCCAACGGCGACGCGACCAAGTACTACTTCCAATGGGGCCCGACGACGGCCTACGGCCTCGCGGGCAAGGCCAAGTCCGTCGGCAGCGGGTCGAGCGCGGTTTCGGTTAGCGAGAGCGCCACCAAGCTGGTGCCGGGCATTCGCTACCACTACCGCCTCGTGGCCCAGAACAGCTTTGGGACCACGTTCGGCAGCGACCGCACCTTCAAGACCACCGGCCATCCGCTGCCGGGAGCTGTAACGGGTGGAGCGCCCACCGTCACCATGTCGACGGCGATCATCAGCGGAACGGTGATCACCAACGGCGAGGCCACGACGTACTACTTCCAGTACGGAGCGGCCGCCGGGGCCTATTCGTCGCAGACGCCCCCTGGCACCGCCAACGCCTCGAGCTCGCCCGTCAACGTCGACGCCCCGCTCTCGTTACTGCCGGCGGGAACGACGATCCATTACCGGCTGGTCGTGCAGCACGCCGGATTCGGTGCGATCGACGGCGCCGACGCGAGCTTCACCACCGTGCCCACCTCGAGACCATATGCGAGCGTGCGTGCGATCACCGGGCCTCACCACGCACACCGCATGCCGTTCACGTTCACCACGCTCGGGACCGTCGAGTCCTCGGCGTTCCCGGCGGCCGCCGAATGCAACGGCCAGGTGGAGATCCGCTACGTCTTCGCGGGTCGGGTCGTGGCGAACAAGCTCGCCACCGTCCAGCCGGACTGCGCGTTCGGAGCCCAGTTCGGCTTCGCGCACCGCTTCAAGCTCAACGGGCAGCGGCCGGCCGTCGAGCATTTCAAGGTGATCGTTCAGTTCAACGGCAACAGCTACCTGGCGCCGGCACGCCACCTCGACCACACGGCGATCGGATAGCTCAGCTGACTTCAGCCGCTATCGACGCAATCACGCGCGATAGCTGACTGCCCTGCCAGGCGATCGGCGAGCTCCCCGGCTCGTCGGTCACCAGGCGGGCGCCCGGGATCGCGGCCGCATAGGCCTCCCCCACCGCTTGTGGGTGCTCCGGGTCGGCTTCGTCGCCCGATGCGACGACCGCGGTCGGTACCTCGATGGCGCCGAGCTCCTCGATGCGCTCGAACGGTCGCGAGCGCGGCACGGCCTCGAGCGCGTCGGCGACCGCCCCCGGGTGCTCGTGCAGCGCGAGCCTCTGCTCGATCACCTTGACCACGGTCTCGCGCCACGCCGGCGGCACGCGCGGCTCCCCGTAGGCCTTTAGGAAGCCGTCGACCCCGGCCGCGCGCAGGCCGTGGGCCAGCGCATCCCAGCGCGCCAGCCGCGCCGGGTCGTCGTTGGTCTCGGGCTCATACGCAGGCGTTATGACAACCAGGCCCCCAATCCGGGATGGATCGTTGAGCGCCAGCCAGAGCGCCGTATGGGCGCCCATCGAAGCACCCGCGAGCACGGCCCGCTCGATCCCGAGCGCGTCCATCACCGCCGCCAGGTCGCGTCCGAGATCCGGGTAGGTGTAAGCGTCTGATGTGCTCGCCGGCGACGAGCGGCCGTGGCCGCGGGCGTCGTAGGCGATCACCCTGTGTCCCGAGCGCTGGAGCGAGGACGAGCCCATGACGACGTAGCGCCGCGTGGCGGTGAGCCCGTGGAGCAGGATCACCGCCGGCCCCGTGCCTGACTCCTCGGCGGCGAGTGTCACGCCCGCGTGGTCGATGAGCCGCTCTGCCATGTGGAGCCTTCTACCATCAATGTAGACATGGACGTTTCTGAAGCCACATTTCAGACAGCCGTTATCGAGCGCTCGCGCGAGCTGCCCGTCGTGGTCGACTTCTGGGCCGAGTGGTGCGGCCCGTGCCGCCAGCTCACCCCCGTGCTCGAGCGTGCCGTCGCGGCGCGCGGCGGAAAGATCGAACTGGCGAAGGTCGACGTCGACGCAAATCAGCGCCTGGCGAGCGCGTTCGGCGTCCAGGGGATTCCAGCAGTGAAGGCATTCCGCGACGGCGAGGTTGCGGGTGAGTTCGTTGGCGTGCAGCCGCCGCCTGCCGTCGAGCGGTTTCTCGATTCGCTGCTCCCGTCCGAGGCGGACGGACTCGTAGCCAGCGGAGATGAAGCGTCGCTGCGCCAGGCGCTCGAGCTCGAGCCACGGCGCGGAGACGCCGCCGTCGCGCTTGCGCGGCTGCTTCACGCTCGCGGAGAGACCGACGAGGCGCTCGAGCTGCTCGGCCGAATCGCAGGCAACTTCGCGGCCGATGGGCTCGCTGCCAGGATCGCTCTCGAGCGGTCCGGCGAGCAGGTCGACGCATTTGAAGCCCTCGACGCGGGCGACTCGCAGCGGGCGCTCGACCTGCTGCTCGACGCGCTTCCGAGCAGCGATGGCCACCGCGACGACATCCGCCGCGTGATCGTCGGGATCCTCGACGAGCTCGGCGTCGAGCATCCACTCGCGCGCGAATCGCGCCGACGGCTGGCCTCCGCGCTTTACTGAGTCTCTGCGCGTTCTGCTCGTGCATAACCGCTATCGCCTCCAGGGAGGCGAGGAGCGGGCCGTGGCCGACATCGCGCGGCTCCTGAGCGAACGCGGCCACAGCGCCGAGGTCCTGGAGCGCTCGAGCGCCTCAGAGGGAGCCGCGACCGCGGCCCGCGGCCTGCTCGCCGGGGGCCTGCACCCCGACGAGGTGGCTCACGCCGTGCGGCGCTTCAAAGCCGACGTCGTTCATGCCCACAACCTGCACCCGCTCTTCGGCTGGCGGGCGCTCGCTGCGGCGCGCCGAGCCGGTGCCAAGACCGTGCTGCACCTGCACAACTTTCGGCTCCATTGTGCGATCGCGATCGCATACCGCGACGGAGCGCCTTGCTTTCGCTGCCATGGCACAAATACGCTGCCGGGGCTGCGGCTGCGCTGCCGCGGGTCGCTCGCCGAGGCCGCCGTCTATGCCGCCGGGTTGCACCGCCAGCAACCGCGGCTCGTCGAGAACGCCGACGCTCTGATCGCGGTCAGCGACGCCTCGGCCGCTCGCCTCTCCGAGCTCGGGCTGGCCCGGGAGCGGTTGACGGTGCTGCCGAACTTCGTGCGCTCCGACGCGCTCGCGCTGGACACACGCGCCGCAGAGGGTGCGTTCGCGCTCGCTGCCGGCCGGCTCGTCGAGGAGAAGGGCTTCGATACTGCGATCCTCTGCGCCCGCGCGGCCGGGGTCCCGCTCGTGGTCGCCGGGACCGGGCCCGACGAACAGCGTCTGCGCGGATTGGCGGACGGATCGGCGCGCTTCTCGGGGCTGCTCCCGGAGGCGGAATTGGCCGAGCTGCGCCGGCGCGCGGCTGTCGTGCTGGCGCCCTCGCGCTGGGAGGAGCCCTGTCCTTACTCGGCGCTGGATGCGATGGCCGACGGCGTCCCGGTGCTCGCGTCAGACCGCGGCGGCCTGCCCGAGCTGATCGGCGAGGAGGCCGTGCTCCCCGCAGATGACGAGCGCGCTTGGACCTCGGCGCTCGAGACGCTGTGGCGGGACCCCGAGCTGCGCGCCGCCCGTGGCCGGGCCGGTCTCGATCGCGTTCGCGCACGCTTCGGCGAGGACGCCTTCTTCGATCGGCTACTGAGCGTCTACGAGCGCTAGCTGCCGCTCGTCCGCCTGCTCGAGCCCGGCGACCCGCACCCCAATCAGCCGCACGGGCCGCGCGGGATCAAAGCGCCGCAGCAGTTCGATCGCCACCGGGCCGACGCGGTCCGCGACGTTCACGGCTTGCGCCAGTGTGCGGGCGCGGGTGAAGGTCGAGAAGTCATCGAGCCTTATCTTGATGCCGATCGTGCGGCCGCGTCGACCCTGCGCGACGAGCGCCGTGCACAGGCGCTCCACCAGCTCGAGCAGCAGTCGCTCGAGCTCGGCCATGTCTGAGATGTCGCGGTCGAAGGTGGTTTCGCGCGACTCGGAGACGACCTTCCGCTCCTGGCTGACGGGACTCGCGTCCTCGAACCGGGCCCGGCGCTGAAGTTCGCCACCGTGGCGCGGGCCGAACGCCCGCATCAGCTGCTCAGCTGGCGCAGCGGCCAGTGCAGCGATCGTCTGGATACCGAGCGCTCGCAGCCGCTCGGCGCTCTTCGGGCCGATCCCGGGGATCAGGCCGGGAGGCGCCCCGGCGAATCGTGCACACGCCTCCTGCCTGCTGAGAACCACGAACCCGCGCGGCTTCTCGGCGTCCGAGGCCACCTTCGCGACCAGCCGCGAGGGCCCGATGCCGACGCTCGCGTTCAACCCCGTGGCGTGCTCGATCTCCGCCACGACACGCCGCATCGCGGCGTGCGGGGCGGGCAGGCCGGTCAGGTCGAGGTAGGCCTCGTCAAACCCCACGACCTCGACCTGCTCGACGTGGCTTCGCACGATCGCCATGACCTCGCGCGACGCGTCGCGGTAGTACGTGAAGTCGGGCGCCAGGAAAACGCCGTCCGGGCATAAGCGGCGGGCGCGTGCGGCCGGCATCGCCGAGCCAACGCCGAACCGCCGCGCCTCATAGGACGCGGTCGTGACGACAGCGCGCGGCCCGCTGCCTGAAACGATCACCGGCCGCCCCCGGAGCTCGGGCCTGCGCCGCAGCTCGCAGGAGACGTAGAACGCGTCCAGATCGAGATGGGCGACGCAACGGTGGGACATCGATCGAGCGTACGCCCGGCGGCAGACGTCAACGTACCCTTTCGCTGGATGGCTCACGGCACACACGACTTCGAAGACGATCCGCGCAACGAGCAGATCCTCGTGTGGGTCAATGGCGAGCTCGTGGCGCGCGAGCGAGCCGTCGTGTCGGTGTTCGACGCGGGCTTTGTCCTGGGCGACGGCGTCTGGGAGGGTCTGCGCGTAGAGGCCGGCCACCCCGTCTTCCTCGAACGCCATCTCGGCCGCTTGTTTGAGGGCGCGCGGGCGATCATGCTCGAGATACCGACTCAGCCGCGAGGAGCTGACTGAGGCGATCTACTCGACGCTGCGGGCCAACGCGATGACCGACGGCGTGCACGTTCGGCTGATGGTCACGCGCGGGGTCAAGCGCACCCCCTACCAGGACCCGCGCGTGACGGTCGGGCCCGCGACCGTCGTGATCATCGCCGAGCACAAGGAGCCGCTCCCGGCAACGCTCAGCGACGGCATCACGCTGTTCACGACTCATGTGCGCCGCGCGGCGCCCGACACGCTCGACCCCAAGCTCAACGCCCACTCGAAGCTCGCCGACATCACCGCCTGCATCCAGGCCTACACCGCCGGCGCCGACGAGGCGCTGATGCTCGACCCCCACGGGTTCGTGGCCACCTGCAACTCGACCAACTTCTTCATCGTCGCTGGGACCGGCGACGCGCCTGAGGTGCTGACCTCCGACGGGCGCTATTGCCTCGCCGGGATCACGCGCGCGAACGTGCTCGAGATCTGCCGCGCCAACGGCATCCAGGCGCGGGAAACCACGTTCAGCCTCACCGAGGTCTACGCGGCCCGCGAGGCATTCGTCACCGGTACGTTCGCGGGCGTCGTGCCGGTGCGCTCGGTCGACGGACGAACGATCGGCTCCGGTCGCCGAGGGCCGGTGGTCGAGCGCCTTCAGGCGCTTTACCGGGAGCTCGTCGAGCGCGACGCGGGGACCCGCGCCGCGCCATGAGCGACCCCGTCCGCGTGGCAATGTGGTCCGGCCCGCGGAACATCTCGACGGCGATGATGCGCGCGTTCGAGAACCGCACGGACACCGGTGTCGTCGATGAACCGCTGTATGCCGCGTATCTGAAGCGCACCGGCAAGGACCACCCGGCGCGTGAGGCGGTCATCGCCTCCCAGCCGACCGACCTCGACGCGGCCGTCGCGGAGCTCTTCGCGCCGCTTGCACCCGGCACTCGAGTCCACTACGCCAAGCACATGGCCCACCACGTCTCGCGTGACATGGATCTGGGCTGGACGCTCGCGTTTCGCAACGTGCTGCTGATCCGCGACCCGGTCGAGGTCGTCGCCTCGTACGTCCGTGCGCGCGAGACCTGCGAGCCCGAGGACATCGGCCTGCCCCAGCAGGGGTGGCTGCTCGAACTCTGGGACAAGGAGGCGCTCGAGGTGCCGATTATCGACGCCCGCGAGTTCCTGGACGCACCCGAGGCGCACCTGAGGTGGCTGTGCAACTGGCTCGGGATCCCGTTCTCCGGCCGGATGCTGTCCTGGCCGCCTGGTCCGCGCGCATCGGATGGCGTATGGGCACCTCACTGGTACGCGTCGGTCTGGGCCTCGACCGGTTTTTCGCCCTGGCACCCGCGGGACACGAGCCTCTCCGACCACGACGCCGCCGTCGCCGAGGCATGCCGTCCGATCTATGAGGCGCTGTACGGCCGGCGGATACGGGTCTGAGGCGCCGCGGCGGGTTTCGGCACTCGAACACTTGTCCACCCTTCACCCGCGCGAATGCTCCAGGAAGTAGTCGACGCCGCGTCGCACGCTCCAGCAAGCAGTCGGCGCGGCCGATTAGTCATGGACGGTGTCAGGGAGCGGGAAACCGAACTAATGTCGCTTGAGCGAAACACGCCGGCCTGGCGGCGTGAGCACGCGGGAAGCGGCGTTACTTCCGGGCTGATCCTCTCGTACGTCGAGCGCGTTGCGGGACAGATGGGCGTCGGGCGAATGCTCTCGATGGCGGGGCTCGCCGAGCGCGAGCAGGAGCTTCGCGACGAGAACGCCTGGTTCTCGTACGACACCAAGATCGCCCTCTGGGATGCGGCTGTGGCGGTGACCGGCGACCCGCGTCTGCCGGAGCGTGTCGGCGAATCCGTATTGGACTTCACGGTGGCGCTCGGCCTCAAGCGCGCGCTTCGAGCGCTCGGCAGCCCCGACTTCGTCTACCGCAATGTCGTGCGCGCCAACGGCAGGTTCAACTGGGCCCACACGCTCGACCTGACGGCACGCGAGAAAGGGTGGGCGCGGCTCGAGTATCGGGATGTCTCCGGCGTGGGTTATCACGTCTACGACTGCACGTACTCGATCGGGCTTCTGCGTGCCGTGCCGCAGCTGTTCGGGCTGCCCCCCGCGCGCGTCCTGCACCCCACCTGCGGGGCCCAGGGCGGAGATCACTGCGAGTTCGAAATACATTGGGCCGACGGCCTGCAAAAGGTAAAGCGCAGCGCTTTGCTCGGAGCGGCATTCTCCGCGGCACTGGTGGCCGCCGGAGCACTCTGGGAGCCCGCGCTGCTCGCCGCGGGAGCGGGGCTTGGGATGGGGACCGCGGGCATCGTCGGTACGCGCACTGCGGCGTTCATGCGGGGCCGGATCGAGGCGCTTGAGAGTCGCGTGCACGAACAGGATCTCGCCGCCGAGGAACAGCTGAAATCGCTGGCGGCGCTCTCGTCCGAGCTGCGGCTCGAGGAGGTCCTCGAGCGGATCACCCACAGCGCCGGTAGCGCCATCGGCGGCGCTGAGTTCGCGCTGCTGGTCGCAGACCAGGACCGGATGCGGGCCGATCGCCACTCGGGCATCCCGCACGAATCGCTCTCTGCGCTCGAGGCATGGGCGGATGGGAGCCGGCAAGCGCTCCACGGGGGCTCAATCGTGATCGACGACCTCGCGGAGGTCCCTGAGCTGGAGGCGCTGACCGTCAGCCCCGAGCGGCCCGCGGGATCGATGTGCGCGGCGCCGATGGTGTTCCACGACCGACTGCTCGGCGTGCTGATCGCCCTCGCTCGCGGGACGATGGTGTTTTTGCCCCAGGACGTGCGCGCGCTCGAGACGTACGCCGGCCATGCCGCAATCGCGCTCTCGAACGCGCGGCTTGTGGGCGAGCTGGAGCGGGAGGCCGCCGAGGATCCGCTCACCGGGCTCGCCAACAAGCGCGTCTTCCATCTGGCCTACAGCACGGAGCTGAGCCGCGCCGCGCGCGAGAACAGCTCGGTCGCGCTGGTCATCCTCGACCTGGACCACTTCAAGCGGCTCAACGACGCATACGGCCACCCGTTCGGCGACTCGGTACTCGTGGCGGTCGGCAACACGCTGCGCACCGTCGTGCGGGGACACGACACGGTCGCCCGGCTCGGCGGCGAGGAATTCGCGCTGCTGCTTCCGGGCGCAACTCCCGCCGAGGCCCAAGCTGTCGCAGACCGCGCGCGGGCGCAGCTGCAGATGATCGCGCTGCCCGACGGACGGCTGTCCTGCTCGGCCGGAGTCGCGGTCGTCAGCGGCGCCGGCGCACACGACTCCGACCTGTTCGACGCAGCCGACCGCGCGCTGTACGAGGCAAAGCGACTGGGCCGCGGCCGCACCGTCCTCGGCAGCACCCCGGCCGAGACGCGCGGTCTCAGCGCGGCGGTCTGAGGCGCTCGCGGGCGCAATCAGTCGAGGTTCTCGCTGATTACGCAAGCTGGGGTCTGCCGCGGCCGATGGGGGCGTTATGAGTTGCGATCACTCGGGGTCAGACAGTGGCCGGTCGCGCTATGCGCCGGGCCAAGCAGAGTTGCAGTTGGTGCTCGTCTGCGATGAGTGCGGAGCGGAGCGAGCTCAGCTGGGGGTACTCGCATACCGTCCGCGCGCGCGACGCTATGTCGGCCACCTCGTAGAGCTCACCGCTCACGAACTCGGGCTCGCCGAGGCTCTAGTCGCCCGGGTCCGGCTCGCGGCGCTGATCTGCGACGTGGCGCGCGAAGAGCTGCCCACGGAGATCCTCAGCAAGTGCGGCCCGCTCACACCCGAGGAGTGGGCGGAAGTACGCCGCCAGCCCGAGCTGGCTGCGGCGGTCCTCAGTGACGTGAGCTTCGATGACGTCCGAGGGTGGGTGCTGAGCTATCGCGAGCGCCCGGATGGCAGCGGTTATCCCCGCGGCCTCGACGGCGGGGAGATCCCACTCGAGGCTCGGATCCTGGCCGTGGTCGACGCGTATGTCGCGATGACGAGTGAACGGCCGCACCGGCCCTCGCGTACCCACGAGCAGGCAATCGACGAGCTGATCCAGGGCGTGGATCGCCAATTCGATGCTGACGTCGTCGACGCTTTCGTGAGCGCCTCCCCACGGCGCTCGCGCCAGCTCGCGCTTGGCGCCGCGTAAGCCTCGACATACTGCGGCGCGTGTGGACTCGGCGCCGACGCCGTCCGAGAGCGACGCGCTCCCAGCCGGGCGTTGGCCAGCGACCCGCGCCACCGACAGGCCGTAAATACATCAGCTGGACGGCGCTGGCGATGATGACGGTGGGATCCGTCGGCTATCTGGGCTCCGCGCCGGCGACCTCCGTGTTCGGGCTGGCGTCGGTGTTTCTCTACGTCCTGCCCGCCTTCGTCTTTCTCGTGCCGGTCTCGCTCGTCGCGGCGGAGCTTGCCTCCGGCTGGGCGGGCGGCGTTTACAACTGGGTGAGCGAAGGCGTCTCGCCGCCGATGGGGCTGCTCGCGGTCTGGTGCGAGTTCTCGCAGACCATCTTCTACTACCCGGCGCTGCTCGCGTACGTCGGCTCGACGCTCGCCTACGCGATCGATCAGCACCTGGCGAGCAATGGGACGTACACGGCTGCCGTCATCATCGTCCTCTTCTGGGCCGGCGTGCTCGTGTCCTCACGCGGGGTCTCGCTGGCAGCCAAGCTGTCCTCGAGCGGGACGCTGATCGGCACGCTGATTCCCGGAGCGGTCCTCGTGGTGCTCGGGGTGATCTACGTCTCGCAGGGCAATCACTCGGCGGCGCCGATGAACGCCCACCACATCCTGCCGCCCTGGACCGGCCTGGCGAGCATCGTGCTCGTCGTCAACAGCTTCTTCACCTACGCGGGCGTGGAGATCAACGCTGTGCACGTCGATGAGCTGCGCGACCCGGGGCGGGACTATCCGAAGTCGATCTTCTTGGCCATGGGCCTGGTGCTCGCGGTCTTCATGCTGCCCACGCTCGCAATCGCCTGGGTGATTCCCGCGGGTCATATCAGTCTCACAGCCGGCGTGATGCAGGCCTTCAAGAGCCTCTTTGATCACTTCGGCCTGTCGTTCGCCGTGCCGATCATCGCCGTCGCGCTGGCGCTGGGAGCACTGGCCGGGATGATCGCGTGGCTCGACGGCCCGTCCGAAGGGCTTCTGCGGATCGGACGCGAGAAGGGCTACCTCCCACCCTTCTTTCAGAAGGTCAACCGTCAAGGGATCGAGGTCCACATCCTCAGCGCTCAAGCGGTCGTGATCACACTGATCGCCCTGCTGTACGCGTTCATCCCGACCATCTCCAGGGCCTACTGGATCTTCACGGCGATGGCGACGCAGGTGTACCTGATCATGTACGTGCTGATGTTCAGCTCAGCCGTGCGGCTTCGGCGCACGCAGCCGGATCACCCGCGCGGCTACAAGGTCCGCTGGCTGCGGCTGCTATGCGTGCTCGGCGTGGCGTCCTCGGTGACGGCATTCGTGATCGGTTTCGTCCCCCCTTCGCAGCTCGGCCACCAGAGCGCCGTCGTATACGGGCTACTGATCCTCGCGGGGATCGTGATCATCGGCATCCTGCCGCCGCTGCTGCTGTACCGCTTTCGCAAACCGGGGTGGAAGGCGGGGGTGGCGGGGCAGCCCTCCGGCTCCTAGCCCGTGGCTGTCGCAGGTCGATACGGAACGATGGCGTTTCGGGTCCACCTGTCGGAACCGAAACGCCATCGTTCACGCCCGACTAGCCGCTAGCCAACGCCTCAGCGACCCGCCGCTGCCGCCTGAACGCACAAGCCGTCCGACCGCCACGCGCTACGCGGGCGGCCGGACGGCATTGCACGTCTCGCTAAAGCGATGACCAGACCGTGGCCACGCCGCCCACTCCGAGCGCCGCGGCGGTGTTCTGATTCAGGTCCCAGTCACGCCCGGGGACAAACGGCCCACGATCGTCGACGGTGGCCGTCACCTGCCGGCCGCCGTTGAAGAACGTGACCTTGGTCCCGCAGGGCAGCGTCTTGTTCGCGACGCCGTAGGTGGCGTGAAAGCCACACGCCGTCGAGCCGCCGTCGTTGTACCACGACGCGACGCTCTGGCGATAGACCGTCAGCACGCCCGAATAGGCGACCACATGCTCGCTGCTGGCGTCACCCGGGAACCGCACCCGCAGGTGCTCGGTGCCGAGGTTCGACGGCAGGAAATGCAGCTTGAAATCGCCGCCTCGCCGGGTGTAGGCGTGAGCGACGGTGTGCCAGGTCCCACCATGCCGTGCCTCGAGCACGACCGGGCGCCAAGCCAGGCCGGGCAACAGCCGGCCACGGACATCGGCAGGGGTACCGCTCAGCACGTTGATCGGTGCCTTGCGGACGTCGAACTTCGCTGCGACCGCGACCGGCTGCGACGCGCTCGGCTGGACGCCGGGCGCACCGGAGCTCGCGAGCGGCGTAGCCGACGCTCGGACCGCGGCGTTCGCACCGTCGACACGCAGAAGCCCGGATCGGTAGAGCTTCGCGTGAAGGCGGTAGCTCCCGTTGGGACTCGTTGTGGTCGACGCGATGGGTGTCCAGCTGGACCCGCCTCGCGGCGCGAACTCGAGCTGGACGCGCTGGCCGCCGGACGCGGACGACGCCGTACCGGTGACGGTAACCGCGTCGCCGTAGGCGACCTGCTGACGGTCGAGGTTCATGACCGTCGCGCTCTGTGCTTGCGTGGTCCCCGCGGCGAGCGCGACCGCTGGGATTCCGATTGCAACAGCAAGTGCGCTCGTCGGAACTATCGAGCGCATGCTCAACTTGGTCCTCACCTTCGAGGGCCTCCTTGGGTTAAGTCGACCGAGCGCCTGCGGGGTTAGCTGACGGGCTCGCGACCGCGCAGCACGCGCTGAAGCGCGTCCGTGCGGTCGCTACGACTGCAGCCAGCTGAGCCGGGCAGTCGATTCGCCCCGGCCGTGGGGAACGGCAATGGGTTCCCCGCTCACCCCCGCTTCTTGCAGGGGCGACTCGGCAGGTCGAATGAAGCGAAGGACTGTAGGCCCGTTCTCGGGCCTGCGTGTGTGCGGTCGATCACATTGGGCGGCGGCTGCAACAATCCGCTAATCGATGGCCAACCCTGACCGACTGACGGGGCTCGACAGCTCATTCCTGCACCTCGAGGGTGACGCTTCGCACATGCACGTCGGCGCCTGCGCGGTGTTCGAAGGACCGGCGCCCGATTACGAGCAGCTGGTCGAAGCGATCGTTTCGCGACTGCACCTCGTGCCGCGCTACCGCCAGCGGCTGGCGTTCGTCCCGCTTCAGCAGGGCCGGCCGGTCTGGGTCGATGATCCGCATTTCAACGCGCGCTTTCACGTCCGACACACAGCGCTGCCGCGACCAGGCGGCGAGCAGGAGCTCACGGAGGCTCGCCGGCCGCTTGTTCTCGCAGTCGCTCGATCGCTCCCGGCCGCTGTGGGAGATCTGGCTCGTGGAGGGTGTCGCCGATGGCCGCTTCGCGTTGCTGTTCAAGACTCATCACGCGCTCGTAGACGGCATCTCCGGCGTCGACATCGCGACGGTGCTGTTTGACGCATCGCCCGATCCCGCGCCGGTGGCGCCCCCCGAGCATGAATGGGTTCCGCGCCCGCTCCCATCGGACGCGCAGTTGCTCGCCGACGCTCTGCTCGAGCGCGCGACCGCGCCGGGCGAGGTCGTACGGGGTGTCCGCGCCGCGCTGCGCGGGCCGCGCCAGATCGCCGAGCGCGTCGGGCAATCACTCGTGGGCGTCGGCGCAATGGCCTGGGCTGGACTCGCCGCCGCGCCCCCGAGCCCGTTCAACGTCCGGATCGGCCCACACAGACGCTTCACCTGGGTCCGCGCCGAGCTTGCCGAGCTCAAGGCGATCAAACATGCGCTCGGCGGGACTGTGAACGACGTCGTGCTCGCAGCGGTGACAGGCGCGCTGGCTGCGTACATGCGCGAGCATGGCCACGAGACCGACGGCGTGACGCTCAAGGCGATGGTGCCGATGTCGGTGCGAGCCGACATCGAGCGCGGCGCGCTCGGTAATCGGGTAACGGCAATGTCGGCTCCGCTGCCGGTCGGACTGGAGGATCCGGTTGCGCGGCTGCTCAAGATCCGCCACGACATGCAGGGCATCAAGGAGTCAGGGCAGGCCGTGGGAGCGCAGGTCCTGACGCAGTTGACGGGTTTTGCGCCTCCGACGATCATGGCTCAGGCCGCCAGGCTTCAGGCTCGCCAGCGGCTCTTCAATCTGGTGGTCACTAACGTGCCGGGGCCGCAGATGCCGCTCTACGTGCTCGGCCGCGAGCTCGAGAGCCTCTTCCCGCTCGTACCGCTCGCCGAGAACACGGCGCTGGGCATCGCGGTCGTCTCCTACAACGGGCAGATGAACTTCGGCCTCAACGCCGATTACGACGCACTTGCTGATGTCGACAAGCTCGCTGCCGCACTCAGTACCGCGATTGACGAGCTGGCAGCCGCGGCCGGCGTGGCGCCGAGGCTCCGGCGCGCGCGCCAGAACGGCCGGACGCGGACCCGAGCCTCGCACCTGCGCCCGGTTCCGACCGAGTGAAACTGACCCGCGCCCTGGAGTGGACCGCGATTGCGGTCGCGTCGCTGGCAGTGTCGTTCGGCCTCATCGCGCTGCTCTCCGGCTTCTTCGCCGGGCGGGACACCGCCGGGATCTCCGGGCCGGCCGGAGTACCGGGACTGGCGTTCGCGGATCTCGGCCACGCGCACCTGCAGCCCGGCCAGCCGCACCCGACCTACAACTCGAACCCTCCCACCAGCGGCGCACACATGGCCGTCCCCATAACGGCTAACCACACGCGGTTGAGTGACGATCAACTGCTCGAGGCGCTTGAGTTGGGCGACGTAGTGGTCATGTACGGATCGCCTACGCCCCCACAGCAGCTCGAGAGCGTGGTCGGCCAGTCCGCGTATCGATTCACCCCGACGCTGGCCGCCGCGGGCCAGGCCGTGATCGTCGCGCCCCGTCCGGGAACGGTTGGCTTCACAGCACTCGCTTGGACTCACATGCTCCGCGTCGGGTCGCCCAGCGACCCGCTGCTGACGCAGTTCATCCAGTACTGGCTCGGCCGCGGCGCGGCCGGACGGTAGCTCTCAGCGGTCTCTGACCGCGACCGTCATTCGGGTGAGCACGCACAGCCGTCCTTGGTCATCGGCGATCTCGACCTCCCACACCCACGTCGAGCGTCCGCGGTGGCGCGCCTTGGCGGTTGCGTGGATCGTGCCCTCGACGATCGGACGCAGAAAGCTTGTCTGATTCGAGAGGCCCATCGCGAACTTTCCGTCGTCGGCGACGGCGATCGCGGTCCCGATTGACGCGAGGCTCTCCGCGATCGACGCGTACACCCCCCCATGCACGAGCCCGGCCGGCTGCTTGAGCTCGTCGCGGACGCGCACGCGCCCCGTCATGACGCCATCGGACATCGCCACGTACTCGAGGCCGTAAAGCGCATCGAAGCCGTGCTCGGCGAGGTACGGAAGCGCCGGCAGCATGGTCGCGGGACGATACCGGCGGGCGCGTGGCGCGTACCAGCCACCTTGTTCTCTACCCTACGGCGGCCATGGCCTCGCTCGACAGACTGCCGCCCGACCAGCGCGCCGTTCTCCAAATGGTCCTCACCCGCGGTCGCAGCTACGACCAGATCGCGGAGATGCTCCACATCGACCGTGCCGGGGTGCGCGAGCGCGCCCTGCAAGCGCTCGACGCGCTCGGTCCCGCGACGAATCTCTCAGAGACGCGGCGCGCGATGATCACCGATTACCTGCTGGACCAGCTTTCCAGCGCGGAAAGCATGGAGACCCGGCATGAAATCGCCCGCTCCCCGACGGAGCGAGCCTGGGCCCGAGTCGTCGCATCCGAGCTTGCGCCGCTTTCGTCGAGCGAGCTGCCCGAGATTCCGAGCGCCGCCGAGGAGCCCGTGCGGGCTTCCGGAGAGGAACCCGAGCCCCGGGTTGTGGCGGCGGAGCCCGAACAGGACGCGGAAGCTCCCAGAACCCCGCCCGATGACGGGCCGCGTGAACCCAGGGCCCCGCGATCGTCGCGTCTCGGCGGCGCGGTTCTGCTCGGCGTCGGAGCGCTGGTTGTCATCGCGGTGGTCGTAATCCTGCTCGTCAATAGCGGCGGTTCGAGCAAGAACCCGAACAAGCCGGTCGCGACCGCCACGTCGACCACCACGGGAACGACGCCACGGACGACCGCGACAAGCTGCAACCCCGCGACCTCGACCACCGCCTGTCCGGTCCGTCAGATCAACTTGATCTCCCCGACCAGTCACTCAACGGTCGGAATCGCCGAGGTGCTGCGCAAGGGCACCACGACCGCGATCGCGATCGTGGCCCAGGGCGTCCCGGCCAACTCGTCCCACACTGCGTACGCGGTCTGGCTTTACAACTCCGCGACCGACGCCCTGCGGCTCGGATACGTCAACCCCGGGGTCGGCAAGAACGGCCGTCTCCAGACCGCCGGCGCGCTGCCGACAAACGCGGCGCGGTATCACCAGCTGCTGGTTACGCTCGAGACACAGCCAAACCCGCATTCCCCGGGCACAATCGTGCTCGAAGGCCCGTTCGCTACGGGCTAGCGCACCGGGCGACCTAGCCGACGATCCGCACGAGGCCGTCGAGCGCCTCGTCTAGGCGCGCGTTGGTCGCACGGCGCAGCATCCATCCACCCGTCGCAGACGCGCCGCGAAGCTTCTGGCGCTGGGCGATCGTGACGCTCGTTTCACCTGGCCCCGCGACCTCGAGCGCGACCTCGGTGATCGCCTCGCGCAGCACGCGCTCGAACGGAGTGCCGGCGATGTCCTGTACCCAACTGCGCCGACCGGCGCTGGATGGCCCGGGCGCCTCGGATGTGACCACCTCGAAGTCGATCCTGACAGCGCGTCCTTTCTTGGTCGTGTAGACATGAGTGAAGCGCTCGTCGCTCACGCCCTCGACCCGGATCACCCCCGGCCACCAGCGCGGGAAATGGTGCGGGTCGGAGACCACGGCCCAGATGTCCTCCGGCCCGGCCGCGATTACGCGCGTCCGCTTGAACTGCATCAGGCGTCGTACGCGATCAGCGCGTCGACCCGGTAGGGCTCCAACCGCGCGCGACCACCGAGGAAGCTGAGCTCGATCAGAAACGCACAGCCGACGATCTCGGCGCCGAGTGATCGCACCAGCTGGCACAGCGCGCTGGCGGTGCCGCCGGTCGCGAGCAGGTCGTCGTGAATCAGCACACGTGCCCCTCCGGCGAGCGCGTCGGCGTGCATCTCGAGCGCGTCGATCCCGTACTCGAGCGCATACTCGGCGCTGACCGTCTCGTGCGGCAGCTTGCCGGGCTTGCGCGCCGGAACGAACCCGGCACCCAGCTCACGCGCGAGCGCCGCGCCGAGAATGAATCCGCGTGCCTCGGCCGCGACGACCAGCTCCACCTCGAGCGCCTTGGTCAGCCGCGCGAGCCCGGCGACAGCCGCATCGAGCGCGTCCCGGCTGAGCAGCAGCGGCGTTATGTCCTTGAACATGATCCCCGGACGCGGGAAGTCCGGGATCTCGCGCACGAAATCGCGCAGGTCCGGGGCGCCGGACCCCACGACTACGTTGCGATCTTGCGCAGGTCGCGAATCAGCAGCAGGTGCTTTAGGTGACTCGTGACCGACGCAAGGTTCTCGAGTGCCTCGATCGCCTCCTTGCGCCGCTGCGGATTGCGCGAGCGCAGCGCCGGCGCGAGGATGCTCTGCAAGAGTTGGGCCTCGCGATCGGCCGAGGAGCGAAACACGCGTAGGTTGCGGCCGCCGACGCCGTATCGGGCCAGCTCTGAGACCGCGCGGATGATCTCGCGCTCGGTTTCGTCGTAATAGCGCGTCCCGCCGCGCGTCTCCCCCTTGATCACGCCGAACTCGACCAGTTCGCGAACCAGCTTGGGATCCGCGCTCGTCTCCTCGACGACGTCCTCGATCGAGTACAGCGCGCCGCTCTCGCGCACGGTGACGGTCGCACGCCGCAACGAGCGCCCGTCCGCCGGAGCGACCTCGCGGTCGGTCCGACCGCCGGCCAGCTCCTGCCGGATCACCCGCAGCGGCAGAAACTCGTCGCGCTGAAGCCGCAGGATCGTCCGCAGCCGCTGGATGTCGTTCTGGGTGTAGAGCCGGTAGCCGCCCTGGGTGCGGCGCGGCGCGAGCAGCTTCTGGTCTTCGAGATAGCGGATCTTGGAGATCGAGATGTCCGGGAAACTCCTGGCGCAGCGCCTTGCAGACGGCACCGATCGTGACCGCCTTCTGTCGCGGGCGCTCCTCCGCGGGAGGCTCGGGGAGCTCGATGTCAGGTGTGCGTGTGCTCGACATCAGCGATCAAGGAAGGCCAGCTTGTACTTGCCGATCTGAAGCTCGTCGCCGTGGCTCAGACGCTGCGACTCGATCCGGCTGCGGTTGACGTATGTGCCGTTGAGCGATCCGAGGTCGTCGAGGTAGTAGTCGTGGCTGCGCCGCACGAGCAACGCGTGGTCGCGCGACACCGTCACGTCGTCCAGAAAGATGTCCGAATCCGGCCGCCGGCCCACGCTCATGCGGTCCTTCTCGAGCGGGAAGGTCTCGCCTGCCCGGCCGCCACCTGCCCTGATTACGAGCGCCGGACCGCGTGCGGTCACCTCGTCGAGATCCACCGGTTCCACGTCTCCCGTCTCCCCAACCGTGTAGCTGGCCGTGCTCGGACCCGCCGGGGCTTCAGCGGGCGCGAGAAATGCGCCGCAACGCTGGCAGTAATTTGCGCCCTCGGCGTTTGCAAAGCCGCACTCGGGACAGTGCTGGGCCAACCTATTCCTCGCCTGCAGGGACGCGCCGCCCGGCGAGGATGTCCGTGAGCTGCTGGACGTCAGCGCCCGAAATCACGTCCTCTCCCCCCTCGTGCTTTTTGCGCAGCCGGTTCACGAGCTCGGCGCGCAGAATGTCGATCTTGCCGTGCAGGATGCGCCGCTGGTAGGAGATCTCCTGCTCATCGGTGGTCAGCTGCTTGATCAGGTCCTTGAGCTCTTGATCGCTCAGGGAGCCAAGATCGGGAAACGTGTCCATCGCCATGTGAGTCCTCTCGCCCGCTGTCGTCGGTGATCCTGCGCCTTCCGCAGCGGCGAGTATACCCCGCTCAGAGCGAGGGTCAAGTTGAGCTTGAGGGTTCCTGCAACCCGCGCTGCACATACAGGACGGTCGCAAGCCAGGCAAGCGCGAGGCCCACGTACAGCATCACCAGCGCAAGCCAGTGCACGCCCGCAATCGCGAAGAAGGGTGCGCCCATCACCGGCGCGACAGCGAGACGCCCCGGCCAGTTGATCTTGAGCTCGATCCCGCGGCGGAGCGCGAGGCGACTGAGTACGAGCATCAGCACCTCCCGCCCGACCGCCACCGCGATTGCCCAGCGGGGCAGAAGCTCGAAGTTCCACACGACGACCATGCCCGAGATCACCAGCAAGCGGTCGATCAGTGGGTCGAGCAGCGCGCCGAGGCGGCTGTACTGGCCGGTCAGCCGCGCCGTGAAGCCGTCGAGATAATCGGCCCAGCCGATCACGGCGAACAGCACAGCGGCTAGCGCGTCGTGCCCGTTGCGACTCGAAAGGGCGACGGCGAGAAACGCCGGAATCCCCGCCAGTCGCAGATAGCCGATCGCGTTGGGAATCGTCCATGGATGCCATGGCTGATCGGAGCGGGTCGCATTCGGAGCCGGCCCTGACCGATCGACCCCGAACAGCCGCCGCTTGGTCAGGGAAGTTCTTGCCACAGCTGCAGCTACCGCTTCGGCTGCCCCGTCGAGCGGCACGGCTCGCGCCTCGAGGCCCCGCCGGATCTGTACCTCGACCTCGCCGCTCTCGAGCGTTCGTCGTCCGACCGTCACGCGCAGCGGGCAGCCGAGCAACTCCGCGACCGCGAACTTCTCGCCCGGATTGGCGTCACGGTCGTCGTAGAGCGTGTCGAGGCCCTGCTCGCGCAGCTCGTCGTAGAGGCGGTCGCCGAGCGCCCGCTCCTCGCTTCCCTCGCGCCCCAGCACGACCAGCTCGACGTCGAACGGCGCGACTCCACGCGGCCACGAGATCCCGTGCTCATCGGCCGACTGCTCGATTGCCGCCGCCGCCGCGCGGGCGGGCCCAAAGCCGTAGGACCCCATCCAGATCAGCTGCTCGGCGCCGCTCTCGTCCAGATAGGTCGCGCCGAGCGGCTCCGAGTACCGCGTACCGAGCTTGAAGATGTTGCCGATCTCGATCGCGGGCTCGATGCGGATCTGTTTGCCGTCCACGGTGTCGCCAGCCACGACGCCACGCACATCGGCGCGCTCGAACTGGAAATCACGTCCTGGCTCGACACCCCGAAGGTGGGCGTCCGGTTGGTTGGCGCCGGTGACGTAGGAACCGGGAGCGACGCCGTCGTCGAGCAGGATCGGCACGGAGGCTCCGACCGGGCCTATGAAGCCGGGCGGCCCGATTCGCGTCTCTACCTCTTCCGCTCGCATGGGGCGGAACTGCTGGCCAAGCGCGTTGGCGAGCTTGATCTCGTTGACCCTGTGGTCGCCGCGCACGATCACCATCCGAAGCTCGTCTGAGTCGAGCACGATCGGGTACGCCTTGAGCAGCGCGCCCGCCGGGACGCTCGAGCTCGCCTGCGACCTGCTCGACGGTCGTCAGGCCCGGCGTGCTCACAAGCTCGGGCTCCGGCAATCCGTCCGGGAGCGCGACCGGCTGCGGATCGGCGCTAGCGACCTCGACATTGGCCGCATAGTCGGCCGCCAGCGCGACCTCGTTCTCTCCGGCCGCGCACGGAGCCATGTACTCGTGGGCTCCGACGCCGCCCATCATGCCGACGTCTGACTCGACCCTGTACCACTCGAGCCCGCACCGGTCCATCATCCGGGCGTAGGCCACGGCATGCTTGTCGTATTGAGCGTCGAGGCCTTCGCGGTCGCGGTCGAACGTGTAGGAGTCCTTCATGATGAACTCGCGCGTTCTCAGCACCCCGGCGCGCGGTCGCGGCTCATCGCGCTCCTTGACCTGGAAGTGGTAGAGGATCAGGGGCAGGTCTCGGTAGGAGCGCACGGCCGCGCCGACGTGGCCGGTGACGATCTCCTCGTGGGTCATCGCCAGAACCATGTCGGCTCCGCGACGGTCGTTGAGCTTGAAGAGCTCATCGATCTCGTAGCGTCCCGTTCGCCGCCACGGCTCGGCTGGGTGGAGGACCGGCATCAGCATCTCCTGGCCGCCGATCGCGTTCATCTCCTCGCGCACGATCTGCACGATCTTCTGGTGAACGCGCCAGCCCGCTGGGAGCCACGACCACAGCCCCGAGCCGACCTGCCGGATGAGCCCGGCCCTGACCATCAGGATGTGGCTGATCGCCTCGGCGTCGGCAGGCGGCTCACGCTCGGTCGGAAGGAAGTACGAGGAAAGGCGGGTCATGGGTTGCCCAAGCCTAATCCAGCGTCTTCCCGGAAGAGGCGCCGTAGGCGTCCGCCACATTGGACTAATCCGGAACTCTTCCGACGGCATCGCGTTGCAATCGGCATGCGGGATTCCGCAGCGCTTTGAGCGCATCGGCTTCACCTGCCGCCGACCCGCCCGGGACGCCCCCGGTCGTCCGGGAGCCGCCAGATGGGCCATGGTTGCTCGCAGCCACTGCAATTGCGATTGCGTTCGTGGTGCTCTCAGTAGCGCTCGGGTGGCACCGACGCAGCGATCTCTCGCTTGGGCCGATTGATGAGCAAGCCCATTACGACTACGTGGTCGAACTGTCGCGCGGCCGAGTCCCCGCTTACGGCGATAAGTACACGCAAACGACGCTTCGGGTGATCAGCTGCCTCGGCGTGTTTGGCACCGAGGAGGGCAGCTGCGCGATCGCGTACCGCAACCCCGTGTCGTATGTCCCACGCGGTTACAGCTATCAAGCTCAGCAGGCCCCGCTCGCCTACCTGCCATACCTCGCCACCGCACGCCCGGACGCTCCGCCTCGCTCGGCGCTCGCCGCGGCCCGTGAAGGTGGTCCGATCTGGGTCTGCCTCAGCGCCGGCCTCTTGGTGGTGGTCGGTGGGATCGAGGGATTGGACTTACTTGCCCTGACAACCCTGCTGAGCATTTGCCTGCTCAGTCCGGTCGCGGTCTACTCCTGGTCGACCGTCACTAACGACTCAGCGGGGGTCGCGGCCGGAGCGCTCGCGGTCATCACCTCGTCGATCGTGCGTCAACGTGGTTCAAACGTCGCGTGGATCAGCTTCGGCGTGGGCATGGTCATCGGGCTGCTCAAGGGCCTCTTCTTCATCGCGCCCCTGGCGTTGCTGATTAGCGGCCTGCTGAGGGAGACACCGAACCGGACGGGAGTCTCTTGGGCACGCCTGTGGGCCAGACACAAGGGCAACGTGCTGATGCTGGCCGGGGCGATGCTCAGTTTGGTCGGATGGGCAGTCCTCCAGGACCTGCGGGGCTCGGCGTCCCTGACCACGGTTCTGGATGCCGGCCTGCCCACGTCGGTGCGCTACTTCCATTGGAGCGCTCTGTTCGGCACGTTCAAGAACCAGTTCACGATGCTCGTGCCCTACTACTACAGCGCCCCCTGGTACTGGGTCTGGAACGTCGCCGTCTTCGGCACATTCCTTGCGCCGATCCTTGTGAGGGGACGTTCACGGTCGCCGGCGCTCGCAGCGAGCGCCATCGGTGTCGTCGCTGCGCTTGCGATTGTCTCGTTCGGATACCCCGCGGCCCTCTACTTCATGAGGATCTACAGCAGCGGGATCTCGGCGCGCCTTGGACTCCCCGTTCTCCCGATCGTCGCGTTGATCATCGTCCGCTACGCACGAAGGCCCTGGCTGATCGCAGTCGGGGTGGCGCTCCCAGCCATCGCGGCCGTCTCACAACTCGCGAGCGGCAAGTACTGAATCGTCCTGGCGACGAGCACATGCGCCCGACGGCTGCGCAGGCCGCAACCGGGGGTCGCGGGAGCCGGGTCGTCCGGTCTGATAGAAGAAGCCAAACGCCCTAGAAACGTCGCCAAAAGGAGCCGCACATGGCATTCGAAGTCCCGCCGCTGCCCTACGACTACAACGCGCTCGAGCCGCACATCGACGAAGAGACGATGCATCTGCATCACGACAAGCACCACCAGGCGTATGTGACCAACGCCAACGCCGCGCTCGAGGGAACGGAATGGGCGGACAAGTCAGTTGAGGAGGTGCTCCAGAACCTCGACAAGCTTCCGCAGGACAAGCAGGGCCCGGTTCGCAACAACGCCGGCGGGCACTACAACCACTCGCTGTTCTGGGAGTGGATGGGTCCGAACGGCGGCGGCGAGCCCGAGGGCGCGCTGGCCGACGCGATCAACGCCGCGTTCGGCACGTTCGGGGACTTTCAGGCCGCGCTCAAGGACGCGGGCGTCAAGCGGTTCGGATCCGGGTGGGCGTGGCTCGTTCACGACGGCTCCGGGCTCTCAGTCGTCTCCACGCCCAACCAGGACAGCCCGCTGTCGGACGGCAAGACGCCGCTGCTGGGCGTCGACGTCTGGGAGCACGCCTACTACCTGAAGTACCAGAACCGCCGCCCCGACTACCTGGATGCCTGGTGGAACACGGTCAACTGGGCAAAGGTGGCCGAGGGGTTCGCGAAGGTCTCGTAAAGCCTCTGGAAATCCACGTCGAATCGAAGCTGCCGCGACAGCTGGCCGTCGGTCGCGGCGATGTCGTGCTGGTCCACGGCTCGTGCTCGCACGATGGCGCGCCGATCCGCAAGCTCGAGCTGCTGGTCGGAGGCGAGCGGCAGCCGTTGTTCGATCAGGGAACGCGGTGGCAGTCGCCGAGGCGGTTTCTCGGCCTGGCGTCGCTGCGTGAGGCGACGGCTCGGGCGACCGTCCCGTTGCGCCTCGCGGCGACCCTGGACGGCGGTGGCGAGGCAACGGCAGACATCGGCGAGCTGACGGTCCTGCCGACGACACGGCGCGATTGGCCCGCTCCAAGCGGGACGGCCCCCCGGGTCGCCATCTGCATGGCGACCTTCAATCCGCCGCCGGACCTGTTCAGGCGCCAGATCGACTCGATTCGAGCGCAGACCTACGACAACTGGATCTGCCTGATAAGCGACGATGCCTCAAGCCCGAAAGCGGTCGGAGATGATCGCCGACGTGCTCGCCGACGACGAGCGGTTTCAGCTCCACCGCAACGCGGAGCGACTGGGCGTATACCGGAACTTCGAGCGAGCGCTCGGCCTGGTTCCGGCCGATGTCCCGCTGGTCGCGCTGGCCGACCAGGACGACCGCTGGGAGCCCGACAAGTTAGCTGCGCTCGTGTCCGAGATCCGGACGGGCGCAACGCTTGCCTACAGCGACGCGCGCGTCGTCGACGCTGCGGGATCGATGCTCGCGCCTACGTTTTGGACCGAGCGTGAGAACAACTCAGACGACCTCGGCGCACTGCTGCTGATCAACTCGATCACGGGCGCCGCGTCGCTGTTCCGAAGCGAGCTGCTCGGGTACGTGCTCCCCTTCCCAGCCACGGAGGGACTGATGCACGATCACTGGCTCGCGCTCGTCGCGATGGCGGCGGGCGAGATTGCGTACATCGATCGGCCGCTCTACGACTACGTCCAGCATGCTGATGCCGTCCTCAGCCACGAGCGCGGACGGCCGCGCAGGCGGCCACACCGACCCCAGCTCCGTTCGGTGCGCAGTTGGAACTCGCTGCGCGAGCTGGTGATCGACCGCTTGGAGCAGATGCGGCTCTGTTACTACATCGTCCTGGGCGTGGTGGCTTCGGCCGAGCTGTTGCTGCTGCGCCTGGCTGGTGTCATGGACCAGCGGAAGATCCGCTTGGTTCGGCGCGCAGCGAAGCTCGACCGATCGCCCGCGGCGTGGCTCTGGCTTGCGGGGTCGCTCCTCGGCGGTCGATTCGGCCGCTCCAAGACGCTCGGCGTCGAGCGCCTGATGCTGCTCGGGGCGCTGTGGCGACCAACGGCTAGGGCGCTGCATCTCCCGGGCGCGGAGCCGCACCCCAAGACGATGGCCGAGATGCTGAGGCTCCCCCACGCCGGCTATGAGGAGCGGGGCTGAGCGAGGACCCATATCCGCTCGACTGGCGACTGCGCAGCAAGGTTCGCCGCCGGCTGCGCCGCACCGCCGTTGGCCGTGCCGCCGGTCACGTCTTCGACGTGGTATTGGGTGCCCGCCAACGGCTGCTCGGGATCGATCACGAGTTGGACCGCGCCGCCGCCGAGACGCCGCGGCGCAGCGTGCTCGTCCTCGGCATCTACGGAGGCGACGGGGGGCAGCTCGCAGATGCGCTCGGTCAGCTGCGCTGCTCGGCACACGAAGTGCGGGTCGCGCTCGGCGCGATGGGACCGCCAGCTCAGGCGCTGGAGGCGGACACGGTGATGTCGGAACTGCGTGGCGGAAAGTTCGAGAACCTCAATAAGGTCGCCAGTGCGGCCGATGCGCGCGCGGCCGATTGGATCCTGATCGTCGATGACGACATCACGGTCGGCGATCGCTTCCTGGACCGCCTGCTGGCGGTCGCCGAGCGCTTCGAGCTCGCTCTTGCCCAGCCGGCCGTCAGCCGCGCGAGCTACGGCTGGTACAACGTCACGCGGCGGCGGATGGACGTCTGCCGCGAGACCCGCTTCGTGGAGATCGGCCCCGTTGTGCTGATGCGCAGCGACGTCTACGAGGCGCTCGCGCCCTTCCCCGCGGAGGGAATGGGCTGGGGTCTCGACCTCCATTGGTCGGCGATTGCGGAGCGGCTCGGGTGGCGACTCGGGGTGATCGACGGCGCGCCGGTGCGCCACGAGACCCGGCGCTACGCGTCGGCATTCGACCGCGCGCCCGCGTTCGCGGCCGCCGAGCGGCTGCTGGCCGGGCGCGAGCACATCACGTACGTCGAGGCCGAGTCTGAGCTCGCCCAGCACAAGCGACTGCGCTAGGTGCAGCACTTCTAACCATGCCCACCTCGGCGATTGCGGTCTCTAGGCGATTGGATCGAGGTTAACCGCGCATAGCGCGGCAAACGTCACAGGACTCCCTGCCAGCAGGCGGGCGCCACCCGCCAGGCGCTCAACAATCGTCTCCCTGGCCGATCGGCCAGAAGAGCTACGCCCGGGTGAAGCGACGCCCGGCCACGGGCGAGACGTCCTCGTCGAGCTGCGGCGGCTCGTCGTCGGCGGCCTGGGCCTCCATCGCGGCCATCCGCTCGGGGGTCATCGCCGTCTCATCCTCGTGCTCGGCGAGCCAGGCTCGGGCCTCCTCCGCGTCCGTCTCGTCGCGCACGACGCGCTTGCCCGCCGCGTAGTAGCGGTCGATCTCCGCAAAGAGCTCATCAACTAGCCGCTCGGTCGGAACTTTCTTCAGCGGCTCGCCGCGCGAGTAGATCATGCCCATGTCCTTCGCGCCCGTGATCCCGAAATCGGCGTGGCGCGCCTCCCCGATCCCGTTGACCGCGCAGCCCAGGACGGACACCTCGATCGGGTCGTCATAGGCCTCGAGCCTGCGCTCGACCTCGGCCACGACGCTGTCCATGTCGAACTGAAGCCGGCCGCACGTGGGGCACGCGATTAGGACGGGACCGCGCTCGCGGAGCTTGAGCGCCTTGAGGATCTCCCACGCGACCTTGACCTCCTCCTCCGCGTGGAAGGTCGAGAGCGAGATCCGGATCGTGTCGCCGATTCCGTCGGCGAGCAGCGTTCCGAGTCCGACCGCCGACTTCAATGAACCGGACCACTTCGTCCCAGCCTCGGTGATCCCGAGGTGCAGCGGGTATGGAATCCGCTCGGACAGCAGCCGGTTCGAGGCGATCGTGTTCGGGACGCTGGTCGACTTCATCGACACCTTGAAGTTCTCGAAATCGAGCCGCTCCATCAGCTCGACGAACTCGACCGCGGCGCTCACCAGCGCCTCGACGGGATTCTCGAACTCGAGCTCGCGCAGATGGGAAGGGAGCGAGCCAGAGTTGACGCCGATTCTCAGAGGCGTCCCCAGCTCGGTTGCGCGCTCGACGACCTTCGCGACCTTGTCCGGACCGCCGATGTTCCCCGGGTTCAGGCGCACGCAGTGCGCGCCAGCGTCGAGCGCCTTGAGCGCCAGCGTGTAGTTGAAGTGGATGTCGGCGATCACGGGGATCGGCGACTCGGCCACGATCGTCTTGAGCGCCTCGACGTCCTGATCGCGCGGCACGGCCACCCGCACGATGTCCGCGCCCGCGTCCGCCACGCGCCGAATCTGATCCATCGTCGCGCGCAGATCGGCCGTCTCCGTCTTGGTCATCGTCTGGACGGCGACCGGGGCTCCGCCACCAATCAGCACGCCGCCGACGTTTATTTGCCGTTCTGAGGCCACTGAGGTTCAGTGTAGAGAGCGGCTCCGCACGTCGAAGAAGCCGAACGACGCGGTCCCGCCGCCTGAGCCGAAGGCGAATAGCCCAACCTTCACATCCTCAAGCGCAGCGCCAACGTTGTAGATCGGCACGTAGTGCACGCCGTCGCGCGCGAAGTAGGTGCTGTAGTGGGGACCGTTCTTGACCATTCGCAGCCAGACGGCGGTGCCGGCGATCGGATACGTGGCCAGCACCTGCGAGACGGTCTTACCCGACAGATTGTCGGTCGTCGTCAAAGCGAGCTGATGACCGGATCCCAGCGCAAGCTCGAGGTAGTTGTGGTCGTCCTGGTAGGCGAGGATGCCGGCCTGCTGATCCGAGCCGGACAGGGCCGGGAGGCTCACGCGAGAGGTGATGGTCCAATCCCCGAGCGCCGGCTCGACCAGCACATTGCGGGCACTGTCGTAGGTCAGAGCGCCCGGCTGGAGCGCGATCTGGACCGATCCGCCGAAGACGTGCTCGGTTAGCGGGTCCCGCCTGACCCACTTCCATTGCCGGCCGATCCGTCCGGCAAAGCTGCGCGGCAGGCGCGCGAAGTAGACCGAGTATGTCTGGCTTATTCCGTCTGGCCCGGTGACCGTGACGCGCGCGCGGCCCGGGACTCGAGCCGCCTGCGCTATTCCGATCCGGGCGCGCGAGTCGCCCGACGTCGCGGATAGGCGCGGAGCGCCAGCGCCTAACGGCACAGTTACGCCATACGCGTACGTGTCCGGCTGAAACCCGGGCAGCGCGATCTTGCCCAGGCGCCCGCCGCTGACCGTGATTCCGCTCAGCTCGGACAGTGCTCGGACCACGAATTGCCCCGACGCAGTGACGTGGTGGTAGGTCACGGAAGCCGTCACAGTCGCCACGCCGTTGGCGACCGTACGCAGCGTGCCGCCTGTAACGGAGACCACGGCCGGGTTGTCGCTCGAATAGCTAACCCGCGCCCCGGCCGGCAACCCTCTGCCAACCGCGTCGCCGTACAGCGCCGCGTCGTTCATCGACACAGTTAGCCTGGGTTCGACAACCGTGCCGACGGGGAACAGGAGCCGCTGGCGAATGCCGCGCCCAGCGTCACCCGCCATCTCCGGTGATGCCGTCACCACGCTGGGCACCGGTGTCAGCCGACCGCGAACGTAGACGGAACGAGATGCGAGTACGTCCCCCGGCGCGGCGGAGTTGGCCAGCTCGAGCCGGTAGAGGCCGTCGCGCACGACCCAATGCCCCGCTTCCCAGAACGCTAGCCGCGCCACTGGCACGGTCAGCGGCACGGTGGCGCTTTGGCCGGGATTGAGGTAGACCTGCTGGAAGGCCTCGAGTCGCTTGACGGGCCCGCCGCCAGGACTCACAACGTAGAGCTGGACAAGGTCTTCACCGGCACGCGAGCCGCGATTGGTGACGGTCGCGGTCGCCCGGATGGTGCCGTCTGCGGTCACATGGGTGCTGTCGAGGCCCAGCGCCGAGGTGCCGAACGTCGTGTAGCTGAGCCCGTAGCCGAATGGAAAGGAGACCGGGCCGCGGAAATACATGTACGTCCGGCCCTGCGTGCCCGCGCCCGGCCTGATCCTGTAGTCGCTGATCGCCGGCAGCTCCGACTGGTTCGCATACCAGCTGAAGGGCAGGTGCCCGCTCGGGTCGTACTTGCCGACCAGCACGTCGGCTAGCCCATCGCCCTCGCGCAGGCCGCCGAACGAGCTCCATACGATCGCAGGTATTGATGGCTCAACACCGGAGATGTCGACCGCGCCGCCGGTCTGCATGGCGAGGATCGTGTTCGGGTTCTGCTGCATGACGTCGCCGATGAGCTGCGTCTGCGCACCGGGCAGTGCGAGATCCGGGCGGTCCTGGCCTTCGCCCGATGTCGTCCAGTCGGTGGCGACGTCGACAACCACGTCGTTGTAGCCCGACAGCGCCGTCAGCGCGCTCGCGTTGACCTGGTTCAAAGTGTTGGCCAGATCCCCACTCTGGAAACCGTCGATGAAGTCGACCTGGGCGCCGGGGTTGATCGCCTGAATGGCCGCTTTGACGCCCGAGTATGCGCTGACCTCATTGCCGACGCCAGCATCTCCCTGCTGGCTCGCATAGCCCCCGAGCCAGAGCGGATAGCGATCGCCCTCGTGTCCCACGACCGCGACCTTGAACGGACCGCTGGTGGGTATTTGCAGCGGCAGCAGCGGACCGACGCTTGCGTCCCGGCGCCTGATGACGGCGTTCTTGAGCAGTACCTGGGCCTTGTCGGCGGCTTCGTGTGCCAGTGCCAGCCTGGACGGCGTCTCGGTGATCGCGCCGTTGGTCGGCGAGTCCCTCCAATGCGCGCCGTTCAGCTGCAGTCGGGCCTGGCGAACCCAAGGCTGCTTGTTTACGTTGTCGAACTCGCCGGTCTCCATGCGAGCGGTGAACAGCCGCTCCAACGAGACATCCATGTCGTTGGCGCTGAAAGTCCCGTTCGGCGTGTGGATGCCCTCGCTCGCCGCGGCGGGCAGCAGTGTGCGGTAATCGTGCGGCGTGTAGTACAGGTTGCAGTTCAGGTCCTCGCCGGTCGCGTCGGCGATCGCGTGCGCCTCGGTGTCGTTGACCGGTCGCCCATATCCCGGCGCCTGCCAGTGGTGGCCCCGGACGATGTCGTCGACAGAGTCACAGTCGGAGGTGAAGTAGCCACCGAAACCGAACGTGCGGCGCGCGAATGTGTCGGTTAGCTGGACGTTGGCCGAGGCCGGGGTTCCGTTGACCGCGTTCAGCGCGGACATCATCGCGCCGGGATGGGACTGCGAGATGATCTGCGCGAACTGGGCGGTGTAGTACTCGCGCAGCGTGCTCTCGTCGACGTTCGAGGACCCCGTAAATCGGTCCTGCTCGTCGTTGTTGGCGGCGTAGTGCTTGAGCGTCGCGATCGCCTTCAGGTAGCCGCCGCCCTGGGGCAGTAGGTGGCCCTGCTGGTCCTGACCCTGCAGGCCGTCGACGTATTGGGAGGCCATCTCAGCCGTTAGGAACGGGTCCTCTGAGAAGGTCTCGTCGTTGCGGCCCCAGCGTGGATCCCGCGAGAGGTTGACAGTGGGTGAGAAGAAGTCGAGGTCGCGCGACTGGTCGGGGGCGATCTCGCGCGCCTCGTCGCCGATCGCGGTCGCTTCCTGATACATCAGGCCAGGGTCCCAGCTCGAGCCGAGCGCCATATCGGTCGGGTAGACGGTCGCGTTCCAGATGTCATAGATCGCGCCCGGACTCTCCTGGAGGCCCTCGACGCCGTGGGCGGCCTCGCTCCACCAGCTATAGCGCTTGATCCCGAGCCGCCCAATCGGCGGCGCATCGCCGGAGACCATCTCGGCCGCCTTCTCGCGCAGCGACATGCGCGCCACAAGATCCGCGGCGCGCTCGGCAAACGTGTACGTGCGGTCGCGGTAGATCGGACCGCCGTGATGGCTTGTGCTTGGGGCACCATGGTGGCCCTGTCCGCCGCGGTGGCGCGAGCGGGCCGCCACCTGCGGTGGGCCGAGCGCGTAGGCGACCGACAGAAGCCCAATTACCAAGGCACCGAAAATCCGCCGCACCCGCATCAGGCGGGGCACCATAATCGACCGCCCAGACCATGCGCGCCGGCGCCGGCCGCAACTTTGGCGATGGCGATGCGTTTCGATCTGTCGTATCGTGTTCCCCGCCAGTGGGGATTGGTGCGGCTTGGCCTGCAGGGCGGGCCAATGTTGGACGGCGCGGTCGGGTGCTGAAGATGTAGTCCCCCGGCCGCCGGGTTGTTGAGTGCTTGAGAGCTAGGAGTCGAGACGAATGAAACTGCTGACACGTATCCGAGAGTCTGCGTTCGCGCTTCTGACGACATCGGCTGTTGCCATGGCTGTGTCGGGATGCGCGCTGTTCGGGAGCACGTCTCCAGCGGCGGCATCCGGCAACCAGGTCGCGATATTCCAGGACCCAAGCGTTGAACAGCCCCAGCTCTCCGATACGGCCGTCCAGAAGGAGTTACAGGTGCTGCGCAGTCTCGGCGTCGGGGTCCTGCGGATCGACCTCGACTGGTCCAACGTAGTCCCGGATCCAAACTCCCGCACCGTTCCCGCGAGCTTCGACGCGACCAACCCCACGCAATACAACTGGGTGGCCTACGACCGACTCGTCAAGTTTGCCGAGGCGGACGGGATGGCGATCGACTTCCTGATCACCGGCGGACCGGGCGTCACGCCGTTGTGGGCAACCCAGACCGGCGCACCGCCGCCGAACAGCAACAGCGGGAGTCTGTTCTCGTTCGACCACGTCTGGAAGCCGTCGGCGGCTGACTACGGGCAGTTCGTCAAGGCGGCCGGCAGCCATTTCTCCTCGGTCCACTTCTGGGAGCTCTGGGACGAGGCAAACTGGGGTCCGGCGCTCGCGCCGCAGACCCAGGGAGGGGCGATCGTGAGCGCTGGCCTCTATCGCTCGCTGCTGGCTGCTGGCTACAACGCCCTTCAGAGCGCTGGCCACGGGCAGGACACGATCCTCGCGGGCAATTTCACCCAGGACGGGTCGGGCCAGCCGAACGCGACCAACTCAAGCGCACCTATCTCCTTCACCCGTGCGCTCTATTGCGTGGACTCCTCCTACCGACAGCTGCGCGGGCGCGCCGCTCAGGCAATCGGCTGTCCGACCACCAAGTCGGGGTCGGCGCAGTTCCGCAACAACAACCTCGCGCTGTTCAAGGTGACCGGCTTCGGGGTCCATCCGTACCAATACTTCAATCCGCCCTCAACGCCGGACTTCCCGAACGCCAACGGGGTCGAGTACGCCGAGATCCCCAATCTCAGCCGCGCGCTTGACCGTGAGCAGCACGTCTACGGGTCAGGCAAGCGAATGATGGTCTACAACACCGAGTACGGCTATCAGACGCGTCCGCCCGCCGGGGGCCGCAACCCCAGCCCGACGACTGCCGCCAGCTGGCTGAATGAGGCCGAGTACATAGGCTGGAAGAGCTCGCGGATCGGCAGCTATGAGCAGTACGAGCTGAACGACGGGGGCTGGTTCAAGACCGGGCTGATCACCGCGAATGGCATCCCGAAACCGACCTTCTACGCGTGGCGCATGCCGATCTGGCTGCCGTCCAGCTCCGAGCGTCGCGGACGTTCGCTGGAGGTGTGGGGCGATGTGCGTCCGGCGCACCTCGCTCAGGGAACGCAGTACGCATACGTACAGTTCGCCCGTGGCTCCAGCTTCAGCAACTTCAAGCGCATCCGGATCACGAACTCGCGCGGGTACTTCGACCTTCGCGTCCGGTTCCCCTCGAGCGGCCAGGTGAGGATCGCGTGGTCCTACCCGGCCGGGAACAGCACCCTGTTCAACACGGTCAACCTGAGCCAGAGCTGGATCTACAGCCGGGCGGTCCGCATTAGCGTGCACTGAGGCACGTGCTGGCCGTCTCGCTCACCGTGATGGCGAATAGCTAGCGCGGTTACGGAGGATCCGGGGGCCCGCCACGTCGCGTCATCGCGAACGCCCCCGCCCCCGCGCCGATCACCACGAGCACGATCAGAGCGATGAGGAGTGCAGTCGGGAATGAACTCCCGCCACCTGAGCCCGCTCCACCGGTGATGTGCCCGCCCGGCACCTCAGCAAGGAGCTGGTTGTGGATCACGTTGTAGCAATCGGTGTACTCCTGAACATCGGTCGGCATCGCCGCCAGCGCGCTTCGGAGCTCGGCAACCGAGTAATGGCGAGTCAGGATGCCGTGGGCGCTGCAGTCAGTGACCGCTGACGGCGCCGAGGCCATCGCCGGCGGTATCGCCGGCGCCGCCAACAGGACTGCGAGCACGGCGACGGGTACGAGTGAGCGCCTTCGCACCGGCGCAATAGTAGCCTCAGCCCGCCGCCGTGCTTGGTCCGCCAGCCTTGGCACTGGCTTTGCCACAATCGTCCGTCGCTCGTGCCAGCGCTCGACCGCACTGAACCCACGAACCCAGCGGCCGAGCTGCGACCCGGTCGCCGTTGGACCTGTGGGCATCGGCCACAGTGTTTATGAGACATAGCCGTCCCGTCGCCGGGGCGATGTTGCTGGCCGTCGCCGCGATCGCCGGAGGATGCGGGAGCTCAAACGCCGCCCGGTCAGTCCGCCCAGCGGGTCCGGCCGCGATGCTCCAGGACGACGTGCGCCTGGTTTCTGCTCCGGCCAGGACGCTGTTGGAAATGCGCAGCCTCGGCGTCGGGATCGTGCGTTTGACTCTCACGTGGAGCGCGATAGCGCCGGACCCGCGCACGCGGGTGCGGCCCGCTGGTTTCAGAGCCGCGAATCCAGCCGCCTATCCAAGTGCGAACTGGGCTCCGTATGACGCGATTGTGCGCGACGCCCTCCGCGATGGTGTTCGAATCGATCTCGTACTGACGAGCCCGGGGCCGCTCTGGGCCACCGGTGCTGGCGCACCGCGCCGGGTTCCCGTCGGCACCTGGAGGCCCTCACCGGCGGCCTATGGGAGGTTCGTCAAGGCGGTCGCAACGCGCTACAGCGGTCACTACGTCCCGCCCGGGAGTTCCTCGCCACTGCCACCTGTGCATTTCTGGGAGATCTGGAACGAGCCGAACTGGGGCCCAATGCTCTCGCCGCAGTTTCGCGTGGGGTCGACCAGAATCCTTTCCGCGCCGCGCTACCGCGGCCTGCTTGACGCCGCATGGACCGCGCTGCAGAGCACGGGACACGGGGGCGACACGATCGTGATCGCGAACCTCTCACCGAGAGGCATCCCGGAGCCTCCGGAGTCTGTTCTGAACGCGGCGCTTCAAGCGTCGAGTCCGATTGGGTTCACCCAGACTCTCTACTGCGCCGACTCCTCCTTTCATCCGCTGCGCGGAAACGCAGCGCTGCGGGCCGGATGCGCTGCCGACGGCGATCCGACGCAGTTCCGCCAAGCGCACCCGGCCCTCTTTGAGGCGAGTGGCTATGGGATCCACCCATACCCGATCAAATTGCCGCCGACCGAGGTCGATGCGAGCAGCTCGGACACGGTCGAGTTCCCGCAGATCCCGATCTTGGAGCGAACGCTCGACCGCCTCCAGGGGATGTACGGGTCGCACACGCACCTGAGCATCTACAACACCGAATATGGATACATCACCCATCCTCCGAACGTCGGCACTTTTTACGTGGCCCCCGCCACAGCGGCGCACTACCTGAACTGGGCCGAGTACCTGACTTGGCGCAACCCGCGGATCGCCACCACGATGCAGTACGGGCTGTTCAACGGAAAGCCAGGCCCGACGGTCTTCGGTACGGGGGGCTTCGCGACCGCCTTGATCTTCTACGGAGGCAAGCCCTCCCCGACGTTCTACGCATATCGGATGCCGCTCTTCCTCCCGGTCACCCGGGCCCCACGAGGACATGACCTCGAGGTGTGGGGATGCGCTCGCCCGGCGACCTATGCCTACCTGGATACGCGTCAGCCTCAGTACGTGCAGATCCAGTGGCGCCCCGAGTCTGGCGGGAGGTTCCAAACGATCAGGTCGGTCAGGCTCAACGCAGCCCTCAGCTGCTACTTCGATCTCGAGGTGCACTTTCCGGCCAGCGGTACGGTCCGTCTCCGATGGTCGTATCCGATCGGCGACCGGCGGCTGCGTAACTTTGCGCGCCAGAACCAGCGGACGATCTATAGCCGGAGAGTCACGGTGACGGTTCGATGAGCGCGCTGCAGACCGCGGACCGCTCCCCGACCGCGGCTCACGAGCACGACATCGCTGCTCTGCGGCGCAGCACAGCAATCCGCCTCGGCTTGGCAGTTCTCTATGCGGGCGTCTTCACCGCCGTCGTCGCCGTCGCGTTGTGGGGCCCCCTGAAGATCAAGACGGACGTGATCGGTTATCCGGTCTTCGCGAATTTCAACCCCTACAACTACTCCCGGACCTATTACCTCGTCGTCGGACTGTTTCCAGCCCTGACGCTGCTGATCTTCCTGGCCCTCACGCGAGCTGGACCGCGCTTCGGGCTGGCGAAACCACCCTCCCGTGGGCGGCTGCGTCCTGTCATTCCGGCGGCGCAGGCCCCTTCGGAGCCCCGTGAGAGGGCACTTCCCGGTGCGGGTGCCAAGCATCACCTGATCTCGGCCGGCCGGGTGGCGTTCGTTGGAGCCGTGCTCGGTCTGGAGGTGGGCATCGTCTCCGAGCATCTGTGGCTGAGCATCGCGCTCGTGCTGGTGGGCTACCTCGGCGCGGTAGCGCTGGTGTCGGTGGGACTCGCGCGAGCACGGCTCGAAGAGGCGACCTTCACGGAGCGGGTGGCCACCGTGAACGCGCTTGGCGCAGCCCTCTGCGTGGTCGGTCTCGTGCTCGTCTCTGCGCGCACCCAGCTACGCATCCTCTCGCCCGGTGCGGTGCGGCACTACGTGTGGTTTCCGTGGTGGCTTGGGTTGCCACTCGCGGCGCTGCTCTTCGGCTGTATTCTGGCCGCGCTCCGCCGCGGTCGCCTGGGAGCCGCGGCGATCGAGCGCCGCACCGTCCTGCTGATCGCGGGACCGATCGCCCTGTTCCTGCTGTACGCCTACTTGCAGGGCGACATTGGCCAGCTCAACCTCTTCGAAGAGGGTCAGCTGCTCGCCGAGACGCGACTCGTCGGCGCGGGCTGGGTGCCTTGGCGCGATGTGGTGCTGACCCACGGACTGCTGGTGGACGTATTTCAGACCGCCGGTGGGTTTGCCGTGTTCGACAACAGCTACTGGGGCGCCCTCGCCGGCGGCGCGCTGCTGTTCCAGCCGCTGTACATCCTGACGACCTATTTCCTTTTCGCGTACCTCGTCGGGCGCAACTGGCCGCTGGTGGTGGCCGGAGGCCTGATCTTCCTAGGCACCTGGCTAGGGCCCGCGGACCCGCGGTTCCTCCTCCTGCCGGTGGTTCTGTTGGCCTTGGTCGCGCTTCTGAAGCGCGCGACGCGCCTGCGTGCCGGAGCCCTCGGTTTCCTGACCGTGACCGCGGCAATCCTCACGCCCGAGGCCGCGGCCGTGGTGCCTGCCGTAACGCTCGTCCTCGCCGCGTACGAGTGGTACTGGCGGCCGGCCGACAGCAGCTTCGCCCAGGCATTCCGGCGGACGCTCGGGTACGCAGCCGGCGGGCTTGCAACCGTCGCGGCGTTCGTCATCTACGCGGCGAGCCAGGGGGCACTCGGCGACGCGATATACGTGACTGTCAACCTGATCACCGGCCACACGCTGGACGGGGCGCTCCCCCCGACCGCCAACCTCGGGCCGAGCGCGGCGTTCTACTTCATCGCGCTGGCGCCTCCCGTCGCGCTGCTTACCGCCTTCGCATATGTCGTAACTCGGCTACGTCTGCGCCGTCCGTTCCTCACCGCAGACTGGCCGATGGCCGCGGTCGCGATCTACGTCCTGTTCTCCTATTCGGAGTTCCTTGCGCGGATGGACGCCGGGCATGCCTACCTCGTGTTCATGCCCGCGACGCCCCTTCTGCTCTACATCGTCTACCGAATCGTGACGGAGCTCGAGCGGTCAGTCTTTCGTCGTTGGGCGGGGCTACGCCGAACATGGATCCCCAGCCATCCAATCGGCTTGGTCCTCCTCGTCTGTACGGTCGCGTTCTTCTGGGGACCGATTCACAGTCGGATCCAGCGCGCCCCGGCTGCCTACCACCCGACCGTCGCGCGGGTGGCGGCCTACGCCCGCGTGGGCTACGCCGCCCAGTTCGACAGCACCGGCTTTGTGGACTTGCGTCGGATCATCACCGCCTACCTGGGCCCGCACGACCGCCTCCTGGACCTGACGGACGAGCCAGCGCTCTTCTACTACCTCATCAATCGAGACCCGAGCTCGCGCTGGTATGTACCGAACGGCATCGTCGCGACGGCCGAGCTTCAGCGGGACATGCTGCGCGAGCTGCGGCGCCATCCGCCGAAGCTCGTCGTATTGGATGACAGCAATCTGAAGATGGTCGGCGCGGCGGTCTTCGATCGGGTGCCGGCAACCGTCCGCCTCTACCTCGTCACCCGGTGGATCCTCAGTCGCTACCGACCGCTTGTCGTGAGCCACGGGCGAACGATCTATGAGCGCCTAGACATGCCGCCCCTGTCGAGCCTTGATCTGCACCTTCGACGACGGCCTTTCACAACGGGCGTGCCTTTTGGCGGCAACGAGTGCAGCTGGGGTTATACGCCGACGTTCCTGGCGCCGCCCGCTGAGCCTCCAGCCGACCCCCAGGCAGTCGCTGTGCGCGTCGAGAACCGGCCCGGCGGCCTGCTCGGCCTCGATGTTCCGCCGGGCTCGAGCTGGTCTGACTATCGGTGGGTGGAAATCGACGCCCCCGCCTCCGGCTTCGGCCAGGGAACGTTTGCAATCTCCGACCGCTCGAACTTCGGCGGCTTAGGGCACGTGATCTCGTTTGAGACCTTGCGCAGCTCCCCGGGCCGCTACATCATCCCGGTCTCGAGCTGCCTGCAGTGGGGCGGATACGGCTCGCACCGGCTCTACCTGGCCTCCGCCCCACTCCAGTCGGTCGCGGGCGTCAGGCTGATTCGGTAGGCGATGGAATCGCAGCCCAGCGTGTTCGTCGTTCAAGGACGCGGGCCATTGAGGTACCTGGCTGAGCCTCTTGCACAGGGGGCACGGCGGCGGCGATTGCGGCGGTTTCTGAGCGCCGCCCGAATCGATCCCACAACCCGGATCGTGGACATTGGATGCGGCGGCCCGGGCCTCCTTGGTATGGCGCCAGAGTTGGCCGTGACGGGCGTCGACATTCTGGATCGCCCCGGTTATCCGGGTCCATTCGTGCGCGCTGACGCCACGGTGCGGCTGCCGTTCGAAGACAACGAGTTTGATCTCGCGTACTCATCGAGCGTGATCGAGCACATCGCGCCCGAGCGCCGGGCTGCTTTTGCGCGCGAGCTCCGTCGGGTGGCACGCGGCTGGTACGTC
This sequence comes from uncultured Actinomycetes bacterium, assembly GCA_963795505.1. Taxonomy (GTDB): domain Bacteria; phylum Actinomycetota; class Thermoleophilia; order Solirubrobacterales; family Solirubrobacteraceae; genus Palsa-465. Next base: position 506,097 of record CAWCIB010000008.1, read on the forward strand.
CAGACTCCGGCATTCGGGTTCCCGGTCGAGCCGCACGCCCTTCTACCCGCGGCCCACTGGCTACCGCTCCGCGCGCGCAGGCTCTACTGGCGCCTCGGCGCCACGCGCCTGGACCCCGATGAGATCCATCTACTCCGCCGCCGCGAGCTCGAGGCCCTGTTCGGTCGAGCCAGCCCGGAGCGCTTCGGCCCGCTCGTCAAGAGCTGGATCTGTCTGCGGCCGCCGTGAGGTCGCGCTGAACCCGTCGCAGCGCGATACTGCGACCCATGCCTCCGTCCAGGCAGCTCGCCTCCCGCCTCGAGCAGATCTGCGGCTCTGAGCACGTCCTAACGCATCCCGACGCGCTCGCGACGTATCGCTCGGACGGACTCGGGCACTACCGCCAGACGCCGCTCGCCGCGGTGCTGCCTGGCACCGGCGAACAGGTCCAGCAGGTCGTCCGGGCCTGCTACGAGGCGGGCGTGCCGTGGGTCGCGCGCGGGTCCGGTACGGGGCTCTCGGGGGGCGCGCTCCCGGTGGCAGAAGGGGTGCTGATCGTCCTCGCCCGCCTCAGACGGATCCTCGCCGTGGAGCTCGATGACTCTCGGGTGGTCGTCGAGCCCGGCGTCACGAACGTCGCCGTCTCCAGCGCCGTGGGCCCGACGCATTTCTACCCGCCCGACCCCTCGAGTCAGATCGTGTGCTCGATCGGCGGCAACGTGGCCGAGAACTCAGGCGGCGCGCACTGCTTCAAGTACGGCTTCACGACCAACTACGTGACCGGACTGGAGATCGTGCTGAGCGACGGGACGGTCGCGCAGCTCGACCGCGACCAGCCCGGCTATGACCTCTTGGGCGCATTCGTCGGCTCCGAGGGCACCCTCGGCGTCGCCACCAAGATCGTCCTGCGCGTCGTGCCGGCGCCCGAGAACGTCCGCACGCTGCTGGCGTTCTTCGACGACACTGGCATGGCGGGTGAGGCCGTCTCGAGCATCGTCTCCGACGGCGTCGTGCCGGGGGCGATCGAGATGATGGATCGGCTCTCGATCCGCGCCGCCGAGGAGGCCACGGGCGCCGGCTACAGGCTCGACGTGGGCGCGGCGCTGATCGTCGAGCTCGACGGCCCGCGCGAGGAGTGCGCGGCCCGCTTCGAGCAGGTGCGGGCGCGCTGCCATCAGGCCGGCGCGCGTGAGGTCCGGGTCGCCAAGACCGAGCGTGAGCGAGAGCTGATCTGGAAGGCGCGCAAGGCGGCGTTTGCGGCGATGGGCCGCGTCGCCCCCGCCTACTACGTCCAGGATGGGGTGATCCCCCGCACGCGCCTCTCAGAGGTCCTGCGGCGGATCGACGATCTCGCGTCCGAGTACAAGCTCCAGGTCGCGAACGTCTTCCACGCCGGCGACGGAAACCTGCATCCGCTCGTTTGCTACGACGCGGCCGAGCCGGGCGAGCCCGAGCGGGCGGAGGAGCTCGCAGGCCTGATCGTGCGGGCTTGCGTCGACGCCGGCGGCTCGATCACAGGCGAGCACGGGGTAGGTGTGGACAAGAAGGCGTACATGCCATCGATGTTCTCCGAGCCCGATCTCGAGGCCTTCCACCGCCTGCGCTGCGCGTTTGACCCTCACGGTCTCGCCAACCCGGGCAAGGTCATGCCCACACCGCGGCTCTGCGGCGAAGTTCCAGGGCCCTACCGGGAGCATCCGCTCGAGCGCGCCGGCGTCGCGGCGCGCATGTAGGTGATGCTCGAGCCGGCAACCTTCGAGGACGCCGCCGCCGCGCTCGCGGACGCGGATACCGCGCACTTCCGCGGCGGCGGAACGAAGCTCGGCTGGGGCAACCCGGTGGCGGAGCCCACGCTCGAGATCTCAACCGGAGCGCTTGACGAGGTCGTCGAGCACAACGCCGGCGACCTGACCGCGGTTCTGCAGGCCGGCGTTCCCCTCGCTCGAGCGCAGGCCCAGTTCGGGCAGGCAGGGCAGATGCTGGCACTGGACCCCGCGCTTGGCGACGGACATCGGGCAACGATCGGCGGCGTCGTGGCGACCGCGGACTCCGGCCCGCTCCGCCACCGCTACGGTGGCGTGCGCGACCTCGTGATCGGAATGACCGTCGCGCTCAGCGACGGGACGATCGCGCGCTCCGGCGGCAAGGTGATCAAGAACGTCGCCGGCTACGACATCGCCAAGCTGTTCTGTGGGTCGCTCGGCACACTCGGTCTGATCCTCGAGGTGAACGTCCGCCTCCACCCCCACCCGCCCGCCAGCGTCACGGCGCTCGGGATCGCCGCCGAGCCAGCGGCGATCCAGAGCGCGTCAACGAGCCTTGCCGCCGCACCGCTCGAGCTCGACGCTCTCGACGTGGCATGGCGCGGCGGTCGCGGCGGTCTGCTGGCGCGAGCGAGCGGCGCGGAGCCCGCGGCGCGGGCCGAGCGCGCCGCCGGGCTGATGCGCGACGCGGGGCTGATCGATGTCGAGGTTGTCTCAGACGACGCCGAGCTGTGGGCGCGCCAGCGCGCCGGGCAGCGATCTAAGACGGCGGCGCTGGTACGCGTCGCGGCGCGCCCGAGCGCGCTGGCCCGCGGTGCTGCGGGCAGCCGAGGATTGCGGGGGCACGGTCGTCGGCCGCGCGGCGCTCGGAACGAGCTATGTCGAGTGCGATCCGGAGGCGGTAGGGCGCCTCCGTGAGCAGCTCCCGGGCGGAGCCTGGGCGGTCGTGCATGACGGTCCTGACGAACTCGATCGCTGGGGCGCGCACGACGGTCCCTCGCTCGCGCTGATGCGAAGGGTCAAGGACCGCTTCGACCCGTCGGCGTGCTGCAATCGAGGCGTGTTCGTGGGGGCCATTTGATCTTCGACGAGCAGCGCGTGCCCGAGCAGTCGGTGATCGATGACTGCGTCCACTGCGGATTCTGTCTGCCGACGTGCCCCTCGTACGTGTTGTGGGCGCAGGAGGCCGACTCGCCGCGCGGGCGAATCGTGCTCGCCGACGAGGCCCTCCACTCGGACGGATATCTAACCGACGAATGGGTGAGCCATTTCGACACGTGCCTCGGGTGCATGGCGTGCGTCACGGCATGCCCGTCGGGCGTCCGCTACGACCGGCTGATCGAGCGCGTCCGGCCGCAGATCGAGCGCGGCTTCGAGCGCTCGGGCACCGATCGCGCGCTGCGGAGGCTCTTGTTCGAAACGCTTCCCAACCCAGGCCGGCTCAGGAAACTCGCACCTCTGATCGGCGCCGCGCGCAGGCTTCCAATGCCCAAGCGCCTGCAGCCGCTGGTCAAGGTCGCGCCGCGGCGCCCACGCGGCAAGCACCCGCTCCCCGTTTACACGCCGGCGGACGGCGCGCGCCGGGGAAGCGTTGCGCTGCTCCTGGGCTGCGTGCAGCGCATCTTCTATCCGAACGTGCACGAAGCGACCATCAAGGCGCTCGCGGCCGAAGGCTTCGACGTTCTGGCCCCGCCGGCACCCGACTGCTGCGGGGCGCTCGAGCTCCATGGCGGCGAGGAGGAAGCAGCGCAGGCGCGGGCGCGAGAGATGATCGAGAGCCTGCCGGCGGACGTCGACCACGTGGTCACGAACGCCGCGGGCTGCGGCTCAGCAATGAAGGACTACGGCGAGCTGCTCGACACGGAGATCGCGCGCGAGTTCTCCGAGCGCGTCCGCGACGTGACCGAGCTCCTCGGCGCGGTCCCCGCACGGGCGCCGCGCGGCGAGGTCCCGCTGCGCGTCGTCTACCACGACGCCTGCCACCTTGCGCACGCCCAGGGAATCCGCTCAGAGCCGCGGGCCCTGCTCGAGGCGATCCCGGGTCTCGAGCTGCTCGAGGTCGGCGTCGAGCCTGAGATCTGCTGCGGGTCGGCCGGGATCTTCAACCTGGTCCAACCGCAGGCGGCCGCCGAGCTCGGCGCGCGTAAGGCGCGGAACCTGCTCGAGACGGGCGCCGATGCCATCGCGGCGGCAAATCCGGGCTGCGCCGCACAGCTCGACCTGCACCTCGGGGAGCTCGGGCAGCCGCTGCCGATCTACCACCCGATCGAGCTCGTCTGGCGCTCGATCGTGGCAGCCCGCGCCTGAGCGCCAGGTTCGCTACGGTGCGAGCCGATGAGGCTTCGCACGACCGCGTTGGTCGTGCTCGCGCTTAGCGCCGCAGCCTGTGGATCCTCGAAGCACACCGCATCCACGGGATCGACGGCGTCTACGAGCACGTCCACACCCGTCAACGCGCAGACGACCACGCAGACGACCAGTCGGGCGCCGGTTGAGACGGCCAGTACGCTCACCGCGCCGCCGCCGGTTCCACGCAGCACGCCTGCGGCCCCCGCTGGGCTGAGCCAAACCGTCGGCTACGGCACCTACGAGCTCTGTGCCCAGAGCTGCTCGGCCTCGGTCCCGTCCTCGTTGCGCCGCCAGGTCGCGCTGCCCGCGGCGAGCGGGGGCTCGTGCCCCGTCAGCGCCGGAAAGGGCCCCGTCAAGCCGCAGGGCGATCCGACCCACCTCGCTATCTCGCCCTTCATCGGCAGCGCTTGGAAGGCGGGCAGGGTGACGTGGCAGGCCTCGGGCTATTCGGGTCCGATCCTCATCCGAGGCTTTGAGCTCGGTGGCCAGGGCGTGGTCGGATTCGGCGAAGGCCACGTCCCCTACGACGAGCTCCAGCTGCTGGGACACGCGATGGGCGCGCCGCCGGGCATCTTCCCCTCGTTCACCCGAGTCCGCAGCGCCGGCTGCTACGCGTACGTCGTGACGGGAACCAGCTTCACCGACGTGATCGTGTTCAAGGCGAGCTAGCCGGCGTACATCGCTTCGATCTCGGCCTCGTACTTGGCCGCGATCGGCTTGCGCTTGAGCTTCATCGTCGGGGTCAGCTCGTCGCCGCCCGGTGCCCAGTCGCCCGGGATGATCGTGAACTTCTTGATCTGCTCGACGCGCGCCAGATGCGCGTTGGCCTCATCGACGCCGGCCTGGATCGCCTCGATCATCTTCGGTTCGTTCGCGAGCTCCTCGAGCGCCTTGCCGCTCAGTCCATTCTGCTCGGCCCACTGCGGCGCGAAGTCGGCGTCGAGCACGATCAGGGCCGTGTTGTAGGGCCGCCGATCGCCGATCGCGGCCGCCTGGCCGATCAGCGGGCTTCCGGTCTTCAGCGCAGCCTCAATGTTCGCCGGCGACATGTTCTTGCCGGCGGCATTGATGATCAGCTCCTTCTTGCGGTCAACGATCTTCAGGTAGCCGTCCTCGTCGATCTCGCCCACGTCGCCGGTGTGAAGCCAGCCGTCTGGGTCGATCGTCTCGGCGGTCTTGGCGGGGTCGTTGCGGTAGCCGAGCATCAGGAACTCACCGCGGATCAGCACCTCGCCGTCGTCGGCGAGCTTGAGCTCGGTACCGGGCGCGGGCGGTCCGACGGTGCCGATCTTGACGGCTCCCGGGCGGTTGCAGGTCCCGAACCCGCAGGTCTCAGACATGCCCCACAGCTCGGCCAGCTCGATGCCGAGCGCGTGGAAGAACTCGATCACCTCGACCGGCGTCGGCGCCGCGCCGGCGTTGACCGACAGCGCCTCATCGAGCCCGAGCATGTTGCGGAAGTTGGAGAACATCTGCTCCTCGGCCTGGGCGACTTTCGCCTCGAGCTCGTCGGGCACCGGTTCGCCACGCTGCCTGAGCCGCACGCGCTCGATCGCCGCGGCGAGCGCGTCCTCGAGCGGCTTGCGCTGCTCCTCGGGCTGGCCCGCGAGCATCGTCTCAAGGCTCGCCTTCAGCTTCTCCCAGATCCGCGGCACCGCGAAGAACCACGTCGGGCGCACCTGCGGAAGGTACGAGACGACATCGCGCGGGTTCGGGCAGCAGGTGACCGTGCCCGCGTAGATCGTCGGGATGTAGTGGTGGGCCATCCGCTCGGCGATGTGCGCCGCGGGGAGCCAGGAGATCAGCCGGCCACCTGCCTGGATCGGGATGATCTCCTGCACGGCCTTGGCCGAGACCATCACGTTGTGGTGCGAGAGCTGGACGCCCTTCGGTTTGCCGGTCGTGCCGGACGTGTAGATCAGCGTGAGGACGTCGTCGGGCTCGATCTCCGACTGCAGCCGCCGCAACATCGAAGTCCAGATCGGAGCCCTCGACGTCCGCGAGCGGCATCGTGCCTTCCGGAGGCTCGCCGTCGACAACGATCAGATGCTCGAGGCCATCAAGGCCCTTGCGCGCCTCGAGCATGACCGGCACGAAGGCCTGCTCGACGATCGCGACCTTCGAGCCCGCGTCGCCGATGAGGTACTGGATCTCGGCCGCCGGATAGGTCACGTAGATCGAGAACGGCGTCGCGCCGAGCATCGCCACCGCGAGGTCGACGATGTGGAACTCGGGCCGGTTCGAGAGCATGATCGCGACGGTGTCCCCTCGCTTCACGCCCAGCTTGGCGAGACCACCGGCAACCGCGTCGACGCGGGCCAGCAGCTCGGACCAGGTCAGCGAGACGCTGTCGTCCGGCATCCGGACGGCGACGATGTCCGGGTTGTTGGCAGCCGTCCGGCGGAGGGCCTCGGTCAGCGTCGGCGCCTCGACTGCGCTCGAGGCCGAAGTCGGGACAGTTGTGCTCTCCATCTCTCTCGAATAACGCTAGCGCAGACGTCGAGATCAGCGAGTGTTGAAGCCGGATCCGCTGAGCGTCGAGATGTCGTTGCTGAGCCCGATCACGAACACGAGGATGATCAGCACGAACCCGACCGCGCCGGCCCGCTCCATGACCTCGAACGGGATTCGCCTGCCGCGGACCTTCTCGGCCAGCGCCCAGAACACATGGCCGCCGTCGAGCGGCAGGAACGGGAACAGGTTCACGACCGCGAGCGACAGCGAGATCAGGGCCAGCACCCACAACGCGTCCGTCGTGGAGTGGGCGAACGACTGCTGGGTCACCGTGTAGCCGCCGACGACGCCGTGGAGCTGCTTGCGCTCTTTGGACTCGAATAGCCTCGCGATCGTCGAGACGGTGTCGCGGGTGACCGTCCACAGCGTGCTGCCCGTCAGCGAGACCGCCCGCGCCGCACCGATCGCCCGCGTGCGGTCGCCGAAGGCAAACCCCAGCAGCGGACGGTTGTCCGCAGCGCTGTAGCGGGGGCGTAGCTCGAACGTCAAAAGCTGACCACTGCGCCGCACGACGACCAGCGCCGGCGTGATGGCGAGGCAGCCATCGACCTGCTGACCCGCACATTTGTGGGTGGCCAGCTGCGCCCGGATGGCGTCCGGCGAGCTCCCGACCCCGTCGACCGACACGAGCTGGTCCCCGGCCCGCAGTGCCGTCGCGGCGGGCGATCCGCTCTGAACCTGCGCGACGCGCTTGGTAGGCACAAGTTGGCCGTTCGTCAGGAACAGCGCCCAGATGATCACGAACGCGATCAGCAGGTTGACCGCCGGCCCCGCGAGGATGACCACAACCCTTTTCCAGACCGGCTGGTTGTAGTAGGCCCTTGTCACGACCTCCGGCGGGAGCTCCTCGCGCGGGCTCATGCCGCTGATCTTCACGTAGCCGCCGAGCGGAATCGGGCCGATTCCATACACGGTCTCGCCCCTGCGAAAGCTCCACAGCAGCGGCCCGAAGAACAGCGAGAACTTCTCCACGCGCATGCCAACCGCCTTGGCGGCGGCGAAGTGGCCCGCCTCGTGCAGGATGATCAAGGCGGCGAAGCCGGCGAACGCGAGCAGGTATGACATCCAGCGTGAGTGTGGCAAGCCGGCTGGTTGGCCACGTCGCCGCGTGTTCCGCGGAGCACTGTTACGGCTTTGTGGCAGCTCGGGCGGGCCCCGAGGCCCTATCCGACCGGCGTCTCTTTTCCGCCGCCGCGACCGAAACCCGGGAAGCCGCACGCCGCGGCGGCCTGCTTGAACGCCGGCGATTGAATCATCGACTGCGGCACGGAGATCAACGCTCCGGGGCTACCGAACGCCAGGCCGCCAGTGGGAGGTGCCGCTGGCGGCGGCGAGTTCGTCGGGTCGGGGAATGCCGTCACCCCGTGCGCGCGCATGCACTCGGCAAGCCTGACCAGCTGCAGCTTGCGCGCCTCAGAGCCGTGCCCTCCCCCAGGCCCTCCACCAGGCAGCAGCTTTTGGCACGCGCGCTGGGCGGACTGGAACGCCGGCGCCTGCGGATTGATCCCGGAGCCCACGGGGATCTGAATCCCGGCGCCGTTTGGGTCCGGGAAGTTCGGCACCCCGTGCGTGCGCATACAGTCGGCGAACTTGATCCCGTCCGACGCGCCGGCGCCGGAGGCGCCGCTCGGGGTGCTCGATGAGCCGCAAGCGGCGAGCACCAGAGCCAGCGACGCGGCAACGCCAACGACCAAGACGCGCATGTCCCGGCCCGTTCTAGCGCCACAGGGGTTACACAGTTGTAACGGGCCTGCTTGGGACTAGCGGCCCTCTCGTATCTGCAGCCGGTTGCCGTCGGGGTCCTCGAACTGGGCGACGTAGCCCCAAGGAAACTCGAGTACGTCCGTGAGGAACTTGACGCCGCGCGACGTCAATTCCTCGACCGTCTTGCGGCAATCATCGGTCACGAACGTCACCGACGGCGGCGGGGCTCCCAGCGCCGGCTGGGCCTGCCCCGGCGTTCCGGGCCAGAGGACCAGCTGGAAGTCGTCCCCTTTGGCGCCGACCGTCAGAAACCGCGGCCCGTCGGGTGTCGGGTTCTCAACCCGCTTCTCCAGGCCGAGGACGTTCGTGTAGAAGTCGAGCGCCTTGTCCTGATCGCTGACGAGCACGCTCATGTAGAAGACCTTTCCCAACATTGCTTCACCTCCGTCTGTCGTGGTCACTACTTCCATGACAGGAGGCGCGTCCTGACTGTGACAGTGCGAGGTGTTAGGAGGCGCTGCGCGGCCGGCTATGCCCAGGGGAGGCGATTCCAGTACGCGGGCCGCGTCCGCTGGTGCCGCTCGAACGCCGCGTAGGCCTGCCTCGGATCGTCCGTCTCCTCCTCCACACTTGCGCCGTAGCGCGCCGCCAGCTCGGACACGGGATAGAGAATGTGCTCGCCCTCCGCCCGCGGCCCGGTCATCAGAACCACGCACGGACCATCCCCGGCACCGACGAGAACGTGCTCGGTCCCTCCGGGGCAGTGGAAGAAATCCCAGGCCCGAAGGAGCCTCTCCTCCCCGTCCACGAGCAACCTGCACTCCCCAGACAGAACGAGGAATGCCTCCTGCTGGGACTCCGCGTGGTAAAGGCAGTTCGGCTTACCCGGCTCCAGCACAGCGACGTTGATGCCGAGGTCCGGGAAGCGGGATTTCTCGTTCTCAAACCCACACACCGCGCCGAGCCGCTCCGATGTCCACCACTCGGCGTCCCGCACGTTCACAACGAACCACCCGTCGCGAACGGGGATCAAACCCGAGCCGGAATCTTCGAGCGGCGCCTCGGCCACGATTCGACTTTACCGACCGAGTCGGCGGGCGACCCGCGCTGAGGAATGTCTACCGAGCGGAGCGCAGGAACGCGTCGATCGCAAGTGCAAAGCTCGCTTGGTCTTGGGACAGGAAGGCGTGGCCGGCGTCTGGGTAGAGCTTCAGTTCGGCGCCGTGAATCAGCTTGGCGAGCGCGTAGCTGTTGATCACCGGGTCGAGCTGATCCACCTTGCCATCGGCGATCAGCGTTGGGATCGTGATCGTGGCGGCGTCGTTGCCAGCCGGATCGGTTCCGTTCCACCAGGCATCGACAGCGTGTTTCTGGGCGTTGACCACATCCGTCGGGGCCGACGGGGCGGCTGGATAGCTGGAGATTGCCGCCAGGTAGGCGTTCTGGGCCGCGGACTGGTCGGCAGGGAACAGTGCGGCCATCACCTTCTTTGGATCGCCACTTTCGAAGCCGTCCAGTTCGGCACGTGAAGGCCGTACGGTCGTGCCGTTCCCGGGGAAGCCGGCGCAGAGTATGAGGCGGCGCACCTGGCTTGGATGGCGGACGGTGAGGGATTCGGCGATCATGCTGCCCATCGACCAGCCGAGCACGTCCGCGCGTCCGAGCCCGAGCGTGTCGATGAGCGCGCTGGTCTGGTCGGCCATCGCGTCGATCGTGAGCGGCGACGGCAACGGGCCGGACTTGCCGACGCCCGCGTTGTCGAAGGTGATGACGCGGTTGTGCTGGGCCAGGGCGTTGACGAAGCGCGGATCCCAGACCTCCATCGTGCCGGCGTAGCCGGTGATCAGCAGCAGCGGTGGTCCGGTGCCGATCGTGCGGTAGGCGACCGCGCCGAGCCGGGTGTGTGCGGACTGCACAGGCGCAGACGCGATCGAGACGTCGTCGGCTACCGGTGCCGTCTGGCCGGTCTGTGCCTTTGTCACCGCCGCCCGTGCGAACGCCTCCACCGTGGGGATCGCGGGCTGTCCCAAATCGGCGTAGGAGAGATAGCCACCGTACGTGCCGGTCTGGAAGAGGACGAGATCAAACCCGACCCTGATGCCCCTAAGGCTGAACGCCCAGGCGTACGCGGACGAGCTGCGGCCGACCCGCGGGAACGCCACACGACGAACGGTGGCGTTGACCTTCGTGCCCCCGACGACGAGCGTCGCTGCGCGGCAGCCCGCGAGGGCGCGGTCAAACTGACTCCAGGCCTGCCCAACCCCTCTCCCAGTAGCAAGCACCTCGCCGAAGTTGGGGATCGAAGTCCCTTCGACAAAGGCAGCGGTTTGGTGCGTCCAATCCTTGGGACGTTTGGCGAGGCCCGACAGACAGGGCGCGTTTGTCGGCGTCGCGCCGCTCCTTGTAGGCGTGGCCGACCAGCCGGCCGGCAGGTCAGCGACCGACAACAGCCGGCCGCGCAACCGTCCGGCCACGCCGTCTCCGCCGCAGCCAGATAGCAGGACACAGAGCAGGGCCAGCGCGAACATCGCCGTTACGGCCCCACGGTCGCGGGTATGCCGGCGCATCAAACGCATCGTCTCAAGATGACAATTAGACCGTCAGCGCATGAAGAACTCATCGCTCATAACGCGTCTCGCGCCCACGACTTAACGCAGACGGCCCGCACGCTGGCGGGCCGTCGGCACAGTTAGTGCTGTTCCGCTTAGATCGGCTGAACGTTCGCGGCGGCCGGGCCCTTGGGGCCCTGCTCGGAGTCGAAGGACACCTTCGCGCCCTCCGCGAGCGACTTGAAGCCGCTGCCGACGATCTTTGAGTGATGGACGAAGAGGTCTTTGCCCTCGTCATCGGGCGTGATGAATCCAAAGCCCTTCTCGTCGCTGAACCACTTCACGGTTCCTGTTGCCATCTGTTCCCTCCCGGGAGATTGTGTGCTGCGAAACGTGGGAGGTGCTCAGGGCAACTACTACGAACGCTGGCACTGCTTCGCCGGGCACTTGCCCGACCCTGCGCACAAGTGTAGCCGTCCGCGGCCCTGGTGTCAGTCCGACTTATCGCTCGCGCGCCTGTAGCGCTCGTAGATCACGCGCGAGCCGAACGTCCTGGTCTCGACCAGGTCCAGCGGGACCGCTCCGGTGAGCGGCGGGAAGAAGGGCGTGCCGCCACCGATGACGACCGGGTGGCGGAAGATGCGCAGCTCGTCGACGAGGCCGAGCTCGAACGCCTGCGCGGCCAGGCCGGCGCCGCCGATCGAGACGTCCTTGTCCGTCGCGTCGAGCGCCGCGGCGACCTCCTCGGCCACCGAGGCCTCGGCGAGCCGGGCGTTGCCCTCGACGCTGGTGAGCGTGCGGCTGAAGACGACCTTCGGGATCGCGCACCAGACGTCAGCGAACGCAGCACGGAGCTCGTTGTCGCGCAGCGACGGATCGGTGTCCCACACGAGCATCGTCTCGTACAGCCTGCGGCCGAGGAGATACCCGCCGAGCTCGCGTATCTGCGCGAGGTGAAAACGGAACTGGTCGTCGACCGGGACGGTGAATCCGAACGCGCCCTCGCGATCAGCGATAAACCCGTCCACCGAGACGTTCATCGAGTAGACCAGCATCGTTTCTCCATTGAACCTACAGCCCGTTGAGCATGCCGCGCAGTGTGTCGGTGTAGCCATCCAGGGCTGCGCGACCGCGTTGGGTCAGCGACACCGAGGTTCGCGACGCCGGGCCGCTTCCGGTCTTCTCGCTGGTCAGATAATCGGCATCCTCGAGCTTGCGCAGGTGCGTGAGCAGGTTGCGAGGCGGCGCCCTATCCCCGCCGGGTTATGCCCGTGACCTCCCATGCCCGGCCAAGGGCGCTGGCAAAAAACAGCACAATGACGAGGACCAGAGCACGTCTCAGCGCGGCGCTTTGGGTGTTCGCCAGGAACGCTACGGCGAGGCCGAACTGGGCTGAATAGCCCACAACGGACATTGACGCGAAGGCGATATTCAGCCTTCTGGTTCCAGAGCGAGGGGAGAAATTGCCGGCCCGGTTTGCTCTCGGTATCAGCCGTCTGGTGGCCAGCAGGCCGACGATTGCCATCGCGAGGCTAGACAGCCCGAAGAGAACCGAGCCCCCGGTCAAGGTCACGAGCGAGACGAAGAAAATGTCCACCAGGACGACAAACGCGCTCCCGGCCAACACAGTTCGCAACTCGCGAGTCGTCGGGTCTGCGTCATCCGCGTTGACGACCGACACGGCGACCACCAGCAAACCCAAGATCGCAGCGGACGCGCCCGCGCTGGCGACAAAGAAGTTCTCATAGCGACCCACCACAAAACCACCCTACCGTTGGAGGTCACGACGCTTCGGGGGCCGTTTAGCTCCGCGCTCGAAGCGAAGCGTCGCGTAAAACGCGCGAGGCGTCCGCGCATTAGAAAAGGCTGACAACCGGCTACGTCCGCTTGATCGCGCCCGCTCGCGGCCACCGCTGGAAGAAAGGCACACCAGGTGTGCACAACTTCCAGCAGCTCCCGCCGCTTCAGGCAATCGACGCCCTCGAAGCGAAGCGGCAGCCTTGACCCGACAGCGCCGAGTGCTGATCAGGGTCCGCCAGCTAATCTCGATCGCCAGCACGATGATTGGCCTCAGCCGCTTTTGCATAGCCCATCGCCGAATGGTGGTGGTCACGTGGATCGCGATCGCAGTCGCCACGACCGTCCTCGCTTCGGCAGTCGGACGCAACTACGCCAACAACTTCACCCTGCCGGGCACTGAGGCGCAGCGAGTCCAGAACCTGCTCGCGAGCGACTTCCCGTCGCAGGGCGGCGACCGGGACACGATCGTGTTCCACAGCTCTCAGGCGACTGTCGACTCCCCCGCGGTGAGAGCCGCGATCGAGCCGCTGCTGACCAAGGTGAGCGGCATGCCGCATGTCGCCGCGGTCGTCAGCCCATACTCGTCCACCGGCGCGGTCGGGGTCTCACGCGACCGACGCACGGCCTTCGCGACGATCCTCTATGAGAAGCGGGCCAACCTGCTGCCGAACGCCACCGGTAAGCCGGTGCTGGACGCGGTCAACAAGATCCACGTGCCAGGCCTCCAGGTCGCGGCGGGCGGTCAGGTGATCGAGCAAGCCGAGGGCTTCAGCATCGGTCCGGCGACCTTCGTGGGCGTGATCGCCGCGCTCGTGATTTTGCTGATCACGTTCGGTTCGCTCATCGCCGCAGGGATGCCGCTGATCACCGCGGGACTCGGCCTGATCACCGGGATCGCGCTCGTGGGCGTGGCGACCCACATCACCAGCATGTCCAACGTCTCGCCCGAGCTGGCCGTGATGATCGGCCTCGGCGTAGGCATCGACTACGCGCTGTTCATCGTCACCCGGTTCAGAGAGGAGTATCGGCGGCTCGGCGACCTGAACGGGGCGGTTACGACGGCGATGGACACGTCGGGACGGGCGATCTTGCTGGCGGGAACGACTGTGATCATCGCGCTGCTCGGAATGTTCTCGACTGGCGTGAGCTTCATGTACGGGCTCTCGATTGCCTCAGTCCTGGCTGTCTTACTGGTGCTGATCGCATCCCTCACCGTCCTCCCGGCGATGCTCTCGCGTTGGGGTGAGAAGGTCGCCAGGCCCAGTCGCGGCGCCCGCCGGCGAGCAGAACGTGGCGAAGCTCCCCGCGAGTCGACCTGGCGGCGCTGGAGCGTCATGGTCCAGTCGCGTCCATGGCCGCTGGCGATCGCGTCGCTGCTGGTAACGCTGGTGCTCCTGCTGCCCGTGTTTGGCATGCGGCTAGAGAACTCGGACGCCGGCAACGACCCCGGCAACACGAGCACGTACCGGGCGTTCAACCTTCTTTCGAGCGGATTTGGCCCCGGCTTCAACGGGCCGCTTCAGATTGCGGTCGAGAACCCGACCCCCGCCGCGCTCCGGGCGGTCACCGGGGCTGTTGCCGGGACCCCGAACGTCGTCGCGGCCACGCCCGCACGCACCGCACCCGACGGAAAGGTCGCGGTGATTCAGCTGTTTCCAGGCTCCGCGCCGCAGGACCAGGCGACCACCGCTCTGGTCCACCGGCTCCGTGATTCGGTGCTCCCGCCACTCAGGCGGGAGCTCGGCGTACCGATCCTCGTCGGGGGGTTCACCGCGGGCTCAATCGACTTCTCGAGCGTGCTGTCGAGCAAGCTGCCGCTGTTCATCGGAGTTGTGGTCGTCTTGTCGGCGCTGCTCCTGTTCGTGATCTTCCGCTCGATCGTGATTCCGGTCCAGGCCGCCTTGATGAACCTGTTGAGCATCGGCGCCGCGCTCGGGGTCACGACCGCTGTGTTCGAGAACGGGTGGGGGTCGAGCCTGCTCGGCATCTCCAAGGGTCCGGTCGAGCCGTGGGTTCCGGTGCTGATGTTCGCGGTCGTGTTCGGCCTGTCGATGGACTACGAGGTGTTTTTGATTTCGCGTGTCCACGAGGAATGGGTCCGACACCGCGACGCCGGTCGGGCGGTTGCTGACGGGATCGCCTTCACGGGACGCGTGATCACCGCTGCCGCCGCGATCATGGTCTGTGTCTTCCTGTCGTTCCTGCTCGGGGACGAGCGCTCGGTGAAGGAGTTCGGTTTCGGGCTCGCCGCGGCCGTGTTCGTCGACGCCGTGGTCGTGCGCTGCGTTCTGCTTCCCGCCGTGCTCGAGATCCTCGGCCCCCTCACCTGGCGCCTGCCGCGGACGCTTGATCTGCGGCTGCCGCGGATCAACATCGAGGGAGGCGCGGGCGCGGCCGAGGTAAATCCGGCGGAGTCGTCCTCTTAGTCACGGTGTCCCCCACCGAGCGCTCACATATAGCCCGCAACTTCTACCGCGCGTTCGCAGCCGGCGACCGGGTCGCAGCCGAGGAGATCGTGGCCGACGATTTCACTTTCTCGAGCCCATTGGACGTGGGGCTCGATCGAGCGGGCTTCTTCGAGCGCTGCTGGCCGGGGGCGGGTCGCGGCCAGACGTTCGAGTTCGTGCGGATCATCGAAGCAGGCGACGAGGTCATCGTGACCTACGAGCAGACGCAGCCCGATGGCAAGCGCGGGCGCAACACCGAAGTGCTGACCTTTGCGGGCGATCGGGTGCGAGCCGCCGAGGTCTACTTCGGCTGGGACCTGTAGCTACGCCGCCGCTCGCTCTTCGATGAGCTCGCGTGCGAGCGCGCGAGCGCGCGCATCGGCGTCCGCGAGCGAATCGAACGAGTGCACTAGGCCCGCTGGCTGTGCGTCGAGGGTCTCCTCGATCACCGCGGGGATCTGCGCGAACGGCAGCCGGCCCCGCAGAAACGCGTGCACGGCTATCTCGTTGGCGGCGTTGAGCGTGCACGGAGCGGTGCCGCCGGCAAGCGCCGCCTCGCGCGCGAGCCGCAGGCACGCGAACGTGTCGCTGTCGACGGGCTCGAACGTGAGCGCCCCCACATCGACCAGATCGAGCGGTCTGATCGGCACATCGACCCGCTCCGGGTAATGAAGCGCGTAGGAGATCGGCACGCGCATGTCTGGATAGCCGAGATGGGCGAGCGTCGCGCCGTCGCACAGCTGAATCAGGCTGTGGATGATCGACTGCGGATGCACTACGACATCGATCCGCTCATACGGCGTCCCGAACAGGTGGTGCGCCTCGATCAGCTCGAGGCCTTTGTTCATCAACGTCGCCGAGTCGATCGTGATCTTGCCGCCCATCTCCCACGTCGGGTGCGCGAGCGCCTGCTCAACGGTGACCCCCTCGAGATCGGCCGCCGCCGCACCACGGAATGGTCCCCCGGACGCGGTCAGGATCAGACGGTCGACGGTCCCGGGCCTCTCGGCGCTCAGCAGCTGATGTAGAGCCGAATGTTCCGAGTCGACCGGGATGATCGAGCCGCCAGTCGCCTCGGCAAGCTGCATCACGAGCTCGCCTCCCACGACCAACGACTCCTTGTTTGCCAGCGCCAGGTCGATGCCCTCGGTCAACGTCGCGACGGACGGCAGCAGGCCGGCGGAGCCGACGATCGCGTTCAGCACCATCTCGCAATCCGTCTCGGCGATCAGCCTCACCAGAGCGTCCGGACCCGAGAGCACTTCACCCTCGGTCCACACCTCGCTCGCGCGTGCTGCCGCATCCTCGTCGGTGAGCACGACCCGCATGACCCCGTGAGCGTGCGCTTGATCCACGAGGCGCTCCCACGAGCTCTCGGCGCTCAGCCCGACGACGGACAGCTCCTCGGAGCGCGAAATGACATCAAGCGCCTGCTCGCCGATCGACCCGGTCGAGCCAAGGATCAAGAGGCGACGGGGCATTGCGTCAGTGAATCATCGCGTGCCACACGTAGTAGCCCGCGACGATCGTGAACAGCGCGGCGTCGAGTCGATCGAGCGCCCCGCCGTGCGCGCCGAACAGCGTCCCGGCGTCCTTGGTCCCGGCGTCCCGTTTCACCAGCGATTCGAACAGGTCTCCCATCGGCCCCAGCACCGCCACAGTCAGGCCTAGCAGCAGCGCATGGCCTTTGGTCATCCACGTGTTCTGGAACTGGCCTGCGACGAACACGGTCACGATCGCGATCAAGACCCCGCAGAACAATCCTTCGACGGTCTTGCCGGGCGAGATCGACGGGGCAAGTGCACGGCGGCCGAACAGCCGGCCACCGGCGTAGGCGGCGGTGTCGCCGAGGAACGTCCCGAGCGCGAGGTCGAGCGTGATCGCGCCACCGTGGGGAAGCTGACGTAACAGCTCGGCGTGCGCGAACGCAAGCCCGATCCACCAGACCCCAAACAGCGTGCCCGCGATCGCGACCGTCGCGCCGCCGCCTCTAACGCGGCCCATCAGCGCCACGAACAAGACCGGGATCGTGGCGACCGCTACCTCGAGGACGTGGCGCTGGGTCCCGTAGCGCGCGGCGAGCACGAGCCCTGCTAGCGCCGCGAAGCCGATCGGAGCAACCGGCCGCCAGCGGTCGAGCATCTGGTAGAGCTCGTGGAGACAGACGCATCCGAGAGCGATCAGGAACAGCGCCCACGGCAGGCCGCCGAGGCTGATGAACACGAGTCCGACGATCGCCGCCGGGATCGCAACCAGCAACCTCGCGCCCAGGTCCGAGCGCTCGCGCGGCCGTCGTCTTGCGGGCGGCATTGCTAGCGGCCTCCGAAGCGACGACCGCGGGCGGCGAATTCTTCGAGGCTCTGCTCGAAGGCGGCGCGCGAGTAGTCGGGCCACAGCTCGTCACGGAACACGAGCTCGGAATACGACCCCTGCCAGATCAGGAAGTTTGAGGAGCGCTGCTCGCCGCTCGTGCGGATGATCAGGTCGGGGTCGTGCATCTCGGGCGCATAGAGGTGGGCACGGAAGTCTGCCTCCTCGCCGCTGGAGAACGCCCGCGCGGCGTCGACGATCTCCGCACGGCCGCCGTAGTTGAACGCCACGAACAGCGTGATCCGGTCGTTGTCGGCCGTCAGCTCCTCGGCCCACTCCATCCGCTCGACGAGCGCCTCCGGCACCGGCTCCGAGCGCCTGCCGATGAACCGCATCCGCACCCCTTCGTCGTGCAGCTCGGGCGTTTCGAGCTCGATCCGGCGGCGCATCATGTCCATCAGCCCCGCGACCTCGTCCGCGGGGCGCGACCAGTTCTCAGTCGAGAACGAGTACACGGTCAGCTCTCGGATCCCGAGGTCGACCGCGTCTCGGAGGCGCGCCTTGACGGTGTCCGCCCCCGCCTCGTGGCCGGCGAGCACCGGAAGGCCGCGCTGCTGAGCCCAGCGCCCGTTGCCGTCGGTGATGATCGCGACGTAGCGAGCGCGCCCGCCGTCCGAGCCCGCGCTCATCAGACCTCGAGGATCTCGGCTTCCTTGTGCTTCAGCACCTCGTCGATCTCTGCGATCCGTGCATCGGTGACCTTCTGGAGCTCGACCTCCGCGCGATGCTCATCGTCGGACCCCGCCTCGCCCGCCTCCTTGAGCTCGCGCAGGTCGTGCATCACGTCGCGCCGGATGTTGCGGATCGCGACCCGCCCCTCCTCGGCGATGTGGCGCACCACCTTCACGAGCTGCTTGCGGCGCTCCTCGGTCAGCTCGGGTATCCCAAGGCGGATCAGATTCCCGTCGTTTGAGGGCGTGAGGCCGACGTCTGACTCGAGGATCGCTCGCTCGATCGACTTGATCGAGCCCTTGTCATACGGCTGAACCGTCAGCAGGCGCGGCTCCGGCGCGCTAATCGTCGCCAGCTGCTTCAGCGCCGTCTGGGTGCCGTAGTAATCGACCGATATCCGGTCAAGCAGCGCCGGGCTCGCCCGGCCCGTGCGGACCGACCCGAACTCGTGGCGCACCGACTCGACCGACTTCGCCATCCGATCGCGCCCATCGGCCAGAAACTCGTCGATGATGTTCGAAGTGCTCACGTCCTGACCAGCGTTCCCACCTTTTCGCCGGACACTATCCGGTCGATGTTCCGCCCGCCCGCCATGTTGAACACGACGATCGGCAGTTTGTTGTCCATGCACAGTGCGAACGCGGTCGAATCCATCACCTGCAGGCCGCGCGTGAGCGCCTCCTTGTGCGTGATCTCGGGGATGAACTGTGCGCTTGCGTCCTGAGCGGGATCGGCGGTGTAAACGCCCTCGACGCCATTCTTGGCCATCAGCACGACCTCGGCGTGTATCTCGGCGGCCCGGAGCGCCGCAGCGGTATCGGTCGTGAAGAACGGGTTGCCCGTGCCGGCCGCGAAGATCACCACCCGGCCCTTCTCGAGGTGGCGGATCGCACGCCTGCGGATGTACGGCTCGGCGACCTCGGAGATCGTGATCGCCGACTGGACGCGCGTGGGGACCTCGAGCTTCTCGAGCCCATCCTGGAGCGCGAGCGCGTTGAGCACTGTCGCGAGCATCCCCATGTAGTCGCCCGTCGCGCGATCCATGCCGCGCGCGGCAGCCGCCAGACCGCGGTAGATGTTGCCGCCCCCGACGACAACCGCCACCTCTACGCCGCGTCCGTGGACGCGACTGATCTCCTCGGCGATCGCGTGGACTCGCTCGGCGTCGGTGCCGTACTCCCGCTCGCCCATCAGCGCCTCGCCCGAGAGCTTCAGCAGCACCCGCTCGTAGACGGTCGCCGCTGGTGCACTCGCGGCCAACGCTCAGGCTCCTACGGCGAAGCGGGCGAAGCGCCGCACGACGATGTTCTCGCGCGTCTCGGCCGCGAGCTCGGTACGCAGCTCCTCGATCGTCTTGCCGCCGTGCTTGTCCTCGTTGACGTGCTTCTGGCGCAGTAGCACGACCTCGTCCAGCCAGCTGTCGAGCTTGCCGGCAATCGCCCGCTCGCGCGCCTGCTCGGGCACGTTTGAGAGCTGCTCGGCGGCGATCCGCTGCTCGCGCTCGCGCTCCTCAGCGGGGATGTCCTCCTCGCTGATCGCGATCGTCTGTGGCGCGGCGGCGACATGCAACGCGACATCGCGGACGAATTCGACGAACTTCTCGTTGCGCGCAACGAAGTCGGTCTGGCAGTTGACCTCGACCATCGCGCCGATCCGGTTGCCGGCATGGATGTAGCTCTGAACCACGCCCTCGCTCGCTTCGGCGCCCGCGCGCTTGGCTGCCTGAGCCTGGCCTTTGGTCCTGAGGATTTCCACCGCCTTCTCAACGTCCCCTTCCGCCTCGGTGAGCGCCTCGCGGCAGGCGAGGATGCCGGCTCCGGTGCGATCGCGCAGGGCTTTGACGTCGGCGGCGGATGTGTCGGTCATGCTGGCTTCTCAGGGGCGGCTGCGGTGGAGGCGCCGCCCGCGTCGGAGGGGCTCGCGCTCGACGCCGATGGCCCTTCAGGCGGCTCGGATGCGCCCGGCCCCTCAGACGTGGGCGCGGCCTCCGCGGCGGCTGCGGCCGCCGCCTCTGCTGCCGCCGCCTCCTCAGCCTCCCTTCGCGCCTGTTCCTCCGCCTCGCGTCGAGCGGCTGCCTCCGCCTCCTGGCGCTCGCGTTCAATTCTGGCTGCCTCTTCTTCGGCGCGGAAGGCACCGTGGCCCTGGGCCACGACGTCGCCGATCGACTGTGTGATCGCCGCACAGGAGCGGATCGCATCGTCGTTGCCGGGGATCACGTACTCGATCCCGTCCGGGTCGCAGTTGGTGTCGACCAGGCCGATGATCGGGATCCGGAGGCGCTGAGCCTCGTGTACCGCGATGACCTCGGTCTTGAGATCGATCACGAACATCGCGTCGGGAACGCGTTGCATGTTCTTGACGCCGCCGAGGTTGGCGCGCAGCTTCTCGAGGTCGGCCTGAAGTGTGATCCGCTCGCGGGTCGGCAGCAGGGCGAGTTGCCCTTCGGACTCATAGCGCTCGAGGTCGTGCAGGCGCTTGATCCGTTGCGAGATCGTCTGGAAGTTCGTCAAAAGCCCGCCGAGCCAGCGGTGGTTGACGTACGGCATCTCTGACGCCTCGGCGTTCTGCTTGATCGTGTCGCGCGCCTGCTTCTTGGTCCCGACGAACAGCACCGTGCCGCCGCGCCGAGACACCTCGGCGGCGAACGCGCGTGCCTGCTCGAGCAGATCTTTGGTCTGCAGCAGATCGATGATGTAGATGCCGTCGCGCTCGCCGAAGATGAAGCGACGCATCTTGGGGTTCCAGCGCCGAGTCTGGTGACCGAAGTGCACGCCGGCCTCCAGCAGCTCTTTTATTCCGAGTTCGGCCATGTACTGCTCCCTTTAGTGGTTAGTGCTGTGCCGGTTACGTAGTACCCACGGACCTCGACTGACGAGGCAGGGCGCGAGACGCGCAAACGGGGTCGAATTTGCAAAATTTCTGAGCGAAAGTTTCGTTCGCGCGCTACGTTACAGGGTGCAGCGGGTCATCGCCCTTCCCCTACCTCGGCGATGACTCGCACGCGGGCCGAACCTCCCTTCCCCTACCTCCGGTGGCTCGGTTCGCAGTTGGACCGGCGGGGCGGCTGTGGACGGGCCGCCCCGCCATTTTTACTCGGCGGGGAGTGAGGCCCGCTCGAGCGCCTGCACCAGGTCCTCGGGCAGCGGCGCCATGGCGTCAACCGGCGCCCCCGTAACCGGGTGCTCGAACGCGAGGCGTGCGGCATGAAGGAACTGGCGCTCGAGGCCAAATGCCATCCGCCCTCCGTATTGCGCGTCGCCGACGACGGGATGCCCGATAGCCGCCATGTGGACCCGGATCTGGTGAGTGCGGCCGGTCTCCAGAGTGACACGCAACAGAGCTGTGTCTGGCAGCAGCCGCTCGAGCTCGAAGTGTGTGCGCGACTCGCGCGGAGCGTCCGTGTCGATCGACATGCGGGTCGGATCGCGGCGGTCGCGACCGATCGGCGCCTCGATAGTTCCCGTGCGCGCGTCGGGGTGACCGTCGACAAGCGCGAGGTACTCGCGCCGCAAGCGGCGGGCCGAGAGCTCGGCTTTCAGCGCGCGATGGACCGCCTCGCTCTTTGCCACCACCAGGAGGCCGGAGGTCTCGCGATCGAGGCGGTGGACAATCCCCGCCCGCCAGGGCTCCTCGCCGCCGGCTGCGACGCCGACCAGCGCTTGCGCGAGCGTGCCGGTGCGATTGCCCCGACCGGGATGCACGACGACGCCGGCCGGCTTGTCGACGACCAACAGATGCTCGTCCTGATACGCGATGCGGAATGGCGCCGGCGACGGATCGCGATCGGGGGCCGGCGGCTCGGTCTCTACAACCTCGACCGACTCACCTCCCTGGAGCACGTGCCGTTTGGGCCGTGACCGGCCGTCGACGGTGACGCCCCCGAGCTCGATCGCCCGTTGTGCCTGAGCGCGCGAACCCAACGGACCTGCGAGGAATTGATCCAGGCGCGACCCCGCCGCGTCGCCGGGGACGTGGATCGTCAGCCGCTCGTCAGCTGCCACGCCCGCGTGCGGCCTCCAACACGAACACGAGCGCCAGGACCCCGAACGTGATCGCCATGTCCGCGACGTTGAATGCCGGCCAGTGCGGAAGCTTGATGAAGTCCGTGACGGCTCCGTTTGCGAGGCGGTCGATCAGGTTGCCAAGCGCGCCTCCGACCAGGAGCCCAGTCGGAATCCAAAGTCCACGTCGCTGCGGATGCGTCACGAAGTATCCGATCAGCAGCGCCAGCGCCGCCAGCGTCAAGACGAGCACGAGCGCGCCGCCGCCGGAGAAGAAGCCGAAGGCGACACCGCTGTTGCGGACGTGCACGAGCTTCACCCCGGGGAGGAGATGCTTCTCCCCACCGATCGCGATTCCAGACACGACTAGGCGCTTGGTCAGCTGGTCCAGGCCGACGATCGCGGCGGCCAGCACCCCCGCCCGCACGAACGGAGCGGAGCGGAGTCGGGGAGCGCTCACGGCAGCGTCCGTCGCGGCCGACACCGGCTCAGCCGTTGATCGCGCTGACGATGATCGTGCGCAGGAAGTACAGGAGGATGATCGCGATCATCGGGCTGAAGTCGAACATCCCGACCGTCGGGATCAGCCTGCGGAAGAGGCGCAAATACGGTTCGGAGGTGTCGCGCAGGAACGTCAGGAAGGCATCCGACCAACGGGAGTAAGGCGGGTGCACGCCGGCGGCGAACAGCCAGTTGAGCGCGATGTAGACAAAGATGATCAGGATGTAGACGTAGAAGACCCAGCTCACGTAGTTGGCGACATCCTGACGCGTGATCGCCGCGATCAACATCAGCTCCGCCCATCCCAGACGACCGCGTCCATCGCCGCCTGAAATGCGCTCCTGATTCGATGCCGCTCGAGCGCCTCGAGCCCACGGGCGGTCGAGCCTCCGGGCGAGGTCACCTCGCGGCGCACGGATAGCGTGTCGTAGTCACGGGCGGCGAGCAATGCCGCCGTTCCAGCCATCGTCTCCGCTGCGAGCTCGTTGGCGAGCGAGGCATTGAGCCCGTGCCGGATGGCGGCGTCGGCCTGTGACTCCGCGATCAGCGCCAGGTAAGCCGGACCTACGCCCGCGACCGCCGTGGCGGGTCCCATCAGTTTCTGATCGAGCGTGACGACGAGGCCGAGCCTCCCGAACAGCTCGAGCACTTGGCGCTCGAGCTCGACATCTACATCGGGCGCGGGCGTGTAACAGGTCACACCGCGCCGGACCTCTACAGGCGTGTTGGGAATGAGCGCGAACACCTGCGCGCCGGGATAAGCAGAGCTAAGTGCGCTTGGCGAGATGCCCCCCAGCACCGACGCAACCGCTTTCACGTGATCGCGAATCTCAGCGGCAACGGTGTCGAGCTGATAGGGCTTGTGGCACAGCACGACCAAGTCTGCCCGCTGAGCTACATCGGCATTCGAGTCGAGTGCCTCGCCGCCGAGCTCCTGCGCGAGCGCGTCGGCCCGGCCCGACCCGGCGTCCGAGCACAGCACGGAGTCACCCCAACCGCGCGCGAGTGCCCGCGCCATATTGCCGGCGCCGATCAGTCCGACCTTCATGGGCAGAAGCGTAGTGGGCAGGGGTGCGCTCGCTCGGCTCGCGCCCTGCCCGACTGCTCAGCTCTGGTTGAAGAACCCCTTCTCGACGAGCCGCGCGCGCTCCTCGGCGGAGACCTCGACGTTGCGCGGCGTCAGCAGGAACACCTTGTCGGCGATCCGCTGCATGCCGCCATCGAGCGCATAGGTCAACCCGCTCGAGAAGTCGATCAGGCGCTTGGAGAGATCGGTGTCCGTGCTTTGGAGGTTGATGATCACCGGAATCGAGTCCTTGAACTTGTCCGCCACATCCTGAACGTCGTTGAAGTTCTTGGGAGCCACGAAGTGCACCCGAACATCGCCCACGTTGCGTCCATTGCCGCGGCCGCCGACCGGCCGCAGCGACGTCGCGCGCCGCTCGGCCACCGGGTCATCGGCGAAGATATCGTCGATCTCGTCGCGGCGCCGGCGGCCGCTCAGCCGCCGGACGTTGCGCTGCTCGCGGTAGGAATCCTCGATCTGGGTCTCGGGCTCGTGGTAAGGCTCGAGGTCCTCCTCATAGGGCTCGTCCTCGGCCAGCCCGAAATAGACCAAGGTTCGGTGCCATGTGTCGCGGAAGGCCATATGCGTGTCAGGGTTCGGGAATCCAGATGATTTCCCTGCTCGGGATTATGACGCGCTGGACCACCTACTCGTACAAAGTGGTGCCCAGCCGCACGATGGTGGCCCCCTCCTGCACCGCGACCAGGTAGTCCTGACTGGTGCCCATCGAGAGGTGCCGCAGCCCAAAACGCTCCGAGAGTTCGCGCAGTGCGCGGAAGTACGGCCGACTCTGCTCAGGGTCGGTCGCCAGCGGTGGCATCGTCATGAGACCGGCCACCCGCACCGGGCTGCGTCCCAGGAAGCCCTCGAGCTCGGCCGGCGCAATCCCGCCCTTGCCGCCCTCGCGGGCAACGTTGACCTCGACCAGCACCTCCGTATCGGGCCCGCCGTGGCGGCCGAGCTGCTCGAGCGCAGAGTCGCTCGCCACCGAGTGGATGTAGCGGACGTACGGCAGCAGCACCCGCACCTTGCGACTCTGAAGCGCGCCGATGAAATCCCAGGTGAATCGGCCCGGTTGCGCATCGGCCTTTCGCTGTAGCTCCTGGGCCCGGTTCTCGCCGACGAGCTCAATCCCGGCCTCGGCGAGCACCCCGAGGTCCTCATCGGTCACGTATTTGACGGCGGCAAGGATCTCGACGTCCGGGCCGACCTCGGCCCGGACCCGCTTGAGGTTGGCCCTAACCCGATCGACGCTCAGATCCGCCATACGATCCCAGCCTGGCGGCCCGTCTGCCCGTGGTCGCGCCGGTGGGAGAAGAACAGCTCGCGCGGGGAGCAGATCGTGCACAGGCCCACGTCGTGGACCACCCCGACCCCAGCCGTCTCGAGCCGAGCGCGGGCGACGGCCTTCAGGTCGAGGTTGGCGCCGCGGTGAGCGCTCGGCTCGAACGCCGCGCGCACGTCGTCGCCGACTTCGTAGCAGCACCCGCCGGCGCCGGGTCCGATCGCGGCCTGCAACGGACCGTCTTCGCCGAGCTCGCGCAGCGCCCGCACGCCCTCGTCGATCACCCCGCCGGCAAGCCCCCTCCAGCCGGCGTGGAGCATCGCCACGGCTCCGGCGCTCGCGACAGCGATCGGGAGGCAGTCGGCCGTGAGCACGGTCGGGGCGATTCCTCGCAGAGCGGTCGCTTGTCCGTCGGCCTCGAGCAGAGGCTCGTCGTTGCGCTCGGCGAGCCGCACGACCCCGGTTCCGTGGACCTGGCGGACGTACGCGAGCGCCACCCCTAGCTCGCTTTCGAGCAGTGCGCGGTTGCGCTCGGCCAGCCCCGGCTGGTCGTCGGTCAGCCGACCGAGGTTCAGGCTCTCGTAGGGACCGCTCGAATAGCCGCCGCGGCGGGTCGTGAACACCGCCCGCGCCCCGGGAAGATCCACCGCGACGTGGTGGCCAGCGGCCTCGAACGGGGGCGCCAGCTTCACCGCAGGTGAAGCTCGGCGTCTGGAAGCGGCTCGCGCTGCGCGTACTCGAAGTGCGCGCGCCCGTCGCCCACCAGCGTCACGCTCGGCTTGCCCGACTCGCGAACCTCGAGCTGCATCGAAGCAGTCTCCGTGTTGTAACAGTGGCGCAGCTCGCCGTCGGGATCGTGATACGTCACCCCCGCCAGTAGACGGCGGTCGGCCTCGACCTCGCCGATAAGCGTGCGCCGGCCGGCGCTTGCCTTGAAGCGCCAGCCCGTCGGACCGAAGCTGGTGCCTCGCGCGATCAGCGCAGTCGAGCGCAGGTCCTCCCCACCGATCCGTCCGACCAGCACCGTCGCCGGTGGCATGTCGCGGCCGAAGCGAATGACGCGCGGCGAGACCCCGTCTACAAACGTGTCAGCGACCGGCTCGCCGCTCTCGGTCACGAAGTCCGAGCATCGCGCCCATGCCCATGTGGCGGCGTGCTTCACGCCCCACAGGTGAGCTTGTCCGCCGCGAGCCGCGGACACGGGCACGGACCGATCTCCGATGCGCAGCTCGCCGTCGATCGCGATGTCGCCGTGCGGGAGCACCAGCACCGTGCTGGCGAAGCGCTGGAGCAGCGCCGGGACGGGCTCGTAGGCTCGCCCAGGCCGCCAGCGCAGCTCCCAGGCCACGTCCTCGAACGCGCCCGTGGCGCTCCCCTCGCTGAGTTCCGCCTCGCCGATCCGCAGCGTGAACGGATCGCCCGCGGAGGTCAGCTCGGCGATCGGGAGGGTCGCCTTCCTCGCCGTGACCCCGCCGCTTGGTTCCATCACGGCGAACCACAGCGCACACGTCGGATCTCCGTGCAGCGGCGCCTCGAGCGTGTAGCGCACCCAGGCCCCGATTCCGGTCGCCGGATCGGTGAGCGTGACGTAATAGACCTCGTAGTGGCCGGGTCGGCCGTTCCACCTCAGGTCGTTTGGCTGCGGCACCCGAGACTTATGTCAGTTGCGCCGGAAGCTCGAAGCGCTCGAAGAAGGCGCTCAGCTGCTCCGGGGCGGCGGGCTGCTCGGGGAAGCGCTCGTAGGACTCGGCGTCGGGCGACTCGATCGATCGGGCGATGAATGCGGTCACGTTCGTGATTTCGCGGCCGCGGAAGGTGAGCACGTTAAGCGCGAAGGGCAGGTAGGCCTGCTCGTCCTCGTCCCACGCATAGAACCCGAGCGCAGGCTGTCCGTTCGCCTGCACCTGGATCGCGCGCCAGCGCCAGTCGCCGCCGAGCGGGAAGAGCCGCGCCCAGGTATCGATCCCTTCGCGACCTTGGTACCACGTCGCCAGCGGCGGCATCGCGAACGTCGCGTCCTCGGCGAGCATCGCGGTGAACGCCTCCACATCATTCCTTTCCCATGCTTCGACGTAGCGCGCGACGATCTCCTTGACTTCGTCGTCGCCGAGCGTCCGGAG
This sequence comes from uncultured Actinomycetes bacterium, assembly GCA_963795505.1. GTDB lineage: Bacteria > Actinomycetota > Thermoleophilia > Solirubrobacterales > Solirubrobacteraceae > Palsa-465. The sequence continues at coordinate 533,217 of CAWCIB010000008.1, forward strand.
CGTCGCCTGCTGGCTTTGATCGCCGATTCGCTCGTCGATCGCGGCCCGGGCTCGTTGCAGCGCACTGTTGACCGAGGGCACACTGGTGTCGAGCAGGTCTGCGGTCTCCTTGGCGGAGAAGCCGAGCACCTCGCGCAGGATCAGGACTGCCCGCTGGTTGGCGGCCAGGTGCTGCAGCGCCGCGATGAACGCCAGTTCAATGCCCTCGCGTCGCTCGTAGCTCGCCTCCGGCGTCGCGTACCCATCCTCTACTCCGACCACCTCGTCGGGGTATGGCTCAATCCACACCGTCTCCACGATCGGGCGTCCCGGAGCCTCATCTCCGGCGGCGGCGTCGCTGTAGTCGAGCGGCAAGACCCGCTTGGGTCGTCGCTCGATCTGGGTCAGGCTCACGTTGGTGGCGATCGTGTACAGCCACGAACGCAACGAGCTACGGCCCTCGAACCGGCCGATCGCTCGCCACGCGCGCAGCAGAACCTCTTGCAGAGCGTCGTCGGCGTCGTGCAGCGAGCCGAGCATCCGGTAGCAGTGCGCGTGAAGCTCTGCGCGATACGGCTCGATCATGGCAGCGAAGGCGCTTTCGTCTCCGCGCTGGGCCGCCTCGATTGTGCTTTCGGTGGCCATCCCAATCCTCAGGTTAATCACGCGCGGCGCGGAGCGCCATGTCGAGCTCCTCCGCGCGCGTCGAGATGCGGCCGTCGAGCTTGGCGTCAAGCGCCGCCCGCAGGCCCCGACCCACGGATGGCCCTTCGGGAACGCCCGCCTCCAAGAGGTCTCCCCCATCGATCTCGAGCTTGACCGCCCGTAGCCGCTCGAGCCATTCGGTGGCTGCTTCCTGCGCCCCGAGTCCGCCCGCCAGGGCCACGAGCTCGGGCGAGCGCCGCCCGACCGCGGCGGCGATTTCGGACGGACGCTCCGCCCCGCGCAGGGCGACCGCGACCGCGTCGGCGTCGCGCGCCGCCACGATCGTGTCGCGGTCAGGGGCCTCGAATGCGAGCTCGTCGAGCCTTCGGGCATCCATCGCGCGACAGGCCACCGCGAGCGCGAGAAGGTCGGGCCTGCCGTCGTGGGGAAGGAGCTCCAGGGCTGCCTCGGAGGAGGTCCGGATCGTTGAGTCCGAAGCCCTCGCCGATCGCATGATCCAGGCCGAGCTCGTTCACCGCCAGCAAGGCGGCGACCGGATCTGGCTCGCGCGCGAGTAGCCGCAGCTCGGCGCCGATCCGCGCTCCTGAGACTGTTCCCAGCGCTGCAGGGTCTAGGAGGGAGCGCGTCTGGGCGTCTATTTCGAATCCGAGCCTGCTCCGGTAGCGGGCAAGGCGCAGCATCCGCGTCGGGTCGTCGACGAAGCTGCGCTCGTGCAGGATGCGCAGCCGGCGCGCATCGAGGTCGTCGAGCGCGTCAGGGGCCGCGGTCACGTCCCCGGCGGCGGTGCCGGTGAGCGCGAGCGCGATCGCGTTGACGGTGAAGTCGCGGCGCAGGAGATCCTCCTCGAGCGGAGCGGGCTCTACGTCGGGCAGCGCGCCGGGGTGCGCGTAGGTCTCGCGCCGAGAGCGCCCAAGGTCATAGCTGAAGCCGTCGAGCTTGACGGCCGCGGTTCCGAAGCGATCGTGGGCCAGGAGCTCGCCGCCGAGTCGCTGCGCGAGCACGGCGGCATCCCCCTCGACAACCAGGTCCAGGTCGGTCGGATGGCCCCCGAGCAGCAGATCGCGAACGGCCCCGCCGACCAGGTGAACTCTTGGCTCATCGGGCAGGCGCTCGAGCAGTGGCTGGGCGGCCGGTAGCTGCTCGACCTCGCGCATCAGCTCTGCGGGGGTGGGGATCCGCATGGAGCGCATCATCTAGCATGGCCCCCCATGCCGAGTCCCGGTTCGCGGCGTTCGCTGCGGCGCGGGCTCGTCGCCGTGGCAGTTCTGGCTGTACTCGCCGGAGGCGCGGTGGCGTACATCCTGAGCAACGCGCCCGGCAACGTCTCACACCCGAGCGTCGACTTCACGACGTCGACCCAGAAGCGGCCTCCTGTGACGCGGCCGAACAACTTCCAGTGGCCGCTGTATGGCTACGACCTCGCGCGCACGAGGGACTTCCCGGCCGCGATCCGACCCCATTTCCGGATGGGCTGGAAGTTCGAGGACTACGTGCTGGTCGAGCTGCCCCCTGTCATGTACGGCACGACGATGTACCTGATCGACAACTACGGCTCGGCCAAGGCGGTTGATGCCCGCACGGGTCGCAAGCTCTGGGAGTCCGATCCCGGGACGTTGGCAGCAGCCTCCCCTGCGATTGACCCCAAGGACGGGCTCGTGATGATGCCGCTGCTCTCGACCAATCGCGGCGCGATGTTCACGGCGGCCCCGGGAAATGGCCGCTTCGTGGCTTTGTCGATGCGTACCGGCGCCGTCGTGTGGTCCCACAGCGTGCCACCCGGTAGCGAGACTTCGCCGCTCGTGTGGGACGGGATGGTGTACTTCGGCTCTCAGGACGGGACGGTCTACGCGCTGCGCGCGGCAAACGGTCAAACGGTGTGGACCTACCATGCCTCCGGCGCGGTCAAGGGCGGCCCGTCGCTGGCCAACGGGACTCTGTACTTCGGCGACTACGCCGGACGTGCATATGCGCTCGACGCGCTAAACGGCCACCAGGATTGGGCGGTCAGCACCAGCGGCACCAACTTCGGGTTCGGGTCGGGCAACTTCTACTCGAGCCCGGCCATCGCGTTCGGGCGCGTGTACATGGGCAACACGGACCACTTCGTGTACTCGTTCTCGGCCCGCACCGGCCAGCTCGCGTGGCGAACGGGAACGGGCGACTACGTGTACTCCTCGCCCGCAGCCGCGAATGTTCCAGGGCTCGGTCCGACGATCTACATCGGCTCGTACGACGGCAACTTGTACGCGCTGGACGCGCGGTCAGGCTCGACTCGCTGGACGCACAACTCGGGCGGCGCGATCGACGGCTCGCCCCAAATCATCGGCAGCGTCGTCTACTTCTCGGACCTGCGGACCAAGGCGACCACGGGCGTTGACGTACGCACCGGAAAGACTGTGTTCACCTTCGGCGACGGACGATTTAACCCTGGTATCTCCGACGGTCACGACATATATCTGGTCGGCTACTCGAACATCTACCAGATGATCCCGACCGGCTGACTGCGCGGCAGACCAGCATCGGCGCAGCCCGGCGCCGGACCTACCCCCTAACGGAACACCAATCCGCCGCACACGAAATCCCCTGCAAATAAGCGCCCAAGCAGGGATTTCGCGGAACGTGCGTTCGGACTTCTTGATACTCTTAGTTGTGTATGCGTTGTCGTAGTGGAAGCCATTGTGCAGAGCCGGCCATTCCGGGCCGTCGTTTCTGCAAGGAGCATGCGGACGAGCTCGATCGGATGCGTGAAGAGCTCAAGGACGCCGCCGCCGCCCGTATTGGACGGGGCCGGCCCAAGCGGTCATCCACATGCTGCCGTCCTGGCTGCTACGAGCCCCGGGTGCCACCCGCCGCGTATTGCGATGCGTGTGCTGCCGCGGGCTACGTGGAAGAGGCCGCTTAGCGGTCAGCCGGGCTTACTGGCCTATAACAGAACTGAAGATCCGTCCTCTGCGGACGCCGCGGTATCGCGGCGCTGCGGCTGGCTGGGCGAGCGCGTTTTACGCGCTCTATCCGGCGTGCCGAAGCTAGATCGCTGACTCGAGGATGTCGGCGCGCTCACTCTCGGGCGGATAACGTCAACATCAACCAGACCCTATATGGGCGTCGTGGGAAGAAACTCGCGTGACGCAAGAGAAACTTCCATCGGTCGGACCGCGGACCGCAACGACAACGACATCAGCCGTGCGCAGAGAGGACCGAACGAGAGGAGAGTGTGATGGCGGCTGCAGCGTCTCGTTACGTCGTTCACCCGGCGGACGCGATTGAGTATCAGCCGATGCTCATCGACGGTGCACAGGTGGGCGAGGAACACGTGCTTCGCAGTGCAGGATCTCACGGCAATGAGCACGAGGCGTCCCTATGGCGGACTGATGCACCGGCGCGCTACGAGTACCTGTTCACCGGGGACGAGTCGTTCTATGTCCTCGAGGGTTCGGTGGCGATCGAGCTCGTGGCGACCGGTGAGCGCCTTGAACTCAAGGCAGGTGACATCGCCTCATTTCCGAAGGGGACGGACTCGGTCTGGACGTTCAGCGAACCGTTCAAGAAGTTCACGGTGATCTCGAACTGAGCATTCGCGTTTAGCGTTTGAGCTTGCCGCCCAGACTTAAAGACGTCCACCGGCCAGACTGATCAAAGGAGGACGTTGTGAGCTCTCGGCATCACCATCGAGCGAAAGCGCTGGTTACGGGGGCGATCGCCGCGTCTGCCCTGGCGCTGAGTCTCATCATTCCAAGCGCCGCCTCCGCCGGTTGTCCGATTTGGGGACCGCACTGCTACCACTACGGCGGAACGTTCAAAACCAAGAAGGCGTGCGACCGCAAGGGCACGTGGCTGGAGCAGGGAGCCTGGGCAGCTGGAACGGGCCCTGGGTTCTACTGCATCCCCGTCCCTCCGAGCGGCCACTACGACCTCTATTATTGGACGCCTTAGCGCCGACGTCGACCAGCCTGTAGATGTATCTCCGCGCTAAGTCTCGTGCGGACCCGGCTGCGTGTGCCATTGCTTGGAGTGCGACCGAGCGCGCTGGGCCGCGTCGCGCGCACTCTGCGCGGCCTCGCGCTCCTTGGAGGCATCAGTGGGTCGTCCGCGCTGCTGATGCCTCTCGGCGTGCTTGTCGGCAAGAACCGCGGTCTGCTCCAGCGTGTTGGCGAGTTCAGACAGAATGCTCGACGCCGTCTGCTCGCCGTGCGGCGTATCAGGGCTGCCGCGTTGAGCGGCGGGTGCGGTGCCGCGAGCGGACTCTGGATCGGGCAGCGCAGCCCACCGGGTCTCTAGATCGGCCCCACGCCGCTCGTATTCGGCCATCTCATGTTGGAGGCCGGCACGCTCCGAATCCCCTTGCTCCTCCCAGAATCTCGCGGCGCGCTCATGGTTATCCGCCGCCTCTTCGTGTCGGGCGGCAGCACGCCGGTGGTTTTCTGTCTTGTCGCTCACGACCAATAAAGTATGAGACCTGAGAGTGCTCCCAAGGTTCTGCTTTCGCTAAACGTACCGGTCGCACTGCTCAGCTGAGCCGGACGGCAACCCCTGCTCGCGCCAGATGGTCCTTGACCTCCGGGACGGAGTGGCGGCCGTAATGGAAGATCGATGCGCACAGGACGGCGTCGGCGCCGGTTTCGAGCGCCGCGACGAGATGGTCTGGCCCACCTGCGCCGCCTGAGGCGATCACCGGCACGCCGATAGCGTCCGCGACTGCCGCGGTCAGCTCGAGGTCGTAGCCCTCGCTGGTCCCGTCGCGGTCCATGCTCGTCAACAGAATCTCTCCGGCGCCCCGCTCGACCGCCTCGCGTGCCCATGCGACGGCGTCGCGGCCCGCCGGCTTCCGGCCCCCAGCGACATACGCGTCCCAGGAGCCGTCGGCTCGCTTGGCGTCGATTGCGAGCACGACGCACTGTGAGCCGAAGGTCGCCGCGAGCTCGTCGACCAACTCGGGCCGCGCCAGCGCAGCGGAGTTGACTGAGACCTTGTCCGCACCCGCGTCGAGCACCGCCTGGGCGTCATCGACGGAGCGGATGCCGCCGCCGATCGTGAACGGGATGAAGACGTCGTCCGCGGTGCGGCGGGCCAGCTCGACGACCGTGTCGCGCTTGTCGGACGTGGCGGTGATGTCGAGGAACACGAGCTCATCGGCTCCGGCTGCGTCATAGCGACAGGCGAGCTCGACGGGGTCTCCGGCGTCTCGCAGATCGACGAAACCGACGCCTTTTACGACGCGGCCTTCGTCGACGTCCAAGCATGGGATCACGCGCTTGTAGTGGCTCATTTCGGCTCCAAGGCGCGCTGGCCGTCGCCGACGGTGAAGCGCTGCTCGTAAAGCGCCTTGCCGACGATCACGCCGGCCATGTTGACCTGCCTGAGGCGCGCAAGCGCGGTGAGATCGTCCAGCGAGCTCACCCCGCCTGAATAGATGAAGCTGCCCCGCACCGCCTGAGCGACAGATCGGGCGCCGTCGAGATCGGGCCCGCCCAGCAGGCCATCGCGATCGATGCTCGAGTACACGAACCTCCGCACGCCGCGAGCACCGAGCGTCCGCACGACGGACTCCACCGGGATGTCCGTCTGCTCCGTCCAACCCGATGCGGCCAGGCGGCCGTTGCGTGCGTCGACCGACACGAGGACCTTGTCGCGATGCTCCGACACGACTTCGTCCAGGAAATCCACGTCTCGGTACGCGGCGGTTCCGAGGATGATGCGGGCAGCGCCGGCTGCCAGAGCGGCGTTGACTGCCTCGATCGTTCGCAGCCCGCCTCCCAGCTGGACAGGCACCCCGACGCTCGATGCGATCCGCTCGACGTGCTCCAGGTTGGAGGGCGTGCCGGTTCGTGCGCCATCGAGGTCCACAACGTGCAGAGCACGAGCGCCCTGTTCGATCCAGCGCAGCGCCGCGTCGCGAGGGTCGGCGTCGTACACGGTCTGAGAGTCGAATTCCCCGCCCGTGAGCCGAACCGCCTTGCCTTCGAGGATGTCGACAGCCGGCAGCAGGATCATGCGCGCATTGGTGCGCGCGCACACAGGCGGGCGAAGTTGCCCAGCATCTGCAAGCCTTGAGCCGACGACTTCTCCGGGTGGAACTGAACGCCCATCACGGAGTCGCGCGCCACGATCGTCGCGAAGTGCTCTCCGTACTCGGTGGTCCCAACCACATCCTCGGGTCGAGTCGGTCGTACCGCGAATGAGTGCACGTGGTAGAAGGCGCAGCCGTTCGCGGGCAGGCTAGCTGTCAACTCCACCTCACGATGGAACGACACGTCATTCCAACCGATGTGGGGAATCCGCAGACCGCTTGCTCTGAGCGGCGTCACCTCGCCCTCGATCAGGCCGAGACCCTCGGTCGGTTCGAGCTCCTCGGAGCGCTCGAACAGCAGCTGCATCCCGAGGCAAAGGCCCAGCACGGGTACGCCGGCGCTGGCCCGTGCGCGAATCGGGCCGGATAGGCCGAACTCCTCAAGCCTCCGCATTGCTGACGGGAAGGCTCCGACCCCGGGGATGACCAGCCCGTCGGCGGCCTGAAGCTGCTCGTGGTCGCGCGTGATCAGGGCCGTTGCACCTACATGCTCGAGCGCTTTCTCGACCGAACGGCGATTGCCCATCCCATAGTCGACGACCGCGATCACGTCAGCACTCCTTTCGTGCTGGGCACGCCGCGCTCGGTCGGATCGAGCGCAACCGCGTCGCGCAGCGCCCGCGCGAATGACTTGAACGCCGCCTCTATGACGTGGTGCGCGTTCGTGCCGCGCTCGGCGGTGACGTGCAGCGTCAGCTTGGCGTTGCTCGCGAAGGCGCGGAAGAACTCCTCGGCCAGCTCGTGGTCGAAGTTGCCAATCGCGCCGGGAGGCAATGTCGCTTCGAACACGCACAAGCCACGACCCGAGATGTCGATCGCGCAGGACGCGCGCGACTCATCCATCGGCACCGTCGCCTGACCGAAGCGGACGATGCCGGCCCGCTCACCAAGCGCTTCGTCGAGCGCCTTGCCGATGCAGATGCCGATGTCCTCAACCGTGTGATGCGCGCCCGTCTCGAGGTCCCCGGTCGCATTCACAGTCAGATCGAGCCGGGCGTGCCGGGCAAGCAGGTCGAGCATGTGGTCGAAGAAACCCACGCCGGTCTCACGCACTCCGTCGCCGGCGCCGTCTAGCGCAAGGCTGACGCGGACGTCGGTCTCGGCGGTCTGGCGATCGATTTCGGCGCTGCGGCTCATATCGATGACTCATTGTCTCGGATGCGCGCTTCCATCGAGCGTGCGTGGAGCTCAAACCCCTCGGCTCGCGCCACGGCCGCTCCCGCCGGCGCCAGCCCCGCAGCGTCTCCGATCCCGACCTGTGAGAAGTGGCGGCGGAACGTCTGCGGCGAGAGTCCTGAGGCGAAGCGCGCCGCCCCGTTGGTCGGCAGCACGTGGTTCGAGCCCGCAACGTAGTCGCCAAACGCGGTGCCGGCGCCGTGACCGACGAACAAACACCCGGCCCGCGTGACTTCGCCCGCGAGTGCCTCGGCCTGCGCTCCCACGAGCTGGAGGTGCTCGGGCGCGAACGCCTCCGAGAGCTCAAGGGCCTCGCGGACGCCGGACCTCACCACGGCGGCCGACGCGCCTGTGTCCGCTGCGTCATGCAGGAGATCGGCGATGCGTTCGAGCAGCACGTCAGACGCAGACACAGCGACGACGAGGGTTCCCGGCCCGTGCTCAGCCTGGGCCGCCAGGTCCAGGGCGATGAGCTCCGGATCGGCGCCACCGTCGGCGATCACGACCAGATCGCTTGGGCCGGCAAAGCCGTCGATCCCAACCTGGTCCGAGACTTGTCGTTTGGCCTCCTGGACGTACAGATTCCCCGGTCCAACGATCACGTCGACCGCCCGGACCGACTCGGTCCCGTGGGCAAGCGCGGCGATCGCCTGGGCGCCGCCCATGCGGTAGACCCGCGCGACACCCACCAGCCGGCAGGCGGCCAGCACGACGTCGTCGACCGGCGGCGGTGAGGCAACCACTGTCTCCCCCACGCCCGCGACCTGGGCAGTGACGGCGCCCATCACGACCGTGCTGGGATACGGAGCCCGGCCGCCCGGGACATACACGGCCGCCCGCCGCACCGGCGCACTGCGAAGCGTGACCTTGTGGGAGCCGAACTCCACGACCCGTTCGTCTTCGAGCCGAGCCTGGGCGACGCGGCGCACGTTGTCGGTCGCCAGCTCGAGGCCGCCTCTGACGGACGCGTCGAGAGCGCTCAGCGCGCGCTCGAGGTCGTCCTCATCGACGATGAGCGGCGCGGGCGCATCGAACCGTCGCGTGTATTCGGCCAGTTCCCGATCGCCGCCCGCGCGCACGCCGGCGATGATCTCCGCGACGGCTGGCGCGACCGATTCGGGCGCGGGCACCAGCGCCCGCAGCTCGCGGGCGAGCTCGTCGGCACGTCCTGTGAACTCGAAGCGCTCAGTGCGCATCGAGGCGCTCCAGCAGCTCCTCGAGCGCGCGCGCCTTGAGCTTGTGCGCCACGGGGTTGGCGATCAAGCGCGCGGTCGATTCGGCAATCTCCTCGCGCACAACGAGGCCGTTCTCGCGCAGCGTGGCGCCGCTCGCCGTGAGGTCGACGATGCCCTCGACCAGCCCCGTCAGCGGCGCCAGCTCGACCGAGCCCTTGACCTCGACGATCTCGGCCTGACGGCCGGTGTGCTGGAAGTGCCGCGCCGCGACGCGCGGGTACTTGGTCGCGATCCGCATCACGCCCAGGCGCCGGAGCGCCTCTGTCGCGCGATCCTCATCGGCGACTGTCGCCAGCACCATCCGGCAACGTCCATAGGAGAGGTCGCGCAGCTCGTATACCTCGCGCTCGGATTGCTCCATCAGGACGTCCTTACCGGTGATGCCGATATCGGCCGCCCCCGCCTCGACGTAGGTGGGGACATCCGAGGGCCGCATCGTCACGAGCCCTACCTCGTCGAACAGCAGCTTGCGATCGTTCGTGCGCACCTCGGCGGTGTCGAAGCCGAGGCGATCGAGCAGATCGAGAGTGTCACCGAAGAGCGCGCCGCGCGGCACGGCTATGCGGAGGTCAGCCAATGCGTTCCTCCCCCGTCAGCGCGATGTGCAGCCGTTCGACGTTGAGCGCGAACCCGACCGCCGGCAGTGGTCGGCCAAAGCTCTGAAGCAGCTCGTCGTAGCGCCCGCCGGAGCCGATCGGAACCCCATGCGCCGGGTCGTAGATCTGGAATACGGCGCCCGTGTAGTAGCCGAGGCTGCGCACCAGCCCGAGGTCGAAGATCACGCGCTCGGCGACCTGGGCCGAGAGCAGCCCGTGGACGGCACGAATGCCGGTGGCCGCCGCCTCGAGCGGGCCCGAGAGTCCCTCGAGCACCTCGGGACCGCCGCGAATTTGGGGCACGCGCAGGAGCAGGTCAGCGTCCTCTGGTGCGAGGTCTAGCTCGCGAACTTCGCGCTCGACGCCGACGAAGTCGCCGACGGCCAGCTCGCCGAGGATCCGCTCGTGGAGAGCTTCGTCGACGCCGATCGCGTCGAGGAGAGCCGGGTAGAGCGAGGCATCCCCAAGTCCGACGCGGTAGGTCTTCAGGCCGGCGGCATCGAGCGCGTCGCACAGCAAGGTGAGGACCTCCGCGGTGCCCTCCGGCGCGGCCGAGCCGATCAGCTCGACACCCGCTTGCAGCAGCTCACGCGACTGGCCGCGCTGGGGCCGCACTCCCCGGTAAAGGTGCGCGAAGTAGCAGAACCGCATCGGGGGGTCGACGTTCGCGTAGCGCGTCGCCACCAGCCGCGCGATCGGAACGGTCATATCGGAGCGGAGGACGAGCACCTGGCCCTGCTCGTCGAACATCCGGTACGCGGGTCGCGGATTGGCGCGCCAGCCAGGCAACGCCGCCTCGTACTCGAGCGCCGGCGTGTAGACCTCGCCGTAGCCGGCCTGGTCAAAGACAGCTCGGACGCGCTCGGTCAGCGCCCGCAGCTCGCGCATCTCGTCGGGCAGGACGTCGCGTGTTCCGTTCGGAATCCGGTCGATCATCTGAGGCCTCGGGGCCCGTTTATACGTGGACGGGCACGTCGTCCAGGCGCTGGATGCGCGCCCCGAGCGCGCGGAGGCGCTCGTCGATCCGCTCGTACCCGCGGTCGATCTGGCGGATGTTGCCGATCTGGGTGACGCCGTCGGCGCACAGGGCGGCCATCAGCATCGCCATCCCCGCGCGGATATCTGGTGACTCGACGCGCTCGCCACGCAGCCGCCGGGGACCGACGACGATCGCACGATGGGGGTCGCAGATCGTGATCGCAGCGCCCATCACCTGGAGCTTGTCGGTGAAGAAGAGGCGGTTCTCGAACATTTTCTCGTGGATGATCACCGAGCCCTCCGCTTGAGTGGCGAGCGCAAGCGCGATGCTCGTCAGGTCGGCGGGGAACGACGGCCACGGTCCGCTCTCGACTTTCGGCGTGTGGCCGCCCGAGTCGTTGCGGATCACGAGCTTCTGACCACCCGGGACCAAGACGTCGGCGCCGCGGAGCTCTGAGTGAAGCCCGAGCCGCTCGAACACCAGTCGGATCATCCGCAGATCCTCGGGAACCGTGTTCCTGACCAGCAGCTCGCCCCCGGTGACGCCGGCGAGCGCCATGAACGAGGCGATCTCGATGTGGTCCGGCGCGATCGTGTGCGTGCAACCGCGCAGGCGGCGCAGCCCGTGGACGGTCATCACGTTCGAGCCGATGCCATCGATGCTCGCCCCCATCGCGACGAGCATCCGAGCGAGGTCCTGGACATGGGGCTCCGACGCAGCGTTGCGGATCACGGTTGGCCCGTTGGTGAGCGACGCGGCCATCAGTGCGTTCTCGGTCGCCATCACCGACGGCTCGTCCATCAGGAAGTCGCATGGGCTCAGTCCGAGCGGCGCCTCGATCTTGATGTCGCGATTGTGCTCGACCGTCGCGCCGAGCGCGCGGAATGCATCGAGATGAGGGTCGAGCCGGCGGCGCCCGATCACGTCGCCGCCCGGGGGCGGCATGTGCGCATGACCGAAACGCGCCAGCAGCGGTCCCGCGAGCAGGAACGAGGCACGAATCCGCTCCGCCAGCACGCGGTCGACGTCGAAGCGGTCGACGCCCGATGCGTCGATCGAAACCTCCCCGTCGTCGAGCCACTCAACGTGGGCACCGAGCGATTCGAGCAGCAGCGTCATGGCCTCGGCGTCCGCGATCCGCGGGACGTTGCGCAGCACGACCTCGTCCTCGGTCAGCAGGCAGGCGGCCAGGATCGGCAATGCGCCGTTCTTGTTGCCGGCCGGGACGATTGTGCCCGAGAGGGGCACGCCGCCTTCAATGACGAACTTCTCCATGGGAATCGGTGGGACCCTCGCCGGTGGCACCGGCGGCGGGGTCGTAGCGGACCTCCTCGCCTCGGCTAGGGTAACAGCCATGCAGACGAAGGTTTCGCGCCAAGAGGCTTGGGACCTGCTCTGCGAATGGACGCAGTCAGCCTCATTGCGGCGCCACGCGCTGGCGGTCGAAACGGGGATGCGCGCGTACGCACCGCGATTCGACGCCGACCCCGAGCTGTGGGGCGTCACGGGGCTGCTGCACGACCTCGATTACGAGCGCTATCCCGATCTCGACACAGGCCATCCCCGCTACGGCATCGCCGAGTTAGAGACGCGGGGATACCCACCCGAGCTCGTGAGGGCCGTCGCGTCCCATGCCGACTTCATGGGAGTCCCGCGGGAGGCGCCGATGGAGAAGGCGCTCTACGCCGTCGACGAGCTGTCGGGGTTCGTGCTCGCGTGCGCTTATGTCCGCCCCGATGGGCTTCAGGGGATGACCCCCAAGTCGGTCAAGAAGAAGCTCAAGCAGCCGTCGTTTGCGGCCGCGGTGAATCGGGACGAGCTGCGCCACGGTGCCTCTGAGCTGGGCGTCGACTTCGACGAGCATCTTGCGATCGTGATCGACGCGCTGGCGAACGCGCCCAACCTTCTCGCTGACGATCCGCAGCCGGCATGACCGACACGATCGAGGTCGTCGTACTCGAGGGCGACCAGACGGGCCAGGAGCTGCTCGAGCAGGCGGTCCGGGTGCTCGACCCCAATTTGCTCTCACTGGACCTTTCGCTCCAGCGGTTCGACCTGTCGCTTGATAGCCGCCGCGCGAGCTCGAACAAGGTCGTGACCGAGGCAGCCGGCGCGATGCGCTCAGCAGGCCTGGGACTGAAGGCGGCGACGATTACCCCTGAGGGAGCTGACGATGTCGGCTCCCCGAACCGAATCCTGCGCGAGGCGCTCGACGGCAAAGTGATCGTTCGCACCGGCCGGCGTCTTCCCGGCGTGACGCCGCTGGCGGGCGTGCATTTCCCGATCTCGGTAGTGCGCATGGCGGTGGAGGACGCGTACGGGGCTTCGGAGCGGCGGGAGGGCAGCGCTGGGGCGGCGGACGAGGTCGCGTTTCGGACCGAGCGGATCACGCGGTCGACGTGCCGGGCGGTGGCCGAGTTCGCATTTCGGACGGCCGAGAAGATGCACGCGCGCGTGTATGGCGGGCCCAAGTGGACGGTGTCGCCCGTGTATGAGGGCATGCTCAAGGAGGAGCTGGACGAGGCGGCCGAACGCCATCCTGGCGTCGCTTATCAACCGGTGCTGATCGATGCGACCTACGCGGGGCTGCTGTCTGGCGCGACCGATGCGCCGCTCGTGATTCCGGCGCTGAATCGCGACGGCGACTGTCTGTCCGATTTGGTGCTGCCGATGTTCGGATCGATCGCCGGCGCCGAGTCCGTGCTGCTGGCATTCGACACGGACTACAACGTGACCGTTGCGATGGCCGAGGCGCCGCACGGCACGGCTCCTGCGCTCGAGGGCAAGGACCTCGCGAACCCGCTGGCGATGATCCTGGCGTGCGGAGCGCTCCTGCGCCAGGCCGCAGACCGTCATGGCGCGGATGCTGAGCGTGCCTCGCGCGCGATCTATGAGGCCGCGCTCGAGACTGTCGGCGCGGGCATCAAGACTCCAGACCTCGGTGGCCATACGGGCACAACCGAGTTCACCGACGCGGTGATCGAGCGGGTTCGCACCAAGCTCGAGGTGTGGTCGTCGCTTGGGACCGCGGCGTAGAGGACCTCCCGCCATGGGCTTCCGGGTGCTCCCGGGCTGCTTCCTGCAACGGGTCTTGCAGGCCATCCGAGGCCGTTCATAGTCTGACGAACATATGTTCCGACTACTTTCCATCATTGATTCCGCATTGAACGACGTCCTTGGCGACCCTCCTGCCCCCCATCCGCATCGCGTGCCGTTGCGCTGGGAGCGCGAGCGGCGCCCGGGCTCGGTCCCGCCTCGCGCTGCGTGCTGCATCTCGCCGGTGCGCGGCGCTCAGCGTCCGACGACGCTGACGAGAACCTGAACCGCGCTCACGACGCCGTTCGGGTAGCCGGGACCGGTCTGGTTGGACGAGCTGCCGATCGCGATCAGGATCGCGATGAACGTCCCCACACCGAGGACGACGCAGATGATGAGCAGCACCAACGCCTGCGGGTTACGGCGGAAGAACTCGATCACGCTGTGCATCCGGGCACCGGCGCCAGCCTACTGCGGCTCGCCGCAGAGCCAGTCGTCCGGGACCGTAGGATTGCGAACGCGATGAGATGGCCGAACGGGGCCCTGGCGGCAGTCAGCTTGACGTTCGATGACGCCCGTGAGTCACAGCTCGACATAGGCGCGCCGATCCTTGCCGCTCGCGGGATTCCGGCGACTTTCTACGTGAGTCTCCCGTCTTTCCAGGCGCGGGCAGACGACTGGTCGCGCATGGCGGGTGACGGACACGAGATTGGTAATCACACGGCAACGCATCCGTGTTCGGCCAACCGCCCGTGGTCACGAGACAACGCGCTCGAGGATTACACGCTTGAAGCCATGGATCGCGAGCTCGCGGAGGCGAGCGCGGCGATTGAACGCATCATCGGGAGCGTCCCCTCGACGTTTGCGTATCCGTGCGGCCAGACGTTCATCGGACGCGGCGAGACGACGGCGAGCTATGTGCCATTGGTTGCGCGCCGGTTCCTGGCCGGACGCGGATACCTAGCCGAAGACCCCGCCGACCCGTCTTTGGTCGATCTCGCCCAGGTGCCCGGCGTCGCGATGGACTGCAGGACTGCCGAGGATTTGCTTTCCGAGCTCGACGCCGCGGCCGATGTGGGTGCCTGGCTCGTGCTCGTCGCACACGGTGTCGCTGAGTCCCGCAGTCCCGGCGAACCGAATGGCGATCTTGCGGTGTCCGATGTCGTTCTGGACGCCGTCTGCGAGAGACTCGCTCGCGACCCCCGTATGTGGGGTGCCACGGTGCGGGACGTTGCAGCGTTCATCGCACGCCAGCGCCCCGCCTCTGGGGCGGGCGCCGGGCTTAGTTAGTGAGAAAAACCGGCGGCGACCTACTCTCCCAGGCCCTTGCGAGCCAAGTACCATCGGCGCTGAGGGGCTTAACTGCTCTGTTCGGAATGGGAAGAGGTGTTTCCCCCTCGCCATAGCCACCGGAAACCGGTAGAGACCGCCTCAGCGGACCCTCAAAACTACACAGCGCCAATGAACGGGCATCACGAATGAAAATCATCCGTCAAGCCCTCGACCCATTAGTACCAGTCTCCTTCACACGTCACCGTGCTTCCAGATCTGGCCTATCAACCTGGTCATCTTCCAGGGGTCTTACTCCCTCAAGGGGATGGGAGAGCTCATCTCGAGGCCGGCTTCCCACTTAGATGCCTTCAGCGGTTATCCGATCCGCACGTAGCTAACCTGCAGTGCCCTTGGCAGGACAACAGATACACCAGAGGTGCGTTCATCCCGGTCCTCTCGTACTAGGGACGAATTCTCTCAACTCTCCAACGCCCACGGCAGATAGGGACCGACAGTGTTGTTACTCCCACCCGTGCAAGATTGCACCGGTGAGGGCCAGGACATTTCTGCCTGACTCTGCATGTCGCCATGCAGCTCGGACTGTATCTTCGGAAGGTCCACCCTTCCGTCCGGCGTACAGTCTCTGAGGGGTCACGAAGACTTCCCTGCTGATTGTCCGCACCGGACGCATTCTCACTGCCGCACAAGGCGGCGAGTAGCGCCGGATACTCGGAGTTCCCAGCATATAGCCAGATTTATAGACAGCAATGGTCTACTGTCTCACGACGTTCTGAACCCAGCTCGCGTACCGCTTTAATGGGCGAACAGCCCAACCCTTGGGAGGTACTTCCCCCCCAGGATGCGACGAGCCGACATCGAGGTGCCAAACCGGGCCGTCGATGTGGACTCTTGGGCCCGATAAGCCTGTTATCCCCGGAGTACCTTTTGTCCGTTGAGCGACGGCGCTTCCACTTGCTACCGCCGGGTCACTAAGGCCTGCTTTCGCACCTGCTCGACCTGTCGGTCTCGCAGTCAAGCTCCCTTGCTGCCTTTACACTCTACGCACGATTTCCGACCGTGCTGAGGGAACCTTTGCGCGCCTCCGTTACATTTTGGGAGGCGACCGCCCCAGTCAAACTACCCGCCTGGCACTGTTCGGCGCCCGGATTCACGGCGCACCGTTAGAGATCCAATACATCAAGGGTGGTATCTCAAGGTTGACTCCACGCCAGCCGCAGCCGGCGCTTCCAAGTCTCCCACCTATCCTGAGCGAAATGCATCGAACCCCAATACCAGGTTGTAGTAAAGGTTCACGGGGTCTTTCCGTCTAGCCGCGGGTACTCGGCATCTTCACCGAGATTGCAATTTCACCGAGCCCCTCGTTGAGACAGCGTTCAAGTCGTTACGCCATTCGTGCAGGTCGGAACTTCGCGTTCATCCCCTGTTACCAGAGGCGCAGACTATCCCTTCACCTCATCAGCGCCCTTAGGAGATCAGCCTTCACCAGTCGCCGCTTGCCGAGATTCATCTCGTAAGCGATCTCAATGATCTGGCAAATGCCGTCCCGCCGCAGGTGATCGCCTTGCTCGATCATCCGGCAGACGTCCGCGAACGCCGCAAAGCTCTTCGCCTTGCTTCCCCGTAGAGGATGGCGCTCGAAATGCGGAATGATTGGATCAAGGAGATCGGCGACCGCTCGCGCCTCATACTTGTAGGTGCGATCGGACTTCGACTCCCGGATCCATCCGCATCCAAAGAACGTCTGTAGATCCCTGAGCAGCATCAGGTCCTTCTCGTTCAGCGAAAGCGAGAACGAGGGACGGACCTCGACGCCAGTCACCAGCTTGCTGCGTAGTGCGAATGAGATGCAGAAGCATCCTTCGCCCTCCGTAAGCCCACTGACGAACCAGGGGTCCAGCGGAACTCTTTCTCCATAGGCTGCCTTGTCATGATGAGGGCCGGCGTATTGCAGGTCGCTCCTTCGCCGCAAACCAGCGGCATCGCGACCCGCCTCTCCTTTCGGATCAGTCGTTACGGGGTCACTAGGGTCACTAGGACTTCCCTCGGGATTACCCACGACCGTAGTCGCTAGGGCTTCCCCGATATGAGCCGGTACTCGGCCGCTCCTCACGGAGCGGCGGGGCAAGTAGTTCTTACCCGACAAGGAATTTCGCTACCTTAGGCACCGTTGTTACTCCGCAGCCGTGCTGCGTGGCTAGGTCGTTTCGGTTCCGCCTAGCTCTCCATGTCGCCATGGAGGTCGGACCATCTCTTCGATCCTCGCCATGAGGATCGTTCAGCGTATGGCCTCTGAGGATTCTCCGGCAACGCCGGAGCCTTTCCTGCTGATTGTCTGCACCCGACACATTGTCACTGTATCGCCCGCATCGGACGGTACTAGTAGTGCGGGATACTCAGGTGTCCCAGCATATAGCTGAATTTTGTAACAGCCTCTCAATTGACCGTTATAGTTACGGCCGCCGTTTACCGGGGCTTAGTTTCGGTGCTTCGAGCCGAAGCCCTAACACCTCCACGTAACCTTCCGGCACCGGGCAGGCGTCAGCCCCTATACGTCGTCTTACGACTTAGCAGAGACCTGTGTTTTTGGTAAACAGTCGCTTGAACCTATTCACTGCGGCCTTCTCGGGCTCCACCCGCGAGGGGCTTCACCCTACTGAGGCGCCCCTTATCCCGAAGTTACGGGGCGATTTTGCCGAGTTCCTTAACGAGGGTTATCTCGATCACCTTAGTGTTCTCCACTTGCCCACCTGTGTCGGTTTTGGTACGGGCACGCGCTTCCTCCCTAGAGGATTTTCTCGGAGGCATGGCATCCGGGACTCGCCGGCTTAGAGCCAGCTGGCATCGCACCTCGGGTTATGCGGCTCCGGATTTGCCTAGAGCCACCCCTACATGCTTACCCCAGGGCAACCATCGCCTGGGTTCCCATAGCCTTCCTCGTCTCCCCAATCGGTCAAACGGAGGCGACGTGGTACGGGAATATCAACCCGTTGGCCATCGACTACGCCTTGCGGCCTCGCCTTAGGTCCCGACTAACCCTGAGCAGAGGAACTTTACTCAGGAATCCTTGGGCAATCGGTGGAGGGGATTCTCACCCCTCTTTCGTTACTCATGCCGGCATTCTCACTTCCCGCGCCTCCACGACTGGCTTACGCCGCCGCTTCACTGGCGCCGGAACGCTCTCCTACCGCGTGATCGGCCCGAAGGCTTCACACACCCGCAGCTTCGGTGACTAGCTTGAGCCCCGTTACATTGTCCGCGCTCGAACACTTGACCAGTGAGCTGTTACGCACTCTTTCAAGGGTGGCTGCCTCTAAGCCAACCTCCTGGTTGTCTGGGCATTCGAACATCGTTTCCCACTTAGCTAGTACTTAGGGACCTTAGCTGGCGGTCTGGGCTGTTTCCCTTTTGACGCTGAAGTTTATCCCCCAGCAACTGACTCCCGGAGTAACCGTGACGGTCTTCGGAGTTTGCCTGAAGTCGGTAACCTGGTAGGGCCCCTAGTCCAAACAGTGCTCTACGGCCGCCACGGAATTTATCCGAGGCTATACCTAAATATATTTCGGAGAGAACCAGATATCACTGAGCTTGATTAGCCTTTCACTCCGACCCACAGGTCATCCGCCCAGTTTTCAACCTAGGTCGGTTCGGTCCTCCACGAGGTCTTACCCCCGCTTCAACCTGCCCATGGGTAGCTCGCTCAGCTTCGGGTCTACCGCCCGCGACTATGACGCCCTATTCGGACTCGCTTTCGCTACGGCTTCGCTCATCGCTTAACCTCGCCGCAGACGAGTAACTCGCCGGCTCGTTATGCAAAAAGCACGCGGTCACGGCACGAGGCCGCTCCCACCGCTTGTAGGCACGTGGTTTCAGGTACTATTTCACTCCCCTTCCGGGGTACTTTTCACCTTTCCCTCACGGTACTAGTCCGCTATCGGTCACCAAGGAGTACTTAGCCTTGGAGGGTGGTCCCCCCAGGTTCAGTCCGCGTTTCACGGGTGCGGACTTACTCAGGAACATCTGCGGAAGGTTGCGCGGTTTCGCCTACGGGACGATTGCCCTCTGTGGTGCATGGTTCCACATGCTTCGACTACCACGCAGCTTTGTAACTTCCGCCGGATCGGCCACGATCCGGACCAGACGTCCTACAACCCCCGACGCGCAACGCATGGCCGCTTACACGCATCGGGTTTGGGCTATTTCCCTTTTCGCTCGCCACTACTCAGGGAGTCTCGGTTGATTTCCTTTCCTCGGGGTACTGAGATGTTTCACTTCCCCCGCTTGTCCTCGCCGCGCCTATGTGTTCAGCGCGGGATAACGCCGCATTACCGGCGCTGGGTTTCCCCATTCGGGCATCCGCGGTTCACAGGCTATTCAGCGCCTCTCCGCGGCTTATCGCAGCCGTTCACGCCCTTCATCGACTCTTGGTGCCAAGGCATCCACCATGTGCCCTTACTATCTTGACGGTGATCTGGGAGAGAGCCTTACGGCCCTCACCCGGTGATACCCGTTTCATTGGCTGCTGTGCAGTTTTCAAGGTCCGCGAAGAGGCAGAACGCGCTCGAGTGCGCGCCGGTCTCTCAAAACTCAACAGCATGCGAGTCACGTCGCTGCGGACAATCCACAGCGCGGACCTGGCCAGATTCGGTCGACGTTCTAGTGGCCGACTGCATCGCCGGCATCGCCGCGGAGCTCGAGAGCTCAGGCGACGAGCAGACGTGCGGTCGGTGCCCTTGAAGGGCTCCCTAGAAAGGAGGTGATCCAGCCGCAGCTTCCGCTACGGCTACCTTGTTACGACTTCACCCCAGTCACGAGCCCCACCTTCGACGGCTCCCTCCCAAAAGGGTTAGGCGACCGGCTTCGGGTGTTGCCCGCTCCCATGGTGTGACGGGCGGTGTGTACAAGACCCGGGAACGTATTCACCGCGGCAGTGCTGATCCGCGATTACTAGCAACTCCGCCTTCATGCAGGCGAGTTTCAGCCTGCAATCCGAACCGAGACGCGCTTTAAGGGATTCGCTCCACCTCGCGGTATCGCAACCCTCTGTACGCGCCAATGTAGCACGTGTGTAGCCCTGAACATAAGGGGCATGATGACTTGACGTCATCCCCACCTTCCTCCGGTTTGTCACCGGCAGTCTCGCATGAGTCCCCAACTAAATGCTGGCAACATGCGACGGGGGTTGCGCTCGTTGCGGGACTTAACCCAACATCTCACGACACGAGCTGACGACAGCCATGCACCACCTGTGACTCTGCCCCGAAGGGAGACTGTGTTTCCACAGCTGTCAGAGACATGTCAAGCCCAGGTAAGGTTCTTCGCGTCGCGTCGAATTAAACCACATGCTCCGCTGCTTGTGCGGGTCCCCGTCAATTCCTTTGAGTTTTAGCCTTGCGGCCGTACTCCCCAGGCGGGGCACTTAATGCGTTAGCGTCGGCACGGAGGGAGTCGACACCCCCCACACCTAGTGCCCATCGTTTACGGCGTGGACTACCAGGGTATCTAATCCTGTTTGCTCCCCACGCTTTCGCGTCTCAGCGTCAGTACCGTCCCAGTGAGCTGCCTTCGCCATTGGTGTTCCTCCTGATATCTGCGCATTTCACCGCTACACCAGGAATTCCACTCACCTCTTCCGGACTCTAGCTCGACAGTTTCCACCGGCATTCCAGGGTTGAGCCCTGGACTTTCACAGCGGACTTGCCGAGCCGCCTACACGCTCTTTACGCCCAATGATTCCGGACAACGCTAGCCCCCTACGTATTACCGCGGCTGCTGGCACGTAGTTAGCCGGGGCTTCTTCTGAAGGTACCGTCACTCCAGCCGGCTATTAACCGACGGAGCTTCGTCCCAACTGAAAGGGGTTTACAACCCGAAGGCCTTCTTCCCCCACGCGGCGTTGCTGCGTCACGCTTCCGCGCATTGCGCAAGATTCCCCACTGCTGCCTCCCGTAGGAGTCTGGGCCGTGTCTCAGTCCCAGTGTGGCTGATCGTCCTCTCAGACCAGCTACCCATCGTTGCCTTGGTGAGCCGTTACCTCACCAACAAGCTAATGGGCCGCGGGCCCATCCCGATGCGGAGGCCGAAGCTTCCTTTCCCCAGCAGCCTTATGGCCGGAGGGCACATTCGGTATTAGCCCGAGTTTCCTCGGGTTGTCCCGATCATCAGGGCAGGTTACCCACGTGTTACTCACCCGTTCGCGGCTTTGCCCCAGGCCGAAGCCTGGTTCGTCGCTCCACTTGCATGTGTTAGGCACGCCGCCAGCGTTCGTCCTGAGCCAGGATCAAACTCTCCGTGAAGAACTGCTGGCCGGGCAAAGCTGCCCGACCTTCACAAAGAGTCGCCAAAGGCAATGCCCGAGCGTCGGGCATTCCTCCGGGCCTGTCCCTGGTGGGATCAGGCCCTTGCGCCAATTAGCTGAGACTCGAGTACACAAATGAGCCTCAGGCGCAAGACGGGGTCAATCTTGGCACCACCGATCGAGGGCCAGAGGCCGATCGAGCGGTGGCGTCGAACCTGGACACACTCCCGGCCGAGGGTCGGCCGAGGGTGCGCATGCTGTTGAGTTTTCAAAGACCGGGCACCTCTTCAGGAAAGGTGGCTCCTTTCCCGGAAGCTGGCCTCGAGGCACTAGAAACACATCCGCCTCGGGGCGGACCGACGAGTATAGCGCCGGATCGCGGCGTTGCGAGGGCGACTTCGGACGGCCGCGGGTCGGTGGCTCCGAGGTCGAGCACGAGCCCAGACGAAGCTTGTCAGAACCCAGCTAGGAGACCACCTGAACCGTAACCGTCCGGTTCCGGGGCCGATCATCGAAATCAACGAGCACGATCTGCTGCCAGGTTCCAAGCGCGAGTTGGCCGTCTACGACGGGGATCGTCTCCGAAGCCCCGATCACCGCGGCTCGCAGATGCGCGTGGGCGTTCGTGTCGTGGTTGCGCACGTTGTGCTCATAGTCATCGCGCGCCGGAATCAGGCGTTCGAGCAGCGCCTGAAGGTCGTGGACTCCGCCCGGTTCGTGCTCCATGGTCGTGACGGCAACCGTCGAGCCGACCGCGAACACGGTCACGAGCCCCCGGTCCACCCCAGCCGTCCGGACGATCCGTGCCACGCCCTCGGTGAGGTCGACGACATGCCCGTTCCCGGGCGTGTCCAAGCGCAGCAGGCCGCCGTGAACGGTCACGCGAGCGGCGCCGCGTCATCAGTTACGCGTACGCGCGCGAAGCGACGCTTGCCGAGCTGGAGCACCTTGCCGGCTACCTCGTCGGCCGGTATATCGAGAGATCCGTTCGCAACGGGCTCGCCGTCGAGCCGCACGCCCTGCTGAGAGAGCTGACGACGCGCCTCGGACGTTGAGATCCCGAATGCCCGCTGGATTAGCGCCGGCAGGTGGACCTCGGACACCGACGCAGGCCAGTCGACGAACGGCATGTCCTCGGGGAATCCGCGGTCGCGATGCACGTGGTCGAACTGGCGCTCGGCCTCCTCCGCCGCATCCGCATCCCAGAAGCGCTCGACCAGCGCCCGCGCCAGCGCACGCTTGGCGTCCCGGGGGCCAAGCTCGGCCGGCGGCGACGAGTCGAGCAGCAGCGTGTACCAGGAGTCGAGCGCAGAATCGGGGATGCTGAGCGTCTTGCCGTAAATCTCCCCCGGCGCCTCGGTCACACCGATGTAGTTGTCGAACGACTTGGACATCTTGCGCTCGCCGTCGGTGCCGGGCAGGATCGGCATCGTCAGGATCACCTGCTCGGGCTGGCCATACGCCCGTTGGATGTCGCGGCCGAGCAGCAGATTGAATTTCTGGTCTGTCCCACCGAGCTCGAGGTCGGCTTCCACCGCCACCGAGTCATAACCCTGAAGCAGCGGATAGAGGAGTTCGAGAACCGATATCGGCTCTTGGGCCGCGAAGCGCTTGGAGAAGTCATCGCGCTCGAGCAGTTGCGCGACGGTCGCCGTGCGCGCGAGCTTGAACAGCTCCTCCATCCGCATGTCGAGCCATTCGCTGTTGAACCTGACCTCGAGGCGCTCTGCGTCGAGCACCTTAAGCGCCTGCTCCTGGAAGGTCTTGGCGTTGGCGTCGATCTGGCCCGGTTCGAGCACTGGCCGCGTCTCCGACCGGCCACTGGGATCGCCGACGCGGGCGGTGTAGTCGCCGACGATCAGCACGACCGTGTGCCCGAGGTCCTGGAACTCACGCAGTTTCTGGAGCACGACCGTGAACCCGAGGTGAATGTCGGGGGCGGTCGGATCGATGCCCAATTTGACCCGGAGCGGCCGCTCCAAGGCGATTTTCTGGGCCAGCGCGCCCGCCGGAAGAGCGTCGACGGCGTTGCGCTCGAGCCACTCGGCCTGCGACTCAGCGGACGGGGAGTCCATCGCGCGCCAATGCTAGAGTCTGCGCCCGCTTGGGGACGCTCGCCGCCGCGGTCCCCCAGTGTGGCCCAGCGGCCACGTCACCGGCCTAAACGCCGGTCATCTGCGCAATCGCATGAGCGATGATCTAGACACAGCCATTCCGTTCGTACAACCCGGGGGCCGAGAGATCGCAAGCGCCCAACCCGAGGCCGACGGCCGAGAAACGACGGCCGCTCAGACGAGACCCACGGGGCGATCGGGCACGCGGGTGCGGCCGCGACGCACGCGCCACGGGCGGGTTCCAGCTCCGGTGGCTGCGGACGACGATTGGTTCGAGGCGGCCGATGGGAACGGTGACGGCGGCGACGCCAACGGGGGCGGCCCCCCGGCGTCGGGTGACGGCGGCCCCGAGGACCCGTTCCGGCAGACTAAACGGCGCCTCAAGAAGCTCCGGCTGCTGGCGGTGCTGACGGGATTCGGCGCGCTCGCGCTGGTCTCGATGGTGTTCGGGATGCTGATGTCCGTCGCCTCGGACATCCCGCAGCTCGAGAACCTCCCCCAGTACCAGCATCAGTCGGCGAACTCGGCGCTCTACGACGACCGCGGCCGGCTGATCGGGATCCTCGAGCCACCGACCCACGCGGTGTTCGACAAGTGGCAGGACATCTCGCACAACATGGTCAACGCCGTGATCGCGGTCGAGGACAAGCGCTTCTGGACCGAGCCCGGCATCGACCTGCGCGGCATCGGGCGCGCGATCCTCTCCGACGTCACCGGCGGCTCGCGTCAGGGAGCCTCGACGATCACCGAGCAGTTCGTCAAGAACGCGCTCAACGAACAGAACAACCGCACGGTGTTCGAGAAGATCCGCGAGGCGGCGCTGGCGTTCCACCTCACCCACCGCTGGCGCAAGACGAAGATCATGGACCAGTACCTGAACTCGGTCTACTTCGGCAACGGCGCCTATGGCATCGAGCAGGCGGCGCGCGTGTACTTCGGCAAGCAGCTCGGGTACGACGTCAACGCCGCCACCGACAACGGCCAACCCAGATGCGGCGACTCGACGCCGACGCTCAAGCTGCCCAAGTGCGCGCAACTCCTCGACCCCGCGCAGGCGGCTCTGCTGGCCGGGATGATCTCCTCGCCGGCGGCGTACGACCCGATCGCGAACAGCGACGCTGCGCGCGCACGCCGGAAGATCGCGCTCACGGACATGCTCAATCAGCGCGACATCGACGAGGCGCAGTACAACGAGGCACTGGGCGAGCCACTCCCCACCAGCAACGACATCCAGCAGCCGGCCGAGCCGACCGCTGCCCCGTACTTCACGAGCTGGCTGCGGCCGCAGATCCTGCGGGCGCTGGGCTATCGCTCCCACGCCACCGCACAGCAGAAGTTCATCGCGCAGTACCGAGCCTTCTACGGCGGGCTGAAGATCCACACGACGCTCGACCTCTCGCTCCAGCAGGCGGCCGACCAGGCCGTGGAGCAGGTCCTTCCGTACGGAACCGGCATGCCGACGGCGTCGCTGGTCGCGATCGACAACAAGACCGGCGAGGTGCGCGCGATGGTCGGCGGCCCGATCGTCAACGGCCAGGAGGACTTCCAGCACTACCCGTTCAACCTCGCGACGCAGGGCCACCGCCAGCCGGGATCGGCGTTCAAGCCGTTCACGCTCGCGGTCGCGCTCGAGGACGGCATCGGACCGGACTCTGTTTGGGCCTCGGCGCCGCAGGACTTCATCGTCCCCAACAGCGGCGGCAAAGAGCACTTCATCGTCCACAACTTCGGCAACCAGTACTCCGGCTCGATCTCACTCCAGGGGGCGACCGACGTCTCAGACAACTCCGTGTTCGCACAGGTGGGGATCCACGTTGGCACCGACCGGATAGCGACGCTCGCGAAACACATGGGAATCCGCTCGCCCGTCTCCAATAACTACGCGATGATCCTCGGCGGCCTCCGCGAAGGGGTCTCGCCGCTCGATATGGCCCACGCGTATGAGACATTCGCCACCGGTGGGCTCAAGGTGTGGAACCCACAGCTGGGCGACTTCTTTGGAGGACCGATCGGGATCCACGAAATCGACTGTTCTAGTTGCTCGACCCAGAAGCTGGTCAACCACCCACAGACCGCGCGAATCCTCCCCGCGCCCATCGCCCAGGAAGAGGCACAGATGCTGCAGGGACCGGTCACCTCGGGCACCGCTACGCAGGCCGCAATTCCGGGCGTGGCGGTCTCCGGTAAGACCGGGACGACGACGAACTACGCCGACGCGTGGTTCGTCGGGTGGACGCCGCAGCTGACGGTTGCGGTCTGGGTCGGTTTCCCCAACAAGCTGATCCCGATGAACACGCTCTACAACGGCCAGCCGGTCGAGGGCGGAACGTTCCCGGCGATCATCTGGCACGCGTTCATGGTGAACGCGCTGCAGACCCTCGCCCAGGAGGCCGCTAGCTCAAACCACGGCCAAACGACGACCCTGACGACCCCGCTGTCCGCGCCGGTAGTTCCCGCGGGGCCGACGACCACCCCGGCCGCGACCGGCGCCGGCACCACGACAACTCCCGCGACGGGGACCGGCGGCGGCAACAAGCCGACCGGGCCGACAACCGGCGGAGGGACAGGTGGCGGCACTCAGGGCGGCGGTACCCAAGGGGGCGGTACCCAAGGCGGTGGCACCCAGGGTGGCGGCACTCAGGGCGGCGGCACCCAAGGTGGGGGCGCCGGCGGCGGAACTGGCGGTGGTGGGACCGGCGGGACTGGGATCCCGTAGCCGCGGGCTTACCCCGCGCGCCGGGAAAGGCAGCGGCTTCCCACGGCGCAATAACGCCACTGCAACTCGACCGCCTTTGTGAGGCCGATCCGCGGACCGGCCACGACCTTCACGTTTCGCCAGGCGGGCGGCGGCCCTGAAATCACGATCGGCCCGCGCGTGAGGCTTGTGCCGTCGAGATCGAGCCAGATTCCGAGCGCCTGGGTGAGCTTCCCAGGTCCCGAGCACAGCGACTCGACACGGTCTGTGCCACGCCGCGTGCACATCGCATCGATTCCCTCGATCGGCTCGAGCGCCCGGATCAGGACAGCCGCTCCGATGCCCTCGGCCTCGGACACCGCATTCATGCACGCATGAATGCCGTACGACCGATAGACGTACGCCGTGCCGGGCGGGCCGAACAGGTTCTGGGTTCGCGGGCGCAACCCGATGTACGCGTGCGACCCCGGCTCGGATTGGTGATAGGCCTCCGCCTCCACGATCACGCCGGCGCATCCGTCGTGCGAGACGACGCAGCCGATCAGCTCCGGGGCTACCTCGAGCACCGGCCGGTCGTAGAACGACGCCGGTAGGGCTTCCGCGAGCGCGGTCAACCCGACAGCGCCGTCCGCGCCTGCTCGAGCTGGTCCCGTACGCGCTCGAGCGCGGTTCCGCCTTCGGAGACCTTGCGCTCGTGCGAGCTCGAGAGCTGTTCGTAGAACTCCTCGTCGAGCAGCTGCGAGTGCTTGGCCAGTTCCTCGCGACTCAGCTCCGATAGCGATTTACCCTGCTCAAGCGCGGACCGGACGACGCCCGCGACGATCCCATGTGCCTCGCGGAACGGCATCCCTTTGCGGACGAGCATGTCTGCGATGTCGGTAGCGGCGAGGAATTCGTCCGACGCGGCCTGCGCCAGCGCCTCGCGGTCGAACGTGAGCGACTCGACCATGCCCCGCGCCGCCTCGAGGCACAGCTCGAGCGTGTCGACAGCGTCGAACAGGTGCTCCTTGTCCTCCTGCATGTCCTTGTTGTAGGTCAGCGGCAACCCGTGTAGGACCCCGTGCAAGGCGACCAGGTGACCGGCGATGCGCGGCGCCTTGGCGCGCAGGAGCTCGGCGGCGTCCGGGTTCTTCTTCTGGGGCATGATCGACGAGCCCGACGCCCACGCGTCGGACAGCTCGCAGAAGCCGAACTCCTCGCTTGACCACAGCACGATCTCGCCCCCCAGGCGCGAGAGGTGAGTCGCGCACGCGGCGGCCGCCGCTAGGTAATCGAGCACGAAGTCGCGGTTGGAAACCGCGTCGATCGAGTTCGGCGAGGGCTCGGCGAACCCTAGCTCGGAGGCCAGAAATGCGCGGTCTGTCTCGAAGTTGACGCCCGCCAGCGCACCGGACCCGAGCGGCAACGCACTCGTGCCGGAAACGACCGCGCGGAACCGATCGCGGTCTCGCACCAGCATCCACACGTAGGCGAGCAGGTGGTGGCCGAGGTAGACCGGCTGCGCGCGCTGGAGATGTGTGTAGCCGGGCATCGCCCAGTCGAGGTGTGCCGAGGCTTGGTCGAGAAGGGCTCGCGCGAGCGCGACGACGGCGTCGACCGCTCGACCGGCATGCTCGCGTACGAACATCGCCACGTCGGTCGCGACCTGGTCGTTGCGCGACCGCGCGGTGTGGAGCTTGCCGCCCGCTGGGCCGGCCAGCTCGGTCACGCGCCGCTCGACCGCCATGTGGATGTCCTCGTCGCCATCCTCGAACGGAAACGTTCCGTCGCCCAGCTCGCGTGAGATCTGCTCGAGCGCGCTCTGCAGCGCCGCCTCGTCGGAGGAGGAGATGATCCCGGCGCGCGCGAGCATGGCGGTGTGCGCCCGCGACTGCTCGACGTCATAGGGAGCAAGCCTGCGATCGAAGGCGATCGAATCGTTCAGGCGGCGAAAGGCATCGTGCGGGGGCTCGACAAACCGGGACATCGGGCGCGTGATGTTAGGCGCGGGCGCGCGCAGGGGATTCGACCGCTGCCCGGAGCTCCTCAGCGACGCGCTCGACCTGGTCCTCGGTCATCTCTGCGAAGAACGGCAGCGCGATAGAACGAGCGGCCACGTCTTCGCACACTGGAAACTCGCCCTCGCGGTGACCGAAGCGCTCGCGATAGAACGTCATCAGGTGCACCGCCGGGAAGTAGGGCTTGCTCGGAACTCCGCGCTCGGCGAGCGAGCGGACCGTCTGGTCGCGATCCATCCCCCGGGGAAGCTGGACGACGAACACGAACCAGCCGCGCTGCGCGCCGCCCGAATCGGGACAGGGCAGATCGAGTCCTTCGACCGAATCGAGCGCCTCGCGATATAGCGACGCCACCCTCGCGCGTCCGGCCAGCATCTCATCGAGGTGCGAAAGCTGAGCCAGGCCGAGCGCGCACGCGATGTCGGAGAGGCGGTAGTTGAACCCAAGCCGATCGTGGTCGAGCCAGCCCATGTCGGGCGAGCGGCCCTGGTTGCGCTCGGAGTCGATCCGCTCTTTCAACGCCGCGTCGGCGAGGCACACCATGCCTCCCTCCCCCGTCGTCAGCTGCTTGTTCGGGTAAAAGCCGAAGACCGTCGGATGCCGGCGCGCACCGACCGCGACGCCGTCGGGGGACACCGCGCCGAGCGCCTCGCAGGCGTCCTCGACGATCGGCAGCCCAAGCGGCTCCATCGCCGCAATGTCGGCTGGGTACCCGAACACGTGAACCGGCAGTAGCGCCGCGGTGCGATCGGTGACCGCCGCCGCGACCGCGTCAGCCGAGACGTTGAAAGTCACAGGGTCGATGTCCACGAACACCGGCCGCGCCCGCTCATAGACCGCGACGTTCGCACTCGCCACGAACGAGAACGGCGAGGTGATCACCTCATCGCCGTCCGAGACCCCGACCGCACGAAGGGCAAGGTGCAATCCGGCGGTGCCCGATGAGACCGCGCTCGCGTGCCGGGCGCCGACACGCTTCGCGAACTCGCGCTCGAACTCTGCCAACAGCGGGCCGAGCGAAAGCCGGCCCGAGCGCAGCACCTCGAGCACGCGCTCCTCCTCCTCGGACCCGATCACGGGCCGCGCGAGGGGTATGGGGCCCGGCGCCGCGGCGGATTCCTCAGGCGTCACGAGCCGAGGCCGGCGTCTTCAGGCGGCTGCGCTGCATTCCGTACTCGAGCGAGTCGACGAGCGCCTCCCATGAGGACTCGATGATGTTCTCCGACACTCCGATCGAGCCCCAGATCTCGTCGCCATCGGAAGCGTCGAGCAGCACACGCGTGATCGCGCCGGTGCCCTTCGTCTCGTCGAGGATCCTGACCTTGAAGTTGACCAAGTCGATGTCGCGCAGGTGCGGATGGATCTCGACGAGCGCGTCCCGCAGCGCTCGGTCCAGCGCGTTGACCGGCCCGTTGCCCTCCGCGGTACGGACGTAGCGCTCACCCTCGACCCAGATCTTGATCGTCGCCTCGGTCTCGACCCTCCCGTCGGCCTTCTTCTCGACGATCGCCCGCCATGACTCGAGCGTGAACAGCGGCTCGTAGGCGCCCGTCTCCTTGCGCAGCAATAGCTCAAACGACCCGTCCGCCGCCTCATAGTGGTAGCCGCGGTGCTCGAGTTCCTTGACTCGGTCGCTGACCCGGGCGGCATCGGCGTCGGACAGGGACAGTCCGGCGTCGCGCGCGCGCGCATGAACCGTGCCCTTGCCCGACAACTCGGAGATCAGCAGGTCGCGACGGTTGCCGACAACGCCTGGGTCGACGTGTTCGAACGTCGCAGGGTCGGCCTCGACGCCCGCTACGTGCATGCCGCCCTTGTGCGCGAATGCGTTGCGACCCACGTACGGCTGATCTGGGTCGGGCGTGAAATTCAAAAGCTCGTCCAGGAGATGGGCCGTCGGGGTCAATGCCGCGAGCTGCTCCTCGGAGACGCACTCGTGGCCCAGCTTGAGCTGAAGGTTGGGGATGATCGTGACCAGATTCGCGTTCCCGCAGCGCTCGCCGTAGCCGTTCATCGTCCCCTGCACGTGCGTGGCCCCGGCGGCGACGCCGGCGAGCGTGTTGGCGACCCCACAGCCGGCGTCATCGTGGCAGTGGATCCCGAGGCGGCCGGCGCCCATCGCACCCACGACCGCCGACATCGCTTCGGCGACCCGCTCGGGCAGGGTTCCGCCGTTCGTGTCGCAGCACACAACGGTCTCCGCGCCGCCTTCGGTGGCGGCACTCAGACAGCGCAGCGCGTAGTCGCGATCCTCGAAGAACCCGTCGAAGAAGTGCTCGGCGTCGTAGATCACGCGCTTGCCCTGGGCCGCGAGGAAGCCGACCGACTCGGCGATCATGCGCAGGTTCTCCTCGCGGTCGACCTTGACGACCTTCTCGAGGTGAAGCGACCAGGTCTTGCCGACCAGCGTGCAAACCGGTGCGAAGCAGTCCGCCAGCACGCGCAAGGCGGGATCCTCTGAGGCCGAGAGGTCTCGGCGCCGGGTCATCCCGAAGGCTGCGATCGACGCGTGGGAGAAAGTCTCCGAGACCAGCAGCTCGAACAGCTCGAGCTCCTTGGGGTTGGAGCTCGGAAAGCCGGCCTCGATCAGGTCGATGCCCAGCTCGTCGAGGCGATGGGCCACGCGCAGCTTCTCCTGCGCGGACAGCGACATGCCCTCGCCCTGCATCCCGTCGCGCAGGGTGGTGTCGTAGAGCTCGATCTGGGTCATGCCGTTTTTGACGGCACTTTCACGACGTCGAGCCACTCGAGATAGCGCGGGTCGCGGCCGTGCAGGGCGTCGTCGAACACGCGCTGAATCTCACGCGTGATCGGACCGGGCTCGCCACGCCCGATCGGGTGGTCGTCGATTTCCCGCACCGGCACGAGCTCAGCCGCCGTGCCGGAGAGGAACACCTCATCAGCCAGGTAGAGCTCAGCCCGAGCCAGGTTGCGTTCGACGACTTCGTGCCCGAGATCGCGCGCGATCTGGATCACGGACTTGCGGTTGATCCCGTCGAGAATGCCGGCGGTCTGCGGCGGGGTGACGATCTGCCCCTCGTTGACGGCGAAGATGTTCTCGCCCGTGCCTTCGGACACGAAGCCCTGCGCGTCGAGCAGAATCGCCTCCTGGTAGCCGGCCTTGGATGCTTCTACCTTGGCGAGGACGCTATTGAGGTACTGCCCTGACGCCTTCGCGTGCGGGATCAGCGAGTCATGCGGGATCCGCCGCCAGCTCGACACCTTGGCGCGAACGCCTTCATGCTTGCCCTCTTCGCCGAGGTATGCGGCCCACTTCCACACCGCGATCGAGACCTCGACGCTGCAGTCGAGTGGATAAAGCCCCATCTGTCCATAGCCACGAAAGACGATCGGGCGGATGTAGCACTCGCGCAGATCGTTTGCCGCGATCAGCTCGTGCGTCGCGGCTCGCAGCTCCTCGAGCGTGTACGGGATCGGCATGTAGTAGAGCTCCGCGGACTTGAACAGGCGTCCGAGGTGGTCCAGGTGACGGAAGATCGCCGTCCCATGCTCGGTCTCATACGCGCGCTCGCCCTCGAACACACCGGTGCCGTAGTGCAGCCCGTGCGTAAGTACGTGGACCTTGGCGTCCTCCCAGGCAACCATCTCTCCGTTGTGCCAGATGAGGTCCGCTTGCTCCACTTGCCTTGTCTCCTTTAAAGGTGTCCGAGAACTGCTTGGGTGGCTTCGCTGGTAGTAGCCGTGCCCCCCAGATCCGCCGAGCGCAGTCCTTCGATGAGGGCCTTGTCAACAGCCGATTCTACTGCCGCCGCTTCGGTCTCCAGCTCGAGTCCGTGGCGCAACATCAGTGCCGCGGACAGGAACATCGCCAGCGGGTTGGCGGCCCCGGTCCCCGCGATGTCGGGAGCCGAGCCATGCACGGGCTCGAACAGCCCCGGGGTGGGTGGGTCCGCCTTCGCCGAGCGACGCGCTTGGCAGCATCCCAATCGAGCCCGTCAGCATTGCCGCCTCGTCGCTGAGGATGTCGCCGAACATGTTCTCGGTCAGGATCACGTCGAAGTGGCGCGGGGCGGCGATCAGCCGCATGGCGGCGTTGTCAACGAGCAGATGCTCCAGCTCGATGTTGGGGAATTCGCGGCCGTGGAGCTCGTGGACCACCTCGCGCCAGAGCCGCGATGTCTCGAGCACGTTGGCCTTGTCGACGCTCGTCACCCGTGAGCGAGCGGAGCCGAACCCCACCCGCGCGATCCGCTCGATTTCCTCGCGCGTGTACACGCAGGCATCAGAGGCCCGATCATCGGTGCGCGTCTTCTCCCCGAAATAAATCCCGCCGGTCAACTCGCGCACCACGAGCAGGTCGGTGCCGTCGATGATCTCGCGCTTCAGCGGGCTCGAGTCGTAGAGCGCCTGGAGCGGCTTCACCGGCCGCAAGTTGGCGAACAGACCAAGCCCCTTCCGAAGCCCGAGCAGGCCTTGCTCGGGACGGGGTTTGGAGGGATCGGTCGTATCCCATTTGGGCCCACCGACGGCTGCAAGGAGGACGGCGTCGGCTCCTCGGCAGGCCCCGAGCGTCTCGTCGGTCAGCGCGATGCCGTGGGCGTCGATCGAGGCGCCGCCGAACTCGCGCTCCTCATAGTCGAACGAGCTGACGGCGTCGAGCACCTGGACGGCCGCGGCCATGATCTCGGGGCCGATCCCGTCGCCGGGCAGAAGCACGATGCGCTTGGACATGGGGGCGGAAGGTAGCGGTCACGGGCTTGCGGGCGCTTCGGGCGCGCCGACGCTAGCGCGCGTTGCCCAGCTGTGGGCGGCCGGTCAGCCCGAGCAGCCAGACGTAGGCGAGGGCCTCGCGTGAGTCTGCCGTCGTGTCTCCGGGGGTCCGGACCGCTTGCGAAGTGAGCTCCCACGACGCAGCAACCACAGCGCGGCCGACAAGCCGCGGCGGTTGAGGCAGGGTGGGATCGATAGAGCGCACCCATGCGGCGACCGCCTCGAATCGCTCCACGGCGAGGTTCATCATCCGGTCACGGTGCTTGAGCCCGTCCTCGCCGACGGCGTAGATCTCAAGCAGGAACGCTCGGCAGGCGAACGGTCGTCTCCGTCCCCAGTCGACGAGTCGCTCGCCGGCTGCGGTGAGGGTGTCGACCGGCGTCGTCGCCGGAGTGCCGGCCACATCGGCGAGGAACGTCGCACCGAACTCGTCGTAAGCGGTCAAAAACGCGTCCAGCTTGTTCCGGAACTGCTCGTAAAAGGTCGTCCTGGAAACGCCCGCGGCGGTCGTTATGTCGGCCACCGTCGCTGCGACATAGCCGTGCTCCCCGACGACGTCGAGGACCGCGTCGAGCAGGCGTTGACGTTGTGAGGCCTGCACCTGCTCGCGCGTGAGGCCGTGCGGGCCACGCGGCAGCCGATCGGTGGTCTCGGGTTGCACAGTCATGTACGGGCATGGTACATTACGTGATGTACAGCAGGGATACACCACTCGTGGGAGGAGAGCCGGGCATGTCCACCAATACCCTTCGAAGCTCTGCGGTCTGCGTCCAGCGGATACGCGCCGGCGTGCTCGCGTGCGGGGCGATGCTGACGCTGGCTCTGAGCCTTGCGTTGTCGCCGGCTGCGCGAGCGAGCGAGCCACAGTTCCAAAACGGCGACGGGATTTCGCTGGTCAGTCAGAGTCAGAGCGGTCGCGAGATCGACCTGACGGTGAACACGACTGACGTGCAAGGACAACACAAGGTCATCGTGCTGCTGCCCGAGGGGTACGACGCCAATCCGACTAAGCACTACCCGGTGCTTTACCTGCTGAACGGGGCGCTTGCGGATCCGACCCAGTGGGTCTCAAGTGGCGGCGCCGCGGCTCAGATCACCGATCCGGACGCCGCGATCATTGTGATGGAGGACGGCGGCGTGAAGGGCTGGTACTACAACTGGAAGAGCTGCGCCAGCATCTGTCCCGAAAACTGGGAGTCGTTCCACAACCTCCAGGTGGTCCCGTGGATCGACTCGAATCTGCGCACGATCGCCAATCGCTCGGGTCGCGGTATCGGCGGCCTCTCGATGGGCGGATGGGGCGCGGTCCACTACGCGGAGGACTATTCGGGGCTGTACTCGTATGCGGCCTCGTTCTCGGGGGCGGTCGACACGGGCAACTTCACTACGGACACGGCGATCGGCGCTGAGGAGGCCGGGATCGTTCCGGGCTCCGGCACGCCGGTTCCGGTCGGGTCGATCTTCGGCTGGGAGTTCTGGCCCGTGAACCAGAACGTGGTCAACATCTCCGGCGTGAATCCGAACAACATCGCGAACCTGAAGAACACAACTGTCGACCTGTACGTCGGCACCGGCAACAGCAACTCAGGCGACGGCATCATCGAGGAAGCGGTCTACCCGCAGAATCAGCTCATGGCCTACAACATGGCGCAGGCCGGGATCAACTACTGGTACAGCCAGGACCATGTCAACTCGGCCAACCTGGGCTGGGGTTGCGACAACAACCACGACATCATGTGCTGGAACGCGTACCTCAACGACGCGATGCCGAGGTTCATGGCGGCAATGAACGGCGGTCCGCCTCCGAGTGATACGTCGTCTCCCCTGCCCGCGCCGCCCGGCGACGTGGTGGCCGACGGCGACTTCATGCAGTCCGGGAATGGCCCGTGGAACTGCATCGGCTACTGCGGCGTCGACCAGAACCTGGGCAACGGCTATGCCAGCCCGAACAACGGCTGGGTGCGCAACACCAGCGGCTGGAACGACATCGATCAGACGGTCTCAGTCAAGCCGAACACGAACTACACCCTCACTGGGTGGCTGAGGACGTCCTCGAACAACAACGCGGGCTACTTCGGTGTGCGCGACACGAGCGGGAACGTCATCGGTGAGGACGAGTACAACAGCCTCCCGGGCTACACGCAGCTGACCGTGAATATCAACTCCGGCAACAACACGAGCGTCGTGGTGTACGGGGGCCTCTGGCCGCCGAACTTCCAGGACACCTGGATGCAGATCGACGACGTGTCGCTGATCCCCACGAACGGGTGATCGGGCCGTAGGCTGCGCGGCGGCGGGGAGCTCAATCCGCTCACGCCGCCGCGAGCCGACGGCAACGGAGGCGCTAGTCGGCCGCCTCCGCCGGCGCCAGCGCGGCACCGCGCGGACGCTCCTCGCCGCGTGCCATCGCCGACGGCCACCAGTTGAGCCGCCCGAGCAGCATCACGGTCGACGGCACCAGGAGCGTTCGCACTAGGAATGTGTCCATCAGGATCCCTGCCGCGAGGCCGAAGCCGACCGCCCGTAGCTGGCCGCCGTTAGAGCCACCGCCACCGATGATCCCGAACACGGCGAAGGTGCCGCCGAGGATGATTCCGGCGGAGGTGACCGTCGTCCCCGTGCGGGCGATCGCCTTGACCACGGCCTCGTGGAGCGGCAGCGTGCGCGCTTCCTCTCGGATCCGGGTCATCACAAGGATGTTGTAGTCCTCCCCTAGCGCAAGCAGGAACACGAACATCAAGAACGGGAGGATGAAGATGATCCCGCCCTGGCCGCCGAGGTCGAGGAACACCAGCGTCGTAAACCCGAGCGCGGCGAGGTAGGAGATCACGACGCTCAAGATCAGATACAGCGGCGCGACCAGGCTGCGCAGGACGAGCGCCAACAGCAGTCCGATTGCGACGACCGCGACCGGGATGATCAGCGCGAGGTCGGAGTTGGCTGTGGTCGAGATGTCATAGGTCGCGGCGGCCTCGCCGGCGACGCCGTTCTGCGATGCCCCGGAGACCGCCGCAGCGCGGTTCACCACGGACCGGATCGTCGGAGTGGCACTGAGCGCCGCGGTCGAGTCCTGCGCGCCAGCGTGTAGCGCTGCCTCGAACTGGACCGTGCGCCCGTCGGCCGACACGAACGTGGCGGTCGCGCGGTAGGCGTTGTACAGCGGCGTTGGCACCGTGAGCCCGAGCGGCTCGAACACCGGCAGGCGTTGGGGCGGGCCGAGCATCCCGCGGAGCCGGGTCAGCTGGGCGGTTGCGATGGTCGTTCCGTTGGGGTTGAGCGGACCGGACAGCGTCCTGAACTGGCCTGAAGAGCGCAATGAGTTCTCGGCGCTCGCGAGCGCGCTGGGCTGCTCCCAGACCGACCGCGGGTAGGTGAACACGAGATTGGCCGGGTTGCTGCTCGACTGCGGGAAGTGTTTTGAAAGTGCGGCGTTTCCGGCCGCCGCATCGGATCCCGAAGGAGCGTTGGTCGCGCCACCGAAGCCGGCCGAGTGGTAGCCAAGCGCAGCAGCCGCGAGCGCGAGGAACACGACGAGGCCGCCGATGAGCGTCTGCTTCGGACGCTGGACGATGCGGCTCGCGATCCTCCCCCAGGTGCCTTCGCGTTGTGTTCCGGTCTCGATCTTGCCCGGCCAGAACGCCTTGCGCCCGAGGATCGCCAGCAGCGCAGGCAGCAGCGTCAGCCCGAGCAGGAGCACGATGGCCACGCCGACGGCGAGCGGGGCGCCAAGGTCGTGGTAGATCCCGAAGCTCGCCAGCAGCAGCGTCAGCAGCGCGAGTATTACGGTGCCGGCCGAGGCGCTGATCGACTCACCCACCCGAACGAGCGCGCGCCGCACAGCATCGTGGGGCTCGCGCCCGTCGCGCAGCTCCTCGCGCACGCGGAATACCAGGAACAGTCCGTAATCGGTTCCCGCCCCGATCAGCAGGATGATCAGCAACACCTGCGTGATCGATGAGATCTTCAGTCCGTGCGCGCCGAGCTCGCCGATCACGCGCATCGAGATGACGAGTGCAAGCGCGCTCGGTAGCAGCGTCACGATCGCCGCGGGGACCGAGCGGAACACCACCAGCAGCAGCACGATCACGAACAGGATCGAGAACATCTGGATCTGGCCGCCCGATTTGTTCGAGCTCTTCTGGTTGGCGACCGCCGTCGCCACGGAACCGGCGACGTGGAACTGCAGCCCCGGCGGAGCCTGGGCGTGGGTAAACGTCCCCTGTAGCGAATCGATGAGGGTCCTGTACTTCGAGATGTCGTTGCCGCGAACATTGGCGCGGGTGCGAATGACAGCGGCCTCGCGATCGGCCGAGATGCCTAGCTCGTGGACGGACTGGACGTATTGGACTCCCTGAGCCAGCGACGCAACTCTCGCCACGGCCTGCAGGTCCGCGCT
This sequence comes from uncultured Actinomycetes bacterium, assembly GCA_963795505.1. Taxonomy (GTDB): domain Bacteria; phylum Actinomycetota; class Thermoleophilia; order Solirubrobacterales; family Solirubrobacteraceae; genus Palsa-465. The sequence goes on from CAWCIB010000008.1 coordinate 570,472, forward strand.
GGTCAGCGAGCCTGCGCGCGTGGCGATGATGTCCACCTCGGCGATCCGGCCGCTCGCAACGCCGCCCAGCAGCGGTGAGGCGAGGTTGGCGGCCTTGACGCTCGGCTCGCTCGATTTCAGAAACGCGCTGTTGTTGTTGTTTACCTCGCTTCCGAGCGATGGGAGTGAGCCGCTCGTAATGACGGCCACGGCCAGCCAGAAGACCACCACGAACCAGCGGAACCTCACCACGAAGCGGGCAAGCGCTTCGAACACCTTGTCGACTGAGAAACCCACCTCGGTCGAGCATGTTGCCGCACATCCCGGCAGCTTGTCATCAGCCTCGAGGTGGATCTCGGCGTCCGCCCCCGGGCGGACTCGTATAGTGCGCCCGCGTGCCATCAGTGCTCGCAAACGCAGTCAGCAAACGGTTTGAGAGTGTCAGCGCGCTGGACGGCGTCGACCTCGCAGTCGAGCAGGGAGAGGTCCGGGGGCTGCTCGGACCCAACGGGGCAGGCAAGACGACGCTGCTGCGGATCCTGTTCGGGCTCGTGCGTCCCGATGCCGGCTCGGTCGAACTTCTCGGTCACAGCGCGAGCGCGGGTACGCAACCCGGCGTGGCGGGCTTCGTCGAGGACCCGAGCTTCTACCCGTATCTGACGGGGCGGGTGAACCTCGAGGTTCTCGCGGAACTCGACGGCGGCGACGCGCCCGCACAGATCGCTGCTGCGCTGGAGCGGACCCAGCTGGCGCAGCGGGCGGATGAGCGCGTCAGCGGTTATTCGTCGGGCATGCGCCAGCGTCTCGGGATCGCCGCGGCGCTCGTTCGTGCGCCCAAGGTGTTGCTTCTCGACGAGCCGACCAGCGGACTCGACCCAGCCGGGGTTCACGACATGAGGGCGCTGATCCACGAGCTCGCGGCCGACGGCGCCGCTGTACTCGTCTCGAGCCATCAGATCGGCGAGGTCGAGGAGATGTGCGACTCGTACACGGTGCTCAGGGACGGGCGCGTCGTGTGGGATGGGAGCGCCGGCGAGCTGCGCGCGCAGGCACCGGCGCCCGCCTACTCGCTGCGCACCAGCGATGACGCCCGGGCGCTCGCAATCGCTCGGGATGCCCGGGACGTGACCACATCGCCGTCCGACCGCCATGGGATCACGGTCACGGCCCGCGAGGAAGCGCTCGATCGATTCACGCTCTCACTCGGCGAGGCCGGCGTGGCGATCCGGACGCTCGAACCCGTCACCGGCCCGCTCGAGGCGATGTTTTTCTCGCTCACGGGAGCCGGGGAATGATCAGCGTTTTCCGGACCGAGTCCCGGAAGCTTCTGAGCCAGCTGTCGACGAGGCTTCTGGCGCTTGTCTGCGCTGTCGGCCCGTTCGTGTTCGCAGGCGTTCTGAAGACTCAGAGCGGCGGCCCGACCGACACGCTGTTCGGCGTCTGGGTGCACAGCTCTGGGTTCGCGGTGGCGCTGGTGCTTCTGGCCTTTGCGGGCGCGTGGGGATTCCCGCTGATCGCCGGGATCATCGCCGGCGACCTGTTCTCGGGCGAGGACCGCCACGGCACCTGGAAGATGGTGTTGACGCGTTCGCGGACCCGGCGCGAGCTGTTCGCGGGCAAGGTTCTGGCGGCGGTGACGTTCACGCTCGCGCTGGTCCTCGTGCTGATGGTCGCGAGCGTGCTCGCGGGACTGGTGTTCACGGGCGGGCAGCAGTTGGTCGGCCTATCCGGCGCTCCATTGTCGACCGGCCGGACGCTCGGGCTGGTGCTGGCGAGCTGGCTTCTCTGCGCCCTGCCGGCGCTCGCGTTCGCGAGTCTGGCGGTGCTGTTGTCCGTCGCCACTCGGAACGGGATCGCGGGCGTGGTCGGCCCGGCGGTCGCCGCCCTCGCGATGCAGCTGCTCGCGCTGATCGGCTCCGGAGTGTGGGCCCACATGCTGCTCGTCTCGACCGCGTTCGGTGCTTGGCGTCCGCTTTTCCTCTCCCAGCCGTTCTTCGGACCACTCGTGATCGCATGCGTCGTCAGTGTCATCTGGATCGTGGCCTGCCTCTGCGCCGCCTGGCTCCTCTTCCAGCCGCGCGACTTCGCGGGCGAGCCGGTCTCGCGCAGGGTCGGCTGGCTGCCGGCGGTCCGGACCGTGGTCGCACTCGCCGCGGTGATCGTCCTTTTCGCGGTCGCCGGCAACTGGGGCTCACCAGGGATTACCGTCGCGCGGCTGACCCGGTCGATCACGCCGACGTTCAACTCGCTGACGATCCTCCAGCAGCACCAGCTGGGCCGCCACGTGCCCCGAGGCGCGAAGCTGCTCATCAAGACGCTCTGCAGCCGGCGGGGCGCCCAAGCCGTCCGGCCCCGGCGACTGGGTGTGCACGCTGACCGTGTTCGTCCCACAGCTCGGCGCCGTCCCGTTCCAACAGACTCCGGTCGCCTATGACGTGAGCGTCAACTCGGACGGGTGCTACAAGGCGACTTCGCCGCCGTCGTTCGTGGGGTCGCAGACGATGCGAGATGCCCACGGCCACAACGTGGTCAACCCGCTGTTCACGATCTACGGCTGTCTCGACCCGCTGTGATGTTGAGCCGGACGTAGTCGAGCACGTCCTCGAGCGCGATCACGCGGTCAATGAACTCGTCGTGGAGCTCGGCCGGGAGCGCACGAAGGTGAGGCAGCAGGCATACCGTTTGGACGAAGGCACGATCAGGATGGACGCGTTTGGGTTCGAGCCAGGTCCTGACGTCGGTGAAGCCCGCCTTGGTGAGCCGCTCTGCGGTCCGCTCGGCCGACGCGTAGTTCCACGGCTGCTGCCAGCCCTCGAAGTGGGCCGCGAAGGGCTCCTCGCCGGCGACCTTCTCAGCGGCCCGGCGGAAGGCGTCGATGTTGCCCTCCCCCCCGCACTGGGCGACGAGGCGACCGCCAGGCTTGAGCGCTCGATGAAGCGCCTCGAACAGCGCATCGTGGTCGTGGATCCAGTGAAAGGTCGCGTTCGAGAAGACGGCGTCGACCGGCTCCGGCAGCTCCAGCTCGACCAGGTCCTGGCAGAGGATCGTCGCGCGCCCGTCGAGCGCTTCGCGTGCGTGGGCGACCATCGATTCCGACGCGTCGACCCCGTACACGCGCCCGCGCGGCACGCGCTCGAGCAGGACGGCGGTTACGCGGCCGGTGCCGCAGCCCGCGTCTAGGACGACCTCATCGCCCGCGAGCGGCAGACGCTCGAGCTGCTCGAGCGCCCAGCCGAATTGAGGGTTGGACACTCGGTCGTAGGTGGTGGCGTCCCAGTCGCGCTCGGTCACAGCGATGTGGTGACCGGACCGGAGCGCTCGCGCTCGCGCTCGTAGGTCGAGATCGCGGCGTCCTGTTCGAGCGTCAGCGCGATGTCGTCGAGGCCGTTGAGCAGCCGGTGCTTGATCTGGGGATCGATCTCGAACGTGGCGCTGCCGCCTGGCCAGCGGACCTCCTGCTCGCGCAGGTCCACCTGCGCCTCGCCGGCCTCGGCGATCGCCTGGCACGCCTCTTTTGGCAGCTCGACCGGGAGCAGGCCGATCTTGGTGCAGTTCGAGCGGAATATGTCGGCGAAGGTCGGCGCGACGATCGCCTGGAAGCCGTAATCCTCGAGCGCCCACGGCGCATGCTCCCGGCTCGAACCGCAGCCAAAGTTGCGCCCCGCCACGAGGATTGGGTTCTTGGGCAGCTCCCAATCGGGCTCCTGCGCCCAGTCGTAGAAGAGGAACTCGCCGAAGCCGGTTCGCTGCACCCGCTTGAGGAACTGCTTGGGGATGATCTGGTCGGTGTCGACGTCGTCGCGATCGAGGACGCTCACCGGGCCGGTGATGGTCTCGATTGCTCTCATTCGATGACCACTCCCGAATGTCGACGAAGCGGCCTTCGATCGCCGCGGCGGCGGCCATCTGCGGTGAGACGAGATGCGAACGCGCTCCCCTCCCCTGCCGGCCTTCGAAGTTGCGGTTCGACGTCGAAGCCACACGCTCCTCGGGGGCGGCGATATCGGGGTTCATGCCGAGGCACATCGAGCAGCCGGCGCCCCGCCAGTCAAACCCGGCACGCCTGAAGATCTCATCGAGGCCTTCACGCTCGGCCTGCGCTTTGACCTGTTGAGAGCCCGGCACGACCATCGCATAGACGCTGTCGGCGACCTTGTGGCCGTTGAGCATCTCGGCCGCGGCGCGCAGATCCCCAATCCGCGAGTTGGTGCACGAGCCGATGAAGACGCGGTCGAGCTCGATCTCGTTCATCGGAATGCCTGGCTCGAGTCCCATGTAGTCGAGCGCGCGACGGTCCTGGTCCGAGTGCGGCTCGGGCACGGCATCGGTGACCGGGACCACCATGCCCGGCGTCGTGCCCCAGGTGACCATCGGGCTGATCGACGATGCATCGATCACAAGCTCGCGATCAAAGCTCGCGCCCGTTTCGGTGTTCAGACTCCGCCACCGCTCGGGGATCTCCGCGGGGGCTCCAGGCCGGCCGCTTACCCACTCGAATGTCGCGTCATCGGGCGCGACCATGCCGGCGCGGCCGCCTCCTTCGATCGTCATGTTGCAGACAGTCATGCGGCCCTCCATCGAGAGCGACTCGATCGCGGGTCCCGCGTACTCGACGACGTGGCCCGCAGCGCCGTCGACGCCAATCTGCCCGATCGTGTAGAGGATCAAGTCCTTGGCCGTGACGCCGAAGCCGAGCGCGGCCTCGTAGAGGATCCGCATCGAGCGCGGCTTTGACTGCACCAGACACTGGGTCGCCAGCACGTGCTCGACCTCGCTCGTGCCGATCCCGAATGCGAGCGCGCCGAAGGCACCATGCGTGGCGGTGTGCGAGTCGCCGCACACGATCGTCATGCCCGGCTGGGTGATCCCAAGCTCGGGTCCGATCACGTGCACGATCCCTTGGTGCTCGGAGCCGAGCGAGTAGATCGGGACGCCGAACTCGGCGCAGTTGCGCTCGAGCGTCTCGACCTGCACGCGGCTGAGCTCGTCCTTGATGCGGGCGGCGACGTCGGTGCCGTCGGTCGGCACGTTGTGGTCGGCGGTTGCGAGAGTCCGGTCTGGTCGGCGAACCTTCCGCCCGGCCAGCCGAAGCCCGTCGAACGCCTGCGGGCTGGTGACCTCGTGGACGAGGTGCAGGTCGATGTAGAGGAGCCCGGGGCCTACTTCGTGGGCATCCCAGATCTTGTCGAACAGTGTTTGTGGCATCAGTGGTCAGCTCCTTCGAAGGCCGGCGCTTACAACGGCCAGCAGGACGGCCTCCTCGCCGGAGGGGTTCTCGAAATGGTGCGGAAGGTCAGCGTCGAACGTTACGCAGTCGCCGGCGGTGAGTTCGTGGGTCGCGCCATCGCAATGCAGCACCACGCGACCGGACTCGACCAACGCGGTCTCACGGCTGCCGGGCTCGTGCATCGGTGGGTCACCGCGGCCGCCCGTGACCGCCCGCGGCTGGAGCGCATGGCGCGAGAGCTCCGCCCGCTGCCCGGGCAGCGGCGGCGTCAGGATCTCGTAGCGATGGCCGCGCTGACCGCCCTTGCGGCGCTCGGCGCTGCGCACGATCGACACCGCTCCGTCTTCGTCCAAGCGCAGGAGCTGCGACAGCCTCAGTTCCAGACCCGCGGCGATCCGAGTTGCCGTCTGGAGCGTCGGGCTGGTCTCGCCACGCTCGACCTGCGAGAGCATCGGCGCGCTCACGCCAGAGCGCTCGGCGAGGTCGCGCAGCGACAGGTCCATCGCCTCCCGCAGGGCCTTCACGCGGGGCCCGACCGGTTCGGTGGTCGACATACGGACGTATGTTATCGCATACGCCCGTAAACGCTCGATAATCGCTCGCTAGCCTGAGCTCCGTGCTTTCCCGACCAGATGTGCTTGTCCTCGGCGGCGGTGGTCTGCTCGGCGAGGAGTGGATGATCGGTGTGCTCGCCGGGATCGAGGACGCGACCGACTTCGATCTGCGTGACTGCGAGCAGTTCGTCGGCACCTCCGCCGGCTCGATCGTCGCCGCACGGCTCGCCTCGGGGCATTCGCTCCGGCGCCCGGAGGCAACCGATGAGCCCCAAGACGTACCGGCTACGAACGGCGCCGCAGCACCAACGCTCAGCACAGCGATGCTCGAAGCCGCACGGCGCGCAGGCGAGTGGACGCTCGCCGCGACGGCGCCGCTGGCGCCGCTCGCGCTCGCCGCCACCGGTCCAGGCGGATCGTTCGTGCGGGCGGGGGTGCTCACGCGGCTTCGCCGCCCGACACGCACGCTCGACGACCTTCGCACCTACGTCGAGCGCTACGGCGCGCGCTTCGACGGCCGGCTGCGGGTCTCGGCTGTCGACCGGCTGTCCGGACGCCGGGTGATGTTCGGTAGCCCTGGCACGCCCCAAGCGAGCGTGGCGCAGGCGGTCGAGGCGTCGTGCGCGGTGCCGTGGCTGTTCGCGCCCGTCACGATCGCCGGCCGCGAGTATGTGGACGGTGGCGTTTGGAGCGCCACCAACCTGGACGCCGCCGCAGCCGGGCGCGACACGCACGTGCTGTGTCTGAACCCGACCGCGGGGATCGGTGGTACACACACCCTGGTGTCCGTAGCGCGCCGCCTCGCGCGCTCAGCGGTTTCGATCGAGGCGCTCGCACTGAAGCGACGCGGCGCGATCGTGCAGACGGTTGCACCCGACCTCGAGTGCGCCGCCGTGATGGGCGGCGACTTCATGGATCCCGAACCACGCGCTCGGGTGCTCGCGGCGGGCTACCAGCAGGGGCTCACGCTGGCGCGGCGCTGACCACCTCGCGCGCCTCGAACTCTCGCCGCCTGATCGCATTCGATAGCGCCCGTACGTAAGCGCGGCCGGCGGCCTCGAGGATGTCGGTCGAGACGCCCTGGCCAGCGCCGACGACACCGCCGAGCTCGAGCACGACCGATGTCTCGCCGAGTGCATCCTGGCCGCCGGTGACGGCGTCGACCCGGAACTCGCGGAGCCGCGCGTCTGAGCCTGTGGCGGCATTGATCGCTCGGAAGATCGCGTCGACCGGTCCATCGCCCGTGAACGATCCGGTGACCTCCTCGCCTGATGGCGCACGAATCCCGACCGTGGCGTGTGGCGGGCGCCGCGATGATGCTTCGACGTCGAACCATTCGAGCTGGTAGGTCGCAGTCTCATCGCGCAGCTCGTCGGTGACGAGCGCCTCGAGGTCGAGCGCAGTCACCTGCTTCTTCTTGTCCGCGATCTCCTTGAAGTGCTTGAACGCGGTGTTCAGATTCTGGCCCGATAGCTCGTAGCCGAGCTCTGACAGCGCCTGCTGCAGGGCGTGGCGCCCCGAGTGCTTGCCGAGCACGATCGAGTTCGCCTCCAGCCCAACCGTCGTGGCGTCCATGATCTCGTAGGTCGTGCGCTCCTTCAGCACGCCGTCCTGGTGGATCCCGGACTCGTGCGCGAACGCGTTGCGCCCAACGACGGCCTTGTTTGGCTGGACCGGGTAGCCGGTCAGGCGCGAGACGAGCCGGCTGGTGCGGGCGATTTCGCGCGTGTTGGCGCCCGTGAACAGGCCTACATCAGCCTGGCGGGTGTGCAGCAGCATCACTATCTCCTCGAGCGAGGCGTTGCCCGCGCGCTCGCCGATTCCGTTGACCGCGCACTCGACTTGGCGGGCACCGGCCAGCAGGCCCGCGAACGAGTTCGCGACTGCGAGCCCGAGGTCATCGTGGCAGTGCACCGACAGGACCACGCCGCGCAGCTCGGGAACCAGCTCGTAGAGCTTCTGCAGGTAGGCGGAGAACTCGTGGGGCATCGTGTAGCCGACCGTGTCAGGGATGTTGATCGTGGTCGCCCCCTCCTCGATCGCGACCTTGCACACCTCGGCCGTGAACTCGACGTCGGCACGCGTGGCGTCCATCGGCGAGAACTCGACGTCATCGACGTATTGCTTGGCGTGCGCAACCGCGGCCCGCGCCTGGCCAATCACGTCCTCGCGCGTGGTCTGGAGCTGGTGGCGGATGTGGATGTCGGAGGTCGAGATGAACGTGTGGATTCGCGCGCGCTCGGCGTCCTTGACCGCATTCCAGGCGGCGTCGATGTCGGCCACATGCGTGCGCGCAAGACCGGCGATCACCGGGCCTTCGACGGTGCGCGAGATCTCCTGGACGGCCTCGAAGTCCCCCGGCGACGTGATCGGAAAGCCCGCCTCGATCACATCCACGCCGAGCCGAGCCAGCTGCTGGGCGATCTCGAGCTTCTCTTGCGTGTTTAGCGAGATGCCGGGCGATTGCTCGCCATCGCGCAGCGTCGTGTCGAAGATCAGTACTCGGTTTGGATCTTGCTCTGGGCTCATGTCACTCCTTCTTTGGTCTCGATCTCGCTTCTTCTCGGTGCTGGTGTGCGGCTACGTGCGGCCGCCGGCGCGCTATTCCCCCCGAAGGGGGAGGAGAAGAAGTCGCAGGTCGAGGCGGAGCGCCATGCTGGGGTTGAGAGTACCAGCGGTCAGCGTGAGTGCAACAAATGTGTGCCAATGCGGCCCGGCGGCGCTGGCTCGGGCGTGATCATGGGGCTCCGATGGAACGGGTCGCCCGACGACAAACGTTGAAAAGCGATTGCCGGCTCCCCCTACGTGCTACCTAATCCCGGCTCTGACCGGCAAAGCGGTACACGTTCGTCAACCGAGCAGCCGCTTTTCCACGAAATGCCGGTGACGGCGGAACTGACGCGCTGGAGTCGTGCGCCTCTCCCGTACGCAGAACGGCGCCATCAAGACCGAACAGCTACACGCGGCGGGCCTAACGCGTCATGCCATCGACGCCCGAGTCAAGCGTGGCCGCCTGGTTCCCTGGGGCTACGGCGTCTATATCGCCGGTGACCCGGAGTTGATGCCGCTTTCTCGCCAGTCGGCCGCGCTGCTCTCGCTCGGCCCAAACGCCGTTCTCAGTCACCGCTCCGCCGCCGCCGTGTGGGGGTTAGCCGAAGCCGACCCCCGGGTGATCGACGTCACGGTTATCGGCAGGCGCCCGCGCACGCGCGCCGGTGTGCGGCTGCACTATGCGAAGACGCTCAAGGACACCACCACCCATGCCAACCTGCGCATCACCAACGTCGCCCGGACACTGATCGACTTCGCCTTCCAGGCGAGCACCTCCGAGCTCGCGAACGCCTTCGGCGAGGCGAGGGCGAAGCACCGCTTGACCGACACCAAGCTGACCGCCGCGCTCGAGCGCACGCCCGGCAATCACCCCGGGGCGGCCATCGTCAGGGCCATCCTCACCGAGGGCGGCTCCTACGACCGCTCCAAGGCAGAACAGCTGATGAGGAAGCATCTAAAAGCCGCGGGGCTGCCGCAGCCGCAAACCAACGTGATGCTCCACAGTCACCTCGTCGACTTCCTATGGCCCAACGAGAGGCTGATCGTCGAGGTCGATGGGTACGGAACGCATGGCAACCGGCAGGCGTTCGAAGCCGACCGGCGCCGCGACCGCGCGCACATGGCGGCTGGCTATGCGGTGATCCGGATCACGTGGCGGCAGCTTGAGAATGAGCCGATGGCGGTGATCGCAGACATCGCACAGGCGCTTGTCCGCCGCCGCGCCGCATAAGCTTCCGCGCCTTGGGGAGTCGTCTCGTCGTCTTGGCAGGTGTGTTCGTGACCGCGCTTGCGCTGGGTGGGGGCGTCGCGGTGGCACGCTCAGGTCCCCCGATCACGCTGGCCGCGCCGGGCAGTCCGCCGTTTGCCGTCGGCGAGGTCGTGATGCATTTCGTAGACCACGGCCGCTTTGTCACGATCCCGGGCCGGGGGTCCGTGCCGCGCCCGCTCATCACCGAAGTGCGCTACCCCGCACTCGGCGACCCGGCCCACACGGACGTTCGCGGGGCGAGCGCGGATCGCTCCAGCGGACCGTACCCGCTGATCGTGTTCGCCCACGGGTACAACATCACGCCCGACCCCTACTCGCAGTTGCTGGACGCCTGGGCGCGGGAGGGGTACATCGTGGCCGCGCCGATCTTCCCGCTCACGAACTCAAACGCTCCCGGAGGCGCTAACCGATCGGACCTCGTCAACCAGCCGACGGACATGAGCGTCGTGATCAGCAGAATGATCGCCCGCGCCGCCGCACGCCACGGATTCCTGTCCGGGCTGATCAACCGGCACGAGATCGCCGTCTCGGGCCAGTCGGACGGCGGCTCGACGGCGCTCGCGGCCGCCTACAACAGCGCGTACGCCGACCACCGCATCGACGCCGCGATGATCTTCTCGGGTGCCGAGCTCAGTGTCGGCGCGTACTCGTTTCCGCCGCCAACTCCGCCCCTGCTCGCCGTGCAGGGCACCGCCGACACGAGCAACTCGCCCTCCTCGACCTACCACTTCTTTGGGGCCGCCCCGCAGCCGAAGTTCCTGCTCTCGCTGCTCGGGGCCGGCCACCTCCCGCCGTACACGAGCCAACAGCCACAACTCGGGATCGTCGAACGGGTGACCGTCGCCTTCCTTGATCGCTATCTGAAGCGCATCAACGGGTCCGCCGCACGCATGAGCGGCGCCGGCAACGTGCGCGGGGTCGCGACGCTGACGAGCTAGCCCACCCACGGGCCCCGTTTGGGCCCGGAGATCACCATGTCGCCGAGCGCGTCAGCGCCTCGGATCCGCGCTACGGGATAACCGTGGCGCTCGATCCAGCGCACAACTCGCTGGTCTCTGAGCCCGCCCAATCCGAGATCCCACCAGCCGACCGGGCCTCCCCGGGTGTCGCGGAACACGATCCTGTCGAACGGCTTCACCCCGCTCTCGGGCGCCCAGACCCGCCACTCGACCGTGTTCACGCGCAGTCGTTCGATCACGATCCTCTGCCCGGCCTCGCCGTCGCCAGACATGACGAGCTCGCGTGGAGTGCTTTCAAACGTGACGGCGATGCGCGGCCGGCCGAACAGGGCCCGGAGGCGAAAGCGCAGCACTAGATGATCGGCGATCGCTACGGCCAAGCGGGCTGATCCCTAACTCGCGTAGAGCTGTTCGATCTCGGCCGCGTACTTCTCGGCGATCGGCCGGCGCTTGAGCTTCATCGTCGGGGTGAGCTCGTCTCCGGCCGGCGGCCAATCGACCGGCAGCACCGCGAAGCGCTTGATCTGCTCGACACGCGAGAGGTGCGAGTTCGCACGCGCAACTCCCGCCGTCACCTCATCGAGCACGAGCCGCTCGGACGCCATGACCTCCAGCGACGGGTCGGCAAGCCCGTGCTCGGCTGCGAACGCCGCACACGCGTCGGGATCGAGTACGAGCAGCGCGACGTTGTACGCGCGACGGTCGCCGATCGCGATCGCCTGCCCGATCAGTGGACTGCCAACTTTGAGCTGCTGCTCGATGTTGGCCGGCGACATGTTCTTGCCGGCCGCGTTGATGATCAGCTCCTTCTTGCGATCGACGATCCGCAGGAAGCCATCCTCGTCGAGCGTGCCGACATCGCCGGTGTGAAGCCAGCCGTCGGAATCGATCGTCTCGGCGGTCTTCTCCGGCTGGTTGCGGTAGCCCTTCATCACCGTGCCGCCGCGTACGAGCACTTCGCCGTCCTCGGCCAGCCGGACCTCGACGCCGGGGATCGCAGGGCCGACGGTCCCCAGCCGCAGATCGTCCCGCGGCACGAGCGTGGCGACCGAGGCCGTCTCCGACATCCCCCACACCTCGCAGATCGGGATCCCGATCGCCGCGAAGAACTCGAGCACCTCGAGCGGCGCCGGAGCCGCACCGATCATGTACCACTCGCAGCGCTCGAGACCGAGCCGCGCGCGCATCTTCGAGAACACGGTCTCCTCAGCCTGCTCGTACTGGGCGCGCAGCTCGTCGGACACTGGCTCCCGCGACTGCTCGGCGCGCACCTTGTGCACGCCCAGTTCGATCGCCTGCTTGATCGCTGAGCGCTTGGCCTCGTCGGACTCGGCGTCGATTCCCGCCTCGAGCGCGGCCTTCAACTTCTCCCACAGCCGTGGGACGGCGCCGAAGAAGGTCGGATGAGCGTCCGCGACGTGGGCGAACACCTGGGTCAGATCGGGACAGCACGTGACCGAGTAGCCCCAAACCATCTGCCCGTAATGGCTCAGCCCGCGGTCGGCGATATGGGCGTGCGGAAGGAAGGAGACAACGGAGCCGCCCGGGCTCGGCTGCGCGACCGCATCGATGCCGCGCGACTCGGCGAGCTCGTTGGCGTGCGTGAGCTCGACGCCCTTCGGCGGCCCTGTCGTCCCCGACGTGTAGATCAGCGTCAGGATGTCGTCGGGCTGGACGGAGCGCCAGCTGGCCTCGAAGTCGAACTGGGTGTCGGTCGCTGCCTCGAGGTCGCTCAACGGAATCTCATCGTCCCGGGCGCCGTCGAGCATCACAACGTGCTCGACGACGCCGGCGTCTTTCATCGCCTCGCGGGCACGGTCGCGAAAAGCTGCTTCGAGCACAAGCACGCGGTTGCCGGCGTCGCCGAGCAGGAAGGCGATCTGCTCCGGCGAGGAGGTGTTGTAGATCGAGAAAGGCGTCGCGCCTAGGTGCATCACCGCGGCATCGATCAGATGAAACTCTGGTCGGTTGGTGAGCATGAACGCGACCGTGTCGCCACGCCGGACGCCGAGCGAGTGCAGAGCGGCGGCGATGTGACCAACCCGCTCCGCGTACTCCGCGAACGTGATCGAGATCCCGCCGCCGATCGTGCGCAGCGCGACCTGGTCTGCACGCTCAGCGGCGGTCGTCTGAAACGCCTCGCACATCGTGGCGGCGTCGAGCGCGCGAGGACGGGTGGCCTCGAACTGTGCCGCAGTCGTCACGTCGCCAAACGCTACAGCGAAACAGTCCGGCCCGCGACGAATCCTTCTCCGGCGACGATCTCGTCGAGTACATCTCGCGGAACTGCGACGTCGGTCGTGATCGCCATCGCCGCCAGGCCGTCCTGAGGGGCGTCGTCTGGCTCCCGCCCGACGGCAGCCGAGACGATATTGATCCCGCGCTCGCCGAACACTGTCCCGACGCGGCCGATCATGCCGGGCACGTCGCGGTAGCGGAACAACGTGATGTGCTGCTCGAGCTGGACGTCGAACCGCTGACCCCAGGCCTCGAGCAGATGCGCCCGGTGGCGCTGGCCGATCAGCGTCCCGACGACGCGCACGCTCTGATCGCCGCTCGACACGGTCACGCGTATCAGGTCGGTGTAATCGCGGGCGATCGAGCGCTTGGTCTCGGCGACGTCGATCCCGCGCTCCTCGGCCATAGCCGGCGCGTTGACCTCGTTGACCTCCTCCTCGGTGTGACCGTGGAGCACTCCGAGCAGCACCTGGATCGTCAAGAGTCGAGTGTCGCGCTCGGCAATCCGTCCGAGGAACTCCGCCTCGACGCGGTCGACCGAGGAGCCCTCGACGAGCACGACGGCAATTCGCCCGAGCGCGCGGCACAGCGGGACGAAAGGTCCGAGCGCCTCCATGTCCTCGCTCGGCACGGCGGGCACGTTCACCGCGCTGGTGACGACCCCGCCGGTCAGCGCGGCGACGACCTGCTCGGCTGCTTGGTACCCCGCTCGATCGGTGGCCTCGCTGGTCGAGGCGCCAAGATGCGGGGTCACGATCACGTTCGGATAGCCGAACAGCGGATGCTCGGTCGCGGGCTCGGAGCTGAACACATCGAGGGCCGCTCCGCCGACCTTGCCGGAGTCGATCGCGGCCTTGAGGTCATCGTCGACCACCAGCGGCCCACGCGCGACGTTGAGGACGCGAACGCCGTCCTTGCATTTCGCGAGCGCTTCGGCGTTCAGCCAGCCCTCGGTGTCGGGCGTCTTGGGCAGGTGGAGCGTCAAGAAATCGGCGACCGCATAAAGCTCGTCGGCCGACTCGGCCTTCTCGACCCCAAGCTCTCGGTATCGCTCTGAGCCGACAAACGGGTCGTAGGCGACCACGTGCATCCCGAACCCCTTCGCGCGCTGTGCGACCAGCTGTCCGATCCGACCGAAGCCGAGAATTCCGAGCGTCTTCTCGTGCAGCTCGACGCCCGAGAACTTCGAGCGCTCCCATGCCCCGCCGATCAGCGACGCATGCGCCTGGGGGATGTTCCGGGCCAGCGCGAGCAACAGCGCCATCGTGTGCTCGGCAGCGGTGATCACGTTCGACTGAGGGGCGTTGGCCACGACGATTCCGCGCTTGGTTGCGGCCGAGACGTCGACGTTGTCGACGCCGACGCCCGCGCGCCCGACGGCCCGGAGGTTCGTCGCCTTGGCCAGCAGATCGGCGTCGAGCTTCGTTCCCGAGCGGATCAGGACGCCCTCGTATGCCCCGATCCGTTCGCCTAGCTCCTCCGGCGTCCAGCCGTCCGCGACGTCGACGTCGAAATGCGCCTCGAGCAGTTCGACGCCGGACGCGCCAATGTTCTCGGCTACGAGTACGCGCGTCATTGGTGCTCAAGGACCCAGTCGATGCACTTCGTCAGCGCGTCGACGTCGGCGGGGTCAGTCGCAGGGAACATCGCGATCCGCAGCTGATTGCGACCGAGCTTGCGGTACGGCTCAACATCGACGATCCCGTTCGAGCGCAGGGTCGCTGCAAGCGCGGCGGCGTCAACGTTGTCTGCGAAATCGATCGTCCCGACCACCAGCGAGCGGCGATCGGGGTTCGACACGAACGGGGTCGCGGCGTCGTGGCCCTCGGCCCATCCGTAGAGGGTGCTCGACGACGCGCTCGTCCGAGCGACCATCGCCTCGAGCCCGCCTTGCTCGAGCATCCAGTCGATCTGGTCGGCGAGCAGGAAAAGGGTCGCGATCGCGGGCGTGTTGTACGTCTGGTCCTTGGTCGAGTTCTCGAGCGCTGTCTTGAGCGACAGGAACTCGGGGATCCAGCGCCCCCCCGGCCTGTCCGCGCAGATCGTCTCGATCCGCTGGCGCGCGGCCGGGGAGAGCAGCGCCAACCACAGCCCGCCCTCGGATGCGAACGCCTTCTGCGGCGCGAAGTAGTAAGCGTCGGACTGGCTCACGTCAACCGGCAGGCCACCGGCGGCGGAGGTCGCGTCGATCAGCACGAGCGCGTCGCCGGCGCCGGGCGGTCGGATCACGGGCACCATCACGCCGGTGGACGTTTCGTTCTGCGCCCAGGCGACGGCGTCCGCGTCGTCCGCCTCGATGCCCTCGGGGTCGGGCGCGCCACCCGGCTCGGCCGCGTCGATCAGCGGCTCGGCCAGAAACGGCGCGGCGCTTGTGCAGGCGGCGAACTTGGAGGAGAACTCGCCGTAGCTCAGGTGGAAGGCGCGCTCGCTGACCAGGCACGCGGTCGCGGCATCCCAGAACGCGGTCGTGCCGCCGTTCCCGAGCGCGACCTCGTAGTCATCGGGCGCCGAGAACAGCTCGCGCAGCCCGGACCTGACCCGCGCGACCAGGTCTTTCACTGGCTTCTGGCGATGGGAGGTCCCCATCACCGCGGCGCCTTCGGCGGCGAGCCTTTGCAGCTGCTGGGGCGGGACGCGCGATGGGCCAGATCCGAAGCGGCCGTCGGAAGGCTTTAGCTCTTCAGGAATTTTCAACACGGTCTGGGGCATGCGAGGACTCCTTTCGAAGTTACACGCCCAGGCGCGCGGCTTGTGCGCGCCGCCGCTCCCCGGTGGTTAGGCCCACCTCATGGCGCCAGTTGCGACGGCTAACGCGATTGTAACCGCGTCCGGCTTGGGGCCGGCCTGCGCTCCGCTCCTCGTTACCTGAGAACGCTCCGCTTGGCCGGCAGTTACCACGGGCCAGCATCCAGCTTGCTCCGGCCTCGGTCCTACTCGTGGAAGTCCGTGTCGATCCAATCCATTTGCGCGCGGAGTTCCTTGCCGACGACCTCGACCTGGTGATTTGACTGCTCCTCGCGCATGCGCTTGAAGTTCTCCTGGCCGGCGCGGTTCTCGGCGATCCACTCGCGGGCGAAGTCACCCGACTGAATCTCGCCGAGCAGGTCCTTCATTGCCTTGCGCGAGGCTTCGCCGATGACCCGCTCGCCGCGCGTCATGTCCCCGTACTCGGCCGTGTTGGAGATCGAGTAGCGCATGCCCGCGATCCCCTTCTCGTACATGAGATCGACGATCAGCTTGAGCTCATGCAAGCACTCGAAGTAAGCCAGACGCGGGTCGTACCCCGCCTCGACCAACGTCTCGTACCCCGCCCGCACGAGCTCGGTCACCCCGCCGCACAGCACCGCCTGCTCTCCGAACAGGTCCGTTTCCGTCTCGTCTTTGAAAGTCGTCTCGATCACGCCGCCGCGCGTGCAGCCGATGCCCTTCGCGTAGGCGAGCGCGAGTCCGAGCGCGTCGCCGCCGGCGTCCTGCTGCACAGCAACCAGACCCGGCACACCGGAGCCCTCCAGGTATTGGCGGCGGACCAGATGCCCTGGGCCCTTAGGCGCGACGAGCGCGACGTCCACATCGGCGGCCGGCTCGACCTCCCCGTAGTGGATCGAGAACCCGTGACCGAAGAGCAGCGTGTTCCCGGGCGCCATCCCGTCGCGGACGCCGGACTCCCATACCTGCCGGTGAAGCTCGTCGGGCACGAGCATCATCACGAGATCGCCCCTGCTCGCCGCGTCGGCGGGCTCGAGCACCTCGAGACCGTGCTCGCGCGCCTTGGCGACGCTGCCCGACTCGGAACGTAGGCCGACGACGACTTCGACGCCCGAGTCCTTGAGGTTCAGTGCATGGGCGTGGCCCTGGGAGCCGTACCCGATGATCGCGACGGTCTTGCCGTCGAGCTTGTGGAGATCCGCGTCGTCGTCGTAGAACATGCCGCGGGAGCGTAGCCGACGCTCCCTCGCGGCCTCGACCTACCCCCCGCCGAACTGCTGCTCGAGCGACAGCACGTCGTGGACGTACTGCTGGGTGTCGGAGTACATGCCGTTCTGCTGGACCGACGGCAGGCCCTGGTAGTAGCCGGCCGCGGCCATGGCCTGATCCCCACCCGTCGCGTTCAGCAGGGAGTGGAGCATCAGCGCGCCGCCGCGCACGTTGTCCGCAGCGGACGACGGCGAGAGCGGAGCGGGCGCCAACGACGAGTTGATCCACTGCCAGGTGCCCGGCAGGATCTGCATCACGCCGACCGCTCCGGCCGATGACGTGAGGGCGTTGTTGAAGCCGCTCTCCTGCCAACCGATCGCGTCCGCCAACGCAGAAGGGACGCCGTTGGCCGCCGCGATCGATCCCACTTGCGACGCGCTCAGAACCTCGGGCGTCGGGTAGGGCGGAGCCCCGGCCGTACCTTCGGCAGCCGCACCGACGGGCTGCGAGGTGGCCGCAGAACCCGAGATGGACGCGCCGCCGAGGCGGAGGACCGTTCCGCTCACTAGATAGTTGGCGGGGTTAAGCCCGTTCAGAGCCGCCAGGCTGTCGATCGTCATGCCCGCTCGCGCGGCGACCGCGGACAGCGTGTCGCCGGGCTGGACGACGTAGGAGCCCGCCGACGAGGGCGACGCTGCCGCGGGCGTGGCTGTCCCGCCGGCGAATCGCAGCGTCGTCCCGCTCAGCAGGAAGCTGTTGGGGCTGAGCCCGTTGAGCGCGGCCAGCTGGTCGACGCTCATCCCGGCGCGCGCAGCGATCGCCGAGAGGGTGTCCCCGGGCTGGACCACATAGGAGCCCGAAGAGGTTGGCGTGGCCACCGTGGTGCCGGAAGAGTCATTGTCCCCGTCGCCGTCAGGGTCGGAGGACGCCGACGCGGCCGGCGTAGACGCGGTCGGCGTCGACGGCGCCGGGGCGCCCGACCCGCCCTGGGGCGGGATCGACAGCGTCGTGCCGGCGACGAGCTGCGTGCCGGGCGAGATGCCGTTGGCGGCCGCCAGCTGATCGATCGTCAGGCCATCTGCTGCCGCCACGGAGGTAAGGGACTCTCCGGACGACACCACGTGCAGGAAGTCGGCCGATGCGGCCGATGGAGCGGCCAGCGCGAAGGTGGCCGTGAGCGGGATAAACAGGGGGCGCAGTTGCATGGCCGCTCAGTCTCCCGGTGGTCGAGCGCGAGGCCAACCGCTGCAAGCCGACTGCCAGAATGCAAGCGCCGTTTCAGGCGCTTGCCGACGCGACCAGGGTCCGGCCGGGCAGCAACAGGCCACCGTCGGCGGCGACGAACGGCTCGGTCAACGCCTCGAGCTTGTCTCGGAATGCCGCGCGCTCGGAGTCCCCGAGCGCCTCGTAGACCTCGGAGAACGGCCGCGAAAGATCGAGCGTCTCGTCGACGTATTCGTCCACGTTCCCGTACCTGCGGTCGACCGCCACCGCGTCGACCGCGACGTCCAGGAAGCCGGCGTCCGCGAGCATCCGCTCCAATTGCCCATGTGCCGCGAGCGCGAACATCCCGGGCGCATTCGGGTCCGGCGGCTCGGCGTGGCCGAGTTCGACCAGCGCCCGTCCCGGACTCGTCGCCCAGGGGTTGCGTTCGGCGAGATCCCACACCGCGAGTGTCGCGCGACCTCCGGGTCTCAGCACGCGCCGAATCTCGGTCAGCGCCGCGGCCGGGTCGACCACCAGCATTACGCCCCACCGACAGAGGGCCACGTCGACGCTCGCGGTCTCGAGGTCGATCCACTCGAGCTCGAGGCGGACAAACTCGATGTTGTCGAGCCCAAACTTCTCGGCCCGCGCCCGCGCGACATCGAGCATCGCCTCGTTTGCGTCGCTGCAGATCAGCGTCCCGCCCGGGGCGATCAGCTCGGCGGCGAGAAACCCTGTGTCGCCCGGACCGGCCGCGAGCTCGAGCACGCGCTCGCCGGGCTGGAGGTTGGCGTGGTCGATCATCCAGGCCGACACCGCCATCGTGCCCGCGCGGATCTGGTCGGCCCGCCGACTCCACCCCGCCGCCGCCAGCTGCCAGCGGGCAGCGGACTGGGCGCGGGGGTCCTCGGTCCCGCTCACGCCTCGCCGAACGCAGCTTCGATCTGAGACTTCATCCGGCGCTGAAAGATGGCAAACAGGGCGTCAGTTGTGATCGGCCGCAGCTGCTCGATAGCCGCCTCGATCTCTGGCCAGCCCTCGGCGGGCATGTCGGCGCGTTGGAACGGCCGCCAAACCTCGGCCATGAACACGTTCACGAACGCGCGCGCGATCGCGTCGCACTTGCGGTCTACCTCCTCAAAGACGCCGAGGGCCGCCTCGAGCGTGATCCCCTGCGCCACGGCGGCCTCGGCGGCTCGCAGGAGCGATGGGCTGGGCATCTCGTAGCGGTCGTCGCCGACCGGCACGAGCAGCCCGAGCTGCTCGGCGCGCGCAAGCACTGTGGGTGCCTCGCGCGCGCTGACGCGGAACCTGCGACCGAGCTCGGCCCGCGTGATCGTCTCGGCGCGCTCTTCGTGGGGTGCGGTGAGTGACTCCTTGAACTGCGTCAAGCGCTCGGTCGTGCCTTGGGTGTCGTCGAGCAGGCGCTTGATTCCCGCCAGGTTGAAACCGTCGTCCTGAAAGTCCTTGATCAGCTGTAGCTGCGCGAGGTGATCCGGGCCGTAATACCCGACCCGCAGTCGCACCTCGGGCGGAGCAAGCAGGCCGCGCGCCTGGTGCGAGCGGATGTTGCGCACCGACATGCCCGAGCGAGAGGCGAGCTGCTCGATCGTGAGCTGGTTTGGGGAGTCGCCGATCGCTTCAGCCACGGCCGGATCTTATCGGCAGGCGATGTGACGTTTTTTGATGTCAGCGCAACTCCCCACGGAGAAGCTTGCCCGTAGCGCTACGAGGCAGACGCTCCGCAAACTCGAACGTCTTGGGCACCTTGAAGCGCCCGAGCCGCGCCGCGCAGAACTCGCGCAGCTCGTCCGGATCGAGCTCGGCGCCGTCGCGTGGGACCACGGTCGCGACCAGAGCTTCCCCCCACTCCGCGTCGGTCCGGCCGTGAACCGCGGCGTCGGCAACCCCCGGGTGGGCGGTCAAGACAGCCTCGACCTCCACCGGCGCGACGTTCTCGCCTCCGGTCACGATCGTGTCTGCCTTGCGCCCGGTGAGCGTGAGACGGCCGTCGCTGTGGAGCGAGCCGAGATCGCCCGTGTGAAGCCAGCCGTCCGCGGCCAGCGCTGCCGTCGACACGGTCGGCCCTTGCACGAGCACCTCGCCGTCCTCGTCGATTCGCAGCGAGACCCCGGGGAGCGGCCAGCCGTGGGTCACGATTTGAGAGCAGGCTTCGGTCATCCCGTATGTGGGCGCCACCGGGACACCGGCCGCGGCCGCCCGCTCGATCAGCGTGGGCGGAATCGGCCCGCCTCCGAGCAGCGCCCAGCGCAGCCGCGCAGGCTCTCTGAGCCCAGCGTCGAGCAGCCGTCCGAGCATCGTCGGGACCAGCGAGACCAGCGTTGCGACTCCGAGCTCGTCCATCACCGCCTCGAGCTCGAAGCGCTCGTGGACCACAGCGGTCGTGCCGTAGATCGCGGAGCGGATCGGGATCGACAGTCCGCCCACGTGGGCGAGCGGCAGCGGGCAGAGCCAGCGCTCGTGCTGGTCGAGACCGAGCATGGCGGCCGATCCGAGCGCGCTCGCCAGCCAGTTGCCGTACGTGAGCGGCACCGGCTTGGGGGCCGCGGTCGTCCCGGAGGTGTGCATCAGCGTGGCCGTCGCGTTGAGATCGAGCTCGGCCACCTCCTCGATCGGATGCCCCTCGAGCGGGCCGTCGATGACGACCTTTGCGCCGGCCGCGCGGGCATCGCGCTCCTCGCGCGCGAGCCGCAGGTCGATCGGCACGGCCACCGCCCCGCACATAGAGCAGCCGTGTAGAGCGACGACGAACTCCACCGAGGCGGGCAAGGCCAGCGCCACCTGGTCCCCGGGAGAGACTCCGCGCTCACGCAGCGCACCCGCCGCGCGACGGGCGCGGGCCTCGAGCTCGGCATATCCGAGATCGTTGACCGCCGTGCGCTCTGGATGCATCGCGGCGGCTCGGGACAGCCAATGAAACATGGGTGAAAGGTAGTCTCACTCCGATGCCTGCCACCTGGGAACCCGCCGCGAGCTACACGGACATCCGCTACGAGAAGGGGACCGGCGAGAACGCCGGGATCGCCAAGATCACGATCAACCGTCCGGAGGTCCGCAACGCGTTCCGGCCTGAGACGGTGCTTGAGCTCTCCGATGCCTTCGGTCGCGCCCGCGAGGACCTGGACGTCGGGGTCGTGATCCTCACCGGCGAGGGTCCCGACGCGTTCTGCTCAGGCGGCGACCAGCGCGTCCGAGGCAGCAAGGGCGGCTATGTCACCGGGGCCGACCCCGGTGCCGCGGGAAAGCACGAGGCAGTCGGAAGGTTCGAGGTCACCGACCTCCACGTCCAGATCCGCCGCATGCCCAAGCCAGTTGTGGCGATGGTCGCCGGCTACGCGATCGGCGGCGGCCATGTGCTGCATGTGGTGTGCGACCTGACAATCGCGGCCGACAACGCGCGCTTCGGCCAGGTCGGGCCGAAGGTCGGCTCGTTCGACGGGGGCTTCGGCGCCAGCGTGCTCTCGCGCCTCGTGGGACCCAAGAAGGCCAAGGAGATCTGGTTCCTGTGCCGCCAGTACGACGCCCAGCAGGCGCTCGATATGGGTCTCATCAACACGGTCGTCCCGCTGGACGAGCTGGAGGACGAAACCGTCAAGTGGTGCCGGGAGATGCTCGCGCTGTCCCCATTCGCTCTGCGACTCCTCAAGGCGAGCTTCAACGCCGACGAGGACGGGCTGGCGGGCATCCAGCAGCTCGCTCACGACGCCAACCTCCTCTTCTACATGTCCGAAGAGGCCCAGGAAGGCCGCAACGCCTACCTCGAGAAGCGCCGACCGGACTTTTCTAAGTTCCCCCGCCGCGCGTAATGACCGCCACCGCCCCGGCCGCGACCTCGAGCGGCGTTCAGATCTGGCTGATGGCGGCTCGGATTCGCACGCTGCCCGCGTCGCTCGCCCCGGTGCTCGTCGGCACGGCGCTCGCCGGCTTCTACCACGTGTTCCATCCGCTTCGATTCCTGGCGGCGCTGCTGGGCGCGATCTTCATCCAGGTGGGGACGAACCTCTCCAACGACTACTCGGACGCGCGCCGCGGCGCCGACACCGAGGACCGACTCGGGCCGGTCCGCGTGACGGCGGGCGGGCTCGTCCCGCCGCAGCGCGTGCTGGTCGCGACCTACATGTCGTTCGGCGTGGCGGTGCTCGTCGGCGTCTATCTGATCGCGGTCGCCGGCTGGGTGCTGCTGGCGATCGGCGCCGCCTCGATCCTGGCCGGCGTGCTCTACACCGGCGGGCCCCGGCCGTATGGCTACGAAGGCCTCGGCGAGCTGTTCGTGTTCCTGTTCTTTGGGATCGTCGCGGTCGCGGGGTCGTTATACGTGCAGGTCAAGCACCTGCCCTGGGAGGCATTTGCGCTGGCGGTGCCGGTCGGGCTGCTCGCGGCCGCGATCCTGGTCGTCAACAACGTGCGCGACATCGACACTGACCGTAGGGCCGGCAAACGTACGCTCGCGGTCCGCCTCGGGCGCCGCCGGACGCGGGTCCTGTTCGCGCTGATGATCTACGGGGCGTACGTGCTCGCCCCGGTCACATGGGTGTTCGGCCCGCTGACCGCGTGGCTGCTGCTGCCTTTGCTGACACTCCCCCCGGCTGCCGCGGTCGTGCGCGTGGTCAGAAATCGCGTCGATGGGCCGTCGCTCAACAAGGCCCTGGCCCAGATGCGGACTGCTGCAATTGGCGTTCTGCGCGCTCCTTTCGGCGGGCCTACTGCTGAGCCGGTGAGCCAGCAGGTCACGCCGCTCGAGGCGGTGCTGACGGCGCCGTTCGAGACCTCGCGCGGTGCGATCCGCTCAGTCTCGCTAGAGCTCGTTCAGCTGACAGACGACGACGGCACCGTTGGACACGGCGAGACGATCGACGACGCGCGCTGGGACCTGGCGGGCCGACAGGCGGGCGAACCCGTGTGGCGACTGCTGGGCGCAGAGGACGCCCCGCCGGTCGAGGTGAACGCGACGATCGCATCCGCCACGCGCCTTGCGCCCGAACGATACACCGATTTCCGGTGCGTCAAGGTCAAAGTGGGTCTGGGCGATGACCGGGCGCGCGTCGAATCGGTGCGTGAGGCGCTCGGCCAGGAAGTCGCGATCCGCCTCGACGCCAACGGCGCTTGGTCGGTCGATGAGGCGATCGCCGCGCTCAGCGCGCTCGAGCCGCTCGGGATCGAGCTGTGCGAGCAGCCATCGGAGGGAGTCGAGGCCTGCGCGCGAGTGGCCGAGTCGGTCGCCGTGCCGATCTCACTCGACGAGTCCGCTCCCGACGCGCTCGAGACCCGGGTTTGCGACGCGGTGTGTTTGAAGCTCGCCCGTTTCGGCGGCATCAGCGGGCTGGCGGATGCGGCGCGACGGGCTCGCGAGGTCGGCTATCGGGTGTATCTGGCCTCGATGCTCGACGGCCCGCTCGGGATCGCGGCCGCGCTGCACTGCGCGGCGTTGATCAGGCCCGACTACCCCTGCGGGCTCGCGACGCTGTCGCTGTTCGAGGGCCGGGTCGATCCGCTGCCGGCGTCTGGCGGCCGGATCGCGATCCCGGACGGACCGGGCCTGGGCGATGGTCTGATCGGCTGGTATGGCGCGCGGTAGTCATCGGCTGATAGCACTCGCCACCGCGCCCGGCGCTTCCAGATGGACGGCGTGGCCGGCGCCGGGAACGACGATCAGCTCGGACTGGGCGATTGCGGGCGCCATCTCTCGCGCAATCGCCTGGAACTTCTGATCCCGTTCACCGACCATCAGCACAACCGGCATCCGTAGCTCATCGAGCCGCCCCCAGGCAGAGGGCAGAGCGCCGGTCCCAAGCCCGCGCAGAGCACGGGCCAGACCGGAAGGGGTGCTTCGCAGACGATCCTCTCCGATCCAGTCGGGCTGATCGGCCAACAGCGGGTTCGTGGACCAGCGCTGCGCGAACTCCTCGATGCCCAGCGACTCGATCTCGTTAGCCAGCCGCTCGTCCGCTTCGCGCCGCGCCGCCCGTTCAGCATCGTCGGCAATCCCTGGGCTCGCGCCGACGAGCACCAGGCGCTCCAGTCGCTCGCGCAGCTCGAGCCCGACATGGAGCGCGATCCTCCCTCCCATCGAGTACCCGACGAGCGTGAAGGTTCCTGGGGTTAGCGCCGCGACGTCGCCGATCACCGCATCGAGCGTCATCGGCTCGCGGCCCGACGCGTCGCCATGCCCGCGGATGTCGGGCGTGAGGGGCCGATAGCGTTCGCCCAGCGCCGCTCTCACCGGCTCCCAGCTGCGGCCGGTGTGGGTGAATCCGTGTAGAAGGATGACCGTCATCAATACCTATCTTCTCCTGCGGGCATTCTGCGACGAGCTCGCGCGCTGCGGGATGCGCCACGCATGCACATCGCCGGGGTCCCGCTGCACCCCGATTGTGCTGTCGCTCGCCCGCGAGCCGCGCATCAGCTGCTTCTCCCACATCGACGAGCGCTCCGCGGGCTTTTTCGCGCTCGGAGCGGCCAAGGCGTCCGGCAGCCCGGTCGCGGTCACGTGCACATCGGGGACCGCCGCGGCGAACCTCGCCCCAGCCGTGATCGAGGCCCGCCACGCCCGCGTGCCGCTGATTGTCATGACTGCCGACCGTCCACCGGAGCTGCGCGATGTGGGTGCGGGGCAGACGATCGATCAGCTGAAGCTGTATGGCGACGCGGTCAAGTGGTTCTTCGAGGTCGATCTGCCGGACGCCGCCCCGGAGCGGCTGCGCTTCATTCGCTCGCTGGCCTGCCGCGCGTATCTGACCGCTCTCGAAGGGCCCGCCGGCCCCGTGCACCTCAACTGGCCGTTGCGCGAGCCGCTCGTGTTGGACGGTCCACTGCCCGACGATGACACCGGACGCGGGGGCGGAGTCCCCTACGTCATGCGTGAGCCCCCGGCGCTGCCGCCGTCGGCGGCGGGACCAGGACCGCATCCCTCCGGCCGGCTCATGATCGTCGCGGGCGCGGGGGCGCCGGACCCCGACGAGCTGGTCGCGTTCGCCGCCCGCAGCGGGATTCCGCTGCTCGCCGATCCGCTTTCGGGTGCTCGGCGCGGGGCGGCGGCCGTCGCCCACTACGACCTGCTGCTGCGCGATCCGGCGTTCGCCGATGGCCAACGTCCCCACTTCGTCTTCCGGGTCGGCGACCTCCCGACTTCAAAGCCACTGCGCGCCTGGCTCGCATCGCTTCCAGACGTCCCCCAGATCGCGTTCGATCCCTATATGAGCTGGCTCGATCCTGACTCGGTCGTCGGGATGCGGCTGCGCGGCCGGCTGCCGCAGCCCGAGCGCGTCGACGTCGAACAAGGCTGGCTCGAGACCTGGCGCGCCGCGGACGAGGCGGCCGCCAGCGCGATTGACAACGTGCTCGGCGATGAGCTGAGCGAGCCTGCCGTCGCCCGTGCACTTGGCAGATGGCTGCCTCCGGAAGCGACGCTGTTCGTCGCGTCCTCGATGCCCATCCGCGATGCCGAGTCCTTCATGCCGGCGCGAGACGATGGACCGCGCGTGCTGTCAAACCGCGGCGCCAACGGAATCGACGGGACTGTCTCGGCTGCGTTGGGAGCTGAGGTCACCACCACCGGACCCGTCGTCCTGCTGATTGGAGACGTCGCCCTAGCGCACGACATCGGTGGCCTGCTCGCCGCGAAGCGCCACGAGCTGGCGATCACGATCGTTCTGCTCAACAACGACGGCGGGGGCATTTTTCATTTTCTGCCGGTCGCCACGCAGACGGACGCGTTCGAGGAGCACGTCGCGACGCCGCACGGGCTCGATTTCGCAAATGTCGCTTCGCTGTATGGACTCGACTACCGGACCGCGACGACCCGGGAGGAGCTCCGGGCCGCGCTGCAGGCTCCCACCAGGTCAACGATCGTCGAGATCCGCACCGATCGCGAGGAGAACCTCGCGCTTCATCGGCGGATCAGCGAAGCGCTAAGCCAAATCCCCCGTCAACGCGCAACACAGCGCCGTTGATGTAGGCCGCGGCGGGCGAGAGCAGGAACGCAACCGCACCCGCGAGCTCGTCGGTCTCGCCGAAGCGGCCGAGCGGGATCTGCGCGAGAGCGGGTTGCTTGACCTGGTCCGGCATCGCGAGCACCTTTGGCGTGGCGATGTAACCGGGCATGATCACGTTGCAGCGAATCCCCCGCTGGGCCCATTCAGCAGCGAGCGTGCGGGCCATCCCGACCAGCCCGGCCTTCGATACGCCGTACGCGACCTGGCCGGGGATCGCCTGCTCGGCCGCGACGGATGAGATCAGCACGACCCGGCCGTCGCCCGATTCGGCCAACGCCTCGAACGCGGCCTGCACGAGGTAGAAGGCGCCATACAGGTTGGTCTCGAGGTCCTTGCGCCACTCCTCCTCGGAGAAGTGCTCCGCGCGATGGATCGTGTCGACGACTCCCGCGTTCGCCACGACCGCGTCGCAGCCGCCGAGCGAGTCGACTGCGCTCGCAACGCCGGTGCAAACCGCCTCGCGGTCGCGGACGTCGAACGCATGTGGCGCGCCGGCCCCGGGCGCATCGCAGGCCGCGACGCGCGATCCGGCGGCCTCGAGCGCGGCGACGATCGCGCGCCCGATGCCACCGGACGCGCCGGTGACGATCACGCGGCGGTCGTGCGGGACCGGGCTAGCGGGCAAGCCCGTACCGCTCCCAGTGCCGCGCCGGAATGTCGGCCGGGTCCTTGTACCAGTACCACGTGCACGGATCGCGGGCGTAGTCGTCCGGCGGATCGCTCGGATACATCGGGTAACCAATCCAGCGGATCGGGAGCAGCTCGTTCATGAACGCACAATGCGTGCAGTAGAGCGGGAAGTTCGCGCGGCCATAGCTCCAGTCGTGCGCCGCCTGCGTCGTGCCCAGCGCGTCGGGACCCTCGTAGCGTCCCATCCGAACGAGGCGCTGCCCGGAGCCGCACGGGTTCATCTCAAAGGTGAACTTCTCCTCGTCCTCGGTGATCGTAAACGCACCCGGGTGTGGCCCGGTTCCACTACAGGAATGCGCTCGCCAGGTTGCCGCCAGCGCGTGCACGATCTGCTTGCGATCGCGCGACGCGATCGTCTGGACGTCGCGTTTCCAGCCCCGGCCCTGCCCGTAGGTCCACGCGTCCTCGACGCCCTCGTCGCCGAGCCGGTCCTGCACGAACGAGATCAGCCCGGCTATGCCCTCGACCATCAGATCGTGCAGGTAGCGCCACTCGTGCTTCATCGCCTCGCACAGCTCGCGCGCCTCCGCCACGTCCCCACGATCGAGCGCCTCGATCGCGCGGTCCATCGTCGGCCGCGACATCTCGTTCAGCTCCTCATCAGAAAACCATTGCTCCGACATCACACCTCCTATCGCTCAGTGCGATCCTATGCGCATGGATCCACAGGGAAAAGTCGCCGTCGTGACCGGAGCGGCGGGCGGCATCGGCGGAGCGCTGGTGCGAGGGCTCCAGGAGCGCGGCGCCCGCGCGGTGATCGCGGCCGACCTCAAGGGAACCGACCACGCCCTCGACGTGACCGACGAGCGGGCTACGCAACAGCTCATCGACGAGGTCGAGAAGAGCCTCGGTCCGATCGACATGTGGTTCGCGAACGCGGGCATCGCGACCGCAACCGGCCCCGAAGATCCCGACTACGACTGGGAACGGCAATGGCGTGTCAACGTGATGTCCCACGTCTATGCGGCGCGCGAGATGCTGCCGCGCTGGGTCGACCGGGGTGGCGGCCATCTCGTCACGACGGCATCGATGGCGGGGATTCTCAGCGCCGTGGGTGACGCCGCCTATTCGGCGACCAAGCACGCGGCTCTGGGACTCGCGGAGTGGATCGCGTTCACCTACCGCGATCGCGGAGTTCACGTGTCGTGCGTGTGCCCGGGCGCCGTCGACACGGCGATGCTCCGCGCCAGCGCGGGCGATGCTGACACGGCTAACGCAGTCATCGGCGGTGGCGGGGTGATCACCGCCGACGAGGCGGCGACGCGAATCCTCGACGCCGTCGCACAAGACCAGTTCCTGATCCTGACCCACCCCGAGATGCGCGAGTTCGTGACCGTGAAGGCCAACGAACCCGAACGCTGGATCAGGGGCATGACCAGGCTGTGGGCGCACGCCCAGACGCTGCTCCCCGACGCGGGATCGCCGAGGGATTAGCCGGCCAAGACCGGAAGGAGCGCCTCGAGCTTCACTTCGGTTTCGGCGAGCTCCGCCGAGGGATCCGAGTCGCGCACGATTCCGCTGCCCGCATAGCAGCTCGCCGTCGAGCCGCGCAGCAGCGCGCTCCGCAGCGCGACGCAGAACTCCCCGTCGCCCGTCGCGTCGGTCCAGCCGACCGGCCCGGCGTACCACCCTCGATCGAGACCCTCGAGTGTGGGGATCAGCCGCTCGGCGACCTCGCGCGGCTCGCCGCCGACGGCGGGTGTTGGGTGCAGCAGCCCCGCCAGTTCGACCGCCTCGATCGGCTCCGCCAGCTGTGCGCGAATCGGGCGCGCCAGATGCTGGATGTTGAGGATCCGGACCACAGCGGGGTCGGGGGCGGCTGTGACCCACACCGAGCGGGGCTTCAGCGCGGCGACGATTCGTCGGGCGACGATCGCGTTCTCCTCGCGGTCCTTGTCGCTTTGGAGCAGCTGCTCGCCGAGGTGGTCATCGACCGCCGGATCGGCGCTGCGCCGGATCGAGCCGGCCAGCGCCACCGTGCTCGCCCGCTGGCCTTCGCGCCTGACAAGCAGTTCCGGACTGGCCGCCACAAACGTCGCGTCCCCGCGGCCCACGGCGAACACGTAACACGCGCCGAACGCCTCGCGCAGAACGCCCAGAACCGCCGCCGGGTCGTGATCGAGCGGCGCTTGCACCTGCACCTCGCGCGCCAGCACGACCTTCTCGAGCTCGCCGGCCCTGATGCGGGCGACGGCGGCCTCGACCGCGCCCTCGTAGTGGCTCGGCGGCATCACGCTATGGACCTGATATTCACCGGTCGGCGCCGGATCGAGCAGCGGGAGAAGCCGCTCGCGCAACGCCGGGACTCGGCCGAGAACACCATCGACCGTGTCGTCCGGGGCGACATCGAGGTTGAGCGTGAACGTCACCTCGCCACCCCGCCGCGCAAGCGACACCTCGGGTACCACAAGCGACGCGGGCTCGAAAGCCGACCAATTCGGCGACTCGCAGCCATGAGGCGCGAACGCAAACCCCCCCACCGCCACCAGCCCCGACCCGGGGCACCCGCCCGGCTCGTCGGCGACAGCGCCCGCCACGAGCGCCCGCCAGCGCCGCGCGACATCCCTGAAGCGGTCGGGGCCTCGCGCTTCGAGCGTGCGCACCGCGCCGAGCGCCGCGATAGCGCTGCCGGCGCGCTCGGGCTGCTCGAGGCAGAACCAGGGCTCGCCGGGGCGGCGCGAAGCCGCGACGACGGCGGACGGGTCTACGCTCGCGTCCAGTGGTGTGGTGACGCTGGCGAGGACCGGCGTACCCGTCGCCCGGGCGCGCCGCACGGCGGCCTCCACGCTTCGCTCCAAGCGTGCACGCGCTTGCGAATCGAGCCACTCGGGCGCCGGGGTTCCGATCGCGAGATCGGCCATCTCCGTCAACTCGGGGCTACGTCTCGCCCCTACCGCGTGCGATCGCGATCTCGCCCGTGCGCGCCATCTCGATCAGCCCGAACGGCCTGATCAGGCGCTCGAACGCGTCGACCTTCTCGCAGGTGCCCGTCACCTCAACGGTCAGCGAGCGACGATTGAGGTCGACGATCTTGGCGCGGAAGACCTCGCAGACCTGCACCACCTCGGCGCGGTTGGCGCCGTCGGCCGAGACCTTGAACAGCGCGAGTTCGCGCGCGAGCGTCTCCTCGGGCTCGAGGTCGCGGATCTTCAGCACGTTGACGAGCTTGTGCAGCTGTTTGGTGACCTGGTCAATCGGATGCGTCGCCCCGTCGAGCGTCAGCGTCATGCGCGACAGACGGTCTTCATCGGTCGGCCCGACCGCCAGCGTTTCGATGTTGAAGCCGCGCCGGGCGAACAATCCAGCGATCCGAGTTAGGACGCCGGGCTTGTTCTCGACGAGGATCGAGAGGATGTGCTTGCGCCCGGTGCGGACGTTGCCGGCCGCCTCGAGGTCGTCGAGCGAGAGCAGTTCTTGGGTTCCGGGCTCGCCCATCAGCCCACCATGTCCCGTGCGGGCTTACCGGCGGGGATCATCGGATAGGTGTTCTCCTCGCGCGTGACGCGCACGTCGACGAGCACCGGGCCCTCGGTCTCGAGCGCCTGCTTGATGTCCGAGACGAGCGTCTTCTTGTCCTCGAAGCGCATGCCGGTCGCGCCGTACGCCTCGGCCAGCCTGACGAAGTCCGGGTACTGGCCCATGTCGACCTGGCTGTAGCGCTTGTCCCAGAACAGCTCCTGCCACTGGCGCACCATGCCCAGATAGCCGTTGTTCATGATGAACACCTTGATCGCGATGCCCTCCTGGGCGCAGGTCGCGAGCTCCTGCATGTTCATCTGGACAGAGCCGTCGCCGGCGATACAGATGACCGTGTCATCCGGGCGGCCGACCTTGGCGCCCATCGCGGCCGGGAGGCCGAAGCCCATCGTCCCGAGCCCACCGGAGTTGATCCACCGGCGCGGTGCATTGAAGTGGTAGTACTGCGCGGCCCACATCTGGTGCTGGCCGACGTCGCTCGAGACGATCGCATCACCGCCTGTGGCCTCGTAGAGCGCCTCGATCATGTACTGGGGCTTGATCTCGGCATCCTTCGAGTCCTCGTAGCGAAGCGGATGGCGCTCCTGCCAGCCGTGGATGCGCGACCACCATTCCTCGAGCCGTCCGGGGTCGGCCGAGGTCGCGCGGTACTCGGCCGTCAGGCGCGGCAGGATGTTCTTGGCGTCGCCGACGATCGGGATATGGGCCGGGACGTTCTTTGAAATCTCGGCCGGGTCGATGTCGATGTGGATGAACTTGGCCCGCGGGGCGAACTCCGACAGCTTGCCCGTGATCCGGTCATCGAAGCGCGCGCCGATCGCGCAGATCAGATCGGCCTCGTCCATGGCGTAATTGGCCGCGCGCGTCCCGTGCATGCCGAGCATCCCGAGCCACTGCTCGTGCGGGGCGGGGAACGCCCCGAGGCCCATGACCGTGCACGTGACAGGGAAGCGATCGGCCGTCACGAGCTCGGTCAGCTCTGCGGCTGCGTTGGCGCTGACCACGCCACCGCCCGCATAGATGACCGGGCGGCGCGAGTTGGCGAGCGCCTTGGCGGCCAGGCGAATCTGCTTCTGGTTGCCCTCGATCGTCGGCTGGTAGCCGGGAAGGTGAACGTCGGTGACCGGCTCGTACGGAATGTCCGCCCGGCTCAGGTCCTGAGGCACGTCGACCACGACCGGGCCGGGGCGCCCGGTGCGCGCGAGGTGGAAGGCCTCGTGCAGCGAGCGCGGGATCTCGAGCGGGTGCTGGATCATGAAGCTGTGCTTGACGATCGGCATCGTGATGCCGATCGTGTCCGCCTCCTGGAACCCGTCCGTGCCGAGCAGCTCGGTGCGCACCTGGCCGGTCAGGAACACGACTGGCACCGAGTCCATCATCGCGTCGCAGATCGGCGTGACGAGGTTGGTCGCACCGGGTCCGCTGGTGCCGATCGCCACACCGACCTTGCCGGTCGCCTTGGCGTAGCCCTCGGCCGCGTGGCCGCCACCGGCCTCGTGGCGCACGAGGATGTGTCGGATGCCGGCGTCGTAGAACGCGTCGTACGTGGGGAGGTTGGCGCCGCCGGGCAGACCGAATACGACATCGACACCCTCTGCCTTCAGGCATTCCATCAGTGCGTCGACTGCTCGCATGGCGCTTCCTCCTTTCAGCTTTTGGGTACGCAAATTCGCCCCGCAGGCGGCGAATCGCCGAGTGTACAGGCGCTAAATGCCCGTCCACGCAGACTTCTTCCCACTGTACGGGAGGAACTGTGCGTGGATCAGGGTCAGTCGGCTACGCCGCCCGCTCGCGGACCGTCGCCTCGGACGGGATCGCGACCTCGGGAAAGTCGAGCTCGGTCCCGCAGCGCGTGCAGAGCGCGTCGTGGAGCTTCACGACCCGTCCGCAGGTCGGGCATTGGCGGCGAAGCTCGCGGTCCTCCCAGCGGTAGAGGATCGCCGTCAGGAGCCCGAGAACCGGCACGGCGCCCGAGATCAGGAACCAGAGCCAGAACGAGCTGCCCTTCATGCGCCCGACAACGCCTCCGGCGAGGCCGAAGAACACCGCGATTACGACATAGCCCATGCCAGCCATGGGCTGTTCGTTACCAGACGATCTGCTTGAGCGCCCAGAGGATGGCGATTACGGCCGCAACGACCACTGCCCCCCAGAAGATCGCGATCACGAAGCCGATCACGAGCTTGAGGATCAGGACCGCCGCAACCACGAGCACGGCGCCCGCGAACGCCTTACGGACGATCGAGACGTGATGCTCAGGACGCTGCTGGAGGTCAGTACTCATACAGACAGAGTACAGCGCGCCCGAGCGGCCCTAGTCGTATACGCGCTTTAGATGCTCGAAGCGCGACGCGGGGTCCGTCGAGCGCCCCTCGAGCTGAAGGCGCGCCAAGCGGTAGCGCCTGAGCGGCGCCGTCGGCTCGACGCGACCGTCACGGCGCTGCTCGACCAGTACGACCTTTGATGATGTGTGGAGGCGGGTCATGACCGGAAATGATGGCCGGCGCGGCTAAAGCGCGCATTGGCCCGACGTATAGAGATGCTCAAACCTGGTGGGCCGCGCGGATGTGTGCCGCAGCGGCGTCAAGCGCCTCGCGCGACGGCTTTGGCAGGCGCCGCCGCAGCCGCCAGCGCGCGCCCGAGAAGGCGAGGTTGGCCACCGTCGCGAACCCGCGCTCGTCGGCGCGCAGTGCCAGCAGCAGATGGGCGATCCGGTCGGCGGCCGGCAGATCGCCATCCGCCACCTTCACGCAGTAGCAGTACACGCGCCGCGGCCGCACCAGCACCGCACCCGCTTCCCCCACGATCCAGGCACCCAGCTCTGCGCGCTCGAGCGCGAGCCCGGATTGGCGTTGTAACTCGCGCGGCCCGTGATCGAGCAGGTCCGCGAGTAGCCCGAAGGCAGCCTGCTCGGCGTCCGCGCTCGCGCCTCCGGGCCGCGCCCTGAGCACGTTCGCTCCGCGGGCGGCGTAGAGCTCCGGAAGCGTCCAGGCGTAAAGGATCGCGAACGCGAGGATCGGCGCGGTGACCGGTTTGAGCACCGCGATCAGCACGCCGATTGCCAGCGGCGGTAGGACGTGCGCCACGACCGTCAGCGTCCACAGC
This sequence comes from uncultured Actinomycetes bacterium, assembly GCA_963795505.1. Lineage (GTDB taxonomy): Bacteria > Actinomycetota > Thermoleophilia > Solirubrobacterales > Solirubrobacteraceae > Palsa-465. The sequence goes on from CAWCIB010000008.1 coordinate 603,654, forward strand.
TGGCCCGTGCGCTTGAGCGACCGCTCATCGACACGCCGGCGCCAATAGACGCCCGCCAGCTCGGGAAGCGCGCTCGTCTCAGCCCCCGGCGATCGGCCGCCGCAGGATCACAAGCTGCGCATCGACTGGCAGCTCGCGGACCTGCTCAGCGGTCCCGTCGGGCTGCGAGCGGACGGCGTAGTAGCCCTGCTCGAGCTCGGCCCGGAATGCCGCCACGGCGTCGTCGATCGCCGCTTGATCGGATGCGGTCCACTCGGCGAGCGTCGTGTGGCCGGTGTGGTCCATGCGAATCAGGCGGGACACGCGTCCATCCTACCCCCGCCCCAGCTTCTCCAGGATCAGTCGCCGTACGTCCCCCCCATCCGCCCGGCCCTTGGTCTCACGCATCACGTAGCCGACAAGCGGGCCGAGGGCCTTCTGGTTTCCGCCCTTGACCGACTCGGCGGCGGCGGGGTCGGCGGCGAGCGCCTGATCGACGAGTTCGGCGAGTGCTCCATCGTCTCCGATCGCGCCCAAGTCCTCGGCTTCGACGATCGCGCGCGGGTCGCCGCCCTCGGCCACCAAGCGCGTCAGCACCTCGCGGGCGGCGTCACGGCTGATCTCGCGGGCATGGACCATGGCCGCGAGCGTCGCGAGACTCTCCGGCGAGACGCGTGACTGTGCCGGGTCCGCATCCGAGCCGATCCGCTCGACGAGCTGCGGGATCCAGTTGGCGAGCTCCGACGGGCTCGGGCCGTCCGAGCGGGCGGCCACTACCCGCTCGAAGTAATCCCCGAGCTCACCACGGAACGCGAGCAATCTTGCACCGGCGGCGGGCAGGCCGAGCTCGGATTCGAAGCGGGCTGCCCGGGCGGCCGGGAGCTCGGGCAGCGCATCGCGCGCGGAGGCGAGCAGCTCATCGGAGACCTCGAGCGGCATCAGGTCCGGCTCGGGGAAGTAGCGGTAGTCGTGCGCCTCCTCCTTGGAGCGAAGCGAGGTGAGCTTTCCCGTCGGCGGATCGAAGTGCAGGGTCTCGAGCTCGACCTCACCGCCGGACTGAAGCAGCGCGATCTGCCGCTCGATCTCGGCCTTGATGCCGCGCTCGAGAAATCTGAACGAGTTCATGTTCTTGAGCTCGGTCTTGACGCCCAACTCGGTAGAGCCGACGGGCCGGACGGACACGTTGGCGTCGACTCGCAGCGACCCTTGCGACATGTCGACATCGGAGACTCCGAGCGCCTTCAAGGTGGTTCGCAGCAGCGTCAGCCACTCGCGCGCCTCCTCAGGCGAATGAAGGTCGGGCTCGGTCACGATCTCCACGAGCGGAGTGCCGCAGCGGTTGAAATCGACCACGCTGCGCTCGGCGCCGTGGATCCGGCCGCTCGCCGAGACGTGCTCGAGCTTGGCCGCGTCCTCTTCCAGGTGCGCGCGGTGGATGCGGACCCCCTCGAGCCGACCCCCCGTGCAGATCGGTTCGTCGTACTGCGAGATCTGGTAGCCCTTTGGACTGTCGGGATAGAAGTAGTTCTTGCGGTGAAAGAGCGATCGGCGGGCGATCTCGCAGTCGAATGCCAGGCCGATCATCGCCGCATAGCGGACCGCCTCTTCGTTGGTCACCGGCAGGGCACCGGGAAGCCCGAGGCACACCGGGCAGGTGTGGGTGTTGGGCTCCTCGCCGAACGACAGCTCGCAGCCGCAGAACATCTTGGTGCGGGTCTGGAGCTGGACGTGGATCTCCAGCCCGATGACTGGCTCGTACTCAGGCACGGGCGGAGCTCCCATCGAAGCCGACCGCCTGCTCGAGCGCAAACGCTGCCTCGAGCAGCTTCTGCTCCGAGAACGCGGGGCCTGCGAGCTGAAAGCCCACCGGCAGACCCTCGGAGAGCCCGGACGGGATCGAGATCGCGGGGATTCCGGCGAGCGGCATCGGCACCGTGCAGAAGTCGTTCAGATACATCGCGAGCGGGTCGTCGGTCTTGGCGCCGAGCTCGAACGCGACCCACGGACTCGTCGGGGTGACGACGAAGTCGAAGCGCTCGAACGCCTGCTTGAAGTCCTCGGCGATCTTCGTGCGGACCTTCTGCGCGGTCCCGTAGTAGGCGTCGTAGTAGCCGCTCGAAAGCGCGTAGGTACCGAGCATGATCCGCCGCTTGACCTCTGCCCCGAATCCTTTGGCCCGGGTGCGGTTGTACATGTCGGTCAGCCCGGCATCGCCGTCGACCCGCAGGCCGTAGCGGACGCCGTCGAAGCGGGCGAGGTTCGCCGACGCCTCCGCGGGCGCAATCAGGTAGTAGGCCGACAGCGCGTGCGGAGCGTGCGGAAGGCGGCATGCCTCGACCGTCGCGCCGAGCTTCTCGGCCAGCGCGATCGTCTCATCGAAGCTCCTGCGCACGCCGGGCTCGACCCCACCCTGGGAGCCGGTCAGCTCCTCGGGCACGCCGAGCCGCACGCCCTTCAGGTCCTCAGCACGCGGCAGGGCGATCTCGCCGGGGAACTCGAGTGACGTCGAGTCGAGCGGATCGCGCCCGATCATGTGCGAGAAAAGCAGCGCGGCGTCGGTGACATCGCGTGTGAGCGGCCCAGCCTGGTCGAGCGACGAGGCGAAGGCGATCATCCCGTAGCGCGAGCATGCGCCGTACGTCGGCTTCATGCCAACGATCCCGCAGAGGGCCGCAGGCTGGCGGATCGACCCGCCGGTGTCGGTCCCGATCGCCCAGGGCACGAGCCCGGCCGCGACCGCGGCGGCGCTGCCGCCCGAGGACCCTCCAGGCACGCGATGCCGATCCCACGGATTGAGCGCGGGACCGAAACCGGAGTTCTCGGTCGAGGAACCCATCGCGAACTCGTCCTGGTTCGTCTTGCCGAGCAGCGTCGCGCCGCCGTCGAGCAGCTTGCGAACCACCGTCGCGCTGTACGGGGGCCGGTAGTCCTCGAGGATCCTCGAGCCGGCCTGGCTCGGGATTCCCTCGGTGCAAAACAGGTCCTTGGCCGCGAATGGGACGCCGCCGAGCGGCCCGTCCGCGTGGACGGACGGGGCTTCGTCTGCGACCCATGTGAACGCGTTCAGATCCTCCCTGGCGGCGCGCTGTCTGTACGCGTCGAACAGCTCGGTCGCATCGATCTCGCGCGCGCGCACGCGCGAGGCCGCCTGGGCGGCGGTCAGGTCGATGAGCTCGCTCACGCCGGAGCCTGGCCCGGGCTTGGCACGCCGAAGCCGCCGTTGACCGGCTCGGGCGCGGCCTCGAGCACCACGTCGCGGTCGAGGCACTCGATCGGCTCATCGGCACGCAGTGGACCGGCGGCGTCGACGACGTGGGCGGTCGGTGGAACGCCCTCGAGGTCGAGCTCGCGGATCTTCTCGATGTGGTCGAGCACGTGGGAGAGCTCGCTCGCCATCCGCTCGACCTCTTGATCGGAGAGTTCGAGCCTGGCGAGGCTAGCCACGTGAAGAACCTGGTCGCGATCGAGCATCGAGCCGATTCTAGGAGTGAGACTGAAGCGTGATCGTCTCCATGTCGAGCGCGGCAGGGTCGGGTCCACCCTCCTCGCGCAGCGACGCAAACCCGCCGTAGATGATCCCGATGGCGGCTGCCAGGCCGAGGTATGCCCCGGCACGCTGGTCGAGGTTGCCGCCCGGTGGATTGATCAGCACGCGGTAGATCAACAGCAGCGCGCTGAGCCCGCCGATCACGAGCACCAGCACCGCGAAGGCCACCGGGACCGCCGGTGCGCGCATCGTTACCTGAAAGTAGGCCAGAGAGAGCGCGAGCAACGCGGTCACGAGCAGAAGCCATCGAAGATGGGTGAGCGCGTCCCATCCGGTGAACGACGTCTGTCCCCCAAGGTTGGTGAGCGTCGGTCGTAGGGTGCCGCTGACCGAGTACCACGTCAGCGCGAACAGGAACACGAGCAGCGCGAGACCACTGAGGCCCGCGACCAGCTCGCCACGGCGAAGCCTCACGTCGGGACTGCCTCGAGCTGCAGCCGCGCCGCCTCGACCGTGTTGCGCAGGAGCATTGCCGGCGTCATCGGGCCGACCCCGCCGGGCACGGGAGTGATCAGCCCGGCGCGCTCTGAGACCGCGTCGAAGTCGACGTCGCCGACCAGCCCGGCGTCCGTGCGGTTGATGCCGACGTCAATCACAGCGGCGCCCGGCTTGACGTGCTCGGCGCCGATCGTGCGGGGTCGCCCGATTGCCGCCACGAGCACGTCTGCCCTGGCACACACCGACGGCAGGTCCCGGGTCCGGGAATGGCAGATCGTCACGGTCGCGTGCCGCCCAAGCAGCAGCGCCGCCACCGGCTTGCCGACGAGGTCCGAACGGCCGACGACCACCACTTCGGCGCCTTCGAGCACCACGCCGTGCAGGTCAAGGAGATACAGGATGCCCAGCGGGGTGCACGGGCGCAGGCCCGGTGTTCCCTTAGCCAGCCGCCCGGCGCTGAGCGGGGTCAGCCCATCGACATCCTTCTCGGGCACGATCAGCGCGGTCAGCGCGGCCCCGTCCAACCCTTCGGGCACCGGCAGCTGGAGCAGGATCCCGCTCACGTCGGGGTCGGCGTTGCACGCCTCGATCGCCTCCGCAACGTCTTCCTGGGATGCGTCGGCGGGGAGATGCCGGTGCTGATCGACGATCCCGACCTCGGCCGAGACCTTGCGCTTGTTCGCGACGTAGACCTCCGAGGCGGGGTCATCGCCGACCAGGATCGTCGCCAGCCCTGGCCGGCGGCCGCTGTGCTCGACGAGCTCCGCTACGTCGCGGGCCACATCCGCGCGCACGCGCGCGGCAGCTTCGCGCCCGTCGATGATTGTTGCGGCCATTGAGGCCGCAGCCTACTCAGGCCTGCGACTGAACCCAGTCCAGGATCGCGCGCGAGTGCTGGAGCACGGTCCCGTCGGGCAGCTTCATCGCCGGCAGCTTCTTGCCGCCGGTCGCCGCCTCGAGCTCGTCCCGCGAGCCCTTGCGCAGGAACGGGATCGGGCTGCCGTGCGCGGCGATCACCTTCTCGTACGCGACCCCCTTCTCCTGCAGCGCCTCCTGGACGCGTCGGCAGGGGTGCACCTTCGGCCCTCCCTGATCGCCGTGGCAGACATAGAGCGTGGGCTTGCTGGCGGTGTCGTGCATAGCGGCTGACTCTACCCTCGATTCTGCCCATGCAATACTTAGGCAGATGCCGATGGTCCCGATCGGAGAAGCAGCCCGTGCGATCGGCGTGAGCCAGGACACTCTTCGGCGCTGGGACCGAGCGGGGAAGCTGCGCACGCGCCGCGACGAGCGGGGGCGCAGGCTCGTCTCGAGCGCCGACGTCACACGGCTCGCGCGCCGCCCCGCCCGCCATCGCACTGACACCTCACTGTCGGCCCGCAACCGCTTCGAAGGGGTGGTGCGGTCCGTCGAGCAGGACGGCGTCATGGCGCTGGTCGAGCTCGAGGCTGGGCCGTTCCTCGTGACCGCGGCGATCACGCGCGACTCGGTCGACGAGCTCGGGCTCGCCCCGGGGATCAATGCGGTAGCGACAGTCAAGGCGACGTCCGTGATGATCGAGCGAGGCCGCCGATGAGGGCGCGACTAGCAGCGGCTCTGCTTGTTGTGGTCCTGGCCGCCGGCTGCGGGTCGAGCAGCCACAACGGCAAGCCGTCCCTGATCGTGTCTGCGGCGGCGTCGCTGAAGAAGGCATTCACGACTTATGGGGGCCAGTTCTCGTCGGCGAGCGTGCATTTCTCGTTCGCTGGCTCGGACATGCTGGCGGCGCAGATCGAGCAGGGCGTAAAACCAGACGTGTTCGCCTCGGCCAACACCAAGCTGCCTGAGATGCTCTACGCCAAGGGCCTCGTCGACAAGCCGGTCGTGTTCATCGCCAACAAGCTCGTGCTGGCCGTTCCGGCCGGTTCGAAGATCACGAGCCTCGCCGGCGTCGAGAAGCCTGGCGTGTCGCTCGTGATCGGGACCCCGACGGTCCCCGTCGGCGACTACACGGGCAAGGTCCTCACGCGTCTGACGCCCACCGAACGCAACGCGATCGAGGCCAACATCAAGGACCGTGAATCCGACGTCACCGGGATTGTCGGCAAGCTGACCGAGGGCGCCGCGGACGCCGGCTTCTTGTATGCGACAGACGTCGCCGCTACAGGCGGCAAGCTGAAGGCGATCGATCTTCCCGAGAGCCTTCAGCCCAAGGTCGCCTACGGCGTCACGGTCGTCAAAGGGTCCTCTCACCCTTCGCAGGCACAGCAGTTCATCGCGGGCCTCCTCAGTGGCGCGGGTCGCACCGACCTGCTGGCCGACGGATTCCTGCTGCCGCCGGCGGGCTGATGCCAAAGCGCCCGTTGTTCGTGCTCGGGCTGGCGCTCGCGCTGGCGCTTGTGCTGGGGTTCGCCTTCCTGCCGGTCGTCGCGATCTTCACACACTCGAGCGTCAGTCAACTGCTATCGAGCCTCGGCGACCATCAGTCGACCGACGCGCTGCGGCTGAGCCTCGAGACGACCGGGATCGCCGTCGCGATCATCGTGCTGGTTGGAACCCCGGCGGCCTACCTGCTGGCGACACGCCGCTTCCGGGCCAAGGCGGTGATCGAAACTGTGATCGAGCTGCCGTTGGTGCTGCCACCAGCGGTGGCCGGCATCGGGCTGCTCGCCGCACTCGGACCCGACGGCATCCTCGGCCGGGACTTCACGCACGCGTTTGTATTCCAGACAGCCGGCGTCGTTGTCGCCCAGGTGTTTGTCGCGGCGCCGTTCTACTTGCGCCTCGCGCAGACGTCGTTCGCCGGGATCGACCGCTCACTGCTCGACGCCTCCCGGACGCTGGGCTCCAGCGAAGCGGGGACCCTGGCGCGAGTCGCGGTCCCGGTAGCGCTGCCGGGGCTGAGCGCCGGTGTCGCGCTGGCGTGGGGCCGCGCGCTGGGCGAGTTTGGCGCGACGCTGATGTTCGCGGGCTCGCTGCAGGGGATCACGCAGACCGTCCCGCTCGCGATCTACGACGAATTCCCAACGAACTTCGCGGCCGCACTGGCGCTGTCGGCCGTGCTGGTGATCGTCTCGGCCGCCGTGCTGATCGCCGTCAAGCTGGTCGCCGGATCGGCGGCGCTCCGTGGTGCTGCACGCTGAGTTGAAAGCGACGCTCGGCGACGTCGAGCTCGATGTGTCGCTCGAGGTGGCGGCCGGGGAGTGCCTCGCACTCGCAGGCCCGTCGGGCGCGGGCAAGACGTCTGTCCTGCGGATGATCGCTGGGACTCTGCGGCCGCGCGCGGGCGTCGTCTCCTACGGCGAGGAGGTCTGGTTCAACGCGGAGCGCGGCGTGTCGGTCGAACCCGAGCTTCGCCGCTGCGGCTACGTCCCGCAGGACCACGCGCTGTTTCCGCACCTCAATGCTTGGCGCAACGTCGCGTACGGCATCCGGGCCCGGCCACGTGATGAGCGCCAGACACAGGCGCTCGAGTTGCTCGGTCGCTTCGGGCTGGCCGACCGTGCTGACGCTCGCCCGGCGACGCTCTCCGGCGGCGAGCGCCAGCGGGTTGCGCTGGCGCGGGCGCTGGCGATCGCGCCGCGCGCGCTACTGCTCGATGAGCCTCTCGCCGCGCTCGATACTCGCACGCGTGCGGCCGCGAGCCGAGAGCTCGCGACGGTGCTGGCGGATGCGGAGATCCCGTCGATCCTGGTCACGCACGACTTCCATGAGGCGGCATTGCTCGCAAACCGCGTCGCGATCATCGACCGTGGGCGACTGCTTCAGCAGGACAGGCCCGAGACACTTGCCGCGGCGCCCGCATCGGCGTTCGTCGCGGAGTTCACGGGCTCGGTCGTGCTGACCGGTCGCGCGCGCCGCGATGCCGGCGCCCTGACGATCGTCGAGCTCGACGGCGGCGGAATCGCGACCGCCACCGATCCGGGCGACGGAGCGGTGGCAGTGAGCGTGTTCCCGTGGGAGATCACGCTCGGCGCGCCGGACTCGGGCGCCCGCGACTCCGCCCAGAACCGGCTGCCGGCACGGGTTCAGTCGATCACGCCGCTCGGCAACCGCGTGCGGGTCGGGCTCGACGCCGGCCAGCCGCTCGTGGCTGAGATAACCCAGGCCGCGGCTGACCAGCTCAAACTCCGCGTCGGCGCGACCGTGACCGCCTCCTGGAAGGCGACGGCCACGCGGATCACGGTCCGCTAGAGATTGACGGAAGCCATGCCGGCCTCGTCGTAGCGCTCGCCTGCGACCTCGGGGAGTTCGGCGTCGATCCGCGCAAGATCCTCGTCGCTCAGCTCGACGTCGACCGCAGCCGCGTTCTGCTCCAAGTAAGTGCGGCGCTTGGTACCGGGGATCGGGACGATGTCCTCGCCGCGGGCGAGCACCCACGCGAGCGCGAGCTGGGCCGGCGTCACGTCCTTCTCGGCGGCGAGCTCCTTCACCTTGTCGACGAGCCGCATGTTCTGCTCGAAGTTACCGCCGGAGAAGCGCGGATTGTTGCGGCGGAAGTCCTTCTCGTCGATATCCTCGGCGGAGGCGAACCGTCCAGCCAGGAATCCCCGTCCGAGCGGCGAGTAGGACACGAAGCCGATTCCGAGCTCACGGCAGGTGGGCAGGATCTCGGGTTCCGGGTCGCGCGTCCAGAGCGAGTACTCGGTCTGAAGCGCAGTGATCGGATGCACAGCATTGGCGCGCCGCAGCGTTTCAGGCGCCGCCTCACTGAGCCCGATGTGGAGGATCTTCCCCTCCTGGATCAACTCCGCCATCGCGCCGACGGTCTCCTCGATCGGGACCCCGGGATCCACGCGGTGCTGGTAGTAGAGGTCGATGTAGTCGGTCCCGAGGCGCCTGAGCGACCCGTCGATCGAGCTGCGAACATGCTCGGGCGAGCCGTCCAGCTTCCCGATCGTCGACATCTCCCCTGCAGTCGCGTCGTCCATCCGCCGGGCGAACTTGGTCGCGATCACGTACTCCTCGCGTCGCCCCTGTATCGCGCGTCCGACGAGCTCCTCGTTGGTCAGCGGTCCATACATCTGGGCCGTGTCGAGGAAGTTGACTCCCAGCTCGAGCGCGCGGTGAATCGTCTCGACGCTCTCCGATTCGTCCGTCGATCCGTAGAAGGCGGACATGCCCATGCACCCGAGGCCGATCGCCGACACCTCGAGATCTCGTAGCTTGCGGTGCCTCATGCTCGTCCTTTCCTCGTCGGGATACCGATCTAGTCGAGCTTAGAACGTGTTGTCTTACCGCCCTCGGACGTGGTAAACGAGCACTTCGCCGCGTCTCGCATCATCAGCACTGCTGCCGCCCACGGGAAGAATCACCTGCCCACCCACGACGATCGGGCTGCTCCAATGGCCCGAAGCAGCCGACAGGTTCGCAATCGTCTTACCGCTCGTGGGGTTCATGATCCGCAGCGTGCCGTCGTTCCCGTCGTAGATGTAGAGCAGACCGCCCGCGATGACCGGGCTGGTTCCCGCCGTTCCGTCCTGCCAGGCGACGCGCAGGCGCCCGGAGCTCAGCTGATAGGCGGTCGTCCCCGAATCGTCGGCGACGAACATGTAGCTCCCCAACACCGCCGGCGTGGTGAACACCTCCCCCCCACCCGGCGACGAGATCCGCTGGAGCTCGCCGCCGGTCTGCCCGATGCCCTGACGGCTCATGTCGATCAGCGCGATCGTCCCGGACTTGCCGCCTTGAGCCACGAGCCCGCCGGGCAGCATGGCGGGCTCGGTGGAGCCGAGGTCGCCATCTGAGGAGTTGAGCTGCGCTTGGTTGGTCGGGGTCCAGGTGTGAAGCAGCGTCGCGGCGTCCGGGCTCAGCTCGAGCGCGCTGTCGCCCCAGTTCGTCGATCCGTTGAAGGGCCCATTGCCGGTCGCGATCAAGAGTCGGCCGCTGCCCGGCTCGACGACCGTCCCGGAGCGGCCCCAGACGGCAGAGTCACTGGCGGGGCACGAGTTCGGCGGGTCGATCAGCTGGTGGCGGTCCGAGCACAGCGTGTTGAACACGTGCGCGATCTGACCGCTCGAGCGGTCGATGAGCACGATGTGACCCTGGTAGGTCGGGGCGTCGCCGTCGTAACCGCCGGTCGCCGCGATCATGTACTGGCCCGAGATGTTCAGGGCGCCCTCGATCTTCTCGCGACGAGGATCGAAAGTGATTCGGGTCCTCCACAGCTGATGGCCGTTAGGCAGTTTGAGCTTGTGGATGAACCCGTCGGGGCTGGCTGCATAGACGGCCCCGCGGCTCGGATCCGCGACGGGCGAGGCGGTGGTGATCTGAGAGCTTCCTACGAGCGCCCCGATGCCGCGCGGCACGAACTCCCACAGCTTGGCGCCCGTTCGAGGATCGAACGCGATCGTGTGTCCGTAGGTGGTCGTGACCACGACCACGTCGTGGGTGTGCCTCCCGATCCGGATCGAGTGGAGCTCGATCGGCGAGGAGTCGGCAACTCCGTCGATATGAATCGCGCGCGTGCTCAGGTGGCCGGCGTTCGCCGCTGTGATCCCCGTCGCAGTCGGGCCGACGCCGGTGCGTGCCGAGTTGTAGTCAAAAGTTGCCCAATCGCCCGATGGGATCGAGCGGTTCGCCACGACGGCAGGGGCTGCTCGAGGTGCAGCGTCGGAGGCCGTTGCCGCATGACCGCCGCAGGCCGCGAGCGTTGCCGCGACGGCGATCAGCGCAATCCGCGCGGCGGGGCTCCGCTTCAATGTGGCTTCGAGAGCAAGCCGCCGAGCTGACCCACGACGTTGTCGACCGCCGCTCCGACCTGCTGGAGCGCCTGGGTCGCGGTCTGCCCCACCGGACCGGGAACCTTGCTCGTCAGCGAGGTGCCCAGCGACACGACCTGGTCGACGAGCGTCGGCTGCGGCGCGGGCGGGCGCGGCGGCCGCGGGGGCGGCGTGCACGAGCTACCGCATCCCGTCGGCGGGGGATTCGGCGTCCCGGGGTTCGGCGTTCCGGGGCTCGGCGTTCCAGGGCTCGATGTCGGCTGAGTCGACGGCGATCCGCTCGGAGTCGGTCCGGCGCTATGGCCGGGCGCTGGAGTTCCGGCTGCACCAGCAGTCCCCGCGCCTCCGGTCACCGCCGTCAGCCGCACGACTCCAGTGGTCGCGATCGGCAGCAGTCTCGGGTGAGCGCTCGGCGTGAGAGCAGCCGCCGGAGCGACGGCAATGGGCGACGTCGGGCCGGCGAACGCCTGACCCAGCGCTCCGAGCTCGCCGAACGAGCCTCCGAGCGCAAGCAGAGCCATCGCCGCGAACACGCCGCCCGGAACCAACAGGGCAGCGCCCGAGGCGCCCCACAGCGCGCGGATCCAGGCCCTCACCAGCGACATGCCGCAATCGTAGCTCCAAAATTCACGGTAGGAGGCGGTTATCGTGGCTCGCAACAACATATGCGACGCCTGTCGATTGCCCGGTCGCTCCGCTTTGCGCTCCTGGGCCTCACGCTAGTCCTCGCGCTGGTCGCAGCGCTCGGCGTATCAAGCCTGTACAGCGCCCGTCAGCGCTACGAGAACGTGCTCGGACGGACCTCGTCGCTGGCCACGGCCGGCGCGAGCCTGCCGGCGGCGTGGCTCGACTCGGGCGCCGGCTTTGCGTCGGAGGTCGCGAGCGCAACCCGGCTGGCGAGCGGGGATCCCGCCAGCGAGCGGCTCGTGGCCGAGGAGGTGGCGAGCGTTGCCGCCGCGCGCCGCCTAGCAACGCGGGGCCGCGTGCTCGACGCCAGCTCATCCGGCGGACCACTTCAACGGGCGCGTTTGCGCTCAGCCGCGCTCCAGGCGCGCCAGCTCGCGCGCCAGGCTGCCGCTCGTTCAAAGGCTCGGACCGATTCGCGCACAGCTCTGGTGATCGTCGCCATTGCGGGCGCGCTGGCCCTGATCGCCGCGCTGGCCCTGATCGCCGCGCTCGTTGCAACTATGCGCCGCCCGCTCGATGAGCTCGTCGGCGCGACGCGTGATCTCGCCCAGGGAGAGCTCGACCGCCGCGTCGATGTCGGTGGGCCACGCGAGCTGGTCGAGCTCGGGCACGCGTTCAACGCGATGGGCGAAGCGCTGTCGGTGGCCACGCAGAGACTCGAGGCCGAGCGCCAGCGCCTTGCGGTCACGATCGAAAGCCTTGGCGATGGACTGATCGTCACCGAGCCGGACACGGCGACGATCCGAGCTGTCAACCCACGAGCAGCCGAGCTGGTCCCCGAGCTCAATCCCGGCGAGCCGATCGATTCAGACTCGAGTCCGCTGCCGGCGCTGGAGCGCGCGCTGAGCGGCGAGTCGATCGTCGAGCACCACGAGCGCACGCTCGCCATCGTCGCGTCAGAGCTGACGAGCGGCGGCGTCGTCTGGACGGTCCGCGACATGACCGAGCGGGCAAGACTCGAACGCGCCAAGTCGGACTTCGTGGCGACCGCATCGCACGAGCTGCGCAGCCCGTTGACCTCGATCAAGGGCTTCATCGAGCTGCTCGGTCGCTCCGCGGACAACATGACCGCGCGCCAGCGCGAGTTCGTCGACATCATCCTGCGCTCGACCGACCGGCTCGTCGACCTCGTCAACGATTTGCTCGACGTCGCGCGAATCGAGGCGGATCGGGTTGAGATCACCCGCCGCCCGATCGATGTCGACGAGGCGGCCCGCGAGGTTGTCGAGCTGATGGGGCCTCGGATCGAGCAGAAGCGCCAGCGGCTCGAGCTGAGCGTCGGGGCCGCGCTACCGATGGTGTTCGCCGACCCGAGCCGCGTGCGGCAGATCGTCCACAACCTGCTGACAAACGCGCACCTGTACACGCCCGAGGGGGGCAACCTTCACGTCTCGATCGAGGCCGACCGCGCCTGGATCCAGATCACCATCGCGGACTCGGGCGTCGGGATGACCCCCGAGCAGGTGGAGCACGTCTTCGAGCGCTTCTACCGCGCTCACCCGAGTGGCCAGGCGGCGCCTGGCACGGGACTCGGCCTGTCGATCGTCAAATCGCTCGTCGACCTGCATGGCGGCGAGATCGAGGTCGAATCCGAGCCGGGGCAGGGATCGACGTTTCGCGTGCGGCTGCCGGTGGCGCTACCACGTCCGGAGGTATCGCAGATGTTCGATGCGATCCGCGGACGCCGCGTGCTGGTCGTCGACGACGAGCCCGATATCGCGGAGTTGATCGCTGGCCAGCTGGCGCCACTCGAGGTCACCGCAAAGATCGCGACCAGCGGTCCGCAGGCGCTCGAGCTTCTCCGTGCCGAGCACTTTGACGCGCTGACACTTGACATCCTGATGCCCGGCATGGACGGGTTCCAGGTGCTCCGCGAGATCCGTGCTGACCCTGCCCTCAGCGAGCTCCCGATCGTGTTCGTGTCGGTCTTTTCAACCCGCGCAGAGCTCGCCGGCGAATGGGTTGTGCCAAAGCCGATCGACGCCGACGAGCTGCGTCAAGTTCTGGCGGCGGCGGTCGCGTCCGGACGCTCGCGGGTGCTGGTCGTCGGACGCGAGGAGCTCCGCACCGTGCTCGAGCCGGCGCTGAATGAGCTCGGGGTCGAGCACGATTGGGAGCTGACCGGCACCGGTGTCGCGCGCGCATGCACCGAGCGGCGCTTTGAGGTGGCGCTCGTCGACATCGGAATCCGCAGCCCGCACACCGTTCTGCGAGCGCTCGATCTGCGGGGGCGTCGCCTGCGCCGGGCGGTGATTCTGTTCACGGATGGAGAGACCCCCACGCCGGCTGGGATCTCCAAGCTGGGCATGGAAATCGTGCCGGTCGAGCGCGCGGCAGCGGCTCTCACAGCGGCCCTGCGTGGCGACGAGGTCACAAACGGCGCCTTGGAGTCTGAGACGGCCTCGTGAGGCAGTAGGCTCCTATCGTGGTGGTGGGGAACGAGAGCGACTTAGCGCGCGAGATCGAGCGGCTCCAGGCCGAGCTCGCCACACGCGAACGTGAGTCGGCCGACCGCGAGCAGCAGCTCGAGCGTTACGCCGCCGATCTGCGCGAGACGTTCAAGGAGGAGCGCGCCCGTCGCGAGGAACTGCGCCAGTCGTACATGGCAACTGTGCGAGCGCTCTCGAACGCCGTCGAAGCGCGCGACGCCTACACGAGCAAGCACGCCGAGCGCGTCACGGCGTATGCGCTCGAGATCGCGCGCGCGCTCGGCACCCAGCTAGCGGACGCAGAGGAGATCGAGTTCGCGTTCCTGCTGCACGATGTCGGCAAGGTCGCGATCCCGGACGCGATCCTCTACAAGCCCGGCCCGCTGACCGAAAAGGAGCGCGCGCTGATGGAGCAGCACCCGCTGATCGGTGCCGAAATCGTGCGTGGGATCGAGTTCCTGGGCCCGGCCGGCGATGTCGTCCGCTTCCACCACGAGCGCTGGGATGGCAAGGGATACCCAGACGGGCTGGCAGGCGATCAGATCCCGTTAGCGGCGCGGGTATTCGCAGTCGCCGATGTGCTCGACGCGATCACCACCGAGCGGCCGTACCGGCCGGCGTCGCCGCTGAGCGTCGCGCGCGGGATGATCGTCACGGAATCGGGCGGTCAGTTCGACCCGCAGATCGTCGAAGCGTTCCAGACGATCCTCGACGAGACGTTTGCGCGGATTGCAGCGGAAGTCCCGTGACCGGAGCTCAGCGTCCTCGCGGCGTGCTGGTCGTCGACGACGACCCATTCGTCCGCAAGCTGATCTCCACCACTCTCGAGGACGTCGTCCAGTTCGAGCTCCACGAGGCCGGCGACGGGATCGAGGCCCTCGAGGTGGCCCGCAGGGAGCATCCCTCGCTCGTGTTCCTTGACGTCGACATGCCGCGGCTGGACGGGATCGGCGCGTGCAGGGCGCTGCGCTCCGAGCCGACCATCGGCGACGTGACGATCGTGATGCTGACCGCGGCCCACGGTGACGGCGTCGAGCGCGAAGCCGAGGAGGCGGGCGCCGACCTCTTTCTGACGAAGCCGTTCAGCCCGCTCGACCTTCTGCGTCTCGTCGACCGGCTCGACGAGAAATCTTGAAGCTGGTCAGCCTCGCCGCGGGCGGCGTGGGCGCGCTCGGGCCCAACGGTTCGATCGAGAAGCTCGAGGCGGGCTCGATGGTCGAGTGGCTCTCGGGTAGCGGGCGATCCACGACCGGCCGCACGGTCGAGGAGGCCCGTCTGAGCGCTCCGGTCCCGGCGCCGCCAAGCGTGCGCGACTTCTACGCCTACGAGGGCCACGTCCGCGCCGGCTTCGCGCGCCGCGGCTCTGACGAGATACCACCGGCGTGGTACGAGGCACCGGTGTTCTACTTCTCAAACCCGGCGTCAGTTTGTGGCCCCGACGAGCCGGTGCGGCGTCCCGAAGGATCCGAGATGCTCGATTTCGAGTGCGAGATCGCGGCCGTGATCGGGTCCTCCGGCGAGATCGCGGGGTTCACGCTCATGAACGACTGGAGCGCGCGCGACATCCAGCGCCGCGAGATGACCGTCGGGCTCGGACCGGCGAAGGGAAAAGACTTCGCGACCAGCCTCGGCCCCTGGTTGGTGACCCCCGACGAGTTGCCGTTCGACGGTCAGCGACTCGCGCTCGAGGTGACCGTCACCGTGAACGGCGCGGTCGTGTCGAACTGCGACGCATCCAAGATGCACTTCGCCTGGCCCGAGCTCGTCGCGCAAGCGGCCCGCGGGACGCGGCTGCTGGCCGGGGACGTGCTCGGTTCGGGCACGGTCACCGGTGGATGTCTGCTCGAGCTCGGACCGCTCGACGGCCACTGGATCGAGCCGGGCGACGAGGTCGTCCTGTCCGCGCCGGAGCTCGGTTCGCTGCGCACGCCGGTAGCCGGCTGAGGGCTTAACCGCCCGGCTACGATCAGCTGGTGACTCGACGCGCTTGGACGGCCTTCGCGGCCGTTTCGATTATCTGGGGAATCCCTTACCTGCTGATCCGGATCGCCGTGCGCCACGACGTCACGCCGCTGTTCCTGGCTTGGGGACGTGTAACGCTCGCGGCGATCGTGCTGCTGGCGCTCGCGTGGCGCGCCGGGACGCTGAAGTCCGTACTCCGGCACTGGCGCGTGCTCTTTCTGTACGCAGTCGTCGAGATCTCGATCCCCTTCCCCCTGATCGGCTTTGGCGAGACTCGCATCCCCTCCTCGCTCGCCGCGATCCTGATCTCGTCGGTGCCGCTGATCGTCGCGCTGCTCGCGCTGCGATTTGATCATTCCGAGAAGCCGACCCCCGTCCGCGCGGCAGGACTCTTAATCGGCTTTGGCGGCGTGATTGCGCTGGTTGGGCTGGACGTCGCGGGTAAGTCGAGCGAGCTCGTCGGGACGGGCGCGATCCTGCTCGCTGCGGTCGGCTACGCGATCGGACCGATGTTGATCAAGCTGAGGCTCGGCGGACTCGACCCGCGCGCGACGATGGGAGCGAGCCTGGGCATCGCGGCGGTGGTGCTTGCTCCGTTCGCGGCACTTGACCTGCCCCACCACGTCCCGTCCTCGGGCGCGATCCTGTGCGTGATCGCGCTGGGCCTCGTGTGCACCGCGGCGGCATTCTGGATCTTCTCGATCTTGATCACCGAGGCCGGCACAAGCCGCGCGACGGTCATCACCTACATCAACCCGGTGATCGCCGTGGGCCTCGGCGTGACGCTCCTGGGCGAACACCCGGGTGCTGGATCGGTGGCCGGACTCCTGCTGATCTTGGCCGGCTCCTGGCTGTCCACAGACGGGCGCCTTCCGCCGGGGCTGATGCGGCTAGCTGCGAGCCGGGGGGCATGGATGGCGCCCCGCCGTGCCTCGCGCGAAGTGCGTCAGCAGTCCACGTGACCGCGCCGGCGCGTTCTGCACGGGCGGGGCGGTTGCCACGCCACCTACGAGGTGACGCTCAGGCTGCGATTGCGGTCTCCAGGCGATTCGACCGCGGTTAACCGCGCATAGAGGGTGTCGCTCGAACCGGGCGGATTGTGCAAACGTGATCCGCGACCGGGGTGTGGGACGCTGACGACAATAGTTGTCGTTCCCGTCCCACAGCTGCATAGATCGCCCCCGGGCGCGATCGACAACACCGTCGCCCACGGCCTCTGAGAACTCGACAATCGCCCGCGACCGACCTATAGGTCAGCGGAACTACGAGGTCTTGATCAACACAAGCGTGTTGATCACAAACGCCACCGCGAAGACGATCGTCCACCTATTGAGGTTGCGCTCGACCAGCGATCCGCCGCCGAACCGCCCCGCGCCGGTGCCGACGCCGAACGCGCCTGACAGGCCCGCATCCTTGCCCGAGTGCATCAGGATCAGGAACACGAGCCCGACGCAGAAGAAGACCTGGAGGATGTCGAGCACCGCTGTCATCGCGGCTCGGATGGTAGCCGCTCCCGCGCGCTGCCATTGACACGCCCGCGCGCGTCGTCGAGCGCGTCCAGGATCTCGATCGCCTCCGCCCGCAGCGTGTGATCGATCGCCTCGAAGTCCGCCTGCGAGAGCTTGCCGGTCCGGAGGTCGAGCTCGGCGTCGCGGATCTCGCGGTACTTGGCGTCGCGGGCTGCCTCGAGCTCGGCGACGTCCTTAGGCTCAATCGGCTCGGTCGGCGGTCGCCAGAGCGGGCGCGTGACGAACAGCGCGACGAGCGCCAGCACGGCGAGGATGATCAGGAACGCCACGTGTTTGTCAGGCCGGCTCGCGCGCCAGCCTGCCCGCATAGGCCGCCGAGCGCGCCCAAATCCGGGCGAGCGCCGGGACCGGCCAAAGGGCGATCAGCGCGCCGGCCGCCACGATGATCGCGCCGATCCATAGCCACATCACCAGCGGCGAGACGATCATCAGGAACGTCACCGGCCAGGGGTGGGTCACGTAGCGCGACACGAGCTCGGCGATCGCGCGGTCGCGCGCCTGCCATAGCGGCGCGAGCTCGGCGTTGGCCCGGGCGACTGGCAGGCCAACGAGTTTCGGCATCGCGTCTCGCTCGAGCCGCGTGAACAGCTGGTCGCCCTGCGTGATCAGGGGCTGGAGCGGCTGGAGGCTGGGATTGACCACGGTCCAGATGTCGCGCGTGAAACCGGATGTCAGCCCGATCCGGCTTTCGTCCGAGCCGTTGAAGAACCGACCGATCGGGCCCAGCGACGCGTCCTGAGAGGGGTAGAGCTCGTGGCGGGTGTTGAGCGTCGTGACATTGTGGCCACCCTTTGAGACGACCAGCACTGCACCGAGCGAGAGCCGGGCCGGTGTCGCGGCGACGGTCGGCCTGACGTAGTGAAAGGTGTAGCCGTCGAGCTTCGTGCTCTGGCCGGGCATCAGCGTCGCGTAGCGCGAGTGCTGAAAGGACGTCGAGGCTGCGACGCCGATCAGCAGCACGGCCAGCCCGGCGTGCACGACATAGCCCCCGTAGCGCCGGCGGTTACGACGCACGAGCTGTGCGAACGCGACCGGCGGCGACTCGTGCGACATCGCCCGCCTCGCGCGGGTCCCGCGCCAGAACTCCTGTCCGACGGCGGCGAGCACGAAAGCGCCGCAGACGAACATCGCGAGCGCGAACGCGCTACCGCCCGTGCCGACGGCGACCAGCAACACGACAAGCGTGACGAGCGCCACGGCCAACGGGAACACGAAGCTCCGCCGCAGGTTCTCGAGCGTCACCCGTCGCCAGGCAATGATCGGTCCGATGCCCGACAGCAGCACGAGGATCAGCGCGAGCGGCACCACGAAGGGCCGGAACGCCGGCGGGCCGACGGACACCTGGGTGCCGGTGATCGCCTGCGAGATCAGCGGGAAGAACGTGACCCAGAAGATCACGAACGCGAGCGCGACCAGGACCAGGTTCTGGAACAGGAACACCGCCTCGCGCGAGAGCAGCGAGTCGAGCCGCACCTCCGATCGCAGCCGGTCCAAGCGCCAGATCACGAGCCCGACAGACGCCGTCACCATCGTCGCGATCAGCGCCACGAACGCCCAGTTGAGCGCCCCGTTTGACACGAACGCGTGGATCGAGGACAGGATTCCCGAGCGCACGAGGAAGGTCCCGACGATCGCCATCGTGCCCGTTCCCAGGATCAGCGAGACATTCCACGTCCTCAGCATCCCCCGCTTTTCCTGGATCATGATCGAGTGCAGGAAGGCGGTTGCGAGCAGCCAGGGCATAAGCGCCGCGTTCTCGACCGGATCCCAGGCCCAGTAGCCGCCCCAGCCGAGCTCCGTGTAGGACCAGCGCGCGCCGAGCATGATCCCGATCCCCAGGCAAAGCCAGGCAGCCAGCGCGAAGCGGCGCGTGACCTGGATCCACTCCGCGCCGGTCCGCCCGGTGATCAGCGCCCCGACCGCGAACGCGAACGGGATCGTCAGCATCGTGTAGCCCGAATAGAGCATCGGCGGGTGGACCATCATCGTCACGTGGCGCAGTAGCGGATCGAGCCCGGCGCCTTCGCTCGGCGGTGTCGAGGTCGTCGCGAACGGGTGGGCGCTGTGGACGAACACGGTCAGCGAGGTGAAGAAGGCCGCGAAGCCGAGCAGCACCGCGGTCGCGTACGGGGCGATCTCGCGCACCTTGTTGCGCGACAGGAACAGGACCAGGCTCGACCAGAGCGACAGCAGCATGATCCACAGCAGCAGCGAGCCGGCCTGCGTCGACCAGATCGCCGCCGCCTTGTAGAGCGTCGGCGTCGTCGTGCTCGAGGCCTGCGCGACGACGTTGTAGGAGAAGTCGCTGCGCAGGAACGCCGCGTCGAGGATCGCGAACGCGCACACCATCAGCGCGGCGAGCGCGTACACCGAGCGACGCCCGGAATCGACCCATTCGCGGCGTCCGGTTCGCGCGCCGTATAAGGACGCGGCGATGCCGTAGGCGCACGTCAACAACCCCAGGATCAAGAGCGCCCGGCCGACTAGAGCCATGTCATTCCGCGCCGCTCGCGGCCTGGTACTTCGAGGGACACTTGGTCGTCAGCGAGTTCTGCTCGCCGACGAACTGCGTGCCCGTGCCCTGGCGCTGCACGGTGACGAGCACGCCGCGCCCGGGCGCGAACGGATCCGGCACCTCGCCCGTATAGCGGACCGGGACCGACATGTGGAGCTTCGGGTCTCGCACCCTGAAAAGGAGTACCGAGCCGTCGTGCTGGACCGAGCCGTTGACGACCGTGCCGGCAAGGATGTAGGACTGCCCGGGCTGGGCCCTACGGACCAGCTGGGATGCGGTCAGCTCCTCGCGCCCCGCGCTGAAGCTCGTGTAAATGAGCGCCGAGGCGAGAAGCAGCGCAGCGGTCAGCGCAACCGTGAGGCGGATTGCGCGCTTGCGGCTTGGATCCATGGGGCAGGGCCATTTTCCCACATGGCCTGTGGCGGACGACGCCGCTAGCGAGGCCACGATGGCTCTCTGCGATCCGGCCAGGAGCGGGGATCGACCTAATGCCCCTCTCCGCCGGCGCCGATTAGCATGGGGTTAGCGGACAGGATTCGCCCCGGCTTGGGCGAAACCATTTCCACTTTGGGGCGTTCTTATCAATGACGATGCAGACACAGCTCGCACGACGCAACGTATTGCTTCGCCGTCGGCACTCACACGCCGCTGTGCGCCCGACCGACCCGCCCGCCGAGCTACGGCGCGCGCGCGAGGCGAGCAGATCGCAGGACCAGGCCCTCTATAAGTGCCAATGCGGCTTCGTCTTCCACGCGCTTGTCTCGACTTCGGTCGGCTGCCCACACTGCGGCGGCACGCAGGCCTGGTAGTCAGGCCCGGGTCACAGCCTCCTGCGGCGTTCGCGGCTTGAGTTCCGCGAGGGACTCGCCTAGCCAATCGATCAGCTTCCAGACGTCGCGCATCTGCTCACGGTCGGCGACGATCCCGAAGTCGAGGTGGCCGTCATAGCTCATCACCGTGATGTTGAGCCCCATGCCATCCGTGATGACCGAGATCGGATAGTTCGCCTGGAGCCTGGCGCCCGCCATGTATAGCGGCAACTGCGGGCCCGGCACATTCGAGATCACGAGGTTCCACACCGGGCGTCGCATCGCAGCAAGCGAGAAGGTCACCTGAGCCGCGCGCGCAAAGACCGCGGGCGGGATGAACTGGGTCGCGTCCTGGAGCAGCTGGGCCGGCAGCGCCTTGTGACGTTCTTTGGCCGCCCGCATCGCCTCGTGGGTCAGTCGCAGCCGCTCGATCGGATCGTGCTCGTTGGTGAACAGCGGCACGCTCATCAGCCCGATCCGGTTACCAAACGTCCCCTGGTGCTTCTCCGTCCGCACCGAGACGGGCACCTGGGTGACGAGCGGGCAGTTCGGGAGCTCGTCGTGCTCGATCAGCCACCGGCGTACCGCGCCGGCGCAGATCGCCATGACCACGTCGTTGACCGTCGACCCGTAAGCGTTCTTGATCGCCTTGACCTCGTCGAGCGACAGCTGGCCGAACGCGAACCTGCGATGCGCCGAGACGCGGCCATTGAACGAGGTGCGTGGCGGTGCGAGGTTGGACCGCTCGAGCACGCGTGACGGGCGCCGCCGCAGCGTACGGATCACCTGGGCGGTGGTCCGGCCGAGTGTCTTGGCGCCGGGCAGCTCGCGCAGAATCGGGGTGTCCTCCAGCACCGGCAGCGTCGAGGGGGTCGCGCTCAGGACGCGCTGGAAGTAGCGCGGCGCGGCCACCAGCCCGCGCGCGAGCATCGAGAGTTCGCTCGGCTCCCGATCCGGGGGCGTATCGCTCGGGGGAGGCGACTCGCGGCCCTCGGGGGTCAGGTCGAGCAGGACGCCCATGATCTCTGCGCCCGAGATGCCGTCGATCACAGCGTGATGGATCTTCGTCATCACCGCGACCTGGTCGTCCTGCAGCCCATGGATCAGATAGACCTCCCACAGCGGCCGCGAGCGGTCGAGCGGGCGCGAGAAGATCCGCGCGACCTGCTCGGCGAGCTTCGCATCGGTCGGCGGCGGCGGGATCGCGAGCTCGCGGACGTGGTACTCGAGATCGAAGTCCGGGTCGTCGATCCAGTACGGATAGTCGAGCCCGAGCGGCACCTGCTTGAGGCGCCACCGGAACGGCGGCAGCAACGGGAGCCGGTCAGCGATCATCGCGTGGACGTCGTGGAGCTCCAGCCTGCCGTTCGGTCTGCTGCTCGGATCGAGCACGGCCAGACCCCCCACGTGTCCTGCCTGGCGCGGGCTCTCCAGCGCCAGGAACTGCGCGTCGAGTCCGGTCAGTTGCCGCACAATCGCCTCGCGGGCGAGTCTATCCGGAACTCTTAGAATGCCGCCTGCGCTGCGGACGTAGCTCAGTTGGTAGAGCGTCGGCTTCCCAAGCCGAAGGTCGCGGGTTCGAGACCCGTCGTCCGCTTGAAGGAACTGCCTGCCCGATTCAGCGAAGGCTGAGTAAGGAATCGAGGCCGAGGCGGGCGATCTCGATCAGGCCGATCTCAGCAGACGCTGAACTTCACCTTCGGCGGCGCGCTTTAGTCACCCGGTGGTACGGTCGTTAATAGGGAGCAGGGGCCTGACGCGTCATGCGCTCAGTCGCCACATCATCTTGAGAACCGCTAGCGCATAGACCATCCAGAGTGACCCTTGAGCTGCACCCGCCGGACTCCGCTTGTGATTGACGGCGTCGAGCGTGGCTTTCGCGTCTCCTCGATGCGCCGCCGGATCGCGGTCAGCGTCGGCGGAGCCGTCGCCGTCGCTGCCCTGCTGGTCTACGTGCTCGCCGGGCGTGGTTCGCAGTTCAGTGCGGCCCTGCGGACCGCCCCACTCACCCTCGTGGGGCTGTCGGTGCTGCTCCAGATCGGCGCGCTACTGACCCGCACCGAGGCATGGGCGATCTGCGTGCGGGCCGCCGGCGGCACGGTCAGCCGCCGGGTGCTGTTTCGCTCGGCCGCGTTCGGCTGCCTCGCGAGCGTTGTCAACGGCTCGGTTGGGATGGCGGTGCGGATTGCGTCGGTGCGCCGGGCCGCGCCGTTGACGACCCCGCGGGCACCGGCGCTGGTGGCTGCCGAGGTGCCGATCATCACGGTCGAGTTGGCGCTCGTGGCGCTGTTCTCGTTCACGCTGGTCGCGCCGCTCGGCGTCCCGCTGTGGGTGCCGGCGATCATCATCATGCTGATGCTCGGTCTCGTCGCGTTGCTGAGACGCGTCTCGCACCGGCACCGCACCGGGCTTGGGGCCGGGCTCGCCGTCCTGCGCATGCAGAGCCGTGGCCGCCTGATCACGTTCGCCCTGCTGGCGGTCTGCGCCCAGGTGCTACGCAACTGGCTGATGCTCCGCGCGATCGGCGTGCATGTCTCGATCTTCGACTCGATGGCGCTGCTGATCGTCATGTTCACCGTCGGCCAGCTCCCGATCGGCCCGAGTACCGGGCCGGCGGCCACCGTACTCATCCTCGGCGCGCACGGTGTCGCCGCCGCCGCCGCCGCCGGCGTGCTGGTGACACTCACTGGCATCATCGGCTCGGTCATCTTCGCCGCTTGGGCGGCCACCGACAGCATCGCCAACCGGCGTCGCGCCGTCGCGGCACCGCCGGTGATGCCGTCGGTCCTGGCGCCGACGGTCGTTGTGCCGCCGACGTAGCGTTCCACGATGATGCTCGCCGCCGACTCAACGGTCTTGGTGCGGTGGCCGCTGGCTTTGGACCCCAGACAGCCCTGCGTCCGGCGATAACCGGCGTCTGGCTCGCGATCGCCTTGATCAACACGACCGGCTCCACCCGGAGCTTCGCTACGGCGACGAGGAACTCGCAGCGGCTCAACCGCCGAGCGCGTACTTCTCGATGTCTCCGTCGAGCGTGCCTTGGGTGTCGTACTGGCCGGTGTGGACATAGGTGACCTTGCCGCTGCGATTGATGAAGATCGTCGTTGGCAGCCCCTGGAGCCCGCCCGGCGCGATCTTGCTCATGTTGGCCGTGGTCGCCTGGTAGCTCGGGTAGCTGACCGGGTGCTGGGCGAGGAACGCGCTTGCGTCGCCGGCCGAGTCGTCGGTGTCGGCGCCCAGGAAGGCGACTTCGCGCCCGTAGAGGGCAGACCCGTTCGCGAGCAGACCGAACTCCGCGCGGCAGGGCGTGCACCATGACGCCCAGGCGTTGATCACGACCGGGTAGCCGCGCAGCGCGTGGATCCGGGCGGCGAGAGCCGGCTCGTCGCCCAGCAACCGATCCGCCTGCTGGTGGAGCGCTTGGAGCGCGGGCGGGGACCCGGCGAGCGCGTTGGCGGAGTTGGCCGTGATTGCAGGTACACGCGCCAGCGCCACTTTGACCTCATGGACGAGGTTGGTAGTGGTCGGCCAGCCCAGGGCCGCGACGTTGTAGTACCAGGCGATCCGCCCGTCGGCCGAAGTCAGCATCAGCCATGGCTGGGATTCGACCTCGTAACCGTCTGCGACCCGGCCGGTTTCGTCGATCGCGAGCGGGTAGGAGAGCGGGCCCGGCAGCGTGCGCAGAAACGCCCGCAGCGCTCCGGGTGGCTCGACCGCGCCCTCGTCGATCGCCGTGAGCGTCGGCAGGCCTGCGCGATGGGCGAGGGCCTGGTAGCCCTCCAGCTGCTCCAGGCCGCCGGCGAGGCCCAGGATCTCTCTGTCCCAGGTGGCGAAGAAGAGGTACAGCCGCGGGCGACCAGGACCGAGCTGAACGGTGCCGGACCGTGCGCTGGGGAGCTTGGCGGCGGCAGCGGGGGCGATGCCAGGTATCTGGGCGTAGGACAGATCCGAGTGCACGGCCGGGCGGCCGGGAAGCAGGCTCGAGGCCTCCTCTGCCACGAGTTTCCCCAACTGACCGACCGCCGAGTAGGACTGCTGGGTGATGTAAAGCCGCGCCAGCCTTCCACCCGGAGTGATGACGAAGAGCGCTGGAGTGTGGGCGATCTGGCCCGCCTGGATGGCCGCCTCGACCCTGTAGGCCTGCCACACTCGCCGAAGCGCGGGCAGCGGGCCGGTGAGGAAATGCCACGCGTGCAGCATCCCGTGCAGCTGCGAGTAGGAGAGCACGTCCTCGAGTGAGGTCGACTTCGGGTTCGCATCGACACCGAGCAGCTGCACCCGCGACCCGGCTTTGCCGAGCATCGCCTGTGCGTCGAGCATCGCGGTGGTGGTGAGCGGACAGATCGTGGCGCACTCTGAGTCGTTGAATGCGAGCAGCACGACCTTCCCGCGAAATGAGTGCAGCGACACGGGCTGGCCGAACTGGTCGGTCAGCGTGAAGTCGGGCGCGGAGCGAGACAGCGGCGTGCCCGGGTCGAGAACGGGGTTCGCTGCGAGCGCGTCGCTCTGCGCCGTGGTCGGTGGGCCGACCACGGCCAGCGCGGCGATCACTCCGCCAGCTCCGATCGCGACCGCAGTGGCCAACGCGATCCGCCGGCGCCGCAATGGCGCGCGCCTCATCGACGCGAGCCGACCGGCGATCTGCTCGCGGCGCCGCGACGCAACAAACACGAGGCCCGCCGCAACGAGGAGCAGCACGGCGATCGCCGCTACGAGCTCGTCGGTATGGCTGCCCGGGTTGTGCGTCGCCGAGATGGTGTTCTGCGCTGCGCTAGCGGCTCCGACCCCGCTGCCCGAGCCGACGGCTGGCGCGGCGAGCTTGATTCGCCCGGAGGCGGCGAGTGCTCTGACGGCTGCCTCGGCAGCGCTCGCCAGCCCCGTTCCGCCTCGGCCGATCGCGAGGTGCACGAGTATTTGGTTGGCGGCCGCGGTTGGGTGTCCGGGCCAGTTGAAACCGAAGCCGTTGGGCATCACCACCAGCAACCGGCCTTTGTAAGCCAGTGACAGCTCGAGTCCGAGGAAGCGGGCGTAGGCGCGTGGGTTCAGCCAGAGCCCGGTAATTGCGCCGAGATCCGAACGGCTTGCGATGATCGCCACCCGGATCGGAAAGCCGTCGCGGGCGGCGGCCTGAAGCAGCTGCCCGAGCGCCGCCTGCCGTGCAATCGGCACGCCGGCGTCGGAGCCTAGGAACAGCTGCTGGTAGACGAGCACGTCGCTGCCGGGGTCCCCGTCCGCGCTTGCGATAGAGGCACGGCCACCGGCCGCCAATAACCCGACCAGCAGGAGTAGCAGGACCCGTGCTCGCACCCAGCTACCCCAGCGTGCTCCTGACAAGCAGGATCGCGATGATGACAGCGGCGGCGCCCGCGCCCAGCGCGAGCAGCGCCAGGGTGAGGCGTATCCGGACGGATTTGAGCGTTTCTCTCATGAGCCGGCGTTGAGCGTAAACGGCGTGATGATGTGCCGCCCGTCGATGTAGG
This sequence comes from uncultured Actinomycetes bacterium, assembly GCA_963795505.1. Taxonomy (GTDB): domain Bacteria; phylum Actinomycetota; class Thermoleophilia; order Solirubrobacterales; family Solirubrobacteraceae; genus Palsa-465. Next base: position 629,730 of record CAWCIB010000008.1, read on the forward strand.
TCAGAAGGAACAGCCGCCAGGTGCCAGGTTCGGGCAGCAGAACTCCGACGTGCAACACGCCAGGCTTGCTCGAGCTGCCGGTCACCTTGGCTCCGCCGAGCACCGACGTGCAGTAGATCGACCCAGGCGCGCAGACGTGGGTGTGGAAGTAGTCGAGCGATCCTTGGTGGATGAAGATCGCGTGCGCGAACGCCCCCCGCCAGGTGCCGAACATGGCCTTCTGCCCGCTGGGGGTGGTGACGTCGATCGTCAGAAACGTAGCCTGGATTGCTTTCAGCTGGGGGTGGCCCTGTATCTGGAACCGATAGCCGTCGACCGTCTCGCTCGGCGTATACCGCGCCACGCCCTGCGGGTGATAGGCCCCCTGTACGTTGACCCAGGTGAACAGCTGGAAGTTGATGGGCTGGTAAAGAGTTGTGTGTGCCGGGTAGGCGTCGATGATCACCCGGTAGCGGCCGGGAGTTGGGAATGTCACCGGCTGAGAGACGCGGCCGTCGGGTGCGATGTCGGAGTCGTCGTACTGAATGTGGCTGTCGTCCGAGCGCACGATGATCAAGTCGACGCCCTCATGCGGCTCGCAGCATTGACGGTAGGCGGTGAGCGTCGCCCCGGAGGGCTGCTGGATCGCGAACGAGATCGCGGTCGGGCGACCGGCGACGGCCGGGGCGGCCGGCTGGAAGTTCTGAAGGCTGTAGGTCCGGGCGGGTGCCACTTTCGGGACGCTCACACCGCCCCCCGAGCCTCCGCAGCCCGCCAACGCGGCGCCCCCGGCGAGCACGCCGGCCGCCAGTTGCCATCTCCTCGTCATGAGTTGTCCTCTTTCATCCGTTGGCTTGATCGATTATTAGCGCGTTGAACGGCGGGCTCCCCCGTGGCGCGATCTGAAACGTCAGCCCCCACGGGCCGACCATCACGAGGGCCGGCGCCGCACGCGAATACACGCCCGGCCGAATCTCGGTCAGCTGGTACTCCTGCTCTGGCATCTGCATCGTGGTCATTGCGAACGTCAGCGTTACGTTCGCGCCGCGCACCGGCTGACCGTTCTTGGTGATGCGAAGCGCAAACGAGTCCGGTGCGGCCGCCTTGTTGGGCGACACCAGGAGCTCAAGCTGGTAACCGGCGCGATTGACGGTCCGCGCGACCGTCCCCGGCCCGACCCTCGCGAGCGCCGAGTTCTGAAGCGCGAATGCCGGCGGCGGGGGCGCGAGGCTCGACAAGAGCGCCGCGGCGAACACGACCCCAGCCACCACCGCCACCTCCCCGCCGACAAGCCCGCGCAGCAGACGCGCGGCCGGCTCGCCCAGCTCAGCGCTGGTGCGGGACGCGGCCAGCCGCGGCGTCGAGCGCAGCAGATTTCCGGAGGCAATCGTCAACGCGACGAGCAGCAGGCCGGCCTTGACAAGGATCGCCTCGCCGTAGCCGGTCAGCCACAGCGCGTCGACGGCCGGGAGGTGATCCACGGCCTCGCCGATCCCGCTACCGGCGAGCACGATCACCGATCCGATCGCCACCTTGGAGAAGCGTGGGACGACTACGGAGAGCACGGCCACCCGGTCCCTCGCTGGCGTCGCAAACCACAGAACAAGCAGGCCGGCCAGGCCGCCGAACCACACCGAGCCGGCCGCGAGGTGCAGCCAGTCGAACGCGAGCGTCAGTCCCCGCGGCGAGGTTTGCGCCGCGTGCCCGGCAGTGCCCGGGATGATCAGCACCGCGGCGGCGGCCAGCAGGGCGCCTAGCGTCGCGGTCAGCTCCGCGATCGAGCGGTGGTCGCGGTCGGGCCGATCGACCCACAACGAGACCCACGCCGCTACGCAGAAGAGCGCGAAGCACAGCTCGAGCTTGAGGATTGCGCGCCCGAAGGCGGTCACGCCGAACAGCGGCACGAGCGCGCCTACGTCGAATACCGAGCGAAGCGAGTCGTTGGCGGTGGCGAAATCGAGGTAGATGGGGATCACGATCAGGCCTGCGACGGAGGCGATGATCAGCGCGACCGAGAGCGCTCTGAGCGGCGCGTCGGCGACGCGCCTGACGACCCGACGCGCGATGAACAGCCGCAGGACGAACAGCCCGATTGCGGCCATCACCGCCACGAACATCAGCCAGCGCGTGATCAGGAGCTGCGGCGTTATTGCAGTCGCCGAGATGCTCGGCACCCGGAACTCGGGTGCCGGGCCTGGAGCTGGTCCGACCGCATACGTGAACGCGCCCGAGACCGGGTGCCCGTCGACCGAGATCGCCCGCCAGTAGATCAGGTACCAGCCCTGGGGCAGATGAGGACGCAGTGGGACTACCAGCGTGTCGGGGTTGGCCGGGGAGCGGCGTACCGGCCCGGAGGTCTCTTGGTTGCCCTGGGCGTTGGTGACGGAGATGATCGCGAACCGCGGCTCGACCGCCTCGTCATAAGTCAGCTGGATCGTCGAGGGCGGAGCGTTTAGCACCTGACTGGCCGCAGGCACCGTCTTCACCAGGTACGCGTGCGCCGAGGCGACGCTCGGCAGTCCGAGCGCCGCGGCGACCGTGGCCAGGGCACAGACGCTCCGCCCTCTCAATCTCACGCCAGCGCCCGCTCCCTCGAGCCGCCGCCGACCAGCGCGAACCCGCCGGCGAGCAGACCGAGCACGCCTATCACCAGTGCGATGATCGTCAATGTCGACACGCCTCCGCCACCGAGCGAGTCCTTCACATCGATGCTCGGCGCCGGCGCGGCCGACGACTCGGGTCCGGCCCAGTTGACGATCGAGCCGTCCGAATAGGTCTGCTGCACCTGGAAGGTGTAGGTCTTGGACGACGCCGGCTGGGCCAGGAACTGAAACAACGAGTCCTCGCCCGTGGGGGTGTGCCCGCCCGTCCAGGTGACACGGGTGACGACGGCGCTGTCGCCCGAGCCGGTCTGCGCGACCTGCATCCGCCAACCGGGCGGCGGCGGGACGAACGAGTCGATGCCGAATCCGGCCGGGACCGTCATCACGAGCTTGCTCGTCGTCAGGCCCGACTTCTCGGTCGGAACAGCCAGGCTGTACAGCTGCAGCTTGCCCTTGACCGACACGGGTGGACTGATCCGCGCGTGCGCGGACGCGACCGCCGGCACAAGCAGGCCAAGGGTCCAGACGATGCCCGCAACCAGCGCGGCTCGCCCAGCTAGGGGGTTCACATTCACGGCGTCATTCGCCTCCTCGCTAGAGATCCGGGCGGGCCCGCGAGCGAGCCGCCCCGTTCGGGGGACGCCAAGCACCACCCACGAGGACATTCGCGGCGCGCAGCGCGCCGCGTCGCCCGCAGCGACGCTGATCGGTTCAGCGGGTGCTCAGGCGCGAGGCATTAGCGAGGTGGCCCGCGGCCTGACCAGCCGTCGGCTAGTGGCGCAAGTCGCGGAAGGAGAACCGCGCGAGGCACGCGGACCGGGACCACCCGATGCGAGTGGGCGCCGACGAAGCGCGAAGCGCGCGCCGCGACCTCGCGCAGCACCCAACGGGCGCCGAGGAAGGCGGAGGCCAGTACCAGCCCGACTGCGAGCGACGCGGGGATAGACCACCAGCCCCCGTAACCGAAGATGCCGACCAGGCCGCCGGGATGGCCGCTCGCGAACAGCCCCTCGAGGAACTCCTGCGTGATGTAAATGGCCACCAGGCAAAGAGCGCACACAAGCCACAGCGCGGCAAACGAGAGCGTGTACCGGGGCAGCGAGCAGCGCCCACCGAGCGCGCGCCCGAACGCCCCCAGGAACGCGCCGACCGCGACGGCGACCAGCAGCACGATCCACGGCACAACCGAATGGAGATAAGAGTGGCCCTGCGCCTGGAGCTGGGCGCCCATGCCGCCGCCGAACGCAAGCCAGTAGCGCAGCTGATGAACCGCGAACGCGGCACCAGGCATCAACGCCAACGGCGCCAGTCGCCCAACCACAACACCGCGCGACACACGAACCGGCATGCAGCCCGGAAGATACCGCCCTCCGAGCCGCGCAGAAGCACTCATCACAGCCCAAGCGGAAACGTGTAGGAGAAATGCGGCGGGACATGGGGACCAACCTCAAGGACGATCTCGGCGTGCCTGACCAGCGGGACGCCACCCGGCGCCCCTCGCCAGGGACGACCATCCACGAACACCGCGATCTGGCCGTCGTCCCGCGCCATGAACGATGCCACCCGCCGCCGGGAGAGCGGCACTCCCCATGCGCGGAACAGTTCCGACAGCAACAGCTCCGATCCCGGGCGCACCAGCACAAGCCCCGTCGGATCGATCGTCACCAGGCTCCCGTAACAGTGAGCACGAGATATACGCCCGGCCGACACCATCCGCGGCGGAAGCGTCCCGATGCCAGCCGGAACGAGCACCACCCGGTTCGCGCCGAATACCTCGACGTGTACGCCGAACCGCGAGCCGAGAGGAAAGCGGCAGGGTCCCACCACCTGGCCAGTCGCGGGCGGACGAAACCGTGGTCCGATGCCGATCGGCCGAGCCTCCAGGAACAGCTGACGGGGTATCCCGGACGTCCCAGCTGTGCGCGTGCCCGTCGACCCACACGCCACTAGCAAGACGCCCACGCCCAGCGCGGCGGCCACCGAAGCCGGCCGCCACCGACGAACCGGCTCTGCGGGAGCGACTCGCACTGCTCGCCATCTTGGCACCCGGCGTGTCGGCTAAAGGCTCTAGGAACAAGACTGAATCTCATTCTCGTGATAAGTTGTCACTCTGCGAGACCGTTTTCGCCTAGCCAACCCAGATATTGAGGAGCGCAGCATCGTGCTTCGAGTGCCGTTCCGTTTCGTGCCGTTGCTCGTGTGCTGTGCCGTTCTGCTGACAGCCTGTGCCGGGGGGCGGTTCGGCGGGCAACTCGTCGGGGAAGTTGCTGGTTGTCGCCGCGGAGAACTTTTGGGGGAGCATCGCCGCGCAGCTGGGTGGCAGCAAGGTTGCGGTGCAGAGCATCATCGTGAATCCCGATACCGATCCGCACTCGTATGAGCCGACGGCGTCGGATGGGGTTGTGTTGGCGAAGTCGGAGATGGCAATCGTGAACGGGATTGGCTATGACACGTGGGCGTCGAGGCTGATCGCAGCGAATCCATCGAGCTCGCGGACGGTATTGGACGTCGGGGATCTGCTTGGGCTGGCGCAAGGCGATAACCCTCATCAGTGGTACTCGCCGTCGTCCGTGCGCCGCGTGATCGATCAGATCGTTGCTGACTACAGGCAACTCGACCCCAAGGACGGCGCGTACTTCGACCGTCAACGACACATCTTCGAGAGCCGGGGCCTGGCCGCGTACCACGGGTTGATCGCGGCGATCCGGGCGCGCTATGCCGGCGTGCCCGTGGGCTACAGCGAGAGCATCTTCCAGCCGCTCGCTGAAGCGCTCGGGCTGAAGCTGCTGACGCCATACAGCTTCGCGAAGGCGATCGCCGAGGGAACCGATGTGAGCGCAGCCGACAAACAGGCCGTCGACACCCAGGCGCAAAAACGACTGATCAAGGTGTGGGTCTACAACAGCCAGAACGCGACCCCGGATGTGCAGCGCGTCAACCAGCTCGCGCGGGCAGCGCACATCCCGATCACGACGATCACCGAAACGCTCTCACCCGCCTCGGATACCTTCGAGCAGTGGCAAGTCGCGGAGCTGCTCAGCCTCCAGCAGGCCCTCCACCAGGCGACCGGCAGGTGAGCCCCCTGCCGGCCCTCGACGCAGTGCCCGTCCCCGAGGACGGCGCCGTCGGGTCGGCGCGGTCCTCCGAGCCGGTCGTGCGGCTGGAGGGGGCATGGGCACGGATCGGTTCGAACACGGTCTGGAGCGGGGTGGACTTCGCGGTCGCGGGGGGCGAGTTCGCCGCGGTCCTGGGACCGAACGGATCAGGGAAGACAACTCTGCTGCGCGTGCTGCTCGGCGAGCTGCCGCTCAGCGCCGGAGCCGCATCCGTGCTGGGTCGCGCGCCTGGAGAGGCGAGCGGCGAGATCGGCTATCTGCCCCAGCGCCGTCACTTCGATGCGAGCATCAGGATCCGCGGCCTCGACCTGGTGAGGCTCGGGCTCGACGGCGCTCGCTGGGGTCTGCCGCTTCGGGGCGGCTGGCGCGAGCGGGTGCTGGAAGCGATCGATCTCGTCGGTGCCGGCGAGTATGCGAGCCGCCCGATCGGCCAGCTCTCCGGTGGCGAGCAGCAGCGGCTGCTGATCGCCCAAGCACTGATCAGCCGCCCGAAGCTGCTGATCCTCGACGAGCCACTGGACAGCCTCGACCTCCCAAATCAGACCGCGGTCGCGGCGCTGCTGGCACGGATCTGCCGTCAGCAGAGCGTGACCGTGATGCTGGTCGCACACGATGTCAACCCGCTGCTCACCTATCTGGACCGGGTCGTCTATTTCGGTGCCGGACACGCGGCCGTCGGCGCGCCGCGCGAAGTCATCACTGCAGAGACGTTGAGTCGCCTTTATGGCGTGCCTATCGAGGTACTACAAGCCGCCGATGGACGCCTCGTCGTGGTCGGGCTGCCCGAGGCGCCCGCGCATCACAGCGACCGGCACGAGCACTCCTGAGCATGATGAGTCACCTGCCGCTCGCCGCCTTCTCGATCGACCTGATCGGGGATTTCCGGCAGCTGACCGCCTACCCGTTCATGGTCAACGCGCTCGAGGCAGGGACGATCGTGGCGGTCATGGCCGGCGTCGTCGGCTGGTTCATGGTGCTGCGCCGCGAGACTTTCGCCGGACACACGCTGTCGGTGATGGCGTTCCCCGGCGCGACGTTCGCGCTGCTGCTCGGGCTGACCGCCGCCGTCGGCTACTACACGTTCTGTGGCCTCTGCGCGACGGTGATCGGCGTGGCCGCCGGCACGCGAAAGCATCGCGGGGAGGAGTCGGCGGTGACCGGCACGGTGCAGGCGTTCGGGTTGGCGTGCGGGTTCGTGTTCCTCAGCCTCTACCACGGGGTGCTGGCCGGTTATGAGAACCTGCTGTTCGGCGACTTCCTCGGAATCACGCGCGGGCAGGTGCTCACGCTCGCGATCGTCTGCGCCGTGGCATTGGCGTTCTTCGCCCTCGTTGGCCGGCCGCTGCTGTTCGCCTCGGTCGATGAGCCAGTCGCGTCTGCGTCCGGCGTCCCGGTCCGCCGCGTCTCGCTCGCGTTCATGCTCGCGCTCGGGCTGACCGTAGCGGCGACGGCGCAGATCACCGGCGCGCTGCTGGTGTTCGCGCTGCTGGTCGCACCGGCCGCCAGCGCCCAGCTGATCACACCCCGAATCGGCGCAAGCCTGATCGTGACGGTGCTGCTCGGGGTGCTGATCACATGGGTCGGGCTCGCGCTTGCGTACTTCTACAACTATCCCGTCGGGTTCTACATCACCGCGGTTGGGTTCTCCGTCTATCTCCTCGCGCGACTCGCCCGAGCGGCGATAGATCATCCCACCCTATTCCACCGCCGCCCTGGCACCGTGGAGGCTCCCGCGTGATGTTCGCCCAGGAGTTCGTCCGCAGCGCCTGGCTGGCCGGCACCGCAATAGCGCTCGTGAGCGGGCTGATCGGCTACTTCGTCGTGCTCCGCGCGCAGGTGTTCGCCGGCGACGCGCTCAGCCACGTCGCATTCACGGGTGCGCTCGCCGCAGCCGCCGCCGGGGTAGACGTCCGCATCGGCCTGTTCGTCGCCACGATCCTCATCGCTCTGCTGCTCGGCTCGCTTGGCGAGCGCTCGCGCGCCGACGACGTCGCGATCGGGGTCACGTTCGCCGCGATCCTCGGGCTCGGGGTGTACTTCCTCGCGCTGTTCAGCACCGGATCGGGAGGAGGCAACGGCCTGCTTGGGGCGCGCACATTGTTCGGATCGATCTTCGGGCTGAGCGCAACCGACGCCGTGGTCGCCGCGCTGATCGCCGCCGGGATCATCGCGATCCTGCTCGCGATCGCCCGACCGCTGCTGTTCGCCAGCGTTGATCCCGGCGTCGCAGCCGCACGCGGCGTGCCGGTCCGAGCGCTCGGACTGGTGCTCCTCGCGCTACTCGGCGCAACCACCGCCGAAGCGACCCAAGCGATCGGCGCGCTACTGCTGCTCGGTCTGCTCGCGGCTCCCGCCGGCGCCGCCCAACGCCTCACCTCCAACCCCTACCACGCGCTCGGGCTCTCCGCCGCGATCGCCGTGCTCTCGACCTGGGCCGGGCTGACGATCAGCTACCAGATCCCGAAATTGCCTCCCAGCTCCGCCATCATCGCCGTCGCCGCCGGCATTTACCTGATTGCGTTTCTCGCCACCAGCGACCTCCGCCATGCCCCACCCCGTCGGCTGCTGACCGTGATCCGCGGAACCGAGACTTAGACTGAGACCAATGGCCAGGAAACACACCGAGCGATGGGCCGACCACGCTCAACACATCCTCGCCCAGACCAAACACCACACCGGCGCCGCCCGCCGTGCGCTGCTCGAACTGCTCGACACCCAAGCCTGCGCCCTCTCAGCGATCGAGATCGAAGACGCGCTACGCGAGCGGCGGCGACCGATCGGCCGCGCCAGCATCTACCGCATCCTCGACGAGCTCGAACGCCTCCACCTCGTCCAAAAGCTCCAAGTCGGTCAGGCGATGGCCCGCTACGAACCGATTCGCACCGGCGACGGCCACCACCACCACCTCGTCTGCGACAACTGCGGCACCGTCACCCCATTCGCCGACCCCGGCCTGGAGACAGCGATCAAGAGACTCAGCCGCCGCGTCCCCATGCGCGTCGACGAGCACGAAATCGTCCTCCACGGGGCCTGCCAACGCTGCAGCGACTGACCGGGTCGGGGCCCGCCCTCGCCCAGAGCTGATTCCCCAGGTTGCTGGGGCAGACGCCGGTATCGTGTACGAACCCCCTACGCAGACCGGGAGCACTATCAATGCCGTCATACGAGCAGATCGCACCCCGCGGTGTAACGGTCGACCGCGACCGCAGCCGTGCCGTATTTGGCCAGACGATGGGTCTCGTCGCGCTGACCGTCGGCTTCGCCGCGCTGGGCGCGTACGTCGGGCGCAACGTCAACTCCAGTTTCGTGATCTTCCTACCGGCGCTGGCTTGCCTGATCGGCGTGAACTTCGCCGCCGCGCGCGGACACGAGCAGCTCGCGATCGGCCTCTTGTTCGCTACCGGTCTGCTCCTCGGAGTTGCCGTCGGCGGCGTGATCCACTACTACGCCGCGACCAAGCCGACCGCCGTCTACCAGGCGGCCGCGACAACGGGGCTAGGGGTGGCCGGTCTCGGCGCATACGGCTACACCACTCGACGCGACCTTTCAGGCTGGGCGCGACCGCTGTTTTTCGCGCTGATGGCACTGATCGTGTTCGGAATCATTGCGCTGCTGGTTGCGGTTCCCGGCGGTCACATCATCTACTGCGTCGCCGGTCTCGGCATCTTCAGCCTGCTGACAGTGTTCGACTTCAACCGGCTTCAGCGTGCGGGGATGCAAAGCGCGCCGGTGATAGCCGCCAGCATCTTCCTCGACGTCTTCAACATCTTCCTGTTTCTGCTGAGCCTGTTCGGCGGCGGCCGCCGCTGAGCTGCTATCGAGCAGGAACGGAAACCCGGGGCTCCCGAACGGCGGCTTACGTTCGGGCGTGTCGCGGCGCTTTACGACCGTGCGCGTCCCTCCTACCCGCCGGCGCTGGTTGACGACGCACTTGCGTTCGCCGGCGATGGACGCGCGCTTGAGGTCGGGGCGGGAACGGGCAAGGCGACGGTTCTATTCGCGGCACGCGGCATTGAGGTCACTGCGCTCGAGCCGAGCCCGGAGATGGCGGCGATCGCGCGCCTTAACTGTGAGCCTTATCCCGCGGTGTCGATCGTGGAAAGCGATTTTGAGCACTGGGCGGGCGGCGGCGATCGCTTCCGGCTGATCTATTGCGCGCAGGCGTGGCATTGGGTCGCGCCCGAGGCGCGCTACAGCCGAGCGCGGGAGCTGCTCGAGGCCGGCGGGGCGCTCGCCGTGTTCTTCACCGGGCCGCGATGGCAAGACACGGACATGTACGAGCCGCTGCTCGCCGCCTACCGCGACGCCGCCCCCGAGTTCGCGCCGACCGGCCCGATGCATCCGGCGAACGAAGTCAAACGGCTACGCCCCTGGTGGTTGGAGTTCGGGACGGCCGATGGGTTCCAGCAACCCGAGGAGCGGCACTACGACTGGACCCATGCCTACTCGGCCGCAGAGTACGTCGCATTGCTGCAGACCCATTCCGACCACATCGTCCTGGGCGATGAGGACCGTGAGCCCCTCCTGGCGGCCGTCGAAGCAGCGATCGAGCGACACGGAGGCACGGTTGCGTTCGCCTACCGGACGTCGCTCTACCTGGCGCGTGCCGAAGAGGCCTGAACTTCGCCAGTCCGACCCGAGCCTCGTCCTCGGTTAGCCCAAATGGCCCGGCCCTGCGGGCAATTGCGGCTAACGCCATGCGCGCTCGAAGCCGATAAGGGTCCAAACCGGCAAGTGACCCGGGGTGCGCCGGCGAAGCCACGCGTTCCGCTGACCCAAAGGGGGATCCGACCAACGATGAGTGCCAATGCCTGAGTCACCGGCAAGTCTTGCCCTCGGCGCGCAGGAGCGCGCTCGGGTAGTTCGACTCGGGGGGCTAATGCTGCTCGGGTTGCTCGCGTACGCGAGCTGGCAGCTGTTTAGCTGGACGCACGGCCACCACGACCTGATCGGCGACGTCTGGTTCTACCCATTCGACCTGGCAGCCGCCGTCTCGGCGCACGCGGCCTCGCGGCGTTGCAAGAACCGCCGACAGCTGCGCTCCGCGTGGCGGCTACTCGCGCTCGGGTTGTACGCCAACTTCATGGGCGACTTCCTGTGGACGATCTACGAGGCGGGCGGGAGCGCCCCGTCACCGTCCGTGGCCGACGTCTTCTACCTGCTCTTCTACCCCCTAACGCTGTGGGGCGTGCTTCGCTTCCCGGTGCCCCGCGGCACGACCGCGCGACGCGTGCGGCGCGCATTGGATCTCGCCGTGGTCGCCATCGGCGGCACGGTGCTCTTGTTCTACGTATATCTCGGGCCGACGATCCTCCACAGCGGCGGTGGCTTCCTCGAGGACACCGTCTCGATCGCCTATCCGGTCGGCGACGCAGTGCTGCTCGTCGCACTCGCATCGGTGCTGATGCGCGCGAACGCGCCATCCATGGTTCGCCCAATACAGCTGATGGCGCTTGGGTTCGTGGCCTACATCGTCGCCGACCTGGTGTACGGCTACATCGAGCTACACAGCTCCTACCACGGCGGCAATCCGAACGACACCGTGTATCTGGTCTCAATGGCGCTGATGACCCTCGCGGGCGCGGCTCAGGGCGTCCCAGGCGCCCGCCCGGAGGCGGAGCGCGCGGCGGGCAGGTCGCGGGCCAGCTGGGCGCCGTACGTCTCCATCGCTATCGCGTTCGGTGTGCTTCTCGTGATCCGCCGCAACGACGGCCTCATCAACCTCGGCGTGGTGTGCGCGGTCGGGATGCTTCTCGTGCTGATCTCGCTACGGCAGTTCCTCGCCCAGCGAGACCTCATTACAGCCCAGCGCAGGCTTCGCCACCAGTCGCTGCACGACGCGCTCACTGGGCTGCCCAACCGTGCGCTCGTCGCCGACCGTGCCGAGCGCATGATCGCCCGTGCCCGCCGGAATGGCTCGCGCGTGGCCGTGCTGTTCATCGACCTGGACGGGTTCAAGGCGGTAAACGACACCTGGGGTCACGCGGCGGGCGACGAGATCCTGCGCGTGGTCGCTGAGCGGCTGAGAGAGACGGTCCGAGACGCCGACACGGTCGGCCGCCTCGCCGGCGATGAGTTCGTCGTCCTGCTCGAGGATCTGACCCTCGACGTGTCCCCCGAGCTGGTGGCGGAGCGAATCATCGGCGTGCTGGCTCAACCCGTCGAGATCGCCGACACGAGGAGGTTGAATCTCTCGGCCAGCGTCGGCATCGCCTTCGGACCGGGCGAATCGGTCGAGGAGCTTCTCCGTGACGCGGACCTTGCCCTGTACGAGGCCAAGGCTCGCGGCCGCAGCACGTGGGTCACATTCGAATCGCAGATGGCGACCGCCGCCCAGGACCGGGTCGAGCTCGAGATGGACCTCAAGGAGGCACTCGAGCGGGACGAGTTCTTCCTGCTCTACCAGCCCACGTTCGAGTTGCGCACGGAGACGATGAGCGGCGTCGAAGCGCTGATCCGCTGGCGCCATCCCACGCGGGGCGTTCTGACGCCTGATCACTTCATCCCGATTGCAGAGGAGATCGGCCTGCTGGTCCCGATCGGCCACTGGGTGCTGCAAACAGCCTGCCGACAAGCGCTGGAATGGCAAGCTGCGGAGCGGAAGCTCTCGATGTCGGTCAACCTGTCCGCGCGCCAGCTCGACCACCCGCACCTCGTCGAACAGGTCGCGGAGACGCTCATCGAGACCGGCCTTCGGCCCGACACTCTGACGCTCGAGATCACCGAAAGCGCCCTGATGCGCGACCCCGACCTGGCCGCCCAGCAGCTGAGGGAGCTCAAGGACATCGGGGTGCGAATTGCGATCGACGACTTCGGGACCGGTTACAGCTCGCTTGCCTACCTGCGCCAGTTCGACGTCGACGCGCTCAAGATCGACCGCTCGTTCATCTCCGGGATCGCGTCCTCGAGCGAGTCGAAGGCTCTGATTCACACGCTCGTCCAACTCGGCAAGACACTCGGACTCGAGACGCTCGGGGAAGGCATCGAGGAGCGGGCGCAGCTGCGCGCACTCCAGCGCGAGCATTGCGATTCAGGCCAAGGGTTCCTGTTCGCCAGGCCGCTCGAGCCGGACGCGATCGACCAGATGCTGCCGGCCGCGGCTCTCGGCTAGCTGTAGTTCCTGACCGCGTCGTTCCGGTCTGAGGGGTAAGCCATCCGGCTCGGCGCGTCATTCGAGTGACGTTAACCGCGCATAGCGCGGAAAAGGTCACTCGAGTCACTGCGGGTCGGACGCGCCGCCCCCACAAGCGGCGGCTCAGCCGCCTCCCGCTGCAGCTACCAGCGGCCCCAGTCCTTGGCGGCACCTATCGCGAGAGCGCGGCGTAGCTCGTGCAGCGGCAGATCGCGCGCGTCGAGAGCGGCTCATTGACCGGCTCCTGGAGGTGCTCGGGTATGGGCGCACAACTCCGCGACCAGGCACCCGACCCACATTCCGCCGCTGGCCACTCACGACCAGATCTCGGTCACCCGATCGCCGGGCGCGGGAGAACGAACAGCAACGGCGATGGACCGCGCGATGTGAGAACGGGCGCGCCGGGGTTGACTACTCGCCAGCCGCTGCGCGAGCAGGCAGGGCTGAAGGTTCTTCGCTCGGCTCCGGCAGGGGTGTGGTCGAGCCCAACCCGATCCAGTCGGTGAACTTGTCGGCCGGCAGCGGCTTGCTGACGTGATACCCCTGCGCGAGGTCGCAGCCGAGCTGCGCCAGGCGCTTTAGTGTCAACTCGTCCTCGACGCCCTCGGCGATGACGTTCAGCCCCAGGTCGTGGCCGAGGTTGATCGTCGAGCGGACGATGATCAGGTCGCTCTCATCGCGCAGCAGCGGCGAGACGAACGAACGATCAATCTTGAGTTCGGTGATCGGCAACCGCTTGAGGTTGGCCAGCGACGTGTAGCCGGTGCCGAAGTCGTCGACTGCGACCTGCAAGCCGAGCTCGCGAAGGGCGGCGACGGTCGCGATCGCGCGATCGGGGTCGGACATGATCATGCTCTCGGTGATCTCGACCTGCAACGCCTCAGCCGGCAGATGGTGCGCGGTCAGCATCTGCTCGATGTGGCGCGGCAGATCACGGTCGAGCAGGTCGCGTACGGACACGTTGACCGAGACGGTCAGCTCCTTCCCGTCGCGGCGCCAGTGCGCGCACTGGACAATCGCCCGCTCGAGCACATGCCGCGTGAGCAGGCTGATCAGGCCGGATTGCTCGGCGACCGGGATGAACTCGATCGGCGGCAAGAGTCCCAGCTCGGGGTGCTCCCAGCGCACGAGTCCCTCCGCTCCAAGCGGACGCGAGTCGGCGATGTCGATGATCGGCTGGTAGTGGACGACGAGCTCGTCGGTCTCCAGCGCGCGTCTGAAATCGCTCAGCACGGTCAGCCGCCGGCGAGAGTGGCGGTCGAGCTTGGCCGCATAAAGCTGGTGACTCGCGTGCTCTTCCTTGGCGGCGTACATCGCGACATCCGCGCGCCGCAGCAGCGTGTGCACGTCGTCACCATCTAGTGGGGCGCGCGTTATGCCGACGCTGGCGCCGACCTCGAGGGTCATCCCCTCCACAACGACGGGTGTAGTTACGCACTCGATCAGCCTCTCGGCGATCTTCCCTAGTTCGTCTGGGTCATCTGTTCGCTCGGCGGGAACGACCGCGAACTCATCGCCACCCATCCGCGCTGCGACGCCATCGGGCTCCACACAGGCGGCGAGTCGCGGACCGACGTCGCGCAGTAAGACGTCGCCGTAGTGGTGTCCGAGCGTGTCGTTGATCTCCTTGAAGCGGTCGAAATCGATCAGCATCACCGAAAACGGCGGACCTCCCTCCTGGACGTTCGCGAGCTTCTCGTCGACCAGCACTCGGAACCGCTCACGGTTCGGCAGTCCTGTCAACTCGTCGGTGGTCGCACGGCGGTGCAGCTCCTCGCCACGGCTGCGAGAGGTCAGCAGCTCGCCCATGAGCTGCTGGAAGATGATCAGCGTCACGAGCAGGAGCCCGATCCCGATCGTCCCGGTCTGGACCACGAAGTACAGCGAGACCGCGGTCAGCACGGCCGAGAACAGCTCCGCCGAGAGGATCGGGAAGATCGCTCGCCGCATCTTGTCGAGGAACCGGGAGCCCTCCAGGTAGGACTGGTAGCCGATCACCCCGGCGAAGTTCACGCACCAGCGCGACCGCAAATGCCGGGATCGCCAAGAAGTAGTAGTCCGCCTCGGCCGGGACCGATGTGTGCTGGCGCGTGTCGTCGCGCCGAAGAACAGCCCGGCGGCGAACGGGAACCACGCGAACGTGACGAGGTTGTTGCGCAGGTAGTGGGGCGCCTCGCGCCAGCGGAACCAGCCGAGGGCGATCGTCAGCACGCCGATCGACCGCCGCCGGGGCCGGCCCGAACCGCACGGCGCACAGCACAACACCAAGCGACGTTCCGGAGATCTTCACTCTGCTGTCGGTCCGGACCGCCATCAGGTCGCTTGCCAGGGCAAACGCCGCGATCGCCGCCAAGGGCCCCCAGCTCCACCGGTTCCAGCCGGCCGTGAGCACCACGGCTCCAGCGAGCAGCCCTAGCGCGCCCGCGTGCGCGAGTGCGACGCCGATTCCCGGCCGCCGCCCCACGGCCGCCGTAGCTTCGATCGTCCCCATTGCAGGGAATATCGGCCAAAACGCGCCCGAGGAATAGGAGTCCTCGTACGTTTGGCCAATCTGTCCGCAGGTCTATAGATCGGGCGTCGTTCTGCCGATCATGCGAACACCCAAAAAAGAGGGGCCCGCTGTAACGGACCCCTCACACGTTCAAATTCACCCACCCCTAGCTGACATGTGCCCCTCCTTCCACGAGGTTGCCGGTAGCCGGGTTTTTTTCCAGGCAGAGTTAGCCCAAATTCAGCCTACTTAACGCGCGCACCGGCCACAAGTCGAACGTTTGTCCAGACGTTTTGCAATGGCTCATGCAGCTTCGGGGCCGCGCCCTCTGGTTCACGACTTGAGCCGAGGGCGCGGAAGGGTGAACCGCAGCACACTCAGCTAGCGGCCGACCTGCTGCGGTGCGAGACGCACACCCGGCCGCAGCGCCGCCCAAGCAGCAACGCTGGTCATGAGCGTTCCGACACCGGCGACCAGCAGCGCAACGCGCGCTCCCGCCGCGGCGGCGACCGCGCCGCCGATCAAGATCCCGGCTCCTGGGGCGCCCTGGATGATCGACTCGGTCATGCTCATAACGAGCGCCATCCAACTCGCCTGCACCGCTTCCTGGAGCGCTGTACGGGCGGCCACGAACATCACACCGTTGCCCACACCAGCTACCGCGGCGCCGACGATCGCGACCGCGAGCGACGGTGCCGTCGCCATGACGAGGAAGCCGAGTCCCATGAATCCGGCGCCGAAGGCGACTAGATGCCGGGGCGATAGACCGCGCCAACGGGCGTAGAACGCGCTCCCGACCACGGCGCCCGCTCCCCACGCGGAGAGGAGTGCGCCGTACCCGCTCGCACCGCCGTGCAACGTGTGGTCAGCGAGGATGACCTCCACCGGTGTCGCGACCGAGGCCAACAGCATCGCCGCACCCACCGCGCCGAGCAATGCCCGCACGACCGGCTCCCGACGCGCGTAGCCGAGCGCCGCCCGCAGGCGACCGCTTGTCGCTGACCGCTCCACCGCCGCGCCGGGTAGGTCGGCCGTGGTCGCGAGCGTCAGCGCCATCAGCGCGAACACGCCGCAGTTGATGAGCAGCGCGGTGGCCGTGCCGCCGACCGCGACTGCGACCGCGCCGAGCGCCGGGCCGACCATGTAGCAGAGCGAGAACGAGACGTTCGTGACCGCGTTTGCCTCGCGCAGGAGCCCTGCTTCGGAGGTCACGCTTACGGTCGCGGTCCGGGCGAGTGCCCTGGCCGTCACGGCGATGATCCCGTCCACGAACGAAAGCGCCAACACGGGCGCCAGCGCGAAGCGCCCCGCGATCCACGCGAGCATCGCGAACACGACCGCCTCGAGCGCATAGAGGGTCACGAGCACGGGGCGAGAGGAGCGCTGATCGATACGCGCGACGAGCGCCGGCGAGACGAGCGCCGGGGCGAACATCGTGCACAGGAAATAGCCCGCGGACGCGAGTGCGCTGCCGGTCCTGTGGTACACGAGCACGGCCAGCGCCAGCAAGCCGACCGAATAGGCCAGCTCGTTCAGCGTGTAGGCGGCCAGCAGCCGCCGGTACGCCGGAACGCTCAATACCCCCGTCATCTGAGATGGACTATCGGCCATTTGTGGTATGCCCCAACCCCAGTTCACCCAAAGTGGGCAAAAATCCTTTCACCGAGGGGCCGCACTCACGCGCTGCGCGGGCCGTCGCCGAATCGTCGCTCTGCGTACTCGCGCGCGACCCGCTTAGGCGCCCGCGCGAGCCACGCCTCTACGACAACTTCCTCGAGTACGTCGAGCGGGATGTGTTCGAGGCGAATCAGAACCGCGGGGTAACCGTCGAAATGCGGCGTGGTGAAGAACACCTCGGGCGCGTCGGCGATCAGCGCCTCCTTCGCTCCGAGGTGCTCGACGCGCGCGCCGAGGATCGGCCCCGTCGGCGCCTCGTCGCCGAGTGCACGCAGGTCGGACTGACGCAGCGGTCGTTCCCACACGAACAGCTTGTCGCGGACCTGCCAGGCGGCCAGGCCGCGCCGATCGCGCTCGCTGGCCTCGGGCAGGGCCAGCGCAAGTCGTCGCACATCGTCCCAGTTCGCCACAGACGTAATCTTCGCGGCTATGCCCAACTTCACGCTTAAGAACCTCAAGGAAATGGACGATCGCACCGAAGGCCGGCGAGGCGACATGGAGGCCCGATTTGCACGCGAGCACCTCGAGAGCGAGCACCTCGGCGTGAGCTACTTCCGTTACGGGCCAGGCCACAAACCGTCGCACGGCCACCATCACCGCGAACAGGAGGAGGCCTACGTCGTCGTGAACGGCTCGGGGCAGGCAAAGCTCGACGATCAGATCATCGAGCTCAGCCAGTGGGATGTGCTCAGGGTCGCGCCCGCTGTCGTGCGGGCATTCGCGGCCGGGCCGGAGGGCCTGGAGCTGATCGCGATCGGGTCCGACCGCCCCGAGGGGGGCGACGGAGAGCTCGTCAAGGACTTCTGGACCGACTGACGCCGCAAGCTCGGCCGGGTCAGCTTGCAGTCGCTCTGCGGATCTCGGGGTACGAGCCGACCCCAACGGGGGGAGGGCGCATCGGCCCCAAGAATGGTCCGTTGACCGATCGCGCAGCGGGCGCATACGGGCGATCATTCCAGTGGAAGAGAGGGCGCAGTCAACACTTTCGACCCGACCGCAACTGGGGCGGAGTCTCACTTGGGGGCGCAAGCTGGGTGAACTTCTGCGGTCGGGTCGATACCTAACCGCGCTACCGACCGACCGTCGCTGGCGCGCCGGTACGCTCACACCGGTATGCGTCGTTTCGCCGTCCCGGGCACAGTCGCGCTGGCAGCGGCAGCGCTCATCGCGCTGCTGATCTTCGCCGTCTCGACGCAAGGCACAAATACCTCGATCGACGGCCAGCTCGCGCGGGGGATCCGGCCGCCCGCGCCAGAGGTGAATGCGAAGCTGCCGGGCTTGGGTTCCTCACCAAGCCTGACCATCGCGCAGCTACGCGGGAAAGTCGTCGTGGTCAACCTGTTCGCGTCCTGGTGCGGACCGTGCCTGGCCGAAGCACCGATCCTCGCAAGGGCCCAGCGAGAGCTGATGGCCCGCGGCGGGACCGTGGTCGGCGTCACCTACCGCGATACGACCAGCGATGCCGAGCAATTCGTGCGCCAAGAGCATGTCTCCTATCCGGTCGTGCGCGACGTCGGCGGCGGCTTCGCCCAGGCCTATGGAGCAAATGGCATCCCCGAGACGTTCGTGATCGACAGGCGGGGCCGCGTCGCGGCCGTACGCCGCTACCAGCTCGGGGGTAACTGGCTGCACAGCACGATCGCTCGGATCCTGGCTGACCCGTCGTGAGGCGCACGGTCGGCCTCCTCGTGTCGCTGGCCGCGCTGGCAAGCGGGACGAGCGCATTGGCGCTCACACCGCGAACGACGCTCACCGCGGTCGAGAACGACGTGATGTGCGTGGTTTGCAATGAGCCGCTCGCGGTGTCGCAGTCGCCTCAGGCCGATCGCGAGCGCGCGTTCATCTCGGACCTGATCGCTAAAGGAGACACAAAGCGCCAGATAGAGAACGCGCTGGTCACCCAGTACGGCCCGTCCGTTCTAGCCCTCCCCCCCGCCCACGGCTTCAACTTGACCGTCTACATCCTCCCTCCAGCGATCCTGCTCGTCGGGGCAGCGGCGCTCGCCTTCGCGCTGCCGCGCTGGCGGCGCCGCACCCGAGCGACGCTCGATGCGGCTGTGCCCGCCCTCGACTCAGACGACGCCCGGCGGCTGGACGAGGACCTCGCGCGGCACCCCTCCTAGCGCTACATCGACGTCGGCGCGCTCACACCGAGCAGCCAGAGCGACAGCGCGATCACGCGCCCGCTCGCCGAAGACAACGCGATCCGGAACGACTCGGTCTCGGCCGGGGTGGAGCCGACCACACGGCAGTCGCGGTAGAAGGCCGTGAACTCCTGCGCGAGCTCGAGCGCGTAGACCGCGATGCGGTGCGGCGCGCGGCGCGCAGCCGCCTCGAGCACCTCGTCTGGGAATGCGACGAGCTTCTGGACCAGCGCCCGCTCGGCGGGCTCGAGCTCACTCGCACCCCAGTCGCCCTCGAGCGCGCCCTCGAGCCGCTCGGCCGCAACACGGTGAAGCATCGAGCAGATGCGCGCGTGGGCGTACTGGATGTAGTAGACGGGGTTCTCGGCCGACTGCTGGCGCGCCAGCGAGAGGTCGAGATCGATCGTGCGATCGTGCGAGGAGCGCAGCATGAAGTAGCGCGTGGCATCGACGCCGATCTCGTCGAGGAGCTCGTCGAGCGTCACGAACGCTCCGCGTCGCTTTGACATCGCAGATCGTTCTTTGCCCTCGACCAGATGGACGAACTGCAGCAGCGGAACCTCGATCGTGTCCGGATCGCCGCCGAGCGCCGCGATCGCGGCGTGGATTTCGCGCATCCACGCGTGGTGGTCGGCGCCAACTGGGATCAGCTGGCGCTCGACGCCGCGGTCGCGCTTGTTGATCAGGTAGCCGAGGTCCGCCGCGAAGTAGGTCGGCTCGCCGTTGGAGCGCACGACGACCCGATCCTTGTCGTCGCCGAATGTGGTCGTCCGAAGCCACATCGCACCTTCTGAGCGATACAGGTGGCCGCCGGCCTGCAGTTCTTCGAACGCGCGGTCGAGCGCGCTCGGCGAGCCGTCGTGCAGTGTCCGCTCGGAGAAGAACGTGTCGTAGCGCACGCCGTAGCGCTCGAGCGTCGCCTTGATCCTCGCCAGCAGAAGCTCGACCGCGTCCGCTGCTACCTCCTCGACGGGCCGGGTGGCCGAGTCTGGGATCGCATCCGCCAGCGCCACCACGTAGTCGCCCTGGTAGCCGCCCTCGGGGATCTCATCACCGCGGCCGCGGGCCTGGACCGATTCGCCCAGCAGGCGGATCTGCGAGCCGGCGTCGTTGAAGTAGTACTCGCGTGAGACGTTGTGTCCGACGTGCTCGAGCATGCGGGCAAGCGCATCGCCGTAGGCGGCGTGCCGCCCGCTGGCGGCGACCAGCGGCCCGGTCGGATTGGCCGAGACGAACTCGACGAGGACTCGCTCGGGCGCGCCGATCAGCCCGGAGCCGAAGCGCTCGCCGGCGCTCAGAACCGACCCCAGAGCCGCGCGATGCCAGCTTTCGGAGAGGAACAGGTTCAAGAAGCCCGGCCCAGCCACCTCGGTTCGGGCCAGCTGATCACCGAGGGTGCGTGCGAGCTCGTCGGCAAGCGCGGCGGCGATCTTGGGCGGCGGCTCGCCCAGCGCAGGCGCGAGCAGCAGCGCGGCATTGGTCGCGTAATCGCCCTGGCCGGCTCGCTTCGGGCGTTCGAGTCTCGGTTCGAGTGCCGGTCCGCTCCCCGAGCCGCGGATCGTGGCCGCGGCCGCGCGCACGGCCGCGCGCAGTTCCTCGAGCGGCGCGGACACGGCCGTGCTCATCTCCTAGCCGCGCCGCTCTTGGGCTGGAACACGCTCTCGAGCCGCTCGATGGCATCGGGTGTGCCGAGCGCGACAAGCCGGTCCCCCTCGTCGAGGATCGTGTCGGGTGCAGGCTGCGGCTCGAGCCGCCCGTCGGTCCGACGCAGCGCAACGATCACCGAACGCCCGCGGACGTCGTCGATCGTCTTACCCACCCCGGCGCAGTCGGGCGAGACGTCGATCTCCTCGATCCGGTAATCGGCCACCTCGACAGCACCGCCGACCTGTGGGTGAAGCGCGATTCGCGCCATCTCCGACCCCGAGGTCTTATAGGGCGAGATCACGCGGTCGGCGCCGGCGCGCAGGAGCTTCTTCTCCGAGTCCTCGGCCGACGCGCGCGCAATGATCTCGATCTCCGAACGCAGCTCGCGGGCGGTCAGCGTGATGAAGATGTTCTCCGCGTCAGAATCGACGCAGGCGATGATTCCCTGGGCGCGGTCAATCCCCGCCCGGCGGAGAACATCGTCGTCGGCCGGCTCGGATTCGATGAACGGAACATCCGCCTCGCGGGCGGGATCGCGGTTGTCGGGGTTGCCGTCGATCACGACCACAGAGGCGCCTGCCGTCTGGAGATCTCGGGCCACCTGGCGACCTACCCGGCCGAAGCCGCAGACAATGAAGTGATCTGTGAGCGAGTCGATCATCCGCTGGGTGCGACGCTCCTCGAGAACGCCGGAGAGTTGGCCCGAGACGAAGAATTCGGCGACGGTCGCGAAGCCGTAAAAGAGCGTACCGATGCCCAGCAGCTCGAGACCGACCTGAAGCGCCCGCCCGCCGGAGTCGTGTGGAAGGGGAATCGAGCCGACGGTGGTGATCGTGTCGAGCGTCCATACGAAGCCGTACCCCACCGATACGCCCTCGATCGCCGCGAACCCGATGCTCCCCACGACGAGCAGCGCCACCAGGGCCGTCAGCAGGAACGCCAGCCGACGCATGAAGAGCTCGAGCTCGCGACGCGCCCGGGCGCGCTGGCGCAGGACACGTCGGCGTGCGATGACCTCCGCCCGGTCAGCCATGCTCAGTAGTGATACGGCTCCCCGGCCAAGATCTTGTGGCCGCGGTACAGCTGCTCGAGCAGCACGACGCGCGCGAGCTGATGCGGCAGCGTGATTTGGCCAAGTGAGAAGCGGTGGTCCACATGGTCGAGATCCAGCCCGTATGGCCCCCCGATTACGAAGCACAGGTCTCGACCGCTCTGACGCCGCGCTTCGAGAAACCGGCTGAATCCGATCGAGTCCATCGCCTCGCCGTCCCGGTGCAGCAACGACACGAACGCCCTGTCTGGTAGACGCTTTGGGGCGCGGTCGGTCTCGCGCACCTCGACCAGCTCAAGCCGTGCATGGCGGGCGATCAGCTTCTGGTAATGCTGGACGTCGTCGGCGAACGGCGGACGCAATCTCCCCACGGCGACGACGACTATCCGCACGCTGCGATACTAGGGCCGATGGACGAGTCAGAAACGCCGGAACGCCACATCAACATCCACTTCTCCCCGGAGGACATGGGTGGGAAGTACGCGAATTTCGCCAACGTCAGTCACTCCGAGTACGAGTTCACGATCACGTTCGCACGCGTGGACCACGAGGTCGAGGAAGAGGAGATCCCGGGCGTCGTGGTGTCGCGCATCAACCTATCGCCGAAGTTCATGCGCGAGCTGATCGACGCGATGCAGGACAACTACTCCAAGTGGCAGACCCGCGAGGGGATCAAGAACCTGCCCGAGTGGGACCAGGAGTCCGATAACTGAGCGCCAGGCCGATTCGCTCGGCCGTCGCGGGGTGAGTGGCCAGCAAGGCGGTGACCCAGCGCGGTGGGTCGAGGTCGGCAACGTTCTGAAGCGCGATCTGGCGCTCGAACGAGACGAAAGCGTCAGCCGCACCCGTCAGCTCGAGCGAGTACGCGTCCGCGCGGCGCTCGAGCGCGCGCGAAAGACGGTTGCCGATCAGCGCCACCGGCGCTGAGACGAGCGTCGCGGAAAGCGCCAAGACCGGAAGCGCACCGGGCGTACCGCGCTCATCCGACAGCGACCAGCTCAGCTGCTGCACCGCGCGCGCTGCGGCGGGCGCGACCAGAGCGGCGAACCCGACCCCGCGCAGCACGTCGCGATGACGTACGTGCGCGAGTTCGTGGGCGACGACCACACGAACCTGATCGCGGTCGTAGCGATCGATCAGGGTGTCGAACAGCACGACCCGCTTGGTCGGCCCAAGCCCGGTCACGTACGCATTCGCGGCGGTCGTGCGGCGGCTGGCATCGACCGAGTACACCTCCCCCACCGTCACGCCGGCCGCAGCCGCGAGGTCGAGCACGTCCTTGCGCAGCTCGTCCTCGGGAAGCGGCTCGAAGTCGTTGAACACGGGGTCGAGCACCACCGGTGCGACCGTCGCAAACAGGGCACCAACCGCCACGGACCCGACGCCCCCCAGAAGCCACCAGCTGCGCGGATAGCGCCGGGTCAGCGCCGTTACGGCCGCCCCCGCTGCGCCGGCGAGAGCGGCCTCGATCGCGCTTGACTTGCCCAAGTCGAGCGCCCAGCCGCTCCACGATTGGGTCGCGAGCCCGACCGCCAGCGCTCGGCGGCGCGCGATCGCCTGGAGGGGGAGTGGCGGCAACGAGAGCCCAACCGCCAGCCCCGCGCCGGCCACGGCGCCCGCCCGTACCGAGCGCTTGCGCTTGCGGCGCAGCCATCGTGGAGGCCGCCGCGTGAGTGTCACGAGCGCACCGAGATCGACCGCGGCGCGGGCGAGCCCGAGCGCCAGCTGAGGTCGCGCAAATCGCGCCCCCCGCGAGATCTCGGCATCGCTGAAGTGCTCGTGGGGGTCGGCTCTCCTAGCCGGCTCGACGCGCGGCGCCAGCAGGCGAACGCCGCCCTCGGCGGCGGCCAGCGTAAGCACGATCGAAGCGCGCGTCCTTCCCACCGGCGAGACTGTAGAGGTGCGCGTCGCCGTCGTATCCGACATCCACGGCAACCGGCAGGCTTTCGAGTCCGTACTCGACCAGGTCACCGCCTCTGACTGCGAGGAGCTGTGGTGCCTGGGCGATCTGGTCGGATACGGAGCCGACCCCGACGCGTGCGTCGAACTCGCGCGGCAGCACTCGGCGATTTGCCTGGCCGGCAACCACGACCTTGTCGTGCGCGGCGAGCTACCGCTCGATGAGTTCTCCCGTGGCGCGGCGGTCGCAGCGGAGTGGACCCAGCAAACGATCACGGCCGAGACCCGCGAATACCTCCAGACGCTGTCCCCCACTCTGCTCGACGAAGCCGCGGGGCTCTATCACGCTAGCCCACGCGACCCAGTATGGGAATACGTGCTCTCGCCGCTTCAAGCCGAGATGTGCCTCGACGTCCAGGAGCACCGGGTGTGCCTGATAGGCCATTCGCATGTCGCGCTCTCTTTCTCACGTGCCCCTGGCGAGACCGCGAGCGGCGAGACGCGTGACGACGGCGAGCAGGTCGACCTCAGCGAAGGCGAATGGCTCGTGAATCCCGGCAGCGTGGGCCAGCCACGTGACGGCGATCCGCGTGCCGCCTGGCTCGAGCTCGACCTCGCCGGATGGGAGGCCACCTGGAGGCGCACCGAGTACGACATCGAGTCGGCGGCAGCCGCAATCCGCTCAGCGCACCTCCCGGCATCGCTCGCCGAGCGGCTCGAATACGGCCAGTAGCAGGGAGATCGCGCCGGCGCGCAAGCGAGCAGAGGGAGTCTCTAAAGTCGTGGCCCGGATGCGCCTCGCGCCTCGCGCACTCGTGGCCGGCGGGCTTGGCTTCGTCGTCTCGTTGATCGCTGCCTGTGGCAGCCAATCCGGCCTGCTCTCGGCCTCGCAGGCAGACGCACTCTTGACGCAGCTTCAGCTGGTAAAGGCCGACCTCGGCCGTCAAGACTGCTCCGCGGCCTCCAACGACCTCTCCGCAGTCGCCGTGCGGGTCCAGAACCTGCCGGCGTCTGTCAACTCCACACTGCGTGACAACCTGGCCACGGGCGTCGCGACCGCCACCACACTGCTGAACCGCCAGTGCGGCACCGCCACCAACACCAACAGCACGCCGACGACTCCCACCTCCACGAAGACGACCACGACTCCGACGACCTCCACCGCCACGACGACCACGAATACGAACACCACGCCGACGACGTCGACTGCAACGACTCCGGCCACGACGGGTACTAATACGAGCACCGGACAGGGGAGCGGCGGCGCCGGCTTTGGCGGAGGCAACTCAGGCAACGGCAACGGCAACGGCAACGGCAACGGAAACGGCAACGGACACTGATGGCAGTCAACGCAACGACGATCGCGGGCCGCTACAGGCTCGAAGGTCGGCTAGGGGTCGGCGGGATGTCGACCGTGCACCTGGCCTTCGATCAGCGCCTCGAGCGCCAGGTGGCGATCAAGCTACTCGCCGAGCACCTCGCCGACGACCCGGCGTTCGTGTCGCGCTTCAGGCGCGAGGCGCTCTCGGCCGCCCGGCTGGTGCACCCGAACATCGTCCAGGTGTTCGACTTCGGCTTCGACGACCCGCAGCACCAGCACTTCATCGTCATGGAGCACGTCCCCGGTTACTCGTGCGCCGAGCTGCTGCGCGACCGAGGCCACCTGGACGTCGATCAGGGCGTCGAGATCGTGATCCAAGCATGCCGAGGCCTCGACTACGCGCACCGCAACGGCGTCGTGCACCGCGATGTGAAGCCGGGCAACCTGCTCGTCTCGGACGCCGAGGTCGTGAAGCTCGCGGATTTCGGCATCGCCAGGGCGACTGACCAATCGAGCATCACACAGGTTGGATCGGTGCTCGGCACCGCCGCCTACCTCGCGCCCGAACAGGCGCGCGGCGAGGAGGCTGGACCGCGGGCGGACCTGTACTCGCTCGGCGTAGTCACATACCAGCTGCTCTCGGGCAGGCTGCCCTACGAGGCCAACTCGCTCTCCGAACTGGCGCTCAAGCAGCAGCGCGAGATGCCACCTCCGCTGCACGAGATCAATCCCCACATTCCCCCCGAGCTCAGCTTGGCCGTGTCGCTCGCCCTTGCGCTCGACCAGCACGAGCGCCCAGCCGATGCTGCTGCGCTGGCCGAGGCCCTCCGGGAGGGACTCCACGGAATCGATCCGTTGCGCGTCACGGGGATCACCGCCCCCCTCTCCCGGACGGCCGCAACCCGCGTCGTCCCGCGTGAAGAGCGCCCGACGGCAGCGACCCGCGTGCGCGTTAGCGAGCCGCCGCCCCGCCCGCGGCGGGCGCCCCGCGAGGAACGGACCGCCCCCGTTGCGGCGCCTCGCCGCCGAGGCCGGTTCGTGGGCCGCTTTTTTGCCCTGCTTGCGCTGATAGCGGTGTTCCTGGCGGCCGTGATCGTCGCGGTGGTGATCGCGACGAGCACATCATCGACGGTCGTTCATTTCCGCGACACCGTCGTCGCGAACGACGTCAACAGCGCGATCAACCAGCTCGAGAACCTGGTCAACGGCTCAACGAAGTAGCCCCAGGGGCTGCGCCCGCGCGCAACGCGCTTGCGACTTCGCTCAGCGGTCATCGTCGATCGCGCCGCGCAGGTCGTCCATCAGCCGCGCCACGAAGCTCAGGTTGTGAAGCGTCAGGAGCCTGACTGCGGTGAGCTCGCCCGCGCGGAGCAGGTGATGAAGGTATGCACGCGAATAGCCGCTGCGGCAGGCAGGGCACGGGCAGCCGTCGAGGATCGGTTCCTGCGCTCTGGCATGGGCGCCTTTGGCCAGGTCGACGCGCCAGCGCGCGTGCGGCTCTGGAACGAGCGCGACGCCGTGGCGGCCGAGCCGCGTCGGCATCGCGCAGTCGAACGTGTCGACCCCGAGCGCTACGCACTCGATCAGGTCGTCGACCTCGCCGATCCCAAGGAGGTGCCGCGGACGATCGGGGGCGCGGCGATCGAGCTCGCCGGTAGCCCAGGCGACGACCTCGTGCATCTGGCTCTTCTCCTGACCCAGCGACCCACCGATCGCGATCCCATCGCAGTGGGAGGCGGCGACCGTCGCGGCCGATTCGAGGCGCAGGTCGTGCTCGACGCCGCCTTGGACGATCCCGTACACCACCTGGCCTTCGGGACCATGCTCGGCGTGCCAGCGCAGGCAGCGCTCAAGCCAGCGGTGCGTCCGCTCGGTCGAGCGCGCGGTGTAGTCGCGCGTGACGTGAAATGGGGTGCACTCGTCGAGCACAAGCGCGATATCCGAGCGCAGCGCGGCCTGAACGGCCATCGAGTCCTCCGGGCCCAGAAACCGCTCGCGACCGTCCACATAGGAGCGAAACCGCACCCCGTCCTCATCGATGCTGAGGATCCGGCCCTCGCCCTCCGACCGGCGTCGCCCCTTGATCTCGTCGGCGACGCGGCCGTGGCCCATCGAGAACACCTGAAACCCGCCCGAGTCGGTGATGATCGGGTGGGGCCAGCGCATCAGCTCGTGCAGGCCACCGAACTCGGACACCAACTCGGCGCCTGGCGCGAGCATGAGGTGGAACGTGTTGGCGAAGATCAGCTCGTAGCCGAGCGCTGAGACCTCGTGGGGCTCGAGCCCCTTCACCGCCCCGCGGGTCGCGAGCGGCACGAATGCGGGCGTCTTGACCTCGCCGTGGACGAGCTTCAGGACGCCCGTGCGCGCGAGCGAATCAGACGAACTGGTCCGGACCGTGAACACCGCCCGGACGTTACGCGTCTCTCCGGTTCCTCGGCCCGCTCGCTCGCTTGCGTTAGGCTCGAGGCAGACACAAGGAGCTGGCCGTGAAGCACGTAGCAGGGCGCGGATTGGTGACGGTTACGGTGATGGTCGCGGTCGGGGCGATTCTCTCGCTCGGCAACTCGCCGGTCGCAGCCGGAAGCTCTGCGGCAGGCTCGAAACAGGAGCTGCTTCAGACGTTGGGCAGCCTGCGGACAAGTCCGAGCGCTAGCGATCGCAAGTTGATGGCCTGCATCGAGCGAACGGCCCACAAGTTCGTCGGCGCCAAATGCCTCCGAGGCGTACCAGAGGTAATCCAAATCGTCGAGCAGCCAGCACCGGTGGCAGATTCATTCCTGGCGAGTCTGGGGCATCCCAGACTCGACCTGAACCTGATCCGCACCGTCCCGCTGCTCCGCCCGTCAGAGAGCGTCGCATTCTTCCCGGGGAACTGGCAGTCCTCTCCGCCATCGCCGCAAGAGAACCTGGGGTATCGTCGCAGCGCTCGTCGGTCGTGGGCAGGACAAGGCCGATGTTCTACCCACGAGCGTGAGAACGGTGCGTGCTCACGGGATCGCGCTGATCAAAGATCCAGTCAGCCGGCCCAAAAACGGTAGGGTCGACGGAGCCATCGTCGTCCCGGACGGCGTAGCGAAGATCGCCATAGGAGAGGTCAACTTCGGTGGACGGCGGACCGTTTTCGAGAACGTCACCGTCGCCGTGCACGACAACGTCGCCACGGTCCAGCTGAAGACGCCCACCTCGCAGACTCCCTTCGGTTTGATCGGGCCGCACGCCGTGCTTCGAATGACCTGGTTTGACGCGCACGGCAAGGTCATCAGGCACACCACGGCGGCCTTAGGGTCCCCCAGCCAAGCCTCGCCCCAATAGGGGGCTACACACGCGGGTAAGGGGACCCGCCCAGTGGCGAGCAGAAAGGCACGTCTGGCGTAGCCGTAGTGCGTGTTAGTCGCCGGCGGCGGCGAGGAAGTCCGCGACCAGCGCGGCGATCTCGTGGGGCCGCTCGAGCAGGAACAGGTGGCCTCCGCCGCGGATGACCTCGAGACGGGCGTTCGGGATGACCCGGGCCAGGATGCGTCCGTTGATTGTGGGGACGATCGGGTCGTCGTCACCGGCGAGCACGAGCGTCGCGTGTGGGAGCTGCCAAAGCCACGGCAGGCCGGTCCAGAAGCTGATTGCGTAGAGCTGGGCGAGGTAGCCGAGCGCGGACGGGGGCCTGGAGAAGGGGGCGATCGATCCGTGCAGCAACGCGTCGGGGTCGCGTCGGGCTTCGCCGCCGTACAGCGCGCCAGCGACCTGGCGAAAGTACGTGCGCGACTGGTAGCGCCGCGGTGTCGCGAGCGTGAGCATGGCGCGCGGCGATCCGGGCACGCCGCCAAGCCCGGCGACGCCGGGCCCGGTAGCGGCGAGTACCAGCCGGCGGACGCGGCGCGGCGCTTGATGAGCGAGCTGCTGAGCGAGGATTCCGCCGAATGACACCCCGAGGACATCGACCTGGTCGTACTCGAGCCTGTCGAGCAGCCGCTCGAATGTGCGGGCCAGGCCGCCCATGCGCCGCGGCAGGCGGTATCGAGACGAGCCGCCAGTTCCCGGGGCATCGACGGCGATCGTCTGCACACCCAGAGGATTGAGCTCGTCCTCGAAGGGCGCCGACAGCGCGAGGCTGGCTCCGATTCCGGTGATCAGCAGCAGCGGGCGCCCCGCGCCTCGGATCGACACGCGAAGGGTGACTCCGTCGACCTGCAGGTCATGGACCCCGGTCGCGACGCTCCGACGTGGTTCAGACAAAGGCGCCGACGCCGGTGATGTCTCGGCCCACGATCAGGGTCTGGATCGTCTCGGTCCCCTCGTAGGTGTGGAGAATCTCGATGTCGCTCATGTGGCGGATAACGTGGTTCTCGAGCAGGATCCCGTTGCCGCCGAGCAGGTCACGGGCTTCGGCGATCACCTGTCGCGCCTTGCGGGTGTTGTTGAGCTTGGCCAGCCCGGCGATCGTGTCGCTGAGCCGCCCAGCCTCGGCGAGGCGGGCGAGTTGCATGCAGTAGAGCTGCATGGCGGTCACTTCAGCGAGCATCTTGACGAGCCGGTCCTGAATGATCTGAAAGCTGCATAGCGGACGCCCGAACTGGTGGCGCTGCTTGGCGTAGGTGAGCGCGGTGTCGTACGCGGAGACGGCGTGGCCGAGCGCGGCCCAGGCGACCGTGCCGCGGGTCGTCACGAGTACCCGGGCGGAGTCCTTGAAGCTGTTGGCGCCGGGCAGACGGTCCTCGGCTGGCACTCGAGCATGGTCGAGATGAATCTCGGCTTGCCACACGGCGCGGGCAGCGCCCTTGCCCTCGATCAGCCTGGCGTGATATCCCGGGTTGTCGGTCTCGACCAGGAACCCTTTGACCTCGCCGTCATCTGCGCGTGCCCATACGACGACCACGTCGGCGATCGTGCCGTTACCAATCCAGCGCTTGGTGCCGTCGAGCACGTAGCTGTCGCCGTCCCGTCGCGCCGTGGTCTCAAGCGCGACCGAGTCCGAGCCGTGGGCGGGCTCGGTGAGCGCGAACGCTCCGATCTTCTCGAGTCGAGCCATCGCGGCCAGCCAGCGTTGCTTCTGCTGCTCGGATCCGAGCATCGCGATCGACTTCATCGCCAGCCCGGCCTGTACCCCGAGGAAGGTCCCAAGGCTCCCATCGCCGCGGTGAAGCTCCATGTGCAACAAACCACACGCCAACGGGCTCAGGCCGGGACAGCCGTAACCGGCGATATCGTCGCCCACGACTCCTAGCTCCGCGAGCCTCCGGATCAGCGGCCAGGGCAACTCGGCGCGCTCCCAGTAATCGTTGATGACTGGGAGCACCTCCTCGTCGACGAACTGACGCGTACGGCGGAAGAGGTCCCACTGCTCGTCGCTGAACTGCTCGCGCACGTAGAAATAGTCAGTGGCGAGCGCTTCGCCCAGGTGCTCGAACACCATCACCGACCTCGTCTGTGCTCAGACCGGGTCACGAGGCGAGTACGTAGGTGCCGGGCGCTTTGGCCGTGGCCCTGTGGCGGGCGTTACCGAGCCGTTGGGGCGCCGGCTTCAATTCGCCGGAGCGCTCGGCGAGCCAGTCAGCGTGGTCGGTCCACCAGCTCCCCCGATGGGTCGGTGAGTCTCGCCGCCACTGTTCTGGGTCGGCAGGCAGCCCGTCGCTGACCCGATAGCTGGATCGGGATTCCGGTGCCGGCGGGTTGACGATTGCCTGGATGTGGCCGCTGGCCGAGAGCACGAATCGCGGCGAGGTACCCAGCAGTCCGGCGCTGCGCAACGCCGTGTCCCAGGGGACGATGTGGTCGTTGGCTCCGGCGATCACGTAGGTCGGGACATCGACCAGTCGCAGGTCTATGGGCGTCCCGAGAACCTCGAGCGCACCGGGCTTCGTGAGCGCGTTCTCGAGCGCGAAGTGCACGAAGTCGCGGTGCAGGCCGGCGGACATGCGGACGGTGTCCTGGTTCCAGTAGAGGATGTCGAAGGCGGGGAGGGGTCGTCCGAGGAGGTAGTTGTTGACGACGTAGGACCAGATCAGATCGTTGGGTCGCAGCCAGGCGAACACGCCGGCGAGCGCCTGGCCGTCGACATAGCCACGGCGCGCTGATTCCGCTACCGCCGCGGCGGCGACTTCGCGGCTGACCAATGCCGATGTGGTCCCGGCGCGGCGCACGTCGAGCATGCACACAAGCAGTGTGAGGCTGGAAACCTTCGTGGCGAGCTGCTGCTGGGCGGCCAGGTGCGCGAGCGCGATCGCTGCCACGATGCCCCCGGAGCAGGCCGCGAGCACGCCAACCCGCTCGGACCCACTGATCGCGGCGGCGGCGTCTCGTGCCGCGAGGGTCGCCTCAGCGTAGGTATCGAGGTCGTAGTGACCCTGCTCGACATCGGGGTTGCGCCAGGAGATCATGAACACCTGCTGGCCGGCGGCGACGTGGTGCTCGACCAGGCTGCGGCCAGGGGCAAGATCGATCGCGTAGTACTTGTTGATCATCGGCGGGACGACCAACAGCGGCTGCTCGCGAACCTGCTCCGTGCTGGGCTGGTACTGGATCAGCTCGAAGACCTCGTTGCGCAGCACGACTCGGCCCGGGGTGGCGGCGAGGTTCTTCCCCACCTGGAACTTCGTCGTGTCCACCGTCGCCGGCAGCCGCGGGGGCTTGGAGACATCTCGGGCAAAGCGCCGGGCACCGCGAACGAAGTTCTCCCCGCCATGGTCGAGCGCCTCCTTGAGGACAGTCGGATTGCTCCACGGAAAGTTGGTCGGAGCGAGCGCGTCGAGCAGGTTGGATGCGGCGAACCTCGCACGCCGATCGGCCGCCCAGTCAAAGTCCGCGTCGTCGATCAGCCCGTCCAGCGCGTCGCCAGCGGCCAGATAGGTCTGCAGCAGCCGCCGGAACATGGGGTTTCCCTGCCAGGCGGCATCGCCGAAGCGACGATCACCCTTCGCGGGCGCACGGTCTGACCGTCCGATGGTGATCGCCCCCAGCTCACGGGCAAAGCCGGCGCCGCGGCGCGCCACGGCTCGCGGATTGGCGATCATCGAGCTCGCCAAGCGAGCGACACCTTTCGCGCCACCGCCGGCTTGGCCGCCGTCGACGGCGGCGTCAACCAGCATCACCTCCCACGCGGCGCGGGCCGCGGCGGGAAGCCCGGCGTCCTCGGACGGTCGACGATGGGCGGCTGCCATCCACACAGGATGCGGGCTGACGCGGGACGAGCATATGGATGCGGCTACCGGATTGGACGGGTCGATTTGGAAAGGTTTCCAACCCCTCAAGCCGCGACCTGTCGGGCCCGCGCAGGGGTAACCTCGGGCACGATGAGTGGTGCCGTCAAGCCGGGGCAGATCGATGCCCAGCCGTGATTGGCACGCGCTATTTGACGCGCTGGCTCACGATCACGAGCAACTGGCCGCGACGGTCAGCGCCGAGATGCGCCGTCAACTGCCGGCATACGCGGCGATCCCAGTGGAGCGCCTTATCCCCGATGTACTGATCGAACTGGACCGCGTCATGCAGTCTGCGCGCGCGGGTCGTGCCGCGGTCAGCGAGCGTGAGTTGGCTGACCTCGCGGCGGTCGGCGAAGCCCGAGCCCAGCAGGGGGTGCCCGTCGCCGAGATGCTCCGCGGCTGGAGGATCGGAGTCCAAGCGGTCGTGGCCCACGCCCGCGAGCTCGGGACCCGCCTGGACATCGATCCGATCTCGCTCGTTGATTTCGTCGAGTCCACGCTGGCCTGGTCGGACGTGGCGATGGTCATCACCGCGGAAGCGCACCGTGATGCCGAGCTCGTTGGCGCCCGTCAGGACCAGGAGCGTCGTGCCTTGTTCGTCCGGGGACTCCTGTTCGGGACGCTGGCACCATCGGACATCGGCGTGCAGGCCAGCGCGTACGGGATCGATCCGACCCGCAGGTACGCAGCGTTGCGAGCCCGGCGCTCCACGGCCGACTCCATGATCGCCTTTGGGCGTCAGCTCGGCTGGCATCCCCTCGCTTCCCCCCGCCCCGGGCTCGTGACCCTTATCGAAGGCGACCTCGCTGGGTTCGCGCACATCCCGCCCGGCGACATTGCCGACGCGGTGGTCGGAGTCGGCCCGGCTCGACCCCTCGAGCGTCTCGGCGAGTCGTTTCGGCTCGCGACGCGCGCATTGATCACCGCCGAGGCTTTCGGGCTTTCCGGCGCGCACGACGTATCGGGCCTCGGTCTGCGAGTCGCGATCGCCGCCGATGGTGACGTCGGCGAAGCGCTGAGCGCCCGCTACGTCGAGCCATTGGCGGCCGAGCCGTCAGGTGAGGAGCTGGTAACTAGCCTGCGGGCGTACTACGAGAGCGGGATGCATTTTGATCGCGCGGCCTCCCGGCTATTCGTGCATCAGAACACGCTCCGATACCGGATCGGTCGGTTCGAGGCACTCACGGGTGCGAGCCTGCGCGATCCGAAGGTCGCCTTCGAGGTGTGGTGGGCGCTCGAGCACTCCACGCTGGCCGGCGACCCCGACCAGACACCGGAGGACTTGGAGCCCTCTCCAAAACTCGAAGCCTGATCTCGGAAGCAATTCCGTAGACGAAAACACGCGCGCGCTCAACACTGCGCTCCTGGGTCAGCTGACCGGCCGATCGGTTTCGCTCGCTGGACGCCTGACCATTCCGGACTCGCCGAACGTAGGAGACCGTGATGAGCAATCTGGCCGAGAACCTGATCGCCGCGCTGCAGCGCGATCCTGATCGAATCGCGATTCGGATGGACGAGGTGGAGATGCCCTATGCCTCGTTGGACGCCGCTAGCGCCCGCGTCGCGGGCCTTCTGATCGGGAAGGGGCTCGAGCCGGGCGACCACGTCGGCGTGATGCTGCCCAACGTTCCCTACTTCGCCGTCGTGTACTACGGGGTACTGAGGGCCGGCGGGGCCGTCGTCCCGATGAACGTGCTGCTGAAGGACCGCGAGACCGGCTTCTACCTCCAAGACTCAGGCGCGAAGGCGATCTTCGCCTGGCACGAATTCATAGCGCCTGCACACGCCGGGGCGCAAGCCGCCGGCGCCGAGCTGATCGAAGTACGCCCGGGCCCGTTCGAGCAGCTGCTCGGCGCAACTACGCCGGTCGACCCGGTGACAGCCCGTGAGAGCGACGACACAGCGGTTGTGCTGTACACGTCCGGAACTACGGGAACGCCGAAGGGCGCCCAGCTCACGCACGCGAACCTCGGCCGCAACAGCGAGACAGTGGCACGCATGCTCGAGCTGGGGCCCCGGGACGTGCTACTCGGCGCGTTGCCGCTGTTCCACGCCTTCGGGCAAACCTGTGGGCTGAACGCCGCCGTCGCAAGCGGGGCGGAATTGACGCTCATCCCGCGGTTTGAGCCCACCAAGGCGCTCGAGATCCTCGAGCGGGATCGCGTCACCGTCTTCGAAGGCGTCCCAACCATGTTCTCGGCAATGCTGCACAGCGACCGTTGCGCTGACGTCGACACCTCAACCCTGCGCTTCTGCGTCTGGGGGGCGCCGCGATGCCCCTAGAGGTCATGAGCCAATTTGAGTCCGCGTTTGACTGCATCGTGCTCGAGGGCTACGGACTCTCAGAGACCTCGCCGGCCGCCTCGTTCAATCATCCTCGCCGGCGCCGCAAGCCAGGCTCGATCGGAACGCCCGTCGAGGGCGTGGAGATGAGGGTCGTAGACGACGACGGCAACGATGTACCGGTGGGCGACGCGGGCGAAATCCTGATCCGAGGGCACAATGTCATGAAGGGCTACCTCAACCGACCCGAGGCCACCGCCGAGGCGATCGACGCCGGCGGCTGGTTTAGGACCGGCGACGTCGGCAAGGTCGACGAAGACGGCTACTACTTCATCGTCGACCGCAAGAAGGACATGATCATCCGCGGTGGCTACAACGTCTACCCGCGGGAGATCGAGGAAGTCCTGCACGAGCACCCCGCGGTCCGCGAAGCGGCGGTGGTCGGAGTCGCACACGACGAGCTCGGCGAGGAGGTCGGCGCGGCCGTCGCTCTGAAGCCGGGGGCCAGCACGGACGTGGATGAGCTCCGCGGCTTCGTCAAGAGCCGCGTCGCCGCGTACAAGTACCCACGTCAGCTATGGATCGTGGACGAGCTTCCCAAAGGCCCGACCGGAAAGATCCTCAAACGAGAGATCGAGATCCCAGCCCAAACGACACAGCGAATAGGACTGTCATGACGACGAAATCGGGATCTACCACTTCCGACGAATTGGAGCAGGTGACGCGTGCCAACGCATCCGGGCGCCCGGTAGTGGTGTTCGTGCACGGCCTATGGCTGCTGGCCAGCAGCTGGGATCCGTGGCGGCAGCTGTTCGACGCCCACGGCTACGCGACCGTCGCGCCCGCCTGGCCTGATGACCCCGCGACCGTCGAGGAAGGACGACGCAAGCCGGAACTGTTCGCCGGCAAGAGCGTCGGGCAAATCACCGATCACTTCGCTGAGATCATCACACAGCTCGACTCCAAGCCAGCGATCGTCGGGCACTCATTCGGTGGGCTGATTACTCAGAAGCTGGCCGGCCAAGGGCTCGCCTCGGTCTCGGTGGCGATCGATCCGGGCCCCTTCCGCGGCGTGCTCCCGCTCCCGATATCAGCGCTCCGGGCAGCCTTCCCGGTGATCGGCAACCCGCTGAATCGCAAGCGCTCGATCATGCTCACCTACGACCAGTTCAGATTCGCGTTCGTCAACGCCGTCGACGAGCGAGAGGCCAAACAGCTCTACAACACCTATCCCGTCCCGGGCTCGGGCATCCCACTCTTCCAGGCCGCCTTCGCCAACCTCAACCCGACTACCGAAGCCAGCGTCGACACACGCAATCCAGCACGCGGACCGATGAAAATCATCTCCGGACAAAAGGACAACACCGTCCCCTGGGCAATCGCCAACGCATCCTTCAAACGCCAGCGCCGCAACCCAGCCGTCACCACGATCCAAGAAATCCCCGGGCGCGGCCACTCCCTCGTCATCGATAGCGGATGGCAACAGGTCGCGCAGGCAGCCCTCGAGTTCATCGAAGAGCACCGTGACGGAAGGCCCACTCAGGAACCCAACGCCTAAGGGCTGCACCGTCAACAATCGCCGGGGTCGACTCTTGGCGGTAGGCAATCAAACCTTGCGAGCCGTGGTATCCGCGCAGAGCTGGTCAGCGCACGCCGAGCTCGAGATGCTCGTCGGAGAGGCAAAGCGGGACCTGCGGCCACCCGCGCGCCCGTGCGTTGGTCGCGCTCGGAATTGCTGCCGGATTACGCCTGAAGCGGTCACCTCGGCGGCGCCACTCCTCTCGATGGGGAAGCAGTAGCGCCGTCTCCGATGCCCCCGTCGTTCCTTTGTCAGGCGCGGCAGGCGCCGGCGCTGATCGAGAGCGCTCTCCCACTCGTCCGAGGCGACGGTCTGGACCATCGAGATCGCCTTCGTGACTGAGCGACGGTCATCGCCCAAAGACTTGTCGTGAGCGTCGGCTACGACTTCGCCTGAGAGTCCCTTCACGGACTCGCCTTGATCGGGGATTGCGCTACAGGCCGCCGAGCAGGTCGCGGAGCGCGTCGGTGTAGGTGTCGAGCGCGGCGCGGCCTTGGCGGGTGAGCGCGATCGAGGTGCGCGATGCTCTGCCGTTGCCGGTCGTCTCGCTGTTGAGGTAGCCGGCGTCCTCGAGCTTGCGTAGGTGGGTGATCAGGTTGCCGGGGGTCAGCTCGAGCATGTCCTGCAGGCGGGTGAAGGACAGGCTGGCTCCGTCTGGGAGCGCGGCCAGCGTCGCGACGATCCGCAGCCGCGCCGGGGCGTGGATCACCGGGTCGAGCGAGTCGGCGCGTCATCGCGCCGCGCTACGAGCGATGCCGCAGCGGCGTCCGCTGCGGCGTAGCCGACCACCGCGATGAACAGGCCGATCCCGGCTGCCAGCCACGCTCC
This sequence comes from uncultured Actinomycetes bacterium, assembly GCA_963795505.1. Taxonomy (GTDB): domain Bacteria; phylum Actinomycetota; class Thermoleophilia; order Solirubrobacterales; family Solirubrobacteraceae; genus Palsa-465. Next base: position 666,676 of record CAWCIB010000008.1, read on the forward strand.
GCTCGGTCCCACGAACGCGGCCACGACGCCGGCGATGACGACCGCGAGCGCGGCGCCGAACTGCGGCCAGTCGGCCTTGCTGGCCGCGATCCCCAGCACGGTCGTGCCGACGATGATCAGCGGCGCCGCGGCCGGGATCACCCCGTAGACGATCGCATCGCTGGCGCCATAGTGCTTCATCGCGCCCTGAAGCACGGGGCTGCCTAGGACGAACGACACCAGGATCGCGACCCCCTCGACCTGCTGCTGGCTCACCGCCGGTCCGCTGACGCCGGCGGTCGCGCGCCGGTAGACCTTCACGGACACGGCGATCGCGACGGCCACCGCCGCGTACACCAGCGCGACCACGCCAAGGTTCGGCCCCTTGTACGGGTGCTGCCCGCGGGTCGAGAGCCACAGCGAGCCATAGGCGACGAGGATCACGGCGCCCATGACCGCGTTGATCCACTGCGGGCTCAGATTGAACTGCCGCCGCGCCTCCCGCTCGGTCTGAGCGAGCAGCCGCGCCGCCTCGCGCGGATCGAGCCCGTCGCCGTCGTCGGCTCTCGTGGTCTGATCGGCGTCGTGTGTTCCTTGCATGGTGCTGCTCCGTTCCCGGTTGCTTTGTGATGCAAAGCTAACATACTTTGCCGACCAAAGTCAAGGGCCTCGGGCCCGCGGTCAGGCGGCGCGCCGCCCGCGCGAGTGACCGACCTGCCGCCCGAGGCGCGATCACGCGCCTCGACCCCCCGCGACATTGATGTGCACCAGGCGGCGCCAGCGCTGTCAGAATCGATCGTCGACAGCAACACGCGCGACGCGATCAGCATGCGAGCATCGGACCCTCAGACCGCCGCGGCCACAGCCCCACCGATGAGGGCGCGGCTCAACACCTACACGTCCTACAGCATCGGCTGCGCCGGCGTGTGGGGCGCCATCCTCCTCCTCGCGCAGCGCCGGTTGGATTCTCAGACCCGGAACACGCTTCGGCTCGTGTGCGGCGGATGGTGGATCGGATGGACTTCGGCCACCATCGCCCGCGCCGGCTTTCCACCGCCAAAGCCGCTAACGCCCGCGGGCGAGAAGAGACTCCGCATCATCTCGATCGTGCTCGTCGCGCTCGGCCTCACCAACACCATCCGCATGCTCGCCACCGGCAAGCGGCCGCGAGCGAAGCGCGCCGGACTCCTCAGACGCTAGGACCGAGCGACACTCCGCGAGCCGTGGCACGCCTGCTGAAGTCACCCGGCGGCAGCGGGACCCCTACTCGTTGCCCAAAAGGCGACCGCCAGGGATAGCCCAAGTTCCGGCGCCTAACAGTTGCGGAACGGACGAATGTGGGAGAGCGCGCTCTCGATCACCACGGGCGCCTGCTCCGCCTGGTGCAGCAGCCGCCGAGCGATTCGACGCTACCGCCTGTTCATGCAACCAGCCACGATTTCGCGGTCGCTGACGGCGGCGCCGGCTGCTGTCGGACACGATCGGTCACGACGATGTCAGCAGCGGACTCGTCGAGGCTCGCCACGTCGCGATCGACCACGCCGGCGCTACTCGGAGACGCCTGAAGCGCTCACGCCTCGTCGGCTGCTGCTTCGATGGCCGAGCAGACGCGCCACGTCCGGCCGGTCCGCGAGTGCGTGTGGGGCGAAACCGCAAGCGCGCGAGACGCTCGCTGATCGTGAAAGCAGCCGTCTCGATGAGTGTCGGCGAGACGCTTTCCGCCTGCGCGCGCAGAAGTGACAGACCGGCGGACCGCCAGCGGGCGGGGTATTCGTCAGTCAAAGCTCCGGCCGTCGGCCCCGTGGACGGTCTTACTCAGGACCGGCACACTTCCCCACTGCGTGGACTTTGCTTCACGGCCAGTTGCTTGCGGGCGGCGTGAGCCGTTAGCACGAAGCGCCTGTAAGGCTGCGCTCCAGCGGACCTCCTCCGGTTTCGCCTTCACGCCAGTCCGGACCCGAAGCATGGCGGCCGGTGACTGTCAACCCGCGGGGCGCCCGCTGGATCGAAGCCGTCGATACCAGGTATGGTCGCGCCCCGATGCGGGTGCGCCAGTCTTGCCGGAAGCCGACGCTGCGCAGCGAGCGACCGCTGCCGAAGGCCGCGATCCTCGCCACGGTGGTGGCCTTCCTCGCCGCGCCCGCCTCGCCTGCTTTGACCGCGCCCGCAGCGGTCGACTGGGACACGTACGGCTTCAGCGTGAGCCGCGGAGGCCTGAATCCGTACGAGAGCACGATCAACCCCAGCAATGTCCATCTGCTGCACCAGGCGTGGTCGTTCAGGCTCGGTTCGGTCATCGACACCCAGCCGCTGTTCGCGTCCCAGGTCCCGGTACCGGTCGCCCAGACGGGCGTCAGTGTGCCGGAGGACCTCGTAGTCGTCGGCTCGGAGGACGGCCACCTGGCTGCGGTCAACGCGGCCACCGGAAGCAAGGTCTGGCTCCGCCGCCTGGGGCACGTCGATTTCCGGAGCTGTGACAATCTGCCGCACTACGGCATCACCGGCACACCGGCGATAGACCGAGCCACGAACAGCATTTACGTCGCCGACGGCAAGGGATTCGTCGACCGGCTCGACCTCTCGACCGGGCGCACCATGCGGCGCTGGAGGATCATTCGGGAACCGACCCACGAGCATGTCTGGAGCGCGCTCACAGTGCTGAGCGGCCGGGTCTATGTTGAGACCGCGGGCGTCTGTGACATCCGGCCCTACCACGGCAAGGTGGTCTCGATCGACACGAGCACCGGGTCGATCAGGCGTTGGTTCGTTACCGGACGGGCCAACGGAGGCGGCATCTGGGGCTGGGGGGGGATCTCCGCGGACCCTTGGATGCACGCGCTGTACGCCGCAACTGGCAACTCGTTCGCCCCGCCTAACGAGCACGCCCCCTACGCCGAGCGCGTGGTGCGCCTGACGCTGAGCCTACGCGTGCACGCAAGCAATTACCCGAGACTCCCCCCGACCGGTGACGCGGACTTCGGCGCCACCCCGCTGCTCTACCAGGCCTCGGGCTGCCCGCGGCAGCTCGCCGTAGGCAACAAGTTCGGCAACTTCTACGTCTACGACCGCTCCCACCTCGACACCGGACCCATTCAGCAGATCTTGCTCGGCGGCTCCGGGTTTGAGCAGATCGCGCTGCTTGGCGTCGGGGCATACTTGCCGCGTCAGCGCCTTCTATACGTGGCCAACCCAAAGCGCCACGGCGAATACGGACCCGGAATGCTCGCGTTCCGCGTCGGCGGCGACTGTCGTCTCGCGCTGCAGTGGCAGGCCCCGGCGCCTGCCGGGCGCACCACCGACCCAACCATCGCCGGCGGCGTCGTCTTCTACGGCACCGGCAGCCACGGCAGGGTGGTCGGGGTCGACGCCCGGAGCGGCAAGCGCCTCTGGATCAGCAGCCCCCACACCATCCGCGGCCCCGTGTTCAACGCTCCGTCGGTGGTCAACGGAGTCTGCTACGTCGGCTCGTGGGACGGACGGCTGCACGCGTTCAAGCTCTGAGGAGTCCATTCCCCGCTGCTAGGTCGCGTTCCGAGAGTCGTAAGCCCACCGAGTCAAGGCGTCCGAGACTGTCCCAGCGAACGAGCTCGGAGCGTCTCGCCGACACTCATCGAGACGGCTGCTTTCACGATCAGCGAGCGTCTCCGCGCGCTTGCGGTTTCGCCCACGAGCACCGACGCGGCGCCGAGCGCCTACGCGCCTGCTCGGCTCGCAAAGGAGCCACGGCGCGACACCATCTTGGCCGGGATGCCACGGCCCCTATCGGACACGATCGGTCACCACGGTCTCGGCTACCGACTTGGGGAGCGTCGCGACGACGCCGGCGACCAAGCTGGCGCCTGCCAGTCGAGCTTCGCCAACGAGACATCGCTGTCGTTGAGGTAGACGACCGTCTTTCTGATCGCGACGAGCCCGCGCGCGATCACAACTGGTCGGTTGTGCTCGGGTCCGCACTGGTTTAGGGTTAGCCCTCGGTGGCGGACTTTCCAATGGAGGGGGCGACATGAGGGTGCGAGGAATTTCAGCGGGCCCCGGCGTCGCGGAAACAGGAGTCAGGGGCGGCGACTCGGTTTCACGGATGCTGGATGGTGCGGTCAGGGTCCTGGTGGGGCTCGTGTTGTCCGCGGCGGTTGGCTCGGTGATGGCCGGGGCGGCGCTGGCCGACCCAACCCCGCGCCCCGCCGAGTCTGTGACCGGGGCGGTGTTCCTCTCTGGAGTGGCTTGCGCGAACACGACCAGCTGTGTGGCCGACGGCCAGAACGCCAGTGGCAATGGCGAGGTGCTACCGATCTCCGCCGGCGGCACCCTGGGTACCAGCCAGTCAGTCCCCGGAACGTACGAGCTCGAAGGGATGGCGTGCCCGAGCACGAGCAGCTGTCTAGCGGTCGGGGACGGCATCTCGGGCGGGTTACCCACGAACGGGGCAGTGGTACCGATCACCGACGGCACAGCGGGCACCGCGGAACCGGTCTCCGCTATCGGCCCGGGCACTAGCACGCTGAGCGCCGTGGCTTGCCCGACCGCGACCACCTGCGTGGCCGTCGGCGGGAGCTTCAGCGAGGGCTTCGTGGTGCCGATCACCGACGGCACCCCGGGCACGCCCCAGCTGGTCTCTGGAACTCTCGGCCTCACCGGAGTGACGTGCCCGACCGCGACCAGCTGCGTGGCCGTCGGCGACAACACCTCTGGCGCGGCGGGAGTGGTGGTGCCGATCGCCGCGGACGGCACGGCCGGGACCGCCCAGTCAGTCTCCGGAACTCTCGACCTCAGGGGCGTGGCGTGCCCGAGCGCGACCAGCTGCGTAGCCGTCGGCGACAACCCCTCCCAGACGGGCGGCGTGGTGGTGCCCGTTACCGCCGCCGGCAACCCCGGCACAGTCCAGCCGGTCGCTGGCACGACCAGCCTCGGAGGGGTGGCATGCCTGAGCGCGAGCAGCTGCCTCGCGGTCGGGACCAACGGCTCGAGCGGGGTGGTGGTCCCGCTCGCTGCCGACGGCACCCCGGGCACCGTCCAGCCGGTCGCCGCCACGACCAACCTCAGGGGGGTGGCATGCGCGAGCTCGACCAGCTGCATCGCGGTCGGAGTCAACGGCGTCAACGGCGGGGTGGTGGTCCCGATCGGGGCGAACGGAACAGGTGGTGGCGGCGGGGGCAGCGGCGGGGGCGGCTCGGGCGCGATCCCGCACGCAAGCGGTCTGAGCATTTCTCCGCGGTCCTTCCGGGCGGCACCGAGCGGCCCCAGCGCCAAGGCCCCCAGCATCAGCGCCAGGGCTGCCAGCGTCGGGGCCGTCAAGCACAAGAAGAAGAGGAAGAAGGGGAAGACTGGGGCGCAGGTGAGCTACACGCTCAGCGCCGCGGGAAACGTCAGGTTCATGGTCGAGCAGACCCTGCCGGGCCGCAGGAAGGGCAAGGGCCGCAACGCGCGTTGCGTCGCCCCGACGAAGAAGAACCGCAAGGCGCACAAGTGCAAGCGCCTTGTGATCCTGCAGGGCAGCTTTACGGTGACGGGCAAGGCGGGTGCCAACCAGTTCCACTTCACCGGACGCCTCGCGCGCAAGAAGCTCAAGCCCGGCACGTACACCCTCGTCGCGACACCAACCGCCAACGGCAAGTCGGGAGGCTCCCTCAGCGTGACGTTCCGGATCATCAAGTAGGCGGCCGGCCGCTTGCTGCCGGTTGGACCTGTCCCGATTTGCGTGACACCTGGTGTGGGTGTTATCAACGGGTCTCAACCTTTACGGCGGCGAGAGCTGTAGTCGTCCGTAGGCGGCTGGGGAGACCACCCCGAAGGTGGAACGGCGTTGGCGGTTATGAAGGCCACGATGTACATGAATCGGTGTTTCGGCCTGTTCCCTCATCTGGCGTGTGGTTGCTCGCTTCGGCACGGACGATGCCGGTCTCGTAGGCGAGGACCACTGCCTGGATGCGGTCGCGCAGGCTGAGCTGGTCCGCTGCGAGCCCACCGTGTAGAGCCGCCGGGGCAGAAACAGGGTCGCCAGGCCTGCTTCCTGTACGCGAGCAGGAGCCAGCATGTCGCTCGACCAGATGACCAGCAGCGCGCGGGCGGCACGAAGAGTGATCGGTCGATCGACAAGCGGCACCCGAAGCGATGGAGGAGTGTGTTGTCGGCTGCGACCCCACCGTGGAGAGACACCGCAGCACCCCAAAGCCGATCACATGTGACGAGCCATCGGCGACTGCCTCCCGATGGACGGCGCATGCGCCTGCCACAGTTCTCCAATTCGTATCTCGCGCCGCAGCACTTCTTCCAGATTCGATCCGTTACGCGGATTGAGATCGATGCCGCGCGTGTCGCGCGTGAGCGCGATCGCTGCGCTCGTGGTGGTCGCAGCCGGGATTCTCGCGGCCTTGACGGCGTCGCCCAATCGCGCTCTGAGAGTCGCCGCCAGTACGCGCCGGGGCCTGGTTGTGGGCGATCGTGTACTAATTCTCGGCGTCGCCGCCGGACGAGTCACCGCCGTGACTCGTCCGGCTTCTGGCAACTCCAGCTGGAGCATTGAGCTGGCGCTGCACCCGTCGGCTCGACGGCTCCCAGTCGACACAACTGCCGAGCTGTGCGCGCCATCGGCGCGCGCTGCGGGTTACGTCGAACTCCGGCCCGGTGCAGCAACGCGACTGTTCCGGGACGGTGGGACCTTGCCGGTGTCGCAAACTTCGACGCCGCAGGCCTGCTGAGCCGGAAGGCGCCCGGGCCAGATGATCAGAAAGGCGGGGAACTCGACGGCTCCCCGCCCTCCGGCTTACCGATCGATCCGCGCCTGCCCGGACGCGATTCGAGCTTACGACACTGACTCTGAGCCCTCGATGGCCTTGGGCTCGCCGCCGCCTACGCTGATCGCGACCTTGCGCGGCTTGCGCTCCTCGGGCTTCGGGATGCGTACCTCGAGCACGCCCTTGTCGAAGCTCGCCTTGATCGCGTCGGGGTCCACGCCCTCGGGCAGCGTCAACGAACGCGAGAACGAGCCGGACGACCGCTCGACGCGGTAGTAGCCCTCCTTGCGCTCTTCACGCTCTGCCTTGCGCTCGCCGGACACCGTCAACACGTTGTCCTCGAGCTCGATGTTCACGTCGCCCTCGGTCAGGCCGGGGAGATCGGCCCGCAGGACGAAGTCGTCGTCAGTCTCAACCAGATCCATGGCCGGGATCCACCGACGCAGTCCTGTGTGGCTGCCATTCGGCAGCGGAGTGTCGAATACTGAATTGAATAGCCGGTTCATCTCGTTCTGAAGTGTGTTCAGCTCGCGCACCGGCTCCCAACGAATAAGTGCCATATCACTTGACCTCCTAGTTCCTAATACCTGGCACGACTAGGAGTATAAAATCTAAGCGCCTTAGTGTCAAGTCTGCTCCCGCGGAATGGACCCGCGACAGGCTCCGCGAAGCGACGAACAATGGAGAATCGGTACCGCATGCCGGAACCAATCCTCCAAAGTTCGGCTGTGGGGCGCCACGGTCGCCCGGGGCGGCCGTCACCCTTACCCCGGGAAGGCCATCACCTCGCCCCCGCGGCGGCCCAGACGACCCCCGCTCGCTACTCAACCAGCGACCGCCCCGTCATCTCAGCCGGCTGCTCGATACCCAGCAGCCGCAAGACCGTCGGCGCGACGTCCGCCAGCACTCCTCCGTCGCGCACGGACAGCCCCGGGACAGTGACGATCAGCGGCACGGGGTTGAGCGAATGGGCGGTGTTGGGGCTCCCGTCGGGCTCGAGCATGTTGTCGGCATTGCCGTGGTCGGCGGTGATCACGCACGCTCCACCGGTCGAGTGCACGGCGTCGACCACCTCCCCCAGGCACTCATCGACAGTCTCGATCCCCTCGACCGCCGCCTCGATCACGCCCGTGTGGCCGACCATGTCGGGGTTGGCGAAGTTGATGATCCCGAAGCCTGGATGGTCCGCCCGCCAGGCCTCAACGAACGCCCGCGCCGCATCACGAGCGCTCATCTCGGGCTTGTGGTCGTAGGTCGGGACATCCCGAGGCGAGTCGACCAGCTCGCGCCGCTCGCCGTCCTGGGGCTGCTCCTCGCCGCCCCCGAAGAAATACGTCACGTGCGCGTACTTCTCCGTCTCGGCCACGTGCAGCTGGCGTATCCCGCGGCGCGCGACCACAATCGGAAGTGTTATCGCCGGGCGCTCGGGCGGGAACGCGACCGGATACGGCCAGCCCTCCTCGAACTCGGTCATCGTCGCGTACCGCTCGACGACCTGCGCCCCGCCCCGGTCGAACTCGTCGAAGTCCGGCTCCGCAAGCGCCCGGGTGAGCTCGCGCATCCGGTCGGGGCGGAAGTTGAACGCGAGCACGCTGTCCCCCGGGCGGATACGCGCCTCCGATGAGCCGACGAGCGTGGGCGTGATGAACTCGTCGGTCTCGCCACGCTCGTACGCCGCGCGCGCGGCTGCCTCGCCTGTTTCGGCGTTATGCGGGGCCCGCCCGTGGACCAGCATGTCGTAGGCGAGCTGGATCCGCTCCCAGCGCCGGTCGCGGTCCATCGCGTAATAACGCCCGACGACCGAGCCGATCCGCCCGGCGCCCGCTTTACGCATCCAGTCTTCAACCGATGCCAGAAAGCCGGCGCCCGACGTGGGCAGCGTGTCGCGCCCGTCGGTGAAGGCATGCACGACCAGGTCGGGGACCTCGCGCGAGGCCGCCAGCTCGATCAGCGCCCGCAGATGCCCGAATCCCGAGTGGACGCCGCCGTCGGAGACGAGCCCGATTAGGTGCACGCGCTCGCCGCCCGAGAAGGCCTCGCCCAAGACTGGATTGTCTGCGAGCTCGCCCCGCTCGACGGCGAGGTCGAGACGAGTCAGATCCTGCATGACGATCGCGCCCGCGCCGAGGTTCAGGTGACCAACCTCCGAGTTGCCCATCTGACCCTCCGGCAGGCCGACGGCGCGACCGCAGGCGGTCAGCGAGTTATGCGGATAGGTGGACCACAGCTCGTCGAAGACCGGCGTGCTGGCGAGGGACACGGCGTTGCCCGGGCCGTCAGGCGCCAACCCCCAGCCATCGAGGATGATCAGTGCGGCAGCCGGCGCGGGAAGTCGGTCGGCGCCGGCGCGCAGCGATGCCATCAGCCCGCAGCCGCGACGATCGCCGCGAACGAACGGGGGTCGAGGCTCGCGCCGCCGACGAGCGCACCGTCGATGTCGGGCAGCGCGAGCAGCTCGGGAGCGTTCTCGGGGTTGACGCTGCCGCCATAGAGAACGCGCACCCGTTCAGCCTGGTCACGCGAGCGATCGGCGACGAGCGCGCGGACGAACGCAATCGCGTCCTGCGCCTGCTCCGGCGTCGCGACCTTGCCGGTGCCGATTGCCCAGATCGGCTCGTATGCGATCACCACCGCCCCGAGGCGGTCGTCGGGGATGCCCGCGAGATCCTCCTGGATCTGGTGGCGGAGCGTTCGCTCGGTGTCGCCGCGCTCGCGCTCCTCCTCGCTCTCGCCGACGCACAGGAGCGGAACGAGGCCGGCGTCGAGCACTGCCGGCACCTTGGCCGCGATTGCCTTGTCGGTTTCGCCGAAGTACTGGCGGCGCTCCGAGTGCCCGATGATCGCCCCGCTGGCACCCGCATCGACGAGCATCGGCACCGACACCTCGCCCGTGAACGCGCCTTCGGCACTCTGGTGCACATTCTGGGCGTAGACGGCGACGCGCGAGCCACGGGTCGAGTCGACCAGGTCCCGCAGCGAGAGGAACGGCGGGCAGACGGCGACATCGACACCGTCGGCTGTCGAGACCTGCGGGAGCAGCGCAGCGATGAACTCCTCCGCCTCGGCGACGGTCTTATGCATCTTCCAGTTGGCTGCGATCAGAGGAGTTCTCATGCGAGCGCCTCGACTCCGGGAAGCTTGCGCCCCTCGAGCAGCTCGAGCGCCGCGCCACCGCCCGTCGAAAGGTGCGTGACCCGGTCGGCGAGCCCATAACGCTGGAGTGCGGCCGCCGAATCGCCGCCGCCGACCACCGTGACGCCGCGGTTGGCCGCGACGGCGTCGGCGACGGCGCGCGTCCCGCGGCTGAACGGCTCTAGCTCGAACGCCCCCATCGGCCCATTCCAAAACACCATCGCGGCGCCATCGATCACCTGCGCGTACTCGGCCGCGGTCCGGGGGCCGATGTCGAGCCCCATCCAGCCGTCGGGAACGTCCAGGCCGTCGATTGTCTGGGACTCCGCGTCCGCGGCGAAGCGATCGGCAACCACGAGATCGACCGGCAGCTTGACGTTGGACGCGAGCAGGCCGCGCGCGAGCTCGGTGTCCTCGTCTGAGCACAGCGAGTCACCGACCGCGTGGCCGTCGGCTGCCAGGAACGGAAACGCCATCGCACCGCCGATCAGGATCGTGTCGGCGAGCTCGCGGAAGCGCTCGATCACGCCGAGCTTGTCGGACACCTTCGCGCCGCCGAGGACGGCGACGAACGGCCGCGCGGGGTGCTCGAGGACCTCCGCGAGCATCGTGACCTCGCGTTCGAGCAGCAGGCCCGCAGCGTGGTCGGGCATCAGATGCACGACGCCCTCGGTCGAGGCGTGTGCGCGGTGCGCGGCGCCGAACGCATCGTCGACGTAAACGTCGGCGAGCTCGGCGAGCGCGGCTGCAAGCTCCGGATCGTTGCGTGTCTCGCCCGGCTCGAAGCGGACGTTCTCGAGTAGGAGGATCTGCTCTCGGCCCAGGCGCTCCGACAGCCCGCGCACCCCGCGGCCGACGACTTCTGGCGCGAGGATCACCTGTCTGCCGGTCAGCGCGGCCAGGCGGTCGGCCACCGGCCGCAGCGACAGCTCGGGCTCGCGATCCTTGGGGCGCCCGAGGTGCGAGGCGAGCACGAGCCGTGCGCCGCGCCGGCTCAGCTCTTCGATCGTCGGCAATGCGGCGCGGATGCGGGTGTCGTCGGCAACCTTGCCCTGCTCGAGGGGGACGTTGAAGTCGACCCGGACGAGCACTCGCTTGCCTCCGATCTCGCCCAGGTCCCCGAGGGTTCTCACAGAACGGCTTGCACCAGGTCGACCACCCGGTTCGAGTAGCCCCACTCGTTGTCGTACCAGGAGATGGCCTTCACCATCGTGCCGTCCATCACGGCGGTCAGCTGCGCGTCGAGGATCGAGGACGCCGGATTCTTGATGATGTCGGTGGAGACGATCGGGTCCTCGGTATAGGCCAGCAGGCCTTTCAGCGGGCCGCTTTCGGACGCCTGTTTGAAGGCTTCGTTGAGCTCCTCGACGGTCGTCTCTCGCTGCGTCTCGACGGTCAGGTCGACGACGCTCCCGGTCGGCACCGGGGCGCGCACCGCCATCCCGTTCAGCTTGCCGTTGAGCTCGGGAATCACGAGCCCGATCGCCTTGGCCGCCCCGGTCGAGGCCGGAATCAGGTTGACGGCGGCGGCGCGAGCGCGACGGAGGTCCTTGTGTGGCATGTCCTGCAGCCGCTGGTCGGCGGTGTAGGCGTGGATCGTGGTCATCAATCCGTGCTTGATCCCGACCGTGTCGTGGATCACCTTGGCGACCGGCGCCAAGCAGTTGGTGGTGCAGGACGCATTCGAGATCACGTGGTGCGCTTGGCGGTCGTAGGCCTCGTCGAAGTTCACGCCGAGCGCGACGGTCACGTCCGGATCGGTCGCCGGCGCGGAGATCACGACCTTCTTCGCGCCCGCCTCGAGGTGCTTGGAGGCATTTTCGCGGTCGGTGAAGAGGCCGGTCGACTCGATCACAACATCAGCGCCGAGATCTCCCCAAGGCAGCGCTGCCGGGTCGCGCTCGGAGAGCACCCGGATCTCGTTGCCATCGACGCGGACGCCGGTGTCGGTCGCTTCAACCGTGCCGGGGAAGGGGCCGTAGTTGGAGTCGTAGCGCAGCAGGTGCGCGATCGTTTTCGGGTCGATCAGGTCATTGACCGCGAGCCACTCGATCTCGGCTCCCTGCTCGTACGCCGCCCGGAACACGTTCCGGCCGATTCGTCCGAAGCCGTTGATCGCGACGCGTACCGACATGCAGATGACTCCTTTCGTCTAAGGAAGGGGACCGCCTCCCAGGCGCGGCCAAGGCTAGCCGAACTACACCCTAACGGCGGGTGACGACCTCGACGCGCAGCCCGTCGGGGTCGCGCATGTAGGCGGCATAGCACCCTTCGCCGTATTGGGGACGTAGCCCCGGGGCGCCATCGTCGGCGCCGCCGTTGGCGAGGCCGGCCCTGTGCGCGGCATCGACGGCAGCCTTGCCGTTCGCGCGCAACGCGATGTGACCGTATGCGGGCGCGGGGGGACGGTCGCGAACGACGATCCAGACCAGCGGGCCGTCGACGCCGTAGGCGATCGCATGCTCGGAGGCGAGCATCCGGCGGCCGCCGAGCGCGAAGAAGACCGCGTCATAGAAGCGGGCAGACCGCTCCAGGTCGCTCACCTCGTATCCGATGTGGTCGATCATCCGGCCGGCCGCTCGACGTCGCGGTGGGCGACGTCAACGACGTACTGATCGGCGGAGCGATAGCGCTCGTAAAGGTCGCGCGCGATCGCCACCGAGCGATGGCGCCCGCCCGTGCAGCCGATCGCGACAACGAGGTGAGACTTCCCCTCCTCCAGATACTTCGGGAGCAGGAAGTCGAGCATCGGGTACAGATGGTCATAGAACGCGTCGAGCGCTCCGTCCCGATTGATGAACTCCTCGATCCGCGGATCGACGCCCGTCAGCGGCCGTAGATCCTCCTCGTAGTGGGGATTGGGGAGAAAGCGCACGTCGAAGATCAGGTCGGCATCGCGCACCGGGCCGTGCTTGAAGCCGAAGCTCTCGAACGTGACCCCGAGCCGCCCCCGGCGCGCCTCGAGCATGTCCTCGGCGAGTTTGCGTCGCAGCATCGCTGCGGTCAGCCCGGTCGTATCGATCACGACGTCCGCGCGCACGCGTAGCGGCTCGACCAGCGCGCGCTCGCGCGCGATCCCCTCGGCCACGTTGCCTGTCGGCGCGAGCGGATGGCGGCGGCGGGTCTCCTGGTAGCGCGTCAAGAGCGTCTGTTCGTCGGCATCCAGGAACAGCACACGGTGGGCAACGCCGCTCGAACGAAGGCCGTCGAGCATCGCCTCGAGTCCCTCGAAGTAGCTGCCGCCGCGTACGTCGGAGACGACCGCCGCGCGAGCGACCTTGGAGCCCTCGTGCATGAACAGCTCCACGAGCGACTCGATCATCTCCGAGGGCAGGTTGTCGACGCAGAAATAGCCGTCGTCCTCGAACGCGGCCATCGCGGTCGACTTGCCCGCCCCCGAGAACCCGGTGATGATCACGAGATCCTTGAGCGCGGTCAGGGTCGGTTCTTCGTTCGTCCGGGGTGCGGCCTCCATGGGCTAAAGCTTGACAGGGCGGTCGGTCTAGACGCCTGACTTGTGTAGCTCCCGGTAGAGCTCGCGCGCGAGCTTGCCCGGAACGCCCGGCACGGCGGCGAGCTCCTCGCGCGAGGCCTGAAGGACCGCATCGGGTGAGCCGAAGTGGGCGAGCAATGCGCGCTTGCGCGCCGGCCCGACGCCCGGCAAGCCGTCGAGGATCGAAGCTGTCATCGCCTTGTCGCGCCGTTGGCGGTGGTGCGTGATGGCAAAGCGGTGGGCCTCGTCGCGCACGCGCTGGAGGAGCTGGAGCTCGGGGGTGTCGTGCGCCAGGCGCAGCGGTGCGGCACGGCCGGGGATATACACCTCCTCGATCCGCTTGGCCAGCGCGATCACGACAACGCCGCGCTCGCGGAAGCCTTGGAGTGCGCGCAGCCCGGCGGACAGCTGGCCCTTGCCGCCGTCGATCACGACGACGTTGGGAAGCGCCGCGAAGGACGGGTCGTACTCCTTGTCGTGCGGCGAGACGTCGCGCTGCGCTTCCCAGCGCGCCAGGCGACGGCTCAGCACCTCTTCCATGGCGGCAAAGTCATCCGGTGCCGGGGCTTTGATCTTGAACCGCCGATAGTCGGATTTCCTGGGCGCGCCGCCCTCGAACACCACCATCGAGGCGACGGTGTTGGTGCCCATCAGCGTCGAGATGTCGAAGCACTCCACCCGCAGCGGGATCGTGTCCAGCCCGAGCGCCTTCTGGAGCCCGTCGAGCGCCTCGACCCGCTGCTGGCGTCGGCGCTCGGAGCGGAGCTTCTCCTGATCGAGCGCGAGCCGTGCGTTGCGCTCCGCCAGGTCGAGGATGCGACGCTTGTCGCCGCGTTCGGCTGCGCGGATCTCGACCGAGCCGTTGCGCCGCGCGGAGAGCGCCTCGGCTAGCGCCGGCGGCGAACCGAGCTCGCGCTGGACCACGAGCAGCGGCGGAACCGCCATCGCATTGGCGTAGTACTGAAGGATGAACGCCTCGGCGACCTCAGCGACCTCGGCGCCGACCTCGTTGTCCAGGTAGAAGCTCTGGCGGTCCGACAGCACGCCGTCGCGGACTTGGAACACCTGCGCGTTCGCGTCCCCGTCGGAGATCGCGACCGCGATCGCATCGAGCGTGCCTGTTGCTTCGTTGGCGACCCGCTGGCGCTCGAGCAGCGAGCGCACCGCCCGCAGCCGGTTGCGCTCACGGACGGCGTCCTCGAAGCGCTGCTCGTCGGAGGCGTCACGCATTGCGGCCTCGAGCGAGCGCTCGATCTCGCGGTAGCGGCCCGACAGGAACCCGATCACGCCGTCGATCCCGCTGCGGTAGTCCTCCTTGGAGACGTATCCGACGCAGGGCGCCTCGCAGCGCTTGATGTAGTAGTCCAGGCAGGGTGAACCCGAGCGCCGCCCGGGCACCGGCCCTTCGCACGAGCGGAACATGAACACCTTGCCGAGCACCTCGAGCGTCGAGCGGACGCGCTTTGCGTTTGAGTAGGGGCCGAAGTACGCGCGGTCGCGGCGATGGCGCTCGCGCGTGAAGTAGACGCGCGGGAAGTCCTCGTCGAGCGAGATCGCGATGTACGGATAGGACTTGTCGTCGCGCAGACGGATGTTGAAGCGCGGCTTGTACTGCTTGATGAAGTTCTGCTCGGTCAGCAGCGCCTCTGCCTCGGTGTGGACCACCAGCGCCTCGATCCTGTCGATCAGATCGACCAGATCGTGGCCCCCGCGGGTGCTCGGATTCGAGAAGTGCGAGGCGACGCGCTTCTTGATCGACTTCGCCTTGCCGACGTAGATCACCCGTCCCCGCGCGTCGCGGAACAGGTAGACACCCGGTTCGTCGGGTAGCTCGCGGCGCTTCTCGGCTGAGGTTATGGACACGCCTTCGAGGATACGAAGGCCGGTGCCGGCCTCAGTCCGCCGTGAACGACAGCGCGAGCCCGGCGAGCGCCATCAGCAGGGCAAGGATCGCGACCGTCTCCCCCACCCCCGCGCTCGCCCCCGGCGAGGCGTAGTCCGGGACGCCGAAGGCGGGATTGAAGATGTTCGCCCCCGTCGTGGGCGGATTGGAGAGCGCGTTGAACGTGAAGATCAGAGCGACTAAGGCGGCGGCCGCCGCGACGAACCGCTCACGCCTCGATCCGAACATCGCGGTCGCCACGAGGCCGACGGCCACGATCGCGAGCACCACATCCATCGACGAGTAGACCTGCCAGGCGGTCGGGTCGCGGGGAACGCCGCGAAGCAGGTCGGAGCTACCGAACTGCGCGAGGAATGGCGCCGAGAACTGGTGGCTCCAGACCAGAAACAGCGACCCCAGCAGAAGTACGCCGCCGATCACGGTCAGCCAGTCGGCGAGAACTTCCCGGTTCTGCTTGCTCACCGGGCGGGAGTCTAGGTCTGGTTCCTAGGGGCGAGGTTCGGCCGCGCGGATGTCCCCGCTGACCTTTTCCTCGGGCAGCACGTACAGGAAGGCCACGGCGGCCGCCGCCCCTCCGAGGAGGTCGGCGAGCAGGTAGATCCAGATGTGCGACCACTTGAAGAGCCCGGTGATGCTCGCGCCGAACGCGATCGCGGGGTTGAACGCGGCCCCGGACACGCCGCCGACCGCGAGCGCGCCGACGACCACCAGCCCGCCGATCGCGAGCCCGTAGAAAGAGTTGCCCTCGGTTCCGCGCGCGGTTGCGACGTTCAGCACCGTGTAGACGAGCGCGAAAGTGAAGATGAACTCGACCACCAGCATCTTGCCGCTCGATGCGACGGCAGCCGCGGTCTCGTGACCCCCGACAGCCCTCACCAGTAGTGCCGCCAGCGCGGCGGCAACCATCTGCGTCACGACGTAGCCGACCCACTCCTTGGGCGCGAGCTTGCCGCGGACCAGAACGCCGGTGCTGACGGCCGGGTTGTAGTGCCCGCCCGAGACGTGCCCGCCGGCGAACACCATCACCATCAGCACGAAACCGATTGCGATCGGCGCGAGGACCCCCGCACCCGCCTTCTCGGTGGCCATCCCGACCGTGAACATGAACACGAACATCCCGATGAACTCGACGACGAGTTTGCGATTCAGCACCATGGGCCGTGGCTTCGCCCCACGGACCGGTTCCCCTTCTGCTGAATCAGTACTTGCGCGCGGACCAGACGACCGCAAACAGGGCGTAAGCCGCGCCGACCAGGAGCAGTATCCAAACGAGCTTGCCGGCCGTCGAGGCGAACAGCCTGTGCGTGGCGGTCAGCGTCAGGACCACGACCCCGGCGGCCGCGTACACGATCGCGCGACGCGCATCGCCAAGCGAGAACAGCGCGATCCGGTGCTCGCGATAGCTCGTGTATGCCGCCCAGCCGATGACGCCGAGGAACAGCAGCGACACCGCCTGCAGCGCGAACCCAGCCCCTGTCCCTCCGCCCGGGATCAGCACGATCAGCGCGGCTATCGCCAGCACGATCCCGAAGTTCCTGACGGTAGTGGGCATCAGCACAGAAGGTTAGAGGTCGAGCGCCGCTACGCCGGCGGGAAGCTCACCTCGACCCTGAGCCCGCCCTCGGGCCGGGGGGTGGCCGTGAAGCGCGCTTCGTGGGCGACTGCGATCGCGTCAACGATCGAGAGTCCGAGACCGAGCCCGGGCGGGCCGTGTTCACCGGCGGACCGCTCCCCGTTGAGACGCCGGAACGGCTCCGCGAGCTGGCCCGCCTCATCGGCCGCGATCACCGGGCCGGAGTTCTCGACCGCGATCGACGGGCGGCCGTGGAGGACCCCGGTGGACGCCCTCACCCAGCCGTGGTCGCGGTTGTACTTGACGCCGTTGTCGAGCAGGTTGGCGATCAGGCGCTCGACCAGCCGCGGATCGCCCGAGGTTGCCGCGGGGTCGAGCTTGAGCTCGAGTCGCACCCCGTTGGGCGGGATGTCGCTCGAGACGCCCGCAGCTATCTCTGCGAGGTCTAGCTCCTCGCGTGCCGCGAGGCCTCCCTGGCTGCGTGCGAGCGTTAGCAGCGCTTCGATCAGGCGCTCTTGCTGTTCGGAAGCTGTCAGTACTCGCCGGCACGTGTCGCGGAGCGAATCGATCGAGGCCTCGGGATCGGCGAGCGCGACCTCGACCAGCGCGCGCTCGAGCGTGATCGGCGTGCGCAGCTCGTGGGAGGCGTTGGCGACGAACCGTCGCTGTGATTCAAATGCCGTCTCCAGGCGCGCGAGCAAGCCGTCGAACGTGTCGCCAAGTTCCTTTAGCTCATCGTCGGGCCCTATCAGCGCCAGGCGCTCGTGCAGGTTGCGCTCCGAGATGCCGCGCGCCCGGGCGCTCATCGTCCGAACAGGCCGCAGGGCACGCCCGGCCAGCAAGTAACCGAGCCCAATCGAGAGCAAGGCCATGATCCCAAGCGCAATCCCCGATCTGGTCAACAGCGTGTCGAGCTGGACCGTGCGCTGGCGGTCGAGCGCGGTGCGGGCCTGCGCCTGGAAAGTCAGCAGCTGATGCTGCTGCGCCGCCGTTAGGCGTCGGATCTGCCGGACGACCCGCCCATTGATCGCACGCAGCGTCAGCGCGAGTCCGGAGACGTTGGGCGTCTGCGTGCTGTAGAAGGCTGTCCCGCCGCCCTTCGGGTTGGGCGGGCCGATCTGCGCTTGGCCCACCGAGAACGGACCCGGAGCCTGCGCTGCCACCTTGGCGCCCTTGCTGACCACGAGCTGATCCTTGGCCTTGAGCGTCTCGCTGGAGATGTTGTTTGCGACTAGTCCGTACACGATCCCGAGCAGCACCGCGCCGGCGACCAGGAACACGCCGCCGTAGAGCAACGTGAGCCGCAGCCTGAGCGTCCACCTCGGGAGCCAGCGTCGCCTAGATCCGGTAGCCGGCACCGGGCACCGTCTCGATCAGCTGCGGTTCGCCGAGCTTGCGCCGCAATCTCGAAATCGTCACCTTGACGACGTTCGAGAAGGGATCCGCGGCCTCGTCCCAGGCCCGGTGCAGGAGCTCCTCGGCCGACAGCGGAACGCCTTCGGCGCCAAGCAGCAGCTCGAGCAAGGCGAACTCCTTTGCGCTCAGCTCGAGCCGCCGCCCGTCGCGTTCGGCCACCCGCCGGGCCGGATCGAGCCGCAGCTCGCCGCTGCGCAGCACTGGCGGCAGCGCCGGCTGTGAGCGGCGCCCAAGCGCCCGGACCCTCGCGACGAGCTCGGCGAACGCGAACGGCTTGGGCAGATAATCGTCGGCGCCGAGGCTGAGGCCGGCAACACGGTCCTCGATCGTGCCCGACGCGGTCAGCATCAGGACACGCGGCCGTCCGCCCTGCTCGGCGAGCCTTTCGCACACACGATCGCCATGGACTCCCGGGAGGTCGCGATCGAGCACGATCACGTCATAGCCATAGACAGCGCTCCGCTGAAGCGCAGCCTGCCCGTCGAGCACGACGTCGACTGCCATCCCCTCACGGCGCAGACCAGTCGCGACCGTCTCGGCCAGCTCCCTGTGATCCTCTGCGACCAGCACTCTCATTTGCCCGATAGAAGTGTGGCGGACGAGCATGCTCTGCGTGCGGTTACCGCGCGGTTACAGGGGCAGTTGCCGTGGTGTAACCGGGCCATGGCTATCACTGGCGCATGTTCAGACACGCATCCGCCGCCTCGATCCTCGCCGCAGGCCTATTGACAGCTGCCTGTGGGTCCAGCAGCTCACCGGCCGCCGGCACCGGCGCGCCTTCGCACGCTCAGGCGATCGCGTTCGCGAGCTGCATCCGCAGCCACGGCGTCCCGAACTTCCCCGATCCGACGAGCAACGGTCAGGGCGGTCTGCAGATCCAGCAAGCCGACCGTTCCGGGTCCGGTCCGTCCACCAAGGTAAACGGCGCCGCGGTTAACGGTCCGGCCTTCCAAGGCGCGATGCAGGCCTGCCGGCACTACCTGCCCAACGGCGGCAAACCGTCGGCGGCAAAGACCGCCCAGATCAAGGCCCAGGCGCTCGCGATGTCACGCTGCATGCGTAGCCACGGCGTCCCGAACTTCCCCGATCCTCAATTCCAGTCCGCACCGGGCGGCTTTGGGATCAGGCTCGGTGGGCCCGGTATCAATCCTCAGTCGCCGGCGTTCCAGGCCGCTCAGAAGGCGTGCGGCTCGCTCTTCGGCGGCAAGGGGCCCGGGTTGCAGCTCAGGGCAGGGTCCTGACGTAATCCGCCCAGCCACCCGTGTAGCTGCGCAGCGCCCCGTCCTCAAACGCGACCGTGCGCGTGCCGACCGCGTCGAGCAGCGCACGGTCGTGTGACACCAGCAGAACAGACCCTTCAAACGCCCGCAGCGCCGCCTCGAGCGCTTCCCGGCTCTCGAGGTCGAGGTGGTTGGTCGGCTCGTCTAGGACCAACACGTTCGCTCCCGACGCGACCAAAATCGCGAGCGCGAGACGCCGACGCTCTCCGCCCGAGAGCTCGTCGAGCGGCTTCTCGGCCTCCTCGCCGGAGAACAGGAAGCGGCCGAGCAGCGCCCTCGCGTTGTTGGGCGCCAGCTTGGTTGCCGCCTGCGCGGCCTCGAGTACGGTGCGGCCTACGGGGAGTTCGTCGGCGTGCTGGCTTAGGTAGCCGAGCTTGACGTTGTGGCCCGTGCGGAGCTTCCCGCCGTAGAGCTCGCGTGCGCCCGTCAGCGTCTCGATCAGGGTCGTCTTGCCGGCGCCGTTGGGCCCGACCAATGACACATGCTCGCCGCGTTCGAGCCACAGCTCAGCGTCGTCCAGCAGCAGTTTGTCGCCAGCCGCGAGACACCCGTCGAGCAGCTCGAACACGATTCGGCCGGAGCGCTCGGGGGCCTTGAACTGAAACGAGAGGCCGGCGCCGTTCCCCCGTTCGCGCGCCGGACGGTCCATCTTGGCGAGCCGCTTGACCCGTGCCTGCGCCTGCCTCGCGCGCGTGCCGGCCCGAAAGCGCGTTACGAAACGCTCGAGGCGCTCGATCTCGGCCTGCTCGCGCTCGGCCGCGCGTCCCTGTGCGATCTCGCGGGCCGCCTTCTCCTTGCGCCATGCGTGCCACGGGCCCTTGAAGAACCGCCCGCGCCCGCCCTCGAGCTCGAGCACGCTCGTGCCGACGGCCTCGAGGAACCAGCGGTCGTGGGCCACGAGGACCACGGCCGCGTCGAGTCCTTGGAGCGTCTGCTCGAGCCACTCGAGCGCGGCGATGTCGAGGTGGTTGGTCGGCTCGTCGAGCAGCAGGAGGTCGGGGTCGCCGGTCAGCGCGCGCGCCAGCGAGGCGCGGGTCAGTTCTCCGCCCGAGAAGGTGTCAAGCGAGCGGTCGAGTTCGCCGGCACCGTGAAAGCCCACGCCGCGGAGCGTTTGGAGCGCCTTCTCGCGCCAGCCGTAGCCGCCGGCGTGCTCGAGCCGCGCCTGGGCGTCGGAATAGCGACGGAGCGTCGCATCGTCGTGAGAACCCGCCGCCATCTCAGCCTCGAGCGCTTCTAGGTCGCGCTCGATCCCGACCAGCTCGCGCGCGCCTGAGAGCACGTACTCGCGCAGCGTCAGCCGGCGCTCGCGCGGCGGTCGCTGGTCGTGCAGCGCGACCCGCACTCCCTTCCCAAGGACGAGTTCGCCCGAGTCGATCGACACCTCACCTGCCAGCATCCGCAGCAGCGTCGTCTTACCCGCCCCGTTCCGACCCGAGATCGTCATCCGGTCGCGGCGCTCGAGCTTGAACGAGACGCCGCGAAGCAGCGGAGCGCCGGCGATGTCCTTGCCGATGTCAGACGCGATCACAACAGCCATCGCGGATGATGGTAGGTAGGGTCCACGCGGTGAGCGCCCTGAGCCACTGGCCCGAGCCGCCGATCGAGCTTCCTCCGGCGCGCACGCTCGTCGTACCCGGTCGCGGCGAGTTCTTCCTGCGCGACACCGGCGGCGATGGGACGGTCGTAATGCTGCTCCACGGGTGGATTGCGAGCGCCGATTTGAACTGGTGGTGCTCGTATGGCGATCTCACCGACGCGGGCTACCGCGTCCTGGCGATCGACCACCGGGGCCATGGCCGGGGGCTGCGGCCACTGACACCATTCCGGCTCATCGATTGTGCCGCCGATGCGGCCGCGGTACTGCGCGAGCTCGAGCTGGCCCCCGCACTCGTGGTCGGCTATTCGATGGGTGGTGCGATTGGTCAGCTGGTGGCGCGCGACCATCCGGATGTGGTGAGCGGACTGGTGCTGAGCGGCACCGCCCAGCACTGGCAGGACCCGCAGACCCGCCGCTACTGGCGCGCGATGGGAGCGGTCGGCCTCGCGCTATCGGTCAACCCGCTCCGAACCTGGCGATGGGGGTTCCGGCGCGTCGGCCTTCCGGAGACAGCGCGAACCGCGTGGCTGCTGTCGGAGCTCATGCGCCACTCGGCGCGCGACGTCGCCGAGGCCGGCCGCGAGCTGGGACGGTTCGACTCACGCGCGTGGCTGCGGCCACTCGAGGTCCCGACCGCGGTCGTGGTGACCTCGAAGGACACCGCGGTGCCGCCGCGCAAGCAACGCGAGCTGGCCGCGGCTCTGGAGGCGCAGATATTCGAGGCGCCGATCGAGCACCTCGAGGTCGCCTCGCGGCCAGACGCATACAACCCCGCCCTGCTGAACGCGCTGGCGGCACTCAGAACCGGCGAGCGGGCCGCGGCTTAGGTACCCTTTCCGAGCCCGTGCGACGCGCCTGGCTGATCGCCTTCCTCACCGTCATCGCTGTGCTCGCCACCGCCTCAACCGCGCTGGCCGCGGCCGGTCAGGGCTGGTATGGAGAGACGGACGACAAGACGATCACAAACGCGATGTTCATCACGATCATCTTCTTCCCGCTCCTGATCACAGTGCTGTCGGTGGTCCAGTGGCGACTGGACAAGCGCAAGCACGCACGGATGGACGCCAAGAAGCGGCGTGCCGCGAGCGCCGACTGGCGCGGCGGCTGGTAATCGGTTGACGTATTTCGTCACCGGCGCGACGGGATTCATCGGCCGGCACCTGATCGAGCGCCTTCTCGCGCGCAAAGGCGACATCTACGTGCTCGTGCGCGAAGGCTCGCTCGGCAAGCTGACTGAGCGCTGGGGCGACGAGGAGCGCATCAAGGCCGTCGTGGGAGACCTCTCGCTGCCGAAGCTCGGCGTCGATCCTGAAGCGCTGCCGACGATCGACCATTTCTTCCATCTCGCGGCCGTCTACGACATGACCGCCGACGAGGAAGCCAACCGAATCGCGAACGTCGAGGGCACCCGTCATGCGGTCGAGCTCGCCAACGCGCGCGGCGTCGGGTGTTTCCACCACGTTTCGTCGATCGCCGCCGCCGGGATGTACAAGGGCTTGTTCCGCGAGGACATGTTCGACGAGGGCCAGAAGCTCGAACATCCCTATCACCGCACCAAGTTCGAGTCCGAGAAGATCGCGCGCGACCAGACGACCGTGCCCTGGCGCGTGTACCGGCCGGCGATCGTGGTCGGCAGCTCGCAGACCGGCGAGATGGACAAGATCGACGGTCCGTACTACTTCTTCACCGCGATCAAGCTGGCGCGCCACTACCTGCCCGGCTGGTTCCCGCTCGTCGGCCCGGAATTCGGCCACACGAACATCGTGCCGGTGGATTACGTGGCGGCGGCGCTCGACCACATCGCCCACGAGCCCGGACTCGACGGCCAGGCGTTCCAGCTCTGCAATCCCAAGCCGCAGCGCTCGGGTGACGTCATGAACGCGTTCGCCCGCGCGGCTCACGCGCCGCAGCTGTCGGTCCGGATCGACTCCGCGCTTCTCAAGGCACTCCCTAAGGGCACGCTGTCGATGCTGATGCAGCTGCCCGCGGCGCGCGGGGTGCGCAACGCGATCCTGGCCGACTTCGGGATCCCGGCCCAGGTGCTCGAGTACATCGGGCTGACCGCCGAGTTCGACACGCGCGACGCCGAGCGGGCGCTCGAAGGCTCCGGGATCTCGGTCCCGCCGCTCGAGTCTTACGCGCACAAGCTCTGGGATTACTGGGAGCGCAACCTCGACCCGGACCTGTTCAAGGACCGCAGCTTCGAAGGCGCGGTCAACGGCAAGACCGTGCTGATCACGGGCGCGTCGAGCGGGATCGGCAAGGCCGCCGCCTTCAAGATCGCCAAGGCCGGCGGTATCCCGTTGCTGGTCGCGCGCTCGCTCGACAAGCTCGAGCAGGCGCGCCAAGAGATCGAGGACCTAGGTGGAACTGCCTACGTCTACACCGCGGACGTCTCGGATCCCGATTCGATCGAGAACCTGTGCGAGCGCGTACTGGCCGATCACCCGGCGATCGATGTGCTGGTCAACAACGCCGGCAAGTCGATCCGGCGCTCGATCGAGCTGTCATATGACCGCTTCCACGACTTCGAGCGCACGATCAAGATCAACTACCTGGGCACGATCAAGCTCACGATGGGATTCCTGCCGCACATGCGCGAGCGCAAGTCGGGTCACGTCGTGAACGTGTCCTCGATCGGCGTGCAGACCAACCCGCCGCGTTTCTCGGCCTACGTCGCCTCGAAATCGGCGCTCGACGCGTGGACGCGGGTAGTCGGGTCGGAGACGATCTCGGACAACGTCCACTTCACCACGATCCACATGCCGCTCGTGCGCACGCCGATGATCGCTCCTACGAAGATCTACGACAGCTTCCCGACGATCTCGCCCGACGAGGCCGCCGACCTGATCTGCGAGGCGATCCGCGCCAAGCCCAAGCACATCGGGACTCGCCTGGGCACGTTCGGGGAAGTCTCCTACACGCTGTTCCCAAAGGCCGTCGACCAGATCCTCTCGACGGCCTACAAGGTCTTCCCGGACTCGGCCGCCGCCCGCGGCGAGACGGACCGCGACGAGCACGCCTCGACCGAGCAGGTCGCGCTCGCGCATCTGATGCGCGGCGTTCATTGGTAGGGCGGACTACGAAGCTGGGCTCAGGATGACGACCGGGATCTGGCGGGTCGTTCGCCGCTGATACGCGTCGTAGTCCCGGTACATCTCGACCAGACGGGGCCACAGCCGCTCGCGCTCTTCGGGACTCGCTTCGCGCGCCAGCACCTTCCGCCGCTCGCGGCCGACCTGCACGTTCGTCGCCGGGTGCGCCATCAGGTTGTAGAACCACGCGGGCATCGCGTCGGATCCGCCGCGGGAGGCGACGATCACGAGATCGTCGCCGTCCTCCAGATACAGGACCGGGCTTGTGCGCGCTGTGCCGGTCTTGCGGCCCGAGGTGGTCGAGCAGCAGCACCGGAGCGCCCTTGACCTTGTTGCCCAGACGGCCGCCCGTGCGCCTGTAGATCCACGTGTTCACCCCGACCATCGCGTTCGCGACCCGGAACGACACAGTGCCTGGCTCGGGCACCTTCGGCATCACCGGCATAGGCGTGGAAGCTAGCCGAACGGGTAATTTAATGGCCATGGCATCCATCACAGATCCCGAAGTACGCGAATTGCTCGAGAAGCCCAACTACGCCGTCGTCTCGACCCACAACGAGGACGACTCGATCCTGTCGACGATCACGTGGGTCGACACCGAGGACGGCAACGTCGCGATCAATAGCGCCCTCGGCCGCAAGTGGCCGACGAATCTCCAGCGCGACCCGCGCGTGACGCTTCTGATCCAGGAAGCGGGGAACCCGTACAACTACGTCGAGGTCCGCGGCCAGGCCGAGTCGACCACCGAGGGCGCCGACGAGCACATCAACCGCCTATCGAAGAAGTTCATCGACCAGGACGAGTATCCCTACCGCCAGCCGGGTGAGCAGCGAATCAAGTTCGTGATCACGCCGCAGCACGTGCGGCACATGAAGCAGGGCTAGAGCGCGGAGGTTGCACCCCGGCCGCGGTTGTGAGAGAGTCGCGGCGTGGGTCTCCGGAGGATGCTTGGGTAGTGGTGACCGGTCGGTGGCGTTTCTCGCGCTCGGTGGAGTGGCGCAGGCGCGACGCTGGACGGTGACGAACACAGGCGACGGCCTCGGCGTCTGTCCAGATCCGACGCACTGCACGCTGCGCGAAGCCGTCATCGACGCAATGCGGGGCGGGCGACACGGTTTGTTGCCCGCTAGCGCGACGCATTACATGGTCACGGCCGGCGAGATCCCGATCACCGTCGCGCCGCTGACGATCGAGGGGGCCGGCGCGAGCTCGTCGGTGATCGACGGGGCGGCTCGAGCCGCGTCTTCCACGTGACGGCGAGCCCGACGCGAACGCGACCGTCACCTTCCAGAACTTGACGATCACCGGCGGCAACGCGACGTCGCAGCGATGCTGTGCTGGCGGGGGCGCGATCCTCGTGGACACGTTCGAGCGCTTTCGCGGTCGACCTCGCGATCACGGAATCGACTATCACTGCAAACAGGGCCGTGGTCTCGAGCGGCGCCGTGCTGCTGCGGGCGGTGGCGGCATCTACAGCAACGGCGGGGGCATCACCTCACCGGTAGCATCGTGAGCAACAACTCGACGACGATCATGAGCACGGCAGCTGCTGTGACGGCGGCGGAGGTATCTACGAGGACTACGGCGACGTCACGCTCACAGCGAGCATGGTCACGCATAACACGGCGACGGTCCCGCTCTGCATGCTGTAACGGTGGGGGCGGCATCTACGGCGACGGGCAATGTCGTCTCCCGGTCATGATCAGGGCAGCCAGGTATCGGAGAACAGCTTCACGCTGAACGGCGTCTCGACAGACGCGGCCAGCGGTGTTGCTCGGGCGGCGGCGGCTTCTACCAGGACAGCAACAGCACGACCTCGATCGCGAACAGCGTGCTGAACGGCAACGGCGCGACGATCAACGACGGCGATTGCTGCCACGGCGGCGGTGCGATCTACATGGACGTGAGGAGCTCGGCCATAAACCGCTGATCATCACCGGGAGCACGCAGAGCAACAACACGCGACGGTGAACGGGCCATCGGGAACGAGCGGTCCACGCGCACTGCTGCTCGGGTGGGGGCGCCGACGCTGCATCGGTCCGGAGACGCTCCGAACAGCACCTCGATCACAACACGTCATCGGTCACCGCGGGGACTGCTGCCAGGGCGGCGGCGGATCAACAGCGGTTCGAAACACACGCTGACCGTGCTCGACGGCAGATAAGCAACAACAGCGCCGAATCGCCACGGCCGCGGGTCCGAGCGATCGGGTGGAGGGGGCGTCTACGAGGACAGCGGCACGGCGCAAACACGTACACGAACTCGACTCTCGGGCAACAGCACGAACGAGCCTACCCGATCGTCCCGCAGGGCGGCGGGGGCATCTACGCGATCCGCAGCGTCGACGCACCGGACACGCTCGCCAACGTGACACTCGCCGGTAACTCCGCCCCGCTCATGCGCGGCGGCGGCATCTATGACTAGGCGAAGGGTATAGTGCAAGAACTCGATCGTCGCGCTAAACACGGCCATCGTGCGCTGACTGCTACGCGACCAACATGCGGCGCCGAGCCGGGCCCTACCTCGCTCGGCACAACCTGAGGACTCGCCGGACACCTGCGCTACGGCAGCCGGCGACAAGGTAGTCCCGCCGAGATCGGTCGGGCTGGGCCGCTCGCGAAAACGGGGGCCCGACCCAGACGATGGCCCTCCTCGCCGGCAGCCCGCGACCACGCTGGCAACCCAGCGGGCTGTACCGATCGGAGCTATGCCTCTGACGACCGATCAGCGCGGGCAACCGCGCCTGCTGGCGCGATGCGACATCGGTGCCCTCGAGACCAGCCGGCCGCCGCCGCCGCCGCCGCCGTCACACCCTCGATCTCCGGCCTCGGCGTCTCGCCGAAGACGCTCTCGCTCGCCGGCCGCAAGGTCAAGGCAGGCGCGTCAAGCCGACTAAGAAGAACAAGACCGCCAAGCCTGCAAGCGTGTGCCAGCGCTGACGATCAGCTACACGCCAACACGGCGGCCACCGTGACATCACGCTCCAGCGCCAACCCCCGGGCGCAAGAGCACAGGCGTCAAGCCGACGAAGAAGAACAACACAAGCGAGCGCAAGCGCACGAGCGTCCCCGGCCGAGCTCCATCGCAAGGCGGGCCAACAATCACGTCACCACCGCCGCCCCGGCACGTACGCCACCGCGAGCGCGCCGGCGGAACCGAGCAGTGTCTAGATCCGGAACACCTGCACGAGCCGCTGCTCGTGCTCGGCCTCGATCTGGGCGATCACCTCGATGTGCTCTTCGAGGCCCGACCCGCGCAGCTTGGTCGCTAGCAGCTCGTCCACCTGGAATATCCCGGCGCTGTTCGACATCGCAATCTCGACCCGCACAGCGCGGTCGGTGCCGGGCTCGATCTTGACCTCCTCGATCGCGTACGCCGACAGCGAGTGGATGTTCTGGCGTCCGGCCTCGAACTCGACGCGGGAGCGACCCCGCGCCATGTCGAGGGCGTCCGCGACGCGAACGATTCCGGCCTCCACCGTAAACGACCTGTTCTGGCGCCGGTGGCCGATGATCGTGTGGAGCGCCTCGGACACGACCACGGTGCGCTCGGGCTCCTCGTAGATTCCCTCGAGCAGTAGCGGGAGCCTGTCCGCTGCTAGGAACAGGCTGAAGCGCTCGTGGTCGTCGCGATGGATCGACATCCCCACGCAATGGAGCAGACATCCGGCGGCGATCACGACCTCCGCGTCGCGCTCCGACATCCCGAAGTCGGCGACGATGCTCGGCGTCACGCCGCGCCGGAACAACAGGCGCGCCAGCCGCAGCGCGATGTTCAGCACGATCTGGATGTGGACCCACGAGTGATCGGACATCTGGAGCCGCTCGCTGGCGTTGACCGCCGAGACGTGCCACCACGCCTTGACCCGCTCGTCGTCGTTGATGGCGGCCAGGAGGCGCTCGAGCCGGCGGTTGCCTCGCGTCGGCACGCGAATTCGCATCTCGGCGATCGCTTCGCGGGGCGGCCGGACTGGCGGCTCGCTCACGACAGCAGCACCCCCTCGCGGATGCCTCCGTAGCCGATTCGCAGCGGGGAGCCGAACAGCGCCGAGGCGGCCTGCAGGATCACGAGCCCGGCCGGCAACAGCCGCACCCTTCCAGCATCGAGCCCGAGGCGTCCGGCGAGCTCCTCGGAGCCGGCGCTCGTGAGCACGCCGAGCGCCCGCTCGAACGATTCCTCGTCGAGCACGTCCCCGGCGACGGTACGGAGCGACGTCGCGCTACCCCCGACGGCGATCGCAAGCGATGGGTTCGGAACGTCAAGAGCGTTGAAGGCATGGGCTACATCATCGCGGGCCGCGTCGAGCTGGTCCAGCGACGGAGGGTCGGAGAGCAGGTGGGTGTCGGCCAGATCTCCCGATCCGACCGCGAACGACGCGCACCAGCTGACCCGATCCGGAGCGTCGCCGACGACGAGCTCCGACGAGCCGCCCCCGACATCCACGACTCCAATTGGGCCATCGGGCACGTGCTTGAAGGTCCCGACAGCGCCCACGAAGGCCAGCCGCGCCTCCTCGTCGCCGGTCAAGATCCTGACCTCGAGGCCGCACGCATCGTGGATCGCCGCGGCCAGTTCTGCGCCATTGGCGGCGCGCCTGATGGCCGCCGTTCCAACAACTTGGACCCTGATCGCGCCGAGTTCGTTGGCCCGCTGCAACTGGGCGGCGACCACCTCTGCGGCCTCGGCCATCTTTTGCGCTGGAATCGGGTCGCCGTCGCCGAGGCCGCGGGAGATGCGGGTAAATGCCCGCTCCTGGTGGACCTGATGCAGACCGTCTTGATCGCAGTCTGCGACCAGCAGCCGCGTGGTGTTAGAGCCGATGTCGATACAAGCGCCCCGCACACCGGTAGTGCATCATCTTTTCGATGGCCGCGCCGGCAATCGAAGTCAACGAGCTTCGCAAGGCCTACGGCGAGTTCGAAGCGGTCCGCGGGATCGGCTTCGAGGTTCGCCATGGCGAGGTGTTTGGGCTGCTCGGCCCCAATGGTGCCGGCAAGACGACAACTGTCGAGATTCTCGAGGGCTATCGCGACCGGACCTCCGGAGTGGTCAGCGTGCTCGGGTACGACCCGGGTGGCCGCTCGCGGGAGCTCCGAGCACGGGTTGGGATCGTGCTTCAGTCCACCGGCCTCTACAGCCACATCAAGGTGCGGGAGGCGGTGGCGCACTTCGCGGGGATGTATCCCCATCCTCGCGACGTCGATGAGGTGATCGCCCTGACGGGGTTGGAAGGCAAGGAGAACTCGGTCACACGCACGCTCTCGGGCGGCCAGCTGCGGCGTCTCGATCTTGCGCTCGCGCTCGTCGGCGACCCCGAGCTGATCTTTCTCGACGAGCCGACGACAGGGTTCGATCCGGCTGCCCGGCGCACGGCCTGGGACACGATCCGCTCGCTGAAGGAGCTCGGCAAGACCGTCCTTTTGACGACCCACTATCTCGACGAGGCGCAGGCGCTGGCCGATCGCGTCGCGATCATCAAGGACGGCCGCATCCTCGCCGAGGGGGCTCCGCTCGAGCTCGGCTCGGCCGAGGGCCCGTACCTGATCACGTACCGCGACGGCGACGGGAGCGTCATCGAACGTCAGACGGATGACCCGACCGCCTTGCTGCACGAGCTGACCGGCGAGGCGCTCGCCCGCGGTGAGCGCCTCGAGGGCCTGACGGTCGCGCGTCCCACACTCGAGGACGTCTACCTCGAGCTGACCGCCGGAGGTGAGCTGGGCAGTGACTGAGGTCGCGGTCCTCGCCTGGCGCCAGTACCGGCTCGAGCGCCGGCTGTTCTGGCGCAACCCGAGCGCGGCGTTCTTCAACTTCCTGCTGCCGCTCCTGTTCCTGGCGTTCTTCGGCGCGATCTTCTCGGGCAAGCAGCACGACCTGAATGTGATCGTGCCCGGGATCGCGGGCATGAGCGTGATGTCGACGACATTCACCGCGCTCGCGTACAACATGACCTTCCTGCGCGAGCGCGGGGTCCTCAAGCGGATCCGCGGGACGCCGATGCCGGGAATCTCCTATCTGCTCGGAATCGCGGGCAACGCGATCACGAACACGGCGCTCCAGATCGCGATCATCACCGTCGCCGGACGAGTTTTCTTCGGGATCGGGTGGCCGCGCGACCTGCTCGAGCTGGTCGTGTTCGTGGCCGCCGGGGTCCTGTGCTTCGCCTCGCTCGGCGTCGCCTTCTCGCACGCGATCCCCAACTTCGAGTCGACACCGGCGTACGTGAATGCGGTCTTCTTGCCGGTGGTCCTTGTCTCGGGCGTCTTCTTCGACACGGCCCACACGCCCGGGTTCATGAAGGGAATCGCGCAGGGCCTGCCGCTCTACCACCTGATCTCCGGGCTGTCCGGCGCGATGGTCAAGGGCACCTCGCTCGCAGGCAATATTTCTGCTCTCGGCGTGATCGCGGCCTGGGCGGTGCTGGGTATCGCGCTCGCTGTGCGCGGCTTCAGCTGGGAGTCGCGACGCAGCTAACCGTGGTACGCGGCGGCGTCGCGGCCGACGATCGCCACCAGGTTCCCGAGCGCGATGTTGGCGTCTATCAGGTGGAGCCCCCATTGCTGGGTCGGGCTGGGGTGCGGCAGCGGCGCGCCACCCCGCGGGGTGATCTCGAGCACGTGGATGCCGCCTGCACCCGAGCATTGCGCCTGATAGGCGCCCGGCGCCGAGCCCCACACTGTCGGGGGCATTGGCTGCTGGACCGCCAGCAGTGCGATGCCCGCGGCGATCAGCGTCCCGGGTGCGAACGGTTTGGACGGAAAGATCGGATCAATAAGGCCGTGGGTGCCGCTGAGTGCCGCCGGATTGGTGCACAGCACCTCCTCGCCAGCGGGCGCATGGCCAAAGACGGCGTCGGCTGGTGGCGTTTGGTCGAAGGTCGAAAACGCGATCACGCAACCCAGCTGACCGGGGTGCGTGCACGCGGGAGTGTGCTTGAAGTCGCCCCCCACATCCGAACCGCTCTTGACCAGCACGTCGCCGCCGAGCACGATCGCCGTCACCAGACGGCGGCGTAGCGCCGGGTCGGGATCGACCACTTTCGAAATCAGCGCGCGCAGTAGCGTCGAGCCCTGCGAGTGGCCGATCAGCACGAACCCGCGGCCGTGGCTGTAGCGGTGCAGGTAGAGCCTGAACGCCCGCAGGACATCGTCGTACGGGACTTCCAGCGAGGCAGGCGACTCGCCGCCGGTGCGGGCCAGGAACGGCACCGTGTCCTGGCGGTACATGGGCGCGAACACGCGGCAGTACTGGGAGAAGCGGCCGACCTGGTAGAGCGCGATCGAGCGCTCCTCGGGATCGATGTGCAGATTCGAGTGCTCGGTCGTCTGATCCGAGACCGTCGGATAGACGTAGAAGCAATCGATCTTCGGGTGCTTCACCGCATGCGGATGCTGGACCCCCGTAGGTGTCAGCGCCGGCGAGTAAAGCGTCGTCGAGAGACCCGGTGTGCACGGATCGGGCGTCGCACCGGGGCGGCACAGCCACACCGTCTTGGCGCTCGCCGATGCCGCGAGGGCGAGCAACCCGGCGAGCACGACTGCCGTAGAAGGCGCGCTCTCACGGACCCTCGGTCCACGGGTTCTGCGTCCATCCGAGGAAGGCCGGAATCCGCGGGGCGTGGGTCGGCTTG
Organism: uncultured Actinomycetes bacterium; assembly: GCA_963795505.1. Lineage (GTDB taxonomy): Bacteria > Actinomycetota > Thermoleophilia > Solirubrobacterales > Solirubrobacteraceae > Palsa-465. The sequence goes on from CAWCIB010000008.1 coordinate 698,505, forward strand.
AGCTCGAACCGGCCCTGCACGCCAAGCGTCGTCAAGAACCGCGCGAACGCAACGCCGGCTTTCGTCACCTGACCTTCGTGGTAGCCGGTGGTCGCCTGCGCCGTCGTCGCGCCGTCACCGGCGCTCCACCCGGTCTCGATGCAGGTGCCGTAGCGCTTGTAGAGAGCAATCGTCTGGCCGGCGTTGAGCCACGAGCCGACGGCCGGAAGGGCGCGGATCTGCTCGGCCACGTACACGAACCGTCCGGCATAGGGGCCGTCGAGCAGCTGGTACCAGATGTACGGCTGGCCGAGGAACCAGTCGCGACTGATCCCGGCGACGACTCCATCCCCAAGGGCGTAGATCGGCTCGCCGCGCTTGAGGCAGAAGTCGACGCCCATGTCGGTGCGGCCGCTGATGTAGCGGTCCCCTTGCAACGGATTGAGATAGCTGGTGAAGACGCCGGCGAATGCGCGGTCCAGCTTCAGCCAAGCCGAGCCTTGCTCGGCACCGCCGGAAAGCTGGACGATCCCGTAATCGACCTGATTGATCTGCTGCTCTGAGAAGTCAGGCGCGGTCGCGGACGCGACGAGTCGCCCGTTGACGTACACGCCGCTCTGGGCAGGCGCCGAGGAGCTGAGCAGCTGGCGAACCTGGAGCGTGAACCACTGCCCAGTGGGCAGCGTGAACGGACCCGCTAGGACCTGTTGGGTCGTGGTCAGCCCGAATGGCGACGTGGTATTCGTGACGAGATAGCCGGTGTTGTTCGCGTAGTTGATCGCCACGCCCCCCTGCTGCGTGTTCCCGTCCGAACCCTGGGCACTGGTCCACGACAGCAGCAGCTGCTGGCCCGAGGTGGCGCTGTGGAAAGTCTGCGGGAGCCTGAACGCCGCGCCGTAAGCGACGCTCTGGCCCGCGGTCCAGTTGACGCTCAGCGCGCCGTAGGCCGTGGGAGAAGACGCCCCGCCCGGGTCCGACGCCTCGAACGACTGCTTGTCAGGGCCATAGCCGCCGCCCACTGCGGTAAAGGTCGCGTTCTGTGCGTTTACGCCGCCGGCGAACGACGCCAGATTGCCGTTGGCGGCGTGAACCAACAGCGCGCCTGAGGGCGCGGCGAGCAATGCCTGAAGCCCGCAAGCGCACAGCAGCACGGTGATCAGCCGCCAAACGGCGGTGCGAAACGCGCTCGGGGTGTCGCTCCTCAGTGCGGGAACCATCTGGATGTCCTCGCGCCTACGGAGTTAGCTGACGGGCTCGCGCTCTAGCCAAGCGCTACCGGTGGACCACCACCAGACTCACCCCACACAACTGGGCTCCCCGCTCCCCGGCTTTCCACCCCGGGAACTCGGCGGTGCGGGAAGCGTATCGCTCTACGGGGCGGCGGGCACCAGCGCGGTCGGCGCGCCGTCGGCCGACAGCTCATCGGTGTCGAAACTCGGAGCGTCGAAGCGCTCCACTTGCTCCATCAGCGACAGGAACTCGTCCGCGGTCTCCAGAAAACCGATTCGCGGCGTGCGGTAATGCATCGGGACGATCCAGCGCGCCCCGAGCTGCTGTGCGATCTCCTTGGCTTGCTGGGCGCCGATCGTCGAGGCCACCACCGACCGGAAGGATCACCAGGTCGACTTTCCCGATCGCGGCCGCCTGCTCATCGCGCAGGGACGCCTGACCGAAGTCCCCGAAGTGCGAGCAGCGCAGCCCGCCGAAGTCGAACACGAAGATCGTGTTCGGCCCACGCTCGGTCCCGGCCTTCTCGTCGTGCTCTGACGCCACCGCGAGCACCTCGCCGATCGGCGACTCGAGCCTGCCGGCGGTGGAGCGCAGAACGGTCGGAGACCCGCCGATCGCCTCGGCCGCGTTGTGATCGCCGTGCTCGTGGGTGATCAGGAGCAAGTCCGCCTCGACTCCGTCGATCGCCGGGTAATCCCATTGCATCCCGCGCGCGGCCACCATTGCAGACATGTCCCCGAACGGATCGATGAACACGGTCTGATCGCCGGCCGTAAGGCGGAAGGCCGACTGTCCGTACCACTCAACTTGCATGTTGTTCCTCCGGTGTCAGATTGGTTGACGTGACGGGCACGCGTTCCTCCACGTGGTGATAGCGCCCGCCTCTGAGCAGCGACGCAGCCGCCGCGAGCAGGCACGTAACGATCGCGAACACGAACGTCTCGTGAAGCCCTGTGCGGAATGGGCCCGAGATCAGCTGCGGAAAGAACGAGCGGCCGGTCAGCAGTGCCTGCTGGGCGGGAAGCGCCGCATGAAGTGCGTGTGCGCCGACGAGGTGCTGGATCGGGTTGTAGCCGAGGAAGGCCGCGAACAGGATCGAGACCGGCGGCTTGTGAGACGCCTGCTGCGCGGCGGATAAGGCGATGCCGTGCGCGTGGAGTCCGCTCGACATCGTGCTCGGGAGAGTCGAGGACAGGCCGACGATCATCAGCGTGAAGAAGATCCCGATCGAAACGACCTGCGCGGAGTTCTGGAACGTCTGATTCATGCCGCCGCCGGCGCCGCGATCGCCGCGCGGCAGGCTGTTCATCACGCCCGCCCGGTTTGGCGAGGCGAACACGCCCATCGAGATCCCGACCAGCGCCAGCACGAGCGCGAACATCGGGTAGGAGAAGTTGATCGGCAACAAGATCAGCAGCCCGAAGCTGACCGCCGTGCCGACCATCCCGCCGACTGCGAACGGACGCGCTCCGTAGCGGTCCGAGAGGTACCCCGAAACCGGGCCTGCGAACAGCATCCCCGCGGTCAGGGGGAGCATGTAGATCCCCGCCCAAAGCGGCGTCTCCGAGAAGTCGTAGCCGTGCTGGGGCAGCCAGATCCCCTGTAGCCAGATGATCAGCATGAACATCAGGCCGCCACGGGCGACAGCCGAGAGGAATGTCGAGGCCGTCCCGAACGTGAACGCCCGGATCCGGAACAGCGGCAGGCGGAACATCGGGTCACGGGCTCGGCGCTCGATCGCGACGAACGCGACCAGAGCTGCGAGCCCAACGCCGACGAGGACCAGCACGCGCGGGCTCGACCAGCCGGTCGCGTGCGAGCCGTACGGGCGGATCCCATAAGTGACCGCGGCCATCAGGCACACGAGGCCCAGCGCGAACGTGAGGTTCCCCCACCAGTCGATCGACGCGCGCTTCGGTTGGCCCAGCTCGCGCAGCTTCAGGTATGCCCAGACCGTCCCGAACAGGCCCACCGGCACCGAGATCAGGAAAACCAGCCGCCAGCTCACGGGCGCCAGCAGGCCCCCGAGCACGAGCCCGATGAACATCCCGCTGACGCCGACGATGTTGTTGATCCCGAGCGCCATCCCGCGCTGGTTCTCGGGAAACGCGTCGGTGATGATCGCCGCTGCGTTGGCCATCAGGCAGGCGCCGCCTATGCCCTGGACGATCCTGAACACGATCAGGTAGTCGGCGCCGGCGCGACCCTTCAGCCAGTCGACCGTCAACACCAGCGACGCGACCGTGTACACGACGTATCCGAGGTTGAAGATCCGCACCCGTCCGAACATGTCGCCCAACCGGCCGAGCGAGACGATCAGCACGCTCCCGACGATCATGTAGCCGAGGATCATCCACAGCAGGTAGAAGCTGTTCGACGGCTGGAGCGGATCGAGGTGGATGCCGCGGAAGATGTCCGGCATCGCGATGATCGTGATCGAGACATCGAGCGTCGCCAGCAGCACCGCGAGCGTGGCGTTCGACAACGCGATCCACTTGTACTTTTCGTCGGGCACCCTCCCGGAAACTATACAGGCTACCTGTATAATTGCCTCGATGCCCACCACGACCGATCCAGCCCTGATCGCCAGCGAGCTCCGCACTGTACTCGGCCAGCTCGTGCGCCGGCTGCGCGCCGAGCACCGCTTTCCCCTGACCCACGGCGCCGTGCTCGGGCGTCTCGACCGCGGCGGTCCGTGCTGTGTCTCTGACCTCGCGGCGGCCGAGCGGATGCGGCCCCAATCGATGGCCCAGACGGTGGCTGAGCTCGAGGCCTCCGGGCTGGTCGAGCGCCGGCCGGACCCTGGCGATCGCCGGCGCACATTGGTCGAGCTGACCACACACGGGCGCGACACGCTGGCGGCGGAACGCCAGCACCGCGACGGCTGGCTGGCGCAGGCGATCGAGCATGATCTGGGTGACGCAGAGCAGTCCACGCTCTATGACGCCGTCGAGCTGCTGCGCAGGCTGGCGGACCGGTGAGAGCGCTCCTCTACGACGTGCACGGCAACCTCCCGGCGCTCGAGGCCGTGCTCGACGATGCCCGGGCGGCGGGTGCCGATCGCTTCGTGCTCGGGGGCGATTACGCGCTGTTCGGACCCTGGCCCGCGGAGACCGTCGCGGCCCTGCGATCTCTGGACGAGGCCCTGTGGATCCGGGGCAACGTCGACCGCTGGTGCGCGCACCCAGACGACGCGCCGGATGATGAGTTGATCCGGAGTGCGATCGAGGCGTGCAGAAACACGCTCGAGGCCGCCGTAGTCGACGAGCTCGATGCGCTCCCGATGCAGCTCGTCGTCGAGGGCACGCGCTTTTGCCACGCATCACCGATCTCAGACGTGCGCTCGTTCATGCCGGCGGCTTCAGCCCAGGATGACGAGCTGCTCGGCGAGGCGTCCGAACGGCGGGTCGTATTCGGCCACACCCACCTCCAGTTCAGCCGGGTCAGCGATGGAGGCGTCGAGCTCGTGAATCCCGGGAGCGTCGGATTGCCGTGGGACGGCGATCCCCGCGCGGCCTACGCGCTGATGCACGACGACGGCCGGATCGAGCCACGCCGCGTGGCGTACGACCACGAGGCGAGCGCGGCAGCCGTAGAGGAGCGGTTCGATGGCGCGCCTTGGGCGCAGCGAAGCGCACGGCGGTTGCGCACCGCCACAATGTGCGATTGATGTCGCTAGGCGGTCGCCGGAGCGGGATCTGGCCTTACGACAACCGTGTCCGCAATGGGAACGATCTCATCGACCGGAAGGTCAGCCAGCGAGGCGTGTTTGCGGATGGCCTCCGGGCTGCTCGCCTCGTATACGCACACGGTGCCGACCGAACCGCCGCCTTCGTCAAGGACATAGCTACGGATCCACCGCACGTCGTCTGCCATCTCTTCGTTGCCGACCTTGGTCGAACGTGCCGCGGCCTCTTCCAGCTTGGCCCCTGATTGCCAGCCGCTTCGCCTCAGGATCGCGTAGAGCTGCATCACATCTTCTCCTTGCTCACGTAGCGGGCACGAAGGACCGTAACCGTTTGCGGCATCCTGTTGGGAAATGTTTGCCCGCGTGCAGGCCTGGCAGCGCTCCAATACGTTCCGACACGACGCGTTCTCCGCTGAGCGCCTGGCGGCCGAACGCGACGGGTCGGTGTCCGTCTGTCTGCCGGCGCGCAACGAGGAGCGCACGATCGGCCCGATCCTCGAGCGCCTCGAGCCGCTGCGCGAGCTTGGCCTGATCGACCAGGTGGTCGTGATCGATGACTCCGACGACCGCACCTCGTCGATCGCGCGGGCGCTCGGCGCCGAGGTCCATCCCGCGCTGTCGCTGATGCCCACGCTCGGGCCGGTGCTCGGCAAAGGCGACGCGATCTGGCGCGCGCTCGGCGTTCTCGACGGCGACTATGTCTGCTTCCTCGACGCGGACTCCGAGCGGTTCGGCGCGCATTTCGTGACCGGCCTGCTGGGTCCATTGCTGTCCGCAAGCGGGATCGCGTTTGTCAAGGGTCTCTACCGGCGCCCGTTCCGCGTCGGCGAGCTGACGCTGCCCGACGAAGGCGGACGCGTGACGGAGCTGATGGCGCGGCCGCTGCTCCAGATGTTTTATCCCGAGCTGGGCGCGATCGCCCAGCCGCTGGCCGGCGAGGTCGCGGCGCGCCGCGAGCTGCTCACGCAGCTGCCGTTTGTGACGGGCTATGGCGTCGACATCGCGCTGCTGATCGATGCCTACCGCGCCGTCGGGCTCGACGCGCTCGCCCAGGTCGACCTCGAGGTGCGCCAGAACGCACACCAGCCGCTGCGCGAGCTGGGGCCGATGGCGTCCGAGGTGCTGGCCGCCGTAGCGTCCCGCCTGGAGCGCGAGGGGCGGCTGCGCGAGCCCGCCCCCGATGTGACCGAGCGGCCACCGCTCGTATCCGCTCGCGCTGCAGCGTGAAGCGCTGACCCGGTCAGCCCGTCCTACCGCCTTCCGAGTCTTAGAAACCGAACAAGGCCGGCTGGAACAGGCCGTGCGTCGGCGGGCTGCCCGGCTTGACCGAGCCCGACTTGCTCACAGCATTGGAGACTCCGGCGGCGCTCGTGACGAGCGCCAGCTTGATCTTCAGGCGGTTGTGTGTTGACAGATAGCTCTGCGCCGCCTTGGATAGCTTGATCTTGACCGTGGTCTTCTTCTTCGCCTTGGCCGAGAACTTCTTGTGGCCAACCGTGACGGAACGCTTGGCGTGAGAGCCGCCTAGCCCACCCGCGGTCAGGGTCACGCTTCCGCCCACGGAGAAGCCGTTGGTGTTCTGGACGGACAGGTACGCGATGCCACCCGAATAGACCAGCGTCGTCTTAATCGACACGCTCTTGGGCAGCACGGCCACCTGCTGTGATGCCGGTGTAGAGGCGCCCTGGTTATCGGTGACGGTCAACGTGACCGTCTTGGCGCCCGGCTTTGAGAACGTGTGGCTTGGTGCCGCACCGGTGCCTGTCGTGCCGTCGCCGAAGTTCCAGGCGTAGGCCGCGACGGCCCCGTCCGGGTCGGAAGATGCCGAGCCGTTGAACGACGCCGGGCTCCGCACAATCACCTTCGCAGGCTGGGCGAACGACGCAATTGGCGGATGGTTCGCGACCGTGATCGTCGTGGTCGCTGTGTCGATGAAGTGATCCGTGTCCTCGACGGCGAGCTTGACCTTGTACGTCCCGGAGTGAGCGTACGAGTGCGACGGGGTCGGACCAGCAGAGGTCGTCCCGTCCCCGAAGTCCCACGCGTAGGTCAGCGGCTCAGAGCTCGAGTCGGTCGACGTCGAGCCGCTGAACGCGGTCGGAGTCGCGGCGACCGGGCTGGCCGTCACGCCGGTGATCGTCGCCTTCGGCGCAGTGCTCGGAATACATCCCGTGGTCGTCCCGTTCGAGTTCGCATTCGAGAACTCGGTCTGCATGATGTATTGGTGGCCGTTGATGACCTGGTTGTAGTCGCCATTGCCGTTGTTGGGCAGCCCGCTGGGGGCTCCGTAATGGCTGCCGTCGTAGTCGTACGCGCACTCGTCGCCAATCTCGTGATTGGTCGCGCCGTGGAACCAGCCGGTAGGCGGCACCGGATCCGTGATCGACTCCATCAGCTCGTGGCTCTCGGTGCCAATCGTCGGGTCGATATACGGATCGGTCGGGCCGTTGGGATAGCCAATCCCGAAGTGCCCGGGTCCGTCGCACCCCGTCGTCCCGTACAGGTAAGGCTCGTTCGAGTACACGATCAGGCCCGATGACCCTACGAACGCTGTGTGGTACGCGCAGTAATCGGTATTGAGGCAGGCGCTGCCGCTGCAATCAGCGACCCCGGGCGGCCTGAGCAGCGTGTACTCGGTGTTCACGTTCTCCGGCAGCCCGTTCGTCTCGACGACGTGCTTGATCTCGGTTTGGAGGTCTGGCTGGATGATGCAATGAGAGAATCCTGAGTCGGTGCAGTCGTTGGCCGGCAACGGATCGGTCGCGACGATCGGCGGCCCGGCGGTGATCGAGTAGCCGATGTAGTTGCTCGGTCCCGACGCGGTGTCGAAGTACTGATTCGCTACCGCGAACACGTTGCCCGACGTGCCGCTCGCCGCTGCGAGGTCATTGAGCCAGGTCGTCATCCCAGCCTCAAACGGAGCCGGGTAATGACCAGAAAAGTTCGACGGGTCCCAGTAAATGAAGTACTCGACCATGTTGTGCTGCACCGGCCCGCCGTGGTAGGTCAGGACCGCGCAGTCAGGGGTGAGGTTGCTGCACGCAAACGCGGGCGACGACGCCCTCGGTGCGCCTGCCGAGCTTGAGCCCGCTGCTCGCGCGAGGCTGGCGGCCGCGCCGGGCGCGAGGCTCGGGAAGTAGCTCACGGCAGCCTGTCCGGGGATGGGGGAAGCCACGATCACCGCTCCCGCCTGCCCTGCGGACACGGCAGCGAATCCTGCGACCGCGACAACTGCGCCAACGACCTTGACGTACCAGTGCTTCAACCCCGTCACCCCCAAATGAGTGCTTGTTTCCTTTACCGAGCGGCCACTCTAACCGACCGCTCGGCCAGACGCAACGGCCGCGCTCAGCGCCTTCGCCGCAGCAGCACCACAAAGACGAGCAGCGCCAGCGCCCCGATGAGAACCGGATTGCCTCGTGCCCTCCCCCACGCCGCCGACGCCACTAGCGACTCGCCGCGGATTGGCTCGGGCGGCGGCGCCGGCGTCGGGTTCTCGCCCTGGAGCGAGTCCTGCAGGTTCGCGGCGAACTCCTTCAGCAGTCGCTCCGCGATGTCCTCGACCATCCCGCCGCGACCGAAGCGCGCCAGCCGTCCGGTGATCTGGTACTCGGTGTCGACCTCCACCCGTGTCCGGCCGTTGTCCGCCTCGAGCGTGGAGACGATCGTCGCGCGGGCGCCTCCCTGCCCGCGCTTGTCGGTGCCGTTCGCGCGGATCGTCGCGGTGTGCGCGCCCTCGTCGACCTCCTCGAGCATCAGCTTGCCCGCGTACGAAGCGGTCGTCGGTCCGATCTTGACCATGAAGGTTCCCTCGTAGCTGCCGTCCTCGTTTTGGCCGACGACCGCCGCGCCCGGCAGCGCCGGGGCGACCCGCTCGATGTCGATCAGGGCATCCCAGACGCGCTCCAGCGGCGCGTCGACCTCAAAGGATTGCTCTAGCTTCATCGCGGATCTCCTCCAGATCGGATGGGGTGTCGATGTCGCGCCCGCAGCACAGCGCTGCGCACTCGATGGTCGGCGCGTCGGCCAGGATGTCGCGGGCGCCGTGGTCGCCGCGCAGCGTTGAAACGGCCGCCAGCTGCTTGGACCCGAACACAACCGGATGCCCCGGCTCGCCGTCGTAGGTGGCGCGAGTCCCTGGCTTGGCGTCCACGAACCGGGCGATCACGGCAGGGGTCACAAGCGGCTGATCGCCGAGCGTGACGATCACGCGCTCGGCGCCGTCGAGCTCCTCGACTCCACGGCGCAGCGAGGCAGCGACCCCCTCGCGCCACTCCTCGCAGATCACAGGCTCGGCGCACAGAAAGTCGACGCGCGCCAGGATCCCCGCGGCGTGCGCGCCCAGCACGACCACCACGCGGTCGAGCCCCTCGACCGCGCACTGCGCCCTGATCGCGTGCTCGAGTACCGGCCGGCCCTCGAGGTCGGCCAACAGCTTCGGCGCCTCGCCGAACCGCGCACCTTCGCCGGCGGCGAGGATCAAGCCGGCCTTCACACGGCGACCTCGTGGATCCGCCCGCTCGCTTGAGCCAGGCGCCCGCCGTCATGGCCGTGGCGAGCGGCAACCACCTCGGAGAGGATCGAAAGCGCGGTCTCCTCGCCGCTGACCGCGCCGAGGTCGAGCCCCAACGGCGCCGAGAGCCGAGTCAGGTCCTCCTCCGCCAAGCCTGCTGCGAGCAGCCGCTCTCGGCGTGCCGCCTGCGCGCGGCGCGACCCCATCGCACCGATGAAGCGCGCATCCGAGCGCAACGCGATCTGAAGCGCAGCGTCGTCGAGCTTCGGGTCGTGCGTGAGGACCACGATCGAGGTCGCGCGATCGATCCCGCCGAGCCGCGCGAACGCCTCATCCGGCCAGCCCGCGATCACCTGCTCGGCATCGGGGAAGCGCTCGGGGGCGGCGAAGCGTGCCCGCGGATCGACGACATACGGCCGCCAGCCCGCGGCTCGGGCCAGCCGGCACAGCGACGCAGCGATGTCGACCGCTCCGAAGATGATCAGGCGTGGCGTTGGCGCAGTGACGTCGTAAAAGAGCGAGCCCTGACGTTCTGAGCGCTCGGCCCACAGAAGCTCCGAGGCGACTCGGGCGGCTTCGTCATCGAGCTCCGGAGCGCCGAGCGAGCCCGACTTGCCGCCGTCGGCCTCGACCAGCAGCTTCGCTCCAGGGCGCGCGCCCTCGAGCACGGTGACTTCGGCCGCGCGACCGCCCTCTGAGGCGATCTCCTGGAACCGGCCTGGCGCGTATGCCTGGACCCACACGTCGATCTCGCCGCCGCAGGGAAGCCCCACGTCCCACGCCTCTTCGTCGGCGATCCCGAAGTGCGCCAGCTGGGGCTGCCCACCCCCGAGGACGCCCTCGGCGATCTCGACCACCGCCCCCTCGACGCAGCCGCCGGAGACTGCCCCCGCGATCTCCCCATGCTCGTTGACGGCCATCTTGGCTCCCGGGGGCCGGGGCGCTGAGCGCTTCACGTCGATGACCATCGCGAGCGCGACGCGGTCGCCGCGCCCGGTCCACTCGGTCAGCTGCGGCAGTACCTCTCTCATAACTCCTCAAGCATGACAGCCAGCTCTTCGAGCGACGCCAGCGAATTGCCGGGCAGCAGCCGGTCGGTGTGGGGGATCGCGGCCTGCATGCCGCGCGTGAGCGGCTCATAGGCGGTGTGCGCCGCAAGCGGATTGAGCCACACGAGCCGGTGGGCGCTGCGGCGCAGCCGCGCCATCTCCGCCGCGAGCTGCTCGGGCTCCCCGCGGTCCCAGCCGTCGGACAGGATCACCACGACGGCTCCACGCCCCAGCCGGCGCCCGTGCTCGCGGTTGAGCTCCCCGAGCGCCGAGCCGATCCGGGTCCCCCCCGCGAAGTCGAACACGGCCGCGGAGGCCCGCTCGAGCGCGCGGTCGTGGTCACGGCCGGATAGCTCGTTCGTGATCCGCGTCAGCCGGGTCCCGAACGCGAACGCTTCGACGCGGCGCCGCGCCGCTACGCACGCGTGCATGTACTGGAGCAGCATCCGCGCGTACGGGGTCATCGACCCCGACACGTCGCACACCAGCACGACCGGCCTGGGCCGGATGCTGGGCGCGCGCCAATGACGGTCGACCGGCTGGCCGGCGGTTCGCAGCGAGGCGCGCACCATACGGCGCAGGTCGGGCGCATGGCCGCGGCGACGCATGGTTGGGCGGCTGCGGCGAGATACCCGAGTCGGCCCGCGGCGGGCCAGATGCGCGATCAGCTCGCGCGCCCGCGCCGCCTCGGCGTGCGTGTAGTGGGCGAAATCCTTGGTGCGCAACAACTCGACATCGCTCCAAGCGGCCGGCACGAGCGCCGCCCCCTCGGTCTGCACCGCCTCACCCCGGTCGGATGGCACGCCGACGCGGGGCAGCGCTTGGCGCTCGATCGTGCCGAGCTCGGCGAGTGGATCCACCACGCCGCTGCCAAACACGGCCTCGAAAGCCCGCTCGAACCGCCCGAGATCTCCTCGTCCGGTGCAGAGCGCGACTCTGAGCGCGATTCGGGCGTCCTCGCGCGAGCTGGAGTCGACCGCCGCCAGCGCGCGGTGGGCGCTCAGCAGCTCCCCCACCCCGACGCGTGCCCCCTGCGCCCGCAGCGCTGCGGTCAGCGATGCGAGACGCTCGGTGACGACTTCAGACACCCTCGAGAACCTTGCGCTCGCGGACGCGCTCGACGTCCTCGTGCACCTTGAGCGCCGCGCCGAGGGTGTCGTCAAGATCGGCGTCCGGCCCGAGCGCGAGCAGCGCCTGGGCCCACACGAGCGTCTCCCCCACGCCCGGCAGCTTGTAAAGGTCCTCCTGCTCGCGCAGGCGGCCGACCGCTTCGACGACGCGCGCCGCGATCACGTCGGGAACGCCGGGGACGCGGGCGTTGACGATCGCTCGCTCGCGCGCCGGGTCGGGATAGTTGATCCAGTGATACAGGCAGCGTCGCTTGAGCGCGTCGTGCAGCTCGCGTGTGCGGTTGGAGGTCAGCAGTACGACTGGTCGCTTGTCGGCACTGACCGTTCCCAGCTCGGGGATCGTGACCGCAAAGTCCGACAGCAGCTCGAGCAGAAACGCCTCGAACTCGTCGTCGGCGCGGTCGATCTCATCGATCAGCAGCACGACATCGCCGTCGTGCTCGAGCGCCTCGAGCAGCGGGCGGCGGAGCAGGAAACGGCGCGAGAACAGCTCGCCCTCGTCGATCCCTCCCTCGGCGGCTCGTAGCGCCAGCAGTTGGCGGGCATAGTCCCAGTCGTACAGGGCATGGTGGACGTCGATTCCCTCGTGGCACTGGAGCCTGATCAGGCGTGCTCCCGTCCCGCTCGCGAGCGCACGCGCGACCTCGGTCTTGCCGACTCCGGCCTCGCCCTCGAGCAGCAGCGGCTGCTCGAGCACGACGGCGAGCTGAACGGCGAGGGCCAGCGGACGGTCGGCGAGGTAGCCGTCGGCCGCGAGCGCACGCTCGGCGGCGTCGGCCGAGCGGATTTCGTCGAGTCGCACTACAGCCCGGCGGCCTCCTCGAGCGCCCGGCGGCACAGCACGCGCGCGAGATGGCGCTTGTAATCGGCACTCGCGTTGAGGTCCGCCGGCGGATCGGTTCCCTCAGCCGCCTGTTCGGCCGCCTGGGCGATTTTCTCGGCGCTCAGCTGCTGTCCGCGCAGCGCCTCCTCGACCGCCCCAGCCCTCAGCGGCACCGAGCCCATGTTGGTCATGCCGATCCGCACGTCCTCGCAGACGTCGCCGGTCTGCTTGACGAGCGCCGACACCGCGACCATCGCCCAGTCCTCACTGCGGCGATTGAACTTCTGGTAGGCGAACCCGTACCCGTCGAGGGCCGGCAGTCTGATCTCGGTCAACACCTCCTCCTGGCCGAGCGCGGTCTGCATGTAGTCGCGGAACAGCTCGGAGGCCTCGAGCGTCCGCTGTCCATCCGGCCCCTGGACGGTGACCGTGCCCTCGGTGGCGAGCAGTACACCCGGCAGGTCCGACGCCGGATCACCGTGCGAGAGCGAGCCGCCAATCGTCCCGCGGTTGCGGACCTGGGGGTCGGCGATCGTGCCGGCGGCGCGTGAGATCAGCCCCAGCTCGGGCGCATGCTCGAGCTCGGTGTGCGGGACCATCGCCCCGATCCGCCAGCTGCCGTTCTCGCGTTGCACGCCGTGCAAGCCCGGGACGCGGCGCAGATCGATCAGCAGCGCCGGCGCCGCCAGCCGGAGCTTCATCAGCGGAAGCAATGAATGGCCGCCGGCGAGCAGCTTGGCCTCATCGCCGTTCTCGTGCAGCATCCGGACCGCCTCTTCAAGCGACTCGGGTGCCTGGTAATCGAACTCCGCGGGGATCATGCTGCACCTCCATTCGCTTGCTGGATCGCTTCCCAGACGCGCATCGGCGTCAACGGCATGTCGATCCACTTGACGCCCAGGGGAGCGAGCGCGTCGAGCACCGCGGAGGTGACCGCCGGGGTGGCGGCGATCGTGCCCGCTTCGCCGATGCCCTTGACGCCGAGCGAATTGACCGGCGAGGGGGTCTCGGTGCGGTCGGTCTCAAAGCTCGGCAGCTCGGCCGCCGTCGGCAGCCCATAGTCGACGAACGTGCCCGTGACAAGCTGGCCGTCATCGTCGTATGCGACCTGCTCGTAGAGCGCCTGCCCAATTGCGTGCGTCACGCCGCCGTGGATCTGCCCGTCGATCAGCATCGGGTTGATCGCGGGCCCACAGTCATCGACTGATACGTAGCGCACGACCTTGGTCTTGCCGGTGTCGGGGTCAATGTCGACGATGCAGGCGTGGGCCCCGAACGGGAACACGAAGTTCTCCGGGTCATACGCCGTCGTCGCCTCGAGCCCGAGCTCGATGTCAGCCGGCATCTCCTGCGGCGGGATGTGCGCCGCCCCGGCGATCTCGGCCATCGTCTTGAACTTGTCCGGCGAGCCGCGCACCTGGTACTGGCCGTTGGCCAGCTCAATGTCCTCAGGCGCCGCTTCGAGCAGCGCGGCGCAGATGCGCTTGGCCTTGTCCTGGACCCGCTCGGCGGCACGTGCGACGGCTTCGCCGCCGACGGCCAGCGAGCGCGACCCGTACGTGTCCCAACCCCACGGACCCTGGTTAGTGTCCCCGTGGATGACCTCGATCTGCTGCGGGTCGAGCCCAAGCCGGTCGGCTGCGATCTGGGCAAACGACGTGTCGAGGCCCTGGCCGTGAGGCGAGGTGCCGGTGTAGACCGTCGCCGCGCCCGACGGGTGGACCCGGACCATCGCGGACTCCCAGAACGCCGCCTGGAGCCCGACGCCCTGCGGGCCAACGGCGCGCGAGGGCGCGAGGCCGCACACCTCGACCCAGGTCGAGAACCCGACGCCGCGGTAGATGCCCTGCTCGCGCAGCTCCTCCTGCTCCTTGCGGAACTGTTCGAGATCGAAGCGCTCGAGCAGCCGGTCGAGCGTGCCGTGGTAATCGCCCGAGTCGTATGTGATGCCGAGCGCGGTCGTGAACGGGAACTCGTCCTTGCCGATGAAGTTCTTGCGCCGCAGCTCCAGCCGGTCAATGCCGAGCTCGTCGGCGAGCTTGTTCATCATCAGCTCGATCCAGTACGTCGCCTCCGGTCTGCCGGCCCCGCGAATCGCGTCGGTGCACATCTTGTTCGTGAAGACGCCCTCGAACTTGAGGTCGATCGCCGGGATCTTGTAGCAGCCGCCCATCACCGGGAAGCCCAGCTCGGGGATGAACGGCGTCAGCAGCAGGAACTTCGCGCCGAGGTCGGCGATGATCCGAGCGCGGCATGCCGTGATCGTCCCGTCGCGCTTGGCGCCCAGCGTCACGTAGTTGATCTGGTCACGCCCGTGGTGGGCGCACATCATGTTCTCCGAGCGCGTCTCGATCCACTTCACCGGGCGGCCGAGGCGCTTGGCGAGCACGAGCGCGAGCACTTCCTCGCCGTAAACCTGGAGCTTTGCGCCGAAGCCGCCGCCCACGTCGGGCGCCACGACGCGCAGCTTGTCCTCCGGAATCCCGGTCAGAAGCGAGAGCACGAAGCGCGCGATGTGCGGAACCTGGGTGGCGGAATAGAACGTGAAGCTGTCGCCCTGCGGGTGGGCGAGCCAGCCGCGTGGCTCGATCGGAGCGCCCGCGGTGCGGTGGTTGACGATCCGCTGCTCCACGACGACGTCCGCTTCGGCCAAGCCCGCGTCGACGTCGCCACCCGAGATACCCCACTCGTGGGTCTTGTTGGTGCCGAACTGCTCCCACACGAGCGGTGAGCCGTCCTCGAGCGCCCGCTCGGGGTCGACGACGGCCGGGAGCGGGTCGTACTCGACCACCACCTGCTCGGCGGCGTCGACGACCGCGTAGCGGTCGGTCCCGACCACGACGGCGACCGCATCGCCGACGTGCTTGACCTCGCCGCGGCTGAGCGGCCAGTTCTCGGGCGTGTTGATCTCGACGCCCGGAGGCGCCCACACCATCGCCATCGGCGCAGCGAAATCATCGGCGAGGTCCTGGCCGGTGAACACCGCGATGACGTCGGAGCGCTCCGCCGCTGCCGAGACGTCGATCGACGTGATTTTCGCGTGTGCCTCCGGCGAGCGCACGAACGCGGCCCACAGCATGCCGGGCACGGTGATGTCGTCGATGTACCGCCCGCGGCCGCTGATCATCCGCGGGTCCTCCTTGCGCCGCATCGCGCGCCCTACATACGGCTCGGCGGTCGCGGTCATGCCGTCACCTCCTGCTCAACCGTCGCCCCCTTGGTCTTGGCCGCGTCGAGCACGGCTCGGACGATGTTGTGGTACCCGGTGCAGCGGCACAGGTTGCCCTCGAGCGCGTGGCGGACCTCCTCCTCCGTCGGGTTCGGGTTCTCGGCCAGGAGCGCCGCGGCGGCCATGATCATGCCGGGCGTGCAGTAGCCGCACTGAAGCCCGTGGTCGTTCCAGAACGCCTCCTGGACGGGGTGCAGCTCGCCGGTTGACGCGAGCCCTTCGATGGTCGTGACCTCGCCGCCGTCGGCTTGGACGGCGAGCACCGTGCACGACTTGACGGCGCGGCCGTCGAGATGGACGGTGCAGGCGCCGCAATTCGAGGTATCACACCCGACGTGGGTGCCGGTCAGACCGAGGTGGTCGCGGAGCGCGTGCACGAGCAACAGACGGGGCTCCACCTCGAGGTGGTGCTCGACGCCGTTGACGTGGAGGCGCACAGTGACGGATCTGCTCATGCCTCTCTCTCCTCCGTTGGTCGTGGAGCTACGTTCACCGTACTCCTCGCGGCGAGCGCTGTCGAGGTTTCTTGGCCGGCTCGTCCCGTGGCTTATAGTTGACTTGTCAACCTCGTCCAGGAAAGGGGAAACTCAATGAAGTTCGCCCGTCTGCTCCTCCGGTTTGTCGTCGGAGGTCTGTTCTTTGCACACGGGGCGCAGAAGCTGTTCGGCTGGTTCGGGGGGCATGGACTCGACGCCACCACGCAGGGGTTCGAATCGATGGGGATACGCCCCGCCCGCGAAAACGCGATCGCGGCCAGCGCGACCGAGGCCGGCGGCGGAGCGCTGCTGGCGCTCGGGCTCGGCACGCCGCTGGCCGCCACGGGATTGATCTCGGTCATGCTGACGGCCATCAACCGCGTCCACCTCAAGAACGGCTTCTTCAGCTCGAACGGGGGCTACGAGTTCAACCTCACCCTGATCGCGGCGATTTTGCTGCTCGTCGAGGCGGGCCCTGGTCGGATCTCCTTTGATCGCGACCGCATGAGTGGCCCTGGCTGGGCGTTCGCATCCCTTCTCGGCGGTATCGCAGGCGCCGCCGGCGCGCACGCGTACTCGGAGATGCAGCTAGCGGCAGAGACTGCGAGCGCTCCGGCGCCGCGCCGGCGACGGACGCAGAGCCAGTCGCGGCGCCGACCGCCGCCTAGGCCGTAGGCAGCAACTCGCTCCGCACCCCGGCGGCAAGGCCCCGGGGTGCGGCCAGGCGCTCGAGCATCAGCGCGGTATCGGCGACGGCGACGCCGGTGAGGTGGGCCGAGCGGCGCTCGAAATCGCGCACGATCTGCTCGACATGCGCGGCATACGCATCGCGGTCGCCCTCGGCGATCGCGCGGATCGCATCCGCCGCCCGCTCGAACGCCTCCGACCCCGATCGCATCGCCTCGCTGCGGTCGCGGGCCGCGGCGTCGTCGCCCTCGATCAGCGCCGCGATCGCGAGCGCGTAGGCGGCCGTCGGGGATCCTCCGGCGTCGGGATCTCCCGCCAGCGCATGGCGGGAGTATTCGGCCGCTGCAGTGGCGTCATCGCCGGCGAGGATCTTCGCTTTCAGCATCCCGACGAGCCGTCCGTAGCTGCGCGGCGGAGCAGCCTCCCATGAGCGGCGGTAGAGGTCAGATGCATCGCTAAACGCGGATGCTGCACCGGCGGCATCGGCCGCGAGCAGTGCCCGGTGGGCCGCCCCCTCCCGCTCGATCGCCGCGGTCAGGAGCTCCTGGCTGGACTTCACGAGCTGCCGATGCCGATGCCGATCCCGGCCACGATCGCGCCGCCGAGGGTCACGACGATCAGAGACGAGCGCAGCGGGACTTTCAGGAATCGCGATCGAACCAGCGCGATCGTCAAGAGCTCAACGCCTACGACCACCCCGGCGACCGCCAGCGCGGTGTTGAGATTGCGGATCACGAAGGGCAGCGAGTGGAACACTCCGCCGAGCGTCGTGAATCCGCCGGTGATCACGCCGCGCACGACCGCGGAGCCGCGCCCGGTCTGCTCGCCCGTATCCGAGAGGGCCTCGGAGATCCCCATGCTGACGCCTGCGCCGAGCGCCGTCGAGATGCCGACCACCAGCGCCGTGTGCGAGTTGGCCGACAGCGCCGCAGCGAAGATCGGGGCGAGCGTCGAGACCGTGCCGTCGATCATCCCCACCAAGCCGGGCTGAACCGCACGCAGGACGAAGACTTCTTCGTCGTCGAAGCCCGTCCGGTGCGCGATCGCACTGGTCAGCTTTGACCACCGGCGCCGGGTTGATGCGCCCGCGCTCACCCGGTCCCCCCCGCGCTCATGGTGAGTGCCGCCGCGCTCATCTTGACTTCACTATAGCAAGTGAGTTAGAATAAGGGTGCCCTAAAATTATGTCCGTGACCCACGCAGACATCGACGACGAGCTGATCGAGAAGCTTCGCGAACGCGGTATGCGCGTGACTTCTCAGCGGATCGTGATCCATCGCGCGCTCTGCACAGAGCGCCGCCACATGACCGCCGAGCAGGTGCTCGACTCGGTTTCGGACGCCCTCCCCGGGACCTCGCTCCCGACCGTGTACGCGACACTCGAGCTTCTAGAGGAGCTCGGGTTGGTGCGCCGCTTGGCGGGCGCCGGGACGGCGGTCCTATTCGATTCGCACGTCGAGCCGCACGCGCACACCGTCTGCCGGCGCTGCGGCGCGACTGCGGATCTGGACGACGCCCCGGTGTCGAGGCGAGCGCTCGGTCGGGCGCGAGACGCGGGCTTCGTCCCAGATCAGGCGCAGCTCGTGATCTGGGGGCTGTGCGAGCGCTGCGCGGGCTAGCTCGCCACGCGGCCGGCCGCAGGACGCCGTCAGTGCACCGCGGCCAGCTCGGGGACAGCTACATCGTCGCCGCTCGTAAGCGCTACCCCGAGCTCCCCGGCGATCGACGCTGCAAGCTGATCGATCTCCAGCGCCGGCAGCTCGCTCGGCTCGATCCCCGGCGCGCGCGCGAGCAGTAAGCCACCGGGCTTGTGGTCGCCCGTGCGCCAATGCGTATACGGGCCGCGAATCATCCCGAAGCGGGGCGACCAGACCGTCTCGATCGGATGCTCGGTGTTCCACTCGACGAACAAATCCGGAAGTGCATCCAACGAAGCGCGCTCGTAGTAGGAGTCGGATCGCTCGACACTCTCGACCACGGGCGTTCCCGTGTCGACGTTGACCAACCCCAGTAGGTCTGATTCCAATCGCCGACAGAGTGCCTCGAGCTCGCGACCGGGTTTGACCTGACCCTCGGCCTCGCGTCCCGCAAGGTTGATCCGCACGCCGCCGACCGCGAAGTTGTTAGGGCTCACGAAGAACGCCTGCGCTCGCCGCTCATCGTCGGTGTCGTGCTCCCGGGTCGGCGGAAGGTCCAGCCGCGCCAGCCGCGCGCGCTGCATCGCCGCGAGCGGCTTGCGCAGCACTGATCTCAGCCAGTTTGGGGACATTGTCCATGTCCGTCCCACGGTACGGGCGATCAAGGAACGCCTAGGCGCTGCGCGGTAACACCGATCGAGCACTCGCAGAACCTCACCGAGCAGATGCCCGCCCCGGTACTGCGGGCCCATCCCGTGGCTCAGCAACACGAGCAAAGTCACGTGGGGGTCGGCTCGCTCGAGAATCGCCGCGAGCCCCCGATCCATCATCTCGTAGAGCCGCACGATCGGGTCGCCGATCTGCTCGCGAACGCTCGGGTCGTGCCGCGGATGCGAAGTGTCATGCACATGCCACAACTGGTGACCAACGCTGTGGGGCTCCCCGAAAACGCTTAGGAAAAGGTCCCACGGTCCGTCGGCAACGATGTCCGCCGAGAGACGCCCCTTCATCTCTGCTCCGGCCAGGAGCGACTCCAGCAACGCCTTCTCCTCCTCTGGCGTGCGCAGCGGTCCGTCGCGGAACAGATAGTCGTCCGGTGCCCACTCGCGTACCGTGAATGGATCCGCGCCGAGTACCGCGTGATTGCCGTAACGCTCGACGAGCTGCTGCGTGAGTTCCGGTGGCTGAGTCCGAAGCCCGAAGTGGCGATCGTGCGCGCCCCATTCCGACACCTGCAGGCCGTTTAGCGGCGCGCCCGCACGTGTGTGCGGGACGTCCAAGACGGCGACGCGCTTGCCGGCGTCGCTGAGGAGCTCCCAGAAAGGTCGCCCGCGGATCGAGGTCGGAGTAGTCAGACGCCGCTCGTAGCGGCCCGGGACGATCTCCTCCCAGCAGTGAAAGCCGGTGTCTGCAGCCGTGCGCCCGGTGAAGAACGTCGACCAGAGCGTCCCCACATACAGGCCCGGCGGATTGCGAACTCGGCGCCGGGCGGCCGTCTTGAACAGCTCACGGAACGTCGGCAGACGGCCTTCGGAAACCAGCTGCTCCGTAATAGCGGGATCCATCGCGTCGAATGCGACCATCACGACCGATGAGCGACGCTCGCTCATCGCCCCACCGACCCGCGCGCGATCCCGAATTGTCGCCAGGTCGGCCTCGTGGGTGGGGCCGTTTGAGAGGCGCTCGGGCGCGTCGGTCATGTAGTAGCAGGCGATCACGGGCAACACGAGCGGGTCATGCTTCGCTGTCACTCGCACAAGCAGGTCCCAGTCGCCCATCTCGCGCAAGCCCTCGTCGAATCGGGCTTCCGGCAGCCCGGCCCGATGCGCGATCGCGCCGATGTCAGTCACGTTGCCGTCGCGCAGGGCATCGCGTGAGAACGGGTGCAAGAAGGCGCGCGGTAGGTGTCCCGAGCCTGTCTTGCCAACCCGCAAGACGTCGTCGATCACGAACGCCCCGTACAAGAGGTTCGAGGCTGGGTACTCACCGAACGCCCAGACGACCGCGTACAGCCACTCGGGATCCATCACATTGTCGTCGTCGATATAGGCGATGAGCTCGCCTTTCGCCAATCGGAGCCCCTCGTTGCGGGCCGCGCACGCACCTCGATGATCGATTCGCGTCCAGCGGATCCGCGGGTCCTCGGACGTATCGGCCACCGCTCTGGAGTCGACGATTCCGCCGTCATCGACGACGAGCAGCTCCCAGCGCGTATACCGCTGCGCGAGCACTGAATCGATCGCGCGAGCGAGGCGGTCGGGGCGGTCACGTGTCGGCAACACGACCGATACGAGTGGCTCTACTCGAAGCGTGGCGTGACGGACAAACCTGGTGACGGCGTCAATCGCCAGCAGGCGCTCCGACTCCTCGACACGCGCCCTGAGCTCCGCATGAGCGTGTTCGAATGCGTGGTCGCGGGTTGCAAGCTCGTCGATCCTGGCCATCGCGGCGTTGAGGTGCTGCGATGCCAGCGCGAGCTCGGCGCGGAGCGCGCGAATGTCCGTCCCGGTCGCAAACCCAGCACGATGCGCTAAGCGCCACCCCATGCGGCGTGCTGCTGCCGAAACCGTTCGGACCGTCCCCACGACGAGAGCATATTCGCCCGCCCGTGCGCTTGGGGATTGCCTAGGCGGCCGGCCGCAGCACGCGGCCGCGCGATCGCTTGAGCGCCAGCTTGCCGGCGTCGATCGCGCTTGCGAAAGACACCTCGGACAGGCACCCGGGCGCCGCGACCTGATCGCCGCAGAGGAACACGCCCTCGCCGCGGTCGATCGCAGGACGGTCGCGCCAAGTCGTGCCGGGCATGTCGAGCGCCCCGCTACGGCCGTCCATCACCTGGCGCCGGCGCCACGTCACGCGCTCCCGCCATCCCTCGAAGCCGAGGTCCAGCACCGACTCGAGGCGCTCGGCGGCATCGTCCGCGCTCTCGTGCGGCCTGATCGGCATCTGCGCTTGGACCAGCGCCTCGTCCGTCGGCGCCACCGTCGGATCCTGTGCCGTGAAGCGCTCGATCCATCCCGCGCTCTCGAGGTCAGACACGACCCACGGGTCACCGCGGCGATCGCGCAGACCGAGGTCCAGACACAGCGTGGTGCCGCTCAGCCACTGCAACGAGTCGTCATCTAGCAAGCGGCGGGCGTCCCCCAACTCGAGCGCCACGATCACAGGTGATTCGGGGAGCGCGTCCACGCGCTGGCCGGTCACGATCTGAACGCCGAGCTCGCGGGCGCGGCGCTCCATCGTCGCGATGAGCGAGCTCCAGCCGCCCACGATGAACCTGGCGATCGGGCGAGGCGAGAGCAGCAGCCGTTGGGTGCGCTCCCACACGAACTCGGCCGAGAGCTCCCCCGGGTCGTGGTAGAAGGTGTAGACGCCAGCCAGCGAGGACAGGAGATCCGCCGTACGGGCGTCGCTGTGGTCGGTGACCCACGAGCGGAACGCCTGCTCGACGGGGGCCTTCCGACCCCGGAGGCGCAGGCCCGGTGGGATCAGGCTGAGCGGCGGCGTGCGATGGATTGCGCCCTCGTAGTGGAAACGAACGCCTGTCAACGGCGGGCGCGCGAGCTCCGGCATCAGGTTGTGCGAACTGAGCCAGTCCCACAGCACGCCTCCCTGGTAGATCGCGTGTGGTCCGAGGTTCGCCTGGTACGCACCGTCGGTCGACCGGGCCCTGCCCCCGAGCTCGTCGTGCGCCTCGAATAGCCGCACGCCCGCGCCGCCTTCGGCCGCGGTGATTGCCGTGGTCAGACCCGCGATTCCGCCTCCTATGACTGTGATCTTGTTCATGGCCGAGACCGTACGGGAGATCTGGCCCTGCGTACAGTTCCAGTTATGGAAGGTTCAAGAGGTCCAGTTGACCTGCTGATCGAACTCGACCATGCCGGCGTGACGCCGCTCTACGAGCAGCTCGAGCGCGCGCTGCGCGCCGCCATCAGGCATGGGCGCCTGGCCGCCGGTTCGCGCCTGCCCTCGAGTCGCGCGCTCGCGGCGGAGCTGGGAATCTCACGCGGGGTCGTCACATCCGCCTACGACCAGCTCGCGGCGGAGGGATATCTCGAGACACGACAGGGCGCCCCCGTGCGCGTGACGCTTGGAGTTCGCGCGCAGCCCCCGCGCCCGGCGACGCCCTCGCTGCTGCCGCGGTTCGCCTACGACTTCACTCCGGGCCTGCCCGATCTGGCCGGCTTCCCACGTGAGCGCTGGCTGCGCTCGTTGCGAACCGCATGGCGCGAGGCGGCGCTCGACGCGGTCGGTTACGGGGATCCGCGCGGGGTCGGCGCGCTACGCGAAGCGCTGGCCGACTACCTCGCGCGGGTGCGCGGCGCTGCGGCCGACCCTGAACACATTCTGATCTGCACGGGGTTCCGTCAGGGCCTATCGCTGATCTGCCGGTGGCTGAGCGCCAACGGCATCGAACGGGTCGCGCTGGAAGAGCCGGGCTGGCACGCACATCGCCTGATCGTCGAGGAGGCCGGGCTGGGCGTGACGCCGATTCCGGTCGACGAGCATGGCCTCGACGTTGACGCGCTGAGCGCGAGTGACGCGGACGCCGTCGTCGTGACCCCGGCGCACCAGTTCCCGACGTGTGCGGTGCTGAGCGCGCGGCGGCGGACCGCGCTGATCGAGTGGGCAGAGCGCGGTGACCGTCTGATCATCGAGGACGACTACGACGCCGAGCTGTGCGCCGACCGAGTTGGCGCGCTCCAGGGCCTCGCCCCCGACCGCGTCCTATATGTCGGCTCGGCGAGCAAGAGACTGACGCCGGGGATGCGACTGGGCTGGATGTTGCCGCCCTCGTGGCTCTCCTGGGCGTTGATCTCGGCCAAGGCGATCGAGGACGCCGGCTCTGAGGTCGCGGGCCAGATCGCCCTGGCTGACTTCATGGCTCGCGGCGAGCTGGCGCGTCACCTGCGTCGGATGCGGGCGCGGTACTCGGCCCGGCGAGTGGCGTTGATCGCGGCCCTCGAGCGCGAGCTCCCAGACTGGCGACCGTGGGCCGCAGGCGGCGGCCTGCACCTCACGGTGGGTCTGCCGACCGGGCTCGACGAGCCGGGCCTGATCGCCGCCGCCAGCCGCAGCCGCGTGGGGATCGAAGGTCTGTCGCTCCACAGTTATACGGGCGAGGTTCCGCCAGGCCTCGTGCTCGGTCATGCCTTCATGGCAGAGCCTGCACTGGACCGCGGCGTTCAGCTGCTGGCCAATGCCGTGCGAGAGCTCTAGCGCGCACTCAGCACCGAAACGCGGACGTGTTCGGTGAACGGTGCGGCGGGTCCGAGCGCATCCCGGATCAGCTGTTCGAAGTCGGAGCGCCGCTCGGATGCGGGGAGCTCGCTCTGCGGTATCGCCGAGTAGAGATGCCCAATCACCCACTCGAGATCGAGCTCGTCGTCGTACTCGCTGACCACCGTGTCTTCGACGTCCGTGTATCCAGCGGCCCTCAGCAGGCCGGCATATGCCGCACGCGAGGCCTCATCGGTGCCGCACATCGACGTCAGCTTCGTGCCGAACCAATCTTCCAACGCCGTGCGCAAAGCCTCCGAACAGGCGCTGTCCTGCTGCCAGATCGGAGTGCCGTTGGCGATCACGGCGACACCCCCGCCCGGTCGCAGAACGGACCGGACGTTGTCGAAGAGAGAGACCTGGTCCATGAGATGGATCGCGTTTCCGATGAGCAGCGCGTCGGCCAACCGGGCGCCGAGCAGAGCTCGTACTGCGCCCAGATTGTCGTCGGAGCCGAGCATCCAGCAGACGTTCGCGCGCCGACGCCGGTCAGCGTCAGCCGCCGCCTGCGCAAGCATCTCGGGCACCGGGTCGATCCCGACCACTGCTCGGACGCGCTCCGAGATCGGGATCGCGAGCTGGCCGGTGCCGCAGCCGAGATCGACCACTGTTGAATCGGCATCGAGCGCGAACACGTCGGTGAGCCATCCGATCACCGACGAGTCGTAGCCGCGGCGATACTTCGCGTAATAGCCGACGACCTCGCCACCGAACTCCGCCGCCATCGCCTCAGTCTGTCAGCAGGGGCGGTGTCGCCGAACAGAGGAGTCGTAGGGCGCTCGTCAGGGCGAGCCTCGCGCAGAGTTCGCGCGCGGTGACGCTCCTCCACTCCGGGGTTTGCCTTCCTGCCTCGGCGCGCCCTGACGAGCGGTGACTATCATCCACCCTCGGCCGGACGGACCGCTTCGGGCTTCCTCACACGTCGTGCCACGCCAATGACGGTCGGCCTCACGGTCGGGAAAGCCCGGGGCTGCGTGCCGTGCTCGAGGCGCTCGATCTCGAATGGAGAGTTGGCTAGCAGAGCCTCCGTGCGACGGTTGGGGTGGCAGCCCGCGGCGACGTAGCGATGCGGCACCTCGACCAGGTCCTGAACGCGGCCGAGCACCGTGCCCTCGCCTGCGTGCACATGCTCCAGGAAGAGGTAGCGCCCGCCGGGTCGCAGCACGCGCGCGAACTCGGCGAGCGCACGCCTCGGATCCGGGATTGTGCAATGGACGTAGGTGGCCGTGAGCGTGTCGAAGCTTTCGTCCTCGAACGGCATCTCCTCGCCCGTACAGTCGACCAGCTTCCACGAGCCGACCGGCGGTGGTTTGGACTCGAGCCGCGCCTGTAGCTGTCTTCGCATATGTGGACTCGGCTCGATGACGACGAGCTCGCTAGTCGCAGCGGTGTAGTGCGGAAGATTCAGGCCGCTGCCTGCACCAACCTCAAGCGTGCGTCCTTGGGCCTGGCTGATCAGCCCGCGTCGTGTCTCGCGCTGCCCCGCGCGCTCGGAGACCCCGCAGACGAACGGGTACCAAAGCGCGAACAGCCGCTCGTTGAGCCCGAGAGGATCTCGCACCAAAGCCGACTCTAGTGAAGCCATATGCGCTGGCATCGCGGGCACAGCTCACGTTGTCGCTAGGTCTGAGTTCGGTATAAGCTGCGGCGCGGACCGTGGGGCTACGCTCGATCTCTTTAGCTGCAGTTGTGCTCGCCAGCGGCGCGATCGCCGCGGGTTGTGGCAGCGGCACCTCTCAGGTGACCCTCTACCCGCTCAACAACGCCAAGGGGAGCGAGATCAAGGGGTGTAGGGCCGACGCCGCCAAGGCGGCGAGCCTGCCTCCTCAGCTCAGGGCCGCGCTCGAGGCCAACTGCTCTCACCCGAACCCCGCGGCGCTTCAAAAGGCCGTCGGGCAAGACTGCCAGGCGACTGTGGCCTCGACGCAGGGCATTCCGGCCGCGGTCAGGAACACGCTCGAGACCGCGTGCCGCCCAGGGGGTAAGGGCGCCACCCCGGCCGTCAAGTCCGCGGCCGCCACGGTGTGCCAGCAGGTCGTCAGGAGCACGGTGCCCGTGGCGCTCCAGCCGCAGGCACTCGCGCGCTGCCCCAAGTCCTAGCGCTCACGACCAGCCCCAGTTAGTGCTGTCGCTAGATTGCGGCGCGATCGAATCTAAGAGGAGCAGACATGACGAACGGCGGATCAACGCAGAGCCGGGTGGGCGTACTCGGGACCGGTGAAGTTGGGCAGCGGTTGGCGGCCGGATTCAGAAGTCGCGACCGCGAGGTCATGATCGGATCGCGAGACCCGTCCAAGCCTGAGCTCAGCGAGTGGCTATCGGGGGATGGAGCCGGCATTCAGGCTGGCACGTTCTCAGAGGCCGCCGGATTCGGTGAGTTGCTCGTGCTGGCCGTTCTGGGCGATGCTGCTGAAGAGGCGATAGCCGAGGCGGGCACGGAGAACTTCGCGGGCAAGGTGGTCATCGATGCCATGAATCCGCTCGACTTCTCCGGCGGCTTCCCGCCGAAGCTGTCGATCTCGGGCGAGGACTCGCTCGGCGAGCGCGTGCAGCGCGCCCTGCCCGACGCCAAGATCGTCAAGGCGTTCAACACCATCGGCAATCCGTACTTCGTTGACCCCGACTTTTCACAGGGCAGTCCGACTATGTTGATCGCCGGCGACGATGAGAACGCGAAGCGCGTGGTCCGCGACGTCCTGGCTGACTTCGGGTGGTCCGACACGATCGACATCGGCGGAATCGAAGGCTCTCGCGAACTCGAGGCGATCTGCATCGCGTGGGTCAAGATCGGCGGCGCGCGGGGCGCGTGGGACCACGGCTTCAAGCTGCTTGTCGGCTAAGCGCGTGGAGCCGGCGACTGCATCGAGGTTAACCGCGCATAGAGGCTGCGCTCAAACAATTGCCATTGTCGCCGGCCCACGGGGCCCGGAGCGTGCGGCGCGAGCTTTGGCGATCTGTACGTCATATGCGCACGAAATCGTCCAAAGTTCGGGAGCAAGCGGGCGCCACCCGCCGGGCGCTCAACAGTCGGCCCGTGGTGCTAAGCCCAGGCGCCGGCGCGCCGCACGGTGGGTGGTCCGCCATTGGGTCGACCGAACGTGGAGCGCGCAACCAGGTCGCCGGCGCGTAGCCGTTGCACGAGCGTGACTACGTCAGCGCGCGAGTGCACATCGAGCTTTCGCATCACATTCTTGATATGCGTGCGAACCGTCTCGGTCGAGAGCACAAGCCCCTCAGCGATCGCCTCAGTCGAGCGCCCCAAACACAACTGATCCACGATCTCCCACTCACGCGTAGTCAAAACACTCTGCACCGGACGCATCCCAACCCCACCCTCAGGCAAATCACGCAACCGACGCGCCAAATCAGCCGTAAAACTCCGCGACAAAGCCGCACCACCCTCCGCCACATCACGCAACACACGCGGCAAAACCCCCAAATCAAGCTCCTTATTCAAATAGCCAATCGCCCCCATCCGCAAAGCCAAATAACCCAAATCATGCTCGCCACGAACCGACAAAATCACAATCTTCGACTCAACCTCCCGATCAGCCACCAACTGCTCAAGCGCCGTCAACCCATCAACCCCAGGCATCATCACATCCAACAAAATAATGTCCGGCTTGTAATAACGAGCCGCCCGCACAGCATCACGCCCATCCTGAGCCTCCCCCACAACCAACATCCCAGCCGGCCTCAAAACATCACGAATCGTACGACGAACAAGCGGATCATCATCCACCACAAGCACCCGAAGCCGAACCTCGAGCGTCTCTGCTCCTGTCTCTTCCTGTGACATCCGTGTGCCTCTCGAATCGCTATCGCTCTTGGGCTCCCTCGATGAGATCGAAGTCGAGCTCGATTTTCGCGACGAAGTCCTGGAGTTCGGCCGTCAAACCCACGTGATCGACCGCCGTTAGCTGCAGCTCGATGATCAGCGAGCGCAGCTCAGTGACCAATGGGCGCAGCTCGCGTATCTGCGCCTCCAGTCGTTGGACCGTCTCGTCGAACACTTCGGCTGTGGGCTGGATCAGTGACTCGTTGGTCCCTGATGACACTCCGCCGGCGCCATTGGCGGGCATCAACCGCGTCCCCGATCTTCGGCTTTGAGCTCACGCGCGCGCTTGCCCCGCCGACCGTGCTCAATTGCTTGGCGCGCCTCCGCCACGACACCCTCGGTCAATTGACCGGCCGCGCGGGCGGCCTCGCGGGCTGCCGTCGCTCTCTCATGCAGCGCCTGGGGTCCTTGTGCCTGTGGCTTCGCGGCGGACCGGGCTAGAAGTTCGAACGGTTCCTCGCCACGGGCCGCGGCTGCGGCAGTGGCACGTGCGAGCGCCGCCTCGCGGACGTATTGGGAGATGCTCACTCCGACCCTGGAGGCCTCGGACTCAAGCAGTTGCCAGAGATCGTCGCCGAACCGCACCGCGGAAACCCGCATTGCCACCTTCGCACGCTCTCTCGCCCGCGGCACAGGGAGGAGCGTAGCGTATGTCGTATCCGCTATACACCAATTATTGTGTCTGGCGGGGAGCGCCGATCAGGCGCATGACCGAGGCGCGGCCCGGTGCTGGGCGACCCACTCGTCTTCGAGAAGCGCAAAGTCGATCTCGTCAGTCCACTCGCCCTTGAACCACTCGTTGCTCACCAGGTGAGCTTCACGTCGCATCCCAAGCCGGTCGGCAAGCCGAAGCGAGGGCTCGTTGCGGCTATCCACCTTCGCGGTCACCCTGTGAAGCCCGAGTTGGTCGAAAGCAAGGTGCAACAAAGCGTGCGTCGCCTCAGTCGCGTAGCCGTGACCGGAATGGCCAGGATGAAACACCCAACCCACCTCACCGCCCCGGTGCTCGGCACTTCTGAAGAAGAGCACGACATCCCCGATCACCTGGGCACATGAACTCAGCTCGACGCCCAGCGTGAGGGCATCGCCCTCGGCCTCGATCCCGCTCCGGGACCAATCGCCGCGTAGACGTTCTGCAATCACCTCGCGGGTCATCGGACGGAACGGGACAAACCTGCAGACTTCGGGAATTGACCTGTAGGCCAGTAGAGCCGCCGCGTCAGTGGTCGACAGCGGGCGCAGACGCAAGCGCTCGGTGACCACGGGGTAATCAGGCTGGAGCTTCATGCGCCGATCATGCCAATCGCCGGCGGACGCCTGCGAGCGGGCTGCCCTAGGATTTCTTTTGCCGATCCGTCAGCTCCGCCGCCCATTCCTCAAGCACGTGCGTGAGCGCCTGAACGACGGGTGGAATCGCGCCGGGTGGGGTGATCAGGGCGAAGCTGTCGAACAGTGGCTCGGCAAAGCCGGCAGTCGACAGACCCGAAGGAAAGGCAGGGCTTCGGGTCAGAGCCCGGGCGGCGACCGTGTCCCCGAGCCCTTTCGCCGCCAGCTGAAAGGCGGTCTCGGGATGCTCGACCTCGAATCTCGGAATCAGGGACACGCCCGCCGCCTGCGCACGGGCGGCGAGCTGACGGCGTGTCGGGTCGGCAAAGCCGGCGGTGGTGTCGTAGAGGATTAGCGGCGCGTCGGCGAGATCCTCCGTCCGAACCCGCCGCCGCGTGCGACCCGGATCCGCACTGACGAAGAGGACCTCATCGCTGAAGAGGGGACGCACTTCGAGCCCTTCGGGGTCAACGGGCAGGATCACAAGCGCCGCCTCGAGATCGCCTTCGCGGACCGCCGCGGCGACGAGCGCCGAATTCTGTCCCGGGAGGCGAAGCTGGAGGTCAGGGATCGTCGCGACCGCACGCTCGACGAACTCGTCGATCGGGTAGTAGGGCGCATTCCGCGTAAGCCCCAGAGAAACCACGCGCGAGCTCGCGTCCATACGGTGCCCGACGCTGTTCGATGCCTCGTCGGCGTCCGCCAGAACGCGCTCGGCATGGACCAGGAAAGTCTGCCCATCGCTGGTCAGCTTCACCCCCCGGCCGGTGCTGCTGACCAGCGTGGCGCCCAGTTCGGCCTCGAGGCGGCGTACCTGATCGGAGACAGAAGGCTGCGACAACCGCATGCGCCGCGCGGCGGCGCTGAAGGATCCCTCATGCGCCGTCATGCAGAAGCAGGCGAGTTGCTGAAGCGTCACATCGGTCTCGTTTCTTGACCTATAGCCTTAGGCTCTAGCTGCTAAAGGTAATCGAGGCCTAGTCTAGAGCGCCTTCGGTGACCTATCTTCGTCTACACATGGGCGCGACGGTCACCGCCACCGACCATCTGCTTCTTCATTTCGCGCGCAACGGTGGTGCTCGCGACGGCGAGGTCGAGCTGCTCGTGCTCGAGCGGGGCGAGGGGGTCTTCGTGGTCGACAGCCTCGGCAGACGCCACCTCGACGGCCTCTCGAACCTGTTCTGCGCCCAGCTCGGATACTCGTATGGCGCCGAGATGGCCGAGGTCGCGAGTCGGCAGCTGATCGAGCTGCCGTTTGCGACCAACTGGGGAGTGGCCCACCCCGCGGCGGTCGAACTGGCCGGGCGCTTGGCGGAGATCGCGCCGGGCTCGCTTGACCACGTGTTCTTCACCAGCGGTGGCTCAGAGGCGGTGGAGGCCGCGTGGAAGCTGGTCCGTCAGTACCACGTCGCCAACGGCGAGCCGGGGCGCACCAAGGCGATCGCGCGCGATCGGGCATACCACGGGGTGACGCTCGGCGCGCTGGCGTTGACGGGTGTGCCGGGCTTCAAGGAGCAGTTCGGCCCACCGGCCATCGAGACCTTCCACGTCTCGAACACGAATGAGTTCCGGAGGTCCGAGTCCGGGCCTGAGCTCACGTCACTGCTGCTCGATGAGGTGGAGGCCGTCGTCGAACGCGAGGGGCCGGAGACGATCGCGATGATCATCGCCGAGCCGGTGCAGAACGCAGGCGGTTGCCTGCAACCGCCGGACGGCTACTTCGCGGGGCTGCGCGAGATCTGCGACCGCCACGGCATCCTGCTCGTCGCCGACGAGGTGATAACGGGGTTCGGCCGGCTGGGCGAGTGGTTCGGGATGACCCGTTTCGAGACGGTCCCCGACCTGATCACGACGGCCAAGGGCCTCACATCCGCGTACGCGCCGATGGGCGCCGTGCTGGCCTCGGACCGGGTCGCCGCTCCGCTCTACGACGCCGGCCGGACGCTGCTCCACGGCATCACCTTCGCCGGTCATCCACTTTCGGCTGCCATCGCGCTGAAGAATCTCGAGCTGTTCGAGCGAGAGCAGGTGCTCGACAACGTTCGCGAGCACGAGCCTCACCTGGCCAAACTGCTCGAGTCGCTCCGCTCGCTGCCGATTGTCGGCGACATCCGCGGAAGTGGTTTCTTCTGGGCGGTCGAGCTCGTGCCGGACGGTCCCGCGAGTCGCTTTGACGCCCCGCAGAGGGAGGAGCTGCTCCGAAAGTGCCTACCCGGCGCGCTGATCCAGGCGCAGCTGATCGCCCGTGGCGACGACCGCGGGGACACGGTCATTCAGATCGCGCCGCCGCTGGTGTGCGATCGCCCGATCCTCGAAGATCTCGTCGGAAGACTTGGCGACGTGCTCGTCATGCTCTCCGAACACATGGGGGTTCCGACCGCATGACCACGTCATGACCGCATCGCCGGTGACGGAACCCCAGACCCTGGTCGGTCATTGGATCGACGGCACCGAGCACACCGCCGCTGCGCGGTACGGCGAGGTGTTCGACCCCGCCACCGGATCGGTCCAGCGCCGCGTCGCGTTCGCCGGCGCGGATGAGGTCGATCGCGCAGTCGCCTCGGCGCGGCAGGCCTTCGAGAGCTGGAGCGAGGTATCGCTGGCTCGCCGTACGGCGATCCTTTTCCGATTCCGGGAGCTCGTGGCCGAGCATGCGGACGAGCTTGCGGCGGTCGTCACGTCGGAGCACGGGAAGACACGCGAGGATGCGGCCGGAGAGGTCCAGCGAGGCCTCGAGGTGGTGGAGTTCGCGTGTGGGCTGGCGCACCTGCTGAAAGGCGAGGCCAGTGAGCAGATCTCGACGCTGGTCGACTCGATCAGCTACCGCCAACCGCTGGGCGTCTGCGCTGGAATCACCCCGTTCAACTTCCCGAGCATGGTCCCCATGTGGATGTTCCCGATCTCGCTCGCGTGCGGCAACACGTTCATCCTGAAGCCGAGCGAGCGCGATCCATCCGCGTCTCTGGTGCTCGCAAGACTGCTCGCCGAAGCGGGGCTGCCGACCGGTGCGTTCTCCGTCATCCACGGCGACCGCGAGGCTGTCGATGCGCTGCTCGTGCATCCGGGGATCGACGCAGTGTCGTTTGTCGGCTCGACCCCCATCGCGCGTTACGTGTTCCAGACGGCGACCACGCACGGCAAGCGCGTGCAGGCGCTCGGAGGCGCGAAGAACCACGCGGTCGTGATGCCCGACGCCGATCTGGACACCGCCGCCGACGCCGTCGCGTCCGCGGCGTTCGGGAGCGCAGGCCAGCGCTGCATGGCGATCAGCGCAGTGGTCGCGGTGGGAGCGCAGACAGGCGATGCGCTCGTGCGCGGCGTCGTCGAGCGCGGGCGCGAGCTGGTCGTCGGACCGGGCTCAGATGGCGACAGCCAGATGGGGCCGCTCGTGAGTGCGCAGGCGCGGGCGCGAGTCTCTGACTACATCGGCCGCGGCGAGCGCGACGGCGCAACCGTCGCGCTCGACGGCCGCGAGCGCTTCGGCGACGACGAGGTCGGGTTCTTCATCGGCCCGAGCGTGCTCGACCACGTCACGACGGAGATGGACGTCTACCAGGAAGAGGTCTTCGGTCCCCTGCTCGTCGTGCTGCGCGCCGACTCGTTCGAGGAGGCGCTCACGATCGTCAACGCCAATCCGTACGGCAACGGAGCCGCGATCTTCACGAATGACGGCGGCCTGGCCCGGGAGTTCCGCACGCGTGTCACGGCCGGCATGGTCGGCATCAACGTCCCGATCCCGGTCCCGACAGCGCCGTTTTCTTTCGGCGGCTGGAAGGACAGCCTGTTCGGCGATCTGCACATGTATGGGCGCGAGGGGGTGCTGTTCAACACCCGAGCCAAGGTGGTCACCGAGCGCTGGCCCGAGCATCGCTCGAGCGTGGACTACAGCTTCCCGCGGCACAAATGAGAGCGAGAAAGGCCAAGCCATGAGTCAGAGCACCCTGATCGCAGGCGGAACCGTCGTGACCGCCGACGGCGAGTTCGACGGCGACGTCCTGATCGACGGGGAGAAGATCGCCGCAGTCGGTCATGTCGACGCTCCCGAGGGGGCCGAGGTGATCGACGCGGCGGGGTGCTTCGTGCTCCCGGGGCTGATTGACAACCACACGCACCTGTCGATGCCGTTCATGGGAACGATGTCGATCGACGACTACAACACCGGCACGCAGGCAGCGGCCGCGGGCGGCACGACCTGCCTCGTCGACTTCGCGATTCAGCAGCACCCGGATGACCTCTCCTCGACGCTCGACGAGTGGCGCGGCCGCGCCGACGGGGCCGCGCACGTCGACTACGGCTTTCACATGGCGATCACGAACGCAAGCGAGCCGGTGATCGAGGAGATGGCCGCCATGACCGAGGCCGGCGTGTGCTCGTTCAAGCTCTTCATGGCCTACAAGGGTGCGCTGATGGTTCGCGACGACGAGCTCGCCGCGTGCATGGAGCGCGCCCGCGACCTCGACGCGCTCACGATGGTGCATGCCGAGAACGGCGACATCGTCGATCTGCTCGTAAAGCGCGCGCTCGCCCGCGGGGACACATCCGCCATCCATCACGCGCTCACCAGGCCCGAGTGGGTCGAGGCCGAGGCCACGGGGCGCGCGGCCAGGATCGCGGAGCAGTCCGGCGCCTCGTTGTTCGTCGTCCACGTCACGTGTGAGGCCGCCGCCGCGGAGATCGATGCGGCGCAGCAGCGAGGGGCGGCGGTGACCGGCGAGACGTGCGTCCAATACCTGACCAACACCATCGACGACTTGCGCCGGCCGGGGGTCGAGGGCTGCCGGTACATCTGCTCGCCGCCGCTGCGTGATGCATCGAACTACGACCCGCTGTGGGCCTACCTCCAGCGAGGCGTGCTCGAGAGCATCTCGACGGACCACTGTCCGTTCAACGACGAGCAGAAGTCGCGCGGGCTCGACGACTTCAGCCTCGTGCCGAACGGGCTCGCGCTGATCCAGCACCGCCTCGCGAAGCTTTGGGACGAGGGAGTCGTCCCCGGCCGGATCAGCCGCTCGCAGCTCGTCGCTCTTACGAGCACGACGGTCGCTCGGCGATTCGGACTTCACGACAAGGGCGCGATCGCGCCCGGCAAGGACGCGGACGTGGTCGTGCTCGACCCGGCGGCGCCTCGCCCCTACGGCAAGGCGAATTCGTTCATGAACGTCGACTACGACCTGTTCGAGGGCGAGACGGCGAGCGCGAGCGTGCGCCACACGCTCTGTCGGGGGACGCTCGTCTACGACCGCGGTGAGATCAAGACCGATCCCGGCCACGGCCATTTCGTCCCGCGGTCGCTGCGGGGCGCCGTCCAGGTCGCGGCATGACCGATGTGCGGCTCGATCCGCAGGCGGTAATAGCCGACCTCGACGAGCTCGCGTCACAGAGTGGCGGGCGGTTCGCCGGAGCCAAGCGGCTGGCATGGACGCCGCAATGGCTCGACGCGCGCGCGTGGCTGACGTCCAAGCTGAACGAGATCGGCCTCGAGCCTGAGCGCGATGAGGCCGGCAACCTGTGGGCGCTCCTCGACGGCGACGACGAGCAGTTCCTGATCGTCGGCTCGCACATCGATGCCGTCCCCGACGGCGGCTGGCTCGACGGCGCGCTTGGGCTGATGACCGCGCTCGAGACAGTTCGCCAGCTCGCTCGCGCCGGTTCCAGGCCGCCGATCAGCGTGCGGTTCGTCGACTGGGCCGACGAGGAGGGCGCGCGGTTCAGCCGCAGCCTGCTCGGCTCGTCGGCGTGCGCCGGGACGCTCGTGCCCGACGAGGTTCGCGATCTGGTCGATCAGGACGGCATGACGCTGGCCGACGCGCTCGCGAGCTGTGGTATCGACCTCGACCGCGCGGTCGCCGCGTCGGCTCGTCTCGACGGCGCGATCGCCTATCTCGAGCTCCACATCGAGCAGGGGCCCGTCCTGCTCGACGGCGATCGCCTCGCCTCCGCGGTCAGCGGAACCGTCGGGGTCGAGCGCCACCTGATCACGTTCACCGGTCAGGCGGCACACGCCGGATCGACGCCCATGCGGCTCCGCCAGGACTCGCTCGCGGCCGCCGCGCGTGCGGCCCTCGAGATCCGGGAAAGCGCGATTGAGCATGGTGGCGTCGGCACGGTCGGGCGCCTGCACTCGCTCCCGGGAGTGATCACCGCCGTCGCCGGCAGCACAGAGATGCAGCTCGACCAGCGCCACCTCGATCCGGACGCACTCGCGGCGATGTTCGCCGAGGCGGAGGGCTCGTGCCGTCGCGCCGCAGAGGAGTTCAACTGCACGCTCGAGGTGCGCGACGTGTTCCGCGCCACGCCGACGCCGTTCGACGCGAAGCTGGTGGAGTTTGCGCGCGCGAGTGTGCACGAGGCGGGCGGCGACGAGCTCGACCCGATCCCGAGCGGCCCGCTCCACGACGCCACCGAGATTGGCCGGGTCGTGCCGACGGCGATGATCTTCGCGCAGTCCGATCCGCCAATCTCACACGCGCCGATCGAGGATTCGCCCGAGCCGGCACTCGCCGTCGCGATCGACGCATACGGCCGGACGGTGGGGCGAGTGCTCGCCGGAGTCGGTGCACTGACAGCAAAGGGGTAGCCATGAACTTCGGAGTCGTCCTCCAAACCAATCCGCCGGCGGCACGCGTGATCGAACTCGCCAAAACGGCGGAAACGTACGGCTTCACTCATGCGTGGACCTTTGACTCGCACCTGCTGTGGGAAGAGCCGTTCGTGATTTTCAGCCGGATCCTCGACGAGACGCACAAGCTGATCGTCGGGCCGATGGTGACCAACCCCGCGACCCGCGACTGGACCGTGACGGCATCGCTGTTCGCGACGCTGAACGAGATGTACGGCAACCGCACCGTGTGCGGCATCGGGCGCGGCGATTCCGCGGTGCGGACGCTCAACGGCAAACCCGTGAACCTTGCCGACCTACGCGCGTGCGTTGAGGTGATTCGCGGCCTCGCCAACGGCGACGCGGTCGAGTACAAGGGCAGCACCCTGCGCTTTCCGTGGAACCCCGACAGCCGCTTGCCGATCTGGGTGGCAGCGTACGGGCCGAAGGCGCTCAAGGTGGCGGGCGAGGTCGGGGACGGCTACATCCTGCAGCTCGCCGATCCCGACATCGCGGCGTGGAGCATCAAGGCCGTTCGGGATGCCGCGGCGGCCGCCGGCCGCGACCCAGACGCCCTCACGATGTGCGTATCCGCGCCCGCGTATGTGACCGACGGCAGCGAAGCGTCACGGGCACACGCAATCGATCAGTGCCGCTGGTTCGGCGGGATGGTCGGAAACCACGTCGCTGACCTGGTGGCCCGCTACGGCAGCGACGGCGCCGCGGTCCCGACGAGCCTGACCGACTACATCGCGGGACGCGAGGGATACGACTACAACGAGCACGGACGCGCCGGCAACCCCGACACCGAGTTCGTACCCGACGAGATCGTCGAGCGCTTCTGCATCATCGGGCCGCCCGAGACCCAGGTCGCGCGCCTGAGAGAGCTGGCGGACCTCGGCGTCGGCCACTTCGGCCTCTACCTGCAGCACGACGCCCAGGAGGCGACCCTGGCCGCCTATGGCAGCGCAGTGATCCCGCTCGTCGGCGAGCACCTCCGCGCGCGCAGCTGAGTCGGCCGGTCACTGCCGCCGGTCGGCTGGCGAGCGCTCGACCGTCCCTTCGATCAGTCCATACGGCTCGGTGGTCGCATGGAAGATCTCGTTCTCGTTCTCGAGCCCGAAGCGCTCCAGGTCGTAGAGCAGGTGGTGCCGGTTGGGCAGCGAGAAGCGGATCCGCTCGACTTCAGGGCGAGCGTCGAGGACGGCCTTGCCCATGTGGTGCAGCGTGAACTGGACCGAAGGGCTGTAATGGTCTGAGAAGGCGTCGAGGATCGTTTGACGCACCGCCAGCCAGGACGCTCCGAAGTCGATGTCCGGAGGACCGTAGGACCACCGCGCTGTGATGATCGTCGCCAGGACCCGGTCGGAGGTCTCCGCGAGCGACGTGTACCGGTCGCGCAGAAATCCCTCCCACCCAGAGCCTGTGGTCTTCAGCACCGATAGGTCATCGATCCCCGCCTCGATCTGTGGCTCGCCGCCGTCGCCGGCCACGGTCGCGACACGGTTGCCGCCGCTCCCGCGCTGGAAGGCGTGCTCGTGGGGGCGCCCGCCGGCCTCGAGCCTGACCCACGGGTGCTCGACGATGTGCACACGCGCGCGCGTGACGCCCGGCCCGGCCTCGAGGAAGTGCCGGGCGAGCCGCGCTCCGAACGACTCGAGCTCCTCGATCGGGCACTCCTTGGCGAGCGCGTACACCACGTTGCGCATCGTGTCGGTGGCGAGCAGCCCGCTGTTGTCTGCGTCGATGTACGCCGCGTCGAAGTCGCCCTCGAGCCCGACGTCGACCGTGAGGTCGCGCAGCTCGTGGCCGTCGGGCCGGCGCGAGACCTTGACGAGGCGGACCTCGGATTTTCCGTACCCGGCGTGGCTCAGGACGATCGTCATCCGTCAACTCCCTCGATATGTGCTGTACCCGAACGGACTGAGGAGCAGCGGCACGTGGTAATGGTCCTCTCCGGGACGGACGTCGAAGGTCACCGACACCTCGGGGTAGAAGCCCGCTTCGCCGACCGCCCGAAAGTAGGCGCCGGTGTCGAAGGTCAGCCGGTAGCGTCCCTCCTGCGGGGCAGATGAGAGCAGGTCGTTCGCACGCCCGTCGGCGTTGGTCGTGCCGCTACCGACCGGCCGCCAGCCCGAATCGTCCGCACGCTCGAGCACTACCGGCACTCCCGCCGCGGGACGCCCGCGCGCGGTGTCGAGCACGTGCGTGGTGATTCCGCTCACGAGGCCTCCGCCAGCAGGTCCACGAGGCGGAGCCGCGCGATCTTCGCGATCTCGTCGAGCGCGATCCCGATCTCCTGCTCGCGCGAGTGCTCGAGTCGGGCGGCTCCCCACGCGATGATCGAGTCCTTGGTGTGCTCGCGCACGCACACGATCAGCGGGAACCCGAATCGCTCCCGGTAGGAGCGATTCAGGCGCGTGAGTGCTTCGAGCTCGTCCGCGGTGAGTCGATCGAGCCCTGCGGAGGCCTGCTCGGACGTCGACTCGCGCGTCAGCGTGTGCCCCTGAGCCTCACGGCCGGCGAGCTCGGGATGCGCCCGGATCAACTCGATCTGACGCCCGCGGGGCGCCTCGCGCAACGCCGCCTCGAGCGCGGCGTGGAGCTCGGCGACGCCGGCGAAGGGGCGCCTTTGCCACGCCGCCTCGGCAACCCAGGGCGAGTGCTCGAACAGCGAGCCGAGCTCGGCCATCGAGAGCGGCACTTCTGCGTCCTCGAGCACGACGATGTGCTCCGGCCGGACCGGGACGCGCGTGAGCGGGCGGCCGCTGGCGGCGCGCAGTGCGGCGAGGATCGCCGGCGGCGTCGATATGTGAGGGGGCTCCCCCACTCCCTTGAGTCCGTACGGTGCCTCCGGATCGGCATGCTCGAGGATCTCGATCTGCATCGGCGGCATATCGAGAATCGTCGGCAGCAGGTAGTCGGTGAACGACGCGTTGAGCACCCTGCCGTCCTTGACCTGGATCTCCTCCAGCAAAGCCAGGCCGAGACCCTGGGCGGTCCCGCCCTGGATCTGGCCTTCGAGTGCCTGGGGGTTCATCGCCCTGCCGACCTCTTGTGCCGTAGCGAGTTCGACGACCCGGACCAGACCGAGCTCGAGATCGACGTCGACGATGGCGCGATGGGCGGAGAACGCGAATTGGAGGTGGGCGTCGCCCTGGCCGTTCTCGTCGAGCGGGTAGGTCTCGCGGTGACGCCACTCCACCGTCTCCTCGATCGCGTCATCGCCGAGCAGCTCGGCGAGCTCGTCCGTCGTCATCGTCCGCGGATCGGCGTCGAGTCGGGCACGGATTGCCTCGCACGCCGCCTTGACCGCGCCGCCCGTCACGTACGTCTGGCGCGAGGCCGAGCTCGACCCGGCTGAACCAACCTGCGTGTCGGCCGTCAGCACGGCGACGCGTTCGACGCCTAGCTCGGTGCGCGCTATCTGGGCCTGGACGGTGACGAGGCCCTGGCCGACCTCGACGGCGGCCGTGTGTACCTCCACCAGCGGCAAGCCGCCGTCGATCGAGAGGCGCACACGCGCGGTGGAGTAGTCGTCGAACCCCGCTGAGAAGCCGACGTTCTTGAAGCCAACCGCGTAACCGACGCCGCGACGTACGCCCTCGCCATGGGTCGTGTTGGAGACGCCGCCGGGCAGCTCGCGCAGGTCGCGACCGTCGGCGGGCGCCGGCGGCGGCAGCGGCATCTCGCGCACGCGCGCGAGCAGCTCCGCGACCGGCGCCGGCTCGCCGACCGCCTGACCGGTCGGCAATCGCGTATCCGGCCGCATCGCGTTGGCGATCCTCAATTCCACGGGGTCCACGTCCAGGGCGGCGGCGAGCTTGTCCATCTGCGCCTCGTGCGCGACGGCGACCTGGACGGCGCCGAACCCGCGCATCGCGCCGCAAGGCGGGTTGTTCGTATAGATCACGTAGGAATCGATCCGAGCGTTGGGGACTTCGTACGGCCCGGCGGCGAAGCACGCCGCGTTCAAGCACACGGCTGTCGAGCTCGAGGCATATGCACCGCCGTCGAGCACGATCCGGGCGCGGACGTACGCGAGCCGTCCTTCGCGCGTCGCGCCGTGCTCGTAGTGCATCCGGCATGGATGGCGGTGGACGTGGCCGAAGAACGACTCCTCGCGGTTATAGACCATCCTGATCGGGCGCCCGGTGTGCAGCGCGAGCATGCAGGCATGGATCTGCATCGACAGGTCCTCGCGGCCGCCGAACGCTCCGCCCACGCCGCTCAGGACCAGTCGCACCTTCTCGGGCGGCAGGTCCAGGCTCAGAGCGATCTGGTCGAGGTCGACGTGCAGCCACTGCGTCGCGACATAGAGGTCGACTCCGCCCTCGCCGTCCGGGACCGCGAGCCCCGACTCTGGCCCGAGGAACGCCTGGTCCTGCATGCCAACCTCGTACTCACCGGTGACGACGACCTCGGCGTCCGCCTCGGGGTCGCCGTGGATGATCGGCACGTGGCGCAGGACGTTCCCGGACAGGTGGAGTTGGGGTGCGTCCGCTGCCATCGCTCGTTCTGGATCGGTCAGCGGCTCGAGAACCTCGTAGTCGACCTCGATCGCATCAATCGCGCGGCGAGCAGTCTCCGGACCGTCGGCGGCGACGATCGCGACCGGCTCGCCCTGGTAGCGAACGTGCTGCCAGGCGAGCACCGGCTGATCGGCCCGCTCCATTCCGTACACCTTGCGGCCGGGAACGTCCTCGTGCGTGAGCACCGCGCGCACGCCGGGGATTGCGAGCGCGCGCGAGACGTCGAGCGACCAGATATCCGCGCGCGGGTGGGCGCTGCGCAGCGTCGCGCCCCACAACATCCCGTCCATCCGCATGTCCGAGGAGTACTCGAACTCGCCCCTGACCTTCGGGATGCCGTCGGCGCGCACGGTCGTCGTTCCGATGACCCCGGGGCGGTGGATCTCCGCGGGCACTCGCTCCCTCGTCGGAGCGGCGGGCACGGTGCTCATATGCGAGCCTCCGCCATCCGCTGAGCGGCCAGGCGGACGGCATCGAGGATCTTCTCGTAGCCAGTGCACCTGCACAGGTTGCCGGCCAGCGCCTCGCGGATCTCGGGATCGCTCGGCTGCGGGCTGCGGCGCAGGAGGTCATGGCTTGCGACGATCAGCCCCGGCGTGCAGAACCCGCACTGCACAGCACCGGCCTCGACGAAGGCACGTTGCACCTCGTGCAGCCCGTCCCCGCCCGCGATCCCCTCGACGGTCACGAGATCGCGCCCCTGCGCCTGTCCGGCGAGCACCAGGCACGAGCACACGACCTGGCCGTCGAGGTAGACCGAGCACGATCCGCACTCGCCCTGCTCGCATGCGTTCTTCGACCCGGGGAGGTCCAGACGCTCTCGCAGTGCGTAGAGCAGGCTCTCCCCCTCCCATACCCCGTCGACTTCCCGCTGCTCACCGTTGACGGTCATGGTCAGGCGCATCGGTACGCCTTCCAGGCCCACGTAAGTGTCCGCCGTGCAAGCACGCCGAGCGCGTGATGTCGATAGCCGGCCGTCCCACGCACGTCGTCGATCGGGCGTGCGGCACGCTCCACGCGCTCGCCAAAGCCGGCCAGTGCCGCCTCTGGTATCGGTGCGCGCGTGCCCCATAGATCGTGCTCGTCGAGGACGCCGGCGATGAAGCGCTCCGCCTCGCCGCACCGGATCGGCGTCGGCCCCGCCGAACCGATGCACGCAGCGACAGATCCCAGCTCCGGCCGGATCGAGAGCGCCAGCGAACAGACCGCGATCACCATCGCGTTGCGGCTGCCGATCTTGGCGAACTGCTGGGGGCCATCGGCCGGAGCCACATGGAAGGCCGCGATCAGCTCGTCGTCGGCGAGGCAGTTGCGCTTCGGCCCGGTCACGAACTCACCGATCGGGATCCGGCGTGTGCCGGCGTTGGAGGCGAGTTCGACCTCGGCATCAGCCGTGAACAGGGGCGGCAGGGCATCTCCGGCGGGAGAAGCAGTACCGAGGTTGCCACCGACGGTCCCGCGGTTTCGGATCTGCGGCGATCCCACCGTGCGCGAGGCGATTGACAGCCCAGGCAGGTACTCGCCGAGCTCACCAATCAGGCGCGAATAGGTGACACCGGCGCCTACGCGCAGACGACCGTTCTCGGGCCACCAGTCGGTCAATTCCGCGACGCGCGTGAGGTCGAGGATGGCGGGTGGACGGATGCGGTCGAAGTTGAGCTCGACCATCAGGTCCGTGCCGCCGGCGATCGGGACCGCGTCCGGATGCGCTGCTTTCAGCTCGAGCGCCTCGTCCCAGTTGTCGGTCTGAAGCAGCTCCACAGCGGTAGTCTCGCTCACCGCCATCGTCGCGGGCAAATGGCACACCGATGAGCGACTCAATGAATTACGCAGCGGCGACCCTTCGCCGCTGCGATGAACTCGCCGCCTTTAGCGAGGAGGAGGGCCGCCTGACGCGGCGCTTCGCGACGCCCGCGCTCTGGCAGGCCGGGGAGACGGTGCGCGAGTGGATGGAGGCGGCGGGGTTACGGACCCGGCGCGACGGGCTCGGAAACGTGATCGGCCGCCTCGCCGGCGGCGGTGAGCCCAGGACCCTGCTGATCGGCTCTCACCTTGACACTGTCCGCGATGCAGGCCGGTACGACGGCAGCCTCGGGGTGCTGGTCGCGATCGCGTGCGTCGAGCGACTGCGCGATCAAGGCCGCGCGTTGCCGTACGA
Organism: uncultured Actinomycetes bacterium; assembly: GCA_963795505.1. Lineage (GTDB taxonomy): Bacteria > Actinomycetota > Thermoleophilia > Solirubrobacterales > Solirubrobacteraceae > Palsa-465. Next base: position 740,678 of record CAWCIB010000008.1, read on the forward strand.
CGTCGAGGTGCTCGCGTTCGCAGATGAGGAGGGGGTCCGGTACGGAACCGGCTATCTGGGCAGCAGCGTTGTCGCCGGCCGCTTCGACTCCGCTTCACTGGGTCGGCGCGATGCCGACGGCGTCACATTGTCGGACGCACTGCGCTCCTTTGGCGGTGACCCGGATGGACTAGCGAGCGCCCGCCGCGATCCGGCCGATGTGATCGGCTACTACGAGGTCCACATCGAGCAGGGTCCGGTGCTCGAGGCCGACGGGGTTCCGCTTGGCGTCGTCGACGCGATCACCGGGCAGACCCGCGCCCGCGTGACGTTCGCCGGCGAAGCGGGTCATGCGGGCACGGTGCCCATGGCGCTGCGTCGCGATGCCCTGTGTGCAGCAGCTGAGTTCGTGAGCGCCGTCGAGGCGCTCGCACGCGATGAGGACGGCGTCGTTGCGACGGTCGGAGAGCTCGAGGTGCAGGGCGGCGCGAGCAACGTGATCCCGGGCCGGGTAGCGCTGAGCCTCGACGTCCGCCAAGTCTCGGACTCCGTCCGGGAGTCGGTCATTGCCCATTTGCGCGAGCGCGCCGGGGCGATCGCCGAGCGTCGTGGCTGTGTGCTCGAGTGGGAGGTCCTGCAGGAGACTCCTGCGGTGAGCTGCTCGGAAGGACTCACAGAACTCGTCGCCGAGGCGGTTGCCTCGTCCGGCCACCGCGTCGTCCGCCTCTCCAGCGGAGCCGGCCACGACGCCGTGATGCTTTCGACGATCACGCCCGTCGCGATGCTGTTCGTCCGCTGTGTGGGCGGTGTCAGCCACAACCCGGCCGAGTCTGTGAGGGTCGAAGATGTAGCGGCCGCGATCGACGCGACGACGAGATTCGTCGAGCTCGTCAGATGACTCCCGCGATCCAAACGGAGAACCCATGACCACGCTATCGATCACCGCCGGCCCCTACACGTTCCGTGCCGGTCTCGAGCAGGAGCGTGCGCCCAAGACGTGCGAAGCGTTCGCAAAGCTGCTGCCGTTCGAGCAGAAGGTGATCCACGTGCGCTGGAGCGGCGAGGCGACATGGATCCCGCTCGGTGACTTCGACATCGGCGTCGGCTTCGAGAATCACACGAGCCACCCGGCGCCCGGCCAGATCCTTCTCTACCCCGGCGGCTTCAGCGAGACCGAGATCCTCCTGCCCTACGGCGGCTGCAGCTTCTCGAGCATCGTCGGCCAGCTGGCGGGCAACCACTTCCTTACCGTGTTCGAGGGCAACGAGAACCTACGGCCGCTGGGCGAGATGACCCTCTGGCACGGAGCGCAGGACATCGTTTTCGCTCCCGAGTAAGCAGGGACGTGCGCGCCGGCTGGAGTCAGCCAGCGACGCCGAGCGCGGCGTCAAGTTCAGCGAGGTGGCGCGCGCGGGCGGCGTCGTCGAGGAACGCCGCTTCGAAGCTGTTGCGGGCTAGCGTCACGAGTGCGTCGTCGTCGAGCCCCAAGGCATCGGCAACCCCGGCGAGGTTCTCGCCGACGTATCCGCCGAAGTAGGCCGGGTCATCGGAGTTGACGGTGGCTCGGAGGCCGTGCTCGAGCATCGTCGCCAGCGGGTGCTGCTCGAGCGTTTCAACGACTCGCAGCTTGACGTTCGAGAACGGGCAGACGGTCAGCGGTATGCGATCGGCCTCGAGGCGCTGCACGAGACTGCGGTCCTCCAGGCAGCGGACACCGTGATCGATCCTCTCCGCGCCGAGCACGTCGAGCGCCTGCCAGATGTAATCGGGCGGCCCCTCTTCGCCGGCGTGCGCAACAGCGCGGAACCCAGCGCTGGTCGCCCGCTCGAACACGTCCCGGAACTTCTGCGGTGGATTGCCTACCTCGGCGGAATCGAGGCCGACGCCGAAGATCAGGTCCCGGTGCGCATCCGCCTCCTCCAGGGCGGCCATCGCGTCGTCAGCTGGGAGATCCCTCAGGAAGCACATGATCAGGTGCGACGAGATCCCGCGCTGCCGCGCCTCGGTCAAGGCTCGGCCGATGCCGCCAACGACGGTCGCGAACGGAACGCCGCGAGCGGTATGCGTCTGTGGGTCAAAGAAGATCTCGACGTGACGAACGCCCTGGGCCTGTGCACGGCCCAGGTAAGCGGCAGTGAGCTCGTAGAAATCCCGCTCGTGGATGAGCACCGAGCACGCCCGGTAGTAGACGTCCAAAAACGACTGCAGGCTGGTGAACCTGTACGCGCGCCTAACCGCGTCCGCGTTGGCGTATGGGAGGCGGACGCCGTTGCGCCGAGCGAGCTCGAACATCAGCTCGGGCTCGAGCGTCCCTTCGATGTGAAGGTGCAGCTCGGCCTTTGGCAACGTCAGCGGATCGATCATCAAGCGAGCCCCAGTGAGCGGAGCGCGTGTCAGCTCAGATCATCTCAACGAACGAGCACGGAGATACTGCTCATCTGATCTCGAGGCCGCCCGCGGGCGGATCCGGCTCGTCTGCGGCGTCATGCAACGCCGGCGTCTTCGTCCGCCTTCTCGCGGTGGCTGGGCTGCCATCGGTGCTGCCGTTGCCGTTGCCCGCGCCGTTAGCGCCGCCGCGTGCGTCGCCGTTCGGGTGAGCCTTCGGACCTTGATGTCCGTTCGCCTCAGCGACAGGGTCGGCTGGTGCGTGCTCGGACGTCTCCTCCCCCGAGAGCGAGTCGGCGACCGTTACACGGTCTCGACCGTTTTGCTTGGAGCGGTAGAGGCCCGCATCGGCGATCTGGAGCAGCTGCTCGATCGAACCCGCGACGGCGCTGTCGGTCACTCCGAAGCTGACCGTGAAGCGCGGGTGCGCGCCGGAGTGTGCGGCCTCAAGCGAGTGCCGGATCCGGTCGAGCACCGCCACGGCCTGATGACGGTCGATCCCGGGCAGGACGATCGTGAACTCCTCGCCGCCCCAGCGCGCGAACAGGTCGCCTTCGCGCAGAGCCGTGCCCGCGATCTGCGAGAAAAATCGCAGCACCCGGTCACCGGCCTCGTGACCATAGGTGTCGTTGATCGCCTTGAACTTGTCGAGGTCGGCGACGGCCAGCGCGAAGCGCGGTGCCCGCTCGGAGCAGCTCACGGATCTCGACCTCGAGTCTCCGCCGGTTGGTCAGACCCGTGAGACCGTCGGTGGAGGCCTGAAGCTGCGTCTTCTCGAATGCTCGGACCGTCCCGATCCTCGCGCCCGCCTGCGTGGCCAGGGTCGTCATCTGGGCCATCTGATCTTCCGTCGGCGGTGAACCCACCGGCCCGGTCGCATGCAGGACCCCGAGCGCTCTTCCCATGAAGCCGACCGGGACGCACACCGCGGAGCACGGACCGGACTCCCGGCCCCGCAGCTTCGGGCAGGCATTGAGCGCCTCGCTTGAGTCGAACGCGACCGGCTGGCCGCGCCGGACGGCCACGCAGGCAAACGGCGACTCGACCGGGCAACCCGGGGCGCCCGGCCACCGGGGCTGGACGCAACGCGGCGCAGATGGGCTCGGCTGGAGTCGGCCAACAGCAGCTCGGCCGGGCTGTTCACCGAGATCTCCGCGATCGCGCGCTCGACGACCTCGTAGGCCGTGTCCTCCTCGTCTGACCATCTCGAGCGCCTCGCTCAGCTGTGTGCCGAAGACGTCGCGCTGACTCTGGGCCTGGAGCTCGCCCGCGGCCGCCTCGAGCGCGTCGCGCGCCTCACGTTCGCGCTGCGCGGCGGCTTGCAACTCGCGCTCGCGCTGCTCGGTCAACGCGCGAGAGTGCCGCAGCGCGAGCCCGAACCGCAGGCCCGAGACGATCAGCGCGAGCAGCGCGGCACCCATCCCCACGCGGCTGACGTGAGAGACGATGCCGACGAACAGGATCGCCAGGGCGAGCATCGACGCAACCGTGGGAACCAAAAAGCCCGAAGAGTGGTTCTCCCGCGCGGGTCGATCTGACCCCGGAGCCAGCCACAATGCGGCCGCGATCAACAGCAGTGACGTCGGCCATGCGGCCGTGTTCAGCACGTTGCCCAGGACCCCGCCAGTCAGTGTCGGGAAAATTGCTACGGAATCACCGACCGCGTTCGCGAGACCAGCTCCAGCGAACAGGCACCAGCGCGCGCGCCTGCCCGGCGGCAAGAGCGCAATCCCGACCAGCATCGTGCCGAACAATGGCACGTCCAACGCCGGGTAGACCAGATTTGTCGCGACCGTAGCTGTGCCCGCCCCTGCCGCATGCTGGATCGGCGCGAATAGCAACGTGATCAGCGTGGCCGAGGAAAGCAAGCACCAGCAGACCGTCGAGATAGTTCGCACCCGTGATCTTGATCACGTCGCGATTCATCAACGCCATGAGGCCCGCAAACGCAAGCGGGAAGAACCCCGCCCAGAAGAAGTTGAACAATGCCGGGCTCGGCGGGTGCTCGCCATGCACAACCATGTAGGTGTTCACGAGATCCCCCACCGCCCACGAGGCTCCCCCGAGTCCGAGGAGAAATGCGAATCCCCGCGCCTGCTGGTCGAAGAGCCCGCGAGCGAAGATCAGCGAGCTCAGCGAGCATCTCAAACCCCGCCACCCCCCAGCCGTCAAGCCAAACGTGGGAATCCGTCACCGGCCTCGCGAACAGCGAGACCACGTAGGTGACCAGGATCGCAAACAGCACCCCGAACAGAACTCGAACCGATCGCGAAGGACCATCCGCGCCCGCCGGAAGCACGCGACCGCCCGCCGCGCGATCCGAGCCCGCGCCGGCCCAACCGCCGATCAACCTTTTGCTACGAGTGTCTTCCACGGGTGCTCACTTCCAGCGACCCGCGCCGCCGACGGTCAACACCAGGAGGTGCGGGTGCGCTGGCGCGGTCCTCAACGATGTCGTCGTGACGACGTCATTCGCCATAACGTCCTTATCGGCCGAAAGTCAAATGACCATAAGCACAAAGACCCGATCGTGGCCGCCGCGTCGATCGGGCGCGTCCGGCACGGGCCTCCCGAGCGCACGTAATCTGTTGGCGGTGAGGCTCGAGGGGATCCAGATCGGGGACATCGTCGAGGTCGACCGGCTCGGCCGGCGCTTCCACGCCCTCGTCACGGGCAACGCCGGCGGCCACCTCTCGATCCAGCCGCTCGACCGGCGAGTCACCTACAGGTCGTGTCGCGCACACGAGGCAATGGCGCATTGGGCGAAGCGAGGCCGGCCCCGCGCCACGAGCGAGCCGCTCGAGCCCTCTCCCCTTCAGCTCGAGTTCGATACCACCGTTCGCGACTAGTCCGCCGTTCTTTGCGGATCCGTATACCAATACGACACACATCCCGCCGCATAGAACCGGACAGCCAAGCGACCGCCGTCATTCGATCAACGCCGTACTACTTCGGTATCACCACCGTTGCGGTCGCGAGCAGCTTTGCCGTCCCGGCATTTGCCCAATGACGGGAGCATCGACGCATACGAATAGGCACACAGGCGCACGGGCTTAGGGTGTTGGGCACTACCGAACCACCTTGCGTGCAGCGTGAACGGAGAGCTGGACTCCGGTGTCTGGTTCACCAGGTCCCCAGCGTGCTTGAAGTCCTGCGGTTCGGTCGAGGCACACGCGCGCGCCTTTGCCTGAACTAGCACCATCACCCTGGCGCTGTTCGAGCCGTTCTTGCTGAACGTGCCCTTGATCGAGTACTTGAAGTTGTGAGGCGCGTGGGCATTGGTCGGCAACACGATTTTTAGACTCGCGCCGCCGGCGGCGTATGCGACCGCCGACGAGAGCGCGATCGCCGACCACGCCGATGCAAATTGCGCGTAAAGGATTGATTCCGGTCATGTTGCTCCTCTTGGGGTGTCTGGTGCATGCCGCGCCGTCGCTCTGATTCGAGGGCGCATCAGCTTGCTTTGAAGCTGACGACGATCTTGAGCGCCAGCTTCGGGGGTTGGTGGCGATGGGGCTTCATGTAGCCCGTTCGGCCTCGCGCTCGGCGATCAGCTCGTGAATGAGATCGACTACGGTTTGACGGTTAGCGTCGCGGAGGCGTGCGCATACGTCGGTTTCGTGACCCGCCGCGGGTTGAACGTCAGGTGTTTTAGGTACGAGCACACATAGTCGTTGCCGAGCGGCATCGAAGCGCTCTTCGTTGGGAAGACGACCCAGGCCGTGCCGAACCGCCCAGGGACCGGGCTGACTGACGCGCCGAGGTAGGCCGCTTGGTGGGCTCGCGCCCGGTTGGCCTCGACGCTGTACACGCTCGGGCACGGCGAGGTGTCCGCGAAACTGAGGATCGCGTTCGCCGGCGACACCGCATATCCCTTCAGGTACAAGCGAAAAAGCTGACCACGGGTGACGGCGTTGGATGCCGGGCATGGCCCGGGATGCCCGCACGTGTTCACCGAGAGCTGGTCGTGCTTGGCGGCGAGCGCCGACGTGGGCAAAGCCAATGCCATAGCCAGCGTTGTGGCTACGGCGAGCAGCATCATCACGCCGACCAGCATCCGGCGTGCGACTGTCGTGGGTCCATACGGTCCAGACATCTCTCTAGTCCTCCTTTGTTTGGTGGCGCATCAGCTCGCTTCGAAGCTGACGACGATTTTGAGCGGCAGCTTGGGTGGGTTGTGGCCGTGGGGGTGGCGCTGTAGGTAGAGATGCTCGAGCTCGCGCTCGGCGGTCAGGATCGCTTTGCCGGCCTTTGATACCGGCAGCCTGAGCGTGTGCGGGCCGGCGGTCGTCCAGATCTGCTTGGTGGTGGCGATGAACGGCACCCGCGCCGGCTTCAGCGTCGTGCATTTGGGCTGTGAGTGCTTGTGGCGGCGGGTGCAGAGCTTGACTTTCTTCGGGTGCCTGGCGCTCGCCGCGGCGGCCGCGGGCGCGCTTGGCCCCCAGCGGAAGATCGAGCTGCCACTGCTGCCGCCGCCTTCGAACGCGAGCGTGTCGTTCACCGACCCCGGGCCGAGCGTCGGCGGGGCGAGGACCGAGCTGCCGGAGCCGCCCGATCCCTCGAACGTCAGCACGGTTGAGCCCTGGCCGCCCGAACCGCCGCAGTCATAGCCGTCGCCCGTGGCGCTGCACGGCGCGAAGATGCTCGACCCCGAGCCGCCGCCGCCTTCGAACACGAGCAGGCTCGAGCCCGAGCCGCCGCTGCCATCGAACACCAGGATGCTCGACCCCGCGCCGCCGCCGCCCTCGAACACGAACAGCGAGCTGCCCTGGCCGGTGCCGCCGTCGAACACGACGGTCGCGTCGACCGTGCCCGGCGCGCCCGGATCGATCGTGGCGCTGAGGTTCTGGATCGTCGACTTCACCGACTGGTTCAAGATGCTGTCGACGCTCTGCTCGAGCTCGGTCGCGGCGTTGTCGACCGCCTGCTGGGTTGACGGGGGCTGGCTGCCTCCGTTGTAGGTGATCGCGACCGCGCCGTTGCCGGTGTTGGCGCCGGGAGTGATCGACACCGTCGAGCCGCTCGAGGCGGCGAAGTCGCTGCCGCCACCACCGCCGCCGGCGGGGCCGTCGGCGTTCGTGCCACCGCCACCGCCGCCACCGTTGACGCCGCCGCCGCCGCCACCGCCACCACCACTCAAGCTCGAGCCGCCGGCGCCGGTTCCGCCCTGGCCGCCGGTTCCGCTGCCGCCGTCGGGGACCGAACAGGACGTAAAGCAGGCGCTGTGCCCGCCCGCCCCACCGTCCGCCTGCGCTCCGGCTCCGCCGCCGGTGGCGTGCTCGCCGTTCTGGCCTGCCGAGCCGTCGTTGCCACCGTTACCGTCGCCGCTGATTAGAAATGACCCACAGCCACCGCCACCGGCGGCCACGAGGAGCACAAGGCCACCCTGGACCACGACCGTCGATGCTCCACCGCCACCACCGCCGCCGGCGTTGGCGATCATCCCGACATAGCTGGCGGTGCCCCCGGCGCCGCCGCCACCGATACCGCCCTGGCCGCCGGCGTTGGGCTGCCCGTTGACGCCGGTGTACGCAGCCCCGTCGCCACCCCTCCCGGCGACTGTGATCGACAACGTCGAACCTGGCGAGACCTGGAACGTCGCCTGCTCGAGACCACCATTGCCCGGAGTGCACGTCGCGTGCTGCGTCCCTTTCCCACCCGACCCGCCGGCCGCCGCGATCGTTACCTGCGACACCCCGGCCGGAACCACGAACGCCTGCTCCCCGGGAGTCGCGTAGTTGACGGTCGTGGCCGCCGCGGTCGCGGGCACCAGACCGCACAAACCCGCCAGCGCGGCGGCCGCAACACAGCACGGATCCCGCGGTGGTGGCTGCGCGGTACGGCGACGGCTCGCGCGCTGCGCGGGTCGAGCTTGTGGTGGTCGCCTCTGTTCGCGTGGACGTCGCCCCCGGTCATAGTGGCCTCCTGCTGGCGGTTAGCGATTCGAGTTCTGCGATGCCGCGTTCGGCGGCGATCTCTGTGGCGATGTGATCGGCGAGTCGGCGCGCGTTGCGTTTAAGGTCTGGGTTGGCGAGCGCGCCGCGTACGGCGGCGGCGATCCGCGCGGTGCTTGCCTTGGGCGCGACTCGTACGCCCGCGCCGCTGTGCGTGACCCTTGCGGTGATGTCGGGCTGGTCTCTGCCCATCGGCAGGCAGACGAGTGGCACGCCGTGCGCGAGGCTGGTCATCACCGTTCCCATCCCGCCGTGGGTTATGACCAGCGAGGCCTCTGGGAGCACGTCGCGGTGGTCGATCCATCGCTCGACCTGCACGTTGGACGGCAGGGCGCCGTCGAGCTCGACGGCCGGTCCGGTGGTGACCAGCGCGCGGACGGGAAGCGTTCCGAGTGCCCGCACGACTCGCTCCATGAGCGGGTGTTGCGCCTGGTACGTGGTGCTGAAGCTGACGAGCACGAGCGGCGGATCCCCAGGTTCGACCACCGCATCGGCGAGCTTGAGCTGCGGCCCTACGTAGCGCACATTGTCGGGCAAGCGCCCGCCCAGGGCCGCGAAGTCGAAGCCGTCGCTGACGAGCACCAGCACGCGGTCCATACGGTCGAACTGCTCGAACACATCGCACAGCGGCTCGAGCTCGACCCCGGCTCGCGCGGCGTTCAAAGCGCGCAGCCCCTTGTTCCAGAGCCCCGCGCTGACCTTGCCGAACACCCACTCGCGAGCTCGTGTCGGCGGGCCAGTCGCGAGGCCGAACCCGGACATGAACGGCGGGCCGCCGCCCCGCGGGGGTGCGTAGACGGTGTGAAATAGCGCGACCGAGGCGCAATCGGCTCGCTCAGCGCCCACCAGCGCCCCGAACAGCATGAAGTCGGCCGCGATCACGTCAACCGGCGCGCGCTCGACCTCGGCGAGCACGTCGGCTGCATAGTCGGCGGCCGGACCGAACAGCAGCCGCTCGCGCGCACGGGCGAACAGCTTCGGCCCGGGCTTGACCTCCCAATCCTTGAGCAGATCCGTCTCGGGCCGCCGCGAGTCGCAGTCCGGCGCGCGGTCGAACGCCACGAACTCGCAGCCCGCAGCGCGCGCGGCCTGCTCCTGCGAGCGGTTGCCCAGCAGGCGCACCTCGTGCCCGCGCTCGACGAGTCGCTCAGCCAGCGCCAGCACCGGCGGGAGGTTCCCGCCACCATCCCAGCTGACCAGCAGCACCCTCATTTGTGCATCGCCTGCACCATCTCGACGATCGCCGCCGCAGTTTGGCGCTCACCGAGCCCCAGATCGCGGCGCAACAGCTTCCACACATACACGTCGGTGACCGCGATCAACTGCGCCAGCCGACGCTCAAGCGCAGCGCCCCGCAGCCCCTCTAGCGCCGCCGGGAACGCACGCTCGACCCAAGTGCGATGAAACGCCCGGCCCACCGTCAGCACCGCCCGCATCCCGGCGACCTGTTCCTCCATCGCCAGCGCCCTGACCGCCGCATCGCCATGGCGCTCGTAGTCACGCATCAGCAGTGCCACCGCCCGCGGGATATCGTCGGGCGGCGTGTTCACGCGATGCTCGGCAAACGCCCCGTCGCGCCCCGCGCCCTCCAGAACCGCAGCAATCAAGCCTTCCTTGCTGCCGAAGTGATTCACGACCGTCTGCAGCGCCACTCCGGCGCTCGCCGCGACCTCGCGCAAACTCACCTCCGGCGGGAACCGCTCGCCAAACAAGCGCGCCGCCGCATCCAGAATCCGCGCCTTGGTGGCCTGCGCCGCCTCGGCACGCTTGCGCATCTCGTAACGCCTTGCCCCCGACATTCACTAGAACAATACTACATCCAAATATCCGCCGTCGTCAACCCCGAAAACACACGGCCGCGCCGCCTTCCGCCGCGGGCGGCGCCGGCGCTCGCTGTCTGGCGCGCGCGCCGATCGCCCGGTGTCTTCGTCGAGTGCCGCGGTCAGACGGCGGCGCGGTCGGTCGCAGCGAGGGTGGTCATCTCACCAATCAGGTTCTGCTCTAGCGACACCGAGTCGGCGAGATTCTCGCTCACCCACCGAGCTGCCTTCTCGGTGGCGGCCTCCGCCTGCTCGCGGCTCTCCCATGTGCTGACCGACACGAAACGTCCCTCGCCGACGTCCGTCGTCGAGTAGAAGACGAAGCCGGGACTCTCGCGCAGGATCGGGGCCATCCCCTCCCGCGCCCTCTCCATGAGCTCTTGATACGTCCCCTGCTTGATCGAATAGATAGCCATGCGAACGTGGTTGGTCATCGTGTCTCCCAGAGCTGTAGATCGGTGGCGAACCCTACTCGCGATCGCAAATCCTCGTGGTAAACCCACAAGGTGACGGGAGGTGATCGTGGAGCGACTCGAGCAACTCCTTCGGGCGCGGGTCGAAGCCGTGGGCCTCGACCATCGCGGCCGACACGCCGCCGTCTAGCGCCCCCGTCCGCGGATCGGAATGCAGGCGTTGCTACCGAAGGAGGTGTCCGTCTGCCAATCCCATTACGAGGCGCTGCCCGGGTCGGCATCGAACGCTGCGGCAATGAGGTCAGTCACTGGCCCGTCGCTCCCGCCGGGGAACGCCAATCGGGAAGTCGGGGCGGTGACGGCGAGTGTGGTGCCCGTGTCGGGATAGCTGACGATGTCGGGGAAGTTCATCTCGGATATGAAGAGAAGCCGGCAGGGCTCCGAGGATGCGTTGCGCAGCCGGTGTGCGCCCTCGGGACCGCGCGGGAACGAGACGACCTCGCCCCCCGGCAACTCGCGAAGCCCGTCGGGCGTACGCAGCTCCGGCGTGCCGCTGAGCACAATCAGCAGCTCCTCGTTGGCGTGATGGAAGTGGTAGGGGCTGCTGAGCTTGTCCGGCGCGAGCTCGACGATGCTCGCGCCGAGGCGCTGCGAGCCCGCGTCCGCGGCCAGCCTGGCGACGCGGTTGGCGCCTCTCTTCCCCTGCCACTCGGGTTCGAACACGTTGCTCATGCGCTGGCACCATACGAGGAGTCGAAGCCGTGCTGTGGCGAAGAGCTTGATCATGGGTCGGATTCGGGGTAAAACACACCCGTGCTTCGACGACTCCTCGCCTTCGTCGTCCTCTTCCTGTCGCTCGGTGTGCCCGCTACGGCAGACGCTGCGCAGGGGGATATCGCTCGCTATGTCCTGCCGCCGGGCAACTACGGCGGGATTCCGACGGGACCGCATTCGCTCGACCAGCTGCCTTTGTACTCGGGCCTGACGCCGTTGCGGCGGAACGTGTCGATGAGCGACGTCTTCAACTTCTATCTGCCGATGAACTTCAAGCCAATCGGAACGACGACGATCGAGCCCGTGGGCCGGAGCGACGTGACGGTTACCTACGACGCCTACGGGATCCCACACATCAAGGGCAAGACGCGCGCGGGGATGATGTTCGGCGCTGGTTGGGTCACGGCGAGGGACCGTGGACTGCTGTTGCAGTTCGGTCGCTACCCGGCACGGGCGGCGGTGGCCGACATCCCCGGCCTCGACGCCTTCTCGCTGGTCACGAGCGCCACGCCATTTGTCCCCAGCGCAGAGACAGAGGCCCTGGTCACCCAACAGCGCCAAGAGCTAGTCCGTGCCTACGGGGCAGAGGGACGCCAAATGCTGCGCGACATGACGAACTACACCGCTGGGGTCAACGCCTACTACCGGGCCAACAACCTGCCGATTCCCGGCGGTCGACCGTTCGACGTCAACGATGTGATTGCTGTCACCGCCTTCATCGGCTCGATCTTCGGCAACGGCGGCGGTACGTCGCACGAGAACTCTGATCTGCTGGCGCGATTCGAGCAACGCTTCGGTGCCCGCCGCGGCCACGCGATGTGGAGCGACGCGATGGAGGCGAATGACCCAGACGCTCCCGTGACCACGCACAAGTACTTCCCCTACCCCGCGCTGACTGGTGGGAAGGTCAGAGGTTCGGTGGTCGTCGATCCCGGATCGCTCCAGCTCGCCAAGGATCCCCGGACCGGCGCCACGCGGACGATGGAGGCTCCTCGACGTCACGCCTCGAACTGGCAGCTCGTCGCGCCGGGGCGCTCGGCCACCGGCCGACCACTCGCTGTGATGGGACCGCAGCTCGGCTACTACTACCCGGAGATCGTGTACCAGGAGCAGCTCCAGGGCCCGGGCATCGACGCGCAGGGAGTCTCTGCGTCTGGGATCGGCCTGTACCTCTTGATCGGGCGCACGCGTAATTACGCCTGGAGCTTGACCTCGGCCGACAACGCCAACGAGGACGTGTTCGCCGACAAGCTCTGCGTGCCGGGTGGCGGGCGCCCCACGCGCACTACCCGCTCCTACATGTTCGATGGACGCTGTCGGCCGATGCGGATGTTCGACGCCGGGAGCATCGGGGGCAGGGAGATCATCTTCCCGATGACCGTCCATGGTCCGGTCATCGGCACCGCGACGGTGCACGGATGGCCCTACGCGCTCGCGCGTAAGCGCTCCACGTATGGTCAGGACGGGCTGTCCCTGGCAGCGCTCAAGGCGATGACCGAGGGGCGGGCTAAGACACCGCAGCTGTTCTGGAAATTCGCCAACCGCTTCGGCTTCACGTTCAACTGGGGCTATGTGTCGCGCACGGCGACGTCGTTCTTCTCTTCAGGGAGACTTCCAGTCCGCGCTCCGGGGCTGGACCGCCGGTTGCCTACGCTCGGGACGGGGGCTTATGAGTGGCGCGGCTTTCTGCCCGAACTGGCCCACCCGCACGACATCGCAGGTCCACACAGTTTGCTGCTCAACTGGAACAACAAGGCAGCGCCGGGGTGGATGCATGGCGATGACGGGCACTTCGGGTCGGTGCAACACGTCGAGCTGTTCAGCCCTTGGCCCGCACATCCGAAGATAAACGACGTAGTCGGCGTGATGAACAAAGCCGCCACCCAAGACGCCACCGGCGTTTTGGTGTGGCCGGTCATCCGGGCGATGCTCCGCCGTGGCCGAGCGCCGAACGCCCAGACGGCACAAGCGGTAGCGCTGATAGACGACTGGGTCCGCCACGGAGCCCCGACGGTCGGTAGCCCAGCCGGGGGACCAATCCCGTATGCGGGCGCGGCGCTGTTGAATGCCGCCTGGCTGCACATCTTCAACGCTGTAATGGGCCCTCGACTCGGGAGCCTTCTGGCGCCGTTCGAAAACCTCCTGGGTCAGGACCCGTCCTACGTCGACAAGGACCTGAAGACCGAGCTTGGGCGACATGTCCTTGCCCCCTACTCGGTCCGCTACTGCGGACGCGGCAACGTACCCGCATGCGCTCGCTCCCTCTGGGCGGCGATCGAAGCTGGAAGAGCGGATCTGGTCAAGCGGGACGGCCCCAGTGAGTCGGCCTGGCGCATCGACCAGGGGTTCACCAGCTTCGTGCCCAATCTCATCCCGACGACCTTCCCGGCCACCAACCGGCCCACCTACCAGCAGGTCATCTCGCTCGCGCCGACGCCGTAGAGGCAAGACGCTCGGGCCAATGGCTCGCCTTGCGCGGAATCCGCAATCGCGCCCCAACATTGCTCGCGTAACAGCAGCGGCCGGGCGCGATCGGGGCGCAGCCGGTCGTCCTCAGATGCAGGCCTCGCCGAGACTGGTGCTGGTCGATCAATTCGACTGACGTTGCTTTAGGCCATCAGTGAGAGATAACCGGGGCGATTGCTCGCCGCTAAGCGTGTGCGACTACCTCGCTCACCTCGTTGCCCTCGACGGTGGTTCCGGAAGGAACCAGTGACGGCACTAGATCTGACGCCGCCCGCGCGTTCTCCTCTGAGTCAAAAACAACGATCGATCGGCCTACCCCGTCGCCTCGGGTCCAGTAGCCGGCCACGAAGCCGGGAAGCTCTTTGACGCGCGGCACGACCCGCTCCCGCAGGATCGTCGGGTCCGGGTTATCCGAGAGCTTCACGTTCACGAGCACCGCATGCATCGTCGCCTCCTTTGTTGTGGTTGGTCAGCCGACCTTATCCGAGCTGTGCTTCGAGGTGTGGCCTTTTCGGTGCGGGCCGCTCTGCGGTCGCGGGTGCGTAACCCCGAGACCGATCAGCCTCGAGCCCGTCGCGCCCGACATCGGCCGCCCGTTCTATCGGGCCGTGACGGCGGTCAATGCGCTTGCCCAAATCAGAACGCCCCCCGGCACAAGCAGGAGGGCGTTCTGAGTGAAAGGTGGAGACGCCGGGAATTGAACCCGGGTCCGCGGTCGCGTAGAAGATGGCGTCTACGAGCGTAGCCGGCGATCTAATCTCGCCCCCGACTCGCCAGCCGGCGGGGTTGTCGGGGGCCAGCTCCCTGTTAGTCCCCGGATCGGAGGGAGCAAATCCTCACCGGGCGAGCCTGCTGGTTGATCCCGGTCCGCCGCCACAGGCGAGCGACGGGCGAGACGACTTCAGTTACCGACTAAGCAGCCGCGTAACCGAGATCGAAACTGTGCGAGTCCGCACTTATTGTTTTTCCGGGTGATTTACGAGGCCGCCCGGAACCTCGGCTCGCAACCACCCCCACGAGCCGACCACGTCGAAGCCTGTCGTCCCCTGGGGATATGTATGCACTCCTAATTGTAGAAGGGGAAAGCAGTGCCGGCGACAGCACCCGAAGAACTGCCGAAGAACCCCGTGGTTGCGCCAGATCCCCCTGCCACAATCGGGTCAGATGGATCCAAACACGCAATCGACGCTGACCGTCGACTCCCCGATCCGGGAGGGCCGCCGCCGGCGCGATCCGCGCAACCAGTCATGGCTGAGGCGCAAGCTCGCTCCGATTCTCGCGGCGATCGTGGCCTTCTTGGCGAAGCTCAAGTCGGTGATCCTGCTGCTGCCAAAGCTGAAGCTCCTGACGACGGCGGGCACGATGCTCGTGTCGATCGCTGCCTACGCGTGGTGGTGGGGATTCCCGTTCGCGCTCGGGTTCGTCCTGTTGCTGTTCGTCCACGAAATGGGCCACGTGATCCAGCTCCGGCGCGAGGGCATCAGAGCGAGCGCTCCGATGTTCGTCCCGTTCCTCGGCGCCGTGATCGGAGCGCGATCGCTCGGCGACAACGCCCTCGCCGAGGCGCGTGTCGGCTTGGCGGGTCCCATCCTCGGCAGTGTCGGCTCGGCGGTCTGCATCCTGATCTGGCACGCAACCGGAAACGACATCTGGCGCGCGCTCGCATTCACGGGCTTCTTCCTGAACCTCTTCAACCTGCTGCCGGTGGTTCCGCTCGACGGCGGTCGGGCGATGGCCGCGATGGCCCCCGCGATGTGGTTCGCCGGCTTCGCGGCCCTGATCCCGCTCGTATTCATCTTCCCCAACCCGATCATCTTCCTGATCATCCTCATCGGTGGGTTCGAGACCTACAAGCGCTGGAAGATGCGGCGCTCCGGCTCACCCGAGCAACGCGCCTACTACCGCGTCAGGCCGCGCGACCGCGCTCTGGTCGCGGCCGTCTACCTATCGCTGATCGCGCTGCTGGTCGTCGGCATGCACGCGACGAACCTGCCCCGCACGTTCGGCTAGTTCGCGTCTACCGGTACGGGGGCGGCTCGGTGTAGCCCGCTCTGCGGACGGGACGCTCGCGCTCCGTCCACCAGAACATGTAGATCAGCGACAGCGGGATTCCGGCCAGCCCGATGATGAACAGGACCAGCCCCGCCGTCTGGAGGTTGAGCCAGCTGACGTGAGCCGTGACGGCCCACCTGAGGATTGCGCCGGCCGCCACCAACAGGAGTGATGTTCCTAGCGTCACCCTCACCGTCTACCCGGCTGACGGCTGCGTAATCGCTAGCGCCGCGCTTCGCGCAGCTCGCGCTGGATCTCGCGCGCCTGCTCGCGCTTGCGAATCGAGTCGCGCTTGTCGTACAGGTCCTTCCCGCGTGCGAGCGCAATCTCGATCTTGGCGTGCGGCCCTGAGAAGTACACCCTCGTCGGAACGAGCGTCAGACCACGCTCGGCCGTCTTGCCGATCAGGCGCTCGATCTCGGAGCGATGCAGCAAAAGCTTGCGCGGGCGCTCTGGTTCGTGATTGCCGCGCGCGGCAGGCTCGTACGGGGCGATGTACATGCTCTGAAGCCAGACCTCGCCGTCACGGACGACCGCGTAGGCGTCCTTCAGCTGGGCGTTGCCTGCGCGCAGCGACTTGACCTCGGTCCCGGTGAGGATGACTCCGCACTCGAAGCGTTCGAGCAGGTTGAAGCGGTGCGATGCCTGGCGGTTGGTCGCCACGTCGCCCGCGGCTGCTTTGCGCTTTCGCTTAGGAGGCATGGAGATCCACCCTACCCCGCGGCGCATCGATCCGGCCGACGCGCACCTCGATCTGGTCGCCGAGCCGGACCGTGCGCCCGGTTCGGGTGCCCTCGAGCGCGGTTTCCTGCTCATTGAGCTCCCACCAGTCCCCGGGCAGTCGCCGCAACGGCAGCATCCCCTCAAACTGGCCCCGTTCACCGAAGGCGAGGAACACGCCGGCTGAGTGAAGCCCGACCACCTCTCCCTCGAACACCGTCTCCCAGCCCTCTGAGAACAGCAAACGCTCGAGTAGGAAGCAGCGCGCGACATCGTCTGCGTCCCGTTCGATCGCCATCGCCGCACGCTCGCGATCGGACGTCCACGGGCCCGCCGCGGCCACCCAGGAGACATCCGGCGGCGGCGCGTCCCCTTCGATCACCGACAACAGCGCGCGATGACAGATCAGGTCCGGATAGCGCCGGATCGGCGATGTGAAATGGCAGTAGTGCGCCAGGCGCAGACCGGCGTGACCCCGGTTGCGCGGATCGTAATAGGCCTGCTTTAGCGACCGCAGCACGAGGCTCGACAGGGCTCGCTGGCCGCGCCCGGTGCTCTTGACCCAGTCGGCGGCCAGCTGCGAGGCGGCGCCGATCACCTCGGAAGCCTGCTGGGGCGTCATCGTCGCCTTCGGCGCCGGTGGCGTCGGCACCCCGAGCGAGGCGAGCTGATCGACGAGTCGCTCCGCCGCAGCTCCGTCGGGTCGCTCGTGAACCCGGTAGAGAGCCGGCACCCGCTGCTCCGCCAACAGCTTCGCGACCTGCTCGTTGGCGGCGATCATCAGGTGCTCGACCAGCCGATGCGACTCGGTCTGCGCGACCGGTTCAATGCCGACCACGTTGCCGTCGTCATCGAAAGCGACCTCGGGCTCCTCGGAGTCGACGACCAGCGCTCCGCGGTCGGCGCGGACCGCTGCGAGCGACGCGGCCGCCTTCCTGGCCGCAGCGAGCGCGGAGGCCCACGGATCGGAGGCGCGTTCGGAGCCCTCGAAGATCCTGTCGACCTGTCCGTACTCGAGCCTCGCGTCGGAGCGGATCAGTGAGCGGTAGAAGGCCGCGCGCTCCGCTACACCGCCGGCGATAACGAACTCGGTCGTGACGACGGCCCGGTCTTGGCCGGCAACGAGCGAGCAGGCATTACTGGACAGAGCTTCGGGCAGCATCGGCTCGACCGCCCCCGGGACGTAGACGCTGCAGCCGCGGTGGTACGCCTCGCGGTCGGTCAGCGCGCCCGGGTGCACGTACGCGGACACGTCGGCGATGTGAACCCACACTCGCACCGCTTCATCGCTCTCTGGCTGGGCGGACAGCGCGTCGTCGAAGTCCTTGGCGCTCGCCGGGTCGATCGTGAACGTCGGCAGGTCACGGAGATCGCGGCGTGCGCCTGCATCGATCGGCCGTTCGGTGGCGTCGCGCGCTTCGCGCTCGACCGCGTCGTCGAACGAGCGTCGCAGCCCACGGTCAATCATCAGCGCCTCGATCACGTCGCGGGCGATATCCGGGCGGCCGAGCCGACGCGTGATGGTCGAGCGGCCGCGCGTGCGAGGGCTGACCACGACCAGATCGCCAACGCTTGCGCGCCTGTCGCGATTGACGACGTGCCGAGCGCCTGGCTCGAAGAAGGGCTCGGCCACGAGGAACTTCCCGCGCCGCTCGAGCAAGGCGACTCGCGGCGCGCCTGTCGCGGAGCTCACTTAACCTCGGCGGCGACAGTACGCTCGGCGGCCACCAGCGCGGCATCGACACGCGCGTGCGGATTCGAGACCGCGTACACGTTGGGCGTGATCCCCTTTCCTTGGGTGACGCCACCGCCGCCCAGATTGCGGCCGCTGGGTGTGAAGTACTCGCCGACGGTCAGGTCGATTGCGCCGCCGTTGGGCAGCGGCTCGATCTCCTGGAAAACACCCTTGCCGTAGGTGTGCGTCCCAACAACGAGGGCCCGGTGACGATCTTGGAGCGCGCCGGTGACGATCTCCGACGCCGACGCGGTGCCGCCATCTACGAGCACGACGACCGGGATCGAGCTGGAGATCGCGCCGCCTCTGGCGAGGTACACCTGGCGCGGCTGGCTGCGCCCCGCGGTTGAGACGACGGTTCCGTCGGGGATGAAGATGCTCGCGACGTTGACCGCCTCGTCGAGCAACCCGCCGCCATTCTCGCGCAGGTCGAGGATCAGCCCGCGAGCGCCTCGCTGTAGTGCCCTCTCGACCTCTCCTCGTAGCTCCGAGCCCGCGCCCTGGGTAAAGCTCGTCAGGGTCACGTCGCCGAGCTTGCGGCCGCGATAGGCGACGATGCTCTCGGATGCGACCGGGATCACGAGGTCGGCGCGCGTGATCGTGACCACGTGGCGGCGCGATCCGCTCTGCACCGTCACCACAACCTTGGTCCCGGCCCGCCCTTTGATGAGGCTCGACGCAAAATTCGCCGAGCGGTTGGCCAGAGAGGTAGACCCGACCTCGACGATCACATCGTCTCGCTGGAGCCCGGCGCGAGCCGCCGGCGAGCCGGGAAACACATCGACGATCCGAAGTCCTTTCGGATCTGGCAGCACATCGACGCCAATCCCGCTCAGGTGCGGGTTGGACTGGTTCAGGAAAGTGCGGTAGTCGGTCGGGTCGAAGTAGTGCGAGTACGGGTCGTCGAGACTCGCGACGGCCGCCTGGACGCCTTTGTCGACGAGCGCGTTCGTGTTAACCGGTCGGTAGTAGTCGCGCTTTATGACGTTGAGGGCGTCCTGCATCAACCGTCCGCCCGAGTCGTCGACGAAGAACGACCTCAGTCCCGATGGCAGCCATCCGGGGTGACCGCCCAGCCAAACCCCGAACGCGAGCACCAGCAAGCCGAGCACCACCAAGCCGACGGGCTGGGAGGAACGGGCGCGCCGACGGCGCGTGGGTGCCTGAAGCATCCCGCTGAGGGTAGCCAGACGGGTTTTCTAAACCCTGAGGAACCTGCGCAGCGAGACGCCCGAGCCGATCGCCGACACGAGCACTCCGGCACCCATCAGGATCGCCAGCAGTGCCGGGAAGGCGATTGTGCGGATCCCGCCGACCAGCGCCCAGCCGGAGAAGAGCGGATCGAGCAGCGCAACCTTGGCGATTGCCAGCACGACGACCGCGATCAGCGCCCCGGCCGCGCCGACCATCACGCCTTCGATCACGAACGGCCAGCGTATGAACCAATCGGTGGCGCCGACGAGCTTCATCACCTCAACCTCACGCCGGCGCGCAAACAGCGACAGACGGATGGTGTTGGCGATCAGGAGAATCGAGGCGATCGTGAGCAGGCCGGCAAACGCGAGCCCGCCCCACTTGATCGCGGAGGTCAGCTCCAGCGCCTTCTTGGTGTAGGACTTCTTGTTCGAGACGCTTTCAATGGCCGGATCGATCGGACCGCCGCTACCCCCACTCGTGAGGTCGCTGTGGACGGCGAGCACGTTGGCTGGGTTATCCGGGGTGACGTGGAACGTGTCCGGCAGCGGGTTGTAGCCGAGCAGCGCGTATGCGGCCGGGTTCTGGGCCTTCTGCTGGTTGTAGGCCTGCGTCTTTGAGACGAACTGGACCGACTTGACGTGCGGCAATCGCATGATCTCCTGCTTCACGCGGGCGTCGTCGGCCGACGTCGCGCTGGGCTTCATGAACACGTCGACGATCAGGCGGCTGCGAACGTTGTTGGCCGCGTCGTTTGTCACCTCGACGGCCGGGATGAACACCCCGACGACGAGCATCGTGACCAGAATGGTCGCGAGCGCCGCGAAGCTCGGGGCTGCGTTGCGCCGCATCGCGCGCAACGACTCGCGCACGAAGAATCCGAGCCTCATCGGCTAGGAGACCCCGGGAGGTCTTTGCGAGGGTGCGCGCAGCCGCTGGGCGAACTCGCGCGTTGACTCGTCGCGTGCGTAGAGACCGGTGGCCTCATCGCGCACGATCCGGCCGCGTGAGAGCTCGAGCACGCGCCGGCGCATCCTGTCCACCATCGCCTTGTCATGGCTCGCGACCAGGACCGTCGACCCGGTGCGGTTGATCCGGTAGAGCAGCCGCATGATGTCGATGCTGGTCTCGGGATCGAGGTTGCCGGTCGGCTCGTCGGCCAGCAGCAGCGGCGGGTGGTTGACGAACGCGCGCGCGATCGAAACGCGCTGCTGCTCGCCGCCCGACAGCTGGTCGGGGTAGTTGTGAAGCTTGGTCGACAGACCGGTGAGGCGCAGGATGTCGGGCACCTTCGCGCGGATCTCGCGGCGCGTGCCGCCGGTGACCTGCAGCGCGTACGCGACGTTGTCGTGGACCGTCCGATTGGGGAGCAGCTTGAAGTCCTGGAAGACCACGCCGATGTTGCGGCGGTAGAACGGGACGCGCTTGTTGACGATGTTCGCGAGGTCGTGCCCGGCGACGCGGATCGTTCCCGCGCTCGGCTCGAGCTCCTTGATCAGGAGCCGCATGATGGTCGACTTGCCCGAGCCGGTGGCACCGACGAGGAACACGAACTCCCCCCGCTTGACCGAGAAGGTCGCCTGGTCGACGGCGATGTCACCACCCTCGTAGCGCTTGGAGACGGCGCGGAATTCGATCACCGACGGCGAGGAGGGCGTCGGCGCGGGCGCAGGACGCTCGACCCCGCGGGTGGAAGCCGACCGACGCCTGGCCCGTTGCTCGGGTCTGGATACAGCCATAAGTCCGGGGCAGCGTAGCGACCTCGTCAGCCGCGCGTCTCCCCCAAGGGGCCCTGCAAGAGGAGTTGCACGCTCCCGCTACCGTAGTGAGCCGCATGTCCGACGTCACACGCACAACGCTTGAGAATGGACTCCCGCTGTACAGGATCTCAGTGCCCGGCACGCGCTCGGTGACGCTGCTGGCGGCATTCGATGCGGGGGCCCGCACCGAGCGCCCCGACGAGAACGGGATGGCCCACTTTCTCGAGCACCTGGTGTTCAAGGGCGGCGAGAAGTACCCCACGTACCGCGACGTCAACGAGGCAGCGGAGCGCATCGGCGCCGTGCTCAATGCCTATACGAGCCACGACCTGGTCGCGTTTCACATCACCGCGCGGGCCGAGCAGGCGCCGGCGGCCGCCGATCTCCTGACCGACTTCGTCGGCCGGCCGCGGATCGACTCCGACGAGCTCAACCGCGAGCGCGGCGTGGTCGTGCAGGAAATCGCGCGCGCAGACGATCAGCCCGCGATGGTCGCCGAGCACCTGATTGACGAGGCTGCGTTCGGTGATCATCCGCTCGGGCGCCCGGTGCTCGGCACGGTCGAGCACATCCGCGACACGTTCACGCGCGAGGCGATCGTGTCCTTCCGCGCGCGGCGCTGGGCGCCGGCGCGGGGCGCGGCTTTCGCCGTCGGCAATCTCGAGTCGCTGCCTCCGAACGGAACGCTCGAGGAGCTGTTCGGGCGCTTCGAGGCCCAGCCCGAGCCTGGTCCCTACGATCCCGCGCCGCCGGCCGAGCCACGGGTGCTCGTGCGCGAACGCGACTCGAACCAGTCCCACCTCAGGATGTCCTACCGCCCGGCGGTCGAGGTCTCGAACGCTAGCGAGCGCGCGGCCTTCCTGATCTACTCCACCCTGCTGGGGGGCTCGATGGGCTCGCGGCTGTTCGACGAGATCCGCGAGCAGCGCGGGCTGGCGTACTCGGTCCACTCGGCTGCACACGCGTATGCCGACGCGCCGGTGCTCCAGCTGTCCGCCGGGCTCGAGTCGGGCAAGTGCGTCGAGGCGCTCCGGCGCATGCGCGAGATCGTCACCGAGCTGCGGGATGACGGCCCGACCGAGGCCGAGGTCGAGCGCGCCCGCGCGTACGCCGCCGGGGCGCGCGCGATCGCATTCGAGAACACGGGCGCCGTGGCTCGCCACGCCGCCCAGCAGACGATTCTGCACGGCGAAGATCCCGACTCTGACGCCGCCATCGCGCTGCTCGACCAAGTCACTTTCGCCGAGGTCGTCGAGATTGGACGCCGGGTACCGGAAGAGCTATCGATCGCGTGCGTAGGCCCGCACACCGCGGACGAGCTTCGCGGGGCTTAGCCCTCGCGCTTGTGCTCGCGGTCGCGGGGTGCGGGGGCAGCGGCCACCGTGCGCCGCCGCCCACCGAGTCGATCGCGCGCACGCCCCCGCCGCACCATGTCCGGCCCCATCCGGCGCCGGGCGTGGCGGCACTCCAGGCGGCACTGATGCACCAGTTCGCACTCTCCGGCCGCAGTTCCGGGGGGGCGGTCTACGACATCACCGACCGCCAGGCGGTGTTCGCGTTGCGCGACGCAGTCACACGGCCGCCCGCATCGGTCGAGAAGCTCTACACCTCGGTGGCGCTGTTGCAGGCGCTCGGCGGTGGGCGCGAGGTTTCAGACGACCGTGCTCGGCACCGGCTTTCTCGGTGGCCACGGCGTCTGGCACGGCGACCTCTACCTCCACGGGGGCGGCGATCCGACGCTCGGGGACGGAGCCTTCAACGGAGCGTACGAGCAGGGCTACGGACCGACCGGCGTGCAGCTGGCAGCCCAGCTCGAGGCGGCAGGGATCCGTAGCGTCACCGGCCGGCTGATCGGTGACGGGTCGCTGTTCGATAACCGGCTGGGACCGCCCTCGAGCGGCTTTGGGCCGGACATAAACGATCTCGGCGGCGAGCTCTCGGGACTGACCTACGACCACGGCGCAACCACGGCAGGCTGGTCGACGCCACCGGCGTTCGCCGCCCACGAGCTCGCGCTGACGCTGCGCGCCAGTCATGTCCGGGTCGCGTGCCGCGCGGCTGCCCGGGGTGGCGCCGCCCGGGGCGCGGACCCTGGCAACCGTCTCCTCGCCCCCGCTCTCGGTGCTGATCAAGCTGATGGATGTCCCATCAGACGACTTCTTTGCGGAGATGCTGACCAAGGAGCTCGGCGTGCGCTTCGGCGCGGGCGGTGGCACGACCGCCGCGGGGGCCTCGGTGATCGCCGACCAGGTCGCCTCATACGGGGTCCATCCGGGCATCGTCGACGGATCGGGGCTCTCGCGTTCTGACCGCTCCTCGCCGCGTCAGGTGGTGGACCTCTTGCGGGCAATCAACGGCACGGCGGTCGGGTCCGACCTCTACGCCTCGCTGCCGGTCGTCGGCGTTTCGGGTACCACGCGGACGATCGCGGTTCACACCGCCGCGGCTGGCGCATGCGTCGCCAAGACCGGCACGCTCAACTACGTCACAAATCTCGCCGGCTGGTGCCACAGCGCCGGCCACAAGCTGCTGGCGTTCGCGTTCTTCATCGACGGGCCCAGCAACGAGCGCGCACTTCAGCTGATTGCCCAAATGGTTGCCGCAACCGCTCGTTTTTGAGCGACAATCGCACCCGTGGACGCGGTCTCAGCCGTAAACCGCAGCGAGCTGCGGCGCTACGTCGAGCGCGTATCGGATCGCTGGCAGCTTTCGCGGGCGGCCCTGGGCGGCGCGCGCGTGGCGGACGAGCGCGGCGCGCCAGAGCAACGCGAGCGAGGTCCGGAGTTCGTCGTGGTGCTCGTCTCGCAGGCCTACGATGGAATGCCATGGCTCGAGCGCGTGTACCAGGCGGGATCGCTCTGGGACGCACTCGAGATGGGAGCAGCGGCCGACGTCCACTGTTACACGCCCGCCGAACTCGAGCGCAAGCGCGAGACGTTGCCCGTCGTGCGAGAGGCCTGCGAGCAGGGGCTCGACCTGCTGGCGCTGCCCGCTAGCTGATCGCGACCATCCGCTCGATCGGAATCCGGGCCCGATCGGCGATCTCAGCTTCGACCTTGACCTCGTGGACGCCGTCCCGCAGCGAGTCGCGCAGCTTGGGCAGCGTGATCATCTTCATGTAGCGGCAGTGGGCCGCCTCATTGGCCGCGATGAACTCGGTGTCCGGCGCCGCGGCGCGCAGCCCGTGGAGCATGCCGGTCTCGGTCGCGACGATCGCCGTGCCGCCGGGAGCCGCGACGTGCTCGCGCGCGTAGCCGAGCATCCCGCTCGTCGAGAGCATGTGCACGCCGTCGGAGGAAACGTCGCCCGACGCGACGTACTCCATCACGCTGGTCGAGCAGCCACACTCGGGATGGATCAGGAAGTCCGCTCCGGGGTGGGCGGTGCGGATCGCCGTGATGTCGTTCGGCTTGATCCCGGCGTGAACATGGCACTCGCCGTCCCAGACGTGCATCGAGCGCCCGGTCATGCGCTCGACGTAGGCACCCAGGAACATATCGGGCCCGAACAGGATCTCGGCGTCCTCGCCGTGCTCGCGGTAGATGTGCTCGACGACCTTGACCGCGTTGGAGGACGTGCAGCAATAGTCGGTCTCCGCCTTCACCTCGGCGGTGGTGTTGACGTACATCACGACGATCGCGCCGGGGTGCTTGTGCTTCCAGTCGCGAAGCTGATCGGCGGTGATCGAGTCGGCGAGCGAGCAGCCCGCGTCTAGGTCGGGGATCAGGACGCGCTTGTCAGGACACAGGACCGACGCGGTCTCGGCCATGAAGTGCACGCCGCAGAAGACGATCTCCTCGGAATCGGTGGCGGCCGCCTTCTGCGAGAGGCCAAGCGAATCGCCGACGTAGTCGGCGACGTCCTGGACCTCGGGCAGCTGGTAGTTGTGGGCCAGGACCACGGCGCCGCGCTCAGCCTTCAGAGCGCGCACCTCATCCGCAAGCGCGGGGATGTTCTCGAGCATCAGGGGTGCGTCGAGCGTGCCGGCCATCGGAAGGTTCATAGGGACTCCAGAATCAGTGACAAATCCAGGGCGGGAGCGCTATGGGTGAGCGCTCCAACCGATATGAAGTCTACGCCGGTGGCTGCGAGTGCCCCGAGCGTTTCAAGCGTGACGCCACCGCTTGCCTCGAGGGTCGCGCGGCCGCCGACGTGCTGGGCGGCGGCGCGGAGCTCCTCCACCGACATGTTGTCGAGCAGGATCTGCCGCGCGCCGGCCTCAAGCGCCTCGTCGACCTCGGCGAGCGTGCGGCATTCGACCTCGAGCGGCTTATCGGGTGCGCGCTCTTTCGCCAGTCGCACCGCCTCCCTGACTCCGCCCGCGGTCGCCGCGTGGTTCTCCTTGATCAGGATTGCGTCGTAGAGACCGGCGCGGTGGTTGGTCCCGCCGCCCGCCTTGACCGCGGCTTTCTCCAGTTCACGCAGCCCCGGGGTCGTCTTGCGCGTATCGAGAACCCGCACTTTGGTGCCCTCGACCGCTTTGACGCAGCGCGCGGTCAGGGTCGCCACACCGGACAGCCGCTGCAGGAAGTTGAGCGCCGTCCGCTCGCCCGTCAGGATCGCGCGCGCGGAACCTTCGAGGTCGAGCACTGGACCGCTCTCGCGCCATTCGCCTTCGGTGCATAACCGCTCGAACCGGATCTCGGGGTCGAGCGCGCGGAACGTCCGCTCGGCCAGATCGACACCGAAGACGACACCGGGCGCCTTCTGGGTGATCCGGGCCCGCGCGCGTGCATCTGCGGGCACGGTCGCGGCCGTGGTGATGTCGCCGCTGCCGACGTCCTCTTGGAGCGCCCGTGTGACGATGTCGTCGATCACGCGGTGAGCCAGCGCTCGAGCAAGGGTTCGGTCTCGACCGCCTGGCGCATGCTCTCGAGCGCCCGGCCGCGCAGTTCGCGTTTGGTCGTGGCGTACACGTCCGCAGGAAAGCTGGACAGCTCGGTCGCAATCTCGATGGCCCGCCCGGCCACGTCCGCCGCGGGCAGCCCCTCGTCGAAGATCCCGAGCCGAACCGCTTCGGGCCCGTCGACCAGGCGATTGCTCAGAGCCAGCAGTCGCGAGGTCGCCGTGGGCAGCTCGGCTCGCACGACCCCGATCGCCGCCTGCGGATAGGGCACACCGACCTTCACCTCGGTCAGCCCGTAGCGCCCGTCGAGCGACGCGATCCGCACATCGGCGCACAGTGCCAGCACGAGCCCGCCCGCGATCGCGTGACCGGTCACGGCGGCGATCACCGGGCATGAGATCCCGTAGACGGCGAGCACCATGCGGTTGATCAGTGTGACCATGCTCCGGTGCTGCTCGGGCCCGTAGTCGGGCACCAGCTTGAGATCGACGCCGGCCGAGAAGAACCCCTCTCGCCCGGAGATCACAAGCGCAGATGGGGGTTCGGCCCCAAGCTGCTCGACCGTCCCGACGAGCTCGTCGAGCAGCTCGAGGCTCATCGCGTTGGCGGGCGGCCGGTCTACGCGGACGGTCGTCAGCGCTCCCGAGCTCTCGACTGAGACGAACACGGCGCCTACTCGACCAGCACCCGAACCGTCTGAAAGCTCGGGTCCGCCGCGCCGTGCAGCCGCGCTCCGGCCGCGGTCAGGTCTCGCAGGTATTCGACTACCTCGACGGTTACGTGCTCACCCGGCAGCATCGCCGGCACGCCCGGCGGGTAGCCGGCGATCCCCTCGCACGAGATCCTTCCGATCGCATCATCGACCGCAACCGCCTCGCTCGGGCCGAGGAACGCGTCTCGAGGGGACACCGCGGTACCGGCATCGGTGGGCACCGGGGTGCGGAGGATGGGTTGGCGCTCACCCGGCCGGCCGATCCGTTTCACGGTCTCGGCGAGATCGTGGCTGAGGCGCTCGAGCGGCGTGTTGTCCGGTCCGAGCCCGAGCACGAAGACGAGCGTCGCATGCGTCGCGAGCTCGGTGTGAGTGTCGTAGGAAGCACGCAGCGCCGCGGCGATCTCGTAGCCGGTACATCCGGTCTCGCGCACGTCGACCACGATCCGCAGCGGATCCCAGCCCGCGACCCCCGGACTGCCGACGAGCCTTCCGCCCACCACATTGCAGCCGGGAATCGTGTCGATCGCCCGTGCCGAGTTCTCAGACGCGGCGATCGTTCCCTCGAGCAGCGCATCCCCGTGGACCGCCAGCTGGCGCCGCGCTGCGTCGAGCGACGCGAACAGCAGCGAGCTTGGGCTCGTCGAGCGGACGAGCCGGACCGCCCGCGCGACCGCGCCCTCATCGACCAGCCCGTCAGGTGCGACGTGCAGCATCGCCGACTGGGTAAGGCTGCCCACGATCTTGTGAGTCGAGGCGAGCACGGCATCGGCACCCAGCTGGAGGGGTGACTCGGGCAGCGACGCGTGAAACCCAAAGTGCGCGCCCCAGGCGTCGTCGACCACGAGCGCCGCTCCGGCGTCATGGGCGACCGCCGCGCAGCCACCGACATCGGCCGCCATCCCGTAGTACGTCGGCGAGACGATGAATACCGCCCGCGCGCCGGGCGCACGCTTCAAGACCTCCTCGAGCGCCTCCGGCGTCACCCCCAGCGCCATGCCCAGCTCGTCGTGGTATTCGGGCGCGACGTAGCTCGGATGCCCGCCGCTGAGGACCAGGCCGTCGATCACGCTGGCGTGGCTGTTGCGCTGAACGACGACGCGCTCGCCCGGTCCGGCCAGCGCCAGGCAGAGTGCGTGGTTGCCCTGGGTCGCTCCGTTGGTCAAAAACCACGTGCGACCGGCGCCGTAGGCCTCGGCCGCCAGCCGCTCGGCCTGCTCGTACGGGGTCGGCGAGGGACCGAGGTCGATCCCCTCGATGTCCTGGGGGATGTCGAGCAGCAGCGCCCGCTCCCCGAGGGCGGCCCGCAATCCGGGATCCGCGCCCTCGCCGCCTTTATGGCCGGGAATGTGGAACCGGGTCGAGCCGCGGAAGCCATACGCGGTTACCGCGTCGAGGTACGGCGCGGTTGGCTGCTCGGGCGGGTTCCTCACCCTGACGCGGCCTTGAGCAGATAGGCCCGCGCGAACCCGTCAAGGTCGCCGCCGAGCACGCGCTCGGCGTCGCCCATCTCGAAGTCGGTGCGGTGGTCCTTGACCATCGTGTACGGGTGCAGCACGTACGAGCGGATCTGCGAGCCGAAGTTGACGTCCTGCGCCTCCCCCTTCTCGCGCGCGATCTCCTCGCGGCGCTTGCGCTCCTCGAGCTCGAGCAGCTTCGAGCGCAGCATCGTCATGGCCTCGGCCTTGTTGGAGGACTGCGAGCGCTCGTTCTGGCACTGAACGACGATCCCGGTCGGCTTGTGGGTGATTCGCACGGCGGAGTCGGTCTTGTTGACGTGCTGGCCGCCCGCCCCGCTGGCGCGGTAGGTGTCGATCTGCAGGTCGTCGTCGCCTATCTCGACCTCGTCGATCTCCTGCACGACCGGTGAGACCTCAATGCCCGCGAAGCTCGTGTGGCGTCGATGGGCTGCGTCGAACGGCGAGAGGCGCACGAGCCGGTGGACGCCCTTCTCGGCCGAGAACAGGCCGTAGGCGTTCTCGCCCTTGACCATGAACGTGGCCGACTTGATCCCGGCCTCCTCACCGGGCGAGGCCTCGAGCAGCTCGGCGTCGAAGCCGCGCTGGGCGGCCCAGCGCATCTCCATTCGCAGCAGCATCTCGGCCCAGTCCTGGGCATCGGTTCCGCCCGTACCCGCGTTGACGCTGACGAGCGCGTCGCCGGAGTCGTAGGGCCCCGAAAACAGGCGCTGCTCCTCGAGCTCCTCGAGTCGCCGTTGGGCCGAGGCAACCTGCTCGTCGAGCTCGGCGGCGATCTCGGGATCCTCCTCGGCCAGCTCGGCGAGCGGTCCGAGATCCTCGATGTCCTGCTCGAGCTCGCGGTATTGCGCGAGCTTGCGCGATGCGCGCGCGTGCTCGGCGCTTACCTTCGCCGCCCGCTCCTGGTCATCCCAGAAACCCGGCTCCCCCATCTCGGTCTCGAGCGCGGCGGCGCGCTCGCTCAGCGCATCTGGGTCAAAGATAGTCCGCCAGCAGCTTGAGCTGCTCGCGGACGAGCTTCAGACGCTGCGTCAGCGGCTCTGAAGGGGCGGTAGCCATGGCGAGGCAAGGCTAGCAGCGGGCGGCCGCGGCGCGGCCGCGGGCGACGGGCGGCGGATTTGATTGGGCCGAGGTTTTCCGCGCGTAGAGGGTGTCGCACAAACCCGGCGTGCCGGAATTTGTTTTGTCGCGTGGTGCCAACTGCGAGCTTGGGACACGGCACCCAAAAACCGTCGCTGCACCCAAACTTTGGCCGCTTTCGTGCGCATATGACGTGCAGATCGCCGTCGCGCCGCACGCTCCGGGCCCGATGTGGGCCGGCAACCCCCGCCTAGTCGCCCTCGGCCAGCTGCGCCCGCAACACCTTCTTGTCGAACTTGCCGACTGAGGTCTTCGGCACCTCCTCGATGAACTCGACGCGGTCGGGCAGCCACCACTTGGCGACCCTGTCGCGCAGGAACTCGCGCACCCCGTCGGCGTCGAGCTCCGAGTCCGGACGGCGCACGACGCACGCGCACGGGCGCTCTGACCAGCGCTCATCCGCGATAGCGACGACCGCCGCTTCGAGCACGTCCGGGTGGGCCATGATCGCGTTCTCGAGCTCGACCGAGGAGATCCACTCGCCGCCCGACTTGATCAGGTCCTTCGTGCGGTCGACGAGCTTGATCATCTCCCCGGGCTCGATCTCGGCGACGTCGCCGGTCTTCAGCCACGCGTCCTCGGTGAACTTCTCCGCACCGGTTTCGTCGTTGTAGTAGGCGCTCGCGATCGTCGGCCCGCGCACCTGGAGCTCGCCGCCGGCGTCCTCGTCGACGCGGAAGTCGACCAGCGGCATGACCCGTCCCTGAAGCGCCCGGATCGCGTACGCCTCCTCGCCGCTCGGTCCGCCCGGCGGGATCCGGCTGATCGAGGCCATCGGGCTCGTCTCGGTCATCCCCCAGGCCTGGATGACCTGCACGCCGAAGCGTTCGTCGTATGTGCGCATCAGGCTCTCGGGGACCGCCGATCCGCCGCACACGAGCCGCTCGATCGACGAAAGGTCAGGCGCCGGATCGAGCTGCGCGATCCCCTGCCAGATCGTGGGTACCGCGCCCGCGAACGTCACGCGCTCGTCGGCGATCAGCGTCGCCAGCGATGCGGGGTCCATCTTCGGGCCGGGCAGCACAAGCTTTGCGCCGGCCATCGCCGCCGCGTACGGGATTCCCCACGCGTTGGCGTGGAACATCGGCACAACCGGAAGCGCGGCGTCGCGTTCTCTGAGCGCGATCCCGTCGGCTTGGTTGACGATCAGCGTGTGCAGCACCGTCGAGCGGTGCGAGTAGACGACGCCCTTCGGCCGGCCGGTGGTGCCGCTCGTGTAACACATGGCCGCCGCTGCGTGCTCGTCGAGGTCGGGAAACTCAAACGTCTCATCGCCCGATGACACGAGCTGCTTCGTAGTCCAGTGCTCCCTCTCGAGTCGCATCGCAGTCGGGCATCAGAATCTCGTGCTCGACCCCGTCGAAGTGCGGCATCTGCTCTGCGAGCGAGGCGTCCAGGAAGATCACGCGGTCCTCGGCGTGGCCGACGATGTAGCGCAGGTCGTCCTCGAACAGGCGGATGTTGAGCGTGTGCAGGACCGCGCCCATCGAGGGGATCGCCAGATAGAGCTCCAGGTGGCGGCGCGAGTTCCAGCCGAACGTCGCGACCCGGTCGCCGGGACGAATGCCGAGCTCCTGCAGCGCGCTCGCGATCGCCCGCGCGCGGCGCAGGACATCGCCATAGGTCGATCGCTCGACGCCGTCGGCCGTGGCGCTCACGACCTCGCGCGGACCGAACAGCTGGCCCGCTCGCTCCGCGATCGAGCGCACGAGCAGCGGCGTGCGCATCATCAGGCCCTCGAATGTGGTCGGAGGCGCCTCAGTCGCCACGGCTGGGAATTTACCTACTGCGAGCGCAACGAGGGGCCGCGCCCCGTGGCACATGAACGAACCCCCAGTGCCAATGGTGCCGTCAGGCCCCATGGCACTTTTTGAATTTCTTGCCCGAGCCGCACCAACACGGGTCGTTGCGGCCGATCTGCTGGCTCTCGTCGACGCGGCGCTGCTCGACCACCGGCGGCTGCGCCAGCTCGTCCTCGGCCGCCATACCGGCGGGCCCGGCGGCGGCTGCCATCGCCATCGCGCCCTGGGCCGCTCCACCACCCGAGTAGGAAACGCGGCCGGCGCCGGTCGAGGAGCTCGAGCGGCTCGGAGCTGAGGGCACCGCCGGCGGCACACCGCCGCCGTTGGCTCCGTCGACCACGACCTCGACGTGGAAGATCATCCGCGCGAAATCGCCCCAGATCGAGTTGATGAGGTCTCCGAACAGCTCGAAGGCCTCGTTCTTGTAGGCCACCAGCGGCTCCATCTGGGCGGCGGCACGCAGGCCGATGCCCTGCTGCAGGTAGTCGAGGTCGTAGAGGTGCTCGCGCCAGTGCTGGTCGATGATCTCGAGCAGCAGGAAGCGCTCGAGGTCGCGCATCAGCTGCTCGCCGAGCTCCTGCTCGCGGTGGTCGTAGAGCGCGAGCGCCTCCTCCTGGAGCTGGGCGGTCAACTCCTCACGGTCGATGCTGTGGGCGTCGACATCGGCCGTGGCGGCGCTCGGGGTGAAGATCTCCGAGATGCGCTTCATGAGGCCCTCGATGTCCCAGTCCTCGACGAAGTCTCCGGCGGTGTACTCGAGCACGAGCCGCTCGATCAGCTCGGCGATCTGCTCGCGGGCCGGCCCGGACATGTCGCGGCCCTCGAGCACGTCGTCGCGGTAGCGGTAGATCACCTCGCGCTGCTGGTTGGCGACGTCGTCGTACTCGAGCGTGTGCTTGCGCATCAGGAAGTGCTGCTCCTCGACTTTCTTCTGCGCCTTCTCGATCTGCTTGGTGAGCATCTTGGCTTCGATCGGCTCCTCGTTGCCCTCCTCGTCGGTCGTCCCGAGCCGGTCGAGGATCTTGTAGATCCGCTCGCCGGCGAACAGCCGGACGAGATCGTCCTGAGCCGAGAGGAAGAAGCGCGACTCGCCCGGGTCGCCCTGGCGTCCGGACCGACCGCGCAGCTGGTTGTCGATCCGGCGCGACTCGTGGCGCTCGGTGCCGAGGATGAACAGCCCGCCGGCGTCGATCACCCGCTCCCTCGTCTGCTCGACACGCTCGCGAATCGTGGGCAGAACCTTCTCGTAGTGGTCGTCGAAGTCTGGATCGCCGGGGTTGAGGCCGAGCTTGGCGACTTCGAGCCGCGCGAGGTGCTCCTCGTTGCCGCCGAGCTTGATGTCGACGCCGCGGCCGGCCATGTTGGTCGCGATCGTGACCGCGCCCGGCTGGCCGGCCTCGGCGATCGTCTCGCCCTCGCGCTCGGCATGCTCGGGCTTGGCGTTCAGCACCGTGTGCTTGATCCCCTTGCGGTTCAGGCGTTCAGCCAGCAGCTCCGAGACCTCGACCGAGATCGTGCCGACGAGCACCGGCTGGCCCGCGTTGTGCCGTGACTCGATCTCCTTGACCACCGACGTCCACTTGCCGTCCTTGGTCTTGTAGACCTGGTCGTTGAAGTCGTCGCGGACCATCGGCCGGTTGGTCGGGACCTCGATGACCGGCAGCTCGTAGATCTTCATGAACTCGACCGCCTCGGTCAGCGCCGTGCCGGTCATGCCGGCGAGCTTGTCGTACATGCGGAAGTAGTTCTGGAGCGTGATCGTGGCGAGCGTCTGGTTCTCCTCCTGGATGCGCACGCCCTCCTTGGCCTCCACCGCTTGGTGGAGCCCCTCCGACCAGCGCCGGCCCTCGAGGATCCGGCCCGTGAACTCGTCGATGATCTTGACCTCGCCGTCAATCACCGCGTAGTCGACGTCGCGCTTGTAAAGAGACTCCGCCTTCAGCGACTGGATCAGGTGGTTGACGAGGTGGCCGTTCTCGGCTCGGTAGAGGTGGTCGATGCCAAGGAAGCGTTCGGCCTTGGCGACGCCCTGCTCGGTGACCGCGATCGTCTTGTGCTTCTCGTCAGGCTCGAAGTCGAAGTCGGCCACGAACTCCTTCTTCATCCGCGGATCCATCCCGTCGGGCGTCTTGCCGGCCTCCATCATCGGCGCGAGCCGTGCGAACTTCACGTACAGGTCGGCGGCCTGCTCGGGCGCGCCCGAGATGATCAGCGGCGTTCGCGCCTCGTCGATCAGGATGTTGTCGACCTCGTCGACGATCGCAAACGTGTGGTATGGGGACTCGCCCCCCTCGGGCTTCGGCCGGCCGCCGTGCTGCACCTTCTCCTCGAGCGACTTGGCCATGTTGTCGCGCAGATAGTCAAAGCCGAACTCGGAGTTCGTGCCGTAGGTGACATCGGCCGCGTAGGCCGCGCGTTTCTCCTCGTAGGGCTGCATGTTCTGCAGCACGCCCACGGTCACACCGAGCATGTCGTAGATCGGCGTCATCCACTCGGCGTCGCGCCGGGCGAGGTAGTCGTTGACGGTCACGAGGTGAACGCCTCGACCGCCGAGCGAGTTCAGCACGACCGCGAGCGTGGCGGTCAGCGTCTTGCCCTCGCCGGTCTTCATCTCGGCGATCGCGCCGTCGTGGAGCACCATCCCGCCGATCAGCTGGACGTCGAAGTGGCGCATCCCAAGCGAGCGCTTGCCGGCCTCGCGCACCAACGCGAAGCATTCATAGATCAGATTCTCGAGCGGCTCACCGCCGCGGGCACGCTCGCGCAGCGCATCGGTCGCCTCGCGCAGCTCGGCGTCTGAGTGGTGCTCGAACTCCTCTTCGTAGGCGTTGATGCGCCCCACTCGCTCTTCGTATTCTTTGAACTTCTTGGCTTCGCCCATGCGAAGCGCGCGGTCCAAAAAGGACATGAGTTCAGGTTAGCTCAGGCCGGTCCGGGCGGCCTGCCTAGAGCCTGCAGATGGTCACGGAGCCCGACGCCGAACGCCGTCGGGGTCCCGCCGTAGTCGCTGATCAGAGTCGGCCCGCCATCGCACGTCCAGCCGCCGCCGGCGTCCCAGGCCCAGCCCAGATAGCTGATCCCATGCGCGTCTGCAAAGCCCATCATCTGATCGATATACGAGTGCCGGCAGTCGGTCTCCCCCAGCTCACCGATCACGACCGGGACGCGACCGGCGGTCTGGGTGATCGCAGCGCGGCAGGGGGTCGAGCAGGGTGCGAGCTTGCCATAGTCGTGCTCCGAGGCGACGAGCGCGTGCATCGGGTCGGAGGGCTCGTGAGCGAACCAGCCGCCTAGATCGAGGGCCCAGTTGAGGCCCCCGAGCATCAGCGGTTGCCGGGCGCCGGTGCTGCGGACCGCGCCCACGAGCTCCTGCATGCCGGCAGCGGCATAGCGCACCGTCCCGTCGCTCAGCTCGCAGCCGTGCAGCCAGCACCCCCAGCCGATCCCATGCGGCTCGTTGTAGAGGTCGAACAGGAGCGCGTGGTCTCCCTTGAACGTGGCCGCGACCGAGCGCCAGAACGCGGGCGCATGATCCGCGTCCGGCAGCGGAAGGATCGACGTGGCCTTCAGTCCGCCCGGCGCCGCCCAGTGCATGTCGAGGATCACGTAGAGCCCGGCCGCGTGCAGCGCCCGCACGTAGCGCTCGACGATTCGCCGGTAGTGCCTGCCGGAGTAGCGCGAGGGCGCGTTGACGCCGAGCCAGCAGTCCTCGTTGAGCGGGACCCGGACCGCGTTGATGTCCCAGCTGGTCATCGCCGCGATCATCGCCGGCGTGTCGATCGAGTTCGGGTGCGGGCTGTCGAAGAACCCCCAGCCCTGGATGCACGCATACTCGAGCCCGGAGCGATTCACTCCGCGGAGCTGAACGGTGCGCCCGCTGCCGGGGCCGTCGACTAGCACGTTGCCGCGCACGCGCAGGTCCGCCGTGGCGGATGGAACGGCCGTCAGCGATGCGACCGCCACCAGGATGGCGGCGGCCCTAAGCCGCAGGCGACACGTCTCCCGGCACGGCTGGCTTTGACGCGGCCCGCGCCTCGCGGCGCTTGCGGCGCTTCTCCCGGTCGCGTTTGACCTGTCGCGAGATCTCTTCGCTGACCAGGTTGATCGAATGCAGGATGTCTGGGGAGCGGTCGCAGGCGCGCAGAGTCACGCGTTTCAGGTGGAGCGTCGCTTCCGCGACTTGGGAATCCGCGATCGCCGGATTGCGCTCCTCGAACACCTCGACCTCAAGCTCGGCCAGCGGCGACACCTGCCTTGCGACCTTGCGGAAGCGCTTTTCAACGTGCTCCCTCAAATCGTCGGAGACGGGCAGGTTGCGGCCCTTGACCTCGATACGCATCGGCCGACCTCCTTCGGGCTTGTGTAGGGACGAGCCTACCGCACGAGCAACGCCGCGCCAATAGCTCCGCCGACGTCGCCGAGCGCTGCGACGTGGACCGCGGGCGGCTGGGCGTCGTTGAACAGGTGGGGCTGCATCGCGGCGGAGATCCGGTCGGCCATCGGCTGACCAAAGCGCACGCCGAGCCCGCCGCCGATGATCACGGCCTCGACGTCGAGCAGGTTGATCGCCGAGGCCACGCCCGCCCCGAGCGCTTCGACGGCCTCGTCGATCAATTCCTTGGCGAGCTTGTCGCCGTGCTCGAGCGCCTTGGCCCAGACCGCGCTGGTCAGTCGCTCGCGGCCGCGCTCCTTCATCAGCTTGAAGAGGTCGGTCTTCTCGCCGTCGTCGTGGCGCTTTCGCGCACGAAGCTCCATCGCCATGCGGCCGGCATAGGCCTCCATACATCCCTCGCGGCCGCACGTGCAGCGTCTGCCGTCGCGTTTCACCACGACGTGCCCGATCTCCCCCGCGCCACCGCGCCCGAGCCACGGCTTGCCGTCCAGGATCAAGCCACCGCCGACGCCCGTGCCCCAGAACACACCCAACAGCGACCTGTACGGCTTACCGGCGCCCAGCTCGAACTCGGCGTCGGTGGCCACCTGGACATCGTTGCCGACGCGAACAGCGGTCCCTAGCGCTGACTTGAGCGCCGCGGCGAGCTCGAACGATCCCTCCCAACCGTTGAGATTGCGCGCCGTGGAGACGGCACCGCTGTCGGGGTCGACGACACCCGGCGATCCAACGCCGACGCCCTGGAGCTCTTTGGGTTCGACCTCGGCCTGGGCCGCGGCTTCCCTCACCGCGGCGGCCATCTGATCGGCGATCGCCTGCGGTCCGCCGCTTGCCGGCGTCGGGTGCCGCGCAGATCCCAGTAGCTGGTTGTCGGCGTCGACAACTACCGACTCGATCTTCGTCCCCCCTAGGTCGATGCCCGCGCGAGTGCTCACGGGGGAATCCTAAGCCCAGGACTCGCGGTAGTCCTCCTGCTCGGGCGTGGGCTCGTCGATCGCGACGCCGAGCGCGGCGAGCTTCAGGCGGGCGACCTCGGCGTCGATCGCCTGGGGCACCGCGTGCACGCCGGGCTCAAGATCGCTTCCGCTGCGAACGAGCTCCTCGACGCACAACGCCTGGAGCGCGAACGAGACGTCCATCACCGCCGCCGGATGTCCCTCCGCGGCGGCTAGGTTGACGACCCGGCCCTCGGCCAGCAGATTGAGCCGCCGTCCATCATCGAGCTGGTACTGGCGGACGAGTGGTCGGACCTCGCGCGGTCCGCCGCTGGCCGCCGCCGTCAGCTCATCGAGATCGATCTCGACGTCGAAGTGGCCGGCATTGGCCAGCAGAGCCCCGTCCTTCATCCGCTTGAAGTGCTCTCCGCGCAGCACCCGGCGGGAGCCGGTGACCGTCACGAACACGTCACCGCGCTCGACGGCATCCGCGATCGGCATGACCTCGTAGCCCGCCATCCGGGCCTCGAGCGCGCGGAGCGGCTCTACTTCGCAAACGATCACGGCCGCGCCGGCGCCGCGCGCCCGCTCTGCGATCCCCTGGCCCGCCCAGCCGTACCCGATCACGACGAGCGTGTGGCCGGCAAGCAGCACGTGGCTCGCGCGCACGATTCCGTCCAGGGCGGACTGACCCGTGCCGTGGCGGTCGTTCAGAGCACGCTCGGTGCGGGCCTCGTTGGCGGCGAGCACCGGGCGCACGAGCTTGCCCTGCTGCTCGAGCCGCCGCAGCCTGACGAGCCCGGTCGTTGTCTCCTCGACCCCGCCGACCAGGCCGTCGAGCGGCTCGCCGCCTTCGGCATGGGCGGTCATCATCAGATCGGCGCCGTCATCGAGCGTGATCTGCGGCGAGGAAGCGAGCAGCGAGCGCAGATGGCTCGCGTATGCGTCGAGGTCCTCGCCCCGGTGGGCGCGGACCTCGATCTGGTCGTGAGCGACCAGCGCAGCCGCGACGTCGTCCTGAACCGAAAGTGGGTTGGCCGAACACACGGCCGCGCGGGCGCCGGCGGCGGTCAGAGTGCGGACCAGGTTGGCCGTCTCGGCGGTTACGTGCAGGCACGCCGCCACGTAGACCCCCTCCAGCGGCTTGTCTTTCTCAAGGCGCTCGCGCAACCGCGCCAGCACCGGCATCTGGCTCGCGGCCCAGTCGATCCGAGCCTCGCCTTCGTCGGCGAGGCTCAGATCGGCGACATCGTGCGGCGGAAGCGAGCGGGCCGTCGGCTTAGTAGCGGTAGTGATCGGGCTTGAACGGGCCCTCCGCCGGCACGCCGAGGTACGCGGCCTGCTCCGGCGTCATCTCGGTCAGCCTGACGCCCAGCGCGTCGAGGTGCAGCCGCGCGACCTTCTCATCGAGATGCTTGGGCAGCGTGTAGACGCGCTTCTCGTAGTCGCCCGGACGACCGTAGAGCTCGATCTGAGCGATCACCTGATTGGTGAACGAGTTCGACATCACGAAGCTCGGGTGTCCGGTCGCGTTGCCGAGGTTCAGCAGGCGGCCCTCAGAGAGCACGATGATTGCGTGACCATCTTCGAAGGTCCACTCGTCGACCTGCGGCTTGATGTTGATTCGCTCGATCCCGGGGGTGCGTCCGAGCCCGGCCATGTCGATCTCGTTGTCGAAGTGGCCGATGTTGCCCACGATCGCCTGATGCTTCATGCGCGCCATGTGCTCGGCCGTGATCACGTCGCGGTTGCCGGTGGCGCTGACGAAGATGTCGGCGTCGGAGATCACGTCCTCGAGCGTCGCCACCTGATAGCCGTCCATCGCGGCCTGGAGCGCGCAGATCGGATCGATCTCCGTGATCACGACCCGGGCGCCCTGTCCGCGCAGCGACTCCGCACAGCCCTTGCCGACGTCACCGTAGCCGCACACGACCGCGAGCTTTCCACCGATCAGCACGTCGGTGGCGCGGTTGATCCCGTCGATCAGCGAGTGCCGGCAGCCGTACTTGTTGTCGAACTTGGACTTGGTGACCGAGTCGTTGACGTTGATCGCCGGGAACAGGAGCTGACCCTGCTCGGCGAACTGGTACAGGCGGTGGACGCCGGTCGTCGTCTCCTCGGTGACGCCCTTGATCCCGGCGGCAATCCTGGTCCAGCGCTCTGAGTCCTCGCCCAGCGAGCGCTGCAAAAGGCCGAGCACGATCTGGAACTCCTCGGAGTCGGCGCTCGCAGGGTCGGGCACGGCACCCGCGCGCTCGAACTCGGCGCCCTTGTGCACGAGCAACGTCGCGTCGCCCCCGTCGTCGAGGATCATGTTCGGCCCCTCGCCATCGGGCCACGACAGAGCCTGTTCGGTGCACCACCAGTACTCCTCGAGCGTCTCGCCCTTCCAGGCGTAGACCGGCACGCCGCGAGGATCTTCGGGCGTGCCCTCCGGGCCGACCGCGACCGCGGCGGCGGCGTGATCCTGGGTCGAGAAGATGTTGCACGACGCCCAGCGCACTTCCGCTCCGAGCGCCACGAGCGTCTCGATCAGGACCGCCGTCTGGACGGTCATGTGCAGGGAGCCCGTGACCCGGGCGCCCTTCAGCGGTTGCTCGTCGGCGAACTCGCGGCGGGTGGCCATCAGGCCGGGCATCTCGTGCTCGGCCAGCCGGATCTCCTTGCGGCCGAACTCGGCCAGCGACAGATCCGCAACTTTGAAATCGGTGGTGGCGGCTGTGGTGCTCATCTTGTCCTTTCGTTCGGGCCGCCAGATCAGGCCGCGGCCAGCAGCTTCTCGTGCTTGTCTTGCTCAAAGCGCAGCCAGTCGGCGGCGCTCACGTCCTCGGGTCGGTGCGGCGTGGCCTCGAGCCATGCCTTCACGGCTTCGCGGAGCGCCGGATCGCTCTCGAGCCGGGCGGCGAAGGCGACGTCCGACAGGCCGACGTCGAACCGCTGCAGCAGCTCCTTCAGCGTCCGCAGGCGCTGGAGCTCACCAGGGCCGTAAAGGCGATAGCCGGACGTCGATCTCGAGGCCGTGACCAGGCCGGTGCTCTCGACATAGCGGAGCATCCGCGGCGACCATCCGGTCGTCCGCGCCGCCTCGTGGATGGTCAACGCTTCCATCTTCGCCAACATTACCACGGTTGTGTCAAGGTTTGGCTCACCTACGACACTTGTCCAGAACGCTAAAGCTTCTCGGTCGCCTAGCCGAAAATGACGCTAGGGACCAGTACGAAGGGGAAGACATGACAGCCCGTGGCGCAATTAGGGGGCGCTACAGAGTCGGCCTTGTGATTCTGCTCGTCCTGATGGCGGGAGGCCTCGCCGGAGCGCACGTGCGACGTGTGCGCCCATATCCCGCCCACGCCCGTCGGCACGCCGTGGTTAGGAGCGCTGCCGTGCGCCACCGCCACCACGCCCGTCACCACGCTCGCCGGCACGCCCGTCACCACGCTCGCCGTCACCGGCATCACCGCAATCGCCGGCTCGCACACCTGGCCGCCGTGAGGCGCCACCGCCGCGCGCTCCGCCACCGCCGCGCCCTGCGCCGGGAACGGCGCCTGCGCGCGCACATCGCGGGCGTCGGGCAGCCGAAGACTGGCGGCTCAGCGCTCGTCACCCCCACCGGGCAGCTGATCGCGCCGGGTATTACCCTGTCCGGGTCCGCAGCCGGATCGCTGCCGACCGCCGGCAGGCAGGCACTCATCACCGGAGGGCCGATCCGAGCACGGACGCCGGGACGAGCGGCCGCGTCCGCGCGAAAGCAAATCGGGCGCCCGCTGCCGAGCGCCCCCCCACGCGTGAGCGTCATTCAGCGTTTCGTCCGCGTCATACCGGGGGCTGTTTGGCTCGCGCTGGCCGCCGCGCTGGCGCTGGCGGCCAGCGCTGCCGCCGGGGCTGCCATCGCGGGTCGGCGCGCTCGCCGCAACGCGATGCAGTTCGCGGCCGTCTCGGCTCAGGCGATGACCGATCCGCTCACCGGCGTGCTGAACCGGCGCGGTTTTCTCGACGCGGCCGAGCGGGAGCTCGCCCGAGCACGTCGCTACGACCGACCGTTCGCACTCGCCTACGCCGACGTGCGCGGCCTAAAGGCGGTCAACGACTCAGAGGGACATCTCGCCGGCGACGAGCTGCTGCGCCAGGCGGCCAGCCTCATGAGTGAGTCAGCCCGCGGCGACGACGTTGTCGGTCGGATCGGCGGCGATGAGCTGGCGCTATTGCTGGCCGAGCAGTCGAACGAGGGTGCCGCCGCGGTCGCCGGCCGAATTCACGACCGTGTGCCGGCGCGCCGGGCCAAGCTGGGACTGCGCGAGCACTGGGATCTGACGATCGGCACCGCCGCGTACCCGGGCGATGGCGAGACGATCGAGCAGCTGATCGCGACCGCCGACCGGCGCCTTTACGAGCAGCGCGGAATCGAGCTTTCTCGTTCCTAGCCACGCGCCAGTTCGCCCTTGAGGCGATCCAGCTGCGCGACCGGCGTTGGGTCGATCCCGCGGAGAACGGCCAGATAGACCGACACGAGGTCGCCGAGCAGCACCAGCGACACCAGCCGGTCGATCCGTGTCTCGCCAACCGACTCAATTCGGTAGGTGGCAGCCGCGTGCGAGGCGATCAGGCCGCGCGTCAGCTCGATCCGCTGGCGGATGCGGGGATGCAGATCGGAGTCGTCAAGAAACACCGCGCTGAAGCGGCCGAGGGGCGCTGCGCCGGTCCAGCCCTCAATTTCGTTGTGATCGAGCTCAGGCAGCTCGCCCGCGAAGCACGGGAGCTTGGCGTTCTCGTTGAACTGCGTCTTCCACCGGTAGGCGATCGGGGCGGTCAGCCCGGCGCCGGCGATCTGCGCCACCGTGCCGTGGAGGCCGCGCGCGAGCGCCTTCGGCAGACAGTCGTCGGCGCCGTCGGGGCCCCACTCCTCGACGAGCCGCTCGGCGTGCGCCGCCGCGACGTCGATCTCGGCGTGCAGGCGCTCGCCGGCGCCACACAGGCCGGCCACCTCGAGCGCGATCACAAGCGTGTAGGCCACGGCTGCCCGAGGCTGAAAGCCCCCAGGCAGTGGGATTACAGGCACCCCCTCCGAGCGCGCCGCGTCAGCCAGCCTCCCGCCGGTGGTGGCGACGATTCGGCGTGCCCCGAGCGCCCCCGCAGCTTCGTAGACCGCAAGCGTCTCCTCGGTGGCACCCGAGTAGCTCGCGCACAGCACGGTCGTGTCGGGCGTCGTCCAGGCCGGCAGGGCATAGCCCTGCGCGAGCATGATCGGGCGCGACGCGCGGTCCCCGAGCACGGCGCGTGCGAGCGCCCCGCCGATACCCGACCCGCCCATGCCTGCGACGATCATGCCGCCGGGCGCGTCGTGCGGCTCGATCGCAGCTGACTCCACTCGCCACAGCGCGTCTCGCAGCTGGTCAGGGAGCCCGAGAATGTCTTCGAGCTGACCGGAGGAGTCGACCGCGGCGAGCGCTTCGCGGCCCAGCTCCCCCACCGCGGCGGTCATTCGCTTGCTCCGGTTGGCATTACCACGCCGGGGAAGATACGCGCGCCGGGCTCAAGCGTGCTGCCCGAGGCGACGATGGCACCCTCGCCAAGTACGGCTCCGTCGATGTCACAGGCCTCGCCGATCTGGACGCGCGGCGCGACGATCGTGTCCCTGAGCGTGCTCTCGGCGCCGACGCTCGCCGCTTCTAGGACCACCGAGCGCTCAATCACGGCCGCGTCTCCGACGATTACATCCGGCCCGATCACCGCGTGCCCCCCGACCGTCGCGCTCGGCGCGAGCTCGCAGCCGTCGAGCACCACCGCCGGGGCTCGCACCGCCCCTTTCTCGGGTGCCAGGCGCACGCCGCTCGTCTGCACCGTGCCCGTCAGGATGTCGAAGGTCCCCTGGAGATAGCGCTCGGGCGTTCCGATGTCGAGCCAGTAGCCGCTCGCCGGGTACCCGAAGAGCCCGTCGCCGACGAGGCGCGGGAACACGTCGCGCTCGATCGAGATGTTCGTGCCGGCCGGCGCCATCCCGGAAAGCACGTCACGCTCGAGGATGTAGGCACCGGCGTTGATCAGGTTCGGGCCGGTTGATCCGGGCGGCGGCTTCTCGACAAACGCGGTCACGGCGTGGTCTTCGGCCAGCCGCACGAGGCCGTAGGCACTCGGGTCGGGCACTTCGACCAGCGCGAGCGTCGCTCGCGCTCCGGTGCGAGCGTGCTGGTCGAGTTGCGCGGCGAGGTCGATGTCTGTCAGCACATCGCCATTGAGCATCAGGAAGCGATCCTCGAGCAGGTCCTCGGCGTACTTGAGCGCACCCCCGGTGCCGAGCGGCTGTGGCTCCTCGACGTAGCGCAGCCGCACGCCGAGCGACTCACCGTCGCCGAGCTCCGCGCGCACGTCGGCGGCCATGAAGCCACACGCGAGGATCATGTCCTCTACGCCGTGTCCGCGCAGCCATTCGATCATGTAGACGATGAACGGCCGGTCGACGAGCGGCACGATCGGCTTGGGAATCGTCGAGGTCAGCGGTCGCAGGCGCGTGCCCTCGCCGCCGGCGAGGATCAGGGCTTGCATCTACTCGCGCCGGCCGACGCCTTCATAGACGAGCCCCGCGGCGCGGATCGCTTGGGGATCGAGGAAGTTGCGCCCGTCGAGCAGGAGCTTCCCGCGCATGCGCTGAGCGACTTCGGCCCAGTCGAGCTCGGCGAAATGTCGCCATTCGGTCACGAGCACGACGGCGTCGCAATCGTCGACGCAGTCGAGCGCCGAGGGACAGAAGTCGACCCCGGTGATCAGGCTCCGCGCGGCGTCCTCCGCTACCGG
This sequence comes from uncultured Actinomycetes bacterium, assembly GCA_963795505.1. Classification (GTDB taxonomy): domain Bacteria; phylum Actinomycetota; class Thermoleophilia; order Solirubrobacterales; family Solirubrobacteraceae; genus Palsa-465. The sequence continues at coordinate 784,025 of CAWCIB010000008.1, forward strand.
ATCGTAAGCCCGGACGTGCGCCCCCTCGGCCTGCAGCCGCGCAGCGAGGACGAGTGAAGCCGCGTCGCGCATGTCGTCGGTCTCCGGCTTGAACGCCAAGCCGAGAAGCGCCACACGCTGGCCGACCAGCCGCCCGAGGTGTTTGACGAGCTTCGCCACGACCCGCCGCTTCTGGAGCTCGTTGACCTCGAGCGATGCGTTCAGGAGCTGGAACTGATAGCCGCTGTTTGCGGCGAGCTTTTTGAGCGCCGTCACATCCTTGCCAAAGCAGGATCCCCCCCACCCGATCCCGGCGCGGAGGAATTTGGGACCGATCCGGTCGTCGAGACCCATCCCCTGAGCGACCTTGATCACATCGGCGCCGGTCTCCTCGCACACGACGGCGATCTCGTTGATGAACGAGATCTTCGTCGCGAGGAATGCATTCGACGCAAGCTTGATCATCTCCGCGCTCGCGATGTCGGTGCGTACGAGCGGCGCGTTGAACGGCTCGTACAGCCCGACCACTGCATCGCCCGCCCAGTCTCCCTCGTCGCCGATCACGACCCTGTCGGGGTGGAGGAAGTCCTTCAGCGCCGAGCCCTCTTTCAGGAACTCGGGACACGACACGTAGGCGAAGCCTTCCTTGCCCTGGGCCGCAAACGTCCGCTTGATGGCGGCGCCGGTCCCGACGGGCACCGTCGACTTCATCACCAGCGCGTGGCTGTCAGAAGTGGGCATCGCCGCTACAACCTCGCGGACGGCCGACAGGTCGGCGTCACCCGAATACGTCGGCGGCGTTCCCACCGCAACGAACAGAAGCCGGGCGTGCTCGAGCGCGGGGGCAAGTTCGGTCGAGAAGTGAAGTCGCTCCCGGTTACGCTCGAGGCACTCCTCGAGGCCGGGCTCGTAGATCGGCACCTCGCCCCGCTTCAGCCTTGCGATCTTCTCCGCGTCGATGTCGACGCACCAGGCCTCGCTGCCGAGCTCGGCAAAGCCCGCGGCCGTGACGAGGCCGACGTAGCCGGTTCCGATGACCGCTATCGGTTCGCGCTCTGTGCCCATCTCTCCGGCGGGGAGGCTAGCGGGGCGAGTGCTCAGGACGGCGCGACCGTCCGGGCGCTGCGTCCCTGGGCCAGCCCCCAGCTGACGATGCGCTCGGGATGGATGCGAATCAGGGGGGTCGGCAGCGGGATCGCCTCCCCCCGCCCGCGGACCTCCACTCCGCGCGGACGCCACGGATCGATGCTCTCAAGGTCATCGACGACGATCGCCGCGCGGCCGCTGCGCGCGACGTCGCGGAACTTCTTGGTGTTCTCGAGGTCGCGGCCGCCGATGTCGATCGTGTCGCTCGCGGCGTTGTAGATCCAGCCGACAGGAACCACGTGCGGCGTGCCGTCTGAGCCGACCGTCGCGAGCCGGCCGAGCTGCCGTCCGCCTGCCAGGTAGCGAAGCTCGAGCTCGTTGAACACGCTCACGCGAGACCGCCGTCGATCGCGCGCAGCTCGCCGCGGGCGGATGCCGAGCTCTCGAGCCACATCGGAAGACCGCGCACGAAGTCCGACAGTGCCCGGCGGTAACGCGACAGCGACCCGACCGAGACCCATTCGTCGGGTCCGTGGTGCCCGGCGCCGACAGGGCCGAACTCGACGGCTGGTATGCCGGCCCCTATGAATGCCGCGGCGTCGGAGGCGCCGTCGCGGCCGACGCTCATCGTCTCCATATCCGGCACTGCGCGGGCGACCGCCTCACGCAGCGCGCGCACGTACTCGTTTTGGCGCGAGACGCTGACCGGCGGGTGGATGAATGTGCGCGTCACCTCGAGTCCTTCGAGCGCGCGGATCTGGGCCAGGATCTCGCCCGGGTCCTGACCGGGGAGGTAGCGCACGTCGACCGCCATCGTGCACTGGTCCGGGACCATGTTGAGCGCCTTGCCGCCCTCGATCCGGCCGAGGTTGATCGATGGGCGGTCGAACAGCTCCGAGGACTCGCGCGAGAACGGCAGCGACTCGATCGCCCGGAACGAATCGATCGCCTTCAGCACCGCGTTGTCGCCGAGCCAGGGCGTCGAGGAGTGGGCCGCGCGCCCGCGCACCTCGATCCGCATCGCGAGCACGCCCTTCGCCTCGACGCCGATGTGGAGATCGGTTGGCTCGCCGGTGATCGCGAAGTCGCCGCCGAGCCCACGGACGACGATCGCGTCGGTAGAGCGTTCGTCGAGCTCCTCGGATTCTTCGTCGGGAACGCACACCAGCCGTACGCGGACGCGTTCCTGAGCCTGGAGGTCCTTGAGCGCACACATCATCGCCGCCAGGCCGCCCTTCATGTCATAGGCGCCGCGTCCGATCAGGCGATCGCCCTCGACCCGCGGTGCGAACTGCTCGGCGTGTCCGGGTACGACATCCAGGTGCCCGTGCAGGACGATCGTCGGAGCGTGCCCGGCTGGTCCGACCTCGGCCACGAGCACGGGAAGCCCGTTGTGGTCGTGATCGGCCACTGCGATATCGCGTGATTCGAGCCATCCCTTGACGAACCCCGCTGCGGCGACGAGCTCCTCCTGCTTGGAGGTGTCGTAGGAGATCAGGCGCTCGGCGAGGACCCGCTCGTCAATCACCTGTCGAAGATTAGGCGGCGCTCAGCCCGCGACGCGCAAGAACGCTTCCCAGCGGCGCTTGTCGCGCTCGGCCATCCGCCGGCGCTCGGTGTCCTCGCCGGCCTCGGACAGCTCGCGCTCGGCCTGCTGAAGGCGATCGCGCAGCTGGCCGGAGTCAAGCTCGGACGGCGCATGGGCCTCCTCGACCAGCAGCAGCGCACGGCCCTCGGCCACCTGGAGATAGCCCTCGGCCTGGGCGAAGCGCACGACCTCGGACTCGGTCTTGTACAGCCGCAGCTCGGTCGGCTCGAGCATCGCCAGTACCGGCTCGTGGTTGGCGAGGATTCCGATCGAACCAACGGTGGTCTTGGTCGAGACCATCTCGACCTCGTCATTGAAGACCTCCCCCTCGGGGGTCAGGACCTCGACCGGGAACGTGTTGTGCGCCAGCGCCCTAGTCCTTCTTGGCGTCCTCGACGACCTCGTCGATCGTCCCCTTCATGAAGAAGGCGCGCTCGGGCAGGTCGTCGTGCTTGCCCTCGAGGATCTCGCTAAAGCCGCGGATCGAGTCCTCGATCTTCACGTAGCGCCCCGGTGTGCCCGTGAACTGCTCGGCGACGTGGAAAGGCTGCGAGAGGAAGCGCTCGAGCTTGCGGGCGCGCGAGACCGTCACCTTGTCCTCGTCGGAGAGCTCGTCGATGCCGAGGATCGCGATGATGTCCTGGAGCTCCTTGTAGCGCTGCAGGACCTGCTTGACGTCGTTGGCGACGCGGAAGTGCTCCTCGCCGAGGATCGCGGCCTTGAGGATCGTCGAGGTGGAGTCGAGCGGGTCGACCGCCGGATAGATCCCCTTCTCGGAGATCGACCGCGACAGCGTCGTGGTCGCATTGAGGTGCGCGAACGCGGACGCCGGCGCCGGGTCGGTTAGGTCGTCGGCGGGGACGTAGATCGCCTGGATCGAGGTAACCGAGCCGTCGCGGGTCGACGTGATCCGCTCCTGGAGCTCGCCCATCTCGGACTCGAGCGTCGGCTGGTAGCCGACCTGCGAGGGCATCCGCCCGAGCAGCGCTGAGACCTCGGAGCCGGCCTGCACGAAGCGGAAGATGTTGTCGATGAACAGCAGCACGTCCTGGCCCTCGTGATCGCGGAAGTACTCCGCCATCGTCAGTCCAGACAGCGCGACGCGCATGCGGGCGCCGGGCGGCTCGTTCATCTGCCCGAACACGAGCATCGTCTTGTCGAGCACCCCGGACTCCTTCATCTCGAGCCACAGGTCGTTGCCCTCACGCGAGCGCTCGCCGACGCCGCAGAAGGCTGACAGGCCGCCGTGCTCCTGAGCCAGGTTGTGGATCAGCTCCTGGATGATCACGGTCTTGCCGACGCCCGCACCGCCGAACAAGTCCAACCTTGCCGCCGCGGGCGTAGGGCGCAAGCAGGTCGATCACCTTGATCCCGGTCTCGAACATCTCCTCGGTCGGGATCAGCGACTCGACCGTAGGCGCTTCGCGATGGATCGGCCAGCGCTCGGTGTCGTCTGCGATCGCTTCACCGAGGTCGATCGGCTCGCCCAGCAGGTTGAAGATCCGCCCCAGGGTCGCGCGGCCCACGGGCACCGTGATCGGGGCTCCGGTGTCGATCACCTCGCTGCCACGCGCGAGCCCGTCGGTCGTATCGAGCGCGACCGCGCGCACGCGGTCATCGCCCAGGTGCTGCTGCACCTCGCACGTGAGGTAGTCCTCCTGCTGGGCCGCGATATCGACGTCCTCCTCGGCGCGGGTGGCCTCGGGGCGCTTGATCTTGATCGCGTGATTGATCTCGGGCAGCTTGTCGGGGAACACGGCCTCGATGACGACCCCCTGGATCTCCTCGATCCGCCCTACGTTCTGGGTGCCGCGCTCGCCTCGGGCTGGGGTTTCTTCGGTGATAGCCATGTCTCTCCAGTCTAGGGTCTACCCGGCGAGCCCTTCGGCTCCGGCGACGACTTCCATGATCTCCTGCGTGATCTCGGCCTGGCGCGCGCGGTTCATCTCGAGCGTCAGATCCTCGATCAGCGTCCCGGCATTCTCGGATGCGTTGCGCATCGCGGTCATGCGCGCGCCGTGCTCAGAAGCCGTCGATTCAAGCAGAGCCCTGTAAATCGAGATCTCGACGTAATCGGGCACGAGCCGGGCCAGGATCTCCTCGGGATCGGGCTCGTACTCGACAAGCGCGCGATGCTCCGAGGACTCCTCCTGCTCCTCGGAGTCCTCGTCCTCGAGCACCGTCGCCTGCTGCAGCGGCAGCAGCGTCTCGCGCGTGACCACCTGCGACAGCGGCGAGATGTAGCCGTTGTAGAACACCTCGACGCGGTCGACCTCCCCGTCGACGTAAGCGGCCATCAGACGCTCCGCGATCGAACGAGCGTCGGCGTACGAGGGCCGGTCTGAGAAGCCGATGAAACTCTCTTTTGCCTCCTGACCACGGAACCTCAGCGAGGAGGACGGACGGCGGCCAGACGCGTAGTAATCGACCTCGCGGCCGCCCGCGGCGTGCTCGCGCCCGACGGCGACCCCAGCGCGGACGATGTTCGAGTTAAACGCTCCCGCCAGCCCGCGGTCGCCGGCGATCAGCAGCAGGCCGACGCGGTTGACCGAGTCGTGCTCGGCCAGGATCGGCAGCCGCGGCACGTTGCCGGCCGCCTCGGCCGCCTGGCGTGTCATCCGGCGGATCGCCGATGCATACGGACGCAACGCCTCGATCCGCTGCTCGGCTCGGCGTAGGCGGGCGGCCGCGACCATCTCCATCGCGCGCGTGATCTTCTGGATGTTCCTGACCGACGAGATCCGGTTCCGGACGTCGCGCTGCGAGACGGGCATTACGCGGCCTCGGCGTGATCGGGCTCCTCGCCCTTCTCACGACGCCCGCTCGGCCGGGCCTCATCCTCGTCCTCGAGGGGGTGGCCCTCCTCGTCGAGATCGAAGCCGAAGTCCTCCGCGTAGCCGGAGAGCGCCTTGTCGACCGACTCCTGGATCTCATCGCTCCACTCGCCTTCGGCGATCTGCTTGAGCAGCTCGGGCTCATTGCCGCGCACCGACTCGGTCAGCCCCGTCAGGAACTTGTCGACCTTGTCGACGACGATCCGGTCGAGGTAGCCGTTCGTCGCGGCGAAGATCTGGACGACCTGGTCCTCGACCGCCATCGGGTGGCGCTCGGACTGGTTGAGCGTCTTGACGAGCCGCTCGCCGCGGGCGAGCGTCTTCTGCGTCTCGGGATCGAGCTCGGAGCCGAACTGGGAGAACGCCTCGAGCTCGCGGTACTGCGAGAGCTCGAGCTTGAGCCGTCCCGCGACCTTGCGCATCGGCGTGATCTGCGCGTTGCCGCCGACGCGCGAGACCGAGATCCCGACGTTGATCGCCGGGCGCACGCCCGAGTAGAAGAGCTTCGGCTCGAGGAAGATCTGCCCGTCGGTGATCGAGATCACGTTCGTGGGGATGTACGCGGACACGTCGCCGGCCTGGGTCTCGATCACCGGCAGCGCCGTCAGCGACCCGCCGCCGAGGTCGTCGTTGAGCTTGACCGCGCGCTCGAGCAGCCGCGAGTGCAAGTAGAACACGTCGCCGGGGTATGCCTCGCGGCCGGGCGGGCGGCGCAGCAGCAGCGACATCTGCCGGTAGGCATACGCGTGCTTGGTCAGGTCGTCGTAGATCGCGAGCGCGGCCCGGCCCGAGTAGAGGAAGTACTCACCCATCGCACAGCCGGCATACGGCGCCAGGAACTTGATCGGCGCCGCCTCGTCGGCGGCAGCCATCACGATGATCGTGTTCTCGAGCGCGCCGGCGTCCTCGAGCGATTTAGCCAGCGCGACGACGGTCGACTTGCGCTGACCGATCGCCACGTACACGCAGACCAGATCGCGCTCGGTGTTGTTGATGATCGTGTCGACCGCGATCGCGGTCTTGCCGGTCTGGCGGTCGCCGATGATCAGCTCGCGCTGGCCGCGGCCGATCGGGATCATCGAGTCGATCGCCTTGAGACCGGTCAGCATCGGCTCCTTGACGGGCTGGCGCTGCACCACACCAGGCGCCTTGTGCTCCGCCGGCCGCATCTCGGTCGTGTGGATCTCGCCCTTGCCGTCGAGCGGGTTGCCGAGCGGATCGACGATCCGGCCAAGCAACTCCTCGCCGACTGGGATCTCGAGCAGCCGGCTTGTGCGCTTGACCGTGTCGCCCTCGGCGATCTTCTCCCACTCACCGAACAGCACCGCACCGACATTGTCGGACTCGAGGTTGAGCGCGAGCCCGGTCACGTCGTGCGGGAGATCGAGCATCTCGAACGACATGCAGTTCTCGAGCCCGTGAATCCGGCAGATGCCGTCGGCTACCGACAGCACCGTGCCGACCTCGGTCAGCTCGGCGCCCTCGGTGTCGAGCCCCTGGATTCGGCTCTTGAGGATGGAGGTGATCTCGTCTGGCTTGATCTGCATGTCGTGTTCGCGTGCCCGGGGTCAGCCGTGCGCGAGCTCCTTTCGAAGTTGATTCAGGCGGTTGCGGATCGACGCATCGAGGATGAAGTCGCCCACACGGAGAACGATTCCGCCAAGGATGCCGGAATCCACGCTGCTCGACAGTTCGATCTTGCGACCCGTCTGCTCTCGCACGCGCTCGGCGATCGCTTGGACGGTTTCGTCGCCGAGCTCGACCGCGCTCGTGACCTCGACCGGCAGGAGCTGGTTGGCGTCGTCCCAGAGCACCTCATAGCGGGCCCGGATCCGGAAGATGGCGGGCATGCGGTGGCGCTCGATCAGGGTCTCGAGGAAGTTCATGAACACCGGCTCGGCGCCCTCGATCAGGCGGCCCAGCCCCTGCTTCTTCTCCTCGGTCGAGAAGTAGGGCGAGAAGAAGAAGGTCACCATCTCGCGATGCTCGTTGAGCGCGTCGGCGAACTGGCCGAGCTGCTCGCGAATCACGTCGAGCAGCCCGGCTTCCTGGGCCACCTCGAACAGCGAGCGGGCGTAGACCTGGGCTATCTCTTCCATTAGTTCTGGCTGCCCTCCGGGCTCAGCGCGCTGAAGTCGAGCTCCGAGATTGCCTCGTCGAGCAGGCGCCGCTGGTCCTCTGGCGTCAGCGTCTTGCGGGTCATCTTCTCGGTCGCCATCACGGTGAGGTCGGCGACCTCGCGGCGGATCTCGTCGATCGCACGCCGGGTCTCGCCCTCGATCTCGCGCCTGGTCTGCTCCATCATCTGCTCGCGGCGTGCTTTCGCTGCAGCGGTCGCGTCGCGCTCGTGGACCTCGGCCGCGTGACGCGCGCGCTGGACGATTTCGTCCGCCTGCTCGCGCGCTTCGCTCAGCCGCTCCCGGTACTCGGCCAGCAGGTCGTCGGCCTCCCTGCGGACCTGCTCGGCGTGCTCGATCGAGTCCTCGATCGCCTTCTGGCGCCGGTCAAGCGCCTCCGTGATCCGTGGGAACGCGAGACGTGCCAGCACGACCATCGAAATCACGAATAGCAACAGCGTCCAGATCATCAGCCCGACGTTGGGCGTGATCAAGAAGCCGCCGCTCGAGGCAGGGGCAACCATTTACTTGAGCACCCAGGACAGCAGTCCGGCCACGAGTCCGTAGAAGAAGCAAGCCTCGGTGAGGGCGAATCCGAGCCACTGGATGCTCGTGATCTCGTCGCGCATCTCCGGCTGCCGGGTCACGGCCTCGATCACCTTGCCGAAGATGAAGCCGATTCCGATGCCGGCGCCGACGGCTCCGAGGCCACCGCCGATCCCGATTCCGAGACCGGCGCTGACGCCAGCTGCGAGGTGGAAGATTGGGGCGAGCATTTGTCTTTCAGAGCTCCTTTTGATCAGTGATGGGAAACCGCGCCACCCAGATAGATGGCGGACAGGGTGGCGAAGATGAAGGCTTGGAGCGTCGCGATCAGCCCGAGCTCGAACAGGTAGATCGCGATTCCAGCAGGTAGCGAAAACCAGCCGATCCAGCTGGCTCCGATGATCACCGCCAGGCCGCCAGTCATGAACAGGATGATCATGTGACCCGCGAGGATGTTGGCGAACAACCTGACCGTCAGCGAGATCAGGCGCATGAATGTCGAGATCACCTCCAGCGGGGCGATCAGGAACAGGATCGGACCGCTGACCCCGGCCGGGATCAGGCTCTTCATGTAGCCGATCGGACCGTGGGCCCGGATCCCCTCCCAGTTGAAGGCGACGAACGTAACGAGCGCGAGGATCAACGGAACCGACACGTTGGCGGTCGCCGCGTACAACGCGAACGACGGGATGTGCGCGCCGAACAGGTTGAACTTCTCGCCCGAGTTGGTCGGCAGCGGCAGATAGCCGATCAGGTTGCAGAACCAGATGAACAGGAACAGCGCGCCGATGTATGGGAACCACTTGGCCGCCATCGAGTCGTCCATGTTCCCGCGCGTGATGTTGTCGCGCATGAGGCCGAATAGCACTTCGACGGCCGTCTGAACCCGATTCGGCCGGGCGCGCATCCTGCCAGCGATGAACACCATCGTGAAGATCGTCAGGATCGCAGCGATGACCAGGTACACGACGGCACGGTTGATGCTGAACACGCCGAGGTGGACCCAGTTGGCGAGCTTGAACTCGTTCTGCGGCTGGAACGTGTTGTTCTTGTGCGTCGTCGGGCCGAAGATCACCGCCAGCAGGATCAGCCCGGCGATATAGAAGCCGGCGATTCCCCACAGGACCTTGCGCATGTTGTTGGAGCCGTTGCGAGGCGCCGGCTGCGTGGAGGCGGTGGCGCTCATCTGCCGCTCCTCGGACGGCTCGCGAACGAGGTTGCGAGCCCCAGCGTGTAGGCGAAGACGATCACGAGCAAGGCCGCGAGGCCGTCGTTCTGGCCTTCGCCGCGGCGCACCAGGATGACCGCCAGCGCGAGCGCGAACAGGCGCGTGAGCATGTAGGCGAGCCGCACCGAGACAGCGCGGCGTTGGTCGCCCTGCTCGGCGTAGCGGTCGACGGCCAGCCCGACGGCGCGCACCGCGATCCAGCTCCCCGCGCCGACCGAGTAACCGACCGCGGGCACCCCGATCAGCAGCATGATCGGCGCTGCAACGAGCAAGATCAGCACGTCGAAGTACCGGATGGCGGCCATCGGTGCCTCAGAGGGTGCGGAAGCGCTTAGCGACAAAGGCGATCCCCGCGAAGAAGCCGATGAAGAAACCGACCAGCAGCAGCGGGACGAGCGCGCCGATCAGCGCACCGATCCCCGCGCCGGCTCCAGCGCACACGAGGTTGACGGTCAGGAGCAGCGCGCCGGCTCCGGCTGCGTCTCTCCCGGTCAGCGGTCGGTGAGCTGTCATGGGGGCGATTCACTTGGACAACGGGGCCAGGGACGGGCGTACCCTACCGGCGCAGGGGTAGCCGCGTCGCTTGGTTTGACGCCGCTCGGGGCGGCGTCCGAGCCCCGCAAATATAACACATACAGACTGTATGTATGTGGGTCGGTCAGGAGGGCTAAGCGGCCTGCTCCGCCCGCGCGAGCGGCAGTGCCGGCTTCCACAGCTGGCCCTCCGCCCACAGCGCCGCGATGCTCGCGCGCGGGAGCCCGAAGCGACCCTCATAGACCAGATACCTCGGCTCCCAGCGCGGGAAGAACTTGGCGTTGAAGCGGTACAGGCTCTCGATCTGGAAGAACGGGTTGCCTAGCGCGATGACCTTCGCCAATGCCCGCTCGGCGCGGCTCTCCGGCGAGTGCATCCACTTCGCGAACGCCGCGAAGTTCAGCGAGACCTCCTCGAGCCCCCGCTCGCGCAGCATCTCGACGGCGCGAACCACCATGTACTCCATCAGGCCGTTCGGAGTCGCGGGGTCGCGGCGCATGAACGACAGCGACATCGCCGCGCGGCGATAGCACGGGACGAAGTGCAGGACCCCGCGGATCTCGTCCTGCTCGTCGCGGGCGAACACAACCACCGTGTCATCGCCCCGCAGCGAGTCGAGCGACATCGAGAAGCCGCGCTCGGGCGCGCCCTGGCGGCCTCGTTCGAGCACGTCTTCGAGCCGGGTGACTGTGGCCGCGTCGAGATCCTCGAGCTCGTGCAGCTCGGCGGTGTAGCCGGCCTTGTCGAGGCGGGTGACCGACTGACGCACCTTGCGGATCGGACGGCCCTCGAGCGAGAACTTCTGCACGTCGATCAGCGCCTCGTCGCCGAGATAAAGCGTCCGCAGGCCGAGCGTCTCATACAGCGGGCAAAGCTTCTCGCTCGCCCCCACCGCCCCGAGCCTCAGACCTCGGGCATCGGCGAAACCACGCAGATCGGCAAGCAGGCCGGGGAACGCCGCTTCTGAGCCGACGGGATCGCCGGAGATCAAGAGCACGCCGTTCTCGACGCGATAGCCGACGAACGCGCTCCGGTCCGCGGCGAAGAAGTACTGCTTGTCGGTCCGGAGCTTGAAGAACGAAAGCGTGTCGCGGCCGTGGTCGCGAACAAGCTCGGCGGCGGCAGCGCGGGACGCGGCGTCAGGCAGCAAGCGCGGGGCGGCCAGCGGGCGGAAGATCACGTATGCGACGGCCAGCAGCGCGACGACAGCCGTCAGCTGAACCCCATCGGGCTGGGACCCCCAGGCGGCGAGAACGGCGACCGCAAGCCCCACGGCGGTCAGCAGCGGAGCTCGCCAGATCGCCGAGCGAAGCGTGATCGGATCGTGTCTGACGTCGAACGCTCCGCGGCCGGTCAGCAGGATCGCGGCGACGCCCCAGGTCAGCGCGGTCTCCTCGAAGTCGAGTCCCTTGAGAAGGTCGAACGCCCCGAGCGCGAGCATCAGCCAGATCGCTACCTGCCATGCGCGGCGGCGGCGCTTGAGGAGATACGGCGCTACCAGGAGCAGCGCGGCCCCGGTCGGGAGCGCGAGCGCGTGGAACAGCCGCATCGCCTCGACGGGCTCATAGGACAGCAGCAGATGCCCGCGCCAGCTGATGCTCGGCGTCAGGGCCGATGCGACGTTGACCAGGCCGACGAGCGCCGCGGCGATGGCAGCGGCGCGCGGCAGCGCGCGTGTTGTCCGTTGCGTTGCGAGAGTCATCAGTCCTGCCCCCAGCGGACTTACAGCGGCGGCGAGCATTAGTTACGTGACAAATGCCGCATATCCTCTTCGCATGCCGCTGTATGACTTTGAGTGCGAACGGTGCGGGGCGCGCTTCGAAGAGCTCGTCGGCCAGTCCGAAGATTTGGACTGCCCCGCCTGCGGCGCGTCGGATCCGCGCAGGCTCTTCTCCCCCATCTCCGATCCGCCCAAGATGGGACTGCGGGGGCCCGAGGCCCGGCGTTCAAATGCAGTCAGGCAGGCTCGTGAGGAACAGCGACGCGAGCGCCGCGAGCAGCGGCGGCAGCAGCGCGAGGCGTGACACTCGGCAGCAGCGTCGTGAGTGCCAGCGCCAGAACCGGCAGGCAGGCGACGACCACGAACATCGAGCGGTAGCCGGCTGAGTCGGCCAGCAGTCCGAGCAGCGGAGCGCCGACGCCGCCGAGCCCGATCGAGAGGCCGATCGTCACCCCCGCCGAGACCCCGAGGCGGCCGGGCAGAAACTCCTGCCCCATCACGATCGTGACCGCGAAGGTCGCGATCGTCGCCGCGCCCACGAGGACGGCGAACACGATCCCCAGCACGGGGCCGGACACGAGCAACCCGACGACCAGCGGCGGGATCGAGACCATCGAACCGACCAGCACCGCGCGGCGACCGAACCGGTCCGCCAGCGGGCCACCAATCAGCGTTCCGGCCGCGCCGCCGAACAGCATCGCAATCAGCGCCACATTGCCGAACCCCTTGCTGGCGTGAAGCACGTGGTGGTAGTACAGCGACAAGAACGTCACGAGCCCGAAATAGATGAACGACCGCACGACGATCACCCCGGCCAGGATCGTGAACGGACCCCAGGCCTCGGGCTCGTCCGAGCGTTGGACTCGTCCGGCGACCACGTCGGAGCGGAATTGCTTGAGCCGGGGCAGCTCGTACACGAGCACGCCGGTCATCAGCCACGTCGGGATGAGCACGATCAGGGTGCCGTGCAGCCCGAACACGAGCACTGACGGGGTGATGATCGCCGGGCCGAGGGCGAATCCGACGTTTCCCCCGACGGAGAACAGGCTCATCCCGCTCGCGCGGCGCGCCCCGGAGACGTAGTTGGCAAACCGCGATCCCTCTGGGTGGAAAGCTCCGACGCCGATCCCGCTGAGCAGGATCGCCGCGAATATCAAGCCGTAACTGGGCGCCACGCCCGCGAGCGCGATCCCGAGCCCGCCGAGCCCCGGTCCAAGCGGCATCAGCCACGGCAGCGACAGGCGGTCGGACATGGCCCCGAACAGCGGCTGGATCACCGAGCTGGAGATCGTCGCCGCCACCACGAGCGCTCCCGCCGCCGCGTTACTCAGGTGGTCGCGCGACATCAGGAACGGCAGCAGCGCGGGGACCGACCCCTGCGCGACGTCCGTGAACAGATGGCCCGCCGACAGCACCGCCATCGCGCGGCGGTCTACGCCGGTCCTCACAGCTTCGCCCGCACCGAACGCCGCTTCGCCACGAGCTCTTGCTCGAGCTTCTCGAGCTCTTGCCTGCGGCTGCGCACGAGCTCGAGTTGGGTCTCGATGTGTCCCAGCGCTCGCTCGAGCAGCCCGCGGCGCTCTTCGGGGCTATCTGCCCGCGCGTACTCACGGCGTATCTCAGCCCGTGCCGTCTCGGCCTCAACGAGCTGAGCCAGCTGTTCGAGCGACAGACCCAACAGGTCGCGGAGCCGCACGATCTCCTTGACCCGCTCGACGTCCTCCTCGGTGTACGCACGGTGCTTGCCCTGGGCGCGATCGGCGCCGGGCAAGAGTCCGATCTCCTCGTAGTAGCGGATCGTCCGCGGGGTCGTCCCGGCCAGCTCCGCGAGCTCGCCAATCCGCAATGTGGACTGCGTCGCGCTCATTCGGGCTCCACGACCTTGGGCCGCGCCGCGGCGACGAACGCGCCAACGATCGACACGGCCGCCAGCGTCCAGAGGGCCGTGTGCATGTTGCCGATGAACGGGTCGAGCTGGGCGTTTGAAATGTGGCTCGCGAGACCAGAGAAGACGCGGAACAGAACGGTCTTCGGTACCGACGAGGTGACGACCGCGAGCACGAAGGCGATCGAGATCACCGCGCCGGTGTTCTGGACCAGGACGCGCGCGCCGGCCGCGATGCCGCGCCTGTGGGCCTTGACGGCGCCCATCATCGCGGCCGTGTTGGGGCTGTTGAACATCCCCGAGCCGAGCCCGACGATGAACATGTAGCTACCGCTGGCCCAGTAGCTCGTGCCGCGCTCAAGCAGCGTCATCAGCGCGAGACCGAGGGCCGTCACGAGCATCCCAAGCACCGCCAGACCGCGCGAGCCGCGCCGGTCGGCCCAGATCCCCGCCAGCGGCGAGGAGATCAGCATCCCGACGGCAAGCGGCGCGAGCTTGACCCCGGCCAGGATCGGCGAGTTGCCCTGGACCCCCTGGAAGTAGAAGACGAACACGAACATCAGCGCGAAACGCGCTAGGCCGTTGATGAACGCCGCCGCAGACGCCGCCGAGAACAGACGGTTCTTGAAGATCGACAGGTCGAGCATCGGCGCACGGACATAGCGCTCGATCAGCACGAACGCGGGCAACAGGACGACGGCGGCGACAAGGCCGCCGATCACGAGCGGGTTGCCCCAGCCCGAGATGCCGCCCTTTGAGATACCGAGTACGAGTCCGGTCAGACCGACCAGGAACGTGATCGTCCCGGCAAAGTCGAATGAGTGGTCCTCCTCGGCGCCGGCCAGCTCCCGCAGCACGAGCGCCGCCCACAGGCTTCCCGCGAGCCCGAAGGGCACGTTGAACCAGAACACCCAGTGCCACGAGATCGCCACGAGCGCTCCGCCGAGCACCGGGCCGATCACGAGCCCGACCGCCGCAACCATCGTGTTCGTCCCCATCGCGAGCCCGAGCTGCTCGCGCGGGAACGCGTCGGTGACGATCGCGGCCGAGTTCGCGAACAGGAACGCTCCGCCTACGCCCTGGAGGACCCGCCATAGGATGAGCTCGGTGCCGCCGCCGGCGAAACCCGCACCGAGCGAGGCGAACGCGAACACGATGAAGCCGGCGACATAGGCGCGCTTGCGGCCGAACTGATCGGACAGCCTGCCCGCGCTCAGCACCAGCACGGTCGAGGCGATCATGTAGGTGAGGATCACCCAGACGAGCTCAAGCAGGGTCGTGTGCAGGCTGCGCTCGAGATCGGGCAGCGCGATGATCAGCGTGCCGGAGTTGATCGTCGCCAGCAGCATCCCGAGGCTGGTGCACGACAGCGCCCACCATTTGTAGGACTCGTGCTCGTGATGGACGCCGATGCGGCGCCTCGGCTTGGCGACTGCTCCAACTGACATCTTACGTAAACGTAAGATAGCAGATTTAGAGTGGGCGTCGCGCTACTGGTAGGCCGCGACGGTGGCGAGGATCACGAACGCGGCCACCAGCACCGCCCCCTCGAACACGGTCGCCTCCCCGTCGCCCGTCACCTGCCAGATGATCACGGCGGTGCCGAACAGCGCGCCGACGTAGACCGGCGCGAGCGCGAACGTCAGCGTCGTCGCGGTCGTCAGCGACACGAGCACGAGTAGCGGATAAAGAAAGGCGGCGATCTGGGAAACCGAGTTCTTCACCACCGAGATCGCGAGCTCGGAGCGGCCGCGCGCCGCCAGGACGATTCCGGCCACGTTTTCGACCGCATTGCCGGCGATCGCCACGATCACGAGGCCCGCGAAAGCTTGCGAGATGTGCAGCGAGTGAATCGTCGGCTCCAGCGAGTGAACGAACCAGTCCGAGACGAACGCCGACGCCGTCCCGGCGGCTACGAGCAGCGCGGCCGCCATCCCCGCCGCGATCCGTGGCTCTCGGCGGTCGGAGACAGCATCATCGGAGCGCAGGTATTGAGTCAGCCATAGCCCGTACGCGACCAGGATCGCGCCCGCGCCGATGATCGAGATCGTCTTCGTGTGATGGCCCTTCGCGAGCCCGACCAGCACGATGATGAATGTCGAGACCAGCAGCAGCGTCGCCGTGTCGTTCGGCAGCCTCGGGCTGAAGCGCATCGTCCCGTCGTGCGCTCGCCGGGCGCCGACGATGATCACAAGGCCCAGCACGAGCAGCGCGTTGACCGCGATCGAGCCGACGATCGCGGTCTGGGCAACGACCAGCTGCCCAGCGTTGAGTGCGAACAGCACGACGAAGAACTCGGGCAGGTTCCCGACCGTCGACTGCAGCACGCCGGTCTGAGCGGGCCCGAATCGCTCCCCAAACTGCTCGGTCGCGAACGACACGATCCAGGCCGTACCGGCCAGCCCGACGGTCGCGAGCACGAACGCAGTCACGTGCGAGAAGCCGCTCGCGTAACGCGCCACGCCGGCCAGCGCGACGGCCAGCGTGACTACGCCGAGCAGCAGGCGCTCGAGACGGGTCAACCGACCCGCTCGAACTCGCCGGTCTCCATGTCGTGCTCGACGCGCGCGTCGATCTCGTGCTCGCTGGTGTCGGGATCGGCGTTTCGAAGCTCGTGCGCCCGGCGGCCCCTGAACTTCAGGATCTCGAGCACGTAGACCAGGTAGACGCTGGCGGCGAGCGCGATCACAAGGATGGCGCCCATCAAGAGCGACCATCCAAGGCGGTAGTTGCCGTTGTGCTCGGACCACGGGATGAATCGCGCGGCGATCGCAACGCCCGCGAGCATCACGGTCCAGGCGTACAGGTAGACGACGGTCTTGCGTTGGCTGAAGCCGATCCGCGCCATCCGATGGTGGAAGTGGTTCGTGTCGGCTGACCATGGCTTGCGCCGATACTTGAGGCGCTTGGCGACCACGAACCCGGTGTCGAGGAACGGCACCGCGAGGATGAACAGGGGCACGACCAAGGCCAGCACGGCGTTCGTCTTCAGCGAGCCCACGACGGTCACGACGCCGAGCAGGTACCCGAGCAGGTTCGCGCCCGAGTCGCCCATGAAGACCGAGGCGGGATGAAAGTTGTGAAACAGGAAGCCGAGCGCAGCCCCGGCGGTCAGCGCGGCCAAGATGGCGGCGTCGCTGACGTGCAGGTCGAACGCGATGATCGCAAACGCGACGCCATCGATCGTGCACAAGCCGGCTGCGAGCCCATCGACGCCGTCGGAGAAATTGACGACGTTCATCAGGCCGACCAGCCAGATGACGGTGATGACGCCGCCTTCGTTCGGGAACTGAAGGACGCCGGCGAACGGCAACGCCACGTCGGTGACCTTGACCCCGCCATGCAGCGCGAGCAGCGCGGCGCCGACCTGTCCCACGAGCTTCAACAACGGGGGTAGCTCGCGCCAATCGTCGATCGCGCCGACCAGCGCGATCAAACACGCACCGGCAATGATCCACCAGGTATGGACGGTCCCGCCCGAACCGGGCGCCGTCCCTTTCGTGTGCGACAGGCTGAACGTCGGATGCACCCAGATCAACGCTGCGACGAGCACGCCGACCAGAATCGCCAAGCCCCCCCACGCCGGCGTCTCAGCCTCGGCGAGCCCCCGCTCGCTCGGCTTGACGGTGGCCCCGAACCGACGCGCAAACCGCGCCGCAATCGGCGTCAGCAGTGTCGCGACCACCATCGCGACGAGGAAGGCGAATACTGCGTCCCAGTAGCGCATGGCGTGCGCGTAGCATGCCAGCCCGGCAGGACTACGCTGCCCGAGCGGCCAACGACTGCGCGATCCGGGCGATCACGGCGAACGGCTCGTGCTCGAGCTGTCGCCATGTGACACGGATGACCTGATAGCCGGCAGCTTGTAATCGCTGATCGCGCCGGCGGTCGTGCTCGAACGCCTGACGGCTCGAGTGGAACTGAAATCCATCCACCTCGACGATCAGCTTCTGCTCGGGCCACAGGAAGTCCGCGACATAGCCCAGCAGCGGTGCGTTGGCAACCGGCTGCGGAAGCTCGGCGGCCCGGAGCAGGTCACGGAGGCGCCGCTCGCCCTTGGAGCGGGTGAAGCCGTCGGAGCCGCCATTGTCCAGAAGGCGTAGCAAGCGCTGGACGCCTCGCCGGCCGGGAGCGCGCGCGGCCGCGGCTCGGATTTCGTCCACGCTTGCCAGCCCGCGCATCTGGGCCGCGGCGATCGCCTCCTCAACATCGGGGTCCTGGGCCAGATCGACGATCGTGCGAGCGGGTGACGTCAGCGGCAGGCCCTGTCTGATGCGGAAGTCCCGGTGGTCGAGGTGCGGGACGCGGTGGACACGGAGTCCGGGGCGCGATTTCCCTTGCTTGCCGACGAGCGTCACCGTCACCGGCCCCGAGTAGTCGAGCAGGCCCCAAAGCGCCAGTGCGCATCGGCGGTCCAAGATCGCGTAACCGCCGAAATGGAGGACCGCCGCCATCTCCTCGCCAAGCGGCTCCGGGGAAACGCGATCGACGAGGTAGACACCGCGGTACCGCGGTCGCAAGCGACCGGTCCCCAGGCGATGGGTGATCGAGCCGCGTCGTAGGCCGGCCGCCATCAGCTGATCACGCCGCATGTAGCCCTTCTGGATTGCCGCGACGCGCGCGATCTCCCGGTCGCCGCGATCCCGGACCTGCACAGGCGCCCAAAGCGGCAGCCGAGCGAGGGTTTTGTGCTCTTGAGCAGGATTATCCTGCTGAAGAGCACATTCGCGGGGGTTGCGGCGCGGTTTGTGCTCTGGTGCAGGTCGCGGGCCGGACGCCATGCCCGCCAGTATCAGCGCCTCAGCGCCACCCGGCCCAAATTTCCACAGACTTGTTACAGAGCTGCGGCGGCCATGCCCGCGTAGAGCGGGTAGCGCTCGGCGATCGCCGCGGCGCGCTCGGCCAGCCCGGGCCGCCGCTCCTCGAACCCATCGGGCTGGAGCGCTTCGGCCATGATCCGTCCCACCTCGGTGAAGTCCTCGACCGACAAGCCGCGAGTCGCGAGTGCCGGCGTCCCGATCCGCAGCCCACTCGAGACCGCCGGAGGACGGGGGTCGAACGGCACCGCATTGCGGTTGACGGTGATCCCGACCTCGGCCAGACGATCCTCGGCCTGCTTGCCATCGAGCGAGGACTCGCGCAGGTCGCAGAGCACCAGGTGGACGTCGGTCCCGCCGGTCAGGACGTTCACTCCGCCGCCGGCGCCCAGCAGCTCGTCTGCGACCGCTCGCGCGCCGGCCAGCGTGCGCTCCTGGCGCTCGCGGAACGCGTCCGACATCGCGATCCGCAACGCGACCGCCTTGCCGGCGATCACGTGCTCCAGCGGCCCGCCCTGCTGGCCGGGGAAGACCGCCGAGTTGATCTTCTTGGCCAGCTCCTCCTTGCAGAGGATCATGCCGCCACGCGCGCCGCCGATCGTCTTGTGGATCGTGGTCGTGACGACATGCGCGTGCGGAACCGGGCTCGGATGCAGACCGGCCGCGACCAGCCCGGCAAAATGAGCCATGTCGACGACGAGGTAGGCGCCGACCGCATCGGCGATCGCGCGGAAGCGCTCGAAGTCAAGAACCCGCGAGTAGGCCGACCAGCCCGCGAGCACGACCTTCGGGCGGTGCTCGTGCGCCAAGCGCTCTACCTCGTCCATGTCGATCAGGCTCGTCTCGGGATCGACGTGGTAGGCGACGACGTTGTAGAGCAGGCCCGAGAAGTTGATCTTCATCCCGTGCGTGAGGTGCCCGCCGTGGGCGAGCTCGAGGCCCAGCAGCACGTCGCCGGGCTGCATCAGCGCCTGGTAGGCGGCGGCGTTCGCCTGCGCGCCCGCGTGCGGTTGGACGTTCGCGTGCTCGGCACCGAACAGCTCGCAGGCACGGTCGATCGCCAGCTGCTCGGCGACGTCGACGTTCTCGCAGCCTCCGTAATAGCGCTTGCCGGGATAGCCCTCGGCGTATTTGTTGGTCAGCACCGAGCCCTGGCACTCGAGCACCGACACCGGCACAAAGTTCTCCGACGCGATCATCTCGAGCGTCCGCTGCTGGCGCTCTAGCTCGGCCGCCAGCACGTCGGCGATCTCGGGATCGACCTCCGCAAGAGGGAGATTGAAGAAGTCCGATGGCAGCTCGACGCTCATTGCGCTGGCGACGATAGCGCGTCGGCCAGCTGCTCACCCGGGACGGCGCCGGAGCGCACGACCGACCATTCGCCGGCGCTCTCGTACCGCCTCAGGTCGACGATCGTCGACGGCGTTCCGGGCAGCTCGCCGCCATCGATCACGAGGTCGGCGGCGGCGCGGATCAGCTCGGGTACCTCCGATAGCCGCCGAGGATCCGGCCCTCCGGAGCGATTGGCGCTCGTCTGCAGCAGGGGCCCTCTGGCTTCGCCCTCGATCACACGAAGGCCGAGAGTCGCCGGGTCATCGCCGCACGCGAGCTCGAAACGGTGCGCGGGGTTGGGCACGAGCACGCCGATCGATCCGGGGAGCAGGCGCCCGAGCGCGTCGATCGTCCGCGGTCCAAGCTCCGGCAGCGACTCGAGCGCGACCTTGAGGTCGAAGAACATGACCGCGCAGGGCTGCCGCCGCGGACGTCGCTTGACCAGGTAGAGCCGTTCAACGGCGAACTGGTCGAGCGGGTCGCAGCCGAGTCCGTAGACCGTGTCCGACGGGAACACGACCAATCCGCCGGCAGCGACGGTGCGGTCAAACGCGTCCGACGACGACCCGCTCATGGCCCCCCAGATCGCGCAGGCGCTCGATCGAACGCCCCCCAAGGAGCGCCGCGACCGCGTCAGCTTGGCCTGCCCCCACTTCGAGCGCGACGAACGGAATCCGATCGAGGCGATCGATCAGCCGCCTGATGACGTCGAGCCCGTCGGGGCCGGCAAACAGCGCCTCGGCAGGTTCGAACAACGCGATCTCCGGCGGCAGTTCCGTCCCCGCCGCGACGTAAGGCAGATTCGCCAAGAGTGCGTCGTACTCGGCGGCCCCGTCGTCGAGCAGGTCGGCCCGCACCAGCCGGACCTCGAGGCCAAGGCGCGCGGCGTTGGCGCGCGCCACATCGAGCGCGTCGGCGGACGAATCAAGACCGGTGACCTCGAGATCCGGGCGCTCGTCTTTGACCGCCAGGGCGACCGCGCCGCTGCCGGTGCCGACGTCGGCCACGCGGGCACCGCGCGGAAGCGACAGCGCGGCCTCGACGAGCAGCTCGGTCTCGGGCCGCGGGATCAATACGCGCCGGTCAACGGCCAGCGAGAGCCGCCTGAAGGGCTTGAAGCCGACGATGTAGGCGACCGGCTCGCGCGCTTCGCGGCGCGCGAGCAGCGCCTCGAACGAGGCGGGAATCGGTGGGTCGTCGATCAGCAGCCGCGCGCGGTCGACCCCGAGCGCATGCGCCAGCAAGAGCTCGGCGTCGAGCCGGGGCGTGTCGCAGCCGGCGCGGCGGAGCGCGCTCGACGGCCTCGTCAAGCGGCCTGTTCGAGGCGATGCCGCTTCTCATCGTCCTGCAAGGCAGCCGTGAGCTCGTCGAGCTCGCCGAGAAGGACCGCGTCGAGGTTGTGGACGCGGAGCCCGACCCGGTGGTCGGTGATCCGCTTGTCGGGGTAGTTGTACGTGCGGATCTTCTCCGCACGCTCGCCGGTGCCGACCTGCGCCTGGCGAGAGGCGGCAACCTCGGCCTGCTGCTCGGCGAGCGCGCGCTCGTAGAGCCGCGCGCGAAGGACCCGCATCGCGCGCTCGCGGTTCTGAAGCTGAGACTTTTCGTCCTGCATCGAGACGACGATCCCGCTCGGCTTGTGCGTGATGCGAACGGCAGAGTCCGTGGTGTTGACCGACTGCCCGCCAGGGCCCGAGCTGCGGTAGACGTCGATCTGGAGATCGCCCGGATCGATTTCGACCTCGACCTCGTCCGCCTCGGGGAGCACCGCGACGGTCGCGGTCGAGGTGTGGATCCGTCCCTGTGACTCGGTCTCGGGCACGCGCTGCACTCGGTGGGTGCCGCCTTCGTACTTGAACACCGAGTAGGCGCCCTCGCCGCGCACCGCGAACGTGTAGGTCCCCTCGCCGATCGACAGCGGCTCGACCTTGAAGCCACGGCGCTCGGCGTAGCGGGTCAGCATCCGGTAAAGATCACCGGCCCACAGTGCCGCTTCGTCGCCGCCCGCGCCCGGGCGAATCTCGACGATCACGTCCTTGTCGTCGTTCGGGTCGCGCTCGACCATCGCGAGCCGGATCTCCTCCTCCAGCGCGTCGATTCGCTCGCGCGCCGAATCGAGCATCGCGCGCAGCTCGGGGTCGTCGCCGTCCTCGGCCAGCAGCTCGCGGGCACCCTCGATGTCGCCGGTAACGCGGCGATACTCGGCCGCCAGCTTGGCGGCAGGCTCGAGCTCGCGGTAGGCCCGGCCCGCCGCGGCGTAGCGCTCACGGTCGGAGATCACAGCGGGGTCGGAGAGCTCCCGCTCGAGGTCGCCGAAGCGCGTCTCAATCTGTGAAACCAACTCGTCGATCATCGCCGGTCGAGTGTAGGTCGCGGTTAGGCGGCGACAGGCGCCGGCTCGAGCGCGGGAACCAGCTCGTACTCGGTCTCGTCGAGCACCCGGGCGCGCTCGGCGTAGTCGCGCATGTACCCGGGCCAGTTGGTCACGACGCGGCCGGTCTCGTCGCGATACCACGAGTTGCATTGGGTCCAGGCGGTCCCCGCGAACCGCTCCTGTGTCTCGCGATCAGACGCCGCCTCGACCTCGGGCCGGACCTCGATCGCCGCTGCCCCGGTTCGGCGAACGTGCTCGAGAGCCTGGCGGATGTACGACGCCTGTGTCTCCTCGTAGAAGATGATCGAGCCGCCAGAGGTGTTCGTGTTCGGTCCGTACATCACGAACAGCGACGGAAAGCCCGGGATCGCGATCCCGAGGTGCGCGTGCGGGCCATCCGCCCACTCCTCGCGCAGCGAGCGCCCATCCCGCCCAGTTATCTCCATCGGGAACATGAACTCGGTCGTGCGGAAGCCCGTGCCGTAGATGACGCAATCGACTGGGCGCTCGACGCCGTCGGCCGTCACCACTCCACCCTCGCTCAACCGGGCGATCGGCTCGGTCACGAGCTCGACGTTCGGCCGCTGGAGCGCCGGCAGGAACCACGAGCTGAACAGGATCCGCTTGCAGCCCCAGGTGTAGTCGGGCCATGCCTTGCGCCGAACCTCGGGGTCGCGGAGCTGCCAGCGCATGAACAGCGCCGAGCGAGCCCAGCCGATCTTGCCGACCGTCCGGGGATGGCGGATCCCAAGCGTGAGGGACTCTCCGTAGTAGAACAGTCCCCAGCGCCGCAAGGCCTCGATTCCCGGGATCCGTTTGAAGATCCACAGCAGCCAGGACGGGTATGCGTGGTTCTTGCGCGGCAGGAACCAGTTGCCGGTCCGCTGGAAGACGTGGAGCGTCGAGGCCTGCTCGGCGACCTCGGGCACGAACTGGACCGCGCTCGCTCCCGTTCCGATCACCGCCACGCGCTTGCCGCGCAGGTCGTAGTCGTGGTCCCAGCCTGCGGAGTGGAAGCTGTGACCATCGAACGATCCGTCGAGCCGCGGGACCGCGGGCTGGTGGAGCTGCCCCGTGGCGACGATCAGCGCATCGGCCTCCCACCGGCGTCCGTCCGCGGCCTCGACATTCCAGCGCTGCTCCGCGCCGTCCCAGCTGCACGCGGTCACCTGGGTGTTCGGCACCACGAGCTGATCGACGCCGTGGTCGCGCGCCACGCCGCCCAGATATTCGAGTATCTCCTCCTGCGGCGAGCACAGCCGCGACCAGTCCTTGCGCTGCGCGAAGCTGAACGAGTACAGGTGCGAGGGCACGTCGCAGGCGCAGCCGGGGTAGGTGTTGTACAGCCAGGTACCGCCGACCGCCGGCCCTTTCTCGAGGATCGTGACGTCGTCGAAGCCGTGCTTTCGCAGCTCGATCGCGGCGGCGACCCCGCCGAACCCCGCCCCGACGATCACGACGCTCGGGCCCATCGCGACGAGAGACTACGCCACTACTTCGAGGCCCAGCAGGTCCTCGGCGGTCGCCGGGGGTCTCGACCGCGAGCACCGCATCGAGCGCGGCGATCGCAACCGCGAGCTGGTCGAGGTCGGGCTCGCGTGTCGTCAGCCGCTGAAGCTGCATCCCCGGCCACATGATCAGCTGCACCCAGCGACGCTGGCGGTTGCGTCCCGCCCACTTGATCAGCTCGAACGACAGCCCGACGATCACCGGGATCCCGACGATCCGGGTCACTAGCAGCAGGTACCACGCGGGTAGGCCGATCGGCGCGAACACGAGGATCGCGACCACCATCACGATCAGCAGAAAGCTGGTCCCGCAGCGAGGGTGAAAGCGCGAGTAGCGCTGCGCGCGCTCGGGAACGAGCTCGTCGCCCGCCTCAAAGCACGAGATCGCCTTGTGCTCGGCGCCGTGGTATTCGAACACGCGGCGCAGCTCGCGGATACGCGAGAGCAGCGCCAGGTAGCCCACCAGCAGTGCGATCCGCAACGCGCCCTCGACGGCCCAGAAGGCAACCGAGGATCCGAGTGGATGCTTGATGAGACTGGTGAGCCCTACTGGCAGCACGAAGAACAGTCCGATCGCGAACGCGAGCGAGATCACGATCGTCACGCCCCACGCGGCGCCAGAAAGCTGCTCCTGCTCGTCCTCGGGGAGCTGCGCGTTGGCCGACAGCGTCAGCGCCCGCAGTCCGATCGCAAGCGACTCGGCGAGCGCGATCACGCCGCGGATGACCGGCAGTCGGTACGCGCGCCGGCGCCGAAGCCACGAGACCAGCGGAAACGAGTGGACTTCGGTGGCGCCGTCGGGCTTGCGAACCGCCACCGACCACGTCGAGACGCCGCGCATCATGACCCCTTCGAGGACCGCCTGGCCGCCGATCGGTGCGTCGCGCGAGGCGGTGAGCGAGCCCCCGTCGCCCATCGAGCGACTAAGCGCCGGCGCGGGCCGCACGCCGACCCTTGGCGGCGCGGCGCTGGAAGCGCTCTACGCGACCGCCGGTGTCAACGAGCTTCTGTCGGCCCGTATAGAACGGATGACACGCCGAGCAGATCTCGACGTGGATCTCGGGCTTCGTTGAGCGCGTATAGAACTCGTTGCCACACGTGCAGCGCACGTGGGCATCGATGTATTCGGGATGGATTTCGGCCTTCATCGTGATACTGAGTTTAGCTTGCGTGTGCGAGCCGCCCCAGGCGCTGGACAAGTCGCCGTCATCGCATTGTTGGCGCGGTTGAGATCGCCGATCTGGCTGTAGGGATCGACCGTGATGGTCGGGGCGTTCGCCGACGTGCACGCCGGACCGACGAACGTCACAGTGTGATCGACGTGGGGACGTATGCGGGGGATCGTCGACATCTGCGACGAGCCTCGCCCGCCGGGCTGGAACAAGACCTCGACCCCGGTTGCCGCGGTCAGACCGTCGTTACCGATCACCGCGACGTACTGGTCCATCGCGGTGCCTGCCTGGGCAGGCTGAACGCTGATTGAGCGGACGAGAAGATCTGGCCGCAAGTCGGGCTGGCGGCAGACAGGACCAGTGCGCGTGGCCTGGCCGAGTACCTGGCCGCCGGCGCCGATCCAGCGGAACGTGACCTTGAAGTGATAGGAGGCCGGCACGGCTACGCCCGTGACCGGATGGCGAACGATCCAAACGTCGCCCGGCTGCTGGCCTAGCGTCGGGGGATGGGGAGAGATCCAGTGACCGAGATCGCCTCCGTGAATCGCAACCGTCTGTCCGGCGGCGAAGCTCTCGAGCTGAAAGCGCATCTGGAGCTTCTCGGTGCCCGACATCGTCGGCATGACCGCGGTAACAGAGACAGTCCGCAGGGTGGGGTCAAGCGACGGCTTGCACACGAATGTGCGCAGGTATGGGTTGGCGGTCGTCTGAGCCACCGCTGGGGCGGCAGCAAGGGCGATGACGGCTGCGAGGACTATACGTCGCATGCCGCATAAACAATGCGAACGGCCTTAAGTTGCCTTACGTGATCGTGTAAAGCGGGCCATCGCCACCCTCGGGAGGCGTCAAGCGCCCGCCTTTGGCGGTGATCGCCCCGCATTGCACGCAGTTGGTGTAGTTGACGATCACGTCGACCGGACCCTCGGACGGCGCATCCTCGGGGATCTCGTAGACCCCAGCCGGGCACATCCACTGCCAGGTCTCAGCGATCTCGCGTGGGACATGGCGCTCGACGCGGATGTGGTTGGGCGCGTCGTCGCGCGTCGCGTTGCCCGAGATGTAAACGCTCGAGAGCTTGTCGAACGTGTACTTGCCGTCCGGCTTCGGATAGCGCTCGTTCGTGTCGCCGAGAAACATCGGCTCGGCGTCGTCGCGATGCCAGGCCTGACGTCCCGGCGGGACCCTCCCCTTCGACATGATCGCGGGGCCCGCGAGCAGGCTGCCGAGCAGGAAGCCCTTCTGGAAGGCCTGCCTGGTGTTTCTGACCTGGTAGAGCTCCTTGCCGATCGACGACTCGTCGACCGCCTTCTCGTAGGACTCGAGCGACTCGCCGGCCTTGAGCGATCTGTAGATCGCCTCACCGGCGAGCATCCCGGACTTGATGCAGTGGTGCACGCCCTTGAGCGCAGCCGTGTCGACCATGCCGCCGGCGTCGCCGACGAGCAGGGCGCCCGGCATCGTGAGCTTCGGCATCGACCAGTAGCCGCCGCCGGGCAGGGCCTTGGCGCCCCACGCGACACGCTCGCCGCCGTCAAGGATCTCCTTGACGAGCGGGTGGGTCTTGAATGCCTGCAGAAGGTCGTGCGCCGACGTCCTCGCATCGCGGTAGTTGAGGTCGACGACGAACCCGATCGAGACGAGGTCATCGCCGGTCTTCTCGTCCTTCATCGGGTAGATCCACGTGCCCCCGAGCTGGCCGTACTTGGAGGACACCTTGAGCGGCCAGGGCTGGGAGAACGTGTGAATCAGGCGGTCGAGCGGCTTGGGGACCTTCCAGACCTCCTTGACGCCGAGCTCCCAGACCTGCGGCTCGCGGTCCGCGGCCAAGCCGAATTCCTTGATCGCGGCACCTGTCAGGTGGCCCCAGCACCCCTCTGCCAGGACCGTCACTTGGGCCTTGATGTCCGTCCCAGGCTCGAAGTTGCCGAGCGGCTCGCCGTCCTTTCCGCGGCCCTTGTCACCCGAGCGGAGACCGACCACATGGCCGTCCTCCACGATCAGCTGAGAGGCGGAGGTCTCGGTCAGGACATATGCCCCACCCTCCTCTGCCTTGGCCTGCTGGAACCGCGCCAGCGCCGCCACAGACACCACCTCATTGCCGTGGTTCTTGAAGTTCGGCACGAACGGGATCGGGACGCGCAGCTTGGTCTTTGGCCCGGTCAGCAGGTATACGGCCTCCTTCGTGACCTCGCCGAAAGCGAAGTGCTCCTTGCGCCAGTCCTCGCGGGACATCTCGGGGAACAGCTCCTCGAGCGGGCCCGGGCGCATGACCGCGCCGGAGAGGTTGTGCCCCCCGCACGTCTTCGCCTTCTCGATGATCGCCACCGGAACCTCACCCAGCTGCTCCATCAGCTCCGGGTCGTCGCCGAGCAGCTGCAGCAGCCGGTTGGCCGTCGCCAGCCCGGCGGTGCCACCGCCCACGATCGCGACGCCGACATCGATCCGCTCATCCTCGGAGTCGAGCTCGCGCTTGACGAACTCTCCGGTCGGGTCGACCGGCGGCGGATACTCGCTGGGCGCTGGACGGCCGTTGCGGGAGGACATCAGCCGCCCTTCTTGGCCTTGAGCGCGTCGGTCAGCTTGGGGACGATCTTGTTCAGATCGCCGACGATCCCGAGGTCGGAGAACTCGAAGATCGGCGCGTTGGCGTCCTTGTTGATCGCGACGATGTTCTCCGAGGACTGCATGCCGACCTTGTGCTGAATCGCGCCGGAGATTCCCGCGGCGAGATAGAGCTTCGGCGCAACCGTCTTGCCGGTCTGGCCGATCTGCGCGGCGTAGGGGTACCAGCCGGCGTCGACGACCGCGCGGGTTGCGGCCACGGCGGAGTTGCCGCCGAACGCCTTGGCGAGCCCCTCCATCATCTCGAAGCCCTCTGGCTTGCCCAGGCCGCGTCCACCTGCGACCAGGATGTCGGCGCCCTCGATATCGACGTCGGCGCCACGCTGCTCGCCTCGCTCGGCCATCGTGGCCTTGTTCGACCACTCCGAGTAATCGACCTCGATGTCCACGACCTCGGCCGAGCCACCAGCGCCAGAGACAGTTTCGAACGCGTTGATGCGGCCGATGATGATCCCGAGGTCGCCCTGGTAGCGGGACACCGAGATCTTTGAGTCCTGGAGGATCGGTCGCTCGGCGACGAGCTTGCCGTCCTCGGAGCGGACCGCGGTGACCTCCATCGTCACGCCCGCGTGCTTGCGCGCCGCGAGCCCGGCGCCGATCTCGAAGCCGAGCAGACCGCCACCAAACAGTGCGTAGGAATGACCGTGCTCATCGATGACCTTCGCCATCGCGTCGACGACGGGCTGCGCGAGCCCCTCCGAGCCGCGCGCGCGGAACACCTTCGTCGCACCGTAGTCACCGAGCGACGAGCAGAGCTCGTCGGTCAGGTCATCGCCACCCAACACGAGCGCATGGCATTCGCCGCCGATCTCCTTGGCGCGTGCCGCGCCCTCAGACACGGCCCCGAGCGAGTTCTTGTTCAACGCGCCCTCGTAGTGAAGAACGTATGTGAGAACGTCAGCCATCTCAGATCAACTTCCTCTCGTCGAGCCAGGCGACGATCTTCTCGACCGTCTCGTTCGTGTCCTCGTCCTCGATGATCTGCCCCGCTTCCTTGGCAGGCGGGTCGTGGAAATCTCCACATTGGACGCGGGAGCCCTCCTCGCCAACCAGCGAGCCGTCGATACCGACATCGCCGGCCGCGACAGCCTCGAGCGGCTTCTTCTTGGCGCCCATGATCGCCTTCAGCGACGGGTAGCGCGGCTCGTTGATCGCGTCCCCGACCGAGATCACAGCCGGCAGCTCGACCTGAACCGTGTCGTAGCCGTACTCGGCCTGGCGCTCGCAGCGCAGGCCGCTGTTCTCGACGTCCATCTTGATCACCTGAGTCAGCGAAGGCATCTGCAGATGGTCGGCGACCACGGCGCCGATCGTGTAGCACTCGCCATCGTCCGATTGCTGGCCGAGCAGGACGAGATCGGGCTGCTCTTTCTCGAGCGCCTTCGACAGTGCGTACCCGGTGGCCGCGACGTCGGAGCCGGCCAGCGCCGCGTCAGTGAGATGCAGAGAGCGGTCAGCGCCGAGCGACACCGCCTTGTGCAACGCCCGCACGGCGGACTCGGGACCCATTGTGACCGCGACGATCTCGTCGACCTCGACCGATCCGCCCTCGCGGATCTGCATCGCGGCTTCGATCGCGTGCGTGTCGTACGGATTGAGGTTCTTCTCCCCGGAACGGTCCATGCGCCCCGTCGAGGCGTCAATTCGCTTCTCGACGGCGGCGTCCGGGACCTCTTTGACCAGGACGCAAATCTTCAACGTAGGAGCCTCCTATTGGCTTTGAACGACGTGATTCTATCCAGTTGACTGACGAGTCAATCAGTCTGGTTGCGAGGCGTTGGGGCGCCTGACCGCGGGCGCCACCGGTCTCAACTGGGGGAACACTCGCACATCGGTGGCCAATATCACCACCTATGTGCAAGTCTCGCCTTTCCGCCGGGACCTACACCACCGTAGGCCGCGAGCTACACCCGAACGCCACCGCGGATGAAGTCCACGATGTCCTGCGTCGGGGCGCCCGGGCCGAAAACCTCGGCGACGCCCTTCTCCTTGAGCTCGCCGATGTCCTCCGCCGGGATCGTGCCGCCGACCGTCACCAGCACGTCGTCGATTCCCTGCTCGGAGAGCAGCTCCATGACCCTCGGGACGAGCGTCATGTGCGCTCCGGAGAGGATCGAGAGCCCGACGGCGTCGGCATCCTCCTGGATCACGGTCTCGACGATCTGCTCCGGCGTCTGATGAAGGCCCGTGTAAATGACTTCCATGCCCGCGTCGCGCAGGGCCCGGGCGATGATCTTGGCTCCGCGATCGTGGCCGTCGAGGCCAGGCTTTGCGACGACGACGCGGATCTTCTTGTCGGTTGAGCTACTCATCTGCGGCGGCGAGTCTAAAAGGCCGGCGACTCGGTGTAGCTGCCGAACACGCTCTGAAGCGAGGAGATGATCTCGCCCTCGGTCGCCTCCGCACGCGCGGCCTCGAGCAGATGTGGCATCAGATTCTCGCGCTCGTCAGGGGCCGCCGCGACCAGCCGCTCGAGTGCAGCGCTCGCCGCTGCGCCGTCACGGCGCTGGCGAGAGTCGCGGACCCGCGCGATCTGCTGGGGCTCCAGCTGTGGGTCGATCCGGAGGGTCGGAATCTCGGCGTCGTGGCCCTCGGTGTAGGAGTTCACGCCGACGACTTTTCGCAGCCCCGACTCGACCTCGCGCTGGTAGCGGAAGGCGGCGTCGGCGATCTCGCGCTGCGGGAAGCCGCGCTTGACGGCCTCGACCATGCCCCCGAGCTCGTCGATCTTGTGGAAGTACTCGTACGCCCGCTCCTCCAGGCGATCGGTCAGCGCCTCGACGAAGTAGGACCCGCCGAGCGGATCGATCGTGTTGGTCACACCCGTCTCCTCCGCGAGGATCTGCTGCGTTCGCAGCGCAACCCTGACCGCTTCCTCGGTCGGGAGCGCGAGCGCCTCGTCGAAGGAGTTGGTGTGAAGCGACTGGGTGCCGCCGAGCACGCCCGCCAGCGCCTCGATCGCGGTCCGCACGATGTTGTTGAGCGGCTGTTGGGCGGTGAGTGACACGCCGGCCGTCTGGGTGTGGAAGCGCATCAGCAGCGAGCGCTCGTCGCGCGCGCCGAACGTGTCCCGGAGCTCGCGCGCCCAGATGCGGCGGGCCGCCCGGTATTTGGCTATCTCCTCAAAGAAGTCGATGTGGGCGTTGAAGAAGAACGACAGCCGCGGAGCGAAGTCGTCGACGTCGAGGCCGCGCGCGACAGCGTGCTCGACATACGTGAGCCCGTCCTTGAGCGTGAACGCGAGCTCCTGCTCGGCGGTCGAACCGGCCTCTCGGATGTGGTAGCCCGAAATCGAAATCGGGTGCCAGCGCGGCATGTGTCCCGAGCACCACTCGATCATGTCGGTCACGAGCCGCATCGCCGGGTCGACCGGGAAGCACCACTCCTTCTGGGCGATGTACTCCTTGAGAATGTCCGTCTGGATCGTGCCCGCCAGGCGCTCGGACGGGATGCCACGCCGTTCGGCGGCGACGACGTAGAAGGCGAGCATGATCGCCGCCGGCGCGTTGATCGTCATCGAGACCGTGACCTCGTCGAGCGGGATCTGGTCGAACAAGGTCGCCATGTCGTCGACCGTGTCGATCGCGACGCCCTCGCGCCCCACCTCACCTTCGGAGCGCGGGTGGTCAGAGTCGTGGCCCATAAGCGAGGGCATGTCAAACGCCGTGCTCAGACCGGTCTGGCCATGATCGAGGAGATATCGGAAGCGCGCGTTGGTCTCCTGAGCCGTGCCGAAGCCCGCGAACTGGCGCATCGTCCACAGCCGTCCGCGGTACATCGAGCCATAAACGCCGCGCGTGTACGGGTACTCGCCGGGCAGGCCGATCGCCTCATCGTCGGGCAAATCCGTGTCGGTGTAGAGCGGCTTGAGCGGCTCACCCGAGATCGTCTCGAACAGGCCATCACGTTCAGGAGCGCGGCCATATGTCTCGCGCTCCCAGCGGTCGAAATCGGTCAGCTTCGACTGCGTGGCCATGGGATGAGTCTACGGGCCCGGATGCGACGTCCTCGCGCCACAAGAGCGGCACTGCCGGCACCCCCGGCTGCGGCCGCACCAGTCAGCGCCGCCGCTGCTTTCAGCCGCCGCCCGAGCCGGTCGAAGCGCAGCACCTCCCACCCCTCGTGGCGAGCGATCTCGAGCAGCTCGCGATCTGGGTTCACGACGACCGGGTGGCCGACCAGCTTGAGCATCGGGACGTCCGAGACCGAATCCGAGTACGCATAGGACTCGCTGAGGTCGATTCCCTCGCGCGCCGCCAGCTGCGCGATCGCCTCGGCCTTGCCGGCACCGTAGATGAACAGACCGGTGGGCTCGCCGGTGAACACCCCGTCGCGGACGGCCGAGAACTCTGATCCGATCCCCCCGTCGAGCCCGAGCACGCTCGCGAGTACGTCCGCGAGCCTGTCGGATGCCGCGGTGGCGATGTACACGCGGCGTCCCGCGTCCTGATGCTCATACGCGATCGCGAGCACCTGCGGATAGACGCGCGGCAGTACTCGCGTCAGCACATCCGGCCCGAGCCGCTCGAGGTCGCGTACCCGCGAGCCCGCGAGCGACGCCGAGATGCGGTCACGCAGCGCGTGCGAGGTCTCGTCAGAGGATCCCTGCAGCCGGAAGCGGATGTTCGCGATCGCGTCAGAGGCCAGCTGGCGCCGCGATAGGAGCCCCGCCTTGTACGCGGCACGACCGAACTGGAAGGCCGATGAGCCCTCCATCAGCGTCCGGTCCAGATCGAAGAAAGCTGCGGCGCTAGCCGCCATTGACCTCCACGATCACGGCGTCGCCTTGGCCGCCACCCGAGCAGATCGCGGCGCATCCGCGACCGCCGCCGCGGCGGCGCAGCTCGAGCACGAGCGTGCCGAGGATGCGTGCGCCAGAGGCGCCGATCGGATGGCCGAGCGCCACCGCACCGCCGTTGACGTTGACCTTCTCCTCATCGATTCCGAGCATCCTGATCGAGTTGAGCGTGACCGAGGCGAACGCTTCGTTGATCTCCCAGAGGTCAATCTCCTCCGCCTTCAGCCCGGCCTTCTCGAGCGCCTTCTTGGCGGCGTTGGCGGGCGTGCGCGCCAAGTACGGGAAGTCGTCGGCGACCTGGGCTTGAGCGATGATCTTCGCGAGTGCCGGCCTGCCATTGCGCTTGGCCCACTCGTCGCTCGCCAGCACCAAAGCACCCGCCCCGTCGTTCACCCCGGGCGCGTTGCCGGCCGTATGGGAGCCGCCCTCGCCGAACGCAGACGGGAGGCTTGCGAGCTTCTCAAGCGTCGTGTCGCGCCTGGGCGACTCGTCGATCTCGATGACCGTGTCGCCCTTCCTGCCTTTAACCGTCACCGGCACGATCTCCTCCGGCAGCCGCCCTTCGTCTGTTGCCTGGACGGCGAGCTGGTGCGAGCGCAGGGCCCAGCGGTCCATATCCGGGCGGGTCAGCTCGAGCTCGTCGGCGACCTCGTTCGCTTCAGCACCCATGTGCCTGCCGGAGAACGGGCTCTCGAGGCCATCGCGGAGCATCGCGTCGAGCGCCTTGGCATCCCCCATCCGCAGGCCGAACCTGGCGTCGGCGAGCAGGTATGGAGCGTTCGACATCGATTCCATCCCGCCGCCGACTCCGACCTCGACTTCGCCGGCGCGGATCGCGTTGTCGAGCAGAGCGGCCGAGCGGATCCCCGAAGCGCATACCTTGTTGATCGTCTCCGAGGAGATCTCCTTGGGGATCCCGGCCTTGATCTGCGCCTGACGGGACGGGATCTGGCCCTGCCCGGCCTGGAGCACCTGTCCCATCACGACATGCTCGACCTGGTCGGGTTCGACCTCGGCGCGCTCGAGCGCCGCGGCGATGGCGAGCCCCCCGAGCTCGGTCGCATCGAGGGAGGAAAGGCCTCCGCCGAGCTTTCCGATCGGCGTACGGGCAGCAGAAAGAATGACGGTCTTAGGCATGCCGCAATCGTAGTCGGGGCGCGCTAGACCCTGACCAGACTGATCAGATTGCGCATCAGCCCCAATCGCCCTTCGACTCGCACGCGCCCAAGCGCAACCATCCCGAGCACCGCGCGTCCGCGGGCATTGATCGGGTTCGGCAGGCCGCGCAGCAGCGGCGTGACCATCAGCGTGACCAGGTCGGGAATCGATCCCTCTACGCGCAGGTCCGGCGCGACGCCGGGACCGTCCTCGACGAGCACGAGGCGGTCGCCAAACACGACTCGTATGGGCGGATAGTCCTCCTCGAAGTCGAGCTGCACTTCGGCGCGGAGGCTGTTCGCGAGCGACGGACGGCGGCGGACTCCTCGCTCGACGATCGCCATCGCTGCCGGCGCCAGCCCCCGCTCGACGAGCGCCCCGAGCCTGACCTGTGGCGGGCGGGCTCCCGAGCGACCGCCGCGATCCGTGGCGGTCTTGCCTGACTCGACCACATCGAGCTCGGCGGTCGCGGCCGACAGCTCGCCCGTGTCGGGAGGCTTCGGGGCCTCTGGCATCTAGATATGCCCGATCGCCTGGGGAAAGTCGAAGTAGTGGTGCGGGTCGACCTCGCGTTGGAGCGCCACCAGGCGAGGGTAGTTGACGCCGTAGTAGGCGTGCCGCCAGTCCTTCAGAGATGGGTCGATGTAGTTCTGGTACGCCGTTCCGGAGACGTACGGGCGCATCGCGGAGTACGTGTTCTCGAGCCACTCTCCCCCGCCGTCGTAGCTCAGATACTGGATACAGCAGAGCTCGTCGCGGTGGACGAACGCGGTCGCGGAAGGATCGATCCGGTTGATCGCTCCGCCGTAGGAGTCGAACAGGAACGCGGCCGAGCCGGGCTGCGCTGCACGCGCCTCGATCGCGTCCACGAGGACCGCCCGGCCCGCAGTCGAGAGCGAGCTACGCAGATAGTCGGACTTGGCGTGGAAGCTCGCGCGCTCGAGCATCCCTCCGGGCCGCGTTCCGATCGTGTGGCAGCTTTGGAGCGAGCGGCCGAGGCAACCCGCCCAGCGGACCATCAGCCCGGGGTAGTCCTGATCTCCGCTCGATACAGCTGCCCCTGCGACTCCCGCCAGCGGGGTCAGCAGCCCACCGAGGTCCGAGGCTGGCCCCATGTACTGGCCCGCGGCCGACACGCTCGGGCCGCTCTCGAGATGAAATATCGAGGTCAGCATTGCGGTCGCGTGCGGAGCCCAGCCGAGCCACGCTTCGAGTGCGTCGGAAGCAGACGACCATGGCCAGCTGACGGTGAACCACGAAGCAGTCCGCGGCATCGGATGGACGCGCAACTTGATCTGGGTGACCACGCCGAAGTTCCCGCCCCCGCCGCCCCGCAGGCCCCACAGGAGTTCGGGATCCGTGCGCCGGTCGACTTCGTGTAGACGCCCATCCGCAGTCACGATTCGCGCCGAGATCAGGTTGTCGCAGGCGAGCCCGAACGATCTGCCCGCGAGCCCCATGCCGCCTCCCAGCGCGTGACCACCGACGCCGACTGAAGGGCACGTGCCGGCCGGAATCGTGACCCCGCGTGCGCCGAGCGCGCTGTAGACATCGATCAGTTGGGCGCCGGCTCCGATCGTGGCCGTGCCTGCACTCCGATCAACGTCGATGTTGCGCAGGTGCCGGAGGTCGAGCACCACACCACCCGAGAGAGTCGAATAGCCCGCGAAGCTGTGCCCGCCAGAGCGCGCGCGCAAGCGGATGGGCTGGCCCGTGAGAAAGCGGATCGCACTTGCGACGTCGCGCGCGTCGAGCGGGCGGGCGACCGCCGCCGGCAGGATGTGGTCGTAACGCTCGTTGTAGACCTGGGCAGCGTTCGCAAAGCCCGGCTCGCCGCGTTTGATCACCGGTCCGCGGATCGCCTGCGCGAGCGTGCGCGGTGGCGCACCGAGCACGTGTCGCCGCCGGCGGCGGGCACCGGTCAGCGCGAGGCCGGTCGCGCCTGCCAGGAACCCCCGCCGGTCGATTGGAGCAGTCAGTCTTAGACCCCTAGCGTCTGCCTCAAGCCCGTGTCCAGATCGCGCGCGCTGTAGCCGAGCTCGCGCCGCGCCTTCTCGTCGGTCATCCAGAACGTGACCCCGTCTGAGGTGCGGATCAGCTCGCCGAGGTTGGGCGGGAAGCCCATCAGCTTGCCGACGAGCGGGCCGATCGGGACCGCGGCCTTCATCAGGGCGGCGGGCATCGTGAACCGTGGCGGCTTTCGCCCCGCCAGCGCGGCAGTCTTGTCGACGAGCTCACCCATCGTCGACTTCGGCCCTCCGAGGTTGTAGGACTCGCCGATCCGGCCTTTGTCGTGAACAAGCAGGATCCCTTCGGCGATGTCCTCGACGTAGACGAAGTTGAACCCCGACTCTGGGAACAGGCGCAGCTTGAGCTTCCCGGTGCGGGCTTGGTCGATCATGTTCCCGAGCTCTGACGGGTCGTCCCTGCCATACACCCCGCCGGGCTGCGCAATCACCACAGGCGCGCCCTTGGCGATGCGGTCAAGCGCCACCTGATGGGCTTCGTACTTGGTCTGGTCGTAGTAGGACAGGAACTCGGGCGGCTGGGGGCGGACGTAGGTCTCGTCCACCACCTGGCCACGCGTGTTGCCGTACACGTTGCCCGTCGAGACGTGGACGATTCGCTTGACACCGGCCTCTGTCGACGCATCTAGAACTCGCTCGGTGCCACGCACGTTTGCGTCGTAGAGGGCCTCGCGCTGTGAGCGCGGAACGCCCACCTTGTACATCGCACCGACGTGGAGGACGGCATCGGCGCCATCGACGCCGCGCCGGATCGCGTCCGCGTCTGAGAGATCTCCTTCCACGATCTGACAGCCAAGCTCGCGCAGCATGTCCGCCTTTGCCGGCGTGCGCACAAGCGCGACGACGTCGTCGCCGCGCTCTCTCAGCTTTCGCGCGACGTGACCGCCAA
This sequence comes from uncultured Actinomycetes bacterium, assembly GCA_963795505.1. Lineage (GTDB taxonomy): Bacteria > Actinomycetota > Thermoleophilia > Solirubrobacterales > Solirubrobacteraceae > Palsa-465. Next base: position 820,236 of record CAWCIB010000008.1, read on the forward strand.
TGAAGCCCGTCGCGCCGGTCACGAACGCGCGCGTCATTCGCGTGCCTCAAGAATGCGTAGCGCGGCGCTGGCCGGGTCGATCTCGCGTGAGACCACCCGGTCGAGGAGCTCCTTGACGGCGGGGTCTTCGCGCACCGAGTTCTCGAGCTCTCGGCGCATGCGGTAGGTCGCGATCGCCAGCACCTCGTTCATTAGGTTACGTCGTCGACGCTCGGACAGCGTACCCTCGGACTCGATGTACTCGCGGTGCTCGGCGAGCTTGTCGGCCAGCTCCGAGAGGCCCTCGCCGCGGAGCGCCTCGGTCCGGAGCACCGGGACCTCCCAGCCCTCGCGAGGGCCGAGCGCGAGCACGCCCTTGATCTCCCGGATCATCGTGTCAGTCAGCGGGTGATCGGCTTTGTTGACCACGATCACATCCGGGATCTCCATCACTCCGGCCTTGAGCGCCTGGATCGAATCGCCGGAGCCGGGCATCAGCACGAGCGTGACCGTGTCGGCGTGGTCGATGATGTCGACCTCGGCCTGCCCGACCCCGACCGTCTCGAGCAGAATCAGCTCGCGGCCGGACGCGTCCATCAAGAGGGCCGCCTGGAGCGCGGCCTCACTCAGGCCGCCGAGCGCGCCCCGGTTGGCCATCGAGCGGATGAACACACCGGGATCGAGGAAGTGGTCCGCCAGCCGGATCCGGTCGCCCAGGAGCGCGCCCTTGGTGAATGGCGATGAGGGGTCGATCGACAGGACGCCAACGGTGCGGTCGCGCTCGCGCTCGAGCTTGGTCAGCGCGCCCATCAGGGTCGACTTGCCGACGCCGGGTGGACCGGTGAAGCCCACGATCGCCGCCTTGCCGGTCTTCGGATAGATCTCGCGGACGAGCTCCCAGCCCTCGGGATCGTCGTCCTCGACGAGCGAGATCGCGCGCGCCAGCGCGCGCTTGTCGCCGTCGAGCAGGCGCTTGGCGAGCGATGTGTCGGTACCGGTCATGGGCTCGGCAATCATCGCACCTGGGGGTACGATGCCCCGGTGGCACTGCGGACCGCTCCCAAGCGTCGGGCGGCGCCAACGCGCGCTCCGGCCGTTCCGCGCCTGCCGCCTGCTCCGCTGCGCGGGGGACCGGTGGCGGCTCTGCGCTTCGCGCGGGAGAACGGCATGCTCACGCTCGGCCACGCGTCCTTGTTCGCGCGCTGGCTGTGGCTGAAGTTCCGCTGGCGCGGCCGGCTGCGGACCGACGGTCTGTGCTTTGTGTGCCCCGGGGTAAAGCTCGAGATCGGTCGTGACGCGACCGTGACACTCGGGCGCTGGTCGTGGCTTGGGCGCGGATGCAAGATCCGCGCACACGAAGGCCACGTGTCGATCGGCGCGAAGTCGGTGCTCGGCGAGGAGTGCACGATCTCCGCCTACCAGCGCGTATCGATCGGCCGCGAGTGCATCGTCGCCGATCGCGTGATGATGATCGACTTCGATCACGGGGTGGTCGAAGTCGAGCGCCCGATCCGTCAGCAGGGGATCTACAAACGCGATGTGCGCGTCGGCCATAACGTCTGGATCGGCTACGGCGCATGCCTGCTGCGCGGCGTGGCCGTCGGAAACAACTGCGTGATCGGCACGAATTCGGTGATCACTGCCGACGTGCCCGATAACGCCGTCGTCGGCGGCGTCCCCGCGCGGCTGATCAGGATGCGCGACGTGCCACGGGGGTTTCGCTGGGTCGACTAGAGGTCGGGGGCGAGGTTTCGGAGGGCCGGCTCGAGCTCGCTGGCTCGCTCGAGCGCATCCGCGTGGGCGCGGAACCGCTCGAGCGGGTAATCGTCGGCGAGGCCCCTCGAGGTGAGAAAGGCCCAGTCGGAGGACTGGAGCGCCAACAGTTCGCGCAGGGCTCGCGGGCCGGGCTGCCGCGCGCCCGCGAAAAGCCCCAGCTCGGCGCTGCGCGCATCAAACGCAAGCTCGGCGACCGCCGGACCGCTCCAGGTGCGCAGGTCGCCGCCTTCGCCCCAGCTCGAGACGCCGAGGTCGGTCGGCGCGGATCGAGGCTCGTAACGCTCGAGCGCGTCATCGAGCGTCGTCAGCTGAAGACCCTGCAATGCCGACTCGTCGAGCACCGCCTCGAGCCAGTGGATGCCCTCATACCACCAGTGGCCGAGTAGCTCGGTGTCGAGCGCGCACACGCATATCCCGCCGGCTTGGACCCGCTCGCTCACACGCTTCACGAAATCGCGCGCGTGCTCGCGGGCGAGCATGCGCGCCGCCTCGAAGTCGTAGACACCGCGGTCGTTACACCACGCGTGGTGATCGCGCGGGGTGCGGGCGTGGCTGTCGCGGTACGCGCCTGCGGCGGGATAACCGTCGGCGCTCCAGACGAGCGCGATTGCCTGTCGGTCGATCGGCCATAGGACCGGTCCGGCGGGGGTCTGGAGCGGGCCGGGTTCCGCCCCCGCAAGCTCGACGCACGCGGCCCGCACGCCGGCCTGCTCGAGCAGCGGATCGAGCCACGGAGCGTACGCGCACTCGGGCAGCCAGAAGCCGCCACTCCAGTCCCCGAACCGCCGGCGATGAGACGCGATCCCGGTCTCGATCTGAAGCGTCAGGCCGGCATCGGTCGCCAGCAGCGGAAGCACGGCGTGCGTGGCGGCCGAGGTCCAGCTCGCGTGCTCGCCGAGCGCGGCTAGCAGGTCGACCGACTGAAGCCGCGCGGCGGCGGCCGCATACTCCTTCGCCGACCGCTCGAGCTCGGCCACGACCGCCGGCTCGCCGCGCAGCTCTTCGATGTCCAGGCGGTGTGATTCGGGCCTCACTTCGCGCAGGAAGCGGACACAGCGCTCGATCGCGCCATCGGCCTCGAGCTGGTCGCACAGCACCGGCGTGAGCGACAGCGTGAGCGGCGCGCGGCCGAGGACGTCCAGCAGCGGCAGATAGCAGGTCGCGATCGCCTCCCAGAGCCACTCCTCGCCCGACGGCCAGGTGCCGAAGCCCTCGACGTACGGCATATGCGTGTGGAGGACGATCGCCAGCTCGCCGGGGCGCTTCACGAGTGCGAGGCTATTCGTCCACCGAGAGTGCAGCCGTTAGCGGTGCGAAAGCGGTCGCACGACGCCTTGGCATGGAACTATGGCGAATCGGTTCGGACAGGTGGAACCGATTCGCCATCGTTCGGCATGAGGGGTGCACGGCGCCTCCGGGGTGGCATCGCACCGCTAATAGCCGTTGGCGGGACCGCAAGTCGTGTGGGGGGGCGGTTTCCGATCCGCCTCTGTATCAACGCGGACGGCGGTCCCACCGCCTCTGGCGAACCAGAGGGTCACAAAGTCCGTTCGGCCGACCACCTTTGGCTCGCGGTCGAAAATGAAGTCGATGCCCCACGGAGGAGCGCTCTTTCCCATCCAGCTGATGTCGGAGTCGTACCACCGGCCGGCGTCAAACGCGGGCACTGGGGGATGGCGTTGCATCCACTTCCAGACTGAGGGTGGGGATCCCGGGACGCGCCAGAATCCCGAGTCCCGCGCTTCGTACTGTTCGAGAAGGCGACAGCCCGGAGTCTGAGGCGTATAGCCGTCCCAGGCCGAACCGAGTGGGCGAATACTCGGGTCACGGCGGACCTTCCTGGCCCCGGGCGGGAACTGTATTGCTGCCAGCTGCCTAACCACATCCAGTCTCGCGACCGAACCCGCCCTTGCGCCTACGTCGGACCGTCGAGCAGACGGCGTTATCGCGAGCGCGACACCGGCCCCGGACAGCGCAAACACGACCGCGAGCAACAGTGCCCATCCTCTTCTCATCGCTGCCCTCTAAACATAGGTCGTATCCAGTGTCCCAGGGCGTGCGACCCTAACCCGTCGCCAGTGGATTGGTCGCGAAGAAGAAGAACCAGACCTCGAGCGCGATGACGGCGCCGACGACCGTTAGCACGACCATCACCTCGACCGCGTTGGTCTCCCGGCGCGCGCGGCCGGTCGCGGCCCGCTCGGCACTCAGGCTGAGCTCCCAGGGCCGTTTCTGACGGGGCGGCGGCGGACGCCCGATCACCTTGTCGTAGCGAGTGCTCAGCCGGCTCAGCGCAATGCCGGCCATAGAAACGAGCACACCGAGCGACACGATCGCGGTGATGATTCCGATCCAGCTCAGGACGTTGCCATTGGCGGCGCGTGATCCGATCCACAGCGCCAACAGCGGCAGGCCTGTGACGACGTTGATGCTCACCAAAATGCTCGCTGCGGCGAGCGCGATCCGCTCGAGCAGCGCGAGCGGACCCCGCCCGGCCGAGATCGTCGAGTCCTGGGTCTCGTACGACACCGCGATCGCGGGAACTGTTACACGGTCCGTCGCCGTCCGCGCCGATTCGAGAGGCCAAGCGCGCCTCACACGCGGCACACGGCCAGGAAATCGAGCGCGCGGTCGAGCCCGTCGGCCCGCAGCGCGAAATCGCTCGCGCTGATCGCGGGCGTGAAGCGGTCGTAGAAGGCGCGTGTCAGGCGGAACCGGTTGTGGACGGCATCCCAGCCGAGCCGCAGCGCAACCTCATGAACGCGGAGCTTTCGTGCGTGGAAGAGGCCGAGCAGCTCGACTGGCCCGAACACCGACTCGCACAGCGCACGGAACTCCTCGTGGCGGTACTCGCGCAGATGCCACGGGTTGTCCGAGCGCTCGGCCCCGGCCGGGGCGAGCGTCAGCACGTTCGGCGTTGATACGTAGGCAGTGCCCCCAGGCACCAGCAGCGAGCGCACATGCCGCAGCACGTCAGTTGGGTCCAGCACGTGCTCGATCGTCTGAAGGAAAACGACCGCGTCGAAAGCCCCCGGCTCGCCGTGGGTCTCGACGAGCCCGCGCTCGAAGCGCAGGTTGTCCCGCACGTAGCGGGCGCGTGCGTGCTCGAACGTCTCGAGGTTGGCGTCGACACCGAGCACGTGAGAGGCGGAGCGGGCGAGGACGTCGGACCCGTACCCCTCGCCACACGCGAGGTCGATCACGTCCTGACCGCGGGTGCGCGCCGCGATCCATTCGTACACCGCCAGATGGCGGCGAAACCAGTAGTTCTCGGCCGGGACATCAGGGAGCGTCCGCTCCCCGGTCAGCTCGAGCGGCGACACCCCGGCGGGCTGACTCTGCTGAACGTATGCGTTCATTGGCGCCGGGCGACAGGGTATTGTGCGAAGCCCCATGGAGGCGGTCAGGACCGCGGATGAGATCCGCGACGTCAACACCCGCTACCACGACGTGGCAGCGGCTACATACGACTCGAAGTGGGGTATCGACTTCGGCCCAGTAGGGCAGGCGCAGGTCGTCGGCAAGCTACGCAAGCTGCTAGGGCCGGAGCTCGATCGCGGCTTCGAGCGCTCGCTGGAGATAGGTGCGGGCACGGGCTATTTCAGCCTCAACCTGCTCCAAGCGGGAATCGTGGGCGAGGCCACATGCACCGACATATCGCCCGGCATGGTCGCGACGCTTTCGGAGAACGCGAGCCGCCTGGGGCTTGACGTCAGAGCGGCGCGCGCTGAGGCCGAGTCGCTGCCATTCACGGGCGGGAGCTTTGACCTCGTGCTCGGGCACGCGGTGCTGCATCACCTGCCCGACCTGGGCCGCGCGTTCGCCGAGCTACACCGCGTCCTGCGGCCGGGCGGGACGATCGCCTTCGCGGGCGAGCCGTCGCGGGTGGGAGACCGCTTGGCGGCGGTTCCCAAGCGCGGAGCAAGCCTGGTGGCGCCCTTCTGGCGCATGCTCGTGAAGGCATCGCGACCGGTCGCAGCCGGCGATCAGCCGGCCGAGAGGGACCACGCGCTCGAGGGCTGCGTCGACATCCACGCCTTCGCGCCGGGCGAGCTCGAGGCGTACGCGCGCCGCGCGGGCTTCGTCGACATGCACGTGCGGGGCGAGGAGCTGGTCGCAAACTGGTTCGGGTGGTTCAACCGCGCGCTCGAGGCGACCGCCAACCCGGTTGACGTCCCGATGCTATGGCGCCGGTATGCCTACAACGGCTACCTCGCGTTGCAGAGGCTCGACGAGCACGTATTGGAGCCACGGCTACCGCCGGCGATCTTCTACAACCTGCTGCTGACCGCCCGGAAGGGCTAATGCTCCGCTCCTAGACTTTCGGCTATGCCGGAGGTGGAGTTCCCGCTGTTCCCGCTCCAGACCGTCGCGCTCCCGGGTGAGCTGATCCCGCTGCATATCTTCGAGGAGCGCTACAAGACGATGATCAACGACTGCCTCGACGCCGAGCGCGAGTTCGGGATCGTGTGGCTATCAGACGACGGACTGCGGCATGTCGGCTGCGCCGCCAAGGTCGAGGAGGTGCTGGAGCGCATGGAGGACGGCAGGATGAACATAGTGGTGCGCGGAACGCACCCGTTTCGCGTGCTCGAGCGCCAAGCGCACCTCCCCTATCCCGCGGGCGTGATCGAGTTCGTCGAGGATCGCGAGGAGGAGCTTGATCCCAAGCTCGCCGACGGAGCACACGAGGCCTATGCCGAGCTCGTCAAGCGCGCGACGGACCGCGACCCGGATCAGAGCGAGCTCGGCGACATGAGCGCCTACGCGATGGCCGCCACCGTGGACTTCGGCCTCGATGCCAAGCAGGGCCTGCTCGATCTGCGCTCAGAGAACGCACGGTTGCGGCTCGTCACGCGCCTGTTTCGCGCGGCCATGAAGCGACTCGACCTCGTCGACCGCGCCCACGAGCGGGCGCAGTCAAACGGCAAGGTCCGCTTCGGCGCCTAAAGCGCACCAGTGTCCCGACACTACGCGTTGTAGATCACCATCGCCAACCCGAACACCACGCAATAGGCCGCAAACGGGTTGAGGTTCCCGCGTTTGAAAAAGCGCGTCAGGAAGTGGACGGTGAACACCGCCGCGACCGCCGCGACCGCCGCAGCCAGTAGCGCGTAGCTGCGGATGCCGTTGCCCAGATGGCCGGTCAGGTCGGGAATCTTGTAGACGCCCGCCGCGAGGATGATCGGCGTCGCCATCAGGAAGCTGATCCTGGCGGCGCTTGCGTTGTCAAGGCCGCGTGCGAGACCACCCGCCATCACCATTCCGTCGCGGCTGATGCCGGCAATCAGCCCGCCCGATTGCGCGAGCCCCAGCATCGCGGCCTCGCGGTACTCAAGCGTCTCGAGCACGCGCCCGCCGCCACTGTCGGTGCCCTCGCGGCGGGCGAGCTGGCGAACCTCGGCTCGGCTGGCCAGCCGCTGGGCTACGAACAGGACCAAACCATTGAGGACCAGGAAGATCGACGCGATCTCGGGCTTTGCCGTCGCGGTCCGCGCGGGGTGCTCGAGCGCGATGCCGAGGATCCCCGTCGGGATGCTGGCGACGATGATCAGCCACGCGAGCCGCTCGGTCGGGGTCTCAGCGCGCCGCTTGCCCAGCGTGACGAAGAACGCCCGGATGATCGCGATCCAATCGCGCCAGAAGTAGACCAGCAGCCCAACCGCGCTGCCGACATGAAGCATCACGATGAACGCGAGCCAGGGCGATTCCGGCTTGGATTGGAAGGCGACAAGGTCGTTCCAGCCGAACAGCTTCGGAAAAATGACCGTGTGCCCAAGGCTGGAGATCGGGAACAACTCGGACACGCCCTGCAGCAGGCCGAGGATGATCGCGCGCAGCGCGGTGAAGCCGTGGCTAGCGGTAATCAGAAGCACGAGCGGCGCGAGAGGCTACAAGGGTCGCTAACGAGACGATTAACGGCACGGCCCACCGGCCAGCTGGACCGTCATCAGCTCGAGCTGGCCAAGCTCCGAATGACCGTTCGCCGCGGTGTCGCCGAACTTCAGCGTCCCGTCCTTGAGCTTGATGCTGTAGCTGTACACACGGCCGGTCTCGGTCAAGCGCAGGTGCGACTTGACATCGCTGTCGAGGCTGTTCGCGAGATCGCGCGCCTGGAGCAGCACGCTGTCGGCGAGCGGCTTCGCAGGTCCGCCGTTGCAGCGGATCGTGCCGCCGTCGTTCAGCAGCGCCGTGAATGTTTGGCCCTGCCCAGTCCGCGTCACGACGAACAGATCGGGCGACTGGACGCTGAGGCCGCAGCCGGCGCAGAGCAGCGCTAGCGCGATCGCGCACCACTTGGCGGTCATTCGACCACTATCGCGGTTCCACCGCGGCGCGGGTCGCCGCCGCCGCCCAATGCGCCCGCCGGGTCACGTCCGACCGCCTGAACACCCCCAAAGAAGAGGTTGCGGGCGCGAAAGCGCGCGATCGAGCGGCCACCAGCTTCGAGCGGGCTCGTGTCGACGCCCGGCTCGGCGTACACGACACCGTCCTCGAAGTGAACCCGGGGCGCCTCGACAGCCTCACGCGCCGGCATGCGGTCATCGATCACGCGCAGAATCGTCTGCAGGATCGCCGAGCGGATCCTGTTGGAGCCCGCGCTGCCGAGCACGAGTTCCGGGTCAGAACCGTTCAGCACGACAGTCGGCGCCATCATGCTCGGCAACCGACGGCCGGGCGGGTGACGGTGGAATCCGAGCGGATTGAGGTCGTGCTCTCCGAGCATGTTGTTGAGATGCATCCCGGTGCCGGGGACGACGATGCCCGAGCCCTCCCCGTTCGAGCATGTCACCGAGCAGGCCCAACCGTCGCGGTCCACAACAGCAATGTGGGTCGTCGATCCGAGCCGGCTGAGAAAACGCTGCGTGAACTGCGGATCGCTCAGACCTTCGAGGAACTCTGGCGTGCGTTCGGCCTGCGTGCGCTCCATCACCGCCACGATCTGCTCCACGCCCGGGGGTCCCGGCTCGCCATCGAGCATCCGCAGGGCTTCGGCGAGCAGGATCCCACCAGCTGAGGGCGGTGGGTTCGTCACGACCTGACGGCCGCGGTAGGCGACGCGCACCGGCTCGCGATCGACGACCGCGTATGCCCGCAGGTCAGCCGCCGTCAGGGTGCCGCCGCGTGCGGCGACGCAATCGACGATTGCCGCCGCCAGATCGCCCGAATAGAACGGATCGGCGCCCTCCTCGCCGAGTCGTTCGAGCGCGTCGGCGAGCTCGGGCTGCCGGATGACCCCTCCGATGCGAAGCAGCTCACCATCGGGCGCGTACAGCGCAGCGCATTCGGGGGTCGAGAGGACGATGTCAGCAAGAATCTCGACCAGGTAGGCCTGTTGCTCGGTCAGCACCACGCCCTCGCGGGCGAGCTTTGCGGCCGGCGCGACCAGGTCCGCGAGCGCAAGGCGGCCGAAGCGCGTGGCCGCCTCGCACACGCCGGCCGGCACACCGAATGCACCGACCGACGCGGCACCGATGTTGAACACCTGGACCGCGTCGCCGAACGAGACGCTGACCGGGACGAGCTCCGCCCGGCGCGCGCGATCGGCACCACGGCCGGGCGCTTCGACAAAGAAGTCGAGCAGCACCGGGGCCGCGTTCGGGGGGACGACCAGCATGTATCCGCCGGCGCCGAGCCCCGTCAGCAGCGGCTCGCAAACGAACGACACGAGCATCGCCCCGAGCGCGGCGTCGACGGCGTTTCCCCCACCGCGCAGCGTTTCGGCACCCGCCTCGGCTGTGAGGCGGTGGCCGGCGGCGATGACGCCGAGCTGACGCCCGGCCGCGCTCACGGGGTCGCTATCTCCGCGGAATGAACTCGGGTACTTCTAGATCCAGCGCTGAGACGCGTTCGCGCGGGCGCCGCTCGCCGGCGGCCACCGGCTCCCGGACCCGGCGGACCCGCGGCTCGCCGCTGGGCTCGCGCATCGCCGGGCGCTCGTCGTCGCTGCGAGGCTCACGGCGACGCGTCGGGCGCTCGCCGAAGCCAGTCGCAACGACCGTCACCCACACCTGGTCGTCGAGCTTCTCGTCGACCATCGCACCGAAGATGATGTTCGCGTCCGGGTGGGCGGCCTGAGCGACTGCCTTGGCGGACTCGTTGACCTCCCAAAGCGACAGATCGGCCCCGCCGGTAATGGAGAGGAGGATCGAGCGCGCGCCGTCCATGCTCGTCTCGAGCAGCGGCGACTCAACGGCCCGTTCGGCCGCATCGAGGGCCCGGCGCTCACCGCTACCCATGCCGATCCCGAGCAGGGCTGAGCCTGCACCCGACATGATCGTCCGCACGTCGGCGAAGTCGAGGTTGATCAGGCCTGGGAGCGTGACCAGATCCGAAATGCCCTGGACGCCTTGGCGCAGGACGTCGTCGGCGACCCTGAAGGCTTCGACCATCGAGGTGCTCTTGTCGAGCACGGACAGCAGCCGGTTGTTGGGCACGACGATCAACGTGTCGACCTCCTCGGCCAGCGCTGCGATCCCGGCCTCGGCCTGGTCGCGGCGCCTGGACCCCTCGAACTGGAACGGGCGCGTCACGATCCCGACCGTTAGCGCTCCGAGCTCGCGGGCGAGCTCTGCGACGATCGGCGCCGCGCCGGTGCCGGTGCCACCACCGGCGCCTGCGGCGATGAACACCATGTCGGAGCCGCGCAGAAGCGACTTGATGCGGTCGCGCTCCTCCTCGGCCGCCATGCGCCCGAGTTTCATGTCAGAGCCCGATCCGAGGCCGCGCGTGACGCTTCCACCGATGTGAAGCGTCTCGTGCGCAGCTGAAGTCTGAAGCGACTGCAGATCGGTGTTGATCGCGAGGAACTCGACCCCCTCAATCTCGGCCTCGACCATGCGGTTGACGGCGTTGACACCCGCCCCGCCGACTCCCACGACGCGAATGATGGGGGTGCTTCCGGGTGTGGGGACCGGCTGCTGGGCGAACACCGATGCCGGGCGCTCTGGGCGAGCGAAGACGTCGGGCTCGGGCTTAGGCGGCTCGGGGCGCTCGAGCACGTTCTCGGGGATCTCGGACGAGAACGCGTGTCGCAGCCGCTCCTGGGGCGACGGCACGTGCGCTGCCGGAGCTTCCTCCTGGGGCGGCTCTGGTGCTGCAGGCTTCTCTGGCTCGACCTCGTGGTCCTCGGCGGTCTTGCGGAATAGGGCGGCGAGCGGTCCCTCGCGCATGCTGGCGCGCTTACCGCTTGGCATTTTTGAGGACCTCCTTAGCGAGCTGCCTGTAGGAATGGGCGGCCGTGCCGTCGGGATCGTATTTCAATACCGACATTCCCTTCACGGGGGCCTCAGCAAACCGGATCGTCTTGCGGATCCGGGAGGCGAATACCCGGTCGCCAAAGTTCTCTTCCAGGAGCTCGATCGCCTCCTTGGCGTGGAGCGTTCGGGTGTCGACAAGCGTCGGCAGGATGCCCTCGATGTCGACGTCCGGATTGAGGTTTTCACGGATCATGGCGAGCGTGTTCTGAAGCTGGATCAGGCCCCGCATCGACAAATACTCGCACTGAACGGGGACGATTACCTTGTGGGCCGCCGTCAGGGCGTTGATCGTGAGCAGCCCCAGGCTCGGCGGAGTGTCGATGAACCCAAAGTCGTAGTCGGACTCGACTGCCTTGAGCGCCTTCTGAAGCGCGCGCTCACGGCCGATCATCGTTGACATTGCGATCTCCGCACCGGCCAGGTCGATCGACGCGCAGGCGATGTCGACCTCGCGGTGCAGAATCACGTCGCGGATCGGGACGGCGTGCACGAGCACGTCGTACATCGAGCGCTCGAGGGTGTCGGGATCGACGCCCTGTGACATTGTGAGGTTGCCCTGCGGGTCCATGTCGATGCAGAGCACGCGGTGGCCCTCCTCGGCGAAGGCAACTGCGAGATTAAGCGTGGTCGTGGTCTTGGCGACGCCGCCCTTCTGATTGGCGAACGCAATGACCTTCATGCCTGGTGACAAGTCCATACGCGCCCTTATTCGCAGGCGCGGGCTAGATTCCTCCGCCGTGCCAGGACTTCTCGACCGCAGACTCATCTTTGTCACCGGTAAGGGCGGGGTCGGCAAGTCGACCGTCGCGACTGCCCTTGGGGTACTCGCAGCGCGCCGTGGGCTGCGCACGATCGTCGCCGAGCTGCAGAGCCAGGAGCGCATTCAGCGCTCGTTCCGGGATGAGGGCGGCCCAGCGCCCGAGCATTTCGTCGAGGTTCAGCTAGCGCCGAAGCTCTTCACGATCTCGATCGATCCCCAGCACGCGATGGAGGAGTACTTGCGGGTCAAGACCGGCCCGCTCGGTCAGGTGCTCGGGTCGAGCCGACTGTTTCACGCATTCGCGATGGCGACGCCGGGGATGCGCGAGTTACTGAGTGTCGGCAAGGTCTGGGAGCTCGCTCAGCTCGAGCGCCGAACGCGAGGCGCGGCGCCGTATGACCTCGTTGTCGTGGACGCGCCTGCAACCGGTCACGGGGTCGGGATCCTGCGGACGCCCGAGACCTTTGCGGAGATCGCGCGCGTCGGCCCCGTCGCCCATCAGGCAAAGACGATCGCCGCGACAATCGCGGACCGATCGTTCACCGCGGTGGTCGCGGTCTCCACGCCAGAAGAGATGCCAGTCAACGAAACGCTCTCGCTGCACGCAGAGGTCGAGCTCGACGCGGTCATCATGAACGCGCTGTATCCCACCCGATTTGATCCGTCTGAGATCGCGCGGGTGACGGATGCGGTCGAGGCGACCGAGTCGTCGGTGGTGCGCGGGGCGCTGCGCGCTGCTCTGTCCGAGCACGCCCGCCTGCAGACGCAGCAACTCCAGGTCGCGCGCCTGGCAGCGATGAACGGAGGCCTGGTTGAGTTGCCGTTTGTGTTCGCCGATCACCTCGGACCAGCCGAGCTCGAGCAGCTCGCGGACGCGCTGGAGCCGCAGGTTTGAGCATCGCCGCCCTGCTCGAAGGTAAGCGGGTCTGCGTCTGCGGCGGCGCGGGCGGCGTCGGGAAGACGACGACCTCGGCCGCCATCGCGCTCGGGCTCGCGTCCGGCGGCGCCAAGGTCGCGGTCGTGACGATCGATCCAGCCAAACGGCTGGCGAACGCGCTGGGGCTCGACGAGCTTCAGAACGAGCCGCGGCGCGTCGATGGGCTCGACATCGACGGCGAGCTGTGGGCGATGATGCTCGACTCGAAGCGAACCTTCGACGAGCTGATCGACCGGGTCGCGCCCGATGCGGACCGGGCCCGCGAGATCAAGGCCAATCGCGTCTACCGTGAGTTGTCGACCGCAGTGTCCGGCTCGCAGGAATTCACGGCGATCTCAAAGCTTCACGACCTTGCGCAGGGAGGCGAGTTCGACGTGCTTGTGCTCGACACGCCACCCTCCCGCAACGCGCTCGACTTCCTCGACGCCCCGGGGCGGCTGACCTCGTTCCTGGAAGGTCGGGCGCTGCGCGTTTTCGTGCGCCCGACGCGGCTAATCGGCCGCGGGGCGGCTCCGCTGTTCGCGGCGCTGCGCCGCGTGACGGGAGTCGATCTGATCGCCGACCTCTCGACGTTCTTCGGGCTGCTCGGCGACATGACCGATGACTTCAGTCGACGAGCTGCCGAGGTCGAACAGCTGCTGAAGTCGCCCCAGACGGCCTTTCTGCTGATCACCACCTCCGAGCACGCGCCGATCGAGGAGGCGATCTGGTTCCGTCGTACGCTCGAAGAGGGCGGGCTACCGTTCGCAGGCGTAGTGGTCAACCGGGTCCATCACGACATGCTTGGGGACACCGAGCCCGACCACCTCGATGCCGCGCTCGAGGACGCCCTCGGGCCCGCGCTCGCGAGCGCCGTGGCCCAGAACTTCCACGACTACCACCTGCTCGCTCGGCGAGATGCGCGCAACATCGCGCGGCTCGAGCCCGAGCTCGACGGCCGTCCGCTGTTGCTCGTCCCGCACCTCGACGACGACGTCCACGACTTCGATGGGCTCGCGCGTGTGCAGCGCTATCTGTTCGCATCGCCGGAGGACCGCGAGCGGATGATCGCGGACTTGGTGGCCTAGATGCCGGCGCTGCTGCTGTTCGGCGACACCGAGCGATCGCCGGCGATCCGGCACGAGGTCCCGATCAGCACCGGCGATCCGCTGATGTTCGCCGAGGTCGATGGTCGGGCGATCGTGCTGACGTCGTGGCTCGAGCGCGACCGGATCGCGTTGGCTCTGCCGAATGCCGAGCTGCTCGACTTCTATGACTTCGGCTTACGCGAGCTGATCGACGAAGGCCGCAGCTCGGACGAGGCGTTGCGCGAGGTCGCGGTCCGCGCGGTGAAGAAACTCGGCATTGCAAACGCGATCGTGCCGGGCGCCTTTCCGCTGGCGGTGGCTGACCAGCTGCGCGCCAACGGTGTCGAGCTGATCGTTGACGACGCGAGCGTGCAACTGCGCCGGCGCGCGAAAGCCGGCACCGAGCTCGACGGGATACGCGCGGCCCAGCGAGCCGCCGAGGCCGGAATGGCCGCCGCGGCGGGACTGCTGAGCCGGGCCGAGCCGGGGTCAGACGGACGGCTGCGATGCGACGGAGACGAGCTGCTTGCCGAACGGGTGCGCGCGGAACTGCGGACGGCCTGCGCAGCGGCGGGGGCGCCGGCCCCGCCGGAGGTGATGGTGGTTTCGGCCTGGAGCGGGATGGGCCACGATCCCGGGCTCGGTCCGCTGCCCGCCGGGCTCCCGATCACGGTCGACTTGTGGCCGCGCCACGAGGCCTCCTCGTGCTGGGCCGACATGACGCGGACGTTCGTTGTCGGCGACCCGGCACCGGAGCACGCTGAGCTGATATCGGAGCAGGAGGAGCTGGTCCGGGCCGCGCTCGCCGACACGGCCGCCGCCACCCGTCCGGGCATGACGGGGCGCGAGCTGCATGAAGCGGTCTGCGATCGGTTCGAGGCAGCCGGATACCGCACTCAGCGCACCGGGCCCAGCGACGATCCGAGCGAGGGCTTTCAGTTCTCGCTGGGCCACGGCGTCGGGCTCGAGGTGCACGAGGCACCGGCGATCGGGCTCTCCGGACGCGAGCCGCTCGTTGCCGGCGACGTGATCGCTGTCGAGCCAGGCTTGAACGATCGGCGCATCGGCGGCGTGCGGCTCGAAGATCTGCTGTTGGTGACCGAGGATGGCTGCGAGGTGCTGACGCAGTACCCCTACAGGCTCGCGATCGCCGGCGAATAGGTTCCCGCTCGCCGGGGTAGAGCGAGCGTCTATGACTACCGTGCTGATCGTCGTCTGTGTCGTCTTCTGTATAGGCGTGGTGGTAGCGCTTGTGGGTCATCTCGGCTCCGCGATCCCGCGCGACCGGCAGTGGAGAAGGCGAATCGGGCGTCACCACGAGCGCAAAGCGCGCTCCTCGGTCCGCTGACCGATCGCGAACGCTAAACCGCGTCGAGCGTCCGGCCGGACGCGACCGACTCCGGTCGCTCGGCGACGACGTCCGAGCCGGGACGCGAGCACTCGTCGCGGCGCTTGATCAGGAGCCATTGAGGCTTGGCGCCCGCGCTGGTTCGCTGAAGCGCGAACCCTCCCCGGAGCTTCTCTCCATGCAGGACGAACACCGCATGGCCGCGCTCAAGCGCATCCGGCCAAGGGACGCGTCCCCCCTGCTCGTACTCACCCCGGTCCCAGATGATCACGGATTGCCCCTCGAAGTCATTGTGCGACATCGAATGGTCTTCGACCTGCACCGCGAGGCGCTTGACGGCAGGGTCCATCGAAGGGCCCTTGGGGACCGCCCACGAGCGCATCACGCCGTCGACCTCGAGGCGGAAGTCGAAGTGATGGGCGGTCGCCTGATGCTCCTGGACCACAAACACACCCGCCGGCACGCCGCGGATCGCGAACTGCTCGTGACCCTCGACCTTGGCCCCCTCGACGACCGGCGACGGCAGCGACTCGATCAACTCCTCGAGCGCGTGATCGTCGCCCTCCGCGTGCACGGCGAGCGTCCCGTCGTCGGTCCGTTTCACCCAACCCAGGAGACCCAGATCCGCTGCGCGGGCCCGGACGTCCTCGGGTTCACCTGAGGTCGAGATCCGCTTGGCCGCCATCTCTACAGTGTGGCTATGGCCCCAGAGATCGTCGTCTGGTCGGACTACATCTGACCGTTCTGCTACGTCGGCCTGGAGAGGGCTGCGTGGCTTGAGCGCCGGTACGGCGCCCGAATCGAGTGGAGGTCGTTCGACCTGCACCCGGAGTATCCGCCCGAGGGGATTCCGCGCGCCGTGCTCGAGCAGCGATACGGGAGCGGGATGGCCGAGCGCCTAGGGGCAATGTTCGACGAAGCCGGCCTCCCCCATGCCGAGCGCCTCGAGAAGGTTCCGAACTCGCGCCGCTCGTTGATGCTGGCGGAGCTGGCCCGTGAGCGCCGAGTGTTCGACCAGCTCCACCCGCGACTGTTCGACGCCTACTGGGCGCGCGGGCTCGACATCGGCGACGAGAGCGTGCTGTGCGAGGAAGCTGCGGCCGCGGGCCTCGATGAAGGCGAGGTCATCGACGCGCTCAGCGACGATCGCTATCTGGAGCGTGTGCACGAGCAGACGAAGGCCGCGGTCGAGCTCGGCGCGGGTGGTGTCCCGGCGTGGGTCATCGACCAGCGAGCGCTCGTCCCCGGCGCGCAGCCGCACGAGGTGTTCGAGCGGGTGCTGGAGCGGATGGGGTACAGCTAGGACCGCAGGTTCACGCCTGGACTCGTCCAGCTCTCCCACCGCAGCAGCAGCGCCTCCCACTCCTCGGGCGACACCTGTAGCCCGTCGTGTTCAACCTCGAGCCGGCCCGCGTGCAGCAGCTCCCATATGGCCTGTTCTGCGATCGCCACGCGCTCGCTGACGCGCCCCGAATCCCCGACGAGGGCGAGGACGTCGCCAAGCGAAAGCGGCACGGCCTCGAGTAACTGGCGCTTCAGATCCGACAGCGGCGAGAGCTCGCCGAGGACGCGTGCGGTCACATCGGTGCCCTCGCGCGTGACGGTCGACCAGCCGCGACCGAGCCCCCGATCCTCAGCGGGCAGCTCAGGGGCCTCGTAAACCGTCAGCCTTGTCTTGCCGTCCGAAGACCAACTGCGGTCCTGGAGCGCGATCGGAACCCCGCGCACCCAGCGCGCAACGAAGCGCTCGCGCAGCTCGTCCTCGGAGAGGTTGAACGCACGGGCTTGGTGAGGAAAGCGCCGCAGCTCGACGTGGAACACACGCCAAGCTTCTCATTCACGACAGCGTGGGGACAGACTCCGCCAGCAGCTCGTCGGCGACGCCGCACACGTCTACGTCGAGGTGGCCGCAGATCAGGTCCCGCAGCAATGCCCGGAGGTTCTCCGCGAGCTCGTCGACCAACGCGTCGGCGCCCGCCTCGGCCGGCGCGAGGCCGGCGATCACCGCGCGTTCGAGTGAGATCGCGTGCGCCGTCCGCTCTGCCAGCTGCGCGCGCTCATCCCGTCGCGCACAGATCGCCGCCAGCCGCTGGGCCAGTCGCCCGCTCTGGGGTCCCTCGGGCTCGAGTAGCGCCCGCAGCCCGAGCAGGTGGTCGGTCAGCGCCTCGAACGGAGCGAGGCGCTCGCACCCCATCTCAAAGCGCGACAGCGCCCACGCGAGCTCGCCTCCGGACGGCGCCCGCGTGCAGATCAGGTTGAAGAACCCGCGCAGCTCATCCTCGTGCTCGGCGCCGATCAGCGTCACGAGCCTTGGCCGCCCGCTCGACCCGAGCGCCACCGTCCGCCACGGGCCGGCATCGGAGCGCAGCCAGGCCAGCGGTCCGAGCGCGTAGCCGCCGCGCTCGAACAGCCGCAACGCGGTCAGGATCCGGCGGAACCGGCCGCGCGCCAGCGAAACCGGTGACCGCTCGCCGCGGTCTTGGGCGACCGTCAGCATCGCGAGTACGTTCGGCTGCTCGCCGTCGCCCCAGACGGCGTCCGTGGGGGCGTCCGCGAGCGTCTCCCCCCGCACTAGCGACAGTCCATCGCCAAGTGCAAGCTCGGGGCTGTCGAGCGCCACCCCGAGGATCGGTGCCACGACCGAGGTCACGCAGCGACCTTCGTAGAGGGTCTGCTCGAGCTCGGCGTAGGCGACTTCGAACCGGCGCGAGTCGAAGCCGAACTCGCTCCGGTCCGCAAATACGGCCGACAGGAACAGCCGCAGGGCATCCTGCGCGCGCTCGCGCGGCTCGGGCGCGACGCGGGCCTGGCCTCGGTGCTGGATGTAGCCCGACAGGCTGTCGAGCTCGGTCAGCGCACGGATGGCGGGCGCATTCGTCGCGAGACTGCTCAGTAACCCGGCTCGATCGCCGATGAACTCGCCCGCCAGCGGCTTGTAGCAGTAGAGCGGTGTCCCTCCGCCGCGCTCCTCGGATAGCTCAAACGGGACTTCGGCGCCGCCGGCCGTCTCCGACGCCAGCGTCAAGGCGGCGTCCTCGGTGAACGCCGCTAGCGCCGCGTGTAGGGCGGTATTGCGCACGCGGGCGGATTCGCGCTCGCGGCCGTCCATCCTGCCGGGCGGGCGTCAGCTTGCAGGCCGCTCGAGCTCCGCCAGGTGCTCCACGTTGGCGACGTCGTCGGCTTCGCCGCTCGCGCCCTCGCCGAACCAGGCGTCGAGAATCTCCCGCAAGGCGGCGGCGGAGGTCAATCGCAGGCTCAGCGCGAGCACGTTCGCGTCGTTCCAGCGCCGTGCTCCGGCTGCGGTCTGCGCATCGCCGCAAAGCGCCGCGCGGACTCCCGCGACCTTGTTGGCGGCGATCGACGCGCCGGTCCCGGTCCAGCACGCGACGACAGCCTGCTCGGCACGACCGTCGGCTACGTCGCGTGCCGCGGCTTCGCTTGCCCAGGCCCAATCCGGCCGCTCGTCTGCGACGTAGGCGCCGTGCAGGATCGGGTCGTGCCCGCGGCGGCGCAGCTCCTCGACGAGCTCTTCAGCAACGCCCGTCAGCTCGTCTGCTGCGACGGCGATCCGCAAATCAGGCGAGCGCCGCGACGGGCTCGCGCTCCTGCGCGGCAGTCTTCTCACCGCACAGCCATTCGCGTCCGTAAGTGCGCATGTCCTCAATCAGCGGCACGAGCGCGCGGCCCTTGGTCGTCAGCGCGTACTCGACCCGGGGCGGGACCTCGGGGAAGGTCTGGCGCTCGAGGATTCCCTGCTCCTCGAGCGCACGCAGGCGCAGCGACAGCGTACGCGGGCTGATGCCCGCCAGCGAGCGTTCCAACTCGCAGAAGCGCGAGCGTCCCTCGGCGAGGTCGCGGATGACGAGCAGCGTCCACTTGCCGCACACGATCTCGGCGGTGGCGCAAACCGGGCAGGTGTCCTTCGAAACCATCGCAAGCCCGATGTTAGCGCAAGGCTTTACGAACTGAAGTAGGGAACTGCAGCGCTCAGTTAGGCGCGGGGACCGTCACGCGCTCCACGCGGCCGTTCGAACCCGCGGCGTCGCCGAGATCGTCCATCGAGGTCGCGGTCCGCCCCTCGGAGGCGACCAGCAGCTTGAAGTCGTGCGGGCTCGACGCGACGCGCAGCGCGTCGTCCATCGTTACCCGGCCGGCCTGGTAGTGGTGCAGCAAAGCCTGGTCGAACGTCTGCATCCCATAGAACTCGCCCTCCGAGATGACCTCGCGCAACCTGCCGGTCTGGTCAGGATCGAGAATCATGTCGCGGCCGCGGCCGGTCATCCTGAAGACCTCGCACACGGGTACCCGACCCGTGCGATCGGCGGTCCGGACGAGCCGCTGGGAGACGATTCCCTTGAGCGTGCCGGCGAGCATCGCGCGCGCCTGCTTCTGCTCGTGCTGCGGGAAGAAGTCGAGGATCCGGTTGACGGTCTCGGGGGCATCGATCGTGTGGACGGTCGAGAGCACCAGGTGGCCGGTCTCGGCCGCCGACAGCGCGGTGCGGATCGTCTCCTCGTCGCGCATCTCGCCGATCAGAATCACGTCGGGGTCCTGGCGCAGTACACGGCGCATTGCCCGGCTGAACGACGCGGTGTCGAAGCCGACCTCGCGCTGGTTGATGATCGACCGCCGGTCGGCGTGCAGGTACTCGATCGGGTCCTCGATCGTGACGATGTGCCGAGGCTTGCCCGCGTTGATGTGGTCGATGATCGCCGCCAACGTCGTCGACTTACCGGAGCCGGTCGTCCCCGTCATCAGGACCAGACCGCGCTCCTCCTCGGCCAGCTCGGAGATGACCGGCGGGAGTCCGAGCTCGCCGACGTCGCGGATTGCGAGCGGGACGACACGCATGGCGATCGAGATCGACCCGCGCTGGCGGAACGCGTTCACACGGAAGCGCGCCAGTCCGGACACCGAGTAGGAAAAGTCGAGCTCGTTCTCCTCCTCGAACTCCGTGATCTTCTTCTCGGCGAGCATCTGGCGCAGGATCCCCTCGGTGTCCTCCGGGGTGATTGGGTCGTATTGCTCCAGGGGCCGCAGCTGGCCGTGGACACGGGCAGCCGGCCGCGAAGGGACCTTCAGATGGAGATCGGACCCCTCGTTGCGAACGACGTAGGAAAGCGCCTCGTGCAGATCGAGCATCTGTCACCACTGATCGGCCCACGGAGGTCAGGCCTTGAATCGTCTCAGCGTTCTTGGACGCCGGCGAGCCGTTCTGCCATCCGATCGAAGAAGCCTCCCCAGCCCTCGGTGGCCCGCTCGTATTGCTCGGGCGACATGGAGCCTCGTTGCTCCATCAGCATCTCGGTGCGGCCGGCGCCGAGGTCGGTGAGCACAACCGTCACGAGCTCGAAAGCGTCGTCGCCGGGCTGATCGGAGATCGTCAGCACCAGCCGCTCGGGTTCCACGACCTCGCGGTATTCGCCCTTCCAATCGATTCGCCGGCGGTCGGGGGGAGCGAACATCGTCAGCCGCCATTTACCACCCGGCCGCACATCCATCGACACGCTGTCGAGCGGTACCTCGCATGTCGGGCCGCCGTACCAGTCGGCGAAGCGCTCGGGCTCTGTCCATTCACGCCAGACGCGTTCGCGCGGCGCATCGAACACACGCGTGATCCTGATGCCGTATTCGGTCGGCTCAGCCATCGCCGTCGGGGTCGCGCAACCGCTCCTCCAGCTGATCGAAGCTGGCGGTCCAGAAGCGTTGGTAGCCACCGAGCCAGTCCGCGGCGTCCTTGAGCGGCGCGGCGCGCAACCTCGAGGGTCGGAGCTGGGCGGAGCGCCCACGGGCGATCAGCCCTGCCCGCTCGAGGACCCCCAGGTGCTTGGACACAGCCTGCACGCTAATCGGTAGAGGCTCCGCGAGCTCGCCGACCGTCGCCTCTCCCTCCATGAGGCGCTCGAGGATCGCCCGGCGCGTGGGATCGGCGAGCGCGGCGAACGTCAGATTGAGTTGATCTGTATTCATCTGCTAGGTTGAACAACTGATTGGTTGAATAGCGTAACACCGCAGATGGAGGTATTCGATGGGAAGGATCGTTGTGACCGAGTTCGTATCGCTGGACGGCGTCATGGAGGATCCTGGCGGCGCCGAGGACTTCAAGCACGGCGGCTGGTCCTTCGAGTTCTCTCGCAGCGATGAGGGCGACAAGTTCAAGTACGACGAGGTGCTCGATTCGGAGGCCTTCCTACTCGGCCGTGTGACGTACGACGGCTTCGCCGATGCGTGGCCCGAGCGCGAGGGCGATTTCGCTGACCGGTTCAACAACATGCCCAAGTACGTGGTTGGCTCGAAGGCCGACCCATCACGCTGGACCAACACGACGGTCCTCGAAGGCGATCCGGTCGAGGCGGTAAGACGGCTGAAAGACGAGCACGCCGGCAACATCTACGTCCACGGCAGCCGGCAGCTCGCCCAGACGCTGTTCGAGCATGATCTGATCGATCAGCTGAACCTGATGGTCTTCCCCGTCGCCCTGGGTTCCGGTCAGAGATTCTTCGGCGAGACGGCGGACAAGAAGAAGCTGCGCCTCGTCGACTCGAAGGTCGTCGGCGACGGGGTCCTGATCCTCGTCTACGAGTCCGAGCAAAAAAGTGGGCGCGAACCGTGACGTGGAGCGCGCATAAAGGTCTCTCGTAAGAGGGACAAGCAGCGCGGCAGACCTAGCAGCTCCAGATGTCTGCTCTTCGCTTTGTCACGGGCTCACGCCCAAAAGCAACGTACATCTCGCACCCCCGGTTGGCAAGACCCGCGCATACGCCGACCGTGCAATTTGGGAAGAAACGCTTGAGAGCGCCTACGCGACGTCGCGTAGCTTCTGGGCCTCGGCCAGCGACTGAAGCTTCTTGAGCGACTGATTCTCGATCTGCCGGATCCGCTCGCGCGTCACGTTGAACGTGCGGCCGACCTCGTCCAGCGTTCGCGGATGCTCGCCGCCGAGGCCGTAGCGCAGCTCGAGCACGCGGCGCTCGCGATAGCTCAGGTTCTCGAGCGCCTCGCGTAGCGCCTCCTTGGTGAGGATCTCGGCCGCGCGCTCGTACGGCGACTCGGCCCGCTCGTCGGCGATGAACTGCCCGAACTCGGACTCCTCCTCATCACCGACGGGCTTCTCGAGCGACACGGGCGCCTGGGCTGAGCGCTTGATCGACTCGACCTCCTCCGGCTCGATCCCGGTCACCTCCGCGATCTCCTCGGCGGTCGGCTCGCGCCCGAGCTCGGTCACGAGCTTTCGCTCGGCACGACCGATTTTGTTGAGCTTCTCGACCACGTGGACCGGGATGCGGATCGTGCGCGCCTTGTCTGCCAGCGCGCGTGCGATCGCCTGCCGGATCCACCACGTGGCATAGGTGGAAAACTTGAAGCCCTTGCGGTAGTCGAACTTCTCGGCGGCGCGCACGAGACCGAGCGTGCCCTCCTGGATCAGGTCGAGGAAGGGCAGTCCCTGATTGCGGTAGTTCTTCGCAATCGAAACGACTAGCCGCAGGTTCGACTCGACCATCTTCTGCTTGGCGTCGAGATCGCCGCGCTCGATCCGCTTGGCGAGGTCGACCTCTTCCTGCGCTGTCAGGAGTCGGACCTTGCCGATGTCCTTGAGGAACAGCTGCAGCGAGTCCGTCGTCATGTCCGGCTTGAGGTCGAGCGTCGTCTTCGGCTTACGCCGGCCGCGCTTGTCGGGCGCGCGCTCGACATCGGCCGCAGCGATCGCCGGGTCGAGCTCTTCGACGAGCTCAATCTCGGCCCGCTCGAGGAACCCGTGCAGCTCCTCTACGTCGGCCTCATCGAGGTCCAGCTCCGAGACAGCCCCTGAGATCTCGGCGTACGTCAGTACGCCCAGCTGCTGCCCCCTGCTCATGAGGCCCTTGATCTCTTCCAGTTCCTGGAGGTCCGCTACTGATGACATCTAATTTGAGTCTCCGTCTTCAGGCGCCGGCAGCAGTCAGTGCCGGGGCCGAGGATCACAGAGCGAGCGCAGCCGTTTGAGAGCGTATGCCCGCCTTCTAATGCAAGTGTAGGACTACATTTTTTGAAGTCAACGAAAGGCGTTGCGACCAATACGTAGAACGAGCCTACTTGTTTCAAGTTGCGCGAAATCTCTTACGCCTAGATTCGGCTCCCGTTGACGCCAGGTTGAGGCTCACAGCGCCGAAAACGGGTCCTGCGCGATGATTCATCCGCAATGAGCGACGAGATCTTCGGCGGGCTGCCGCAAACCCGCCCGCAGCGGCGCAGCGCGAAACGAGCTGCGGCGTCCAAATCGAATGGACACGGCCGCTCAAAGGCACAGCCGATCCAGCAGCCCAAGCAGCCCACAGGCACTCCGCCGGCGCCACGCTCGCGCCGACCGCTGCCACCCTCCGGTACCGAAATCGTCTCAACGGTGGTCCAAGCAGCCGCCGAGCTCGCCGAGATCGGGCTGTCTGCTGGGGCTCGAACCGTGCGGAACGCGCTCAGCCGTTTACCTCGTCCGTAGGTTCGGTTATAGTGCCCCGCTTCCAGCCGAGCGACCGTCCGTCCGCGGGCGGTCGGCGGGGGAACCACTTGTGAGCCGCGCGCGGTTCACAGGGGCGAATCGGCCCGATTGGGCCGTAGCGCAAAGCGCGAGCCCGGCAGCTCACCCCGTAGGCAACCAAGCCCCCGATGACGCTCCGGACCGCCCCATTCCGCATCCTGGCCATGCTTACGCTTGGCGCACTCGTGCTTCCTCCGATCGCTTTGGCGAGTGGATCGGGCGGCAGCGGACTCGTCGTGGCGGGAGCCGGCGGGGTCCAACCGCTCGCACAGCACGCCCCGACCGCGACCGTCAGCGGAGACGGGATCACGGTCTCGGCGCGGGCGCTGGCGATCCGCGGTAAGCCGGTCTGGTTCACCGGCACCACTTCCTCCCACGTAGCCGGCCGGACGCTCACGATCGAGCAGCTGAGCGGCTCGACCTGGACCCCGGTAGCCAACGCCACAACGGCCAGTGACGGCTCGTTTACCGCCACTTGGTATCCGCCCAGTACCGGCCAGCAGATCCTCCGCGGGATGATCGCGGGCGGCAACACGACCACCCCCTCGCTCACGGTCACCGTCTACCGCGCATCGGTCGCAACTTGGTACGGGCCCGGAATGTTCGGCAATCGGACCGCATGCGGCACGAGGCTGCACCGCTACACGCTGGGTGTCGCCAATCGGAACCTGCCCTGCGGCACGAATGTCTCGATCTATTACCGCGGCCGCACGATCGTTGTGCCGGTCATCGACCGAGGGCCGTACGCCAACGGCGCCAACTGGGACCTGACCCAGGCGACCGCGCAAGCGCTCGACATGACCGAGACGTCGACAATCGGCGCGGCGCCGGTCGCGGGCTGAGGCCACTAGACGGCGCACGAGAGCAGCCGCGGCACAATCAGCGTCGTGCTGATCAGCGTTTCCGACGCACGCGCGCTCGTGTTGGCCACAATACGGCCACTCGCCACCGAAAAGATTGCGGTCGGCGCCGCGCTTGGGCGCGTGCTGGCGCAGGACGTCGTTGCAGCCGGCGACGTCCCGGCATTCCCGTGCTCGGCGATGGACGGCTACGCGGTCCGGTCCGGACCGGCCGCGCGCGTGCTCGAGGTTGTTGGCGAGTCGCGCGCGGGGGCACCGAGCGAGCGGACGCTCGAGGACAGACAGGCGATTCGAGTTTCGACGGGCGGGGCTGTCCCGCAGGGCGCGGACGCCGTCGTCCGGCAGGAAGACGTCGAGTCGCGTGACGGCGCGGTCGCGGTGCAGGTCGACGTCGCGCCGGGCGCGAACATCCGCGGCGCCGGGGAGGATCTCAGCAGCGGCATGACCGTGTTGCGCTCAGGCACCGTCCTGGGGCCGGCTGAGCTCGGCGCCGCCGTCGCGGCGGGCGTCGCCGAGGTAGCGGCCGCGTGCCGGCCGCGGCTCGCGATCCTGTGCACCGGCGACGAGCTGCGTGCGCCCGGCGCGTCACTCGGACCGGGCGAGATCCACAACTCGAACGCGCCCATGCTCCATGCGCTCGCCGCGCGTTGTGGCGCTCAGCCGCTCGATCCGGTCCGTTTACCGGACCGGCTCTCCGAGACGCGGGCGGGGCTCGCCGACGCGCTCGAGCGCGCCGACGTCGTGGTCGTCTCCGGCGGCGTGTCGGTCGGTCCCCACGACCACGTCAAGGCCGCGCTCGAGGCCCTCGGGGTGCACGAGCTTTTCTGGCGGGTCGCGCTCCAGCCCGGCAAGCCGACCTGGTTCGGCGAGCGCGAGGGAACGCTCGTGTTCGGCCTGCCGGGAAATCCGGTCTCGACCGTCGTCACGTTCGCGCTGTTCGTCGCCCCGGCGATCAGGGCGCTTCAAGGCGCGACCGATGCCACACCCCGCCGCAGCGAGGCTGTCCTCGGGGCCGCCGTGCGCCGCAATCCCGCCCGCGAGCAGGCCGTCCGCGTCCGGCTCGAGCGTCGCGACGGCGCGGTGCTCGCCGTCCCAAACGGACCGCAGGGCTCTCACATGATCAGCTCTCTGCTCGGCGCGGACGCGCTCGCGTTCATCCCAGCCGGCGAGGGCGAGCTTTCGCCCGGGTCGACGGTTGAACTTGAGATGCTGTGGCCCGGATGATCGGGACGCTCGCGATCGTGCTGCTGGTCGCCTCGGCGGTCGCCGCCCGTCGGCGCCGGCGCGAGCGGCTTCCGGCGCGAGCGGTGATCGTCTCGCCGTCGCACTCGACCGCGATGGGACGCGACGGCGCCGTCCGCTCGGTTCAGACAGCGGAGCTTTCGATGCCGCCCGACCGGCTCGCTTCGCTCTGGAGCCCGGCCAACCTCGAGAACCTCGCGCGGACCTACTGGGCCTATCTCAGCCGCGTGACGCTCGGGCTCATCCGCGTCGTTTACGGCGTGGACGAGCGCGCTGTCGTGTTCCTCGGGCGGCCACTGACGCTGCTGCGATTCGAGGCGCCCGAATACTCGCTCGACGGCAACCGCGGCTCCGTTCGCTGGCAGATTCGTGACGGCTTGCTCGTCGCGCGCGGCGGACGTGGGAGTGGCTACCTCGCGCTGGACGTCCATCGGCTGGAGGACGACAAGGTCCGCATCGAAGTCGAGGTCGCGAACTTCTATCCGGCGATCGCGGCCGGCTTCAGCATGCCGGTCTATCGACTCACGCAGGCCTTCATCCACGTACTGGTCACGCACGCCTTCCTGCGCTCGCTCGCGACGCTCGAGCTGAAGGAGTCGAAGGTCGGGCTGCTGTCGGCGTTCCGCTAGCCGTAGCGGACGCCGGTCAGCGCGCGCAGCTTCGCGCGGTCATGGCGCGCTGATACCCGTCGCACCGTGCCCGAGCGGGAACGCATCACGAGCGACTCGGTGGTGGCGCCGGCGTCGCCCTGGTAGCGGACTCCCTGGAGCACGTCGCCGTCGGTGACGCCGGTGGCGGAGAAGAAAACGTCCTCGCCGCCAACGAGCGCATCGCGATCCAGCACGCGCTCGAGGTCATATCCGGCGTCGCGCGCCGCCTGTCGCTCCTCGTCGTTGCGCGGCCACAGCCGTCCGAGGATCTGACCGCCGATGCACTTGATGGCCGCGGCCGTGATCACGCCTTCGGGCGTCCCGCCGATCCCCCACAGGATGTCCACGGGCGAGTTATCCGACACCGCCAGCAGCGCGGCGGACACATCACCGTCGATGATCAGCCGGACCCGCGCACCGGCCTCGCGCACCTCGCGCATCGCGTCGTGGTGGCGCTCGCGGTCGAGCATCACAACCATCACGTCACGGATGTCGACGTGCTTGCGCTCGGCGATCAGCTTCAGCGTCCCTGAGAGCGGGCGGTCGAGGTCGAGCAGGTCGGCAATCTCGGGACCGCCGGCGATCTTCTCCATGTAGACGATCGGGCCCGGGCTGTACATCGTCCCGCGCTCCGAGAGCGCGATCACGGCGATCGCGCTCGGCATGCCGAGCGCCGTCAGCCGCGTCCCCTCGAGGGGGTCGACCGCGATGTCGACCTGAGGCGGGTTGCCGTCACCTATCTGCTCGCCGTTGTAGAGCATCGGGGCCTTGTCCTTCTCCCCCTCTCCGATCACGACCACGCCGTCCATCGAGACGGAATCGAGCACGGCGCGCATCGCGTCAACGGCGGCCTGGTCTGCCCCCTCCTTGTCTCCGCGGCCGACCATCCGCGCAGCGGCCAGGGCGGCCGCCTCGGTGACGCGCACGAGCTCGAGGGCCAGGTTGCGATCCGGCCTTACGTTGGCTTGTGATGCCGTCAAAGGACGCCTGGAGGTTTCTTGCGCGCGGCGCTTTCCCGAGAGCGCCAGATCGACCCGGCAAGGATCAGGAGGCCCCCAGCGAGGGCTACGAACCACCCGAAATCGACGCTGATCTCCCCCGACGGCGTGCCGGGCTTGTCGAGCACGCCGCGGAAGATGATGAAAGTCAGTGCGGCCAGGGCGGTGATCGCTGTCAGCTCTCCGCGCGGCCACGAAAGAGCGTGGCCGCGGACGATGATCCAGGCGAGGATCGCCGGGGCGAATGCGGCGGCCAGCAGCAGGTACCTGAGAATCGTCAGTGAGTACCAACCGCTGCAGTGATGGCCCGCGCCGGCGCAACTGTTCAGGTGCGTCAGGTAATTGCCGAGCGAGTACCAGGGCAAGATGATCGAGATCGCCAGCAGGATCCCACCCACCGTGGCGATGACTTCGCCCCTGTCGAGCCGGGTGACGTCCATCGCCCGCCGGCGCTCCACTGGTCTGGATGCGGTCGACGCCATCGTCGGGAGGAGCCTAAGACATTCAGCTGGCGCCAGCAACTATGGGGCGTGATGCACGCGCTCAGGCGATGTAGTCGCCGAGTGGCGAAGCAGTTAGACTGCGCGGCCGATGACGACGGGACCGGGTAGGGCGCGCAGGAGGCGTGCCCGATGCATGGGTGCATGGCTGCTCGCCACCCTCGCTGCCGTGCTCGTGCCATCGACCGCGGCTGCGATTCCGTTGTTCGTGAGCGTCCCCGGGCCCGACACGATGGCGTCGTACTCAATCGGGTCTGGCGGCGCCCTCACCTCGAACGCTTGCAGCCCGCTCTCGAACTGTGCTACCGGGTCCGATCCGTCGGGAGTGGCGGTCGATCCGACCGGAAGGTATGTGTACATCACGAACACCACGTCTGACACCGTGTCGGCGTTCGCCGTTGATGCCGGCGGCATGCTCAAGCCAATCCCGTGTAGCCCGGCGCCAGCTTGCGGCACCGGCAGCGGGCCCAACGGAATCGCCGTCGACCCGACAGGTCGGTACGTCTACGCCGCGGATGACAGCGGCTTCGTGGCCGGGTGGACGATTGGGAGCGGCGGTGCATTGACTCCAATTGCCTGTAGCCCAGCGTCCGATTGCCGCACCGGAGGACACTCGCAGGGGATCGCGATCGATCCGTCTGGCAAGTACGTGTACAGCGTCAACGAGACCGGCTCGGTTTCTGTGTTCTCGATCGGGTCCGGCGGGCAGCTGATGCCCGTCACGTGCAACCCGAGCACGAGCTGTGCGACCGGCTCCTCCCCTGAGGCGATCGTGGTCGACCCCAGCGGCCGCTATCTGTATGTCAGCGACGAAGGCTCAGGGAAGATCTCCGCCTACTCGATCGGGTCCGGCGGCGCGCTGACGCCAATCACGTGTTCGACCTGCGCCACGACGGGTGAGGTGGGTGGCTTGGCGATCGAGCCCACTGGCCACTATGTGTACGCCTCCGACTCCACCGGCGAGCGCATCGACGTGTACTCGATCGCCTCGGACGGGGCGCTGACCCCGGTCCCATGCTCATTGTGCAGTACGGGCGGCTTCGCGGCGGACGTTGCAGTGGACCCAAGCGGCCGCTACGTGTATGCGACGATCTACCAGCCGTCGAACGCCATCAAGGCGTTCTCGATCGGTTCGGGGGGCGCTCTGACGCCGGTGACCTGCGGCTCTGACTGCACCCTTGGCGGATCGCCAAACTTCTTCTCACTCGCAATCGGCCCGGACCGCGGTCCAACGGCCTCCTTCTCGCCGGCGGTGGGCCCTCCCGGGACCGCCACAACATTCAACGCCTCCGCGTCCAGCAGCCCCGACTATCCGATCGCCGCCTACGAATGGAGTTTCGGTGATGGTGCGACGCTCACGAGCGCGAGCCCGACGGGCCAGCACGTCTATGCCCGGCCGGGGGCATACACGGTCACGTTGACGGTCGTCGACCAGACGGGGTGCTCCGCGGCGCTCGTGTACACCGGACAGACCGCTTCCTGCGACGGAACGGCGAAGGCGGTCAACACATCGGTGGTGGACGTGCCCGCGCCGGTCATCAGCGGACTCAAGATCTCGCCGCTGACAACCACGCTTGCCGGCCGGAAAGTCGCAGGCCGCTGCGCCAAGCAAACCCAGAAGAACCGGGGCCATGCGGCCTGCAGGCGCTCGATCCGACTCGCGATCCGCTACACCCTCTCTGCCGCCGCAGAGGTGAGGCTGACGCTCGTTCGACTCGTTGCCGGGCGGCGGGTCCACGGTCGCTGTGTGGGGATCACCCGGCACAATCGAATCCAGCACAAGTGCATGCGCTCGATCTCCGTTCCTGGAGCGATCACGCTGATGGGAGCGTCCGGGTCCAACCGCTACGTGTTCACCGGTCGGATCGCTGGGCACCGACTTGGCCCGGGTAGCTACGAGATCACCCTGACGCCCGTTGGCGGCGCGGGCCAGACGACCGCGTTTCGAATCGCCGGCTGAGCTCGATGGTCTCGCCGCTCGAGGAGGCGGCGTCCGCGAGAGGCCCCGGCACACGGTCGCTTGCGTCGCCCTCAGAACCTGCCACCGATCGCCTGAACGACCGTCACGGTGTCGGAGACGTCCTCGCCGTAAGCCCGTATGCAGCCCTGGTTGATCGCAGCGATCACGCCTGCCGGGGAGACCACTCCACCCCGAAGTGCTCCATGTTCGGAGACATACAACCTGGCGTAGGCGGTCTGCTGGTTCTGGTTCGACGAGCCCCATTGCGAGCAGGTCGTGACATCGCTGACGGCCCCAGCCTTTGAACCAAAAACGGCGACGAGGATCATCGCCAGCAACACGGCAATTACAGCTCCGACCCCTAAAGCCGCCAACTTGTGCCGCGCGAGCAGACCGCGGATGGTCCAGAGTTCGCCGTCGCCTGGTGCCGTGGTTGAAACGCTTCCGTTCACGATCACGACAAGTTAGAACCTGAACGGTCGACACGCTGCGACAGCCCACTTCATCGCCTACAACCCGGCGGCCGCCATCTCCGGGCGCGCGACGCCGGTCCGCTCGGCCGCTTCGTGGACGGCCTTCGCGACCGCCTCGTGGACGCGCTGGTCGAGCGCATCCGGGACCAGCTCGTCCTCGGCGGTGAGGTCCGCGATCGCCCGCGCCGCGGCGAGCTTCATCTCGACGTTGATCTCCCTCGCCCCCGCCTGCAAAGCCCCGCGGAAGATCCCCGGATAGCCAAGCACGTTGTTGACGCTCCGTCCATCACCGGCGAACGCGGCGCCGGCGGCCTCGGCCTCCTCGGGCCCGATCTCGGGGTCGGGATTCGAGAGCGCGAGGATCACCTGACCCTTGCGCACCATCGAGGGCTCGATGAGACCCGGATGGCCCGTCGTGGCCACCACGACGTCCGCTTCTCGCAGAACAGCGTCCATCGAGCCGATCTCGATGCCCTTCTCGATCGCGCGCGCGTGCGAAGCCTCCTGGGGATCGAATGCCAACACGCGCTTGACCCCGCCGTCGACCATCAGCGAGGCGATCCCAAAGCCGGCCGCACCGAGTCCTAGCTGGCCGACCGTCGCGTCGCGCAGCTCGATCTTCGCGTGCCGGCAGGCGACGATCGCCGCCGCAACCGAGACGACCGCAGTCCCGTGGACGTCGTCGTGCATCACCGGCTGGGGCAGGGCCTCGATCAGCCGCCGCTCGATCTCGAAGCACTCCGGCGCCGAAATGTCCTCCAGGTGGATGCCGCCGAATGTGGGCGCGATCCGGATGACCGTCTCGACGAACTCATCGACGTCCGGCGTGTTGATCAGCAGCGGCATCGCCGAGATGCGGGCGAACTGGCGGTAGAAGACCGCCTTTCCCTCCATCACCGGCATCGAAGCGACGGGACCGATGTTGCCGAGGCCGAGCACGCGCGTGCCGTTGGTACAGATCGCGACGCTGTGGGCGATCATCGTGTAGCGCCCTGCGAGCTCTGGCTTGTCGGCGATCGCCAGGCACACACGCGCGACCCCAGGCGTGTAGACGTCGCGCATCTGCTGGAGCGATTTCACGGGATGGATCGCGTCGATCCGCAGCTTTCCGCCCTCGTGGCGGATCAGCGCACGATCCTGGAACCACAGCACGCGCATCCCCTCGAGCGAATCGATCAGGTCGGCGATCCGCTGAGCCTGCTCGGAGTCGCGCACCTCGACGGTAATCTCGCGGACCGAGCTCTCGCGGCCAACGGAGATCGTCACCACATCGCCGATCAGGCCCTTCCCCTCGGCAATCGCCGCCATCGCCCGGGCCAGCTGCCCGGTTCGGTGCGGGATCTGAACGCGGTAGGTGCAGTCGAGCACTCCGGCGCCGACTCTAACCGCTGGCGGGGCCCAGGCCATCTGCGGACCGCTTCTGACCGCGATCCCGCTCGCGCGAGGGAGAAGCTTTGGGGCATGATCTCCGATGAGCCGCGATGAACTTCACGCGCCTTTTACCTGAACCCGGCACGATCGAGCTCGAATCCCTCCGTGATGCGCTCGACTTCCCCGACGCCGAGGACCGCCCGTACGTGATCGCGAACTTCGTGATGAGCGCCGATGGCCGCGCGGCCTTTCAGGGGCACTCGGCGCCACTGTCCGATGAGGGCGACCGGGCGCTATTCCACGCGCTGCGCGAGCGCGTCGACGCGATCATGGTCGGGACCGGGACGCTCCGCGCGGAGCGCTACGGCCGGCTCATCAAGGATCCGGAAGCCAAGGAGCGCCGTGCCGCGCACGGCCTCGACCCAGACCCGCTGGCGTGTGTCGTCACGCGCAGCGGGGATCTCCCGCTCGACATACCCCTGTTCGAGCAGGAGCGCGTCGTCGTGTTCGCCCCCAAGCCGATCGGCACGATTGACACGGTCCTCCTCGACCCCGCAGAGCTGACGCTCGTCACGGTGATGCGGCGCCTCCGCAGCGACTACGGAGTCCGTTCGCTTCTCTGCGAGGGTGGACCGACGCTGTTCGGCTCGCTGGTCGGAGAGCAGCTCGTTGACGAGCTGTTCCTGACCGTCGGATCGAAGCTCGTCGGCGGCGGGACCGCGCCGACGATCGCGACTGGCGCCGAGCTCACGCAACCGGCCGCGCTCGAGCTCAAATCGCTGCTGGAGCGGAACGGCTCCATGTTCTTCCGCTTCGCCGTTTCGGCAGGAGGCGAGTGAGGCACAATGGACGCGATGGCCCTCGGGACCGCAGCCGCGCTCGCCGAAGCACGCGAGCGCACACTCGCATTGGTGGCCTCGGTCTCCGACGACGACCTCGTCAAGGTCCATTCGACGCTGATGAGCCCGCTCGTCTGGGATCTCGGCCATATCGCGGCATTCGAGGATCTGTGGCTCGTGCACCGCATCGGAGGCGCACCGATGCTTCAGCCCGAGCTGGCGGCGACCTACGACGCTTTCGAGACGCCGCGCGCCGAGCGCGGTGAGCTCGAGTTTCTCGGCCCCGCGGAGGCCCGCGACTACCTGGACCAGGTTCGGCGGCGCGCTGTGGAGCTGCTCGAGGAGAACGGGTCCAACGTTCTCCTCGAACTCGTGCTGCGCCACGAGCAGCAGCACAACGAGACCATGCTCCAGACGATCCAGCTCGCACGCCTGAAGGGCTACGAGCCGGTCGGCGACCGCATGCGAGCGACGAATGGGACCGCCCCGCCGACCGGGCTCGATCTGATCGAGATCCCCGCCGGCGAGTGCACGATCGGCACGTCCGACGATGGCTTCGCCTACGACAACGAGCGCCCCCGCCACCACACCGACGTCCGCGCGTACCTGATCGGCCGCACCCCAGTCACCAACGCCAGCTATCTGACCTTCGCCGAGGGCGGAGGCTACGAGCGGCGCGAGTGGTGGTCGGAGGAGGGCTGGGCGTGGAAGGAGCAGTTCGACATCACAAGACCGCTGGCCTGGACCGAGGACCTGCGCGCCGAGTGGCGCCTATCCGAGTTGGAGCCGCTCGATCCGTGCCGGCCAGTGGTCCACGTGTCCTGGTTCGAGGCCGACGCCTTCGCTCGCTCGCGGAACGCCCGCCTCCCAACCGAGATCGAGTGGGAGAAGGCGGCGACCTGGGACCAGCACGCGGGAGCGGCTCGCCACTTCCCCTGGGGAAACGATCCGCCCGTGCCAGGCGTCCATGCAAACGTGGATCACGTCGATCGCGGCCCGGCAGGCGTGGATGACCACCCCGACGGCGCGTCGGCCTACGGATGCCTCGGGATGACGGGCGACGTCTGGGAATGGACCGCGTCCGCCTTCCGCGGTTACGACGGCTTCCGCGCCTATCCATATCGCGAGTACTCCGAGGTCTTTTTCGGCGAGGACTACCGAGTCCTCCGAGGAGGCTCATGGGCCACGCGCGCGCGTGTGGCGACGCCCACATTCCGCAACTGGGACTTCCCGCAACGCCGCCAGATCTTCGCCGGCTTCCGAATTGCGAGGGACGCATGAGACGCGTGACGATTGACGCGGTGCTCGATCGCGCCGAGGAGAGACGGCTCGCCGACGACGTGCTGGACGGACTGACGCGGCCGTTCAAGGAACTTCCGCCCAAGCACTTCTACGACACGCGCGGGTCCGAGCTGTTCGAGCAGATCTGCGAGCTGCCTGAGTATTACCCGACACGGACCGAGCTGCGGATCCTGAGCGACGAGGCGGACGAGATCGTCGCCCACACGGGCGCCGGCGAGCTAGTCGAGCTCGGCCCGGGTTCGACCACGAAGGCTCGCGTGCTGCTCGACGCGATGGAGCGCGCCGGGACGCTCAGCCGCTACGTGCCGGTCGACGTGTCGGCCAGCTTGCTCGAGGAGTCAGCGCACTTGCTCGTCGATGACTACCACGGCCTCGAGGTGCATGGGGTGATTGGCGACTTCGAGCGCCACCTCGACCGCGTTCCGGAGACCAACGGGGCCCCGCGGCTGGTCGCGCTGCTGGGCGGAACGATCGGCAATTTCCCGCCCGGCACGCGGCGCGGTCTGTTGCGGAAGATCGGCGCGTTGCTTGGACCCGAGGACCATTTCCTGCTCGGCACGGATCTCGTCAAGGACGCGGCCGTGATCGAGGCGGCCTACGACGACGCCGACGGCATCACGGCCGAGTTCAACCGCAACGTGCTGCACGTGATCAATCGTGAGCTGCAGGCGAACTTCCCGGTCGAGCAGTTCGAGCACGTCGCCTTCTTCGATCCGGACCACGAGTGGATCGAGATGCGCCTCCGGGCCCGCGAGGCATGCGTGGTCGACATCGAGGACGTCGGCTTGACCGTTGAGTTCGCTCCCGGCGAGGAGCTGCGCACCGAGATCAGCGCGAAATTCACCCGGGAGCGCCTCGCGACCGACTTCGCCGCGGCCGGGCTGGGGCTCGACCGCTGGTACACCGACGGCGACGAGTTGTTCGCTCTGTCGTTGGCGGCGCGCCAGTAGGCTCCGGCCACGTCCGCCCCGTTGGCCCCAGACCGGCATGACAGAAGAGCTCTCGCCAGCTGACCGCTCGTCGCTCGCGGCAGAGCGCGGCCCGGTCAACATGGCCGTCGGCGGCTTGCTCGTGTTCGAGCCCGGGCTGAGCCGCGCGCGTCTCGCGGAGCGAATTGGCGAGCGGGTGCACCTCCTGCCCCGGCTGCGCCAGCGGCTCGAGGAGCCGCCGCTTGGCATCGCCAACCCGGTCTGGGCCGATGACACGAGCTTCGATCTCGATTGGCATGTGCGTCAGGCTTCGCTTCCCGACCCGGGCGGGGACGCCGAGATCGGGGCGCTCATCGGGCGCGAGTTCTCACATCGTCTGGATCGTTCCCGGCCGCTGTGGGAGTCGACCCTGATAGAAGGCCTCGACGAGGGCCGGCAGGGTGTGCTGATGAAGGTCCACCACGCGTTGGTCGACGGAATGGCGGCGATTGGCATGGCGGCGCTTGTGCTTGACCCGACGCCGGAGCCGCTCGAGATCCCGCCGCCCGAGCAAGCATGGTCGCCGCGCAAGTACGACCTCGGCCGCCACGTCGCGCGGCTTGCCACCAAGCCGCTCCAGCGCGCCCCGAAGCTGATGATCGACGGCATGCTGCGGGCGCTCGACCCCGATCCGCGCCGGGCGGCCGCCGACATGCGGCGCGCGACCGAGGTCGCGCTCGAGCTTGCACGCGCCCGGCCTCAGGCGCCGATGACGCCACTCAACCGACCCATCTCCCCCAACCGTCGCTACGCGATCGCCAGCACCGAGCTCGGATTGGTCAAAGACGTAGGCAAGCGAGCCGGGGGCACGGTGAACGATGTGGTGCTCGCGATCGTGGCGGGCATGCTCGGGCGCTACTTGGCCGCCGCGGGCGAGGAGCTGACGCGTCCGCCGGTCGCTCTCGTGCCGGTCAGCGTGCGCGAGGCTGACGATGCGGGCGAGCTCGGCAACCGCATCTCGACGGTGTTCGTCGATCTGCCTGTGTTCGGCCACGACCTCGACGCGCGCGTCCGGGCAATCGCAGATCAGACGCGCGAGCTGAAAGCGTCGGCGGCGGTCCAAGCGGGCGCGCTCATGATCGGCGCGTCGGGGTGGGCGCCCCCGCTCCTGTCGGGGATGCTGGCACGGGCGATGGGCCAAGTACGGGCCTTCAACCTCGTCGTGTCGAACATCCCGGGACCTCAGCAGCCGTTCTATCTGAACGGTGTGCGGATGCGCGAGGTCTATCCGGTCGTGCCGCTCAACCCGTCCAATCAGGGTCTGTCGGTGGGAGTGATCTCGTACGACGGTCTGGTGTGCTTTGGGGTGCTCGCCGACCGCGACCTCGACCCGCCGGTCTCGACAGCCGCGGCGGGGCTGATCGCGGCGCTAGGGGAGCTGCACGGCGCTGCCGGCTAGGCGAACCGCTCGACCAGCATCGCCTGGCCCATCCCGCCGGCGACGCACATCGACTCGATCCCGTACCTCCCGCCGGTCGCCTCGAGCCCGTTCAGCAGCGTCGTCATGATCCGGGCGCCGGTCATCCCAAACGGATGGCCGAGGGCGATCGCACCCCCGAACGGGTTGAGCTTCTCGTCGGGGATCCCGAGCTCCTGCTTGCAGGGGACGATCTGGGCGGCGAACGCCTCGTTGATTTCGACGATGTCGACGTCATCGATCGAGAAACCGCTCTGTTTCAGCAGTGCCTGGATCGCCGGGATCGGGCCTAGCCCCATGATCTCGGGGCGGATTGCGGTTACGGTCGACGCAATGATCCGTGCCTTCGGCTTCAGGCCGAGTTTGGAAGCCTTCTCCTCTGACATCACCAGCACGGCCGCCGCGCCGTCGTTGAGCGGACACGAGTTGCCGGCGGTCACCGTCCCGTCCTCCCTGAAGGCCGGCTTGAGCGTGCCGAGCACCTCCATCGTGGTCCCCGGTCGAGGGCCGTCGTCCTTTGTGACGACCGTGTCGGGAACGTCGATCTCGTTGCCCTCCTTGTCCTGGTTCTTGTGCGCGGGCACCGGGACCGGGACGATTTCAGCGTCGAAATGTCCGTCGTCACGTGCTTGCACCGCACGATTCTGAGAAACGACCGCCCACTCGTCCTGCTGCTCGCGCGTGACCTTGCAACGCTCGGCGACGTTCTCGGCCGTCATGCCCATCGGGATGTAAACGTCGTAGGGCGCGCCGTTTTGACCGTTCAGCTGCGGGTGCTTGGTCTCCTCCATCATCCCCGCGCCCAGACCGGCACGTGAGACGGCCTCGACCCCCGCGGCGATGTACTGGTCGCCCTCGCCGGCGGTGATCGCGTGGAAGGCCATCCGGAGCGTCTGCAGCGACGAGGCGCAGAAGCGGTTGACGGTGCAGGCCGGCACGTGGTGATCGATCCCCGAAAGCAGCGCCGCATTGCGACCGACGTTGTAGCCCTGCTCGCCGAATGACGACGCCGCGCCCATCATCACGTCGTTGGTCTCGCCGAAGTCGACGTCCGGGTTGCGCTCCTGAAGCGCCTTCAGCGGGATCGCGGCGAGGTCGTCGGCGCGGACCGTCTTAAGCGAGCCTTTGACGGCGCGGCCGATCGGGGTGCGGATGGCGTCAACGATCACTGCTTCTGGCATAGCGATTTCAGTCCTCCTGAGGTCGCGTGATGGGCGTGGGGCGTTCCGCAGGCTACCGCCCGCGGCCCCCCGACCTACGTGATCAATGTGAGCGTGAACTTGCCGTGGAGCGTTTTCGGCAGCCCGGGACCCTTGACGTAGACGCTCTCCGTGGCCTTCGAGATGTAGGAGTCGATTTGTCCCGATCCATGCGTCGCGGGACCCGGATGATCGAAGGACCCGGTAGCTTCGAAATTGAGCCCCAGGCGGGAGTAGCCCTTGACGGCGCCGACCTTGATGTGGCCCGTGAGGCGGTATGGCGTGGAGTGCGTGAGTCCGCCGCAGGAATCTTTGGTGAAGCTGCCGACCTTCGTCTTGCCTTGGAACAGCGCGATATCCGGGCACCCGGTAGGACCCCCAAGCAAGCCATGGGTGAACCCGACCACCTCGCCGCTCAGCTTGATCTGCTTGGCGGCCGCCGCGGCTACGCCGACGGAACTGACGGACACCGCAACAACGCCGGCCACCACTAGCCCCCCGCGGATCCCGAAACCCTTCATGCCCCGTCTCCTTTCCAAAAATGATTCAGCCGGCGATCATCCCACCCGCCGCGCGCCAGGTCAATCGGCTATCGGCCGCTCGCTGCGAACGCCGCGGCCTCGCTGCGGACGATGCCGATCAGGTTGCCGAGCGCCACGTTCGCGTCCATGAGGTGCAGGCCCCAGTCGGGCGCCGGGGTCGGGTTGGGGGTCGGGGCGCCGTGCTGTGCCGTGATCTCGAGCACGTTCGCGTTGTTCGCAGAAGAGCACTGCGCCGAGTAAGCCCCGGGCGCCGATGACCAGACCGTCTTCGGCATCGGCTCGGTGATCCCGAGCAGCTTGATGCTGGCGCTGAGCATGCTCTGGGGATCGAACGGTTTGCTTGGGAAGGTCGGATCGACCGCGCCGCTACCGCCGCCGAGCGCGGCCGGGTTCGTGCACAGGACCTGGTCTCCGGCCGTAGACGAGCGCCCGAACAGGCTCGGCGTGGGCACCGGCTGGTCGAAGGTAGAGAAGGCGATCACGCAACCCAGCTGCCGCGCGCTATGACACGCCGGGATGTGCTTGAAGTCGCCGCCGCTGTCCTTGCCGGCCTTCACGAG
The DNA here is from genome assembly GCA_963795505.1 of uncultured Actinomycetes bacterium. Classification (GTDB taxonomy): domain Bacteria; phylum Actinomycetota; class Thermoleophilia; order Solirubrobacterales; family Solirubrobacteraceae; genus Palsa-465. The sequence goes on from CAWCIB010000008.1 coordinate 858,756, forward strand.
CACGTTGCCGCCCATCAGGATCGCGGAGACGAGCAGACGGCGGACGGCCGGCTTGGGATCTATGTCCGTGGCGATCAGCTGGCGCAGGACGAACGAGCCTTGCGAGTGGCCGATCAGAACGAAGCCGCGGCCGTGGTTGTAGTGGCGCAGATATGCGCGGAAGGCGGCGCGGACGTCCCCCAGGGGCAGCGCGGCGTTCGGTGTCGTTGTCGGTGTGCCCTGCCCGATAGCCGCGAGCGTCAACTGGCGGTACATCGGCGCAAAGATGCGGCAGTACTGCGAGTAACGCGCGGCCTGATAGAGCGCGATCGAGCGCTCCTCGGGATCGATCTGGAGGTTGGCGTTCCCCGTCGGCTGGCCGCTGACGGTCGGATAGACGTAGAAGCAGTCGATGTTCGGATTGGCGACCGGCCGCGGGTGCTCTACTCGCAGACGCCGGAACGTGGGCGTGTAGACGGTCGTCGAGAGGCCGGGCGTGCACGGGTCGGGCGAATGGCCTGGGAAACAGAGCCAGACCGTGTGGACCGATGCGGCCGATGCCGCGCCGGCGAGGATGCACGCGGCCGCTGCGCACGCGGCGAGCAATCCTGACCTCACAACCCCAGCCCTCTCACACCCTTCTCTCCCCAGCCGAGGTGGTGGGCAAGCTCGTGGCGGACGGTCCGCCTGACCTGGGCCTTCAGCAGCTCGGGGTCGTGGCCGAAGTCGCGGACCAGCGTGTCGCGAAAGATCACGATGCGGTCGTGGAAGAAGTCGCGCGCGTTCGTGTCGCCCTCGTAGAGACCGTAGGCGCGGCGGCGCCGGCCGCCGTCCGAGACGACGACTGCGACGTGCTCGAGCGCCGCATGGACCTCGAGCGGCAGCTCGTCGAGCGCTTCGCGCACGAGTGCCTCGAAGTCGTCCTCGTCAAACGGGTCCAGCGCCTCTTCGTCATCAAATGGCTCCCCCCACGATCCTTCGGCGGCGAGTGCCTCGGCGCGCTCGACTAGCGCCTCGAAGTCCTCCTCTGACTCCGGATCGTTCCAGCCCGCGAGCCGCAGCATCACGAGCACCGCGGCACCGCCTAGCAACACGACACCAGCGGCGAACACCGCCAGGCCCTGGAGCAACCTGACGAAGAACGAGTTCGAGAAGCCCGCGAAAAGGCTGAGCGCTCCCACCCCCACCGTGAGCGCCGCCAGCGCCGAGAGAAGGATCCGGCGAGCAGTCGGGGGTGTTCCGGACACGGCGCTACCTAAGTGTGCGCGCGATCACGAGCCGCTGGATCTCATTCGTGCCCTCGTAAATCTGAGTGATCTTGGCGTCGCGCATCATGCGCTCCACCGGGTACTCCTTGACGTAGCCGTAGCCGCCGAGCACTTGGACCGCTTCGACGGTCACCTTCATCGCAACATCGGAGCAGAAGAGCTTGGCCATCGCCGAGTACTTGCCGACCTCGGGATCGCCGCGGTCGACCTTGGCGCAGGCCTGATAGAGGAGCTCGCGCGCGGCGGCGCACTGGGTCTCCATATCGGCGAGCTTGAACTGGATCGCCTGGAAAGCGTTGATCGGCTTGCCGAACTGCCTGCGCTCGCGCGCATAGGCGGCCGCATAGTCGGTCGCGCCCTGAGCGATCCCGAGCGCCTGGGCGGCGACTCCCAGTCGCGAGCGGTCGAGTGTTGCCATCGCGACCTTGAAGCCCTCGTTCACGTCGCCCACGACGTTCGCCGCCGGCACTCGCACGCTGTCGAAGATCGGCTGCCCGGTCGGCGAGCCGCGGATCCCGAGCTTGTGCTCGAGCTTGCCGACGCTGAACCCGGGACGGTCGGCCTCGACGACAAACGCGGTGATCCCGTGCGAGTGGCCCGCATCGGAGTCGGTTACGGCGAACACGACGTAGAAATCGGCGATCCCGAGATTGGTGATCCAGTTCTTGGTCCCGTCGATCACCCACTCATCGCCGTCCGGCGTGGCGCGGGTAATCATTCCGCCGGGGTCAGAGCCGGCCTCGGGCTCAGACAGCGCAAAAGCGGGCGACCACTCGCCGCTCGCGCAGCGCGGCAGGAAGCGGTCCTTCAGCTCTTCGGAGCCGAACAGCTTGATCGGCAGCGTGCCGAGCTCCTGCACCATCAGGATCAGCGCGGTCGAGGCGCACGCCTTGGCGATTTCCTCAACCGCCATGTTGAGCATCAGCGCTCCCGTTCCCGTTCCCCCGTGCTCGACCTCAAACGGCAACCCGAGCACGTCGTGCTCGGCGAGCAGCTCGCGCAGGTCGTGTGGATATTCGGCGCGCTCGTCGATCTCGGCTGCGCGCGGCGCTATCCGCTCGCGCGCGATCTGCCGGATCGTGTCACGGAAGTCGAGGTGCTCCTGGGGGATCGTGTACAGCTCAGCGAGCGCGGACATCCGCTACGGATCGTACTCGGCGTCCGCGAACCGCTTGGTGTCCGATGACGCTCTTAGAGCCCGCCGGGATGGCGAACTACAAAGCCGGACGCCGGCGAGATCCGTTGCGTGGACCAGCGGTCGTTGAGCCTGTTAGAGCCTTGGGCGGCGGTGTCGAACCACAGGCCCGCGATCTGCATGTAGACGTGACCGGCGTTTGCATACATCGTCACCCATTGCCCGGTACCCGGTAGTCCGTAGGACTCCATCTCGCCCGAATCCTCGGTCACGTTCAGAAGCCCAGCGGCGTGGAGCACGTATCCGGTCGAGCCCGAGCAGTCGTAGCACGAGTCGTTCCAGCGCCCGTGGCCGCCTCCGTAGCAGTACGGCAATGTCGCGATCCGGTTGGCGGCGACGATCATCTGCTGTACAGCCGCCGGGGCATTGGCCGGTGCGGTCACAAGGCCGTTGGAGTTGAGCCGCGCCTTGGCGGTCGGCGGAGTCGCCTGGGCGGTCTGGACGGCGGCGGCAAGGGCCGCCCACGCCTTACGGCCCACGACGGAGTTCGCCACGAGTCCCTTGGACTGCTTGAACGCGATCACGTTCTGGGCGGTTCCGGAGCCGAATTGGCCGTCGACCTGAGTCGGGAAGCCCGCGGACGTGAGGTCCTCCTGGAGCACCTGGACCCAGTGGCCGCTCGCGCCCTCGCGGATCGTTGGTTCGCTCACCTGCGGCTGGCTGGCGGTCTTGACGGTCGACGAAGGCGACGCGCCCCCGCTCCCACCTGCGACGCTGCGCAGCTGGGCCACGAACTGCCCGCTGACGACGCCGTTCGGCTTCAAGCCGAATGCCCGCTCGAACGCGACAACGCTGCGTTGAGTAGCCGACCCGAACTTGCTGGTGGACGGAGTTTGAAAACCGGCGCTGGTGAGCATCCTCTGGAGAACGAGCACGTCGCCACCGGTCATCCCCCGCCGCAGCACGCGGCTGCCGAGCGTGGGCGATGCCAGTGCAGATGGGGCGAACACGATCGCCGCCAGAAGCATGAGACTCGCCAAACGTCGCATCCGGCGAGCAGCTGTGTAAGACAAAGTAAGTAAGTCCCTTCTCTTTCGTCCGCCTACGGGGTTAGCTGTCGGACTCGCGCTGAAAGAGCTTGCGCTACGCCACACGGGTGGCGATTCGCCCCTGGGGATCGGCCAATGCCCCAGTGGTTCCCCCGATCTCCTGCGCCGTGGCTACAGGAGATTCGGCTTGGGTCTTATTTCGGCGCGGCAGACTACCGAACCTGCAAGACGGATGTCGAGCGGTCTTATGGAGCCCGCTAGCCTCGCTCTTGTGACCCCGCAGGAAGTCTCCGAACTCCAAGCGCGCAACGAGATTCAGCTAATCGACGTCAGGCAGCCCCACGAGCACGAGGCCGGGCACATCGCGGGCACCCGCCTGATCGAGCTGGCTGAGCTCTCGAGCCGGGCGGCCGAAATCGATCGCGAGCGGCCCGTCGTCTTCTACTGTCGTTCGGGCAGCCGCTCGGCGATGGCCACCGAGGCGTTCCGCAGGGCGGGATACGAAGCGCACAACATGGAGGGCGGCATGCTCGACTGGCAGGCAGCTGGGCTCGCGCTGGAGCCGGCCGACGGGCACGTCGCCGACAGTTAGCCGGCGTCTCCGGTTCTCGGCCTTGCGATCGACCGACCGCTCAGTGGACAGTTCAGCCGCGGCCGGGAGGGAATCCGACCTGGACCTCACCGCCGTCATCGACGATCGTCGGAACGACGCCCCTGTCGTTGGTGTAGCCCATCAGCTCGCCCTTCCAGTCGGCGTTCCGGGTCGCATCGCGCTCCTCCACGCTCACTCCCTCGGACGCGAAGTGCTCCCGTGCCGCTTGGCAGTACGGGCAGCGGGGCTTGACGTACATCACGACGCTCATCGTCTGTCCCTACGCTAGGTGACGGTCCAGGTGTCCCCGGAGGACAGCAGCTCCGACAGCTCTGCCTCGGACGCCGAGCTCGAGAGCGAGCGCCCGTAGACGGGCCGCTCCACGCGCCTGAAGATGCCGATCGGCGTCGGCCCGGTGGGGTCCTCGGCCAGTCGCGCGAGCGCGTAGGCGAGCGCGGGATCGGGACTGGAGGGGTCGTGAACGACCAATGCGGCCTCGCCCGCTTCGGAGACGTCGACGATCTCGAGCCCGCCGGTCGCGCCGCGCGCGACTCCGCGCTCGAGATTCGCGCCGAACCTGATCGGGTTGCCCGCCTCGAGCGCGATCAGGTTTGAATCCTTGATGCCCTTGTCGGTCAGCGCGGCGAATGCCCCGTCGTTGAACACGGGGCAGTTCTGGTAGATCTCGACGAGCGCGGCCCCCTTGTGCTGGGCGGCCTCGCGGAGCACCGCTGTCAGGTGGTGGCGGTCGCGGTCGATCGTGCGCGCGACGAATGTCCCCTCAGCGCCCAGGGCGAGCGCGAGCGGATTGAACGGATGGTCGGATACGCCGAACGGCGTCGACTTGGTGACCATGCCTAGCTCTGAGGTCGGCGATGCCTGACCCTTCGTCAGCCCGTAGATCTGGTTGTTGAACAGCAGGATCTTGATCGGGACGTTGCGGCGCAGCGCGTGGATCAGATGGTTTCCGCCGATCGAGAGCGAGTCGCCATCGCCGGTGACGACCCAGATCGACAGGTCATCGCGGGCGGATGCCAGTCCGGTCGCCAGCGCGGGCGCGCGTCCGTGGATGCCGTGCATCCCGTATGTGTCCATGTAGTAGGCGAACCGGCCCGCACACCCAATCCCTGTGATGAACACGATCTTGTGCGGGGGGATCCCGAGCTCGGGCATGAACTGCTGGACCGCGGAGAGCACCGCGTAGTCCCCGCAGCCCGGGCACCAGCGGGTGTCCTGGTCTGACTGGAAATCTGCCTTCGTCAGCGCTTCGGGCGCGGCGCCATTGCCGTTCTTGGTGATCGCGGTCATGGTGCTAGGGATCCCTCTGCGAGGTTTCCAGCCTCGCGTCCGGCCGCCCTTAACACGATCTCCCGCTCGATCTCGGACGCGAAGATCGGCTGACCCTCGACCTTGCAGAACGACTCGATGTCGACCAGATAGCGACCCCGCAGGACGCTCGCGAGCTGGCCGCTATTCATCTCCGGTACGAGCACGCGGTCGAAAGAGCGCAGGACGTCGCCGGTGTTCGGTGGCAGTGGATTGAGGTGGCGGATGTGCGCGGTGGCGACCGCGTGGCCCGCCTCCCGGGCCCGGCGTGCGCCGGCCCGGATCGCGCCGTCGCTCGAGCCCCAGCCGAGCACGAGCAACGAGGGACCGCCCTCCCCGGAGTCGACCTCGATCGGGGGCACATCGATCCCGGCGACCTTCGCGGCTCGGAGCTCGGTCATGCGGGCGTGGTTGTCGCGCTCGTAGGAGATGTTGCCCGTCACGTCCGCCTTCTCAAGTCCGCCGATGCGATGCTGCAGCCCGGCGGTCCCGGGGACCGCCCACGGACGGGCGAGCCGCTCGTCGCGCGCATAGGGCATGAACTCCTCGCCGGCGGATGCGACAGCGAACGCAGGGTCGATCGGCGGCAGATCTGCGACAGACGGGATTCGCCAGGGCTCAGACGAGGAGGCGAGGAACGTGTCGGCGAGGAGGATCACTGGCGTGCGGTAGCGGATCGCCGTGGCGACAGCCTCGAACGCCGCCTCGAAGCAGCCGCCCGGCGTGCTCGGCGCGATGACCGGGAGCGGCGACTCCCCGTGGCGTCCGTACAGCGCTAACAGCAGGTCTGACTGCTCGGTCTTGGTTGGCATGCCCGTCGAAGGTCCGGCGCGCTGGACATCGACGATGACCAGCGGGAGCTCGAGCGCGACCGCCAGCCCGATCGTCTCGGCCTTCAGGTCCATTCCCGGGCCGCTGGTCGCCGTGACGCCGATTCGACCGCCGAAGGCGGCGCCGAGCGCCATGCCGGCGGCGGCGATCTCGTCCTCGGCCTGGATCGTCTGGACGCCGAACTGCTGCTGACGCGAAAGCTCGTGCAGAAGCTCCGAGGCGGGCGTGATCGGATAGCTCGCCAGCAACAGCGGCAGCTCTGAGCGCACGCTGGCTGCGATCAAGCCCAGCGACAGCGCCGTGATCCCGTTGACGTTGCGGTACGTGCCCGGTAGGACGTCGGTCGCGCGCGCGTACTCGGTACTGGACGTCGAGGAGCTCGGTCGTCTCGCCGAACGACCAGCCAGCCTTGAAGGCGGCGAGGTTCGCCTGCGCGACCTCGGGCTTGCCTCCGAACTTCTGCCCGATCCAGCGCTCGGTGACCTCCGTCGGCCGGCCATACAGCCATGACACCACCCCGAGCGCGAACAGGTTCTTGGCGCGCGAGGCGTCGCGCGTCGACGCGCCCTCGATCGCCTCGACCGCCCGCGTCGTCAGGGTCGTCATCGGGATCCGGTGCACCCGGTATGCGCCCAACGACCCGTCCTCGAGCGGATTGGCGTCGTACCCGGCCTTCTCGAGGTTGCGCTTGGAGAACGCATCCTCGTTGGCGATGATCGTCGCGCCGCGCTCGAGCTCGGACAGGTTTGTCTTGAGCGCCGCCGGGTTCATCGCGACCAGCACGTTGGGCGTATCGCCCGGGGTCAGGATGTCGCGCGAGGCGAAATGGATCTGGAACGCGGACACGCCGGCGAGCGTGCCCGCCGGGGCACGGATCTCGGCGGGGAAGTTCGGCAGCGTCGCGAGGTCGTTGCCGAACATCGCGGTGGCATCGGTGAACCGGCTGCCCGCCAATTGCATCCCGTCCCCGGAGTCCCCGGCGAAGCGGATCACGACCCGCTCGCGTTCTTCTACTGCCTTGTTCACACTTGCCTCACTTACTGATTGTACGTGGCGTACACGACGGCTCCGCGACTGTTACTCATTTGCTAACGGGAGCGCGGATCGGCCCGGTCCACGTTCCAATGGCGCAGCGCCTGGACACGTTCGCCCTCGACCCCCTCCCAGTCCGAGATCGCGAACCGGGTGATAGTCCGCTGGCCGCCCTCGTGGTCGCCATACAGGATGTCGACCATCACGCGCTCGCGCTTCTGGGCGGCTGCTTCCAGCGACTCGTACGCCGGATCGGCTGTGTCGCGGATCGCGCCAAACCAGAAGCCGGTGTCGCCGGCGGGGACAAACATGTCGAGCTGCTGGCGGCGGAAAGCTTCGATCGACTCCGGGTCCTCGGTCGCGATCTCGCGTGACGCCGCGTACCAACTGTGGATGACCGCGATCCCCGAACCCCCGTTTCGCAGCGCGATCGCCATGTAAACGTTGCCGTTGGCGCACTTCAACCGCGCCGCCGTGACCGGGCACGGTCAACACCTGACCGTCGCCGAACCTGACGCGCTCAGGGGGATCGTCCTCACGCGATGGAATCAGGACCGGCCGCTAACCCCGCCAGTAGCGAGCGCTCGGCGACGCGCGCCGAGCGGTTCGCTGATCTGACGGAGCTGAAGGTCGCGACAGCTAGAACGAGTGTGCCGCCGGCCGTGGCCAGCGACGAGATCGTCGCCCAGTCGGCCGCGGTCTAGACCCGGGAGACGTTGATGGCCTTCGGGCCCTTCGGGCCGGCCTCCTCTTCATAGGAGACCTTGGCGCCCTCGGGAAGCGAGCGGTAGCCGTCGGCGTTGATGCTCGAGTGGTGAACGAACAGGTCGCGGCTGCCCTCATCGGGCGTGATGAAGCCGAAGCCCTTCTCGTCTGAGAACCACTTGACAGTTCCGGTTGGCATGTTGGTTTTAGTCCTCCTCAGGAGCTTCAGTGCTACGCGGAGGACTTTGAAGCTCCGGCGGTCAGCACCTTCTTTGTCGTCGCCGTTGGGCGACCTTGCGGGGCGGCACGGTAGCACGGCAATCCGGCGAGAAGTCAAATGAGGGCGCTCGCTCACAAGCCGGTCACATCCACACGGGTCTCGCGCGCCCGCGCGCGTAGGCTTGCGAGGTGCGCTGGATCGTCGACGGGATGAATGTGATCGGCACACGGCCCGACGGCTGGTGGCGGGACCGCGATGCCGCGATGCTCCGGCTCGTCGACCTGCTCGAGCGCTGGGCCGCAGCCGAGGGCGAGGACGTCACGGTCGTGTTCGAGCGACCGCCGCGACCACCGATCCGATCGACCGTGATCGAGGTTGCTCACGCCCCCAAGCCCAAGCCGAACTCGGCCGACGACGAAATCGTCCGTCGGCTGAAGATGGATCCACGCCCCGCGGCGATCCGGGTGGTCACTTCCGACCGATGGCTCGCCGACCGGGCGTCGGCCGCGGGGGCCGCGGTCGTGGGAGCGGATTCGTTCCGGGCGCGGATCGAGGGGCCTGCCACAATCTGAGTGTGGCTGACTCAACCACCAAGCGATCGGCCTCTCCCCCGCAGCAAACGCCCACGCGGCCGCCGGCTTGGAAGGTGACGCCGGCACCAGACGGCCGCGGGGGCCAGCAGCCCACTCCCCCGCGCGGCCCGAGCGCCCGCTGGGTGGCCGTCGTGCTCGTGCTCGCGCTGCTGGGACTCAACATCTGGATCTCCTCGCAGGCGCTGTCGCCGAGCGCCCGCGTATCGATCCCGTTCAGCCCGACATTCCTCAACGCAAGTCGAGGGCGGGAACGTCAGCCAGATCTCTTCGACCGGCAACTCGATCCAGGGGACCTTCAAGAGCACATTCAAGTACGGGAACAACCCGTCCACCACGCTCTTCTCGACCCAGATCCCTTCGTTCGCGAACGGCACCCAGCTGCAGAACACGCTTGAGAAGTCACAAGGTCACGATCAACGCTCACGCGCTCTCGACCGGCCCGTCCTTCCTCGAGAGCCTGCTGTACGGCTTCGGGCCGACGCTGCTGTTCGTGCTGCTGCTCGTGTGGTTCATGCGCCGCGCGGCAGCCGGAGGCGGCGCCGGCGGGCTGATGTCGTTCGGGCGCTCGCGGGCGCGCCGCGTCGAGGCCGAGGACCAGCAGGTGACGTTCGCCGACGTGGCCGGGATCGACGAGGCCAAGGAGGAGCTGACCGAGATCGTCGACTTCCTGCGCAACCCGGACAAGTACTTGAAGCTGGGCGGCAAGATCCCCCGCGGCGTGCTCTTGTCGGGCGCGCCCGGCACGGGCAAGACCCTGCTCGCGCGCGCGGTCGCCGGCGAGGCCGGCGTCCCGTTCTTCCAGATGTCGGCGTCGGAGTTCGTCGAGATGATCGTCGGCGTCGGTGCATCCCGGGTCCGCGACCTGTTCGCCCAGGCCAAGCAAGCAGCCCCGGCGATCATCTTCATCGACGAGCTCGACGCGATCGGTCGCTCGCGCGCGTCGGGCGCAGCAAACATCTCCGGCGGCCACGACGAGCGCGAGCAGACGCTCAACCAGATCCTGACCGAGATGGATGGGTTCGATCCGCGCACGGGCGTGATCGTGCTGGGCGCCACCAACCGACCGGAGGTTCTCGATCCGGCGCTGCTGCGCCCTGGTCGCTTTGACCGCCGCGTGGTCGTCCAGCCTCCCGACCGCGCCGGCCGCGAGGCGATCCTCAAGGTCCACACACGCTCGGTTCCGCTCGCCGCCGACGTCGAGCTCGGCCGGCTCGCGTCCGCGACGCCCGGCATGGTCGGCGCCGACCTGGCGAACCTCGTCAACGAGGCGGCCCTGCTCGCCGCGCGCCGCAATCACGAAAACGTCGCACGCGAGGACTTCACCGACGCGCTCGAGCGGATCGTGCTCGGCGCCGAGCGCAAGGTCATGCTGTCGGAGGATGACCGGCGCCGGACCGCGACCCACGAGGGCGGGCACGCGATCGTCGGGATGCTCACACCGGGAGCCGATCCGGTCCGCAAGGTCTCGATCATCCCGCGGGGCCAGGCGCTCGGCGTCACCTTCTCAGCGCCCGACGCCGACCGCTTCAACTTCGACGAGCGCCATCTGCTGGCGCAGATCAAGGTCGCGCTCGGCGGCCGTACCGCCGAGGAGATCGTGTTCGGAGATCTGACGACCGGAGCAGAATCCGACATCCAGCAGCTGACGCGAATCGCGAGGAGCATGGTGGGGCGCTGGGGCATGAGCCGCGAGATCGGCCCGATCACCGTGATCCCGATGGACGGCATGAGCCCGTGGCTGCCCGGGAGCTCGGAGAGCTCGGACGCCACTCAGCGACTCGTCGACGAGGAGGTCAGGCGGATCGTCGAGACCGCGCACAACGAGGTGACCGAGCTACTGCGCGAGCACCGTCCGAATCTCGATGCGCTGGTCGGAGCGCTGCTCGAGCACGAAACGCTCGATGAGGCAGACGCGTACGCCGCGGCCGGCCTGCCAAGGAACCCGGCTCCGGAGCCGGAGGCCACGCCGGCGATCGAGCGGACGTAGCAGTCGCGGCGTGAGCGTCGCAGACAAAGAGACCGAATCACAAGAACCGACTGGACCGCTGACCCCCCGACGGCTGGTGCTCGCGGCGATCCTGATCGCCGCGACGCTGGCGGGCCTTTACTTCCTGCTTCCCGAGCTCGCGGGCCTCAATCAGACCTGGGGACAGCTCAAGCATGGAAACTCACTGTGGCTGGCCCTCGGCGCCGTGTTCGAGCTGTGCTCGCTGGCGGCGTACGCCGCGCTCTTTAGGACCGTGTTCGGGCGCGGCATGGCGCGCATCGACTGGCGAGCGAGCATCCAGATTCCGCTCGCTGGGATCGCCGCGATCCGCCTGGTGGCAGCGGCGGGAGCCGGCGGGGTGGCCGTCACGGCGTGGGCGCTGCGGCGCGCGGGGATGGAGAGCAGGGAGATCGCCGGGCGCATGGTCGCCAGCTACGTGCTCCAGTACGGCGTCTACCTCGCCGCACTGGTCATCTTCGGGTTGGGACTGTGGAGCGGCGTGCTGAGCGGCGGCGGCTCGTTCGCGCTGACGCTCGTGCCCGCGCTGCTGAGCGCGGGACTGATGGCGCTCGTGCTGAGCATGGGGTTCGTGCCGGGCGACTTCGAGCGGCGTCTCGGGCGGCTCGCGCGCCGCAAGGGCCGGGTCGGACGCCTCGCGACGCGGCTCGCGACCGTGCCCGCCACGCTCGGCGCCGGCGTCCGGACCGCGCTGCGACTCCTCGGCGAGCGCCGGCTCGGGCTACTCGGTGCGGTCGGCTATTGGGGATTCGACATCGCGGTGCTGGCGTGCTCGCTGGTGGCGTTCGGCCGCGCCGTCGCCGTGCCGGTCGTAGTGATGAGCTACTTCATCGGCACGCTCGGGAGCCTGCTGCCGCTGCCCGGTGGGATCGGGGGGATCGAAGGCGGCATGATCGGAGCGCTGGCGGCGTTCGGCGTGCCGGGCGACCATGCCGTGGTCGGAGTGCTCGCTTACCGCGCGATCTCGTTCTGGCTCCCGACCGCGCCCGGGATCGCCGGTTACGTCGCACTTCGCCACCGCGTCCGCTTGTGGCAGGCCGCCGACGCCGAGCACGCGGCGAGCTGGCGCGGACCGCGGCCCATGATGGGTCGCGGTCCGCGCAGGGGACTACTGGGCTACCTCGGCCGCCTCGCCGGCTTCCTGGTCCGGTTCGCGAGCGCGAATCCGCCGCCAGTCAGGATCAATCCGACGAGGATCACCTCGAGGACGTTCTCGCCGGTGAACGGCAGCGTCGTCTTCGCCGCCAGCGCTGTGACCTGAGGGCCCTCGCCGCCGGCGGCCGTAGTGCAGTCGCCGTCACCGTCCGGATCGACCCCGGCCGAGCAGACCTCGGGCTCGCCGTTCGGTCCGATGCCGCAATCGTGGTCGGCGTCGTTGCAGCTCTCGCTGCCGCCGGCCGGGCTGGTGGCCGCCGTGCAGTCACCGTCGCCGTCCGGATCCTTGCCACCGACGCACTTCTCCGGCTTACCGCCCGGACCGACACCGCAGTCGTGGTCGCTGTCGGAGCACTTGTGCTTGCCGCCGCTGCCACCCGCGGGTGGAGGCGGCGTCGGCGTCGTCGTCGTCGTCGACGGCGCCACGGCGTGCGATTCGGAGCTCGAAACCGCGGCACGGATGGCCGACGTCGAGCCCGTCTGCACGCCAATCAGCGTCAGCGCCTCTCGCACACCGAAGGGCGCTGACATCTGCGTCGTGTCGTCGGCGTTACAGACGATTGGCAACAGCGCCGGGATTCCGCCCGGCGTGTTCGGAGTTCCGTTCGCGCACCCTGCCGCCGGTAGCGGCAGACCCGTCTGGCCGAGGCTGATGTCACTCGAACTCGCCGTCTGAGTGGGGGTCTGGCCCGCGCAGGCGTTCGAGTTCTCGTCAGACGAGGCGACCCCTGCAACCGGGCCGCTGCTCGTCGCCAGTCCGACGAGCTGGCTGGAGCCAGATGCGCTCTGACAGTTACCGCTCGTCGAGATGCTCGAGTCCGACGACGCCGCATTGGCGCTCAGTCCAAGCAGCTGCTTGGAGCTCAGGCCGGCGGTTTGATAGTGAGTCGTGGCCCCGTTCGAGGTCGCGCTCGTATCGGCCGCGAGGATGGTCAGGCACATCAGCTCCTGGGAACTCGAGCAGATGTTGTTCAGCACCGCCTGCTGAACCGAATTCAGCGGACCGCTGTTGGACTCGCCCTGATTGGCGTTCACGCCGAGCAGCTCCATACCGAGCAGCGCGGCGATCGTGGTGTGCGAGTCGTAACTCCCGTTCGGCTGCTGCTCGGAGCGACCGCGGCCGATCACGACCGCTTCGCCCTGTCCGCTGCTGCCGACCGGGGCGTAGGTGTACGGGCGCGTTGCGCTCGGACTGACGCTGATGCTCGCAACCCCGCCCTGCCCGTGCGGGTTGGAGCCGTACGCCGGTGGCGTGTAGCCGGTGGTCGCGTCCGCCGGCTTCGATGCCGGAGCACTGGCCGCCGGAGCGGTCGACCTCGCGGTAGTCCCCGACTTCGCCTGCGGCGTCGTCAGCTTCTGCACCGCGGACGTCACGTTGTTGACCAGTGAGCTCACGGTCGAGCCGAGGTTGGGCAAACCGTCTCCCAAGCTCGTGAGCGGTAGCGCCAACAGGATTGCCAGCGCAGCCATGAGCGCGACCACGCCAACCGGAACGGCCCGGCGCCGCCTTCGGTCCTTCGACATTAGGCCTCCCCTTCCACTCTTAGTCCCCTCCAGGACTGGGTTTTCTGTCGGCCCCTGCGACCGACACTCGAACCCGGACGGCGCCATCGTACCACCGCCACAAGCCCTGGATGACGGTTCTACCCGAGAGGGGTTCCTCGCCGGCTAATCGTGCAACTGGGTCATCTTGGCGAGCGCCTCGTGGCACTCGACCACGCGCTTTTTGACCGGGTCGGTCTCGGTGCGGTCGTAGACAAGATCCCAGGTGCGATCGGCAACCTCGCGTGCGTTGTCTGGGGTCGCCATCTCCCAGAGGCGGTCGACGAGCCGGAGCTCGAAGGCCTGGATCTGCTCGGCTGGATCGCCAGGGTCGAGCTGCGGCAATGGCTCACCCGTCGCCTCGCGCCACATCGCGGTCGCTACGAGCAGCCGGTTACGGAGCGTGATCGGATCCATCAGCGCTCGTCATCCTAACCACGCCCGCGCGAGGCGCATCGCGCGGTACCTCACCCCAGTTCAGGCAATCGCTGCTTGAGGCTCTCGACCGGGGCGAACAGGTCGCCGCGCTCCGCAACGCGCACGAGCACGCCCTCGGTGTCGAACTGAAGTAGCTCGGCATCGCCGCTGGCCCGACAGCGCTCGACCTCGTCCCAGTCAACCGGCGTCGAGACGGTCGGGCGTTCGCGCGCGCGTACCGAGTACACGGACACGGTCGTCTTGTGAGCGTCGTTTTGACTCCAGTCCACCAGCACCTTGCCGCGCCGCCGGCTCTTGGTCATCCGCGAGACCACCAGCTCCGGCATGCGCTGCTCGAGCAGTTCCGCGATCCGCCGAGCGAACGGCTTGGTCTGGCGGTAGGAGGTTGCGGTATTGAGCGGCACGTACACCTGCATCCCCTTCGAGCCCGATGTCTTAGCGAAGCTCTCGAGCCCGAGCTGCCCGAACAGCCCACGCAACACGAGGGCGACCTCGCAGCACTCGATGACCCCCGCCGGCTCGCCAGGGTCGAGGTCGAATGCGAGCATCGTCGGCACGTCCGGCGCACCCGCGCGCGCGAGGGACGTGTGAAGCTCGATGTCGGCCAGGTTCCCCAGCCAGACGAGTGTCGCGCGGTCCTGGGCGAGCGTGTAGTTCACGTCGCTCACACGCTCGGTTGCGACCCAGTCGGGGCGGTGCGATGGCGACTGCTTCTCGTAGAAGTACTGCTCGTCTACGCCGTTGGGGTAGCGCTTGAGCGTCAGCGCGCGATCGCGCAGGTGTGGCAGGACCGCGGACGCCACGCGCGTGTAATAGGAGATCAGGTCGCCTTTGGTGAACCCCGTTCGCGGGAACAGCACCTTGTCCCAGTTGGTGAGCTTCAGGCGCCTGTCGTCGACGACCACGGCTCGCGACCCCTCCGGCAGCTGCTCGACTTCGTCGAACAACGCGTCCTCCAGCGTGACGTCCGCGGCCGGCTTGTCGTCACGAAGCCCCTTGAACGACGGTGCGCGCATGACGCCGTCCTCGGTCCACTCGCGGAACTCGACCTCGGCGATCAGCCGCGGCTCCACGAACACCGCCCCGCGCGGAAGCTTCGGAGCTACGCCGAATGGACACCCCTCGCGGCGCAGCGGCTGAAGGCGTTCAGAGAGCTGCGCGAGCGTGGCCTCGGTGAACCCGGTCCCGACGCGGCCGGCATAGACCAGCTGGCCGTCGCGGTCGTAGCCGACGAGCAGCGCGCCGATCCGGTCGGTCCGGCGGCCTTCACCCGGTAGCCAGCCGGCGATCACGAATTCCTGGCGGCGGGTGTGCTTGAGCTTCAGCCATGAGCCGGTGCGCCGCCCCGGCTCGTAGCGAGAGCTCAGGCGTTTGGCGATCACGCCCTCGAGGCCGCGCTCGCGAGTCGCCTCGAGCAGCCTTTCGCCGTCCTCCCCATGGGCCGCCGGCACCCGCCAGGCCGGTCCCTGAAGCCCGAGCGCCTCGAGCCGGGCGCGACGTTCCGAGTACGGCAGCTCGAGCAGCGAGTGGCCGTCGAGGTAGAGCAGGTCGAAGATCGCGTACACGACCGGGGTGCGCTGCGCCAGACGACGGACCGACGCGGTCGCGGTGACATGCATCCGTCGCTGGAGCAGCTCGAAGCTCGGCCGACCGTTCTCGTCGAAGCACACGATCTCGCCATCGAGCACCGCCTCGCGCATACCGAGGTCGCGCAGCAGCCCGCGCAGCTCGGGATAGGAGTCGGTGATCTCGCGCAGATTGCGGCTCTCGAGGCGCAACCTGCCGGGTCGCACGTAGGCGATCGCACGCACGCCGTCCCATTTGACCTCGAACGACCACTCTTTCTCCGGCCGCGGGACCGCGTTCGCCGGTCGCGCCATCATCGGCACGACCCGCTCGGGCATCGGACGCCGGTCCGGGTCGGCCGGCGGGTCCATGCGGTGGATCATCCAGTCCGAGCCCTTGGTCCTGAACAGCGCGTAGCGGCCGTGCAGCCGCTCGCCGCTCAGGGTCAGCTCAACCTTGTCGTCGGTCCATTTGTGCTGTTCGAACGTGCCGTGGTCCCAGATCCGCATCGTGCCCGCGCCGTACTCGCCGGCCGGGATCTCGCCCTCGAACTCGAGGTATTCGAGCGGGTGGTCCTCCGTCCTTACCGCGAGCCGGTTCTCCTTCGGCTCCGGCGGGATCCCGTTCGGAACGGCCCACGAGGCAAGCGCACCGTCGTGCTCGAGCCGCAGGTCCCAGTGCAGGCGCGTGGCGTGATGCTCCTGAACTACGAACCGCTCCACGGACCCGGGATCCCCGGCGCCGTCGCCCGCCGGCTCGGGCGTGCTATCGAACTTGCGCTTGCGGCGATAGGTCTTGAGCTTGTCCTCGGCGGCCACTAGATCACCTAGCTCAAGGTACTAACGGTGGTGGCGCCTCCGGTGGTGGTGGCGGCGCCAGGTGACGCTGATCGCCTGGCAGGAGCCCGAGCTCTTCCCGGTCGGCGTGACTGTCACCGACACCGTCCCGTAGCCAGGACAGGCCGCGACGTACAGCACGCCGGCGCCGGGCGGCGAGACGATCGCGCCGCCGTGCACGACGGCGGCGTAGCCGTGCACGTAGACGAATTGGGGCACCGCCACCTCGCTGACCGAAAAGCTCGGGAACGAGCCTCGACCGTCGACGCGCGCGGTCGAGTAGCGCAGCGTGAACGTGCCGGTCGTGCGGTCAAAGCCCCAAGCGGACGGCGTCCCCGCGATGAGCTGCGGATATGGCTCGACCAATGCGCCGAGCGTCGGTAGCACGAGGTTCGAGCCCGATGGAGACTTGGAGGGATCGATCACGATCGCCTGCTTGGCACCTGGGCCGGTCGTGGTCGGGTCGTTACAGCCGCAGTAAGCCCACTCCAGCCACGGCACCATGTCGCTGTCGCCGCGCGCGACCATGTCATCGAGATACGGCACGTCGGTCGTAGCGCCGAACTCGGTTTCGATCAGCGCGGCGCCCGTGCTGGTCGCACGCGCGATCGCGTTCGAGAAGACGAGGTTGTCGAATGGGTCACAACCCGTTGCGCCCGTCTGGGGCTCACTCAGGCAGTAGTCATGGAACGCGAACCCTGTCTCGGCATCGCCGATCGGCCCTAGATTGGTCGCTATTCCCTCGTTGAAGAGGACCTGTGGCTCGTAGAAGATCAGCGTGCGCGAATCGACCGCGCGGATCGCATGGATCACCCGCTGGTAGAACGCGGTCAGCTCGCCGTCGAAACCCGGGCAGCCCGTCGGTACCGCGCACTGCTCCCACAACGTGCCGGGGAACGGCTCGTTGAAGAGCTCGTAGCCGAGCACGTTCGGATCGTTGCGGAACGCCGACGCCACGTGGGTCCAGGCGCCGGCGAACCGGTCCTGGAGGCCGACGCCGCCGGGGCCGGGAGCGTTCTGGAAGAACGCGTCGAGCGCGTGCTCAAGCGCCGGGTTGGCAAGGTAGTTGCCAGGGAACCCCAACATCGGGTTGGGCAGCCCGCCGGACTGGATCGCCCATGACGGCGCCCCCTCTCCCTGGAATTGCTCGTTGAGCATGTCCTGGTGGAAGTCGAGCATCGAGACGATGCCGTGGCGGCCGAGCATGTCGACGGTCTGCTTGATGTGCGCGATGTACGCCTCGTCGTAGGAACCGGGCTGGGGCTCGACCGCAGCCCAGATCACGCCGACCCTGACGGCGTCGAAGTCGATCGAGTGCAGGAAGGCGGCGTCGTCGGCGCCAAAGCCAATCGCCGCGGGGTAGTACGGCGGCAGCTTGTAGACCATGTTGGTGCCGTGCACGATCACAACGCGTCCGCGCGCGTCGGTGATCCAGCGGCCGCTGTGCGACAGCGGCAGCGTCGGCGAGGCGACGGCCAGCCCGGGCAACGCCAGGAGCGCGCACACTGCCACAAACGCTGCAAGCCGCTTCATCTTCGTGAACTATTACCTGGACGCGGCATCATTGCCAGTGATGGCTCGTGTGCTGGTGGTAGACGACGAGCCCGCCGTGAGGCGGGCGCTCGAGCGCGCGCTCAAGCTCGAGCGCTATGACGTCGAGTTCGCCGCGGATGGCGAGGAGGCGCTCGACGCGCTTGTGACCTCGCCGGTTGACGCGGTCGTGCTCGACATCGCGATGCCCCGGCTCGACGGGCTCGAGGTCGTCCGCCGGATGCGCCAGGCCGGAGATAGAACACCCGTGCTGATGCTGACCGCTCGGGACGCGATCGACGATCGTGTCGAGGGACTCGATGTGGGGGCCGACGACTATCTGGTCAAACCATTCGCGCTGCGCGAGCTGCAAGCGCGACTGCGTGCACTGATTCGGCGGACCGGCGAGAGCAACGACGGCGAGGTCCTGACCTACGCGGACCTCGTGCTCGATCCCGCCGCGCACGAGGTCCACCGCGGCGAGCGCCAGATCGAGCTCTCGAAGACCGAGTTCGCGCTGCTTCAGCTGTTCATGCAGCACCCGCGCCAGGTGTTGACGCGCTCGGCGATCTTCGAGCATGTTTGGGGCTACGACTTCGGGCCGACGTCGAATGCACTCGGCGTGTACATGGGCTATCTGCGCCGCAAGACCGAGGCCGACGGCGAGTCACGTCTGCTGCACACGATCCGTGGCGTCGGTTATGTGCTCAAGGAGGAGTAGGCGGCAGTGACGCTCCGCCGCCGAGTTGGGATGGCAGCAGGGACCGCCGTCGGGGTTGCGGTACTGCTTGCTGCGATCGTCACCTACTTTGTCGTGCGCGGACAGCTTGTCGGGCAGGTCGACGATGCGCTCAAGGCGCAGGCGGCCGCGGTCATCAACCACGGCCCGGCTGCGCTCGGTGGAAGCTTCGGCGACCTGCCACCAAACGCCGGAGGGCCTGCTCCATACGCCCAGCTGGTGACAGCCACCGGACAGATCCTGGGCGGGCGCGGGGATGTGCAGCTGCCGCCCGACGCAGCCACCAAATCTGTCGCGGCCGGCACCGAAGCCAGCGCGCTCGAAACGGTGACCGTCGCCGGCGCCCCCCTGCGGATGTACGCGTTCCAGGTCGGCCTCTCGAACGGCCAGCAAGTGGCCCTCCAGCTGGCGCGCCCGCTGTCGAGTGTCGACAACGTCCTCTCCCACCTGCGCCTGATCCTCTTCCTGCTGATCCTCGGAGGCATCGCGCTGGCCGCCGCGCTAGGACGGCTGGCCGCCCGTCGCGTGCTCGCACCGCTCGCCGACGTGGCCCAGACGGCGAGCTACATCGGTGAGACCGAAGATCTCTCCAAACGGATCACGGTCCGGGCCGACGACGAGGTCGGCGAGCTCGCGACGCGCTTTAACTCGATGCTCGATCACCTCGAAAGCTCGCGCAGCGCGCTCGACGAGTCGGTCCGCGCGCAGCGCCAGCTGGTCGCGGACGCCTCGCACGAGCTCCGCACGCCGATCACGAGCCTGCGCACCAACATCGAAGTCCTGCTTGCGAGCGGCGAGCTCTCCGAGAACGATCGCCGGCGGCTGCTGGCCGACGTGGTCGAGCAGTCAGAGGAGCTGACCGCGTTGGTGTCGGATCTGATCGAGCTCGCTCGCGGCGACGAACCCGGCGGCGGGACTGAGGATGTGCGGCTCGATCGCGTCGTCGAAGAGGCGGTCGCTCGCGCGCGCCGCCATGCCCCCGGGCTCCGGTTCGAACTTCACTCACAGCCCACCACGGTCGAGGGTGTCGCCGACCGGCTCAGCCGCGCGGTCAACAACCTGCTCGATAACGCGGCCAGGCATTCGTCACCGGCGGGGACCGTCGAGGTCTCGGTAGACCCGGAAGGGGTGCGGGTGAGAGATCACGGCACGGGGATCGACCAGGCCGATTTGCCACACGTCTTCGACCGCTTCTTTCGCGGCGCCAATGTGCGCGGTCAGCAGGGCTCGGGCCTCGGCCTCGCGATTGTGCGCCAGGTGGTCGAGCAGCACGGAGGCTCGGTCACGGCCGCCAACGCGGACGGTGGCGGGGCCGTGTTCGCGATCTCGCTACCTACGGGCGACGCGGCGCTGGCGGGCGTTCATGAAGGCGCGCCGCAGAAGGAACCACACGCCCGCGAAGACAATCAACACCACGAGCAGCACGACGATGCGGGTCGTACGAGAGCCGATAGTGGCGACGACGCCGAACTCGACTCCGACGGCGGGAATCGCGGCGAGCAGCGTCGCGTGGGAGCGATAGCCGGTGAAGTGCTCGCGCGCGGTGAACTCGAGCACTCCGAGCGCGATCACGGCTAGCCCGACGATCAGCGGGACGCCCGCCCCTTCGACCCAGCCCACGATCGCCGCGATCACCCCGACGAGGATCATGAGCTCAGAGACCGGCAATCCGCCGAACGGGCCCTCGGGGCGCTCGCCGACGGTGCCGAGCATTCGCTCGCCGGCTTGGCGCTGGCCCGCCCTCGCCGCAGCTTGGTGACGGCGCTCCGAAGGAACCGCCCGCGGCACACCCGCGCGCTGGCGCTGCTTGCGCTTCGATCTTTGGTTCGCCGCCACCAGCGGCGAGAATAGAGCTCCGCCGGGTTCGAACAGCCCTTGAACCGCATTACAGTTGGAGCCATATGAGCGCCGCCCAGAAGCCGCTCGAGCTAATCCTGGCCCGCAACCTCCTCTCCAGCATCTCGACGCCGGCGTTCCTGACCGGCCAGGACGGGACGCTCCTCTTCTACAACGAGGCGGCTGGCGCGATGGTGGGCCGCCGATTCGAGGAGACGGGCAGGATGACGGCCGACGAGTGGACCACTGAGTTCGGCCCGTTCGACGCCGACGACCAGCCGATTCCGTACGACGAGGTTCCGATGACCGAGGCCCTGCGCGCGGGCAGGCCATCGCACGGCACGTTTCGTATCTGCGCCGCAGGAGGCAATCACCAGGACATCCACGCCAGTGCGATTCCGATCGTCGGAACCGACGGCGCGAGCGGTGCGATAGTTATCTTCTGGCCGCTCGTGGACGATAAAACCCCATGAAGCTCAAGGTCTGGGGTGCTCGCGGGTCAATTCCCGCGCCGGGTCCGGAGACGATGCGCTACGGCGGGAACACCTCGTGTGTCGAGCTGACGCTCTCAGACGGCTGCACGCTGATTCTCGACGCGGGCACCGGCATCCGCAACCTCGGGCTCGCGCTGCCGCGTGACGAACGCCCGATCCACATCCTGCTGACCCACCTCCATCTCGACCACATCCAGGGCCTGATGTTCTTCGCCCCGCTGTTCCGGCCCGAGGCGGAGATCGTCGTGTGGGGGCCGCCGTCGCCCGAGGCCTCGCTGCGCGAGCGCGTCGGGCGCTACATCTCGGCCCCGCTCGCGCCCGTTGAGGTCCGCGAGCTTCCGTCCACGCTGTCGTTTCGCGAAGCCGAGCCGCTCGAGTGGCAGATCGGCCCGGCACGCATCCGGGCGCAGCCGGTCAACCATCGCGGCCCGACGCTCGGCTTCAGGATCGACGACGGCGACGAATCGCTCTGCTACATCCCCGACCACGAGCCGGGGCTCGGCTCACCGCTGACAGAACTCGAGGACGACTGGATCTCGGGCTTTGACCTTGCGCATCACGCGCAGCTGCTGATCCACGACTGCCAGTACACCGACGCCGAATACCCCGAGCATCTGGGCTGGGGCCATTCACCGGTCGGCGACGCGCTCGAGTTCGGCCATCGCGTGGGCGCACAACGGCTGCTGCTGTTCCACCACGACCCGCTCCACGCCGACGACTTCCTGGACGGCATGGCCGCCGAGGTTGCCGAGCGCTGGTCCGGGCTCGGCGGTCGGCCCGAGCAGGTCGAGCTCGCGACCGAGCGTCGTGAGCTCGAAGTGACCGCTTCGCCAGTTCCAGCGGCCACGCCCAGCGCGCAGCGCGCGTAGCTCCGACACGTCATCGGACTCGGACCGCAACCCCATGCGCCGACGGCCGCCGGGCAGCAGTCGGACGGGCAGCGCGCGCCCACACACGCCGCCCGCGCCATCAGGACTGAGGTGAACGACGCGCGCATCGGGGTTCGACGCGACGCACTCGGCCAGCTCTGTGCCCTCGTAGCGCAGCGCGGCACCGTCATCGGCTGCGTAACCCGCGGGCAGCCGCGCCGGACGCGATCGCCTCCTGGAACACGGGCAGCCGCCCGGCCTCACCGTCGAGGTGAACCGACAGGCTGCCGGGGAGCAGCCCGAGACCGTCAACGGCCTCGGGCTGCTCCGCCGCTGCGGGACACGCCCCCTTCGAACCAGCACATCGCGCCCGCGCTCAAGCCGGCAAGCACCGTGCCACGCTCCCAGGCCCTGCGCATCGCCTCGTCGACGCCGTGCTCGCGCCAGATCGCGAGCAGGTTGCGCATCGAGCCCCCGCCGACATAGATCGCGTCCTGCGCGAGAAGGTGCTCGACGGGATCGGTGCCGGCTCCCAGCGAGATGGAACAGCGACAGAACGCTCGGCTCGGACGGCCAGGCCCTGAAGCGCTCGTAGAAGCGCATCACCTGCTCGCGCGGGTCACCGCTGGCCGTGGGCAAGAAGCAGATCTTGGGCACGGGCTTGCCGGTCAGCTCGAGCACGAAGCGATCGAGCGCCGGGGTACGCTCGCCCATCGTGAAACCACCACCGCCCATGGCGAGAACGCTACGAGTGTCGCGGCTCACGCGGCGATCACGGCTGGAGCTATCCCGAGGTACCGGGCGGGCAGCTCACGCTCGATGACCTCGCCGCCAGAGCCGGCGCTGCACGTGGACCGCCGCGCACCAGGCCGCGAACCAACGACCTCGGCCAGCTCCGTTCCGAGGAAATGAAGCGCGGCGCCGTCGTCGACGCCGTAGCCGGGTGGCATCCCCGCCGCAATCGCCTCGCGGAACGCAGCGCTGCGCCCCGGCTCGTCGCGGTAGTGGACGGCGTTGCTCCACGGCAGGAACCCGAGACCTTCGAGCCGCTGCGGCGGCCCGTCGTGGAACGCGCTGATCGCCTCCGTGAACCAGCACAGCGAGCCCGCCGATCCTCCGCATAGAACCACGCCCGCCAGCCACGCTTCGTGGAGGGCGAGATCGATGCCGTGCGCCCGCCAGGTGCCGAGCAGCGATACCAGGCTGCCGCCACCCACGTAAACGATGTCTTGGGCGAGCAGATGGGCTCGGGGATCGCCGACCCCCGTCTCGCGCCTGAACAGCGAGATATGAGACGGCTCGCAGCGCGAAGCGTCGAATGCACGGTAGAAGCGCACGATGTAGTGGTCGGCGTCGCCGCTGGCGGTCGGAAGGAAGCACACGCGCGGGCGCTCGGCGCCGGTCAGGACCACCAGGTGGTCGTCGAGCAGCGTGTTGCCCCACTCGGTCGAGAAGCCACCGCCGCCGAACGCCAGGATCTGGGGCGGCCGCTCGCGCATAGCGGAACGGTAGGCCGCGATTTGGAGGCCGTCTTGGCCCAATGGCCAGAGTTGGCGTCCGCCACTCCCCCAGCGGATAGTGTCGATCGGCATGAAACTGAGCGGCGCTCTGATCGAGCTGTGGCGGCCGGGCGAGGGCGATCTCAGCGGTAAGGCGATCTGGCGGCTCGCGTTGGTGCTGCTCCCGGTGGTGATCGTGACCACCAACGTCGTTGGCGCGGGGGCGGTGGTCGTGCTCGGCCTGTTCGTCGTGCCATTGCCCGGGGTGCACAACGTCGGTCACGTGCAGCTCGTCGATGGCCTCATTGCCGCCGGCTACGTGGCGAGCGCCGTTCCGCTCGGCGTGATCATCGGCACGCGGCGGCTGTGGGCGCTGCGCGATTGGCTGATCGATGAGCGTCCTGCATCCGCGCGCGAGATCAGGCTGCTGCTGTACGCGCCATTGCGTCTCTTCTCGCTCCAGATCGGCCTGTGGTCAGTCGCCGCGGTTGTGTTCGCCGTGATCAACTCGACTTACTCGACGAGACTGGGCATCGGCACCGCGATCGTGGTTCTGTTCACCGGCCTGGTCACCGCGTCTATGGCCTACCTGCTGACCGAGCGGCTGATGCGCGGAGGGGCCGCGCGCGCTCTCGCGCACGGGGCACCCGAGCGGCTCGCCGTGCCGGGCGTCACCACACGTGCGCTGCTGGCGTGGACCTTCGGAACCGGCGTGCCGCTGCTCGGCCTGCTGACCGTCGGGCTACTTGCCTTCACGAACAGCTATGACCTGAATTTCAAGAATCTGCGGACGATCGCGGTCGTCCTGTCCGGGATCGGCCTCATCGTCGGGCTGCTGGCGACGATCCTGGCCGCGCGCACGACGGCCGATCCCATCGCATCGGTGCGGCGCGCGCTCGCGCGCGTGCAGACCGGCGACTTCGACGTCCGCGTCCCGGTCTACGACGGCTCCCAGATCGGCAAGCTGCAGCTCGGCTTCAACGACATGGTCGCGGGGCTGGCGGAGCGCGAGCGGATCCGTGAAGCGTTCGGGACCTATGTCGATCCCGATGTCGCCTCCCATGTGCTCGAGGAGGGCACCGATCTCGCGGGCGAGGAGGTCGAAGTAACGCTGATGTTCGTCGACGTACGCAACTTCACGAGCTTCGCCGAGCGGACGCCGGCCGCCGAGGTGGTGGCTGCGCTCAACGGGCTGTTCGAGCGGATCGTCCCGATCATCCACGCCCACGACGGTCGAGTCGACAAGTTCGTCGGCGACGGGCTGCTTGCGGTATTTGGCGCCCCGCGACGGCTAAAGGATCACGCCGACCGGGCCCTTAGCGCAGC
Source organism: uncultured Actinomycetes bacterium (assembly GCA_963795505.1). Taxonomy (GTDB): domain Bacteria; phylum Actinomycetota; class Thermoleophilia; order Solirubrobacterales; family Solirubrobacteraceae; genus Palsa-465. The sequence goes on from CAWCIB010000008.1 coordinate 883,321, forward strand.
GCTCGAGATCGCGGATGCCACCGAGGACGGTGAGCTGGAGCTCGGGATCGGCCTCAACTCAGGCACCGTGGTGGCCGGGAACATCGGCGGCGACCGACGCTTCGAGTTCAGCGTGATCGGCGACCCGGTCAACGTCGCGGCGCGAGTCGAGGCGGCAACCAGGCAGACCGGCGACACGATCCTGCTCGCCGACCGGACCGCAGAGCTGCTGCGCGACCAGCGGGTCGAGCTCGTCGAACGCCCCGACGTAGAGCTTCGCGGCAAGAGCGATGTCGTGCGGGTGTTCGCGCCCGTGCGGGCTGAAGGCGAGCGTGCACCCGGCGCCCCACCGTCGCGCTCCGAAGCGCGCGGCTAGCGGGCTCGTCCAAAGAGCCCGTAAACCGTTACAGCAATCGCCCTAACTACCCGATATAGGCTGACATGGAGAGGCGCGCGGGGCCTGGTCAGACAAACACGGCCGAGGGCAACCACTACCCATGCTCGATGTCCGCGGTGATGATCGCCGAGGTCAACGAGTTCGGTGGACCTGAGGCGGTCGCCGAGCTGCTGCGCCGCTCCGGAACCGAGCGCAGCGTCGAGTACTTGACCGACCTGTCGAACTGGACCAGCTACGACGAGGCGGTCGGCCTGTGGCGGGCGGCGATGGAAGTCACGCACAACCCGTCGCTCCCGCGGCTGCTCGGGCAGCGCGCAGCGGAGCGGTTGGCAGCGTCCCCGGTCCTGGCGATGCTGCGGTCGCTCGGGTCACCCGGCGCCGTCTACCGCCAGATCGCGACTTCGGCATCGAAATTCTCGGCGGTCGTGCAGATGGAGGCGCTCGAGGTCGACGAGCAGACCGCGGTCCTGAGTTGTGAGCCAATCGACGGCTTCCCCCGGGCGGCCGAGCACTGCGCCTGGACGATCGGGCTGTTGTCGACGGCGCCGATCTTGTTCGGGCTCGATCACGCCACGGTCGAGCACGACCAGTGCGCCGCGCTCGGCGCCGATAAATGCATCTACCGGATCACGTGGGCGGAAACCTCCCGCGAGGGCGGCGGAGCGGAGCTTGAGGGGCTGCGCGGCCAGCTGGAGGGGCTCGAGCAGCGCTTCAACAGCCTGTTCGCCGCGGCCTCCGATCTGATCGCGGCCGACGACATCGATGACATCCTCGCGCCGCCTGATAGCCGCGCCGCGCTCGAGGTCCGCGCGCCCCGACACCTGCTGGCGGTACGGATGCAGTCCGGCGGCAAGCCGCACGTCCACCATCGCGGATTCGGCGAGGATGAGCTCACGGAGCACACGGAGCGCCTGCTGGATCCATCGCAGACGGACTTCCCGGGATCGTGGCTCGTGGTGCCGGTGCGCTCTGACCGGCGCGACTACGGTCGCCTCGTCGCCGCGTTCCAGTCCGAGCGCTCCTTCTTCGAGCAGGAGCGGGGAGTGCTCGAGATCTTCGCCCGCTACGCGGCAAGCGCGCTCGACAACGCCGCGGCACTGAGCGAGGCCCACGCGCTCCTTAGGCTCGCGCGGGCGCTTGCGAGCGCCGGCACGAGCACCGAGGTCGCGCAGCGCCTGGCCGAGGCGGTGCCGCTGGTCGTGGACGCCGACCGGGTGTCGGTGTTCCTGTGGGACCGTGGACGCGAAAAGATCGTCAAGACCGCAGCGACGTCGAACGACCCGCATGATCCGCTTCCCGCGGAGGAGTTCAGCCGGACGCCGACTCGCGGTGGCAACCTCGAGCGGCTGATCGACAATCCGCAGCAGGACCCGATCTTCCTCGACGCCGAATCAGGGCCACCGGACATGCGCGAGGCGATGCTGGCGGCCGGAAACGTGGCGGCGATCGTAGTGCCGATCGTCACGGTGGACACGTTCCTCGGAATGCTTTCGGTGTCTGTCCGCGACCGGCCCGAGCGTCTGGCTCCCTCGCCCGATCTTCTCAACCGGCTGTCGGGCGTTACAGCCCAGGCCACCACTGCCCTCCAGAACGGCCGCCTCGTCGACCAGATCACCCACCAGGCCACCCACGACCAGCTGACCGGACTGGCCAACCGCGCAGACTTCACCCGCGCGCTGCGTCACGCGATCGCCAAGTCCCGCCGCAACCACAAGCTGGTCACCGTCCTGTACATCGATCTCGACCGGTTCAAGCCCGTCAACGACGAGTTCGGGCACGACACCGGCGACCGGCTTCTGGGCGCAGTCGCGCGGCGGCTGAAGGCCAGCACTCGCACCGGCGACCTGGTTGCACGACTGGGCGGAGACGAGTTCGCCGTGCTGATGACCGGCCACGACAGCCCCGACGAGGCCACGAAGCTGTTCGAGCGGCTGCGTGCCGCGTTCGTCGATCCATTCACCGTCCGCGGACACAAGCTCCGCGTGTCGCCCAGCATCGGCCGGGCGGCGTTCCCGGCCGACGCAGACAGCGCCGACGCGCTTCTGCGCAAGGCGGACATGGCGATGTTCGAGGACAAGCGCAAGCGCAACTCGCGCCACGGCGCGACCGGCGCACACCGTTAGCCGCGCGCCGACGTCTAACGACGCGGGCGTGGTCAGCCCGTGCTCGATGAGCTCGCCGTCCAGCATGAACGCGGACGGTCCCGCAGAACGTCGTGGCGGGTCGGCCCCACGCCGCTAGGCGTAAGCCGACGCGGCGCATGGAGCTATCTGTCCCTGTGGCGGTTGGCGAACAGGGGAGTCATGGTCGGCACCACGCTGTCGCAGGCGTGGGCCAGACACGGAAGGCCGAACGCCGCTTCGAACGTCCGGAGCAGCGAGTAGTGGTTGTACGCGGTGCTGTCGGTTACGTGGTCGGCCTGTGATTGGTGATCACGATCGTCGCGACGTGGCCACGCAGGGTCGGCGCCGCAGCACCCGTTCCGGGTTGCCTGGTCGCTGAAGTCATCCTCATCCACGTGATCACGATGGCGTTGTCGCCTTCCTCCCACTCGGCGAGGCCATGACCTCGCTGACGGTGGTGCACATACTGGTCGCGGCCTGGATTAGGGCGTTGGTGTCAGAACAGCCGCCGGTGCCGTGCATGTCGTGGCATTGGTCTGGGACGACCAGGCTGTAGTTCGGCAGGCGGCCGGTGAGCAGATCACGCCGAGTTGGTTGTCGGGAACCATCTGAGACAAGTCGCCCTGAGTCCCGCTGAAGTTGACGAACGGGTTGTGCTTTGACGCATAGAGGGCGTCTGTGTTGCTCGGCCACTTAAACGTGTAAGGGCCGTTGGCCCCGGGGCCGCTGCCCACGACTTTGCTCGGATCGACATACGGCATGCTTTGGAAGTAGCCCTTCCAGGTCATGCCGGCTGCCGTGAGCTGGTCGGCTAGTGACTGCGCGTCGACCGTGTGGTCGACTGTCGTACCCGTGGCAGTTGGGGTCGGTCGTGGCTAGTGCCGGCGTGCAGTAGAACTGGTTGTCATCCTGGATGCCGAAAAAGAGAGCCGCCAATGTTGGCCACATAATTCGGCTCGCTGGGATGCGTGACACCAAAGTAGTTCGTCGCCAGTCCATACCGATTCGCGAGTGCGTTGATGTTCGGGGCCAGCGAATTGCCGATGATCGTGCCGTAGCTGGTGTTTTCCATCATGATCTCGACGATGTGCCGATAGTGAGGCACCGCGGTGTCCGACTCGTTCCGCGAGTGTGACCGGTGCGCCGACACCGTGCTCGGAATGACCGCGAGCGCGGCACCGGCGACAGTCAGCAGTCCCAGCACAATCCGCTTGAGTCTCATGTTCTAGGTTTCCTTTCGTTGGGGACGAGCCGGGCGACACGCGACCTCAGTGCGTGGTCCAAGGCGAGCGAACCGGTCACGCTGACGCTTGCGCGACCGTACCCAGAGCCGCACGCCATGCGGTTACCAAGATGAGAACGGCTGAACTGCTGTGCGCCGCGACCGCCCTGCCGTCACACGTGCGCAACGCGGCCGACGACTCGGCCGACCGCCGACCCTCAGCCCTGGTTGACCGCCGGCGCGGTGTCCGAGATCTCGCGGAACAAGCCGGTGACGACGAATGCCACCTGCTCTGAGATGTCGACCGTGTTGTCGCCGATCCGCTCGAGGGCGCGCGCCACGAGGATCATGAACATCGCCCACTCGCGCTGCTCGAGTTCGTCGCCGATCTCGACAGCGCGGCGGAAGATCATCCGGTTCAGGCGATTGACCTCGGCGTCTTGGCGCACGACATCCTGGGCCAGCTCGACGTTGCGGGTGGCAAACGCGTCCTTGGCCTGGGCGACCTGCGAACGGGCATGACGGCCCATGCGCTCGATCGCGTCGAGGATGTCCTTGTCCTTGGGCGACTCGTGGCCTGACAGCGGCACGAGCTTGGCGATGTTCACGCACTGGTCGCCCATCCGCTCGACGCAGCGGATGATGTGCAGCAGCGCCGCCACGATCCGCAGGTCGCCCGCGACCGGCGCCTGGCGGGCCAGCATCGACAGCACCCCTTGGTGTACCTCGAGGTAGCGGCCGTCGATCCGGTCGTCGTCTGCGACGACCAGCGAGGCGAGCTCGGCATCGCCGTAGGCGACCGCCTCGAGCGCCCGGTCAAGCGCCTGGATTACGAGATCGAGGCCTCCGAGAGTCTGCTGCTCGAGCTCCTTGAGCGCTTCGCGGTACTGGTGGCGAAGTTCCTGCATCGCCATGGCTGCTACCCGAACTTCCCGGTGACGTAGCGCTCGGTTCGCTCGTCATGCGGGTTGGTGAAGATCTCCTCGGTCGGCCCGTGCTCTACGAGCTCGCCGTCGAGCATGAAGCGGTCGAGTCCGACACCCGCGCAGCCTGCTGCATGTTGTGCGTGACGATCACGATCGTGTAGCGGTCCTTGAGCTCGTCGATCAGCTCTTCGATCTTGAGCGTCGCGACCGGGTCGAGCGCCGAGCAGGGCTCGTCCATCAGGATCACCTCGGGCTCGACCGCGATCGTGCGCGCGATGCAAAGGCGCTGCTGCTGGCCGCCGGACAGGCCCGTGCCGGGCTTGTCGAGGCGGTCCTTGACCTCATCCCACAGGCCGACCGCCCCGAGCGCCTTGTGGACCCGTTCGCGCAGGTCAGCGGCGCGCGTCCCGGTCAGGCGCAATCCCGCGGCGACGTTGTCGAACACCGACATCGTCGGGAACGGGTTCGGCTTCTGGAACACCATCCCGATCAGGCGCCGCACGGCCGTGACATCGACTCCCGGTCCATACACGTCGAGCTCGTCGAGCGTGACGCTGCCCTCCGCCCGCGCTCCCGGGATCTCCTCATGGATGCGATTGATGCAGCGCACGACGGTTGACTTGCCCGAGCCCGACGGCCCGATGATCGCGGTCACCTCATTCGCGGCGAACTCGATGTCGAGCCCCTTGATCGCTTGGAACGAGCCGTAGTAGGCGTCCAGTCCATTGACCTTCACGCCGTGCCCGGTGCCGGCTTTTGCCCTCGGCGGGCTTGGCTTGCGCTGCGATCCTGGCCGGCTCCAGCCGTTCGGACTCAGTGGACATTTCTGTCATCGATTCCTTGCTCGTTGTTTCGGGAGGGATCATCCCATGCGGCTCCTTCGAGAGGCGATTCGCGCGATTAGGTTGAAGACCAGCACGAGCGCTACCAAGGTCAGCGCGGCGCCCCAGGCGCGGGCTTCGATCGCGCTGCGGGGAGACTGGATGTCGTTGTAGATCTGTAGCGGCAGCGCATTCATCTGGCCGTTGAGGTTGCCGGTGGCCGACGAACGCGCCGGCGGTCGTGAACAGCAGCGGGGCGGTCTCGCCCATACCCCGAGCGATGGACAGCAGCGAGCCTGTGACCAGACCGGAGAGCGAGGTCGGCAGCACCACGCGCGCGATCACTCGCCACCGGGGGGCACCGAGCGCGAGCGCCGCCTCACGCAGGCTCGATGGGCACCAGCAGCAGGACCACCTCGGAGGAGCGGACCACGATCGGGAGCATCAGGAGCGCCAGCGCGACCGACGCCTTCCAGCCGGCGAACGCGCTCCCGAACGTCTTCGGGATCACGAACACGATGAAGATGAACAGCCCGAACACGATCGACGGAACCCCCGTCAACACGTCGACGAAGTAGCGAATCACGTTCGCGAACCGCGACCCCTTCCCGTATTCGGTCAGATACAGCGCGACGCCGATCCCGCCCGGCACCGCGATCGCCGTGGCCAGGCCGACGATCTCGAGCGTGCCGAGTAGCGCGCTGCGAATCCCACCCGGATTGCCGAAGAAGCTGCCGGTCGGGTCCGAGCTGAAGAAGCCGCTCGAAGTGACGCTCGAGAGGCCCTTCTTGAGCAGGTAGTAGACGATGAACGCGAGCGGGACCAGCGCGATCACGGTCGCGAGCAAGCAGCGCAGCGCGCATCAGCCTTGTCGGTACGACGCCGCCTGGCGCTGATCATCGGGAGTGCCGTGGCACTCATGCTTCCTCCATCGCCACGCCCGCGATCGCCCCGCCGGCCGCGCGCTTGCCGTGCGTGCCACGGGCGACGAACCCCGGGCGGCGATGTTGACGATCAGCGTGAGGATGAACAGTACGAGTCCCGCCTCGAACAGGGCCGACTTATACAGCGGCTGGTTGGCGGCCTCGCCAAATTCGTTCGCGATCACCGCCGCAAGGCTGTAGCCGGGGCTGAACAGGTGCTTCCCGAGGATCGGGTTCGAGCCGATCAGGAGCACGACGGCGATCGTCTCGCCGATCGCCCGGCCCAGTCCGAGCATCGCGCCACCGGTTATCCCCGATCGCGAGTACGGCAGTACCGCCATCCTGATCATCTCCCAGCGCGTCGCCCCGAGCGCCAGCGCGGCCTCCTTGTCGGCGGACGGAACGGTCGAGATCACCTCGCGGGAGATCGCCGAGACGATCGGCAGGATCATGATCGCCAGCACGAGCCCGGCGACGAAGTAGTTGTAGAGATTCACCGTGCCGCCGCCGATGAACGGGATGAACGAGAACGTGCTCGCGAACCACTTCTCGAGCGGCAACAGCTTGGGAGCGAGCACGAACACGCCCCACAGGCCATAGACCACTGACGGGACCGCGGCGAGCAGGTCGAGCACGATCGCCAGCGCGCCGCGGGCCCGCCGCGGACACAGCTCCGTGAGGAACAGGGCCGTCGCGATCGCCACCGGCACGCCGATCAGCAGCGCAAGCACAGACGTCACCAGGGTGCCGAAGATCAGCGGCCAAGCGCGGAAGATCAGGTGCGCCGCGTCCCAGTCGTTGCCGAACACGAAGCTCAGCCCGAAGTGGTTGATGGATGTGCTCGACTGCCCGATCAGCCGGATGAAGAAGTAGGCGATCAGGACCAGGATCGCCGCCGCGAGCGCCGTCAGCGTCCATTGCAGGACGCGGTCCGGAAGACGGCTGAGCGGCGACCGCTCGAGAACCGAGCGGCCGCCGCTGACGGTGGTGGCGCTTGCCTCCACCTACGGTCCTACGACACGGGCGAGCCGTTGCAGACCAGCTGGCCGAGCTGCGCGGTGTCCTTGGCAGCGAGCGACGAGGGCAGCGGGGCATACGGGATCTGACTCGACCCGGAGCCCAGCGTCTGCTGGCCGGCGCCGAATGCGTAGGTCAAGAATGACTTGAGCGCCTTCGCGGTCGACGAGCTCGCGCCGCCCGACTTGCACGGATCCGTGTACACGTCGAGGAACGTCTGCGACGCGATCGGGTACGCGGACGCGTCGGGCGAGTTGATCGTCGAGATTCCGAGGTCCGCCGGGACCTTGATTCCGTTCGCGGCGGCCGACGTGGCCGGAATCGACGGCAGCACATATGTGCCGGCTGAGTTCTTCACCGACGCGTAGGTGAAGCCGTTCTCGATCGCGTACGCCTGCTCGACATAGCCGATCGCGCCGTCGGTCTGCTTGACGACGGCCGCGACGCCGGAGTTGCCCTTGCCGCCCGTGCCGACCGGCCACTTGACGACCTTGCCCTCTCCGATCGAGGACTTCCAGCTTGGGCTCACGTCGGACAGGTACTTGGTGAAGCCACCGGTGGTGCCCGACGAGTCTGACCGGTGTACGACCATGATCGCGGTGCTCGGCAGCGTCATGCCGGGGTTGAGCGCCTTGATCGCGGGGTCGTTCCAGGTCTTGATCTTGCCCAGGAAGATGTTGGCGATCGTCGGTCCGTCGAGCTTCAGCCCGCTCTTGATGTTCGCGCTCGACAGGTTGTACGACAAGGTGATCGAGCCGAATGCCACCGGGAACTGGAGCACCGGACCCTTCATCTTTGCCTTCTCGGAGGACTTCAGCGCCCCGTCATCGCCGGCGAAGTCGGCCGTCGCGGTCTGGAGGTCGGTGACCCCCGTGCCGGAGCCGACCGCGGCGTAGTTCACGGTCAGACCTTGCGACTTCAGCGTCGAGCCCCACTGCTGGTAGATCGGCGCCGCGAACGTCGATCCGGCGCCGTTGAGGGTGCCGCCGGCGCTGCTGGAGGTCGAGCTGGCGCCGCCAGAAGAGCTCGACGAGGTTGTCTTGCTGCTCGAGCCGCATGCCGCGATCCCGAGTGCCACGGCCCCCACCGTGATCGCTGCCGTCAAACGACTAGTTACCAAGGTCATTCTCCTTAATCGGTGTAGTCATCAGTGTGTTCGCGCACGGCCGGCCCGGTGTGAACGGCCGGATAATCAGATGTGAACGATTTGTGAACGCCCGGCCATCCGCTCGGCCGAAAGCCGGTAGCCGAAGCCGAAGTGGGTATGGATGAACCGCCATCCAGGGAGCGCCTGCTGGAGCTTGACCCGGAGCTTGCGGACGTACACATCGACCGAGCGATCACCCGAACGCATGTCCCTGCCCCAGACCAGCTGGAAAAGATCCTCGCGGGCCATGATCCGGCCTTCGCGCCGCGCCAGCTCGGTCAGAAGACGGAGCTCACGGAGCGAGAGCATCAACGGCCGGCCGCCGGCTCGAGCCAGATGCTCCTCCGGGAGGATCTGGAGGGGTCCCACGTCGAGCACCTCACGAGCGGTCGAAGCGGTTGCAGCAGACATGCACTGCGAGATGCTGGACGGCGGTCAGCCGACCCGCGTTACTGACTCGTGATGAGAATGTGAGGAACTTGTGACTCTGGCTGCTGGCCGGGCTCCTCGAGCGAGGCGGCGGCCGTGCGCGGCCGCGAGGCCGTCTGGCTCTGGAGCGAACCGGTAGCCAACGCCGAAGTGGGTGTGGATGTAGCTCCAGCTTGGCGATGCGACGCGGAGCTTCTGGCGCAGCTTGCGCACGAACACATCTACCGAACGGTCGCCGTGAGCCATCGCATAGCCCCACACACGCTCGTAGATCTCCTCGCGTCTCAGCACGCGATCCGACTGGACGAGCAGCCGGAGGATCTCGAACTCGCGCGCGGTCAGATCGAGGCTCGCCTCGCCCGCGTACGCCTGATAGAGGTCGGGGCGGATCGTGATCTCCCCCACCTCGATCGCGCCTTCGAGCCCCGGCATTTCGGTGCGCCGATGGCGTCTGATTGCGGCCTCGACGACTGCGATCAGCTCTTCGGGGTGGCAAGGCTTGGTCACCCATGCATCGCACCCGAGTCTCAGCCCGCGGACTCGTTGAGCGACCGAGGAAGGACCGGTGCAGACGATCACCGACAGCCCCGGCATGCGCGAGCAGATGCGCTCGAGGTACTCCCAGCTGCCCGGGCCGAGCACTGCGACGTCGACCACGAGCGCGTTCAGGCGCATCGCGACCAAGGCGTCGGGCGTCGGGGGGGTTGAGAGCGCGCGGTGATCCCAGCCCAGCGGGCCCAGCCGCTTGGCGAGCACCTGCATGAATCCAGGGTCGCGGTCGACTACCGCAAGCCGTAGGCGGTTACGGAGCCTCTGATGAACCGTTTGCCCGCCGCTCATCTCGAGCGCCATGGGTGGCACTCTAAAGCACTCACCGGCCGTAAGCCGGATGCCGCGGGGCGCTGGTCACAGGATCTTTACATGCAAACAGCGGGTGAAAATGCCGACGCTCGCGCAGACCGGCGCCGCAGCGAGTTCTGATCCAGCTCTTATGCGGTTTGGGTACTCTCGCTCGCTCATGGCTTCGCGCAAGGAGCAGAAGGAGCAGGCACGCCAGAGACGTCTCGCCCTCGAACGCGAGCAGGCCGAGCGCGCGGCGCGCGAGCGTCGGCTGCGGATGCTGGGCGGAGTGGTCATCGTTGCGGCGGCGATCATCGCCGTCGCGATCGCGATCTCCAGCGGCGGCAGCTCGCCTCCGAAGCTCAACAGCGCCGCGGCGACGCAGGCGGCGGCGACGGTCGACGGCCTCCTGGCGGGGATCCCTCAGTCCGGCAACACGCTCGGCTCGCCGACGGCGAAGGTGACCGTCACCGAGTTCGGTGACCTCAAGTGCCCGGTGTGCAGAGACTTCGCGCTCGGCGCCGAGAACCAGCTGATCAGCAACGACGTCAAGACCGGAAAGGCCAAGCTCGTCTACCGCTCGTTGTGCACCGCGACGTGCTCGGGGCCGCAGCCGAGCGTCTTCCCCACTCAGCAAACGGCCGCCTATGCCGCTGGTCTGCAGAACAAGGCCTGGTACTACATCGAGCTCTTCTACCACCTCCAGGGCGACGAGACGACGAGCTACGTCGACTCGAACTTCCTTGGCGGCTTGGCAAAGCTGGTTCCCGGTCTTGACTACTCCAGGTGGCAATCCGACAGCACACTGGCGAGCCTGAAAGCGCAGGTCACAACCGACCAGAACTTTGCCGCCTCCAAGGGCTGGAGCGCCACGCCAACGGTGGTCGTCACCGGGCCCAAAGGCGAGCAGGACATCACGTCCTTGTCGGACTACGGCACCTACCAATCGGCGATCAACCAGGTCTCGTGAGCGCGACGCTCGAGGCGCGCGCAGAAGGAGTCAAGAGCACGCGTCGCGATCAGCTGCGCCGGATCATGTTCGTGCTCGCAGTGGTTGGCCTTGGCGTGGCCACCTATCTGACGATCGTCCATTACGTCGGCTTCCAGCTGCTGGCGTGCTCAGGCGGTCACGGTGGCCACTCGAGCTGCCAGACGGTTCAGACATCCCAGTGGTCAAAGATCGCGGGAGTGCCGGTCGCGCTGCTCGGGCTGATCGGCTACGTGGGAATCCTCGCGACTCTGATCGCGCCCGACCGCGAGGAGACGCGGCTCGCGACGCTGGGGATCACCCTGATCGGCTTCGGGGTCAGCGCGTATCTGACATATCGAGAGCTGTTCTCGATCCACGCGATCTGCGAGTGGTGCGTCTCGAGCGCGGTGATCATGACGCTGTTGCTTGGATGCGCAATCGCCCGCTACGTGCGGGGAGGGACGTAGCTACACGTCCGGCCCGCCCTCGATCATGAGGGCGTGAGCTGGCGAACCACCCGCGCAGCCGCAAAGCAACCGCAGCGCAGCCCGCCAAACCGCCGTCATCGACCTGGGGTCCAACTCATGGCGCGTGGTCGTCTACGCCTACGGCGAGCAATGGTGGAAGCACGTCGACGAGCTGTACGAGACGGTTCGGATCGGAGCCGGGCTGGGCGCTACCGGGCGGCTCAGCGACGAGGCGATCGAACGTGGGCTGGAAACCCTGTCGGTGTTTCAGCACTTCTGCCGCGCCAGCGGCCTCGAACAGGAGGATGTTGTCCCGGTGGCCACGAGCGCGATCCGCGAGGCCGCCAACGGGACCGAGTTCGTGCGGCTCGCCGAGCAAGCGACCGGGCTGGAGATCGAGGTCCTGTCCGCTCGCGACGAGGCGTACTTCGGCTACGTCGCCGCGGTCAACACGTCGACCCTCACCGACGGCGTGGTGCTCGACCTCGGCGGCGGGAGCCTCCAGCTGACACAGGTCGCCGAGCGCCAACCGCTCGAGATGAATTCTTTCCCACTGGGCGCGGTGCGGCTCACCGAGGAACTCCTGCCGGACGATGAGCCCGCTACAAAGAAGCAGCTGAACAAGGTGCGCGCGCGTGTGCGCGAGACGCTCGAGGGCTGGGAGCCTCGCGGTGAGCGCATCGTCGGCCTCGGCGGGGCGGTCCGCAACCTGGCGGCCGCCGTGCAGAGCTCGACGATCGGACACTACGACCTCGGCGTCCAGGGCTTCGTGCTGGAAGCCGATGCCGTCGGCGAGATCGTGTCCGAGCTCGCCGCGCTACCGCCCTCGGAGCGCGGGACACTGCCCGGGATCAAGCCCGGACGCGGCGACATCATCCTCGCCGCCGCGCTGGTGCTCGAGACCGTGCTCGAGCTGGGCGGATTCGCGGGAATTGAAGCGACCGAGGCCGGCCTGCGCGAGGGCGTCTTATTCGCCCGGACGCTCCTACACGACCAACCCGACCCGCTATTCGGCGACGTACGCGCCGCGGCCGTACTCAGCCTCGCGATCCAGTACGAGAGCGACCTGCAGCACGTCGAGCACGTCGCCCGCCTCGCGCTGGAGATGTTCGACTCGCTGGTCGAGCAGGGATTGTTCGAGCCGACTCCAGGCCGAACGCGAGCTGCTGTGGGCGGCCTCGATGCTGCACGACGTCGGGATGGCGATCGCCTACGACGATCACCACAAGCACTCCCGGTACCTGATCGTCTCGGCCGAGCTACCCGGCTTCGATCCGCGGGAGCGGGCTTTGATCGCCCAGATCAGCCGCTACCACCGCAAGGGCACGCCGAAGCTCGGCGAGCTCGAACCGTTCGGCCGATCGGGCGACGAGGAGCTGCTCGAGCGCTGTGCGGTGATCCTGCGCCTCGCCGAGCACCTCGAGCGGGGCCGCGACCAGTCGGTCTCGAGCGTGCGGCTGCGCGCCAACGGGGAGGGCGTCGACCTCCACCTCGAGGCCGGCGGCGACAGCCTCGTGCTGCCGCGCTGGAGCGTCGAGCGCTACGGCGACGGCGAAGCGTTCGAGCGCGCGTTCGGAAGGCGGCTGGTGATCTAAAGTGGGCGCGATGGCCGACACCGCGCGCACAGCTTCCCGGGCAACGCGCAACGGCCGGTCCGCCGACGGACGCGCACCCGTCGCACCGAAACCCCGCAAGACCGCCAAGCCCGCGGCGCGGCGCCGGGTCGATCTGCGCGACCCGGCCCTTTACGCCAACCGCGAGCTTTCCTGGATCGACTTCAACGATCGCGTCCTGCAGCTGGCCCAGGACGAAACGCTGCCCCTACTCGAGCGAGCCAGGTTCCTGGCGATCTTCGTCAACAACCTCGACGACTTCTTCATGATCCGGGTGGCGGGCGTCCACGACCTCCTCGAGGCCCGCATCGACGCTCGCGGCCCAGACGGCCGCTCGCCGGGCGAGACACTGCAAGGGATCGCCGAGCGGGTCCGCAAGCTCGACCGGCGCCATTCGCGCGAGTTCATGCAGCGGGTCCTCCCTGGCCTGGCCGAACACGGCATCAAAATCGTCCCGCCCGAGGAATCAGGCGCCTCGCGCAAGCGGCTGCTGCGTCACTTCCAGGAGCAGATCTTCCCGGCGCTAACCCCGCTGGCGATCGGCCCTGGCCGGCCATTTCCCTACATTTCGAATCTGTCCTTGAGCCTGATCGTGAGGTTGCGCGACCGGGAGCTCGACTCGGATGTCTTCGCGCGCGTGAAGGTGCCTAAGGAGGTGCTGCCGCGCTTCATCTCGATCTCGCGCGAGGTGTTCATTCCGCTCGAGGATCTGATCGCGCGCCACCTGGATGTCTTGTTCCCGGGGATGGAGATCGTCAGCCACGGCCTCTTCCGCGTCACGCGCGACGCCGACTTCACCGTCTCCGACGAGGCCGATGACCTGCTCCAAGCGGTCGAGGAAGAGCTCAGGCAGCGGCGCTTCGGCGAGGTTGTTCGGCTAGAGGTGTCGGCCGGTATCGACCGCATGCTGCGCTCCCGACTGGTGGAATGGCTGCGCGTCGACGAGCAACAGGTGTACGACGTCGACGGCCTGCTCGATCTTTCCGATCTGCAGGAGATCGTCGATCTCGAGGGTCATCCCGAGCTGCGCTTGCCGGCCTGGACGCCGCTCAGTCACCCCGCTTTCGGCGCCACCGAGGCCGACGAGGAGCCCGACGTGTTCGCCGCCATCCGCGAAGGTGACCTGCTCGTCCACTTCCCCTACCAGTCGTTCGGTAGCAGCGTCGAGCGGTTCGTGAGGCAGGCGGCCGAGGACCCGAATGTGCTCGCGATCAAGATGACCGTCTACCGCACCTCCGACGACTCGGCGCTTGTGCCCTCGCTGATCGAGGCCGCCGAGCGCGGTAAGCAGGCGGTTTGTCTGGTGGAGCTCAAGGCACGCTTCGACGAGCGCCGGAATATCCGCTGGGCGCGCGAGCTCGAGAAGGTCGGTGCCCACGTCGTGTACGGCATCCCGGCGCTGAAGACGCACGCCAAGGCGATTCTGGTCGTCCGTCGCGAGGGCCGTTCGGTGCGCGACTACGTCATGATCGGCACGGGGAACTTCCACGCCCGGACGGCGCGCCTGTACGAGGACTTCGGGCTCTTCTCGGCCGACCCCGAGCTCGGCGCCGAGGTCGCAAGTCTGTTCAACACGCTGACCGGCTACGGCCATCCCCTGCGACGGCACAAGATCCTGGTCGCGCCCGACGCGATGCGCGAGCCGCTTCTCGAGGAGATCGAGCGCACGACCAAGGCGTTCAAGGCCGGCAAGCCCGCGCGGATCGTGATGAAGATGAATGCGCTCGTTGACCGCCGTTGCATCGAAGCGCTTTATCGCGCCTCGCGCGCGGGCGTCCCGATCGACCTCAACGTGCGTGGAATCTGCTGCCTTCGGCCTGGTGTGCCGGGGATCTCGGAGACGATCAACGTCGTCTCGATTGTGGGCCGCTTCCTCGAGCACTCACGGATCTACGCCTTCCATCGCGGCGAGGAGCACCGCTATTACATAGGCTCCGCCGACCTGATGCCGCGGAACCTCGATACGCGCGTCGAGTTGCTGGCGCCGGTGGAGAGCCCCGAGCTTCAGGCCGAGCTCGAGGACACGCTCGAGCGTTGTCTGGCCGACGACACCTTCGGCTGGGTGCTCCAGCCGGACGGCAATTGGAGACGCAGGCAGCGGCGAACTCGTAGCGTGCACCGTGAGCTCACGGAGCGCACTCTCGCGCTCGCCAACGCACCGGCCGCCTAGCCCTAGTGCATTCAGATCTGCTCTTGGTGATCGTGGTTGGCGCTGGGCTCGCGTTCGACTTCACGAATGGCTTTCACGACACGGCCAACGTCGTCGCCGCGTCGATCTCGACGCGCGCGCTCTCACCCCGGGTCGCGGTGACGCTTGCGGCGGCGGCCAACTTCGTCGGCGCGTTCATCTCGCTGAAGGTCGCGGCCACGGTCGCCACCGGCATCATCAACGCCCACCAGATCACCGAGACGATCGCCTTCGCCGGGCTGATCGGGGCGATCGCCTGGAACCTGCTGACCTGGCTCTACGGGTTGCCATCAAGCTCGTCGCATGCCCTGATCGGAGGCGTCGTCGGAGCAATGCTCGCGGCCGCCGGCAGCGGCGGCGTCAAGGCGGCGGGCGTCGTCGGCAAGGTGGTGATCCCTGCGCTGATCGCTCCGATCGTGGCCTTCCTGGTCGCCGGCATCTCGATCGTGCTGACCTACCGCCTGGTCGGGCGCCGACGGCCAGGCGTGGTCAATCGTGGTTTCAGGTTTGGCCAGATCGTTTCCAGCGGGATGCTGTCGTTGGCCCACGGGACCAACGACGCACAGAAGACGATGGGAGTCATCAGCCTGGCGCTGATCGCCCACGGGAGCCTGAGCGGCGAGCACTTTCATGTCCCGACCTGGGTCGTGATCTCCGCGGCCTCTGCGATCGCGCTCGGGACCTACGTCGGTGGCTGGCGGATCATCCGCACGCTCGGCAGCCGCATCATCAAGATGGACACGGCCCAGGGCTTTGCCGCGCAGGGAGCCGGCGCCGCTGTGATCCTCGCTTCATCGCACTTTGGCTACCCGCTGTCATCGACCCATGTGATCTCCGGTGGCGTGATGGGAGCCGGCGCCGCAAAGCGCCTTTCGGCCGTGCGCTGGGGAGTTGCGGGCACGATCGTCGTGGCCTGGGCGCTTACGCTGCCCGCCGCGGGAATCGTCGGCGCCCTGGCGTGGTGGATCGCGCATGCGTTCGGATCCGGCGCGCTCGGCCCGGTCCTGATCTCACTCGTTGCACTGACGGGGCTCGCACTCGCGGCGACCGTGCGGCGTCAGCAAATGGCCGCACCTGCGGAGGCATGATGGCCGCGATCGTCAACACGACCACGCTGGGAAAGGCGGTGCTCTACTCCCTGGTCGCGGGGATCGGGATAACCGTCGTGTTCGCGCTCGGGGTATCGAGCACCGCCGGTCTGCTCGACGCATTGCGCGAGCGGCGTACGGTGGCGGGCGTCGCTTGGGCCGCGCTAGCGGTCGTATGCGTAGCGGGCGCCGTGGCGGCGGTCGTCGTGGGGATCGTCGTTATGACCCAGAAGGGGTAGCTACGGCGCCGCTGCCACTGAGGGCGCGTTGGCCGGCTGTGAGCCGAGCGTGAGCTTGATCGACTTGGTCTGCCCGCCGCGCTTGACGGTCAGCGTCACGGTGTCGCCGGGCGCGTAGTTGGCGATCGTCGCGACGAACTGGTTGACGGAGCCGATCGCCTGGCCATTGACGGCGGTGATCAGGTCGCCGGGCTTCAATCCGGCCTTGTCGGCCGGGCCGCCGGAGACGACCGCGTTGCTGTTGTTCGAGATCGCGGCGCCGCCGCCGATCTGCTGGTTGAGGCTTACGCCGACGTAGGCGTTCTGGGCCTTGCCGGTGTTGATGATCTGGTTGGCGATCCGAGCATCGGTGTTCGACGGGGTCGCGAAACCGACGCCCGAGTTAGATCCCTGACCCTGGGAGGTCTGGTTGTTTGTGTCGATCTGGTCCGCGAGCCCGATCACCTGGCCGGAGGCGTTCAGCAGCGGCCCGCCAGAGTTGCCCGGGTTGATCGCGGCGTCGGTCTGGATCGCGTTCGGGATCGTGAACGAGTTGGGCGCCGAGATCGTGCGCCCGACCGCCGACACGATCCCGGAGGTGATCGTGTTCTGGAGACTGAACGGGCTGCCGATCGCCACGACGCTGTCGCCCACCTGGACCTTGCTGGAATCCGCGAACGTCAACGGGTGAAGCTCTGACGCCGGGGCGTTGACGTGGATCACCGCGACGTCCGCACCCGTGTCCGAACCGACGACGCTTGCTGATGCCTTGTGGCCGTCGGAGAAGGTCACTGTGATCTGGTTGGCGCCCGATACGACGTGTTCGTCGGTGACGATGTCGCCCTTTGAGTTGTAGACCACACCCGCGCCCTCGCCCTGGGTCTGTTGCTGGCCGAAGCCGAAGAAGCCCTGCGCGTTCTGGGTCGAGGTCGTGGTGATGTCGACGACTCCCGGATCGGCGAGCCTGTAGATCTGGTTGATCGTCAGACCGCGGGTGCTGGTGAACGACGTCGGCTCGGACGAGCGCGACGGCGCCAGGACGGTCGTGGTGGTCGACGTGTTGCCGTTACCGCCGTCCACGACAATCGCGACGACGGCGCCGACTATCGCGGCGACGGCGGCGATCGGAAGGATGCGTACAAGCGACTTCATCTTCTACCCAAAGGTAAGCAGGCCCGAATGAGAGCTGCGTAAGACTTACGCCGGCGGGAAGGGCAACGAGCCTGGACCAGGACCAGGGGGCGGGCCTGGTGGCGGCGGGGCGTTGCTGGGACGTACGAGCGGCCACTGCCCCGGAGGTGGGCCGAACCGCGGCCCGAATCGGGGTCTCACACCCGTCCGGTTGACGAGCTGCTCGATACGCGCCTGTAGCCGGCTCACTGCCTTCTGCTCCTGGGCGCTCGTGATCAGGCCGTTGGCGCGTAGGCGGTCGAGCATCGATCGCGAGGCCGCCACCATCGAGCTCTCGAGCCCGGCGACGGACTTGCCGTGGGCCGTCGCGATCTGGGCCAGCGACTTGCCGGACGCGAGCTGGTCGAAGAACTGGTTCTGGCTGATCCCGATGTAGCGCGCCGCCGCCATGAGCGAACCGCCTGCGAGACGGCCCGTATGCCGGAACCTGAAGAACGGCAACGCGGGCCCGCGGCCTACGCGCATCCGCTGCTCGATCGCGTTCGCCTGGGCCTGAGTCAGCCGCCCGGCTCTGACCGCGGCCTGGAGCTGATCGGTCGTAGCGCCTTGCAGGGCCGACTGAAGCTGCTGCGGGCTGACGTGCAGCCGGCTCGCGACGTCGTTCAGGAAAGCCTGCCTGGGACTCGTCTCGTTCGTGGCCGCATAGGCACCACCGGCAAAAGCGCAGCCTGCGAGCACCGCCGCGCCGATAGCGAGCTTGCGTCGAGTAGCCATCGCCAAGGACTATGGCAAGGCTGTTTTAGAGCAGCGTAAGAATCACTGCGGCCACTCCTCGAGCGTCTGAACGAACCGCTCGCGGACCTCCGCGACCCGATCCGACAGCGACGAGACCGTCCAGTCGGCGGTCGAGATCGGCTCGAGCACGGCTACATCAACCGTGCCCGGACGGATCACGAGCGACCGACGCCACATCAGCTCACCGGCATTTCGGATCACGACCGGCACCACGAGGAACACCCGCCTGCATCGCGAGGTGGAAGGCTCCCTTTTTGAACGGCCCGACCCGCGCGGTCGCGCTCCGGGTGCCTTCCGGCGCGATCGCAATCGACGTTCCGCTTTTGATCCGATCGACGACCGGCTTTAGCGCCGCGCGCGCCTGCCGGCTGTTGGAGCGATCGACGTAGACCACGTCGACCACGTAGCCGATCGGGGCGAAGCGTGGGTCGTTGGCGGCCTCCTTCTTGGCCACACCGGTCAGGTCGCGACGCACCAGCGCGCCGATGATCGCGACATCGAGCGAGCTCTGATGGTTGAAGATGAACACCGCCGGGCGATGCGACCAGAGGTGCTCTTCGCCGGTGACGTTGAGCTGCACACCTGCCAGCGCCAGCGCGAGATCGGGGCCGATCGCCGCGGCCACGTTCGCCCCCTGGCGGCGGTTGCCACTCAGCAGCCCAACCGCCAGCCCGATGCCCCCGGCTGCGCCGAGGCCCGCGAGCGCCGCGCCGGTGCGCACGACGTCCGTTATTCCGGGGCGCCCTCGCGCCTGCAGATCGCTAGCAGGCCAACCAAGCTCTTGCGCGGTGCGCGCGAGACCCTCCTGAGGATTCAGCGGGCGCGGATTGCCGACGGTCTTCAGAAACGCGACGTCCTCATCGCCGTTGGCATAGGCGAAGCTCCGCGCTCAGATCGACATGCCGCGCACCGGCGAATCGCTCGACCGCCCGTGCCTTGGCGTCTCCCCACAGCACCTCGCCTGAGACGAAGCCGGTGAAGTAACCCTTCGTGATCTCAACCTCCGAGCAGAGCACGTGCTCGACCTCTAGGTCGTCGGCCAGCGCGTCGAGCTGGTAGCGCGTGGCGCTCGAAGCCAGCACAACGGTATGCCCCGCCTTCCGGTGCGCGTTGACGAGCTCGCGCGCCTCGGGATAGACCATGCCGGCGATCCGCTCTTTGAACAGCCGCGCGAACAGCTCGCGTACCTCCTGTTCGCGATGGCCGGCCCAGTTGCCGACCGCGATCTTCATCAGCTGGGAGACGTCCGATCCCCTAACGGCCATGTCGAGGCCGGCGAGTGCCGACCGAGCCATCTGCCCGGGCGAAAGCTCGAAGCGTCGGATCTGATCCTCGTAGAAGACGCGGGCGGAGTAGCCGTCGATCAGCGTTCCGTCGAAGTCGAAGAACGCGCCGATCTTGGGGCCGCGCGGAGCGCGCTCGACTTCCTCGAGTAGCTCGCGCGCGCTCATCCAGCCGCGAGCGCTCGCAACTTCTCGACGCGTCCCACGAGCGTCCTCAGCTCTGCGGCGAGCGACTCGCTGCGCTCCAAGCCACGATTGTTCGCGAGCTTCAGAGCGTTCGAGAACAGCTCACGCGAGATCGATTCGGTGCTCTTGATCCGTCCTTGCAGCCGCTGCTGGTGCGCCACGCCGAGACAGCGGGCGACGAATGCGGCCTCATCCGCCGGATCGTCGCCGGCCGCGAGCCGCTCGGCCACGACGAGATAGGCCTCCAGGAACGACGCGAGGACGCGCGGCGCGATCAACAGGCCGGAGCGCTCAAGGGCATCCCAGGCGGCTCCTTCCTCGCCTGCGCGCCGCTCCCAGCCGGGGTCGATCAGCTCGAGCTCCTCGCGCAGCTCCTGGCCGAACACTCGCTTGCGCGCGAAGAAGAACTCGAACTTGAGCAGGTCGCGGATCCGCAGCGCCTCCTCCCAGCCGTCGACGACGGCGTCGGGGACGGTCTCCTCCGCGACGCGCACGAGCACGAGCTCGGCGATCGCCCGTCCGACGAAGAAGTGCACAACCGAGTTGCGGTAGAAGGCCGCCTCGAGGTGGCGCTCGGAGGCGATCGACCACACGGGTTCGAGCCCTCCGTCGAACCTCCGCACGACGCCGTGGCTCGTCAGCGCGGCGAGCGCCTGGCGCACGCCGTCCGGAGTGCTCAGATCGAGCCGGTTCGTCATCGGGAGCTTGCGGATCCCTACGTAGCCGAGCAGCGGCGTGAGCGTTCCGCGAATCTCCTCGAGTGTCAGCGCTCGGTCTTCCGCTCCCAGCAGCGCGAGCGTCACCAGGGCGGTCTCGGTTATCGGCGTCGCTCGGTTGATGCGATGGCAGACCTCGAACGCGACGCGCTCGACCGGATGCTCGTGGCTCTCGTCGAGTGCCTCGCCCAGCAGCAGCGGTTCGCCGAAATCAACTCGCACTTTGCCGAAGCCGCGGCCCTGCGCGCGCGCGTAGCCGACAAGCCACGACAGGCTCTCGGGCGTCTTGGGGGCCCCGTGCTCCTCGGCGGCCATCGCCTCGACCTCGTAAAGCTGGTCGTAGACGATCGTCGTGGGGATCAGCGCAATGTCCTCGCTCGCTCCGTCCCGGTGGGCGTCGACGAGATAGTTCAGTAGCCCGTAGCGCGGCGGGCGAAGCTTGCCGGTGCGCGTGCGGCCGCCCTCGATGTACCACTCGACGTTGAAGCGCTTGCGTACGAGATAGCCGATGTACTCGCGCAGCACGAGCTTGTAGACCGGCTCCCCGCGCACGTTGCGCCGGATGAAGACCACGCCGCTGCGGCGCGCGACCGGTCCGATCGGCCAGAACGACACGTTCAGCCCTCCGAGCACGTGATTGGGTGCGAACCCCTGGCCGTGCAGAACCGTGCGCAGCACGAGCGGGTCCAGGTATGAGCGGTGGCTGGGCAGGAACGCGAGCGGGTACCGCCTGCTGAGCTGCTTGACCTGCGCCAGCGACGCCTCGTCGACCTCGACCGAGTAGGCCCGGCTGAGCCAGCGCCCGAACTGCCCCCACGCGTCGATCGCCAGACGGCTATGGGCCGCAACCATCTCCTGGAGGTAGCCCTCGGCCTCGGCCTCGACCTCGTGGACTGGCCGCTCCAGCCGCTCGGCCAGCTCGCCGATTCGCCCGCGAAAGCGGGCGCTCGTGGAGATCTCTTCGACCACGAGCTGCGGGACCTTGTACTGCAATCCGGCGAGCGCTCGCTCGGCCCGCGCGAGCGCCAGCACGGCCTGCCGCCCCACGAACGCGGCGAACCCGTCGGCCGTCGGCTGGCGCTCGAACCGTTGCCGCAGCTCGGTCACCCGCGCCGGCTCACCGGTTAGAACGCGGCAGCGGTCCGGCTCCTTGCGCAGGATTTGCGCCTGGGCGCGCCTACCCGGATGACGCGGGTTCGTGAGCGAGAGCAGGTCTCTTACGCTCGCCGCGCGGCTGCCGTTCCGCTCTCGCGGAAGCCACAGCACCCGTACGGGGACCACCCATGGGTCGTCCTCGGCGTTGGACAGCGCCTGCTCGAGCCCATCCGGATCGACGCACTGGGTGCCGTTCAGCCACTCGCTCAGTACGTCCCGCTCGGTCGACGCTTCTGCGAACGACACGACGAGCGCGGGCTCGGGCAGTTGCGTAGTCGCGCTCACCCCGCCTGGAGCTCCGTTGTGGGGCGCATCCGGAGCAGCCCGCGGAACGCGTCCTGCGGTGAGCGCCCCCCGTTGATCACCCCGTCGACCTCGCGCGCGATCGGAAGCTCGAGTCCATATCGCTCGCCGAGCTCCATCACGACCTTCGAGGTCTTGATCCCCTCGGCGACCATCTGCATCTCGTCGGTGATCTCCTGCAGCGTGCGGCCTTGAGCGAGCTGCTCCCCCACGTTCCGGTTGCGGCTCAGCGGGCTGATGCACGTGGCGAGCAGGTCGCCCATCCCGGCCAGGCCCGCGAATGTGTGCGGCTGGCCGCCCATCGTGACTCCGAGTCGGGTCATCTCGGCCAGGCTGCGCGCGATCACCAGCGCGCGCGTGTTGTCGCCCGTGCCGAGCCCGGCCGCCATCCCGGCCGCGATCGCGAACACGTTCTTCAGCGCACCGGCCACCTCGACTCCACAGACATCGCTGCTCGCGTAAACGCGGAAGACCGTGCGGGTAAAAACGCTCTGGAGGGCGACGGCCATCCGTTCCTCTGGCATCGCGAGCACCGCCGCTGCGGCGTAGCCCTCGAGCACCTCGCGGGCCAAATTGGGTCCGGCGAGCACGCCCGCGGGATGCCTGGGCAAGAGCTCCTCGATCACTTCCGTCATGCGCTTGTCCGTGCCCCGCTCGAGCCCCTTCGTCAGGCTGACGATCGGCACCCACGGCCGGACGTAGGGCGTCGCCTGGGTGAGCACGTCGCGGAAGCCGTGTGAGGGGACGGCCATCACGAGCACATCGGCCTGCTCGACGGCCTCACGGAGGTCCGAGGTGGCGTGCAGCGCGGGATCAAGCTCCTCGCCCGGCAGGTACTCCGAGTTGGCGTGCTCGCGCTCGATCTCCTCTGCGACGTCGGTGCGCCGGGCCCACAGGATCGTCGGCGCGTTTCGCGCAGTCAGCGACGCGACGGTGGTGCCCCACGATCCGCCACCGATCACGGCAACACAGGTTTGTCTAGACACTCTCTCGCCTCATGGGGCACCTTAGCGCCGCGAGGCGAGGATCGTCTTCAGACGGACGGCTTCGCGTTCATTCATCCGGGAGTCGGTGATGCGGACGGTATCCAGGCCGCCCGCCTTGGCCTCCGCATCCTTGTCCCGGTCCCGCTCGAACGTCTGGCGGTCTTTGTGGAACTGCCAGCTGTCGAGCTCGATGATCACGCCCTCGTCGGGGTAAAACGCATCGAGAATCCGGCCGTTGAGCGGGAAGTTCAGCTCGGGCATCGGGAGGTCGAAGCGCTTGATGAACGCGACGAACTTGTCCTCGAGGGGCGAGCGGGTGATGCCGTCGTCGAGGACGGGGCGCACGAGTCTCGCTCCGGGGTGGCGTGGATGGCGTTCAATGGCCTCCGCAAGCTGGTTGTCGGTCATCCACTTCGACAGCCTGGCGTCGTTGACGAAGCGGCGCGAGGCTCCGCTACGATGCGGCGCGCAGTCGAGAACGGTGCGGCCTGGGCTGGTCACGGGAATGCCCCAGTGGCGGCGCTTGTCGGCTGCGGTGAGCGACGAGCGATGAACCTTGATTCCGGGCGGCCGCCGATCCATCACCGCTATCACTTCGAACGGCCGACGCCAGCCCGCGATGAACCCCCACAGGCTGGCCGCCGAAAGATGACTCAGAACCGCACCCTCGCCGCAGGCAAGCACCGCAGCCATCGCCAGGTCCATCGGGGCATCGCGACGATGGCCCACGGCATACACGCCCGGAAAGACTCGATGAAGGCGCCCAATGCGGAGGCGGTACTTGATGGCGTCGACGCCCAGACCAAGGCCGAGCAATTGCCAGCGGGTGACGAAGCCCCGCTGCTTCGCCGCCAACTGGGCGATGGCTCGCTCGATGTTTGGGCGATAAGGGGTCACTATGACCCCTTAGGCCCCAACGCCCCGCTTTTCGCCCCCCTCAGAGCCGAGAAACCCGGAAAACCCTCACTTCGCGGGGGACGCCTTTGGCCCGGAATCGCACCCGTTTGACCTCCAGGTCGCTGGTGTCGATCGCCTCCAGGACGGCGTCGGACACCAGCACCTCGCCGGCGCCGGCCGCCTCCCCCACCCTCGCCGCGATGTTGACATCCGTCCCGAGATAGTCGCCGGCCAGAGTGCGGGGCTGGCCGACGTGGAGGCCGGCGCGAAGGCGGGGCCGATGCCCGGCGGCGGCGAGCACCGAGAGCTCCTGCTGGATCGTCAGGGCGGCCTCGACGCCGTCTTGCGGGTCGACGAACACCGCCATGTGCCCGTCCCCGAGACGCTTGACGATCCTCCCGCCGCGGGCGGCGACGGACGGCTCGACGACGCCCTCCACGGCCCGCAGCACCTCGAGCGCGGCCTCGTCGCCCGCCTCGAGCACCCAGGAGGAGAAGCCGACGAGGTCGGTGAACAGGATCGTCGCGGTCACCATGCCGGCGCCGCGGCCCATCCGCTGCGACAGCGCTTGCCAGACCTGGAGCGCCGCGAGACCCGCTTCGCGCGCGGCAGTCTCGCCACGCTCGCCGCGCTCCGCCAGGTAGCGCGCGATCACCTCGGCCGGCTGGTCTCCGGCGGTTGACACCCGGTCGCCAAAGTTCTCGTCCCCCGGGAGCAGCTCGCGCGTCGTGCGGATCGCGCGCACGAGCCCGGGTCTGCGGTTGGCGCGACGGAAAGCGCTCACGAGGTCTGTGCGAGCTCGACGAAGTAATCGAGCGCCGCCGGATTCGCGAGCGACTCGCGGCTGGCCGCCTTCTCGACGGGCGTCCCCGTGAGGATGCGCTTGACGGGAACCTCGAGCACCTTCCCGGACAGCGTCCGCGGGACCTCGCCGATCTGGCGGATCTCGTCGGGGACGTGGCGTGGCGAGCAGTCCTCACGGATGCGGCGTCGAATCTCGGCGACGAGCTGATCGTCAAGCGACGAGCCATCTCGGAGAACGACGAACAGCATCAGCCATCCGTCCGTGCCGGGCCGTGGCACGTCGATCGCCATCGCGTCGACTACCTCTTCCAGCGCGAGCACCGCTCGATAGATCTCGCTCGTCCCCATCCGCACGCCGCCCCGGTTGATCGTCGAGTCTGAGCGGCCGTAGATGATCGCGGTCCCGCGCGAGGTGATCTCGATCCAATCGCCGTGGCGCCAGACGCCCGGGAACATCTCGAAGTAGGCCTCGCGATAGCGCTCCCCGTCGGGGTCGCCCCAGAAGGACACAGGCATCGACGGCATCGGCTCGGTGATCACGAGCTCGCCGACCTCGCCTACCAGCGGCTCGCCGTCCGGGGACCACGCCTCGATCGCGCAACCGAGCGCGCGGGCCTGGAGTTCGCCGAGATACACCGGCAACGTCGGCACCCCACCGACAAACGCGGTGCACACATCGGTCCCGCCCGAGGTCGAGAACAGCCACACGTCCTCGCCGAGCTCGTCGTACACCCAGCGGAAGCCCTCGGGCGAAAGCGGCGAGCCCGTCGAGCCGACCGCGCGCAGCGACGGCTGCAGGCCCCGGTGAGACGCCGCCCTTCATACACGCGGAGATGTACGCCGCGCTCGTGCCGAAGGTGGTGATGCCGCTCTCGCGCGCAAGGCGCCAGAGCACATCGCCCGCCGGGCTGCCGTCGTAGAGGACGATCGAGGCATCGGTCAGCAGCACTCCGACGAGGAAGTTCCACATCATCCAGCCGGTTGTCGAGAACCAGAACAGGCGGTCGTCGGCCTGCGCGTCGAGATGCAGATGGCCCTTCTTGAGCTGCTCGAGCAGGATCCCGCCATGGCCGTGCACGATCGGCTTGGGGAGCCCTGTCGTCCCAGAGCTGTACAGGACCCAGAGCGGGTGATCGAACGGGACCGGGGCGAACTCGAGCGTGCCATCGCCGAGGAAGCCGTCCTCCCACCCTGAGCCATCGAGGTAGCCGAGCTGCACCGGTCGGGCGCCGATCGAATCGGCGATCGTCCGCACTTGCTCGGAGCGATCGAAGTCCTTGCCGCCATAGCGGTAGCCATCGATCGCCAGCAAGACCTTCGGCTCGATCTGGCTGAAGCGGTCGATCACGCTGCGGGCCCCGAACTCGGGCGCGGCGGAGGACCAAACCGCTCCGATCGAAGCGCACGCGAGGAAGCTCGCGACGGTCTCCGGGATGTTGGGCATGTAAGCCGCGACGCGGTCCCCGCGGCCGACGCCAAGGTCGCGCAGGCCCGCGGCGACCGCCGCCGTCTCGGAACGCAGCCGGTCCCACGTCCACTCGTCCAGCGGCCGCAGCTCTGACGCGTGCCGAACCGCTACGGCGTCGGGATCCTTGTCGCGGAACACATGCTCCGAGTAGCTGAGGCTCGAGCCGGGGAACCACTCAGCCCCGGGCATCGAGCGCGCGCCCAGCACTGCGGTGAACGGCTCGCTGAAGCGCACGTCGAAGAAGTCCACGATCGAGGACCAGAAGTCCTCGAGCTGATCGACCGACCATCGCCTAAGCGCCTCGTAGGAATCGAACCCCAGCTCTCGCTGGTAGCGCGTGAGCGTCGCACGCTCGATTCGCTCCGGGGACGGGTTCCAGATAGGCTCCACCGCCGGAAGTATGTTGGGAGCGGCCACAACACGTCAGCAGACGAACCCGCCGGCCAAGGCCGACGCACTCGCGGACATTCGCCTCCTCGACCTGGAAGACAACGAGGTTCGCCTCGGCGACCTGTGGCGCGACGGACCGGTGGCGCTCGTCTGGCTCAGGCACTACGGCTGAACTTTCTGTCGCGCACACGCGGTCCAGTTGGACCGCGCCCGGGATGAGTTCGGTGGCAAGCTGATGCTGATCGGACAGGCCACCCCGCGGCAGGCGGCGCACTTCCGGCGCCGGCAGGAGATCGAGCTTCCGATCCTCGCCGACGAGCGGCGCGAGAGCTACAAGGCCGCGGGCGCCAAGATCGCGACCATGGGCGAGCTCCTGGGTCCGAAGGTCATGTCCAAGGGCATCTCGACCGGGCGCAAGCTCGGCGTCCACCAGGGACGCACCGTCGGTCACCCGGCTCAGCTCGGCGGTGCGATGGTCATCACACCGGACGGCGAGGTCGCCTGGTCGCACATGTCTGATGACGCGAGCGACAATGCCAAGCCCGAGGAGATCCTCGACGCTTTACGCGCAGCGTCCGCAGGCGCCGCGTAGCAGCACTTACGAGGATCGCAGCGCTTCGGTCGGGCTGAGGCGCGCCGCCTTGGCTGCCGGGTAGAGGCCGGCGATCGCGCCGATCACGAACCCGGCCGCCGGCGCCGCGACCAGTACATAAGTGGGCACGACCCAGGGCTGGTTCTTGGCGAGCGCGTAGCCGAGCGTCGCGAGCGCACCGAGGAGGAGCCCCGCGACCCCGCCGAGCGCAGCCAGCAGCGCGGACTCGGTCAGGAACTGCGAGGAGATGTGGCGCCGGGTCGCGCCGAGCGCGCGCCGCAGGCCGATCTCGGTCCGGCGCTCGAGCACCGAGATCACCATGATGTTCGCGATCCCGATCGCGCCGACCAGCAGCGCCACGGCGCCCAGCCCGAGCAGCAGCGATGTGAACTGACCCTTGGCCGCGGCCCGCGCCTGGAGTGCATCGGACGGGCGGCTGACCTGCACACCGTCGGGCTGCTGCGGGTCGGCCGTCGGCGCAAGCAGGTTCGACACCTGCGTGACGTTGTTGACGTTCGCGCGCACGTAGATCTCCGAGGGATTCGCGGTCGTCTGGAACAGCCGCTCGGCGACCGGCAGGCCGATGAACGCCGTCGAGTCGAGGTTCGGATCGAGCACGACCGGCTTCAGAATCCCGATGACCGTGAACCACGTTCCACCGAGAAACAGCTGGAGCCGCCCCGACACGTTGGAGACCTGGAGCGTGTTCGCCGCCTGGGCGCCGAGCACCACGGTCGGGAAGCTGTCGTTGTTGGCGTCCAGGAACTGGCCCGCCGCGAGCTGGCCCGAGACCGCCTTCAGCAGGCCCGGGTCGGCCGCGTCGACGCCGATGCCGCCGGTTTGCGACGAGGGCACGTACGGCGTACGCAGCACGGTCGCGCCCGACACCTGATAAACGGCCGAGACCTGCTCGACCGCCCCCATGTGATGGATCGTCCCGACCGCGGTGGTGGGCAGAGTCTCGTTGGAGCCGAGGAACGTCTGACCAGGGGTGACGGTCAGGAGGTTCGTGCCGAGACTGTCGATCAGCGCCAGCAGGTTCGCCTGGCTCGAGGCTGAGACACCCACCACCGCAACCATCGCGCCGATACCGATCGCGATCCCGAGCGCTGACAGGGCGGCGCGGAGCCTTCTTTGTCTGAGCCCTTGGAGCGCGACGCCGAGAAGCTCGTGCGGCGCCAGCCGCGAGCCGCCATTGCCAGCCTGCCGACGCCCCGGAGCCGGTAGGGACGCTTCCGCGGCCGCGATGCTCATTCGTCACCCACGATCTCGCCATCGCGCATCTGGATGCGGCGGGGGAACGTGTCGGCGATGTGCTCGTCGTGCGTGATCAGCGCCAGCGTCGCGCCCTCGGAGCCGAGCTCGTGCAGCAGCGCGAGCACCTCGGCCCCCGACTTTGAGTCGAGGTTCCCGGTCGGCTCATCGGCTAACACGATCACGGGGCGTTTGGCGATCGCGCGAGCGATCGCGACCCGCTGGCGCTCGCCGCCCGACAGCATCGGCGGCCGGTGCTCGAGCCGGTGACCGAGGCCGACGCGTTCGAGAGCGGCGCGGGCCGCCTCGCGACGTTCGCGTACTGGCATGCCGGTGTAGAGCATTCCATTGGCGACGTTGTCCACCGCGGTCATCCCCTCCTGGAGGTGGAAGCCCTGAAACACGAACCCGATCTGGTGGGCCCTGAGGCCGGCGAGCTCCTGGTCAGACGCGCGCTCGACCTCGCAGCCGGCGACCCGCACGTCGCCGCTTGTCGGGCGTTCGAGCGTGCCCATGATCGTCAGCATCGTCGTCTTGCCGGAGCCCGACGGACCGACCACTGCGAGCTGCTCGCCGCTCTCGATCCGCAGGTCCACCGAGCGCAGCGCGTGCACTCCGCCCGCATATTCCTTGCCGACGCCATTCAGCAGGACAGCGTCGCCGCTCATCCCTGTGAGTCTGTGACCTGAAGACCCGGGTAGATCTGCGCGCCCGATACCTGCACGTACCCGGCCGCGAACAACCCCGGCGTCACCGGGATCAGCCTGTGTGGCGAAAGTGCTTCCTGAACCGCGTAGCCTCCACCGGCCTGAGCGAGCAGCGCGGTGACCGGAACGGACAGGACGTTGTTTTCGACCTGCTGCTGGAAGTTGACGCTGACCGCAGCTTGGTCGAGCCCATACGCGGGCAGCTTGCCGTGCACCGCGATAGTCACTGGGATCGTGGCGGACGGCGAGCCGGAGCCCGAGCCGGAGCCGGATCCGGAGCCCGAGCTGCTGGAGCCGGAGCTGCCGCTCCCCGAGCTGCTCTGAGCGATCGGGCTGACCTGCGTGATCGTGCCGTTGACGACGCTGCCGTTCGGCATCTGAACCGTGACCGGCTCGCCAACGGTCGCTTCGCTCTGCTTGGTCGCGTCGAGGTCTACAACAACGTCCAGCTGGTTGGAGGTCGTCTGGAGGATCGCCTGAGCTGTGCCTCCGCTGCCGCTGCTGCCCGCACCGGCGCTCGAGCTTGCGCCGCCGCTCGAGCCCGCCCCGCTGCCCGAGCCGCCGCCGGCCCCCCCGGCCGGACTTGCCGCCGCCTGCGATCCGCCGCCGGCACCGGCGCCACCGCCGCTGCCCTTAGAGGACGAGGCAAGCTGCTTCTGAAGCGAGAGCGTCTCGGCCTTCAGCAGCGCGAGCAGCGCCGCCTCGGTTGAGGGGTTGCACTTCAGCTTGGGCTTGTGCTTGCGGCTGGTGGTCGGACAGCTGGACTGTTTTTTCTCGGCCGCAGCCGTCGCACTAGATGCGCCACCGCCGCCCGTTGTCAGGTCGACGAACTCGGGCTGCGAGTTGACAGTCGTGGAGGCCCCGGTCCCCGAGCCAGAGCCCGAACTAGCGCCAGAGCCGGAGCCCGCGCTCCCACCGGTCGAGCCGAGCACCGAATCGACCGTCGTGACGCGTTGGGCGCCGGGCAGGAAGA
The DNA here is from genome assembly GCA_963795505.1 of uncultured Actinomycetes bacterium. Classification (GTDB taxonomy): domain Bacteria; phylum Actinomycetota; class Thermoleophilia; order Solirubrobacterales; family Solirubrobacteraceae; genus Palsa-465. The sequence goes on from CAWCIB010000008.1 coordinate 913,329, forward strand.
CGACCTGTCCGAGCGTTATCGAGCCGGTTTGGGTCTCGCCGAGCGAGGCCTGCCAGCGGTCGATTGCGTCGGTCGTGCCCGCCTGCCAGGTGTCGTTGACGGTGATCTCGTGGCTGGGGTCCCAGCCCATATTGACCAGGTCCTGGTTTAGCTCCTTGACGTCGGGTCCGTTCGTCACGGAGGAGTCGAGGTCGCGGAACGCAGGCGTGGTTCCGTTGAACAGCACAACCGGCTGCTGGTCGACGTAGAACAGCGCCCGGCCTGGCTTGATCAGCCGGCCGACGGACGGGAGCCATGTGACGGTGCCGCTCAGACGGTCATACACCGTTTGCGGGTTCGCATAGGTCAACGTGCCCGACTCGGTATCGGTCGCGACCAGGTCGCGCCGCTGAACGGTTGCCGCGCCGCTGGCCTTGGCGGTTGGGGCGCCCTGACTCGAGCCAGGCAGGCCGACACCGACCGAAATCCCGATCGCGAGCGCCACCAGGCCGATCGCCCCCAGCGCTGCGCCCGCCCGACGGGACGGCAGCCTACGCACCCGGAGGGCCTCCACCTGGCCCGCCCGCCCCGCGCCTGGTCGGGAGGGTGCTGCGGCAAACCGCAAGCGCGCTCTGGAAGGCTGGGCTGTTGCGATCTACCGAGCCGAACACCTGGCGCAGCCCAAATCCGCCACCCGCGGTCGGGCTCGGATCGGGGATGTTGACGTTGTGCGCGCGCATGCACTCGGCGAACTTGACGAAGTCCTGCTGGAACTGGGCGCGCTGTGCGGCGCTTAAGTTGGCGACCCCGAACGCCCCGCGCGTGTACTGGGCGCATGCCTGCAGCGCGGTCTGGAAGTTGGGATTCGCACGGGCCTGGCGGAAGATTCCGCCTCCCGCGCCGCCGCCTGCCACACCGCCGTTGGGCGAGGGATCGGGGACGTTGATGCCGTGAGAACGCAGGCACTTGGCGAGGTTCAGCCGCGCTTGATACCTCGCGGTTGTCGAGGTGCCGCCCCCGGCGGCCGACGAAGTTACGGTCGAGGCCGACGACGAGCCACACGCTGCGACCGCAACAGCGACCGCGCATGCCGCGAGGATCCTGCCAGTGGTCTTCTGCATGCAGCCGTTTGTAGTCGTGGTCGTGTCAGCTTGGCATAAGCGTCGGCGTTTCTTCGCCAACGCTTAATGACGGTGGGCGTGCGCCGTTGGGCAGCTCAACCAGCACCGCAAGCCCGCCCGCCGAGGGTGCCTCGAGCCCGAGCGTCCCTCCGTGAGCTTCCACCACCGAGCGGACGATCGAGAGACCGAGGCCGAAACCGCCGTAGTTTCGGTCCAGGCGGCGGAACGGCTCGGTCAGCGCACGGGCGTCGCCCGGATCGATCCGCTCCCCTCCGTTCGCGACGGTTAGCCGGACGCTCCGGTCTCGAGTCTCGGTGCGGACATCGAGCGACCCGCCGGCCTGGTTGTGCTGGATTCCGTTGTCGATCAGGTTCGCGACCATCCGCTCGAGCAGCCCGGGCTCGCCGAGCGTCCAAGCGGTCTGGAGCCGCGCGTGCACGGTGATGCCGGCTTCCTCGGCGCGCGCGCGCAGATCGGTGATGCAGTCTCCCGCGATCGCGGCGAGGTCGACGGCCTCCTCGCGGCCGGTCTTGGCCTCGCTGCGGGCGAGTATCAGCAGGCTCGCGATCAGCCGCTCGCTGCGGTCGATCGTCTCGCGAACGGCCTCCCCCATCGCGCGCAGCTCCGCTTGCGAGGCTTCCGGATCGGCGAGCGCGACGTCGACCTCGGTGCGCATGATCGCCAGCGGCGTGCGCAGCTCATGTGACGCGTTGGCGACGAAGTGACGCTGGCTGGCAAAGGCGCCGTCAAGCCTGGAGAGCATCCCGTCGAAGGTGTCGGCGAGCTCCTTGAGCTCGTCGGCGGGCCCGCGCAAGTCGATCCGCTCCCCGAGGTTCTCGCCCGACACCCGGCGGGCGGTCGCCGTGATCTCGCGTAGCGGCCGCAGTGCCCGGCCGGCCAGCAGCCAGCCTGTGCCGACCGCGATCACCGTCATCCCTCCAAGCGCCGCCAGGTATTCGACCAACAGCCTGTGCAATGCGTCGCTGCGAATCTGGGCCTCCACACTGCGAATCAGGCTCGCCCCCGGCAGGACGGCAAGCGGATGTGGCGGGAACCCGAGCGCGCGGAAGACGTGGTGTCCGCCGATGTTGCTGCGCACCAGCAGATAGCCGATCGTCAGCAGAATCGCGCCCGTCACGAGGAACACGAGCCCGTAGGTGACGGTGAGACGCAGCCGGATCGTCGGGCGTGGGCGCACTCAGACCAACCTGTAGCCGACTCCGATCACGGTCTCGATCACGGCGGGCTCCCCAAGCTTGCGGCGCAGGGTCATGATCGTCATCCGCACGACGTTCGTGAACGGGTCGGTGTGCTCGTCCCAGACGCGCTCGAGCAGCTCCTCGGCGGACACGGTCGCACCGTCAGCTCCCATCAACGTCTCGAGCACGCCGAACTCCTTGCGCGCGAGCTCGATCGTACGGCCGCCCCGGGTGAGCTCGCGTCGCGCGGGGTCGAGCTCGAGGTCCGCGTGGCTGAGCACGGGCGGCCGCGCCGGCGCGGAGCGCCGTGCGAGCGCATGGATTCGCGCCACGAGTTCCTCGAACCTGAACGGTTTGGGAAGGTAATCGTCGGCGCCTAATGTGAGCCCCTGCACGACGTCCTCGAGCGCCCCGGCGGCAGTCAGCATGAGGATGCCGGTTTCGGGCCGCTCATCGCGTACGGCACGGCACACATCATCGCCATGAACACCAGGGAGGTCGCGGTCCAGCACGAGCACGTCGTAGCGGATCACCCGCGACTTGACCAGCGCGTCGGATCCGTCCGCGGCGAGGTCAACGGCGATGCCTTGCCGGCGCAGCCCACGCGCGATGGCGTCGGCAAGCCGTCGCTCATCCTCGGCGATCAGGACACGCATGGCTTGAGCATGACGCGGGGAAGATAAGAAGAGCGTAAGAGGTCTAGACTGCCCGCCCTTGCGGCTACGTCTGTTGGGCTGTTGCTGCTTGGTGGCCGGCGTCGCGGCCTGTGGTTCGTCGAACAAGCAGCTCTCGCTTTCGCAATTCGCCGCGAAGGGAGACGCGATCTGCCAGCGCGGAAATGCCCAGCGCAACGCGATCCCCCAGCCCAACGCCGATCCGACCACAGCTGGGCCCGCTCAGCTGAAACAGATCGCCGCCTACCTCGACAAGACCTCGGCCTCGCTGACCTCCGAGCTTCAGCAGATCAGGGCCCTGGGCACGCCTCAGACGGGCGGCTCGGTGCTGGGGGTGGCGCTCGCCATCGGCGACCGCAACGTCGCGACTCAGAAGGCCGCGGCGCAGGCCGCCGCCAAGGGTGACGTGGCTGGGTTCCGATCGGCTTTCGCGGCGCTCTCGAAGCTCGAACCGGCGACGATGCTCAGATCGCTCGGCTTCAAGGTCTGCGGGTAGATGTAGGCGTCTTGACATCAAATAACGTCACAACAAATAACGATATGATGCGGTGCAGTGTCAGACCAGCAGACGATCGCTGAGCGCGGCATGGCCGTTGGGCTGCGGGCGCTGAACCGGTTCGCGTCCTCGCCCGTAGTCGACCGGCTCGGATTGCGCGAGCCGGCCGAGCGGTTCCTCCACGGTGCCTCCAAGACCACCTCGCGGACCGCCGCCAGTGCGGGGCGGACATTCGCAGCCGCCCAGAAGCTCGCGCGCCCTGAGCGCCAGCCACGGTCAACAAAGCCAAAGCTGTTCGACCTCACCCCGAGCGACGAGCAGCAGATGCTGCGCGAGTCGGTGCGCGACTTCGCCCTCGAGAAGCTGCGGCCGGTCGCCCAGACGGCCGACGCCGAATGCGCCGCCCCCGCCGAGCTCCTGACGCAGGCGAACGAGCTCGGGCTGACGATGGTCGGGGTGCCCGAATCGCTCGGCGGCGTGATGGAGGAGCGCTCCGCCGTGACCGCTGTGCTGATGAGCGAAGCCCTCGCCCAGGGAGATATGGGGATGGCCGTGGCCTGTCTCGCTCCGGCGGCGGTCTCGACAGCGCTCAGTCTCTGGGGCGACGCCGACCAGCAGGCGACCTACTTGCACGAGTTCGTCTCGGACGACATCCCGGCGGCTGCACTCGCCGTGCTCGAGCCGCGTGCGCTGTTCGATCCGTTCAAGCTCGATACGACGGCCCGCAAAGACGGCAGCGACTATGTGTTGAGCGGCGTGAAGGCGCTCGTCCCGCGGGCCGCGGATGCCGAGCTGTTCGTGGTCGCGGCGGCACTCGACGGCAAGCCGGCGCTGTTCCTCGTGGAGTCAAAGACGGGCGGGATCGGCGTTGAGGCCGAGCCCGCGATGGGCATCCGCGCCGCCACAACCAGCACGCTGAGCTTCGCCGACGTCCGCATCCCAGCGGCCGGGCTGCTCGGCGGAGGCGATCCGGAGACCTTCGAGCAGTGCGTCCAACTCGCCCGGCTCGGATGGTGCGCGCTTGCGGTCGGGACCGGTCAGGCCGTGCTCGACTACGTGATCCCGTACGTCAACGAGCGCCAGGCGTTCGGCGAGCCGGTCGCCAACCGCCAGGGCGTTTCGTTCATGGTCTCGAACATCGCGATCGAGCTCGACGGCATGAGGCTCGCGACTTACCGTGCGGCGAGCCGCATCGATCAGGGCAAGAGCTTCGCGCGCGAGGTGGCCTTGGCGCGACGGCTGTGCGCCGAGCGAGGGATGGGCATCGGCTCAGATGGCGTCCAGCTGCTCGGCGGCCATGGCTTCGTCAAGGAGCACCCGGTCGAGCGCTGGTATCGCGACCTGCGCGCGGCGGGCATTATGGAAGGAGCCCTGTTGGTCTGATGATCAATCTTGAAACGCCCAAGAAGTTCGAGCAGCTCGTCAGTCAGGCCCACATCGTGGCGCAAGAGATCTTCCGGGCCAACTCGCGCAAATACGACCGCGCCGAGCACGAGTACCCGAAGGAGTTGGACATGCTCGCGGCAGCCATGGACGGCATGAGCGAGTCGGGTGCCACCGGCGGCGCAGGCGCCGGCGCTGTCGGCGGCGGTAACGGCGCCAAGGCCGACTCGGATGACGGCGGGAACCGCAACGGCTCGAACATGGCCAGCCTGCTGGGCCTGATCGAGCTCTCGTGGGGTGACGTCGGCCTGGTGCTGACGATGCCGCGCCAAGGACTCGGCCAGGCTGCGATTGCCGCGGTCGCCAACGAGGAGCAGCTCAAGCGCTTCGGCGGCAAGTGGGCTGCGATGGCGATCACCGAGCCCGAGGCCGGTTCTGACTCGGCCGCGATCCGCACGACTGCGACCCTCGAGGGCGACGAGTACGTGCTGAACGGCGAGAAGATCTTCGTCACCTCCGGCGACCGCGCCGAACTGATCGTGGTCTGGGCCTCGCTCGACCGCTCTCAGGGCCGCGCGGCGATCAAGTCGTTCGTGGTCGAGCGCGACAACCCGGGGCTGAAGCTGGACCGGCTCGAGCACAAGCTCGGGATCAGGGCCTCCGACACGGCCAACTTCGTGCTCGACAACGTGCGTGTGCCGAAGGAGAACCTGCTCGGCTCGCCCGAGATCCAGCCGAAGGGCGGCTTCTCGGGGGTCATGCAGACGTTCGACAACACGCGGCCCTTGGTGGCCGGGATGGCGATCGGGATCGGCCGCGCATGTCTTGACCGCACGCGCGAGCTCCTGTCAGACGCCGGGATCGAGATCGACTACAACGCTCCGCCCCATTCCCAGGTGGCGGCCGCGTCGGAGTTCATCGCGATGGAGTCGGACTGGGAGGCGGCGCGGCTGCTGACGCTTCAGGCGGCCTGGATGGCCGACAACAAGAAGCCCAACAGTTTGCAAGCGTCAATGGCCAAGGCGAAGGCGGGCCGTACGGGCACCGATATCGCGCTTCGCTGTTTGGCGCTCGCGGGCGCCATCGGCTACGGCGAGGGCGAGCTGCTCGAGAAGTGGGCCCGCGACGTGAAGATCCTCGACATCTTCGAGGGAACCCAGCAGATCCAGTTGCTGATCGTGGCGCGGCAGCTGCTGGGGAAGACGTCGGCCGAGCTCAAATAGCGAGCCAACGCATACTTGTTCCCGTACTGTGGGAATAAGTCTGCGTGGATCAGGAGCGAAGTCCGTCCCAGATCCGCGCGACGACCTGCGGCTCCCGGGCGGGTAAGGCGTCCTCCTCACCCAGTCTGATCACACAACACCCGGCGGCCTCGACAATCGCCTGCTTGTGGGCGTCGCTCTCGCGCCGGAACCGGGTCGCGTGGTAACGGTCGCCGTCCACTTCGATCACGAGCTTTTGGTGTGGGAAGAGGATGTCGACCTCCACCCAGTCGGGCGTGCCGGCTAGATGCACATTCGTTTCGAACGGCGGGAAGTTGTGCCGGCGAAGCAGCTCGACCGCCCAGTCCTCGAACCCCGAGCGGGTCGGCTTGGGACCGTCGGCAATCTCGGCCGCAAGCCGAGCGGCGCCGGGGCACCGTAACCGGGCGCGGGCGACTTCCGCCTGGAGCTCGGCGAGGGTGACCTTCTTCTGCACCTGCGCTTCGTGGATGACGCGGCGGAACGCGTTATCCGAATACATGGCTCCTGCGAGGTCCAGGATCGTCCGGGCGGGCGTCGTGACTCGGATGCCTAGATGCGTGGTGACTGCGCTCGCGCGAAGGCCCGCGACCTGGTGGACGCGGATGCGGTCCCTCGAGCTAACCCGACGTGGGACCGTCACGTCGACGATCGAAGGGATGGCGAAGGGCCAGAACCGAAGCAGCACCGCCGCCGATATGTGGCTGAGGACGGCGTCATTTCCCACCGCACGAACGGCGGCATACAGTCGCCCTTCGATCGAGAGTTCGCCGCTGCCGTACTGATACACGCCGTGGTGCACCCGCTTCAAGCGGCCCCGCGCGACCCAGCGCGCGATCGCGCTTGACGATATTCCGAGACCGTTCAGCTCGCAGGCATCGATGATGCGATGCCGTACGCCCGCAAACTCGGCCACGCAGAGTTCTTCCCGTGCAGTGGGAACAAGTCTGCGTCGATTGGGCATCGCGGCATCGTGCGGCCGACCGCCGCAACGAAACAAGACATGAACGTCACAAATCTGCGTCGGCCGACCGCAAAACCTCCCACGCCCGCCGCACATCGTCTTCGGTCGTCCGCTGCTGGCCCACCGCGAGCCGGAGCACGTAGCGCCCGTTCAGGACCGCGTGCGAGATGAAGATCTCGCCGCTGGCGTTAACGCGTTCCAGCAGCGAGCGATTGAGGTCGTCGGAGCCCTTACGGCGAAAGCAGACCACTGAGAAAGTGCGCGGAGCGCACAACTCCCAGCCGGGCTCACCAGCCACCCACTGCTCGAATAGCGACGCCAGCCGCACGCCGTCCCGGATGTGCTCCTGGAGGCCCGAGCGACCGACGCATCTCAAGACCGCCCACAGCTTGAGCGCGCGGAAACGTCGGCCGAGCGCAGGCCCGTATTCGGACAGGCTGAATCGCATCCTCGTCCTCCGGGGTTCGGAGGTACTCGGGGACGAGACTGAATGCTTGGCGGAAGTCGGCCGGGCGGCGAGTCCACAGCAGCGAGCAGTCCATCGGCGTGAGCATCCACTTGTGCGCATTGACGACGACCGAGTCGGCGCGCTCGACGCCCTCGAACGCCCACCGGTGCTCGGGGCACACCATCGCGGCGCCGGCATAGGCCGCATCCACATGCAGCCACGCACCGTCGCGCTCGCACACGTCCGCGATCGCCGCCACTGGATCGACTGCCGTCGACGCGGTCGTACCGACCGTCGCGACGATTGCGGCGGCATCGGCCAGGTTCTCCGGCGGGACCATGCGGAACTCGGTATCGCACGGCAGCTTGCGCAGCTCCATGCCGAGCATCCGCGCATCCTTTTCGACCGACGAATGGGATTGCTCCGAGCAGACCACGAGCGATCGTCCCGTGGCCTCACGTGCGGCGATGAGCGACGCGAGCGTTGAGGTCGACGCGCTGTCCTCGATGTGCCCGTGCCAGTCCCGCGGCAGCCCCAGCAGCGAGGCCGCCCAATCGAGCACCACGGCCTCGAGCTCTGTGGCGGCTGGCGCCGTGCGCCAGAGGATCGCGACCGAATTCAAGGTCGCGGCGAGCAGTTCGGCGAGGATCGCCGGCTCCGAAGCGCTCGTCGCGAAGTAAGCGAAATAGCGCGGGTGCTGCCAATGCGTCACTCCAGGCAGCAGTACCTCATCGAGGTCGCGAAGCACGTCCGAGAACGGCTCGGGATCCTCCGGCGGCTCGGACGGAAGGCGCGCGCGGATCTCGCCCGGCTTGACCTGAGCGAGCACGGGCAGTTCGTCTACGCGCTGCAGATAGCGCGCCGCCCACTCAAGCGCGGCAGTGCCGTCGTCAAGAAAACTCAAAGCGCACGCCGGTCAGCTCTTCGGACACCTCCCACAACCTGCGCCCCGCCTCTTCGTCGTACGCCCGGCCGGCGGCCGTGACCTGGTGCGGATAACCGCGCATTTCGGCTAACCCGTCGGGACCCCAATACGACCCGCCCGCGACGTCCGGCATCGTCGCCGCATAGAGGGCGGGCAGTGCGCCCATATCGGCATCCTGCGCAATGACGCGGTTCATGACCGCCATGCTGGCGCGCTCATAGAGGTGAGCCGGCCCCGCAAACTGGAGGTTGGTGGCGGCGTAGCCGGGATGCGCGGCGACACTCACTAGGGCCGTCCCGGAGGCTCGGCGCGCAAGCTCAAACGCGAACAGGAGGTTGGCGAGCTTCGACTGGCCATACGCGAGCCAGTTGTTGTAGCGGCGCTCTCCCTGGAGGTTGTCGAAGTTGATTCGCCCGAACCGGTGGGCGCCGCTCGATTGAGTAACGACGCGCGCTGCGTCGGCTGCGAGCAGCTTCGCCAGCAAGCGGCCAGTGAGCGCGAAGTGGCCGAGATGGTTGGTGCCGATCTGGCTCTCGAACCCGTCGGCGGTCAGACGCCGCGGCGGCGCCATGAGGCCTGCGTTGTTGACGAGCAGGTCGATCGCGGGGTCCGTGAACCGCTCGGCGAACGCTCGGACTGAACTGAGATCGGCCAGGTCGAGCTCCTCGACCCGTGCGCGCTCGCCGATCTGATCGGCCACCCGCTGGCCCTTTGCCGTGTCGCGCACCGCCAGCACCACGTCGGCTCCGGCGCGGGCGAGTTCGCGTGCAATCGATGCGCCAAGCCCGCTGTTGGCGCCGGTCACGACCGCGGTCTTGCCACTCTGATCAGGGATGTCGTTGGCGGTCCACGTCACGAGCTCGTGCGTCTCGCGACCGAGACCGAATACGCCTGGCTGCGAAAGCGCAGAACGGGATCGTCGGACAGCTCGATCCCATCGGTCACGCGCGTCGGATCGAACACAAGCACGTCACCGCCGGTCTCGCGCCCGGTCTCCAGCCCGGTGACTTCGAGCGTGCCGACCTCTACGCGACGGCGACCCTTTGGCCACGCGGCGGACGGGTCATCGACGGGGTCCCCGGGCTGGGCGATCTGAACCTCGAGCGCGAAGCGGATCGGCCCACTCTCGAGCCGCTCGCGCAGCTCGGTCTGGAGATAGTCGGCGTCGCGCTGGCGCTTGCCGCCGCCCTGCTGCGGGCGCCACGTGTAGCGCACGTAGCGCTCGGATCCGTCGGCGGCCATCCACTTGAAGGCGTGGATGCCGTAATAGGGCACGACTGCATAGCTCGGCGGCGGACGCAGCGACGGCGCCGCGACCGGCAGCACCTTTAGCGCCTCGGGGTGCCGCAAGAAGAACCGGGGCAGCTTCCATGGTGCCTTCTGCACCAGCATGAACTCGACGAAGCCGTCGGGCGTCCGGGTCAGGAAGCGCGGTGTCGTGACCGCGACGATGTCCGTACGTGTGTCGTCCGGGAGATAGAACTTGACCGCCAAGCCGCGGGGGTCCGGCCGGTAGTCGGGATGGCGGGGGTTGCCGCCACCATTTGAAAAGCGGACGGTGACCGGGATCTCATCGCCCTGCAGATGGGGCGCGCGCGTGAGCTGCGCGGCCTCAGAAGTCGCCTTGAACGTGCCCTTGCAGAGCGTCCCCTTGGCGTGCAGGGCGCGGGACCCGTCGTGACGTCCGAAGACGCTGTTGGCGGCGTCGACCGCCTGCTCGGGTGTGGTCACGCCGACTCCACCGTGCGGAACTCGATTCCGGCCCGCTGGAGGCGCTTGATCAGCGGCTGGCCCATCGCGACCGCGGGCGTCAGTTGTCCGGCGCGTGACGGAAGCTCGTCGTGTGCGAGGCAGAGCGCAGACTCGGCCAGCATCTTGGAGGTCTCGCCATAGCCTGGATCGCCGCCCGAGACTTCGGTCATGACCCGGCTTCCGTTCGACTTGCCGACCATCCGGACGCGGAACCAGGCCTTCGCGCGCTGCTCCTCGGAGGGCCCCTCGCCCGGGTCCTTGAGCTTGAGCAGCGCCTTGCGCGTGGGCGGGAGCTGCGCGAGGGCAATCGCCGTGCCGGCGCCCATCCCGAGCCCGGCAAGCGTCGTCAGGCGCTTGGATACGAGGAAGTGCGAGTAGCTGAAGTCGGGACCGTAGGTGTCGAGCGCGCGCGCCGAGCGCAGCACGGTCTGAGGGTCGATCGTCGGGAACGGCACCGCCCAGCCACCGCCCTCGTCGCTGTGGTGAGGACGGCCGGGGACCCCCCGCACGCGGCGGTCGCTCGGCCGCGGCTCCTTGGCGCGCCGCTGGCGGGCAACCTGCATCCCCTGTCGAAGCCGGGCCATGATGTGGATGGCTGAGTGATAGGTGCCGCCCGAGAACGTCCCGCCGACGCGCACATAGCCGCTGAGACCGATCGGGGCGCCATGGGGCAGCTGGCCGACCGCGTAGAGCGCTCCGAGGTCATAGGGGATCGAGTCGAATCCGCACGAGTGGACCAATCGCGCCCCCGTTTGCTGGGCCTGCTCGTGGTAGCGCAGCCACATCAGGTCGACGAACTCGGGCTCGCCGGTCAGATCGACGTAGTCGGTTCCGGCGGCGGCGCATGCGCTCACGACCGGCTCGCCATAGTTGATGTACGGCCCGACGGTGGTGATCACGACCTTCGTCGACTCGGCGAGCTTGCGCAGCGACTCGGGGTCGTTGACGTCGGCGTGCAGCAGCGGCACATCCTTGCCGAGCGTCGCGCCCACGCCCTCAAGCTTTGCGCGGTTGCGACCTGCCAGCGCCCAGCGCGTCTCGTCGGGCGCTTGCCGCGAGAGGTATTCCGCTGTCAGAGCGCCGGTGAAGCCCGTCGCGCCGAGCAGGACGACGTCGTAGTCGCGCTCAACCACTTGCGACCTCGCGGGCTCTCTCCAGCGCATCGTGCGGTGCGACGCCAGCCTTCGCCGCCACCCAGCATGCGACCGGAGCAGCGACGCGCTCCGAGGAGTGCGCTGCTTCACCGGCAAGGTCGAGCAGCATCTTGAACTCCTCCGTCGTTGGGGGACTCGTGCCGAGTTTCTCGGCGAACGCGGCAAGCCACTCGTTAGCGTTCATCGGCGACCGCGACTCTATCGCTGCGATGATGCTCGCCTCCGGCAACCGAAGAAAGGCAGGCTTAGATGGGTGTCCTTGACGGCAAGGTCGCGATCGTGACGGGCTCGGCACGCGGGATCGGGCGCGCGACCGCCGAGCTCCTATCCGATCAGGGCGCGAAGGTGCTGATCAACGACCTCGATGGCGACGTCGCCGAGCAGACAGCATCCGAGATCAAGGGCGACACGCTCGTGTTCGCCGGCGACCTCACCTCGCCCGGCGTCCCGGACGAACTGGTCGAGAAGGTGATCCGCGAATGGGGCCAGGTCGACATCCTGATCAACAACGCCGGCTACACACTCGATGCGCCGATCCACAAGATGTCCGACGAGTGGTTCCAGAAGATGATCGACATCCACTCGGTCGTGCCGTTCCGGATGTGCCGCGCGGTGGCTCCGCACATGCGCGAGCCCGCCAAGACGGAGCGCGAGGAAGGCCGCGAGGTGTTCCGCAAGATCGTCAACGTGTCTTCGATCTCGGGCACGATGGGCAACGCGGGCCAGGCCAATTACTCCTCGGGCAAGTCGGCGGTCGTCGGTCTGACAAGGACGCTCGCCAAGGAGTGGGGCCAGTTCAAGATCAACGTCAACGCGGTCGCGTTCGGCTACATCGAGACGCGCCTGACGGCGTCCAAGACCGACGAGAACGTCGCCGAGATCGGCGGCGAGAAGGTCCAGCTAGGGATCCCCGACCAGCTCCGCCAGATGGCCTCGATGCTGATCCCACTCGGCCGTCCTGGAACGCCCGAGGAGGCCGCCGGCGGCGTGTTCTTCCTGTGCTCTCCATGGTCGAACTACGTCCACGGCCAGGTGCTGAACATCACCGGCGGCCAGTTCGGCGGGATGACAAGCTGAGCCGCGTAGCCGTCCCCAGACTGCTGGCGGCGGGGTCGGCGGTCAGCGCCGCGACCGCGGCCCGCATCGGCGCGAGCAGCCTGGGGTTGATCGCACGCCGCGCGCCGGCGCTGACGAGGCTTGCGGCCGCCGCTACGTTAGGTGCTAACGGCACCGGCCGCGCTCAGTCGATGTTCCGGGACGAGCTCATCGGTCTGTACCGAGAGGCGGCCGAGCTGTCGTGGCGCGAGCTGCGTCGCGGGATCGACGAGCTCGACTCGAGCACCCGCGCGGCCCGGGATCGCCCCGCCGGCCGCCGACCCTACCGGGTGAAGCCGTGACGATCACCGCTAGCGATGCAGTGATCGCGGGACTCGGCGCGAGCAACGAGATCGGGCTCCTGCGGGAGCAGCTGGACGAGTGGCTCGTGGGCGTCGAGGCGGAACTGCGCGAGCCCGTCGGTTGGGCGTTCTCGGGAACGCCCAAGCACTTCCGCCCGCTGACCGTGTTCGCTTGCCACCGAGCCGTCCGTGAGACGCCCGCGTCGGCCGCGCTCGACGCCGCGTTCGCGATCGAGCTGATGCACAACATGTCGCTGATCATCGATGACGTCCTAGACGCCTCGGACGAGCGCCGGGGGGTTGCGACCGTCGAGCGCCGCTTCGGTCGCCTGCCGGCGCTGATGAGCGCCGGCTACCTCGTCGCGGACGCGTTCGCGCGCTGCGCCCAGGATCCGTTCGCGGTCGCGCACCTGTCGGAGCTGCTGCGGCGACTCGGCGCGGCCGAGTGCCTGCAATGGCGGCTGCGCCGCCAGCCGCTCGGGGTCGAGGACTGGCGGCGAATCGCGGGCGAGGACACGGGCTCGATGTTCGAGGTGGCCGCGATCCTTGGAGCGCGCTCGGAGCGGCTGCGCCGGTACGGGCACCTGCTGGGTGTGCTGTACCACGGCTGTGACGACGTCGGCGACCTGCGCGGGCTCGACGCGCTCGGAGGCGGCGGCGAGGAGGACATCCGCGACGGCATCCTTACGCTCCCCGCCGCGCTGGCAATCCGCGAGCCCCGGATCCGGGAGCTGTTCACGATCGATGACGACGACCGCGGACGCCAGACCGAACTCGCCAATGCCTGTCGCGCCCAGCTCGAAGAGGCCGAGAGCGTGCTGGACGGGATCGCATCGGCGGCTCGGGCCGAGGCGAACCAGTTCGCGGCCCGACCGCACCCGCTGCTGGAGCTGGTCGACGAGGTCCGTCAGCTATCGCGCCGGTAAAGGCGCCGGGCGAGTCCGGCGCCTGCCGACCAAGCCTTGGCGTAAATCGCGTACGGCCCCCACGCGTACCGCAACCACGCGTACAACGCGGGGGGCAGGGATCTCGGCGCGACGATCTCCACCGGCTCACCGAGTCCGTGGCGCTCGACGATCGCCGCGGCCGCCTCGAGCCCACCGGTGACCGCCGATTCGATCGTGGTCATCCCGATCCGGTTGCGACAGAAATCCCCCGCGAAGCACAGGTTGGCGATCTGCGTGCTCGTGGCCGCGGGACGCCATGCGTCAGTCCCGATCTCGTTGACGAACAGCTGGGCGTCGGCGTTCGAGTCGTACCGGGTCCGGGCCCAGTCGATCTCGTCCGACTCGCCCCAGCGCTCCCCGGGGTCGAAATCCAGATACTCGGCGAGCTCGCGCAGAATGGCCATACCGTCGGCGTGGGGGCTCGTCCGCGGCAGCCCGTGTGGATCGGACGCCGACACCGCGAGCACGGTCTGATCGCTGAAATCGTGATCCCATGTCTGCGAGATGTCCGTGAACGCGAGCGCGAGCCGCGACTCTCGCATCCCCACGGGCTCGGCCGGGACGTGCGGGCGCTTGCGGTTCAGATACAAGTGCACGATCGGGATCGGCAGCGCGGCCAGGCGGGAGAGCTCGCTGGTCTCCGGCGCGAGCTCGACGATTCGCCCTCCCTCTCCCCCGCTCCGGACCACCCGCGAGAGCTCGACAGGCGGCACCGCGAGCACGAGCTCGTCGACCGCATCGCTGCTCGGCTCCCCTGAGGCCCGCCAGGTGCCAGTTTCGCCGTCCACCTCGCCCTGCTCGATCGCGATCTCGCGAACCCGTCGGCCCTCGCAGGTGACCCCGGCTACGCGGGCTCCGGTGACGATGTCGACGCCCGCCTTGCGGAGCGCGGCGGTCAGCGGATCGATCACCTTTTCCGCAGCGGAGCCCCGAGGCAGCCAGAACGCGGGCGTCGGATCGGCCAGGCAGTACTCGAGGTACTCGCGGTAGTCGGCCGCGGAGGTCAGATAGCTCGGGAGCGCCCAGACGGCGGTGATGTAGTTGTTGTAAGCCTCGGCCGCTGCGTCGGTCATGTACGGCCTCGCCTTCAGGAAGGCGCTGACGCTCATCTGGTCCAGATCGGCCGTCGAACGGATTCGCTCAGCAAGCAGATCGACGCTCGAGTAACCGAACACGAACATGTCGGCCGGAGACCCGACCCCGGAGCGGAGGTTGCGCAGCACGTGCGCCGGGTTCCAGGGCGAGTAGGCGTCGGTGACGCCGGAGAACTTCGGGAACGCCCCACGGCGTAGCTGCCAGACGGTCGAGAACGGCGAAAACGAATCGCTCCGCTCCGCGCCGGTCGCGTCGCCCAGCAGGCGCCAGAAGTTCCGGTACCAGTTCAGGTACATGTGCGGGTAAACATCGGTCGCGACGCCGTTCGCGCCGGGTCGCGAGCCGAGGTTTCCACCCAGATGGTCGTTGGCCTCGATCAGCTTGACGCGGTAACCGCGCTCAGACAGGCGCAACGCGGCGCTGATCCCGGCGATCCCACCGCCGGCGATCGTGACCCTGGGCGGAGCGCTCACGGACAAGCCGGTTCCGTTTCGAGCAGATCGCGGGCCCGCACCACGTCGGCGAGCGGGCAGGGAGAACCGAACCAGTCGCACAGGTCCGCGAGCTGTTGCGCCGCGGCAGCGTCCGGCCGTCCGACCTTGCGCTCGAGGCCAACGAGCTGTGCCAGCGCCCGCAGCTGTGGCAGCCGGGCGCTCTGGGCAGAGGCTGTTTCGACCGCCCGCTCGAGCGCATCGAGCGCAGCGGCCGGGTCGCGGATCCCCGGCGTCATCAGCGCCCGCGCCTTGGACCGGTAGAGCTCTGAGACCGAGAACATCTCGCCGCTGGCCTCCACGTACTCCTCGCCCGCTGCCAAGGCGCCGAGCGCTGCTGAAGCATCGCCGGCCGCGAGCTGCAGGTCTGCGAGCAGGATGTAGAGGTGGGCGAGGCCGAGCCTCGAATGCGACTGGACGTACGCGTCGATGCTGTCCTTTAGACGCTGCATCCCCGTAGCCAGCTCGCCGGCCCACGCCTGGCGCCAAGCCGAATAGACCGACGAGAGCGTGCGCCAATAGCCAATGCCGTATTCAGCGCTGTAGGCGCGGGTGTCCTCCACCCAGCGGCTGAACTCGTCGGCCTCGCCGCGGCTCAGATGAAGAGCCGTGCGCATGAAGAACGCCTGCGCCCGAGTCACCGGGCCGGCCACGCTGTCAGCAAGCTCGAGGCTCTGATCGCTGACCGCGCGCGAATCCTCCGCATATCCCAGCTGCCAGAGCACCATCGAGAGGTACGCGAGCGCACCAACGCCGGTGTCCCCCTGCGCCTCGTAGATCTCATCCGTGCGTCCGCGGTAACTGCCGGCCGGGATCGCCTGCTCCAGGTGGCCCCTCGCGAGCTCATAGTTGCCGAGGTACATGTGCGGGAGGCCGCTGTAGAGGCGCCCCTCCGCATGCAGTTCCTCGCTCCCACGCCGCGACGCGAGCACGAGCATCTCCTCGGCGAGCTCGAGCGCCGCCTGGTACTGCCCGGAGACCAGGTGGAACATCCACTGACCGCGGATCACCGGCACAAGCCGATCGTCCTCGCCGGCGCCCTCACACAGCGCCCTCGCCTCGACGTACGCCTCATCGACGCCGTCGGCGGCGTACCCCTTCCCGGCCTGGAGCGCGGCGCCGAGGTGAGTCGCGAAGTCCAACCGACGGGCCCAGTCGGCGTGCGTCGGATCGACCCGGTCGAGGGCCTCGCTTCCGCGGCGGAAGTGTTCGGCCGCCTCCACGAAAGCAGCCTGTCCGAGCGCCCGGACGCCCGCTGCGTGCCACCAGGGCACGGACTTGTCAGGTTCGCCCGCAGCCGCCCAGTGTCCAGCGACGACTTGTGGCTCGCGTTCGGCGAGCAGCGGGAAGCGCGTCACGAGCGCGTCGGCGATCCGGCCGTGAAGCGCTCTGCGCCGCCTCCGGAGCATCCGCTCGTAGGCGGCCTCTTGGAGCAGTGTGTGCGTGAACTCATAGCGCGAACCCTCGGCGATCGGCCTCACGACGCCGTGCGCGGAGAGCTGCGCGAGCGCCAGCGAGACGTCCTCGCCGCCGAGCGGATCGAGCGCCTCCAGCAGATCGGGGTCGAACTCCCTGCCGAGCACCGCCGCGACATCAACCGCCTCACCGAGTCTCCCCAGGCGATCCAGCCGTTCGACAAGCAGGCCCTGGAGCGTCGGCGGCACAAGCGAGTCCGCCTCTTGGGAGCCGCCGCGCAGCTCGAGCATCCTCGCCATCTCCTCCACGAACAGCGGGACGCCGTCTGACGCCGACTCGAGCCACTCGAGCGCGGCCGGCTCGAGCGCAGCCTCGCTTGCGGACCTGGCGATCTCCCGCACGTGCTCTGGCTCGAGCGGCCCAAGCCCAAGTTCGAGCACCGGACGCCGGCGGCGCCAGCTCGGGGCGCCGTCGCGGCGGAAGGTCAGGACGCACATTACGGGCGCCGATGTGATGCGGCGCGCGACGCGGCCGAGGAACTCGAGCGTCGTGGGGTCGGCCCAATGGAGGTCTTCGACCACGAGCAGCAGCGGATGCTTATTGGGGTCGGCCACCAGCATCGACTCGAGCACCTGCAGCGTCGCGGTCCGGGCAGCCCGCGGCGACAGCGCGGGCCGCTCGTCGTCATCGGTTCGCACCGCGAGCAGGTCCGCCAGCAGCGGTACGACCTCGCTCGGGTCGAGGCCGGCGTCGGTAGCAGCGCGAGCGATCAGCTCGAGGTGGGTCTCTCGCGGGGCCGATAGCTCGATTTGCAGCTCCTCCTCAAGCAACCGGATCACCGGATGGAGCGAGGTGGTCACGTGATGGGCCGAGCACCGCCATACCTGCTTGGCCGCCGGATCGGGATCGAGCCGTTCGACCAGCGCGTGCACCAGCCGGCTCTTGCCGATGCCGGCCTCGCCCGTGATCTCGACGATGGTCCCCGTTCCGTCGGCGGCCTGCTGCCACGCGTCGAGCAGCTGGGCCAGCTCCCGCTCCCGTCCCACGAGCGGCGTCAGGCGATCGAGCTTTGCCGCGTCGAGTCTCCCGACGGCGCCCGTCGGGCGCACCACGCGGTGCACTTCGATCGGGCGGCTTATGCCCTTGAGCTCGCGCGCTCCCAGCGACTCGGTCTCGAAATAGCCTTCGATCAACACGCGCGTCGCGTCGCCGATCACTACCGAGCCCGGTGGGGCGGTCGACTCGAGACGCTGGGCGATGTGCGGCGTCTCGCCCACGATCTCGAGCTGCTGGCGCATCTCCCCGGCGTTTTCGGCGACCACCACGACGCCGGAGTTCAGCCCGATCCGGACGTCGATCGTCACGCCGAGCGACGCTCCGAGGCGTGTGTTGAGATCGACGAGCCCGTCGCGGATCCCGAGCGCCGCGTGGACCGAGCGCTGAGCGTCGTCCTCGTGCGCGTGGGGATAGCCGAAGTACGCGACCACCCCATCCCCCACGTACGCCGCGGTGTAGCCCTGAAAACGCTCGATCGCCGAGGCACACAGCTGTTGGTAGCCGGTCAGCACCTCGCGGTAGTCCTCGGGATCGAGCCGCTCGGCCAGCGGCGTCGAGCCGACCAGGTCGCAGAACATGACGGTCATGTGGCGGCGTTGGCCCTCATGCCCCGAGCCCGGCGGTGCGGCGCCGGCAAGGGCGGCCCCGCAGGTCGAGCAGAAACGCGCACCGACCGGGCTCGACGCCCCGCAGCGCGAGCAGGTGACGGTCCCAGATTCTTTGTATCGAGCGACCCCCACGGTTTTTCTGACCCCGCGCACAGCTTAGCGGGGGATAGAGCGCCACTGAAAATGCCGAATCGCCGCCCTATTGGCAGCCTGCCAATTGCTGGTAGCCTCGGGCTGGTGAGCGCCGCGGCACAGCCCTCCCCCGCCCCGCGCTGGCAAAGGCTCGAATACGACGAGCGGCGCGCGCAGATCCTCGCGTGCGCCAGGCGGCTGTTCTCGGGACGCAACTACGACGCGGTTTCGACAACCGACATCGCGCGCGAGGCCGGCGTGGCGCGGGGGCTGCTGCATCACTACTTCGGGACCAAGCGCGACCTCTACCTCGAGGTCGTGCGCTCGCTGATGCGGATGCCGTCCAACCCCGTCCCGCTCCAGGCGCCCGGCCGCGGGCTGGAGACCGTGATCACCGAGAGCGTAGACCGCTGGCTGACGATGCTCGAGCGCAACCGCGAGACTTGGCTGGCCGCCATCGGTCCCCGGGGGCTCGGACGCGACCCCGAGGTCGAGGCGATCCTCGACGAGGCCCGCGAGCAGGCCGCCGACCGGCTGATCGAGTCGCTTCAGACCTACGAAGCCGCGACGGCGCCCGACGAGCTGCGCGCGACTATCCGCGCTTACTCGGGGTTCGCCGAAGCGGCCAGTGCCGAGTGGCTGTTGCGTGATCGGCTGACGCGCGAGCAGGCCAAGACGCTGTTGGTCCAAGGCTTTCTGGCACTCGTGAACCAAGTCCTACCTGCCGTAAGAGGAGAACGATGAGCAACAAGGCGTACGTGATCGGCGTCGGGATGACCAAGTTCGACAAGCCCGGGACCAAGGACGGCGATTACCCCGACTGGGCCAAGGAGGCGGGCGAGAAAGCCCTCGAGGACGCCGGCATTGCGTACGGCGAGGTCGAGCAGGCCTACGCGGGCTACGTGTACGGGGACTCGACCTACGGCCAGCGTGCGATTTACGAGCTCGGGCTGACCGGCATCCCCGTCATCAATCTCAACAACAACTGCTCGACCGGCTCGACTGCGCTGTTCCTCGCGCGTCAGGCGGTCAAGGGCGGGCTCGTCGACTGCGCCCTGGCGATCGGCTTCGAGAAGATGGAGCGCGGCTCGCTCGGGATGAAGTACACCGACCGCACACCGGCGATGGACAAGCACATGGCCAAGATGTTCGCGCTGCGCGACCCGGAGGCCTCGCCATTCGCCCCCCAGATGTTCGGCAACGCAGGGCGCGACCACATGCAGAAGTACGGCTCAAAGCCCGAGCACTACGTCTGGATCGGGTGGAAGAACCACAAGCACTCGGTCAACAACCCATACGCGCAGTTCCAGGACGAATACTCGCTCGAGGACATCGCAAACGCGCCGATGATCCACGAGCCGCTGACCAAGCTCCAGTGCTCGCCGACCTCCGACGGCGCGGGCGCGGCGATCGTGGCCTCGGAGCGGTTCGTCGAGAAGCACGGGCTGTGGGATCAGGCGATCGAGATCGCCGGCCAGTCGCTGGTGACCGACCTGCCTTCGACGTTCGACGACGAGGCCGATTGCATCAAGATCGTCGGCTACGACATGTCAAAGCAGGCCGCCGACAGGGCGTACGACGAGGCGGGTGTCGGCCCCGAGGACGTCCAGGTGGTCGAGTTGCACGATTGCTTCTCAGCCAACGAGCTGATCACCTACGAGGCGCTCGGTCTCGCGCCCGAGGGCGAGGGCCACAAGCTCGTCGATAAGCAGGCGACGACGTACGGCGGCGACGGACCGGTCGTCAACCCGAGCGGCGGTCTGATCTCAAAGGGTCATCCGCTCGGCGCGACCGGGCTGGCCCAGTGCTCGGAATGCTGCTGGCAGTTGCGCGGCAAAGCCGACAAACGGCAGGTCGAGGGCGTTAAGGTTGCACTGCAGCACAACATCGGCCTCGGCGGCGCGGCCGTCGTGAGCATCTATCGAAAGGCGGCGTAAGCAATGGCGACGACGGTTGAACGGCAGAACGGCGCGGCGACCGCGACCGGGGAGTCGATCGAGGTCGAGAACCCCGCGACAGGCAAGGTCGTCGCCACGCTGAAGGCGCATACCCCTGAGGATCTGGCCGAGATGGCTGCCCGCGCCCGGGCCGCACAGCCGGCATGGAAGGCAGTCGGCTTCGAGGAGCGCGGCAAGGTCCTTCGCCGCGTTCAGAAGTGGCTGCTCGACAACGTCGAGCGAGTGATCGAGACAGAGATCTCGGAGAGCGGCAAGACGCGCGAGGACGTGCTGCTCGAGCTCAGCATCCCCGTATCGGGATTCGGGTTCTGGGCCAAGCAGGCACCGAAGTACCTCGCCGACGAGAAGGTGAAGACCTCCTCGCCGTTTCTGTTCGGCCGCAAGGTGATCGTCCGCTACGAGCCGGTCGGGCTGGCCGGGATCATCGGCCCCTGGAACTACCCGCTGGCAAACAACATCGGCGACGTGATCCCGGCGCTGGCCGCCGGTAACTCGGTGATGCTCAAGCCCTCGAGCGTGACCCCACTGACCTCGCTGTTGATGGAGCAGGCGCTGCGCGAGTGTGGCTGCCCCGAGTACGTGTTTCAGGTTGTGGTCGGCCGCGGCGCGATCGGCGAGGATCTCGTCGATCTCGTCGACGTGGTCATGTTCACCGGTTCGACCGAGGTCGGCAGGAAGGTCATGGAGCGCGCCGCCAAGACGCTGACCCCGGTCGCGCTCGAGCTGGGCGGCAAGGACCCGATGATCGTGCTCTCCGACGCCAACATCGAGCGGGCCGCGAACTCCGCCGCCTTCTGGTCGATGCAGAACGCGGGCCAGACGTGCATCTCCGTCGAGCGCGTGTACGTCGAGGAACCGGTCCATGACGAGTTCGTCTCGCTCGTGGCCGAGCGGGTCAAGCAGCTTCGCCAGGGCGTTGCCGAGGGCTGGGGCTCGACGGACGTCGGGTCGTTCATCAATCCGCCCCAAGCAGACATCGTCGAGGGGCACGTCAACGACGCCATCGCCAAGGGTGCCAAGGTGCTCGCCGGCGGCCACCGGGTCGAGCGCGAGGGTAGCTTCTTCGAGCCGACCGTCTTGACCAACGTCGACCACTCGATGGAGGCGATGACCGAGGAGACCTTCGGCCCAACGCTGCCGATCATGAAGGTGCGCGACGAGGACGAGGCGATCAGGCTCGCCAACGACTCGCCCTACGGCCTCCAGGCGTCTGTGTTCACTAACGACATGAAGCGCGCCGACCGGGTGGCCCGGCAAATCCAGGCCGGAGCGGTGGTCGTCAACGACTGCAACGCCAACTACTCGGCGCTCGAGGCGCCCATGGGCGGCTGGAAAGAGTCGGGGATCGGCGTCAGGCACGGACCGCAGGGAATCCGCAAGTACACCCATCCGCAGACGATCGTCTTCACCCGCTTCTTCATGAAGAAGGAGCTCTACCACTTCCCCTACGGGAAGTTCCGGTCTGAGTTCCTGCTGAAGCTGCTGCGGTTGCTGTACGCACGCGGAAACCGCGACTAGCCCCGGCGGCGCCGGGCTCGGAACTCGCGGTTCTTGAGCCGGTTGCCGCAGGCGGCCATGTCGCACCACTGCCCCTGCCGATTCTTAGAGCGGTCGTAGAACGCCCAGCGGCATTCGTCGTTGGCGCACACCTCCAGGCGCTCCCACGTGCCGTCCTGCTGGGCTCCACGGATGATCAGCAGCAGGTCGAACAGGCCATCGCCTGCGGAGCGGGCAAGCGCGAGCTCGCCGCCTGCGGATACGTCCAGTTGGACGCCCCCTCGCGCTGCAACGTCCCGCAGCGGTGCCAGATCCGCGTGACGACCGCTCAACACGTCCCGCAGGCTCTCACGCATCTCCCGGGCGAGCTCGAGGTCATCGGGCACGGCCAGGCCGGCCTGTTTGAACCACTTTCCATCAAGCAGATCTATCCCATGGTCTAGGTCGAGCGTGTTCACGAACGCCTGCACGAGCAGCAGCGGCATCGGTGCCGGCTTGCTCTCTGTGTCTGCCTGCGGGTACCAGGAGGGGAGTGACGACATGACCGACAAATCTACTTGACAGGTCAGCATGACCGCTGTATGATTTTAGATGGTCATGCTGCTGATACGCCGACACCGACTCGATCAGGCGCTCGCCGGCGGCGCCTCGCCAGATGCCGACCCGGCGCTCGCGGCCCGCGCCCGCCAGCTGACCGACGCTAAGCGCCGAAGAGAGCTCGCACGCACGTTCCGTCGGCTTGCAGGCACGGCCGCGAAAAGGTCCGCTCTGCGGGTCGGTCCCGTCAGCGGGCGTGTCGCCGCGGCAGCTGAGGAGCTCGGTTGGCTGGCTTCCCGGCTCGACTCGCCGAACCCGGTGGCGGCGCGCGGCGTCGCGCAGGCCTTGCTTCTGCTCACCGACGCCACCGGCCCGCTCTACAACCGTGCGAACGATGCGAACCTGGCCGACCGGGCTGCGCTGGCCGCGCGGAACCTAGGCATGGCAGACTCACTGCGATGCGTTCCGTCGCCGTCATCGGCCTTGGCCGCGTAGGCCTCCCACTGGCGCTGTCGTTCGCCGACCGCGGCCTGCAGGTCCTCGGTATCGACCACGACCGCGCTCTGCTCGACTCGGTCCGCGCCGGCAAGATGCCCTTCGCCGAGAAGGGCACCCAGGAGCTGCTCGAACGCGTGATGTCCGCGGGCGGTCTAACGCTCGCGGAGCGCGCAGCGGACGCTGCAGACGCCGACGACATCGTGATCACGCTCGGGACGCCATCGTTCTCGCATGTCGAGTCGGATCTGCGCCAGGTGCGCGCGGCGGTGGACGATCTGCTGCCGCTGCTGCGCCCGGGCCACGCACTGATCCTGCGCTCGACGATCGCCCCCGGGACCACAGAATTCGTGGCCGGCTACCTCGAGAAGCGACGTGGATTGCATGCCGGCGTCGACGTGTTCGTCGCCCACGCCCCCGAGCGGATCGCCGCGGGCCGCTTCCTCGAGGAGATCACGACGCTTCCCTGCATCATCGGCGGCGTCGGCGACGCGTCGACCGAACGCGCGGCGAGCCTGTTCGAGGTCTTCGGTGCGCCGATCGTGAGAACCACTCCTGTGCAGGCCGAGCTCGCCAAGATCTGGACGAACATCCTGCGCTACGCGACCTTCGCGCTCCCAAACCTGCTGATGATGGATTGCGAGAGCTACGGGGCGAACGTGTTCGACGTGATCGACCTGATCAACCACGATTACCCGCGCGGCGGGATCGCGGGTCCCGGGCTGACCGCCGGCCACTGCCTGCGCAAGGATTTCGCGTTCTCCGAGGAGCGCTCGAACGCTCCGGGCATGCTTCTCGCCGTGTCGCGGGTCAACGAGGCGGTTCCGCTGTTCCTCGTGGAGGGGATCAAGCGCCGGATCGGCGAGTTGCGCGAGCGCAAGGTGGCCGTGCTCGGCCTGACCTTCAAGCGCGACACCGACGATGAACGCGATTCGCTTTCGACCAAGCTGATCCGCCTACTCGAGCGCGAGCTAGCCGACGTGGCCGTCTGTGACCCGCACGCACAGAGCCCGACGCAGCCGCTCGCCGACGCGGTCGACGGCGCGCATGTCGTGATCGTCGCGACCAACCACTCAGCGTTCGAGCAGGCCGAGACGCTCGAGACGATCGCCTCGCGCGCGGCGCCGGACTGCCTGCTGGTCGATCCATGGAACGCGCTCGGGGCTGCCGACGTCTTCGGCTACGCACGCGACTCGCTGAAGGTCTCCGGAGCGGCGTGAGAGTCCTCGTCACGGGCGGAGCCGGGACGATCGGCTCGGCCGTCGTCAGGCGCCTCGAGCGCGAGCCCGACGTCGAGGTCAGAGTTGCCGATCACCGTCCGGCCCCCGACGGAATGCGCTGCGAATTTCTCGACGGCGACCTGCGCTCCGCCGATACAGCGCGGCTGGCTGTCGACGGCTGCTCACACGTGATTCACCTCGCGGCGATCGTGGGCGGGATCGCGAACTTCCACAAGCTCCCGTTCACCCTGACCGAGGTCAACAACGCGCTCACCGGTGCGCTCACCCGCGCGGCGGTCGAGTCGGACGTCGCTCGCTTCGTGTACGTGTCGTCCTCGATGGTGTTCGAGCGGGCGACGGAGTTCCCAACGACCGAGGAGCACCTGTTCGAGTGCCCAGCACCCCGGTCGGCGTACGGGTTCTCGAAGCTCTCGGGCGAGGTCTACACACGCGCGGCGGCGGACCAGCTCGGCCTCACCTACACGATCTGCCGGCCGTTCAACGCCTATGGGCCGGGCGAGCTCCCCGATCCGGACGAGCCGGGGATCGCACACGCAGTGCCGGACCTGATCAACAAGACGCTCTCAGGACAGCACCCACTCGAGATCTTCGGCTCCGGCGAGCAGACCCGGACGCTGACCCATGTCGATGACATCGCGGACGGGATCATCAACGCGATGCTCTCGCCCGCGGGCGAGAACGAGGACTTCAACATCTCGGCCTCCGAGGAGCTGGCCGTCGCAGAGATCGCGCGGCTGATCTGGGAGGCGTGCGGCAACGATCTGGCCGACTTCGAGCTCAAGCATCTGCCGAGCTTCGAGGTAGACGTCCGGCGCCGCTGGCCGTCGGTGGAGAAAGCGCGGAGGGTGCTCGGGTGGGAGGCGAAGGTCGATCTGCGGACGGGGCTCCGCGATACGGTGGCGTGGCTGCGCGAGCAGCCTATTGCCGTGACGCCCCCGCGGTAGCCACATCGCGCGGGTATGTCCGCCGCGCCATCAGCAGGAATACCCCGGCTGCGGCGAGCGTCCCGAGCATGATCAGGAATGTGATCTCAAGCCCCGTGGCTTCGTGCGAGGGCACGTGGAAGTGGACCTTCGTGCCGACGGGAGCTTGGCTCGGAACGATGCCCGCAACCAGCTGCGCGAGCCCGCCGAACAAGAGCGGCGCGAGCGCCTGGGCCATGGAGCGCAGGAAAGTCCGGGTGCTCTCCGCGCGGCCCCAGAGACCGGCGGGCATGATGTCGAGCCGGGCCGCATCCAGCGGCGGGTTGGCCGCCATGATCAGCGCCGTGCCGGCGACGTCGAACCACAACGCAGGCGTCAGCTTCGAGCTGACGAGCCCGGGGACGAGGAATACGGTGGCGCCCAGGTAGCAGAGCGCGGGGACCCAGACGCGAGCGTTCAGCACGCCACGCCGCAGCATCGCGTCGGTCAATCTGCCGCTGATCAGCGTCCCGACGAGCGCGCCCACGACGAGCAGGGCGAGTACGAGCTCGGCCCCGAGCTGTCCCGTGTGGTAGTGGCCGCGGACGAACAGCAGCGCGAATGTCTGAAGGCCCGCGAAGAAGAAGTAGCCGAGCGCCGAGGAGGCGATCATCAGCAGGTTGGTCGGGATCGAGAGGATGTAGCGGATCGAGCGCACGAGCCCCATCGCACGTGGGTCCTCATCGAGCACGAGCCGGGGGTCCGGTTCGACGCCCCGCTCGCGCGCAACTTCACGCGCCAGCTCGGCGTCCTGTTGGGAGCCACCCTCAGCGCCGGGCTGTTCCCATTCCCATTCGGCCCGCGCCGACGCCTCGGCGTGGGCGTCGGCGAGACTCCGTGCCCCGGGCGCCAGCCGGCTCTGGCCGCCGCGCAGCGGCTCGGGCACCGTGCGCCACAGCTCGCGCGCGAGCCAGAAGCCGGGAATCGCGAGCAGAAGAAACGCCGCCCGCCACGTGATCGCGCTCGCGATCGTTCCGCTCACGATGAAGCCCACCGCCGACCCCAAGATCTCGCCACCGAGGATGTACGCGTAGATACGTCCCCGCTCCTGGGCCGGGAAGTAGTCGCCGGTCAGCGACGCAATCGCCGGCCCGGCGGTCGCCGTCACCGCTCCCAGCAGGAAGCGCGTCGTCAGCAGCGTCGAGTAGCTGCCGGCGAATGCGCTGGCGAGCGAGGCGACGCTCCAGAGCACGATGCTGGCGGCGAGAATCGGGATCCGCTTCGCCCGGTCGACGAATAGGCCGACGGGGATCGCGAACACCGCGCCGGTCAGCAGCGCCGCCGTGCCGAGCAGCCCGATCTTGGTGGGGCCGATGTGGAACGCGTGCTGGAGCTGGGGCGCGACGGCGCCAACCGTCGCGGCGTCCGCGCTGGACAACGCGAGCACGGCGCCCAGGAGCGTGATCACCCGCGCGCGGGCAGGCCCGCCCGACATGCGGACCACCTGGATGCGCAGCAGCCTGCCGAGCAGGTCGAGCAGCCGCCCGAAAGCACCGAGGATCCGCGCCATCATCCCGCGGCCCTCATCCGTCGGCGCTCCTCGAGCGGGGGACGCAGCTCGAGCGGCCGGTTTCGGTTGCGGCGCAGCAACACGAAGGCGACCGTTCCCCACATCGCCGGTATCCACAAGGCGATCGCGTGATAGACGACGGTCGCGGCCGTGGCGGTCGTGGCCTTGGCGCCATAGAGCACGAGCATCCCGACAAGGCTGCCATCGAGTATCCCGATGCCGCCGGGGATCGGTAGCGAATTGGAGATATACGCGATCTGATAAGCGAGCACGATCGAGGCGATCGGCAGGCTCACGCCCGCGGCGGCGAAACACGCGACCAAGACGCCGATGTCGAACCACAGGTAGCCGATTGCTCCGAGGAGCCGCCAATTGGGGTGGAACAGGAGCCCCCGCGTATCGCGGATGCTCTCCTCCATCGTGTTGAGCACGACCTGGACCTTGTGCGGCAGGTTGCGCGTCGTCCCGCGAGCGATCAGCCGCGGAAGCGAAAGGAAGAACGCGAAGATCAGCACCCCGACCACGCCCGGCAGCAAGCTCAGCAGCGGGTTCTGCTTGCCCGGCAGAATCCCCACCCACATCGCGAGTCCCGTCAGCGCGAGCGTGATCACGTTGATCGCGCTCGTGAGCAGAAACAGCACGGCCGAGCGCTCCGCGACTCGGTTGGTTGGGGCCCCGCGCTCTACGAGCAACCAGGCACCAAGCGCCACGCTGCCGGCTCCGCCGAGCGAGACCGCCGACTGGAACGCGAGCTCGGAAAGCGCGACGCGGGCCCCGAACCGCACCGGCGCGCGCTCGAAGACCTGCAGAAACGCCACGATGTAGCCGGCGCACGAGAGGATCTCAAGGACGACCGCTGCCGCCACCCAGCCGGGCTGCATGTGCGTCACGGCGTGCGCGACGCCGTGCAGCCCGGGAACGGCAAGCAGCAGACCGGCGACGATCGCGACGAGGATCGCGAGCCAGATCAGGCCGTGCAGCAGCCGGCGTGGCGCGTCGCCTGCGTCCCGCTCCCTGGCTGCTGGGCTCACCCGAGCGCGGGCGCGAGCGCCGGCGCGGGCAGCGCAAGCTCGGCGACTCGCTCGCGATGCCAGCGCGCGTCGCCGAAAGCGTGGGCGTTCGCCTTCGCGCGCTTGAGGAAGAAGTGCAGATCGTGCTCCCAGGTGAAGCCGATCCCGCCGTGGACTTGGAGCGCCGAGGCGGCGACACGGAAGCCGGCATCCGACGCGTAGGCCTTCGCCATCGACGCGGCGCGCGGCGCCGTCTCCGGCTCGTGGTCGATTGCCCAGGCGCCCCACAGCGCCAGCGAGCGCGATCCCTCGACCTCGAGGAGCATCTGCGCGCATCGGTGGGACACCGCTTGGTAGGAGCCGATCGCGCGGTCGAACTGCTTGCGGTCCTTGGCGTACGCGACGGCCATCTCCATCGCTCGCTGCGCGACGCCGACGTTCTCAGCCGCCAGCGCGGTGACGATCGTCGCGTAGGCGTGCGTGACGCCATCCGGCGAATGCTCGAGCGGCTCGGCATCGGCGCCCGACAACTCGACTGTGAAGAGCTTGCGCGTGGGGTCAAGCGACTTCTGGGCTTCGATCGAGACTCCGTCGGCGCCGGTCTGGACGAGGTAGTGGCGGCCCTCGGCACCCGCGACGACTACGAAATCTGCGGACGCCGCGTCTGGCACCGCGATCTTGGTCGCGCTCAGCTTGCCGTCAGATGGCTCGACCTCCGAATGGTCGGGCGCCCACCCCGACGAGGAGTCCCAGACCGCGACCGTGCCGCGGGCCTCCCCCCGTGCCAGCGGTCCCAGCCAGCGCTCGCGCTGCTCTTGGGTGCCGGCGGCCACCAGCAACAGGGCGGCCGCGACGGTCGAGAACAGCGGGCTCGGGGCGAGGGCATAGCCCATCTCCTCCTGGATGACGACCAGCTCGAGCGCACCGAGCCCCAGGCCACCATCCGCCTCGGGCACTACCACGCCCGGCCATCCGAGCTCCGCGAGTTCCCGCCACTGCTCGTCTGTGAAACCCTCATCGCCCTCGGCGAGCGCGCGGATCGTCTCCGGCTTATAGCGCGCGGCGAGGAACTCCTTGGCGGTTCGCTTGATCGCCTGCTGGTCATCTGTGAGCTCGAAGTTCATCGCATCCTCGGCAGGCCGAGCACGCGCTCGGCCACGATGTTCTTGAGGATCTCGGTCGTGCCGCCCTCGATCGAGTTCGCCCGCGCCCGCAGGAAGCGGTACGTCCACTGGTCCTCGGCCAGCATCGCGCGCGGCCCTGCGATCTCGACAGCGAGCTCGGTGAGCGCTTGGTTGACCTCGGACCAGTGCCACTTGCCGAGCGACCCCTCCGGGCCCGGAACGCCGGTGCGCATCGTTGCGGACAGGCTGCGGTAGGCGTTGAGCCGCAGCACCTCGGACTCGATCAGCAGCTGGGCGATCCGGTCGCGGACCCCTGGGTCTTCGAGCGCCACGCCGCCGTTTGCCCCGCGCGAGGAGCCGGCGTGGTCGATCAGCTCACCGAGCGCGATCCGGACAGCGACCTGGAGCCCGAACGCGAGCGTCGCGCGCTCGTGCATCAGGGTCGTGATCGCGACCGCCCAGCCGTTGCCCTCGCCGCCGACGATGTTCTCATCCGGGATCCGGGCCTCCTCGATGAACAGCTCGTTGAACTCGGCTTCCCCGGTGATCTGGCGCAGTGGCCGCACCTGGACGGCGTCCTGCTCCATGTCCATCAGGAAGTAGGTGAGTCCTTTGTGCTTCGGGGCGTCTGGATCGGTGCGCGCCACGAGCATGCACCACTTGGCGTGGTGGGCGAATGTCGTCCAGACCTTCTGGCCGGTCACGACCCACTCGTCGCCGTCCTTGACCGCGCGGGTCTTAAGCGACGCGAGGTCAGAGCCGGATTCAGGTTCTGAGAACCCTTGGCACCAGATCTCCTCGGCGGACAGGATCGGCCGCAGGTAGCGGCGCTTCTGGTCCTCGGTCCCGTGGGCAATCACGGTTGGGCCGCCCATTGCGATTCCGAGCACGTTTGCGACCGATGGCGTCTTGGCCCGCGCCATCTCCTCGTTGAAGATCGCCTGCTCGATCAGGCTCGCGCCACGGCCCCCGTAGTCCTCCGGCCAGGAGACACCGGCCCATCCGGCGCCGTGGAGCTTGCGCTGCCACGCGATGCGGAACTCGAATGCCGCCTCCTCCCCACTTGGCTCGTGGCCCGGGTGGTTCTCGGCCAGCCAGCTGCGGACCTCGTTGCGGAACGCCTCCTCGGCCTGAGAGAGCGTCAGATCCATGGGAGGATCCTATAGGGGCGCTAGCTTTGGCCTCGGCGATGCTTGATCCCCAGCCAGTCGACGAGTCCACCAGCACCCTCCCTGGCCCCTACCCGGTCGGCTCCTACGCCGCTCAGCTTCAGCAGCGCCTACGCGAGTTTGTGCGTGTCCAGCTGGTCGGCGAGGTGTTCGGGTTCCGCACCAGCCGAGCGCGGGTGTACTTCGAGCTGCGCGATCCGCGCGGAGCGCTCCCTTGCTCGATGTGGCTGAACGACTTCGAGCGCCTGCAGATCTCGCTGTCAGACGGCCTGCGGGTTGTGGCCGGCGGCGGCTGCGATTACTACCCGGGCAGCGCGTCCGCGTCGCCGTCGTTCACTTTCGCGGTCTCCGAGCTCCGGGTCGCGGGCGAGGGCGATCTGCTCGTCCAACTCGAGCGCCTGCGCCGCCAGCTCGCGGCCGAGGGACTGTTCGAGCCACAGAAACGGCTCGAGCGGCCGTTGCTGCCGCGCACGATCGGCGTGGTGACAGGCGAGCGCGGCAAGGCCCGCGACGATGTCCTCGCTGGTCTGCGCCGACGTGGTTGGGGTGGCAGGCTCGTGTGGGCGTTCGCGCCCGTGCAGGACCGCCACGCCGCGCCGCGGATCGCAGCCGCGCTGCGCGAGCTGGCGGCGATCGAGGAGGTCGAGGTCGTGATCGTGGCCCGCGGGGGCGGATCCCTCGCGGACCTGTTCGCGTTCTGCGACGAGGCGCTGTGCCGCACGGTCGCTCTGCTCAGAGTGCCCGTGATCGCATCCGTCGGCCACCACACCGACCGCACACTCATCGACGACGTCGCCGCGGTGTGCTGCTCGACGCCAACGCATGCCGCCGAAGCCGCGGTTCCGATCGACCTGCGGGCCGCGCATGCCCAGCTGGCCGCCGGCGCGGGCCGGCTGCGCGGCCACGGACAGCAGGCGGTGCTGGGCCGGGCAAGGTTGCTTGCGCAGCTCTCGCGCGCACCAGCGTCGCACGTCGCAAGGCACCGGACGCGGCTTCACCAGCTGATCCGCGAGCTCCGCGCCAGTGCGCGGCGCTCGACCCATGCTGGCCGCGAGCGAGCCGCGCGGCACCTCAAGGTTCTGAGCCGCGGGGCCGAGCGGGCGCTCGCTGCCGATCGCGGCCGGCGGCGCACGGAACTCGACCGGCTCGCGCTCGCACTCGCCGCCCACGATCCCGAGCGCACGCTGCGGCGCGGATACACGATCGTCGAGGATCGCGGCGGTGAACCGCTGACCTCGGCGGCGGCCGCCCGCAAGGCGGTTCGCATGAAGGTCCGCTTCCACGATGACACGCTCCCCGTTCGAACCGATGACTGACGAGCGCACTTACGAGACGGCCGTCGCCCGGCTCGAGGAGATCATCAGGCGTCTCGACTCGGGAGACGCCGGGTTGCGCGAGACGCTCGATCTGATTCGCGAGGGACGCGAGCTCGTCTCCTACTGCGCCTCGGAGCTCGACGCCGTGACGAAGGGCCTCGAGGAGTTGAAGCTCGAGGAGCTCGTTCAGCGGCTCGAGCAGCGCGTTCAGAACTGAGACCGCCAGCAGGCGGCGGCGACGTACCCGCGCACCAACGGGCAGCGGGCGCCCCGAAGGCCAGCGCGATCTCCTACTAGGATCGACAGATGGCTACTTTCGACTCCCTCGCTGGGCTCCCTCTAGAAGTCGACGGATACGAGCTCGAGGGCCTCCGCCAGCGAGTGTCGAGTGGGTTTGAACGCCTGACCACCGTCGTTCACATGAAAGGCGGCGGCCACGAGGGCGTCGGCGAGGACGTCGTCTACGACGGCGACGATCACATCGCGCTTCAAAGCGCGGGCGCCGTCCACGACCTTTCAGGCAAGTACACCCTGGGCGAGTTCTGCGAGCTGCTCGACTCGCTCGATCTGTTCCCCGTCGAGCCGCAGCGCGACGTGTCGCGACTGTACCGCCGCTGGACATTTCATTCGGCCGCGCTCGACCTCGCCCTGAGCCAGGCCGGAAAGCCGCTGCACGAGGTGCTCGGCAGCCAACCGCAGCCGGTGACGTTCGTCGTCTCGTTGCGGCTCGGCGAGCCGCCGACAATCGACCCGATCACGCGTCGCCTCGAGCGCTATCCGTCGCTCCGTTTCAAGCTCGACCCGACGAGCTCCTGGACTCCGGAGCTGATCGAGGAGCTCAGGACCACGGGCGCTGTCGACTCGGTCGACTTCAAGAGCTTCTACACCGGGACACCCGTAGACCAAGCGCCCGATCCAGTGCTGTACCGGCGTGTGGCCGAGGGGTTCCCGTCGGCCTGGATCGAGGATCCCGATGTCGTCACCGAAGGGACGGCCGAGGCGCTGGCCGGCGATCACGACAGGATCACCTGGGATGCGCCGATCCATTCGATCGACGACATCGAGGCACTGCCCTTCACCCCGAAGATGGTCAACGTCAAGCCATCGCGGATCGGTGGCCTCCCGAAGCTCTGCGCGACCTATGACTACTGCACCGAACGCGGGATCGGAGCGTACGGCGGAGGCCAGTTCGAGCTGGGGCCCGGTCGGGGACAGGCCCAATACCTCGCGTCACTGTTTCACCCCGACACTCCAAACGACCTCGCGCCGTCCGGCTTCAACGTCGATGACCCACCGCCCGGTCTGCCGTCGAGCCCGTTG
This sequence comes from uncultured Actinomycetes bacterium, assembly GCA_963795505.1. Taxonomy (GTDB): domain Bacteria; phylum Actinomycetota; class Thermoleophilia; order Solirubrobacterales; family Solirubrobacteraceae; genus Palsa-465. Next base: position 945,946 of record CAWCIB010000008.1, read on the forward strand.
CCGCCCGCGCCATCGAGGGTAGGGTTTCGCTGGGAAGATGCCCGGAGCACTTGACGGCACAGTCGCGCTGGTAACCGGCGCCTCGAGCGGCATCGGCGATGCGACCGCTCGCGCGCTCGCAGCCGAGGGCGCTTCGGTCGCGCTGGTCGCCCGCCGCGCGGACCGTCTCGAGGCGCTTGCCGGCCAGATAGGGGATGGCACGCTCGCGATCGAGGCGGACGTGTCCGATCAAGCCGCGGCGTCGGCGGCTGTTGAGCGCACCGTGTCCGAGCTGGGTCGTCTCGACATCCTGGTCAACAACGCCGGAGTGATGCTTCTGGGACCGGTCGAGAACGCACCGCTCGACGAATGGCAGACGATGCTCGACGTCAATCTCGCCGGGCTCCTCTACTGCGCCCATGCCGCGCTGCCCCATCTTCTGCGCGCGGCCGAGGATGGCTCGCGTCAGGTCGCCGATCTGGTCAACATCAGCTCGGTAGCGGGCCGTGTGGCGCGCGTCGGCTCGGGCGTTTACAACCTGACCAAGCACGGCGTAGGCGCGTTCTCCGAATCGCTCCGCCAAGAGGTTGCCAAGCGCCACGTGCGCGTGTCGCTGGTGGAGCCGGGCGCGACCCAGACCGAGCTGCGGACGCACAACAGGCCCGAGATCCAGGAGCAGATCGAGAAGCGGTTCGCGTCTGTCGAGCCGCTCGACGCCGAGGACATCGCGGACGCGATCGTCTACATCGTGACCCGCCCTCGACGTGTCGCGATCAACGAGGTCCTCGTCCGCCCGAGCGAGCAAGCGGACTGACGGCCCTGTAGCCTGCCGCGCCGATGACCGAACGACTAGTGGGCATAGCCGGTTCGGGCGCGATCGCCTGCGGACTGGCCGCCACAGCCTCGCAGTCGGGCGACGTCTTGCTTTGGGCCCGCTCAGAGGAGTCCGCCGAGCGCGCCCAGAAGAGCGTCGAGAAGATCTGCTCGCGCCTCGAGGGATGTGAGGCAGGCCGTATTCAGGTGGTCCAGGAGCTCGACGCGCTCGGCGGAGCGAGCTTCATCGTCGAGGCCGTCGTCGAGCACCACGGCAGCAAGGTCAGGCTCCTGTCCGAGCTCGCCGGACACGCCGAGTCCGACGCGATCATGGCGACCACCACCTCGTCTCTGCCGATTGAGGAGCTGGCCAACGCCTCGGGCCGGCCCGACCGGTTTGTCGGCTTTCACCCCTTCAACCCGGTGGCGCGCATGAAGCTCGTGGAGCTGGTCTATCCCGAGGAGGCCACGGAGGCCACGCGCCAGCGTGCGCGGGAGCTCTGCGACGCACTCGGCAAGACGGCCGTCGAGGTCCCCGACATCCCAGGCTTCGTCGTCAACCGCATCCTGTTCCCTTATCTCTTCAGCGCCGTCGAGCTCATGTCCGACACAGACCTCTCGGCGGAAGACATCGACCAATGCATGACACTTGGCGCGGGCATGCCGATGGGCCCGATCGCTCTGCTGGACTTCATCGGGCTCGATGTCGCGCAGGCGATCGGGCAGTCGATCGGCACCCATGTGCCCTCACAGGTCCGCCAACTAGTCCGAGACGGCTCGCTCGGGCGCAAAACCGGCAAGGGCTTCTACAGCTACGAGTAGCGGCGGCGGGATCGGCGAGCAGCGCGCGGCATTCAACGTGCCGGCCGAGATCGCGTACTTCAACACCGCAAGTCTCGCACCGCAGCTGCACACGGTAAGGGCCGCGGGCGAGGCTGCACTCGAGCGCCGGGGTCAGCCGTGGACGATCGCCGCCCCCGACTGGTTCAGCGATGTGGAGCGGCTGCGTGGGCTGTTTGCACAGCTCGCCGGCGCCGATGCCGAGGGTGTCGCGCTCGTACCTGCGACGAGCTACGGCTTTGCGGTCGCGGCGCGCAATCTCGAGCTGCGCGCCGGACAACGCGTGCTGGTGCTCGCCGAGGAGTACCCCTCGGGCGTCTACACCTGGCGTGCTGCCGCACGGCGATCAGGCGCGGAGGTGCTCACGGTCGCACGGGACCCCGGGCAGAGCTGGACCGATGCTGTCCTGACCGCGCTGGATGAGCGGGTGAGGATCGTCAGCGTGCCGAATGTCCACTGGACCGATGGCTCTCTCGTGGACTTGGCTCCGATCGCCGCCCGCACCCGCGAGCTCGGGGCGCGGCTGGTGATCGACGGCAGCCAGTCGCTCGGCGCGATGCCGTTCGACGTCGACGAGACCCGCCCCGACTTCCTGGTCACGGTCGGATACAAGTGGCTGCTCGGACCGTTGAGCGTCGGCTACCTGTACGTAGCCGAGGAACACCGGGAAGGCGAGCCTCTGGAGGAGAACTGGATCCTCCGCGCGGGATCGGAGGACTTCGCCCGGCTCATTGACTATCGGGACGAGTATCAGCCCGGCGCCCGGCGCTTCGACGTGGGCGAGCGAACGAAGTTCGAGCTGCTCCCGATGGCAATCGCCGCGCTGGAGCAGCTCGAGGAGTGGACGGTTCCGCGCGTGGCCGCGACACTGGCCGCAAGAACCGCCGACATCAGCGACCGGGCCGCACGCCTCGGCCTCGACGCGGCATCCGCCTCGCAGCGCGGGCCACACATGCTTGGCGTGCATCTGCCCGAACCGGCTCGCTCCAGGACCCTCCAGGCGCTGAGCGACGTCGACTGCCACGCGGCGCTGCGCGGGACATCACTTCGGATCTCGCCCCATCTGCACACGTCCGACGAGGACGTCGAGCGCCTGTTCGACGGGCTCGCCACTGCGCTAGACGGAACGAGGTCGGGCTCGTAGCATGGCTGAAGTCGTCATCAGACCCGCAGAGCCAGAAGACGTTCCGCGCCTCGTAGAGGTCTACGAGTGGCTCTTCGCGCCGCCCGGGTCGCGGCCAGAACTCTGGGATGCCGACCGCGCCACGGCCGCGCTCGGCCGCGCCGTCAGCTCCCAGCGGGCGTTCGTGCTGGTGGCGGACCTCGACGGCGAACTGGTGGGCTTCTGCACCGGCTACCAGGACATCGAATCGGTCCGCTTCGGGCCGCGGGTGTGGGTCGAGGACCTGGCGGTCGACCCCGAGCGGCGGTCGCTCGGGACCGGAAAGCTGCTGCTTGATGAGGCCAAGCGCTGGGCGCGCGCAAGCGGCGCCACGCACCTCGAGCTGGACTCGAGCGAGGTTCGCGTCGATGCGCACCGGTTCTACGACCGGGAGAACCCGACGTGGCGCTCGATGTGCTTCGGCTGGCAGCTTTAGAGCCGCGAGGCTCTAGACCGTTGCTAGATCGGTGCCGAGGTCGGCGAGCGCGTCCCCGTCGACCGACGCTCCGGATTCGATCAGGCGCCGCGCATGCTCGAGGTCATCTGAGCGACCGACCGACAGCGCCGCCGCGACGCTGCCCTCGAGCAGGTACCAGACGCTGAACTCGCCGTCGTCGATCGAGCCGCGCGTGACCTCGCGGTCCCACTCGCTGGCGGGACCGACGTACTCGAGCGATGCCCAGTCAGAGAGGTCTGAGAAGAAGTACGGGATCACGTCGTGGTCCTGCTCGCGACCGAGCATGTTGAGCGCCGCCGTCTTGCCGTGGTTGAACGCCACGTCCCAATGCTCGATCCGGATCCGGCGGTCGTGCACCACGCTCCAATAGTCGGCGATATCGCCGGCGGCGTATACGCCCTGCGCCGCCGTCTGGAGCTTTGAGTCCACGATCACTCCCCCGCTGTCGCCGAGTTCGAAACCCGCGCCTTGCGCGAGCGTCACGTCGGGCTTGACGCCGGCCCCGATCACCACGGCATCCGCCTCGAGCTCGCGTCCCGACTCGGTCACAACCTTCGTCACGCGGCCATCGGCGCCCTCGAAGCGATCCAGCGAGTCATCGCCGATGACCGTAATGCCGTGCTCCTCGAGCCGCTCCTGAAAGAAACGCCCCGCGCGCTCGCCGAACACCCGGCTCAGCGCCACAGGCTCCAGCATCACGATCGTGCACTCGCTGCCGCGTTCGGTGAGCGATGCGGCCACCTCGGAGCCGATGTAGGAGCCCCCGATCAGCACCACGCGTTTGCCGCTGGCATCCGAGCGGATCGCGTCGGAGTTGTGAAGCGTGCGCAGGTAATGGATCCCCTCGAGCTCGCAGCCCGGCACCTGGAGGCGCCGAACGTTCGCACCCGTCGCGAGCAGCGCCTTGTCGAACGTGACCCGGTCGCCGTTGGACAGCTTCGCGGTGCACGCGCGAGGATCGAGCTCCGTAACCGATGTGCGGGTGAGCGCTTCGATCCGCTGCTCGTCGTACCAGTCGGGCTCCCTGAACGGCACGCCCGAGCGATCTTCGGCACGTAGGTACTCCTTCGAGCACGGCGGCCGGTTGTAGGGCAGGTCGGGTTCGCGCCCGACCAGCAAAATCGTGCCATCGGCCCCCGACTCGCGCAGCCACCGGGCGCAGTTGCCCGATGCGAGCCCGCCGCCGACCAGGAGGTAGTCGAGCTCGCGGTCAGCCACGCTGAGAAGCCGACGCAGCTTCCCCAACGGCCGCGAACTGGGGAGTGATGTGCTCTTCGAGGCCTGGGTCGAGGATCAGTAGCACCTGATCGCCGGCCTGGATGATGGATTCGGCCTTCGGCACGAACCCGACACCGCCGCGCAGCACCGAGATGATCAGCGACCCGTCTGGCAACGCGACATCCTGCACGGGACGCCCCGCAACCGGCGAGCCCGCCCGCACCTCGAGCTCGATGATCTCGAGCCGCTCCTCCTCGAGCGCGAGCAGCTGGACGAGCCCGTACTCGGGTACCTCGTGCTCGATCAGGCGCAGGATGAGATCGGTCGCGGAGACCGCCGGTTGGACGTCGAGCAGCTTGAAGTGCTGGAGGTTGCGGGGGTTGTTGACGCGCGCCACGATCCGCTGGACGCCGTACTTCTCCTTGGCCATCTGGCAGATCAGGATGTTGTCCTCGTCGTCCCCGGTGACCGCGATCACGAGGTCGGCGCGCTGTATCCCAGCTCGCTCGAGCACCCACAGCTCGGTCGCATCGCCATAGGCGACGGCATGCTCGAGCTCCTCCTCAACGATCCGGAAGCGCCGGTGATCGGATTCGATCAGCGTGACTTCCTGGTCCTTGGCGATCAGCTCCCGCGCCAGGTTCCAGCCGACCTTGCCGGCGCCTGCGACGATCACGTACATCTAGCGAAGCACCTTACGCCGCCAGAGCTACCCGCGTGGCCTGGTCGATCGCGTCCTGAGTCGGGCAGATCGTGTGGAGCCCCTGCTCGGCGTACCAGGCGGCGCGACCCGGGTCGGCGACCCGCACGACGACGCGCGGCACGTTGAACCGCCGCTGGGCGATCTGGGCGATCACGAGGTTGGTGTTGTCACCCCTGGTCGCGGCCATGAACACGTCGGCATCCTCGATTCCGGCCTCGATCAAAGCATCCATCTCGAGCGCGGCGCCGACCGTGAAGCGACCGCCCGCGTCCTCCCAGGTGGTCGATTGGTCCTTGTCGAGCCGCTCGTGTGAGAGCGGATCGAGGTCGAGCACGGACACGCTGTGGCCCTCAGCGAGGGCCCGCTTCGCGACGGCCGATCCGACGCGTCCGGCTCCGATGATCACGATGAACATCGCGGCGGACTTTAGCTTTCCGTGCGCCCCGGTGCGCTCGCTCGGTGCGCCTGACCGCGGTGTAGCCTCGTACACGTGAGCACGCCGCCAACGAAGGCGCCTCAGCGCAAGGTTCTCCACGAAGCAGCCCACAAGCTCGAAACGGTCGAGCAGCTCCCCGAGTCCGACAAGCCGGCGCCGAAGATCTTCGAGACCGAGCGCGACGTCGCGCGGCATGGGAGCCTGGCGGTGGTGGCGCTCGGGGCGCTCGGCGTCGTGTACGGGGACATCGGCACGAGCCCGCTCTACACCGAGCAGACGATCTTCACCTCCTACAAGGCCACCCACACGGTCACGGCCGCGGGCGTATACGGCGTCGCATCGCTGATCTTCTGGGCGCTAACGATCGTCGTCTCGATCAAGTACGCCGGCTTCATCATGCGCGCCCACAACCGCGGGGACGGCGGGATCATGGCCCTGGCCGCGCTGCTCCAGCGCCACCGCGTCGCCACCGGCGCGGGACTGGTGATACTCGGCATCTTCGGGGCGGGCCTGTTCTTCGGCGACGGCATCATCACGCCGACGATCTCGGTGCTCGGCGCGCTACAGGGGATCAACGTCGCGACTCCGACCCTGACCCACCTCGTGGTGCCGCTGTCGGTCGCGATCCTGATCGCCCTGTTCTTCCTGCAGCGTTCGGGCTCGGGCACGATCGGCTGGCTGTTCGGGCCGGTGATGCTCGTCTGGTTTGGCGTGATCGCGGTCTTCGGTCTCACCCAGGTCGTCAAGGATCCCGCTGTGCTCCAGGGGCTGTCGCCTTCGTGGGGCGTGCGCTTCTTCATCGACCACGGCACCTACGCCTACCTGATGCTCGGCGGGGTCGTGCTGGCGGTCACCGGCGCCGAGGCCCTTTACGCCGACCGCGGGCATTTCGGCGCCAACCCGATCCGGCTCGGTTGGTTCGTACTGGTACTGCCGGCGCTGATGCTCAACTACCTCGGCCAGGGGGCGTGGATCATCCACCACCCGCACGCGTCGGCAAATCACTCGACGTTCAATCCGTTCTTCCAGATGCTGCCGTCGTGGACGCTGTGGCCGATGGTCGTGCTCGCGACGGCGGCGACGATCATCGCCTCCCAGGCCGCCATCTCGGGGTCGTTCTCGGTCGCGCGGCAGGCTGTACAGCTCGGTTTCCTGCCGCGGCTCAAGGTCACTCACACCTCGACGACCGAGGGCCAGATCTACGTGCCGCTGGTCAACTGGGGCCTCTGCATCGGCGTAGTCGCACTGACGCTCGTGTTCCGCTCCGCCACCAAGCTGAGTGATATCTACGGCGTGGCGGTGACCGGGACGTTCATCCTCAACACGGTCCTGTTCATGGCCGTGGCCCGCCTGCTGTGGCGCCGGCCGAAGCGACGGCTGGTCCCGCTCGCGGTGCTGTTCCTGACGGTCGAGATCGGGTTCTTCAGCGCCAACATCGCCAAGATCGAGCACGGCGCGTGGCTGTCGCTGGCGATCGGGCTCGTGATCTCGATCGTGATGCTCACCTGGCGTCGCGGCCAGACGATCGTGACCGCCAACCGCACCCAGAAGGAGGGCTCGCTCGAGGAGTTTCTCGACAGCCTGCCGGCGAGGGAACCCCCGGTGCGGCGCGTACCGGGCACCGCGATCTTCCCCAACCCGAACAAGAGCACGACTCCGCTCGCGCTGCGGGCCGAGGTCGAGCACACGCATGCGCTGCACGAGAAGGTCGTGATCGTCTCGGTCGAGGCCGTCGGGGTGCCGAACGTCGACAAGGAGGATCGCTTCGTCGTGTCGCGCATGGGCCACGGCCTGTTCCAGATCTTCCACGTCGTCGACCGGCTCGGCTATCGCGACAAGCTCAACATCCCGGCGGCGCTCGCGCTGGCGCGCAAACAGGGCTTGCTCGACCGCAACCTCGACCTCGAGCACGCCTCGTACTTCGTCTCGCGGATCACGATCAGGCCCAGCGACGCTCCCGGCATGAGTCGCTGGCGCAAGCGTCTGTTCGTTGCGATGGCGCGCAATGCGGCCAGCCCGATCGAGGCCTTCTGCCTGCCGAGCGAGCGGACCGTGATGATGGGGTCGCAGGTCGCGGTTTAGGCAACCGCCTCGAGAAAACGCGCGCACAGCTCGCGTCCGAGGTCGCTCCAGCCGTCGATCGCGGCGCGGGTCTGTGCGCGCAGGACGTCGACGTCCAGGTCGCGGGCGTCCGGATCTGAGCGGTAGTCGTCGAGCCAGCGCTCGAAGTCGTCCAGCGTCACCTCGGCGTGGAACTGGATACCCCAGGCACACGCCCCAAAGCGGAAAGCCTGGAGGCAGCTCTCGCTCCGCGCGAGTGTGGTGGCGCCGTCTGGGAGAACGCACTCGTAGCTGTGCCATTCGAGCGCCTCGAACCGCGGGGCCAGCGGCGCCAGCAATGGGTCATCGGTCCCGTCGGGCGTCGTTTGCACTTCGAACCACCCGATCTCGGGGGCATCGGCTCGCCGGGCCTGCCCCCCAACCGCTTCGGCCAGGAGCTCGGCCCCCAGGCAGACACCGAGCAGAGGCACGTCCCGCCGCACGAGCTCGGCAAGCAGTTCGATCTCCCGCTTGAGCCATCGGTGATCGTCATCCGGTTGCATCGCGCCGCCGAACGTCATCACGGCGTCATAGCCGAACGGGTCGGCCGGTGGGTGGTCGGTCGCGATCATCCAGGTGTCGCCCGCCGCAAGCACGTCTGCGAACACGCCTGGGCCTGCATCCGCCTGATGGACGATCGCCAGCGTGCGCATCAAGCCGATAGGGAGCCACGCACGCGTTCGCCCGCCGGATCGAAGAGCGGCTCGCGCGCGACCTCCGCTCCGACCCAGCGCCCGAAGATGTCGATGTCCACCGCCGCGCCGATCTCGATCTCGGCGGGCAGGTACGCGTAGGCAATCGAGCGCTCGACGGTGTAGCCGTATCCGCCGCTGGTCACGCGCCCACACACGGTTTGGTCGCTGCGCACGGGCTCGTTGCCGAGTGCCACGGAGCGTGGATCCTCGAGCACGAGGCAACGCAGCCGGCGGGAGGGCTCGCGCAGTGCGTCCGCGCCGATGAACTGCTTGTCCCGCGCGACGCAGAATCCGAGCCCGGCTTCGAGCGGAGTGTCGTCAGGTGTGATGTCAGCCGCCCAGACCCGGTAGCCCTTCTCGAGCCTCAGCGAGTCGATCGCGCGATATCCGCCGGCCACGAGCCCGTGCGGCTCCCCGGCACGCCACAACGTGTCCCACAAACCGGCGCCGTATTCGGTCGGGCAGTAAACCTCCCAGCCGGCCTCGCCGACGAAGGTGACCCTCAGCGCGCGAACCGGGACATCGCCAACGGCGATCTCGCGCATCCTCATGTAGCCGAAGTCGAGCGGATCGGGGGTCAGCGGCGCCAGGATCTCGAACGCCCGGGGGCCCCAGAGCGCAAAGCATGCCCAGCGCGACGTAACGTCGGCGATCCGGACTGAGCCATCCTCGGGCAGGTGCCCGCGGATCCAGCTCGCGTCATGGTTGCCAAACGCCGTCCCCGTCACGATCTGGAACACCTCTTCGGCGACCCGCGTGACCGTGAAGTCGCACTCGATCCCACCGCGGCGATTCAGCATCTGCGTGTACGTGATCGCGCCGACGTCACGTACTACGCGGTTGTCGCACAGGTGCTCCAGCAACGTGGCCGCCCCCGGTCCACTGAGCTCGAGCTTGGCGAACGAGGACTCATCGAACAGACCGGCCGCCTCCCGCGTCGCGCGATGCTCGGCCCCGATTGCGGGCGACCAGTGGGTGCCCGCCCAGCCGCGCGGGCGCAACGACTCATCGCCCAGCGCCTCGTTGGACCGGTACCAATTGACCCGCTCCCAGCCAGACTTCTCGCCGAACTGGGCGTCGTGGCGCTCGTGCCAGCCGTATGCGCTCGAGGTCCGCAGCGGCCGCCCCGCGAGGCGCTCGTGACCCGGGTAGCGGATGTCGTAGTAGGTCTCGTACACCTCCTTGGCCCGCGCAAGCGTGTAAGCGGGTGAGCGGTAGTGAGGGCCAAAGCGGCGGATGTCCATTTCCCAGACGTCCATCGCCGGCTCGCCGGCCAGGATCCATTCCGCCATCAGCTTCCCGATCCCTCCGGCCCCGGCAAGCCCATGGGCGCAGAAGCCGGCTGCGACGAAGAAGCCCCGGACCTCTGCTTCCCCGAGACAGAACTCGTTGTCGGGAGTGAAGGCCTCCGGCCCATTGATGAGCCGCGTGACGGTGATCTCGTCCATCGCCGGCACCCGGCGGCGCGAATTGGTGGCGATCTGTTCGAACCGCGCCCAATCCTCCTCGAGCAGCCGACCGTTGAAGTCGGGTGAGATGTCATCGAGCAGGTGCTCGTCTAAAGACCATGGTGCGCTTTCGCGCTCGTAGCCGCCCATCACGAGGCCCCCGCCCTCCTCGCGGAAGTAGATCAGTAGGTCGGGGTCCCGCAGCGTCGGCAAGTGCTGGCCGGGGATGCGTTCGCGGAACGGCTGAGTCACGAGGTACTCGTGGGCGAATGGCACGACCGGGACTCGGACGCCGGCCATTCGCCCCAGCTCGGCCGCGAACATCCCGCCTGCGTTGACGACGACTTCGGCTTCGATGTCGCCCCATTCGGTCTTGACGCCGTGCACGCGGCCGTTCGCGACCTCGATCCCCGTTACCCGCGTGTGCGTGAAGACGCGGCAGCCACCCTGTCGGGCACCCTCGATCAGCGCATAGGTGAGCTGCGAGGGGTCGAGGTAGCCGTCGGTCGGCAGATAGGAAGCGCAGCGCACGCCGTCGGCGACCATCAGCGGGAACAGATCGCGCGCCTCCTCGCCCGACAGCAGCTCGAGCGGAAGCCCGAATGTCTTGGACCACGCGACCTGGCGCATCACCTCCTGCTCGCGCTCGACCGTGCACGCGAGCCGGATGCCGCCGCATTCGACCCAGCCGCAATCGAGCTGGCGGTAGAGCGCCACCGAGTCCATCATCAGCCGCGTGAGCGACACGCTGCCTCTGAGCTGGCCGACGAGACCGGCCGAGTGGAACGTCGAGCCACTGGTCAGCTCGCTGCGCTCGACGAGTACGACGTCGCGCTCGCCCCGCTGCGCGAGGTGATAGGCGATCGACGCACCGCCGACGCCCCCGCCGATGATCACGATCCGCGCGCGATCGGGAAGCTCACGCGGCCGCGGAATCGAGCCACTCCTCTAGACGCGGATCGCCGGCAGCCTGCTCGAGCCGCGCGAAATGCCGCTCGGCGTAGCTACCGAAATCGAAATCGAGCTCCGAGATGACGCCCTGGACGACGCCCCATGCGGCCTCACGCGCGTCGGAGAGGATTCGCATGAGTCGTAGAGCAGCACGGCTGCCGGTACCCGCAGGCTCGCCGAAGTAGGCGGCAAGCAGACGCTCGTCGGCCTGCTCGTCGAAATCGTTGTTGACCGCGAGATTGCCCAGGTCGAACAGCCGGTGGCCCATCCCCGCGTATTCCCAGTCGACGAGCATGATCCCCGATCCGTCGTCGGCTTCAAGCAGGTTGCCGGCCAGAAGGTCGTTGTGACACGGGACCGGCTCCGAGAGCGGCAGCGCAGCGCCGATCCGGGCGGCGAGCGTCCGCGCCGACTCGTAGGCGGGCGGCAGAGCTCTGCCGCGGGCGCTGACGACGGTTGCGTACTCGTCGAGCAGCGTTGGCACCCAGAAGCGGACCGGAAGGATGGTGCCCGAGTCGTGGTACGCACGCAGCGCAGACGCGAGCGCTCCGGACGAGGCGCGCAGACCGGCGCCATCGATCGGACTGCAGGCTACGTACCTGGTCACCAGGCACCACTCGTCGGCGGCCGCGACCTCGGGTGCGATTCCGATCCGGGCGGCCGCTTCGTTCGCGATCCGTTCCGCCGTCCGGCTGATGCCGAGCAGCGCGGTGTCCTTGCCGGGAAGGCGCACGACGTAGTCGCGTTTGCCGAAGCGGGCCCGGTAGTTGCGGTTTGTGATGCCGCCGTCTAGGGGGATGGGAGGCCCTGCCAGCTGCCCGAGGTGCCCCTGGAGCCGGTCTACGATCGCGTCCAGGTCATCCACCGGCCGAAAACCCTAGCGGCTAAGGCTTGATTCCTATACCTTCACGAGCCCATGACACTCGAAGAGCTGCGGGCGCAGGTCGAGGCCGGATCAATCGACACGGTTTTGCTCGCGATTACCGACATGCAGGGGCGACTCCAGGGCAAGCGGCTGGCCGCGCAGCACTTCCTTGAAGAGGTTGCCGAGCACGGCGCAGAGGGTTGTAACTACCTGCTCGCGGTGGACGTTGAGATGAACACCGTCGAGGGCTACGAGATGTCCTCGTGGGAGCGCGGCTACGGGGACTTCGCGATGCGCCCCGACCTGGACACGCTCCGGCTGGTGCCGTGGCAGGAGGGCACCGCGATGTGCCTGGCCGATCTCGAGTGGGCCGACGGATCCGACGTGGTCGCCTCGCCTCGCCAGCTCCTGCGCCGGCAACTGGCACGGCTCGCCGAGCGAGGCTGGAACGCGAATGCCAGCACCGAACTCGAATTCCTCGTCTTCCGGGACACATACGAGGATGCCTGGCGCAAGGCCTACCGAGACCTGGAACCCGCGAATCTCTACAACATCGACTACTCGCTGCTCGGGACCGCCCGTGTCGAGACGCTGATCAGGCGGATTCGCAACGCGATGACGGGTGCGGAGCTGGCGGTCGAGAACTCCAAGGGGGAATGCAATCTCGGCCAGCACGAGATCAACTTCCGCTATGCGGACGCGCTGACGACCGCCGACCAGCACTCGATCTACAAGAACGCCGCCAAGGAGATCGCCGCTCAAGAGGGCATGTCGATCAGTTACATCGCGAAGTTCAACGAGCGCGAGGGCAGCTCGTGCCACATCCACTTCTCCTTGGCGGACGAGTCGGGTGCGCTGTTCGAGCGCGATCGAGCGGTATTCGAGTCGTTCCTGGCCGGGCAGCTCGCAGGCCTGCGCGAGCTGACTCTGATGCTGGCGCCGAACGTCAACTCCTACAAGCGCTATGCCGAGGGGTCGTTCGCGCCGACCACCGTGGCTTGGGGAATGGACAACCGGACCTGTGCGCTGCGGGTCGTGGGGCATGGGCCATCGCTGCGGTTCGAGAATCGCGCGGGCGGCTCGGATCTGAACCCCTATCTAGCGCTGAGCGCGATCATCGCCGCCGGGCTCCACGGCGTCGAAGCCGGGCTCGAGCTCGAGCCGGTGTATGAAGGCAACGCTTACCTGTCGACAGACAAGCCGCGGCTTCCGACGACGCTGCGTGACGCGCGTGATCTGTTCGTCTCCAGCGAGATCGCCCGTCAAGCGTTCGGCGACGAGGTCGTCGACCACTACGCGCATGCGGCCGACGTCGAGCTGCGTGCGTTCGAATCGGCGGTCACCGACTGGGAGCGGTTCAGGGGGTTCGAGCGGCTGTGACGATGGGGTCGCTCGAGCGAGCGACCGCCGCGGACGCGGTGTTCGCGCCTGTCTCCTCCCAGACCGCGTTCGAGGAGACCGTCGATCGGATAGGAACCGCGATCAAGCTGGGGCTGCTGCCGCCGGGAACGCGATTGCCGGCCGAGCGCGAGCTCTGCACGCTGCTCGGCATCGCGCGCTCGACGCTCCGCCAGGCGCTCGTGGCGTTGGGGCAGAGCGGTCACCTGCGGGCAACTCGCGGCCGCGGCGGGGGGACCTTCGTCGCCGACCCGCAACCCCCAGCCGCTCCGCCATCGCCTCAGCTGCTCGCCGCCTGGCGCGACGTCTGCGACGAGCGCCTGGCGGTCGAGGTCGGTGTCGCGATACTCGCGGCCGAGCGCGCTTCGGATGAGAATCTCGCCGAGCTACACGAGCTTGTCGTGGCGCTCGACGGGATGCTCGAGGACTTTTCCTCCTACCGCATCGCCGACGTGCGTCTGCATGTGGGGCTCGCGCAGTCCACTGGCTCGGTGCCGTTAGTAGGCGCGATGACCGATGTGCAGGGCCGCATGACCGAGCTGATCTCGCTGATCGCCCACCCGCCCGAGGTGCTCGACTCCTCGAACGGACAGCACCGGCGATTGCTCGCGGCGCTGCGTCGGCGCGACGAATCAGCGGCCGCGCGGGCGATGACCGAGCACCTACGGGGGACCGAGCACATCCTCGCGGGCCTGCTTCCGTCCAGCCCTTGACAGACGTCCGCCCCCGGGCGTAGGGTTCCGTCGTCGTAAGGACGGATGTTCAGACCTTTATGAGGAGGGATCGGATGGGCGCGACCGCGGAGACCTTGTCGACGGACGAAGAGAAACTCGCCGAGCTCGGCTATAAGCAGGAGCTTGTGCGTGGCTGGAGCCGGTTCTCCAACTTCGCGATCTCGTTCTCGATCATCTCCGTGCTGGCGGGGTGCTTCACCACCTATGGCCAGGCGCTCATCAACGGCGGCCCGGTGGCGATCTCGATCGCCTGGCCGCTGATCAGCTTGATGATCCTCACGGTGGCGTTCGGGATGTCCGAGCTGGCGTCGGCGTTCCCGACTGCCGGCGGGATCTATTACTGGGCGTCGAAGCTCGGGGGTGCCGGCTGGGGCTGGTTCACCGGCTGGTTCAACCTGATCGGACTGGTCGCCGTCGTGGCCTCGGTCGACTTCGTCCTCGCCGCCTTCCTGATGAACCTCCTCGGCCTCTACAACCTTCACTTCATGTTCAACTTCGCGAAGGCCGCGGCCGCCAGCAATGTTCACTACACCGCGCACGTTCAGTTTGCGCTGTTCACAGTCATCCTGATCCTGCACTGGATCGGTGAACGCGTTCCGCAGCCACCTGGTGTCGATCTTCAACTGCGATCTCCGTCTGGTGGCACGTGATCGGCGTCGCGGTGATCATCGTGATCCTGGCCTTCGTGCCGTCGCACCACGCGAGCCTCTCGTACGTGTTCGGCCACACGATCAACAACTCCGGCTTCAGCCACCACATGTTCTGGTTCTACGTGCTGCCGCTCGGCTTCCTGCTGACCATGTACACGATCACGGGCTACGACGCGTCCGCGCACGTGTCCGAGGAGACCCATGGGGCGGCTGAGTCGGCGCCGAAGGGCATCTGGCGCTCGGTCTTCTACTCGGCCGTAATCGGCTGGCTCGTGCTGCTCGCGATCACGTTCGCGATCCAGCGCTCGAAGATCGGGACGATCACGGGCTCGGCCTACCCGGCGATCTCGATCTTCACGACGGCGCTCGGCTCGGCCGGGGCCAAGGCCGTCATCCTGATCTCGACGATCGGGCAGTTGTTCTGCGGCATGGCCTGCGTGACGAGCGCGTCGCGGATGACCTTCGCGTTCTCGCGCGACGGCGCCGTGCCGGGCCACAACCTCTGGCGTCGCCTCGGCAAGAACCGGACCCCGACGTGGGCGGTCCTGTTCGTCTGCGTGTTCGCATGGCTGGTCACCGTGCCCGGCATACTTCCCCAACTCGAAGGGCACACCGGTGGCGTTCCTCGCCGTGACCTCGATCTCGGTCATCGGCCTGTACATCGCCTACACGATCCCCGTGTTCCTGCGCTGGCGCAAGGGCGACGACTTCGAGCCCGGCCCGTGGACGCTCGGCAAGAAGTACAAGTGGAACAACCTGATCGCGACTGGCTGGGTCGCTATCTGCGTGGTCATCTTCTGCCTGCCGTTCTCGCCGGCGGGCGTGTTCTTCAAGCACGGCTTCAGCTGGTCGGCGGTCAACTACGCGCCGCTCGTCACGATCGGCGTGATGGTCGCCGTGACCGCTTGGTACTTCGGGTGGGCGCGGCACACGTTCAAGGGCCCGATTCGCACGGTCGACATGCCGGAGATCGAATCGGTTGCCGGGCCGCCGCCACCCCCCACCCCGCCCGCGGGGATGCCCGGCATCGAAGTCACATAGCCGGACGCCCGTGAGCGCCGGGCTGTCCGTCATCGAGCCCGCCACCGAGGCGGTGCTCGCAGAGATACCGCGCGCCGACGCGGACGATGTCGACGCCGCCGTCGAGCGCGCCGCCGCCGCCTTTCCAGCGTGGCGCGCAATCGCGCCGGGCGAACGCGCGAGTTTGCTGCACGCGCTGGCGGACGCGCTGGCGGCAGAGCGCGACGAGCTCGCGGTGCTCGAGGCCCGTAACGCGGGCAAGCCAATCGGCGACGCGCGCGGCGAGATCGGAATGGTGATCGACACGTTCCGTTACTACGCGGGCGCCCCGGAGCGCCTGCTGGGACAGACGATTCCCGTCGCCGGCGGCCAGGCGTTCACGGTCCGCGAGCCGCTCGGCGTCGTCGGGCTGATCGTGCCGTGGAACTTCCCGCTGGTGATCGCCGCCTGGAAGCTCGGCCCGGCGCTCGCGGCCGGAAACACCATCGTGCTCAAGCCCGCGGAGCTGACGCCGCTGAGCGCGCTCCGATTCGCCGACATCGCCGCCGCAAGCCGGGATCCCGGAGGGCGTCATCAACGTGGTCGTCGGTCCGGGGAGCGTGTGCGGCCAGCGGCTGGTCGAGCACCCCGACGTCGCCAAGATCGCGTTCACTGGTTCGACCGAAGTCGGGCGCACGATCGCCGCGAGTGCGGCTCAGACGATCAAGCGCGTGACACTCGAGCTGGGCGGCAAGTCGCCGAACATCGTGTTCGCCGACGCCGATCTCGCGGCCGCCGCCGAGTCCGCACCGATGGCGGTGTTCGGCAATGCGGGCCAGGATTGCTGTGCCCGCTCCCGGATCCTGGTCGAGACTTCGGTGCTCGATCGCTTCATGGGGCTGCTCGAGGAGGCGGTCGACACGATCACCGTTGGCGATCCGCTCGATGAGCAGACGCAGATGGGGCCGCTGATCTCGGCCGACCAGCGCGAGTCGGTCGCGTCGTACGTGAACGGCGACGCGCCGGTCGCGATCCGCGGCAGCGCCCCCGACGGGCCGGGGTACTGGTTCCCGCCGACGGTTCTGTGCCCCGTCAAGCCGGATGCGCGCGCCGCGCGCGAGGAGATCTTCGGCCCGGTCGCATCCGTGATCCCCTTCCGCGATGAGCAAGAAGCGGTCCGACTCGCCAACGACACGATCTACGGCTTGTCGGGATCGATCTGGACGCGCGACGGGGCGCGCGCGCTGCGCGTCGCACGCGCACTCGAGGCCGGCGTGCTGTCGATCAACTCCAACACCTCCGTGCGCGTGGCGACGCCGTTCGGCGGCTTCAAGCAGTCGGGCTACGGCCGCGAGCTGGGCCCCGACGCGCTCGAGGCGTACACCGAGGTCAAGTCGATCTACTACGCGACATGAGCCGCCTCGAGGACAAGGTATGCGTGATCACCGGCGCTGCTGGCGGGATCGGCGCCGCAACCGCCGATCTGTTCGCCCAAGAAGGCGCGCGAGTTGTCGGCGTCGACCTGCTCGAGCACTCGGTCGGCGAGCTCTCGTTACGCGCCGACCTGACCCAAGAAGAGGACGTCGCCGGGCTCTACAGCCGCGTGCGCGAAGAGCTCGGCCGCATCGACGTGCTGTTCAACAACGCCGGCATCTCGCCGGTCGATGACGCCTCGGTACTCGAGACGACGCTCGAGTCCTGGGAGCGAGTCCAGGCGGCGAATCTCCGCAGCGTGTACCTGTGCTGCAAGCACGGCATCCCCCACCTGCTCGACGGTGGCAGCGGCTCCGTGATCAACACCGCCTCGTTCGTCGCCGTGCTCGGCTCCGCGACGTCGCAGATCTCCTACACGGCCTCCAAGGGCGGCGTGCTCGCGCTCTCGCGCGAGCTAGGTGTCGAGTTCGCCAAGCGCGGCGTGCGCGTCAACGCCCTGTGCCCCGGGCCGGTCGACACACCGCTGCTGCGCGAGCTCTACGCCAAGGATCCCGAGCAGGCCGCGCGCCGGCTGGTGCATGTGCCGATGGGGCGCTTTGCGACGGCACACGAGATCGCCAACGCGGTCGCTGTTCCTGGCCTCGGACGAGTCGAGCTACATCACCGCGACGACCTTCCTGGTCGACGGCGGGATCAGCGGGGCGTACACAACGCCGCTCTGAGCGCGCGACGGTCGGGTCCGTCGCCACCGGCCGCGGATAGCCGCTAAGTGATGATCGGGATGATCAGCAGCGCGACGATGTTCGCGACCTTGATCATCGGGTTGATCGCGGGTCCGGCCGTGTCCTTGTAGGGGTCGCCGACGGTGTCGCCGGTGACCGCCGCGGCGTGGGCCTCCGAGCCCTTGCCGCCGTAGGCGCCGTCCTCGATCAGCTTCTTGGCGTTGTCCCACGCGCCGCCGCCCGAGGTCATCGAAATGGCGGCGAACAGACCGACGACGATCACGCCCATCAGCAGCCCGCCGAGCGCCTCGACGCTGATCAATCCGACAATCAGCGTGATCACGATCGGGATCAGCGATGGCAGGATCATCTCGCGCTGCGCCGCGCGGGTCACGAGGCTGACGGCGACGCCGTACTCGGGCTGCTCGGTGCCCTCCATGATTCCGGGCTTCTCTCGGAACTGGCGGCGCACCTCCTCGACCACCGCGCCGCCCGCGCGTCCGACCGCCTGCATCGCCAGCGACGCGAACAGGTAGACCATCATGCCGCCGATCAGCAGACCGATCAGCACCGGCGGGCTCGAGACGGAGAAGTTGTACGAGTGCGGCAGCTCGCGCTGGAAGGCGTTGAACAGGACCAGCGCCGCGAGCGCGGCCGAGCCGATCGCGTATCCCTTCGTGACCGCCTTGGTCGTGTTGCCGACCGCGTCGAGCGGGTCGGTGACGTCGCGGACTTCCTGGGGCAGATCCGCCATCTCGGCGATGCCGCCGGCGTTGTCGGTGATCGGCCCGAACGCGTCGAGCGCGACGATCAGGCCGGTGAGCGACAGCTGCGCCATCACCGCGACGCCGATGCCGTAGATCCCCTCGGTGCCGCCGCCGGCCAGCTTCCAGGCGCCAAGGATGCCGAGCGCGATCACGATCGCCGGCGGCGCGGTCGACTGAAAGCCCTGCGCGAGCCCCTGGATGATGTTCGTGGCGTGACCTGTTTGCGATGCTCGCGCTGTGCTCTTAACCGGCGCAAAGCGCGTCGAGGTGAAGTAGTCGGTGATCACGAATAGGCAGGCCGTGATGCCGATCCCGATCAGCGAGCAGAGATAGAACTTCCACCAGTGGGGTGTCGGCGCCGCCGCCCTTGAACGTGATGCCGCGCATCATCCAGTAGGTGAGCGGGATGAACGCGAGGGCGGCGAGCCCGCCTGAGACGACCAGGCCCTGATAGAGCGCGCGCTCGACCTTGCCGGCGCGCGAGCGCACCGCGAACGTGCCGATGATCGACGCGATGATCGACACCGAGCCAAGCACCAACGGGTACAGCGCGACCTTCGTCTGCTGGCTGAACAGCAGCACGCCCAGCAGCATCACCGCGACCGCGGTGACGACGTAGGTCTCGAACAGGTCGGCGGCCATGCCGGCGCAGTCGCCGACGTTGTCGCCGACGTTGTCGGCGATCACGGCCGGGTTGCGCGGGTCGTCCTCGGGAATCCCGGCCTCGATCTTGCCGACGAGGTCGGCGCCGACGTCAGCGGCCTTGGTGAAGATGCCGCCGCCCAGTCGCGCGAAGACCGAGATCAGCGAACCACCGAACCCGAGGCCGATCAGCGCATCGACGGCGTGGCGGGTGCTCTCGCCCACGATCCAGGTCAGGATCCCGTAGTAAGTCGCCAGGCCGAGCAGCGCCAGGCCGACGACGAGCATGCCGGTCACGGCACCGCCGCGGAAGGCGGCCGAGAGCGCCGGCGGAATACCGCCCCGCGCCGCCTCCGCCACGCGCGCGTTGGCGCGCACCGACATGTTCATCCCGATGTAGCCGGCCGCGGCCGAGAACAGACCCCCGATCGCGAAACCGATCGCCACCCGAATGTTCTGGAGCGGGATCAGCAGGACGAACACGACCACGCCGACCCCGGCGATGATCAGATACTGGCGGTTCAGGTAGGCGCGCGCGCCCTCCTGGACCGCGGCCGAGATCGCGCGCATGCGCTCGTTGCCCGGTGAGAGGGCAAGCAGTTGGCGGGACGTAAGAACGCCGTAGACAACGGCGGCGGCGGCGCACACAAGCGCGACCAGCACGCCATGGTGCGTCAGGAAGCTAGTCAAGAAGGATCCTCCGGGAAGCTCTCAGTTCGAACGGTGGCGCGCCCAAGCGATGCCACACCGAAAAAGGCCCGCCGCCCTGGACGGGCGGAGGCCGAGGGCCGCGCAGTGTACCCGAACGGCCGTCACGCCGGAGCCTCGGCGCAAAACCGCTAAGCGCCGAGGCTACTCGCCGGGGACCCAGAGCTTCCCGCTGCGCTGCGCCGGGCCGGGCTGGCCGGGCTCGGCCGGGGGCGGCTCACTAGGCGGAGCGCCCTCGGCCCCTCCGGGTGCGGGCTGCGGACCGCCGGTCTTCACGAACGCCAGCTGGAGCTGTGAGAGCGCGTCCCGGATCGGCCCAATCTTGTCAGCGGCCGTGCGCTCGAGCAGCGGGAGCTGCGCGCGGATCGCGTCGATCGCCGTGCGGACCTGCTCGACGTCGCGCTCGTCCTCGGTTCCTGGAGCAAGGCCCGTCCGCCGCATGCCGAGGTTGATGAGTGAAACGACGTGCTCGAGCAGCACCTGATCGATGTGGATGCGCTTGATCTCCGCCTCGTAGGCTGCCCGCAGCTCCTCCTCGGTGGGAGGGCGGCGCTCGCCGGTGGGTTCTTCGGTACTCATTTGGTCACCTCGACAGGAGCATAAGTCTCGCGCGTCTCGGCGACGATCGTGGCGTAAACCTCCTCCAGGCTCATACCGCCGTCGAGCATCTGGCGCTGACGCTGGGCACCGTTGCGCTCGGGGAAAGCGAGCTCAATTCCGAGCTCGGAGCGGACCGGCGACGTCCAGTCGAGCAATCGCCCGATCGCGTCCTTGGCGGGATAGGCGACGCCCCGGTCGAGGTCGAGGAGTTCACCGTCGAGCCCGTAGCGGATGGCTCGCCACACGTTCTCCTCGATCATCCGCCGCGGCTGGTGTTCGAACGGCACTCCCTCGTCGACGTCCCGTGCCGCCTGTGCCACGCACGCGACGATCAACCCGACCAGCGACTCGGACTCGGTTGCCGACGGCTGCGCGTCGCAGATCCGCACCTCGACCGTCCCGAATGCGAGGTGCGGCCGGATCGACCACCACACCTGTGTGTACTCGACGATCGACCCCGTATCGATCAGGAAGCGGATGTAGTCGGCGAACTTCGCCCAGCTCCCGAACGCGTCGGGCACCCCGCAGCGCGGGAAGCTCTTGGTGAAGATCTGTGTACGGGCGGAATGCAGCCCGGAGTCACGGCCATCGAGGAACGGCGAGCTGGCCGAGATCGCCAGCAGCACCGGCAGCACCGGTCGCATCCGGTCGCAGACGGCGACCGCTCGATCCAGGCCCCGAATGCCGACGTGAGCGTGTAGCGAGAATGCGTTGTTGCGCCACGCCACGTACTTGAGCCCCTCCTCTACGCGCCGATAGTGCTCGGTCTCGATGATGTGCTGCTCGCGGTAGTCGGCCCAGGGGTGCGTCCCGGTCGCGCCGAGCGCCACGCCTCGCTCGGCCGCGAGCGCGAACAGCCGACGGCGGCGGTCCCGCTGGGCCGCCACCGCGGCGGTGAGGTCGTCGCCTCGTCCCGAGCGAATCTCGATCTCCGATGAGATCAGCTCGCCGGCGATCGACTCCGCCAGCACTGGATCCGAGTCGGCCGCCGCATCGCGCAGCTCCTCGAAGCGCTGGACCAGGCCCAGGGTGCTCTGGTCGAGAATGGCGAACTCCTCCTCGATCCCGACCGTGAAGTCGGTTGAGTCCTCGAACGCCGCGTGCGCGGCCTCCAAATCGAGGGCATCCGCTCCCATTAGTCCACTAGGTCAAATAGAAATACAGCGCGTAAAGGAGGTCGACCGCGGGACTGGAGGTGTGGACGGTCACCTCGGGCGGGACGTGGATCAGAGTATCCGAGTAGTTGAAGATGATCTTGACCCCGGCGTCGGCCAGCTCGTCGGCGAGATCTTGGGCGGCCCCCGACGGAACGGCAAGCACCGCCACGACGATGTCCATGTCGTCGACTGCGTCTGAAAGCTCGCCCTTGTCGCGCACGGTCATCGGACCGATTTGCGTCCCAACCTTGCTCGGGTCGACGTCGAACATCGCGACGACCTTGAAGCCATGGTCGGCGAAGATGTCCGAGGTCGCGATCGCCGTCCCGAGGTGCCCGGCACCGAACAGCGCGATGTTGTGCTGGCCCGATGTGCGCAGGATCTTGCGGATCTGGGTGACCAGCGACTCGATGTTGTAGCCCACGCCACGCTTGCCGAACTTCCCGAAGCCGGAGAGATCGCGGCGGATCTGAGTCGAGTTCACGTGCGTGTAGTCGGCGAGCTCCTGCGAGGAGATCGTCGTCTTGCCCATCTTGCGCGCCTGTGTGAGGACCTGGAGGTAGCGCGAGAGGCGCGCGGCTACACCCAGTGAGAGCTTCTCCCCCTGCGCGTTCGGACCTCGCTCAGCCATCTCGGTACCGCCACCGATCGTGCTGCTCATCGAACCTCCACTCTACTTGAGCGCTCGTCTGAGCTCGGCTTCGTCGACGATCAGCTCGAACCGCTCGACGCCGTCGATCTCGATCACCGGGATTCGCTCGAGGTAGCGTCCGCAGGAGAGCGTCGTCGACCTCGATGTCGCGCTCTTCAAGCACGAACTCGCGCGTTTCCTGAAGACTCGTGAGCATCCGGCGGACGTCGTCGCACAGACAGCAGCCCGCGCGGCCGTAAAGCGTGACCGTTGTCATGCGGCGTCGAGCGCCGTCTCGCCGGTCGCGTAAACGTCGAGGCCGAGGTAGTCCGGATAGCGCTGTGGTTCCAGATACCGGGCGGCGCTGGCGATCATGGCGGCGTTGTCGGTGCAGAGCTCGCGTGCCGGCACATCGAGCGGCACGCCGAGCGCTCCCAGCCGCTCGCGCAGCGCACCGTTGGCGGCAACCCCTCCACCGACCGCGAGCCGGTCCAACCCCGTCGCGTCCAGGGCTCGCTCGATCCGCATGAGTAGGGCTTCGATGATCGCGCGCTGATACGAGGCGGCGAGATCGGCTCTGCGGCGCTCAGCCTCTGACTCGCCGAGCTCACGGATGCGGTACAGGAGCGCGGTCTTCAGACCGGCGAACGAGAAGTCGAGACCCCTGACCCCCGCGCCGGTAGGGAAATCGAACGCGGCTGGGTCGCCGTCGCGCGCCAGGCGCTCGAGCGCCGGACCGCCCGGATAGCGGAGCCCGAGCAGTCGGGCGCCCTTGTCGAATGCCTCGCCGGCAGCATCGTCGAGGGTCTGCCCGAGCAGCTCGTAGTCGGGTCCGTGGTCGCGGACCAGCGCCAGCCGGGTATGCCCCCCGCTCGCGACGAGGCTGACGAACGGCGGCTCGAAAGGCTCGGGTGCAAGGAAGCTCGCGGCGACATGGCCATGCAGGTGGTCGACCGCAGCCAGCGGCAACTCGCGGGACGCGGCGAGCGCCTTCGCGGTCGCGACGCCGACCAGCAGGGCGGCAACGAGCCCCGGGCCGCGCGTCACCGCGACGAGCTCGGCATCGGCGAGCTGCGCGCCTGCGGTATGCAGTGCGTCGTCGACGACGTCCCCGATCAGCTCGAGGTGGTGGCGCGATGCGATCTCGGGCACCACCCCGCCGTATCGATCGTGGATGCCCTGCGAGGAGATGACGTTCGAGCGCACCGTGCCGTCGTGCGTGACGACCGCCGCGCAGGTGTCGTCGCAGCTCGTCTCGAGCGCGAGGATCATGACGGCTCCGGCGCTGCAGCCGCATCCGCGGTGCGCCACATGATCAGCGCGTCCTCGCCGGTGTCGGCGTAGTAGCGGCGCCTGGTCCCAGCGGGGCGGAACCCAAAACGCTCGTACAGCGCGATCGCGGGCGCGTTCGAGGTTCGCACCTCGAGCGTGTAGGACTCGTCGCGGCCGGCCCGCTCGAGCATCTCGTCGAGCAGCATCGTTCCAAGCCCGTGCCGGCGGGCTCCCGGGTCGACGGCGATGTTCATCAGGTGCCAGACCTGGTCGTAGCGGGAACAGATGAGATAACCCACGAGCTCCCCGTCTTCGGTGGCTGCCAGACACACCCCGGACGGCTTCGAGAGCTCGAGCACGAACATCGCCAGCGACCACGGCGTCGGGAACGAACGCCGCTCGATCGCGATCACCTGTGGGAGGTCGGAATAACCCAGTGAGCGGATGGTGGTCATGATTTGCGGCGCGCGAGCTCGGCGTCCGGGAGCCGAATGTAGTCAGGTAGGACTGCGCTGACGTCGCCGGCGGCCATCTCCACGCCGAGTCGACAATGATTGACCGCTGTCACCCTGTGAAGGGGCGAATCGTCGTCCGGGATCAGCGCAGACCGCTGCTCGAGGACGTCCCTGAATGCTATCGCCCCGTCCCCGAGCACCAGCATCGGCCGGCCCAGCTCCTCGAGCCGCTGTGCGAGCACCGCGGGGGCCAGCGGCGCCGCATCCAAAAGAGGGGCTTCGGCGTCCCAGGCAGCGGCAAACACCTCGCCACGGCGCGCATCGAGCACCGCGCACACGCTTCCCTCGCCACCCCGGGCCAGCGACTCGAGCGTAGAGACGCCCACGAGCTCGACACCACAGGCCTGGGCCAGCGCCCGTGCGGTGGCAACCCCGATCCGCAACCCGGTGAACGTGCCCGGTCCCACCCCGACCGCGATCCGGTCGAGCTCCGCTACGCCCCAGCCGGCCTCGGCCAGCAGATCAGCGACCATCGGCATCAGGCGCGATGCGTGCCGCGGGCGGGCCCCCGGCGGCGGATCATCGCGGCGCTCGAGGACGCGGTCGCCGTCGGCCAGTGCGACCGTCGTGGCGCGAGTCGCGGTGTCGAAGCCGAGCACCCTCACGTGATCTCCAGCGCGCGGCTGTCTCCGCCGGCGTGCTCGATCCGGACCCGGTGCGCGACGAGGCCATCGAGCTCGCCCGCGGCCGCCTCGGGCCACTCGATGAACGAGATCGTGTCGGGGCCGAGATAGTCGTCCAGGAGACCGGGATCCTCCCCGGCGAGAGACTCGACGCGATACAAGTCGACGTGGGCAACGCGGGCGTTTCCCGAGTAGCGCTGCCCGATCGTGAACGTCGGGCTCGTGACCGGACCCTCCACGCCAAGCGCCCGACAGGCGCCGCGCACGAATGTCGTCTTGCCGGCACCGAGCTCGCCCTGGATCAGCACGACATCGCCCGGTCGCAGCGTCGCGGCGAGCGCCGCGCCGGCCGACTCCGTTTCACCGGCGGTTGTGGTCCTCAGCTGCTGGTCCATCCTTAGCATGACTGTAAAGATCCGCTGCATGCTGGCTTTAAGCGGTCCGCTACCGTCCGTGCCGTCGTGAGCGCACCCAGGACACGCGCAGGGGCGCGGTCGGAAAATGGGAGGTTGGCCGCGCTACGAAGCAGGTACGACCCTGCGCTCGCGAGCCTGCGCGGATCGGACACCGCCAAGGCCGCCGCGCTCGCCGGGGCGATGATCGCCAACAACGTCGTCGCGCTCGGCTCTACCTTCGTGTTCGCGCGGCTGATCGGCGACTACGGCTCGCTGGCCGCGCTGATCGCGTACCTGATCATCCTGACCGTCGCCGGTCAGGCGATGCAAGTCGCGACCGCGCGCGAAGGAGTCCTCGGCCACCTCGGTGTCGGCGAGGACCTGCTCGCGACGGTCAAGACGTGGACGAGGTCGATGGTCGTGGTCACCGCGGTGCTGGCGGTCGGCTCGATCGTCTTTCGCCAGCCGATCGCGAACCTGGTCGGCGTGAAGCACCATGCGTGGGCAGCGGCGGTGGGCCTGCCCGCCGGCGCGCTCTATCTGGAGCTGTCCTTGCTGCGTGGCGTGCTGCAGGGCCTTGGTGACTATCGCTCGGTCGGCATCAGCCTGGTGGCCGAGCAGACGGCCCGACTCGTGCTCGGCACGTTGCTCGCCGTGGTCGGCCTTGATCTCACGGGCGCATACCTGGGCTCGCTGCTGTCCTACGTCGCGATGTGCGCGTACTGCGCGTACCAGTTGCACGCCCAGGTGGCCGGCAGCGCGAGCACTCCGATTGGCAAGGCTGCGCTCAATCTCTGGGAGCACGTCAAGCGCGCATGGGCACCGATCATCGGACTGGCCGTCGTCGCCGTGCTGCAGAACATCGACCTGATCGCCGCCAAGCACCGCTTCCCCACTCACCCGCACGACGTCGCGAGCGCATATGCCGCCACCGCGGTCGCGGCCAAGGTGTTGATCTGGGTGGCGATGGGTGCCGGCTTCTACCTGGTGCCCGAGGTGTCGAGGCGTCGTGCGGCCGGTGAGGACACAAGGGGTGTGCTGCTGCGCGCGCTGGGGATCGTGCTCGTGTGCGCGGTCCCCGTGCTGCTGATTTTCGCGGTCGCCGCGCACCCGCTGCTGACGATCGCGTTCAGCCATAAGCGCGCAACGGCATCCTCGTCCCTGCTGCCGCTCGGGGCCGCATTCACGGTGCTGGCCGCGACCTACCTCGCGGTTCAGTACATGCTCGCGCTCAAGCGGACGTGGTTTTTGATCGCGGTCGGGGCCGTCGCGGTAGCCGAGCCGATCCTGCTCCTACAGGCCCCGCGCGACCCGGCTGGCTTCGCCAGCGTGGTACTGGCGATTCAGGCGGTCGGCGCACTGGTTGCGTTCACGCTCGCCCTCCGCGGCCACGCTAGTGCGCCTCAGGGACGGTCAACGCCGAGCGGAGGCGAGCCCGACCGGGATCCACTCCTTCGGCAGGAAGGCCGGGACGGGGCCGGGGTAGTCGGGGAACAGCTGGCGCGCGGCCTCAACTGACGGGCGCCCGCCGATCGCGTCGTGGAGGTCGACGTGGGCGTCGAGCAGGCAAACGGATGAGAGGACCTGGAGCGTCGCGGCGTTCGGCGGGTCGATGGTGAGAATCCCGTCGGCCAGCAGCTGGTCGGCGTGATCGAGCAGGGCCGGGAGAGCATCGAGATCGGCGCGCACGCCCGCCTCGGTGGCACGGCGCCCGTCGGCCTCGATCGTGCGCGCGAAGTAGCGCGCCAGCGGGTCCGGCGAGCCGCGCAACCAGGTCGGGCGCGGGCATCCGCGGCGCCTCGCGCGCCCCAGCGGCGCAGCTCGAGATCACGCGCCGCCCCGAAGCGGGCGACCCGTCGCGGCACGGGCTGGAGCTGCTCGTCGCCCCATCGCTCGGCCTCCTCGACCCGCGCTCGCAACTCGGGCTCGGCCGGGTACAGGGGCGGGTCAGGCCACAGCTCGTCGAGCACGTGGGCTATCTCGCGCGATCCCTGCACGCGCCGTCCGTCGAGCTTGATCGCCGGCACCGTGCCGCCCTTGAATCCGGCCAGCCGCAGATGGAACCGCTGGTTGAACGGCAGCACGCTCACCAGCTGATAGTCGACCCGCTTCAGATCGAGCATCTTGCGCACGGCCTGCGAGGGATGCGACAGCGGAGTCCAATAGAGACGAGCACTCATGCGGCGAGTATCCAACCACACGCCGGGCGGCCCGACGGATAGGGTCGGCACACCTACCCACGTCGTTCACAGGAGGTGAGGATGGCGGTCACCAAGATCATCGAGTTGGTTGGCAGCTCCCCAAGCAGCTCCGACGATGCGGTCAAGGCCGCGCTGGCGGATGCGAAGCAGAGCCTGCGCAACATCAAGGCGGTCGATGTCGTGTCGACCGGCCTGCGCGGCGAGAACCTCGACGAGTGGCGCGCGCTCGTGCGCGTCTCGTTCCTGGTAGAGCGCGTCAGCGAATAGCTAGCGTCACTAGAACAGTCCGAGCTGCGCCGCCGGCTCGAGTTCTTCCTCGGGCGCCGGCGCGGCCTCGGGCTCGTCCGGCTCCGGCACCTGCTCGATCGGCGCCGGCTGGGCAGGCGCACCGAGCGCGAGCAGCTCCGGGATCCGCTGGAAGTCCGCCCGCAGCGCCTCGAGCGTCGAGGGCGTGTAGAGCGCGGCCGCCGGGTGATACAGCGGGTAGAGCCTGACCGCGCGCGAGCCGATCACCCGCTCCTCGTCGTGCCCGTGTATGCGCGAGATCCCGGTCGTGTCGGCTCGTAGGAGCTTCGTCGCGAAGTTCCCCAGCGTGCAGATCACGGTCGGCTGGATCAGCTCGATCTGGCGGTTCAGATAATCGTTACATGCGTCGATCTCGTTCGGATGCGGGTCGCGGTTGTCAGGTGGACGGCACTTCAAGACATTGCATACCCACACGTCCTTGCGCTCCAGACCGATCTCGCCCAGTAGCTGATCGAGCAGCTTCCCGGCGGCGCCCACGAACGGCAGCCCCATCCGGTCCTCGTTCGCCCCCGGCGCCTCGCCTACGAACATCAGCGCTGCGTCAGCGTTGCCGTTCCCGAACACCACTTGGGTCCGCGTCTGATGAAGCGGGCAGCGCACGCAGTCGCGGGCCTCGCGGTATACGGCTTTCAGGAGCTCACGACGCTCGGAGCCAGACTGCACGGTTCGATGGTAGTCACGGCCCCAGACATGGATCCGGGCCGATACCGCAATGTGCGGTATGTGATGCCAATCACGCAAGTTCGCCTGCAACCCAGCGTTATCATTAAGCGAGAGGCCGTCACCGACTCGGGACGGACCTCTAAAGCCATCGACTTCATTCATTTACCGACCGGTATCTCAGATGCGAGAACTGGAACGGGAGCCCTCTCAGGACGACCCCTCCTGTCGCTCCCTGGCAATCATCGGCCAGGGGCGTTTAGGCAACGCGCTGGCGGGCGCGCTGCGCGAAGCCGGCTGGCGCATTGACGGGCCGCTTGGCCGCGGCGCGAGCGGCGATGGCGGGGATGCGGTCCTCCTCTGCGTTCCCGATCAGGAGATCGCCGATGCGGCCGCCCTGATTCCCGCCGGCCCGCTCGTCGGCCACTGCTCGGGCGCGACCGGCCTCGCGCCGCTCGCTGGACACGCGGCTTTCTCCCTGCACCCTCTGATGACCGTCACCGAGTCCGGCGCGAGCTTCGAAGGCGCCGGAGCCGCGATTGCCGGCAGCACCCCACGCGCGCTCCAGTTCGCAAGCGCGCTTGCCACCAGCCTCGGGCTGAGGGCGGTTGAGATCGCCGACGGCGACCGACCCGCGTATCACGCAGCCGCATCGATCGCCTCGAACTTCCTCGTGACGCTGGAGGCAGCCGCCGAGCAGCTCGTCTCCAGCGCCGGCGGAGACCGCGATCTCCTTCTACCGCTGGTCCGGGCAACGGTCGAAAACTGGGCAGCGCTTGGCCCCGAGCGAGCTCTCACGGGCCCAGTCGCACGCGGTGACGAGGCGACCGTGGCGGCTCAGCGATCCGCTGTCGCCGAGCGTGCTCCCGAGCTGCTCGAGCTGTTCGATGCGCTCGTCAAGGCGACCCGCGAGCTTGGCGCAGGTGCGGGCATGAAGACCCACCGTACGGTCGACGAGCTGCGGGCGACGCTCGCCCCCGCGCGGCGTGGCGAGGCAACGATCGGCCTCGTCCCGACGATGGGCGCGCTCCACGAAGGGCACCTGTCGCTGATGCGGCACGCCCGCAAGCAGTGCGATCTCGTCGTCGTGTCGCTGTTCGTCAACCCGACCCAGTTCGACGAGCTCTCCGATCTCGACGCCTATCCGCGTGACGAGGCCCGCGACGCCGCTCTTGCGGACGCCGAGCGCGTCGACCACCTTTTCGCACCGCGCGCGGAGGAGATCTATCCGGACGGGTTCGCCACGACCGTCTCTGTCGCGGGCATCACCGAGTCGCTCGAGGGAGCGCACCGCGGACGGGGTCATTTCGACGGCGTCACCACGGTGGTCGCCAAGCTGTTCACGATCGTTGGACCCGATAAGGCGTTCTTCGGCCAGAAGGACGCCCAGCAGCTGTCCGTTATCAAGCGGCTCGTGCGCGACCTCGACCTCTCGGTCGAGATCGTCGCCTGTCCGACCGTGCGCGAGGCCGACGGGCTCGCGATGTCGAGCCGCAACGCGCGGCTGTCGCGCGAGGAGCGCGAGCGCGCGAGCGCGCTCTATCGCGGGCTTCGCGCCGCCGAGGCAGCGATCGCCGCCGGCGCGCGCGTCGCGGCCCCGGTCGTCGCGGCCGCCCTTCAAGAACTTCAGGAAGTCGAGCTCGAGTACTTCGAGCTCGTGGACCCCGAGACGTTTGTGCCGATTCGGGGCAGCATCGACCGCGGCGACGTGCTCGCCGTGGTCGCGGCCCGTGTCGGCGCGACGCGATTGATCGACAACCATCCGATTGAGGTGCCCACGACCGGAAGTGACAGGCCGGCGGGGAGCACCACTACACAGGAGGCCCTGGCATGCAGCGCACAATGCTGAAGTCCAAGATCCACAGGGCGACCGTGACCGATTGCGACCTGCACTATGTCGGGTCGATCACGGTCGACCCCGATCTCCTCGAGGCGGCCGACATCCGCGAGTTCGAGCAGGTGGCGGTCGTCGACGTCGACAACGGCGCCCGCTTTGAGACGTACACCATCCTCGGCGAGCGCGGATCAGGCGACATGAAGGTCAACGGCGCCGCGGCGCGACTCGTACACCGCGACGACACGATCATCGTCATCTCCTACGGGAGCTACGACCCCGAGGAGCTCGAGCACTACCAGCCGCGCGTGGTCCACGTGGGCGCGCGCAACGAGATCCTGATGGTGGACGAGAACCCTTCAGCCCTACTCACCGAGGCGGCCTGACCATGTCACACATTCCACAGACTCCCGTACCGCAGGACCTCAGCCGGCCATTGCCGATGACTCTTCCGCGCATACTCGAGAAGAAGCGCCTCGGCGAGCCGATCGTGATGATTACCGCCTATGACTATCCCTCGGCCCAGGTTGCCGAGGAGGCCGGCGTCGACATGGTGCTGGTCGGCGACTCGGGCGCAATGACCGTGCTCGGGTATCCGTCGACCGTCCCGGTCTCGACCGAAGAGATGCTGATGCTGGCTGCCGCCGTGCGGCGCGGACTGAAGAGCCCACTGCTCGTGGGCGATCTTCCGTTCGGCTCCTACGAGGCCTCGGATGAGCAGGCGGTCCAGACGGCGCAGCGATTCGTCAAGGAGGCCGGCTGCGACGCGGTGAAGCTCGAGCGCGGCGGCTCGAGCGTTCAGCGCGCGCGGGCGATCGTCGATTCGGGCATCCCGGTGATGGGGCATGTCGGCCTCACGCCGCAGACGGCGACGGCGCTCGGCGGCCACAAGGCGCAGGGACGCACGGCAGCGCGGGCAGCCGAAGTCGCGCGGGACGCACTCGCGCTCCAGGAAGCCGGCTGCTTCTCGATCGTCTTCGAGGCGATTCCCGCTGCCGTCGCCGAGGAGTTGATGAGGCGACTCGAGATCCCGGTGATCGGGATCGGCGCCGGGTCGTCGACCGACGGCCAGGTGCTCGTGTTCCACGACCTGCTGGGAATCTACGACGGCCATGTGGCGCGGTTCGTCAAGCGCTACTCGGACGTGAAGGCCCAGATGGTCGCGGGTGTGGCCGAGTACGCCGACGACGTTCGCCGTGGCGTGTTCCCCGGCCCCGAGCACACGTACACGATCGACGAGCAGGAGCTAGAGCAGTTCCGGGCCGCGCTCGACGGATAGCGTCGCCCCGAAGGCGCCCCCGCGCTGAAGTTCACGTCTCCGATGCCTCGCCGCCCGCGAGCCCAATAGCATGCCGGTCATGCCTCGGATCTCGCAGGTCTTGCGGCCGAAGGACCGCGCCTACTTCG
This sequence comes from uncultured Actinomycetes bacterium, assembly GCA_963795505.1. GTDB lineage: Bacteria > Actinomycetota > Thermoleophilia > Solirubrobacterales > Solirubrobacteraceae > Palsa-465. The sequence continues at coordinate 977,268 of CAWCIB010000008.1, forward strand.
ATCTATTCGAAGAGGCCAGCCAGAACATCGTGCGCGCCACGAACCTGCTCGACCAGCTGCTGTCGAACTACCCCGACAGCAAGGGGCTCGCCGCCGAGATCACCGAATGCGAGCACGAGGGCGACCGGATCACGCACGACATCATCCAGCGGCTCAACCACACGTTCGTCACCCCAATCGACCGCGAGGACATCCTGGCGTTGTGCTCGGCGCTTGACGACATCGTCGACTACACCGAGGAGGTCGCCGAGTACCTCGGGCTGTACCGGATCGAGGCGCCGATGGAACAAGCGATCAAGCTCGCCGGGCTGCTGCGCGCCAGCGCGCACGAGATCGCCGAGGCGATCCCCCGGCTGCGCGGCTTCGGCGACATCTCGCGTTACACGGTCGAGATCAACCGCCTCGAGAACGAGGGCGACGCGACGACGAGAGAGGCGATGGCGTCGCTGTTTCACACCGGCATCGACCCGATGGTCGTGATCAGCTGGAAGGACCTCTTCGAGCGGCTCGAGTCCGCGATCGACGCCACCGAGCACGTGGCCTACATCCTCGAGGGCATCATCATCAAGAACTCGTAGCCGGGCACAGAAGCCTCAAGTATTCGATCGCCCGAAGCACCCGTGCCGGCGCGCCCGCGGCGACCGAGAAGGGCTCGAGGTCGCCCGTTACGACGGAGTTCGCGCCGATCACGCAGCGCTCTCCGATCGTCACACCACCTCTGATCACGACGTTCGCTCCGCACCAGACGTTGTCCGCGATGCGGGTCGGACCCTTGGTGGTGAACCCCTGCCACGGAACGGGCTTGTCCGGATCATCGAACCTGTGCTCCGAGTCCGTGATGAAGCAGCCGTTGGCGAACATGCAGTGCTCGCCGATCTCGACCAGCTCCGCGGCGGCGACCATCACGCCGAGATTGAGGAACGTGCCGGCGCCGATCCTGATCCTCGCGGGATTGGGGGCCGTCAGCCAGACGCCCGGTTCGAGCAGCACCTGAGCGCCGATCTCTAGCCGACCCTCGCGCAGCGCCTCGAGCACGTTGCCGTGCAGCGGCCAGCGCGCGAACGCCTCGCGACGCATCAGCTCCCAGTGGATCCGGGCCCGGTTCCAGGGCAGCGAATTGCGCTCGTACCAGAGCCATTTCTGGGTCCACAACCGCAGGCGGGCCGGGGTCACCCGTCGCCGCCCGTCATCGCGGTCGGCCGTAGAGACGCTCGCGAACCGCCCGCTCGGAGTCGGATTCATCCGGCAGCGCCGGCTCGGTCGCCTGGCCTCCGACTCGCGTGAGCCGCAGCTCGGTGAACCCAGCCGCGCGATCGCGAACAGCAGCCACAAGAACAGCGCGGCGGTCGCGACGATCAGCACGATTAGGAAGACCAACGGACGGCAACAGGTTATAGAACGTGCCGTCAGGCGCCAGCGGCCGCGGCTCGTCTGGCGGCGGCGGCCGTCAGGCGGCCGCTGCGGCGGCACGCTTCGCCGGCGTGGCCGGAAGCATCTCGGCCAGGAACGCTCCGGTATAGGAGCCCGCCACCCGTGCGACCTGCTCGGGAGTCCCGGTCGCCACCACCGTCCCGCCCTCCTCCCCGCCTTCGGGACCGAGATCGATGATCCGGTCGGCGACCTTGATCACGTCGAGGTTGTGTTCGATCACGATCACCGAGTTGCCCGCATCGACCAGGCGCTGAAGCACCTCGAGCAGGCGCTGGATGTCGGCGAAGTGAAGGCCGGTGGTCGGCTCATCGAGTATGTAGAGCGTCTGGCCGGTCGCGACCTTGCAGAGCTCGGCCGCCAGCTTGACGCGCTGGGCCTCGCCACCCGAGAGCGTCGTCGCCGGCTGACCAAGGCGCATATAGCCGAGTCCGACGTCGTTCAGGGCCTCGACCCGCCGGCGGATCTTTGGGATATGGGCGAAGAACTCGAGCGCTTCCTCGATCGGCATCTCAAGCACGTCGGCGATCGTCTTGCCCTTGAATCGGACCTCGAGCGTCTCGCGGTTGTAGCGCTTGCCGTTGCACTGCTCGCACGGGACATAGACGTCCGGCAGGAAATGCATCTCGATCTTGATCTGGCCGTCGCCGCGGCAGACCTCGCAACGGCCACCCTTGACGTTGAACGAGAACCTCCCTGGCTTGTAGCCACGCGCGCGGGCCTCCTGGGTCTTGGAGAACAGCTCTCGAATCTGGTCGAACAGCCCGATGTAGGTCGCCGGGTTGGAGCGCGGCGTGCGCCCGATCGGCGACTGGTCCACATAGATGATCTTGTCGAGCTGCTCTAGCCCGCTGATCCGGCGGTGGGTGCCGGCTCGCTGCCGCGTGCGGTGCAGGCGGTTCGCCACGGCCTTGTAGAGGACGTCGGTTACGAGCGTCGACTTGCCGGACCCCGATACGCCGGTCACGCAGCAGAAGACTCCGAGCGGGAACTTGACGTCGATCTGCTTGAGGTTGTGCTGGGCCGCGCCCTGGATCTCCACATGCCCCGCCGGCTTGCGGCGCCGGCGCGGGACTTCGATCACGCGCTTGCCCGAGAGGAACTGGCCGGTCAGAGACTCCTCGATCTGCTCGACCTCCTCGGCTGTCCCCTCGGCGACCACATACCCCCCGTGCTCGCCGGCCGCGGGTCCCATGTCGATCAGGTGGTCGGCGGCACGCATCGTGCCTTCGTCGTGCTCGACCACCAGCACGGTGTTGCCCAGGCCGCGCAGCCGATCGAGCGTCGCGATCAGCTTCTCGTTGTCGCGCTGATGAAGACCGATCGACGGCTCATCGAGGATGTACAGCACACCCACCAGCGACGAGCCGACCTGCGTCGCGAGACGGATCCGCTGGGCCTCGCCACCGGCCAGCGTTGCGGCGGCCCGTTCAAGGGTCAGATATCCGATCCCGACGTCGTCGAGGAATCGCAGCCGCTCCTCGATCTCCCTGAGCACGAGCCGAGCGATTCGCCGGTCGTGCTCTGAGAGCTCTAGCGCGCGGACCCATTCGAGCGCCCGGTTGGCGGATAGCTGCGTGAACTCGTGAATCGGCGTATCGGCGACCAGCACCGCGCGCGACTCGGGCCGCAGGCGGGCGCCCTTGCACTCAGGGCATGGCCGCAGCGTCATGTACTCCTCGATCTTCTCGCGTGACAGCTCCGATTCGGTCTCGCGGTAGCGCCGCTCGAGGCTCGGGACGATGCCCTCGAAGCGCGTCGCGTACGAGCGCCGGCGTCCGAACCTGTTGCGATAGGAGACCTTCACGCGGTCGCCGTCGGTGCCGTACAGGAAGAACTCGTGCTGCTCGTCGGAGAGCTCCTCCCACGGCGTTTCGAGGTCGATCCCGTAGCGCTCGGCGATCGCCTGAGCGAGCTGGTCGTAGTACTCGGATGCGCTCTGCGCCCACGGCGCGATCGCGCCCTCGCCGACCGACAGCGTAGGGTCGGGCACGACCAGGTCGGGGTCGATCTCCATCTGCGATCCGAGGCCCGTGCAGCGCGGACAGGCCCCGTGCGGTGAGTTGAACGAGAAGATCCGCGGCTCGAGCTCGATCAGCGACGGCCCGTGCACGGGACACGCGAACTTCTCGGAATAGGTGTTCACCTCGCCCGAGTCGACGAGCTCGACTTCGACCAGCCCGCCCGCGAGCGCGACCGCGGTCTCGATCGAGTCCGCCAGCCGCTTGCGGAGCTCGGGCTTCATCACGAGCCGGTCGACGACCACCGAGATGTCGTGCTTGAACTTCTTATCGAGCGCAATCTCCTCCTCCAGCCGCCGCAGCTCGCCGTCGATCTTCACACGCGAGAAGCCCTCGGCCTGCAGCTCGGCGAGCTGCTTGCCGTACTCGCCCTTGCGGCCGCGGACGATCGGCGCCAGCACCATGAACCGCGTGCCCTCCTCGAGCTCCATCACCTGGTCGATGATCTGCTCGGCGGACTGGCCCGAGATCGGCCGACCGCAGATGTGGCAGTGGGGCTGGCCGATCCGCGCCCACAGCAAGCGCAGGTAGTCGTAGATCTCGGTCACCGTCCCGACGGTCGAGCGCGGGTTGCGCGAGGTCGTCTTCTGATCGATCGAGATCGCCGGCGAGAGACCCTCGATCGAATCGACGTCGGGCTTGTCCATCTGGCCCGAGGAACTGGCGCGCGTAGGCCGACAGCGATTCGACGTACCGGCGCTGCCCCTCGGCGTAGATCGTGTCGAACGCCAGCGACGACTTACCCGAGCCCGACAGGCCCGTGATGACCGTCAGCGACCCACGCGGGATCGCGACCGTGACGTCCTTGAGGTTGTGCTCGCGTGCGCCCGAAACGACTAGCTGATCCACCAGAGCGAGTCTAGTGGGTCGAACAGACGTTCCCGTCGGCCTCCCTAACCCTCAACGCTGGCGTACACCTCGTCGAGCAGGCCATCGCGGTCGGGCAGCTCGAAGTTCTCCGCCAGGTAGCGCTCGGTCTCCTCGCGCGGAGTCCCGTTGAGCGCCATGTTGAGCGCGATCAGGCGCGCGCCCTCGGCATCGTCGTTGGACGACCGCGCGGAGGAGGCTGACGCCTCCTCGGCCGGCTCTGCCTCGAGCGGCCGGGCTCGGCCGGCTCTGGCTCTGGCACGAGCTCCGATTCGGTCGGCAGTTCCTCGACCGGTTGAGGCTCCGCGTCCTCCGCGATGGTCTCAGGAGCGACGCCGGCCTCGGGCGCCGGCCTGCCGTGCGTCGCAGAGCTCACGTCCTTGAGCTCTGACTCGAGCAGGTCGAACTCGGCCTTCAGGCGGGTACCGCCGGTGCGCATCGATTCGGTCAGCATCGCGAGCTCGGAGTCCATCGCTTCGATGCGCTGGAGCATCTGTGCGGTGGATTCCGACACGCGCTCGACGTACTCGCGCGCTGAGGCCGACGCCTGATCGCGCTCGGCCTGGGCCGCGGTGGCCGCCTCTTCGCGCTCGCGCTGCGCCTCGGCCGCGGCCTCCGCGCGCTCCCTGCGGGCGGAGCGCTTGGCCTCATCGCGGATCTCACGGGCCTCGTCCTCGGACCGCGACTGGATCTCGGCCGCGCCCTTCTCGGCCGCGTCGATGATGGCCCGCACCTGTTCGGAGGCCGCAGTTGCAACAGACTCGCTGCGCCGCGCGGCGGTCTGCTTCAGTTGTTCGACCTCGTCGGCCAGTGCACGCAGATGCGCGTCGACCGTGTCCGGATCGTATCCCCGGCGTCCCAGTGGGAAGTCCCGCTTCTCGATGTCCTCTCTCTCCAGGCTCACTTGGATCTCTCTCTTCCGACTCGGGGTTCTGGCAAAAAAGCAGCCGCAGCGTAGCGGACCGTCGGTGCTTGCGCGACCCCTAAACGGCCGCGCGACCCTCGGCGATGGCTTGGTCGAGCTCGCGCTTGAGATCGCGGATCTCGTCGCGTAGCTTGGCCGCGTACTCGAACCTCAGCTCCTCGGCGGCCTCGAGCATCTCCTCCTCGAGCTCGACGATCGCCTTCTCGATCTCGGCCGGCGGCATCGCCCGCGCGGCGTCGCGCAGCCGGCGGGTGCGCCGCGAGCGCGGCACCTTCGACTCCGCCTGCAGGAACTCGGCGATATCGGAGATACCCTTGACGATCGTCTCGGGAGTGATCCCGTGCTGCACGTTGTAGGCGCGCTGGATCGCGCGTCGGCGGTCTGTCTCACCGATCGCAGCGCGCATCGCCGCCGTCTCCTTGTCGGCGTACATGAGGACCTTGCCTTCGACGTTGCGGGCGGCGCGGCCGATCGTCTGGATCAGCGAGGTCTCGCCGCGCAGGAAGCCCTCCTTGTCTGCGTCCAGGATCCCCACCAGCGAAACCTCCGGCAGGTCGAGGCCCTCGCGCAGCAGGTTGACTCCCACCAGCACGTCGAACTCTCCGAGCCGCAGCCCACGGATGATCTGGATCCGCTCGAGCGTGTCGATCTCGGAATGCAGGTAGCGGACCTTGAACCCCATCTCGAGCAGGTAGTCGGTCAGGTCCTCGGCCATCTTCTTGGTCAAGGTCGTGACCAGGGTCCGCTCGTCGCGATCGACCCGGCCGCGAATCTCGTTCATGAGGTCGTCGATCTGGTTGCGGGTCTCGCGCACCTCGACCTCCGGGTCGACGATCCCGGTCGGGCGGACGATCTGCTCGACGATCCGCTCGGCGCGATTGCGCTCGTAGTCGCCCGGCGTCGCCGACACGAACACGATCTGCGGGGTGATCGACAGGAACTCCTGGAAGGTCTGGGGGCGGTTGTCGATCGCGCTCGGCAGACGGAATCCGTACTCGACGAGCGTCTGCTTTCGCGAGCGATCGCCCTCGGACATCCCACCGATCTGCGGCACCGTCTGGTGCGACTCGTCGATGAAGCAGACGAAGTCGTCGGGGAAGTAGTCGAGCAGGCAGTAGGGCCGGTCGCCCGGCCGCCGTCCGTCGAGGATCCGCGAGTAGTTCTCGATGCCCGAGCAGAAACCGAGCTCGCGCAGCATCTCCATGTCGTATTGCGTGCGCTGGCGCAGGCGGTGGGACTCGAGCAGCTTGCCCTGCGCCTCGAGCTCGGCGCAGCGCTCGTTGAGCTCGCGGCCGATCTCGGCGACGGCATCCTCGATCATCCCCTCGCGCACGTTGTAGTGGGTTGCGGGCCAGATCCCGACGTGCTCGAGGTCGTCCTTCAGAACCTCGCCGGTGAGGGGGTCGAACTCCTGCATGTGCTCGATCTCGTCGCCGAACAGGACGACTCTGAAGGCGGTCTCCGCATACGCGGGGAACACCTCCAGCGTCTCGCCCCTCACGCGGAAGTTGCCGCGCGCGAGCACCGTGTCGTTGCGGGTGTACTGGATCGAGACGAGCTTGCGCAGCAGCGCGTCGCGGTCGACAAAGCCACCCTTGGTCAGCGTCTGGAGGTTCTCGTCGTAGACCTCTGGCGACCCAAGGCCGTAGATGCAGGAGACGCTCGCCACGATCAACACATCCCGGCGCGCGAACAGCGCCGCGGTCGCCGAGTGCCTGAGGCGATCGATCTCCTGGTTGATCGCCGAGTCCTTCTCGATGTAGAGATCCTTGCTCGGGACATAGGCCTCGGGCTGGTAGTAGTCGTAGTAGGAGACGAAGTACTCGACCGCGTTGCGCGGGAAGTAGGTCCGGAACTCGTTGCAGAGCTGGGCGGCCAGCGTCTTGTTGTGCGCGATCACGAGCGCCGGCTTCTGCACCGCCTCGATCACGCCCGCCATCGTCATCGTCTTGCCCGTCCCGGTCGCGCCCAGTAGCGTCACGAAGCGCTGCTTCTGCTCGATGCCTTCGGCCAGTCCGGTGATCGCGGCGGGCTGGTCCGCGGTCGGTCTGAAAGCGGGATCTAGCTCGAACTTGGGCATCGCGGGTTGAGCGTAGCGGGGCCCGGCCCGGGCGCAGGCGGGATTGCGGCCAGGAACGGTCCGCTAGCGCTTGGCGCGGAAACGGACCGACGCCCGGCGGTCCTGAGTGCCTCCGACCGCCGGCACGAACGCAATGCCGACCTTGATCGTGACGTGGTGCTTGTGCTCCAGCCGCTGGCGCGCGGCGCGGGTCAGCCTGGCAGCGCAGCTGACGGTCTTTGCCCCCGCAAGGTCGAACATGCACTTCCCGATCCTCAGCACCCCGGGGCCGTCGACCGTCACATACACCCGGTGCCCCTTGACCCGCACCTTGACGATGTGCGCCGGCGTGCGGTCGACGAACGGCACGGTCACGTAGCTCGGGTCATTTGGTGTCAAGTCGACGGTCTGGACCGCACCGAGCAGGTTCAGCTGGTCGGGCACGGTGGGCAGTGCGTGTGGCGAATCGTTGGTGCGGAGCACGAGCCGCAGACTGTGGCCAGGTTCGAGCACCAGGTTGGTGCCGAAGACCTCGATGTCGAGGTCATACGGCGTTCCTGGCGTGACCGGGAGCAGGCTGTCTTGCGTGAAGGGATGGAACGGGACTGCGAGGTCGCCGCTCGCCGTCCTGACACTCCGTTGCGGGTCGAGCGCCCGCCGCGACATCAACAGCCAGCCGGAGGTGACCTGGGTCGAGTGCCCGTCGGGGCCGACGTCGGTGATGTCGGCCACCCAGTATCCGTCGCGGGTCGACGTAGACCCTCGGAGGTGCACGTCCAGAGGGCCCGAGATCTGGGTCGGCGTCTGGACCGGCGCGGTGGTGAACGTCGCCGCTCCCTGCTCCGCGGTGGCGTTGTCGCTCGTGCAGTTGGCCGATATGTTGGCCAGACCCGCCGTCCACTGGACCAAGCTGCGCGAGCAGACGCCCCAAGCGGGGTTCGGCTGGATCGTGACCGAGCCGCCGGCGCTTGGCGGGTCGGGCTGCAGGGTTCCGGCGAGCGAGCCGCTGGCCCCGGGCGCGAGGTACATCCGCTGGTAGTTCACCGGGGGCGGCCACGTCTGCTCGCGGCGCCAAGTCGAGGCACCGAGCTGGTAGACGGTCACCGGCCCGTAATCGCCGATTCCGTTGTTGATGCCCTTCAGCCAGTGGTCGAACCAGAGGATCTGCAGATCATCGAATGACTGCGGCGTGTCGGGCCCGTCCGCGAGTCCGGTGCTCGACGGGCTGACGAACGGCGTGGCGTGGTACCACGGGCCCATCAGCAGCTGTTTCTGGCCCGGTGGCAGGCGCAGCTGCTGGTAGATGAACGGCTCGGAGCGTTGGAAGAGGTCCCACCACCCGCCGATCACGAACGTCGGCACGTTGATCTGGTCGATGTGCGTGAGCGGGTCGCGCAGCTGGTAGAAGGGTCCGTCGAACGCGAGATCGCCCCCGGTCAGGCCCTGGGTGATCGCCTGCGCCGGAAAGCTCGCGGATTGGGTCAGCAGCGAAGTCAGCCACGGAAGCTCGCCGCTCGTCGGCGGGACCAGCCCGGCCCCCTTGACGAGCCCAAGCCACAACGGGATGAAGCCCGCGTCGAGCTCGCCGCCGTGGTAGACGACGTCGCGATAGAGGTCCCCGCCGGGAACGATCGGGAAGATCGCCTTCAGGCCCGCCGGACGCCGCTCGGCTACGAGCAGCTGATTGATCGCCATGTACGACGGTCCGGCGGTGCCCAGGACCCCGTTCGACCAAGGCTGCTGGCGGGCCCAGGCGAGCACCTCGACGAAGTCCTGCTGCTCGCGCGCGCCGAACGACTCCCAAGACCCCGGAGAGCTGCCCGTGCCGCGCACGTCGACAACGACCTGCACGTATCCGTGCCGGACCAGCGTGCCGTCTGCGACGATCGAATCGAAGACCGTCTTGTTATACGGAGTCATCGTCACGATGACCGGGAAGCGCGTGGTGCCGGCTCCGGCGGGCCGGAACACGTCGGCGAGCAGGTTGACCCCGTCGCTCATCGGAATCGGGACGTTGGTGTCGGTGACCGTGCCCGCGTACTGAGGCGGTGGCACCGGCAGCTGCGGAATCGGATCGGCAACCGCGCTGCCGGCGGCGGCAGCCAAGGCGATCACTGTCAGCGCGGCGGCCCGCCGCAAACGAACCACGGTCAATCCTCCCGAAAGTAGAGCGGGAATCCTAACCGACTAAATAGTCGGCGGGGGCCGCTAAGCGCGAGTCGGCGGGACCGCTACGCGCGCCGCAGCGCCCGCACTGAGAGCGGCACAAACACCGCGAGCAGAGCGACCAGCCAGGCAAGCGTCTCGAGCGCCGGCGTGAGTGCGTGGCCGTGTCCGATCGTCAGCGCACGCGCGGCGTTGACCACAAGCGTGACCGGGTTGACATCGGAGAACGCGCGCAGCGCACCGGGCATGTGTGCGGTGGGCACGAATGCTGATGACGCGAACACGAGCGGGAACACCCAGATGAAGCCGACCGATTGCGCCGTTTCGGGGTTCCGCGACACGATCCCGATGTACGCGCTGATCCACGAGAAGACGTAGGCGAACCCGAGCACGAGCGCGACCGCGAGAACGATCTCGTACACGGGCTGGCCGGGCCGGAAGCCGACGACAAGTCCTAGCCCGAGCATCACGACCAGGCTGAGCAGGTTCGTCGCCAGGTCGGCGACGGTGCGGCCGATCAGCACGGACGAGCGCGCGATCGGCAGCGAGCGGAACCGGTCGACGACGCCCGCGGCCATGTCCTCGGTCAACCCGAGGCCGGTGGTCAGCGCGCCGAAGGTCGCGGTCATAGCGAGGATGCCCGGCATCAAGTAGTTGACGTAGCTCACGTGACCGGTGCTAATCGCCCCGCCGAACACATAGCGGAACAGCAGCACGAACAGCACCGGCTGGACGAACAGGTAGACGACGTACATCGGCCGCCGTGTGACCTTGCGAATCTGGCGCTCGGCCATCACGCGGCTGTCCGCAAGCGTTTCTGTCAGTGTCGGTCGAGTCTTCATGCTGCGGCCTCCTCGAGCTGGTCTTCTTCGGCGGGGCGCCCGGTGAGGGCCAGGAATACGTCGTCCAGACTCGGCTGCTGTAACTCGATCGCCGCGACCTGGACGTTGCGAGCGTCGAGCCGCCGCAGCGCTTCAGCGGACACCGCGGGATCACTCACCGCGAGGCGGATCTCGCCGTCGGTTGCGTACGGCTGGTCCCCGTCGCTCAGGTCACGCAGGGCGGCCAGTGCATCGTCGGCGGCAGTCGAGTCGGCGACGCGGATGCTGAGCACGTTGCCGCCGATCGTCGCCTTCAGCTCTCGCGGCGAGCCCTCGGCGGCGATCCGGCCGTGATCGATGACGGCGATCCGCTGGGCCAGACGGTCGGCTTCCTCGAGGTATTGCGTGGTCAGGAGCACGGTCGTTCCCTGATCGCGCAAGCCGGCGACCATCCTCCAGAGCTCCTGGCGCGAGCGCGGATCGAGCCCGGTCGTCGGTTCGTCGAGCAGCACGACGGGCGGGCGTCCGATCAACCCAGCCGCGAGGTCGAGCCGCCGCCGCATCCCGCCCGAATACGTCGATACGCGCCGGTCGGCGACATCGCTCAGGTCGAACTGCTCCATCAGCTCGGCGGCACGCTTGCGCGCCTCTGCCCCCGGCAGGCGATAGAGCCGCCCAACCATCTCGACGTTCTCACGTCCGGTCAGCTCCTGGTCGACGGCCGCGAACTGGCCGGCGAGCGCGATCTGGCGCCGGACGGCCAGCGACTCGGCGACGACGTCATGGCCGAGCACCTCGGCGCGCCCCGAGCTTGGCTCGAGCACAGTCGCGAGGATTCGCACGAGCGTGGTCTTGCCGGCGCCGTTCGGCCCCAGTAGCCCGACCACGCTCCCGCGCTCGACCTCTAGATCGAGGCCGTCCAGCGCCTGGACCTCTCCGAATGACTTAACCAACCCGTGCACCATGATCGCCGGCTCAGCCACCCTTGCCTCCTTTCAAGTTCTTCCTTTTGTATTCGAGCCACTCCTCGTAGAGGGCGTCCATGCGCGTCTCGTACCAGGCATAGAACGCGTCGAGCTCTTCGAGTCGCGCCCGACGCGATGCGGACTCGCCGGCGAGTGCCTCGAGTCCCCTGGCGAGCACACCGCGCACCTCCGCGGCGCCGCTGTCTCGCACCTGGTCGTCCCAGGCGCCGGGTCGGATCCGGAGGCGGTCCGCTCGCTCGCCGCGGATGCGAATGCGCTCGACGAGCTTCATGCCGACCAGCAAATTCGTCGCGCCGCTGATCGCGCCCTTGCTGGCCTCGAGCGCCTCGGCGATCTCGCCCGCGGTCTGCTCGGGCGGGTCGCACACGAGCAGCCAGCCCATGACGCGCCCGGTCATGCGCGGCAGTCCGTACGACTTCGAGAGCCAGGCGCCGCACGCGTCGACGAACTCCCACAATCGGTCGTTCACTGATTCCACTAAGTTCAGAGATTACTGAATAGTCAGAATCTTGTCAAGCGCCCCGAAGCGCCGCGGTCGCGGGCGCTCGGGCGCGGCACCGGGCGCCGACCTCCTCCCTGGCTAGGCGCTCCCGCGCAAGCGCATCCGCAGCACGCCGGGGCTCCAGGAGACCGAGCGGCGGGCGGGAGGGGTCTCATCCTCAGTCAGCTGTACCGCCCGCGCGAGCAGCAGCTCCGCGAGCGCCACAGTGCGACGGAACGGGTCAGCGATCACCCTGCCGTCGCGCAGCGACAGCGCTGCGCACAACTCGCCATCGACCTCGGCCACCAGCACCGGCTGCTCGAGGGGCTCCGCTTCGTCGAGTCCCGCCAGCCGCGTCAAGGCGAGGCCGTCGTCCGGAAACGCCTGCCGAATCGTGACCGCGGGATGGGTTGCAGCCATCTGACGAGGTCGCCTAAGCACGCGCATAGCCGATCAGGTAGTCGGGAAGGGTCGCTACACAGCGCGGATCGGCCACCGGGTTTCCGGCCTCGAGGCGCAGCGGGAGCTCGCCGGCCCACACCGGCAGGTCGTAGTCCTCGGCGGCGTCGACGGGCGGTCCCGTTCGGATCTTCGCCGAGGCCTCCTCGATGCTGAGCGCGAGGATTTCTGTCGCTCCCAGTTCAGAGTCATTGGGTCCGCGCACGTCATACGAGCGCCCAGGCACCACTCGCTCGACGAGGATCCGCATGGCCTCGAGCTTCTCTTCGCGATCGCGCAACGCACGCCCCTGACCGAGGACCACCACCGACCGATAGTTGATCGAGTGATGGAACGCCGAGCGCGCCAACACGAGCCCGTCGATCAAGGTCACGGTCAGGCAGAGCGGGATTCCGTCGACCGCTAGACCGACCAGCCGGCTGAGCGGCGAACCGTGGAGGAACACCTCGCCGCCGAACCGCGCGTAGAGCATGGGGATCGCGTACGGCTGGCCGTTGGCGGCAAACGCGACGTGACCGACCAGGCCCTCATCGAGGATCGCGTCGATCGTCTCGCGGTCGTAGCGCCCACGACCCGCGCGACGGCGGACGGTGGTGCGCTCGGTCGGTCCGTCGCCGTTCCCCCCATCATCACCGGCACCACCACCACCCAGTTTGTTATAGTACGAACTCATGTCTGATCTAGAACAATATCACACGGACGGGCGGCCGTGATCACCGGCTCGACCGCGCGCGAGATCGCCGCGAGCGCGGAGGCTGCAATCCGCTCCGGCGCTCTTCGGACCGGCGATCCGCTGCCGACCGTCCGCGGTCTCGCCGACAGCCTGGGCACGAGTCCCGCGACGGTCAACTCCGCGTACCGGACGCTCCGCCAGCGAGGTCTGGTGATCGCCGACGGCCGCCGCGGCACGCATGTTGCACCGCGACCCCCACTGCGCGCGCCGCTGCGGCCTGCGCCACCCCCGCCCGAGGCGGCCCAACCCGGTGTGCGTGACCTGACGATCGGGCTGCCCGATCCTCAGCTGCTCCCATCCCTTCCCGCCGCGCTTCAGCGGGTGGACATCGAGTCCAAGCTACGGATCAGCGGCCTTGAAGACCCGGATCCGGCTCTGCTCGCCCTCGCGCAGCAGGGATTCGCCGCGGATGGTCTGCCCGCTGAGGCGCTCGTCGTCTGCTCGGGCGCCATGGACGCGATCGAGCGCATCCTCCAGGCACACCTGCGACCCGGAGACAGGGTCATCACCGAGGACCCGGCGTACCCGGCGATCAGAGACATCACGCTCGCGCTGGGCCTGGTGCCCCTACCGGTGGAGGTCGACGAGCACGGAATGCGGCCGGATGCGCTCGCGAGCGCGCTGCAGGAGGGTGCGGACGCGGTCGTGATCGTGCCCCGCGCGCAGAATCCGCTCGGCGCAGCGATGGACCGCGACCGTCAGAGCGTGCTGGCCGGCCTGCTCAGCGAGTACCCGCCACTATTGCTGGTCGAGGACGATCATGCCGGCCCCGTGTCGGGCGCGCCGTTCTCAACGCTCGTCGGCCAGACATCCGAGCACTGGGCGGTGGTGCGCTCGATGTCGAAGACCCTGCACCCCGACTTGCGGCTCGCATTCGTGGCGGGAGACGAGGTGACGGTGGCCCGTGTCGAGGGGCGACAGGCGCTGGGCGCGCGCTGGGTCAGCCACGTACTTCAAGGGCTGGCGGCCGAAATGCTCGGCGATCCGGACTTCGGCCCGACATGTGACCGCGCGTCCAGGGTTTACGCGACGCGACGCGAAGCGCTGATCGCGGCCTTGACCGAGCGGGGACTCGAAGCGTTCGGACGCTCGGGATTGAACGTCTGGGTCCGAGTGCGCGAGGAGGCGCCGGTTGTGCGGGCGCTGCTCGACGCCGGGTTCCTCGTGCTGGCGGGCGAGTACTTCAGGATCAGGACCGAGCCCGGGCTGCGAATCACAATCTCGACGCTCGAGGACGGCGAGGCCGAGGCGCTCGCCGGTGTGATCGCCGCCGCCCAGCAGGTCGGCCGGCCGCGGCGGCTGTATTAGCCGTAGCCCAGCTGGCTGGCGTATGTGTGGCGGTAGTCGCGCTGCGCCTGGAGGACCCGCTGCACGTAGGCGCGCGTTTCCGGGAACGGGATCTCGTCGATGCTCAGCGCGCCGGGCGATGCCCATCTGTCGACATTCGTCTGCCCGGCGTTGTACGCGGCGAGCGCCAGCACCAAGTTCCCGTGGTAGTGATCGATCAGGTAACGCAGGTAGTAGCTGCCGTAGGCGATGTTCACCTGCGGTGTGCCGAGGTCGGCGATCGTGAAAGTCGTGGCGCCCGAGCGCCGCGCGAGGAACTCGGCCGTCTGCGGCTCGATCTGCATCAGGCCGAGCGCGCCCGCCGGCGAGGTGCGGGCATCGAACTTCGTCTCGGCGTAGATCACAGCCGCGATCAGCGCGGGATCGAGATGCTTCTCGGCCGCCTGCTGGCGAATGATGTCCGCGTGCGCGAGCGGGAGCGTCAGCTCATTGATCGCCTTCTGAAACAAGGGCGCGACGAGCACGCCGACGAGCGCGGCCAACCCGATCCCAATCAGGAAGCCAAGGGCCCGGCGGCGCCGAGCGGCCGCGCGGTAGACGGTGCGTCTGGGCCTGGAGACGATCGTGGCGGCTGGCGGGGTCATGCGGGAAGCTTCTCAAGCACGGCCGATAGCTCGCGTTCGAGTTCGTCGACGGTGCCGTCGTTGGTGACTACATACGTCGCGCGCTCGGCCTTTTCCTGCTGCGTGAGCTGACGGGCCGCGCGCTCGTCAAGCGCCGAATGGTTCCGCGCCGATGCTCGCTCGGCGCGCACATGCTCGTCGGCGATCACGGCGATCGTCGCGTCGAACGTCCCCTCCATCCCGGATTCGAACAGCAACGGCACTTCGACTACAGCAACACGCGGCCGGGGCGACAGTTGCTCTAGCCGCTCGCGCCATTCGAGCATGCGCTGCCCGACGCGCGGCCACAGCAGCTCCTCGAGCCACGTGCGGTCCTCCGGCGTCGCAAAAGCGCGCGTGGCGACGGCGCTGCGATCGACGGTTCCGCCCGATACAACTGACGGCCCGAAGCGCTCAGCCACCGCGGCATGCACCTCGGGTGTTTCGTACAGGTCGTGTACGACTTGATCGGTGGAAAGCGTCGCGGCACCGAGCCGCTCGAGCGCCGCGAGGGCCGTCGACTTGCCGGCACCGATACCGCCCGTCAGCCCGACGAACGGGATCACGACCCTATTCGTCGGCCGAGGGGGGTTCCGGCGCTGCGGGCGGAGCGTCGGGCTCCGGCTCGGCCGCGGGCTCGGGCTCCGGCTCCGGCTCGGCCGCGGCCTCGGGCTCCGGCTCGGTCTCCGCGGGCGGCGGCGCAGTCTCGGCCGCGGGCTCCGGCTCGGCCGCGGGCTCCGGCTCGGCCGCAGGCTCCGGCTCGGCTGCGGGCTCCGGCTCGGTCTCCGCTGGCGGCGGAGCAGTCTCGGCCGCGGGCTCCGGCTCGGGCTCCGCGGTCTGCGCCTGCGCCTCGGGCTCGGTCTCCGCGGGCTGCGGCGCAGTCTCCGCGAAAACATCCTCTGAGAGCCCAAGCTCAGGCATGTCATCCAGGGCCCCGACGTCGTCGTGCTGGCGGACCGGGAGCACCTGTCCCTCGACCCGCTTGACCGAGAGCGACAGGCGCCGGCGCTCGGAGTCGATCTCGAGGATCTTGACTCGCACCTGGTCGCCGGGCTGGATCAGCTCGCGCGGATTCTCGACGTGACGCTGCGCGAGCTCGGAGATGTGGACGAGCCCTTCGACCCCGTCGAGGATCTCCACAAACGCTCCGAACGTGACCACCTTGGTGACGGTCCCCTCGAGCTCGTCGCTGACGTTGTACGTGTCGACCACGCGCTGCCACGGATCCTCCTGGGTCTGCTTGAGGCCCAGCGAGATCCGCTGCCGGTCGCGGTCGATATCGAGCACCTTGACGGTGACAGGATCACCGATCGAGAGGATCTCCGACGGGTGGTTCACGTGGGACCACGAAAGCTCTGAGATGTGGATCAGTCCGTCGATCCCTTCGAGGTCGACGAAAGCGCCGAAATCGACGATGTTGGAGATCTTGCCGTCTACCACCTGACCGGGCTGGAGGCGATCGAGGATTCGTTCGCGATCCTCCTTGCGCTGCTCCTCGAGCACCGCGCGACGTGACAGCACGACGTTGTTGCGCGAGCGGTTGAGCTCGATGACCTTGGTCTCGATCTTCTGGCCCATGTACTCGTCGAGGTTCGGCACGCGGCGGATGTCCACGAGCGACGCAGGCAGGAAGCCGCGCACGCCGAGGTCGATGATCAAGCCGCCCTTGA
Organism: uncultured Actinomycetes bacterium; assembly: GCA_963795505.1. Lineage (GTDB taxonomy): Bacteria > Actinomycetota > Thermoleophilia > Solirubrobacterales > Solirubrobacteraceae > Palsa-465. Next base: position 993,833 of record CAWCIB010000008.1, read on the forward strand.
CGACCTCGATCACCTGACCCTCAACCGGATCGCCCGAGTCGGCGGCGGCTTCGATCCGGCGCCACGCCTTCTCGAACCGGGCGCGCTTCTTGGACAGGATCAGGCGGCCGTCCTGGTCCTCCTTGGTGAGGACCAGCGCGTCGATCTCGTCGCCCAGCGACACCTCCTCAGAAGGATCGACTGACTTTCGGATCGACAGCTCGGAGACGGGGATTACTCCCTCTGACTTGTAGCCAATGTCGACCAGCACCTCGTCGTTGTCGATCCGCACGACGCTGCCGGAGACGACATCCCCTTCCTGGAAGGGGTGCATGGTCGCGTCGTAATTGGGGATGATCCGGCCGTCGACCTCGAGCAGGAGGCCGTCAGAGCCATCGACTACCTTGGCGTTCCCATGGTCGATCTCGGGAGATTCAACGGTTGCTGGCGACATGAATGTCGTCCGAGGATAGCCAGATAGCATCTCCCCATGCCCACTCGCGCCACGAAGCGCGGCGCTGAGCGCACCCCTCTCTCTCGCGATTGCGACGTGCTGATCTGCGGAGCCAGCTTCGCCGGTCTCGCGGTCGCGCGCGAGCTGGCCGCAAGCGGCGCCGATGTGGTGGTCCTCGACCGCTACGAGATCGGCGAGCGGCAGACGTCCGCCTGTGGCATTCCGACCGATTGGCTGTACGCGCTCGAGCTCCACGACTCACTGCAGCAGACGTTCGGCCAGCTCGTGATCCACACGCCCAACGTCACGACTCGCCTGGAGCTCCCGTGGACATTCTCGACTTTCAACTACCGGGCTCTCTGCGCGCTGCTCGCCGATCAGGGATCGTTTGAGTTCGAGACCGCCAAGGTCGACGGCAGAACCGGCTCGACGGTCCACACCGACCGCGGCGACATCAGCGCGCCACTGATAGTCGACGCGCTTGGCTGGCGCCGGGTCCTCTCGGACCGGGCCCCGATTCAGCCTCCTGACGCCTTCCTGTCACGGGGCCTCGAGGTCCACCCGTTCGGGTCAGGCGACGAACTCGAGGTGTGGATCGACCGCTCCTACGTGCCCGCCGGCTACGGCTGGAGCTTCCCCGCCGACGAGGAGGTGCGGGTCGGCATCGGATCGTTCGAGCCGCGCTTTCACGTCAAGGAGCCGACTGTCCGGCTGGCCTCCGATCTCGAGCGCGACGCGGTGCGCTACCAGGGCAACTGGATCCCGCACCGCATCCGCGACGCAACCGAGGAGGGGGTCTTCTTCGTCGGCGACTCGGCCGGCCACTGCCTCCCGCTGACCGCCGAAGGGATTCGGACGGCGCTCTACTTCGGACTCGCGGCGGGGCGCGAGCTGAGCGCCGTTATCGAAGGGCGCCAGACGCACGCGCAGGCGCTCGAGCGCTACGGAGCCTTCAGCGCCGCCCACGCGTGGAAGTTCGAGTGGATGCTGCGGGTGCAGCGGCTGATCCCGCGCGTGCCACCGCGGCTGCTGGGGCATTCGCTGACGGCGATGCAGCGCAAACGCTTCGTCGACTGGTCTTTCGGCCACTACCTCGAGATCGCGCATCCGCGCTTCGTGGGCGGTCGAACGCGGACGAGCACGCTCGCGCGCGTCTAAAGCGACTTTTCAATCTGAGTAGACCGAGCTTTCCGCGCATAGCGCGGTTAACCCCGGCCGAATCACTTTGCGCTGAGCCAATCGGACCCGATCCCGGCCTCGACCGCGAGCGGCGGGTCCATGTCGAAAGCCCCGGCCATCTCCCGGCACGCGATCGCCTTCACCTGCTCGGCCTCGGAGGCAGGTCCCTCAAACAAGAGCTCGTCGTGGATCGACAGGATCAGGCGCGATTGAAGGTCGGCGATCGCCGCTGCACAGCGCACCATCGCGACCTTCATGATGTCCGCCGCGGTCCCCTGGATCACCATGTTGACCGCGAAGCGCTCGCCCTGGCGCCGTAGCTCCCAGCGGCGGGCGCGCAGCTCGGGCACCTGGCGGCGGCGGCCGAACAGGGTCGAGACATACCCGTGTTCGGTTCCCTGCTCGATCGTCTCCTGGATCCAGCGTGCGACGGCCGGGAATCCGGCGAGGTAACGCTGGATGAACTCGTCGGCCTCCTCCTGGGGGATGTCGAGCCGGTCGGCCATCCCCCACGCCGATAGCCCGTAGACGATCCCGTAGTTGATCATCTTGGCCTTCGAGCGCATCCCGGGGTCGATGTCCCCCGGCTCCACCGCGAACACGCGACAGGCGGTCGCGGTGTGGACGTCCTCGCCGCGGCGGAAGATCTCCTTCAGCACGTCCTCGCCGGCGATGTGCGCGAGCAGCCGCAGCTCGACCTGCGAGTAGTCCGCCGAGACGAGCAGGTTGCCCTCCTCGGCGGCGAAGCAGGAGCGGATCTCGCGGCCGAGCTCCGTGCGGATCGGGATGTTCTGCAGATTTGGATTGTTGGACGACAGGCGGCCGGTGGTGGCCGCCGTCTGGTTGAAGGTCGTGTGCAGGCGGCCGTCGTCGCCGAGCAGACCCGGGAGGGCGTCGAGGTAGGTCTGCGCGAGCTTGGTCAGCTCGCGCCAGCGCTCGATCTTGGGGATCACGGGGTGCTCGTCGCGAATCGCCTGAAGGACGCGCGCATCGGTCGAGTAGCCGGTCTTGCCGCGCCGCTTACGCGATAGCCCGAGCTTCCCGAACAGGATCTCCTCCAGCTGCTTGGGTGAGCCGAGCATGAACTCCTCCCCCACCAGCTCAAAGATCTCGCGCTCCAGTTGGTCCGCCTCGGCCTTGACGCGCGAAGAGATCTCACGCAGCCGCGCGGTGTCGAGCCGGGACCCGGCGGTCTCCATGTCGCGCAGGACGCGGACGAGTGGCAGCTCGACCTCGTTCATCAGATCGGTCAAGCCGCGGCCACGGATCTCCTCCCGCTGCCAATCGGCCAGCGCGCCGAGCAGCAGCGCATCCGCCGCAACCGGGTCGTCGATATCAGCCGCCAGCCCGCGCTCCTCGGACAGCTCGCGGAACGGGTAAGCCCGGCGGGCCGGCTCGAGCAGGTAGGCGCCGATCTCGGTGTCGTGCGTGAGCGCGGCCGGGACGCGTCCGAGCGACTTGGCGTCGTGGGCAATCACGGGACGCTCGCCGATCGCGTCGACGAGGTCCTCGGGTCGCGAGCACTCGCCCGCCAGCACCTGGGTCGTGCCGTCGGCGTGGATGCCGAAGTGCCAGCTCTCAGTGGCGGCGAACAGCGCGTCAGCGGGCGTCTCGGGCGCACGGACAGCGACGCCGACCTCGCTTCGCGGCAGTTTCGATTCGAGCTCGGCGAGTGTCACTTCGACAAGACGCGCACTGAGCGCCTGCTCGGTAGCGGGCGCAGGTGCGGCCGCGTCGGCCGAGCCGAGTGCCTCCTCGAGCCGCCGCAACGGCTCGCGTAGCTCGAACTGACGAAAGACCTCCCGCAGTCGCGAGCGGTCGGGCGGCTGGGCGACGAAGTCGGCGATGTCAAGTCCGATCGGTATGTCGCGCTTGATCGTCGCGAGCAGCTTCGATAGGCGCGCGTTGTCGGCGTGCTCGGTCAGGTTCTGCTTGCGCTTGGCCCCGGAGATGTCGTCGATGTGCGCCAGCACCTCCTCGAGCGACCCGAAGCGCTGAAGCAGCTCGGCAGCGGTCTTGTCGCCGATGCCTGGTACGCCCGGGATGTTGTCGCTCGTGTCGCCCTTCAGGCCGATGAAATCCGGAACGAGCTCGGGCGGGATGCCGTAGCGCTCGATCACGCCGTCGCGGTCATACACGCGCGTATCGGTGATGCCACGCGAGGTGGTCATGATCTGGACCCCGTCGCCGACGAGCTGGTACGCGTCGCGGTCGCCGGTCACGACCATCACCGGCACGGGCGGATCGGCGGTGCGGGCGCGCTCGACGATCGAGGCGATCACGTCGTCGGCTTCGTAGCCCTGAACCGCGAGGTTGCGGTACCCGAACGCGTCGACCAGCGGCTCCAGGTGCGGCCACTGTTCCTTGAGCAGATCTGGCCTCGAGGTGCGCTGCGCCTTGTACTCCGCGTACACCTCGCGCCTGCCCGTGTCGCCCTTGTCCCATACGACGACCGTGGCCTTCGGGCCGTAGTCGGTCAGGATCTTCACGAGCATCGACGCGAAGCCGAAGATCGCGTTCGTCGGCACCCCGGTGGAGGTAGCGATCGACTCGGGCAGCGCGAAGAACGCTCTGTAGGCAAGGCTGTTCCCGTCGATCAAAAAGAGCTCATCGGGCACTGTTCTGTCAGGCTATCTGGCCGACATGCCGGCAACACCGAGCGCCCAATACAGCCTCACGCTCCGCGTCGAGATCGCGGATCAGCCCGGGATGCTCGGCAAGGTCGCGAGCGCGATCGGCGAGGCCGGCGGCACGATCGGGGCGATCGACCTGGTCCAGGTGGAGGGCGGCCACACCGTCAGGGACATCACCGTGGCCGCCGGCGATGCTGCCGACTGGCCGAGACTGACCGACGCGGTCGAGGCAGTCGAAGGCGCACGCGTGGTCGATTCAACCGACCGCACATTCCTCGTTCATCTCGGCGGCAAGATCGAGCTGCACAACAAGACCCCGGTGAAGACGCGCGACGACCTCTCGATGGCCTACACCCCAGGCGTTGCGCGCGTCTGCCGCGCGATCGAGGACGACCCCGACAAAGCCTTCCAGTACACGATCAAGCGCAACACGGTCGCGGTCGTGTCAGACGGAACGGCGGTGCTCGGCCTCGGGGACATCGGGCCGCGGGCAGCGATGCCCGTGATGGAGGGCAAGGCCATGCTGTTCAAGGAGTTCGCCGGGATCGACGCCTTCCCCATCTGCCTTGACACCCGCGATCCCGACGAGATCGTCCGGACCGTGACGGTGATCGCACCGGCCTTCGGCGGGATCAACCTCGAGGACATCTCGGCGCCGCGCTGCTTTGAGATCGAAGCCGCGCTCAAGGCGCAGCTCGACATTCCCGTCTTCCACGACGACCAGCACGGCACCGCCGTTGTGGTGCTCGCCGCGCTTCTGAATGCGCTCACGCTGACCGAGCGGCGGATCGAGGACGTCGGGATCGTGATCTCCGGCTCCGGCGCGGCCGGGGTGGCCGTCACCCGGATCCTGCTCGAGGCGGGCGCGCGGCACATCATTGCCTGCGACTCGGTCGGCGCTCTGCACGTCGAGCGCGAGGACTATGCGGACGGGAGCCTGCACGATGTCAAGCGCTGGCTTGCTTCGGTGACCAACGCGGACTGCCGACCCGGCGCGCCCGCGGAGGTTCTTGTCGGCGCCGATCTGTTCATCGGCCTTTCGGGAGCACGCGTCATCGAGGCCAGCGCGCTCGCCGGCATGAATCCCGACCCGATCGTCTTCGCGATGGCGAACCCAACGCCCGAGGTGTCGCCAGAGGACGCCGCGCCCTACGCCCGGATAATCGCCACCGGCCGGTCGGACTATCCCAACCAGATCAACAACGTGCTCGCGTTTCCCGGCATCTTTCGAGGCGCACTCGATACACGCGCGAGGGACATAACCGAGTCGATGAAGATGGCGGCGGCGCGTGCGATCGCCGACATCGTGCCCTCGGACGAGCTGCGCGCGGATTACATCATTCCGTCGGTCTTCAATCGCGAGGTTGTCGGCGCCGTCGCCGCCGCGGTGGCCGACGAGGCGCGCGAGGAGGGTACGGCCGGTGTTGCGGGCGATGAGCTCGGCTTCGCCCAGACCGAGGAGTTCGGCACGCTCGGAGCGCGATGAGGGTCGCGATCACCGGCGCGACCGGACTGATCGGTGCGAAGCTCGTTCGCGTGCTGGAGGGCAGGGGCGACGCCGTCGTCGCGCTCAGCCGCAGTCCGGAGCGCGCGCGGGAGCGCCTTGGCATCGAGGCGGCCGGTCCCGATCCGGCTACCGGCACGGTGCCTGTCGAGGTCCTCTCGCGGGTCGACGCGGTCGTCAACCTCGCCGGCGAGCCGGTCGCGCAGCGCTGGACCGAGATCAGCAAGCAACGGATACGCGCGAGCCGCGTCGACCGAACCGAGAAGCTCGTGCAAGCGATGGGCGCAGCGGATCCGCGGCCGAGCGTGTTCGTGTCCGCGTCGGCCGCCGGCTATTACGCCGACCGCGGAGCCGACGAGCTCGACGAGTCGGCCGCGCCGGGCACGGACTTTCTCGCCTCGCTGTGCGTCGATTGGGAACGGGCCGCCGACGGCGCGGAGCAAGCGCGGGTGGTCAAAATCCGGACCGGCGTTGTGCTGGACGGCTCGGGCGGCGCGCTGAAGAAGATGCTCCCTCCGTTCAAGGCCGGGCTGGGCGGTCCCGTGGCGGGCGGGCGCCAATACATGCCGTGGGTCGCGATCGACGACGTCGTCGGCATGTATGCAGCCGCCCTGCACGACGATGCCTGGTCCGGGCCGGTGAACGCGTGCGCTCCGAGCCCGGTCACCAACGCCGAGTTCTCGCGAGAGCTCGGCCGCGCCTTGCACCGACCCGCTGTCGTCCCTGTCCCGGGGTTCGCGCTCAGGCTGTTGTTCGGGGAGATGGCCTCGGTGCTCACCGCCAGCCAGCGGATGATTCCCCGGCGGGCGCTCGAGCTGGGCTACGAGTTCGCGTACAGGGAGCTGAGCGCCGCGCTGGGCGCCGCGCTCAGCTAGCGCGCTCGCGGACTGTCCCGGCGGCGAGCCGCCCGAGCTCGAAGCGCGCGGTACCGGTCGTCACGACCGGGTCCTGTGCAGCAAAGTCGTGCAGCGCCTGCTCGTCGTCGGTGTCGACGACCGCGAGCCCGTATGAGTCGTCGTCGGTAAGCACGGGGCCGAACACGACCATGTCCCCGCGGTCGAGATAAGGACCCCAGTGGGCTGCGTGGCGACTCATGATCTCGCGCTCCGCGTCGGTCATGGTCTGGGCGAAATTGGGGCGTGGCGCGATGAGGCGCAGGACGAAGGTGGGCATGCTGCGAACTCTAATGTGGGAAGCTTGGCGTGCCGGGTGAGCGTCAACCCAGGATTCGAGGGGGAGGAATGCGGAACCGAAGCAGCACCTCACGCAAAGCCAGGTTCTGGGTCGCGCTCGTAAGCGCGTCGCTCCTGTGTCTGGGCGCCGGGGCGGCGAATGCCGCGAAGGGCACCAGACCGGCGTTGTCGATCTCGGTTCTCTCGGGCCGTGCGGATCTCGTCAGCGGCGGCTCCGCATTGGTGGCGATCAACCTACCGCGCTCCGCCACGGGGCACGTCAAGGTCACGCTCGATCGCAGGGACGTCAGGAGCGATTTTGCGATCCGCCAGGACGGCCGCTTCGAAGGCCTCCTGACGGGACTTGCCCCGGGGCGAAACCGGCTGCAGGCGACGCTGGCAAGCGGCTGGGCAACGCGGATCACGCTGGTCAACCATCCGATCGGCGGACCGGTCTTCGCGGGGCCCCAGCTCGAGCCGTGGATCTGCGAACCGGGAGCAGTCGACCAGAAGTGCGATCAGCCGCCGAGCTTCACCTACAGCTTCGTGTCGACGAATCCGGCCAAGCACGGATTCCAGCCTTATGACCCGTCCAACCCGCCGTCCGACGTCGCGCAGACCAAGACCGACCTGGGCGTGACGTTGCCATTCATCGTCCGCACCGAGACCGGCTACATGGACCGCGACCAGTACCGCATCTCGGTTCTCTACCAGCCCGGCCAGCCATGGAGCGCAGTCGCGCCCCAGCGCCAGTTCGATCACAAGCTGCTGATCCTGCACGGAGTCTCCTGCGGGGTCGACCATCAGACGGGCACGGCTCCAGGGACCACGGGCGAGACCGCCGCCGATTACGCGCTTGGCAAGGGATTCATCACGATGTCGACCGCGCTCGACAACAGCGGCCACAACTGCGACCTCCCGCTACAGGCCGAGTCGCTGGTGATGGCCAAGGAGTACCTGATCAAGTCCTACGGCACGCTTCGCTACACGATCGGCACCGGATGCTCGGGCGGATCGCTGGCGCAGCAGTGGATTGCGAATGCCTACCCAGGTGTCTACCAGGGGATCCTGCCCACCTGCTCATTCCCGGACGCGTGGAGCACGGCGACGCAGTTCCTGGATTACCACCTCCTGCTCGCGTACTTCCTGACCGCGTCGAAACGGGAGCCTGGCGTCGTGTGGACTCCGGCCCAGATGGGGGACGTCCTCGGGGGTCCCGACGGCCTCCAGAACGCCGAGGTCTCGGACAACGCACAGTTCCACGTCGCCGTCCCGACCGATCCCTGCGGGGGCACGACGAGCGCCGAGCGCTACAACCCAACGACGAACCCGGGAGGAGTGCGCTGCACGATCCAGGATGCGGCGATCAACGTCTTCGGGCCCGAGCCAAAGAAGTTCTGGTCGGCCAACGAAAAGAAGCTCGGTCACGGGTTCGTGCGGCCACCGATCGACAACGTCGGCGTTCAGTACGGGCTCGCGGCGCTCGAAAAGGGTGAGATCACCCCCGCGGCGTTCGTCGATCTGAACGCCAAGATCGGCGGGCTCGACATCGACACCAACCCCACCCCAGCCCGGGACGACGGCGCCTCGCCAGCGCTGGTGCGGGCCTACCAGAGCGGGATGATCAATGAGGCCAACAACCTCAACCAGACCGCGATCATCGACTGCCGCGGCCCCAACCCGGGACTCTTCCACGATGCGTATCGCGCATTCGCGGTGCGCGCTCGCCTCGACCGCGAGCACGGGACTCATGCCAATCAGCTGATCTGGGAGGGACCCATCCAACTGACCGCGGATAAGGACTGCGAGCTGAACAGCTTCATCGCCATGGATCGCTGGCTGTCCGCGGTCGAGCGGGACCACAGCCGCACGCCGCTGCCGCGGAAGATCATTCGCGACAAGCCCTCTGACCTCACCGACGAGTGTTGGGACGGAATCGGAAACAAGCTCTCGAACGGCCTGTGCCCGTCCGGTGTGGTGAATGTCGAGGGGACGCCGCGCACCGTCGCCGGCGACGCGATCACCACCGACGCCAACAAGTGCCAGCTGAAGCCGCTGCGCCGCCGCGATTATCGGGCCATCCCGTTCACCCGGGCTCAGTGGACCGAGCTCAAGAAGACATTCCGGAAAGGCGTCTGCGACTTCTCAAAGCCGGGTATCGATCAGCAGCCGACGATCCCGTGGCTGACCTACCAGACCGCGAGGGGCCACGTGATCTATGGCGGGACGCCGATGGGGAACCCACCCGTGTCACTCGAGTTCCGGTTGCCCTGAGGCACAGGCTGCGATTGCGGTCTGCGGGCGATTGGATCGAGGTTAACCGCGAATAGCGCGGAAAACCTCGAGGGTCTCCCTGCCAGCAGGCGGGCGCCACCCGCCGGGCGCTCAAGAATCGTCTCCGTCCAACCTCCTCGAACGCGAAGGACAACACCGTCGCCCAGGGGGCCCCGCCTAAAGCCGCACGACCGCGTCCGCCAGCGCGATCACGACCGGGTCGTGGGTCGCGCAGATCACCGTCTGCCCGGTGCCGGCCAGCAGCTCGCCGATCGTGAGCGCCAGCGACTCGTCGAGGCGCGAGGTCGGCTCGTCGACGATCAGCAATCCGCCCGCCGCCGCCAGCGCACGGGCGAGCGCGACCCGCTGGCGCTCGCCCGCGGACAGGCGCGCGACCCGTTGCGCGGAGCGGTCCGCCAGTCCAACCGCGGTCAGTGCCGCCGTCGCGCGCTCGCGCGCGTCCGCTGCCGCCACCCCGCGCAGCGCCAGCCCAAGCTCGACGTTCTCGGTGGCGCTGAGGAACGGCACCGGCGCGGGCTCCTGGGACATGAAGCCGATCCGCTCGCGTCGTAGCGCTGCCCGTGACTCGGCGTCGAGCGCGTCCAGTCGTCGGCCGTCGAGCGCGATCTCGCCGGCCTGCGGGCGGTCGAGGCCCGCGAGTAGCCGCAGGAGCGTCGTCTTGCCACTGCCCGACCGGCCGGTGACCGCCGTCAGCGTGCCCGGCCGGAAGTCCACGTCCAGGTCGCCGAACAACTCGCGCTGGCCGAACGCACGCCTGAGCGCGCGGACCTCGAGCGTCACCGGCGTCGCGGCCGCTCGCTCAAGCCCCACTCGACGCCCCTCGACGCGCTCATCAGCGGGGCTCACGAGCAGCCCGTCGGGCACCGAGGCAACCCGCGCCCGCTCGCCGATCCCCGCTTCGGCCAGCAGTTCGGCCGGGAGCCGCAACCAGCCGCCACGGGCGATCACGACGGCCTCGTCCTCCTCGCTCGCGCGCCCGTCGCGAATCCTCACTACGCGATCCGCAGCCGCCGCGGCATCAGCGTCATGTGAGACGAGGATCGCGCTGGCGCCGTCGCGGTGGACGAACTCGGAGAGCGCATCGCGCACTTGTCTGGCGCTCTCGTCGTCGAGCTCGCCGGTCGGCTCGTCGGCGAGCAGCAACGCCGGGCGGTGAGCAACGGCTGCGCACAGCGCGACGCGCTGCCGTTCGCCGCCGGATAGCTCGCTCGGCAGCGCATCGCCCCGGTCGGCCAGGGACACGGCATCCAGCAGCTCCTCGACCCGCCTGCGGCGGCTGGCGCGGTCGGCCCCGCGCAGCACCAGCGGCAGCTCGACGTTGGCCGCGACTCCCAGATCCGGCACGAGCGCGAGTTCGGCGTGCTCGGCGAGGATCCCGATCGAGTCGCGGCGCAGCCGGGCGCGGGCTCGCCGAGGCAGGCGCGAGATGTCGCGTCCGAGCACCTCGACGACGCCGGCGGACGGGGGCTCGAGCCCGGCGATGATCCTCAACAGGGTCGTCTTGCCCGCGCCGCTCGGTCCGAGCACGCATAGAAGACGGCCGCGCTCGGCACGAAGCGTCATTCCCTGGAGCGCCGCGGCGTCGCCCTCGCGCGTGCGGTGCACGCGGAACACGTCGCGCAGCTCTACGGCGTGCTCGCTCACCGCTCCGCAACTCCGCCGAAGCTCCCCGCGACGCCGAACGCGACCAGCGCCACGCAGGCCAGAAGCGCGAGTGCTCCGACCGGCACCACCGCGATCACAGGTGGCTCTGCGGGCCCCAGCGCAACTCGGACGCCCGCCACGGCAAGGCCGATCAGGGCAACGCCGACCACCAGGCCCACCACGACGCCGGCGACGGACGCGATCGCGAAGCGCAGCCGCAGCTCGCGTCGTAGCCCGCGCGGTCCGATTCCCTGCTCGGAGAGGTCTCGAGCGAGACGCAGATCCCGCCCGCCGCCGGCCAGGGCCACCAGCAGCCCGATCACCGCGAGCACCAGCCCGATGACGGCCGCCGCCTCGAGCGTTCCGAGCACCCCACGCGCAATCGGGTCTGAGCGCAGACTGCGCTCCGCATCTGCGCGGAACGAACTGGACAGCTGCGCCAATGGGCCTGCGCGGAGCGCCGCCCGGAGCCCGCCTTGCGCACGCGTCTCGAGCCACAGCTCGTTGGCCTCGCCCTGGCCGGGCTGGATCGCGTCGAGAGCCGCGGCGAGCGCGCTCGTGTCGGCCACCACGACGCCCGCGGCGTCGCTAGGCACGGTCGGGAAGCGGCGCAGTACCCCGACGACCCTGGCCCGCACGGACAGGCCGTCGATCGTCAGCGCGAGCCGGTGGCCGGGACCTGCGGACGCAGCGGCGCGTGGGTCGACCAGCACGGGCAGCGAGGATGTGTCGCTCGGCTCGGCCGGCCGTGACGATCTCGGGCGAGTCCGCGGTCGTGAAACGCACGGTGCCGGCGGCGTCGAAACCATGCCAGCCGCGAACGGACACGCGACCGACGGGACGTCGGTTTCCGTCGAGCAGCGTGATCGGGCCGAGACTGACCGTCGTCGAGAGCGCGGCAGGCGGCGCGCCGGACTCGGCGGTCTGATGCCCGGCGGTGGTCTGAAGCCCGCTCGGCTCGGCGAGCTCGAGCGCCTCGAGCTCCCAGTGTCCTGGGGGAATCGGCGCCCGCAGCTCCGCGGCGGCGTCGACCGTTCCGATCGGCACCTGAGTGACGCCTCCGTCGGCGTCGCGCAGGTCCGCGGTCAGCTGCGCTGCCAGGGCCGGGGAGCTCGCCCGCAGCGACAGCCAGCGCGCGCTCGCCGACAGGGCGGGGTACACGGGTTGGGCGCCCGTGCGTAGCGCCCGCCCGAGCGCGGCGAGCGGGGCCGACCCATCGCTCTGGCGCCATCCGTGGAGTAAACGCAAACCGGATGCCGGCACCCCGAGCGCCGGCACCGAGACCGTCGCACCGGCGCTCACGTAGCTCGCGACCGTCCGACGGATCGGCAACACGATTCCGTGCGACAGCGCGCGCCAATCGTCGAGCGTCGCCACTGAAAGCGGCGTGAGGAAGCTCGAGCCGGCGGCCAGCCTCGCGTCCAGCGGGACCTGGGCGGCGGCTCGGTCGGCGGCGCTGCGATCGAGCGTCGCGTGGTAGGACAGCGCAAAGCCACCCAGCCCGACGGTGATCGCGATCATCGCGATCGCCAGCGAGGCCAGCCCCGGGCCGCGGGCGAGCCCGGTCAGCGCGACGCGGACGAGCGGCGAGGAACCGCGGGCGAGGCGCTCGAGCGATCGCAGCGCAATCGCCGCGCAGCGATACACAAACGCGCCCGCGGCCACGCACGCCAGCGGCGCCAGCAACACGACGAGCGCATTCGAACCGCTGCTCCCCTGCGCGAGCCCGAGCGCCAGCGCGGCAACGGCCGCGAGCGCGGCCGCATCTCCTAGGCGCTCGGCAGTCCGCCGCGAGACGAGCGCGACGGCCGCGATCAGGACCGTGGCTAAGGCCCAGGCCACGATCAATCCAACCCCCACGGGCCAGGTCAACAGGCTGTGGCCGACCGCGCCGCCGAGAGCCGCGGTGCTCACGAGCGCCGCCACCGCACCAACCAGCATCGCGACGAAGCAGACGACCGCCGGCTCGCACAGCGCGAACGCGAGCGCCTGCGCGCTCCGTCGCGCCCGCGCGGCGTAAGCGGCCAAGCTCGAGCCGCAGGTCGCGCCGCAGCGCTCCCGCCGCCAGCATGAGGAACGCCGCCAGGGCAGCGATCGCTCCGCCGCCGCTCAGCAGCAGCCGATCTGGCGCGCTAGCGGCCCGCGCCCGGGCGGCGGCGATTGCGTCAAATGGGGCCGCATACGAGAAGCCGCTGTTCGCCGCCTGGAGGCTGGACTCTGAGTGCCGTAGACGTGCGTCGAGTCCGGGCAGTTCCCAGCTGTGAAGCCGGCCGAGCGGAAGCCGGGCGGTCCAGGTCGTCGTGTGGAACAGCGCGCCGAGCGCGGGGATCGTGGAGAGGCCATTGCGGTCGCGGGTAACCAGCACCGGCTGTCCTGGCGCGCCAAACGGCGCCCGGCGGACGACGACGATGTTGATCCCGGGCGCCGTGAGCGCGCGGACGCCGCGCGGCCCACCCACGAGCATCATTGGGCAGCGGCTCGCGCGGCACGGTCCGAGCGAGGGCGCGGCCGCGCTCGCCTCGAGCGTCACCAGGGCTCCGCCCAGCCGGACCGGCCCGATGCTCAACGTCTCCGTCGTGGGCCGCGGAACGGCGGCGAGCGCCTCGCGCCTGATCGTCTTGGTGACGGCGCCTTGCCAGGTGACCTGGACCTGCGACGAGGCGCCCGCGAGTACTCGGTGGGCCGCTCTGTCTCCCGCGATCGTGGCCTCGCCGACGACCGCGCCGCCGAACCCGACCGCAACCGCCACTCCGAGTGCGCTCAGCAGATATCGCCCGGGGCGCCGGCGCAGGCGGGCGGCGATGAGCTTCCTCATGCCCCCCTCCGGCGCTTGTAATGGGCCCGCGCCTTTGCCCGCCCGCCGCAGACATCCATCGAGCACCAACGCCCGGTGCGATTGCGGGAGTGGTCATAGAACGCCCAGCCGCAGTCCTCGCCGGGGCAGACCTTCACCCGTGACCAGCGCTCGCCGAGCATCTCGGTCGCCACGATCGCGAGCAGCGCCGCGATCGCGCCATCGACCGTGCCGCCGTCTTTGGGCTCCAGTAGCGGGCCGTCGCGCTCGATCCGGACCTCGAGCATTACTGCCAGCGACGCGTGCCCGCGCCCGGCGATGAAGTCCCGCAGTGCTTCGCGGACCTCGATCACGCGGCGCAGGTCTGCTTGGGAGACCCACACGCCCGGGTCGATCAGACGATGGCGCACGAGCCAAGCCTGGAGCGCGCGTCCATCTCTGAAGACGTCCCCGCCGCCGGCGTCGAGGTTGTAGTGCGTGTTCAGGAACGCCTGTACGAGCGCAAGCTCACCCGGCGCTGGTTCGCGGCCGCCCGGTTGCCTCTCACCACTCATCCCTTATGGGTGGTGAGATTACCTCCTCCGCGACGGTAACGGTCCGTCCAGCTTCCAGGCTGATCCCGGCCGTGCCGGCAGCAGCAGCACGATGATCAACCCAGCAACCGTGAGCAGCAGGCCGAACGCCAGGCCGACACGCTCGCCATAGCCCTTGCGCTCGGAGACCCACGTCCCGATAGCGGCGGACGCCAGCCACGCGAACAGCAGATAGATGCCCGTCGATCCGATGGCGGCGGTGAGGATCATGTGCCCAGGTAGGCCCGCTGGACCTCGGGATCGGTGCGGAGCTCGGCAGAGGAGTTCGCAATCGCGACTTGGCCGGTCTCGAGCACGTAGCCGCGTGCGGCGATTTCGAGGGCGTAATTGGCGTTCTGCTCGACGAGCAGGATCGTGACCCCCTGCTTGTTGATCTCGCGAATCGTCTCGTAGATGCGCTGGACGAGGATCGGCGCGATCCCCATCGATGGCTCGTCGAGCATCAGCAGCTTGGGGCGGGCCATCAGCGCCCGTCCGATCGCGAGCATCTGCTGCTCGCCGCCCGACATCGTGCCGGCCTTCTGCTTCTCGCGCTCGTGCAGACGGGGGAACAGATCGAAGACGCGTTCGAGGTCCTCGCGAATCGAATCGCCCCGGCGCTTGAACGCACCGAGGTCGAGGTTCTCGCGGACGGTCATGCGAGCGAAGCAGCGCCTGCCCTCGGGGACCAACGCGATCCCATGGCCGACGATGTCGTGTGCGGGGGTCCGGGTGATCTCGCTGCCACCGAAGCTGATCTTCCCTGCGGCCGCGGGCGAGATCCCGGAGATCGATCGCAGCGTGGTCGACTTGCCCGCGCCGTTTGAGCCAATCAACGTCACGACCTCGCCCTCGTCGACCGTCAGCGAGATCCCCTTCAGCGCCTCGATCGTTCCGTAGAAGGTGTGGATCTCGTCGACCTCTAGAAGTGCCATCAGTCCTGCTTCCCCAGGTAGGCCTCGATAACGCGCGCGTCCGTGCGAACCTCGCTCGGCGGCCCTTCGGCGATCTTCTCTCCGTAGTCGAGCACGGTGACCCGCTCGGAGACGCCCATGACCACCTTCATGTCGTGCTCGATCAAGACGATCGTCAGCTTGAGCTCATCGCGGAGCTTGCGCATGAAGTCCGTCAGGCGCTGGGACTCTTGTGGGTTCATCCCGGCCGTCGGCTCGTCGAGCAGCAGCAGAGTCGGCTCCGAGGCCAGCGCACGCGCGATCTCGATGCGCCGCTGGTCACCGTAGCTGAGGTTGGTCGCGAGCTGGTCGAATTGCCGCTGCTGCAGACCGACGTACTCGAGCAGCTCGGCCGCGCGCGCCCGGACGGCTCGTTCCTCCGCTCGTACCCACGGCATCCTGAAGATCGAGCCGAACATCCCCGCGCGCATGCGTGAGTGGCGCCCGATCATCACGTTCTCGAGCGCGCTCATGGCTCCAAACAGGCGGATGTTCTGGAACGTCCGCGCGACGCCGAGCTTGGTGATCACATCCGGCCGCTTACGCGTGATGTCCTGCGCGTTGAAATAGATCCGTCCGGTGGTCGGCTTGTACAGCCCCGTCAGCATGTTGAACAGGGTCGTCTTGCCGGCCCCGTTTGGGCCGATGATCGACGTGATCGAGTGCTGTGGGAACTCGACCGAGATGTCGTTGACCGCGACGAGCCCGCCGAACTGCTTGGTCGCATTGACGACCTGCAGGATCGAGCCCGATGCCGCGACCTGCTCGGCCGGAGCGGTTTCGACCGTCATACGCTCGATCCCTCGAACTCGGTCTCGCCGATGCCCTCTGTCAGCTCGAGTTTTCGTCTTCGCTCCGGGATCAGGCCCTGTGGGCGTAACACCATCACGATCACCAGCAGGAACCCGAAGATCGAGACTTGGAGCTCGTCGAGCGTGAAGTTCAGACCGAAGGTGTGCGGTAAGCGGTTCAGGACATCGGGGATCAGGTAGTAGTTGATATTCGCGAGCAGCAGCGCTCCCGCCACGACGCCCCAGATCGAGCCGATCCCGCCGACGATCACCATCGAGAGCACGAAGATCGAGAAGCCGAACTGGAACTGGTCGGGATCGATGATCGTCGAGTAGGCGCCCAGGAACGCGCCGGCGAAGCCGCCGAACACGGCGCCGAGCGCGTACGCGAGCAGCTTGGTGCGCACGAGCGGCACACCCATCGAGACCGCGGCCACCTCGTCCTCACGCAACGCAATCCAGGCGCGGCCCAAGCGCGAGTCGCGCATCCGCAGGTTCACGAAAAGCGTGATCAGCACAAGCGCGAAGATCGTCCAGTACCACGGCTTAACGTGCAGCTGATCGAACGTGACGCTCTGGAATGGCCAGAGGTGTAACGGAAAGTGCCCGAAGGGCCAGAGTTTGGGGAAATATGGAGCGTCGACGCCGCTGATCCCAAGGACACCGGCGGTCACCGGCATTCCGAACACCTTCAGCGACGGGCCGTTGATCGCGAACACACGGATGATCTCGCCGAATGCGAGCGTGACGATCGCGATGTAGTCGCCGCGCAGCCGCAGTGTCGGCAGGCCGATCAGGGCACCGGCGGCCGATGTGATCAGCGCCGCACAGATGAGGACCAGGATGAAGTTGAAGTGGATCCCGGCTGGAGCGGCCGTCGCGGTGAAGTGGGACACGAGCACGTGCACGTGCGCCTTGTAGAAGAAGTCCGACGCGAACCAGCCGAACGTGTACGAGCCGAGCGCGAAGAACGCCACGTAGCCGAGATCGAGCAGCCCCGCGAAACCGACCACGATGTTGAGGCCAAGCGCGAAGACGATGTAGGCCAGCGCCAGCACCTCTTTGTTGACGAAGTTGCTCGCGTCGGAGAAAAACAGCGGAAGCGCCCCGCCCAACAGGATCAGGGTGACCGCGGCGCCCCGCGACCACCACGGAGGCAGCCGGCGCTCGACGGCTTCGCGCCACTCGTGCAGCTGTGCCAGCAGCTCGCTCAACCGGCCTCCCGCGTCTCCTCGCCGATCAGCCCGCGCGGGCGCAGCACCAGGACCAGGACCAGATAGCCGAACACGATCGCCGAGGTCCATTCCGCACCAATACGGGCGTCGGAGATGCTCTGGATGACGCCGATAATCAGCCCGCCGAGGACCGCTCCACGGATGTTCCCGATTCCGCCCATGACCGCGGCGGTAAAGGCGATCAGTCCTGCCTGAAAGCCCTGGAAGTACCAGATCGTCGTTTCATACAGCGCGTATACGAGGCCCGCCGCGCCGGCGAGCATCCCGCCGAGCATGAACGTCAGCGAGATCGTGTGGTCGATGTTGATCCCCATCAGCCGCGCGGCCTCGGGATCCTGCGCGGTCGCTCGCATGGCCTTGCCCATCCGCGTGCGCCCGATGAACCAGGTGAGCAACAGGACCAGCGGGACCGTCACGCCGACCGCCAGCACGTCGGCGCGCCGGATCACGACGGCCGAGATGCTGAACACGGGCTGGTTGTAGTGGATTAGGTCCGGCACGCTGATCGGAGCGCCACCGATCCACAAGAGGCCGACGTTCTGAAGGATGAACGAGAAGCCGACCGCCGTGATCAGCGGCGCAAGCTTGGGAGCGTTGCGCAGCGGGCGGTAGCCGACGCGCTCGATCAGCACGTTGAGGCTCCCGGTCACGAGCATCGTGACGATCAGCGTGAGTGCAAGGCCGAGCACCAACCCGAGCGGACCGGTCGCGAGCCCCAAGCCGATCGATGCCGCGAAGCCGGCGCCGGTCAGAGAGCCCATCATGAACACATCGCCGTGGGCGAAGTTGATCAGCTCGATGATCCCGTACACAAGCGTGTAGCCGATCGCGATCAGGGCCCAAATCGTCCCGTTCGAGATCCCCAGCACAAGGTTCCCCGCCCAAGTGGTCAGGTCGTGAACGGCCACGGTGTGCCCGTGCACGAACTGCGGGTAGCCCGTCACCAGGTCGTGGATGGCGTACACGACCGGCAGCGCCGCGAGCGCTACCACCAAACTCCAGCGCCCGGCCACCCGCCGGACCGCGCTCAGCGCATTCCGGAATGCTGGCGCGACCGGCCTAGGTACGAATGCGTTTGCTTCCACGATCCCCCGTGAGCTTAAGGGCGGAGCGGGGCGTCATGCCCCGCTCCGCCGAATGGCTGTCTTAGCCGACTGCCCTGAGGAACTTCGGGTTGCCATCCGGGCCGACCCCGTAGAGGCCGTACTTCGTCAGCGTGGTGTCTCCATTGGCGTCGAAGCCGTACGTGCCAAGCACCGAGTTACGGGACTTGATTGCGAACAGCGCCGCCAGGATCGCCGAACGGCTGTTGCCGCTCGAGCCGAGCGACGCGATCGTGTCGAGCCCGAGCTTCATCGCCTCGTAGCCGTAGATCGCGTACGGATCCGGATTGGACACGCCGTACTTCGCCTTGTAGGCCGCGAGGAACGACTGGCCGCCCGGATAGGCGGTCAGGTCGAGCGTTGCGACCGTGCAGAAGAACTGCGAAGCAAGGCTCTTCGGGATGCCGCCCTGCGCCGGGTTGGTGATCGCCGACGAGCAGGTGCCGTCACCACCGAACACCTTCGCGCCCGGAATCGCCGAGGTGACGTCCTTGATCATCTCCGCCTCGCCGGTCGGGTTGAACCCGGTGTACACGCAGTTGACGCCCTGCGCCTTGATCGACGAGGCATACGAGCGGAAGTTCGGCTGCGTCGGATCGACGGCCGTATCACCCGTGACGGTCAACCCATGCGCGGACGCATGCAGCTGAACCTGGGTGGCGAGTCCGGCGCCGTACGCGGTCTTGTCGTTGTTGACCGCGACCCGTGAGCAGCCTTCCTGCTTCATCGCGAGCAGGCCCGCGACGCCCTGAATCGAGTCGCGCGGAACCAGTCGCAGGTAGGTGCGCTTTCCGGTCGGGTAGTACTTCTGCGGCTCACCAGGCGCGCTACCCGGATCGTTCGTCGTCAGCCCGACATACGTGTTGGCGGGGCTGACCTGGGGAACTCCGGCCTGGTTGAGGATCGGGATCGTGACCTTGCTGCAGCCCGAGTTGAACTCGCCGATGTAGAAAACGGCCTTCGAGTCGGTAGCCGCAGCACGCGCGTTCGCGGCCGACTGGTTGACGTCGCAGGTCGTTGCCGCCGACGTCGCGGTCGAATCGTCCTTCGAGATGTAGTTCACGGTGAACTTGCCCGCTTTGCCGCCCGCCTGGGCAAGCGCCAGCTTGATCCCGTTCACGAGCGGAACTGTCTGCTTGGTGACCGGCCCCTGCAGCGGCAGACTCGAATAAATGTCAATGGTGTTACTGCCGCCTCCGCCAGACGTGCTGCTGCTGCCCTTGCTGGAACCGCCACAAGCGGTCACAGCCAGGCTCAGCATCGCGGAGACCCCGAGCACCATCGCTAGACGTCCCTTCATAAATGCTCCTCCTTGTGGCTTGACGAACGACGCAATCTTCGCCGCTCGGGACCCCGTTCCGCGACCTCTAGCGGTTGTCCTAACCGAACCGCAATCATCGCGCACAGCGCCCCGACATGCCTCGCCACCCTATCTCATTCTCAGCCGGATTTGGCGCCGAGGAACCGCAACTGCTGGGCCGTGATCGTCCACACGCCGCACCGGTTCAAGGTCGTGTCGCCGCTCGACTCGATGCTGTAGGTCCCGAGCACGCCGCGGCGCCCGCGGGTGCTGAACAGCGCGCGCACGACCTTCGAGCGCTCCGCGCCGGCGCGACCGTCATCGGTGGCCCGGGAGATCGCGCTCAGCAAGAGGCCCATGGCCTCGTAGCCGAGGATCGCGGCGGGCTCGGGCTGGCCGTAGCGGCGCCCGTAGGCCGCCAACATCGCCCGACCCGGGCGCGGATATGCGCTCATCCCGAGGCCTGGGCTCGTGATCTCGATGCGGCGATCGAGCGCCGCTGGAAGGCCGCGCGCATAGGCGCTGACGGCCAAGCCGGCGGTGCCGAACAGCCGCGCGGTCGGTAGCGCGGCGGCCAGTTGGCTTGTGAGCGCGACCGCGTTTGAATCGGCAATCGCCGCGATCAGCACGCAGTCGCCGTGGGCGTTCGCGATGCTGGCCGCCAGCCCGCGGTAGTCGGTCGCCCGGGGGTCGTATTGCTCCGTGCCGACTACCTGGAGGCCTCCGGCTCGCGCCGCGAGCTCGAAGCTGGTCGCCATGTCCTCACCATCGAACTCGCCGTCATCGACCACATAGGTGTGCTTACAGCCGGCTTCGCGCTGGAGCGAGACTTGCACCGCGGCCTCCGCGGCATCCGATGGGGCAACGCGCCCGAACGTTCGTATCCCTGTCGGGTAGTACTTGTCCGGCTCTCCGGGCGCGGCCCCGGGGCCGCCCGTGGTCAATCCGACCGCGGTCGCGGTGGGGCTGACCTGCGCGATCCCAGCGCGGTTGAGCACGGGAATCGTGATCGCGCTCGCGCCCGAGTCGACGTCCCCGAGGTACCCGATCGCCGTCGGATCGGCGACCAGATCGCGGACGTTGTCGCTTGTCTGGCCCGGATCCCAGCCGCCGCGAGTCGGGGTGGTCTCATCGAAGCGCTTGAGCACGATCTGGTAGCGGCCGATGCGGGCGTGAACCGCCGCGAGCGCCATGCTCGCCGCGTTGGCGATCGATGCGCCGATCTTCGCCGACGCTCCGTCCAGTGGGACGCCGACGTAGACGCTCAGCGTGTGGCCGGCGATCCTGCCCTGGGGCTGGTCGTGGGAAGAGCCGCAGCCAGCCGCTACGACGCTCGTGAGTAGCAGAGCTGCGGTCGCCCGCCTCACTTCAGCGGCACCAGCGCCCCGTTCCGCACGCGGCTGACCACGAAGGGCGAGATGTTCGGGTCGCCGTTCGAGTCGATCGAATAGGTGCCGAGCACGGACGCAGTCCTCTTCAGCGCGAAGAAGTCGTGCACGACCGTCGAGCGGTTGCCGGCGTCGCTGCCTGCCTGGCCGAGGACCGCAAGGACCGCCGCCATCGCCTCGTAGCCGAAGATCGCCTGAGTTGCCGGCGCATGGCCGTAG
Organism: uncultured Actinomycetes bacterium; assembly: GCA_963795505.1. Taxonomy (GTDB): domain Bacteria; phylum Actinomycetota; class Thermoleophilia; order Solirubrobacterales; family Solirubrobacteraceae; genus Palsa-465. The sequence continues at coordinate 1,015,048 of CAWCIB010000008.1, forward strand.
GCGGCCTTGAATGGATTGATGAACTCGGACCGGGCGCTGGCCGTGAGGCTCTTGGGGCCCAGGCCGGGCTCGGTCACGTACGTGCCCGCCGGCAGCGATGCCGCATCGGACGCAAGCCCCGAGGGCGCGAAGAGTTTGAGGCCCGCCGTCAAAAGCGAGTGAAACGCCGACAAGCTGCCGCCGCCCAGAAACACCGCATCGGCGCCGCTCGCCCCCTGTGCCACCGTGATGCCGGCCGTCGCAGCGTCCTGTTTGACCGCGTACGCAATCGCCTTGCCGTAGGCAGAGCCGTCGTTGGCGACATACAGCGATCTCACATGAACGCTCTCCATGAGAGCCACCTGCGCCCTGGCCTCGGCGGCGCTCGAGGGAACGACGCGCGCGAACGTCTTGCCGTAGGTTCCCTTTGCCTCGTAGTAGTTGTCGGGCGCGCCGGAGACGGCAGGGGTCGACTGGGTGAGCGCGAGCGCGGTGTCGGTCGGGCTGACTTGGAGCAGATCCTGGGAGTTTGTGATGCCCATCGTGCCTGCCGAGACCCCGGGCTGAAGCTCGCCCAGGTAGGCGATTGCGGTTTTGTCCTGGATCGCGGTCCGGGCATTCGCGGACGGCTTGCCGTTGAGCGCCACGAAGTTGATCGTGAACTTCCCGACGCTCGAGCCAAACCGCCGCAGCGCGAGCTTCTCGGCGTCGACGACGTCCGATGAGAATGGGCCTGTCGCGCTTGAGTAGATCGTCAACTTGCCCCCGCTGACGGTGACCGTGGAGCTGCTCGTCGTCCCGCACTGCGAGGCGCCCATCGTGGTCAGCGCGGCGCCCACGATGCCGATGAGCAGCGCGCTCCGGCGGCCCAGCTGCCGCTGCACGCTGACTACTCCCGTCGCCCGGGCAGGAACGGAAGCAGATTCCTGACGCCGATCGCGACGACCACCATCGCTCCTGCGATCAGGATCCCATCGAAGCCCTTGACCCCAAGGCCCCACAGCAGGACCCACAGGCACAGCCCGGCGGTGGCGGTCAAAATCAACCCCATCGCGCCGGGATGCTACTCGACCAGAGCCCGGCCGAACTCCGACACGAGTGCCTCAAGATCGTCGCCATCGCGCGCCGCGCGCACCAGGCGCGTACCGATGATCACGCCGTCCGCGCGGGCGTCGGCGGCGGCCGTCGCCTGTTCGGGTGTCCCGATCCCGAACCCAACCGCGACGGGCGTGTCGGTGCGCGCGCGGACACGGTCGATGAAGGCGGGAAGCGCATCGGCGAGCGACGCGCGCTCTCCGGTGGTGCCGACCAGTGAGACCGCATACACGAAACCGCGCGCCTGCCCACCGATCCGCTCGAGACGCTCATCGGGCGTCGTCGGGGCCACCAGCGGCACGAGCGCCAGTCCGCGGTCGTCACACGCCTGCAGCGCGTCCGCGGCTTCTTCGAGTGGCAGATCGGGCACGATCAGCCCGGCCGCGTCGACCGCCGCGAGCTGGTCCGCGAACCGCTCCAGACCTCGGCTGAGGATCATGTTCGAGTAGCACATCAGCACCACCGGGATCCCGCCCCGGCCCAGCTCCGCGGCCACCTCGAGCACTCCATCGAGCGTCGCGCCGGCCTTGAGCGCGGCCGTTCCGGCCGCATGGATCACGGGCCCGTCGGCGAGCGGATCGGAGAACGGAACCCCGAGCTCGAGGAGGTCGGCGCCGGCCGCGACGCACGCGCGGCCGATCGCGAGCGAACGCTCGAGGTCGGGGAAGCCTCCCATCAGGTAGGGCATCAGCGCCGCCCGCCGGCCATCGGCGCGCGCGCCCTGAAACGCGGCCGCTATTCGCTCAATGCCCGAGCTGCTCAAGCGCCTCGACCAGGTCCTTGTCCCCGCGCCCCGACAGGCACACGAGGTCGAGCTCGCTCGGGCCGTGATCGAGAGCCCATGCCAGCGCGTGCGCGCTCTCGAGCGCCGGGATGATCCCTTCGAGCCGGGCCGTGCGGGCGAACGCTTCGAGCGCCTCGGCATCGGTTACCGCCACGTACGACGCGCGGCCCGAGTCCCGCAACCAGGCGTGCTCGGGCCCCGAGCCCGGATAGTCGAGCCCGGCGGAGATCGAGTGGGCTTCGAGGATCTGGCCGTCCTCGTCCTGCATGAGCGCTGAGAACGAGCCATGCAGCACGCCCGGCAGCCCGGCGGCTGTCAGCGGCGCCCCGTGGCGCCCGGTCTCGAGCCCCTCCCCCGCGGCTTCGACCCCAATCAGCTCCACGCCGGGATCGTCGAGGAACGGCGTGAAGATCCCGATCGAGTTCGAACCGCCCCCGACGCACGCAATGACCCGCTGTGGCAAACGCCCGGCGGCATCGAGGACCTGCGCGCGGGCCTCGTCGCCGATCACACGCTGGAGGTCGCGCACGAGTGCTGGATACGGCGCTGGGCCGACGCACGAGCCGATGATGTAGTGCGTCGTTGCGACGTTCTCCACCCAGTCCCGGATCGCCGCCGAGACCGCCTCTTTCAGCGTTCCCGCGCCCGCTTCGACCGGCTTCACCGACGCCCCGAGAAGCTCCATGCGCTCGACGTTGGGCTTCTGGCGTCGCATGTCCTCGGTACCCATGTACACGACGCAGTCGAGCCCCAGCAGCGCACACGCAGTCGCCGTCGCGACGCCATGCTGGCCGGCCCCCGTCTCGGCGATGATCCGCCGCTTGTCCATCCTGATCGCCAGCAGGCCCTGGCCGATCGCGTTGTTGATCTTGTGAGCGCCGGTGTGGTTGAGATCCTCGCGCTTTAGATACACGGAATGGCCGGCTGCCTCGCTGAGACGCCCGGCCTCGTACAGCGGGGTCGGGCGCCCGACATAGCGCTCGAGGAGAGCGTCGAGCCGATCGCGATACGCGGGATCCTCGCGCGCGCTGAGCCAGACCTGCTCGAGCTCCTCGAGCGCCGGGATCAGCGTCTCTGGCACGTACTGGCCGCCGTAAGGGCCGAAGCGGTGCTCGACAGCGGTCATCAGAGCGGTACGGCGGCGGCTTCGCGGACGGCGGCGGCGAATGCCTGAAGCTTGTCGGGATCCTTGATCCCGGGGGCGGACTCGATCCCGCTCGCCACGTCAACGGCGAACGGATCTACCCGAGTGATCGCGTCACCGACGTTGTCGGGGGTCAGGCCCCCCGACAGGATCATCGGAATCGCACCGCGGTGAGTGCGTGCGAGCTCCCACTCGAATGTCTCTCCGGTGCCGCCTCGAGCGCCTGGGACGTAGCTGTCGAGTAGGTGGTAATCGGTGTGGAACCGACCGAGTCCCTGGATGTCGGCGCCGCTGCGGACGCGCGCGGCCTTGATCACCTTGCAGCCCGTCCGACGGCGCGCCTCGGCGCAGAATGACGGGCCCTCATCGCCGTGAAGCTGAACAGCCGTCAGCCCGACCGCGTCGGCGGTCCGGACCAGATGCTCGAGCGTCGGGTTGACGAACACGCCGACGATTTCGGCCCGGCGCTTGAGCTTGGTCGCGATCTCGGTCGCGATCGCGGCGTCACAGCGTCGCGGCGAGCGTGGCCAGAAGTTCAAGCCGACGGCCCAAGCGCCCGCGTCGACGGCGCGCTGGGCGTCGGCAAGCGATGTGATGCCGCAAAACTTGATCTTGGCGGGCATTGGGCACCAGATGGTAGGGAGGCTCAGGTCCCGGCCAGCTGACGGACGGTGGCCTCGATGTCGGCTGAGCGCATCAACGCCTCGCCGATCAAGACCCCGTCGGTCGCAAGCAGCTCGAGCTGTTCGGGTCCCCTGAACCCCGACTCGGCGACGGTCAGCGTGGCGTCCGGAACTCGAGGGAGCAGCTCAGACGTGGTGGCGGTATTGACCTCCAGCGTCTTCAGGTTGCGGTTGTTGATCCCGACGATCGCCGCGCCCGCCTCGAGCGCGCGCTCGAGCTCGGCGGCGTCGTGGACTTCGACGAGCGCGTCCAGACCGCGGGCGCGCGCCTGAGCGAGCAGCTCGTCGAGCACCGAGGCCTCGAGCGCCGCGACGATCAGGAGCACGGCGTCGGCACGCGCCGCGACCGCCTCGTCGAGCTGGTACGGATCGACGATGAAGTCCTTGCGGAGGATCGGAAGCTCCGACGCCGCGCGGGCTGCCTGCAGGTCGTCCAGAGAGCCGCCGAAGTTCGGCCCCTCGGTCAGGATCGATAGCGCGGCGGCGCCGCCGCGCTCGTATGCGCCGACGACGTCCTCGAGCGAGAGGTCCTCACGGATCGTGCCGGCCGACGGCGAGCGGCGCTTGTGTTCGGCGATCAGTGACAGACCCGGGCGCCGGAGCGCCTCGGCGAACGCGCCGGGCCGTGTCGCGACCGTCTTCGGGAGCTCTGTGATGCGGCGTCGCCGGTCGACCTCCTCGCGCGTCGCGGCCACGATCCGCTCGAGCTTGTTCATGACGGCGCAAGCTCCTGCGTGCGTTCCACGAATCGCTCCAGCGTCTGCGCCGCAGCGCCCGAGTCGATCGCCCCCTCGGCTGCACGCACCCCTTCTACGAGCGAATCGGTGCCGCCACCGGCATATATCGCCGCCCCAGCGTTGAGGACCGCAAGGTCGCGCGGGGGGCCTTGCTCGCCGGCAAGGATGCGACGCGCGATGTCGGCGTTCTGCTCGGGGTCGCCTCCTGAAACCGACTCCGGCGGCGCGAGCGCGAGCCCGACCTCTTCGGGCTTTACCCGGTAGCGCTTGACCGACCCGTCGAGCACCTCGAACACCTGTGTCGGCGCACAGATGCTGAGCTCGTCGAGCCCGTCGTCGCTCGAGACGACCAGCGCGTGGATCGTGCCGAGCTGGGCGAGCGCGCCGGCGATCGTGTCCAAGTAAGCCGGGTCACTGACGCCGATCAGCTGCCGGGTCGCGCCCGCGGGGTTGGTCAGCGGCCCGAGGAAGTTGAAGATCGTGCGTACGGCGAGCGCGCGCCGGACCGGCACCACGTATCTGGTCGCCTGGTGGTGCGCCGGGGCGAACATGAACCCGAAGCCGACGTCCTCGATGCAGCGTGCGACGTCCGGTGCGCTGAGGTCGATTCGGGCGCCCAATGCCTCCAGCAGATCAGCGGATCCCGACAGCCCGGTCGCCGAGCGGTTGCCATGCTTGGCGACCGTGCAGCCCGCGCCGGCCGCTACCAGCGCGGCGGTCGTCGAGACGTTGAAAGTTCGTTTGCCACCGCCCGTTCCGGCCGTGTCAAGCAGGTTCTCGCGCGCGACCCGCACCGGCGTCGCGAGCGAGCGCATCGCCTCAGCCAGTCCGGCCAGCTCATCGACGGTCTCGCCCTTCGTCCGCAGCGCGATCAGAAAGCCGGCGATCTGGATCTCGGTCGCGTTGCCGGCCATGATCTCGGCGAGCACGGCCGCGGCTTGCTGCCGGGTCAGGTCGCGGCCGCTCGCGAGCGCGTCGAGCGAGTGGGTGAGGAGGTCGTCGTTCATCGTGTGCCGTCGAGGAAGTTGCGCAGCAGCTCGTGGCCCTGGTCGGTCAGCACCGATTCGGGGTGGAACTGGACGCCTTCGGCGGGCAGCTCGCGATGGCGGACAGCCATCACGATCCCATCGCCCGATGCGCTGCGCTCGAACACCCCGGGAAGCTCGGAATCGACGATCAACGAGTGGTAGCGGCCGACGTTCAGAGGCTGGTGAAGCCCGGTGAAGATCGTCCTGCCGTCATGCTCGATCGCGATCGTCTTGCCGTGGACCGGCTCGCCGACGACCACCCGCCCGCCCCACGCCTGGACCAGGGCCTGATGCCCGAGGCAGACCCCAAGCGTCGGGACCTTGGCGAGCGGAAAGCGCTTGACGGCCTCCAACGAGACGCCGGCCTGGTCTGGGGTGCACGGGCCCGGTGAGACGACCACGCGGTCATAGCCGCGGATCAGCAACTCGTCGACCGTGGCGTGGTCGTTGCGCACGACTTCGACCTCCGCTCCGAGCTCGCCCAGGAACTGCACGAGGTTGTACGTGAAGCTGTCGTAGTTATCGAGCACAAGGACGCGCACTGGGCGTCCGAGGGTACTTACACGACCCGGAAGGAGACGGTTGTCTTCGCGCCGCTCTGACCGCCGGCGGACGGCACCGCGATCAGCTCGTAGCTTCCGTGCGCAAGCTTGTGGCCGTGCGAATGGGCCTTGAACGTGAACTTGTTGGCGCCCGCGTTTCCGTTCACGCTGAAGCGGTACACCTTCTTGCACGTCAGCCTTGTGATGCTTGTGCGCCGAGCGCGTGCAGCTCGACCGTGAACCGCACGCTTGCGTTGAGCGAATACTCACCTGCGTGCGTTCTTGACGACGGCTTGACCTTCAGCTTCGAGATCGCGGGCTGGGCTGAACGGTGATCGTCACCGCCGTCGCGTTGTCGCGGGTGTCGGATCGTCTCCGCTGACGACGGCGCCGATCGAATTGCCCGTCCCCGCCACGACCACGGCACGCGCCGCCGCCCCAGCAGCAGGCCGCGAGCACGTCGCGGCGAGCTGCCTGACTCGAGCTAGCGACACGAGCGCCAGCCCACTCGGGATCGTCCGCCGCGCCGTCGCCGGGCGCCGGGCCGGTGTTCGAAATCGCGAACGTCGCCGTCGAGTTCTGCGTCCGACGATTGCAGGCGACGCGCTCGACACGCCGAGGTCTGCTGGCGCGATCTACGCGCCGATATCGCAGAAGCCGTCCAGACCGCGGGCCACGCCCCGCTCATCGTGACCGGTTTGGTGAGTCTGCTGGTCGGTGCACCGCGCCGCTGGGATTGTCATCTCCCGCGAGCAGCGCATGCGTTACCCGGACCGCCGTTTTCGGCCAGAGGGCGAGTTCGCCGGCATCCGAGAGATCGCCGGCCCGGGCACGTCGTCGGGTTGCGGTTCGGCGCGATGAGGAAGCGTAGCGCGCTGATTTGTCGCAGTTGGCCTGCGCCGAGTCGAGGCATTTCGCGGCGAGATCGAGCTCTTGAGGGTCGAGAAGCTCGAGGCAGCGATGGCCGCCGCACTGGTGAGTGGTTCGCGCGTCACCGATCGTGTTGGAGGGCGTGTTGTAGGTCGGATCCGTCGTCGAACACGGAGAGCGTGCTTGCCGACGAGATGCTCGAGCGGCAGGATCGAATCGACCGCCGTCAGCCCCGCGGAAGTTGGTGGTTCCATGGCCGCAGGTACGGCCGCGGGACAGCGGCGCCCGTGATGATGTGGCGCTGGGCGCTCGCGCCGAGCGCCAGCGCTGCAACAACCGTTGCGGTCCCGATCCCCCGATACATCCGGGCGACGACTCTACCTACACTGAGCGGCCTTGTCGCAACGTGTGCTCGCAAGCCTGATTGCGGCCGGGACAATATGGGGATTGGGAAACGCGGCCGCGAGCCGGGCGGCCGAGGTGCTCGTGCTCGGGCGCAATGGCCACGTCACGGCCCAGTCGCAGCCGCTCCCCGCGTGGGCGACCGCACCGCCGCCGGTCGTCGCTCACCCGGCGCGGGCAGTCCCGCACTCCAGCCGGGTGAATCTGATCGCTGACCTCACCTCGCTCCGCCAGCGGGGGCGCATTTCGTCCGCGGCGTACGCGAGCTACGTCGCCAGCGTGCGGGCTGCCAATGCCGCGCTTCGGGGCCTGGGCGGAACCGCTCGCGCCGAACTCGGCGCGGTGATCCAGAACCTGCGCAACATCGCCGGCGCCGGGATGCTGACGCCGGGACGGATGCCGGCCCTGTTCCTGACGCTCGACCGCAACCGCCAGTGGTGGACGTCCGGGCAGGTACCAGGCGCCAACCAGATAGTCAACTTCGCCGGCTCGCAGATCGACTGGGAGTACTACCCGGGCCAGGGGCTCGAGATCCAGGAGCTCGGGAGCTTCTTCAAGGCCAACTGGCTGTTCACGCATGGCCCCTGCTGCCAGCAGTACCAGCGCGGAGAGTCGCTGCTGTCCGAGCTGATCCCGATCGCTTCGCGTCGTGCCGGGGGGCCTGACGTGGGAGTACTACTTCTACTTCGACGGCGGCGTGCCGCCCTGGACGAGCGCGATGTCGCAGGGCACCGCGCTCGAGGCGCTCGCCAACGCATACAAGGCGGTCAAGAACGGCTGGTACCTGTCGGTTGCCCACCAGGCACTGCCGGTGCTCGAGACCGCACCGTCCCGCGGGGTCGATGTCCGCACGCCACGCGGGATCCGCTTCGTGCAGTACTCGTTCGATCCCGCGCGCCACGACGAGATCCTCAACGCCTTCCTCCAAACGCTGATCGGACTGAATACCTACGCCCAGGCGAGCGGGAACGCCACCGCACAGTCCCTGTTCAACGCCGGAAACGCCGAGGCGCAGCACGAGGTTCCCTACTACGACACCGGCTCGTGGTCGCTGTACCAGCCCGGGGTGCCGGACGACACCAACTACCACCAGATCACGACGCAGTTCCTGCAGACGCTCTGCTCGGTCACCAAGGCGCCGGTCTACTGCAGGACCGCCGCCCACTTCCAGGCCTACATGAGCCATCCGCCCTCCGGGGTCGGGTGATCGCGCCCTGTACTGACCACGTGCCGGCGCCCATGCCGCCCGCGCGCGTGGAGTACATCCGCGGCGGCCAGCCGCTGGCCTGGGCGCCCGGCCTGACTCTGCAAAGCGGCGACGAGATCCGCGTCTCGAGTCCAGCGTCGCTCAAGCTCGTGTACGCGGGCAACAGCTTCCGCATCTCGCACGCGCTCGCCCGGCTCGGGTGCCAGACCGTGCCGGGAGCGCAAGGCGGTCCTGGCGGTCACGCTCACGTTTGGCCGCGTCCGCGTGCAAGCCGGGCCCGACCCGCGCGGCGCGCTCGTTGCCACTCCCGACATGGTCGCGTTTGCGACCACTCCCGGCTCGCGATTCATCGTCGAAGCATCGACCCGCTCGACGCGCGCGTGGACCCTAAATCATCCGATCGTCGCGGCCAGGGCCTCCGACCGGACCCTGCGGATCAACACCCGCATCACCTACACCGCGATCTCCGACCGCGAGGGTCTGCGGCTCGACATCTGGCCGTTCTCAATCTCGCCGCTCCAGCGGTCGACGACGCCGGCGGACGGTCTGCCCGCCTACTGGGCCGACGGGCTGCCGTGCTCAGTCGGGTGCACCGCTCCGGGAGCCATACCGGGCTGGCCGCTGTATCCGTTCCACCAGCAGCACGCGATTCGAGCCGGGATCAACGAGCTGCGCCCGGCCAACTTCCACGTGGCGGTCGACATCGAGGCGCACAACTTCGACCCCGTGTACGCGATCCAGTCCGGGATTGCTTCGGTTCGTCAGGACGGCACCGGCGACGTCAACGTCGACGTCGGCAGCTTCTATTACTGGCACATCCACCCGACGGTCTCGGACGGCCAGTACGTGACCGCCTACAAGACCGTCATCGGCCGCGTGCTGTACGGCTTCTACCACTTCGCGCTATCCGAGGGCAGTACCGCTAAGTACCTCAATCCGCTTCGACCCGGAGGCAGCCTGAGCCCGTACACGAATACCGAGCCACCGATCATCGGTGTGCCGCGAATCTTCTCCGACGGCCGCGTGATCGTCGGCGCGTTCGGACCCCAGAGCTTCGTCGCCACCGGGTTCCCCTACGAGACGCCGGTGCTCGCGCCCTCCTCGCTCGCCTGGCGGCTCTACGACGTCCACAACCGCGCGCTCACCGGGCTCGAGTGGGCGATGCGCGGCTCGCAGAACTATCCGCCGTCGCTCAAGCCGGTGATCTTCGCGCCCGGGGCAATGAACCCGGGCTTCGAGTGCTTCTTCACCCGGCGCCGCTGCGTCCCGAACTGGGTCTATTGGCTGGCGGGCGGGCTCACGCCGCCGCTCCCGTTGTCGAGCCTCGCGCCGGGCCGCTACCGGCTGACCGTTTACGCCTGGGACTGGGCAAACAACACATCGGCGCTCGACTACTGGTTCCACGTTCCGCTGGCCGCGGCCGCCTCGCCGGCGACGGAGTTCGGACCGCTCAACCCGCAGTTCGACTACAGCGAGACGGGCTAGCGGCCGCCGAACCGGCGAACGATGGCGAATCGGTTCCGGGGGGCGGGACCAAATCGCCAAAGTTCGACCGCCGGGGCGGCTACGGCCAGTCGCGTTGGGCGGTCGCCAGCTCGATCGCTTGGAACACGCCGCGCGCCTTGGCCTCGGACTCGGCACGCTCGAACGCCGGCTTGGCGTCGGCGACGGTGCCCCCGCCGGCCTGTACGTGTGCGACCCCGTCCTTGACGACCACCGTCCGGATGTGGATGCAGGTGTCGAGATCACCCGTGTACGAGGCCCAGCCGATCGCTCCGCCGTAGCCGCCGCGCTTGACCGGCTCGAGCTCGTCGATGATCTGCATCGCGCGCACCTTGGGAGCCCCCGAGAGGGTCCCAGCCGGCAAGACCGACCGGAGGGCGTCCAGCGCGCCGATGCCCTCACGCAGCCGTCCGATCACGCTCGAGACGATGTGCATCACGTGGCTGTAGCTCTCGACTTCCATGAACTGCTCGACCTCGACGGTGCCGTACTCGCACACGCGACCAAGGTCGTTGCGGCCGAGGTCGACGAGCATCACGTGTTCGGCGCGCTCCTTCGGGTCCGCCAGCAGCTCTTCGGCCAGCGCCCGGTCCTCGTCGTTGGTCGCGCCGCGCGGCCGGGTGCCGGCGATTGGCCGGGTCGACACGCGCCGGCCCGCGACGGTGATGAGCGGCTCCGGGCTCGCCCCGGCGAGCTCAAAGTCGCCGAAGTCGACGAAGTACATGTACGGGCTCGGATTGACCGCCCGCAGACCGCGGTAGATCGAGAATGCCTCGACCGGCACAGAAGCTGACCAGCGCTGGGACGGCACGACCTGATACGCGTCGCCGGCGCGGATGTATTCGATGATCCGCGCGACGACCGATTCGAACTGCTCCGGCGCCATGTTGGATTCGAAGATGGGGACCTGACGGTCCCCCGTGGTTTCGCTGCGGCGGGGCACCGGCCCCGCCAGCCTCGAGCGGATCTCCTCGATCGTCTCTAACGCGGCGGGATACGACGCCTCGATGTCCTCGTCCGCGTACGCGTTGACCAGCACGGTGATCGTCCGCTTCAGATGGTCGAAGCAGACCAGCGAATCGGTCAGCATCAGCGCAAGGTCGGGCAGGCCGAGCGGATCCGGATTCGGATCGCCGAGCGGCTCGACGGTCCGCACCAGGTCGTACGCGAACATGCCACGGCCCCGCCCGCGAACGGCGGCAGGCCGTCGAGCGGGGCGGGCTTGAAGCGGCTCAGCTCACTGGCCGCGAGCGCGTAGGGATCGCCGCCGTCGCCGAGTGACCAGCGCAGCACCTTACGGGGGCTGAAACCGATGAATGAGTACCGGCCCACCCGCCCCTGCTCGGCCGATTCGAGCAGGAACGCCGGCTCGCCCTTCGTCCTCAGCTTCAGAAACGCCGACACCGGTGTCTCGCAGTCCTCGACGAATGTCGCGAACACCGGGATCAGGTTGTAATCACGTGCGAGGACCCGCGCCTCCTCGAGCGTCGGGGTCGCCCCGGCGGTATCAGCGCGGCTGGCGACGGCCATCCAGAACCCGCTCCGCATCGGCAAAGGCCAGCTCGCGACCACAGAGCAGAACGGCGAGGTGGTAGAGCAGGTCGGCAGCTTCCTCGGCCAGTCGCTGATCGGATTCGGACTCGGCCGCCCTGACAACCTCCTCGGCCTCCTCCTGCACCTTCGCGGCCCGTCAGCGCGGGGTCGGCGAGCAGCTTGGCGGTGTACGAGCCCTCTGGCCGATCGGCGGCGCGCGCCAAGATCACCCGCTCGAGCGTAGGAAGCGCCTCGTGCGGTGCGAGCGGCTCGAGCTCGCCGCGGTGAAAGCAGGTCCGCTCACCGGTGTGACAGGCCGGCCCGGCGGGCTCGACGAGCGCCAGCAGGGCGTCGCCGTCGCAGTCGTAGCGGATCGCCTTGACCGCTTGTGTATGGCCGGAGGTCGCACCCTTATGCCACAGCTCCTGGCGCGAGCGGCTGAAGAAGTGTGTCTCGCCTGTTTCGCGCGTGAGCCGGAGCGATTCGGCGTTCATGTAGGCGAGCGTCAGGACCTCGCCGGTGCGCCAGTCCTGCACGACGCAAGGCACGAGTCCGTGCTCGTCGTATGCGATCTGGGAGTCGTCCATCTGGACTGGCGATTCTGGCACGGGCCGGATAGCCTTCGTGAATGAGGGCCGTCGGCATGGCGCTGCTGGGTGTGGCGACCGCGCTCCTGTGCTCAGGCTGCATCGCGTTCCAGAGTCCGCCGACCGCGAGTCAGAACGGATGGCTCGGCTCCATCCACGTCAGCTTCAAGGTATGCGCGACACAGAGTGGCGGCGGGCCCACCGGCTCGTGCACGGACAAGAACGGCAACTCGAGCCAACCGGCCACGGGCAATGCCTCTCAGGTCTGGCTCGGCTTCCGCGTGCCGAGCGGCACCGTCGCGCCGGCGTCGTTCAGCTCGAGCGCCACGGGCCCGAGCAATACCGGTCCGCAGCTTCAGTTCAGCCAGCGCGCCGACTACGCCGGTGAGCTCCAGCGGCTCGACCCGGCTCCCTCGGGCCTGCAATGGATCGGCTACGCCTCGCAGTACGTCAGCTACAGCAATTCTTCGGGGGACCAGAACTTCACCGCCGCGGTCGATTTCGGACTGCCGGCGCAGCCGGGCGGCGCGCCGTTCCGCGGTCCGTTCTCCTATCAGGCCGTGGTCGGCGGCCGCCAGTCCGAGACGTCGCTCGCCGATCCGAACCAGCCGATCACCTGCGGAAGCTCGCTGATCACCCTTCAAATGAACAGCGACGCCACGCAGGGCTGGATCTGCGTCGACGACCCGCCCCCCGGCTCGTCGACGGGCCAGCTCGACAGCCAGGTGGTGGTGCCATTCCACGACGCGGGGATCGAGCCCGGAGCGCCGGTGACGGCACCCGCTGGGACGACCGCCGCGGTGCCGTTCACGTTGGCCTATGTGAACACGTTCTCGAACCCCCAAGGGGCGGGTTTCACGCTTTCGGAGAACACCACGGCCCCGGGCGCGATCGCAACGTCTCCTGTCTTTGCGATCGGTCCGACGAACACCAGCTCGAACATGGTGAACGTCTCCGTCCGGATCCCGGTCAGCAGCACGCCGGGCGCCTATACCGTGACGCTGACCGGCACGATGTCCGACGGTGAAACGCGCAGCGGGAGCGCGGTGCTCATCGTCGCCCCCGCGTTATGCGTCGTGCCAAAGCTGACGGGCAAGAAGCTGAAGGCAGCGCGGACCGCGCTTCGAGCCGCGCATTGCACGCTCGGCGCGGTCAAGCACAAGCACGCGCACGCCAAGAAGGGCAAGATCATCGCCCAATCCCCGGGTCGTGGCCACACGCTCGCCAACGGCGCCCGGGTAGCGGTGACGACTTCGCTCGGGCCTAAGCACTAGCTCGCGCCGACGCGCGACCGCCCATCCGTCCGGTCTGACGCGTACCTTCGCGGGTCGTGAGCGAGCAATCCGAGGCTGCCACGGCAGAGGACGCGCGCTCTATCCACGTGCCGATCGATCCAGTTGACTTCGAAGCCCGCATGCTGGCGCTCGAGCGCCGCATGGATGGGTACGACGCGCGCGATCAGGCTCTGCTCGAGGCGATGGAGGCGGTCCGCCGCCTGACGGAGGTGGTGGGGACTTTGATGCAGTCGACGCGCCCGGTGATCCAGCCAGAGCGGCCGCCGCCCCCAGGCCCACCGAAGCCCACCCCCGAATCCGACTTCGCCGCGGCGCTCGTGCCACCGGTCACGCCTGAGCGCTTGGCAAGCGCCCATGAGCGGCTGCGTGCGGCGCTTTTTTCCGACTCGGCGTCCGCCACCCAGGCGGCGCCGCAGCCCGTCCCTGAGGCGCCGGCTCCCCAGGCCCCCGAGCCCGAGCCCGCGCCCGATACCACCGTGGCCCGGGACCCGGCCCCACCCCCAGCCGGCCGGAAGTCGTGGCTCCGCCGCACGATCAAGCGGATGGTCAAGGAGGACGCGCCGGCGGCCGGAGACGTGCTGCTGGCCCTCCCGCCCGCCCACACGCTCGCTGGGCTGAACGATCGACCCCAAGTGCCCTGGCCGCGCCCGACGACTGCGCGGCTGCTGGTCGCCGGGCGGGTTCGGCGCCGGATCGGCTGGGAGCGCGCTGGGCTGGATTGCAGCCCGCGGGTCATGGCGGAGCTGGCCAAGCTCGTGCGCCTCAACGCATCGCCCGCCGAGCTGTACCGCGCGGGCGTTCGTCTGGGTCCTCACCTCGCATTCGCGCTGGTCGCCTGCTCGATCAGGCCGGGCCGAACCGCGGGTCACAGCTTCACGATCGCTCATGCAGATGGGCCGGCGCCTGATGCATTCCTGACGCTGCGAAACGGCGCCCGCCCGTCGGCGAGCATCGAGCCCACGCCGGTAGAGGCCATCGCCATCGTCCGTTGTGTGGGCACCGAACTGCTCGGGGTGCTCGCGGGCGAGCCATACGTCTCCTCGAGCGTCGACGGCGACCTTCACGCGCTCGAGCTTGTGCAGCAGTGGTTCGCACAAGCGACGACCCGCTAGGCGCTACTCGATGCCGAGCCGGTCGAGCACCCGCTCGTCGGCGCGCCAATGACGGCGCACCTGCACCGATAGCTCGAGATGCACGTGCCCGCTGAGTTCGAGCTCAATCGCGCGCCGCGCCGCGGTGCCGATCGACTTGATCATCTTGCCGCCGGCGCCAATCAAGATGCCCTTCTGCGACTCGGTCTCAACCAGGACAATGGCCGAGATGCGCACCAGCTGGTCTGCGTGCACGATCTCGCGCACCTCGACCTCGACAGCGTGGGGGACCTCCGCGCGGGTGCGTCGCAGCACCTGCTCGCGGACCAGTTCCGCCAGCAGCACGCGCTCGGAGAGATCGGCCCGCTGATCGGGCGGAAAGTAGAACGGACCTTCCGGAAGCAGCGCCACGAGGTGCTCGACGAGCGCCCCGACGCCCCCGCCGGTTCGCGCTGAGACTGGGTAGACGTCGTCGGAGAGGCCGAGGTCGGCTGCAACCTGTAGCGCCGGCACTGTTCCCTTCTGACCGGCGCGATCGATCTTGTTGACGGCGATCACGACCGGAACCGGCGAGGAGCCGAGCAGCCGCGCGATGAACCGGTCGCCGGCGCCGACGCCCGCCTGCGCATCGACGACCAACAGGCACGCGTCCGCGTCCAGGAGCTCGCGCTCGACTCGGCGCTGCATCCTTTCGGTCAGCGCATCGCGCGGACGCTGAACGCCCGGAAGGTCGACGAGTACCAGTTGCCAGTCCTCGCCCGTCGCGACGCCGCGGATCGCGCGGCGCGTCGTCTGCGGCTTGTCGGAGACGATCGCAACCTTTGCGCCGACGATCGCGTTGGCGAGCGTCGATTTGCCGACGTTCGGCCGCCCCGCCAGAGCCACAAACCCTGAGCGACTCACTCGGCCCAGCGCAGCAGCTCGGCCTGGAGCGCGAGCATCTCGCCGTCGTCGGTCTCGTGGTCCATCCCGGTCAGATGAAGGGCTCCGTGTACGACCGCCTCGCGGATGTCCTCGGTGTGGGCGGGGCAGATCACGATGTCGCCCAGCTCACGCGGGCCCGGCGACGGCTCGGCGCCATCGATCTCGAACGACAGCACATCGGTTGGCTCGTCGAGGCGGCGGTGCTCGCGGTTCAGCTCGCGGATTCGCTCCTCTCCGACGAACTCGATCGCGACATGGCCCTCCTTGACGCCGGCGCTTGCGAGCGCTAGCGCGCAAAGCTGACGGAGCTGTGCGGCAGCCGGGCCGGCATCCGGCAGCCCCACCAGTTCGATGTCGAGATCCGTCACGCCCGGCGGCGAGGCCGCAGCTCGGGCGCCTGCTTCTGGCCGTGCTCGGCGTAAGCGGCGACGATCCGCTGAACGAGTTTGTGACGGACGACGTCCTCCTCGCCGAAGTTGACGAACTCGATCCCCTCGACGTCCTTGAGCACGTCCGCTACGACCAGCAGGCCCGAGTCCTGCTCGCGCGGCAGGTCGATCTGGGTCACGTCCCCGGTCACGACAATCTTGGAGTTGAAGCCGAGCCGGGTGAGGAACATCTTCATCTGCTCAGGCGAGGTGTTCTGAGCCTCGTCGAGGATGATGAAAGAGTCGTTCAGGGACCGGCCGCGCATGAACGCCAGCGGCGCCACCTCGATCACACCGCGGTCGAGATGCTGTGACACGCGGTCCGGTTCGAGCATGTCGTGGAGGGCGTCGAACAGCGGCCGCAGGTAGGGGTCGACCTTGGCCATCAGGTCGCCCGGCAGGAAGCCGAGGCGCTCCCCCGCCTCGACGGCCGGGCGAGTCAGGATGATCCGGTTGACCTCGCGCCGGCTGAGCGCCGCGGCCGCCAATGCGACGGCCAGGAACGTCTTGCCCGTGCCGGCGGGGCCGATCGCGAATGTGATCGTGTTGTCTCGAATCGAGTCGACGTAGCGCTTCTGGTTGAGTGTCTTCGGGGCGACCTTGGTCGTCCGATGGCGCCACACGACGTCCTCGAGGATCGCGGCGGGAGACTCGTGCTCATCGAGGGCCCGCTGGACCGCCTCGATCGTTCCCGGGCCGATCGCATGGCCCTGCTCGATCAGCTCGGCGAGCTCGCGGACGACAGCCGCTGCGTCGTCCACGGCCCGGTCAGCCCCTTCGAGCGTGAGCACATTCCCGCGCAGATACACCTCGCAATCGAGGTGACCCTCGAGCGCGCGCAGGACGGCGTCCTCGGAGCCGGCAAGCTCAGCGGCGACGGTGTTATCGAGCTCGAGCTGTTTACGCACGCTTCGCGCCTAGCCGAGTGTCTCGCGGACACGGGCCGACGTCCGCTTTCCGTCGGCCCGGCCCTCGGCCTTGGCCATCACAACCT
The DNA here is from genome assembly GCA_963795505.1 of uncultured Actinomycetes bacterium. GTDB lineage: Bacteria > Actinomycetota > Thermoleophilia > Solirubrobacterales > Solirubrobacteraceae > Palsa-465. The sequence goes on from CAWCIB010000008.1 coordinate 1,031,874, forward strand.
TCATCACTTTGCCCATATCGGCGGGGCTGCCGGCGCCGGTCTCGGCGATCGCGTCGCGGATCAGCGCATCGAGCTCCGCGTCTGGAAGCTCCGCCGGCAGGTAGGCCTCGATCAGCTTGGCCTCGGACTCCTCGCGATCCGCCAGCTCGGGCCGGCCGCCGCCGCGGAACTGCTCGGCGGCCTCGAGCCGGCGCTTGCGCTCGCGGCGCAGGACCGCGAGTTCGTCATCTGAGCCGTCCTTAGCCGCTTTCTGGAGCTCGGACAGCAGCAATCGCAGCGCGCCGACGCGTTCGCTCTCGCGCGCCTTCATTGCGCTGGTCATGTCCGTGTGCACTTGGTCTAAAACTGACACCGAGGTCAGGATAGACCCCGCAGCTGATCCCATCTGCATACAACTCGTTACACACGACATCCACCAGCTGCCCACGTCGGGCCGCGCCCGCGGGCAGGTAGCAACGCGTGTAGTCCGCCGTGTAGCCGGAGCACTGAGTGTCGGCGACCTTGTCGACCAGCACTCGCTCACGGCCGCCTAGCTTGCCCGCACGCCAGCGGCGCGAGCGCGCCTCGGAGTGCCCTCGCAGCTCGCGCGAGCGGCGCTTCTTCTCCGCGGGCGGGACGCGATCGCCGAGCGCCTCGGCGGCGGTCCCCGGACGCGGCGAGTAGGAGAACGAATGCACGCGGGTGATGCCGGCCGCGTCGATGAGCGCGAGCGTGCGCTTGAACGCCTCCGAAGACTCGGTCGGAAAGCCGACGATCACATCGGTCGTCACGTTGACGTTGGGGAGGGCGTCGCGAAGCGCCGCCACGCGCGCGAGGTACTCGCCCGAGGTGTAGTGCCGGCCCATCGCGCCGAGTACCCGATCGTCGCCCGATTGCATCGGTATGTGTAAATGAGGGCAGATTTTCGGCTCGCCGGCAAGCGCGCGCAGCAGTGAGTCCTTGACGTGGATCACCTCGACGCTCGACAGGCGTACACGCTCTACGCCCGGTACCCGCGCGGCCTCGACCATCAGGTCGCCCAGTTCGAGCCCGCGCTCCGGGTCACGGTAATCGCCGACGCTGATGCCGGTCATGACCATCTCCGGCTGCCCCTGCTCGACGCGGCGGCGGACCTCGTCGAGGACCGCGCTCGCCGGGCGCGAGCGGGCCGAGCCGCGGACCGTGGGGATGATGCAGTAGGCACAGTGACAGTCGCACCCGTCCTGGACCTTGACGAAGCCTCGCGTGCGGGTGGCGGTCTCGAGCTTGGAGCGGTTGAGCACGTTGTGCTCGAGGTCGGCGCAACCGCCGAGATCACGGGCGACGTCCTCCGCGGTACCGACGAGCGGCTTGGCGCCCAGCTCGGCGAACTGATCGGCGTTCAGGTTGACCGCACAGCCCGACACGTAGACCTCGCGCGCGCTCCGCAACGAACGCCGCACGGAGTGGCGCGACTTGCTCTCGGCCTCGCGCGTGATGCAGCACGTGTTGATCACGTGCAGCTCGGCCTCGTTCTCGGGCGCCTCGGTGTGCCCCGCGGCCAGCAGAGCGCGGCGGGCGAGCATCGCGTCGGCCTGGGACACCTTGCAACCCAGGAACTTGACAGCGAACGTGCTCACCCGCCGCGCACGGTAGCCATGCGGCCGCGGCGTGTTTGACGGCAGGCGCCTAGAAGGTTGATCGATTTTGGGATCGCTCAGACCACGCCGTTCATGTTCCCCACAGAGTCGTACCTGGCGGGGTAGGTGGCGGGGTCGGGGGCATGGTCCTCGCTGGGTCTGGGAAGTTCGGTACGCTGTGGATGCGCATGCATTGGGCGATCGTGAGCGCTTGCGCGATGTCGGCGGCGGTCGCGGTCTGGGACGCGGCATTGCCGGCGAGCTCGAGGCCTAGCTTTGCGCAGTCCTTCTGGGCAAGCGCGAACGCCGGCGAGTTCCCCATGCTCGCCGGCATGTGGAGGTTGACCTGGGCGCCGCCGGCACCGAAGGTCGGATCTGGGAAGTCCGGCACCCGTGCTTACGTATGCATTTCGCTGCCGCGAGCTGGGACTGCGCGAAGGCCGAAGGGGTCCCCGTGTTGGCGCTACTCGGGCTCGTGCTACTCGGCTTGCTCGAGCCCCGCAAGCGGCCAGAGCGAGCGTGGAGCTGAGTGCGGCGAGCGCGATCGGTAGGTATCGGTGGTTCACGTGGTGGACCTCGCCGTGTGCTCTCGAGCGTCGTGCTTGCGCCGTGATACACGGACGCCGGTTACATCGGAATAACCCTGTTATTTCGCTGTAACGCGCCTGGGGCATTCTTGATTCGGCGACGCATATCCTGCGTCGGCCGAGCGGGTCGAGTGCGTGCACAGCATGAGCGTGACACGGAAGCTTCTTCTCGTCTGCGTCGTCCGCGGACGACGGTTCGCTGGCGGTTGACGGTGCTGTACGGGGCTCTGTTTCTGGGTTGCGGTGCAGCGCTGCTCGCGATCACTTACGCGCTGGTTGCCCATGCGACCGGCAATCACGCCTTGCTTTCGACGTTTCTGGGCCACAAGTTTGGAGAGCCGGTGCCGCCGGAGGTCAAGGCGGCCTCGCGCTTCATTCGCTCTCAGCAGCAGATCTCCGATCTGCATCAGTTAGAGATCGAGTCTGGGATCGCGTTAGCGATCATGGCGATCGCCGCGATGGGGCTTGGGTGGGTCGTCGCGGGGCGGGTCTTGAGGCCGCTTCGTACGATCACCTTCGCCACGCGACAGATCTCGGAGACCAATCTGCACGAGCGGCTTGCGATGGGCGGGCCGCGCGATGAACTGAGTGAGCTTGCGAGACGATCGACGGGCTGCTGGAGCGGCAGAGAGGCGTTCGAGGCTCAGCGGCGGTTCGTGGCCAACGCCTCGCATGAGTTGCGCACCCCGCTGGCGATGATGCGTACCACGCTTGACGTCGCGGTCGCGAAACCGGAGGGCGTGTCAGCGCAGACACGGGAGCTAGACGCGGAGTTGCGTCTCGACCTCGATCAAGCCGACCGGCTCTTTGAAAGCTTCCTTGTGCTCGCGCGGGCGCAGCATCGCGAGCTGGGAGACCAGAGCGCGGTCGTACTCGAGCGGCTCGTCGCCGCGGCCCTCACGACGCGCGCTGACGAGATCGCCGGTGCCCAGATCGCTGTACACACCGAGCTCACCCCGCTCGAGGTCCTGGGGAGCGAGATCCTCCTGGCGCGGATGGTTGACAACGTGATGGAGAACGCCGTCCGCTACAACCGACCACACGGATACATCCGGATCGTGCTCGCGCGCGACGGGGAATTCGCACGACTGGTCATCGACAGCGACGGTGCCGTGCTTGACGAAGCGGCCGTGGCGCAGCTTGCGCAGCCGTTCAGGCGCCTTGGTCAAGAGCGCACCGGCTCGCAGAACGGCCACGGGGTGGGGCTATCGATCGTGGCCGCGGTCGCCGAGGCGCACCGCGGCGCGCTCGAGCTTCACGCCCTCCGACAGGGCGGGCTCCGCGTCGAGCTCACCCTCCCAGCCGCAACAATCGCCCACTGTCGGGACCCCCGGCGTGAAGGTGCTCGTGATCGAGGACGTGCCGCGCTTTGCCAACCGCATCGCCGAGGGGCTCCGTGACCAGGGCATCGCGGTCGATGTCGCCTACGACGGCAACGAAGCCGCCTCCAAGCTCGACCTGCACCCCTACGACGTGGTCGTACTCGATCGCGATCTCCCCGGAATCCATGGCGACGCGCTCTGCCAGATGATCACCGCCTCGGCAGACCCGGCAATGATCCTTATGCTCACCGCCGCCGGCACCCCCACAGACCGTGTCACCGGGCTCGCGCTCGGCGCCGACGATTACCTGCCGAAGCCCTTCCACTTCCCCGAACTCGTCCTGCGCATCCGCGCGCTCGCCCGCCGCAAACCTACCGCCCAACCGCGCACGCTCCGGGCAGGCGGAATCCAGCTCGACCCTCTGACCGGAACAGCCACACGCGACGGGCAAACAATCGACCTCACCGCCAAGGAACGCGCAGTGCTGGAAGCCCTGCTCAGAGCCAGTCCCGGCGGACTCAGCGCCGAGAAGCTCCTCGAGCAGGCCTGGGACGAGAACGTCGACCCGTTCACCCACACGGTTAGGGTCACAATCGCCAGACTCAGACGCAAGCTCGGCGAGCCCAACGTCATCCGCAACACCCCGGCGTCGGCTACCGACTCATCGACGAACCCTGACCGCAAGCTGCTTGCTCGACCCGCGAGGACCCTGCCACCAGCAAGCGGCGCAGCGAGCCGGAGCACAAGTCGTCGACGACCTCGGACAGGCGGGTGGATGGGACGATTCTCGCTAGCGGTCGGAATTGCGCCGCCGAGACGATCGCTTCCCCCAGCGCGCGTCAGTCGTCATCGCGATCGCCCTATTGGCACCCACCGGCTTCCAACAATGGAGCCATTGCGAGATGGACGATTCTCGACACCCCGCTCGAGCGGGACACCGACACGCTCGCTTTGCCGAGCTAACGTATATCGCTATCGCGCCTCGCGTTGTTGGCGCGCGCCGACTGCCAACAAGGGCCCGCTACCGAGATGGACGACACGCGAGAGCGGTGAGATTGGCGCAGCGCGGCCATTGTGGTTGTCGCATCGCGGGTCGCAGGACGCTTCGGACGTTCGTCAATCGTCCGAAGGAGGACACCATGGAATCCACTCCGCTTGTGGATTGCGTTGGTCGCCGGCGGTCGCCGGCGACGCTGCCCGAGTTTCACCGCGGTCGCTCACCGCGTAACAAAGGGCTGCGCTACCCGCCGGACCCACCGACCGTGGGCGAGATCATCGCGGTCATGCGCGCCGCCGGCGAGAGCCCTGACGGTGTGCGGCTGCGCAGTGTGATCGTGCTCCTCTGGCGCGCGGGGCTTCGGAGCAGTGAGGCGCTCGCGCTGAACGAAAGCGACCTCAATCGCGACCGGGGTGCCGTACTCGTCGCAAAAGCGAGCGTGATTTGTCGTCGGCAGCGAAGCCCGGAGGGCCGCCACAGCTCGTCGATATAGCTCCCGACAGCCCTTCTATGCGGCGGAATGTGTCGTATAGGCACATGGATCCGCAAAGAACGGCCGACCGGGCGGGTCGAGGGCTCGACCCGCCGCGCGCGTCTCCAAACAGAAGCCAATCGGTCGCTGCGGCCACTGACGCTAAGGGCTAGATCCGACAGTGCGGCGCACGCTTGCTTTGCAGAGATGGGCTCGCTGATCTGCGCCCAGTTTTGCGATGTCGCGCACTCGCCCGCCCCAGACCGGCCGGGCGCTCGCTGCCGCGTGATTGCAGTTTCGATGGTCGCCCTCGATCCGCGGCGCGTTGTCGAGAGCGACGAACGGATCGCTGCGGTCGCGAGGACTGGTTCGCGGCTGTGCCGCTCGAAGCGCAACTGCGTCTGACGCACGGCCACGACAGGCGTGGGCGCGAGCCGTCTCGGTTCGGGCACCTCGCGCGGGCCGTGACAGCCGAGCGCTGATGAGCGCCTTAGCGGGTGCCCGGCGAGACGGTCGCGGCCAGCCGCGGACGCGCCTAGCTCTGAGGCCATGAACTCCTCCGCCGAGGGAACCTCGATAGGGCCTTCGGCCGGCTGCGTGATGCGGAACGCGTTGCCGAACGGGTCGCGGATCCCGCAGTCGGTGCCGTAGAAGCGCTCGGTCGGTTCCTGCGTGATCTCAACGCCGGCGGCGCGGAGCTTCTCGCATGTCGCTCGGCAGTCGTCGGTTTGGAAGATCACGCCGCCGCCCGCAGCTCCCTTGGCGACCAGCTCGCGGATCTGCTCGACGGTCTTATCGTCGTAGACCGGAGGTCCGGGCGCCATCAGGACCAGCTCGAAATCGGACTGATCTTTAGGGCTGACGGTGAGCCAGCGCATGAAGCCGAGGTCGGCGTCGTTGGTAACGACCATCCCGAGCTTGCCGACGTAGAAGTCGAGCGCTTCGTCCTGGTCGAGTACGTGGATGAATGTGTGAGTGATTCGGTTGAGCATGACGTGCAAGCTAGCCCGAGCTGGCCGGTTTCGCTTCTCCAAAACTGCTCTGTTACCCGGCCGGCCGCATCCACGCCATTGCCCAGCACGCGGGCACGCGCAAGGCCACGCCGGCGCCCGCGAACCGGGTGCGGTAGCTCGAGGGCGACTCGCCGACGATCTCCCTGAACGTGCGGCTGAAGGTGCCGAGGCTCTGGAATCCGACATCGAGGCAGATCTCTGTGACAGGACGACGCGTGTCCCGGAGCAGCTCCATCGCCCGCTCGACTCGCCGGCGCTGGAGGTAGCGGTGCGGCGTCTCGCCGAATGTCTCGCGGAACTGGCGGCTGAAGTGCGCAGGCGACACGTGCGCAACTCGGGCCAGGTCGGGAACATCGAGTGGCCGTGCGAACGCGCGGTCCATCGTGTCCCGGGCCCGCAGCATGCGCCGGTTGCGATCCTCGGTCGCGCGCGACACGCGCTCTAAAGCTTTGCGTTCAGGTCCCTGAACGGCTGATACGGCCGGCAAGGCTCCCCGCGCAGACCGGGGCATGGTGGCAGCCCCGTCGGGACGCTCACGCCTGGCACAACCGGCAGGATCAGCGCCGACGGCATCCGCTTCCCGAAAGCGATCGTCACCGTGGCTTTGTGCGCCGGGCTCGTCTGGCCGAACGCCCAGATCGGCTGCTCGCCGTTCGGTGCGGAGATCGTCACACGGATCCGCGACCCGGCGCGGTAGACGTGACCCTCGTAGTAGAGCGGGATCGTGACCTCGACGAAGTGTTTGCTCGACAGGGGCTTCACGTCCTTGGCCCGCAGGCTGAGGACCGGCTCGAGCAGCGTGCTCTTCGAGCGATCGAGCTTGCGCTCGTTGGCCCGCACCCAGCCGTTCTGCACGAACGTCTCGATCCCGTCTGGCCGCACCTCGGTGATCGTCGCCTGGAGGTCGACGTTCGGGCGAGACGAGCGAACCCAAACGTGGATGGCGCCGGCGCCGATCACGGTCGTGTTGCTCTGGAGCGGCGCGGTCAGGTAGGAGACGGCGCTCCCGGCCGGGTTCTGCGTCCACTTGTACGAAGGCGTTGCGGTCCAGATGCCTCCCGCGCTTCCGTCCTGGGGACCGTTGAAGTCAGTCAGCGGCTGGGCATGGGCGTTCCAGGTGAACTTGTTGGCGCCCTTGCGGCCGACCGCGCCGCGAAGCGTGCCGTTGCGTGCCAGGTACCAATAACGGGCGGTCGTGCCCGGGATCGGGAAGCTCGAGAAGGATTGCTCAAACCCCGGAAGCGGCTGGCCTGGCGACGACCCACCGGCGCCGTTGTCGAACAGGATGCGGATCTGCGGCAGCTGCTCAAACGCCTGCAACGCTCCGCCGTAGGTCAGTTGCTGCTGAATCGGGTCGGACGGCAGCGTGACGCCGTTGATACCCATCGCCTGCTGGTAGATCAACGGCGACGCCCCATGTGTCAGCGCACAGCCGATCGCGGGTGTCTGCTGAGCGACGTAGAGCTGGAGGAAGTCACACCAGCGGTTGAACGTCGCGGGGTCGAGCGAGTCGACATGGGCGCCGTTGGTGAACGTGAACCACTTGTGCTGAGTGCCGCTGAAGTGCTCGGCCAGGTCGGGGCAGTGCCCGCCCGTCTGCTCATCGGTCCACTGGCAGGCCATGAACACCGGGACGTTGATCTTGTTGACGAAGGTGATCGGCGAAAGCGGGTCGGCTACGGCCGGCACGTAGTGGGAGTTGGCGCGGATCTTGGCCAGCAGATTGACCGCCTCGCCGTGGAGGGCCTGGTTACTGGCGCAGGTCTGATCGCCCTGCTGGATGCGCTGGTAAGCCCACGCCTGGCCTCCGTTGGCCGACGCCGGCAGCGCGTCGTGGACCCGCTCCATCGCCCACGCGACGGCAAAGCCGGTGTTGAGGATGCCACCCGGGTAGAGCGTCGTCTGGGTCTGGTCGATCACCGACAGCGGCGATATCGCGGCCAGGTCGGGCGGCTGGGTCTGGGCGGTGAACAGCTGGCTGATGCCGCCGTAGGAGATCCCCATCATCCCGACCTTGTGGTGCAGGACCCACGGCTGGTGCGCGACGGTCTCGATCACGTCGTACCCGTCGAGGTTCTGGAGCGGCTCGAAGAAGTCGTACGCACCACCGGAACAGCCCGTCCCACGCATGTTCACATCGACGACCGCGAAGCCCATCAGGTTGGCGAGGATCGCGATCCCGTTCTGAGGGCTCGAGGGGTCCGCATAGCCGTAGCCTGAGTACTCGATCAGCGTCGGGTATTGGCCCAGGATCGCGGGCAGGGGTATCGGAAGCGGAACCCCCAGCTGGGTCGGAATGTCCGTCGGCAGGCGAACGTCGATCGCGAGCTTGGTCCCGTCGCGAGTTGTCAGGTAGCCGTAGCCGTCGGTTGGGATCGTCTGGTTGTAGATCGACGGGTCGGGTGGAGCCGATTGCGTAGAGAGCACGGTCAACGGCGGCGACTGGACTCCGCCGCTGAGGACGCGGTAGCCGCCGCCCGGGCTGACGTTGCGATAGAGCACGCCGCCGAGCGAGTCGGCGGATGCGCTGGCAACCGTGTGCCCCGAGGAGTTCACGAGCGATGTCCCCGCTGACGGTGAAAGGCCCGTGGCGTACACCTGCTCGACGCTGCCGTGGGCGTCGAACGCGGCCGCGCTCGCGGGTGCCGCGAGCATCAATGCGAACGCGAGAACTGCTGCGCGTCGTCCCAACATGGACGCGCAGCGTAATGGACTCTCACGCGATCAGGTCGCAGTTGGGGTGCCAGCCGCTCGCGATCGGGCGCCCGTTCTGCGATCTCGACTACCGCGGTGTCCTCGAGACAGTGGGCCGGGAGGGAGAGGAGAGAGTCCGGCATCAAGACCAACTCGAGGCTTGGGCCGCGGCGCCACCACGTCGAGCAGCAGTCCACCGAGGGTCACGCCGATCGCGAGCGGATTTGGCACGCGCTGAAGGATGGACCGTGAGCGACCCGCGGTCATCGTCCAGGGGGCCAAGATCTGGGCGCGTTAGCGCTCCAGCAGGAGTGCGACCCAGTCCCCGTCCGTAAGCCGGGCGCACTCCCGGAAGCCCTCGAACGCCGTCGACACTCGATCGGCCTCGTTCTGAAGGATCCCGCTGGCGATCACTCTCTGGGCGCCGCGCCCCCTCCACTGGAGCAATAGCGCTGAGAGCAGGTTCGCGGTGACGGTCGTGGCCTCCGGTGCCGGGCGGGTGCGCAGGTCAAAGCTCTCGACCTCGACGCGGGCATCATTGGCGGCAGCGTTGGCGCGCGTGGCCTCGACCGCGGCGGCGTCGTTGTCGAGCCCGATCACCGGCGCAAAGCCGAGCCGCGCCGCCGCGATCGCCAGGACCCCGGATCCGCACCCGAGGTCAACCAAGGAGCCGTCCGCCGGAATCGAGAGCAGAAGCTCGAGACATAGCCGCGTCGTCGCGTGCCCACCCGTCCCGAACGCCTGGCCCGGGTCGATCACCAGATCGATCTGGGTGTCGCCGGCGGGCTCCCACGGGGGGCGCACGGTCAGACGTCCGTCGAGCACGAGCGGCCTGTGGAACGCGCGCCAGCGATCGCTCCAGTCATCGGCGATCTCGCTCGTCGTGACTTCGACCAGCGCGCTGCCGACCGCGGCCTTCAGATCGGGGAGCGCCGGCAACTCGCCGGGCGGTCCATAGATCGCGTATTCGATCAGGCCCTCCCCGACCTCCACTTCCTCGATGCCACTCGGTGCAAGCTCGATCAGCTCAGCGAGCACCAGCTCCGCCTGCTCGCGACGGACTCGAACCGCGAGCCGGATCAACCGCCGAACGCTCGGCGCAGCTTTCCGAACACGCCCTCGTCGGTGCGAAGGTTCTGCTCGGTCAGCGAGCCCGAAAGCTGCTCGAGCAGCGCGCGCTGCTCGTGGTTCAGATGCTTGGGCACGACCACGTTGACGACCACCCGGAGGTTTCCGGTGCGCCGGCCGCGCAGGGCCGGCATCCCCTCACCACGGATGAGCAGTATCTCGTGCGGCTGGGTTCCGGCGGGAACCTCGAGCTCGACCTCGTCGTCCACGGTGGGTACCCGCACCGTTGTGCCGAGCGCGGCCAGCGGCGCGGCGATATCGACGACGGTGACGAGGTCGTCGCCGTCGCGAACGAAGCGAGGATCCTCGCGCACCCGCACTTGCACGTACAGATCGCCCGGCGGCCCGCCGCGCTCACCGGCGTTGCCGCGGCCCGCGATCCTGATTCGCTGTCCGTCATCGATGCCGGCGGGCACGTCGATCGAAAAGGTTGCCCGCTCGACTTTGCGGCCGCGACCGCGACAGACATGGCATGGCTCGCGCGGGACGCGACCCTCTCCGCCGCATTTGTCGCACACGGTGGTGCGCATCATCTGACCGAACGGGGTGCGTGTGACGGCCCTCAACTGACCCGAGCCACCGCACCGCTCGCAGGCCTCGATCGGGGTGCCGGGTTCGGCGCCGTTGCCGTTGCAGTGCTCGCACCGCTCGATCACCTCATATGACAGCGGTACCGAGGCACCGTGCAGTGCATCGGCGAGCGAGATCTCGGCGCCAACCGCGACGTCGCCGCCCTGCATGGGTCCAACGGGACGCCCGCCGCCGCTGCCGAAAATGTCGCCGAACGGGCTCCCCGACCCGCCGAAGAAGGCCTCGAAGATGTCGGCCACCGAGCCGAACGCCTCGAAGTTGGGCGCATAGCCGCCGCTTCGCAGGCCCTCCTGTCCGTAGCGGTCGTAGATCGCGCGACGCTCGGAATCGGACAGGACCTCGTACGCCTCGGCAGCCTCTTTGAACTTCGATTCAGCGTCGGGATCGTGGCTGTTGACGTCGGGGTGCAGCTCACGCGCGAGACGTCGGAAGGCCTTCTTGATCTCGGCCTCCGACGCGTCGCGGGAGACGCCCAGAACTTCGTAGTAGTCGCGCGTCATGCGGACTCCGCTCGCCATCCTGGCTCGCCGAGTTCGGAGTCCGCATGACCCATCCGGTCACTCATCGCTCGTCGTACACCTCGGTCACGAAGCGAGACAGCTGCGAGGCGGCGTCGCGGACCGAGCGGATCGCGCGCCCATAGTCCATCCGCATCGGACCGATCACCGACACAGCGCCGAGGTTGCGCTGCGGTAGCCCATAGCTGGCCGCCACCAGCGCGAGCGAGCGAAGCGCCGGCGCGTCGTTTTCGGCGCCGATGCGGACCAGCACGCCGCGCTCGGTCAGCGCGGTCCTCACCACGGCGAGCAGCGTCACGCGCCGCTCGAGCATCGCCATCAGCGCGTGAAGCTCTGAGACATCACCGACGCGGTGCAGCTCGATCAGCCGCGCGGCGCCGTCAACGTAGAGCGTCGCTTCCGCGGATTGCTCCAGCTCGGTGAAGACCGGGGCGATCGCATCGAGGAACGCCACCTCGGCGTGGGACAGCGAGGGGTCGTGGAGCTTCCCGGCGATCATCCGCGCGCCCAGCCCGAGTCCGATCAGACGCTCGTTGAGGTAGCTGGCGGCCCAGTGGGTGAGCCCCTGGTCGACCTCGCGCGGAAAGGTGAACATCCGCTTTGTGACGCCGCCGGTCGAGGTGATGACGACAACCATGAGCACCTGAGGCTGGAGCACGAGCACCTCGACGTGCTTGATCGTCGAGGTCTCAATCGGCGGCGCGGTCACGATCGCAAGCAGGTTGTTGACCTGCGAGAGCGTCCCGGTCGTCACGCGCATCGCATCGTCAAGCTCCCGGCGCACGAGCGACAGGGACAGCGTCGGGCCGCCCCTGTCCTCGGGCAGCAGACGGTCGACGAAGTAGCGATAGCCGGCCTGTGTCGGCACACGTCCGGCGGAGGTGTGTGGGTGGGCGAGCAGGCCAAGCTCCTCGAGGCTCTGAAGCTCGTGCCGGATCGTGGACGGGCCCCACGCGATGTCGGCCTCCGCCGACAGCGCCTTCGAGCCCACGGGCGATCCGACCGCGAGGTACTCCTCGACGACCTTGCGCAGCACGAGCTCCTGGCGGTTGGTCAGCATCGGTCGGTTACCACTGGCATTTGCCTGATTTTAGGAGTAGGTTTTCCGCGCCCAAAGGGAGGTTGCAAATGCGAGCAGAGCTGACACGCCGCCAGATCCTCAAGGCAGGCGTCGCTGCGGGCGCATCCGCGCTCGCCTACAACGAACTGATTGCGCGAGCGCTCGCCGCCTCGCCGCAATGCGGAAGCCTCAAGGACATCGAGCACATTGTGATCCTGATCCAGGAGAACCGCTCGTTCGACCACTACTTCGGCTCCTATCGCGGCGTGCGCGGCTTCGCCGACCCGAACGTCCTGCATCTGCACGACCGCAGCGGTCTGACGATCTTCGCACAGCCGGGCTATCCGAACGGCTTCGACGGCGATCACCTGTATCCGTTCCACTTCGACTCGTACCACAACGGCGAGTGCACGAACGACATCGACCACGACTGGGCCCCGCAGCACACGTATTGGGACGGCGGCAAGTTGGACGGCTTCGTGAGCGGGCACCTGGCGGTCGACGGAGCCGCCGACGGGCCGCTGACGATGGGCTACTACACGCGCAACGACATGCAGTTCTACTACGCGCTGGCGGACGCATTCACGGTTTGCGACAACTACCACTGCTCGGTCATCGGGCCGACCGACCCGAACCGCCTGTATTCGATGTCGGCCTGGCTCGACCCGGCGGGGACACAGGGCGGCCCGATCCTGTCGACCAGCTCCACCCGGATCGAGCGCTACAACACGCTCAGCTGGACGACCTATCCAGAGCAGCTCCAGGCGCGGGGGATCAGCTGGAAGGTCTACGGCAATCCAGACGGCAACTTCGGCGACAACGTGCTGCCGTACTTCAAGCAGTACTGGTCGAATCCGGTGCTCAGCGCCAACGCGCTCACGCCGCTCTACCCGGCGACCTTCAAGGCTGACGTGACGGCCGGGACGCTACCTCAGGTCTCCTGGATCCTCGCCAACCTGATCGACTCCGAGCATCCACCGGCGCCCCCGATCTTCGGCGAGTCGGTCGCCGCCGACGTGCTGAACACGCTCGTCTCTAACCCGACGCTCTGGGCCAAGACCGCGCTGCTCATCACCCATGACGAGAACGGGGGCTTCTTCGACCACGTGCCCCCCACGACGGCACCGGCAGGCACGGCCGGCGAGTATCTGACCGTGAACCCGCTGCCGTCTGACGCCGGCGGCGTGGTCGGCCCGATCGGGCTCGGCTTCCGCGTGCCGCTGATGGTGGTCTCGCCGTTCGCGCGCGGTGGGTTCGTGTGCAACAACAGGTTCGATCACACCTCGCTGCTGCGCTTCCTCGAGACGCGCTTCGGCGCCGAGGTGCCCAACCTGTCGGCGTGGCGACGCTCTGTCACCGGCGACCTGACGAAGGCGTTCAACTTCGCCGCCGTCGACACCTCGGTGCCGTCGCTGCCTCAGCCCTCGAGGATCGACCCGCGCATCACGATGAGCAGCTGTGCCGAGAGCGCTCCCCTCGATCTGGCGACCGACTCGACGAACAGCCTCAAGACGCTCGAGGAGACCGTCGTCCCGGCGTACCCGGTGACGGTCAACTCGGCGCCGCCGCCGCAGGAGCCCGGCACAGCGCCCGCGCCGAGCGGGCGGGTGCGCTGCAGTACCTAAAGATCTAGTTCGCCGACGGCGTTCTTCACAAGCCGTTGTTCGCCCTGTCGCGCCTCGGAGTCCACGATCGCGACGCCGTCACGAATCTCGCGCACGGTGCCTTCGACGATCACCTCCTGGTCAAGGGCGCCCATCCCCCGGAACTGGACCGACAGACGCTTCAGCTTCTCGGGAGCGCCCGCGGCGTCGGTGTGCGCTCGCGCCACCTGGGCCATCGTCCAGAGCCCGTGGAGGATCCGGCCGGGAAGCCCGACCTTGCGCGCGAAGTCCTCGTCGATGTGGATCGGGTTGAAATCGCCCGATGCGCCCGCGTAGCGGACGGTCACGTACGGGTCCGGGGTGACCTCGAGCTCGATCTTGTCGCCGACGTTCACCCCGACCCCCTGACGATGATCGTCCAGGTCCCGGTACAGACCGTGTCCCCGCTCTGGTTCTCAGAAGCCACCTCAAATACGAAGAAGCTCATCCCGGCACGCTCCGATACGCCCTTGACCGTGGCCGTCGAGGTGACCTCATCGCCGGCGACGACCAGCGGACCCCACACGAGTTCCTGACCACCGTGCACGACGCGCGAGAAGTCGATACCTAGCTCCGGATCGACCATCCCCGGGCCGACGGCCGAGGCCTGGAAGACAACCGCGAACATCGGCGGCGCTACGACGTCCGCGTAGCCCGCCGCCCGGGCGGCCCCGACGTCGAGGTAGAGCGGATTCGTCTCGCCTACCGCGCGAGCGTACTCACGGATCTTCTCCCGGCCCACGGCATAGGTCACGGAGGGATAGGTCTTGCCGGCGGCGTTCATCGATGCATCGTTTCAGATGATCACGGGCACCGTTCCGCCGTCGACCGACCATGCGGCGCCGGCGACGTTGGACGCCTGCTCCGAGCAGAGGAACGTGATCACGGCGGCTATCTCCTCCTCTGTGCCCAGACGTCCGATCGGTGTCCGCTCGGCGACGGATGCCAGCACCTCGTCGCGGCTCACACCCCGAGCCTCGGCCTGCTGATCCGCCAAGCCCCCGGGTGCCAGCCACAGATCACCTGCGATCGGCCCCGGCGCCACGGCGTTGACGAGCACTCCCTTCGATGCGTACAGGTCCGCGAATGCCCGCGAGAGCGACAGCTGGGCGGCCTTTGTAACGGAGTAGGCCATGTTGGTGCCCGAGGGGCGCTTGCCCGAAGACGAGCACACGTTGACGATCCGCCCCCAGCCTCGCTCGGCCATGGCCGGCGCCGCCGCGCGCATCAGTCGCATCGGTGCCATCACGTGCAGCTCCCACTGCAGTTGCCAGTCGGCGTTTGTGAGCTCCTCGAGCGTCTTCACGGCCGTCCCACCCGCGCCGTTGACGAGCACGTCCACCCGCCCGAAGCGGCTCTGGCAGGCCTCGACCACTCGGTCGGCGGCCTCCGGGTAAGTGAGGTCGAGCGCGAGCGTCTCGGCCTGGCTGCCACAGGCGCCGGCGACCTCGTCGAGCGCATCCTGGCGGCGGCCGACCAAGAGCAGCCGCGCGCCCTCGGCCGCGAGCGCGGCGGCCGTAGCGCGCCCGATTCCGCCCGACGCACCGGTGACGATGCACGTGCGGTCTTTCACACAAAGATCCATAGGCGGTCACATAGCATGCCCGACGTGAGGGCTGTAGCTCGCGCCCTGCTCGCACTCGTGGCCGCGGCTCAGGCGGAAATCGGCGTCTGGGCCGAGATTGCGCCGCGCTCCTTCTACAAGAACTTCCCCGGCTTCGGCCGCCATTGGGTCTCTCCTCTCGGGCCGTTCAACGAGCACCTGCTGCGTGACTACGCAGCCGCCGAGCTCGGCTTCGCGGTGTTGCTGTTCGGCGCAGCGATCTGGTTCTCGCGACCTTTGGTGCTGGTCGCTGGTGCGGCCTTTCTGGCGGCGACCCTCCCCCATTTCGCCTATCACGCCTTTACGACCGACAAGCTGCCGGCGATCGACAACGCCCTCAGCCTGGGAGCGTTCGTGGTCGAGATGGTGCTCGTCGGCATAGCGATGCTCGTCGCGATCGGTCTCTTGCCGGAGTCGAGGCATCGCGCTAGCCTGATGACCGATGGCTAGGTACTCGGCATTTAGGGCTTCTGACGCCGATCGGGAACAGGTCGCGGAACGCCTGCGCCAGGCGGCCGCCGAGGGTCGACTGCTCGCAGAGGAGCTCGAGCAACGGCTGGCCACCGCCCTAAGGGCGAGGACATACGGCGAGCTACATAGTGTCGTGGCCGACCTTCCCAGGGCACCGGTGGCGCGGCGCTCCACGTCGAGTCTGCTCACGCGCGCCGCACTGGGTGTCGCGATCGTGCTCGCAGCGCTCGTTGTGGTCGCCGTACTCGCAGCCGTGCTCGCCGGGCTGGCGACGGTATGGCTGATAGGCGTGGTCTGCCTATGTGCCTTCCGAGGGCGCCGTGCCCACACTCGCGCGATCCGCCATCGGACCCAGTGGCAAGTGACGCATCACGCCGACCGCCGCGCGTGGCTCTGACGACGTAAGCGCTCGTGGACGTCACGAGCCTGCGCCATCCGCTGCCCCGTGCGCTGCTCGTACTGACTTTCACGACCGGCCTGATCGACGCCGTCAGCTATCTCGGGCTCGGCCGCGTGTTCACTGCCAACATGACGGGCAACGTCGTCCTGCTCGGGTTTGGGATCGCCGGTAGTGGCGGGCTGCCGGTCGTGGCCCCGCTGATCTCGCTGGCCGCCTTTCTCGCCGGATCCCGTGCCGGAGGCTTGCTCGTGGATCGCGTCGGCGAGGTCCACCACACGCTCCTGGAGCGCGCGTTGGCGATCGAGGTCGTGCTGGTGGTGGCGGCGGCGATCGTCGCAGCGGCGGCCGATGTGCATCCGCGCCACGCGTCGGGCTATTCCCTGATCGTCTTGCTCGCGGTCGGGATGGGGGTTCGCAACGCGGCTGCGCGGCAGATCGGCGTGCCGGATCTGACAACTACGGTGTTGACGGGCACGCTGACGGGGCTTGCGGCCAACCGCACCGGCAGGATGCGACGGGCTGCGGCCGTGGTCGCGATGCTCGCGGGGCGCGGTGGCCGGGGCGTTGCTGTTGAAGACCGAGCTGTTCGTGCCGCTCGCAGTCGCGGCCGCGCTCGCGCTCGCCACTTGGGCCGTGTACGTCCCGGCAGCTGCGCGCGCCGTCGATTAGCCGGTTTAGGCGACCGCGAGCGGCGCGGGCGCCATGACCAGCGGCGGCTGGCTGTCGGCCGCGTAGGCGATGCGGTTGCGCCCGTCCCGCTTGGCCGCATACAGGGACCGATCGGCGTCGCTGAACATCGACTCGAACTCGATCTCCTCGCCGCTCGCGCAGGTCACGCCGAACGAGGCCGTGACGTCATGGCCCGCCGGCCGGCTGTCCTCGATCGCGCGACGCGCCTGCTCGGCGATCTGGCAGCCACGCTCGAGCTCGGCACCCGGGAGGATCAGCAGCAGCTCCTCGCCCCCGATCCGGTACAGGAGCTCGAACGAGCGCAGTGTCTTGCGCAGCTCGTAGGCAATGTCGGTCAGGATCGCGTCACCCTGGGCGTGGCCGTGCGCGTCATTGAGGCGTTTGAAATCGTCGAGGTCGAACACGACCAGTGACACGGGCTGCGCGGTGAGGCGTGCCTGCTCGGCGACCTCTCGGAAGCGCCGTTCGAGCCCTTGTCGGTTGAGTAGGCCCGTCAGCGGGTCTAGCACCGCGTCGCGACGCCAGCGCGTCTCGGCATCGAGCAATGGCCGCTGCGTGGCAACAAGCCCCGCCAGCAGCACCGTGATCCCGATCACGGGCGAGGGATCGTGGACGAGCGCGCTCGATGACGCGATCGCGACGGCTACGATCGCGCCGCCCAGCGCCAAGAACGCTCCCCACAGGAAGACCGCCGGCCTGAAGCGCGCAGCCGCCGTCACGACGGGGATCGCGACCCATGGGAGCAGCGGGCTGCGGACGCCGTGGGTGAGTGAGACGGCGACAAGGATGAAGACCGTGTTGAGCACCAGCGTGCCGGCGACGAACCGCTCGGGCCGGCTCGAGCGCGACAGGAAGCGGTCCAGCACCAGCAGTGGCACGGGTACGAGCGCGAATACCGCGAGCGGAGTCCACCCCAACCAGGGAGCCATCGCCAGCAGGCCCACGCCGGCGAACAGCGCCGCCAGCAGGCGAGCCCGGCGCACCGCTGGGCTCATGTCGGTTAGCCGCATGCGGTCAGCGGGGGTCGGACACAGCCAACCCCCGCCGACAACCCGCTCGTTATTGCGCGATGTTTGTTTGAGCATCGTGATTTCTTCCTGCACCTCGTATATCGGTACGGGGCTCGGCCGCCTTAACCTGGCAGCGAGTGCACGATAAAACGGCTGTTTTGCTCAATTGATCGGGCGCGCGTGCCGATTTGGGACAGAGAGGATCCTTGTGACGCGCACAGAACACGTGGGACCGGTATGTCCGGGCTGAATTGCATGCGGCTGATGGTCGTCGACGACGACCTCGCCAACGTCGAGCTGCTCCAGAAGATCCTGGCCGACGAGGGCTACACCGAGGTGCTCGCCAGCGAGGAGCCAGAAAGGGTGCCCGAGCTGTGCGAGGCATGGCAGCCCGATCTGCTCCTGCTCGCCTGCCCGATGAGGGCCGAGGCGGGTTTCGAGGTCCTGTCCGCGATTCGCGGCGGGATGCTCGAGCGCGAGCGGCTTCCCGTGGTCGTGATCAGTGCGGAGGGCGAGCGGGATGCGCGCCACCGCGCACTGTCGTTGGGGGCACGTGACTTCGTGACGAGGCCGATTGACGAGACTGAGCTGTTGCTGCGGGTCAGGAACCTGCTTCAGGCGCGAGATCTCCAGCGACAGCTGGCCGATCGCGACGCACCGGTGGTCGAGGCCGAGACGGGGCGAACCCAGGATCTGGAGAACACGCTCGAGGACCTTCGCACCCGTACAAACGAGCTCGAGCAGGCCAGACTCGAGACGCTCACCCTTCTCGTCGCCGTGGCTGAGTACCACGACGACGACACCCAACAGCACACCCAGCGGGTCGGGCGAACGGCTGCGGTGATCGCGCAGACCATGGAACTTCCGGAGCGGTTCGTGGCGATGATCCGCAACGCCGCACCGCTCCACGACCTCGGCAAGGTCGGAATCTCGCGGCGGGTTCTGCTCAAGGCGGGTCCGCTGACCGCGGTCGAACGGCAGAACATGATGCGCCATGCCGAGATCGGCGCGCGAATCCTCTCGCCCGCACGCTCGCCGGTGTTGCGTATGGCCGCCGAGATCGCGCGGACCCACCACGAGCGGTGGGATGGCGACGGGTACCCCACGGGGCTCGCGGGCAATCAGATTCCGATCTCGGGGCGAATCACGGCGGTAGCCGACGTGTTCGATGCGCTCACGCACGAGCGACCGGGTAGGCCCAGATGGGAGATTGGACGCGCGGTCGATGAGATCAAGCGCCAGGCCGGAGCTCAGTTCGACCCCGAGGTCGTGACGGCATTCGAGACGCTCGACCACAAGGAGCTTGCTGGGGCCGGAGCTGAACAGGCCAGCAACGCGCTCGCTCCTGGATTCGCCTACTAGGCGGCCGCTGCCGGGCTCGTCTAGCCCTTCTGGGCCGGCTGGCTCAGCTCCAGCACGGCCAGGAACGCGTCCTGCGGGACCTCGATCCGGCCAACCTGCTTCATCCGCTGCTTGCCGCGCTTCTGCTGCTCGAGGAGCTTGCGCTTGCGGGTGATGTCGCCCCCATAGCACTTCGCGGTCACGTCCTTGCGGTAGGCCTTGATGGTCTCCCGCGCGACGATCCGCGAGCCGATCGCCGCCTGGACTGGAACGTCGTACTGCTGCCGGGGGATCTTCTCGCGCAGCTTCTCCACCATCGTGCGACCGACGTCGTACGCCTTCGTCTTATGCACGAGCATCGACAGCGCATCGACCGGGTCCCCGCCAAGCAGGATGTCCAGCTTGACCAGGTCGGACTCGCGCAGCCCGATCAGCTCGTAATCGAGCGACGCGTAGCCGCGGGTGCGCGACTTGAGCTGGTCGAAGAAGTCGAGCACGATCTCCGCCAGCGGTAGGTCGTAGGTCAGCTGGACGCGCTCGGCCGACAGGTAGTGCATGCCGGCATGCGTGCCGCGGCGCTCCTGGCAGAGCTCCATGATCGAGCCCACGAACTCCTTGGGTGTCAGCAGCTGGGCGCGGATGAACGGCTCGCGGATCGCGTCAACCGTCGTCGGGTCGGGCATATCGTTGGGAGAGTGGACGGGAACGACCGTCCCGTCGGTGAGCGTGACCTCATACCCGACGTTCGGCATGGTCTGCAGCAGCTCGAGGTCGTATTCGCGCTCGAGCCGCTCGCGCACGATGTCCATGTGCAGCAGGCCGAGAAAACCGCAGCGGAATCCGAACCCGAGAGCGTCTGATGTCTCGGGCTCCCATGACAGCGCGGCGTCATTGAGCGACAGCTTCTCGAGCGCATCGCGCAGGTCGGGGTAGTCATCGGAGTCGACCGGGAATAGGCCGCAGAACACCATCGGCTTGACCTCGCGGTAGCCGGGTAGCGGCTCCGAAGCGGGGGTCGATTTGCTCGTCAGCGTGTCGCCGACGCGGAGCTTGGTCACGTCCTTGATGCCGGTGATCAGAAAACCGACCTCGCCGGCGTGGAGTTCAGGCGCCGAGGTCATCTGCGGGGTGAAGAAGCCGATGTCGTCGATCTCGGCCTCGGTCCCGGCCTGCATCGCGCGAATCGCCTCGCCTTTCCTGAACACGCCGTCGACCACCCTGATGTAGGCGATCACACCGCGGTAGGAGTCGAACTCCGAGTCGAAGATCAGCGCCCGGGGAGGAGCGTCGGGGTCGCCTTGCGGGGGCGGAATCCGCTCGATCAGCTCATCCAGGATCTCGGTCACGCCATCGCCGGTCTTGGCGCTGATCCGCCGCACCTGCTCGGGCGGCTCACCGAGCAGGTCCGCCACCTCTCCGGCCACGCGCTCGGGTTCGGCTCCCGGCAGATCCACCTTGTTCAGGCAGGGGATCAGCTCGAGCCCGGCCTCGACCGCCAGATAGGTGTTCGCGACGGTTTGGGCCTCAACGCCCTGCGAGGCATCGACCACCAGCAGCGCGCCCTCGCACGCGGCCAGCGACCGCGAGACCTCGTAGGTGAAGTCGACGTGACCCGGAGTATCGATCAGCTGCAGCTGATAGCCCTTGTAGAAAACCCGCACCGCCTGGGCCTTGATCGTGATCCCCCGCTCGCGCTCGAGCTCCATCGAGTCGAGCACCTGGGCCCGCATCGCGCGGGGATCGACGGTGTGCGTCAGCTCGAGAATGCGGTCGGCGAGCGTCGACTTGCCGTGATCGATGTGGGCGATGATCGAGAAATTGCGGATGTGGGCCTGGTCGGCCATAACGACCTAGGGTATTTGGCGCGCGGTCAGGCGCGGTCGCGGGCCAGCTCTTCCGCCAGCACGCGCAGCCCCTGATCAGGCCGTCGCGCTGAGCAGGAGTGAGGCGCTCGAGCGCGCGGGCTAGGTGCGCGCCCCGGCGATCGAGCCCTTTTTTGACCGCCTGCTCTTTGCCGCGCGCGATCGCGAGGATCGTCCGCCGCCGGTCCTCGGGGTCCTGCCGCCTTTCGATCAGCCCTGCCTGCTCGAGCTGGACCGCGATCAGGCTCGAGGTCTTGACGCTCACGTGGTGGCGCTCGGCGAGCTGGGTGACGGTTAGCGGTCCGTAGAGCGCGATCGTGAGGAGCGCGCTCGCATGGCGCTGCTCGTCGAGGCCCATGTCCGTCGTGGACTGTGCCACTTGCAAGATCGGCGGCGCGGCCGCCGGCGGCTGATCAGGCGCGGCGCAGACGACCATCACGAGCTGCTGGATCTGCCGCGCCTCTGCGATCCGCATCGCCAGCACCAGCCATCCGTACAGCACCGACGCCACGGTGACCGCAAATCCGACCGACACGACCTGGGCTGGGAGCGAGCGACCGAGCAGGCTGTCGAGCACCGCCCACAGCAGCCGCGTGACCGCGGCCATGACCACGGTCGCTGCCACGATCCGGGCCGTGACCATCATCGTCTGGGCACCCTCGAGGCGGCCAGCGAAGCCGCTACGCAGCCGGTAGAGCTGGAGCACGGTCATCACGATGTTCGCCGCGGCTGTCCCGATGACCAGCCCGGAAATGCCGGCCGGTAGATACAGCGCGACGCTGACCAGGACATCGACCAGCATGTTCAGCGCCGCCAGTTGGGTGGGGATCCAGGGTCGCTGTAGCGCGAAGAAGCACCGCGTCAGCAACAGATTGATGCCCGCGAACGGGAGGCTGAACGAGAACCAGAACAACGCCTTTGCGACGAGGTGGGTCGAGTCGGAGTGGAACGTGCCGTGCTGATAGACCAGCCTCGTGATCGGAGTCGCGAGCACCAGCAGAATCGCGGCCGAAGGGATCAGCAGCAGATTGATCTGGCGCATCCCGTTGCCGAGGGCGCGGCGCATCGCGACGGGGTCACGCCGGGCGGCCATGCGGGTGAGCGTCGGGAACAGGACGGTCGCGACCGCGACGCTGAACACGCCTTGGGGCAGCATGTAGATCCGGAACGCGTTGTTGATCGCCGCCGGCGCACGACTCGACACCAGCGACCCAAAGCCGGCATTGATGAAGATGTCGAGGTTGACGATCCCGATGCTCATCGTCACCGGGAGGAACAGGATCAGCACCTGCCGCACCACGCGGATCACGCCAGTCGATCTGAAACCCGAGCCGGAAGTCGATCCGCCGCAGCGCCCAGCCGGCCATCAGCAGCTGCACGACAGTCGCGACCAACCACGCGACTGCGTATGCGTAGATCCGCTGGTGGAACTGGTTGCGCAGCGCGACCAGCAACACCAGGATCACGATGTTCCAGACCGCGGGGGCGATCGCGGGGATCGTGAACTCGTCGTAGGACTGGAGAATCCCGACCAGCAAACCGGTCAGGCTCAACAGGAGCACGACCGGGAACAGGATGCGCGACAGACTGGCGGTGAGGCCCACCGGGATGCTCGCGCCGGTGAAGAGGGGCACGATCAACCCGGCGACCGCGATCCAGAGCGCAGTCAGCGCGCCGAGTCCGATCAGGATGATCCAGAACAGGGTCGACGCGAGCTTGAACGCGTCGCGCTTGCGGCCCTCGCTGAGCATCTCCGTGAATACGGGCACGAATGCCGCCCCCAAGGCGGCCTGCGAGAACAGGTTCGAGAACAGGTTCGGGACCTGCGAGGCGAGCGTGAACGCCGAGGCGGCCTTCGAAGTGTTGAAGAACGCGGCCTGAACGACCTCACGACCAAGCCCGGCGATGCGTGAAGCGCCCGTCGCGAGCGCGAAGATCGCCGTGTTGACCGCGATCCGCCGACGGGGCGGCTGCGGCGGAGGCGGAGGCGTGGGCAAACCCCCCGTGGTCATCGTCTCGGTTGTCACGGGGCGGCTATAGTACGGCTGCGCCGCGACGAGTAGTCGCGGCTTTGCTATGGCAAACATCCAGTCTCAGAAGAAGCGCATCGTCCGCGCCGAGCGTGAGCGGCTCGAGAACCGCCGCTACACGACCAAGATCAAGACCTACTTCCGTCGCCTCGAGCGCGCGATCGATTCGGGCGACGATGCGAGCGCCGACTCTGAGCATCGCGTGCTCGTGCAGACGATCGACAAGGCTGTGAAGCGCGGGGCCTTGCATCGCAATACCGGGGCACGCAAGAAGTCCCGGGCAGCGCGCCTCCGTCGCGGCTAGCGCGAGCGCATCCCGCGCCGGGCCGTCGTCTGACGCGCCCCCGCCGGACGCGACGCGTCAAACTTTGCATCGATGCACCTGGTCCTGCCCTTCGCTTCCGCCTTTGGAGGACAGCACTGGGGTGAGCTGGCGCCGCCGCTCGTCGCGTCGGTCGCGTATCTGACGCTCTACGCAAGGCGCCTTCAGACGCTGTCGCGCGAGAAACGCCCGGTCGAGCGCTGGCGGGTGGCGTCGTTCGTCACCGGCGTCGTGCTCCTGACCGCGGTCCAGGTGGGTCCACTCGACAGCCTTTGCGACGAGGTGCTGGTCGCCCACATGGCACAGCACATCGTGATCGGCGACTTCTGCTCGCTGCTGGTCGTCTTCGGGCTCACCGGCCCCGTGCTCCAGCCGCTGCTACATATCCGCGCGACACGGCCACTGCGAGTCCTGGCCCACCCGCTCATCGCGCTTGGACTGTGGGCGGTCAACCTCTACGGCTGGCACGTGCCGCTCTTCTACCAAGCAGCGATCCGCCACGACGGCATCCACGCGCTCGAGCACGCGTGCTTCTTCTGGTTCGGGACGCTGCTGTGGCTGGGGCTGATCGGCCCGCTGCCCAAGCCGAGATGGTTTGCGGGCTGGGGTGCGCTCGGCTACGTGGTCTTGGTCAGGTTCACCGGCGCCGTGCTTGGGAATGTCCTGATCTGGGCCAACTCGGTGTTCTATGGCGTCTACAAGGCGACGGACGCCGCGCGCGGGCTGAACGCTGGTTCTGACCAGAGCCTGGCGGGCGGCTTGATGATGATCGAGGAGATGATCCTCACCACGATCCTGCTCGGCTGGCTGTTCTACCGCTTCGCGCAGCAAGACGAAGATCGTCAGGCTCTGCTCGACTTCGCCCAGGAGCACGGCGTCGAGCTCTCGGACGCCCGCGCCGCGCGGGCCGCGCGGGCGGGGACAGGCGAGAGGCTGCGCGAGCGCATGCTCGCCGGAGAGCGTTCAGCCGACGATCCGCTCGATCGCGACTAACGTCGCGGTGTCCTCGCTCGCGAACCTTCTGCGCGAGACAAACTCGAGATCGGCGAGCTCCTCGATCGCTCGCGCCAGTTTCTCCGCTCCGGCATGGCCCGCGTCGGCGATCAGCTGATCAGCGGCGCGGGAGGGCATCCGCAGGCCGCGCTTGATCTGCGAGGCCGGCTCGCCGCGCTCCAGGGCGTGCGCGACTTTCAGCGCGTCCCGCAACCGCCGCGCGATCGCGTAGATCAAGCCCGCGACGCTGTCGCCTTGCGCGCGCAGCGAGACGAACATCCGTGTCGCCGCCGCCTCGTCTCCGGCCACAAGCGCGTCCGCGAGCGTCCAAACTCGGCGCTCGGCGGACGAGGCGGTCAGCTCGTCGATCTCCTCGACACCGACGGTCGCGCCCGCGCCAAGCGCGAGCGCGAGCTTCTCGAGCTCGCGGAGCAGGCGCTGCTGGCGCTCTCCGACATGCGCGACGAGCGCCCGAGCGGCCTCCGAGTCGAGCTCGAGCCCGTGCTGGCGGGCGCTGCCGATCACCCATTTCGGAAGCTCCCACGACCTCAGCATCTGCTCGGCGGAGATGTCGCCGCCCGCGTCGCGGACCGCTTCGTGGAGCCGCGCCGGCGCCTTGACCTTGTCACTCTCGCGCGCGAAGAAGGCGACGGTCGTGTCTGGTGGGATGGCTTGCAGCGCGGCTTCGAGCGGCTCGAGCTCCGGGTCCTTCCAGCGCTCCACTCCGTCGACGACGATGAAGCGCCGTCCGAGCGCGAACGTCATCGCGCTGAGCGCCGCGGCGACGGCCTCGGGAGTCGCCTGATCGCCCTCGAACAGCTCGAGGCCGCCCGCTCCGCTGTCCTGCTCGGCCAGCTCGCGCAGGCGCGCGCGCCGCTCCGCGATACGGCCGTGGTCGTCGCCGTGGATCAGGTAAGCGGGCTTGAAGTTTCCCTTCGGGACACTCATCGCAGGACCACGTTGACGAGCTTGTCGGGGACGACGATCACCTTGGCGACCTCGCGCCCGTCCATGTGACTCTTCACGCCGCGGGTGTCCAGGCACAGGCGCTCGAGCTCCTCGTCCGGAGCGCCCGAGGGCGCGATCACGCGGTCGCGCACCCGCCCGTTGACCTGACACACGAGCTCGAATGTGTCGGTCTGCAGCATGCCCACGTCGGCCGCGGGCCACGGCTCCTCCCACACTCGACCGCCGGCCAGCTGCTCGTAAACCTCGGCGCCGAGATGGGGCGCGAACGGGAATACCAGCGAGGCTGCGGTCGCGGTCGCAAACCGCCGCGCAGCTGGGTCCGCATCCGAGTGCCGGTAGATCTCGTTGACGAGCTCCATGACCGCGGCGATCGCGGTGTTGAATGCGAACCGCGTCGCCAGGTCGCCCGTCACTTTGTCGATTGCCCAGTTGGCCTTGCGTACCAGCGTGAGCGCGTCGCCCTGCGGCTCGGGTGGCTGCTCGGCGGGACCCGGGCCCAGCTCGTCCGCCAACCGCCAGAGCCGAGCCAGGAAGCGATGCACGCCCTCCACTCCCGTGTCGGACCACGCAGCGTCCTGATCGAGCGGCCCGAGGAACAGCACGTAGGTTCTGGCCGCATCCGCCCCGAACCGCTCGACGATCGGCCGCGGCTCGACGACGTTGCCCTTCGAGCTCGACATCTTGGCGCCGTCTGATCCGAGGATCATCCCCTGCGTAAACAGCGCCTGAAACGGCTCCTGTACATCGAGCAAGTCCATGTCGGCAAACGCCTTCACAAAGAAGCGGGCGTACATCAGATGCAGAATCGCGTGCTCGACCCCGCCGATGTACTGGTCGATCGGCATCCAGGCATTCACGATTCGCGGGTTCCAGGGCGCGGCGTCGTTGGCGGCGTCGCAGTAGCGCAGGAAGTACCAACTCGAGTCGACGAAGGTATCCATCGTGTCGGTCTCGCGCCGTGCGGCGCCACCGCACTCGGGGCATTTGACGTTAACCCAGTCCTCGGCGGCGGCCAATGGCGAGCGGCCCCTGGGCTGGTAGTCCTCGACCTCGGGTAGCTCGACTGGCAGATCGGCGTCGGCGACCGGCACCATCCCGCATCGGTCGCAGTAGACGATCGGGATCGGGCAGCCCCAGTAGCGCTGGCGCGAGATCAACCAGTCCCTCAGCTTGTAGCTGACTGACGCGTGGCCGCTGCCCTGCCGATCGAGCCACGCGACGATCGCCTCCTTACCCTCGACCGCGCTCAGACCGCTGAACTCGCCCGAGTTGACCAGCCGTTCGTTCTCGGAGTGTGCGACGAACGCCTCCCCTTCCTCGGGCTCGCCTTCGGCGGGCGCGACGACCTGGCGAATCGGCAGATCGAACGCCCGCGCGAACTCATAGTCGCGCTGATCGTGGGCGGGCACCGCCATGACCGCACCGGTTCCGTACTCCATCAGCACATAGTCGGCGACGTACATCGGGATCTGTTCGCCGTTGACCGGGTTCGTGACGGTCCGCCCGAGCGGCACGCCAGTCTTCGGCTTCTCGATGTCGCCGCGCAGCTCCGAGGACTCGGTCACGGCACGGTTGACGTACGCGTGCACCTCCCCTTCGTGGTCGGTGCCCTTGGCGAGCCTGAACACATCGGGATGCTCAGGCGCCATCACGAAGAAGGTCGCGCCGAACAGCGTGTCGGGTCGGGTGGTGAAGACCGGGTAGTCGATCCCCAGCTCCTCGCAGCGGAACGTGACCTCGGCCCCCTCACTGCGCCCGATCCAATTGCGCTGCATTGTCTTGACGTGCTCGGGCCAGTCGATCGTCTCCAGATCGTCCAGCAGGCGGTCGGCATAGTCGGTGATCCGAAAGAACCACTGCTCGAGTTGGCGCAGCTCGACCAAGTTGCCGCACCGCTCACAGCGCCCGTCGATGACCTGTTCGTTGGCCAGCACGGTCTGGTCGAACGGGCACCACTTGACCGCCGCCTGCTTGCGGTAGGCGAGACCGCGCTCGTATAAGCGGAGGAACAACCACTGGGTCCAGCGGTAGTAGCGCGGCTCGTGCGTGCCGAACTCCCGCGACCAATCGATCGAGATGCCCCAGCGGTGGAACCAGTGGCGATATGCCTCGATTGAGCGGTTGGTCGCGTCGCGCGGATGGACGCCGGTCTTGATCGCGTTGTTCTCGGCCGGTAGCCCGAACGCGTCGTAGCCCATCGGGTGCAGGACCTTCCGGCCGACCCGGCGGTTGAAGTGCGCGATCGCGTCCCCGAGTGCGTAGTTCTTCAAGTGGCCGACATGTGGCTCCCCGCTCGGGTAGGGGAGCATCTCGAGCACGTAGCACTTCTCAGCCGCCTCAATTCCCTCGTTCGAAACTTCCCAGGTGTGCTCGCGTTCCCAGAGCTCCTGCCATTTGGGCTCAATCTTGCGGGGGTCATAACGTCGTTCTGCCATCGGCAGGTCAGGTTATCGTTGCGGCCATGAGCGAATCCTCCGCCGCCAATACCGCGGCCGAACAGGTCGCCTCAATCATCCAGGCGGCCGAACAGGTCGCCGAACGACTGCGGACCGAGGCCGAGCAGCAGGCTGCGGACCGGGTCGCCGAGGGCGACCGCGCCGCCGCCGACCGGATGAACGAGGCCGCCGCAGAAGCGTCCAAGATCGTGGACAAGGCTCGCGCCGAGGCCAAGCAGATCACCGGCGAGGCGACTGCGAAGGCACTGGTGGTCGTCAGCGACGCCGAACAGGTTGCCGAGCAGATCCTCGGCGATGCGCGCCGCACGGCCGATCAGGTTGAGATCGAGGGCAAGCAGGCCGTGGGTGACCTCCACGAGCTGAGCGGCTCCCTGCGGACGAACTCAGAACGACTTATGCGCGACATCCAGGCGATTCACGCTCACCTGCGGGGCGAGCTCGATCGCATCGGACTGGCAACGACTCCGCGCGTGCGCCGGCGGTCGGCTGACGCCGGCCGAGAGGAAGCAGTCGACACCGAGTTCGACGTGCCCGAGTTCATGCCGTGAGCTCCCAGCGCGAACGGCGCGAAGCGCTCGTTCGCGAGCACATGGAGTCCGAGAACCGGCACGAGTTCGACGTGACGCTGGGTACCTTCGCGCACCCGCGCTACGAGATCATCCCGACCGGCGAGATCTACGACGGCCCCGAGGAGGTCCGGCGGTACTTCGAGCAGACGCGGGCCGCGTTCCCCGACCAGCGCAATGAACTTATTGCGCTCTACCACTCAGATGACGCGGTCATCGTCGAGTTCTGGCTGAAAGGCACCCACCGCGGTCCGTTGCACGGGATCGAGCCGACCGGCAAGGAGTTCACCTGCCGGTGCGTCTCGTTCTTCCTGTTCGAGGGCGAGCAGCTCGTGTGTGAGCGGGCGTACTTCGACGCGCTCACGATCTTGGGGCAGCTGGGAGTGCTGGAGGGGCCGGGCGGCTGAGCGGCGATCCGTCCGCGTGTATTAACCTTGCAGAGGACTTCGATTTCGAAGGGGCTGTAGCTCAGTTGGCTAGAGCGCGACGCTGGCAGCGTCGAGGCCGAGGGTTCGAGTCCCTCCAGCTCCACCTCAGTCCGACGAGGTTTCCCGCGATATACGCGGTTAACCTCGATCCAATCGCCCGGACACCGCAATCGCAGCCTGAGCGTCGTTTTTCGGTCTAACCGCTGCCCTCCTTCGCCGCCTCGATCGCCGCCGGTGGATCCAACGACCGCTCCCGCACCAGCGACATCGCCCGCTCGGCCAGTTCGGGGGCTTCGGCACCTGAGACGTTGTCGTCGGCCAGCGCGAGCGCCAGCAGCACCTGGTGGAGCAACTCGGGGCTCTGGGTGTCGGGCGGCGGGCCGGCCGGCGGCAGCGCGCGTAGCGAGGCGAGTGCACCCGATGCGCTGAAGCCGCCGCCGAACAGTTTCCCCGGCTGCTTGTCGGGGATCGTCGCCACAATCGCGCCCGTCGCCGGGTTGACCACAGATACGCGACTGCGGAGCCCATGGCGCTCGAGTGCCAGCCGATACCCCGAAAGCCGCATCAGACCTAGCTGAGCGGCGAGCTGGGCCAGCGCCTGGACCTCGGCCTCGTCGCGCACCCGCCCGTTGTGAAGCGAGATCTGGGTGCCCGCGTCCGGGAGCGCCGGATCGGGGTCAGGCGCAATCAGCAGGAACGACTGCGGGCCGAGCCGCCCGGCGCCGATCCCCGCGACGTCGACGAGCAGCTGATAGCCGCTCAGTCCGAGCGCGCCGACGATCCCCGGGGGGAGCGGATGGTCCGCGAGATGCCCGGTGCCAAACGACATCAGTTATCGAGCAGTCCGCCGATGAGCCCGCCCACGACATCGCGGCCCGATCGCTGCGAGACGCCCCCGGCGCCCTCGGCGACCGGCGGGTGGAAGTACGCGCTTTGTAGCCCGACACGTCCGGGACCCGTGAAGCGATTGAAGACGAGGTTGCCGCCGCCCCCGAGCAACCCGGTCTTGAAGCCGTAGACCTCTTGGCTCATCTGGACCGAGTGGTCGCGGTAGACCCAGCCCCCGGGCTCGATGTCGATCGTCTCCCCCGGCTCGAGCTGCTTCTCGAACACATTGCCGTAGCCGTGGACCCACACCACGCCCTCGCGGTCGCCGGCGAGGAACTCGTCGACCCAGAAGCCGCCGCCGTAGAGCATGTTCGCGAACCCCTTGATCCGGCTGTAGTCGTACTCGACGCCCCCGGTCGCCGCCAGGAACTGATGCTCGCGAACGACGATCGCCTGGCCCGGAGGCAGATGCAGCGCGACGATATGGCCCGGCGCGTCGCGGCTGAACGCGAGCTCACCGGCGGACTGGGCCTCGAGCATCAGCAGAGGCATGCCGCCGAACACACGCCGCTTGAGGCCCTTCTTGAGGGGGTGCATCCCGATCTGCATGTTCGGGTACTTCCACAGCAAAACGTGGTGCTCGAAATAGACCGGCACCTGTCCATCGAGGGACATGTGCAGCACCGGGACGAGCTCGCCCTCGAGGCGATAGGTCAGACCTGGCGCCTGGCCCTCCGGTATCTGGGTGGGCAGGATCGATGGTGCGGTCGGCATGCGTGGCCCCTCTCCGTTGGTGGTTTGCGCGCAAGGCAAGGTATCGCGCGCGCGACGGAGGCGCTATACGCTCCCTCCGTGCCGCTCGTACGCCGCTCGGCTCGGTCAGGGATATGAGAGCCAGCCTCGCTCTGCTCCTACGGGGCATGCGATGGCGCCTCGGGATCTCTCTGCTCACGGTCCTGACCTCGACGATCGCCGTGGGTGCGGCGGTGCTCGGACCCCTCTACCTGCGGACCGCGGGCGACTCGGTCATGCGCACGACCGTCGCCGCGGCCGCGGTCGAGGATCGCGGCGCGACCATCTCCGTCACACCAGGTCAGGCGACGTCGATCGCCCAAGTACAAAACGCCGCGCAACTGGTCGAGGCGGCCGGCGGCGTCCACCGCTTCTACGGTGCGCCGATCACGTCGGTTCTCAGCGGCGTCAACCTCGTCGGCCCTCGCTCCGGGCTGGTGCACTCGCAGCTGTTTTCTCGCACCGGGATCTGCCGCGTGGTCCGATTCGAGGCGGGGGGTTGCGACCTTGGATTCGGCGATGTGGCGATCAGCGACCGCAGCGCACGCGAACTTGGAGTCTCGCTCGGCCACGTCCTCGACGCGAGCGTCCAGGGCACAAGCCAACCGTTACCGCTCAAGATCACCGGGATCTACGCCGCTCCCGACTTCGGGCTTTCTTATTGGTGGGGCAACGCGGTGGGCTACTTCCCGTTCGGCCAGACGGGCGGCGGGGCGCTGCGGCTTCCCGCAATCGATTCGCTGATCGCGTCCTCGGCCACCGCTCTCGGGGTACCGCCGCAGGACGGTCCCGAGATCGTGGGCCAAGTCCCACTGCTCGCAAGCCACGTAAGCCTCGGTCAAGAGAGCCGGCTACGGACCACGCTGTCGAAGGTCACGGCGGCCGTCGCGGCGCGCGGTGGGGTGACGGTGAGCTCGCAACTCCCCGCGCTGCTTGCGGATGCCGACCACCAGCGACACGTGATGTCGACAATCGTCGCGGTCGCCTCCGTCCAGCTCGTGCTGCTCGCGATCTGGGTGCTCGGTGGTGTACTCGTGCGCAGCAGCGACGCCCGCCAGGCCGAGATCCGCGTCGCGCGGCTCCGAGGCTTCCCTCCCAGCAGCCTGTTGGCGGTAACCGCTCTGGAGCCCGCGACGCTCTGTGCCGTCGGGCTCGTGCTCGGGATCGCCGCCGCATGGGGCGCGGTAGCCGTCGCACGCTCGCAGCTCTTGACGCCGAGCGCCGCCATTTCGCCCGACATCTGGGTGTTCGCCGCGCTCACGGCAGCGCTCGCGGCGATTGTCGGGTCGCTCGCTTTCGGCACGGTGCGATTGCTCCGCCGGTCCGGACTTTCCGACACGCCCGGCGTGGCGCGCACCAGGCCTGTGCGGGCGACCGTGGTCGCCGACACCGTGGTGTTGGTCCTGTCGGTCGTCGCGCTGATCGCGCTCGCGACGAACGGCAGCCTGTCCGGGCACAGCAACCCGATCGCGTCCGCGGCACCGGGCCTGATCGCGCTCGGAATGGCGGTGATCGCCGTCCAGCTCGTTCTACTTGTGTGCCGCATCGGCGTATCGGCAAGTGCGTTCTCGGGGAGGGTCGCGCTGTTCCTCGCTCTGCGCCAGATCGTCCGGCGCCCTGCGTTGATGCGTCAGACGCGCGTGCTGATCATCGCCCTGGGGCTCGCCTGCTTTGCGATCTCAGCCTGGTCGGTGGCGCGCACCAATCGCGCGACTGCCGCCTCGTTCAGCGTCGGCACGACCAATGTGGTGACCGTAACCCCGCGCGGAATCGGCCTGGAGCGGGCGGTCGAGCAACTCGATCCGCAGCGTCGGTTCGCGATGGCTGCCATCGCCGTGACGACGCCGAGCTCGACGCTGTTGGCCGTCGACGCGTCGCGACTGACGGCGACGATGACGTGGCCCCACGGCATCTCGAGCTCGAGCCTGTCTGCCACCGCACGCCTGATCGATCCGCCCACCGCGCCCGCGATCGAGCTTCCCGACGCACCGGTCCAGCTCGCAGCGACGACCTCAGCCCCGGCCGCGGACCTCGGCAGCCTCGAAGTAGCTCTGTGGCTCTCCAACCCCCAGACGGGAACCGCCGTCGTCGGCCTGGGGCCACTCCGTAGTGGGGCCGCGACCTATCAGAGCGCGCTCACCGACGCGTGCCCGGGCGGGTGCCGCCTGGCTGGTATCGGCGTGATCCCGGCCCCCGGCCACAGCGCGCCCTCCTCCGGCACCGTTCAGCTCAGCGTCACGCGGTTGTCTGTGCGCGGCGCGGCCGGCTGGGCGCGGCTCGCGGCCAACCTGCTGGCGAGTGGCTGGCGGTCGAGCGCCGCCGGGGTTCACCTTGGCGGAAGGGGTCTGACGCTCGTCGTGCCAGCGAGCGCGACAGCTGCCTACACGAGCGCCGAAGGGTTCGCGATCCCGCCGATGGCCGCGCCGGCCGATCACCCAGCGGTCCTCCCGGCTGCCGTCACCTCCGAGGTCGAATCGATCAACGGAGGCGCCACGACGGGGGGAGTCGTCCCAAGCCAGGGGCTCGACGGCAACACGCTCAACGTTGGCTCGGCGGTCACGGCGACGGCGCTTCCGCATGTCGGGCAAGACGCGGTCATCGTCGACCTCGGCCTGCTGCAGCGCGCTCAGGTAGATCAGACCACCCCATACGCGTCTGACGAGGTGTGGCTCGGTCCTCACGCGCCCGCAAATGCCATCGCCCGGCTACGGGCACTCGGGTTGCGTGTCGACGGCGTCCAGAGCGCGTCGGCGGTGTTCGGCCAACTCGAGCACAGCGCGCCGGCGCTCGCCGACGACTTCCTGCTCGTCGCGACGATCGTCGCGCTGCTCGCGGCGGCCGCCAGTACGCTGGGCACGCTTGGCGCGAACATCCGCCAACGGGCCACCGAGCTGACGGCGCTCGAAGTCGGCGGCACATCACGCCGGGTGCTTGCGCGGTCGCTGGCGTTCGAATCAGCGGCACTGGTCGTGACGGCGCTGTTCGGAACGTGTGCCGGTCTCCTCGCGGCGGTCATGGCGATTCCCGCACTCCCCGAGCTCTCCTCGCCCTCCCTGATCCCGCTCCAGTACGGACTGCCCGGCGGCTGGGTGGCAGCCGTGACGGTGACCGTGATCGCGGTGATCTTGATTTCCACCGCCGTCGTCGCTGCCGTACTCGTCCGTCGAATGTCGCCCCTTCTACTGCGGATCGCAGCCAATGACAGCAACGGCTAGCTCCGCCGATCTGGTCTGCGCCGGGGTTGTTCACGTCTACCCGGCCGAGGAGCGACCAATCGTCGCGCTGCGCAACGTCGAGCTGGCTGCGCGCGCCGGCGAGATGGTCGCGTTGCTGGGCCCCTCCGGGTCGGGAAAGTCGACCTTGCTGGCGGTCCTGAGTGGGCTTCTGAGACCCACGGCGGGCAAGGTGCTCGTCGCCGGCCACGACATGGCGGTGCTCGACGAGCGCGGGCTCAGTCGCCTGCGCGCGACCGACCTCTCGCTGCTGCTCCAAGATCCGCTCAAGAACCTCATCCCGTACGCCACCGCGCTCGAGAACATCTCATTCGCACAACGCGGCGCGCGGCGGAGGCACTGGCCGATCCGCTGGAGCCCCGACGAGCTGATCGACACTTTCGGGCTGCGCGACGTCGCGGATCGCCCCGTGTACCGGCTTTCGGGCGGCGAGCAGCAGAAAGTGGCGATGGCAAGCGCGATGGCCACCTCGCCGCGCGTCGTAATCGCCGACGAGCCGACAACGAACCTCGACGCAGAAGGGCGAAAGGCCGTGATCGACGGTCTCAAGCGCGCCCACGAGCTGAGCGGGGTGACGATCATCGTGGCCACGCACGACGCTGCCACAGCCGCGGCGTTTCCGCGAACGTTGACGATCTCCTACGGCGTGATCGGCTCCGAGGGCCGAGGGGGACAAGAGTTCGCGGTCGTGGGCCGTGACGGGGGCGTGCATCTTCCCGCCGAAGTCGCCGCCCTGTATCCGGCCGGCACCCTGTTCCGCGTGATCGTGACCGACACTGGCGTCGAGCTACGCCCCGAGTCTCGTGAGGAGGAGCAATGAGCGTTGGCGAGATCGTTGCCGACGGTCTGTCGATCGAGGACGAGGGCCGCATCGTCGTGCAACAGCTCGACCTCCACGCACGCGCGGGCAAGGTGCTCGGCCTGACGGGGCCGTCGGGCTCGGGCAAGACCACTCTGCTCTACGCGATTGGCGGCCTCCTGCCCGCGACTGGTGGGCAGCTGCTCGTTGACGGTCAACCGCTCGTGCTCTGGAAGGACGCGACGGTCGGCCTGATCTTTCAGAACCTGTGTCTAGTCCCGTTGCTGAGCGCGCTCGAAACGGTAGCTCTCCCGCTCCAGGCGCGGGGGATTCCGAAGGCGGAGGTTGCCGAACGATCAACCGCCGCCCTCTCGGCGCTCGGCCTGTCCGAGCACGCGGCTCAGCTCGTCGACGACCTCTCCGGCGGGCAACGCCAGCGCGTCGCGATCGCGCGTGCACTCGCGAGCCGGCCCGAGGTGATCATTGCCGATGAGCCCACATCGGCGCTCGACGCGCACTGGCAGCAGATCGTTCTGGACCTTCTGATCGCCGAAGCAAGACGCGGCGCCGTCGTCGTGGTCGCCTCGAGCGATCCGGAGGTCATCTCTCGCTGCGACGAGCGGGTCGATATCTAGGCGCGCTCGCCGACCGCCAGCGCCGGCGCCTCTCCCCACAGCTGCTCGAGGCGGTAGTACGCCCGCGTCTCGGGCGTGAACACGTGCACGATCACGTCCAGATAGTCCATCAGCACCCAGCGTGCTTGCGGTAAACCCTCGACGCGCCCGGGGACGAGCCCGTGACGCGACTTCATGCCTTCCTGGATCGCGTCGTGAATCGCCTTGACCTGTCTGTCGGAGCGGCCGCTGCAGATCACGAAGTAGTCCGTATAGCCGATCATCTCCCGTAGGTCGAGCTGCACGATGTCGAGCGCCTTGCGGTCCTCCGCCAGCTCGGCGATGCTTGCGACGATCTGTTCCGGGGTCAGCGGTAGAGCTCCTTCTCAGCGATGTAATTCTCGACTGCCTCGGGCACCAGGTACCGGATCGGCAGGCCTGCATTCACTCGTTCGCGCACGAGCGTCGAAGATACCCCGATCGACGGCATGCGGAAGAACTGCGTCCGCTCGCCACCCGGCAACCGCGCGAGCGTGGAATCGATCGCTTCACGCGGGGTACCACGCCGCTTGGCGACGGCCAAGGTAGCGAGCGACAGGACCCGTTCTGGCTGGTGCCAATCCGCCAGTCCGGCGGCGATGTCGCCGCCGACGATCAGGAAGAGGTCGTTGTCTGGCGCTATTGAGTGCAGCTCCATAAGGGTATCGACCGTGTAGGACGGGCCGTCTCGCTTGAGCTCGAGATCGGACACGGCGAAGCGCGTGTCGCCCGCCACGGCCGCGCTGCAGAGCTCTAGCCTGTACTCCGGCCCTGGTTCTTCCTCGACCGGCTTGTGTGGCGGAATGCGGGCCGGAATGAACATCACCTGCTCGAGCGCTAGCTGGACACAGGCCTCCTGAGCGCAGATGAGATGACCGATGTGCGGCGGGTTGAATGTCCCGCCCAGGACGCCGACGCGCACGGGAGCTACGGCCTGATTTGGCCGGCGCCCTCGACCAGGTACTTGAACGTGCAGAGCTCGCGGATCCCGATCGGGCCGCGGGCATGGAGCTTTTGAGTCGAGTTGCCGATCTCGGCGCCCATCCCGAACTCTCCCCCATCCGTGAAGCGCGTCGAAGCGTTGACGTATACGCAGGCAGCATCGACCTCGCGCTCGAACATGCGGGCCGATTCGTCGTCGTGGGTGATGATCGCCTCAGAGTGACCGGAGCCGTGAGCGTTGACGTGCGCGATCGCGTCGCCGACCGAATCGACGACGCCCACCGCGAGCTCGAGCGCCAGGTACTCCGTGTCCCAGTCCCTATCGGTGGCCGCATCGATCGCCACGTCGCCGGCGGCGCCGCGAGCCCGCGCGTCGCCGTGCAGAGTCACGCCCGCGGCGCTCAGGTCCTTGAGCACATCCGGGAGGAACGTCTCGGCGACGTCTGCGTGTACAAGGAGTGTCTCGGCTGCATTGCAGACGCCGGGCCGCTGTAGCTTCGCGTTCAGCACGATCGCGCGGGCCTGCGCCAGGTCGGCGCTTGCGTCGACGTAGACGTGGCAGTTGCCCGATGCCGCGTACATGACTGGGACGGTCGCGACGCTCTTGAGCGCCTCCTTGAGGCCCTCCCCGCCGCGCGGAATGATCAGATCGACGGCATCGTTCTGCGTGGCGAGCTCGGCGATCTCGTCGCGGCTGGCACCGGCGAGCAGTGCGAGCGACCCTTCCGGCAGCCCCGCGTCGGTGACGGCGGTGATCGCCAGCTGGGCCAGGACGGCGTTGGACCGAGCGGCCGCCGACGAGCCGCGTAGGACGATCGCATTGCCCGATTTGAGGCACAGCGCGGCTGAGTCGATCGTCACATTCGGACGCGACTCGTAGACGACCGCTACGACTCCAAGGGGCACCCGAACCTTTCGGACGTCCAGCCCGTTGGGAAGCCGGAAGGAGTCGATCACCTCGCCGACCGGATCCGGCAGCGCGGCGATCGTCCGCAGTCCGGTGGCCATGTCCTCGATCCGCGCGGGCGTGAGGGTCAGGCGGTCGACGAGCGCATCGCCGATGCCGTTCGCGTGCGCCGCCTCGACATCGTGAGCATTGGCCTCGAGGATCTCGTCGGTCCGCTGCTCGAGGGTGACCGCGATCGCCTCGAGCGCGCCGTCCTTGACCTCCGAGTCGAGCGCGGCGAGCTTATGCGACGCCTGCTTGGCGGCCGCGCAGATCTCGCGAACGGATGTCGTCGTGGTGGCCATAGGCACATAAGGGTAGCCCCGACCGCCGCGAGCAACGGGCCGGGCGCAGCGTCACCGGCTCACGCCGCGCCCAGCCAACGCTGCTCTAGTGGTCGTCGTGGCGGTGGCGAAATCAGTTCACGCGAGCACGAAATAGTCCCGGTGGACCGCCTCTTCGCTCGCTCGCGGCAGGAGCTCTCGCACCGCAGTTGACTGCAGCCCGCGCACACGGCGAAGCTCAGCCGCCGAGTAGTTGGAGATGCCCTTGCCGACGGGCTCGGAGTCGTGGGCCACCTCGACCGCGTCGCCCGCATCGAACGTGCCGATCACATCGACGATCCCCACGGGCAACAGGCTGGTGCCTCCTTCCCGGAGCGCGCGCGCGGCCCCGGCGTCGATCAGCACGCGGCCACGAGTCGGCTTTGCGTACTTGAGCCACAGCTTGAAGCTCGAGTAACGACCTTCGCGAGCCTCGAAGCGCGTTCCGACGTGCTCGCCGGCCGCCGCGCGCAGGATCGTGCCCGCCACCAGACCGCTCGCGATCGTTGTCGGAATGCCGGCGGCAGTCGCCATCTCGGCAGCCACGACCTTGGACCGCATCCCGCCCGAGCCGAGCGCTGAGGTGCCGGCACCGATCTCGAACCCTTCCAGCAGCTCGGGATCGGCCACCAGCTCGATCAGGCGCGCGGCCGGGTCGTGACGGGGATCGACGGTGAACAAGCCTTCGGCGTCCGTCAGCAGGAGCAGTTGCTCGGCACCGAGCAGGATCGCGACCTGCGCAGCCAGGAAGTCGTTGTTGCCAAACGAGATCTCGTCGGTTGTCGTGGTGTCGTTCTCATTGATGACCGGCAGCACGCGCCATGCCAGCAGACGCCTCAGCGTCTGGCGTGCGTTGATGTAGTGGGTGCGGGCGCTCATGTCGAAGAACGTCAGAAGCACCTGGGCCGTCGGCACTTCGCGGGCCTGCATGAGCTCGTCATAGACCTGGTAGAGCTTTCCCTGTCCGACGGCACTGGCGGCCTGCAGCTCGTCCATCGCCCGCGGCCGCAGGGGCATTCCCATGACCCCCATCCCGCGCGCGATCGCGCCGCTGGTGACGACCACCACCGCACGGCCGTCACGGTGGAGCTGCGCGAGCTCGTCGCACACACGCCCCAGCACGTCATGGCGCACCTCGCCGCGCTCGTCGGCGACGATGCTCGATCCGAGCTTGACCACCAGGCAGGACACGGCCCGAGAGGTTAGGGAGCGCTCAGCAGCTGTGGTAGACGCGCGTGAAGCGGATCTTCTCGGTGTGACCCTTGACCTTGATCCACTCGATGAACCTCACGCGCTCCCGCTTCCCACTGAGCGACACGCGCACCCGTGCGCGCCGGCCGTGGGCTTTGTAGGTGTGCGAGGTGCCTCCGACCTTCACCGTGACGGCCATAAAGCGCTCGCGTGTCGATACGGCAAGCCGCACGCTGATCGAGCCGACCGCCATGCACGCTCTGATGTTCGTGACGCTGCCGCTACACCAGGGATTGGCGGGCACGCCCGCGCACGGATCGGGCATCGTCGGCAGACCCTGCGGTAGCGGGTGCACCACGACCTGCGTGCGCCGCGGATAGTTCGTGCCCGGCGGGCACAGAGAGCCTCCGGTGAGTGGCCCGAGCGAGACCGATTGGGAGTCGCAGGCGACCTGATCGAGGAACGGCAGATTTTCGTTCGGCGCGGTCGTGCTCCCGTTGCACGTCGGATAAAGCGTCTGGATCGCGGCGGGCGAGCTCGAGATCGACCCTCCGTTGTCGGTGTTGCCGCTGTAGCAGTCAGTCGGCCCCGGCTCGAGATTGACAGCACCCACGTCCCCATTGGTCGGGTTGCCGTAGAAGCCGTTGCCGGAGTAGGTGTTGTTCAGCAGCGCGTCGCCGTACTCGTCGTAGAGGCACAGGCCCGGAAGGTTCGTCCCGCCCGTGCACGGTGGCCCGCTGTCTGGATAGGGGACGAAGATCGTGCCCCAGGCGCCATTGCGGGCGAAGGTGTTGTCCATGATCGTGTCGTTGCGCCCGCCGGACACCGACATCCCGGTGCCGACCGGGCCGGCCGCGGCCGAGCCGAGCGCGGGCACGTTTGGATTGTTGTTGTCATGCACGTAGTTGTGCGTGAACACCCAGCACGACGGTGCGCCGGCTACCGGCGGGCTCACGCCGGCCGGGCAGGCGCCATCCTGGGGCGGCGGGTTGTCCCCGTTTTGGCTGTTGGTGTCGAACCCGTCCTCGTTGTTGTCGAACTGGGAGTTCTCGATCAGCATCCGGCCGCC
Organism: uncultured Actinomycetes bacterium; assembly: GCA_963795505.1. GTDB lineage: Bacteria > Actinomycetota > Thermoleophilia > Solirubrobacterales > Solirubrobacteraceae > Palsa-465. The sequence goes on from CAWCIB010000008.1 coordinate 1,071,414, forward strand.
CGAGTTCGAGCCCGAGTAGCCGAGCGCGTTGTACTCCGCCCAGATGTGGTTGACGGTCTGGTCGCAGACCTGCTGGCAGGCGCCGATGTAGAAGCCCGAGTCGTTGAAGTTGCTGGCGTAGGCCTGATCCCAGGTCCCGCCGGACCAGTTGCTCGAGAAGATCCCGTATTGCGCGGCGGTCTTTTCGTCCGCGTAGAAGCTCGTGGTGGCGGTCAGATAGGAGCCGTTGTACCCCCACCCTCCGATCGCGCCGCTGCCGTCGCCGCCGTTCCACCAGATGTTGCCGGCGGCGGCGTAGTAGTTGCACGCGGTCAGGTTCTGGACCCAGACATCGTTGGCCTTCCACACCAGGATCCCGTTGAGGCCGTTGCCTCCGGGGCCTGTCTCCTGGTCGCCCGGCGCGCTGCTGCATTTGGGCGACCCGGGCGTCGTCCCGTCCACGACGACGGTGTTGCGGTTCATCCCGCGCAGGCGCAGCCCTGGCGTCGTGACCAGCACACCTGCGGGCTGATCCGTCGACCCGGACGGCGTGAGCGCTGCGTGCTCCTTGTAGTCCCCGGGCGCGACGAGGATCCAGTCGCCCGGCTTGGCCGCGTTGACCGCAGCCTGAATCGAGCTGAACTGCCCCGGGACGCCGTTCAACGTCCCGACGCGGAGGACCTGTGCTCCGGCCGTCGTCGTCCCGCCCAACGCGCCGGCAACTGCCAGCGCGGCTAACACCGAAAAACGGCGCATCGTGGGCGGGATCCTAGCGTGGCGGAGGCGAGACCGCCGTCAGTTGGACCGCCGTCAGTTGGACCGCCGTCAGTTGGACCGCGTCAGTTGGACCGCGTCACTTGCACCACGGATTCTTCGGCACACCCGCGCACGGGTTGGGCATCGTCTTCAGCTTGCTCTTCGGGAGCTTGTGCATGATCACCTGCGTCCTGCGCGGGTAGTGATCGTTGGGCAGGCAGCCGAACGGGGGCACGCTCACCTGGGAGTCACAGAGCACCTCGTCGAGGAATGGGATGTTCACGTTCGGCGGCACGTTCGAGCCCGTGCACGACGGGTACCTCGTCTGGAGGCTCGTCGCGTCCGCGGACAAAGCGCCTGCCGTGTCCGTGTTGCCGCTGTAGCAGTCCGTCGGGTGGGTCTCGAAATTCAGCTGGTCGAACTGCCCGTTGGTCGGGTTCCCGTACGAGCCGTTGTGGGTGAACGTGTTGTTCAGCAACGCGTCCCCAAACTCGTCGTAGAGACAGCTGCCCTGGCCCAAGATCGGCGAGTTCGGCGTCCCGCCCGTGCACGGCGGGCCGCTGTCCGAGTACGGCACGAAGATCACGCCCCACGCGTCGTTGTTGGCGAACCGGTTATCCATGACCGTGTCGTTGCGCGCGCCCGAGACCGACATGCCCGTGCCGACGGGGCCGGCCCCCGCGCTGCCCAAGTACGGCACGTTCGGGTTGTTGTTGTCGTGCGAGTAGTTGTGGATGAACACCCAGCAAGAAGGAGCGCCGGTGACCGGGGGCGAGACGCCTGACGGACATGCACCGTTCTGGGGCGGCGGGTTATCGCCGTTCTGACTGTTGGTGTCGAACCCGTCCTTGTTTTGGTCGAACTGCGAGTTCTCGATCAGCATCCAGCCGCCGGAGTTCGAGCCCGAGTAACCCAGCGCGTTGAACTCGGCCCACGCATGGTTGATCGTCTGATGGCAGACCTGCTGGCAGGCACCGATGTAGTAACCCGAGTCGTTGAAGTTGCTCGCGTACGTCTGGTCCCAGGTGCCTCCGGCCCAGTTGCTCGAGAAGATCCCGTACTTGGCGGCGGTCGCCTCGGTCGAGAAGAAGGTGCTCGTGGCGTTGAGGTACGAGCCGAGGTAGCCGTAGCCGCCGACCGTCCCGCTGCCGTCATTGCCGTTCCACCAGATCTCGTTGCCGGTGTCGCCTTTGCCGCCGAGGAAGTTGCAGGCGGTCAGGTTCTGGACCCAGACATTGTTCGCCTTGTAGACGAGGATCCCGTTGAGGCCGAGGCGCCCCTTGGAGCTGGCGGGGCCAAAGTTTTGGTCTTTGGCGATGTGGTTGCAAGCCGGGCCCTTGCGCGTTCCATCGACTATCACCGTGTTGCGATTCATCCCGCGGATGTAGACGCCGTTCTTGGTGACGAGGACGCCCGCCGTCAGATCGCTGCGGCCGGGGGCGTGCTTGGTCGAGGTCGTCTTGTAATCGCCCGGTCCGACGAGGATCCAGTCGCCCGGCTTGGCCGCGTTGACCGCAGCCTGAATCGAGCTGTACTGACCTGGAATGCCTTTGTAGGTGCCGACCAGCAGCACCTTCGCGGTGGCCGCCGAGGCCAGCACGGCCGTGACACCGAAGACGATCAGCAGGGCAATCCGGCGCATTCCTCTCCTCCTTGTTGGTCCTCCGGCCGGACGCGATCCTACAGATTCGGATCGAGTTCGAACTCTACCCCGCAGATCTCGACATCATCGCCTGGCTCGAATCCCTCGGCCTCGAGCGCTCGGATCACGCCGATACCGCGCAGCCGCCGTTCCAGGTGCGCCAGCGCCTCATCGTTGCCGAGGTCGTAGCGCGCCAGCAACCGCTCGATCCGGGCGCCTGTGACCCGGAAGGCGTGCTCGCCGGTGCGCTCGACCTTGTAGTCGCGTCCCGCGGCTGGGCGGAACACACGATGCTCGGCGACCTCGCTCCGGTCCGGCGCGGCCCCCGTGCCCGGCGCCGCCCTCGTTTCCGCCGCCGCGGCCCCGGCCATTTCCCCCCCGCGCTCCCCGTCCCCCTCTAGATCCACCGGAATCCGGTGTATTAGCAAGGAGGCGAGCTCATCGAGGCCCTCCCCCGTGACCGACGACGTCACGACGACCCGCGCGTCGAGACGCTCGGTCCACGCATCGCGTGCGGCTTGTGCGGTGGAGGCCTCGACGAGGTCCGCCTTTGACAGCGCCAGCACTCGCGGCAGCGCAGCAAGACGTGGGTCGTGCGAGGAGAGCTCGTGCTCGATGGCCGCGTGGTTGGCGACGGGATCAGAGCCATCGAGTGGGGCAAGGTCGAGCACGTGAACCAGCAGACGGGTGCGCTCGACATGCGCCAGGAACTCGTGGCCGAGCCCGGCGCCCTCGCTCGCACCCTCGATCAGCCCGGGTATATCGGCGATCACGAGCTGGCGGTCACCCCGCTCGAGCGTCCCGAGTACCGGCTCGAGTGTGGTGAACGGGTAGTCGGCCACCTTGGGGTGGGCGCGTGTGAGCCTGGCCAGTAAGGAGGACTTCCCCGCGTTCGGCAAGCCGACGAGGCCGACGTCGGCCAACAGCTTGAGCTGCAGAGTGAGCCAGCTCTCCTCGCCCGGCAGGCCCCGCTCGGCGAACCGCGGTGTCTGATGCGTCGGACCAGCAAAGTGCTTGTTGCCCCGCCCCCCCGACCCACCGCGGGCGACGAGCGCCCGCTGACCTGGTCGCACGAGGTCGTGGCGCGTCGCGTCGCGCTCTACGAGTACCTGTGTGCCCGGGGGAACGCGGAGCTCGAGCGGGTCGCCGGCCGCGCCGTGTTTGAGCGATCCCTGGCCGTGACCGGCACGACGGGCCTTGAAATGTGAGCGGCGGCGAAACGTCTCGAGGTCACGCTGCGAGTCATCGCAGACAAGCACCACATCTCCGCCCCGACCGCCATCGCCGCCGTCGGGACCGCCCTTTGGGACGTGCGCCTCGCGCCGGAAGCTCAGGCAGCCGTCGCCGCCCGCACCGGCCTGAACGAAGATTCGTGCGCGATCCTGCATGCTGTAGAGGATGCCGGACCCAGTCTTTCTGATCACCGGCGCCTCGACCGGAATCGGCGCCGCAACTGCGCGACACGCCGCCCAGGCCGGGTATCGGGTCGTGCTGGCGGCCCGCTCGCGCGAGCGACTCGAGGAGCTCGCGAGCGAGCTCGGCGGCGGCGACCGCGCGCTCGCGATCGCCTGCGACGTCACCGAATGGGAGCAGCAGCAGGCGATGGTCTCTCAGGCGCTCGAGCAATTCGGGCGCTTGGACGTCGTGTTTGCCAACGCGGGGTTCGGTGCCAAGCGCGGATTCCTCGAGGAGTCGCCCGAGCATTGGCGCTCGATGGTCCTGACCAACGTGTATGGCGCCGCGCTGACGATCCGAGCGACGCTCGAGGCCCTCAAGGACACGCGCGGGCACCTGCTGCTGACCGGATCGGTCGCCGGCCGGCGCGCGCTCCCCGGATCGCTCTATTCCGCGACCAAGTGGGCCGTCACCGCGATGGGCGAATCCGCCCGTCAGGAGCTAAATGGCACCGGCGTGCGTGTGACGCTGATCGAGCCCGGGATGGTCGACACGCCGTTCTTCGAGAATCGGCCGACGGATGCGCTCGAGCCGGACGACATCGCGCGCGCGGTGATGTACGCGATCTCGCAGCCCGAGCACGTCGACGTCAACGAGATCCTCGTGCGGCCAACCGCTCAGTCGGGCTGAGCGCGCGCCGAAGATCGCCGAGCACGAGCTCGGGTTCCTCGGTGAGCTGCGCCCACGTGTAGCGCAGAACCGTGTAACCGGCTGCGCGCAGCCGGAGGTCTCTGCGACGATCGCTTTCGATCTGGGCCTTCGTGCGGTGTCCGCCTAACCCGTCGAGCTCAACGACTACCCGGGCGTCGCGCCAAACCGCGTCGACCAAGTCGCGGCCGATCAGCACGTTGACATCGGGAGTCGGGATGCCGCCGCGCTCGCACAGCGGCAGGAAGACGCGCTCCAACTCGCTGCGCGTCCGGGCGAGCTGTGGCAGGTGCTGTGCCACTGCGCGCCGCAGCTTCGTACTACCGCGCCTGCCGCGGCCGACGATGTGGCCGATCTCGTCGAAGTCGAGGAGTCCGTGGTACTCGGCCTGGGCCACCGCGTACCGCACCCTGTTCAAAGGCGCGGCGGCCGCGAAGTCGAGCAGCGCCTGCGCGACCGAGGTGACCGGAAGGCCGTTGTGCCAGTGACGCTGGAGGTCGCGTCGCGGGTGCACCTTCACTCGGCGCAACGAGCGCATCCGCCCCGGGGTACTGACATCCGTGCGAGACGGCCGCTGATCGAGGATCCCGTACCACCACAGCACCGTCGCGTGGCTGAGCATCGCGCCCTCGCCGGCATACAGAATCGCCTCCGACAGCTCACCCTCGACGCTCGGTGCGGCGTGGCCCACGGCGTAGACGCCCGGGAGGCGGCGATGAAGGTAGCCGGTTTGAATCCAGCGGGCGATAGTGGCCTTGCCCACGTGTAGCGCTCGCAGTTGCCACGCAGCTACGCGGCCAAACTGCTGCCCCGCGCGGCCCCCCACACGAACCTTGGCGTTTCGGGTCCGCCGTCCGGAACCGATTCGCCATCGTTCGGACGCGGGAGCGGGGCCGCCGGGGCTGGGCATCCCGCGACGGTCGCAAAAAACCCGTCACACGTGTGCCACGGCTTCGTAAAAGATGTGTGGCAATTACCACCGACGTGGAGGAGGTACTAGCCGTGGCAACGCTGCTCCAAGACTTCAAGAAGTTCCTCATGCAGGGCAACCTTGTCGCGTTGGCGGTGGCGGTGGTGATCGGGACCGTGTTCGCGGCCGTCGTGAAGGCCCTGATCGCCGACATCATCACGCCGATCATCGCCCTCATCTTCGGCAAGCCGAACTTCGGCGCGCTGTCGTTCACGATCAACTCGAGCCACTTCCTATACGGCGACTTCATCAACGCCCTGGTGACGTTCGCGACGACCGCGGCGGCCGTGTTCTTCCTCGTGGTCAGGCCCTACAACGCCTACGAGGCGCGCCGGGCGACCGAGGACCCGGACATCAAGGAATGCCCGGAGTGCACGACCGACATCCCGGTCAAAGCCCGCCGCTGCCCGAACTGCACGGCGGTGCTGGCGGGCGTCTAGTCCTCTGACTGGACGACAGAGATCACGCGGCCGGCCCGGCCGCTTGTGAACTGCACCGTGCCCGCGGCGCGGGCGTAGATGGTGTCGTCCCTGCCGATCCCGACCCCGTCGCCGGGCTTGAAGCGGGTGCCGCGCTGGCGCACGATGATCTCGCCGCCGGTGACGGCCTGCCCGGCGAAGACCTTTACGCCGAGGCGCTTGGCGTTCGAGTCGCGGCCGTTGCGGGATGAGCCGAGGCCTTTCTTATGAGCCATCCTCAACCTCCTTCGTCTTGGTGGCGGCGGGTTTCTTGGTGGCGGCGGGCTTCCTCGTGGCGGCGGGCTTCTTGGCGGCGGCGGGCTTCCTCGTGGCAGCGGGCTTCTTGGCGGCGGCGGGTTTCTCGGCCGAGGCCTTGGCCGGGGCCTTTCGCGCGGCCGGGGGCTTGATCGCTGTCACCTCGAGCCGAGTCAGCTCCTGGCGGTGACCGGTCCGGCGCTTGTAGCCGCGCTTGGGCTTGAACTTCACGATCCGCAGCTTGGGGCCGCGCTCGTGAGCGACCACACGCGCCTGCACGGTAACGCCCTTGCCGTCGTCGACGACCTTTGAGCCGTCGACGAGCAGCAGTGGCTCGAGCGTGACCGTCTTGCCCTCGTCCGCGGGCAGCCGCTCGACGAGCAGGGACGAGCCCTGCTCGACGCGGTACTGCTTGCCGCCTGTTTTGACGATTGCGTACATCTACTCTGGAACGGTCTCGGCCTTAGCACCCGAACGGCGCCGTCCGCCTCTGCGGCCACGACGCCGAGGCTTTGATTCTAGGCCATCGCCGTCATCAGCCGGCACGTCTACAAGCGAGGCAATCGCCGATGTCCGGCCCGCCTCCTCGATCCGAACCAGCTGTTTCTGGCCCACATAGGGCGTTCCGCCGCGCACCGAGATGATGTAGCCGTCGACCTTGGCCACGGCATCGTTCGGGTTGTACATGTGCGGCTCGACGATCTCGACGTGTACCTCCTCGCCTTCGCGGAAAGGCAGCGCCCGGTCGAGGACCTCATCACGAGTCCCCTCGAGCAAGACCGAGAAGTGCTCCAGCGGGAGCCCCTCTGAGCCCTCGAACACGAAGATCTTGCCGGTCTCGGCCTCTACCGCCCGCAGCGCGCGGGCGTCGTCCTTGACGAACTCGCTCGAGACCCGCGGGTTCATCTGGATCAGGATCGCGTCGGCCTTGCTGGCGCTCGCCGCCTCTCGCATTCGGCGCTCGAATGCGATCGCGATCGTCTCCTCGGACTTGATCACGCCCTCTCCACTGCACGTTGGGCACGCCCGGGTCATGATCTCCCGCACGCCCTCGGTCACGTTCTGCCGGGTCATCTCGACCAGACCGAGCGGCGAGATCTCGACCACGAAGGTCTTCGTGCGGTCCTCGTCGAGCGCCTTGCGAAGCGTCTTGAGCACGGTATCCCGGTTGCGGGCCCGCGCCATGTCGATGAAGTCGATGACGATGATTCCGCCGATGTCACGGAGCCGCAGCTGGCGAACGACCTCGTCAGCCGCCTCGAGGTTGGTCTTGGTGATCGTGTCCTCGAGCCGCGCTCCCTTCCCGCGACCGATGAACGAGCCCGAGTTGACGTCGATCACCGTTAGCGCCTCGGCGTAGTCGATCATCAGATAGCCACCGCTCGGCAGATCGACGCGGCGCTCGAGCGTGGAGTCGAGCACCTTCTCGATCCCGAACGTCTCGAACAGGGGCTTGGGCTCCTTCCACAGCTCGACGTGCTCGACGAGCTCGGGTGCCGTACGCGAGAAGAACGACAACAGTCGGTGATGCTGCTTTTCGTCGTCGACGATTGCGCGCTCGAACTCGGTCGAGTAGATGTCGCGCACGACACGCACCGACAGGTCGGCCTCCTGGAACACGAGCGCCGGCGCCGACGTCTCCTCGACGCGCTTCTGGAGGACCTCGTTGAGCTTGAACAGATATTGGAGCTCGCGCTCCAGATCCGCGCGCTTGGCGCCGTGCGCCGCGGTGCGGATGATCGCCCCGGAGCCCTTCAGGTCGAGCTTCGCGGCCTCCTTGCGCAGCCGGTCGCGCTCGCTGTCCTCGAGCCGGCGTGACACCCCGACGCCCTCACCGTGGGGCGCGAGCACCATGTAGCGCCCCGCGATCGTGAGCTCCATCGAGAGGCGGGCGCCCTTGGTCTTGAGTGGGTCCTTGACGACCTGGACCACGACCTCCTGACCTGCCTTGAGCATGTCGGTGATCTGTCGGCCCTCACGTCCCGACCCCCGGCCGCGGCGCGGCGCCTCGACCCCGGGCATGACGATCTCGTCTACGTGCAGGAAGCCGTTCTTCTCAAGCCCGATGTCGACGAAGGCAGCTTCGAGTCCGGCGAGGACGTTGTCGACGCGGCCCTTGTAGATGTTTCCGACGATCGAGCGGCTGCCGCGGCGTTCGAGGTAGAGCTCGGCTACGTGGTAGCCCGCTCCGGCCGAGGCCGGTTTAGTGCGCCGGCCGCCCGAGCGTCGCGCGACGGTTCCCGTCGCCTCCAGCATCGCTACGCGGGTTTCGCCCCGGTCGACGCTGACCAGTACTTGCTTCTTCAATTGTCTTCAGTCCTTTGTAAAAGTCGTTGGCCGCGCGCAGCGTGCAGCGCAGCTCTATTACGAAATTAGCGCCCGGCCTTTCGAAGCAGCCATCCTTCGAGCCTGGATGTGGATGGACTGCAAGAGGCCAATCGCTATGAAAGTGACGAGCACGGACGATCCGCCGTAGCTCATCAGAGGCAACGGAACGCCGGTGATCGGCATGATGCCGATCGTCATTCCGGTGTTCAGGAATACCTGGAACATCAGCATCGCGAGGATCCCGCCCGCGATCACAGCGCCGTACAGGTTCTTTGCCATCGTCAGGATGCGTAAGCCGCGCCAGATCAGCAGCGCGTAGAGCGACAGCACGAGCGCTGCGCCCGCGAACCCGTACAGCTCACCGACGGCCGAGAAGATGAAATCGGTGTTCGGGGCGGGCAGGAATCTGAGCTTGGTCTGGGTCGCGTTGGCGCCCCGGCCCGTCTTCCCACCCGATCCAACCGCGATCAGCGACTCGGTGATGTTGTAAGTCTGGTTGCCCGGATCGTGCGACGGATGCAGGAAGCCCGTCAGACGCTGCGTCTGGTAGGGCTTCAGCACGTGCACGCCGAGGGCGGGCGCCCCGGCGACAACGATCGCGATCGCGGCGAGGAACATCGCCGCCAACGCGGTGAGCTGCTTCCAGGACGTGCCGGCGATGAACAGCACCGCGAACCCGATCGCAACGAACACCATCGCCGTCCCGAGGTCCGGCTGCGGGATCACGATCAGCGCCGGGATCAGCGCGAACAACATGATCCGTGCGGTGGTGCGCCATTCGTGGAGCCTTCTCGAGCGGTCGACGATGAACGCCGCCAGCGCCAGGATCAGAAGGATCTTGCCGAACTCTGATGGCTGGATCTGGATGAACGGCAGCGGTATCCAGCGATGCGCACCCTGCACGCGCGGCATGCCGAACACAAATACGTTTCCAGCGATCAGCAGCGCGTAAAAGCCGTATCGGTACTCGCGCAGCCGCGAGTAGTCGATCCGCGACAGCACGAACGCGACCACGATCCCGACCGCCGCGTAGATGCCCTGCCGCTCGGCGTAATGGGTGCCGACCGCGCTCTTGAGCGTGATCATCGAACAGGCCACCAGGCCGAGCGCCCCGAGCGCGAGTACCGGGTCGGCCAGCGTCATCACGCGCGGCCGCGCGGCCGCGTGCTCGTCGGTTGCTTGGATCGGCATCACGTTCATAGCGTCTTCGAGCTCCCGGCGATGTACTGGCCACGGTTGCCGAAGAACCACTGCGAGAGGATCTGCCGCGCGACCGGCGCCGCGGCGACCGCTCCGAAGCCACCCTGCTCGACGTGAACCACCACGAGGATCGGCTTGTTCGTACCAGATCGGGCACGAAGCACACGTACCAGGCGTAGTCCTGCTGTCCGTTGTACTGCGCCGTGCCGGTCTTGCCGTAGACCGGCTTGGGGAAGTTGCCCATGACGTCGTCGGACGTTCCGCCCGGCGACTGCGCGGCCTCATGGAGGCCCTCGCGGATCGCGCTCAGGTATGCGGGGTTGATCGTGAAGTGGCGTTTCGCCGGCGGGTCGATCTTCTGCACGACAGTGCCGCGCGCGGTCACGACCGCGTCGGCGATGTGCGGGCGGACGATCGTTCCGCCGTTGGCGATCGCCGAATAGGCGACCGCGAGCTGGAGCGGCGTGGCCTGGACGTCGCCCTGGCCGACGGCGAGGTTCTCGTTGTCGCCCACGGCCCACGGCCGGTTGGTGCCGTCCGCGATTCCGCAGCCACCGGGCGCGTGCTTTCTCTTGCCGGCAAACGGGCCCGTCGCGTTGTCGCATTGCGCCTCGAGCTCGTTGCGCTGCTGGCGCCACAAAGGCGTCGGCAGCGTGCCGGGTACCTCGTAGCCCGTGTCGACGCCGGTCGCCTGACCGATCCCGAACTTGCGCGCCCAATCCTGCAGCGCACCGCCGAGCGGGTGCGCAATCGGGTCGGCGTTGGTCGCCACACCGAGGTTGTAGAAGAAGTCGTCGGAGGAGACGCGGAGCGCGTTGACGAGGTCGAGATTGCCGTCGACCGCCCCGCCGGCGTTGTGGCGGCACTGGCCGCTGAAGCAGAACGTGCCTGTGTCGTCGAACGTGTCGCTCAAAGCCCAAGCGCCGCTCTCGAGCGCGGCGGTCGATGTGATGCCCTTGAACGTCGAGCCAGTCGGGCCGGCGCTCTGGGTGGCGCGGTTCAGGAGCGGATAGTCCGCGCCCTGACCGAAGAGCTGGTTGTACTGCGAGTAGGAGATCGGCTTAGTGAACACGTTGGGGTCGAACGTCGGCTCAGAACCCATCGCGTAGATCTCGCCGGTGTCGGGGTTCATCGCCACGAACGAGCCGGCGGGAGCAGGAGGATTCGAGGCGATCGACTGGGCCAGCGCCTGCTGACCTGCCCGTTGGAGGTTGATGTCGAGCGAGGTCTTCAGCGAGTAGCCGGCCGAGGGAGACCTGACGCTCAGATAGCGCGAGAACTGCCCCTCTGCGTTTACCTGCACCTGCTCGGCTCCGTCCGTGCCCTGGAGGTACTGGTTGTAGTACCACTCGAGCCCGGACTGGCCGACGACGTCAGTCTGTGGGACCCCCTTGTAGCGCGGATCCTTCAGCTCGCAGTTGTTGGCGGTGGCCCGCACGCGAAGCGCATACGCATCGCAGCTGAGCGGCCCGATCGTCCCAAACAGCTGCGCCGCCAGATTGTTCAGCGGATAGCGCCGCTCGAACTGCTGCTGGACCTGGACACCTGGGAACTGGTCCTGGCGCTCGGCGATGTAGTACTGCACGTCGGTCGGGACATTGGTCTTGACGGTCACGTTTGCATACGGCGTGACCTCGAGCTGCTGGGCTACGGCACATGGGATCTGCGCGATGTGGAGGACATACCTGACCGGCGCGACCGTTCGAGATGACGGTCACCGGGCATCGCGTCGGAGCTGTCGAGATTCCAAGCACGCGTGCGAGACGGCGGTAAACGCGCAGATCTACCGCCGGTTGACTCAACACGTTCGCGGTCGTCAGCCTGCCAGGCAGGTTCGGGGGCGTGACCTGGACGTCGAGCGCCTGGGTGTTCGAGACCAGGACGTTGCCGCTCGCGTCGAGAATCTGGCCGCGCGGGGCGGGTACCTCGATGTCGCGCACCTGGTTGACGCTCGCCTGCTGCTGGTAGGCGCGCGTATTGAGTACCTGGAGGAACCAGAGTCGAAAGAAGATGATCGCGAACATCGCCAGCGCGAAGCTGCCGAGGATCGCGACCCGCATCGCGAGCTGGGGAGTGAGCGGCGGCCGCCTGTCCTCTGAGACGGGGATCATCGGGCAGGCACGCGCGGTAGCGGTCCGAACCGCTCCTTCGGGCGCTGAAGCGGGCTGAGCCCACCGGTCGTGTACGCCCGGCGACGGCGCCGGCGCGGCTCGTCGGGGAGCACCGGCCGGATGATCCTGCGCACGAGCGCGTAGACGGGCAACGCGATCAAGGTCCCGATCAGGACCGTGATGAAGATCTGCTGGAGCAACAGCACGCTGACCGGCGAGTCGACGCCGAGCAGAAACTGGACCAGCGCCATCCCTAGCTGCGCGAACGCGGTCGCGGCCGCACCCATCCCGAGCGGAACGAGGCCGTGGGCCGGGTCGAGCACCTCTCGCACACGGCCCGACCAGTAGCCGATCCCGATGTAGAGCAGCGAGCTCACGCCGAGCGTCTGGAAGAGGACCAGGTCGACCAAGAGCCCGGCTGCGAACCCGAAAACCGCGCCGGTCATCGAGCCCGCCAGCAGTCCAACGGACATCACGACGAGCGGCGCGAGATCTGCGCTGACGCCGAAGATCGAGATCTGCGAGACGGCCGCCTGCTGGATCACGACGGTCGCGAACGCAAGCAGCGTAAGGCGCAGAACTAGCTTTGGCTCGACAACGGTCATGGCACCTGGGCGCGAGCGGTTGAGCCCTGGGCGCGCGTGAGCACCTGGACGGACTGGAGATGGCGCAGGTCAGCCACGGGCGACACGAGCACCTGGTGGTTTAGATAGAGGTTGTTGCCGCTCACGGTCGATACTTGCCCGATCGGGATCCCGTGTGGGTACAGGCTGCTGAGCCCACCCGATTTGAAGCCGAGCGTGACGACCTGCTGGTTGACGGCAGGTCCGGGCTGGCCTACCTGAACGTTGAGGTCTTCAAGGACGAGCTGATTCGGGTCGCCGACTCTCGGGACGAGCAGGCCCTGGTCGCCGTTCTGGTCCATGACCTCGGCCGCGACCTGAGTCGTGTGGTCGGTGATCAGCGTCACGATTGAGAAGTTCGACCCGACCTCGGTGATCTTGCCGACCAGCGCCCCGTCGCCGATCACCGGATCGTCGACGTGCACGCCGTCACCCGAGCCCTTGTCGATCTCGAGTTGCTGGTACCAGAGCGTCGGGTCGTGCCAGATGACGTCGGCCGAGACAGGCGAGAACGAGCCGATGCCGTCGGTCTGGTCCAACGCGAGCTCCCGGGATAGCTCTCGGTTCTGGATCGCGGCACTCTCGTACTGGGCGACCTCGGCCTGCAGCGTGTTGACCTTCTTCTGGAGCTGGTCGGCGCGCGACTTGGCGTGGAAGGTGTCCGAGAACCAGTTGCCGATGTCGCGCACGGGCGACAGCACCTTGCTCGCGCCCTGCTCGATCGGCGAGAAGACCGTCGCGATTCCGCGCTGCAGAGTGTGCAGCGGGCTCGTCGACGGCTCGCCGAAGTAGGCCGTCAGCAGGATCAGGGAAATGGCGACGAGCAGCGCGAGAACCGCGCGTCTACGTCGAACTTGCTTGTCATGCACTCCGGTTGAGTCTCCAACTGGCCGCCTTCAGTCAACGCTAGTAGCGGCGGCGGCGATTGCGTGAATTCTTGCTCGAACGGTGGATTGCCTCGAACTCCTCCAACGACCTTCCGGAACCGACCGCGACGCATGTCAGCGGCGACTCCGCCAGGTGCGCGGGCATCTGCGTTTCGTGACGCAGGCGCTCCTCGATCCCCTGTAGCAGCGATCCTCCTCCGGCCAACATGATGCCACGATCCATGATGTCCGACGCGAGCTCCGGCGGCGTGCGGTCGAGCGTCTCCTTGACGGCGTCGATGATCTGGCCCACTGGCTCATCGAGTGCGCCCCGGACTTCCTCGCTGGTCAGAACCACGGTCTTCGGCAACCCGGACACCATGTCACGACCGCGGATCTCGGCCTGCACTTCCTCTGGCATCGGGAAGGCCGACCCGATCTCGAGCTTGACCTCCTCGGCGGTCTGCTGGCCGATCAGCAGCTTGTACTCGCGCTTGACGTAGTTGATTACCGCCTCATCGAGCTCGTCCCCACCGACTCGGATCGACTGCGAGACGACGATGCCCCCGAGCGAGATAACCGCGACCTCGCTCGTGCCGCCTCCGATATCGACGACCATTGACCCGGTCGGCTCTCCGACCGGGAGCCCTGCGCCGATCGCGGCCGCCATCGGTTCCTCGATCAGGTAGGCCTGGCGCGCGCCGGCCGACAGGCACGCCTCCTCGACGGCGCGCTTCTCGACGCCTGTCACGCCGCTCGGCACGCACACGACAACGCGGGGATGAGCCCATCGGTTCTGATGCACCTTCTGGATGAAATGCCTGAGCATCTCCTCGGTCACCTCGAAGTCGGCGATCACGCCGTCCTTCAGCGGTCGGATAGCCTGGATCGTGCCCGGCGTGCGGCCGAGCATGCGCTTGGCCTCGATCCCGACCGCGTGCACCTCGCCGGTGCGCGAGTCGACCGCGACGACGCTCGGCTCGGAGAGCACGATTCCGCGCCCACGCACGTAGACGAGCGTGTTCGCCGTGCCCAGATCGACCGCCATGTCGCGGCCACCGAATCCCGTTAGGTAGGTGAAGAAGCCCAAACTCGGATGGAGGTAGGGGGAAGCGTGGACGGGCCTTTGGACTTTCAGGCCACGGCCAGGCTCCTGGCTCCGTCCGATGCGCGAGTGTAGAGGATTTGCGGGGAAAACCGCAGGCGTCAGGGGAGCAGCCCGGGCTCGAGCTCCAGCAGCACCGAGACCGGCAATCCAACGACATTCAGGTAGTCGCCCTCGATGCCCGTGACAAGTGCCGCGCCCTTGCCCTGAATCGCGTATGCGCCGGCGCGATCACGCCATTCGCCCGTGGCTACGTACCAGTCGATCTGGGCATCGTCGAGCGTGCGGAAGCGCACAAGAGTGGTGGCGAGCGCCGTGCGCGTGCGGCCGTTGCGCCTGAGCGACAGCCCGCCGATGACCGCGTGCTCACGGCCGGAAAGCGCGCGCAGCGTCGCACGTGCGTGGGTGGCGTCATCGGGTTTGCCGTACACCGCTCCGTCGAGGGCGACGACTGTGTCGACACCGAGCACAAAGTCGCCCGCCACGGCCTCGGCCTTGCGGCGGGCGTTCTCGAGCGCTACCTCCTCGGGCGAACCCTCGGTCAGCTCCTCCACTTCCGGAACGCGTACGTCGAATGCGATGCCCAGCTGCTCGAGGATCGCGCGGCGCTGCGGGGAGCGCGACGCAGACGCATCCCGCTCCGGGCCGGCGCCGCTCCGCTTCACGAGTCCTGGACACCGCTCCGCGGCGTCCGGCAGTTACACGAACCAGCATCCGGCTGGGTCAGAGGTCCGGGAAGAACAGACCCACCTCGCGCGCCGCCGCCTCCGGCGAGTCCGAGCCATGAACCATGTTCTGGCCCACGGCGATCGCGTAGTCGCCGCGGATCGAGCCCGGGCTCGCCTCGAGCGGGTTGGTCGCGCCGATCACCTGCCGCGCCGCGTCGATGGCCTCGTCGCCCTCCAGGACCATCGCGACAAGTGGACCTGACGTGATGAACGTCACGAGCTCTTCGAAGAAGGGCTTACCGGTGTGCTCCTCGTAGTGGCGCTCGGCCAGCTCGCGCGTCATCGTCATGCCCTTGATCGCGACGAGCCTCAGGCCCTTGCGCTCAAACCGGGCGATGATCTCCCCCGTCAGGTTGCGGGCGAAGGCGTCGGGCTTGACAAGGATCAGTGTGCGCTGCATATGAGCGCGGGGATCCTACGCGTTCAGGTGATCTGCGGCTCTGACGCGGGGCGCTCTGTCCCGGCCTCGCGCAGAGCTTCGCGACGCGGCTCGGGAAGCGGCTCGCGCACCGGCATGCGTGACTCGCGGGGGACGCGACGCTCGGCCGGGCTCTCGCGGCCGTCCGCGCGGGTGTCGGCGACGACCTCGCGCCCCGTCTCGCGGCGGCGGCGCGATCGCCGAGGAGCGGCGACAGCTGCGGTGCCGACCTCGGACTCGCAGAACGGGCAGATCTTCCACTCCGGGTCGAGCGGCTTACCGCAGGCCCGGCACGGCTCCTTGAGTCGGCGCATGCAGCTCGGGCAGCGGAGGAAGTCCTTCTCGACGGGAGAGTCGCAATACGGGCAAAGGTGGTAGCCGACCTGGGACAGCCGTGCCTCTGCGGCCTGCATCTCGAGCTCCCGCTCGCGCACGTCCTCGAGGTATTCCGGTGGCCGCACGATCATGTAGACGATCGTGCCGACGAATGGGAACAGCGAGGCGGCGGTCGCACAGCCGATCAACATCGGGTCGGCGATCCGCCGGCGAGCGTCCGCGTACGTCCAGTAAACGAGCGCCAGCCAGATCACCACCAGGAAGAGGATCACCAGGTTGGCGGCGAGGTTTAGGCCGCTGCTTTTGATCCCAAAGACGGCTGGAAGAAACATAATAAAGACGACGAGTGTAGTGGTCGGGCGCCGGTGCTCGCGTCAGACATTCGCCGCGCGAACCAAATGGCCTGCCCTCCCTGTTAGAGGAACACTCGCCCGAATAGATACCCGATGCCGAAGAAAACAAGAATAACGACCGCGACGATCAGGGCCACAAGCCCGACCATCGTGAGGAAGCTCGGATGCTCGTCTTGCTCGCTCACAAGTTCGAAGCGCGCGCTCGCGGCCCCTCCGACAACAGATCTGAGACGAGATAGATAGAGCCGGTCGCGAGCACTAACCCGTCCGGTCCGGCGAGCTCCCGGGCACGCCGCAACGCGAGCTCTGGCTCGGCCACGACTTCGCTCGCGGAGAACGACAGCTGAGATGCAAGTGACTGAAGGGTCCCGGGCGGCAACGCCCGGGGATTATGAGAGCTCGTGCAGACCAGCGCATCGCAGGATCCGAGCAGCGCGCCGAGCATCCCGGCCGCGTCCTTGTCGTCCAGAATCGACGCAACCGCCACCACCGGCGCGCGTCCGACAGCGAACGGCTCGCCGAGCGACTCCACGAGTGCGACGACGCCGTCAGGATTGTGCGCGCTGTCAAGCAGCGTCAGCGGTCGCTCGGCGACGATCTGGAGCCGGCCGGGAACGCGGGTATTGGCGGCTGCGTCTGTCACGGCGTCCGCATCGAGCTCGCCGAGGTACGCCTCGGCGGCAGCGCGCGCGGTGGCGAAATTACGTCGCTGAAACGATCCCAGCGCCGCGACTGGCGCGCCGGAGTCTGCGGCGGCGCGGACCACACGCGCGTCCCGCGCCGCGGCCACCTGCAAGGCTACCGCGACGGCGTCGGGGTGCAGGCCGTGGCCCAACACCAGGGTGCCCGACTCCTGCACGACGTCGAGCTTCTCGGTCGCGATGTGCGCGATCGTCGGCCCGAGCCAGCGCGTGTGCTCGAGGCCGACGCTCGTGAGCACCTGCACCCGTGACGGGATCACGTTGGTCGCGTCGTAGCGGCCTCCGAGTCCGGCCTCGATCACCGCGACCTCTACGCCGCGCGCACCGAGCTCCGAATAGGCGGCCGCCGTCAGCATCTCGAACTGGGTCACGTGGTCGCCGCCTGAGAGCGAGTGATTCACGAGCTCGGCTGCGTGCGCCGCCCGCTGCACGGCGGCGCCAAATGCCGACGGCTCGAGCTCGCGCTCGGCGACCTGGATCCGCTCGGCGTACGAGCTCAGGTGCGGCGATGTGTATGTGCCCGTCCGCAGACCGTGGCGTTCGAGGATCGCGGCGATCATCCGCGCAGTCGAAGACTTGCCGTTCGTGCCCACCACGTGAATCGACTGAAAGCGCCGTTGCGGATGCCCCAGCGCGGTCATCAGTCGCTGCATCCGGTCAAGCCCGAACCGCATCCCGAAGAGCTCGATCGAGAGCAGGTAGCGCTCGGCGTCTTGAAGTGTCCAGTTGGTCACAACGCCCGGAGCTCAGCGTTCAGGCGCTCGAGCTTGTCGCGTTCGGCCTGCACCACCTCGGCTGGCGCTTTGGCCACGAAACCGTCGTTTGAGAGCTTCGCCTCGGCGCGCCCGATCTCCGCCTCGAGCTTCGCACGCAGGTCGGCCCGCTTGCGCTCGGCCGCTTCGGGGTCGACGTCGGTGCTCTCGAGGATCTCGACGGTGCCGCCCGGCACGGGGATCAAGGCCACCGGATCGCCGCCGTCTTCAGAGAGCCGCAGGTGCGCGAGCCTAGCGACGTGCTCGATGGTCTCCTCATACCCGCTGGCGGCCAGCCGAGCGGGGACCACGGCCCCGACCTTTACATCGGCTTGGTCGCGCCAGCCGCGCAGCGCCTGCACCGCCTTGATCACGTCGCCGAGCGACTTTTCCGCCGCCTCGTCGAAACCCCCTCCGCCCGAGATCGTGCGTCCCGCCAGCAGTCCCTCGGCGCCCGGGATGAACGAGTAGATCTCCTCGGTCACAAATGGGATCAGCGGGTGCGCGAGCGCAAGCGTCTCGATCAGGACGTGCAAGAGCGTCGCGCCGAGCTCGGTCTCGCCGGCGCGCAAGCGCGGTTTGACGAGCTCTAGGTACCAGTCGCACAGCTCGGTGTAGACGAAGTCGTACACGGCCAACGCGGCGTGCGAGAACTCGTAGCTGTCGATCCGTCCCCCGACCTCCGCCTTGGCGCGCTCGAGCCGCGACAGGATCCAGCGGTCCTCGACGCGGCGGGGCTCGTCGGCGGCACGGACATCGGAACCAACGCCGAGCAGCACCAAGCGCGACGCGTTCCACAGCTTGTTCGTGAGCGCTAGCCCCTGGGCGACCCGCTCCTCTGAGAAGCGCACGTGCTCTGAGGAGGCCATCGCAAGCAGCCCCCAGCGCAGCGCATCGGCCCCATAGGCGGGAAACGAGCCCCCTTCCTTGAACACCGGCGGCCGCGGCCCGCCGTTGATCAGGTCGAGCGGGTCGAGTCCGGTGCCGAGCGACTTCGACATGCGCCGCCCGTCCGGGGCCTGAATGATCGCGTGGATGTAGACGTCGGCGAACGGGATCTGGCCGGTGAACTCGAGCGCCGTCATGATCATCCGGGCCACCCACAGGAAGATGATGTCCTGGGCGGTGACCAGGACATCGGTCGGATAGAAGGCCCGGAGCTCTGGCGTCTGCTCGGGCCAGCCGAGCGTCACGAACGGCCACAGCGCGCTCGAGAACCACGTGTCGAGCACGTCGGGGTCGCGCTCCCAGCCGGCCCCTTGTGGCTCCTCCACCCCCACATAGGTCTCTGATCCCCGGTACCACACCGGCAGCCGGTGCCCCCACCACAGCTGGCGCGAGATCACCCACGGCCGGATGTTCTCCATCCAGTCCATATACACGCGCGTCTTGCTCTCGGGGTGAAACCGGATCCTTCCGTCGCGCACGACTTCGATCGCCGGCTTGGCGAGCTCGTCCATACGCATGAACCACTGCAGCGACACGAGCGGCTCGATCCGCTCGCCCGAGCGCTGTGAGACCGGGACGGAGTGCGTGTACGGCTCGGTGCGGGCGATCAGCCCCTGCCCGCGCAGCTCATCGACGACCGCGCGCGCGGCGTCAGCGACGATCATGCCAACAAAACGCTCGGGCGCGGGCGCGATCATGCGCCCGTCGTCGCCGATCACGCTCAGCTGCTCGAGGCCGTGGCGCCGCCCGATCTCGAAGTCGTTGGGGTCGTGTCCGGGGGTGATCTTGAGCGCGCCCGTCCCAAACTCAGGCTTGACGTACTCGTCGGCGATGATCCGCAGCCTGCGTCCGACCAGCGGCAGGATCGCCGCCTCGCCGATCAGCCGCCGGTAGCGGTCATCGTCCGGGTGAACGGCGATCGCGGTGTCGGCCAACATCGTCTCCGGGCGGACGGTCGCAATCGTGATCGCGCCGGACCCCGACTCGAGCGGGTAGTCGATGTAGTACAGCGTGTCGGTCACATCCGGGTTCTCGACCTCGAGGTCGGAGATCGCCGAGCGGCTGCCCGGGTCCCAGTTGACCATGTAGCGGTCCCGGTAGATGTAGCCCTTCTCGTACAACGCGACAAACACGCGCAGAACGACGTCGGCGTAGTGCCGGTCGAGCGTGAAGCGCTCCTCGTCGTAGTCGCAGGAGCCGCCGTAGCGCTTCAGCTGCTCGATGATCTGCCCGCCGTACCGCTCGCGCCACTGCCACACCCGTTGCTCGAACGCTTCCCGGCCGAGGTCTTCGCGGCTCGTGCCTTCGGAGACGAGCAGCCGCTCGACCTGAGTCTGGGTGGCGATCCCGGCGTGGTCGGTCCCGAGGATCCATTTGGTCCGCTGACCGAGCATGCGGTGGCGGCGGATGAGCGCGTCCATGACCGCGTCCTGATAAGCGTGGCCCATGTGGAGCGCCCCGGTGACGTTCGGCGGCGGGATCGCGATCGAATAGTTCTCCGCAGCCGTGCCCTCGGGCGAGGGGTGAAAGAGCCCCGACTCGAGCCAGCGCTTCACGATCCGGGGCTCGACCTCGGAAGGCTCGTAACGGGTCTTGGATTGGAGGTCGGCCACGGTTGCGCCAGTGTATTCTCGCGCGTTGGAATATCGTTTCTGAACTTATAGGCTGATATAGTACAATATTGCTATGAGCCCAGGAACGATGATCCGCGCAGCGCGACGCGCTGCAGGCCTCACGCAGGCCTCACTTGCCTCGCGGCTGGGCACTACCCAGTCTGCCGTCGCTCGCCTCGAGCGCGATGCCTCCAGCCCCCGGGTCGAGACGCTCGAGCGTGCGCTCAGGGCCTGTGGGCAGCGACTTGAGCTCGTGGCCCGTCCGAGGCGCCCGAACATCGACGAGACCCTCGTCGCTCAGAAGTTGCGCATGCCACCGGGGGACCGCATCAAGAGCTTTGAGCGCGGCTACGCCAACGTACGTGAGATTGCGCTCGCTGGCGCGAGGAGCCGTGCAGAACTGGCCTGAGTTCCGACCGGGCTCGCTGCTGAAGCGATTGGTGGCTCACGGCGTCGACTTCGTGGTGGTCGGCGGCATCGCGATGATTGGCCACGGCTCGGCGCGCATCACCCAAGATCTCGACATCTGCTATGCGACTGACGCGGCCAATCTCGAGGCACTCGGCGCTGTGCTGGTCGAGCTCGGAGCGCGGCTGCGGGGAGTCACCGAGGATGTCCCATTCGTTCCCGATGCGCGCACGCTGCGCCGCACGACGATCCTGACGCTCGACACGCCTGACGGCCCGATCGACCTGGTTGTCCGGCCCGCCGGATCACCGGACTATCCCACTCTTCGTGCGCGGGCCGAGCGAGCCACGCTGGACGGCATCGCCATCTCGATCGCGTCGCTGGACGATCTCGAGTCGATGAAGCTGGCGGCCGGGCGCAAGAAGGACGAGATCGACCTGGAGGAAATCGAGGCGATCCGCCGGTTGCGCCAGCGCATCCGCCCGGACGCGACCTAAGCCGCCTCTTCCTCGGGCGCGGCCGTCACCAGCGTGGGCGCGCTGTCGTTCTCGATCGTCTCCCTGGTCACCACGCACTTGCGCACGTCGCGTCGCGACGGCAGCTCGAACTGGACCTCGAGCAGCACGTCCTCGATGATCGAGCGCAGGCCGCGGGCGCCGGTCTCGAGCTCGAGTGCTTTATCGGCGATCGAGGACAGGGCCTCCTCGCCGAACACGAGCTCGATCCCGTCGAACTGGAAGAAGCGCTGGAACTGCTTGACGAGCGCGTTTCGCGGCTCGGTCAGGATCCGGATCAGCTCCTCGCGTGAGAGCTGGTGGATCGCGGACATCACCGGCAGGCGGCTGATGAACTCGGGGATCAGGCCGTACTGAATCAGGTCCTCGGGCAGGCAGCGCTCGAACACCTCACCGGTGTCGCGCTGATCCTTAGTCTGGATGATCGAGCCGAAGCCGATCCCCTGGTGCCCGATTCGGCGCTCGATCACCTTGTCGAGCTGCGCGAACGCGCCACCGCAAACGAACAGCACGTTGGTCGTGTCGATCGACAGGAACTCCTGGTGGGGATGTTTGCGACCACCCTGGGGCGGCACGCTCGCGGTGGTCCCCTCGAGGATCTTCAACAGCGCCTGCTGAACGCCCTCGCCCGAGACGTCGCGCGTGATCGACGGGTTGTCGGCTTTGCGCGCGATTTTGTCAACCTCGTCGATATAGATGATCCCCGTCTCGGCCTTCTTGACGTCGTAGTCGGCGGCCTGGATCAGCTTGAGCAGGATGTTCTCGACGTCCTCGCCGACATACCCCGCCTCGGTCAGCGCCGTCGCGTCGGCGATCGCGAACGGGACGTTCAGGATCCGCGCGAGCGTCTGGGCGAGCAGAGTCTTCCCGCACCCAGTCGGACCGAGCAGCAGGATGTTCGACTTCTGCAACTCGATGTCGTTCTCGTCCGACGACATCATCTGCACGCGCTTGTAGTGGTTGTAGACCGCTACCGACAGAGTGCGCTTGGCCTGCTCCTGGCCGACGACGTACTCGTTGAGCACGTCATAGATCTCCCGCGGCTTGGGGAGGTTCTCGATGTCGAAGGTCGGCGGAGCTGTGAGCTCCTCGTCGATGATCTCGTTGCAGAGATCGATGCACTCGTCGCAGATGTAGACGCCCGGCCCCGCGATTAGCTTCTTGACTTGGCGTTGCGACTTGCCGCAGAAGCTGCAGAGAAGCTGTTCGTTGGAGTCCGTTGGACGTGCCATGCGATTGCTCTCCTACGAGGACGGCCTCGAGCCGTGGTCTCGCGACTAAGGGTAGTGCACCTAGTGCTGCGAGATCACACGATCGATGATGCCGTAGTCCTTCGCCTCCTCAGAACTCATGAACTTGTCGCGATCGGTGTCATGACGCACCTGTTCCAGGTCTTTGCCGGTGTGCTTGGCGATGATCTCGTCAAGCCGGCGCCGGACTCCGATGATCTCTTGGGCGTGGATCTCGATGTCGGTCGCCTGGCCCTGGAAGGCCGAGGAGACCTGGTGAATCAGGATCTTGGCGTTGGGGAGCGCCATCCGCTTGCCGTCCGCGCCGCCCGCCAGCAGCAGGGCGCCCATCGACATCGCGATCCCAACGCAGATCGTCTGCACGTCGGGCTTGATGAACTGCATCGTGTCGTAGACAGCAAGCCCCGAGTAGACCGAGCCGCCAGGGGAATTGATGTAGATCGAGATGTCCTTGTCGGGATCCTCGGATTCCAGATGCAAAAGCTGAGCGACGATCAGGTTTGCGATCTGGTCGTCGATCGGCGTGCCCAGGAAGATGATCCGCTCATTGAGCAGCCGGCTGTAGATGTCGAACGCCCGCTCGCCTCGGGAGGTCTGTTCGACGACCATCGGTACCAGTGGGCTCATCGTCCTCGCTTCTTTCGCTCTCGCGGCCGGATTCCTTCAGGAGTGGGGCGAATGTAGCAGCGGGGCCGAGAATGCCCGGCCGGTTCCCCAGACCCGCGTCAACTACCGGGTGTCCAGAGCTGCCCGGCTCCCTGCTCCTCGCCCTTTTCGGGCGTCCACAGTTTGTCGCGGGCCTTCGCCTGATCGACGGTGATCGGCGTTGCCTCGGACACGAGTAAGTCGAGCGCCTTGCGCGTCGCGACATCTTCGGTCAGCGGTCCGAGCCGACCCCCGTCTCGCAGACGCTCGAGCTCCTTCTCGGGCTTGCGGCCGGCGCGCTCGGCGATCGGTCGAATCGCGTCCAAGAGCTCCGCGTCGTCCGCTTCAATCGCCTCGGCTTCGACGACTGCGGCCAGCACCGCCTCGCGCTTGAGGATCGCTTCAGCTTCCGGCTCGGCGTCCTCCGCCAACCCCTCCTCATCCTTGCCCGCGATCTGCAGGTAGGCCTCCTTTGAGATGCCCTGCCGTGCAAGCGCGTCGAAGGTCTGGTGGACGAGCTCGTGCGCGCGCGCGTGGATCAGCTGCGCCGGCACGTCGAGCTGGGCCTCGATCACCGCAGCGTCGAGCACGGCCTGGCGAAACTCGCGCTCGACAGCCGCCTCGTCCGCTTCCTGCAGCCGCTTCCCCAGGTCGTCGCGCAACTCAGCGAGGGTGTCGAAGCCTGCCTCTACCGCGAAATCGTCGTCGAGCTCCGGCAGCCGCTTGGCCTTGATCTCCTTGACCGTCACCTCGAACGTCGCTTGCTTGCCCTCGAGCTCGCCGCTGTCGAACGTCACGTCGACCGTCCGCTCGTCGCCCGCCTTGGCCCCGGTCAGCTGCTCGTCGAAGCCAGGCAGCAGACGGCCGGTCCCGAGCTCCAGCAGCTGGTCGCGGCCCTCGCCGCCGTCCAGCGGCTGACCATCGACAACGCCCGCGTAGTCGATCACCACGTGGTCGCCGGCCTCGGCCGGACGCTCGACGGTCTCGAGCGTGGCCACGCGCTCGCGCAACCGCTCGAGCTCCTCCTCGAGAACCTTGGAGTCGGCCTGTGGCTCGCGGCGCCCGACCTCGAGGCCTTTGTACGAACCGAGCTGGGCTCGCGGCCGCACCCCGACCTCGATCGAAAACGACAGCGGCTGGCCCTCGTCGGGAAGCTCGTCCGGGACGCTCAGCTCGGGGTCTCCGACGGGCACGATCCCGGCGCCATCGATCGCATCGGCGTACCACCGGGACAGCGAGCTGCGCAGCGTTTCGTCGAGCACTGCGTCGCGTCCGAGCCGGCCGATCACGACCGGGGGCGGCACCTTGCCCTTACGGAAGCCCGGTATCCGCATCTGGCGCCCGAGCTCCCTTGCGGTCTGAATCACCCGCCGCTCTACCTCGTCGGCCGCGACCTCGGCCTCAACTCGGACGCGCGATTCGGGCAGCTCGGTGACGCTGGTCTTGACGGACATCGCGCGTGAGACGATAGCTTCACGACCGTGTGGCGGATCCCAGCCTGGCTTGTCACAGGACCACTCGCGTTCCTGATCGCGGGCGTAATCGACCTCACGGTGTTTGCGCTCCGCTCGATGCGACGCCGCGACTAGCAGAGCGATTGGGCGTGCTGCCTCTCACTCGTCTCGCGCTGGTGCTCGCGGCCGGCGTGGCGCTCATGCTGCCAGGACAAGCGCTCGCCTCCGGGACGTTGCTGACCAGCTTCCAGGACGACAAGGAGCTCCTCTACTCCCCGCCGAGTCATGTACTCCAGCAGCTAGAGCTGCTCAAATCTTTGGGGGTCGATCAGATCAAAGCGAATCTGACTTGGGCTCTCGTCGCACCCGATCCCAATTCGAAGCGCCGTCCAAGTTTCAACGCCGCCGACCCGACCGCGTATCCGAACTCGGGATGGTTCCGGTACGACTACCTGGCGTATCAGGCGCACCAGCTGGGGATGAGCGTCTACTTCGAGATCGTCCCCCAGGTGCCGAGGTGGGCGGTCTCCCGTCGCGGGAAAATCCGGCTGGGCCTGCCTCCCGATCCGACCGATTTCGAGCAGTTCGTCCAGGCTGTCGGGACGCGCTACTCAGGCGCGGCGGAGTTCTCTCCGATTCCGCGCGTCACGACCTGGGCGATCTGGAACGAGCCCAACTGGTACGCATGGCTGGACCCGTTCTACGGTCGATTGCCCAACGGGCAAGGCGAGTTCCTGCAGCCGCCGCTCTATCGGATGATCCTCAACGCCGGCTGGTCGGGCCTCAAAGCCAGCGGCCACACGCCCGCTACCGACACGATCTTGATCGGCGAGACGGCCAATGCCGGGCCCCAGTCGCCCACGGCCTTCATCCGCTCTCTCTACTGCGTCGACGCCCGCAACCGGATGCTCAGGGGCGCCGCAGCGGCACAGGTTGGCTGTCCGACCTCGCCGTCACGGTCAGGATTTACGACACGCAATCCCGCCCTCTTCCAAGCAAGCGGATATGCCCATCACCCGTGGTCGTTCAACGTCGCTCCCAATCGCAACGTTCCAAACTGGTTCACGCCCCACAACCTGGGCGCTCTCGAACGGTTGCTGAACGGGATCCTGAAGTCATACGGCACTGAGCCAGCCGGCGGGTTCCCGCTCTACATGACCGAATTCGGCTACGAGTCGAATCCGCCCAATCCGTTGGTGAGGAACTCGCTGGCGCAACAGGCCGTATGGCTCAACGAGGCCGAATATGAGATGTGGGCGCTGCCGTTCGTCAACAGCTTCAGCCAGTTCCAGCTCGTCGACAGCGGCCCGAACACGATGTACAAACCCGGTCAGTTCCTCTACTGGCATGACTCGATCGACAGCGGGCTCGAGTTTCAGAACGACAAACCCAAGCCCGCGCTTCAGACCTTCCGCTTGCCGATTTGGCTGCCAGCTGCGCGGCATGGCGGCCATGTCTTTGTCTGGGGTCAGCTGCGCCCCGCGGATCGCTCCCAGCCGCAAACCGCGACGCTCGAGTTCGCAGCGCATGGGTCCCAAAACTTTGTGAACCTCGCGCCGCTACAGACGACCAGCAGCGAGGGCTTCGTGACCACCAGCGTCGCGATCCCTTCGGCCGGCTTTGTTCGGATCGCCTGGCAGGACGCCAGCACAGGCACGACCTACTACAGCCGGTCGGTGTACGTCAGCTAGCGCGTTGCACGAGGTTGCGGACCTCACGTAGCGCAACCGGCAGCGTCGTCGTGTCATAGGTCCGCGACGCCTTGATGTCGTCGAGCATCCCGAGCACGCGCTCGAGCGCCGTCGCGTTGCGCTCGCGCCAGGCCTGGATCGCCGCTTCGGCGTCCGCGCCTTCGGGCGCACCCTTGATCACCTCGTTGGTCACATCGCGCTGAAGGCTGTTGAGGTCGTCGCGCAGCGCCGCGCGCGATAGCGCCTGCCAGCGGTTGGCGCGCGGCAGCTCGAGGATCCGGTCGCGCAGCCACGTCAGCGCGACTTGCGAGCTGACCGCGAAGTAGCTCTCCATCACCACCTCGAGCGGGCGGTCGGTCGTGCCGGCGACGTCAACGATGTCGAACACAGCGGGCAGACGCGGCGTCTGGGCCGTGCGGCGCGCAAGCTCGGACGGGACGCCGGCTCCCTCGAGCTCGGAGACGCGTTCCCCGAACGCCTCGGTGTCATCTTCGCCGAGCACGCCCGGACAAGCCGCGGACAGTGACGCGGCGCCCGGTGCGAACCGCTCGATGGTCGCCTCGATGTCTATCCCGCGCGGGTGCGCCCGCACCAGCCAGCGTGTCGAGCGCTCGACCAGCCGACGGCCGTCGATCAGGATCTCGAGCTGAGTCTCGGCCGCGACCTTGTTGTCGAGCCCTTCGACCTCGTGCCAGAAGTCACGCATCTCGAATACCTCCCGCGCGACCGCATACGCGCGGGCGAGCAGCGAAATGGACGCGCCCGTCTCCTCGGCGAGCCGGAACGCGAACGTCGTCCCGGCCCGGTCGACGAGCTGGTTCGCGACGAGCGTCGCGATGATCTCCCGGCGCAGCCTGTGATTCTGCATCTGACTCGCGTAGCGCTCGGGCAGAGGCGCGGGGAAGTAGCGCTCGAGATCATGTCCGAGGTAGGGGTCCTCGGGCAGGTCGGACTCGAGCAATTGGGCGTAGCTGTGGATCTTGCAATACGCCATCACGACCGCCAGCTCGGGGGCCACCAACCCCTGATGGGCAACCTTCCGCTCGCCGATCTCCTCGTCATCCGGCAGGAACTCGAGGTCGCGGTGCAGACCGGCCCCCTGCTCGAGCTCGCGGATCAGGCGACCGTGGACGTCGACCATCGCGGCGGCCTGGGCAAGCGCCAGGCTGATCGCCTGCGTCTGCGTGTAGCTGCCGTAGAGGACGTTCTCGGCAACCGCGTCGGTCATCTCGACCAGCAGCGCGTTGCGCTCGTCCTCGCTCATCTCGCCGCTGGTCACCAGGCCCCCGAGCAGGATCTTGATGTTGACCTCGTGGTCTGAGCAGTTGACGCCGGCGACGTTGTCGATCGCGTCGGTGTTGATCCGCCCGCCCTCGAGCGCATATTCGACTCGACCCAGCTGCGTGAAGCCGAGGTTCCCGCCCTCGCCGACGACGCGGCAACGCAGCTCGTCACCGTCGACGCGCAGCGCGTCGTTGGCCTTGTCGCCGACGTCCGCATTGCTCTCGCGACTGGACTTGACATAGGTCCCGATGCCGCCGTTCCAGAGCAGGTCGACCGGCGCCCTGAGGATCGCCGAGATCAGCTCTGTCGGCGCGAGCCGGTCTGCCTCGATCGAAAGCACCTCCTTGACCTGCCCTGAGATCGAGAGCGACTTGGCGCTTCGCGCGTAAATGCCGCCGCCCTCGGAGATCGAGGACTCGTCGTAGTCAGACCACGCCGAGCGACCGAGCTCGAACAGGCGCTTGCGCTCCGCGAAGCTGCGCTCAGCGTCGGGGTTCGGGTCGAGAAATATGTGCATGTGATTGAAGGCCGCCACCAGCCGGATGTGCTTTGAGAGCAGCATCCCGTTGCCGAACACGTCACCTGACATATCGCCGATCCCGACGACCGTGAAATCGGTCGTCTGGATGTCGGTGCCGAGCTCGCGGAAGTGACGCTTTACCGACTCCCACGCCCCACGGGCCGTGATGCCCATCGCCTTGTGGTCGTAGCCCTGTGAGCCTCCCGATGCAAACGCGTCTCCGAGCCAGAAGCCGTAGTCGGCCGACACCCCGTTCGCGATGTCCGAGAACGCCGCGGTGCCCTTATCGGCCGCGACGACGAGGTACGGATCGTCCTCGTCGTAGCGCACGATCTCCGGAGGTGGCACGCACTTGCCCGAGGCATCGATGTTGTCGGTCAGATCGAGCAGCCCCGACAGGAACGTCTTGTAACAGGCGATCCCCTCCTCGGTTAGCGCCTCACGTCCGCCGTCTGCCGGCGGGCGCTTGACTACGAACCCGCCCTTCGACCCGACCGGGACGATGAGCGCGTTCTTGACCATCTGCGCCTTCATGAGTCCGAGGATCTCGGTGCGGAAATCTTCTGGCCGGTCCGACCACCGCAGACCACCGCGCGCGACGCGTCCACCGCGCAGGTGGACGCCCTCGACCCGCGGCGAGTACACGAAGATCTCGAAGCTCGGCCGCGGCAGCGGCAACAGCGGGATCTCGTCGGGGTCGAGCTTGAAGGACAGGAAGTCGCGCCTGACCCCCTCTGCCGGACCGGGCGCGTCGGTGCGGAAGTAGTTGGTCCGCAGGATCGCCCCCAGCACCGAGAGGAAGCTGCGCAGGATGCGGTCCTCGTCGAGGCTCGGGATGCCGTCGATGGCCATCTCGACCGCGCGCCCGAGCCGCTCTGCAAGTTCAGGATCGGTTCGCTCGGGGTCGAAGCGCGCCACGAACAGCTTCACGAGCAGCCTCGCGATGTCTGGATGGGCGATCAGCGTGCGCTCCATGTAGGCGTCGGAGAATGCGATCCCGGCCTGGCGCAGATACCGGGCGATCGCGCGGAGGATCGTGACCTCGCGACCGGTGAGCCCGGCTTCGAGCACGAGCCCGTTGAGACCGTCGTCCTCGAGCTCGCCACGCCACACATCGAGGAACGCACGCTCGAACAGCTCCCGCGCTCGTTCGAGGTCCTCGACCGCCGAGCGCAGCCCGAAGTCGTACAGCCACACGGGGTCGGCGTCGGCCGGCTTGACCTCGTACGGGCGCTCGTCGAAGACCCGGGTGCCCATGTGCTCGAACATCGGCAGCACGTCTGAGAGCGCGATGCCGGTGGACGAGAGCAGCTTGCAGCGGACCGCGCGCTTGCTCCCCTCGCCCGCCTCGTAGAGGCTGATTACGGGACCGCCGTTGTCAAGCAGCTGCTCGAGGCGGTCGATGTCACCCACGGCCTCGCTCGCGGGACGGTCGTCGCAGTAGGCGGGCGGGAACGCGGATCCGTAGCGCTTTGCGAGCGCCGCCGCTCGCTCCTCGCCGAGCTGGTTCTGGAGCTCGTCGCGGAGGTCGTCGCTCCACGCGCGGATGGCTCTCGCAAGCCGGTCCTCGAGCTCTTTGATGTTGAAGTCTTCCGGAACGCCATCTGGGCAGCGGACGATGTAGTGCACGCGCACGAGGACCGATTCGGACAGCTGCAGGCTCCAGTCGAGATGGCTACCGCCGAATGCCTCGGTCAAGATCCGGCCAACGCGCTCGCGGTTCTGGGTGTTGAACCTATCGCGCGGGATGAGCACCAAGCAGGCCATGAAGCGGTCGAGCGGATCGGCCCGCGCGAACAGCCGCAGCCGCTGGCGCTCGCCCAGGCCGAGGATGCCCATCGCGATCCCGAACAGCTCTTCGGTCTCGGTCTGGAAGAGCGAGTCGCGCGGATAGCTCTCGAGAATCTCGGTTAGCGCCTTCGCGTCATGGCTGTCGGGCGGAAACGCGGCACGCTCGAGCACCGCAGCCACCTTGCCGCGCAGCAACGGGATCCTCTGCGGACTCTCCTGGTAGGTGAAGTGCGTGAAAAGCCCGAGGAACCTCATCTCCCCGACCACCTGGCCGTCGTCCGAGATCCGCTTGATCCCGATGTAGTCGAGGTAGGCAGGACGATGAACGGTCGAGCGCGAGTTGGCCTTGGTGATCACCAGCAGATGCGGCGAGCGGGCGAGTGCGAGCGCCTTGGGCTTCAGCGCCGTGAAGTCGCGCTTGGGCGTCCGCAGGATCCCGAGGCCGGAGTCGGACAGGACCTTCAGCCCACCCTCGCCGTCCTGCTCTGTGAGCTCGTATTCCCGGTAGCCGAGGAAGGTGAAGTGATTCTCGGCCAGCCAGCGCAGGAGCTCCTTGCCCTCGCTGACCTCGCCGGCATCGATCGGCGGCGGGTTCGTCTCGAGCTCAGAGACGATCTCTTCGACGCGTGCGCGCATCGCGGGCCAGTCTTCGACCGCCGCCCGAACCTCCCGGAGCACCCGCTCGACGCCTTCCTCGAGGCGCGCGCGCGCGTCCGGGTCGAGCTCGCGTGCGACCTCCGCGTGGAACACCGACTCGGCGATCGCGTCAGAGTCCTCGACCGCGGGCGCGAGCACCTCAGTGAGGTGCCCACTCTCGTTCCGGCGCACCCGGATCACGGGATGGATCACGAGATCGATGCTGCAGCCCTGCCGGCCCAACTCCATCGTGACCGAGTCCACGAGGAACGGCATGTCGTCGGAGATGATTTCGACGACGGTGTGCGCCGATTGCCAGCCGTCCGCGCCCGACTCGGGGTTATAGACCCGCACTCGCGCCTCGCCTGCTCGGCGCTCGAGCGCCAGCTGCCAGTGCGCGAGCGCAGCTCCGCAGAGGTCCCTCTGCGTGCGCCCACTAAGGTCATCCGGCGGAACCCAGTGGTAGTACTGACGTACGAACGCCTCGGCGGGCGCGGCTTCCTCGGCGGGCAGCGAGTCGCGCACATCAGCGCAGACGGCGTCGATCAGCTCCGACTCAAGAACCTCGGTCTTGACCGCCATCGCACCTCCTCGTTCGTCACAAAGCAGCCTATACCCCGCATCGGGACAGTCCTACAATCGCGAAGGATGTCTGAGTACGGCGACGGTCGGCCCGAGCCTCAGCCAGACGCCCACGCCCTGCGGGCATGGTGGCCGGGCTGGCCCACTGTCAAACGCGTCGCCGCGACGGTGCTGCTCGTGGCCGTCGTCGACTTTGCGGTCGTGGCGTGGTTCTCCCAGGACTCCGAGCCTCCCGGACCCGGCATCGGGGTCGCGGCGCGGAGCCCGGCGGCCATTCTGGGACGGCACGGCCAGCGGGTGCTCCGGTCGTCCGTTGCAGCCAACCTGGCGATCGCTCCGATCAACCACGTACTCGCTTACACCGCCGACATCAGCGTCGGCGGCTCGCGTCGCCGCGATATTGCTCTGACGTTCGACGACGGTCCCGGCCCGTACACGAGCCGTGTTCTGGGGGTGCTGCGCCGGACGCATACGCCCGCCACCTTCTTCGTGGTAGGCGAGCAGGCCGCGCTCTTCCCGGCGCTGATCCGCGCCGAGGCGAAGGCGGGCAACGAGATCGGCGACCACACCGAGACGCACCCGTTGATGACGGCGCTGAGCCCTTCGGCACAGCGTGCGCAGATCGTCCAGGCCGCCCACGCGATCGAGCGCGCGGGTGCCCCGGCTCCTCATTTGTGGCGTCCACCCTACGGGGCCTTCAGCTCGACGACGCTTTCCATCCTGCATTCGGTGCGGATGCTGAACGTGCTCTGGACGGTCGACACCAGCGACTACATGCGCCCGGGCGCTGCGCGGATAGCGGCGGCTGCGATCAGCGGGGCCCGGCCCGGCGCGATCATCTTGATGCACGACGGAGGCGGGGACCGGTCCCAGACCGTCGCGGCGCTCCCGGGCATCATCGCGACGTTGCGGCGACGCGGATATCACCTCGTGACCGTGTCTCAGCTGCTGGCCGATGATCCGCCCACACGCAACCACTCGCGGCCGCGAGCATCGGGCGGCGAGGCAGGCGGGCACCCGAGCCTGCCACCGCGACGGCGGCACAAGTAGCTCAGCTATCGCGCCACGATCGCGACGATCAGCACGGCGACGACGACCATCAGGACGAAGATCGCCACGCCCAGCCAAACGGGCTGGCGGCCGTGAC
Organism: uncultured Actinomycetes bacterium; assembly: GCA_963795505.1. Classification (GTDB taxonomy): domain Bacteria; phylum Actinomycetota; class Thermoleophilia; order Solirubrobacterales; family Solirubrobacteraceae; genus Palsa-465. The sequence continues at coordinate 1,103,582 of CAWCIB010000008.1, forward strand.
GCACGGGGTCGATCGTCGCGTTGCGCATCACGAGCGCGGCCCCATGGCTGCGGACCGTCTCGTCATAGTCGCTCTGAAGGCGGGCGCGCGCGTCGACCAGCTGGTCGCGTTCGATTCGGAGCTGTTCCTGGGCCGCTAGCGCGGCGGCGCGCTCTGCTTCTGCCTGAGCGGCGGCCGCGAGCGCGTCATCGCGGTCCGCAAGCGCGGCGTCACGCTCTGCCGCGGCACGCTCGGTGAGCATCAGCCCGTCATCGCGATCCGAGCTCGCACGCTGGCCCTCACGGACGGCGTGCTCACGCTCCGCAACTGCCCGGTCGCGCTCCTGGAGCGCTTGGCCGCGCTCCTCGGTGGCGTCGTTGCGCTCTGCGACCGCTCGGTCGCGCTCCTCAGCAGCCCGGTCGCGCTCTTCGGATGCCCGGTCGCGCGCGAGGAGCGCCTCGCTTGCCGACGTCTGTGCCTGGCCGAGCTCGGACTTGTAGCGCGCGCGCTGCTCGCTGAGCTCCCGCGTCAACGACTCGACGCGCGCTCGCAGCTCGGCGATCTGGCGCTGCTCGGCTGACGGCTCGGCCTTCCGAGCGGGGCGGGGCGGACTAGCGCTGGGGGCGGGCGCTTTGTGGCGCTTTGCGGTGCGCGACCGGCCGGCCGCCGCGGGGGCCGGAAGCGTGACCGTTATGTCTGGCGAGACGGTCAGCTCGGCGTGCGGCGCGTCGTCGAGGTCTCCGCCGGCGCACGGGAAAGCTGCCTCCCAGGGCTCACCGTCGTCGGCGCCCCAGGGCTTGTGCACGAGATCGGCGAGCAGCCGGGTCTCGCCGTCGTCCCGCATCAGCACCAACGAGGGACGCATGAAGCGCCTGCCCCGCACGCCAAACCAACGGCCGCTGAGCTCGAGCCGCTCGCCATCCACGAACTCAAAGCGTTCCGGCTCAAACGCGATCGTCCCCTCTCGGGTGGCGCGCGCCTCCAAAGTCTTCGCCATGGGAATCAGACGGTAGCGACCCCACCCTGCACGCGACCACCCACGCAAGCGCTTTTGCGCCAAATGTCCGACGCATAGGCGAACATATGTTCGTGACCAGTGACGGCAGCGCGTACTCCCGCTTCCGGCGCGCGCTCGAGAGCGGAAACGAGCTGCTCGTGCTCGCCGCCGCGCGCGAGCTTCCGCGGGTGGGACTCGAGGACGCCCTGCGAATCTGCCTGCTGATACGAGGCGGCGATGCGGTGCGCTACGAGCGGGCCTGTGTGCGTTGGCTGGGACGGTTCGCGCTTGAGGCCCCGGGGGCCTCGATCGACGACATCAGAGCCGCCGCCGACGCACTCGATGCCCTGCCCGACCGACCGGCCGCCGCGATGGAGCGACTCCAGGCGCTGTGTCTGGCCCGGGGCGTGGCTTGAGGCCCTCAGCCGGACGCCCTGCGCAGCGTCAGGACGGTCTGCTGGAGACCATCGACTTCGTCATCGGCATGGAGGAGCTCAAACCAGCGCGACCAGCGCTCGCGAATGTAGGCCGGCGTGACGACCGTCTCGCCGTACTCGATCCGCGTGCCTTCAGCCTGCGGGTGTCGCGGATCGGGTAGGTGGGGCACGAACAGATAGCGCGAGTCAGCCAGCGCCGCGTCTGGGTCGGGGCCGAGTTCGTTCAGCAGCGGACGCATCGCATCGCACGTGGACAGGTACTCGGGAGGCCGGATCGTCACGACCAGTATTCCGCCCGGTCGGAGCGCTTCGTGGAGCGCCATGAGCGAGCTCTCATGGGCGCGCTCGGACAGATGGGTGAAGACCGAGAATGCGAACGCGAGATCGAACCGCTCGTCGAAGGGGATGCGATCCGGAACGAAGGCCGATTTAGCGAAGCTCGCGGCTACGCCGTTGGAGCGGCAGATCTCGAGGATCCCCTCGACCGGGTCGCAGCCGTACAGGTGGCCGGGCGCGACGTCTCGCACCAGGTAGCGCGTGAGCCTCCCCCACCCGCAGCCGAAATCCAGAACTGTCGACTCGCCCAATGGGCGCGCACCGTGGCTTCGGTACGTCGCCAGCAATCTGGTGTAGAACGATTTGGTCTGCGTTGCGAGCCCCAGCCCACTGATGCCGTTCCACATCTCCTGGAGCTCGGGATCGGGCATGCTCGGGAGGAGCGCCCGGATGTGCGGATAGCGCTCGTATTGCCGGCTCAGGAGCAGCGACCAGACGTCGTCATCGAGCTCGCCGAACAACGCGTGTACCGAGTCCGGCGGCTGCCGTGCGCACGCGGCGTCAATCGCGGACAGCCGGTCGCCATAGAACCGATGGAGCCAGGTGTCCACCTCGTCCGCGGTGGACAGACCGAGCGCGGCGGGCGATGGAATACGACCGAGCGCCCGCCGAACCGCAGGGATTGGCCGCGGGAAATGGGAGGTCAAAGGCATCTCGTACCGCCACGGCCTGAGGGGTGAGCGACGAGATTCGAACTCGCGACCGCCGGGACCACAACCCGGAGCTCTACCAGCTGAGCTACGCCCACCGTGGGATGAATGAATCTACCAGCGCGTCCGTGGGCTAGAAGTCGCGGCCTGCGTTCGCGCCCACCGCGTTCAGCCACGCGCGAATGGATCGCCCGGCGGGCGTGATCTGTCCCTCCTCATAGCCCGTCGTCACCCGCGCCAGCGTGACTCCATTGATCGTCGACCAGCCGAACTCGATCCCCGTCCCCGAGCGCGCGAAGGTGGCAATCGTCTGTCCCTGGGTCAGGATCGTCCCCGCCGGCGCGAGATTCGTGATCTGCTCGGCGACGTACTGGATTTCACCCGCGTTGGGGCCGTTCAGAAGCTCCCAGTACACGAGCGGCTGACCCGCATACCAATTCGGGATGATTGCGAGCACCTTTATTGGCCCCGGCGCGACGATCGGCGAGCCAACCGGCATGCTCGCGTCGACTCCCTGATCGGTGCGCTCCCATCGTCCGCAGCAGGTCACGTAAGGCAACGGGTTGGCGTATGTGGCACCCGTCTTGGGCGCATACACGAGCTCCTCGACGAGGAGTTTCCGGACCTCCGAGAGCGGCGGCGCGTGGGCGTTCGGATCGCCGACCGGGGTCTCCGCAGCCGCGATCGCGGCTTGTTGGCCCGCGGTTGGCTCGACCACCTGCGGATGCGCGCGAGCGACGCCGCCACCGGCCCCGCCACCGCCGGTTGCGCCGCTGGCAGCTCCGCACCCGGCGACGGCAAGCCCAAGAATCAATACGGCCACCCTCTTCATGCTCGCCGCCTCAGGCTAGCCGACACCCATGTTGGCCGATGCAGGCACCGCATTAGCGCTGAGTGTCGAAGTGGATCTTGCCGGTAACGCAGTGGTCGATCACAGTCGCGCCTGCGAGCACGGTGCTCCTGGCGGTGATCGAGCCCCTCACGTGCCGGCTGCTGATCGTCAGCGCGATCGTCACGGTCTCGCGCGCCGTGATCCGGGCCCCGCTTGAAGCGGTGCCCAGGCCAGTCGCGATGTACGTCCCGTGGCCGTGGAATCGCCGGCGCTTGACCGGGCCGTGGATCGTGGTGTCCCCGGTGAGCGCGTTGCCACTTTTGCACCGAGCGATCCATTTGATGTTGCTAGCCGGCCGGACCGCACCGCTCGCTATCCGGATCAGGACCGCGCACTGCGAGAGAAGACTCCTGCCGCACCTGCTCCCCTGCGGCGTCATCCCTTTGAAGTTCTCCGCGGCGGCGATCGCCAGCCCCGGCAACGCGAGGCAAGCACACGCGGCAGTCGCCGCGACGGTGAGGCTGGTCCTCCGGCGGGCATCCATACGCTCGCGGAGGCATCGTAGGGGAGCACGCCTCGCGCGGGTACGATCAGCCCGTGACCGGCGAGGAGAGTCCGCAACAGCGGGTCAACCGCGAGCTGATCGAACTGCTCAACGAGGCTCGCGTCGCCCTGCCGGGCGTTCAGGTGCTGTTCGCCTTTCTGCTCGCGGTGCCATTCCAGCAGCGCTTCAAGTCGGTGACGACCTTCCAGCGCGACATCTACTTCGCGACGCTGTCGTGCACGTTCGTCGCGACCGCGCTCATGATCGCGCCGTCGGCGCTGCATCGGCTGAACTTCCGCAAGCACGACAAGCAGCGCATCGTGATGATCTCCAACTACTCGATGATCGCGGGGATCGCCGTGCTGGGCGTGGCGCTGATCGGGGTGATGCTGCTCGTTGGCGACGTGCTGTTCGGCGCCCTGTCGGCAGTGATCGCAGCCGCGATCGGCGCACTGATCCTGGTCTCGCTGTGGGCCGCCTTGCCGTTAAGCCTGCGCCACACGCAGGATGACCTATGAGCGCGATAACGCAGGTCGCGACGGCAGATCTCGACGACCTACTGCCGCTGATGCGTGCGTACTGCGACTTCTACGAGGTCTCCCCGGCAGACGCAGACCTCCTCGCGCTCGCTCAGGCCCTGGTGGGCGACCCCGACCGTGAGGGGCTGCAGCTCATCGCGCGCAATCAAGAGGGTCGCGCCGTGGGGTTCGCAACCCTCTACTGGAGCTGGTCCACAACCGACGCCTGCCGGATCGGCGTGATGAACGATCTCTACGTCGATGAGGCCTCCCGTGGACAAGGGCTCGCCGAGCGACTGATCGAGACATGCCGGGAGCAGTGCACCCGCCGCGGGGCGCGACGGCTGACGTGGCAGACGGCGCCCGATAACCACCGAGCACAGGCTGTATACGAGCGGGTCGGCGGCACCCGCGAGCAATGGGTGGACTACTGGCTCCCATGCTGAAGCCTGCGCTGGCGGCAGGCGTCGCGATCGGCCTGCTGGCTCTCACCGGCTCCGGGGCTGGTGCCAGCGTCGCAGCGACTCCGTCGATCTCGATCACCTCGCCCGCGAATGGCGCCTCCTATGAGCTGGGGTCGCGGCTCATCGCGCATTTTCAATGCACCGAGGGCGGGAGTAGCGCAGCCATCTCAACGTGTAAGGGGACCGTTCCTGTGGGGCGGGCGATCGACACCAGCTCGGCAGGCCTGAAGTCATTCACGGTGACGGCCACCGACACCAGCGGCGTGACGGTCACCCAACAGGTCGCCTACCGGACGTGGACCTACGTCAACCCGCTGCGCGCCGTGGCGGGACTCCAGGCGAGCCGCATCGACATGGGCGTCGACTACTCGGGCTCGGGGCCGATCCTGGCGCATCGGCAGGGCGCAGATCGTGGTTGCCTCAGACAAGCTCGCTGGGCCCGAGGGCTGCTGGGGCAAGACCTGCGTGCCGGCACCTGGAGACTGGATCGCGTACCGGCTGCTGGATGGCCCGTTCGCCGGCAAGTTCGTCTACATCGTCGAGAACATCACGATCAAGGTCAGGACCGGGCAGATCGTGAGGGCGGGGCAGAAGATCGCCATCCTCCACGACGCCTCGCCGAACCTGGAGATCGGCTGGGCGGCCGGGCATGGCGTGTATACGCTCGCGGCCGCGCGCAGCCACCAATGCGCCTGCAGCGACCCTGGCGGCTGGTCGTCGATCGAGGGGCGAAGCTTCAACGACCTGCTGGTTTGGTTGGGCGCACCATCCGGTTTCCTACAGAACGCTCCGAGCCAGAGCATGCCCGCTGGGTGGCCGGCGCTCCCCGCGAGGAGACCGAAGAAATAGCTCGCGGCGGGTGGCGAGGGCTCGAGCTACTCCGGCGAGGAGACAGTGCTAGGTTTTGGCCCCGTCCTTTCCGCTGTCGGTCAAAAGCCGAAGCCGCATGATGCGGCCACAAGCCCGGGGGTAGGGGAACCTACCCCTGCTGATCAGGGCGGTGCGCCCCCGCCTCCCTGATCAACCCGGGGGCCCGGATGGATCCGGGCCCCCGGGACTTTTTTGACCCGGTGGCTGTGGCCCAAATCCCCAGCGCCCCCGGCAGGACTCGAACCTGCGACCCACGGCTTAGAAGGCCGTCGCTCTATCCAGCTGAGCTACGGGGGCGGGACGACGAGTCAATTGTGGCCCACTGGGCGCGCGTAACCTCCCAGGCGCAGTCGATGCCGAGCTCGTTGGGAGCCGAGACCGGGTCGGGGCGCTCGCCGATGAAGCGGTAACCGAGCCGGCGCGGGACGCCGGCACTGGCGCAATTGGCCTTGTCATGGTGGATCTCGACGCGCTCGATGCCAGGGAGCCCGAAAGCGACGTCGGTCAGGAGCGTGGACGCGCGTGTGGCCACACCCCGCCGAAGGAAGTCCGGGTGGACCCAGTAGCCGATTTCGAGCGCGTGAGGGCCACGTCTGCGATGGAGGCCCGTGCTTCCGGCGACCCGACCGTCGAGGAGGATCGCGATCGTGACGTCGCCGCCCTGCTCCCAGTCGCGCTCCCACTGCGCGAGCATCGCCCGTCGCTCCTCGAGCGTCAGTGGCTCCTGCGTCGTCCAGTCCATCCACGGTCGCAGATGGTCGAGGCTCTCGAGTACCGCACGGTGAAGCAGCTCGGCGTCGGCGACACGCCAGCGCCGCAGCACGACTCCGTATCCCTCGGCGGCTTCAGGGAGCGACTCAGCCATGGCGCAAGCGTGACAGCCCGGCCGCCGGATATACGTCCAAGTTCAGCGCTCCAGCTGGCAAACCAGCCCTCGACCGCCCGACAAGATGTGGGTGAAGAAGGGGGCCCGGATCATCATCCTGCTGGGCTGTCTGCTGACGATCTGCTCGTGGGCACCGAGCGTCGCGAGCGCCGACGTGTCGCTGTTTTGGGAGCCGTCGGCGCAGCAATTCTGGACGATCAACCATGGCGCGATCATGGGGCTCTTTCAGAACGGGCAGTGCACACAGCTGGCGGCCGATAAGCGGCCGGACGTCGTCAAGCAGATCGTCGAGGGTTTCATCGGGGCTGACATCGCGCACCGTCACGTCGAAGCGGTGCCCAGCTTCGACGCCCGCTACTGGGCTAACGACGCCGCCGCGGTCGGCATCCCGACCGGCCACAAACCGACGGTCGGGGCGCTAATCGTCTTCCAGCCAAACGTGCTCGGCGCGGGATCGGTCGGCCACATCGCGTACGTCACAAGCGTCGGCCGGCAGTCGTTCACGATTTCCGAGATGAATGCTCCGCTGCCCTACCACACCTCGTCTCGGACGCTGCCGATGTCTGCGGCGCGGATGTCCGGCGTGAACTTCGTGTACTGGAGCGGCTACGTCCTCTCGCACGGGCACCGCCGGCACCATCACCGGCGCCGTGGCGCGCGGCGTTCACGTCGCTGAATAATCGGGGCGCCCGGATTCGAACCGGGGATCTCGGCCTCCCAAAGGCCGCGCGATAACCAGGCTTCGCTACGCCCCGAAAACGCGGCGCCGAGTCTAGCCCCCCGCAGGCGGACTTCGAGTAGCCTCGCCGCGCGATGGCCGAGATAGAGCCGCTCACCGCCCTGCACTACGACCTGGAGAAGACGGGCGGGCTCCAGAACGTCGTGGCGCCGCCCTACGACGTCATCGACGAGCGCCAGCGCGCCGAGCTGGCCGGCCGCTCGCCATATAACGTCGTCAGGATCGACCTGCCCGAGACCTACGACGGCGCCGCGGCCGACATCGGCTCCTGGCGGGCCGACGGCGCCCTGGTCCGCGACGAGCAACCTGCACTCTGGGTTCTCGCGCAGGACTACACAGGCCCAGACGGACACCAACGCACCCGCCGTGGCTTTCTCGCGCGCGTGCGCGTGGAGGACTATGGGCCGGGACGGATCCGGCCGCATGAACGCACGCATCCGGGCCCCAAGGAGGATCGGCTCAAGCTCACGCGGGCGACCAAGGCGAACCTGTCCCCCATCTTCTCGCTGTTCGACGACGAGACCGGCGAGGCGTGGAGCGCGCTCGAGCCGGCGACAAACGACACGCCCTGGGGCGAGGCCACCGATGATGACGGCACGGTCAACCGCCTGTGGCGAGTGGCGGACGAAGCTGCGATCGCGAAGGTGCAACGAGCTCTAGAAGGGGTCGAGCTTCTGATTGCCGACGGTCACCACCGCTACGAGACCGCGCGCGTATACGCGGACGAGATCGGTGGCGAAGGCCCACACCGCTACGTGCTGATGTGCCTGGTCGCCCTCCAGGATCCCGGTCTAACGATCTTTCCGACGCACCGCCTCGTCCGCGAGTTGACGAGCGAGCGCGAGGAGCAGCTCGCTCAGACGATCCGCCGCGACTTCGAAATCGAGCCACTCGATGATCCAAGCCGGCTGGTGCCCGAGCCCGACGGGCGCTTGCGAATCGGGTATCTGGAGAAACAGGGTCCATTCATGCTCACGCTCAAAGATCCCGCGATCGCAGACGACGCGCTTGCCGACCATGCCGAGCCCTACCGCCGGCTCGACACTGCCGTGCTCGAAGCGCTGATCTTGAAGGGCACGCTTGGGATGAGCGATGACGACATCGACCACCTCAACGGTCTCGGCTACGCGCGCGACGATGCACATGCGCTCGAGCTGGTGGAGTCCGGCGAATATGGTGCCGCCTTCTTCATGGCGCCTATGCCGGTCGAGCGGGTGCAGGCGGTCGCTGCGTCGGGCGAGAGCATGCCCCCAAAGTCGACCTACTTCTTCCCCAAGGTCCCGACGGGACTGTTGTTCAACCCACTGGACTAGCGATGAGAGCGACGGCACGACGAAAGGCCGGATTCACGCACGAGGTCGAGCTGCGGCAGCACCGCCTGACCGCCGACGAGCCGCCGGAGCAGGGTGGCGAGGATCGCGGCCCGAATCCTCAGGAGCTGCTCGCCGCAAGCCTCGCGGCCTGCACTGCGATCACGGTCGAGATGTACTGCGAGCGCAAGGGCTGGGATGTTGGCCGACTCGAGGTCGACTGCGAGTACGAGCAGGCCGACCGCGACTCGCCCACCGAGTTCAAGATCACGCTTCAACTGCCCGAGGGGCTGAGCGCCGATCAGGTCGAGCGCCTGTCGGCGATCGCCGCGAAGTGCCCGGTGCACCGCACGCTCGAGGGCGAGGTGCGGTTCGTCCAAGAAGTCGCCTACGGCGCGAGCTGAACTCCGGCGGCGCTGAGCGCTTCGATCGCCCGCTGCCCATCGCCGGGTGATGCGTCCACGGCACGCGTCGCGCCGACGTGTAAGACCACGTCGAAGCCCGCCTTGCGCGCGTCCAGCGCGGTGGCCTTGACGCAGTAGTCGAGCGCCAGGCCGGCTACGTGGACCTCGCGAACTTCGTGCTCGCGCAGCAACCGCTCGAGCTCGGTGTGCTCGAAACCCGAATATCCCTCGGTGTCGCGCGCCTGCCCCTTGTCGACGATCATGTCGATCTGCTCGCGATCGACTCCGGGATCGAGGTCAGCGCCAGGCGTATCGCGGACGCAGTGCACCGGCCATGGCCCGCCGTTCTCGCGGAACGACTGGTGGTCAGGCGGGTGCCAATCCCTCGTCGCGACGACGAACTGCGCCTCGCGCGCGAGCACATTGACCTCATCGATAATGGCATTCCCATCGGGGACCGCAAGCGCACCGCCAGGACAGAAGTCGTTCTGGACGTCGACGACTATGAGGGCATCCATGTGAGCGCGAATATATTCCGGCGATGGCGCTCACGATCGACTCGCTGCGCGACGAGCTGGGGCGGGTGCTGTTGGCCACCGATGCCGCGGTCGCCATCGATGTTCACGGAGGCATCGACGCCGCCGTGCTGGTGCCGCTGTACCTCGACGAAGGCCAGCTGCAACTCGTGTTCACCAAGCGCGGCGAGGCGCTGCGCCGCCACGCCGGCGAGATCTCGTTCCCGGGCGGCCGCCGCGAGCAAGACGAAGACGACCTGGAGATGACCGCTCTACGCGAGGCTGAGGAGGAGATCGGCCTCCCGCGGACGGCAGTCGAGATCGTCGGTGCGCTTCAGCCGACGCCGACGATCGCGACCGGCTACGCCGTGTACCCGTTCGTCGGGCTGATCGATCCCGGCCGCAGCTGGACCCCGAGCGCCGGCGAGGTCGCCGCGGTGCTCGAGTTAGGGGTCCACGCGCTGATCGCCGGCTACGGCCGCCGTCGTCTGATGCGCCGCGGCCTGCCGATCCGGACCGATACCTACGTCGTCGGCGAGCACCTGATCTGGGGCGCAACGGCGAGGATCCTGAGCGATCTGCTCGACAGGCTCGAGGTCGCAGGGCTCACCGACTGATCACGCTGGAAACCGCGCGCTGCGCCTCGGTGAGCCAGGCCGAATGGTCGGCGGGCTCGGCGTCCAGGAGCTCATAGGCGATGCGCGAGTGCTCGCACACCGAGGTAACGAGCGCGGCCCCGGTTCGGAGCACATCCACCGGCGCGCTCCCGGCCGCCTCGTACACGATCCCGCGTACGGTCGTGTCCAGGATCTTCGTCAGGAGCATCTCGAGGCGTGGCCCGTGCACCGCGGCGGAGTCGACGGAACCCAGCAGCAGGCAGACGGCGGCCGCGTGCTCAAGGGCGGGCACGAGCGTCGCGACCCGATCTGGATCGGCAACGACCGGCTCGACTCCCGCTGCGGCCAGGACCGGCACACGCTTCGGATCGCGGGTCGTCCCCCGCACCACGTGGCCCGCGGCCGTGAGTTCGCCCGCGAGCGCGAGCCCGCGGCAGCCGCAGCCGACGATCAGGCAGCGCACCTAGCTAGCTAGTCGGGGTCGGACCCGAACTCGCGCGTGGCCTCCTCGCGTGTCCGCTCGGGCTCGCCGCGCGCGCGCCTACGCGCGTTGGTTGCCTCGAGCAACTCGTCGAGGTCCTGGTCGGCGAGCCGGCGCTGGCGTTGCTCGGTCGCGGACGCCTCGTTGCGGCGCCGCTGTTCGCCGATCTCGTTCATGACCTGGAGCTCGACCTCCTCGAGGCTGACCTCGCGCTCGCCCCGCGCCCGGCGGCGGGCGTTGCGGGCCGCGATCATCTGCTCGACGTCCTCCGCATCGAGCGCATCGCGCCGCTCCATCACCTCGCGGGAGGTCTTCCAACCGATCTGCTCGAGTCCGGTGCCGGGGGCGAACTTACCCACGAGGACGAGCAACAGGATCAACCCGACCAAAAGGCCAAGCATGGCCAGGGCAAACGGGTCCACGGGACAAGTGTAAGCGGCCCGAACGGCCGCGGTTAACGCGGGCCGGATGCCCGCGGACCAGGTCAGAGCACCGGCAGGATGTCGGCAAGGGCACTACAGTCCCGACCTCGCCATGCCGACCACGATCGACGTTTTCGAGAAGGCGCGTGCGCACGAGGATCTCGAGCGCCTGAAGTCCGCCCGTGAGCTGGGGGCGCTCCCCTACTTCCACGTGCTCGAGGGCCCGACGCTGCCGGTTGTCGAGATGGAGGGCCAGCGGCGGATCATGCTCGGCTCGAACAACTACCTCGGCCTGACAGGCGACGAGCGCGTCAAGCAGGGTGCGCTCGATGCGCTTCACCGCTACGGGACCGGGCTGACCGGCTCGCGCTTCCTGAATGGCACGACCGATCTGCACGTGGAGCTCGAGCGCGAGCTCGCGGAGTGGCTCGGAACCGAGGCTGCAATCGTCTTCACGACTGGCCACCAGGCCAACGTGGGCACGCTGGGGACGATCCTCGCCCCGGGGGACACTGTCGTCGTCGACTCAGGCGACCACGCCTCGATCCTTGACGGCTGCATCCTCTCGCGGGCCAAGCTCCGGGCATTCCGCCACAACCGGCTCGATCGCCTCGAACGCACCCTCGAGAAGGCCGCCGCGGACGGAGGCGGCATCCTGGTTGTCGTCGACGGCGTGTTCTCGATGGAGGGCGATGTCGCCCCGTTGCCGGAGATCGTCGAGCTATGCGGGCGCTTCGGTGCTCGCCTGATGGTCGACGAGGCGCACGCGCTCGGGGTGCTGGGCGCTCGTGGCGCCGGCACATGTGAGCTCCTCGGAGTCGAGGACCAGGTCGACCTGCGGATGGCGACCTTCTCCAAGTCGCTCGCGTCCTGCGGCGGCGTGATCGCCGGCCCGGCGGACGTGATCGACTACTTGCGGGTCTCCTCGCGCCCGTTCATCTTCACCGCCTCCGGCGTCCCAGCGGCGGTTGGAGCCGCGCTGGCGGCCGTCCGGATCTGCCGCTCGGATGAGGGCCGAGCGCTCTTCGCACGCGTGCTCGACAACGCGCGGTACCTCCACGCCGGGCTGTCCGAGCTGGGCTTCCGGGTCGTAGAGCCGACCCGCCTCGCGGACTCGACCGAGGTGGTCACGCCGGTGGTTCCGATCGTGGTGGCGGACGACTGGAAGGCCGCGTTCCTATGGAAGGGCCTCTACGAGGCGGGCGTGTTCGTCAACACCGCGATCCACCCGGCCGTCCCCCCGGCGGGCGCGCTCCTGCGCACGAGCGTCATGGCCACACACGACCACGCGACGCTGGACGAGGCGCTCGGGCGGTTCGCGAGCGTGAAGCGCTCGTTCGAGGCCGAGCACGGCCCGCTGCCGGGTCCTGAGTGAGCCGGCCGACCGCCTCGTACGCGGAGGCGCGCCCGGGCCGCTCAGATTGTCCAGTCCAGCACAAGGCTTCGGTCACAAAAAAAACACGCTCTAAGCACATCCTTAATCAGGTGTGACATTGCTGTGAACCGCCGCGTCGCGTAGCTTCCCACCCCGTTGGAGAGAGAGTGGTCGGCCGGGACATCGGCGGCTCATCGAGATTGATGGGCGCGGGGTGTGCCAAGGGGGCCACCTAGGAGCCGCAGGCGAAAAGTTCATAAGTAGGAGCCGTCGGACGTGGCCATTGTCGGCGTCGCGGCGGAAACGTAATGTCAAATTGCCCGCTCGCCACGAAGGGGGCCCTACCTCAGGGAGAGGAAGTTCGAATGTCGCAAATCGCCACGATCATGCCGGAGCCACAGCAGCGCATGCGCGCCCTGGAACGGGCCAATGAAGTACGCCTCGCACGCGCGCGGCTCAAGCGCCAGATCGCGAGCGGGCAGATATCTGCCGCGTATGTACTGATCGAGGCTCCATCGGAGGTGGAGAACTGGTCGGTCGGTGAGCTCTTGATGAGCCAGCGGCGCTGGGGCACCACTCGCGTGCGTAAGCTTCTGGCTGGGCAGCACATCAGCGAGAAGCGTCCAATCGGCGATCTCACCGAGCGCCAGCGCCGCTTGTTGGCCGCGCAGATCACGGCGCATGCACCGGGCCTGTTCCCCGGCGAGCCTTGCTTCACGCAGTCAGACGCGCCCGAGTTCACGCAGCCGGAGCCGCGCGCTCTCGAGCTGGCGGTCGTCTAGACCGGAATCCCGAGCGGTACGGGATTCGCGCCGGACAAGAACACAAACCAGACGACAAAGACCGTGAGCGTGAGCCCCGCGCTCACGGTCAGCACCACCTCGAGCACGAAGTGTCCGGGGTCGTCTCCCCCGCGCGCCAGCCGATTCGAGCGGTAGACATCGCTGAGCTTCGCGAGCAGGGACGCGATCAGGATGATCGTCACGACGGCCCCCGGGAAGGCGGCGGCGAGCGCCGTTCCGAGCGAGTCGGTCGCTCCCTGGACCTGTGAGCCGATCCAAAGCCACAGCAGGGGTGTGCCCAACCACAGCCCAAAGCTTCCAATGACCATGATCAAGAGCAGTAGGACCGCCCCCGCCCCGGTCCGCAGAACGGCGCGCATGGAGTTCAGATTAGAGCGCCCTCGGGCCGCGGCGCCCGCCGCGGCCCCCGGCTAACGGACAGCCGGAGGACAACTTGACCTGCCACCACCCCATCAGCATGCCGATCAGCCCGAGCCGCGGTCTGACCTCCCAGGCGCCGCAGCCGAGCTGACCAAGATCGGTGAGCGCGATGCGCTCGAAGCGGTGGCGGCCCGGCTCGAGCAACATCCGCTCGAGCCGAACGCGGTTGACGGCGATCAGATCGGCGCGCTCAGCGATCGTCACCCGCGCGGCTCGCAGGCGCTCCGAAAGCTCGTCGCGCACACGCTCGAGCTGGCCCAGGTCGAGCAATCGCGGTTGGCCTTCCACCTCGGGGCCGCGCTCGAGCCCGCCCATGCGGTAGGCGGTCACGAACGCCTCGGACAGCTCTCGCTCCAAGCGCGCAATCTGGCCTCGAAGGGTGCGTCGGGCAGCAGCCTCGTCGAGTTCCCTGACGGCCGGTGCAAGATTGTTCGGAGCGGTGAGCCCCTGCTCCAGAAGCTCCATGGCTGCCTCCTTTGGTGGGCTCCATGAGACTACCACCGCAGCCTGCCTACCGAGCCAGGATCGCCTCGAGGCATACCCACAGCGCCTCCTCGATGTGAATGGCCGGCACGCCATCGACTCCGACGGTGAACAGCACCACGCGGTGCGTGCGCGATGAAGGACGGTGTCCCGGCGCAACCTGTTCCTCGAACAGCACGGCGTGCACGCCACGGCTGTCGCCGACCACCATCAGCCCAGCGGGGAGGTAGCGGCCCAGCTCGGTCGAGCCGAGTCGCTCGCCATCGGCGCTAAGCCGGATCCCGAGCCCGCCGGCGTCAACCAGGTCCGCATCGAGCGCCCACACCGGCACGCCGGTTTCGATGAGCGCGATCAGACACGCGTCGTCAATCAGGTTGCGGGCGATGAACCCTCCGTCGCGCAGCCGCTGGACGGCAACCCGCTCTGAGGGAACCCTGTCGACATCCGGGTCGAGCCCGATCTGGCGAAAGAATGTTCTGTACGCGGACGGGATCGGCTGCGTACGCATCGCGATCACGTTCGCCCCCCGGTAGCGGCTGGAGAGCTCGCGAAGCCGGCGCGTCAGCTCACGCGGGCTCGGGCCCGGGCGCGCGTCGGTCGTCACCCAGTCGAGCCTGAGAGAAGGGAACTCGGCCTTCAGCTCCGCCGCGACGAAGCCCTCGGCCGCGACAAGCTCAACTTCCTCGGGCATCGACCAGTTGCCGCACCTTCGCCGCGAGTGCCGTCGTCGCCAGCCAGTTGTCTGACACCAGCCGATCCTTCACGACGCCGCCACGATAAGCGAGCTCGACCATCGGACAGACCTCGACCCCGTACAGATCCCCGATCGCACCGTCGCGGTCGTAGGCGACCGGAATCGTCCAGCCGTGGGAGCGCACGAGGGCCCTCGCGCGCGCGTGAGGTGTATGCACGGCGACGGCCGCGAACTCGACCGAGCCGGCGGGAAACTCGCGAGAGACTGCCTGCAGCGTGTCGATCTGGCGCACGCAATCACTCGACGCGGGAATGAACAGCCCCAGCACGAGCGGCGAGCGCTGCATCAGCCACGGGCACAGATTCAGCGCGCGCCGGTTGGGGAGCGCCGGGTTGCAGTGCGGGTTGAGGTTGGCGTCGCCGTTGAGCAACGAGCTTGCCAGCGGCGCGACGAACGCGTGGAGGCGCTGACCGGGCGGCACCCCGATCGTCCCGACCCCGCCCCGGGTGATGAAAAGCAGGACGACTACGACAAGCGCGATCGTGAGTCCGATGCCGCCGATAATCCGGCGGTACGGTCGCGTGTCGATAACCGGGGCGGGTACTCGTTCGGCGTGGCGGGCCTCCTCGGCCGCCCGGTCGGGATCGAGCCGCGGCCCTGGCGCGTCCTCGCTCACGCGACCCGCGGACGCCGCAACCGCACTCGGGCGGCCCGCAGCCGGCGGCCGAGTTCGCGGGCGCTTGCAGTGATCTCGCGGCCGTCTGCGAGCGCGAGCGCGCACGGGAGCACGAGCAACACGCCTGCGAGGGATACGGTGAGATCGATCAGGGTCACAACCCCGAAGTCACGAAGCATCGTAATGCTCGACAGGCCGAGCACGCCAAAGCCGGCGATCGCGGTAATCCCGGACGCGAGCACCGCCAGCCCCGTCGAGCGATAGGTGCGACGCAGGGCCTCGTCGAAGTCGTGTCCGGCCGCGCGCTCCTGGCGGAATCGTTCCGAGAGCAGCACGCTGAACTCCGTCGAGATAGCGATGACGAGCGCTCCGAGTGTCGCTGACATGGGATTCAGCGGGATTCGGGTCGCAAACACGATCAGCGCCGACCAGCCGGTCGCGAGCGCGATCGGGATCAGCGGCACCAGCGCCCGGCGCCGGTCGCGGAAAACCGCGAGCAGGACAAGGCCGACGGCGATCATCCCCGCGAGCAATGTCAGCAGCCTCCGGGCGGACGAAGACAGCGCGCTGTTGGCCTCGGCGGCCAGCACCGGCAGCCCGGTGAGCGTCGCCCTCACGCCGCGCGGCGCGTGGAGCTGCGATCTCATGTAATCGATCACCTGTTCCTGTCTGGCGAGTGGCATCAGTCGGATGCCGAACGCGAGCGCAGCCTCGCTTCGGTCAGGGGTGATCACGGCCTGCTTGAAATAGGCAGGGATCGCACCCAGCAACTGATCGATCGTCGGCTGGGTGAGTTGTGCGGTGTTGCCGGCGAGCGAGGCGCCCGCGAACAGATCCGTCAGGGATAGCGCCGGGCACAGCGTCGCGCGCTGGCAGCCCTCGGTCTCCAAGAAGCCGAAGTGGTGCAAGAGCCGCTGCTCGTAAGAGGTCATCCAGCGCACGACCTGGACCTTCGTCACATCGGGCGCACGGACCGTGACGTCGATCTCGCCGGAGACGCCGGTCACATGCTCAAGCGAGCGGAGGTCGCGAAGAGCGGGCATCGTCGAGGGGACCAGTTTGGTGACGTCTGATTGGACCGATGTCTGCGTATCCAGCACCCAGCCGGCGAGGGCCAGGACCGCGGCGATGGCGAGGACGCGGCCCGGGTTGGCGGGAACGCGCAAGACGTCCCGTCTCAACCGCGCTGCGCGCGAGTCTCGCCGGAAGGCCATTGCGCCCCCCCGGAAAGGCCGGGTTGCCGGACTGAGGATCTCTGCGGCGCCCTTTATCGACGCGCCGACGACGACCCCCCACTCTCGCTTGGAGAGCATCAAGGCGGCGGGCACCACCATCAGCGCACACGCGAGCGCGATCGCGATACCGACGACCAGCAGCAACCCGAAGTCCTGGACCATCGGAACAGGTGAGAGCAGCAGGACGAGGAAGCCGGTCGCGGTGGCGAGCGCGGCGGTGACGATCGCCGGAGCGCCGAGGCGAGCCGCCTGCGCGACGTCGGACATCTCCTGCACGCGCGACTGGAACTGGACCGCATAGTCGACTGCGAGCCCGATCAGGATCGGGAGCACCGCGATCGAGGCCATCGTCAGCGATGCGCCGATGACCCACACCGCGCCGAAAGTGATGCCCGCGGCCGCCAGCGCGATCGCAAGGGGCAGGAGCCGGAGCCGCTTGCGGAACACGATCAAGAGCGTCGCGGCCATGACCAGCACGGCCGCCAGCAGTAGACCCGCGATCGAGCCCGTGATCGTTCCCGCGAGATCGTTGAGGACAACGGGGGCTCCGGTGACCGTGTACGTGCCCCCGTAGCCGAGGCGGAAGATCGGCATCCTCACCGCCTGCCTGATCCATGCGATCGCCTGCGCGCGCTGGCTGTCCGACAGCGAGGACCGCAGCCGGACCTGGATCAGAGCCGAGTCAGCTGTCGGGAACAGATACGCAAACCTGGCCTTGGGCTGGTTCGCGCCGCGCGTGGAGTCGAACACCACCTGGGAGATGAAGTTCTGATCGCTGATCGTCGGTGCCCGCGTGAGCCCGGAATTGAGCGCAAGCTGGGCGGCCTCGGTGTACACCTGCTGGTAGGCGAGCTGCTCCGCGGCGCGCGCGGCCGCGACGGCCTGCGAGCGTGAGCGGTGCTCACCGAGCGCCAGCGAGTACGCGGCCTGGCCGGCCTGCGCGATCTGCTGGGTGGCTCCGCTCTCGATCGCGGATATCTCGCGATTGACCGCCGTTACCGCCTGGTTCAGGAACGTGCCCGGTCCGTAGACGACCTGCACCGGCTTGGAGCGCATCAGCTTGCCGCAGGGGCTCGACCAGCCGCCATACGGCGTCGCCTGGCCGGCCGGGGCCGGGGTGTAGGCCCCGACCTGCAGGTTCTGCACTACCTGCTGTCCGGCGAGACAGCCCTCGAGGAAGCTCAGCGTGCCGAGGTCGCGTGAGAGCACCAGGTCGGTGAGTCGCTCGCGGATCATGATCACGACGGCGTCCGAGCCGAAGTGGCGCTGATCGTCGATCGTTGCCTTGTAGCTCGAAGACGAGCGGCTGACGAACGTGTCGAGACCTGTCGAGGGCTTGAGCCCGAGCGCCAGGGCGCCGCCTCCGAGCGCAAGAACCAGCACGACGCCGAGCGTCAGCACGGGTCGCCGGGCGGCGACGCCAATAACCCGCTGGAGCCTCTCCTGCATCGCGGCTGAGGCTATCGGGGGCGCGGATGGCTCGCGCCGCCTCGCGCACTCAGTCCATCGTCAGCGGACCCTGCGATTCCCCGGACAGGAACTGGCGAATGAACGGGTTATCCGAGTTGAGCATGTCCTCGGCGGGGCCGGCTTCGACGATCCGCCCCTTCCACAACACGTTGATGTAGTCGGCCACGCGGCGCGCGCTCATGATGTCGTGGGTGATCACCGAGAACGTCGGCAGGTGCTCCTTCTGAGAAGACTTGGCGTCATCCATCATGTCGCGGTGGATCTCGAGGATGAGCTCGCCGAGCAGCGCGGTGCGGACCGGATCAAGGCCGGAGTCGGGCTCGTCGAACAGAACGATGTCTGGCTCGAGCACGAGCGCGCGCGCGAATCCGGCGCGTTTGCGCATCCCGCCCGAGAGCTCGTTCGGGAGCTTGTCGCCGTCCGCGCCCAGACCGACCTCTGACAGCCGGCGATTGACGATCTCCCCGATCTCTTCCTCGCCCTTCTCGGTGTGCTGCCTCAAGGGGAACGCGACGTTGTCGAACACGTTCATCGAGCCAAACAGCGCGCCGTCCTGGAACAGCAGTCCGAACTTCTTGCGCATCTCGAACAGGTCGTCATCAGGCATGTTCGGCACGGATTCGCCGTGGACGAGGATGTCGCCATCGTCCGGATACAGCAATCCGACCATGTGCTTGATGCAGACCGATTTGCCCGTGCCCGACGGCCCGAGGATCATCGAGACCATCCCCTCGGGCAACGCCATATTCAAACCGCGGAGGATCTTGTTACGCCCAAACGCCTTATAGGTGTCGATGAACTCCACGGCATCCGGACGCCCCGACGAATAGTGCTTGTAGGTGTGCCACTTGTACTCCTCCTCGGAGGCACCCTCGGGTGGCGGCGGACGGCTCGCGGGCTCATCGACCACCGACACACGCGAGCCGGACCGCTCGGAGCTGGTCTGCTCGGAGCCGGACTGCTCAGGTGAGGCCTCGTAGGTCGGCGACTTGTCCGCCTGCGGCTCGTCGTCGTACTGCTGCTGGTCGCCGATCCGGGCAGGCTCGTCATCCGGTGCCTGTGACTGGCGCGGCGCGTCCCACTCGCTCGCCGACGACTGCGTGGACTGCGTGTCGGGCTCCCAGTCCTGCGGCTCGGGACCGGACTGCGCGGTCGGCTGCTCTGCGGGCTGATCTTCCTCGGAGTCGTCTGGGCCAAACCTGAAACGCCGCATTGTCAACCTCCGATTGGTGCTCTTGGGTTAGCGCCCCAGAAGATCTGGGTGCCGAGCATGCCGATTAAGTGCACGCCCACAAGGTTAAGAACCATCGACTTGGCCGTCGCCGTCCCCACGCCGACGGGCCCGCCACTGGCGTGGTAGCCGTAGTAGATGCCGACCAGGACGATCATCGTCGCCATGGTCATGGCTTTGATCACGCTGAATAAGAGATCGGGCGGATTCTGGAATTGCCAGAAGATTAAGAAGAAGCCCCCCGACGAGGTGTAGCCGAGCTGCTGGACGGTCACGAGGTAGCTCGCGAAGAAGCCCGCGCCGATCGACACGAGGTACATGAACGGCAGCACCATCCAGGCGGCCAGCAGACGGGTTGCGCCGAGGAAGGTGACGCCTGAGATCCCCATCACCTCGAGCGCGTCGATCTCGTCGGAGATCCGCATCGAGCCCAGCTCGGCCACGATCCCGGTGCCGACCTTGGCGGCCATCATGTAGCCGAACGCGTACGGCATCAGCTCGCGCAGGTCGCACCAAGCGTCGAACACGCCCGAGTACGCCGGGACGCCGACCTGCTTGTTGAAGTAGCCGCCTTCGAGCCCGCACGTCGCTCCGACGATGAACACGAAGCCCCAGATGATCAGCGTCGAGCCGATGATCAGGATCCCCGACTGGCGCAGCGTCTCGCCGAAGAATTTGAAAGCGCGCAGGCGGAATACCTCGCCGACGACCTTCGAGCAGAACTTGACGATCTCGCCGAACGACTCGACCCAGCCCCGCGGGATTGCGATTAGGTCTTCCACGCCCTTATTTGATGATCGAGGTGATCTCCGGGTGCGTGGCGAGCAGCACCTGCGTGAACGCGTAGTTGAACGCGAAGATGCCCATGAAGGCGATCACGACCGCCTGGTTAACGGCGCGCCCCACCCCCTCCGCGCCTCCGGACGCAGTCATCCCTTTGTAACAACAGACGATCGCGATGATCGCCCCGAACAGAGTCGTCTTCAGGACCGACCCCCATAGGTTGGTGGTGTCGGCGTTGTTGAACAGAGTCGCGAAGAACGGCGCGATCGACGCGTGGTTGACGATCGTCGCGAGGATGCCGCCGAAGATTCCGAACAGCAGCGCGTACACATCGAACAGGCCGGTCACGAGCATCAGCGCGAGGAAGCGCGGCACGACGAGGCTCTTGACCGGGTCCACGCCGAGCACCTGAAGCGCGTCGAGCTCCTCGCGGATCTTGCGTGCGCCGAGGTCGGCGGTGATCGCCGTTCCAGCGACGCCGGCCAGCACGATCGCGTCGACGAACGGCGCGAATTCCCTGATCGAGGCGAGCACGAAGAAACCGCCGAGGCGGTCTAGTGACCCGAACAGCGTCAGGAAGTTGGCTGCCTGAAGGCCGGGGGCCTCATAGCCGAACGCGATCGTGGAGATCAGCAGCGGAAACCAGCACAACCGGAGCGCGAACATGAACTGGCCCGCGAACTCTCCGCCGTACGAGTACGGAGGCCTGACCGCAGAGATAATCGTCTTCCCGGTCAGGATCACCATGTTCCCGACCTCTTCGAGCACGTTCTTGGTCGGCAGGAACGCTCGGTCGGCAACGGCTCGGATCAACTCGGCTCAGTCCTCCCTTTCTTGACTGCAACGCGCGCTTTGGCTAAGCCTACGGTACGGCCACGTGAAAGGCCAGTGGGAACCGTCTCCAGGCGAGCGTGCGCATGGTATGTTCGCGCCGAGGTGAGGCGTCGCTCAATCATCGCCGGCCTGGCTTGCAGTCTCGCGCTAGCCGCGTGCGGATCCGGCGCGCGCCAGGACGCGAGCGAGCCGAGTGGCAACTTCCCCGTTCAGGCCAGCGCGCAGTGGACCAACTCGCAGTCGCTGGCGCAGCACACGCAGCTCCAGATCACCGCCACGAACACAGGGTCGAAGACGATCCCGGACGTCGCCGTGACGATCTGCAACGTGACCTGTAACCCATCCCCGAGTGGTCTCGCAAACGGTGAGGGCACGAGCGTGCAGGCGTTTGCGGACAAGCTGAACATGCCGGGCCTCGCAAGTGACTCGCGCCCGGTGTGGATCGTCGACCAGGCACCCGGTCGGTGCGAATACAGCTGCCGGCAGGGAGGTCCCGGCGGAGCCGCGACGGCCTATTCGAACACGTGGGCGATGGGCGCGCTGGCACCTGGCAAGTCGGTGACGTTCGACTGGCGCCTGACGGCAGTGGCGTCGGGCACGCACGTCGTCTACTGGGAGGTGGCCGCCGGGTTGAACGGCAAGGCCAAGGCAGTCACCTCGTCCGGATCGCGGCCGTACGGCACGTTCACCGTGAACGTCTCGCACAAGCCGGCGCAGGCCTACGTAGACAACAACGGCAAGGTAGTCACTACGCCCTAGCCAGCGTCGACGCACGAGGGCGAAACCAGCTCAGCGCAGTAGCGCCGGCGAGCAGGATCGTCGCGGCGCCGGATGCGGCGAGCGTGGCGCCTGCTCCAATGGCGCCGACCAGAGGTGCGCCTACGGCAGCCCCCATCGGAGTCGCGACCACCGTAAACGCGCTGCGCGCCGCCAGCACGGCGGGGAGCCTCGCCGTCGTCGTGACTGACTGAACGAGCGAGTACGTGAGCGGGATGAACGGGCCGTAGATGAGCCCGCCGAGCGCGAAGCAAACGACCGTGACACCGGTGGGAGCGAAAGCGAACGGGATCAGGCACAGGCCCCACCCGGCCACAATCACCACGGTGACCGTGCGGCTGTCGTGCTCGCGGACGACGCCCGTGAGAAGGGCCGCAACGAGCGCACCGACGCCGAATGCGCTCCAGTAGAGGCCGAGCAGACTTCCATGTGCGTGCAGGTCCTTGGCTACGTGAACCGGCAGAGCGTCCTCGACCGGCCCATAGAGGAAGAAGAACAGCCAGGTGACGGCGATCAGGCCCATCAGCCGGTACCTGCGCAATAACCGGAAGCCCGACTCGGCGCCAGGGGTCTCGTCGGCTGGAAGCTCCGTCGCCGGCATCCGAGAGACCTGGAGCCCGAGGAAGAGGAACGAGGCGGCGTCAACCATGATCAGCCAGGCGGGGCCCACCGGGGCGAGGAGCAGGCCCGCCAGCGCGGGCCCGACGATCACCGCGGTGGAGGACTGGGCGCTAGCAAGGGAGTTGGCCGCAAGGCGCCTCGCCGGACCGCCGATGGCGGAGAGCAGCGTGTACTCACCCGCGCTGCCCCACGCGCTCAGGATCGACGAACCCGCAAGCAGCACCAAATAGCTAGCGGGCGCCAGCGAGCCAGACAGCGACAGCACCGCGATCGCAGCGAGCAGGCCCGCCCGCAGCAGGCCGTTATAGAGCACAAGCGAGCGAGCCGGCCTCGACCACATCAGACGCCCCAATGCGAGCGCTCCAACCGCTCCGGGAAGCGTGTATGCCGCGAGGGCGCCGCCCACGAACACGCCCACCGCGCCCGGCGGCGCGAGTCGCACCGCCAGCCAGGCGATGGTCACCGCGCTCATTGCATCGCCGAGCGACGACACGCCGAGGCCGATCATCAGCCGGCGCGCTCGGCGGTCCGCGAGCAGCGCTCGATGCGCCCGCAGGGTCACGCGATTGCGGCCGTCTCGCGGACTGGCGCCGGCTCCCACGCGAACCCGTCCGGATCAGTGAACCTGCCGGCATCGCTGAGGACCGCGATGCGGTGCGATCCGCTGCCCTCCGGCGGCACGCCGGCATCCTTGGCCAGGGCACGGCGTTTGTAGAGCCCGAGCTTGATTCCGGCGGTGGCGAACTCCACATACGCGCGCGCGAAGCTCCGCGCGACCTCGAGGCCACGCTCGACGTAGAACTGCTTGCTCGCCGGAATGTCCGCGACCCCCAGTAGCAGCACGAGATCATCGAACTGCTTCGTGGCCGGGCCGGTGTTCTTCTTTGACGACGTCGCGACCTTCCAGATCGTCCCGTCGGGGGCCTGAACGGTGCCGCCGTAGCCCCAGATCGACTTCTTGGCCGGCTTCAGTGGCGTGGCCCCTGCGTCAAGCGCCGCGCCGATCAGCGCGTCGACATTCGCCGGTTGGGGCACGACGAGGGACAGCGTGAACGCGCGAAAGCCGCTCGACGGAGCCTCCGATGCGCGCAAGCCGAGCCTCGGGCCCAGATCAAACGCGACGTCATAGAAGTCGCTGCCTGCGGGGTCTGCCACTTCGAGCGTGACGGAATCGATGGAAGACATGAAGGGCTCCTTTCGTAGCGCTTCGTGGATTGCGACTATCATGGTATACTACCATCATAGTTTTTGTCAACCATTGTTTCCGTCCAGCGCATTTGCAAACCTTTAGCGATGGCAGCTTCGATCTCGACGGACACCGAAGTGGCTGAGTTCGCCGGTCAGCTCTTCTTCCGGCTCTGGCGGGCCTCGCATACGCGCACCGCGGAGGCGCTGGGCTCGATTGGCCTCACGCCCGCGCTGTTCGCGCCGCTCAACGTGCTCGGCGCGCGTCAAGGGGTGATCCAGCAGGAGCTGAGCACCGACATGGGCATCGATCCGAGCGCGATGGTCAAGCTGATCAACGAACTGGAAGAGGCGGGGCTGGCCGAGCGGCGTCGTCGTCCGAACGATCGTCGCGCGTGGGAGGTCGTGATCACCCCAAAGGGTCGGCGCACGCTCGACCGGGCCAAGCAGCTGGCCGCGGAGATCGAAAACGAGGTGCTCGGAGGGCTCACCGCCTCCGATCGTCGTCAGCTGCTCGAGCTGCTGCGCCGGGCGCTCGAATCAGCACCCCCGCAGCGTCCGTGGCACATGGAGGAAGAGGCCGACTAGGCGTCGCTCGACGCCGCCCACAGGTTGACGCCGCCGTCGACCGCGTGGCGGTCGATCTCCTCGAGCTCGGACGCATCGAAGTCGAGGTTCTCCAGCGCGGCGACGTTCTGCTCGAGTTGCGAGACGCTCGACGCGCCCAGCAGAGCCGACGTCACGCGCGGGTCTCGGAGCGCCCATGCGATCGCGAGCTGGGCGAGGCTCTGGCCGCGCCGCGCGGCGATCTCATTCAGCGCGCGCACCCGCTCCAGGTTCTCGCTCGTGATCATGTCTTCGTCGAAGTGGTTCCCGCGCCGCACGCGCGAGTCGTCCGGGACGCCGTTGAGGTAGCGGTCGGTGAGCAGCCCTTGGGCAAGCGGCGAGAACACGATCGCGCCGGCGCCCTCGCGCTCGAGGACGTCGAGGAGCTCGCGCTCGATCCAGCGGTTGAGCATCGAGTAAGACGGTTGGTGGATCAGCAACGGCGTGCCGAGCTCGCGCAGGATGCGGGCCGCCTCCTCGCTGCGGCGCGGGCCGTATGACGAGATCCCGACGTAGCGCGCCTTGCCCTGGCGCACGGCCGCGTCGAGCGCCATCATCGTCTCTTCGATCGGCGTCTCGGGGTCGAACCGGTGCGAGTAGAAGATGTCGACGTACTCGAGGCGCATCCGCTGGAGGCTCTGCTCGAGGCTCCCCAGCAGGTACTTGCGCGAGCCCCATTCTCCATATGGGCCGGGCCACATGTCGTAGCCCGCCTTGGTCGAGATCACGAGCTCGTCGCGGTAGAGCCTGAAGTCCTCGTCGAAGATGCGGCCGAAGTTGATCTCAGCCGACCCATACGGAGGGCCGTAGTTGTTGGCCAGATCGAAGTGGGTGATCCCGAGGTCGAACGCCCGCCTTAGCATCGCCCGACTGCTCTGAAGCGGGCGGTCGTCGCCGAAGTTCTGCCACAGCCCGAGCGTGATCGCCGGAAGCTTGAGACCGCTGCGTCCGCAGCGTCGGTACGGCATCGAGTCGTAGCGGTCACCGGCGGGCAGGTACGCCGCCGGCGCAAGATCTGCATTGAAGGGCATAGGTCGCAGTATCTCAGCGCCGGCCGTTCCGGCGCTGCGTGCACCAGAGCACAAAGCGCCCCCGCGTCCGTGCCTTTGTCCTCCCAGCACGCTATACGTGACCCAGCGAACAATGGGCGTCTCGCGCAAGCCCGGTGTGCTCCTTTGCACGCCGGGTCGGTCGGCCGCGCAGCGCGTGGGCGCCGACCGGCGGTTCGGTCCCGGCCAACTTTGGACATCTGGATAAAGACCGAGCGCGTGGGTTCGCCTAGATTTCCACCGTCACCTCACTCGGAAGGAACCAATACGCATGCCTCGTATCCGCCAGCAGAACGTCCTCGCAGCACAGTGGACCCCCAACGGAGGCGCGCTCGGCGCCACCGATCTGACCGCGCCCGAGGCGCAGATCTTCGGGGCCAACGTGTTCAGCATCGCGGTCCAGCGCCAGCGGCTCCCGCGGGACGTCTTCAGGCGCCTCCAGCAGACGCTGGCCCGTGGCGAGGCCCTTGACACGAGCCTGGCCGACGGGGTCGCACAGGCGATGAAGGCATGGGCGCTCGAGCGCGGCGCCACCCACTACACGCACTGGTTCCAGCCGCTGACAGGCATAACCGCCGAGAAGCACGACAGCTTCTACGCGCCCACCGGCGAGGGCACCGCGCTGGCGGAGTTCTCGGGCAAGGAGCTGATCCAGGGCGAACCAGATGCATCGTCGTTTCCGACCGGCGGCATCCGCGCCACGTTCGAGGCACGCGGCTACACGGCTTGGGACCCGACTTCACCGGCATTCATCCTCGAGAACCCCAATGGCGCGCTGCTGTGCATCCCGACGGCATTCGCGTCGTGGACCGGCGAGGCGCTCGACCACAAGATTCCGCTGCTGCGAAGCATGGACGCGCTGTCGAAGTCTGCGATCAGAGCTCTGAGGCTGTTCGGCGACAGCACCGCGCAGCGTGTGTTCACGACCGTCGGACCCGAGCAGGAGTACTTCCTGATCGACGAGCAGTACTACTTCGAGCGGCCCGACCTGATCACGACCGGGCGCACGCTCTTCGGCGCCAAGCCGCCCAAGGGCCACGAGCTCGATGACCACTACTTCGGCTCGATCCCCGAGCGGATCCTTGCCTGCATGCTCGAGACCGAGCGCGAGCTCTCGAAGCTCGCAGTACCGGTCAAGACCCGCCACAACGAGGTCGCGCCCAATCAGTACGAGATCGCGCCCGTCTTCGAGAACTCGAACGTCGGCTCTGACCACCAGCAGCTGACCATGCAGGTGATGCAGAACGTCGCGCGCCGCTACGGGCTCGTTTGCCTGCTGCACGAGAAGCCGTTCGCAGGCGTGAACGGGTCGGGCAAGCACAACAACTGGTCGATGGGCACCGACAGCGGCAAGAACCTGCTCGAGCCGGGCGACACGCCGCATAAGAACCTCGAGTTCCTGTTCTTCTGTGCGGCAGTCATCCAGGCTGTCAACAAATACCAGGGGCTCCTGCGAGCGTCGATCGCCTCGCCTGGACAGGACCACCGGCTGGGCGCCAACGAGGCACCGCCGGCGATCATCTCGATCTTCCTCGGCGCCGAGCTCGAGAAGGTCTTCGGCGCAATCGAACGCGGTGAGGCCGGCGAGACGACGCCCGGCTCGTTCCTTGGTCTCGGCACCCCGGTGCTGCCGCCACTGCCGATGCACGGTGGTGACCGCAACCGCACTAGCCCATTCGCGTTCACCGGCAACAAGTTCGAGTTCCGCGCGCTTGGCTCGAGCATGTCGCTGTCGCTCCCGAACACGGTGCTCAACACGATCGTCGCTGAAGCGATCGACTCCCTGGCCGACGAGCTGGATGGCGCCTTGAAGGGCGGTACCGATCTAGAGGCCGCCTTGGGCCCGATCCTCCAGCGCACCTATGCCGACAACAAGCGGATCGTGTTCGGCGGCGACAACTACGCGCCCGAGTGGCACGCCGAAGCGGAGCAGCGCGGGCTGCTCAACCTGCGCGCCACGCCGGATGCCCTTCCGTATCTCATCAACGACGAGACCACGACGGTGTTCTCTAACTACGGCGTGCTGTCTGAGCGCGAGCTGCACTCGCGGTACGAGGTGTTCCTCGAGCAGTACGTGACCAAGCTGAACATCGAGGCCGAGACCGCCGCGGCGATCGCGCGCACGATGCTGCTTCCGGCGGCGGCGCGCCATCTCGCGATGCTCAAGGAGGCCGAGCTGGGCGAGCTGGCCGGCGAGACGGGCGAGCTGATCACGCTGTTCGTGGACGCGCTCCGGGAGCTCGAGGAGCGCAACCTGGCGGAGAATCAGCCGCACGGGGACCTCCTCGAGCACGCGAAGTTCATGCGTGACAGGGTTATCCCAGCGATGGAGGCCGTCCGTGTGGCGGCCGATGGTCTCGAGCAGGTGGTGGCCGACGATCTCTGGCCGCTGCCGAAGTACTCCGAGATCCTCTTCATCAAATAGCTGGTCCGAAACTTTCACGCACATAGCGGGGTTTCCCATTCGGTGGGATTCCCTCGAGAGCAGAGCCGCCCGAGGCGCGGTTGGCTGCGCAGATCGATCGTCGTGCTCGCCGCGCTGTGCGCGTGCGGGGCGGTCGCGGCCGCCCCGAGCGACGCCGGGCCGCGGGCGATCAGAGCCCACACTGCGCGGGCGAACGCCCTCCTGCGACGCGGGATGTGGATCTGGGTTCTGTCGGCGTCAGATGGCGGCAGCCTGCGGTCGATCATCGCCCAGGCGCATCGCTATGGCGTAGGCACCCTCTACATCAAGGCGGGCGACGGCAGCGGAAGCTGGTCGCAGTTCTCGAGCTCGGTTGTGTCGACGCTGCATGCCGCGGGCCTGAGCGTGTGCGCCTGGCAGTACGTCTACGGCAGCTACCCCTTGGCGGAGGCACAGGTCGGCGCCAATGCAGTGCATGCCGGCGCGGACTGCCTGGTGATCGACGCCGAGAGCGAATACGAGGGTCGGTACTACTCCGCGCAGCGCTACATGTCTCGGCTGAGACAGCTGATCGGGACTTCGTTCCCCGTCGCGCTCGCCGGGTTCCCGTACGTGGATTACCACCCGAGCTTCCCGTACTCGGTCTTCCTCGGCCCTTATGGCGCGCAGTACAACGTTCCGCAGATGTACTGGTACGACATCGGCACGAGCGTGTCGAACGTGTACGCGCACACGTTCATCTACAACCGGGTCTACGAGCGACCGATCGAACCGCTCGGCCAGGTGTACAACTCGCCCCCCGCGTGGCAGATCAGGCAGTTCCGCCAATTCGTTCCCGTGTACGGCTCGACCGGCGTGAGCTGGTGGGATTGGCAGGAGGCGCCGTCCGTGGCCTGGCGCGCGCTATCGGTCTGGGTGCCGGGATTGGCGCACACGAGTGCCGTTCAGGGCATGCCGACTCTCTCCAATGGCTCGGCCGGCGACCTTGTGGTGTGGGCGCAGGAACACCTGATAACCGCGGGTGACCCGGTGACCGTCGACGGCGGCTACGGACCGAACACGATCGCGGCGGTGCAGGCTTTTCAGCTCCATCACGGCTTGACTCAGGACGGCGTCGTCGGCTCGCAGACCTGGGCCGCGCTGTTGCGTTACCGGCCGACCGTGGTCAGCTGGGCGCCGGGCGCCACCCGCATGACCACCCGGTTGCGCGGCCGCGTCACGGCGGCCGCCGTCGCCGCGGCCGACACCGGCGCGAAGCGCGCGCTGGCCGAGCCGCTGTCCGCGGCGCTGCCGGACAGGGGGCACGAGATTCGCCAGATTGGCGCCGGGCGGCCGTAGAGCCAGCTACCGTCGGCCGGACCGATGCGGCCCGTGTTCGACGGACACAACGACGCGCTGACGCGAGGCGATTATGCGCTGCTCGCGTCCGGTCGCGACGGCGGTCATCTCGACTTGCCCAGAATGCGGGCCGGCGGCATGCGCGGCGGGATCTTCGCGGTCTTCACGCCTCTCAGGAAACGAGGACTTCACGCCGGTTCCGCGCAACGACGGGGTGCTCGAGTTTGCGTATGCCGAGCCAGTTGAACGCGCCGATGCCGCGGCACATGCGACAGCCGCCGCCGGCCGGCTGCTGGCGCTCGAGGGCACCGGCGCGCTACGGCTGGCGCGTACGATCGATGACTTCGACGCGGCGATCGCCGACTCCGGTCCACCGCTCGCCGTCCTGCACCTTGAGGGTGCCGAGGCGATCGATCCCGCGCTCGAGGCGCTCGACACCTGGTATGCGGCCGGCCTTCGTTCGCTCGGCCCGGTGTGGAGCCGCGCGAATGCGTTCGCGCATGGCGTTCCGTTCGTGTTTCCCTCCACGCCGGACACCGGTCCGGGGCTGACCGGAGCTGGTCGAAGGCTCGTCGTGCGCTGCGCCGAGCTCGGGATCCTCATCGATCTCAGCCACCTCAACGAGGCGGGGTTCTGGGACGTCGCCGCGCTAGAGCCCGGCCCGCTCGTGGCCACGCACTCGGCCGTCCACGCTCTGTGTCCCGCGTCGCGCAACCTCACGCACCGCCAGCTCGACGCGATCGGTGCCTCTGGCGGGCTCGTCGGGATCGTGTTCGCGTGTGCGTTCCTGCGCCCGGACTTCGCCGAGGACCCCAACACTCCGCTGGAGCTCATCGCGCAGCACGCTCGCTACGTGGCCGACCGGATCGGGGTCGAGTCCGTTGGCCTCGGGTCGGATTTCGACGGCACGCTGATCCCGGCGGCGGTCGGCGATGTCACCGGCCTGCCGCGCGTGCTCGACGCATTCGCTGCCGCAGGGTTCGGCGATGACGACCTTGAGGCGATCGCCTGGCGCAATTGGCGTCGGGTGCTGGCAGCTTGGTGGAAGGGCTAGCTGCTGAGGACTGAGCCGGCCGCGATCCGCTCCGGCTCCTGCGGGCTCAGCTCGACCGCTCCCTTCACGACGACGCCGCCCTCAAACGTCACGTCGCCGTGCACGACGAAGCGTTCGGCCTCGCGCAATGACGGAGCTCCCTGCGGGAAGCGCTCGTCGAACTGGTCAAGCATCCGGTAGTAGCGGGGCTCGAGCTCGACGTAAGGAGGGCCGCCATCGCGATGGGCGACGACCGTCAGCTCCTCTGAGAGCGTGTAGACGTCCGAGCGCAGGACGAGCAGATCGTCGGTCGTCTTTACGGGCGCGAACCGCGTCCGCGGCACGCATAACAACCTGGCCCC
The DNA here is from genome assembly GCA_963795505.1 of uncultured Actinomycetes bacterium. Classification (GTDB taxonomy): domain Bacteria; phylum Actinomycetota; class Thermoleophilia; order Solirubrobacterales; family Solirubrobacteraceae; genus Palsa-465. Next base: position 1,133,962 of record CAWCIB010000008.1, read on the forward strand.
CTTGAAGCTCCCAACAGCAGCGCCCATCGCGCTCTCGAGCTGGAGCACCGCGGGCGAGCTCGCGTCGCGAGGATCGACGGTCTTGCGGTTGACGATCAACGGGAGCTCGAACACGCCATCGCGTTCCTCGAGCCGGTCTGAGAGCGCGCGTAGGTCGACCCACAGGTTGTTGGTGTTGTAGTAGCGCCAGCGCTTGTAGTCGCGGAAGGACTCCTCGTCCTCGGATGGCGTCTGGGCGGTCTCGCGCAGGACGAGCTGCCCGTCGTCGCGGCGATGAGCAATGTGCCCTCCCTTTCGCTCGGCGCTGGTGCCGATGACGGACTCCATCAGAAACGGAATCCCCTCCTCGGAGATGTGTTGCGCGATCCGCGGATCGACCGTCGCGCCGAGGTTGTCGCAGTTGGAGATCATCGCGAGCTCGAGCCCCTGCTCGAGCAGCGTCGCGAGCACTCCCGAGCGCCGCAGCGCGCCGTACACGTCGCCGTGGCCGGGCGGTGCCCACTCGAGCGCGGGGTTGTCGGGCCAGCTGGCAGGCGTCAGCGATTCGGCATCGAGCTTGGGCACCATGCTCTGCATGAAGCTCGCGGCGTCGAGCTGCGGGCTCGCGGTCAGCGCCTCGCGCGTCTGCGCGTCGGTTGCCTCGCTGTTCATCAGGAGCAGCGGCAGCCGTACGTCGTAGCGCTCGCGAAGCGCGCGCGTCTGACCGGCGATGATGTCGAGGAACGTCTTGCCGTCGCGCGCCTCCACCAGCGACTTCGGCTGACGCAGCCCCATCGTGGTCGCCAGCCCGCCATTGAGCTTTATGACGGCGACAGCTTTGAGCGCGCTTGCTGGCTCCGCCTCCGGAAGCTCCTCGAGCGCCGGCACGTCTTTGGCCGGTTCGAGCTCGGAGCTCGGCAGTAGGCCGGATTCGCCCGCCTGCAAGCGCTCAAAGGCCGCGCGAAAGGCCCGGATAGCCTCCTCGTGCTGGCCGGCGGCGCGCATCTTCTCCTCTGCTGGGCGCAGTCTCGTTCGTCACATCGCCATTATTCCCACGATGAACGATGACTGGCGGTTGCGGATCGAGGTACACGAGCCCGAGACCGCGCGGCGGCTGCTGGAGCGCCTGGACTCATCCGAGCTCGAGCACAAGCTCGAGACCTCGTTCGGCGATCGGGTGGTCGTCTCTCGCGAGGGCTCAACTGTCTTCTGCTACGCCGGCGCGCGCGAACAGGCAGAGCAGGCCCGCGCGGTCACCGAGCGGCTGGCGGGCGAGCACGGCTGGCAGATCGACGCGGAGCTTCTGCACTGGCACCCGACGGCCGAGGCTTGGGAGGACCCCGACAAGCCGCTGCCGACGAGCGACGCCGAGCAGGCGGCCGAGCACGCCCAGCTGATCGCGCGCGAGCGCTCCGAGCACCAGCCCGAATTTGAAGTGCGGGTCGAGTGTGACTCGCGCCAGGCCGCGCAGGAGCTCGCCGAGCGCCTCCGTTCCGAGGGACTGTCGAGCGTGCACCGGGCCGCCTACGTCCTGGTCGGGGCGGCCGACGAGGACAGCGCGACCGCGCTGGCCGACCGCATCCGCGCCGAGGCGCCGCCCGGCAGCACCGTGACGGCCGAGGGCACGGTCGCGGCCGTGATGAGCGCGGTGGGCCCGAACCCGTTTTCGGTCTTCGGCGGCCTGGCCGGCTAGTTGTTCTGCCGGGCCAGGCCAAACCCGCCGGCCGCGACGATCTGCGCGCTGCCGCCGACTTCGACCGACTCGATCCTCTCCGCGCTTCCGGTCACCTTGGCGTACAGCAGCGATGGCCGGTTGATCTCCTCGCCCTGACGCACTTCGATCTCCTCACCGAACTCGATCCGGCCGTGTCGCGCCAGATGGACCGCAAGCGGACCGGCCGCCGATCCTGTCGCCGCATCCTCTGGAACGCCGGCTGCGGGACAGAACATCCGCGTCTTGAAGCGACGGCCTTCCCCCGCGAAGCAGTTGGCGGCGATTCCCAGATCGTCGAGGCGGGAAAGGTCGGGACGCAGCTTCGCGACGGCCCCTTCGGTAGCGAGCGCGACATACACGTGCTGCGGGCCGATGCGGTACAGCTCAACCGGGAGCTCCGAGGAGTCGACACCAAGCGCCGCGAGCAGCTCGTCGGCTTGCCCGTACTGCTCCCATTCGGGGATCGGCTGCTGCATGCGACCGAACACGATCCGGCCGTCGTCGCGCTCGAGCTCGATTGGGATCGGGCCCGCCTTTGTCTCGAGCACGACCCGGTCGCTCGAGAGCGCGGTGCCGACCACGAATGCGGTCCCAAGCACCGGATGGCCCGCGAACGGCAACTCGCCGCCCGGAGTAAAGATCCGGACGGCCACGTCGCCGCCTGACTCCGGCGGCACCAGGAACACCGTTTCGGCGAAGTTCATCTCGCGCGTCAGCCGCAACATGTCGCCGTCGCCGAACGGCCGCCCGTCGAGAAACACCCCCAGCTGGTTGCCCTCGAGCTGCCGCGGAGTGAATACGTCGACGACGAGGTACTCGTGTACGTCCGAGCCCTCGAGCCAGTCGTGTGGACCTGGGAGAACCTCGCTCACGCCAAGATCCTTGCACCGTCCCCCGGTCGCACCTCGATCGCGCCGTCGGGGATGGGGAGATGCGGGGGGAACAGCCCAAGGACGCTGCCGCCAAATCCGCCCCCGACAAGACGGGCACCGACGGCACCACTCGCACGGAGGCGAGCGACCGTGTCCTCGACGGCCGGAGTGGAAACCTCGTAGCAGTCGCGAAGGCTTGCGTGCGACTCATTGAGCAGCTCCCCGACACGTCCGGTGTCACCGTGCCCTAGAGCCTCGATCGTCTGCTCGACGCGCTCGTTCTCGCTTACGACGTGGCGCACTCTTCTGTCGAGGGGGTCGTCGAGCGAGTCCGCCAGCTCGAGCGTGGCGTCGCGCAGGCTGTCGAGCCCGAGTAGATCGCAAGCACGTGCGCACTCGGCACGACGCTCGTTGTACCCGGATCGCGCGTGCGAGTGCCGCTCCCCGGAATCGATCGTCACCAGGGTGCCGGCGAGCTGGAGCGCGACCGGCCGGATCTCCAGCGACCGGAAATCGATCCGCAGGGCGTGGTCGCGCTGGCCGCCAAGCGATGCCAGCTGGTCGAGCATCCCGGTCTGTGCTCCCACCCACTCATTCTCGATCCGCGAGCAGAGCCGCGCCAGCTCTACGTTGCCCGGCACCGGGGCGTCGGACAGCCTGATCAGTGCGAGGCACACGGCGATCTCGAGTGCGGCCGAGGAGGACAGGCCGGCCCCGCGATGGATGTCGCCCGCGATCTCGAGCTCCGCGCCTGCGACGGGGACACCGGACAGCCGCAGCTCGGCGACGGCGCCGCGGACGAACGCACGCCAACCGCCGGCGCGCTCAACCGGCTCGATGCTGAACCGATCCGTTTGACCGAGGTCCACTGCCCGGACGCTGATTTGCTGATCGTTCCCCGCGCGCGCACGGACCGTGACTCCTTCGGCGATCGCGAACGGCAGCGCGAGGCCGGCGTTGTAATCGGTGTGCTCCCCGATCAAGTTGACGCGGCCCGGGGCAAACGCAGTCGCTTGAGCAGCCACGAACGTTCACGCTATCGCCCGGATTGGCCCAGTACGATCGCGCGCCAACCATGAACACGACAAGGAGCAGCCGATGGACGTAATTGACCGCGTTCGCAAGGAGATCGAGGGCCGCCTCGAGGCGATCCTCAGTGAGGCCGACAAGTTGCGTAAGGCCCTGGTCGCACTCGATCCACGCAGCTCGTCCGCGCCCGCGCGACCCACGGCGCCCGCGGCGAGGACACGCGCTGCGCGTTCTGCCTCGACAGGTCGTCGCAGGACCGCCAAGCCAGGCGCCACCAAGCGCCGCGTGCTGCAGGCGCTGTCCGATGGGAACCCCAAGACCGCCGGCGAGGTCGCCTCGGCGACAGGCATCAAGCGCGGCACGGTCTCGACGACGCTGTCCAAGCTGTCCAAAACCGGCGAGGTCGTAAAAGCCGAGCGTGGGTACCGTCTGCCGGCGTAGCTGTTACCCTGCCGCGCCAACAACATAGAGCCGAGTCGCCGGGCCATCAGTGGCCGGCGAGCGGGGGACCCATTGCGATTCGGCCGGATCGCTGGGGCGAAACGCCACCGAAGCGTGGCGTAGCGCAAGTTCCCGAAGAGCAGCGCTAGCCCGTCAGCTAACTCCGCAGGCTCCCAGCCCCAGGAAGGGAGTTGTAAGTGGAGTACGCACGCGACCTTGGCCAGGTTGACCTATGGGAGGAATCCCTTAGGCGCTCGCTCGAGCGTCGGGGAAAGCCGCGGCGCTCATCGGTGGAGCTTCACCGGCTGAGGCCGGCACGGGATCTAACGCTCGGCGATGTGCTCGAGCGCTCCGCCGGCTACTCCGAGCTGCGGCGCAGAGCCGCGGCGCGGCCGGCGATGCCGGGGCCGAGCGTCGCGCTGGGCGGCGTGTCCGCGCTGTCGCTCGCGGCCGCGGCCACGCTTCCGAGCATGCTTTCGCGGCGTACGGTCTACCACGGCTCGCCGCGCGTCCTGGAGCGAGTCGCAGCGCGGACTGCCCCGCACGCGAGGCGAGCCGCGGCAGATCCCTACGCCGCACTACCTCGACTAGCGACGACACCGGCCCATACCGTCCTGCGACGAGCGGCGGCAAGCCCGTCCGCCGCTTCGCCTGCGCAGGCGACGTCGCACGCCGCCGGCACGGTCCACGCGACGAATCAGCCCGTCGTCGCCACGATCGCCAGCGCGCACCCCACGACCAGCGGCGGCGCGTCGATCACGCAGCCGCGAATCAAGCATCACCGCCGCACTGCGCCCGTCACCCCGGTCCACCGCACGGACGACCGTCGCCAAACACCGAAGCGGCGGCGCGGCCACCACCGCCAAGCCGAGCGTCCCGACGGTCGCGCCACCGGCGGCCTCGGGCGCTTACGTTGACCCGCTGGCGCGTGCCGGCGTCAGCCCCGAGCGGATCGACCAGGGCGTCGACTATTCCGGGTCGGGCACGCTCGTCGCGCTCGGCGCGGGCCGCGTCGTGTACTCCGCGACGTCCGGCACGGGCTGGCCCGGTGCCTTCGTCGAGTACCAGCTGACTGGCGGCGCCTACGCGGGCCGGTACGTCTACTACGCCGAGGGCGTCTCGCCGCTCGTCCGCGTTGGCCAGACCGTGCGGTCCGGCCAAGCGGTCGCGACCATGAGCGGCGGGATCGAGGTCGGCTGGGGCGCCGGCGTCGGGACCGAGTCGTACGCGATGCAGCACGGCCAGTGGTCGAGCTACGACGATTCTCACAGCGTCGCGAGCCAAGCAGGACGCAACTTCTCTGCGCTGATCGCGTCGCTCGGAGGGCCGCCCGGAAAGCCCTAGCGGGGCCGTATGGCAAAGCTCATCTACTCGGCTATCTGCTCGCTCGACGGGTACACGGAGGACGAACAAGGCAAGTTCGATTGGGCGGCCCCCAGCGAGGAGGTGCACGCGTTCGTCAACGACCTCGAACGATCTCTCGGCACCCATCTCTACGGGCGCCGGATGTACGAGACGATGGTGTACTGGGAGACGGTCGGCACTGGGCCCGACCGGCGCGCCGTCAGCCGCGATTACGCCGAGATCTGGCGCGCCGCTGACAAGATCGTCTACTCGCGGACGCTCGAGGAGGCAGCGAGCGCCCGGACTCGCATCGAGCGGGAGTTCGACCCGCAGGCGGTCGCCGAGCTCAAGCGCACTTCGGATAGAGACATCAGCGTCGGTGGCCCCGAGCTAGCCGCCCACGCTCTGCGCGCGGGCCTGGTCGACGAGCTTCAACTGTTCGTCACCCCGACCCTCGTCGGCGGCGGCAAGGCGGCCCTCGCGTCCGGGATCCGGGCGGAGCTCGAGCTCCGAGACGAGCGGCGGTTCGCGAACGGCGTCGTCTATCTCAAGTACCGCGCAACGCTTCCCTGACAGCCGCGGCGAACCGCTCCACGTCCTCCTCCGTCGTGTCCCAGGCGCACATCCAACGGACCTCGTCGCGCGCCTCGTCCCAGATGTAGAAGTCGAACTGCTCGCGCAGACGCGCGATCGCGTCATGGGGCACGGTCGCGAAAACCGCGTTTGACTCGACCGGGTGGGTGATCGTCAGGCCCGGTACGTCTCCAAGCGCGGCGGCCAGCCGTGCGGCCATCGCGTTCGCATTGCCGGCCAGCGAGCGCCACAGCTCGTCTGCAAGGAGCGCCTCGAACTGCGCCGCTAGGAACCGCATCTTCGACGCAAGCTGGAGTGACTGCTTGCGCAGATATCGGAACCCGTCTGCAAGATTGGGCTTGAGGAACACGACCGCCTCGGCCCCGAGCAGTCCCGTCTTGGTGCCACCGAACGACACCACATCGACCCCGGCGTCCGTGGTCAGCTCGCGCAAGGAGCACCCGAGCGCCGCCGCGGCGTTCGAGAGCCGAGCGCCGTCCAAGTGCACGAGCATGCCGCGCCCGTGCGCGAGCTCGGCAAGCGCTGCGATTTCGCCCGCCGCGTAGACCGTCCCGAGCTCGGTCGCCTGCGAGATCGAAACCAGCCGCGGCTGAACCGCATGCTGGTCGCCGACGTGGACGATGAGTCGCTCGATCTGCTCAGGGATGAGCTTGCCGTGCTCGGACGGCGCGGTCAGCAGCTTGACGCCGGCGATCGCCTCGGGCGCACCGGCCTCATCGACGTTCATGTGGGCATGGTCGGCGCAGATCGCGGCCTCCCACGGCCGGCAGGTGGCGCGCAGCGAGAGCACGTTTGCGCCCGTGCCACCCCACACTAGGAAAGCCCGCGCCTCGTCTCCGAACGCCGAACGAAACCGCCCCTCGACCCGCCGCGTCCAATCGTCCTCGCCGTAGCCGAACGCGTGGCCGTGGTTTGCGGACGTGATCGCCTCGAGCACGGCCGGGTGCACGCCGGCGGCGTTGTCTGACGCGAAGCCGCGCTGACTCACGGTGTGGCGAGCTTGCGCTTCAGCGTGGAGTAGAAGATCGACAGCGGGAACTCATCGTCGAGCACCTCATCGACGTACGGGCGCGGGTCCTCGCTCTCGGCGAATGAGCGTACCCCGGCCGCCCAGCGCGAATCCGCCGCCGGCGCCACGCTGGCCGCCACCAGATCGTGGGCGGCCTCCCAGTGCTGGAGCTTCGACCGGTCGATCCCGGACCGGTAGAGCTCGCCGATCTCCTCCCGCAGAGCGGCGACGCCGTCGACGACGCGCTCCCACTCGATCGTGAGCTGGTTGTCGGTCCAGTGCAGGTACCCGTGACGATGCAGATAGGCGAACAGCAGCTGGCCGCCGAGCCCGTCGTAGTTGCGCACGCGGGCGCCGGTGATCGGAAAGCGCAGCAGCCGGTCGAGCAGGATCGCGTACTGCACGTGGCGCGCGAACGCGGTGCCCTCGGACTCGAGCTTGACCGCTTCGCCGAACGCCCCCAGATCGCAGCGCAGCTCCTCGAGCGCGTACATCCAGTACGGGGCGCGCTGGCGGACCATGAACGGATCGAACGGCAGATCGCCGTGGCTGTGAAAGCGGTCGTGGATCAGGTCCCAGAGGATGTAGGCCTGCTGCGAGATTGCGGGGCTCGAGAGCAGCCGCGCGGCGTCGGGCGGAAGGTTGAGCCTCACCAGATCCGCCGCGGCACCGGCCACGCGCCGCAACCGCTCGGCCTCGCGGTCGCAGAAGATCGCGCCGAAGTTGTTCGGCGGCCGCTCCGCGGTGGTCACCATCTCGGGAAACAGCACGGCGCAATCGGAGTCGTAACCGCGGGTCGCGTCGACGAGCTCAACCGGGACGAACTTGGGGTTGTCATAGCGCGTGCGCTCGAGCTCGGCGATCCACTCGGGCCACGGCACGCGCACGATCAGCGCCTCGAACACTTTCTCGCGCGGACCATTCTGCTTGTACATCGGGAAGAACGCGAGGTGCTCGATCCCGTCGACGCGATCGCGCTCCGGGCGGAATGCGTCGAGCGCGCGCGTGAAGTCGGGAACGCCGAATTCCCAAGCCTTCAAGGTCCGCAGTGACCGCGTCCAAATACTCGGCCTGGTGCGCGAAGCGCGGTCGCAGGCGCTCCAGTTCGGTGAGGATCGCGTCGACGTGGGCCCGAGCGGCGTCGCGATCGCCGTCCAGCGATCCATCCGGCGCTTGCAAGAGCGCCAGGGCGTTGGTTTGGTCGCGCAGGCTCCCCCAGGCCGAGTCGAGCCCGTCCGCGCCAGCCGTCACACCCTTCTCCCGCCGCGCCGCCCAGTACGCCAGGTTCAGCCACAGCGATCGATGGTCGAGCTCATCGATGCAGTCATCGCCAAACAGGTCCGAGTCTCCGAGCACGACCACGCGACCCTCGCCGTGGGGGGCGGCCACGATCAGCGGTGCGTTCGGTACCGAGGCACTGGCGTGAGTCCGGGCGAGCACGCGCGCGCCGTTGGCCGAGGTGATCGTCGTCGCGCGGTACAGGCACACCGAGTCGACGCGCGCGAGAAGGTCGCCGTCGAGCCCGCGGCCATGTTCGAGCAGCTCGGCGAGGATCCAGCTCGGCGCGCCATTGCAGTGCTCGTAGTCCTGAACCGTGTCGTTGTTCAGCTGCATGCCGAACCGCGCGAGCAGCTCGTTGACGTTGTTCCCGTACTTCTCCTGCTCGGTCTCGCCGAGCACCACCAGCCCGCCGCCGCCACGCACGAACGCCTCGATCGCCTCGAGCTCGTCGGCTTCGAAGCGCGGCGTCCCCGCGCCGGTGGTCCGCTCCCAGGCGGGTTCGGAGGGATGGGCGATCACGAGCAGGTCGCAGCCTCTGAGCCCATCGCCCGTCAGGCGGCCTTCGGCATGCGCGGCGACCGCAAAATCGCGCTCTGATAATGCACCGGCGGCCCGTGCAAGCGAGCTGTCGCCGGGGTGGCTCGGCTGCATCGTCTGCGCGAGTTCGGACCGAATCGTCCAGGCCTCACTGTGGGCCTCATCGAACAGAACGCTGGCTCGGGACACGCGGCCAGGTTAGCCCCGCTGATAGACGTTTGTCGATGGCCAAGCTGGACAACGCCCAGATCGCTGATCGCCTCGAGGCGTTCGCGGCGCTGCTCGAACTGGCGGAGGCCAACCCGTACACCGCACGGGCCTACCGCAGAGCTTCCGAGACCATCCGAGCCGCCCCAAGCCCGGTCGCCGACCTGGTCGCGGCCGGACGGGCACGTGCCCTGCGCGGCATTGGTCCCGGCATCGAGGCGCGGCTGCGAGAGCTGGTCGAAACCGGCGAGATCGCCGAGCTCACCGAGCTCGAGCGCGAGCTCGCGCCAGATCTCGTGGGGCTTGGCCGCTACCTGGGTCTCGGTGCCCGGCGGACGATCGAGCTCGCTCGATCGCTGGGAATCAGGACGGCCGAGGAGCTCCGCGAGGCGGCCGCGGCCGGCCGGCTTCAGTCGGCACCGGGGATCGGAGCGAAGACCGAGGCCAGGCTGCTCGAAGGGCTGGCGCGCGAGCGCTCGCCGACACCTCGCCGCGGGCTCCTGATCAACCGCGCACGGGAGCTGGTCGGCGGCATCGCGGCCGCCCTGGACGGGGTCGTGGCGGGCGACGTGCGCCGCTGGCGCGATTCGTGCGAGCGGCTGGCGATCGTGTGCGCGTCGGATAACGCTGCGCAGCTGGTGAACGACTTCTGCGGGCTGCCGCAGATCGTCGCCGAGCTCGAGCGCGGTGATGCCGGCGCAGTGGGCCTCACCGTCGAGGGGGTGCCGATCGAGCTGGTGATTGCGGCGCCCGAGCGCTTCGGAACCGAGCTGCTTCGGGCCACCGGGACCGCCGCGTATCTCGACGGGCTCGAGCCGCTCCCGGACGCGCCCGACGAGGAAGCCGTCTACGCCGCGCTGGGGATTCCGTGGTGCCCGCCCGAGCTGCGCGACGAGCCGTTCCGCGACGAGCCACCGCCGCTGGTTGAGCTGACCCTTATTCGTGGCGACCTTCACAGCCATACGACCTATTCCGACGGGCGCGCGAGCGTCGAGGAGATGGGCCGGGCGGCCGCCGCGCGCGGCTATGAGTACCTGGCGATCTGCGATCACACGCCGGCTGTCGGTGCCGTGCGCGGCCTCACACCCGACGATGTGCGTCGCCAGGCCGAGGAGATCGCTGCCGCCAACGAGACGCTCGCGCCCTTTCGGGTCCTGCGCGGCATCGAGTGCGACATCCTCGCCGACGGGCGCCTCGACCTGCCCGATGACGTGCTGGCCGAGCTCGACTGGGTTCAGGCGAGCGTCCACGCCGGGCAGCGCATGCCTGCAAAGGAGATGACCAAACGCGTCGAGGCGGCGCTTCGCAATCCGTACGTGCGCTGTCTGAGTCATCCCACGGGCCGATACATCAACCGCCGCCCGGAGAACGCGCTCGACCTCGGGAGGACCTTCGAGGTGGCGATCGAGGAAGGAGTCGCGATGGAGGTCAATGGGCTCCCGCTCCGCCTCGATTTGAGCGGCGAGCACGTGAGGGAGGCATTGAAGGCCGGGCTGGAGATCGTCTGCTCGACCGACGCGCACTCAGTGCGCGGTCTCGAGAACATGGAGTTCTCGGTCGCGACGGCGCGGCGCGGCTGGGCGACGGCCGGCGACGTGCTCAATACGCAGCCGCTGAGCCGAGTTCTAGCCAGGCGCTAGTGCGCCGACACTGCTCAGAAAATGACGCTCAGGTTGCGATTGCGGTCTCTAGGCGATTGGATCGAGGTTAACCGCGCATAGCGCGGAAAACCTCGAAGGACTCCCCGGCAGCAGGCGGGCGCCAGGGACTGAGCCGGCGTCAAGGGCGACCCCGGAAGTAGCCAACATCTTCAATCGCCCGCGACCGCCGACGGGGCAGGTCCGCTTGTGACCGCGACTTTCACCACAGCCACCACGGGCTGCCCGGACTCGACCGGCGCCTACAGCCAGGGGTTCAACGCCGGCTTTGACGCAGGGTTCAAATCCGGGTTCAACACCGGCCACCGCGTCGGCTTCCGACGCGGGTCCGCGGCTGGCCGCGCTGCCCATTCGATCGCGGCGGTCCCAACGTATCCCGCATGTAACGCAGAGTTCAACGTGGGCTTCAACACGGCCTTCGAGAACGGCTTCAAGTCAGGCTTCAACCCTGGCTTCAAGAAAGGCTTCAACGCGGGCTTCAAGGCCAGACACCATTAGCCACAAGCGCCGCTAGCTCACACCCGCTCGAGCACGACGACCGGGATCTCGCGCTTGGTCTTGCGCTGATAGTCGTCGTAGGCGGGCCACTGGGAGGTCATCGTCGCCCACATTTCGGGTTTCTCCTCCGCAGATGCGGTGCGAGCGCGGACCTTGAGGCGATCGGCCTTGACCTGGATCTCCGCCTCGGGTTTGGCCTCGAGGTTCAGGTACCAGGCCGGCGGCGCGTCGGCGCCACCCTTTGAGGCGACCAGGAGATAGTTCTCCCCGGAGCGGCCATAGATCAGCGGCGTGCTGCGCTCCTGGCCCGAGTTGCGCCCGGTGGTGGTCAGGATCAGGACGTGCGCGCCCTGCCAGTCATGACCTTCCTCGCCGTCGGTCTCGCGATAGCGGCGTACGTGTTCCTGTCCGAACAGCACATCCGAAGTCATACCGCATCGCGCAAGGCGGGGTAAAGCGCCCGGTAGCGCTCGTGTCGCTCGCGGTAGATCTCGACCCAGTCGGCGACCGGCTCGATGACACCACGAACGCGGACGGTCGCGGCGACGCCCTCATGCACATCGGCGAAAACCCCGGCCGCCACGCCTGCACAGGATCGCGGCGCCGAAAGCTGCGCCCTCGTCGACCGCAACGCGCTCGAGTGGCAGCTCGAGCGCGGAGGCCACGATCTGGAGCCACAGATCGCTGCGCGCGCCGCCACCCGAGACCCGGCCGGCCACGGGCGGCTCGCCGATCGACGCGATCAGGTCGAGCGAATCGCGTAGGCCGAACGCCACGCCTTCGAGGACGGCACGCGCCAGCGCACCGCGGTCATGGCGCAGCTCGAGCCCGACGAACGCTCCGCGGGCATCAGCGTCGACGTGCGGCGTGCGCTCGCCGGCCAGGTAGGGAAGAAAGAGCACGCCCTCGGTGCCCGCGGGCCACTGAGAAGCGGCGGCGTCCAGCTCGTCGTAGGTGCCGCCGACCACGCCTCGGAGCCAAGCGAGAGAGCCCGCCGCAGACAGCATCACGCCCATCGCGTGCCACGCACCGGGGATCGCGTGGCAGAACGCGTGGACGCGCCCCTCCGGGTCGGCCGCAAACTTCGGGAGCGCCGCGAACACGACCCCCGAGGTACCGAGCACGATCGACAGCGGTCCGGGCCGGTCGACGCCCACACCGACCGCGCCGGCGGCCTGGTCGCCGCCGCCGGCCGCGACCGGGACGCCCTCCGCCGTGTGGCCCGCGACTTCCGGCCCCTCGTACACGCGGGGCAGCCACGCCGGATCGAGCTCGAGCGCGCCCAGCACCTCCTCCGACCAGCGGCGTCTGGCGACGTCTAGCAGCAACGTCCCGGACGCGTCCGAGGCATCGGTCGCGTGCTCCCCGCACAGCCGCAGACGTACGTAGTCCTTGGGCAGCAGAACGCGCGCGATCCGCCCGAATGTCTCGGGCTCGTGACGGCGCAGCCACAGCAGCTTCGGTGCCGTGAACCCCGGCAGCGCACGGTTTCCCGTCAGCGCAATCAGCCGATCGAGACCGAGTGTGTCCTCGATCTCCCGGCACTCGGCCGCGGTTCGCTGGTCGTTCCAGAGAATCGCTGGGCGCAGCACCTCGTCGCGGGAGTCGAGCGCGACGAGCCCGTGCATCTGACCGCTCAGCCCGATCCCGGCGGGCGCGCCGGCGGCCGAACGCAGCTGCCCGAGCACGACCTGGGTCGCCTCCCACCAGTCCTCCGGGTCCTGCTCGGCCCAGCCCGGCCGCGGCGTAGCGAGCGCGTAGCCGCGCTCAGCGCGAGCGACGACCGCGCCGTCGGGATCGATCGCGATTCCCTTGACGCCGGTCGTCCCGACGTCGAGCCCGAATAAAACGCTCACGCACCCAGCGCGGCGTACACGAGCTCGTACGCCCGCACTGCATCCTTGCGCTGCTGGGCCTCGCGCAGGGCTGCGTCGTCGATCCGCGCCGCGACCGAATCGATGAACCGCCATTGGATCACCGAGCGCCGCACGGCCCCGACCTGATCCTCGGTGTACGGGTAGAGATCGAACCCGAGCCGCTCGCCACCTGCGCCGTAGCCGCAGCGGCGAAGCTCGACCGCCAGCTCGAGCGTCTCCATGAATGCTGTCGCGCCGACCATGTTGTCGTCGTCGGTGACCCCCCAGCCCGAGTTGGCGTGAAGGTGGCCAAGCAACCCGTCTGAGGCCAGCAGCGCCGCGTACTCGGGCAGGTGCTCGCCGTTCATGATCAGGTGCTGCCAGTCCATGTTGACTTTGACGTTTGCGATCCCCTCGGCCTGGAGCTTGTGGACCACGTACAGGCACATGCCGATGTTGCGCATCAGGATCTTCATCGCGGGCTCGGAGTTCTTGTGCTCGAGCAGCAGATTGACCCCATGACGGCTGCAGACCTCGGCGGCCTCCCCCATGCCCTCGATCAGCCAGCCCCAGGCATCCGCGTACAAAGTCTGGAACGGATAGTTGTAACCCTCGCCCCCGGGCCAGATGATCAAGTGCGCGCCCAGCGAGCCGGCGAACTCGGCGGCTTCGTGGACGATGCGCCTCGCCTCTGCGCGAACCGCAGGGTCGGGATTGACGAGGCCGCCGCGGCCGAATCGCGGATCGACGTGAAGCCCTCCCGCGATGCAGTAGATGTCGTGGTCGTCACCGAGCGCGGCGCGGACCTCGTCGAGGTTCTCGGGCGAAAGCTCGCCGGGGTAATGAAACTCGTAACCGTCGATCAACTCTCCGAGGCCCTCGACCGCGCGATGCACCTTCTCCGCGACCGGCTCTGATTCATAGGTGTGCTCGGGCTGGTACCCGCCCGGGACGAAGCGGGTGACCATCGGCCCGAACGCCCAGATGCCAAGGCTCGTCTTCACAGCCGTCATCCTATCCGGAGATCGGCCACGTTAGCGATAACATGCCCGCCCGAGAGGGCTCGATGCAGGCGGCTGACCCACCAATTCAGCGCACGCCGCGCCGCGCGGTGATGGCCGACGTTGGGCGACTCGCGGGGGTCTCGCACCAGACCGTCTCGCGTGTAATCAACGGCAGCCCGCACGTCCGACCCGAGACGCGCGAGCGCGTGCTGAACGCGATGCTCGAGCTCGGCTACCGCCCGAACTCGGTTGCGCGCGCGCTGGTCACCGGCCGCTCCAAGACGCTCGGCGTGGTCAGTTTCGACACGACGCTCTACGGCCCCGCGTCGACGCTGTTCGGGATCGAGCGGGCAGCGCACGAGGCCGGCTACTTCATCATCGTCGCCAGCCTGCGGGCGCTCGACCGGCCCTCGGTCGCCGACGCCGTCGAGCGCCTCCGGCGCCACGGCGTCGACGGCATCCTCGCGATCACGCCGCTCGAGGAGGCGGCCGACGCGCTGCTCCACGCCCCCGGGGATGCTCCGCTGCTGGCCGTCGAGGCCGGGCCCGACGGCGCCGTTCCAGTGGTGGCGGTCGATCAGCTCGAGGGCGCTGCGATGGCCACCCGGCATCTGCTCGACCTTGGCCACCTGACCGTGAGTCACATTGCCGGGCCGTGGGAGTTTCTCGAGTCACGCGAGCGGCTGTCGGGCTGGCGGGCAACGCTCGAGCGGGCCGGTGCCGAGGTGCCGGAGCCCCTCACCGGTGACTGGAGCGCACGGGCCGGCTTTGACCTGGGGCGCCGGCTCGGCGCCGACCCGGCGGTCAGCGCGATCTTCGTAGCCAACGATCAGATGGCGCTCGGGGTCCTGCGCGCGATCCACGAGCAAGGCCGCCGGATTCCCGAGGACGTGAGCGTCGTCGGCTTCGACGATACGCCCGAGGCGCCGTTCTTCCTGCCCCCACTGACGACGGTGCGCCAGGACTTCGACGAGGTCGGCAGTCGCAGCGTGCGGCTGCTCTTGAGGATGATCGAGGCCGGCGAGCCGCTGCCTTCCGGGCCGCGGATCGAGCCCAAGCTGATCGTCCGCGAGAGCTCGGGTGTGGCGCCTTAGCCCGGCTCGTTGCAACTGACTCATGTGATCGCTAACATCATGTTAAGTCGAGTAGACACGGGGGCCGCGCTCTGTAAGCGTACGCACCGTTAGGTCCTGGGAACGAGAGAGAGGAGCTTGTGATGGCTGACCCGATGGACACGATGGGCGACGCGCTCGAGCGTCTTGAATGGGACGAGCGCAAGGATGAAGACACTCCGTACAAGAAGTGGCGCCAGGTAACGCGCCGCACCGCGCTGACCGGCGGCGCGGCCGGGATCGCGGCTTTCGCGCTCGAAGCTTGTGGCTCATCGAGCACCAAGACTGGAACCGCAGCCGCCTCTGGCGGTGGCGGGTCCTCGATCTTCGGCTCGAGCGCCAGCTACCACTTCACGATGGTCAATCACGTCACGACCAACGTGTTCTTCACGCCGACGCAGAACGGTGCGGCAGACGCGTGCAAGTTGCTCGGCTGTTCATACACCTGGACCGGCTCAGCAACCAGCAACGTCTCCGAGATGGTCAACGCGATCAACTCCGCGGCCAGCGCGAAGGTTGACGGGATCGCCACGACGCTCATCGATCCGAGGGCTTTCAACTCGCCGGTGCAGTCGGCGCTGAGCGCGGGCATCCCGGTGGTTGCTTACAACGCGGACGAGCCGTCGAGTGGCCGCCTCGCGTACATCGGCCAGGATCTGTTCCTCTCTGGTCAGGAGATGGGGACGCACATCGCGAGCCTCGTCCCGTCAGGCGACGTCGCGCTGTTCATTGCCACGCCGGGCTCGGCGAACATCCAGCCGCGGATCGATGGTGCCCTCGCCACTCTCAAGAGCCACCCGTCGATCACCACACACGTGATCGCGACCGGCGCTGCGGTGCCGGCCGAGTTGACCGTGATCAACGCGTATGCCAGCGGACACCCCAGCACCAAGGGGATGTTTGCCGTCGACGCGGGCTCAACCCAGGGTGTCGCGCAGACGATCCAGAAGCTCGGGCTCAAGGGCAAGGTGCAGGGCGGCGGTTACGACCTGACGCCGATCACAGAGGCACTGCTCGCGGCCGGGTACATCTCGTTCACGATCGACCAGCAGCCCTATCTCCAGGGCTTCCTGCCGATCCTCGAGCTGTACCTGTACAAGGCGTCCCAGGGCCTCAGCGGAATCGCGGATGTTGACACCGGCCTGAAGTTCCTGAATTCGTCGACGATCGTTCCCTACAGCAGCACCAAGAGCAGATACGAGGGCACCGCAACCTCGGCCGGCGTCTCGAAGTCCTAGCCCTGGCCACGGCGCATCCGCGCTAGCCAATGGCGGTCTCGTCAGACACGCCGGAGACGCGTCAATCCCCCGAGGGTCCAGCGGCCACTCGGACCCCCGGGGGCATTGCGCTCGATTACCTGAGGAAGTTCCTCGCGCTCCGCGAGGGCAGCATCATCGTGGTGACGATCATCACGATCGTCTACTTCTCGGCCAGCACGAGCCGCTTCTTCACGAGCGCGAACTTCAAAACGCTGCTGCCGTACTTCTGCTTCCTGGCGATCATGGCCGCGGGCGAGGTGTTCGTCATGACCCTCGGCGAGATCGACCTGTCGATAGGCGCGTCGTACCTGTTCACGCCGTTCGTTTACTGGAAGC
Organism: uncultured Actinomycetes bacterium; assembly: GCA_963795505.1. GTDB lineage: Bacteria > Actinomycetota > Thermoleophilia > Solirubrobacterales > Solirubrobacteraceae > Palsa-465. Next base: position 1,150,692 of record CAWCIB010000008.1, read on the forward strand.
TGACGCAAGCCGGCCTACCGCTGATCCCGGCTCTGATCGGGTCGCTCATCGTCGCGGGGCTGATTGGCGCGATCAACGGCTTCTTCACCGCGTACGTCGGGATCGCTTCGTTCGTCTCAACGCTTGCGATGCTGTTCTTCTTAGACGGCCTGACGCTGATCATCTCGCACTCGACGGAGGTCACCACGCCCGGGACGTCGATCGTCCACGTGCACACCTTCGCACAGGTGTTCGGCGCGGGTACCTACTCGGAGCTGATCTGGGCGCTGGTGATCGTCGGCGTCCTTCAGGTGGTGCTGACGTTCACCCGGTGGGGGATCTACACGATCGCCACGGGCGGCAACCGGCTGGGTGCGGCCGAGGCTGGGATCAACACCAGGCTCGTGCTGATCCGTAACTTCGTGCTGTGCGCGACGACGGCCGGCTTCGCCGGGCTGCTCGAGGTCATCCGCACCTCGAGCATGTCCCCCGACCCGTCGGGCTCTAATCAGTTCCTTCTCTACGCAGTAGCTGCGGTGATCATCGGCGGCACGCTGATGACCGGCGGCGAGGGAACGGTCGTCGGGGCCCTGATCGGCGCAGTGTTCATCGGCATCCTCCAGGACGGCCTGACGCTGAAGAGCGTCCCGGCCAACTATGAGTACCTGTATCTGGGCATCGCGATCATCATCGCGATGTGCATCTACGTCCTCGTGCGGCGGATCAGGGCAGGGGCCGGTCGTGCCTGACGAAACCCAAGGCGAATTCTTCGTCGGGCCCAGATCGGCCGAGGACGACGTGCTCAGGATCGAGCATCTCTCCAAGCGCTTCGGCCCGATCATCGCGGTACGGGATGTCAACCTCCATCTGCGCAAGGGCGAGGTCCTCGGGCTGCTGGGCGACAACGGCGCGGGCAAGTCCACGCTGATCAAGACCATCTGCGGCTTTCATCGGCCGGACTCCGGCACGATGTGGCTGAAAGGGCAGCCGTACGCGCCCAAGAGCGTCGACGACGCCCGCGCCCACGGAATCGACACCGTCTACCAGGATCTGGCGCTGGTCGATGAGCTCAGCGCCTACCAGAACCTGTTCCTTCGCCGCGAGAAGGTCGTGCGCCCGTTTCCATTTCTGTCCACCCGCATCATGCGTCGCGAGGCCAGGGCGGCGCTCGACGAGATCGGAATCAACATCCCCCGCCTCGACCTCCCCGTCGCGCGGCTGTCGGGCGGGCAGCGCCAAGCGATCGCCGTCGCCCGAGCCATCCGCGGTGAGCAGGACATCCTGCTGCTGGACGAGCCGCTGGCGGCGATGGGGGCCAAGGAGGGGGCGATGATCCTCGACCTGATCGCGCGCCTCAAGAAGGAAGGCAACGTCTCGATCATCATGATCCTGCACAACTATGTGCACGTGTTCCAGGCCTGCGACCGCGTGAGCCTGCTCCAGGACGGGGTGATTGCACTCGACAAGGAAACGAGTCAGACCTCTCTCGAGGAGCTGAACGAGATCGTCGTCGAGGAGTACCGGCGCGCACGGCAGGCGCAGACGGGTAACGGCGCAGCCAGCGCCAAGTGAGCCGCTACGCGGTAGGCGTCGACTTCGGAACCGAATCGGCGCGCTCGCTGCTGCTCGACCTCGACTCGGGCAACGAGCTGGCGGTCGAGGCCGTCGCATATCCGAGCGGGGTGATCGACCGGATGCTGCCCGAGACGGGCGAGGAGCTGCCCCCCGACTGGGCACTCCAGGATCCCGACGACTGGGTGCGCGCGCTGGAGCAAGGCGTGGCGGCCATCGCCCGAGACGGAGTCGGGGGTATCGGCGTCGACTTCACCTCCTGCACCGTGCTTGCGGTCGCGCAGGACGGCACGCCGATGTGCAAGCTGCCACGGTGGCGCACGCACCGCAATGCATGGCCCAAGCTGTGGAAGCACCACGCCGCCCAGCCGGTCGCAGATCGGCTGAACGAGGTCGCAGATAACCGTGGAGAGGAATTCCTGAGCCGCTATGGCGGGCGGATCTCCTCGGAGTGGTACTTCCCGAAGCTGATCGAGCTGTGGCTCGAGGACCGCGAGCTCTACGACGCCTCCTACGGCTTCATCGAGGCGACCGACTGGATCGTGTGGCACATGACCGGCCGCGATCGCCGGCAGGCAACCACCGCGGGCTACAAGGCTTTGTGGTCGCCGGAGACCGGACTGCCATCGACCGACTACTTCGAGGCCGCCTATCCGGGCTTTGACCGGCCGGCCGCCAAGCTTGGCGAGCGGTTTGTGGCGCTCGGCACTCCGGCAGGGTCGCTGCGGCCCGAGGTCGCCGAGCGCATGCGACTGTCCGCCGTGACGCCCGTGGCGGTCGGAAACGTCGACTCGTTCGCCTCCTTTCCCGGTGCCGGAGCGACCGAACCCGGCACGTTCGTATCGGCGGTCGGCACATCGATCTGCGACATGGTGGTGCACCCGCAGGAGATCAGGCTGCCCGGGATCACCGGCGTGGTCAAGGACGGGATCCTCCCCGGGCTATACGGCTACGAGGCCGGGCAGGCGGCCGTCGGGGACATGCTCGGATGGTTCGTCAGGCGGTTCGGCTCAGACCATGCCTTGCTCGAACGCGAGGCCTCTGCGTTGGGCCCGGGCGAGACCGGGCTGGTTGCGCTCGACTGGTGGAACGGGAACCGGAGTGTGCTGGCGGACGCCGACCTGACGGGCGCGATCTTCGGACTCACGCTCCAGTCGACGCCTGTGCACATCTACCGGGCGCTGCTCGAGTCGATCGCGTTCGGCAACCGCCGGATCGTCGAGAACTTCGTCGAGCACGGGCTCGAGCTCGGTGAGATCATCGCCTGTGGGGGCATCGCGACCGCGAGTCCGCTGCTGATGCAGTTGTTCGCCGACATCAGCGGACTGCCCGTCCACGTGACCGGCTCGAGCGAGGTGGCCGCCCGCGGAGCGGCGCTGTTCGGCGCGGTCGCCGGCGGTGAGTTCGAGGGCATCAGCGCGGCGGTCGCGGCGACCCGTCCGGAGACCGCCCACACCTATGCACCCGACACGCGCGCGAAGCCGAAGTTCGACCAGGTATTTGCGATCTACGGCGGACTGCACGACCTGCTCGGCCGCTCGCACGTCGAGCTGCTGCACAAGCTCAAGCACATCCGAACAGATAGGAGCGCCGCATGAGCCAAGCGAAACCCCACCGACCGCGGATCGGCCTGCTCGGGATCATGCAGGAGCTCTACGACGACATGATCCCGGGGATCACCGAGCATCAGGCGCAGTACGCGCGCGAGGTCGCCGAGCGTCTTCCCGCCGAGGTGATCTTCACCGCTCCGGCCCGCAACCGCGACGACGTCGAACGCCTGGCCCGCGAGCTGATCGCCAACCGGGTCGACGGAATCGCGATCGTGATGCTGACCTACGGCCCCGCGATGCGGACCGTGCGGCCCTTGATGGAGGCCCCGGTGCCACTGGCGCTGCTGAACATCCAGCCCGAGCGCTCCGTGACGGCCGACTGGGATATGGCCGACCTCACCTACAACCAGGGGATTCACGGCGCTCAGGACCAGGCCAACGCACTCGTCCGCGCCGGGGTTTCGTTCTCGGTGATCACGGGCGACTGGCGCTCTGAGGCTTTTGGGGCGGCGTTCGAGGATTGGGCGTGTGCGGCGCGCACCGTCACCGAGCTCAAGCGGACCAGGATCGCGCTGCTCGGCTATCCGATGAACGGAATGGGCGACATCCTCTACGACCCACCGGCACTGCTCAGACGGCTCGGCCCGACGATCGTCTCAGAGGATCTGGGAGCGCTCGTGGGACGCATCGGCAACGTCGCCGACGCCGATACCGAAGCGTTGGTGGCCGAACATCGCGAGCGTTTTGAAGTGGCCGACGATCTGCCGCCGGCCCGCCACGCGTATGCGGCCAGGATCGAGCTCGCGATCCGCGAGCTCATGTCGGAGGGCGACTACCGGGCCTTCTCGTTCCACTTCGACTCGATCGGCGGCGACGGCCGCTTCGAGCAGCTGCCGCTGCTCGCGGCGTCCGACCTGATGGCCGACGGCTACGGCTATGCGGCCGAGGGCGACACCAACACCGCGTCGCTTATGTGCGCGGCGCAGACCCTGGTCGGCGATGCCCACTTCTCTGAGATGTACGCGATGGACTGGGAGCTCGACTCGGTCCTGATCAGCCACATGGGCGAGGGCAACTGGAAGATCGCACGCTCGGATCGGCCCGTGAGGCTGATCGACCGCGAGCTCGGCATCGGACGGCTCGATAACCCCCCCACACCGGTGTTCTCCGCCGTGCCCGGTCCGGCGACGACAGCGGCGCTCGTGCCGCTCGAGGGCGAGTACTGGCGGCTGGTTGTCGGTCGCGGCGAGGTGCTCGACACTCCCGAGCTGCCGAAGGTCGAGATGCACTACTTCCACTTCCACCCAGAGCAGGGCATGGAGCCCTTCATGGACGCGTGGCTCGAGCACGGCGCGCCGCATCACTTCGTGCTGAACCTCGGCGAGCACGCCAGCCGCTGGCGGCGCGTCGCTGAGCTACTCGACCTGGAATATGTCGAAATCTGACGCGCTCGAGGCAAACCTGGCGCTCAGGGCCCACGGCCTCGTGACGCTGACGTGGGGCAACGCGAGCGCGATCGATCGCGAGCGCGGCGTCGTCGCGATCAAGCCGAGCGGAGTGCCCTATGAAGAGCTGTCGGTGGAGGACATCGTGCTCGTCGGTCTCGACGGGGACGTCGTCGAGGGGAAGCATCGTCCGTCGACCGACACGCCCACCCACCTCGCGCTGTACCGCGCGTTCGAGCAGATCGGCGGAATCGTCCACACCCACTCGCCGTGGGCGACTGCCTGGGCGCAGGCCGAGCGGCCGATCCCCGTGCTGGGCACGACGCACGCCGACCTCTCCGCACAGCCGATCCCGATCACCCGCGCGCTCACCGAGTCAGAGATCGCCGAGGGTTACGAGGACGCGACCGGGGCTGTGCTGATCGAGGCTGTCTCCGACCCGCTCGAGGTGCCGTGCGCGCTCGTGCGCGGGCACGCCCCGTTCTGCTGGGGTGCCGACGCCACGAAGGCGGTCGAGCACGCGGTCACGCTCGAGGCGGTCGCCCGCCTCGCGCTGCTGACTCTGATTCTCGATCCAGATGCCGGCCCGCTGGCCGACGCGCTCCGTTCCAAGCACCACGAGCGCAAGCACGGGCCCGGCGCCTACTACGGGCAGTAGGCCGGGGGCGCGCCGGAGCGCGCCCCCAGCATGCGGGCTAGTGCGCCACGCCGAACTTGTAGATCGTCGTCGAGTCGAACGTCTGCCCTGGGTTGAGCACCGTTGTCGGGAAGCTCGCCTGGTTTGGTGAGTTCGGGTAGTGCTGGGTCTCCAGCGTGAACCCATCGGACTGCCGATAGGCATGACCGCTCGTCCCGACCAGGTCCCCGACCAGGAAGTTGCCCGTGTACATCTGGACTCCGGGCTCGGTCGTGTAGGTCGTGAGCGTCCTTCCGCTATGCGGGTCCTGCGCGAACGCCGCGAGCTTCATCCCCGAGCCGTTCAGAACCCAGTTGTGGTCGTAGCCGTGCGCGATCTGAAGCTGGTCGAACGCGGTTCGTATGTCTTGCCCGATCGGCTTGGCGTGCCTGAAGTCAAACGGCGTGCCCGCCACCGAGACGAGCTGTCCGGTCGGGATCAGGTTCGCGTTGACCGGCGTGTAGGTGTCGGCGTTGATCCGCAGCAGCTGACCGAAGACGTCGCCTGAGCCCTCACCGGCCAGGTTGAAATACGTGTGGTTGGTGAGGTTGATGACCGTCGGCTTGTCGGTCGTGGCCGTGTAGTGGATCCCCAGCTCGTTCTTGTTGTTGAGCGTGTAGGTCACCGTGTTCTGGACCGTGCCCGGGAACCCGTTCTTGCAGTCGGGATCCGTGTAGGTGAGCTTCAGCCCGACGTCCTTCGCGCCGCTGAACGGCGTGGCTCCCCATACCTGTGTGTTGTAGGAGTCAGGACCGCCGTGGAGCAGGTTCGTGCCGTTGTTCGGCGTCGGCGTTGAGGGACACGGAGGACCCGAGCCGAGCGGATACTTGTTCCCGTTCAGCGTGAACTCGGCGCCCGCGATCCGGTTTGCGTAGCGGCCGACGATCGAGCCGAAGTACGTGTCCCCAGAGCCACCCGAGGCGGGCCACGGCTGGTTCTGGAAGTCGTTGACGTAGTCGGACAGGCTCGCGAACCCGAGCGCCACGTTCGCCAGCTTGCCGTGGCGGTCCGGCGTCCAGATCGATTGCACGACCCCGCCGTAGTTGGTGATGTCCACCTTCATGCCGTTTGCGTTCGTGAGCGTGTACAGCGTGACGGCGTGCCCGTTGGCAGTGCCCCACGCCTGGTTCGAGATGCTCAAGCTTCCACCGGGTGGTGGTGATGGTGCAGGCGAGCACTCGCCGCGCCACCGAATACGAGTGCGGCGACGGCGACGAGCGCTCCCGCCGCGACGGCTCCGCGCAACAAACGTCTGTACTGCATGAACCCTCCCTTGGGTCTGTGGTTGGTCCGGCCGGTTCCAAGCGCCTTCCCCCTCTGGTACCCAGCATGTGCCACCTCTTACCCCGCATGATGTGAACGCTAACAAGCATCTGGTCTCCAGCTGTTGGTCTCGGGCGAGATGTGCCGCCGAAACACCTCGCGCGCCTATCGATCGCCTCCAACCGCCTCAGCTCTCGCGGGTGTGCGGGCGGTACTCTCGCGCGACCCTTGCTCCTCGCGGCCGCCGTAACCCCCCACCTCCCGGGCGTCCTCCACAGCCTCGAGCCGACGCTCAACAACTACGGCTATCTGGCGGTCGCCGGGCTCGTGCTGCTCGAGGACTTCGGGGTCCCCGTTCCGGGCGAGACCGTGCTGATCCTCGCCGCGGTCTACGCGGGCGCCGGGCGCCTCAACATCTGGTTGGTGATCCTGCTCGGCTTCGTGGGGGCCGTGATCGGCGACAACATCGGCTTCGCGATCGGCCACTACGGTGGCCGCCGCCTGGTCGAGCGCTGGGGGCGCTACATCTTCCTGACGCCGGAGCGGATCGACAAGGCGACGGGCTTCTTCGAGCGCCACGGGGGCAAGATCGTGTCCGTCGCGCGCTTCATCGAGGGGCTCCGCCAGGCGAACGGGATCATCGCCGGAATCACCGGCATGCACTGGGCGAAGTTCCTCGCGTTCAACGCGCTCGGTGCCGCCCTGTGGGTCGGGCTGTGGGCCAGCGTCGGCTACTTCTCAGGCAACCACATCAACAGCATCTACCACACCGCGACGCGATACAGCACCTACTTCGCGATCGCTTTCGGGATCTTCGCGCTGGTGTGGATCGCGCGCCACCTGCTGCGTCGCCGCAAGCGGACGCTGCCAGGCGGGGGCGAGCACTAGCCGACGAGCGGCACCGGGGCGGCTGTGTCAAGCGCCGGCGGAGCGATTGATCGAGCTGCGGCCTTCGGTGGCTGCTGACTTGCCTTCTCCTCCAGCAGGCGGGCATCCGCTCGCGCGAGCATCAGCTGCGCGCTCGGTCCGTCGTTGGGATAGATGGCGGTGCCGATCGCGGCGCCGAGCGTTACCTGGCCGACCTTGACGCTCGCGATCCGCTCACGAATGCGACCGGCGAGGACAGCGGCGCCGTCGTCGTCCGTCTCGGGGGCGATCACGGCGAACTCGTCGCCGCCCTGGCGCACGACCGTGTCCTGCTGGCGCAGCGCGGCATGCAAGGCCCGGCCAACTCTGCGCAGCGCCTCGTCCCCGGCCGAGCGCCCCAGCTGGTCGTTGATCTCTTTGAACCGGTCGAGATCGATCGTCAGCATCGCAAACGAACGGCTGGTCCGGGCGTGGCGACGCAGCTCGTACTCGAGGCGATCGTGCAGAAGGCGATAGTTGCCCACGCCCGTAAGGGGGTCGCGCAGCGCCAGCTGGCGCAACTCGAGTTGCTGGAGTTCGAGACGGCCTCGCAACTCGGCGGTGGCGAGCACGGTGACCGCCAGTACGACGGCTCCGAGCACCCCGTATGGCAAGAACAGCCCGTCCGACACCGTCGAGTCGAGCACCGGAAGCTGTATGACGACCGACAGCAACAGGATGTAGAAGATGAGCGTGCGCCGCTCGGCGGCGTAGCCGATCGCGACGGCGATCAACACGTAGAACCAGCTGAAGACTCTCGGATGGCCCAGGCTCCAAACCACCAACGCCACTTCGGCGATCGCGAGCAACGTGATCACATGAGTCCATCGGAGCGAGACGCGCCGCCACGGGACCCTGAGGCAGACGACGCCGGAGACGAGGCCCAGCAGTCCGAGACCAATGGCCATCCGAGGTCCGCCGCGACCCCCCATCAGCAGCTGAGCCGGAGCAGTCAGCGCGCCGCCGAGGCAGAAGAACAGCCCCGCCAGCCTGCCGATGAACTGCTGCGGCGACATGTGGGCGCCGGCCGAGCGCAGCGCGATGCCGGCGTCGGCGAGCGCCGGCTCGAGCTCCGACGGTGCTCTCGCCTCGGACGAGGTCGCCTCGCGCAGCCGCGTAAGCAGCTCTTCGGGTCGCTGTGGCCGACCGAAGTAATAGCCCTGCGCGAAGTCGCAGTGCAGGTGCTGGAGGATTCTCAGCTGCTCGGCGTTCTCGACCCCTTCCACGACGACGGTCAGCCCGAGCGCGCGGGCCAGCTCGACCGTGGCCGAGACGAGCTTGGCATCGCGCGGATCGTCGACCAAGCCGAACGTGAAAGACCGATCGAGCTTGATCTGGTCAAGCTCAAACTCCTTCAGATAGCCGAGCGAGGAGTAGCCGCAGCCGAAGTCGTCCAGGACGATTCCGACGCCGAGGTCTCTGATCGCGCTCAGGACGGTCTCGGCCACGTCGGCCCGTTCGATCAGCAGAGTCTCGGTGAGCTCGATCGCGAGATCGGCGGGCTCGATGCCGGTGTCTCGCAGCGTGCGCTCGAGGAACTCGACCAGTTCCCCGGTGAGCTGTCTGGCCGACACGTTCACCGAGACGCGCAAGCGGGCGTCGATCCCCGGTGTCTGCTGCCAGCGCGCGAGCTGCTTGCAAGCCTCCTCGATCACCCACTCGCCGACCCGGACGATCAGGTCGCTCTGCTCGGCGACCGGGATGAACTCAAGGGGAGGCAGCTCTCCCCGTACCGGGTGGCTCCAGCGAATGAGCGCCTCGAGCATCACCACGGAGCTGTCCTCCACCGCTACCACGGGCTGGTAGGCGAGCCACAGTTCATCGCGCCCGAGGGCCGCGCGTAGGTCGCTCTCGAGCTGCAGACGATCACGCAGCCGCATCCCCATGTCGTGATCGAACATCTCGAAGCGGTCGCGTCCCGCCTCCTTGGCCCGCGCCGTCGCCACCTCCACGTCGCGAAACAGCTCGTCGACGATCGTGGCCGCCTCAGCGCGGGAGGTCTCGCATTCGGTGATTGCAATCCCGAGGCTGGCGGTCACCTGCCACGGCCCGGCGTCGAGCTCGAACGGGGCTCGCAACGCGTCCTGCAGGAGCTTGGCCACCGCGACAGCGTCGTGCTCGGACGCGAGCCCCTCACACAGCACGAGAAACTGGTCGCCTCCCAGCCGACCCACCGTGTGGTTGCCGACCACAAGCTCGCCGCCACGCAGCGAGTCCGTCAACCGGCGCCCGACTCGGACGAGCAGCTCGTCGGCGCGATCGTGACCCAGCACCTCGTTAGCGACCGTGAACTGATCCAGGTCTGCAATCACCGCCGCAACCAGGGAGGAGCCCGAACCGCGCTTGACCGCCTGAACGGCGCGATCCCTCAAAAGTGTCCGGTTCGGCAGGCCGGTGAGGACATCGTGGAGCGCCTGATGCGCGAGCTGGCGCTCGGCCTGCTTGCGCTGACGGGCCTCCCGCTGGCTGTCGCGGCGCAGCTCGCGCTCCTGATCGAGCGTGGTGAGCATCCGCAACGTGAGGGAAAACACGCGTGCCATGCCGCGCAACAGGTCGTATTCCTCCTGGCTGAAGCCGGCCTTGCCGAACCGCCCGACGATCAGTGCCGAACGGGACTCCGGCTCCAAGCGGCTCGCGAGCACCCACGCACGGCCGGCGCGGTCGAGCTCGACCGTCTCGAGTCGCCGATCGAGCGCGTCGAGCAGCTGTGCAACCGGCACTTCGCCCGCCCCGAAGCCGATCGCTCCGACCACCTGCCCCGAGCGAATCAGGACCGCGATCTCGGCCTCCAGCGCCTCGGCGGCCCGCTCCACCCCCCGCTGGCAGGCCCACTGCTCGTCGGCCGATTCGGCGAACAGCCCCGCGAACTCAGCAAGCTGCTGCGTTGACCAGCTCTCGACCGTGCTGAAGGTCATGCGAGCGCCACCGGGAAATTCCGCCCTCCGCGCGTCCTCATACCCCTCGTTAATCGGCGCGGAGCGGGGAAAAATGTAGGGCTCCAAGCCGTTTGTCCAGCGATCATCCCGCCGTACGAGGGGCGAACCTTGCCACACTCGTGTCAAGGTTCGCTACGATCGACAGATGCGCGATTTCCTGGCTGCAACTCGCGAGCGGATCCTCGTCTACGACGGCGGGATGGGCGCGACGCTCGAGCAGTTCGAGCTGAGCCTCGAGGACGATTACAAGCTTCCCGGCCGCTGCCACGAGGCGCTCGTGCTGAACCGCCCAGACGTGATCGAGGGCGTGCACGCCTCGATGCTCGAGGCGGGGGCCGTCGTGCTCGAGACCGACACTTTCCAGGGCTCGCGGTTGAAGCTCTCCGAATGGGGTCTCGAGCAGCACACGCTCGAGATCAACCAGCGTGCCGCCGAGATCGCGCGCAAGGCGGCGGGCGAGGATCGCTTCGTCGCCGGGTCGATCGGTCCGACCGGCTTCCTCCCCGCCTCAGACGACCCATCTCTGGGCCAGATCCGCTTCCGCGAGCTCGTCGACGTTTTCGCCGAGCAGGCGCGCGGCCTCGTCAAGGGCGGCGTCGATCTGATCATCATCGAGACGGCCCAGGACATCCTCGAGGTCAAGGCCGCGATCTTCGGAGCCCGCGAGGCGTTCAAGGAGCTCGGCACGAGCGTCCCGATCCAGACCAGCATCTCGCTGCTGCCCCAAGGCGGCAAGATGCTGCTCGGAACCGATATCTCATCGGCGCTCGCGACGCTCGAGGCGCTCGGCGCAGACGTGATCGGCCTCAACTGCTCGACGGGCCCCGAGGACATGCGCGACGCGATCCGCTTCCTCGGCGAGTTCTCGCCCAAGCCCGTTCACTGCATCCCCAACGCCGGGATCCCGCACCAGGGCCCGAACGGCGAGACGATCTTTCCCGCGCAGCCCGAGCCGCTGGCCGACGTGCTCGGCGAGTACGTCGAGCGTTACGGCGTGACGATCGTCGGCGGGTGCTGCGGCACCACGCCCGATCACATCCGCGCGCTCGCCGAGCGGGTCAGCGGCCGTTCGCCCGGTGAGCGGCCGGCGCCGCGCCCGCCGCACCTCTCGAGCATGATCGCCGCGACGCCGCTCGTCCAGGATCCGCGGCCGACGCTGGTCGGGGAGAGGGTCAACTCGCAGGGCTCGAAGAAAGCCAAGGAGCTGCTGCTCGCCGACGACTACGACGGGCTTGTGACGGTCGCAGAGGACCAGGTCAACGGAGGCGCGCACGTGCTCGACATCTGCGTCGCGCTGACCGAGCGCCAGGACGAGGACGAGCAGATGCGCCAGGTGGCCAAGCGGATCAGCCTGACCCAGCCGGCGCCGATCCAGGTCGACTCGACCGAGCCCGAGGTGATCGAGATCGCGCTCGAGCAGATCCCGGGCCGCGCGATCGTGAACTCGATCAACCTCGAGGCCGGGCGCGACAAGCTCGATCGCGTCGTCCCGATCGCGGCGGCGCACGGCGCGGCGCTGATCGCCCTCACGATCGACGAGGAGGGCATGGCCAAGACCGCAGACCGCAAGGTCGAAATAGCCAAGCGCATCACGGAGCTCTGTTGCGAGGAGCACGGCCTCGATCCCGAGGTGCTGATCTTCGACTGCCTGACGTTCACGCTGACCACCGGGGATGACGAGTGGAAACCCTCGGCGATCGAGACGATCGAGGGGATCCGGCGTGTGAAGGCGGAGATCCCGGGCGTCAAGACCTCGCTCGGCGTCTCGAACGTCTCCTTCGGGGTCGGCCTGCCGGCGCGCAGAGTGCTCAACAGCGTGTTCCTGCACCACTGCGTGGAGGCGGGGCTCGATCTGGCGATGGTCAACCCGAATCACATCACGCCCTATGCCGAGATTTCCGAGCATGAGCGCGAGCTCGCCGACGATCTGGTCTTCAACCGCCGCGACGACGCGCTCGAGCGGTTCATCGCACACTTCGAGGCCAAGGGGCCCGAGGAGGCGGCCGAGAAGGGAGACCCGACCGAGGGGATGGAGCCCGAACAGGCGCTCCACTTCCACATCCTGCGGCGCAAGAGGGACGGCGTCGAGGATTGGATCGACCGCTCGGTCGAGAAGATCGGCGCCGTCCCGACGCTGAACGGCGTGCTGCTACCTGCAATGAAGGAGGTCGGCGACAAGTTCGGCGCCGGCGAGTTGATCTTGCCGTTCGTGCTCCAGTCGGCCGAGGTCATGAAGCGCGCCGTCGCCCAGCTCGAGCAGTACCTCGACAAGATCGAGGGCTACACGAAGGGCACCGTCGTGCTCGCGACCGTGTTCGGCGACGTGCACGACATCGGCAAGTCGCTGGTGAACACGATCCTGACCAATAACGGCTACTCGGTCGTGGACCTCGGCAAGCAGGTCCCGATCTCGACGATCCTCGACGCGGCTGTGGAGCACGACGCGACCGCGATCGGCCTGTCCGCACTGCTGGTCTCGACCTCCAAGCAGATGCCGGCGGCGGTTCAGGAGCTCCACCAGCGCAACCTGAGCTACCCGGTGCTGGTCGGTGGCGCGGCGATCAACCGCAACTTCGGGTTGCGGATCCTCTACCCGAACGGGACCGAGTCCGACGACGTCTACGAGGCCGGCGTGTTCTACTGCAAGGACGCGTTCGAGGGGCTCGCCAAGATGGATCAGCTGATCGAGCCCGACAGGCGCGAAGTGCTGATCCGCGACGTGCGCGAGGCCGCGCGCAAGCTCCGCGAGCAGCCGGAAGTCCGAGAGGACCTCCCACCGCTCGACGACGACTCGGTCCGCAGCGCAGCGGCGACCGACAGCCCGATCCCGACGCCGCCGTTCTGGGGCGCGCGCGAGATCGAGGTCGACATGGATGGCGTCTATCACCACCTCGACACGCACGTGCTGTTCAAACTCCATTGGGGTGGGCGCGGCGTCAAGGGCGAGGATTGGCGCCGGCTCGTGGCCGACGACTTCCGGCCGCGGCTCGAGCGCATGTGGCGCGAGCAGGACTATCTGCATCCGCGGGGGCTGCTCGGCTACTTCCCGTGCAACTCCGAGGGCAACGAGCTGATCGTCTGGGATCCCGAGGCGCCCGGCGAGCGCGAGCTCGAACGGCTCACCTTCCCGCGCCAGCCCAAGCACGACCGGATCTGCCTGGCTGACTTCTACCGGCCGCTCGGGTCCGGCGCGACCGATGTGGTCGCGCTCCAGGCGGTGACGGCGGGCGACGATGTGACAGAGCTGATGGCACGGCTCGAGCAGGACGGCGAGTTCGCCGAGCAGCTGTTCGTCCACGGCCTCGGCGTCCAGACCGCCGAAGGTACGGCCGAGTGGCTCCACGGGCGCGTGCGCTCGGACCTCGGCATCGGGCCGGCCCAGGGCCGCCGCTATTCGTGGGGCTATCCGGCCTGCCCCGAGCAGTCCGAGCACGAGAAGGTCTTCCGCCTGCTCGACGCGCCGTCGATCGGGCTGCGCCTGAGCGGCGGGTATGCCGTCGAGCCCGAACAGTCGACGCTCGCGATCGTCGCCCACCATCCGCAGGCGGTCTACTTCGGAATGAAGTCCGGGCGCCTCCCGAAGACCGACAAGCAGGCGGCCGACGAGCTGATCGTGGGCACGGAGAAGGACCCGACACGCCTGTCCGAGCTGACCGATGCCGAGCCGGAAGTCCCCGCCGACGAGCCGGCGCTGGCCGAGGCTTAGACGGTCCTTAGCTTTCTCTAACCCGGGCTCGGCTACCTTTCCGCGCGTCCATGCCTCGCCGTCTGCTCGCCGCCGCGCTCGTCTGCCTGCTCTGCCTCGCGGCCTGCGGGGGCGGCAAACATAAGCCGGGGCGCCCGAGCCTGCCCAACACGACGATCGCGCCGACCCCGACCGGCATTCACAAGATCCAGCACGTCGTGGTGATCATGCAGGAGAACCGCTCGTTCGACTCTTATTTCGGCACTTATCCGGGGGCGGACGGCCTACCGGCGAAGAATGGCCAGTTCACGGTTTGCGTGCCAGATCCGGCGAACGGCGTCTGTCAGAAGCCATATCACGATCCGGCGATGGTCAACGGAGGAGGCCCGCACGGTCAGCCCGCGGGCGAGGCAGACATCAACGGCGGGCTGATGGACGGATTCATTCGCCAGGCCGTGAGCCAGCGGGTTGGACGCGGCTGCGGCGGGTTCGCGGGGGTGTGCAACTCCCGCACCCCGCCCGACGTGATGGGCTATCACGACTCGCGTGAAATACCCAACTACTGGAGCTACGCCGAGCACTTCACGCTCGATGACCACATGTTCGAGTCCGACGCATCGTGGAGCCTGCCCGCGCACCTGTTCATGGTCTCCGGCTGGTCGGCCAAGTGCTACGTCCCGGCCGAGCCTTCCAGCTGCATCAACGACGACAACCTCGGCGGGTTCCTCACACAGCAGATCGCCGCAGCTGGCGGCGGCGCCGGCCAGCGCACGTACAACACCTGCCTGCTGGACCACGGCGTGCTTCACCGCCGGAGGCGTGTTCGGCTGCCGTACCTGCGCCTGACCCCGCCCGCGGTCGCCAACGCGGCGGTCGTGGAGTGCACGAACGAGATCAATCTGCGCAAGGCGCAGATCAACAGCCAGACGGTCGCCACCAACAACTATGCGTGGACCGACATCACCTACCTGCTGCACAAGCACGGAATCAGCTGGGGCTACTACGTCACGCCCGGCGGCGCGCCCGATTGCGAAAACGGCAGCGCCAATTGCACCAGCCCGTACGTGACTGCCGGCACCCCAAACATCTGGAATCCGCTGCCGTCGTTCACAGACGTCCAGCAGGACGGCCAGACTCAGAACGTCACGTCGACCGCGAGCTTTCTCGCGGCCGCGCGTGCGGGCACGCTGCCGGCGGTGTCGTGGGTCGTCCCGGACCAGAACCATTCCGACCATCCCCCGGCGAACATCAGAGCGGGCCAGGCCTACGTCACGAATCTGATCAACACGGTGATGCGCGGGCCGAACTGGGGATCGACCGCGATCTTCCTGCTATGGGATGACTGGGGCGGCTTCTACGACCACGTGATTCCGCCGGTCATCGACGAGAACGGCCTCGGGCTGCGGGTCCCGTCGATCGTGATCAGCCCCTATGCGCGCGTGGGATATATCGACCATCAGACGCTCAGCTTCGACTCCGTCAACCGCTTCATCGAGGACGATTTTCTCGGAGGTGAACGACTCGACCCCGCGACCGACGGCCGTCCCGACCCCCGCCCGGACGTTCGCGACGCGAACCCCCACCTGGGCAACCTTGCCGCGGACTTCAATTTCGAGCAGACCCCCATCTCGCCCCTGATCCTGCCGCCGCACCCAGCGCCGGGGCCGGCGTCGACGCCCTAGCGACCGCGATCGAGACCGAGCGCCGCTGTCGTGCTCGCGATCCATCCGGTTCCGTCGGCGGGGTGGAAGTTGCAGTCGTAGCCGGCGTAGTACAGCCGGCTGTCGCCGAACGGCGAGCGCTTGATGGTCCGGATCGATACGAATGCCTGGCCGGAGCGGATCGGGTCGGTGAGCGGGGGCGATGGTGTCAGCTGCCGGCCGCCGAGGCAGCGCAGCGTATACCGGATGGCGGCTCCGTCGTCGGTGCGGATCGCGAAGCAGGCGCGCGCGTCGAAGGTCGCTGCGCCGAAGGCGGTAGGACCGCAGGTCCTGGTCGGCGGGCAGCCGCCGAGGTAGGCATGCTCGATCCCGAACAGTTGCCGGTCCACCCCGCCGAGCTTGACGGTCTCGAAGTTGTTGTAGGCGGCGATTACGTAGTCGATCGATCCGGTGCCGGTGGCGGGGATGATGGTGCCCTCGGCCGCGAGCATCTGCCTTAGCGCTGGGATCGGCGAGAACTCGAGGATCGGGACGAAGGCCCGCACGCCATGGCCTGGGGTCGCGGTCGCGGGGGCGTGCAGCTGGCCTCGCGGGAGGTGGTCGAAGCGGTACACGTTGCCGTTTCCCTCGGTGTCCACGAGCAGCGCGGGCGACCCGTCGTGTGAGACGCATGTGAGCCCGCGCAGCCCGCTGTTGAACGGTCCGACGGGGCTTTCCTGGTAGACCAGCACCCAGCGCGCGACACCCGTCGGAAGGTGACCGTCGTTTCGCCGGTAAAGCTTGGTGTTGATCGTGACATACAGGGCGCCCGCGCAGTTCGCGAACGCGGTCACCTTCTGCGTCTTGAGCCCGGGCGATCCCGGCGGCGCGACGGTCAGCTCGGGCCTTGGATCGAAGCTCAAGGTGTGTCGCTGCTTGGACCAGGTCCCGCGCAGGATCCCGGTCGGGTTGGCACCCGCGTAGACGGCCCACACGCCGCCGGACTCGTGCGCGCCGAACGCACGCACATCGACGGCGTTGGATGCCAGTGCGTACGAGTTCCGCGAGTTGAACGAGCTGGCGCCGTCGAGCAGCCACTGGACGCGGGAGCGCCCGTGGGTGATCGCCTGCGTGACCAGCAGCGAATGGCGGCGGCCGGGTCCCTGATCGGCGGGCACTCCGAACGAGTCGAGCGCCTGCACGCGCAGCGATTGGGTCTGCTCGAACAGGGTCCATGGGGTTCGCGCTGAGCGCTTGACGAGAATCTGCCCATGCGCGTCGGCTTCCGGGTACTCCCACTGGTCGGTGGCGGCGAACAGGCGGCCGTCGTGCGGCGCGAGCGCCATCACCTCGTTGTCGTGGATGACCGAGGAGTGGCGGTCGGTCGTCAACGGCTGGCGCAGCGCCGGGATCTGGTAGCCACCGCCGACCGTATCGGCTCCCGCTCCGGCGCTGGCGATGAGCGCGATAGCCGCGACGACCAACACCGGGATTCTTCTCACCGCACTGCTCATCGCTGGGAGGTTAAAACGCCCGGTTGACCGATGACGGAGGTGGCGCGCCCGCTTAGGATGCAGGTCGAGGAGCCGCAACGAGAAGGGATGTAGGCGTGATGCGGAGATTGAAGATCTGGGCAGGCGGTCGCGCAGTGGCTGCCGCGACCGTCCTGGCACTCGCTGGCCTAAGCGGTCAGACCGCCGCCGGCGTCGTCGCATCCGCACCGCGGGCGGCGGTCGCGCGGCCGGCTGTGGTCGCGCCACGCGGGATTCACAAGATCAAGCACGTGGTGGTCATCATGCAGGAGAACCGCTCGTATGACAGCTACTTCGGCGCGTTTCCCGGGGGCAATGGAATCCCCGCCCGGAACGGCGAGCCGACGGTTTGCTCGCCGGATCCGGCCACCGGCAAGTGCGTGAAGCCCTACCACGACCCCACGGACGTCAACGGCGGCGGCCCCCACAGCCAGGCAGCCGCCGACGCCGACCTCGCCGGAGGCAGGATGAACGGGTTCCAGGCCGCGGCCCGGATCGGCGCGAAGGGCTGTGGTCCCAATGCGAACAAGGACGACCCGAACTGCAGCCAGTCGGCGGTGCCCGACGTGATGGGATACCACGACGCGCGCGAGATCCCGAACTATTGGCAATACGCGCAGCATTACGTCCTCGACGACCGCATGTTCGAGCCGAACCGGTCTTGGAGCTTCGCCGCTCACCTCTACATGGTCTCGGGCTGGTCCGCGACGTGCCAGACACTCGGCGACCCGACCAGCTGCCACAGCGAGATCGACCACCCGGCCGGTAGCAGGCAGCTGAACAGGGAGATGTTCGGACCCGCCGATTTGTACCCGACGGTGCATTTCGATTACACCGATCTCACCTACCTCCTGCACAAGGCCGGCGTGAGCTGGCGCTACTACATCGAAACCGGGCTCGAGGCCGACTGCCCGAACGATCAGGTGACCTGCGCCCCTCAGCCACAGACTGAGAACGGGTTGGCGACGTTCGCCCCGGACATCTGGAACCCGCTGCCGGAGTTCACGACCGTCAACCAGGACGGGCAGACTGGCAACGTGCAGAACGTCTCGGATCTCTACACAGCGGCACGGACGGGAAGCCTGCCGGCGGTTTCCTGGGTGGTTCCCAACCAGGCCGATTCAGAGCACGCCCCCGGAAAGGTGTCAGCCGGGCAGGCGTACGTGACCGGGCTGATCGACACGATCATGCGCGGCCCAGATTGGGACAGCACCGCGATCTTCCTCTCCTGGGACGACTGGGGCGGCTTCTACGACCATGTCGCCCCGCCGAATGTCGACGCATACGGCTACGGGCTGCGCGTCCCGGCGATCGTCATCAGCCCGTACGCCAAACAGGGCTGTGTCGATAGCCAGACGCTCTCGCACGACGCGTATAACAAATTCATCGAGGACGCCTTCCTCGGCGGGCAGCGGATAAACCCGCAGACCGACGGGCGACCGGACCCGCGTCCCGACGTGCGCGAGAGCGAGCCAATCCTCGGCAACCTCGACAGGGACTTCAACTTCAACCAGCGCCCGCGCCCGCCAATGCTGCTGCCGCTGCATCCCAAGCCGGGCCCCGCCTCGTCGATGGGCGCAAAGGCGCCGACCCCTGGCTGCGGCTCCGACCTCGAGCTGAGCGCGCCGCGCACGGTCTATGCCGGCCGGCGCACGACGCTCCTATTCACCGTGAGCGTGCCGCCGCAGCCCTCCCGGCGGGGCCGCGGCAATCCGGTCGGCGGCGTCCTGATCGAGTTCGGCGGACATCACGTCCACACCGATCGCAAGGGCACGGCACGCTTGACGGTGACACTGCATCAGCGCGGTACGTTGCAGGCGGTCGCGACGCGCTCCGGTCTGGAGGCAACCGCCCAGGTCCGAGTCCTCAGGTGACGCCCGCCCCTGCGGGAAGATCTAGCCCTCGGCTTCGACCGCGCCCGCCGTAGAGTGCGCCTTCCTTGCAGGCAGCTTGACGGGGGTTGCGTGCATCGCCCGCAGCTTGACTTCCTTCCAGGACATGCCCTCCTTCAGCAGCGCGGGCATCCCAAGCAGCACGGCGGTCGCGACCTCGACCGCCTGGAGGATCACGCCGTAGGCGACCCCGTCGCCATAGCTCACGTGCCAGCCAGCGTGGAGCACCGCTACGCACGCGGCCTGGAAGACACCGAGGTTGGCGGGCGTTGCCGGCAGGACAGCGGTGATGTTGACTGCGAACAAGACAGCGGCCGCCGCGCCGAAGCCAGCCTGGTGGTCGAGCCCTAGCGCAACCAACAGGATGTAGCACGAGGTCGCCTGGAGCCCCCAGGCCGCCAGCTGGGTAACGGTCGCCGTCAGCCCGAGCCGGGGATTGCGAAATACGGTCAGACCCGAGCGCACGCGCGCGAGTGCGCCGCGAACCTGACCGACAAGCTTTTGGACCCTTCCTGAAGTTGGAGCGCGCCGACGCATCAGCACGGGCAAAACCAGGACCACAAGCAGCAGCGTGACGGGCGCGATCGCGGCGATCAACAGCGCGTTCTGGTGACCTGAGAAGAGGTTGACCGACGAGAACATGATCGCGCCGAGAATCGCCAGAGCGACGATGTTCAAAAGGGTCTGAGACACGAGCGTTCCGAGGACGACGGGAAGGTTGTCGCGCGGCCGGCCGGTGCGCCGGGCGATGACCAGCGCTCGCGAGGGCTCTCCGAGGCGGGCGGGCAGCGTCGAGGACATCAGCACGCCGATCATCGTGCCCCTCACCGCGTCGCCGAGGCTCAGCCGCGCCCGTGGCAGCGCGGCTTTCAGGATCGCGTTCCAAGAGAACGCCCGCATCACCATCGCCGAGCACATCACCGCGAGCCCCAACAGCACGTACGCGGGCGAGGAGTTGATCAACGCCTTGACGATGTGCTGAATCCCGATTTTCTCGAGCCCGTACAGACCGAGGCCTGCGCCGATCAGCGAAATCACGATCAGCGCCAACCTCCGCGCGAGCGGAGCCCAGGTCTTGCGCTGGCCCGCGAGCGCGGGCTCGAGACTCGGCAGCCGCTTTGCCCGCGAATGCGGCTTGAGATCCGCCGCGCGGGCTCCAACCCGGATGGCAACGCGCTGCGACGCGGAGCTCGGCTCTGGGGTCGCGATCGCATCTTCGTAGGCCTCGAGCACCTCGGCCGCCACATGAGGCCAGGCGAAGCGCTGGGCGCTGGCGGCGGCCGCGCGGGACATTTCGAGTCGCTGCTCGGGCGCGTCGTGCAGATCGCGGAGCCGCTCGGCCAGCGCTTGGGCGTCGCCACGCGGGACAAGCAGGCCGTCGATTCGGTTTCTCACGACGTCCTGGTAGCCCGGGATGTCCGACGCGATCACAGGCGTTCCGGCCGCGAACGCCTCAGTCAGGACCATCCCGAAGCTCTCGCCGCCCAGCGACGGCGCGCACAGCACGTCGGCGCGCTCGAGCTCGATCCGCTTCCGCGCGTCGTCGACCTTGCCGAGCGCGCGCACCCCCTGCGGGTCGAGCAGCATCGGCGCGAGCTCGTCTGGTGTCGGGCCGATGACCGTCAGCTCCACTGGGACGTGCTCGCGCAGTGCCTCAAACGCACGCAACAGCACGGGCAGGCCCTTGCGTTCGACAGCCTGACCGACGAACACGAGCCGCATCGGAGCTCCGGGTTCGCGGAGCGCGGCGGCCGCGCGGCGCGTGCGCTCGGGATCGACATGCACGCCGTTGGGAATGATCCTGTAGTGGCCGCCGAAGAAGCGTCGGGCTGTCCAGGCGGCGGCCTCGGAGACGGCGATCCGGACGTGCAGTCGATTGAACACGCGGCCCGCTCCGATCGCGCTCGCGATCGCATTGGTGAGCTTGTTGTCCGAGTAGACGTGGAACGTGCCCACGAGCGGCAGCCGCGTCGCATCGGTCGCGATCCACGACAGCGTCGGGGCGATCGGCTCGTGGATGTGGACCACGTCGTAGCCACCGGTGCGCAGCTCTCGGTGCATGACCTGGACGCCGTGCGGCGTGATCGAAACGTTGGACACCGCACCGTTGGCCTTGAAGCCGACCGTGCGGCCCAGCGGGACGAGGTAATCGGGCGCCTCGAGCTGCTGCGGATGCGCGCCACGGTGAAGCACCGTCGAAAAGCGGTCGGGGGGATCGAACGGAGCCAGCACCCTGACGTGGTGGCCGTCATCGATGAACCGCTCGGCGAGCGCTTCGATGTGTCTCGTGACTCCCCCTGGATACGTCCATGAGTACGGCGACACCAGGGCGATCCGCATCTGACACATGGTAGTCGCTATGCCGACGCGTATCATCAAAAAAGCCCGTGCCAACACGCCATTTCGTCAAATTCACGTTCATGAAGGTCGATCCCGACTGGCGCCGCCGCGACGACGAGTTGCGTGCGCAGGACAAGCGCGAGTTCATCGCGGCGTGCGAGGATTTCGCCGAAGGTCACCTGCTGCGCGCCTTCTCGCTCGTCGGGACGCGGGGCGACGTCGACCTCATGCTGCTGAGCCAGGCGGAGAACCTCGAGCGGATCCACGAGTTCCACGTCGTGCTCTCCCAGAGCGGGCTGATGAAGTGGTGCACCGCTCCGTACTCGTTCCTCGCGATGACCAAGCCGTCCGAGTACTCGGACGAGTCACGCCTGGAGGTGCGCCCCGCTCACGGCAAGTACCTGTTCGTGTACCCGTTCGTTAAGACTCGTGCGTGGTACGCGCTGCCGGCTGACGAGCGCTGGCGGATCATGCAGGAGCACATCAAGCTGGGCCGCGAATATCCGTCGGTCGACCTCAACACCTCGTACTCGTTCGGCCTCGACGACCAGGAGTTCGTGGTCGCTTTCGAAACCGATAACCCCGCGGACTTTCTCGATCTGGTGCAGCGTCTCCGCACAACGGAGTCGAGCTCGTACACGCTGCGCGACACGCCGACGTTCACATGTATCGCATGCTCAGTAGAACGGGCATTGGGGGCGTTGGACGGCGCAGCGCTGACTGTGACGGCCACCGAAACCCCGTGAGCGACTTCGAAGAAGTCCGCGACATCACGGTCATCGGGGCCGGGCCAGTCGGTATGTGCACGGCCTTCTGGGCCGGCATGCGCGAGGCCTCCTCGCGGATCATCGACTCGCTGCCAGAGCTCGGCGGGCAGCTCACGACTTTGTATCCCGAGAAATGGGTCTACGACGTCCCCGGTCACCCGAAGGTGCTCGCGAAGGACCTCGTCGAGCTGATGCGCCAGCAGGCGCTCGAGCAGTTCGACGTGCCGGTTCACCTCAACACCACCGCCGACACGATCTCCTGGGAGGACGACCTCGTGGTGCTGCACACCGACAAGGGCGAGTTGCGCTCGCGCACGGTGGTCGTCGCCGGCGGCCACGGCGCGTTCGAGCCCAAGACGCTGCCCGGCTACGACATGGCGCCGTGGGAGGGCAAGGGCGCTCACTACATCGTGGGCGAGAAGTCCGTCTTCGAGGGCAAGCGTGTGATGATCATCGGCGGCGGGGACTCGGCCTGCGACTGGGTGATCAACCTGCTCGACACCGCCTCGTCGATCTCGCTAGTCCACCGACGCGAGGGATTCCGCGCGCACGAGGTCACGGTCGGCCAGGTGCTCGAAGCAGCCGACCGCGGCGACATAGCCCTGCACGTCCCGTTCCAGATCAAGGAGGTGTACGGCGACGGCTCGGTCGAGCGCGTGGTGCTGTTCAACTCCGAGGACGAGGCACACGAGATCGAGGTCGAGGTCGACGCGATCCTCCTGCAGCTCGGCTTCAAGACCGCGCTCGGGCCGCTCAAGGAATGGGGGTTTGAGATCGAGAAGGGCGCGATCGTCGTCGACCCGGTGATGAAGACGTCGCTCGATCGGGTCTGGGCGTGCGGCGACATCACGACCTTCGACGGAAAGCTCAAACTGATCGCGACCGGGTTCGCCGAGTCGGCGATCGCGGTTGCGCAGGCCGTCCATGAGATCCGGCCCGACATGAAGATCCAGCCCAAGTACTCGACCAACACCGGCGTCCCCGGCGCGGTCGAGGGGCAGCCGTGAGCGATGCCGTCGCGCACCTCCGCGCGGCCGACCCGATTCTCAAGCAGCTGATCGATTCGATCGGCGTCGACGGGTTAGGTGACCGCCGCGCCGGGCGGCCGAAGGACCACTACGGCGCGCTGGTGCGCTCGATCGTCGGCCAGCAGCTCTCGACCAAGGCGGCGCGCGCGATCTACGGGCGGCTCACCGAGCGCTACGGCGGGCGCACGCCGACCCCTCAGGAGGTCCTGGACGACGATCCCGACGAGCTGCGCGCGGCCGCCGGGCTGTCGCGCGCCAAGGTGTCGTTTCTGCGCTCGTTGGCCGAGCACGTGGTCCAGGGGTCGCTGGAACTGGAGCATCTCAACGATCTTCCCGACGACGAGGTCAGCGCCGAGCTCGTGGCGGTCAAGGGGCTCGGCCAATGGAGCGCCGACATGTTCCTGATGTTCCACCTCGGCCGGCCCGACGTTCTGCCGGTCGGCGACCTCGGTATCCGCCGGGCGGCGATGCGCGTGTACGGCCTCGAAGCTCTGCCGGACCCCCCGACGCTCGAGCGAATCGCCGAGCCCTGGCGGCCGCACCGCACACTCGCGTGCGAGTACCTGTGGCAGTCGCTCGACGCGACGCCTATTTCAGAATCGTGAAGCTCAGCTTCTGCGGCGCGGAACGCACCCCGCCCGCATTGGTCGCGACGATCGCGACCGTGTAGCTGCCCGGCTTCAGCTTGCTGGTCCTGGTGAGACGCCCGTCGAAGGTCACCTTCGTCGTGCCGGCGTGGTCGGTGAATGCGAGCGTCCCGCGCTTGATGTCGTGGGTGCAGTGTTTGTGCTTGCCGCACTTGACCGTGACCGGCTGGGCGAATACGAAGATCACGCTCGCGGGCTCGTCAAGTGTGATCGTGAACGTCGTGCCGACAGGAACCTTCGGCTTGTGCTTCTTCTTGGCAAACGTCGCGAGCTTGCTGCCCAGTCGCCAGCGTTTGTGTGTCTGTCTGAGGCCCGTCAGACCCGGCTGGGCCGGCAGCAGCGTCACCGCCGCGCTCGCAGCAGGGGCCGTTACCAGCAGAGGTAGCGGGTAGGTGACGGTCGCGCGGCATGACAGCTGGTGCCCCGCAAGTGCGGCCGTCGGGGTGTACGTCTGACCGTCCGCCACCGGGCTGCCATCGACCAGCCACTGGTAGCCGTCCTCCGGCAAGAGACTCGACGATGGCTGACCGCCGGCCCAACTCGACCATGTCGCGCCGACGCATGACTGGAGCTGTCCGGCCAGCGCAGTCCCCGCGACCTCGGGCGGGGTCTGCGATGCCGCCGGCGCGCCAGTGCCAACCTGCCCGACCGCGACGGTACTGCCCAGATCCGTGAACCACATGCTGCCGTCGGCGCCTGGCGCGATCCAGCGCGGCTGGCTGCCCGTGTTCAGCCCGCTCGAGTACTCGTTGATCTGGCCGCTCGGCGTGACGCGCCCGATCGCCCTTGTCGTGCCGATGTCCGCGAACCACAGATTGCCGTCCGCCCCGGCCGCAATGCCACGCGGGAAACTGCCGGCTCCCAGGTTGAACTCGGTGACCTGGCCGCCAGGCGTGATCTGTCCGATCGCCGGGGTGGTCCCGTTGTCGCTGAACCAGACGTTCCCATCCGGGCCCGGCGCGATTGAGTCCGGCCTGCTGCCCGAGTTGAAGCCCATCGTGAACTTCGTGATCTGCCCGCTCGGGGTGACCTTCGCGATCGTCGGCATCGAGGGGATTTGATCGATGAACCAGGCGTTCCCGTCCGGGCCCGGCGCGATCGTGAACGGCACGTCGGTGGAGGTCAGACCAGCTGAGGATTCGGTGATCTGTCCGCCCGGTGTGACCTTCCCGATCGCCGGCGTGCTGCCGTCGTCGGTGAACCACATGTTGCCGTCGGAGCCGGGTGCGATGGACTCGGGGAAGGTTCCCGGGTTCAGCCCGTTCGAGAACTCGGTGATCTGGCCGCTCAGGGTGACGCGCCCGATCGCCTTTGTCGTGCCGGTGTCGGTGAACCACATGTTCCCGTCGGCGCCGAGCGCGATCGCCACTGGGTTGCTGCCCGGGTTCAGCCCGTTCGAGAACTCGGTGATCTGGCCCGTCGGGGTGATCCGCCCGATCGCGTCGTGGTCCGTAAACCACAGGTTGCCGTCGGTCCCCGGCGCGATGTTCCTTGGGCCGCCGGTCGTCTGGTTCAGCCCGTTCGAGAACTCGTTGATCTGGCCAAGGGGCGCCGCCGAGGCAGGCACCGCCCCGAGGGCCAGTGCCGCCAACACGATGAGGATCCCTCTCTTCATCCCCGGTTCCTTGCGCAGCTTACCCCTACACACCCACCCTACGCCAGTGTAGGATTCGCCGCCGTGAGCGGGAGGCTGACGGGATTGGCGGTGGTCTGCGCGATGCTGATCGCGGCCGCGCCCGCATGGGCGGAGTCGAGCCTCGCGAACCCTCCTCCGGGCGCGAACAACTTCGCCTGCAAGCCGTCGGCCGCGCATCCCGACCCCGTCGTCCTGGTACACGGGCTCGGCGCGACCATGGGCGAGAATTGGAGCTACCTCTCGCCGATCCTGGCGGCGCACGGCTATTGCGTGTTCGCGCTGACGTACGGCATCGATCCGCGCGAAGGCGGGCCCTACATGGGCGGTGTGATTCCGATCGAGCAGAGCGCGCCAGAGCTCGGCGCGTTCGTCGACAAGGTGCTCGCCGCGACCGGCGCGCAGAAAGTCGACCTCGTCGGCCACTCGGAGGGCACGTTCATGCCCGAGTACTGGCTGAAGTTCCTCGGCGGCGCCGCCGAGGTCAACCGCTACGTGGCCATGACGCCCCTGTATCAGGGGACCGATGTGCTGGGTGCGGCGGACCTCCGCGACGGCGGGGCTCCACTCGGGCTCTCGCAGCCGATCCTCAACCTCGTGTCCAGTTTCTGCGGCTCATGCGACGAGTTTCTCCGCGGGTCGGACATGGTCAAGATGCTCAACTCGGGTCCCGGCGGTGCTGCGGTGCCTGGCGTCACCTACACGACGATCCCAACCACGCACGACGAGCTCGTCGTGCCGTACACGAGCGGGATCCTGAACGCTCCGAACGTCACCAACGAGGTGCTCCAGAGCCTGTGCCCGAACGACCTCTCAGAGCATGCCGCGGAGGCGGTTGACCCCGTGGTCGCGCAGATCGTGCTCAACGCGCTCGACCCGGCGCACGCGACGCCGGTCTCGTGCGGCACGCTGCCGCCGCTGCTTTAGACGGCCGAGACTTCGTCCTCTTCCGCGACGCGGAAAGAGGAGCCGCAGCCGCAGGCTGCGATCACGTTCGGGTTATCGACCTGGAAGCCGGCTCCCTGCAGACCGTCCACGAAGTCGATCGTCGAGCCCTCGACATACGGAAGGCTTGCGCGGTCGACCAGCAGCCTGATGCCCTTGTCCTCGAACACGCTGTCGTCGGCGCGCTGTTCGTCGAACGCCAGCGCGTACTGAAAGCCCGAACAGCCGCCGCCGCGTACTCCAACGCGTAGACCGGCCGTGTCGGCCACGGCGGCTTGGGCGGACAGGAACTCGCGAACCTTCTCGGCGCCCTTGTCACTCAACGTGATCATGCTTCAGGAAGTATAGCGCCGCGTCCCCGCTACCCTAAATGACGTGTCTGCCACCCCCGAGGAGCTTAAGCAGCGCATCGAACAGGCGATCCCTGGTGCGAGTGCGAGTGTGACCGGCGAT
The DNA here is from genome assembly GCA_963795505.1 of uncultured Actinomycetes bacterium. GTDB lineage: Bacteria > Actinomycetota > Thermoleophilia > Solirubrobacterales > Solirubrobacteraceae > Palsa-465. The sequence goes on from CAWCIB010000008.1 coordinate 1,177,581, forward strand.
GGGCATCATTTCAACGCCGTCGTCAGCGCGTCGGCGTTCGAGGGCCTGACGCGGATCGCGCAGCACCGCCTGGTGTACGACGTGTTCGGCTCGGAGGTCGGCGACCGCATCCACGCCCTTTCAATCCAGACGAGGTCCGCATGAGCGACAACCCACTTCGCGACCAGATCCAGCAGGCGATCTCCAACAACCCCGTCATCCTGTTCATGAAGGGCACTCCTGAGCAGCCGATGTGTGGCTTCTCGGCCCGGACCGCCGGGATCCTTCAGTCGTTCGGTAAGCCGTTCGCGGCCGTCGACGTACTGCCCGATCCCCGCATCCGCCAGGAGCTCTCGGCGCTTTCGAACTGGCCCACGATCCCGCAGCTGTTTATCGACGGCGAGCTCGTCGGCGGTTGCGACATCGTCACAGAGATGCTCGACTCCGGCGAGCTCCAGGAGCTCCTAGGCGCCGAGACAGCCGAGACCCCGAAGGTGGCCGAGCCCGAGGCCAAGCCGCTCTCAATCGAGAACAAGCTCTGAGAGCACTCCACTTCGACGGCGCGGCTCTGCTCGCGCTCGATCAGACCGCGCTTCCGGACGAGGAGCGCGAGCTGGTCCTCACCACGGCGGCTGAGGTCGCCGACGCGATCCGCCGCCTAGCGATCCGCGGCGCTCCTCTGATCGGCGTCGCGGCGGCCTACGGAGTCGCCCTCGACTCAGACCGCGAGCGGGCCGGCGCGATCCTGAAGGCCGCCCGCCCGACCGCAGCGAACCTGGCCTGGGCAGTCGACCGGGTCTGTGCCGCCGCCGATCCGCTCGTGGAGGCGCGCGCGATCGAGGCCGAAGAGGAGGCCAACTCGGACGCGATCGCCGCTCACGGCGCCGAGCTCTTGAGCGGCGTTCGCCGGGTCCTGACCCACTGCAACACGGGGGCGCTGGCGGCCCCCGGCCGCGGCACCGCGCTCGCGGTGATCGCCGAGCTGCACGCCCGCCGGCCGCTCGAGCGCGTCCTCGCGACCGAGACGCGCCCACTGCTTCAGGGCGCGCGCTTGACGGTGTACGAGCTCGGACAGCTCGGCATCCCACATGAGCTGATCGTCGACTCGGCCGCCCCCGGGCTGATCGCCGCCGGCGCAGTCGACGCAGTGATCGTCGGCTGCGACCGGGTGGCCGCCAATGGCGACGTTGCGAATAAGGTCGGTACCTACGGCCTCGCGTTGGCGGCCAATGCCTCCGGAATCCCATTCATCGTGGCGGGCCCTACCTCCACGATTGACCACGGCTGTGCCTCGGGGCAAGACATCCCGATCGAGGAGCGACACTCCGATGAGGTGCGAAAGGGGACGCCCTGCCGCAATCCCGCATTCGACATCACACCCGCCGCCTTGGTGACGGCGCTCGTAACCGAACAGGGCATCCATGAAGGTCGCACGCTCAGTCGCGCTTGACGAGGTCCGCCTCGAGGAGGTAGACGATCCAGTCGCCGGACCGGGCGAGGTTGTCTGCGCCGTCCTCGCCTGCGGCGTCTGCGCATCGGACGTGCTCGACTGGTACGTGAAGCGAAAGCTCCCCACGGTGCTCGGTCACGAGCCAACGGGCGTGGTTGTTGCGATCGGAGACGGCGTCAACGGACTGCGGCTCGGCGACCGCGTCGCGATCCACCATCACGCGCCCTGCGGCGAGTGCCGCCGCTGCCGCCGTGGTCACGAGACGCTCTGCGAGCGCTTTCGATCGACGGAGATCGATCCGGGTGGATTTGCCGAGCGAATACGTGTGCCCGCTGACCTCGTGCCCGAGCTGCTGCCCCTCCCCGAAGGGCTCGATCCAGTCGACGCCACGCTGGTCGAGCCGCTCGCATGCGTCCTGCGCGCCCAGGATCGGGCGGGGCTCAGACCGGGGGACGGGCTGCTGGTGGTCGGAGCCGGCGTCAACGGTCTACTCCAGATCGCGGCTGCTCACGCACGCTCGGTCGAGGCGGTGTGGGTCCGCGAGCCGCGTCCGGACCGCCTCGCGCTGGCCGAGAAACTGGGCGCCGAACATCACGGAAACGAGCTGGTCGACGTGGCGATCGTCTGCACACCGAAGCCCGACGCGATCGCGGCGGCGGCCGCGGCGCTCGCTCCGGGAGGGACCCTGTGCCTGTACGCGCCGCCCGCGCCCGATGCCCCCACGGCGCTCGACGGCACCGATCTGTTCCTGCGCGAGCTGACCGTCACGGCGAGCTACTCGGCCGGGCCCGGTGACTTCCGTGCCGCACTCGAACTGCTCTCCGAGATCGACGTGGCGCCGCTGGTAACCCACCGCCTGCCGCTCGAGGAGACGGCCCACGCACTCGAGCTTCAGCGCCGCGGCGAGGCGCTCAAGGCCGTCGTGGTGCCTTGAGGGCCGCGATGCTCCACGGACCCGAGGACCTCCGGGTGGAGGAGGTTCCGGAGCCGTCGGGCGAGGTCGTGGTCGACGTCCACGCCGCAACTACCTGCGGCACCGACGTGAAGATGTGGCGACACGGCCATCCTGCCCTCTCCCCCTACCCCTGCGCGTTCGGCCACGAGACCGCTGGAGTGCGGAACGACACGGGCGAGCGCGTGCTCGTCTCGGACTCGGTCGCGTGCGGCACGTGCGCGCCTTGCCGCGGCGGACGGCCTCAGATCTGCCGCGCGCTGAGGTGGGTCCTCGGGGGCTTCGCCGAACGGATCGCCGCCCCGGTGCAAGCGCTGCATGTCATTCCCGAAGGGCTGCCGTTCGAGCTGGCGGCGATCGCCGAGCCGCTCGCGGCCGCGATTCACGCCGTCGGCCGCGGCTCAGCCGCGGACGACGTCGGTGTGCTTGGCGGGGGTCCGATGGGGCTGATGCTGACGGCGTTGATGATTCGCGAAGGCCGCTCTGTTGCGGTCGCCGACCGCCACCCTGAGCGCCGCGATCAGGCCTCTGAGCTCGGTGCCCGCGGGGTCGCCGAGCTCGATCGGCATGAGCTCGTCTTTGAGGCCGTCGGCAGTACCGAGACCTGGCAGGCCGCGGTCGCCTCGGCCCAGCCGGGCGGCGTCGTGGTGCTTGTCGGAGGCTGCCCGCTCGGCACCTCCGTGCCGCTCGACTCGGCCCGGCTGCACTACGACGAGCTCGAGCTGCGGGGCACCTTCCACCACTCCGCCGATGAGGTCGATCAGGCGCTGCAAGCGCTGACGCAAATCGACTTCACCTTCCTTATGGGCGAGACGATTTCGCTCAGCGACCTGCCACGAGTCCTGGACTCTCCACCGCGCGGCCGTGCCGCTAAGTGGGCAGTCGATCCGCGCGCCTGAACCTCAGGTGCTCGACGATCCGCTTGGAATCGCAGATCGTCTCCCCCTCGATGATGAGCACCGGGACGCGCTTCTGGCCCGTGAGCGCTTCCACCTCGGGGCGCTCCGATCGGCGCTGGGGAACCCGAACCTCCTCATAATCGATCCCATCTCCATTCAGCGCCCGCGCCACCCGGCCACAGGGGCAGAGCCAGTTAGTGGGCGTCGTGCAGCGGTAGAGGGTGGCCACGGCCTAAACGATAGGGCGCAGGTCCGTAAGGACTGCGTCGCCGTCATGCAGCACCTGTCGTTCGGCGTAGCGTCGGACGGTGATACCGGCAGCCCGAAGGGTCAGATCCTTCGAGTGGTCACGAGCCACCTGCCGTTCGGTGCTATGGCCCTTTCCCCCATCAAGCTCGACCACCAAGCGCCTTTGTGGCCAGTAGCAGTCGACCGTGTACCCACACACCTTGACGTTGACCTCCGGCCTCGGAAGACCAGCCTCGTCGATAAGAGCCAGGAAGGCGCGCTCCAACCGCGAACGCGTTCGGGCCAGTTCGGGCCAATGGACCTGCAGCGCGTGTCGCAACATCACGCTGCCGGGCTTGCCTCGACCAGCGATGCCGTGGATCTCCTCGAGGTCGACCAGTCGCTGATAGTCGGCTTCGGCGAGGACGTAGCGGACGTCGTTGAAGTCGTGATCTGAGGCGTAGTCGAGGAGTGTCTGAGGGACGGTGGTGACCGTGAGCCCTCGGTGCCAGGTGCGTTCGAGGTGGCGGCGCCCGTGAACGCGGACGTTGTCGATGGACTGGCACTGTCGGGGCGTGCTTACGTGGATCAGAGGCGGCTGTCGTTCGGTGAGCTTCCTCCACCACGCCGCGGTCGCATGGCTGAGCATCGCACCCGGGCCGGCGTAGAGGAGGGCGGCCGCGAGATCGGCCTCGATCGGAGCCGAGCGGTGGCCGACGGCGTAGACGCCCGGAAGGACTCGATGAAGGTAACCCTCGTTGACCCACTGCGTGATGGTCCCGTCACTGACGCCGAGGACGATCAGCTGAGCCCGACTGATCCGCCCCCACGTCCGCGCCGCAACCTCGGCCACACGAACTTTGATTGCTAGCGCCGTATATACGGTGTCACTCAACATAGTTCGCGCCCGAGGGTCCCGCACACCGCGTAACGGAACAAGACCCATTAGTGCCAACTCTGTAAAAGTTGCGGCTCGATGGCCGTCGCGATCGTCACTGACACCTGCCACTACCTCCCCGAGGAGCTCGTCGCCGCGCAGCACATCCATGAGGTGAGCCTGTACGTCCACCGCGAAGGCGACGCGCAGCGCGAGAGCGATATCGCGAGCTACGACGACTACTACCGCGAGCTCCACGACATGACCCATCTGCCCACGACGTCGCAGCCTTCGGTCGGCGACTTCCTATCCGTCTATCGGCGACTCCTCGAGAACGAGGCCGACGAGATCGTCTCCATCCACCTTGCCGGTGGCATGTCGGGCACCGTGGGAAGCGCCGAGCAGGCCGCCGAGCAATGCGATGGCCGCGTCACGGTGCTCGACTCGGCGAGCGCGTGCGGTGGCGAGGGTCTGATGGTGCTCGCGGCGGCCGCCGCCGCGCGTCAGGGCGCCGACGCCGCGGCCGTGGCGCAGCAGGCCAAGGCGGCCCGGGAGCAGCTCAGTCTGTGGTTCGCGATCGAAACGCTCGAGTACCTGCGCCGCGGGGGCCGGATCGCGGGCGCGCAGGCGTGGCTCGGCACGGCACTGAAGATCAAGCCGATCCTGACCGTCGAGTCCGAGATCACCCCGATCGAGCGCGTGCGCACGTCAAAGCGCGCGTTCGAGCGAATGGTCGATCTGCTGCGCTCCTGCAAGGAGAACGGCCGCGACGGCTGGGTCGTTCAGCACATCCAGGCGCCCGAGCAGGCGCAGGCGCTCGTCGTGCGCGGCCGAGAGATCTTCGGCTCAGAGCCGATATTCGTGTCGGAGATCGGTCCGGTGATCGGCACTCACGTCGGCCCGGGCCTGCTCGGGGGCGGCGGCGTGCCGCGCTCGTTTTTGTAGCTCAGCGGCGACGGCGGAGCGCAAGCCCGCTCAGCGCGGCGATCCCGCCGCCGAGCACAAACCCCGCGACCCCGGCGCCGATCAGCGCCTGGGTGCGGTGGGCGCGCAGCTGGCCACGCCAATCGGTGATCCGCACGACCTCGACCCGCAGCTTCTCGAGCGAGCTCCCGAGCTCCTGGCGGTTCTCCTCGATCGACGCGCGGATCTCGTCTGGTGTGCGGGTGGCCATCAGGACTTGGTCGAAACCGTCTCGCGGATCTTCTTGGCCTCGTCGATGGCCATCGTGGGCGTCGGCGCCCCAACGCGAACTTTGCGGATACCCAGGATGGCGCACAAGCCGGCGAGGACAAAGAAGGCACCCATGACGATTGCGAAGCCCTCCCAGAGACCGCCCACACCGCTTACGAGCACGTCGTCGAGACCCCATGCGAGCGTGACCGGAACGAAGATCACGCCGAAGAGCCCGAGCACCGCGGCGAGTCCGAACCACACGATGCCGCGCGTCAGCGACTTCACCTTCAGCCGGACTTCCGCCTTGGCGAGCTCGATCTCCTCGCGGACCAGGACCGTGACCCGCTCGGAGACCTCGGTCACCGCGCGGGCGAGATTCTCGTTTCCGTTACCGGTTGCCAAGGCGCTTGAGAATCAGAGCTAGAAGGAAACCGCCCGCGAAGGCCGCGCCGACCACTACCTCGGGCCGATCGTCAGCCGAAGGGGGTGCCGCGGCGTCGATTTGTGGCGTCGGAGTCGTCACTCAGGGGGTTCTTCCCCAAAGACGCGCGTCCAGATCACACTGGCGAGTCGCGTCGAGGCGAGGCTCGCCAGGGCACCGATCCCTGCGAGCAGTCCTGACCACATAAGCCGTTTGACGAGAGGGCTTTCAGTCATCGGCGCAGGATTCAATCAGATCGCTGGAGCCCACCGCAGATCGTCTCGACGATCAGCGTCTTGGCGCGCTCGAACTCGTCTTCGCCAACCGGCTCAAACCCGAAGATCCAGCCGGTCAGGACTTGTTCGATGCACCCGTAGAAGGCCAGCGCGGCGAACTCGGGCGTGATCTCGGGCCGGAAGACGCCGTCTTGCTGGGCGCGCTCGACTATCCCTGCGATCTGCGAATAGGCGTCGCGAATTGTGTCGAGGTGTGTGCGCGCGAACGTGTTCGCGGCACGGGTGACCTCGACGATGATCACCTTCATCAGGTCGGGGTCGTGGCGGTATGACTCGATGATGAACGAGGCGATCGCGCGCAGCTTGTCGCGCGGGCTGAGCTCCGAGGAGTCCGCCTCGGCGATCGCCTGGAGCATCACATCCCAGCGCTCGACGAACAGCGTGTCGAGGATCTCCTCCTTGCTCGAGAAGTAGTGGTAGACGAGGCCGTACGCGACACCTGCCTCGTCCGCGATGTCCGACACGCGGCACGTATGGAAGCCCTGGCGCGCGAACACGCGCACGGCGGCGTCGAGGATCGTGCGCCGCTTATCGACCGGTACGCGCTCAGGCGTGGCCATGGATGTGATCCCTTCGGTGCGTGAGGGCAGGCAGACGGCGTCGCACGTCGTGCAACACATCCATGTCGAGCTCGGCGACGATCGCGCACTCGACATCGGGCGCACTCGCGAGCACCAGCCCCCACGGATCGACGATCATCGAGCGTCCACCGGACCGGTAGCCGCCGGGGTGCTCGCCGATCTGGTTCGCAGCGACGACGAAGCACTGGTTCTCGATTGCCCGTGCGCGCAGCAGGATCTCCCAGTGATCCCTCGTCGTCGCGAGCGTGAATGCGCTCGGCACCGAGACGACCTCGCTGTGAAGCTCCCGATAGAGCTCTGGGAAGCGCACGTCGTAGCAGATGCTCATGCCGAGACTCGAGCCGTCGGCGAGCTCGGAAGTGACGACCTCGTCGCCCGGCTGCTCGTACTCGGACTCGGCGTAGACGACGCCCTCGACCTCGACGTCGAACATGTGGAGCTTGCGGTAGACCGCCTGGACGGCGCCATCCGGGCCGAAGTGAACGCTGGTGTTTGATGTCTTGGTCTCGCCGGGGACCCGCTCGACGATCGAGCCGGCCACGAGGTCAATCCCCAACTCCCGCGCGATCTCGCTTGCCCACTGAATCGCCGGGCCGTCGAGAGGCTGGGCGCCCGAGGCGAGTTGCTCGCCGGTGCCGAGCACGGTCCACTTCTCGGGCAGGACGACGAGCTGCGCGCCTTGGTGCGCAGCGTCGCGAACCAGCCGGTCGGCGGTCGCGAGATTGCGCTCGAAATCCGCATCCGAGTTAAGCTGCACAGCCCCTGCGTGCACCGAGAAGACTCCTCCTGATTGACTAGTCAGTCAAGAATACTGGGGGGTGACCTCTGGGAGCGCGGACCGGTTGGTGAGCCGGGCGGCCGGGCGGACACTTCGCCGGGCGCCTGCCTCCCCTACCGCGGGACTTTCGGTGCCCCCCGGCCGGCGGAGCTCGCCCGGCTTCCCCTCCCTCCGGGCCCGATGCCCTCGCACGACGGCCTTAGACCGCTGAAGGCGTGGCGCTATATCGGCGTCTACGGTCCCGAGCTGATGCTGTGCGCTGCGATCGTCCGGATCGGCCGTGCGCGGCAGGCGTTTTGGGCGCTGTGGGATCGCGAGCGCCTGACCGACCGAACCAGTCTGCTCGGCACGGGCGTGACGATGAGCTACGGACGGCTCGCGATTGCCGAGCTAGGGCTCGAGGTCACCTTCGAAGAGCAGCCTGGTATCGAGGCCGTGTGTCCGAGCGGCGACAGCTACGCATGGACGCGCAAGCAGGGCGGGATTCCCGTGCGAGGCCTGGGTAGCGACGCACACGCGGTGATCGATGACACGGCCGGCTACTACCAGCGCCACACGAGCTGGCGCTGGTCGGCGGGCGTCGGCACCGCAGCCGACGGACGCACCGTCGCTTGGAACCTGGTCGACGGCGTCAACGATCCGCCCAAGCACAGCGAGCGCACCGTCTGGATCGACGGTGAGCCATCTGAGCCGCCGCCCTCTGAGTTTCACGAGGGCGGTGTCGACGGACTGGTCTTCCATGCTGAGGCCACGCGGGAGCGCAGCGACAACTTCGTGCTGCTCCGGAGCCGGTATCGCCAGCCCTTCGGAACCTTCTCAGGCGAGCTGCCGGGCGCAATTGCACTTGCGAACGGCTACGGAGTGATGGAGGATCACGAGGCGTGGTGGTGACCCGTACCGCATTTGACCTTGTCATCGACGTGGAGAACGTCCCGGGCGCCCTAGCCCAGGTCGCGGCCGCGATCAGCGACGCCGGTGTGAACATCGCGGCGGCGACCTTTGTCGGCGACGGCAAGCGAGCCGAGATCCACATCCTCGTCCCCCATCCCGGAGCCGCAAAGCACTCGCTGGCGCTCTCGCAGCTCGCCATTACGCGCGAGCGCCAGGTCGTAGTGGCCGAGGTCGAGGATCGTCCTGGGGTGCTGGCAGATCTGACCCGCAGGATCGCCAAGGCCGGTGTAAACCTCGACCTGGTCTACGTCGCCACGCGCGACCGCGTCGTGTTCGGCTCGCCTGATCTCGAGGCGTTGCGCGCGGCCCTCTAGCATCAGCGCGATGGCAACCACCACGCCGCTCGGCACGACGGGCTCGACGACGATCGCGGATCTGCTTCAGCGCTCCGTCGAGCTGTACGGCGACCGTGTCGCGCAGAAGCACAAGCGGGACGACGAGTGGCACGACATCACGTTCGCCGAGCTTGGCGAGGCCACGTCTGAGATTGCCCGTGGTCTGATCGATCTGGGCATCGAGCCCGGCGAACGGGTCAGCATGCTGTGCACGACACGCGTCGAATGGGCGTGGTGTAGCTTCGCGATCAGCGCCGTCGGCGCCGTGGTCGTGCCGATCTACCCGACCAACTCGCCCGATGAGTGCGCGTGGGTCGCGGGGAACTCCGAGTCGGTCGCGATCGTCTGCGAAGACGCCTCGCAGGTCGCCAAGATCGAGTCGGTTCGCGATCGCCTGCCGAGTCTGCGCCACGTGCTCGTGATCGAGGGCGGGCTTGACGAGCTTCGCGAGCGCGGGCGCGCCCGCGACCAGGCCGAGCTCGACGCACGCATAAAGCAGGTCGGCAAGGACGACCCGTACACGTTTATCTACACCTCCGGCACGACCGGCCCACCGAAGGGATGCGTCCTCACTCACGGCAACTACCGCGCGGTACTCGACATGGTCGCCGAGCGCGGCATCGTCGGCGACGGTTCCGACGAGTTGGTCTACCTGTTCCTCCCCCTGGCACATGCGTTCGGCCTGCTGCTGATGCTGCTCTCAGCCGACCGTGGCGTCACGATCGCCTACTGGGGCGGCGACACGGCTCAGATCATCCCCGAGCTATCGGAGGTCGGGCCCACCTATCTGCCCTCGGTGCCGCGGATCTTCGAGAAGCTCTACACGCTCGTCACCTCGCAGGCCGATCCTGAGCAGATCGCGCAAGCGACCCAGATCGGGCTCAAGGTGCGCGAGCTCGAGTCCGCCGGCGCCGAGATCCCGCCCGACCTACAGGTCGCCTACGACGAAGCCGACGAGCGGCTCTTCAAGCAGGTGCGCGCCGCATTTGGCGGTCGTGTCCGCGAGGCGGTGACCGGCGCGGCCCCGATCGCGAAGGACATCCTCGAGTTCTTCTACGCGGCCGGCGTCCCCGTGATGGAGGGCTATGGGATGACGGAGACCTCGACGACCGCCACCGGGATGCGGCCCGGCGAGCACCGCTTCGGGTCGGTGGGTAAAGCGCACGCGGGGGTCGAGATCCGGATCGCGGACGACGGCGAGATCCTGCTCAAGGGGGCCAACATCTTCCAGGGCTACTACAAGAACGACGACGCGTCGTTCGGAGCGGTCGCCGAGGGCTGGCTACACACAGGTGACCTGGGCCGGCTGGACGACGACGGCTTCCTGTACATCACCGGCCGCAAGAAGGACATCATCATCACCTCCGGCGGCAAGAACCTGACGCCCGCCAACCTCGAGAACGACCTCAAGCAGACGCGCTATGTCTCTCAGGCGATGATGCACGGCGACCGGCGGCCGTTCCCGAGCATGCTGATCACCCTCGACGAAGAGGAGATCGTCCCGTGGGCCAAAGCGCAGGGCATCGAGGACACCTCGATCGCGGCGCTCTCGAACCATCCGAAGGTGATCGCGCTGATCCAGGCAGAGCTCGACAAGGCGAACGCCAACTATGCGCAGGTCGAGCAGGTCAAGAAGTTCTTCATCCTCGACCACGACCTCTCACACGAGACCGGCGAGCTGACGCCGACGCTGAAGGTCAAGCGCAACGTGGTCCAGGAGAAGTACGCCGAGCGCTTCGACGCGCTTTACGCCTGAGTAGCTCGAACATTCGTCCAGGTTTGCTGGGTCCGGGCTCATGTGGGTAGCTCTGCGCCATGTCAACCCTTCTCATCATCGTCATCGCTGTCGTCGTGGTCGTGCTATTGGCCGCGCTGGCGTTCCTTCTGCCGCCTGCCCGTACGCGGGCTGCGCGACGTAAGGTCAAGCAGCAGCACGAGCAAGCCGGCGCCGAAAGCGCCCGGCGCGCCGAGTTAGCCGAGCGACAGTCACGCATCGCAGCGCAGGAGGCCGAGCGCGAGCGCGCTGAGCAGAGGCTCCACGAAGAGCGTGCCGCCCTGCATGACCGCGGGCTCGCGGACGATGAGCTCAGGCAGGGAGCCGAAGCGGGCGAGCGCCGCGAATGACCATGGCTCGACGCGGGTCAAGTCTCGGAACGATCATCTGGATCATCGTCGGTGTCATCGTCGCGGCCTCGCATCACTACTTCACGCACGTGAACACGATCAAGCCGATCGTCTCGGCGGTGCTCGCAGTCCTGCTTTGGCCGCTACTGCTGCTGGGGATCAACCTGCATATCAAGTGACGCCGCGCTGAGTGCGCAGCGCGGCGACCAGCATCTTCGAGTGCATCGCGCCGACCAGCTCACGCAGCGGCTCGGTGCCCGAGGCGATGATCTCGACCGCCCGCTCGACGTCGACCTTGCCCGCGAGCCGGTCGAGCAACACCCGTACCTCCTCTTCGACGAGGGGCTCGAGCGCCTCGCGGTAGCGGAGCGTGTCGTAGACGGTGAAGCCGATCGCCTCCTCGTAACCGCCCGCGCGAAAGCGTGAGATCGCCTCGATGATCGCCACGTCATCCGCGTCATACCCCCGCGCGTTCGGCGTCAGCACCTCAAGCTGTCTCGAGTCGATCGAGCACGTTCTGCGGCACGTCGTAGGTGGCGCGCACCTTTGCTCTGGAGACGCGGCCCGTCTCGCGCGCCTGGATCGCGAGATCGAGGATCCGGTCCTCGAGCTCGATCAGCCGCGAGGCGCGGTCGGGATCGTCCGAGATCACCTCTCGAATCACGCGCAGCGGCATGAAGCGCTCCTCCTGCAGGCGCTTGATCAACCGCACCCGCTCGACGTAGTCCTCGGGGTAGTACGCCATGTTGCGAGAGGTGCGCTTGACCTCTCCCCCGTTGCCGAGCAGCCCCTCGCGCAGGTAGTGCTTGATCGTGCCGGCGCTGACCCCCGAGCGCTCGGCGAGCTCCGACATCTTCAGCATGAGTGGACCACTAGGCGCTCATGAACGATCCCTGCGTGGTGCCGGCTGGACCGGCCACCGCGCCCGACTCGTGCAGCGCCGCGATCTCCTCTGAGGAGAAGCCGGCCGCGCGCAAGACCTCCTCGGTGTGTTCCCCGAGTGCCGGCCCTGGCGCCCGAGCCGGATCGCCCGGCGTGCGGCTGAACTTGATCGGCAGGCCGAGCAACCTGACCGGCTGCTCGACGCCCGGCTGTGCGAGGGAGGCGACCATGTCGCGGGCCCGAACGAGCTCGGAATCGAGCGCCTCGTCCAGATCCAGAACCGGCTCGAGACAGCAATCGTGCTCGGACGCAAACGCCTGCCACTCAGCGCGCGTGCGCTGCAGGAAGATCTCCGCTACAGCGTCGTGTGTCTCAGAGCCCGGCGGATCGAAGGCCCCGCCCAGCAGGTCCTCACGCCCGACCCCACGGCAGAACGCGTTCCAGAATTTCGGCTCGAGCGCCCCGAGCGTCACGTACCCGTCGGCGCAGCGGTACGGCCGGTAGCAGGTCAGCGCGCCGGCGAGCTGCGGCTGGCCGCGCTTGGCGAAGCGGCCAGTCGCGAACCCCTCGGCGGCCACCATCGCCAGCCACGAGAGCGCGCCGTCAAACATCGAGCAGTCGACGAGCTGGCCCTCGCCCGAGCGCTCGCGCTCGCGCAGCGCGATCAGGATCCCGATCACCGCCATCAGCGCGCCGCCCCCGAGGTCGGCGATCTGCCCCGCGGACTGGACCGGCGGCCCGTCGGCTTCACCCGTCAACCCGAGGAGGCCGTTGAGGCCGAGGTAGTTCATGTCGTGCCCCGAGCGCGCTGTGTACGGCCCGTCCTGACCGTAGCCCGTGATCGCGCAGTACACGAGGCCCGGGTTCTCGGCCCGGAGCCGCTCGTAGCCGACGCCGAGGCGGTCGAGCACGCCGGGGCGGAAGGACTCGAGCAGCACGTCGGCTTCGCGGGCGAGCCGCAGCAGGACGTCGACGCCCGCCGGGGACTTCAGGTCGACCCGGACCGAGCGCTTGCCGCGGTTCAGGGCCAGGAACAGCGCGCTGCGCGCGGTCTCGTTGGCGCCCTCGTAGTAAGGCGGCGCCCAGCGAACGTAGTCGCCCGGCCCGGTGTCCTCGACCTTGATCACGTCCGCGCCGAAGTCCGCCAGCAGCAGCGAGCAGAAGCCTCCCGGCAGCAGCCGCGAGAGGTCCAGGACGGTCAGCCCTTCAAGCGGCAGGCTCACGCTGTTTGATCCCCAGTAGCTCGCGGGCTTCAGAGACGCTCGCAGGACGCCGGCCGGCGTCCTCGCACATCTGGCGTGCCTTGGCGATCAAGTCGCCGTTCGAGCGCGCCATCGTCCCGTCGGGCAGGTAGAAGTTGTCCTCGAGCCCGACGCGGATCGATCCGCCGAGCGTCAGCGCCGCGGCGACCAGCATCCACTGCTCGCGGCCGATCCCGATGACGCCCCAGTGGTGGGAGGGTCCAGCCGGTGGGGCGGCCGGCATGTTGCGCGCCATCGCGGCCAGATTCAGGGCATTCGCGGGCACGCCGCCGACCACGCCCATCACGAAGTCGGCGTGCAGCGGGGCTTCGAGCAGGCCCATGTCGACGAGCGGCTCGAGCGATCCGACGTGGCCGAGATCGAAGCACTCGTGCTCGGGCTTGATCCCGAGCCGGCGCATCGCCTCGAGCAGCTCGATGATCTCCTCGAACGGGTTTGCGAACACGAACTTGAAGACGAAGTCCTTGCGCTTGCGCGAGTACTTGGCGTAGTTCATCGAGCCCATGTTCAGCGCGGCGACCTCGGGGCGCCCCGCCTCCAGATAGGCGATGCGCTTCTCGACCGGAACGCCGATCGTGCCGGTCGAGAAGTTGATGATCACCGCGTCGCCGACCTCGGCGACGATCGCGTCGCGGATCGCGACGAAGTCCTCGACCTCATAAGACGGCGTGCCGTCAGGCGTGCGCGCGTGGATATGGATGTGGACTCCGCCCTCCTCGACGATCCGCCGCGCCTCGGCGGCGTACTCCTCCGGCGTGTAGGGGATCGCCGGGCACTGATCGCGGTTGGCGATCGCGCCGGAGATCGCGCAGGTGATGACGGCCGGGGCGTCGAGGCTCATACGGGCACGACCCCGTGACGCTTCCAGGGCCGCTCGACCTTCTTGCCCGCCGCGAGCTCGAGCGCGTGGCAGATCGTCTTCCGGGTCTCGCGCGGGTCGATCACGTCGTCGATCATGTCGTGGCCGGCCGCGATGTAGACGTCGATGATCTTGCGGAAGTTGTCGATCAGCTCGCGGCGCTCGGCGTCCGGGTCGTCGGCCGCCTCGACCTGCTTGCGGAAGATGATCTCGACGGCCCCCTCGGGGCCCATCACGCTGATCTCCGCGCTCGGCCAGGCGACGATCAGGTCGGGCTCATAGGCGCGACCGCACATCACGTAGTAGCCGGCGCCGTACGCCTTGCGCAGCACGACCGTCACCTTGGGGACCGTCGCGTTGGCGGTCGCGTAGAGCATCTTGGCGCCGTGGCGGATGATGCCCTCGGCTTCCACCTTGGTGCCGACCATGAAGCCGGGGACGTCCATCAGGTAGACGAGCGGGATGCCGAACGCGTTGCACAGGTTGATGAACCGCGCCGCCTTGTCGGCTGAGTCGTTGTCGAGGATCCCGCCGAGCTGCTTGGGCTGGTTGGCGACGATCCCGGCCGGGCGGCCGTTGAACCTAGCCAGACAAGTGATGATCGTCTTGGCCCACTGGGGCTTCAGATCGAAGTAGGCGCCGTCGTCGACGATCCGCTTGATCACCTCGTACATGTCGTAGGGCTTGCGATTCGACTCGGGCAGCACGTCGAGCAGCTCGTCGTCGCCGCGGTCGACCGGGTCGCTGCACGCCGCAACCGGCGGGAGCTCCTCGCAATGCGACGGCAAATACGACAGGTACTGCTTGATCCGCTCGATGCACTCGGGGTCGTCGGCCACCTCGATGTCGCCCACGCCCGACTTGCGGGTGTGGACGCGTGAGCCGCCAAGCTCTTCCTGGGTGACGTCCTCGCCGACGGCGGCGCGGACCAGGTGCGGACCCGCCAGCGCCATCGACCCGCGCCCCTTGACCATCGGCACGAAGTCGGCCAGCCCGGGGATGTACGCGGTGCCGGCCGCGCACGGCCCCATCAGCGCCGCGACCTGCGGGATCACGCCCGACGCGACGACCTCCTCGCGGAACAGGTGCCCGGTGCCGGCGAACAGCGATCCGACTGCCTCCTGGATCCGCGCGCCGGCCGAGTCGAGCAGCCAGATCATCGGGATCCGCTTGGTCAGCGCGAGCTCGCGCAGCCGCGAGACCTTGAGCTCGCCGGTCATTCCCATCGAGCCCGCCATCACCGTGAAGTCGTACGCCGCGACCGCGACAAGCCGGCCATCGACCTTGCCGTAGCCGGTGATCACTCCGTCGGCGGGAGCCTCGCGGCCCTCCATCGCTCGCTGGGAGGAGTGCGGACGGCCATGGATCCCGAGTTCGACGAAAGTCCCCGCATCGATCAGGAGATCAAGTCGCTCGCGCGCGGTCAGCTTCTCGGCGGCGTGCTGCTGTTCGATCTTCTGCTCCCCGCCGCCGAGCTTGATCTGCTCGCGGCGGGCGGCGAGATCCTCGGCGAGCGGGCGTAGGAGGCTCTGGGTCGTGGTGGCGTCTGTGGCCATTGTGGGAAGTGGAACGTACTACTTCTCACTTTGGCAGCGCCGATGGTTCGCGTCAAGCGATTCGCGCCATCCGCCGGCCCGAGGTTCGCGTCAAGCGCCGCATCCTTATCGCATATCTCGTGAGCGCTTAGCCGACCATTAAGCCATTCCGAGTAGTCTGGATCCACTTTGGGGGGTGGCGGCGCTGATGCGCGGTCACCAGTCCTCGATCCAAGCGGCACTCGTGCTCGTTGCGGCCTGATGGCGGCAGGCGGGGGCGTTGCGCCAGCAACGTCCACCGTCAGGAGCTGTTATGTCTGTCACGTCCGCAGGGCCGTTCTGGAAGGAAGCGCTGGCCCCGTATGCCGAGCCTCGTCTCCGGCGGAGCCTGGTCGACCTCGCGACCTCGATCGTCCCGTACCTCGCGCTGTCGGCCGCCATGTACTTTTTGCTGGGCGTCTCGACCCTCCTGGTCTTGATCTTGGCCTTGCCGGCCGCCGGGTTCCTGGTTCGCGTATTTGTCGTCTTCCACGACTGCGCCCACCGGTCGTTGCTTCCTTCCAAGCGGGCCAACGCTTGGGTCGGTGCATTCCTCGGGTTGTTCGTCATGTCTCCGTACCGGCGCTGGGGTCACGACCATGCCGTTCACCACGCCTCCTCGGGAGACCTCGACCGGCGCGGAATCGGCGACCTGCCGACGCTGACGATCACCGAATATCGAGCTCGAGCCTGGCGCGGACGGTTCGCCTATCGCGCCATCCGCAATCCGCTCGTGATGTTCGGCTTCGGACCGATCTTCGCGATGATGATCGGCCCGCGGATCGCCACTCGCGCGCAGCGGCCGCGGATGCGCCACAGCGTGCTCAGTACCGATCTCGTGCTAGCGGGCGTGATCGCCGCGCTCTGCCTGCTGATCGGCTGGCGAGACTTCGTGATTGTGTGGGCTCCCGCGGCGCTGCTCGCGGGCTCGGTCGGGATCTGGCTGTTTTACGTCCAGCACCAGTTCGAGGACGCGTACTGGCAGGGCGGCGAGGAATGGAGCTACGCCGACGCGGCGCTGCGCGGCAGCTCCTACCTGAAGCTCCCCCAACCGCTCCAGTTCTTCACTGGCAACATCGGCCTGCATCACGTCCACCATCTGAACGCCCGGATCCCGAACTACAACCTCCAGCGCGCTCACGACGAGAACCCGATGTTCCACGGAGTGCCCACGCTGTCGCTCTGGGACGGACTGGGCGCGGTGCGGCTGAAGCTGTGGGACGATCAGCAAGGCAAGCTCGTGACGTTCGCGGATGCGCGAGCGTCGGGCCGCCCCGCCGGGCAGCGCGCGCCGAGCCCGTCTCAGGCCTAGTGTTGCGAGTCGGGGGTTCGGCGGCACCGAGAGGGGACACTGACGGTGTCTGGCCAGGACGCAGGGAGGGTGCAATATCTGCAGATATTGCCCCGACCGAGGACGCAGCCAGGCGCCGTCAGGGGCCACTCGAATGCCCTCGAATTTCCGACTCGTGACACTCGCTCAGCGTGGAGCGATCCCCCCTTGAGAGAGATCGCTCCGGTTGCTGACTAGAAGTTCGGCGCGATCTCGTATCTGGCCGTGTAGCTGACCTTGCCCGACGTGCACGAGCCCTGGGTGACCGTGTAGGACCCCTTCAGGCCATAGGAGTGGACCTTGCCGCTGATCGTGACTGTGACTCCTTGAGAAGTCTTGGTCCCCTTGAAGGATCCGTGGTTGATCTTCCACGTCAGGCCGTGCGCCGTGACGGATCCTGTGAAGCAGGAACCCCCGCCGTTGAGGAAGGCGTTGACGTCGAGGCGGGTTATCTTCTTGCTGCCATTGAGGCCGATGTCGACCCCGAGCTGCCCCGTTTCAGTGCTCATGTCCCCGCTTTGAGTCGCGCCGCCGTACCAGGTCGTTGCCGCGAGCGCCACGCCACTGAAGGCGAACGTGAACGCAGCTGTGAGCAAAGCGATCTTGCGCATGCTTCTCCTATCCCTCTGTCGTCATCCGGAACGACCGGCCCCGTCGGCGGATCATTCCCCGCGGCCGATCATAGTTCACGCGACCGTGAAGCGGCAACTTCTTGTTCACGCCGCGCGAGGCGGGCGCCTGCGGCTCATCTCCCCTTCCAAACCGGTTCGCGCTTTTCGAAGAACGCTTTCACGCCTTCCTCGATGTCTTCGGTCGACAGCGCCAGCGATAGCTGCGCGCGCAGGTAGTCGAGCGCGTCGGCGAATGCCATGTCCTGCTGGCGAAATAGCGCGTCCTTGCCGAGCTTCATGATCACCGGCGACTTCGAGGCCAGCTTCGTGGCCCAATCGCGCACCGCGTCGTCGAACTCGGCGGCCGGGACGACGCGGTTGACGATCCCGATCCGTTCGGCCTCCTCGGCGGAGATCTGCTCTCCGAGCAGCAGCAGCTCGGTTGTCTTCTTGCGCGGAACGTTGCGGTAGATCAGCGCCATGATCATGAACGGGAACGCGCCGACGTTGATCTCGGGCGTGCCGAAGCGCGCTCCCTCGCGCGCGATGATCAGATCGCAGGCGAGTGCGATCCCGAGCGCGCCGGCCAGCACGTGCCCGTTGGCGGCGCAGATCGTCGGCTTGCCCAATTCGCCGATCGAGCGGAACAGGCGCGGAAAGCGCTCGGTGCCGGTGAACTTGTGCACGAGCGGCAGGTCGGCCGCGAATCCACTGAGGTTGGCGCCACTCGAGAAGACCTTCTCGTGCGTGGAGGTGAGCACGACGCAACGGACGTCTGGCGTCGTCACGAGCGGCCCCGAACGTCGCGATGAGCTCGTCCAGCAGCTCATCGGAGAGCGCGTTGCGTGTGTCGGGCTGATCGAGAGCGATCGTGGCGACGTGGTCGGCGACCTCGTAACGGAGCGTTTCATAGGCCATCGCGCGCGAACGCTACCACCACAATCAGAGTGGAAAGTAGGAAGTCCTACTGCCTACTTTTGGTGATACGGTTTCGAGCCATGACCGCCACCGCCGACGTACTCAAGCCCGACTTCCAGGACCACAAGAAGCACTTCATCTTCACCGACGAGCACGAGCAGCTGCGCGACTCGATCCGACGTTTCGTGATCAAGGAACTCCAGCCCCACTCCGAGGAGTGGGAGGAGCAGACGTTTCCGGACTGGGTCTTCAAGCGCATGGGCGAGCTCGGCTTCCTGGGACTCGACAAGCCCGAGGAGTACGGCGGCCAGGGCGGCGACTACTACACGAGCCTCGTCCTGTCGGAGGAAATCGTCCACGCCCACTGCGGCGGTCTTGCGATGGGCCTCGCCGTCCAGACCGACATGGCGATGCCCCCGATCCTCAAGTTCGGCACCGAGGAGCAGAAACAGCAGTGGCTTGTGCCCGCGATCAAGGGCGAGAAGATCCTCTGCCTGGGGATCACCGAGCCGGATGCCGGCTCTGACGTCTCGGGCATCAAGACGCATGCGGTCCGCGACGGCGACGAGTACGTGATCAACGGCTCGAAGACGTTCATCACCAACGGGCACCGCGCGGATGTGATCGTGCTCGTCACCAAGACCGATCCTGAGGCCGGCTACGACGGGTTCACGCTGTTTCTCGTGCCGATGGACTCACCCGGCGTGATCCGCGAGAAGAAGCTCGAGAAGCTCGGCATGCACGCATCCGACACGGCCCTGCTCGCGTTCCAGGACGTTCGCGTGCCGGCATCAGCGGTTCTCGGCCAGATCGGCAAGGGCTTCTACCACATCATGTGGGAGCTCCAGGGCGAGCGCCTGATCGGCGCGGCCGGCTGCGTGGCGGGCGCCCAGCACGTGTTCGATCGCACGCTTCAGTACGCCAAGGAGCGGACCGCATTCGGGCGCCAGATCGGCCACTTCCAGGTGATCCGGCACAAGTTCGCCGAGATGGCGACCAAGATCGAGACCGCGCGGCAGATGGTCTACACGACCGCCTGGCGGTTCCAGAACGGCGAGTACCCCGTGCGCGAGATCTCGATGGCGAAGCTGTATGCGGCCCGCATCTCGGTCGAGGTCGCCGACGAGTGCATCCAGATCCACGGCGGCAACGGCTACATGAAGGAGTATGGGATCGAGCGCTCGTGGCGCGACCTGCGCCTGAACCGGATCGGCGCCGGGACCGACGAGATCATGCTCGAGGTGATCGGGCGCTCCTACGGGCTGTGAGCGGCCGGCCGCTCCCGCCGTTCACCGAGGAGCACCTGCACTTCCGCCAAGAGCTCAAGGAGTTCGTCGAACAGGAGCTCTATCCACACGCCGCCGAGTGGGAGGAGGCCTGTTGGTTCCCCAATGATGTCTTCGCGCGGATGGCTGAGCGCGGGTACCTCGGGCTCAAGTTTCCGGTCGAGTACGGCGGCAAGGACGATGTCGTGGCCGACGCGGTGCTGGCCGAGGAGCTCGCCCGCTGCGGGTCGGGAGGACTCGCGGCGGGAATCGGGGCCCATATCGGCATCGCGCTGCCGCCGATCTGGAAGTTCGGCACCGAGGAGCAGAAGCAGCGCTACCTCGTTCCGGGCATCAAGGCGGAAAAGATCGCGGCGCTCGCGATCACCGAGCCAGACGCCGGCTCGGACGTAGCGTCGATCCGCACGATGGCGCGTAAGACGGACGACGGGTACGTCCTCAACGGCGCCAAGATGTTCATCACCGGCGGCGTGCGCGCCGACGCCCTGGTGACGGCGGTCAAAACGGGCGAGGAAGGCGGGCACCATGGGCTCTCGTTCCTGATCGTCGATCGCGGACCCGGCGTCGAGTCGAGCGCGCTCGAGAAGCTCGGCTGGCACGCCTCGGACACCGCCTCGATCACGTTCGACGACGTCTTCGTGCCGGCGGAGAACCTGCTCGGCGAGGAAGACCAGGGCTTCTACCTGATCATGGCCAACTTCCAGTGGGAGCGGCTGCTTATGGCGCTCGGCGCGGTCGGCGGAATGCAGGTCGCGTTCGAGCGCGCGCTCGAGCGGGGAGGCAACGGTCAGGCGACGCGCCATAAGCTCGCCGAGATCGCGGTGACGATCGAGGCAGGACGAGACGTCACCTACCACGCGCTGCGGCGCTATCTCGCGGGCGGCGACGCTGTGCGCGAGGTCACGATCGCCAAGCTCGCGACACAGCGAGCAGCGTTCGAGGTCATGGACGCGCTGCTGCAGATCTACGGCGACGAGCCGGACCTCGCGCGCGCGGCACGCGACGCGCGTCTCGGTCCGATCGGCGGGGGCACGGACGAGATCATGAAGGAGATCCTCGGGCGATCGCTCGGCTTGTGAGAGCTACTCTCCCGGGAGTGAGACGGACGCTCTCACTGGCAGCCCTCGTCCTGCTGCTCGGCGGTTGTGGCAGCAGCTCTGGCTCCAACACCGGCGTGGTGGCACGCGCGGCCGCCGACACCGCGACCGTGCCCGGCTACCGGATCGCCGCGCTGCTGACGTTGACCAGCAGCGCGACGGGCGAGACCGCCGTCGCGCTCACCGGCGCGTTCGACCGGGCCAACAACCTGGCCCAGTTCACGACCGTCGCCGGAGCCGGTGGCCAGCCGGTGCGGATCTCGGAGATCGTCTCGGGTGGCACGGTTTACATGGGCGCCGAGGCATTCCCCAACGGCGTCAGGCTGTCCGGCGGCAAGCGATGGCTCAAGCTCGACACGACCCGGGCGCGGGCCGCGATTGGTGTGACCTCACTGCCGAGCACGAGCGACCCGACCCAGTTCATCGACTACCTCCGAGCCGTCAGCACCGCCACCTACAGCAAGGGGACGCAGCTCATCAGAGGCGTGCCATCGGCGCACTATCACGCCACCATCGATCTCGACCGCTACCCAGATCTCGTGTCAGCCGCCCAGCGGCCGAGCGTCGCGAGCAGCGTCAAAACGCTCGAGTCCGCGCTCGGCGGCCACACGCTGCCGGTCGATGCATGGATCGACGCCCAAGGCCTGCTGCGCCGCATCAGCCTGACCTTCGGCGAGTGCGTCGCAAACGCCCATCTCACGTTCAGCATGACGATGGACGTCTTCGACTACGGCCCCCAAGCCCGTCCCCGGGTGCCGGCCACACGCGACGTCTATGACCTGACGCCCGTGATCGCCAGGGCGCTCCGGCATGTCAAGCTCGGGTGCAAGTGATGGAATCGGTACGGGGACAGCTACTGATCGCCGGGCCCGGGCTGCTTGACCCGAACTTCTGGCGCACGGTCGTGCTCGTCGTCGAGCACTCCGAGGAGGGCGCGCTCGGGCTGGTGCTCAACCGGCCGTCGGAGACGACCGTCTCCGACGCCTCATCCGAGCTCGACGAGCTGGTCGACCCGGACGAGCTGCTGTTCATCGGCGGGCCGGTGCAGCCGTCGGCGGTGATCGTGCTGGCGCAGTTCGAAGACCCGGGCGACGCGGCGCTGATGGCCTTCGACGACGTCGGCGTCGTGGGCGCGGGGTCCTCACACGAGGAGCTCGGTGCCGGGGTGCTCACCTCGCGCGCGTTCGTCGGGCACGCCGGCTGGGGACCCGGTCAGCTCGACGCCGAGCTCGAACGCGACGACTGGATCCTCGAACAGGCGCGTCTGGAGGACGCGTTCTCGACCGAGCCGCGCGATCTGTGGCCGACCGTGCTGACGCGCAAGGGCGGCAGCTACGCGCTGGTCGCGCGGATGCCGGCCGATCCATCGTCGAACTGATGGCGCACGTCCACGGTCGCGGCGCGGATCGCAGGGCGCTCAAGCTCGCGCTCGCGCTGATAGCCGCGCTCATGATCGGCGAGGTCGTCGCCGGCGTGCTCGCGTCCTCGCTCGCGCTGCTCTCCGACGCGGCCCACATGCTGACCGACGCAGCCGCCGTGGTGCTCTCGCTGGCCGCCGCGAGCCTCGCCGAGCGGCCCGCCCGCGGAGCGATGACCTACGGGCTCGGACGGGCTGAGATCCTCAGCGCGCAGGCCAACGGCGTCACGCTGCTCGTGCTCGCGCTGGTGATCGTCTACGAGGCGATCCGGCGGCTGGTCTCTCCGCCCGCTGTCGGCGGCTGGACGGTGGTGGGCGTGGCGCTTGCGGGCGTCGTCGTGAACCTGATTGCCGTGCATGTCCTGGCCGGAGATCAACAGGAGCGCAGCCTCAACGTCGAGGGCTCCTATCGCCACATCCTGACCGACCTGTACGGGTTCATCGCGACCGCGGTGGCGGGTGGCGTGATCGTCGCCACCGGGTTCGGGCGCGCCGATGCGATCGCGTCGCTGGTCGTCTGCGCCCTGATGCTCGGAGCCGCATACCGGCTGCTCAAGGCTTCGGGTCGTGTGTTCATGGAGGCGGCCCCTGCCGGCCTCGAGCCCGCTGAGATCGGACGCACGCTCGCCGCGCAGCCGGGCGTGGTCGAGGTACACGACCTGCACGTTTGGGAGGTGACCTCGGGCTTTCCGGCGCTGTCCGCACACGTGGTCGTGCGGCCCGGCGACGACTGTCACGAGTTGCGGCGCACGCTCCAGCGCGTGCTCGAGCAGCGCTTCGATCTGCTCCACACCACGCTCCAGGTGGATCATGCCGCCGCCGAGCAAGGTCCGCTGCAGATAGAGTCGCGGCCATGAGGGTCGTCAAGCCCGGGGCCGATCGCGAGGTGCCGCGCGGGGTCGTCGGGGGAGCCGAGATCTCGCAAGCGACCGCCGGCGCATCGAACATCTACATGGGCGTCTTTCGGGTGCCGCCCGGCGCCCAGTCTCGGCCCCACTACCACGAGCGCTGCGAGAGCGCGGTCTACATGCTCAGCGGGCACCTACGGGTCCGCTGGGGCGACCATCTCCAGCACGAGCTCGAGCTGGAACCGCGCGGACCTCGTCTATGTGCCGCCGCGCGAGACGCACGTGCTCGAGAACGTCTCCGACTCGGAGCCGGCCGAGTATGTGGTGGCACGCGACTCGCCGACTGAGGATGCGGTCGTCGTGCCGTGGGCGGAGGGTTGACCCCACACATCCATCGCCATGCTTGGCAGCCCGAGGGCGAGCCACGAGCCGTCGTCGTCATCGCCCATGGCGCGGGCGAGCATCTCGGTCGCTATGAGCACGTCGCCGCGCGGCTCGGCGCGGCGGGTTACGAGGTCCACGCACTCGATCACCGCGGTCACGGCCGCTCTGAGGGTCCGCGGGCGCTGATCGACCGGCTCGACAACACCGTCGAAGACCTCGATCGGCTCGTTGTCCAAGCCTCGGACGGGAGGCCGGTCTTCCTGCTCGGCCACAGCATGGGCGGCGCGATCGCTTTGAGGTACGCGATCGCACACCAGGATCGGCTTTCCGGGCTCGTGCTGTCGAGTCCACTCGCGGCGCTCGAGGCCGCATCGCCGGTCGAGCGCTTTGCGGCGCGCATGCTGTCCGCGGTTGCGCCTCGCCTCGGCCTGATCGCGGTCGACCCGTCGCTCGTGAGCCGCGATCCGGATGTCGTGCGGGCGTATGAGGCCGACCCGCTCGTCCATCACGGCAAGCTTCCGGCGCGCACGATCGCCGAGCTGGCAGCCGCGGTCGAATCGTTTCCGGACAGCGTCGGCGCGATCACCGTCCCGACGCTGATCATGTACGCCACGGACGACAAGCTCGCGCCCCCCGCGGGTAGCGTGATGCTAGGTGAGCGCATAGGCGCGGCCGACATGACACTCAAGCCGTATGAGGGCCTCTACCACGAGATCTTCAACGAGCCCGAGCAGGAGCAGGTTCTCGATGACCTCTGCGCGTGGCTGAACGCGCACGTCGCGGCCGTGGCGGCGTAGCCACCTTCGAGGCACAACGCCGCCCGTGCGGTTCTATGCTCACTGGGCAGCGATGCCCGACCGCCTTCATTTCACTGACTCCGACGAGGCAAACGAGCTGATCGCCTCAGACCCGCTGGCGCTGCTCGTCGGGTTCGCGCTCGACCAGCAGGTGACGGTCCAGAAGGCGTTCTCCGGACCGCTGGAGATCCGTCAGCGATTGGGCACATTCGACGCGGACACGCTCGCGACGGCCGACCTCGAGGCGGTGTTTCGCGAACGTCCCGCGGTCCATCGCTTCCCGGGCTCGATGGCCCGCCGTGTGCACGAGCTGGCCGTTCACATCCGCGACCGCTACGACGGCAACGCCGCGCGCGTCTGGACCGACGCCGCGAACGCCGACGAGCTCCGCGCGAACCTCGCCGCGCTGCCAGGGTTCGGCGAGATGAAGATCAAGTCGCTGGCGGCGGTGCTGTTCAACCGCTACGGCGTCGCGACCGCCGAGGCGCTCGTGCCGAATCATCCGACGCTCGGCGATGTCGACTCCGCCCAGGCGCTGGCCGACTACCAGGCGGCCAAGCGGGCGCACAAGGCCGAGCTGCGGGCTCAGGCCGCCGCGCGCTGAGGCGCCGATCGAGCGCTTCAGTGTATGGCGGCGTGCGCGAGCGCCTCGACATCGGCTTCGCTGCACCACGCCCCGACCGAGGCCCGCACGAGCCCGACGCCCGGGATGCTGCGCACGACGATCCCGTGCCCCAGCAGGCGCTCGACCTCCTCGACCGGATCGGCCGCGCGCCAGGAGACGAGCGTCGTTGGGCCGCGCTCGAACACGTCGAGGCCGCTGCGCCGTAGCTCGTCGGCGAGCCGCGCCGCGAGCGACGGTCCGCGGTCGTGCACCCAGTCCCAGCCCGCCTCCTCGAGCAGGTCGAGCGAGGCGAGGATCCAGCTGCTCTTCAGCGCCGTCGGGAAGCCGACATCGAACCTGGCTGCGCCTTCGGCCGGAGCTGAGTCGAGTGGATGCTCGTGGTCTGCCAGCGAGCCGAAGCCCGGCCATGCGATCTCGAGCTCGTCAATCCGCTCGCGGCGAACGAACAGCGAGCCCGAACCCGACGGGCCGCAAATCCACTTCTGTCCCGGCGCGGCGTAGAAGTCGCACTTCAGGGAGCGCACGTCAACCGGAATCGCGCCCAGCGCCTGCGCGCCGTCGAGCAGCACCGGCACTCCGGTGGCGCTCAGTGCGTCGGTGTCCATCAGGCGACCGGAAACCCATGAGACGTGCGAGCACGCGATCAGCCGCGTCCGGTCACCGACGGCGTTCGCGATCTCATTCCACGGCACGACACGAATCGCCACGCCCCGCTGGCGGCGAGCCCGCGCGAGCGGGGCGAGCACACCGGGATGCTCCTCGTCGGTCGTGATGATTTCGTCCCCCTGGTGCAGGTCAAAGCCACCGATAACGATGTTCACGCCGTCGGTGGTTGACCCGGTCAGCGCCACCTCGGCGACGTCGCACCCGAACAGCTGCGCGAAGCGCTCGCGAAGCCTCCCCGCCAGCTCCAGTACCTCCTCGAAGTAGGGCTTGCCACCGCGGCCGCGCTCGAGCTCCGTGCGGATCCGGGTCTGGGCGGCCTCGGCGGCTGGGCGCGCAACTGGGCCTTCGGAGCCGGCATTCATGAATGCGAGCCGGTCGAAGACAGGGAACTGCGCTCTGAACCAGTCGGGGTCCGTCACTTGGCGCGATACTACGGGCATGCTGTCCTACGCACACGGGGCCAGCGACCAGCCACTGCTCGGAGAGACGATCGGCGAGAACCTCGAGCGGACGGCGGCGGCGGTGCCCGACAGCGACGCGCTCGTCTCGTGCCACCAGAACATTCGCTTCACCTACGGCGGAGTTCAACGAGGCCGTCGACCGGCTTGCGTCGGGGATGCTCGCCGCCGGGCTTGGCAAGGGCGACCGCGTCGGGGTCTGGGGCCCGAACAGCGCCGAATGGGCCCTGACCCAGTACGCAACCGCGAAGCTCGGCGTGATCCTCGTCAACATCAACCCGGCCTACCGGACCTCGGAGCTCCAGTACGCGCTCGGACAGTCCGGCTGCCGCTGGATCCTGTCGACCACCGCGCTCAAGGACTCAAGCTTCGTCGACATGGTCGACCGGGTACGGCCGGAGCTGCCGGAGCTCGAGCGCGCAATTTTCTTCGGCTCGGACGAATGGCACGAGTTGGCCGCGTCGCAGCGCCGTGACCTTCCGGGCGAGCTCGACTTCGACGACCCGATCAACATCCAGTACACGAGCGGCACGACCGGCTTTCCGAAGGGAGCCACGCTCACCCACCACAACATTCTCAACAACGGTCAATTCATCGGCGAGCTGCTTGGCTACTCCGACAGCGACCGCGTCTGCATCCCGGTTCCGCTGTACCACTGCTTCGGGATGGTGCTCGGCAACCTCGCGTGTACGACCCATGGTGCGTGCATGGTCTATCCGGCCGAGACGTTCGACCCGCGGGCCACGCTCGCGGCGGTCGCCCGGGAGCGCTGCACGAGCCTGTATGGGGTGCCGACGATGTTCATCGCCGAGTTCGGGCTCGAGGAGTTCTCCGAGTTCGACCTCGGCTCTCTGCGCACCGGGATCATGGCCGGCTCCCCGTGCCCGGTCGAGATCATGCGGCGCGTCAACGACGAGATGGGCATCAACGAGATCTCGATCGCTTTCGGAATGACCGAGACCTCACCGGTCACGACCCAGGTGCGAACCGAGGACACACTCGAGCATCGCTGCGAGACCGTCGGGCAGGTGATGCCCCACACCGAGATCAAGATCGTCGACCCGCTGAGCGGCCAGATCGTCGAGCGCGGCGAGCCGGGCGAGTTCTGCGCGCGAGGGTACGCCGTGATGCTCGGGTACTGGAACGAGCCGGAGCGGACAAGCGATGTCATCGACTCGGCGCGCTGGATGCATACCGGGGACCTCGCGACGATGGATGACGACGGCTACGTGAGGATCGTCGGCCGGATCAAGGACATGGTGATCCGCGGCGGCGAGAACATCTACCCGCGCGAGATCGAGGAATTCCTCTATACGCATCCGGCGGTCGCGGACGTCCAGGTGATCGGAGTGCCAGACGAGCGCTACGGCGAGGAGTTGATGGCGTGGGTGGTCCTGCGGTCTGGCGCCTCACTGACTCAAGACGAGCTGCGCGAGTTCTGCGCAGGCAAGATCGCCCACTACAAGGTCCCGCGTTACGTCAAGCTCGTATCCGAGTTTCCGATGACGGTGACCGGCAAGGTCCAGAAGTTCAAGATGCGCGAGACGGCGATCGAGGAGCTCGGCCTCGAGCAGGCCGCGGCGGTTCCGACTGCGTAGCCGCGACCCGGCGCTGGAGCTCGCGCTGAGCCGCGGCCCACGTCTCGGTGTGAGTTATCCGCCCGGGCGCGCTGGTGCGGTAGAGCGATGCCAGTGCCGGCATCGCCAGCGCGGGCTTTTCCGCGGTCAGCCTGATCATCAGGTCCCAGTCGGCGATCCCCGTCAGCTCAGGATCCCACCGCGCTTGGGGCAGCCCAGCGCGATGCGCGATAACGCTGGCGTCGATGTAGTTGCCCTCGAGCAGCCGATCGCGGTCGAACGGACTGAACAGCAGGCGGGGCAGCAGCCCATCGCCGCCGACCGCCGACTCGTCCTCGACGACGCGAGCGCCGTAGAGGACATCCACATCCGCGAAGTGCGTGAACGCCCACGCGACGGCAGTCAGCCACCCAGGGAGCATGATGTTGTCGTCGTCGAGGTAGGCGATCGCCTCGCCGGTCGCGTGCTCGAGCCCGACGTTGCGCGCGGCCGGCGGGCCAAGCCCCTCGGTTCGAACGCATCGGATGCGCTCGTCGTCAATCGCGGCGAGCGTGGCGCGAGTGTCGTCGATGCTCCCGTCGTCCACGACGATCAGCTCCCAGTGAGCATGGGTCTGGGCCTGCACCGACGCGACCGCCTGCGCAACGAATGCCGGACGGCTGCGGGTCGGGATGATCACGGAGACGGGAAGCTCGCTGGCTGGCTGAGCCGACAGCCAATAGCCGAGGCCGACGATCTGCTCGAGCGCCGGGCTCGCGGCGAGGGACCGAGTGCCGACGTGATCGAGCTCGAGCCGTGAGTAGGCCGCGTCGGCCCGCGGGCTGGCAGTTGCGAGCTCCGCGCGCGTTGCCTCGAGTTCGGCGCGCGTCGCGTCGAGCTGCGCGCGGGTTGCGTCGAGCGCAGTGGCGAGTGTCGAGAACGCGGCGTTATCGACGCGGTCGAGCTCGAGATTGGCCTTGATCCGGTGCACGAGTGCGCGGCGAATCCCAACCTGGGGCCGAAGCTCACGCACGGCTCGCGTCTCACTTGAGATGAACCGCAAGACCCGCATCGCGCGCGCCGGCCGGCGGGGGTTGTCGGGCTCGAGGTTCGGTGTCATGATCCGTGTGTGGCAGCGCGCGCCGGCCCCGCCGGGGCAATCATGTCATTAGAACTGCTGTTGTTCACAAATCGGACGGAGCTCGCTCAGCGCGCGCTCACGGGCGGGGCGTCCGGCATCGTGATCGACTGGGAGCGGCGTGGCAAATCCATCCGCCAAGCGGGAGCGGACACCGTGATTGCTGCGGATACCGCCGCCGACCTCGAGCGGATGCGGGCAGCCGTCCAAGCGCCCGTGCTTTGCAGGCTGGACGCTGTGGGTCCGGCGACAGGCGCGCAGCTGCGCCGCGCACTTGCGCTGGGCACCGACGAAGTTCTCGTGCCGATGGTGCGCAGCCGCGAGGAGGTCGAACTCGTGCTCGAGCTTGTCCGCGGACGCTGCGGGGTCGGGATCCTCGTCGAGACAGTCGAGGCGCTCGAAGTCGCCGGCGAGCTCGCCACTCTGCCGTTGTCGCGCGTATTGGTCGGGCTGAACGACCTCGCGATCGAGCGGCGTAGCCCCTCGATCTTCACAGCATTCGTCGATGGGACGGTGGATGAGCTTCGCTCTGCCTTCGCAGAGCTCCCGTTTGGATGCGGCGGTGCCACCGTTCCGGGTGCCGGGTACCCCATGCCGGCATCGCTGATGCTGAGCGAGTTGGTTCGCGTCGGCGCCGACTTCACGCTCTTGCGACGGTCGTTCTGGCAGGCGGCCGCGCGGGTCGACCCCGCCCTCGCGGTTGGGTCGATCAAGTCCGCCCTGAGGGCCGCCGCGACCCGTGACGCCGATGCGATCGCAGCTGACCACGCGGAGTTCGCTCGTCGAGTCGCTGCGCTGTCCGAGCGGTCGGCAGCGGCCGCGGTGGCGTAGTCGCGACGGCGCGCGAACTAGCTCAGTCTGCCCCGACGCGACGCGCGCAGCGCCCCGCGAGGACCGAGGCGCTGAAGCTCTGAATGCATCGCCTTGATCCGGCCGAGGATCAGCTCGGCGGCCTGCTGCTGTTGATCGCGCGTCGGCTCGGCGATCCGCTCGAAGCGGAACGCCCGGCCATACCAGATCGCGACCTTCGGGAACTGAAGCCGCTTCCAGTTGCGCACCTGGTAGGAGCCCAGGATTGCCACCGGCACGACCGGCACCCCCGACTCGAGCGCCAGTCGCCCTATCCCGGGCCGCGCTTGGTCTGAGATCGCCCCCGTGCGCGAGCGGCCACCCTCGCAGTACATGACAACCGCTCCCCCGCGCTCGAGCACCTTGAAGGAGGTGATGAACGCCTCCTCGTCGGCGTGGCCGCGGCGGACCGGAAACACGCCGCCGTGGCTGTACCACCACCCCATGAAGCCCTTGAACAGCTGCGACTTGCCCATGAACTGAACGCGGCGGCGTATGAACGCTCCGGTGAAGAAGTGGTCCATGAACGAGGCGTGGTTCGGAGCCAGGATCACGGGGCCGGAGGGCACGTTCTCAGAGCCGAATCCGCGCGCGCGGAAGGTGATCAGCGAGTGGAGCACAGTCAACACGCGCGTCGTTTCGTACACCTTCGCCTCGGGCTCTTCCGAGCGTACGAGCTCGTGGAAGTGATCGAAGTACTCCTTCGGTCGCTCGTCTTTGTAGATCTGCGGTTTGAGCTCGACGTCAGGCACGCTCCCACCCCTTTGCACGCTCGAGCGCGCGGCGCCAGTCATGCAGCAACGACAGACGCTGATCGGCGCTCATCGCGGGCTCGTAGCGTGCACGCTCGCGCCAGCTCTGCGCGACGTGCTCGATGGTCCACAGCCCGATCCCCACACCGGCCAAGTATGCCGCCCCGAGCGCGGTCGTCTCGGCGATCTCCGGGACGAGCACGGGCGCCCCGAGCACATCGGACTGGAACTGCATTAGCCACGCGTTCGAGCTCGCGCCCCCGTCCGCCCGCAGCTCTGCGAGTTTCTCGCCGCTCGCGGGCTCCATCGCCTGGATCGCGTCCACCGTCTGGTAGGCGATCGCCTCGAGCGCAGCGCGCGCCAGATGAGCCCTTGTTGACCCGCGCGTCAGGCCGACGATCGTCCCGCGCGCATACGGATCCCAGTGCGGCGAGCCGAGCCCAGTGAGCGCCGGCACGAAGTAGACGCCGTCATTGGCCTCGAGCGAGGATGCGAGCTGCTCGGTCTCGGCGGCGGCGTCGATGATGCCCAGCCCGTCGCGCAGCCACTGAACCGCTGCGCCCGTGGCGAAGATCGCCGCCTCGAGCGCGTAGACAAGCCGCGGTCCGATGCCCCACGCGACGGTGGCCAGCAGTCCCGGCACGGGCCGTGGGGCAGCGTAGCCGGCGTTCTGGAGCACGAACGAGCCCGTGCCGTAGGTGTTCTTGCCGAGCCCCGGATCGACGCACGCCTGGCCGAACAGCGCCGCCTGCTGGTCGCCCGCGACGCCCGCGAGGGCAACCTCATGACCGTGGAGCGCGTCGGCGCGCGTCCGCCCGAGCTCGCCCGAGCTCGTGGCGACCTTGGGCAAGGCACGCTCCGGCACCCCGAACAGGTCGAGCAGCTCCGAGTCCCAGCGCCCGTTGGCGATGTCGTACAGCATGGTGCGCGATGCATTGGACGGGTCGGTGGCCGCCTCTCCGGTGAGCTTGAAGATCAGCCAGGCGTCGACGGTCCCGAACATGGCCTGCCCCTGCTCTGCCCGCTCGCGCAGTCCGTCGACGTTCTCGATCAGCCACTCGATCTTGGTTGCCGAGAAGTACGGATCGAGTACGAGCCCGGTGCGGTCGCGGATGAGCGGCTCGAGCCCCTGGGCCTTAAGCTGATCGCAGCGCGCGGCGGTCCGCCGGTCCTGCCAGACGATCGCGCGGTGGAGCGGCTCGCCGCTGGTTGGGTCCCAGACACAGACGGTCTCGCGCTGGTTGGTGATCCCGACCGCCTGGAGCTCGCCGGGTCGTAGCCCCGCGTCAGTGAGCGCGTCACCCGCGACCGCCTGGGTCACCTCCCAGATCTCGTTCGCGTCGTGCTCGACCCATCCAGGGCGAGGGAAATGCTGGGAGAACTCGCGGTAAGCGCGGCCGATCAGCTCAGCCTGCTCGTCGAACACCAGGCACGTCGTCCCGGTTGTGCCCTGATCGATCGCGAGGATCACGACGGCACTGTATCCGCTGGCGAACGATGTTCATCAGCGCCGTATATACGGCGCTAAAGCACAGAGTTCGAGGATCGGGGCGCACGCGGCCGCGCGGCCCGGACCCGCTGAGATCTCAGACGCCGCCGTGAAGCGCCACGAAGATCGCGAACACGGCGACTGCCATCAGCGCCATGGAGGCGAGCTGCACCCGCACCGCGGTCCGTTGCAAGCCAAGCACGGACCGCTGCGGCCGACGCCGCGCGAGCTCTCGTCGCGAACACGAGCTAATGAAAACGGGGGGCTCGTTTTTCATTCTCTCCTCGGCGGGGAATCGAACCTTTGCCGCCGACGGCAGTCAAGCACCCCCTCCGGACGAACCCGGAATTTGGCGGATATGCTGCCGCCCACCGGGCGCCCACCCTGAGCAAAGGAGCGCAGCTTGCCCGAAGTCGAGGCCCACATCACCGGCACGGTCTGGAAGATCGAGGTCGAAATCGGCGACTCCGTCGACGAGGGCGACACCGTGGTGATCCTCGAGTCGATGAAGATGGAGATGCCCGTGGAGGCGGAGGATCCCGGCGTGGTCAAGGAGATCCGCGTCGAGGAAGGCCAGTCTGTCTCCGAGGGCGACACACTCGTAGTCCTTGAGTAACGGCGGCGGACAGCTCCTGGTGGATGAGCCGGGACGCGGGATCGCGCGCCTGACGATCTCGAACCCGGGCAAGCGCGGCGCGCTCGATCACGCGATCCTCGATTCGTTCGCGACCGTGTTGCCGACGCTCGAGGCGCGTTGCGTGATCGTCACCGGGCAGGATCACACGTTCTCGGCCGGCTACGACATCGGCGATCTCCCGGCGCGCGTACTCGCCGACGAGGCGGAGAAGCTCGTCGCTCACCCTTTCACGGCCGCGCTCGACGCGCTCGCGAACTATCCCTATCCGACCGTCGCCGCTTTGAACGGCCACGCGATCGGCGGGGGGCTCGAGCTGGCGCTGGCGTGCGACCTGCGGATTGCGGCCGCTCAGGTGGGCCTAGCGATGCCGCCCGCCAAGCTCGGACTCGTCTATTCCCACACGGGGATCCGCAAGTTCATCGACACGATCGGGGCGCCGCGGACCCGCGAGCTGTTCCTGCTCGGACGCCGGATCGACGCCCGGACGGCTCGCGACTGGGGTCTGGTGAACGCGATCGCGGAGCCAGGCAAGCTCGCCTCCGAAGCGCTCTCAATGGCCGAGGAGATCGTTGCCAACGCCCCGCTGTCCGAGAGCGGCAACAAGCGCGTAATTCGGGCCGTCCTTGACGCCCAGGCGCAGATGGATCCCGAGCTCGAGCGCGAGCTGATCGAGCTGCGGGAAGCCTGCTTCTCATCTGAGGACTTCCGCGAGGGCGTGCGCGCCTTCGCCGAGAAACGCAAGCCGGAGTGGAAGGGCCGCTAGCAGTTCCGGTCGCGGGCGGCTCGTTGGCCGTCTACCGATCCGGCGCCGTCGGGCCGGTCGTGCTCGCGGTCCACGGCATCACGAGCAGCAGTCATACGTGGGTGCCGCTGACACGGCGGCTCCGCGACAGGTGCTCGATCGTTGCACCGGATCTGCGCGGGCGGGGTCGCAGCAATGGCCTGCCGGGCCCGTATGGAACCGCCGCGTACGTGCGCGACCTGCTCGCGGTGCTCGATGGGCTCGGGATCGAGAGCGCGGTCGCGACCGGCCACTCACTCGGCGCGTACATCGTCGCCCGGCTCGCGGCCGAGCATCCCGAGCGGGTGCGAGCGGCCGTACTTGTGGACGGCGGGCTGACGATCCCAGGCAGCGCGGACGTCGATCCGCAGCAGTTCATCGACGGGTTCCTCGGGCCCGGGCTGGCGCGCCTGAAGCTGCGGTTCCCGACGCGCGAGGCGTATCGCGAGTGGTGGCGAGCACACCCGGCATTGGCCGGCCGCAGCGAGGTGGCCGATGACGACCTCGCCGCGTACTCCGATCACGACCTGGTCGGCGAACCGCCTGAAATGCACTCTGCGGTCGTGGAGGATGCCGTCCGAGCCGATGCCGAGGAGCTCTTCGAGATCGGCAAGCCGGCGCATCGGCTGACCGTTCCGGCGACGCTTGCCTGCGCCCCGCTCGGCCTGATGAACGACCCTAACCCGATGCAGCCGGTGGAGCTCGTCGAGGCGTGGGCTGCCGAAGCCCCTGAGCTGCGTCGGTGCCTGCCGGTGCCCGACGTCAACCATTACACGATCACGCTCGGCGCCCCGGGGGCGGCCGCGGTCGCCGAGGTAATCGCGGGTTACTTATAGGGGCGAACTCAGCCCGACGGGGGGATCCCGAGGCGGCGGCGGATCTCCTCCGAGGCGTCGGGCACGGTTGGTGCACGGGCGCGCTCGGTAAACCGCTCGAACATCTACAGCTCCCGCTCGTAGTAGTAGTTGACCGCTCCGCCCGGCTTGCCCTCAGTACGGCTAAATCCGAGGCTCTCGTAGAGCGCCCGCGCAACGGTGTCCGTCTCGGCCGTGTTGAGGTCCATGTACGTGGCGCCTCGCTCGCGCGCGAGGTCGATCGCGGCCTCCATCAGCGCCCGCCCGAGGCCGCGGCCTCGCTTGCCGGGCACGACGTACAGCTCGGCCAGGTAGCACTCGAGCCCGTCGTCCCAGAGCGCGTCGCGGAAGCGCAGCACGGCCAGGCCATCGGGTTGATCGCCAGCTACGAGAATGACCGTGTCGGGCAGCTCGCGAAGCCGCGCCGCGAGCCATTCGGACGGCGGCGTGGGTTCGTCGAACTCCTGATTGAAATCGTGCAGCAGCCGGCCGACCTGCTCGGCGTCGCCCGCGGCTGCCAGACGGACCGCGTGCTCGGGCGCCAGACTAGCCCGTGTGGAAGGTGTGCAGGTCGCGCTCGAGGACCTCGGGCTGCTCGGCCCGATCGCCCACCGCCTGGCCCATCGCACTTTGGAGCCGCTGAGCGACAAAGTCGTCGAACTGCTGTCTTGACTCCCACACGTCGGCCACGACCAGGTGGCCGTCAACCTCGTAGGAGCTGTGCGCCTTCAGTCCGTGCGGCCAATCGGCGGGGAAGTTGAGCGCTTCGCAGGCCTTGTCGTAGTCCTCGAGCGTCAAGTTTGCAAACCCCAGTCGCAGTCCAACGGCCATGCAGCCACCTCCTCGATTGATGTCGCTGCGACTGTAACCCCTATGCAGCCTCGGCGCACGGCTCGAAGCCGGTCGCGGCGGCGCTTGGGTCGCGGAGCACGACCACGCCGACCGCGACCGCGGCCACGACGAGCACGCCCGCGACCAGGTACGCGAGGTGATAGCCCGAGGTCAGCGCCGCGGCGCTGCTCGCGCCGTGCGCAAGCAGTCCGTGCGTCCGCGTCGCCGCGATCGTGCTCAGCACCGCCAGCCCGAGCGCGCCGCCGACCTGCGCGGTCGTGTTCACCAGGCCGGATGCGAGCCCGGCGTCGCTCGGACCGGCGCCCGACATCGCGAGCGTCATCAGCGCCGCAAAGGAGACACCCACGCCGGCGCCGAGCAGCACCAGCGTCGGCAGCACATCGGTCACGTAGCTCGCATGGACGGACGCGCGCGTGAACAGGAAGAGGCCGGCCGCCACGAGAGCGAGACCGGGAACGAGCGTCGTGCGCGCCCCGAAGCGCGTGATCAGGCGCTCGGAGTACCGCACGGACAGCGTGCCCATGATCAGCGTCGTGGGCAGGAACGCGAGCCCGGTCTGAAGCGCGCCGTAGCCGAGCACGCGACGGAGGTAGAGCGATCCGGCAAAGAACATCCCGAACATCCCCGCGACCGTCAGCGCCTGAATCACGTTCGCGCCCGAGACGTTCCGGGAGCGGAAGATCCGCAACGGCATGAGCGGGTTGGCGGCGGTCGCCTCGCGCACGACGAACGCAGCCAGTAGCGCAAGCGAGGCGCCTCCGAGACCGAGCGTCTGCGCCGAGCCCCAGCCGTGATTGGCCGCCGGGTCGACGATCGTGTAGACGGCGAGCATCAGGGCGGCGGTGATAAGCGCGGCGCCGACGATGTCTGTTCCCTGCTCCAGCCCGATCCCGCGGTCGCGCTCGAGCAGCCGTCGCGCAAACACCGCGGTCGCGATTCCAATCGGCACGTTGACGAAGAAGATCCAGTGCCAGTCGATCGCCTGCGTGAGCGTTCCACCCAGCAGCAGACCGATCGAGCCACCAGCCGACGCGACGAATGCGTATACGCCGATCGCCTTGGCCTGCTCACGCGGGTCGGAGAACATCGTCACGATCATCCCGAGGATCACCGCCGAGGTCATCGCGCCGCCAATGCCCTGGACGAAGCGGGCGCCGACGAGCATCGCCTGGCTTGAGGAGAGCCCGCACACGAGCGAGGCGCTCGTGAAGATCGCCAGTCCAGTCAGGAACACACCGCGACGAGAGACGAGGTCGCCGAGCCGGCCGGCGAGCAGCAGCAGCCCGCCGAACGCGATCAGGTACGCGTTTACGACCCACGCGAGGCTCGACTGGGAGAAGTGGAGATCTGCCTGAATCGAGGGGAGCGCGACGTTCACGACCGTCACGTCGAGGACGATCATCAGCATCCCGGTGCACAGCACGATTAGTGAGATCCAGCGCTTGTCGGTAGTCATGCCTGTGTAGACCAAACGGGTCTTTCAAACTCATCGGTCGCGTCCGGGCTCGGACGTATGGTCCGCCCGCGATGCCGCCGCTGATCACGCGCGAGGAAGCGCTACGGCTCGGCGAGCTCGAGGATCGCCCCGAGATCGAGGCGCTCGTCGAGCGCGCCTGGCGCGTGCGCACCGAGCGGTTCGCCGACTCGACGGACATGTGCTCGCTGGTCAATGCCAAATCAGGCGGCTGCGCCGAGGACTGCGGCTTCTGCGCCCAATCGCGCTACGCCGAGGCCGACACGCCCATGCACGCGATGATGGATCCCGAGCAGATCCTCGAGCATGCGCGCGCGGCGGAGGCGGCGGGCGCGCACCGCTTCTGCATGGTCACCCAGGGGCAGGGGCTGTCGAAGCGCGACTTCGAGAAGATCCTCGAGGGGGCGCGACTCGTTTCGGAGCACACGAACCTCAAGCGGTGCGTGTCGGTCGGGCACATGTCAGTCGAGCGCGCCAAGGCCCTGAAGGAGGCCGGCGTCCAGCGCGTCCATCACAACGTCGAGACGGCCCGCTCCTACTATCCGGAGGTGACCTCGACGGTCCGCTACGAGGGCCGGCTGCGGACGATCGACGCGGTCCGCGAGGCCGGTCTCGAGACCTGTGTTGGCGGAATCCTGAACCTCGGCGAGACGCGCGAGCAGCGCGTCGAGATGGCCTTCGAGCTGGCCGAGATCGACCCCACGAGCGTGCCAATCAACCTGCTCAACCCCCGCCCGGGGACGAAGTTTGGCGAGCGCGAGCTGATCGACCCGTGGGAGGCGGTCAAGTGGGTCGCGATCTTCCGTTTGATCCTGCCCGACGCGCTGTTCAGACTCTGCGGAGGGCGGACGGAGAACCTGGGCGAGCTGCAGAGCGCGGCCGTGAAGGCGGGACTCAACGGGGTGATGATGGGGAACTTCCTGACGACGCTCGGCAACGCGCCCGAGGAGGATCGCGCGATGTTCGAGGAGCTTGGGCTGAACATCGCCCGCCAGCCCGACAACGGATCCAACCCCCGCCCGGACAACCGGAGCGGCTGGCTTGACGGCGAGACGCCCGACGTGGTGTGTGAGGCGCTGTCGCGGGCGCCGGCGGGCCTCGAGGTGCGGCTTTGGGATCCGTCGACGCAACTGCGGTTCGCCCGCAAGCGACGGCCGGCCGCCTAACCGTTTCGTCCGGACCCGACGTTATGTTGAGCGCTCGATGATCGAGCTTCAGGCGCGGCTGGACGAGCTGAGATCGCTGGGGCTCCAGCGCCGCACCAGGCTCGTGTCGGGCCCGCAGGGCCCGCGCGTGCTGGTCGACGGCAAGCCGGCGCTGCTGTTGTGCTCGAACAACTACCTCGGCCTGGCCGACCACCCCCGCGTGCGCGCCGCGGCCGCCGACGCCGCGATGCGCTGGGGCATTGGCGCTGGGGCGTCGCGGCTCGTGTCAGGGACGATGACGATCCATCGCCGTCTGGAGGAGCGGCTTGCGGCCTTCAAGGGCCGGGAGGCCGCGCTCCTGTTTGGGTCGGGGTATCTCGCGAATACGGGGGTCATTGGCGCCCTCGCCCGCCCCGGCGATGTGGTGTTCTCCGACGAGCTCAACCACGCGTCGATCATCGACGGCTGCCGCGCCTCGCGCGCGGAGGTGTTCGTCTATGGACACTGCGACGTCGATCACCTCGCATGGGGTATCGCCCAAGCGGAAGGGCGCGGTGCACTGATCGTGACCGACAGCGTGTTCTCGATGGACGGCGACATCGCCCCGCTCGAGGAGCTTGTCGAGCTGTCCGGGCGCCACCGCATCAGGCTGATGGTCGACGAGGCGCACGCGACCGGGACTCTCGGTCCAGGCGGTCGGGGCGCGCTGGCAGAGGCCGGGCTCGAGGAGGAGGTCGACGTGACCGTGGGCACGCTGTCGAAGGCACTCGGCTCATACGGTGCCTTCGTCGCCTGCGACGAGCAAATGGCGCGGTACCTGGTCAACGCCGCCCGCACGCTCATCTTTTCGACCGCCCCGCCTCCACCCGCCGTGGCCGGCGCGCTGGCCGCGCTGGAGCTGCTCGAGGAGGATCCGCGACGGGTCGACAAGCTCCAATGCAACGCCGCCGTCTTGCGGGCCGAGCTCGAGCGCGCCGGCTTTGACCTGCGCGGCTCGACGACCCACATCCTG
The DNA here is from genome assembly GCA_963795505.1 of uncultured Actinomycetes bacterium. Classification (GTDB taxonomy): domain Bacteria; phylum Actinomycetota; class Thermoleophilia; order Solirubrobacterales; family Solirubrobacteraceae; genus Palsa-465. The sequence goes on from CAWCIB010000008.1 coordinate 1,216,181, forward strand.
CCGCTCGTGATCGGCGATGCGCAGGCCACCGTCGAGGTCTGCGAGCGGGCGCTTCGGGCAGGTGTGTTCGCCCAGGCGATCAGACCCCCGACCGTGCCGCCGAACAGCTCGCGCCTGCGCCTGGCCGTGATGGCCTCACACCGGGTGGAGGAGTTGCGCACGGCGGCTCATACGCTCGCCCAGACCGCGCGGGCGGCCGGATTCGAGCCGCGCGTCCGCCTGGTCGAGCAGCCGGCACAGGCGCTTGACGAGCCGCGGGTGTTCGACGCCGAAGCGCGCGCTGCCTGAGACGGCCTCTACCGGCCTTTTCGTCACCGGAACCGATACGGGCGTCGGCAAGACGGTCGTCACCGGAGCGATCGTCGCCGCGTTGCGCGCCCAAGGCATGCGTGTCCGGGCGCTCAAGCCGGTCCTCACGGGACTGGACGATCCGCAGCCGCACGACCACGAGCTGCTCGCGGCGGCTGCCGGCTGCGCGCCCGAGGAGGTCGTCATCTCCTGCTTCGGACCGCCGGTGTCGCCACACCTGGCGGCCGAGCTGGCCAGTCGCGTGATCGAGCCTGGGCCACTCGAAGCGGAGATCGCCGCGCGTGCTTCCGGGTTCGACGTCGTGATCGTGGAAGGTGTCGGTGGACTGCTCGTGCCGCTGTCGCACGGCTACGACGTTCGCGCGCTCGCGCGGGCGCTCGAATTGCCGCTGATCGTCGTCGCGCGCCCGGGACTCGGAACGATCAACCACACTCTGCTCACGCTCGAGGCCGCGCGCGCGGCCGGGCTCGAAGTTGCCGCGGTAGTGCTCACTCCCTGGCCGCAGAAGCCCGATGCGATCGATTGTTCCAACCGGAACACGATCGCGAGGATCGGCGAGGTCTCGGTTGAGGTGCTCCCACACATCGAGTGGAGCGCGGTCGCCGAGGCCGGCAGCTCGCTCCCGCTCACTGACTGGCTATCTGGTTCCGACCGCGCCGCGAGTTAGCTTGACCGGCATGCGCACGACCGCCGCCCTTCAAGCCGACGACCGACGCCACATGTGGCACCCGTTCACCGAGCAGCGTGCCTGGTGCGAACAAGAGCAGCCGCTCGTGATCGACCACGCGGCGGGCACAAACCTCTACGACCCCGAGGGCAACGCATACATCGACGGAGTCTCATCGCTTTGGTGCAACGTCCACGGCCACTGTCATCCGGCGATCGATGCGGCGATCCAGGCTCAGCTCGGCCGCGTCGCCCACTCGACGCTCCTGGGGCTCACGCATGAGCCCGCGATCGAGCTCGCCGAGAAGCTGATCGCGGTCGCCCCGCGCGGCCTGACGCGCGTGTTCTATTCCGACAGCGGCTCGGCTGCGGTGGAGGTCGCGCTGAAGCTGGCATTCCAGTTTTGGGCCCGGCGCGGCGAGCCACAGCGGACCGGCTTTATCTGCCTGGAGAACGCATACCACGGAGACACTCTCGGCGCGGTCTCCGTCGGCGCCATCGACCAATTCCACACGCTCTACCGGCCGCTCCTGTTCGGCACGCTCACCGCGCGCGCCGGGGACGCGGCGCATCTCGAGCAGCTGCTCGCGTGGCATGCGGGACGGGTCGCGGCGGTTATCGTCGAGCCGCTCGTGCAGGGGGCGGCCGGGATGCTCATGCAGCCCGATGGGTACCTCGCGCGGGTACGCGAGCTGTGCGACGCGCACGACGTACTGTTGATCTGCGACGAGGTCGCGACCGGCTTCGGTCGCACAGGCAGGATGTTTGCCTGCGAGCACGAGCTGGTGAGCCCAGACCTGCTCTGCGTCGGCAAGGGCCTGAGCGGCGGCTACCTGCCACTCGCCGCAACTCTCACCACCGAGCGTCTGTACGAGGGCTTTCTGGGCGACACCTTCTTCCACGGCCACACGTTCACCGGCAACCCGCTCGCATGTGCAGCCGGAATCGCCTCGCTGGCGCTGTTCGAGCGCGAGCGCACGCTCGAGGCGCTCCAGCCGAAGATCGACCTATTGTCGCGCCTGCTGGCGCAACGGATCGCGATCCTGCCGGGAGTCGCCGAAGTCCGCCAGCGTGGCTTCATGGTCGGCATCGAGCTGATCGAACAACCCCCGGAGGAACGGCTGGGTCACCAGGTGACCGTCGCCGCCCGGCGCCGCGGTGCGGTGATCAGACCGCTTGGCGATGTCGTCGTGCTGATGCCGCCGCTCGCGATTTCGGAGGCCGATCTGCGCCGGCTCGTGGCGATCACCGCAGCATCGATCGCGGAGGCTACGGCGGGACGGCTGCATGTCCCGCGGGCCGCTACCGACCGCGCGGCCGCCTAGCGATAGCCGCCGACGGGGGCCGGCGCGGGCGACCCGTCCTGCTCGGGCACGCCGAAGCTGACCTGCACGAGGGCCCCGCCGCCAAGGGCGTTGCGCGCCTCGGCCCAGCCGCCGTGGGCGTCGGCGGCCTGCTTGACGATGGCCAGCCCGAGCCCTGAGCCTGGCAGGCGCCTCGCGCCGGGAGCGCGATAGAAGCGGTCGAACACGTGTGGGAGATCACGCTCGTTGAACCCCGGGCCGTGGTCGCGCACGGTGAGCGTGCCGTGATGGAGCTGCACATCGATCTCGCCGTCCGGCGGACTCCACTTGCGGGCGTTGTCGATCACGTTCGCGACCGCCCTGCCGACGCGGTCGGGCGTGCCCTCGATCACGGTCTGCTCGAGCTTGAGCTTGAAGCTCAGATCGGGCGCGCGGCGCCGCGTGCGCTCGACCGCCTCGCGCACGACGGTGTCGAGTTCGATCGACTCGCTGGTGGTGCTCGGTCCGGAGCCCCGTGCCAGCTCGACCACGTCGGCGACGACTTGGGTCAGCTCGTCGAGCTCGGCCAGGATCGAGCTCTGAAGTTCGACCCGCTCGGGCGCCGGTAGGCGCCAGGAGTCGAGGAAGATCTGGATGTTCGAGCGCAGCGCGGCGATCGGGGTCCGGAGCTCGTGCGAGGCGTCGGCGACCAGATGGCGCTGCGCCTCGATCGAGCGCTCGAGCGCATCGAGCGCCTGGTTGAAGCTCGCGGCGAGCCGCCGTAGCTCGATCGCCCCGGTCTCCTCGAGGCGCTCGGGATGCTCGAGATCGTGCGCGACGCGCTCGGTCTTGGCCAGGAAGTTTTCGATCGGCCGCAGCGCCGAGCGCGAGATGGCCAGCCCGAGCATCAGCGCGGCTAGGATGCCGCCCGCGATCAACAGACCGTAGGGGAGCAGCAGGCCGTTGAGGACGTCGTCCTCCTCGGTGAGCGGCAACGCTACCTGGATCACGTGCCGGTCGCCTGGGTCCCAGACCGCGTAGATCTCGACGTGGTGGCGTTGCACGTGTGCGTCGTAAAAGACGCTGCCCGAGCCGTTCCGCGCGATGTCGAGCACGCGTGTGGTGACCGGCAGGGGGGTCGACTCACCCGGGAGCAGGTGCGTCGTGCCATTGCGGTTGACGACCTGAACTTGCCCCGTGGCCGCACCCAGCGGTTGCGGCAGAAGGCGCAACGGCTGATCGTCGTCTGGCTGGCCCTGACCCTCGGCCTCGTCCTGGCCCGGGCCGGGAGCACCGCGCTGGCCCGGGGCCTGTACGTACCGATGCGCCAGCCCGCGCAGCTCGCTGCGGTTCTCGCTCAGCAGGTGCGATCGGGTGCTGACGTAACCGATTGCCGCCACCGCCACCGCTACGGCGGTGACCGCCACTGCAGCCGCCAGCGCGATCCGTCGTCTGAGGCTCACGGTTCTTTCAGGACGTACCCCACGCCGTGCACCGTCTGGATCAGACGCCTCTCCCCTCCTGCTTCGAGCTTGCGGCGCAGGTAGCCGATGTACACGCGCAGGGCGTTGCCGGACGGACCAAAGTCGTATCCCCAGACTCGGTCATAGATCAACTCGCCGGACAGCACGCGCCGTGGGTTGAGCATCAGAAGCTCGAGCAGCTGAAACTCGGTCCGGGTCAGCTCAACCTCGCGATCGGCGATCCGCACCGCGTGGGCGTCCGGGTCGAGCTCCAGCTCGGCGAACCGCAGCAGCCGGCCGTCGGTGCCGTCGACGCTTCGGCGCATGATCGCTTTCAGTCGAGCCTCGAGCTCGCGCACGTCGTAGGGCTTGACGAGGTAGTCGTCGGCACCCGCTTCGAGGCCGTCGACCCGGTCCTCGACGGCCGCGCGGGCCGTCAGCATCAGGATCGGGGTCCGGTTGCCGCCACGGCGGAGCGTCTTGCAAACCTCGACGCCGTCGATGTCGGGCAGACCCAGATCGAGCACGATCGCGTCGGGCACGTCTGACTGGGCTCGCAGGAGACCGTTCTCGCCCGCTCGGCGACTCGATCACCTCGTAGCCGCTCAGCAGCAGCGCACGTCTGACTGCTCCGCGAACCGCATCGTCATCCTCGATTACCAGGATGCGCATAGGACCGTTGCGGGAAGCTAGCGCGACGGCGCCGCCGCAGGCGCAAGGCGGGCGCCACGGTTGGAGCCGAGCCGCCACGCCAGCAGACTCAACGCGGGCGCCGCGGTCAGCAAGATCAGCGCGATGAACCACGACTGGCCCGCGTCCGTGCCCTCGGTGAATGCGTGCACGAGGCCGAACAGCCAGGCCAGGGCCGTGAAGCGATGAATCATCCTCCAGCGCTGTACACCGATCTTGGCGCGCACGTAGTAGGACAGACCGAGGATGACGATCCCCCAGCCGGCAACGATTCCGATCGAGGTCGGGATCGTCTTGTACGAGAGCGCGAACGGGACCGTGATGTCGATCAGAGTGGGCCTGAGGTAGCTGTCGCCGAGCAGCGTCACCCCGTGTACCGCGAGCGCGACCACCGTCGCGATTGCGAGCATCTGATGGATGTTGCGACGGTCCGGGCTCTTCATGAGCCTGGTTCCCATCGCGAGCCCGACCCCGACCGATGCGCTCGCGAAGATCATCGCTGTCGTGCCCGCGGCGCGGCTAGTGATCCAGAACAGATAGTGGGACGGATCGGTCATTCGTGCACCTGCACAGATCCGTCGTCGAACACGACCAGACCGCCGTGGCGAAGCCAGCCCGACGCGCTGTCGGGTCCACTCAGGAGTGCAGCCTTGCTGCGCGCCTCGGCCTCAACGCCGGTCGGCGCGAGCGCGGTCACTTGAACGATGCCGGTGAACGCGGGGGCGCCGGTGGATGGATCGAGCACGTGGTGTGCCGGGCGACCGTCGCGGTCGAGCCAGCTGCGCTTGGAGATCCCGCTTGTCGCGGCCGCACCACGCAGGAGCTCGAACGTGTGGAGGATCGAGTCATCGAACGGGCTTGAGACCTGGACAGGGCGAATCCGGCTATCGGCTCCGCCGAAACGGACATCCCCGGCGGCGTCGACGGCGAACGCGGCGTGCTCGGCGAGGGCGGAGGCCAGGAGGTCGCCGAACAAGCCCTTGGCGATCCCTCCACTGTCGATACGGAGTCCCGGCGGTCGCCTCAGCGTCTTGGCGCCGGCAGCGACGGTCAACTGACGCCAACGTGCTGACGGGTCGGGAGCAGCGGGGCGGCGAGCGGGCGCACTTCGCAGCGCGTCGGCGAGCGACAGCGGCGGCGCCGTCAGGTCGCTGTCGTACCCGGCCTGCTCGAGCTCGCCCGTCAGGGTCGGGTCAACGAGGCCGCCGGTGAGCTCAGCGGCGGCGCGGGCCGCCTGCACAAAGATCGCCAGCGCCGGAGTGACCGGGACGGTGTCGCGCGGGTCGCGGTTTACGCGCGAGAGCTCGGAGTTGGGGTCGAAGCGCGAGAACTGCCGGTGCCACGACTCGAGCCGCCGGCGTGCCAGCTCCGCTGCCTCGAACGGCGAACCGGCCGGCCCTTGCCCCTGGACGAGCACGGTGCAGCGGCCGCCAAAGCATGGAAAGCGCTCGACCGCCTCGATGTCCGCGATCGTCAGGGTGCTCATCACGATTGGCTGGTCGTCACTGGACTGGTGTTGGCCGAGCTGCTCGAGCTGCTCGCTGAGCTCGCGGTCCCGGAGCTACTCGAGCTGCTCGCCGGGGTTGCGCTCGCCGTGCTCGTCGCCGTGGTTGCTTTGTGGGCGAGTGCCGGATCGTTACCCGACACGAGCTGGACGAAGATCACGCCCCACGCGAGCGCGAACGTGGATGCGCTCGCCGCGAGCACCCGCTTGCGGATGCGCGTTGTGCGCCGCTGCCGCTCGGCCATCCGTTCGGCGGCGATGCGCTTGCGCTCATCGAGAGTGACTTGGGGCATGGGAATGAGTGTCGGTGAGCGGCGTGAGGTGGCCGTGTGACCGGACTAAGAAGCCCCTAATAGCCGTAACCGCCGGTCGGCGCTCGCCCTTCCAGCGTCGCGATCATTTCGGCTGGCTGAGGTCGTAGACGGTCTGGCCGCCGACAGTCTCGGATTTGAAGTGCGAGGAGACCCACGATTGGATCTGGTTCTCGACCGAGCGCCCGGCGCTAGAGCCCCCGCCGGGGAACCCGCCGCGGGCCCCGAAGCCGCCTGGGAACACACCGCCGGCTGGCGGGGGCCCGAAGCGTCCGAGCGAGCCGCCGCCCGGCGGGCCGCCGGGGCCAGCTCCGCCGGGACCGCCGCCGAAGCCACCACCGCTCACGTAGTAGTGGATCTTGCCCTCGGAGACGAGCTGCTTGAAGCGGGCGAGCGTGATCGCAGGATCAGTGCCGCTGAAGCCGCCGATCGCCATCACAGACTTGCCGGTCGCCAGCTCGAGCGAAGAAGCCGACTGCGCCGAGCCGGTAGCCGCCACCCAGGTGTAGCGCGACGCGTTATCAGTGAGGAGCGCAGTCAGCGAGTGTCTGACGGACTGGGCAGCGCCGACCGCACGGCCGCCACCGCCGCCGCGCGGCGCGCCCGGGAAGCCACTCGCGGACGCGACCGCCGGACCAGCGGTCGGGTTCGCTCCCGTCTCGGCGCTCGCGACCGCGCTCAGCGTGTAGGCGAGGGGTCCCGCGAGTGCTGCGAGGATCCCGACGGTCGCCACCGCGGGGCGTAGGGTGCCGCTGACGCGGCGTCCGGCGATGATCGCCGCGGCGGCGGCCAGTCCACCGAGCAGGATCGCGAAGCGCAGCCACGGATGCCAGCTAGGCGTCCGATCCAGCAGGACATACGACCAGATCGCCGTTGCGACCAGCATTCCCGCAAGCGTCGCCCGTGCGACGAACCGCTCCCTGCCGCGCCAAAGCAGCGCCGCGCCGACGCCAACGAGGACGGCGATGGCCGGTGCCAGCGTGTTTGTGTAATAGGGGTGGATGACGCCGGTCATCAAGCTGTAGACGGCGGCAGTGACCACGAGCCAGCCGCCCCAGACCATCAGCGCGGCGCGGGTCCGGTCTGTGCGTGGTCGGCGCGCGGTCCACACGGCTCCCGCGACCAGAGCCACCACGGCGGCCGGCAGCAGCCAGCTGATCTGGCCGCCGAGAATCGAGTTGAACAGACGCAGCACGCCCGCGGAGCCGCTGAATCCACCGGCTCCGCCCGGGCCGCCGCCCCCGCCGCTCGAGATTCGGTCGAGCCCGTTGTAGCCGAAGATCAGCTGGAGGATGTTGTTAGTGGTGGAGCCCCCGACGTACGGTCGCGAAGCCGCGGGCCACAGCTCGACCAGCGCCACCCACCACCCGCCGCTGAGCACGAGCGCGCCACCCGCCACGCACAGCTGCCATAGCCGGCGGCGCAAGCGGACGGGCGCTGCGACGAGGTATGCGAGCGCAAAGGCCGGCAGCACCAGGAACGCCTCGAGCTCCTTGGTCAAGAACGCGAACCCGATCAGGCCGCCGGTGAATGCCAGCCATCGAGTCGAGCCGTTCTCGAGCGCCCGCGTCAGCGCGTAGGCGCCGGCGACCAGCAGCAGCACGAGCAGCGCGTCGGGATTGTTGAAACGGAACATCAGCGCCGCGACGGGAGTCAGCGCGAGCACGAGCCCGGACAGCAATGCCGCCCGTCGCCCAAACCACCGCTTGACGGTCGCGTACAGCAGCGCGACGGCCGCGATGCCCTCGAGCGCCTGCGGGAGCAGCATGCTGAGGCTCGAGAAGCCGAACACCCGCGAGGGCAGCTCCATCAGCCAAAGCGAGGCGGGCGGCTTGTCGACCGTTATGTAATTGGCGGCGTCGAGCGAACCGAACAGGAACGCCTTCCAGCTATGGGTGCCGGCCTGGACGGCGGCGGCGTAATAGGGGTTCGCGTAGCCGTTGCGAGTCAGAGCCCACAGATACAGCGCAGCCGTTAGACCGAGCAGTGCGGCAAGCGGCGCGGCGGCCTTGTAACGGCGTACGTCTACGCTGATCGGACGCGGAAGACGTGCCTCGGGGGTTGTCGTGCTCATGGCGGAGGAGATTCCTCAGGCGGCCGAAGGGCGGGGTACAAAAAGGCTAAGAGTCTCGTGTGAGAGCCGCGCGGCACGCCCTCGGCGGCCGTTCCATGGGGCAAACTAAGGGACATGCACGCGTCGGATTATGCGGGCGCAACCTCAACGTCCAGAGACCGCGTGCAGGGGTTGATCCGTGGCGGGCCCGAGGGCAATGAGCGGCTCACTTCGGTCACCGGCGCACTGCTGCTCGTCCTTCTGGCGGTGCTCGGGATCACGATCCTGCGCGTCAAGCAGTTGATCTGGCTGCACCTGTTTCTCGGGCTCCTGCTGCTGGGGCCGGTCGTGCTCAAGCTGGCGACCACGGGATATCGATTCCTTCGCTACTACACCCGCAACGCCGCCTACCGCCTGAAAGGGCCGCCGGCGCTGCTGATGCGCCTGAGCGCGCCAATGGTCGTGGTCTCGACCGGGTTCGTGTTCGTCACCGGCGTCCTCCTTCTGATCGACGGCCCACGGAGTCGAGATCAATACCTCGAGCTGCACAAGATCAGCTTCATCGTGTGGCTGGTGTTCACCGCAGGTCACGTCCTCGGCCACCTTCAGGGGATGACGCGCAGCATCGTCGACGCGCGCGCCGATGGCGAGCTGACGCTGACATCCCCCGGCGCCGCCGGTCGCTGGATCACGCTCACGGGCGCGGTTCTAGCGGGTGTGATTCTCGCGGTCGTGCTGATCCCACAGTTTGGGCCGTGGCTCGCACACTCAGCGCTCTCTCACCACGACCACTGACCTACCGCGGACATCGCCGGCGGCCAGCACCGGCTATCACACGGAATGGCTACCCGTCGTAGGGCTCAAAATCCTGCTTCCGGGCGCCGCACACGGGACAGAACCAGTTGTCCGGAATGTCCTCGAACGGGGTGCCGGGCTCGATTCCCCCATCGGGGTCGCCTTCGGCCGGGTCGTAGATGAACCCGCACGATGAGCAGATGTACTTCACGCGCCGGAAGATTAGGCGCTAGGTTCAGCCCGTGTCAGACGCCCGGCCCGCACCTGGAGAGGAGCTGAATTCGGGCCCGCCGTCGACGCCGCGCGCGGCGGCGACCGTGATCGTCCTGCGCGGCGCCGGCGACGACCTAGAGGTGCTGCTGGTCAAGCGCAATCCGCAGGCGCGTTTCATGGGCGGGGCCTGGGTCTTTCCGGGCGGGGCGGTCGATCGCAGCGAGGGCCAAGGAGACGAGGCGCTGCGCGCAGCAGCGGTACGGGAGCTGGTCGAGGAGGCCGGGATCACGCTCGCGGATCCGTCCGAGCTCGTCCCGTTCTCGCGCTGGATCACCCCCGCCCAAGTAAAGACGCGCTTCGACACGTGGTTCTATCTCGCGCCGCTGCCCCCGGGTGCGGAGCCGGCGGTCGACGGAAGCGAGGTGGTCGACGTCCGCTGGTACCAGCCCCATGCAGCGCTCGAGGCGTGCGCCCGGGGTGAGCTGCTGCTCGTGTTCCCGACGATCAAGCACCTCGAGCAGCTATCGAGCTTCGCGTCCGCCGACGAGCTGCTCGCGCACGCGCGCGGGAAGGAGATACGTCCCGTCCAGCCGCGCGTGCTGGTGTCGGGCGAGACGGCGCGCATCGTGCTGCCGGGCGAACCCGGGTACGACGCATGACGGCTTCGCTGCCCGACTCGGTGCAGGCGGTTTTCGACCGGTTCATCACGACCGAGTTCACGACCGTCGATCGCAAGGGCCAGCCGATCACCTGGCCGGTGACCCCGTACTACGCGCCCGGGGCGCCGTGTATTGATGTCACGACCGGACTCGGTTATCCGAAGAAGGCCCGCGATGCCGCTGCCAATCCACTGGTCGCGCTGCTGTTCTCAGACCCGACAGGCAGCGGCCAGGATCACGCGCCGCTCGTGCTCGTACAGGGGATAGCCGAGGTGGACGACCTCGACCTGGACGCCAACCGCGTCCGCTATGCGCGCGAATCGACCGAGAAGCTGCCCGCGATCAAAAAGCTCCTGCCACCCGAGCCTCTGCAGCGCATGTTCAGCTGGTACTTCACGCGTGTCTATATCCACGTCCGGCCCGAGCGGGTCTACGTCTGGGCAGACGGCGACCTGCTTCGCGAGCCCGAGCTGTATGGATCACACATGGAGGAGATCCGGTCGGGGCATTCGGAGGAGCCCGAGCGCTTCCACGCCGATCCGGGCGGAGGAAGAAGTAGCTGGGACCGCCGCCTGGACGAGCTCGGTACGACCTATCCAACGGCCGTTCTGTCGATCGTCTCGCCCGACGGCTTTCCGTTCGCGATCCGTGTGCCTGTCCGCGTTGATCCGGCGGACCGCTGGATCAAGATCGATGTTGACCCGAGTGGCGGCGTGCCGCTCCAGACGGGGCTCGCATGCCTGACGGCCCATTCCCACTCGGACCAGTTCACTTGGCAGCGGAACTTCCAGGTTCGCGGCGACCTTGTTCGCGCAGACGATGGTTGGGGGCTCGTCCCGCGCAAGCTCGTCGGCGGGTTTGAGATCCCGCCCGGCAGGCTCGCGATGGTGCGCGCAAATGCCGCCAAGGCCTGGCGCTTTCGCAAAACCGCCAAGCGCGAGCTCGCGCGGCGCGCGTCCTAGCCGCTCACCTCACCGGCAGTAGGAGATCGATCTCGTCTCGGCGGCGGTAGTACTCGATGCTCGGTCGCTCAGGATCCTCGTCGGGCCGCTGCGCAAGCTCGTCGAACGTCGGCTTGATCAGCGCATACACGGCCGGCGGCTCGCCACGCAGACGGGTCCGGGCGTAGCGCCCGCCTGGCAGCGTTCCTCGCGCGAGGCCCAGCGCGTCCGGGTCGTCGCCTTCGCCGATCTCAACACACGCGCGGTATTCGTTGAGCGCCGGATCGAACACGCCGTAGAACTTCCTGCCCCGCAGCGTCTCGAAAACGCCTTCAAGATCGGCCCAGGCGCGCGTGATCGCTGCCTGCTTGTCGTCCTCTGCGCGCCGGAACATGACCTCGACCTCGTCACGCTCCACGACCACCGCGTCCACGCTCGACAATCTACCCCTCGGCCTCCTCCTGCGAGATCACGTGCATGACCGCGTTGATCAGCGCGAGGTGCGTGAACGCCTGCGGGTAGTTGCCGAGCTGCCGGCCGGAATCGGCGTCTAGCTCCTCCGCGTAGAGCCCAAGCGGCGAGGCATGGCCGAGCAGCCGCTCGAGCAGCGCCGCCGCGCGGTCATGCTCGCCGATCTCGGATAGCGCCGAGACCAGCCAGAACGAGCAGATCAGAAAGGTTCCCTCCGTGCCAGATAACCCGTCGTCGGTCTCGGACACCTGATAACGAAGCACGAATCCTTTGACCGTCAGCTCGTCGGCTATCGCCAGGACCGTGTTGCGAACGCGCTCGTCGGTCGGCGGCAGGAAGCGTACGAGCGGGATCAGGAGCGTCGAGGCGTCGAGCGCGTCGGTGTCGTAGTGCTGGCGAAACACGCCGCGCTCGGAGACGCCATGTTCGAGGATGTCCTCGCGAATCTTGTCCGCGATCGTGCGCCACTTCTGCGCGGACTCGTCATCCGCGACGAGCTCGGCAAGCCGCGTGCCCCGATCGACCGCGACCCAGCACATGAGCTTCGAGGAGACGTAGTGCTTGGGCTCGCCCCGTGCCTCCCAGATGCCTTGGTCCGCTTCCTCCCATACCGCGCAGGCGCGGGCGACCTGGTCCTGGAGCACCGGCCACAGTCGTTGGGGAATGTGGCCACCGACTTTCGAGTGCAGGTAGACCGAGTCGAGCACCGCGCCGAAGACGTCGTTCTGGCGCTGCTCGAAGGCACCGTTGCCGACTCTCACCGGCTCGGAGTGCTCGTAGCCGGTCAGGTGATCGAGCGTCACCTCGTGTAGGTCGCGCTCGCCTCCGACGCCATACATGATCTGGAGCGCCCCGTCTTCATTGCGCGCGAGGTCGGCGACAAACTGCATGAAGTCATCGGCCTCCCAGTTGAGCCCGAGCGCGTGCAGGCCCCAGAGCGTGAAGCTCGCGTCGCGCATCCAGCAGTAGCGGTAGTCCCAATTGCGCTCGCCGCCGAGCGTCTCGGGCAGCGAGGTAGTCGCCGCCGCGACGGTCGCGCCCGTCGGCGCGTAGGTGAGCCCCTTGAGCGTCAGCGCCGAACGCTGCAGGTAGCCGCGATACCGGTGGTCGGGGAACCGTCCCCCGCCCAGCCAGTTACGCCAGTAGTGGTAGGTCTGCTCGAAGCGATCGTGCACGTCGTCCGCGTCCGTCGGACCCTCGAGCCCGTGCGTCCAGCAGAGTGCGACGTAGCGGTGCTCGCCCTCCTTGAGCGTGTGGCGTGCGCGGGCGCGGTTGCCCTCGATCCCAATCCGCAGATCCGAGTAAAGCCGGATCTTGCTCTCGCCGCAAGACGCCTCCGCAGCCGTCCAGTCATCGCGCAACAGCTCCCAACGGGCAGGGCCCTGGCCGTAGTCGAACATCGGCTCACAAACGGCTTCGATCTGCACCTCTCCCTGGAGCGCCTCGACCTTTCGGATCAGCATGTGGTCGGCATCCGCGTCGGTCGGCGGGCGGGTGTGAGACGTCTCGTCCGCGTGCTCCGAGTGCCACGGGCCGATCGTCAGCGCGTCGTGAACAACGATCCAACCAGACGGGGTCATCCAGGTCGTCTCGAGGATCATCGTGCCCGGCACATATCGGACCGACTCGGGCACGACCATGCCGTACGGTCCGACCCTGAAACCTCCCGCACGCCTGTCCAGCAGCGAGCCGAACACGCTCGGTGAGTCGAACCGCGGGATGCACATCCACTCGATGCTCCCGTCGGGCGCGACCAGCGCACACGTGTGGCAGTCGGAAAGGAACGCGTACGACCCGATCGCGGGGAACGGTGACCCGCCGGTGAGCGGGACATTGTGGGGCGGGATCGGAATGCTGGGGCTCAACAGCGCGTGAGCCTAGTTGGTCCGGCCTCAGGCGTCGGCGAGCGACAGCTCGGGCAGGCCGTCTTCGAGCTCGGCGACCGCGGGAAGGCAAGGCGACAGTTGGCCGCTGACGGACTGGGGCAGTGGACGGTGAACGAGCGCGCGCAGCCGGCGCCGGCGCAATTCCTCAACACAGGCGTCGTCGCGCACGAGCGTCACTACTGCCAGGGCGCCGGCGAGCGCGAACCCGACCGCGACCAGGAATGCGACCTGGAAGCCGTGGACGAGTGCGGCCCCGAGTGGACCAGCGAACGCGCGAGTCTGGGCCGCAGCGACGGAGCTCAGCACCGCGAGCCCGACCGAGCCCCCAACCTGCTGGCTCGTGACGAGCAGCCCGGACGCGAGCCCCTGCTCGCCGTCACTGATCCCCGCGGTCGCCGCGACGGTCGCGGTCGTGAACGCCATCCCCATACCCAGCGCCACGAGCAGCAATCCCGGCAACGCATCGGCCGCGTAGCTCCCATGCACGGAAATGTTGCTGAGGAGCGCCATGCCGGCGGCCGCCAACAGCAATCCGCCGGCGAAGAACGGCTTGACTCCGACTCGCCCGACGAAACGCGTCGCAATCTGAGCGGTCGTCGCGATGCAGACGGTCATCGGGAGCCACGCGAGTCCGGTCTGGATCGGCGACAGTCGCAGGACCTGTTGGAGGTAGAGCGTTAGAAAAAACACCATGCTGAACATCGAAGCGGCAAGTGTCAGCATCCCCAGATCGGCCCCCGCGACGGTCGAGACCCGGAAGATCCTGAACGGGAGCAGCGGATCCTTCGTGCGCTGCTCGATCACGACGAATAGGGCGATCAACGCAACGCCGGCGACGAGCGGGACCCAAGAACGCGCGGCTGAGAACGAGTGCTGTCCCCCTTCACTGACGCCGTATACGAGCGCGATCAGACCAGCGGTTATGGCAGCCGCGCCCGGCAGGTCTGGTCGACGCGAGATCTCTCCGTGCCCCTCGGCGAGCAAGCGGGGCGCCAACATGATCGCGAGCGCGCCGATCGGGACGTTGACGAGGAACACCCACCGCCACGTGACCGCCTCTGTGAGGATGCCGCCCACGAGCACGCCGACCGCGCCGCCGCTAGCCGCCACCGCTCCCCATACGCCGATCGCTCGGTTGCGCTCCGCGCCTTCGTGGAAGGTTGTTGTCAGAAGCGATAGGGCGGCCGGGGAGACGATCGCGCCGCCGAGCCCCTGGACCCCGCGGCAGATGATCAACATCACTCCGCTTTGCGCCAAGCCGCCGACGAGCGAAGCGCCGGCAAATAGTGCAAGACCCGCCATGAACATCCGGCGGCGCCCGAGGACGTCCGCCATCCGGCCACCGAGCAGCAAGAAGCCCCCGAACGTGAGCGTGTAGCCGGTGACGATCCACTGCAGCTGCGATTGCGAGATATGAAGGTGCCGCTGGACCGTGGGCAACGCGACATTCACGATCGAGACGTCGAGCACGAGCATGAACTGGGCCGCGCAGATCAGCAGAAGCGCCGCGGTGCCGGCGCGCCGGGCATCACCTCCATCGCTCGTGCTCATGGGGTGGCCGTACTGTACGCGGCTGTGACCGGAGACCATCCCAAGCCCGCGAAAGTGCGCCTGCGGGCCGGGATCCGGAAGGGGCTCCCGTTCGGGCTGGCGGTGTTCGCGATCGCGGTTTCATACGGCGTGCTGGCGCGACCGCTGATGGGAACGGTCGCGCCGATCGTGATGTCGATCATCGTGTTCTCCGGTGCGGCGCAGTTCGGCGCACTCGCGATCGTCAGCGCGGGCGGCACCACAGCAGCCGCGATCGCCGCGGGCGTGCTCCTCAACGCCCGCTACCTCGCGATGGGGCTGGCGCTCGCTCCCTCACTCCGCGGACGGGCCTTGTCCCGCGCCGCGTTCGCGATGACGATCGTCGACGCGTCGTGGGCGGCCGCCAGCCGCGGGGACGGCAGCTTCGATCCGTGGTACATGGTCGGCGTCACAGTGCCGCAGTACCCCGGATGGGTCCTCGGCACTGTCGTCGGCGTGCTCGCCGGACGCGGGCTCGGAAACCCGGACAACCTGGGGCTCGACGCGCTCTTCCCGGCGTTCTTCGTGGCACTGCTGTTCGAAGAGGTGCGCGGTTGGCGAAGACTGGCTGCGGCCGGCGGGGGCGCCGGGATCGCGCTCGCGACGACGCCCTTCCTCCCCGCCGGCCTGCCGATCCTTGCTGCTGCGGTCGCGGCGGCGGCTGTCTCGAGGATGCGCTCGTGAGCTCGACCTGGATCACGATCGTTGCGCTCGCGCTCGCGACTGCCGCGCTGAAGCTCGTTGGCCCACTGCTGCTCGGCGGCCGCACGCTGCCAGTGGCCGCGATGAGCGTCATCGAGCTGCTCGCTTCCGCGCTGCTTGCCGCGCTCGTGGTGGTCGAGACCTTCGGCAAGGGCCGCTCGCTGACGCTCGACGCGCGCGCCGCTGGGGTCGTGTTCGCGGCCGTCGCCCTGACCCGGCGGGTGCCGATGATCGTCGCGGTGATCGGCGCCGCGGCCGTGACCGCGGCCGTCCGCGCCCTGGGCTAACCGCCGCCGTAGGTGACGATCAGATCGGTCAGCACCCCGACCATGAACCCGGCGCCGACCATCAGTAGGCCGAGCTCGCGGTAGCCGTAGCGCCGCATCCCATTCCAGATCTCGCCGATCACGTAAAGGATTGCGCCGCCGGCCGCGGCGTAGAAGGTCAGCTCGAGCGACTGGCTGGTGACTCCGTAACCGACCATCGAGCCGAGGAAGGTCGGCCCTCCGCCGATCAACCCGGCGAGACCGAGCCATCCCCACGAGGGCTTGACGTCGCCGAGCGGCCCAACGATCCCGAACCCCTCCGTGGCGTTGTGCAAACCGAAGCCCACGATCAGCACCGTCGCGAGGCTGATCGCACCGGAACGCGCGGACACGCCGATTGCGAGTCCCTCGGCAAAGTTGTGGATCCCGATTGCGCTCGCGATCGTGAGCCCTGTCCGCAGCGCACGCCGCCGGGCCGCGTCGAGCGCGACACTGGCTGTGTCATCGGCTGTCAGTTCGGCCGTACCCGCGCCCCCCGCGATCGGGGGCGTGCGCGAGCCGATCGGGCGGATCGCGCGCTCGACCGCCGCGAGGCCTGCACTGCCGGCGATGAAGCCGGCCGCCAGCAACGCGACGAGCAGGATCAGATGGCCGAGCGAGCTGTGGCCGTGCTTGTACGAGGACAGGGCCGCGTTGATGATGTCCGTCCCGTGCGAGAGGACGTCGACGAAGATGAACGCCAGGACGCCGACGCTGAACATCGCGAGCGCCACCCGCGAGCGGCTCGACAATAAGCGGATCCGCCCAGCGGGCAGCCCGATGTAGATCGTGAAACCGGCGAGCGCGCCGAGTGCAACTGTGCTGCCGAAGGACATTAGGTCACCCTAATAAACCACACTTGGGAGAGCGTAACAAATTCCAACCTACGCGCTGGGAGTTCGGTGTCCCGCACGGTGTTCCTACCCAGGCGGCCCGCGCTGCGCTTGGGATATTTCTCGCGTATAGCGCGAGTTGTCTCCCACAGCCACGTCCAAGCCCGGGTTGTGGGACGAACGCGAGAGCGGATGTCGTTCTGTGGGTCGCGCGCCCGACCCCGCGCGCGCCCGACCCCGCGCGCGCCCAGCTACGTGTCGCTGTTCAGATTCGGTAGCCCGATGTCCTGAAGCCAGTGGTTGACCGTGATATTCAGCGTCGTGAACTCGCCGGTCCAGATCAAGACCCCCATCGCGATCAAGACGGCACCGCCGACGCCGATGACGATCGGGTAGTGGCGCTTGACGACCGCGAGCGCCGAGGTGACCGTGCCGAATGCGAGCCCGGTCACGAGGAATGGCAACCCGAGCCCGAGGCAGTAGACGGCGAGCAGGAGCGCCCCATGCGCCGCAGAGCCCGACAGCCCAGTCGCGCCGATGATCGCGCCGAGCGTGGGGCCGGTGCAAGGGGTCCACGCAAGCGCGAACGCGGCGCCGGTGAGGACCGGGCCGCCGCGGCCGGCGCGTTCCATCAGCCGGCCGACGTGCCACTCGCGTCCGAGGCGCGGCACGAACGGAGCCAGTAGGAAGAGCACACCCATCACCACGATCAGCGCGCCGCAGACCTTGAGTGCGGTCGGCCCGGTGAGGCTCGCGCGCAGCGCGCGCTGGCCGAGCAGACCCAGCGAGATGAAGATCGCCGAGAAGCTGGCGACGAACGCCAGGCTCGGGCCGATCACCCGGCGGGGCCGAACCTCGCCCGGTAGGCCCCCGGCGACCGCTGAGATGTAGCCCGGAACGAGCGGCAAGACGCACGGCGATAGGAACGACACCAGCCCGGCGCCGAACGCCACCGGGATTCCGATTCCAGACGCGGGATCCGTCACACGGGGATTATCGCCCCCCGCGGTGGTAGGTTTCGGCCGTGCGAACGCTCCAGAACTTCATCGATGGCGCGTTCGTCGACCCCGCCGAGGGCCAGCTCGAGCCAGTTCTGGACCCGTCCACGGGCGAGGAGATCGCGCAAGCGCCCCTATCGACCGAGGCCGACGTCGACCGCGCGGTCAACGCCGCGCGCGCCGCTTTTGACGGCTGGGCGACGACCACGCCGGGTGAGCGCGCGCAGGCACTGCTCAAGCTCGCCGACACGATCGAGGAGCACGCAGACGAGCTGGCCGAGCTCGAGTCGGCCAATGCCGGCAAGCCCATCGCTGCGTTCCGCGACGACGAGGTGCCGTTCATGGTCGACAACCTGCGCTTCTTCGCGGGGGCCGGCCGCTGCCTCGAAGGCAAGTCGGCGGGCGAGTATGTGACCGGCTACACGTCGATCATCCGGCGCGAGCCGATCGGCGTCGTCGGCCAGATCGCCCCGTGGAACTACCCAGTGATGATGGCGATCTGGAAGATCGGCCCGGCGCTCGCGGCGGGCAATACGGTCGTGCTCAAGCCCGCCGAAACGACCCCGGTGTCGACGCTGAAGCTCGCCGAGTACGCGGCAGAGTGCTTTCCGAGCGGCGTCTTGAACGTGATCACCGGACACGGCGACCCAGCGGGCCAGGCGCTCGTCACCCACCCTCAGGTCGACATGGTCTCGCTGACGGGCTCCGTCGAGACGGGCAAGTGGATCGCGGCGCATGCCGCCGACACGCTCAAGCGAGTCCATCTCGAGCTGGGCGGCAAGGCCCCGGTGGTCGTGTTCGACGATGTAGAGCTCGAGACTGCGCTCGAGACGATTGCGGGCACCGGCTATTACAACGCCGGCCAGGACTGCACCGCCGCAACGCGCGTACTGGCGGGCGCAAAGGTCCACGATGACGTGGTCGCGGGGCTGAGCGAGCAGGCGCAAGGTCTCGTGATCGGCGACACCAGCTCCGAGGACACGACGCTCGGGCCCCTGAACTCGGCCAGACAGCGCGAGCGGGTCGAGGGTTTCCTCGAGCGCAAGCCGTCCCACGCCGAGGTCGCCACCGGTGGCCGAGAGCCGGACCGCAACGGGTTCTACCTCGAACCCACGGTCGTCGCCGGGCTCAAGCAGGACGACGAGATGATCCAGCGCGAGATCTTCGGCCCGGTGATCACCGTGCAGCGCTTCACCGAGGAGTCCGAGGCGATCGAGTGGGCCAACGGCACACCCTATGGCCTCGCATCCTCCGTCTGGACGCGCGATGTCGCGCGCGCGATGCGGGTAGCAAAAGCGCTCCGTTTCGGCTGCGTATGGGTTAACGACCACATACCGCTCGCTTCTGAGATGCCTCATGGTGGCTTCAAGCAGTCCGGCTACGGCAAGGACCTGAGTTCATACGCGCTTGAGGACTACACCGAGGTCAAGCACGTGATGGTTTCGCTGGCCTAGCGATGGAAGCCTCCGCGATCCACGCCGCCCGGCTCGGACGCCCCCGCGTCGGGATCGCTGCACCGCTCCTGCGGTTGCGCTCAGACCAGCAGCTCGTCACGCTCTTCCGGGCGGGCAGCGAGGAGGCGTTCCGCGTCATCCACGACCGCTACCGGCCGAAGCTGTCCGGCTACATGCGCCAGATGCTCGCGAGCCGGGGCTTGGATGTCGAGGATGCGCTGCAGGATGTCTTCATCCGGGCCTACGCCGGCCTCCGGGCGAGCAACCGCGAGCTCTCGCTGCGTCCATGGCTCTATCGCGTAGCCCACAATCGCTGCGTCGATGAGCTGCGCCGCGCGCCGCAATCCCCGCTCGAGCTGCTCGACACTTGCCCGCGGACGCCCGACGGCGACCCGGTCGCGGCGAGTGAGCGGCGCGAGACGCTTGCGCCGCCTCGTGACCGACATCGAGCGCCTGCCCGATCACCAACGCTCGGCGCTGCTGATGCACGAGCTCTCGGGGATGCCCTACGCGGACGTCGCAGTCGCGCTCGGGGTGTCGGTGCCCGCGGTCAAGTCGCTGCTGATGCGAGCTCGAGTCGGGCTGATTCAGGCGCGTGACGCGCGCGGTGCAGCTTGTACCGAGATCCGCCAGGACCTTGTCATCGCGCACGAGCGCGGTGTCCGGCCGAGCTGGATGGCACGGCGGCACCTGCGCGATTGCGCCGCTTGCCGCGAATGCCGCGCCGAGATGCGCGGCTGGGGTCGCCGGGTGGCCGGCTTCGCACCATTCAGCCTGCTCGCGAAGCTGTTCGGCGCCGGCGGAGGAGCGGGCGGCAGCACAGCTGCCGGAGCCGGGAGTGTTGGCGGCGCGGCAGCGGGCGCGGCCGGCATCACGGTCGGCCACGTCGCAGCGCTGGTGGCCGCTGCGGTTGTCACGACCGGTGGTGCGCTTGAGATCCAGCACACGGTCTCCGCAACACATCACGCAACACACCGGGCGCTGTCGGCCGCGCCGATTGCCCCGGCCGCACCGGCGAATCCGGCCCCAACATCGACCGCGCCGGTCGCCACGCCCGCCCCTTCGGTCAACACGCACCCTCACACCCCGCAGGCCAAGCCTCCGAGCGCTCGATCGGGGGGCAGTTCCTACTCGGCGACGGTCGTCGTTCCCCCGGCCAACAGCGGCGGGGTAACGAGCACCCCGACCACTACCGCCCCCACGCCGACCCAAACCCAGACCCAGCAATCGAGCCAAGCCGCTCAGCCCACTCCCGGACAGGTGTTCTGCCAGACGCTCAAGGCGCTCACGGGTTCAAGCTGCGCCAACGATTCGAACACCACCAGCACCGGCGGCACCTCGCCGGGCTCACAAAACAGCACCGGCTCGCCGAGTTCGCCCCAGACCGGACAGGGCACCCAGACGCAGCCCGGCAGTAACCCGAGCTAGCTCCCCGGCGGAGCCGGACGCTCGACGCCGTCCGGCAACCTCCCCTCTTCGTCGAGCTTGTCGAGGTGGGCAGCGAGCGTCAGGGCCGCAGCCGGCCGCAGCACCAGCGGCGCGTCGTCCCAGACGCGGTCGAGCAACTCGTCGGTCCGGCGCAGCCCGGCATCCAGCGCATCGAGGAGCCGGCGCTCACGGTCGAGCCGATGCTCGATGTACTCGCTGAGCTTCGCTTGCGGGTCGCTGACGAGCGGCCCATGCCCGGGACACAGCACCTCCAACTCGCGGGCGCGCAGGCGCTCGAGTCCCTGTAGGTAGCCGCGCAGGGCGCCTGGGTCCGGGGCGATGAAGACGCTGCCTTCGCCCAGAACGGCGTCGCCTGTCAGCCCGGCTCCTCCGACGACGAACGCAAGGTGATCGGGCGCATGGCCCGGGATCGCGATCGCTTCCAGTGGGCCGAACTTGCTGCCGTCCGTGAGCAGCACATCGACCCCGCCCCGCGCCGCGGCGCCGAGCGCATCCGGGAAGCGCTCGCGCACCGCGGCGCCGGCCTCGCTGTGATCGGCGTGATCGTGCGTCAACGCAAATCCTCCGAGCCCACCTCGACGAATGAGCTCCTCCGCGATTGCGTCGATGTGATCAGCGAGCGCCGGCCCGGGGTCGACTAGCCAAGCCGGATCCCGGCCCACGATCCACGAGTTCGTGCCGCTGAGCGTGAAGGCTCCGGGGTTGGCGCGCCGAATGCCGACGATGTCGTGGCCTGGGACCTCGACGGACGACATCACCCGGTTAGAAGGACCCTCAACGCCGGAGAGCAGCGGCGAGCGCCTTGTGCGGCCGGCGCACCGTGTCATTTACGGCCGTCGGCTCATACCCGCAGTGGGCCATGCAGTTGTCGCAGCGTGGATCGCGCCCGCGCCCATAACGCTCCCAATCGGTCTGCTCGAGTAGCTCTTTGTAGCTCTTCGCGTAGCCGTCGGACATCAGGTAGCAGGGACGCTGCCAGCCGAAAATCGAGTAGCTCGGGATGCCCCATGCGGTGCAGTCGTAGTCGACCCGGCCCTCGATGAAATCCAGGTAGAGCGGCGAGTGGTTCAGCCGCCAGCGCCGCCGCCGGCCGTCGGCAAACGCCGCGCTGAACAACCTGCGGGTCTGCTCGACGCCGGGGAAGTGCTCCTGATCGGGCGCCTTCTCGTAGGCGTACGCGGGTGAGATCATCATCTGATCGACGCCGAGCTCGTCGTTGAGATAGTCGAGTACGTCGCGCACGGTCTCCGCGGTGTCGTCGGAGAAGAACGTCGTGTTGGTCGTAACCCGGAATCCGCGGCGCTTTGCCTCCCCGACCGCGGCGACCGCCTTGTCGAACACGCCGTCGCGACAGACCGACTTGTCGTGGCGCTCGCGCAGCCCGTCCATGTGCACCGCCCAGGCGAAGTAGGGCGACGGCTCGAACTTATCCATCTTGCGCTCCATCAAGAGCGCGTTCGTGCATAGGTAGACGAACTTCTTGCGCTTGACCAGCTCGCCCACGATCTGATCAATCTCGGGATGGATCAGCGGCTCGCCGCCCGCGATCGAGACGACCGGCGCGCCACACTCCTCGACGGCGGCGACGGCGTCTTCAACCGGCATCCGACGTTTGAGGATGTGGTCGGGGTGCTGGATCTTGCCGCAGCCGGCGCACTCGAGGTTGCACTGGAAAAGCGGCTCGAGCTCGAGCACGAGTGCGTATTTCTCGCGCCGCGCGAGCCGCTGGCGCGCGACGTAGGCGCCGACCTTGACGCTCTGCCGAAGCGGGACGGGCACTACGCTCGCACCTCTCGCGGCAGCGCGAACGCCATCTCCTCGACGGCGACCGCGTGCTCGGACACCGACAGCGGCCCGAGCACCTCGAGCGCGCCGACGATCCGCCGCACGAGCCGCTCGGGGCTGGACGCCCCGGCGGAGACGCCGACCCGCCGCGCGCTGCTCAAGAGGGCGGGGTCTATATCCGCCTCGGAGTCGACGAGCCGCGCACGGCAGCCGTGACGCTGGGCCACCTCAACGAGCCGGTTGGAGTTGGAGGAGTTGCGCGATCCGACAACGAGCACGAGATCACAGTTTGACGCAAGTGCCTTGACTGCATCCTGTCGGTTCTGGGTCGCGTAGCAGATGTCGTCGGAGCGCGGGCCGACAATCTCCGGGAAGCGGTCCTTCAAGCGCGAGACGACGCCCTTGGTCTCATCGACGGCGAGCGTGGTCTGCGTCAGGTAGGCCACCCGGGACGGGCTCTCAACCTCGAGCTGATCTACCTCGTCGGCCGTCGCGATCACGCGCACCTGCTCGGGTGCCTCGCCGGCGGTCCCGTCGATCTCCTCATGACCCTCGTGTCCGATCAGCACGATCGAATAACCCGCTGTCGCGAACCGCCTGGCCTCGGCGTGAACCTTCGAGACGAGCGGGCACGTGGCATCCACGACTGTGAGCGATTTGCGCCGGGCCTGCTCGCGGACCTGGGGTGAGACGCCGTGGGCCGAGAAGACGACGGTCGAACCGTCCGGGACCTCGTCGAGCTCGTCGACGCATACCGCGCCGCGGCGCTCGAGCTCGGATACGACGTGCTGGTTGTGGACGATCTGTTTGCGCATGTAGACCGGCGGCCCGTATCGGTCGAGTGTTCGCTCCACAACCTCGATCGCCCGCTCGACGCCGGCGCACGAGGCCCGCGGGGCCGCGAGTACAAGCTCGCGCGGTTGCACGTGCTCCGACCAGTCGGCGAGGGCCGACGCGAGCGCCCGCAGTGCCCGCGTTGCCCGAATCGGCCGAGGCAGCCCGCTGCCGTCGAGGATCACTCGTGCCACCACCAACGGGCGACCGCTCGCGGCGCGCGCCAACCAGATGGATTCCATGTCGACCGCGAGCGCACCCGAGCTCTCTAAAAGCCGCGCGCGCGCTCGACCGATGACAGGCGTCCGCACCGATGCTATGGGACCCGTGTGGGCCCGCAGGCCGCGGCGTCGGAGCATGCCGGCGATCACTTCTGCGCCAGGGCAGACGGCCTCAACCCGCCCGTCCGGCGCGCGAAGCTCGCTCGCGACGACGATGTCGCCGGGCTCGAGGCACGGGTTGAGCGCCCCGCCAAAGCCCGCGATCGCCACGGCATCCGCCTGGTCTGAGCCAAGCGCCTCGCCCGCGTCGGCCGCTCGCCGCGGTCCGATCCCTGAGCGCACGACCGTCGAACCTGGCGCGCCCGCACGCAGCGCACGCGCCTCGACTCGCATCGGTGCGATGAGAAGGAGCTGGCTCATACCAGCGCCTCCGCCCGTTCGCGCTCCAGCGCCCGCAGCGCGACCCGAGCGGCGGCGTGCCCCGAGCGCACCGCGCCCTCCATCGTCGCAGGCCAACCCGTGTCGGTCCACGCCCCGGCGAGCGCCAGGCCGTCGATCCCGGTGCTCGGCCCTGGGCGAAGGCCACGAGCCCCGGGCGAGGCGCGGAAGGTCGCAGCATGCTCGCGGGTGACGACAAAGCGCTCGATCGACGCCCCGCGAGCGGCCGGAAGCAGATCCGCGATCGCGTGCTCGAATTGCGCACGCAACTCCTCGGCTGAGAGCTCGACTTCCTCGTCGGCTGCGGACAGCGACACCGCGAGACACTGGCCATGATCGAGACCCGCCGACTCAGTGCGATCGAACACGAACTGGACCGGTGATCCGACGGCCGCGGCGAACTCGTGCTCGAGCACGCGCCGGTCATAGCAGAAGTGGAGGTTCACAATCGGCGAGGCGCGCAGGCGCTCGAACCGGCCCGGATCGCGCACGGCACCTTCCGGCAGCAGGCGGACGGCGCGCTCGTGTGGCACCGCGAGGATCACTGCCTCGGCGTCGAGACGCTCTGCGCCGCAGACCGCCAATGGCTGTCCCTCGATCCGCTCGGCGCGCCACCCGAGTCTGACCTCGACGCCGGCATCCCGGAGCGCTCGCAGCGCGGCGTCGCCGTGCACGCGCTGCAGCGGCGCACGCGCGTAGCCGATATCGCCTGCGTCGGCGTGGTCGAGCAGGCCGACGCGGAAGACGAACGCCGCGGCGGCCAGCGACGCGTCGGAGACCCTCAGGTTGAGCGTTGGGCGGGCGATGAGCTCCCACAGCGCCTCGACTGCACGCGGGCTCTGGCCGTGGCCTGAGAGCCACTCGCCGAAGCTGCGCGAGTCGGTGGCCGGGTCGTCCGGGTCGACGCTTGAGAGCTTGAGCGCCGTCCGAGCCGCGCTGAGCCGCTCGGCGGGCTTCAGATGTCGGTAGCGCAGCAGCGACCCGGCGAGATGAAGCGGCGCCGGCAGTCCGCCACGGCGGAGCCAGGCAGTGCGCCGATCCGGTGCGAGCACAGGAATCGCGAGCCGGTCCTGCAGCACTGTCTCGCCGACGCTGCCGAGGCGCTCAAGAAGATCGCGGTATTCGGTGCAGCAACGGAGAAACACGTGCTGGCCGTTGTCGAGCCATAGCCCCTCGCGCTCGAACGAGTACGCGGCGCCGCCGAGTCGCGGCCGCACCTCGAGCAACGTGACCTGTGCGTCGGCCGCAGCGCAGTCGAGGGCCGCCGCAATGCCGGCCAGCCCGCCGCCGACGACGACCACCCGCCTCACCGCGCCGCTCCCGCGAGGCTGCGCAGTGCGACCCAAGTCTTCTCCCAGGTGGCAAGCGACACGTGGCGGTCGAGCACGACGTGTGGGGCGGCGTCGATCCGATCCAACAGCCTCCGGTAGATGCCGGTCATCGCGGACACGCACGAAGCGCTGCGGCCGTCGAGCAGGTCCAGAAGACCCAGCCCTCGGTCAAACCATTCGCGCGCACGCTGCACCTCGAAGACCATCAGGGCGGTGAACTGGTCGCGCGGCGCATGGCCGAGGTCACGGCAGCCGAAGCGCACGAGGTCCTCCGTGGGTAGGTAGACACGGCCGCGGTCGAGGTCCTCGCGCACGTCGCGCAGGATGTTGGTCAGCTGCATCGCGACGCCGAGGTCGTCGGCGAGCAGCTCGGCAGCAGCCCTGTCTCTTGCTCCGAAGATCGCCAGGCAGAGGCGGCCGATCGTTCCCGCAACGCGGCGGCAGTAGACGACGAGCTCGTCGAAGGTCTCGTAGCTCGTCCCGCGCACATCCATCTCGACGCCGGCGATCAGATCCTCGAGCGCATCGCGCGGCAGCGAAAAGCGCCGCTCGGCGTCGCGTAGCGCCAGCCACATGGGATCGCCCTCCTCGCGGTTGAGCTCTTCCCGCAGCCGGTCCAGCAGCTGGAGCCTGTGCTCGGCGGAAAGCTCGCCGTCGCCGATGTCATCGACCCGGCGCGCGAACGCGTACACAGCGCACATCGCGCGGCGCTTGGCCGCCGGAAGCAGGCGGATGCCGTAGTAGAAGTTCCCCGCCCGCTCGCGCGTCAGCGCTTCGCACGCCCGGTATGCATCGAGGACCGCCTGCTCGCTGGGCGCCACGACAGTCATCCTCGGACCGCAGCCTCAACCAGATCGAGCGCTCGGCGCGCAAAGCCGGCACGTGCATGGGCGCTCAGCACGTCGTAGCCGCCGCGCTGAATCGCCTTGAGCGCTGAACGCCCCCCAGCGGCGAAGGCCGCGACCGCCAAGCGGTAGCGGCGCGGCAGCGTCGAGGCCAGTGGTGCTCCTTCATCGAGCAGCTCTCTGGTGCGGCCGACCTCGAACTCCATCAGCGACCTGAGCTCGCTCGTCGCGGCCGGCTTGGCCAGATCGCTCTCCGGGACGCTGAAGCGCCGCATGTCCTCGAGCGGGATGTAGATCCGGTCCCGCGCGTAATCCTCGGCCACGTCCTGCCAGTGCTCGACAAGCTGCAGCGCGGCGCAGACCTTGTTCGACAGCTCGAGCCGCTGGGGCGAGGCGAAGCCAAAGATCCGCAGCACCAGCTCTCCGATGGTGGCGGCTGACAATTCGCAGTAGCCGAGCAGCTCGTCGAAAGTCTCGTAGCGGTGGAGTACCTGATCACGGCGGTTGGCCTCGATCAGCCCTTGGAATGGCTCGATCGGCAGCGAACACTCCTGCACGGTGGGCTGGAGGCGGCGTATGAGCTCGTTGTGCGGTCTTCCGCCCCAAACGCGTTTGAGGTCAGTCTCGAGCTCATCGAGCAGCGCGAGGCGGTCGCCTTCCGCCTCGTCGCCGACATCGTCGACGAGCCGGGCGAAACCGTAGAGCGCCAGCAAGTGCCCCCGCACCTCGCGAGGAAGGATCAGGCTGGCGACCGGGAAGTTCTCGCTCTTGGCCTGAGCCATGACGGCCGCTGGATCCGGCGGCGTGGCTTGGGCCTGAGAGCTCATTCGCCCCGTAAGCACCGCCCGAGGGCCATCACGGGGAACACCACGCGGTAGAGGTGATAGTTGATGTAGAAGTCACCGGGGAAGCCGGTCCCCGTGTATTGCGGCTCGTCCCATCCGCCGTCGGGCCGCTGTGTCCTGACGAGCCAGTCGATGCCCCGCTGGGCAGAGTCCGAGCGCGGCTGCCCCGCAGCATCCAAGCCGAGCAGCGCCCACGCCGTTTGCGATGCCGTGCTCTCGCCACGCCCGATCCAGGCGGGGTCGACGTAGGAGCGGCAATCCTCGCCCCAGCCTCCATCCTCGTTCTGGTGCTCCTCGAGCCATTTCACCGCCCGGCGGACGCGCTCGTTATCGCCACCAACTCCGGCCTCAGCCAGTGCACACAGCGCCGCGGAGGTGCCGTACACGTGGTTGACGCCCCAACGGCCGAACCACGACCCGCCGGGCTCCTGCTCTGAGAGCAGCCACTCGAGCCCAGTCGCCGCGCTCGCGCGCGCGGCGGCCCCCGGCTCGCGTGCCAGCGCCTCTACGGCGTGGGCGGTGACGTCCGCGCTGGGCGGGTCGATCACTTCGCCGAAGTCGCAGAACGGCAGCTTCCGGATCAGCGTGCGTGTGTTGTCGGCGTCGAACGCCCCCCATCCGCCGCCCGCGCTCTGCATCCCGACGATCCAGTCGACGCCCCGCTGCACGGCCCGCTCGACGCGGTCGGACTCGGGGTGCTCGACCCGGCGCAGCGCCAGCGCGCAGATCGCGGTGTCGTCGATATCTGGGTAGTTGAGGTTGTGGTACTCGAACGCCCACCCGCCCGGAGCGAGCCCTGGGCGCTTCACCGCCCAGTCCCCGGCGATGTCGGTCACGTGCTCGCCGAGGAGCCACTCGGCGGCGCTCACGAGCCGTGGGTCGTCGGCCTCGGTGCCGGCGTCCGCGAGCGCCATGACCGCGAGCGCGGTGTCCCAGACCGGCGACTGGCAGGCCTCGAGCCAGTGGAAACCATCGTGCTCGGCGCCGAAAGCATCGAGGCCGTCCAATCCCGCGCGCATCACCGGATGGTCAAGCGGATAGCCCTGGAGCTGCAGCGCCATCAGCGAGTAGACCCACGGAGGCTGGATCCCGCCCCAGCTCCCATCGGCCTCCTGGCGCTGCACCACCCACCGTTCGGCTGCTCGCAGCGCGCCATTGCGCAGGGGCCGGATCGGGTGGCGCTCGTAGCGACGCAGCACGCGATCGAGAAGCCCGAGAGCGCGACCGGTACGCGTGGCCGGCGCCGGCCGCTCGGCGGGCGCGCCAGGGCCGAGCTCCTCGAGCGTAAAAGGCAGCTTACGCACCGGCCGGTGGGCTCGCACGATCGTGAGCGCAACCACGGTCTGGCGCGCCCAGCACCCGAAGTCGTATGGGCCGAGCGGAACCCAGCTCGGCAGGAACATCATTTCGGGCGGCAGCGCCGGAACCTCGTCCCAGGGCCACAGGCCGAACAGCGCCATCCAGATATGCGTGAACACGCGCGCACGGCGCGGACCGCCACGCCCGCGGATCCAGGCGGCGGCACGGCGCATGTGTTCCGCTGCGGGCTCCTCGCCGGCCAGCTTCAGCGCCCAGTACGCCTCGATCGTCGTCGAGAGGTCGCCCGGCCCGCCCGCGAAATTGGCCCAGCTGCCGTCCTCGTGCTGCTGAGAGCGAATCCACGCGCCCGCGCGCGCGAGGCGATCCTCCTCGCGAATGCCGAGGAACTCGCGCAGCAGGACGTCCTCGGCGTCCATCGTGACATTCGTCTGAAGCAGCCCCCGCCAGTGGCCGTCGGTGTGCTGAAGCGAGAGCAGGTAGTCGCGCGCAAGTGCCAACGCGAGCTCGGCTGGTTGCAGCGGCTCAGGCGGTCCTGCGCGGACCTCCGATTCCGACTCGATTGTCCGGGGGTCGAGCAACTCCTCCTCCTGCGTGCTGGAACACGACACAATCACCCTAGCGGACCGCCTCGACGATCGGTTATTAGGGAACCCAAACACCCGACAGATTGGGGGTCGACCCTTGCCACACCGCTATGACGTAATCGTGCTCGGCGCCGGTCCAGCCGGCGAGGTGGTCGCGTCCCGGCTTCCAGACCACGGCCTGCGGGTTGCGCTGATCGAGCGCGAGCTCGTCGGCGGCGAATGCGCCTACTGGGCCTGCATCCCTTCAAAGACATTGCTGCGTGCGCCCGAGGTGCGCTCTGAGGCCGAGCGCGCAGCGGGTGTCGAGCGGCCCGGCTTGGCGTTTGCGGAGCTCGCCGCGTACCGCGACTACATGGTCCGCGACCTCGACGACTCAAACGAGCTCGAGAGCTACCGCTCCCAGGGCGTCGACGTCTACAAGGGGGCCGGGAAAATCACAGGGCCAGGCAACGTCGAGGTCTCGGGCGAGACGCTCGAGACCGAGAGGATCGTGATCGCGACCGGATCTGAGCCGGTGATCCCCCCGATCGACGGCCTATCCGAAATCGACTACTGGACCAATCGCGAGGCAACGGCCCTGACCGAGGTGCCCGACAGCGTCGCGGTGCTCGGCGGAGGACCAGTCGGTATCGAGCTCGGACAGTTTCTCTGCCGATTCGGCGCCAAGGTCACG
Source organism: uncultured Actinomycetes bacterium (assembly GCA_963795505.1). GTDB lineage: Bacteria > Actinomycetota > Thermoleophilia > Solirubrobacterales > Solirubrobacteraceae > Palsa-465. Next base: position 1,245,611 of record CAWCIB010000008.1, read on the forward strand.
CTGATCGAGGGCTCCGAGCGGCTGGTCGAGCGCGAGGAGCCGACGGTCAGCGAGCTGATCTCGGAGTGCCTGCGTGGCGAGGGCATCGACTTGCGCCTCGGTACGAAGGCTGAGTCCGTGGCAAAGGCCGACGGCGAGATCCGCATGGGCGTTGCGGGCGGCGATGAGGTCCGGGCAGACAAGCTGCTGATCGCGACGGGCCGCAAACCCCGCATCGACGGCCTCGGGCTCGAGACGGTTGGCATCGAGCCGGGGCAGAAGGGCATCGAGATTGACGAGCAGTGCCGCGCGGCCGAGGGCGTGTGGGCCGTCGGCGACGTGACCGGCGTAATGCCGTTTACGCACGTCGGGATGTACCAGGCCCGGATCGTGGTCGACGCGATCCTCGGCAACGCCGCCCGTGCGCGTTACGACGCGATCCCGCGGGTGGTCTTTTCGGACCCCGAGATCGCAGCGGTCGGTACGACGACCGACCAGGCACGCGAAAGCGCGATCGACGTGTCGACTGCCCGCGTGAAGCTCGCAGAAGTGATCGCGCGGCCGTGGACTTACGAGCAGAACCCGCGCGGCGAGCTCGGCATCCTCGCCGACCGCAAACGCGATGTGCTCGTTGGGGCGTGGGCGGTCGCCCCGCTCGCCAGCGAGTGGATCCACCACGCCGCGCTGGCCATCAAGGCCGAGATCCCGCTCGCCGTCCTGCGCGACACAGTCGCCCAGTTCCCGACGTTCACCGAGGCGTATCTGAAGGCGTTGGAGAAGCTCGACTGAGCTGGTCGCCGAGCGGGGTACGGCGATAGAGCACTTGTCGCCGGTCGCGCGCGCGTGTGACCAGGCCGGTGGCGTGGAGGACCTGCAGGTGCTGGGACACGGCTCCCGGGGTGATCTTCAGCCGGCGCGCGATTTCGACGGTCGGCAGCGGCTCGGCGATCATCTGCAGCAGCAGCGTTCGGCGACGCCCCAGCAAGTTGATCAGCGCCGTTCGGTCGGGCTCGGGTGCAGGCGCCCACAGTGTTCCGATTCCGCGGCTCGGATAGGCGAGCGAAGGAGGCTCGGCAGGATCGATCGGCGGTGCCGGTTTGGTCGCGAAGATCGACGGCATCAGCAACAGCCCCTGGCCCGACGCAACGGTGTGGTGCCCGACCATCTCACTCACGTTCAGCGCTCCATCCGCCCACCTCAGATTGGGGTGCATATCCGAGAACAAAAGGCTCGCTCCACCCGTCGCCAGCTGGCGGGCGCGGTAGGTCGTGTCGGCTTCGAGTACCAGCCGCATCTCACGCCAGACCGGGGCGAGCGCCCGCTCCCAGTAGCGATCTAACGCCTCGCAGATCGTCTTCAGCAGCCTCCGTGCCGCGCGCTTGTCGGATCGCTCGATGGAGCGCAATGCCTCCGGCACCGGATCGGGTGCGTGGGTCGCGAGAAGGTCCCGGCGGACGAGCTCGGGCGGCGTCCCGCGAACCATTGCCAGCTCGTCCTCGTACTTTGGGCCGAAGCGCTGCGGGCGGGGCGTGAGGAAGTCCGGCAGCGGCTGGCTCGGATTGCCGCGGTAATCCGCCGGCAGCCGGCTCGGCCCGACCAGCGCGTGGAGCATTGCGTGGTCCTGATCGTCGAGTCGCTCGCGCACATCTCGCAGCCACGGGAGATGCAGCGTGTGCTGGCTTGGGTCGGATAGCGCGCGGAGACTGCGCACGGCCTCGCCCAGCGGCGAGATCGCGAAGCGCGTGTTCGCCAGGTCCTCGACGCTCAGCTCGATGGTGATCATTTAGCTATATGCTAAATGCATTCGCGAATTCGGCGCGTTCGGTTGAACTGGCGGGCATGGCTCTTCATCCCCCTACAAGGAGTGACCGATGACCGCCGTTCTGTATCGACTCGCTTTGGCCCGCCACGACGAGTTGCGCCGGGAGGCAGAGAACCGGCGCCGCGTCGTGCGCGCGAATCTCGTCCCGAGCACCGCTCGGGTTCGCCGCCCGCGTCGCCGCGCGCTACCTCGCATCGCGGTGCGTGGTTGAGGACGATGGAGGGTTTCGATCCGCGCGCGAGTTTTGGAGAAGAGATCTCGACGCGCTATGTGGTCCACGAAACCAGGGGCGACGAGGACGAGACCGTCGCCTTTCTTGAACCGCTCGCGCGCGCGGCAGACGCTCTCGAGTTCGCGATCGGCACTGGCCGGGTTGCGTTGCCGCTCGCGCGCACCGGCGTGACAGTTGACGGGATCGAGCAGTCGCCGCACATGATCGACCGCATGCGCGAGAAGCCCGACGACGAGCAGCTCGACGTCGTTCTTGGCGACATGGCGACGGTCGACATGGGACGCCGCTACGGCCTCGTCTATCTCGTCTACAACACGATCGGCAACCTGCTCACCCAGGAGGAACAGGTCCGCTGCTTCGAGAACGCCTCACGGCACCTGACGCCCGGCGGGCGTGTTCGTGCTCGAGTGTGCCGTGCCAAGCGCCCCTACCAGGCGCGAGCGCCAGTTTGTGGACGCCGAGCGAATCGCCGCGGACGGAGTCACGCTGCACGTCGGCAGCTATGACCCGGTTACCCAGGTGCTGGACGCCAACCATGTCCACATCAACTCCGACGGCATCGCCTTCGGGCCGATCAGTCTGCGCCTGGCCTACCCGGCCGAATTCGACCTGATGGCCCGGATCGCGGGCCTCCGGTTGCGCCACCGATTCGGTGGCTGGAGCGGCGAGCGGTTCGCGGCCGACAGCTGGCGCCACGTCAGCGTCTACGAACGGGTCGGCTGACCGAGCTGGAGTGGTCAGAGACGGGGCAAAGTGAGTTCGTACGAGGATCCTCGTCGCCCGCCGACCTCGGCCGGCCGGGTGGCCACGAACCCGACCTTTGTGAGCACCCTCTGAGAGCCCACGTTCTCGTTACTGGCCGCCGCTCTGAGCATCCGAAGCCCGTACTGGTCGCTCGCGATCCGGCACAGATCCCGCAACGCGGAAGTCGCCACACCACGACCGGCGACCCGTTGTGCGACGCGAAAACCGACGTCGGCAGTCCCGTCCGCGAGGTTGTAGAGATTGAAGCGGCCCACGATCGTCCCGTCGTCATCCGATGAGGACGTGAAAAGCGTTCACGCCGGCGTCCTGTTCGGCCAGCATCGCGCGATGTCGCTCAGCGAACTGCTCAAAAAACTCGTCGCCGCGATCGCTGATGAACTCGGCGAAGTAGGCTCGGTTCTCCCGCTCAAAGGCGTGGATCGCCGCTTCGTGATCAGAGCGAAGACGCTGCAGTTCGAACACGCATCAAACGTACGCCAACACGAAGAGCTACGAAGTGACTGCGTAATGCGTCCGGTCAACACCATTGACATGCGGCTCCGAGGGCGTTACTACTCCCAAACACGATGCTCGGGGGCCGAGGGTGATAAGGACCACACGGATTTGGCTGCGTCTGCTGGTCGGGATCGCGTTGACTGCGGTGCTCGGCTTGGCGGGGGCCCAGGCGGCGCTGGCCGGCACCCCTCCTACGGTCGCGCCGGGCACTCCTCAGCTGATCACCGGGGCCTCCAGTCTCAACGGGGTGGCGTGTACGAGTTCGACCAGCTGCCTAGCGGTCGGATTCATGAACTTGAACGTTGGCGCAAACGCGCTCGTAGTGCCGATCACCGATGGCACCGCGGGCAGCCCGATCATGGTGCCGGGGGCCTCCGAGCTCAACGGGGTGGCGTGTGAGAGCGCGACCAGCTGCGAGGCCGTCGGGTCGGACCCGACGGGCTTGCAGGGGGTGGTCGTGCCGATCGGCGGCGACGGCACGCCGGGCACCGCCCAGCCGATCGCCGGGACCGGCCCTCTCAATGGGGTGACGTGCCCGAGCTCGAGAAGCTGCCTCGCGGTCGGGAACAACGGCACCGACCCGGGCGTCGGCGTGGTGGTGCCGATCGCCAGCGGCACCCCAGGCACCGCCCAACTCGTCACCGGGACGACGAATCTCACCGGGGTGACGTGCCTGAGCTCTACCGGCTGCCTCGCGGTCGGGCAAAACTCGGCCGCCTCGAACACGGGCGTGGGAGTGGTGGTGCCGATCGCGGGCACCACCACGGGGACCGCCCAGGCCGTCACCGGGACCACCAATCTCGAGGGGGTTGCGTGTCCAAGCTCGGCCAGCTGCATCGCGGTCGGGCTCAACTCCGCCGGCCCGAACGGGGGCCTGGGCGTGGTGGTGCCGATCACTGCGAACGGCCGTCCAGGCGCCACGCAGACGATCACTGGCGCTGGGCCCGTAGGCGTCGCGTGTCCGAGCGCGACCGCTTGCGTGGGTGTGGGCACAAAACTCCCGGTCGAGGAGGGACCAGGAATGCTGCTGCCGATCGCCCCCGACGGCACTCCCGGCGCTGCCCAGTTCGGCACCGGCCTCGGCTCCGTCGACGCTGTGGGGTGCTCGAGCGCGACGAGCTGCGTCGGGGTCGGGAGGGGCGCAAGCTCGACGCAAGCGGGGGTCGTGCCGATGACGGTCACGGCCGCCGGTGGCGGCGGCGGCGGCGGTGGCACGACCACTACCACGACGTCGAGCTTTGGCGATCAGTCGATCACGCTCACGACTCCTTCGGCGTGCGCGGCCACGGGCGGCAACCTCCCGGTCACCTTGAACTCGAAGAGCGTCGCGCACAGGAAACCGAAGCTGAAGTTCAAGCTCGCGCAGTTCTATATCGACAAGGGGCGCAAGCACACCATGCGCGTCAAGAAGACGCACAAGGTCAACGGCAAGACAGTAGTCGTCACAAAGAACGGCAAGCCCGTGTTTGTGAAGAAGACGATCTATCTGCCCAACGCGACCGCCCACCACGTGCCGGTGACCGAGTCGCTGTCGATCGCTGGACTGACCCCCGGGACCCACACGCTGCGGGTGAAGATCTCCTACAAGAAGACGATCAGCAAGCACGGTAAGAAACACACGCTGATCGTGACCAAGACCTCAAGGTGACCCAGCGTATGCTGATCCGGGATCGGCTGGTTGGTGTGCGCACAGCAGCGTTGAGCGGCGAGGCCGCGCTGGGCGTGGGCGTCCAGCGGTCAGGAGTTTCGGGTATGCGGCTGTGGGTCAGTCGGCGCGCGGTGGCACTTGCGGGCGTGGTCGTGGTGGCGGGTTTGGTCGTCATGGTGCTGTTGGCGGCTCGGAGCGCCGTCGCGCCACAGGGGCATGCGGCATCGGGCCCGTTGCAGCCGCGGCGGAGTCTGGGTGCGCTGCCGGCCTCGGCGCGCGCGGCGGTATCGGCGGCAATCGGCAATACCGACCCGGCGTATCGGGTGGATGGTCTGGCGGCCAGCAACCCGGCGCAGGGATTCGGTTTGCGGTTCGGCTCTGCCGGTGTTGTGGTGCGCTCGCGGGCGGGGCGGGTGTCGTTAGCGCTCGCGGCGATCGGGCGCCAGGGCGAGCTGCGGGCTGTGCCCGCGGCGGTTCCGCGGGCGTCTGGAAATCGCGTCAGCTACGCGCGCGGCTGGGTGTCTGAGTGGTACGCGAACGGGCCACTCGGGATCGAGCAGGGATTCGATGTCGCGCGGCGCCCGGCGGGGAGCGGGCTGTTGACGCTGGCGGTGCGGGTGGATGGTCCGGTGCAATCGCGGCTCGAGGGCGGCGCAGTCGTGTTCGGGCGGACGGCCCTTAGCTACCGCGGCTTGCGCGTCACTGACGCCCATGGGCGAGCGGTCCCGGCGTGGCTATCGCTCAACCGGGGCCGCGTCCTGATTCAGATCGACGACGCCCGCGCCATCTATCCCCTGCGGATCGACCCGATGGTCCAGCAGCAGAAGCTGACCGCCAGCGGCACACACAAGGAGTTCGGCGAACAGGTCGCGATCTCGGCGGATGGCAATACGGCACTGATCGGCAGCGCACTCGACAACACCACTTACGGCACGGCGTGGTTCTTCACGCGGTCCGGCTCGACCTGGACCCAGCAGCAGGTGCTTCCTCCCCCCGACGCTCAAGAGGCCGGCTTCGGTGCCGCGGTAGCGCTCTCGAGCGACGGCAGCACGGCCCTGATCGGCGGCCCCAACGACGGTGGATTCGGAGTCGGGGCGGTTTGGGTCTTCACGCGCTCAGGCTCGACCTGGACCGTGCAACAGATGATCTCCGCCCCCGAGGCAAGCGATTTCGGGACCAACGTCTCGCTGTCCGCAGACGGCAACACGGCTTTGATCGGCGGTCCCAACGACAACAGCGCCGTCGGGGCGGCATGGGTGTTCACCCGCTCGGGCTCAACGTGGACAGAGCAGCAAAAGCTAACCGCGACTAGCGGCACCGAGACAGGCGATGCCGCCTTGGGGGACATTGTCTCTCTGTCCGCTGACGGCAACACGGCACTGATCGGCGGGCCGGGTGACAACAGCAGTGCCGGGGCGGCATGGGTGTTTACCCGCTCGATCACGACCTGGACCCAGCAGCAGAAGCTCACCCCTCCCGATGCCGTGAGCGGGATCGACCCCGTTGAGTTCGGCGGGAGCGCGGCGCTGTCCGGTAACGGCAGCACTGCCCTGATCGGCGGCGTTGGCGACAACAGCCTGGTCGGGGCGGCATGGGTGTTCACCCGCTCGGGCTCGACATGGATAGAGCAGCAAAAGCTAACCGCGACAAGCGGCACCGAGAGCGGAGAGGGCGAATTCGGCGAAAGCGTCGCGTTGTCGTCCAGCGGCAACACGGCCATCGTCGGTGGCCCGCGCGATACGTCGGGCGGCGTGTTCGTCGGGTCGGCCTGGGTATTCTCGCGCTCGGGGACCACCTGGATGGGGCAGCAGCTCACCCCGACGAGCGGCACCGAGAGCGGACCGGGCGAATTCGGATACAGCATCGGACTGTCGTCCGACGCGAGCACAGCCCTGATCGGCGGCCCGGGTGACAGCAGCTCCGCGGGCGCGGTGTTCGCGTTCACCGGCCCGCCCGAGAGTTCGGGTGGTGGCGGTGGTGGGACGACCACCACGACGACCTCGAGCTTCGGCGATCAGTTGATCACGCTCACGACTCCTTCGGCGTGCGTGGCCACGGACGGCAAGCTCCCGGTCACGTTGAACTCGAAGAGCGTCGCGCACAAGAAGCCGAAGCTGAAGTTCAAGCTTGCGCAGTTCTATATCGACAAGGGGCGCAAGCACACCATGCGCGTCAAGAAGACGCACAAGGTCAACGGCAAAACCGTGGTCGTCACGAAGAACGGCAAGCCCGTGTTCGTGAAGAAGACCGTCTATCTGCCCAACGCCACGGCTCACCACGTGGTCGCCAACGAGTCGCTGTCGATCGCCGGCCTGAGCGCCGGGACGCACACGCTGCGGGTGACCATCTCCTACGCCAAGACGGTTCGCAAGCACGGCAAGAAGCACACGCTGATCGTGACCAAGACGCTCAAGGTGACCTTCACCATCTGCTGATCAGGGAGCCGAAGGCTTCGCTGTCCTACATTAACATCGGGGCGCCCGGATTTGAACCGGGGACCTCACCGACCCGAATTATGGGCGAAATCCGGGGGCGTTCTAAGAAATACCTGCATACCGATGGGTTCCGGTGTCGGCTTCCGTCAGCTCGTAACCTCGGTTTTTGCGGTCGATTGCCGGGGTTTCGGCAGGGAGATGGATCCCCTGCCAGAACCGCGCGGGAGTCACTGAAGCCAGTGGATGAAGCTCTCGTACGGGGCGCCGGCATCGAGCAGCCGGTCCAGCGAAGTGACCAACGGCCCAATCGAGACGGGGCCTTGAGGGAATCGCCGCGGGTTGAGAATCACGATCCCGCAGTGCGGCCGGTTTTCGCCGCGGTAGAGGCGATCGAGCTCGAGGAAGTCGTCCCGGTTGTAGGTCACGAGCGAGCGCCCGGCGCTCTGCGCGTACTCGAATAGGTCCCGATCGGTCAGTCCCCGAAGCTCGCGTCGCTCGCTGACCGCTTCGACATCGCGCTCCCGGCCACGCAGCTGCTCGGCGACGACGGCCGAAAGCATCTCGTCGAGCAGCAGCTTCACCGCGTGAGGCTCTGCTCACGCCACCGCCGCTCGGCCGCGTCCGCCCCCTCTTCGTTCAGCCGGATCCGCTCGTCGATCTCGTCCGGATACTCGCTGTAGTAGCCGATCGCATCGCGCACCTGGCGCACGCTCAGGCCCGACCACTCGGCTGCCGCCTGAATCGCCTCTTCCCCTTTGAGACGAGTCGAACGCAGCGCGCCGATCACCTCCCAAACGTCCGGACCGGCGGCCAGCCCGGCCCGCCGGCCGGTCGGCCCATCCCGGAACACGATCCCCGGATGGTCATCCATCCGCACCCCCTCGTCGATATAGCGCTCCGCGAGCCGCGACTTGTTCAGGCCTGATCGCGCGCCGCGGCGTTCGAGGCGTTCAACGATCCCCGCGTCCAGGCGTGCAGAAAACTGGCGCGCAGCGGGCATGTCCGACAGTGTAACGCATTGCGTGACATCCCGTGGGCCACATCGCCCTCTGGTTCAGGGGCGGAGCAGGTCGGCGACTACGGTGACTGGGTCTAGCTGCGCAGCGTTCGCGACACCGATACGGAACTCGCCTTCATCGCGCAGACCCGGCGTGAGGGTTCGCTCGTAGCGGACACGCTCGGCGTGCAGCATCCGGAAGCCGATCTGCTGCTCGATCCGCTCAGCGAGTGTCCACAGCCGCCCGGCTGCCGTCGCGTCGTTGCTCTCCGCCGCCACGCAGGCGAGCCCGGCCAGGCAATAGGCCTGCAACCGTACGTCGTCCTCCTCTGGCGCCAGGGCGAGCGCTTCGTGGTAGTAGCGCTCGGCGGATGGCAGGTCGCCCGTGTCGAGCGAGAGGTCACCGAGGCTGTGGAGCGCGGCGGCAACGTTCGTAAGGCCGTGCTCGCGCTTGATCTCGATCGCGCGCTTGTACAGCTCCGCTGAGCGCTCGAACTCGCCACTGTCGCGGAGCCCCTCCGCGATGTAGTGGAGCGAGCGGGCGACCCCCTCCGAGTCGTCGAGACGCTCGTAGATCGGGAGCGCCTGCTCTGACCATTCGATCATCCCTCCGGGGAGCCGGACACAAACTCGACGCCGCCGAGGCGCATGAGCACGCGCGCTTCATTACGTTCGTCGCCGGCTTCGCGGTAGAGCGTCAGGGCCTCGGTCAGTGCTGTCCGCGCCGGCTCGGGGGTATCGCTGTACGCGAGCGTGATGCCAAGGCCGGCGAGCGCGTCGGCTCGGTGCCTGGGTGAGAGCCCACCTGGATCCGCAAGGGCGGCCTCGTACCAGCGCCTGAGCTCACGGTTACGGCCCGCTCCCAACCAGGTGTAGAACACTGAGTCGGCGAGCGGCAAGCCAGCGGCGATGTCGTGATCGAGCGCCCAAGCGAGGGCGAGCGCGACATTGCCGGGATCCTGTCGCAGGCGGGCTATCGCGTCCGCCTGCTCGGCGTCCTGGCGGCCGGCGGCGATGCCAAGCGCGAAGTACCAGCGGGCGTGGCGAGCCCGAACCTCATCCTGGTCCTCGCTCGCGTCAAGTTGCTCAAGCGCATACTCGCGCGTTGTCTCCAAGAGAAAGAAGCGGCTGTTGTCGCCCTCGCGGACCAGGCTCTTGTCAACTAGGGACTGCAGGTCGTCAAGCTTCGCCACGCAGATCTGCTCGGCAGCCTCGAGCTCAAAACTGCCGAGGAACAGCCGCCAGCCGGGCGAACAACCGCTGCTCGTGCTCGTTCAACAAGTCGTAGCTCCAGGCGATCGTCGCCCGCATCGTCGCCTGGCGGCCGGGTAGGTCGCGGCCGCCGCCGGCCAGTAGCGGCAGCCGCTGCTGCAGCCTGGTCAGAAGCTGGTTCTCGGAGAGGAGCTTGACACGCGTCGCGGCGAGCTCGAGCGCCAACGGCAGACGATCGAGGCGAGCACAGATCGCATCGACGTCTGCGCCCGGCTCGAAGTCCGGCTTGACCTGCCGCGCCCGCGCGCTGAACAACTCCACTGCCCCCGCGGGCGACAGCGGCCCCACCGGATACTCCTGCTCACCCGAGATCGCAAGCCGCTCCCGGCTGGTGGCGATCACTGCGCATCCCGGCGCGGCCGCGAGCAACTCGGCGATAACCGAAGCGGCATCGATGACCTGCTCGAGGTTGTCGAGGACCAACAGGAGCGACCGGCCGCTCAGATAACCAGCGAGATCCTCGCCGGCGCCCACCGCAGTCGCGATCGTCGGCACCACGACCGCTGGGTCCGTCACCACCGCCAGCGAGACCCACCACACCCCGTCCGCGTAGCGGTCAGCGAGTTCGGCTGCGAGCGCGAGCGCCAACCGCGTCTTCCCCGTACCGCCTGTCCCGGTCAACGTGACCAGCCGATGACCTTCGGCCAGCTCGAGCAACTCCGTGAGCTCGCGCTCACGACCGAGCAGCGGGGTTGCCTGTACCGGCAGATGAACGTGGCGCAGCGTCCGCAGAGGCGGGAAGCTCGCGTCTCCCAGCTGAAACAGGCGCTCCGGCGCCGCGAGGTCCTTCAGGCGGTGCTCCCCGAGGTCCCGCAGCGCGGCGTCCACGAGCGTCCGCGTCTGTGCCGAGACAACAACCTGCCCGCCGTGCGCGGCCGAGGAGATCCGCGCCGCCTTATGCACCGCCATTCCGAAATAGTCTCCCCCGGCGAGCAGGACCTCGCCCGAATGGACTCCCATCCGAACCCGCAACGGACCGTCCGCAAGTGCCGATTGCATCTCGCCGGCGGCAGCCAAACCGTCACCGGCGCTCTGGAACACGAAGAAAAAGGCATCGCCCTCCGTCGCCATCTCCACCCCACCGTGTGCATCCGCCACAGAACGAAGCCGTCCGCGATGAGCCAGCACTGCATCGGCGAATCGCTCGGAACCGAGCTCGTCCAGCAAACGCGTCGACCCCTCCACGTCGGTGAACAGCATCGTGACCGTGCCAGTCGGAAGATGTCGCGCCCCAAACTCCACGCCCCGAGACGCTATCCCACGCCGCCCACCCGCAGGGTCGGGCGTGACCCCCATATGCGAGTCGCAACCAACGCCCTCATCGCGCTGGCAATGCTCAGCCTCGGCGGACACCGACCAGCACCACCCGGCCGAACCCGCTCACAGATCGGCCAGTAGAGCCCGAATTCTTCGGTCGACGAGCGGGATTTAGGCAGGGACACGGCATACCTACCATTTGAACAACAAGAGCGGCCCGCCGAGCGGGCGGCAGATAACGCAGAAAATCCCTGCTCAAGCGCAGGTCTGGAAATCGGGGCGCCCGGATTTGAACCGGGGACCTCACCGACCCGAACGGTGCGCGCTACCAGGCTGCGCCACGCCCCGATCGAACAAGTATTCCACAGGCGCCGCGAGCGGCCCCTGGAGCGCTAGAGGCCTCCTCCGAGCTGCTGACGGAGTCCACTGAGCGTCTTCTGGACGGTCTGGACCGGATCCGGTACCTGATTGAGGACGTTATTGAGCGCAGGCACGTTGACCTGTGGTAGTCCACCCGGCGGCTGGGGCACGTTCACCTTCGGCAGGTGGGGCAGCGAGGGCGACGGCGGTTGCTTCGCCGTCGTCAACGTCAGCGGCAGGCCGGACGTGCCGCCGCTGCCCGCTGTCTGTGTCTGCGCACCAGCCGTGTGCGCCACCCCGGACGCGCTCTGCGCCGGGGCGGCGGTCGACCCACGGGCCGCACTGGCGCGACCGGGGACCGCCGAGGACCTCGCGCCGCGCACCGCGTGGACTCTCGCGACCTTGGCTACCGCAGAACGGCGTGACGGCGGTGCGCCGCCGACCGTGGCGCCGATCTTCGGTCGCGCCGGCTTGGATGCCCCGTGCGAGCTGACGGCGACGACGCCGCCTCCAGCGATCGCCAGCGCGGCCACGGCCGCCGCGGCGCGCCCGAGCACCGGTGCAGGCGAACCGGGGCCTGCGAGTTGAGCAGCGGTCTGCAGCGACTGAAGCGAGGCCACCGAATGCGACCCTGACACGGTCGAGGTCTCGTCCTCGGACCCCCCGCGCCGCCAGCGTAGAAACGCCGGGATCGGGAGCAGCGCCGCGACCTTCTCGGCGAGGCTCGGCGGACGGAGGACGGACTCCTCCACGCCGGCCAGCCATGCATGCCTGCGGCAGGGCTGGCAATGGGAGACGTGGCGCGTGAGGCGACGGCGCTCGCGGATCCCAAGAGCGCGGATCGCGCCGGCTCCGCCGGAGTCGATCACCGCACAGACCTGCTCGCAGCGCTGTCCGCTCGCGATCTCCTCGTACTCCTGGCCCAACCGCCGCCGAGCTCGGAAGAGCGTGCTCTCAACGACCGGCCGGGTCATTCCCATACGCCGTCCGATCTCCGAGTAGGACAGACCCTCGAGCTCGCGCAGCACGAGGACCTTGTGATGGTTGTCCGAGAGGCCCCGGAACGCGCCGGTCAGATCGTTGAGCTGCTGCCGCCGCTCATAGGAAGCGTGCGGGGTCTGACCGGACGCGACCGGTTGGCGAGCGGGAATCTCGGTGTCGTCGTCGGCCTCGAGCGGCACCTCCTGGGCACGGCGGGTGCGGCGGAACTCGTCGATGCACGCGTTCTTGGCGATCTCGTAGATCCACGGCTTGAAAGCGATCGGCCGCTCCGTCGCGCGCATCCGCCGCAGCGCTGAGATGAAGACCTCCTGCGCGATGTCCTCGGCTCGTCCGTGGTCGCCGACCATGCCGAACACGTACGACACGATGCGCCGGCCGTAGCGCGCGTACAGCTCCTCGAACGCGCGATCATCACCGCTGCGCACGGCCGCGACGAGCTCTTGCTCGCTGGGCTCTGTGCCGGGGGGCCGACTACCGTGTGCTAGCGCCGACATGCGCTACTACTTCCCTTTCCTTGGAGCATGACCGCTGCCCCTACCGGGGAGTTTGCGAACTTTACCGTTCATCTGAGCACCGCGCAAGTGACTACGGGCCTTTCCGCTCTAACCGCACGAAAGTTCGGCGGAGGATTGAGACCGTCTGCTCAACCAGTAATACTTGTTGATATGTGATGAACGGCAAAGGAGGAAAAGGATCGATGGCAGTCCATCTGACGCCCACCGAGCTTGCGCGAGAGTCGGGTCTGGAACGAAGAGACGTAATCGCCAAGTGCATCGAGTTGGGCGTCCCGATCTTCCACGGTCGGATCGATAAGACCCTGTTTCTCGGCAGTCTGCGGGAGACGCCTCTCTCACAGCAGGCGAGCCCGCAGCCGGCCGGCGCCGCCTAGAGCGCCCAAAGCCCCCCACGGCCCTTTCAGTCGCCCCGCTACTCCTGAGACGTCTGGCGCATCAGCGCCGAGGTCGTCTGTTCGAGGATCTTGCGCCAAGCGTGGGTCTGCTCGCGCTCGGCCTCGAAATGCTTGACCACCTTGCGCACACGTGACGCCGAGATCTCGATCCCATGGCGCGCGCAGATGCGCTTGTAGCGCGAGTATTCCTGCGCCAGCTTGAGCGTCACCGACTCGAACCCATGCCGGGCGATGTCGACCCGTGAGGTGTAGTTCAGGATGCTCGTCTGGAACATCAGCTCGTCGTTCGGCTCGGGCTCGATCAGGATGATGTCGACGCCGGGGTAGCGCTGCTCCCACTGCCGGGCCATCTCGTGTAGCCGCTGGTAGGCGAGCAGCTTGAAAGTCTGGTAGCCGATCTGTGGGAAGCCCATGTCGGAGACTCGCCTCGGACGGGCCCCTGTCAGAGTCTGGATCCGCTTGTCGAAGTCATTGACGAAGGGCACGAGTGGGTTGACGACGACGACGAACTTCGCGCCGGCTTCGACGGCGATGTCGAGATTGGTCGTCGACAACATGCCGCCGTCGATCAGGTCGCGATCCTTTATTTGGACCGGCTTGTAGACCATCGGCAAGGCGCTCGAGGCGGCGACCGCGGTCGAGATCGCCACGTCGTCCCAGTCCTCGGCTCCGAACACGACCCGCTCGCAGGTGTCGAGATCTGTCGTGGCGAGATACAGCTCGTTCGGGAGCAGCCGGAAGTCGTCGGTCCGGCCCGGATCGGAGAGCACCCGGCGCACATAGCGCTCGATGCCATCGGTCGAGTACAGGCCCGACGGCAAAACGCCTGCCAGCCCGATCACGAGGTCGACCGCTGACACCTGGCCGAGATCGCGGACGAGCGTCCGCAACAGCTGCGCCATGCGCCACGGCATGAACAGTCCCTTGGTGAAGAACTCGCTGTAGTTCGGCTTGAGCAAGGCACCGACCCGAGCGTCGGGGAAGGGCGTCGGCACCTGCTGGACGATCACGCGCATCATCTCCTCGGGCGTGATCCCGTTCGCGACCGCCGAGGCGACGAATGAGCCGGCGCTCGTCCCGACGTAGATGTCGAACTCGTTGACGGTGCGGTTGACCGACAGCAGGTCGAGCGCGCGCAGCGCGCCGATCTCGTAGACCCCACCGGTGAAGCCGCCTCCGCCCAGCACCAGAGCTGACTTCGAGCGGCGGGGACGTCGGCGAGACGTGCTCTCGCGCGGCCCCGTCGCGGGTTCGAGCTTGACGACCTTGCCCATCGGCCAGGCGATTCTACGGGCAGTGCCGGACGGGCGGCCGCACCTGTCGGGTGACCGCACCTTTTGCTCCCGCACGTTGTTAGAACGCTCGATGCCGAGGGTGCGCGGTTGCATCATGGTGTTCGCGGTCACGCTGGCGACAGCCCCTGCTGCGCTCGCTCAAAACCCACTGCAGACGCTGGACAAGAACCTGGCGAGCGGGGTCTCCGCCGCCGGCTCCTCCAGCGGGGCTTACGTAGTCGACCTCGACACTGGCCAACCCCTCTACAGCTACCAGAGCATGGCCGGGCGCCTCCCAGCGTCGGTCGAGAAGCTCTACACGACCACGACCGCGCTGTTGCGCTACGGACCGAGCGCGAGACTCACGACCTCGCTGTACGGCACCGGCTCGCTCGATGCCTCCGGCGTTTGGCACGGCACGCTGTACCTGAAGGGTGGTGGTGACCCGACGTTCGGCTCGGCGGGCTTTGACCGCACGCTCTACGGCACGGGCGCGACGGTCCAGCGGTTGGCATCGAATCTCCTCAGCGCGGTTCACATCAAGGCCGTTCAGGGTCAGATCGTGGCCGATGGGTCGTACTTCGACGCTCGCCGCGGCACGCCCGCGACCGGCTTTGCGCGGTCGATCTACGTCGAGGGCCTACTCGATGGCATCGCCTTCAACCGCGGCTGGGCGAGCTCCGACGGGAGCGTGTATCAGGCGCGGCCGACGCTGTTTGCCGCCCAGCAACTCGCCTACGCGCTGCTCGCCCGGCGCGTCAATCTGTCCGCGGCTTCGGTCGGCACCCGGCGGACGCCGGGGTCGGCCCGCCTGCTGGCCGTCGTCCGCTCACCCTCGATCGCGACGCTGATCCAGCTGACCGACACGCCGTCGGACAACTATTTCGCCGAGACCCTGCTGAAGGACCTCGGGGCAAGCTTCGGCGGCGCCGGCACTACCGCGGCGGGTGCAGCGGTCGTCCGCTCCGAAGTCGCGAGCCAGTTCGGTATCACCCCGCAGCTCGATGACGGCTCCGGCCTGTCGTACTCCGACTCGACGAGCCCCTACCAGGTCGTGAAGCTACTCACCCAGATGGCTACCGATTCGGCTTTCACAAACTCGCTCGCGGTCCTGGGACGGTCGGGCACGCTCCAGACGATCGATCAGGGTACGCGCGCCCAGGGCCGATGCCAAGGTAAGACCGGGACGCTGGCCGCGGTCGCCAACGTAGTCGGCTACTGCCAGGCGGCGGATGGTCATACGCTTGCGTTCGCGTTCCTGGTCAACGGGAACTCCAACACCAACTATGTCCACGACACGGTCGAGGGCAACATGATGCGTGCCCTCGCCAACTACAACGGCTGATCGCCGTTGACCAATCCACGCAGGCCGTCCTCGTCGATCACCGCCACCTCCAGCTTCTCGGCCTGAGCCAGCTTTGAGCCCGGGCTTTCGCCGGCGACGACGAAGTCGGTCTTGCGTGAGACCGAACCGGTCACTTTGCCGCCCCTCGAGGTGATCATCTCGGTCGCCTGCTCGCGGGTCAGCTCGGGCAGGGTGCCGGTCAGCACGAACGTCTTGCCGGCCAGGGGCCCCTCTCCGGGCGGAGGGCCCTCCTGCTCGAACTTCAATCCCTCAGACCGCAGATCCTCGATCAGCTCGCGCATCTGCGGATCTTCGAGCTGAGAGTGGATCAGCACCGCCATCTTCGGGCCGACCCCTTGGGTCTGCTCGATCTCCTCGGGAGAGGCCTCCAGCAATGCGTCGATCGTGCGGAATTGCTGTGCGAGCGCTCGACCGGTGACATAGCCCACCTCCTCGATCCCGACTGCAAACAGCAGCCGCCCGAACGGCTGCTGCTTTGAGGCCTCGATCGCCGCCACCAGCTTGCCGGCCGATACCTCGCCGAAGCCGGTTTGCTCGGCGATCCGCGCCGCGTCGAGCCGATAGAAGTCGGCGGCGGTGCGAACCCACCCAAGCTCCATGAACAGCGACACCTGCTTCTCGCCGAGGCCATCGATGTCCATCGCGCCCACGAAATGCTTCAGCAGCTGCCAGCGACGCCCGGGGCAGTCGCGATTCGGGCACTTGGTGAACACCGAGCCGTCGGGCTTCACCGTCGGCGTATTGCAGACCGGGCATCGCTTGGGCGGCCCTGGAGCAGGCGGGCGATCCTTGCGCTCGGCCACGTGAGGCGCCGGCGAGAGCACCTGTGGAATCACATCTCCCGCTCGGAGCACGATGACCTCCTCGCCGGGGCGGATGTCCTTGCGCTGGAGATCCTCCTCGTTGTGGAGCGTCGCCAGCTTGACCGTGACTCCGGCGACCTGGACCGGCTCGAGCACCGCGTAGGGGTGCAGATCGCCGAACTTGCCGGGATTCCAGCCGATCTGGTTGAGCTTTGTGACGGCGGTCGTCGGTGCGAACTTCCACGCGATCGCCCACCGCGGCTCACGCCCGACGACCCCCAGCCGCCGCTGGAGCTCGACGTCTGAGACCTTGACGACCACGCCGTCGATCTCGAAGTCGAGCGACCCCCGACGCTCCTCCCACGAGCGGCAGCGCTCGACCACCTCTTCCTCGGTGTGCAGCAACGCCACTCCCTGGTGCACGGGAAAGCGGTGCGCCCGGAGCCATTCGAGTGCGTCCCAGTGCGAGGAGAAGCTGATCCCGTCGGTCGCTCCAACCTGGTAGGCCCAGAACGACAGCGGCCGGTCGGCCGCGAGCTTGGGATCGAGCTGACGGATCGTCCCGGCCGCGGAGTTGCGGGGGTTCATGAACGTAGACAGCCCGGCTTCTGCGCGGCGCTCGTTCAAGGCCGCGAAGTCCGACAGCGACATGTACACCTCACCGCGGACTTCGATCATCGCCGGCACGTCATCGCCCTCGATCCTGAGCGGGAGCGCGTTGATCGTGCGGAGGTTGTGGCTCACGTCCTCGCCGATCTCGCCGTTGCCGCGCGTCGCTCCGCGCTCGAACACGCCGTCGCGATAGATCAGCGAAATCGCGAGGCCGTCGATCTTGGGCTCCGCGACAAACTCGAACTTTGGGTCCTCGATCCCCTCGCGGGCGAGGTGATTGCGCATCCGCTGGATCCACGCGCGCAACTCCTCCTCCGAGCGCGCATTGGCCAGCGAGAGCATGGCGTGCGGGTGGGAGACCTTGACGAGGTCTGACACGGGCTCGCCGCCAGTTCGCTGCGTGGGCGAGTCCGGCGTGACCAGCTCGGGATGCTCCGCTTCGATCGCTCGCAGTTCGTCCAGCAGCGCGTCGTACTGGTCATCGTTTAGCTCGGGGTCGTCGAGGACGTAGTAGCGATAGCCGTGATAGTCGAGCTGGCGACGCAGCTCGGCGGCGCGCTTCTCCGGATTCAAGTCAGCTCCACCTCGTTTGCCGCGGGCTCGATCAGACGCGCGAGGTCATAGCGTTGGAGCGCGGTCAGACCCCGATGATCGGTCAGGTCGAAGTGGATCGGCGTTACCGCGATCTTGCCTTCGGCCACTGCGACCAGATCGCTGTCGGTCTCGTCGCGCTCGTAGCTGGCGTCGCCATAGATCCGGTACAGGCGCCGGCCCTCCGACCCCTCGTCGATCAGCGCCAGCTCGTCGCTGTAGACGCGCTTGCCGAGGCGCGCGACCTCAACGCCGGTCGGGGCTGCGCCCGGGACATTCACGTTCAGGAGCGTGCCTTCCGGCAACGGGACGCTCTCTATCTCGGCCACGAGCCTGGCGATAAACGCAGCCGCGACGCTGAAGTCGAAGCCCGCGCCCTGGCGGAAGTCGAGTTCGCGTGCACTTGATTGCTGGGAGACGGCGATCCCGGGAAGCCCCAACACGATCGCCTCGAACGCGGCGGCCACGGTTCCCGAGTAAGTGATGTCGTCACCCAGGTTCGAGCCGTGGTTGATTCCCGAGACGACAAGCTCGGCCACGAAGCCTTCGATCAGCCCGAGGTTCGCGAGCCTGACGCAGTCGACTGGAGTTCCGTCGGTCGCGTAGCCGACTGTGCCGTCGCCGAAGTCGACCTCCTGGACCCAGAGCGGGCGCCGCGTGGTGATCGAGCGGGCCATCGCCGAGCGGTTGCCGTCGGGCGCGATCACCGCCAGCTCGATCCCGCCGACTCCCAGCAACGTCCGTCGGAGCGCCTGGAGCCCTTCGGCCTCGATTCCATCGTCGTTCGTGAGCAGCACGCGCATCGGTGGTTTGATCCTAGTGCGGTGCCAGACGAGTTCACCCTTCAGCTCGACCCGGCGCAGATTTCGGCCCTCGCCGCCCGGTTTCCGGTCACGGACGACCGCCGCGTTACTGCCGCGGGCCGGGCCGCCGCGGCACGCGGCCACTACACGCGAGCCGAATTCATGCTGGTTTGCCGCTGGAAGACGGTCAGGTCGATGCCGCGCGTCGCCTCCAACTCCGCGTCCGCGATTCGCAAGGCGACCGCGACGGCGTTCGCGACAGCCGAGCTCGTCGACCAGATCAGCGCACTGCTCGCCTTGGACGGGGTCGGGATGCCGACGGCGTCGACATTGCTTCACTTCGCGTTCCCCGAGCGCTTTCCGCTTCTCGACGTGAGGGCGCTCGCGTCGCTCGGGGTCGTGCGCTCGAGCTACACGCCGGCCTTCTGGGCGCGATACGTCGAGGCCTGCCGGAGGCTCGCCGGCGCGAGCGGCGTCTCGCTGCGAACGCTCGACAAGGCGCTCTGGCAGTACTCAAAGGAGGGCTCGGTCAGTTCCCGAGCGCCCGTGCGATAGTCGCGATGATCGCCAGCGGCTCGTGCTCGAGCTGACGCTACGTAACGCGGATGACGCGATAGCCGGCAGCGATGTGAGCCTGGTCGCGGCGCCGGTCGCGCTCAAACGCACGCCGATGACCATGGAACCTGTATCCGTCGACTTCGATGATCAGTCGCTGCTCGGCCCACAGGAAATCGGCCGGCCAGCCCGCGATGCGCACCTGTGTCTGAGGTGGCGGTAGACGAGCGGCTCGGATGAGCCGGAGCATCTTTCGTTCTGCTTCGGACTGGGTCCACTGCGGGCCGCCGTCGCGGTTCCGCAGCGCTCGGAGCGCCCGCACGCCGGCCCGGCCCGGAGCCCGCTCAATCGCCGCGTCGAGCTTGCGGTCATCGACAAGCCCGCGCGCATATGCCTCAGCGACGGCGCGCTCGAGCTCCTCGTTGGTTGCCCCGGCGGCGAAGTCGATGAGGGCGCGGGCGGGGGCAGTGATCGGGATGCCACGGACCTTGGTCCGGTCCGCGGCGTGAAGCGCGCCTACCCCGTGCGTACGTATGTCCCGCCGCGACCGATTGTGTCCAATCACGGTGACCTCAACTTGGTCAGGACCGCGCATCACCAGGCCCCAGAGCGCAGCCGCGGAACGGTGGCTCACCCAGGTGCCGGACCCGCAAGCTTGGACCGCCGCCAACTCGGGCGCACCCGGGAGCATGATCTGGCCCCCAAGCAGGTAGACGCCACGGTGCACCAGGTGGAGGCTGCCGCGATTCCTCCGCGTCGCGATCGCATCCTGGTCGATTCCGACCGCGCCGAATTGTGACGCCGTGATGAGCTCCAGCTGCCGGCCCGCGATCCAGGCCGCGGCACGATCGCCTCCGCCACTGGTCCGAACAAACGCGCGAATTAGCTCGAGCGGCACAAGATCGGCGACTAACTCGGTCTGAGCCCGAGTTATCCGACGATCTCGACCTGGGCGCGTTAGAACGCAGGGTTTGTCGGGGTTTGCGTGCGCCACGCACCCCAGCATCGGGCCTCTCGGCACGGCCGTCCAGCCGAAGCCCCGAATTGGCACAGATTCGTCACGCGGCGCTACGAAGCCGGCACAACCCGCTCGCCCGCATACCCCACCCCCGCCAGGTACAGCCCGTGCGGAGGCGCGGTCGGGCCGGCGTCGGAGCGCGGCCGCCCCGAGAGGAGCGCGGCGAACGACTCGGCTGAGCGCCCGCCCGAGGCCACCTCGAGCATCGTCCCCACCAGCACGCGCACCATGTGCCGCATGAACGCGTCGGCCTCGATCCAGAACTCGATCAGATCATCCGGGCAGCGTCGCCACAGCGCCGCGTAGACGTCACGCGAGAACCGCACGTGCTCGGTCTCGGTCGGGGTGAAGGCGGTGAAGTCATGGCTGCCCACCAGCGCCGCCGCGCACGCCTCGAGCGTGTCAAAGTCGGCTCCGTAGGTCCAGTGCAAGACCCGGCCTCGCTGCAAGGCGCTCCGCCCGGGTCGCGCCAAAACGCGGTAGCAGTACGCCCGCGAGGTGGCATCGCGGCGCGCGTCAAACCCGTCGGCGGCCGCAACGCACGACCGGACCGCCACGTCCTTGGGCAGCAGTGCATTGAGGCCATCCACGCTGACTGGCTCGGCTTTGTAGGAAGCCACCTGACCCCACGCGTGCACGCCTGCGTCGGTGCGCCCGGCGACCGTCAGCGCAGCCGCATCGGAGCGCAGCAGCGTGCAGAGCGCTCGCTCAACCTCCTCTTGAACCGTCCGAGCCCCGGGCTGGCGCGCCCAGCCGACAAACCCGCTCCCGTCGTATTCCAACAGGAGCCGGGAAACCGTCAGACGAGCTCCAGCAACACCATCTCGGTCGAGTCCGAGCGTCGCGGACCCAACTTGAGGATCCGCGTGTAGCCGCCGGGGCGCTCCGAGTAGCGCGGCGCGATCTCGTCGAACAGCTTGTAGACCACGAACTTGTCTTGGCCGAGCGCCGAGAGAGCCTGGCGCCGCGCGTGCAGATCGCCCTGCTTGGCGAGCGTGATCAGCTTCTCGACCTCGGGCTTGACCGCCTTGGCCTTGGCCTCGGTCGTCTGAATCCGCTCATGGTCGATGACCTCCTTGCAGAGGTTCATTAGCAGCGCTTTGCGGTGCGAGGCGCTACGGCTGAGCTGATATCGCTGGCGCTGATGGCGCATGACGTGGGAAGAGACTAGCCGTCGCGCAAAGCCAGCCCGCGCGCGTGCAGCGTCTCGACGACCTCGTCGATCGACTTCTTGCCGAAGTTCGGGATCGCGTTGAGCTCAGCCTCGGTCTTCGAGACCAAGTCGCCGACGGTCTGGATCCCTGCGCGCTTGAGGCAGTTGTAGGACCGAACGCCCAGCTCGAGCTCCTCGATCAGGATGTCGTCCATCGCGTTCGGCGGCCGTGACGGGGCACCGGGCGCTCCGGCGCCGATAGCCTGGCTCGAGCGTGCCGGGGCCGCCGGTCTCGCGGAGCTCGACGACCCGGTCGGCGTCCGTGAAGATCGCGAGCTGCGAGATCAGGATCTCGGCTGCTTCCCTGAGCGCTGCGGGCGGATCGATCGAACCGTCGGTCTCGATGTCAAGCGTCAGCTTGTCGAAGTCCGTCCGCTGGCCGACGCGTGCCTGCTCGACGTTGTAGGCCACGCGACGGACAGGCGAGAAGATCGAATCGATCGGAATAACGCCGATCGGCTGGTCGGGGGCCTTGTTCTCCTCCGCCGGCCGATAGCCGCGGCCGCGCCCGACCGTCAGGTAGACCTCGAGCTTGGTCTTCTTCTCAAGCGTCGCGATGTGGGCGTCGGGATTGAGGATCTCAACGCCGGACGGGAGGTCGATGTCCTTGGCGGTGATCTCGCCAGGACCGGTCACAACGAGCGGGGCCTCGATCTCGGTCGCATCCGAGTGCATCCGGCAGACGACGCCCTTGAGGTTCAGAACGATGTCGGTGACGTCCTCCTTGACGCCGCGGATCGTCGAGAACTCATGCGCCACGCCCTCGATCCGGACGCTCGTGACAGCGGCACCGGACAGTGATGAGAGCAGCACGCGCCGCAGCGAGTTGCCGAACGTGTAGCCGAAGCCCCGATCGAGCGGCTCAATCGTGAACGAGCCGCGATTGTCGTCGACAGATTCTGAGGAGATTCGGGGGATTTGGAAGTCGAGCATTTGGAGTGAGTCCTAACGTCGTTTCGGGTTCAGGCGCCGCACCTGTCCTGACAGGGGCGCGGCGATCAAGCTTTCGTTACTTCGAGTACAGCTCGACGATGAGCTGCTCCTGCACCGGCGCCGCGATCTCGCGACGCTCCGGCTTGCGCAGCACCTTCGCCGTGAGGGCGTCGTGGTCGGCCTGCAGCCAGGCCGGAACCTGACCGGTGAGCTCGGTCGCATCACGAATCACCTGGCTCGCCGTCGAGCCGCTGCGAATCGCAATCACGTCGTTGTCGCGCAGCTGGTAGCTGGGGACATTGACTCGCTTGCCGTTGACCGTCCAGTGACCGTGGAGGACCAGCTGTCGCGCCTGCCTGCGCGAGGCCGCGAACCCCAGCCGTACAAGCACGTTGTCGAACCGGCACTCGAGCATCCGCAGCAGGTTCTCGCCGGTGATCCCGGGCTGGGCCGAAGCCTTCTTGTAATAGATCCGGAACTGCTTTTCGAGCACGCCGTAGTAGCGCTTGGCCTTCTGCTTCTCGCGCAGCTGAAGGCGGTATTCGCTCTGGCGCTGGCGGCCGCGGCCGTGGTCGCCGGGTGGGTACGACCGGCGCTCGACCCCGCACTTGTCCGTCAGGCAGCGCTCGCCCTTGAGGAACAGCTTCTGGCCCTCACGCCGGCACTGCTTGCACTGCGCTCCTGTATCACGGGCCACGGGCTACACCCTCCTGCGCTTGCGCGGCCGGACACCGTTATGCGCCTGCGGGGTGACATCGCGCACCGCCAGGACCTCGAGCCCGGCGGCCTGGAGCGAGCGGATCGCGGTCTCGCGACCCGAGCCCGGCCCCTTCACGAACACTTCGACCTTCTGCATGCCGTTCTCGAGGCCCTTACGGGCAGCGGCGTCGGCGGTGACCTGCGCCGCGAACGGAGTGGATTTGCGCGAGCCCTTGAAGCCGGCTCCCCCGGCGGACTCCCACGCGATCACATTCCCCTCGCGGTCGGTAAGCGACACGATCGTGTTATTGAACGAAGTCTTGATGTGGGCCTGGCCGATCGGGACGTTCTTGCGGACGCGGCGGCGGCCTCGCTGAGGTCTACGGGCTGCTGGCATTACTTCTTGGCGGCCTTCTTCTTACCGGCCACCTGCATGCGCTTCGGGCCCTTGCGCGTGCGCGCGTTGGTCTTGGTGTTCTGCCCGTGGACGGGCAGACCGCGACGGTGGCGCAGCCCGCGATAGGAACCGATCTCCTGGAGGCGCTTGACGTCCTGCTGGCGCTCGCGGCGCAGATCGCCCTCGACCATCAGCTTGCCGTCGATCAGCTCACGAAGCTTGACGACCTCTTCCTCGGTTAGATCGCGGACATAGGTGTCTGGCGCGATCCCCGCTTCAGCCAAGAGCTCGTTGGACTTAGAGCGTCCGATGCCGAAGATGTATGTCAGGCCGACCTCGGCCCTCTTGTTCAGTGGAATGTTTACGCCCGAGATCCGTGCCATCAGCCCTGCCTCTGCTTGTGGCGCGGATTCGAGCAGATGACGAGCACCCGTCCCCTACGACGGATTACCTTGCACTTCTCGCACATCGGCTTGACCGAGGGTCGTACCTTCACGCTCGCTTCGCTCTCTATGGATCGATCGACAATATTCCGCCGTCGTCGGCTCTGGCGACCGCTTCAGGTCGCCGCTACCGCGCCGGGGAGCGGCACGCAGCGCAAACAATCACGCTCCGAGCGCACATAGCGATAGTAGCACCAGACACCTTTCGCGGCGCTTTCACGATAGGTGCACGCGGGGCTGAAACGCTTCCTCCATGCGGGCCGTGATCCTGTCCCCTCATCTCGACGACGCCGTCCTCTCATGTTGGCATGTGCTCGCGGGGCCTGACGACGTTCAGGTCATCAACGTCTTCGCCGGCGTGCCGGACGGTCTCGACACGCCGGCCTGGTGGGACGAGTACACGGGCGCCACGGATTCGTCCCAGCGCGTGCGCGATCGGATCGAAGAGGACCGGAACGCGCTGGCCGCCGCCGGGCGCGCTCCCGTCAATCTGGACTTCCTCGACGAGCAATACCGGGAGCATGAGCAGCCGCTCGAGGCGATCATCGCGGCGATTGGGCGGCTAGTTGCCCCGGGCACGAGGGTTTACGCTCCGGCCGCCTTTGCCAATCACCCGGACCACAGGCTGGTCCGAAGCGCGGGGCTCGCACTGCGGTCAGCGGCCTGTCACGTGTCTCTCTATGCGGACGTTCCGCATGCAAATGTGAACGGCTGGCCCGCCTGGGTCACCGACAATGGTGGCCCGGTGGCCAAGGACCTGGCGGGAGCATTCTGGGAGCGTTCCCTGGCCGGAACCGACACCTTGGCTCCGACGGTCCACGCATTGGATGCCGAGGCGCATGCCCGCAAGGTCGCTGCGGTCAGCATGTATTCGACCCAAGTGCCGGCGCTCGAGGAGTTCATGGGCCGACCACTGAGCGACCGTGATGTCCTCGGCTACGAGATCTCCTGGGCTACGGCTTCGCCCGCTCGCGAAACTGGGCGCGCAGCCGGTCGTCGCTGAGCGCCTGGGCGATGCGCTCGACGAGCGCCTCAGAGGCGGCGGCGTGCTCAGCGGACTGGTCGCCGACACGCGCCAGGGCAGCGTGTGCCTCCCACCCACACCCGG
Source organism: uncultured Actinomycetes bacterium (assembly GCA_963795505.1). Lineage (GTDB taxonomy): Bacteria > Actinomycetota > Thermoleophilia > Solirubrobacterales > Solirubrobacteraceae > Palsa-465. Next base: position 1,270,600 of record CAWCIB010000008.1, read on the forward strand.
GGATCCCGTGCTCATCGGCGATGCTCGCCGCTCGAGTGAGGAGCCCATGGGCCTCATCGAGATTCCCGCGGGACTCGAGGCAGAGACCCAACACGAGCGCACTGCTCGCTTGCGCCTCGAGCCATCCGAAGCGCTCGGCAGCAGCGAGCACCGGACGCAGGAGAGCCGCGCCCCGCTCCGGCTCGCCGGTCTCGAGCAGGACGCGTGCGGCGGCGGCATATGCGTGGGCGCCAAACAAGAAAACACCGCCCGTGGCGCGGTCGAGCAGCTCTTGAGCCCGGGCGGTGAGCGCCCTGGCCTCTTCCTCTGCGCCAAGCAGCAGGCGCGCCCAGCCAAGCTGAGCGAGGCAGCGCGTGAGCTCGCTTGGTCTGCCGACGCCCTCGGCGAGCCGCAGCCCGCGCTCGAGGACCTCCGCTGCGGCATCGGTGGCGCGCAGGTCGAGCAGCGTCCAGCCGAGCGTCGCGGCGATCCACCCCGGCCATGGGGTCTCACCGGACAGCTCCATGGCTCGCCGGCCGGCCGAGAGCGCCTCGTCATAAGCCCCGCGGCTGCGGTGAAGCCAGCACTGGGCGTCGAGCATCAGGACTCTGGCCGCTGGATCGCGAGTCCGGCGATTCACCGCCAGCGCAGCATCTAAGCGCTTCGCCGCCTCTGCCCATTGCGCCCTCCCGATCGGCACGAACGCCGACTCGAGCAGCGTCCATTGCAGATACCAGAGATCACCCCGCTCGCGCCACAGCGCCTCAAGGCGAGTTGTCAGCTCCTCCAAGCGTGGTAGGTCGCCGAGCTGCCAGGCGGCCAGCTTGATGCTGTCGAGCCCACGGCCCTTGCTCACCTCGTCGCCGACCTCGCGCGCCCGCTCGAGTGCCCGCTCGCCGAGCTCGAGCCCCCGCGCGAAGTCCAGCGACTGCGATGCGAGCACGGATAGGCGGTCGAGCGCGTTTGTCTCGGCGGCGGCATCGCCAAGCTCGCGCGCGATCTCCATCGCGGACTCGTGCAACGCCGCCGCTGCCTCGAGGTCGGAGGGGATTTGCAAGTAGCCGAGCCCATCGAGCGCCTCCATTTCGAGCTCGCGATCGCCGGCTCGTTGTGCGCTCTGAAGTGCCGCCTCGAAATCCGCTCCTGAACCGGCGAAGTCTCCGGTGCGAAAGCGCATCCCGCCGCGCTCGATCAATAGCCGACGCAGGGCCGGCTCGCTGTCTGGCGCAAGGCGAAGCTGGGCAGCCGCGTCGAGCGCCGCGGTGTAATGCGCCAGCGCAGGCTCGATCGCGTACACCTCGCTCGCCGCAGCGGCCGCCCGGGCGTTGTACTCGTACGCCTTGGCGGCGTCTCCCGCCGCGGAGAAGTGATAGGCAAGCGCGCTCGCGCGATCGGCAGCATCCTCTCCCGAAACGCTCTCGATCGCCTCTCCGATCATGCGGTGAAGCTGCGCCCGTCGCGTGCGCGAGAGCTGCTCGTAGATCGTCTCGCGAATAAGCGCATGCGCAAAGCTGTAATGGCCGACTGAGCCTGACTCCACAACGATGTGGGCGCCGATCGCCTGTTCGAGGACCTCGGCGACCTGGTCGGCCGGCGCGTCGCTGACCTGCGCAAGCACGTCGAGCTCGAACGCACGGCCGCTGACGGCGGCGAAAGTCAGTAGCCGTGTCGCGTCCTCATCGAGCCGGCTCAGTCGGCGTAGCAGCAAGTCCTTGACGCTGTCCGGGATCTGGGTCAGCGCCTCGTCGAAGTCCTCGCCCGCCGTCACCTGGCGGAGCAGCTCCTCGACGAAGAATGGATTTCCCTGGGTCCGATCCACGATCCCCCGGGTGACCTCGGATCCCGGGACGCTCCCCGAGCGCGCGGAGATCATCGTCGCGACATCGTCCTCTCCCAATCCCTCGAGCCTGAGGGACTCAAGCGACCGCGCACGGCGCATCTCGGCAAGCGCCTGGGCAAGCGGGTGTGCGTCGTCTACCTCGGTCTCGCGAAACGTGCCGAGAATCAGCAGCGGCGCGCCTTCGGTGGCACGCACCACGTGTCGCAGGAGCGTGAGGGTCGGGACACCGGCCCAGTGGAGGTCGTCCAGGACCAGGATCATCGGCTGCTCCTCGGCTGCCGCCCGCAACAGCGAGGCGACGGCATCGAAGAGCATGAACTGCTCACGTTCCGGCTGTTCGCCAGCAGAGCCGGCCGGCCGCTGCGTCGTACTCTCTGCGAGCTCCGGAAGCAGCTTCGCCAGGGTCGCGCGGTGCGAGCCGACCGAGATCCGGAGCGCGTCTGGCGAACTTTCGGAGACATAGTGTCGGAGGGCCTCGACTAACGACTGGTACGGGACCATCGAGTCCTCGTAGCAGCGGCCGAGGAGGACCAGCCCGCCGGCCTCGTACGCGGTGCGGCAGAACTCGGTGGCGAGTCGAGTCTTTCCGATCCCCGGCTCGCCGACGAGCATCGCGACCTGCCGCCGCCCGTCACGGGCGCTCTCCCAGTGACGGTTCAGTTCCTCGAGCTGGGCCTGGCGGCCGATCAGCGGCGCCGACTCATCGACCACGAGTGGGCGTGGGAGCGAAATCCGCTTCTCCTCCACGGGCTCCCAGCCGACCTCCACGGCCGGCAGCGGCTCGGTGATGCCCTTCAGCTCAAGCGCACCGCAGGCATGGAAGTCGAAATCCCCGCGGGACCCGACGAGTCCGCGGACCAGCTCCGAGGCCAGCACCTGTCCGGCGTTTGCCTTGTCGCACAGGCGCTTGGCGATCACGACCGGCGTCCCGAAGTAGTCACCCTCATCGCGGATCGGCTCGCCCACGTGCAGGCCGACGCGCACCTGGAGGCGCTCATCGCCCTCACGGGTGTTGTGGCGGTGGACCGCCTGCTGAATGCCGACCGCACAGCCCACGGCATTGACGACGCTCGGAAACGCGACCATAAGACCATCGCCCAGGTTCTTGACCTCCTCCCCGCTGTGTGCGCTCGCGACGTCGCGCAGCAGTCCGAAGTGGATCCGCCGCAGCTGTTCGCCGCGGTCGTCGCCGAGCTCTGACAGGAGCGCCGTCGAGCCGACAAGGTCTGTGAATAGCAGCGTCACGATCGACTGAGCGAGCTCCGGGGCAGCCGCTTGCGCTTCTGGCGTGACAGCGTCCTCACGTCCCCGCAACGACTCCGCCAGCTCGCGCGTCTCGTGCGCCGGGGCGAGGCGAAGTTCATCGCGAAGTCGGCGGCTCAAACGCTCGTAGACCCTGAGCGCCGCCGCGCGATCGCCGGCGGCTGCCAGTCGCCGCATCAGATTGCGCTGCGGCTCTTCGGCGAGCGGATCGAGCGCTACCTGCCGGCGGGTGTGCTCGATCGCGGCCTGGAGATCGCCCTCCTGGTCGGCATCAGCGGCCAGCTGTCCCAGGACCTCCGCGACGCGGTCGCGATGCGCGTCCCTGCGCTCGTAAACCCAGTCGTCGTCCAGACCGGGGAGCAGCTCGCCGCGGGCAAGAGCGAGCGCGTCCTCGAGCCGACCTTCCTCGACGCACCGCTCGAATTCGGCGACGTCGGTCCAGACGAGCGACGCGTCGGCCAGCCCCACCCCGTCCCGCGTAGCGAGCACGTAGCGCTCGCTTTCGGGCCCGAGCGCACGTCGCAGCGCAGCTAGCGCGCTGCGCAGACTCGTTCGCGCGCTCTCGTCGAGGACGTCGGGCCAGAACCGCGCAGCGAGCGACGAGCGTGAGTGCATGCGGCGGTCGACCACGAGCAGCCCGAGCAGCGCCCGCGCTCGCTTGCTCGCAGGCGGATCGACGACGGTGCCGTCGAGCTCAATCGCCAGATCCCCCAACGCCCGGACCCTCAACATTTCCACAAGCGTAAACCCGTTTCACGCTCTTTTCGCGCTCTGGACACGGCAGAGTGAGATGGTTTGGCCATGTCAGCCAGCAAACCGCCACTAGCTGCCCGTACGGCCGGGATGGACGATCCGGTCATGCAGATGTTCCAATCGGCCCTCAGTCGGCCCGGCATGATGTCGTTCGGAGCTGGCTTCATGAATCCGGCCGGATTCGACGTAGCCGGCGTCCGAGCAGCGTTTGCGGCCGCGCTCTCCGACGCCCAAGCGTCCAGCTCGCTCCAGTATGGGCTGGCTGAGGGAAGCCCCCGGCTGCGCGCGGCGATAGTGGAGCGGATGGCGGCGCTCGACGTCCCGAGCGAGTCCAGCGAGATCGTAGTGACAACAGGGGCGACACAGGCCCTCGATCTGCTTTGCAACGCGCTGCTCGATCCCAGCGATGTGGTGCTCGTCGAACGGCCCACGTATGTGGTGTCGCTGAAGCGCTTCAAGCTCGCCCAATCGAGGGTTGTGTCGGTCCCGGGCGACGAGGACGGGCTCGACCCAGTCGCGCTCGAGGCTGCCGTGCTCGAACACCGGCCGAAAGTGATCTACACGATCCCAACGTTCCAGAACCCGGGCGGGGCGACGCTGACGATCGAGCGCCGACAGGCAGTGGCCGAGATCGCCGAGCGCCACGGCGTGTGGGTGATCGAGGACGAGCCGTATCGCGAGCTCTACTACGGAGGCGAGCCGGCGCCGGCGCCGATCGCCAGCCACGCACGGGAAAGCGTGATCTACATCGGCACGCTGGCCAAGACCGTCGCACCCGGGTTGCGCGTCGGCTGGGTCGTTGCTCCCGCCGAGGTCGCACGGATGCTGACTCCGGTCAAGCAGGCGATGGACCTCAACACCTCGACGATCGACCAAGAGGCAGCGGCGATCTATCTCGAGGGTGTCGATTGGGAAAGGCGCACATCCGAGCTGCGGTCGGTCTATGCGGGGCCAATGCGCGCGATGATCGAGGCAGCGCAGGACGTGCTCCCCCCCGGCTCTGTCTTCACGCGACCGGGGGGCGGAATCTTCGTATGGGCCCGACTGCCAGATGGATGGTCGGTCAAGGCGCTCTTGGAGCTCGCGCTCGAACACGGAATGTTCTTCATGCCGGGCTCGGTGTTCCTCGCCGACGTTGACGACGACGTATCGCTACGGCTCTCGATCTCCAATCACACCCCTGTGAGCATCTCCGAGGGAATGGGACGCCTGGCGGCGGCGATCGCCGCGGCGCCTGCGCTGGCACGATGACCGCGACCCAGACAGCCACGCGTGAGCAGACCCGGGCGCGGTACCCCGATGAGACCGGGTTCATCGAACGCGACGGGACCCGGGTGTTCTGGGAGCGCTACGGCGATGGCGAGCCGACGATCATGTTCCTGCCGACATGGTCGATCATCCACTCGCGCGGGTGGAAAGCCCAGATTCCGTACTTCGCCCGGCACGCAAGGGTGCTCGCGTTCGACGGACGTGGCAACGGGCGCTCCGATCGCCCCCGCGAGCCGGAGGCCCATCGTCCGCAGGAGTACGCCGCCGACGCGCTTGCGGTGATGGACGAAACAGGAACCGAACGCGCGGTGCTCGTGTCGCTGTCGCGCGGCGCTGAGCGCGCGCTGTTGCTCGGCGCGAACCACCGCGACCGGGTCGACGGCATGGTGTTCATCGCGCCCGCGCTGCCGTTACCGCCGGCTGCGTCGCGCGCCAGCGCGGACAGGGCGTTCCTCGAGCCGCGCGACACCTACGAGGGCTGGGAGAAATGGAACAGCCACTACTGGCTGAAGGACTATGGGGATTTCCTGGATTTCTTCTTTTCGCAGGTGTTCAACGAGCCGCACTCGACCAAGCAGCGCGAGGACTGCGTCGGCTGGGGACTTGAGACCGACGCGGAGACGCTGGTCGCCACGCAGGTCGCACCGCGCCTCCGAGACGAGGCGGCGGTGCGCGAGCTCACGGAACAGCTTGTGTGTCCGGTGCTCGTGATCCATGGCCGGGATGACGCCGTTCGCCCGCATGACTCGGGCGCCGCGCTCGCCGCGATGACCGACGGGGAGCTCGTCGAGTCTCGAGGGTTCCGGCCACAGCCCTCACGCGCGTGACCCTGTCAAGGTGAACCTGTTGATTCGAGACTTCGTTCAGCCACACCCGACATCTGCGTGGACGCGAGCGCAGGCGCGGCCCAAGCGCGCCCTCTACGTCTCCTCTCCCATCGGCCTCGGCCACGCGCAACGGGACGTCGCGATCGCGCGCGAGCTGCGAAAGCTCGTGCCTGATCTCGAGATCGACTGGCTCGCCCAGGATCCCGTGACGCGGGTACTGGAGATCGAAGGGGAACGCGTCCACCCGGCAAGCGCGGAGCTCGCTAACGAGTCCTCGCACATCGAGTCCGAGTCGGCCGAGCACGATCTGCACGTCTTCCAGACCTTCCGGCGCATGGACGAGATCCTCGTCAACAACTTCATGGTGTTCCACGACCTAGTCGAGGCCGAGCCGTATGACCTATGGATCGGCGACGAAGCTTGGGAGCTCGACTACTTCCTGCACGAGAACCCCGAGCTCAAGCGCGCCGCATACTGCTGGCTGACCGACTTCGTGGGCTTTCTGCCGATGCCCGACGGCGGTGAGCGCGAAGCGTTCCTGACGGCCGACTACAACGCCGAGATGGTCGAGCAGATCGCGCGCTTCCCGCGCCTGCGCGACCGCGCGATCTTCGTCGGCAACCCAGACGACATCGTGCCTGACCGCCTCGGCCCCGACTTGCCGCTAATCCGAGACTGGACGGAGCAGCATTACGATTTCACGGGATATGTGACCGGCTTTGACCCCGATCAGTTTGCCGACCGTGAAGCGGTGCGAGCGGAGCTCGGCTACGGGGCCGACGAACAGGTGTGCATCGTCAGCGTCGGCGGGTCGGGCGTCGGCGGTCATCTGCTTCGGCGGGTGATCGACGCGTATCCGCTAGCGGCCGAGCAGGTTCCCAGGCTTCGCATGATCGTCGTCGCCGGCCCACGTATCGACCCCGCCTCCCTGCCCCAACACGATGGTCTGGAAGTCGTCGGCTTCGTCCACAACCTCTACCGCCATCTGGCGGCCTGCGATCTGGCGCTCGTCCAGGGCGGGCTCACGACGGCGATGGAGCTGACCGCCAACCGCAGGCCCTTTATCTATTTCCCGCTGGGGCACCACTTCGAGCAAAACTTCCACGTCCGCCATCGCCTCGAGCGCTACCGCGCCGGGCGCAGAATGGACATGGACCAGGTCACAACCGACGACATCGCAGCTGCGATCGCCGAGGAAATCGGCCGCGAGGTCGACTATCTGCCGGTTGAGGCCGGCGGCGCGCGTCGCGCCGCCGAGCGCATCGCCGAAATGCTGTGATTCGCGCTTTCACGGTCGATTCGCGCCAGCTTCGCGGCACGCGCACGGTCGCCTGAGAACGTGGCACTCGATATGCAACCCACCTATTTAGGAGGTGCAGGATGAGTGCAATCGAGGAAGCCGTCGAGGTCGACGGCGACAAGCTGATGGAGTTCGTGTTTCGGGCCGTCGGCGAGGTAGGTGCCAGCCTCAACACGGCGCTCGTAGTGATGGGCGACAAGCTCGGCCTTTATCGGGCGCTTGCCGGGACCGGCGGACTTACGTCTTCGGAGTTGGCAGAGCGCACGGGAACGGCAGAGCGCTACGTCCGTGAGTGGCTCAATGCGCAGGCTGCCGGCGGCTTCGTGGAATACGACCCCGAAGAGGGCCGCTATTCGCTGGCACCGGAACAGACCGTGGCCTTGACCGATTCGGATAGCCCGGCGTACCTGCCGGGGTTCTTCCAGATCGCGCTCGGCTCGGTGATCGACTCGCCGACGATCACGGAGAAGGTGCGCAGCGGCGACGGGTTCGGTTGGGGTGAGCACGTGCACGACGTGCACGAGGGCTGCGAGCGGTTCTTCCGGCCGGGCTACAACGCCCACCTGATTGCCGAATGGCTGCCCGCGCTTGACGGGGTGGTCGAGAAGCTCGAGCGCGGCGCACTGATCGCCGACGTGGGCTGCGGCCATGGGGCGTCGACGCTCCTGTTGGCGCAGGCGTTCCCGAACTCGACCTTCGTCGGCTCGGATTGCCACGACGGGTCGATCGAGACGGCGCGCGAGCGGGCCGAGGCGGCTGGACTCTCAGACCGCGTGAGCTTCCAAACCGAGCTCGCGGCGGCGTACAGTGGCACCGGCTACGACCTGGTGACGATGTTCGACTGCCTGCATGACATGGGCGATCCGGTTGGCGCGGCGCGACACGTGCTCTCGACGCTGAAGCCCGACGGCACGTGGATGATCGTCGAGCCGAATGCCGGCGACCGGACGGAGGACAACTTCAACCCGGTCGGGCGCGCGTACTACGCGTTCTCCACGCTGCTGTGCACGCCCGCGTCCCTGTCGCAGGAGGTCGGGCTCGCTCTCGGCGCCCAGGCGGGCGAGGCCCGGATCCGGGACGTGGTCCAGAACGCCGGCTTCACCCGCTTCGCGCGGGTCGCAGAGACGCCGTTCAACCTCGTCTTCGAGGCTCGTCCTTGACGGACGGGAGCTCTTCGCTGGCGGCGCCCGTGGAATCCGCGGGCGCCGCCAGCGCGTGAGCAGATGCGCGCCCGCTATCCGGACGCGGACGGCTTCATCGAGCGCGACGGCGTGCGCGTGTTTTACGAGGTCTACGGCTCGGGCGAGCCGACCCTCCTGCTCCTGCCAACCTGGGTGATCGTCCACTCCCGTTCCTGGAAGGCGCAGATCCCGTATCTGGCGAGGCACTACCGTGTCATCACGTTCGATGGGCGCGGCAACGGCCGATCCGACCGGCCGGTTGGCGCCGAGGCGTACAGCATCGCCGAGTTCGCCGCTGACGCGGCCGCGGTGATGGATGCCGTTGGTGTCGACCGAACCACACTGGTCTCCGAGTCGTGCGGTGCGCTGTGGGGAACGCTCCTGGCCGCCGATCGTCCCGAGCAGGTCGACGGCATCGTCTACATCAGCCCCGCGGTCGGGCTTGCGCCGGGCCACCCCGAACGCGACGTTCCATTCGAGGACGTGCTCGACACCGACGAGGGATGGGCGAAGTACAACGTGCACTACTGGGAGCGCGACTACCTCGGCTTCTTGGAGTTCTTCTTCGCCCAGTGCTTCAACGAACCTCACTCGACAAAGCAGATCGAGGACTGCATCGGCTGGGCGCTCGAGACGACGCCGGAAACGCTCGCGGATGCCTTACGCGGGATCGGGGTCACCCGCGACGAGACGTTTCCCGAGACGGTCGCGCGCCTGCGCTGCCCGACGCTCGTGATCCACGGCGATCGCGATCTGGTCCGTCCCCATGCCCAGGGCGAGGCCCTCGCACGGGCCACCGGCGGCGAGCTGATCACGCTCCACGGCGCGGGCCATATCCCGCTCGCGCGTGACCCGGTGAAGGTGAATTTGCTGATCCGGGAGTTCGTCGAGCGGAGCGGCTAGGCCACGGCGCGCCCGTCGCCGGCTTCGTGCCACGGCGTGAGAATCCGCGGGCCGGCGGCCGTGATCGCGATCGTGAACTCGAAGTGGGCCGCCAGCGAGCCGTCCTGCGAATAGATCGCCCAGTGGTCCTCGCCCACGCGGACCGTGTGGCGGCCGGCGGTGACCATCGGCTCGACGGCGAGCACCATCCCCTCCTCGAGCCGCGGGCCGGTACCGGGCGTCCCATAGTTGGGGATCTGGGGGTCCTCGTGCATCTCGCGCCCGATCCCGTGGCCGACGAGCGTCCTGACGATCGAAAGCCCCGCCGCTTCGACGTGCCTCTGTACCGCATGCGAGACATCGCCCAGCCGGTTGCCCGGCCGGCATTGCTCGACGGCGCGGAACAAGGCCTCCTCGGTGACCGACAGCAGCTTGTGCGCGATAGGGGTGGTCGGGCCTACCGGGAACGTGCGCGCCGCGTCCGCAACCCAGCCGTCGTGGATCACGCCGATGTCGACCGACAGGATGTCGCCGCGGTCGAGCTTGTACATCCCAGGGATGCCGTGGACGATCATCGAGTTCGGCGACGTGCAGATTGAGCCTGGAAAGCCGCGATAGCCCTTGAATGCCGGCTCTGCGCCCTGCGAGCGGATGAACTTCTCAGCCGCGCGATCGAGCTCGGATGTCGTGACTCCAGGCCTGATCTTGCCGGCGAGGAGATTCATCGTCCGCACGAGAATCGCGCCGGAAGCCGCAATCCGCTCGATCTCCTCCGGGTTCTTCTTGATGATCAAACGTCGTCCTCCAGCCTAAGTGTGGCAATCACTGCGCGGATGTGGTCGTGAACCTCCTCCGGGCTGCGAGTGCCGTCGATCCGGCGCATCAAGCCTTGCTCGTCGTAGTAGTCGACCAGAGGCTCCGTCTGGTCGTGGTAGACCGAGAGGCGGTTGCGGATCACCTCGGGCTTGTCGTCGTCACGCTGGATCAGCCGTGAGCCGTCCTGATCGCAGACGCCCTCCCGCTTGGGCGGATCGAACTCGATGTGGTAGTTGTGGCCCCCTTTGACGCATACGCGACGGCCCGACAGCCGCCTCACGACCTCCTCGTCCGGAACGTCGACCAGGATCGCTGCCGTGACGCGTCGTTTTAGCTCGGAGAGCTGCGCGTCGAGCGCTTTGGCCTGCTCGATCGTCCGTGGGAAGCCATCGAGGATGAAGCCGTCCTGGGCATCGGCCTCGAGCAGCCGCTCGCGGGCCATCGCGACAATCAGCCCGTCCGGTACCAGCTCACCCTTGTCCATGTAGCTCTTGGCCTCCTTGCCGAGCTCGGTTTCGTCCTTGACGTTCGCCCTCAGCATGTCCCCCGTGGAGATAAACGGCAGCCGGAAGTCGATCCGTAGGCGGTCAGCCTGCGTTCCCTTCCCAGCCCCCGGCGGACCGAACAGAATCAAGTTGAGCTCGGGCACGACGCGCTCACTGTATCGGGCGAACGGATCAGCGGTCAGGCTTCCGAGCCCAGGCCGACACGAGGCTCGGACCGGTGATCACTGAGCTGCGCTGCGCGAAGTAGTCGGTCAGCCGCGCGAGACCGGCATCGTCGAGGAAGCCGGCGGCGATCAGCCGAGGCGCGGCGTCGAGCGCCGTTTTGGCGGCGAACTCGTAGCGCGGCTCACCCGGCCGGCTGATTCCAGTGTCCACGGTCGCTCCCAGCAGCTCGAGCCCAGCTTCCGCGAGCAGGGCAGGTAGCCGGCGGCCGAGGAAGGTATCGACGATTCGGGCTTCGGCCAGCCTCCCCAGACCCCAGTGCGCGACGCGCGTGAGCTCGTCGGACTCGGGATCGCCGCCGTAGTAGAGGAGACCGTAGTCGGCTTCCTCGGCAAGCAGCAGGCCGCCGGGCGCGAGGGCGTCGGCCATCACCGCAAGCGTTGCGGCGGGATCTGGCAGGTGCATCAGGAACGCCCGGCAATGTGCGATGTCGTAGGCGCCGGCCTCGACGCCGTCGGCTCGGATGTCGAGCTTTCTGACCTCGACGTTGTCAGGCAGGTCGGTCAGAAAGCGCGTGTCGATGTCGACCGCGACGACCGACCCGGTCTGGCCTACCACGTCGGCAAGCCAACGGGCGATCGAGCCATGTCCCGCGCCAAGCTCGAGGCAACGCCAACCACTGGCGACCCCGAGCTCGGTCAGGCGCCGCACCGTGGCGGGGTCGCGCACGGTCTCGAGCAGCCCCAGGCGTTGGCTCTCGGACTCGGTCTCGAGCCCCCCCATGACGTATTCGTTCTGAGGCGCCATGGGACCGGCGCTACTTCAAGAATCCCTCGTAGTTGCGCATCATCAGCTGCGCCTCGAGCTGTTTCATCGTGTCCAGCGCGACGCCGATCACGATCAGAATCGACGTGCCGCCGAAGAAGAAGCTCGAGTGCAGCCGAGCTATCAGGATCGTAGGTAAGGCCGCGATCGCGGCCAGGAATAACGCTCCTGGGAATGTCAGGCGAGCCAGGATGCGGTCGAGGAACTCGGCCGTGGGCCTACCTGGTCGAACCCCGGGAATGAATCCGCCGTACTTCTTGAGGTTGTCCGCCTGGTCGACGGGATTGAACGTCACCGCCGTATAGAAGTACGTAAATAAGATGATGAAGATGCTCTCGCCGAGCACGTAGTGCCAGCCGCCGGGGTTGAAAAACACCGACAGCCCGTGGGCGAAGCCGTGGGTCGCGTTCTTCGCGATCAGCTGGCCGACCGTGGGCGGGATCGCCATCACGCTGGCGGCGAAGATCACCGGAATGACGCCCGCCATGTTGACCCGCAGCGGCAGGTAGGTCTGCCCGCCGCCGCTCATCCGGCGGCCGATCACGCGCTTGGCGTACTGGATCGGAATCCGCCGCTGGCCCTCTTGCACGAACACGACCGCCGCGACCACAGCCAGCACGATGAACGGCATCATCACCTTGAAGGTCTGGTCGGAGCTGTTCCACCACGACTGCACGCCGCTGGGAATCCTGGACACGATGCTCGCGAAGATCATCAGCGAGATGCCGTTGCCGATCCCGCGCTGGGTGATGAGCTCGCCCATCCACATCACGAGCACCGTGCCGGCGGTCAGCGAGATCACGATCAGCAGCACCTTGCCGAGATTGAAGTTGCTGATCAGCGTGACCCCCGCTGAGGACTCGAGGCTCTTGAACAGGAACACGTAGCCGATCGATTGCGCGAACGCGAGCCCGACGGTCAGATAGCGCGTGTACTGCGTGATCCGCGCCTGTCCGACCTCGCCCTCCTTCTGGAGCTTCTCCAGCGACGGCACCACCACCGTCAGCAGCTGGAGGATGATCGACGCGGTGATGTAGGGCATGATCCCGAGCGCGAAGATCGCGATCCGCCCCAGCGCACCGCCCGAGAACAGGTTCAGCAGGCCGAGAACCCCGTTGCCGTTGGCGCTCTTCTCGATCTGGTTGATCGCGCTCGCGTTGATCGCCGGGGCCGGGATGTGTGTCCCGAGCCGGTAGAGCGCCAGCATCGCGGCGGTGAACAGCAGCTTGTTGCGGATCTCGCGGACCCTGAACGCGCTCAGGATCGTCGCGACCATTAGGGTTGGGTCTCCTCCGCGGGTCCTCCAGACCCGCGTCCTGATCGGCCCGCTTCGCCTCCGGCTTCGCTTAACACACATGTCCCGCCGGCCGACTCAATTTGCTCGCGTGCGGCTTTGCTGAACGCGTGTGCGTGGACCGTCAGCGGCTTGGAGATCGAGCCTTTCGCGAGCACCTTGACCGGTATGCCTTTGCGCGTCGCGAGGCCCTTGCCTTTGAGCGCCTCGAGCGTGACGGCCTCACCTGAGTCGAATCTGGCCTCGAGATCGGAGAGGTTGACCGGCTGGGTCTGAGTCCTGAACGGCCCGATCGGCATCGACTTCCTCATGTGCGGCCCGCGCAGCTTGCGCATCCGCATGTGGATCGGGTTCTGGCCGCCCTCAAAGCGGGTGCGCTTCTTGGCGCCCGATCGCGAACCCCAACCTTTCTGGCCGCGGCCGGACGTCTTGCCCGTCCCCGAGCCCTCGCCGCGCCCAATGCGCTTGCGCGGCCGGCGCGACCCGGGGGTCGGCTTCAAGTTGTGCAGGCCGATGCGCTCTTGGGCCTCAGGCATCGTCGGAGACCTCAACGAGGTGGCGGACCTTGTGGATCATGCCCCGTACCTGGGGCGTGTCGGTGTGCTCGACCGTGTGGCCAATCCGGCGCAGCCCGAGCGAGCGCAGCGTGTCGCGCTGGCGCTTGTCGGCGCCGTTGCGCGAGCGTCGCTGGGTGACCTTGACGGTGCTCAAGCCGGGATCTCCTCGGCTTCGGATTTGCGCTCGCTCTCGGCGAGCCCGAGTACCCGATTGATCGAGAGCCCGCGGAGCTCGGCGACCTCATCGGGCGTGCGCAGCGACTCCAACCCGGCCATCGTGGCCTTGACGAGGTTGATCGGATTCTGCGACCCGAGGCTCTTGGAAAGGATGTCGTGGATGCCCGCGAGCTCGAGCACGGCGCGCACACCACCACCGGCGATCACGCCGGTACCGGGGGAGGCGGGCTTCAGCAGTACGCGCGCGGACCCAAAAACGCCCGTGACCTGGTGAGTGATCGTCGAGCCATGCTTGGGCACGCGATAGAGGTTCTTCTTGGCGCGCTCGACACCCTTCTGAATCGCCACAGGGACCTCGTTGGCCTTGCCGTAGCCGATTCCGACCACATCACGCTCGTCGCCTACGACGACCAGCGCGGTGAATGAGAAGCGCCGGCCACCCTTGACGACCTTGGCGACGCGGTTGATCTCGACCACCCGCTCCTGGAGGTCGAGCCCGGCACCTGAAACTGTGCGATCACGAGGCATACGTCGATCCAGAGTAGCTAGAACTCGAGCCCGCCCTCGCGGGCACCCTCGGCGAGCGCCTTGACCCGCCCGTGGTACTGGTAGCCGCCGCGGTCAAAGACGGCCCGCTCAACACCGGCCGCCTTGGCACGCTCGGCCAGCGCGGCGCCGGCGCGGCGCGCCTGATCGAGCCGCGGCAGCTCCTTGAAGTCGGACTCAGTCCAGCTCACCGACGCGAGCGTGCGGGCCCCGTCGTCGTCGATCAACTGGGCGAAGATCCCGCGATTTGAACGAAAGACCGAGATCCGCGGGCGCTCGGCGGAGCCGCGCACCTTGGCGCGCACGCGGTGGCGGCGCTTCAGACGCTGGGCCGGCTTCGTGGAGACGGTCATGCGCGCTTACCAACCTTCCGCGCCACGTACTCGCCTTCGTAGCGAATCCCCTTGCCCTTGTAGGGCTCGGGCTTGCGCTGCTTGCGAATGTAGGCGGCGATCTCGCCAACCTGCTGCTTGGAGATTCCCTTGACCGTGATCCGCGTCGGCTGCGGAACCTCGAACTCGATTCCGTCGGGAGCCTTCACCGAGCACCGGGTGCGAGTAACCGAGCGCAAGCTCGAGGTCGCGCCCGCGCAGTTGCGCGCGGTACCCAACGCCCTGGATCTCGAGCCGCTTCTCGAACCCATCGGTCACGCCCGCGACCATGTTGGCGACCAGGCTGCGGGTCAGCCCGTGGAGCGCGCGGTGCTCGCCGCGGTCGGTCGGTCGCGTCACGCGCAGCTCCCCGTCCGCCTGCTCGACCGTGATGTCGCGCGGAACGGCCTCCGAGAGCTCGCCCTTGGGCCCGTTGACCGTCACGCGGCCAGGCTCGATCGAAACCGTCACGCCAGACGGGCACCGATATGGGTTGCTTGCCGATACGAGACATCGCTACCAGACCTTAGCCAGCACCTCGCCGCCGACCTGTTCGCGACGGGCGTCGTGGCCGGTCATCAGACCCTTGGAGGTTGAGATGATCGCCGTACCCATCCCGCCCTGCACACGGGGGATGCTGTCGCGGTCGACATAGGTCCGTCGGCCCGGCCGTGAGACGCGCTCGAGGCCGGTGATGACGGGCTTGCGGTCACTCGTGTACTTGAGCGTGACGCGGAGTTCCCCGCCCGGTGTGCCGGGCGCGGCAGGCAGCACGTCGTATGCCTCGATGTAGCCCTGCTCGGAGAGGATCCGCGCGAGCTCTGACTTCAGCTTCGAGTAGGGGATCGCGACATCGTGGTGCTGTGCCGCGGCGGCGTTGCGCAGCCTTGTGAGGAAATCGGCGACTGGATCGGTCATCGACATGGCGTTACCAACTGCTCTTCGTCATTCCGGGGATGTATCCGTTGTGGGCAAGCTCGCGCAGGCAGATCCGGCACACGCCGAACTTGCGATACACGGCGCGCGCGCGGCCGCAGCGGCGGCAGCGAGTGTGAGCCCGCGTCTTGTACTTCGGGGTCCGCTGCTGACGGACGCGCTGTGAGGTCTTTGCCATCTAAGTCTCCTGTCGGGTGTCCCTGGCGAACGGCATCCCGAGCGCCTCGAGCAGCGCCAGCGATTCCTCGTCGCTGGCGGCAGAAGTCGTGATCGTGATGTCGAGCCCGCGGACCTGGTCGATCGCGTCGTAGTCGATCTCGGGGAAGATCAGCTGCTCACGGACGCCGAGCGAGTAGTTGCCGCGCCCGTCGAACGCCCGCCGAGACAGGCCTCGGAAATCACGGATCCGCGGAATCGCGACCGACATCAAGCGGTCGAGAAATTCGTATGAGCGCTCGCCGCGCAGCGTGACGGCGACGCCGACCGGCATCCCCTCGCGCACCTTGAACTGAGCGATCGACTTCCTCGCGCGACGGACGTTCGGCTTCTGCCCTGTGATCGTGGCGAGCTGGCTGCTGGCAGCCTCGAGCACGTTCGAGTCCTGCTTGGCGTCGCCAACGCCCATGTTGACGGTGACCTTCTCGACCTTCGGCGCCTGCATCGGCGAGGAGTAGCCGAACCGCTCGATCAGCTGCGGACGGATCTCCTCGAGGTAGCGCTGCTTGAGTCTTGCCGGGGGCATCAGTCGAGCCTCGATCCGCTGCGACGGGCGATCCGGTAGCGCTGGCCGTCGTCTGCCACCTCGATCCCGACCCGGGTCGGCTTGCCGTCCTTGGGGTCGGCGACCATCACGTTGGAGGCGTGGATCGGGCCTTCCTTCTCGATCACGCCCCCCACTTGCTCGGCGCGCTGGGCACCGGCGACCTGTTGGGGCTTCTGGTGTCGCTTGACGATGTTCAGTCCTTCGACGTACACGCGATCGCGCGCGGGGTCGACGCGCAGCACCTTGCCTCGCTTGCCGCGGTCCTTGCCCGACATGACGATCACCTCGTCGCCGTGCTTGATCCGCGCCGGCATCTCAGAGCACCTCCGGCGCCAGCGAGACGATCTTCATGAAGTTGCGGTCGCGCAGCTCGCGCGCCACGGGACCGAAGATGCGGGTCCCACGAGGGTTGTTCTGCGCGTCGATCAGCACGGCCGCGTTCTCGTCGAACGCGATGTACGTCCCGTCGGTGCGGCCGTAGGACTTCTTGGTGCGCACAACCACCGCCGTGACCACCTCGCCCTTGCGGACCGAGCCCTGGGGGATCGCTTGCTTGACCGTCGCCGTGACGACGTCGCCGACGCCTGCGTACCTACGGCGTGAGCCTCCCTTGATCCGAATCACGAGGATCTCGCGTGCGCCTGAGTTGTCGGCCACCCGCAGCCTGGTCTCATTCTGGATCATTTGGCTTTCTCCAGAACCTGGACCAGCCGCCAGCGCTTGGAACGCGACAGCGGCCGCGACTCGCGCACGATCACCTTGTCGCCGATCCCGGCCTCTTCGCGCTCATCGTGCGCGTGAACGGTCCGCGAGGTGCGGACGATCTTCTCGTAGCGGCGGTGGCGAGAAGTGGTATCGATCTTGACGGTGATCGTCTTGGACGGCGCGGTTTGAAACGACCACGCCCTGGCGCGTCTTCTGCTTGCCGGGCGCGTAGTCGCGCGCAGGTGTCTCCCGCGCTTCGCCCCTGCCGGCACGGGCCTTCTCGCGCGTCCGCGTACGCACGCGGCGGCGGACCTCGGCCTTGCGCTTTCGCTGCTCGAGCCGCTCGGCCTGCCGCTCCTCGGGCGACATCGCCGACCGCGCCGGCCGGGCGGCGGCCTTGGCCGCCTTCGCGCGGCGCTTGGTGCTCCTTGGGGTGATCGGGAGCGACGGGCTCGGCGGGCGCTTCGGCAGCTTCCGCGGCGGCCGCGGGCTCTTCGGCGGCGGGGGCCGCTTCGAGGCTCTTCGCTGGCTTCAGACTCGGAGGACTCGTCCGCGTCCGGAGGGCTCGCGTCTGGAGCCGATACCTCGTTGCGGCTCGGCGTCCGAGTCGCCTGCGCTCTCCGGCGGGGACGGGTCTCCGGAGGCGTTGTTTCTTCGTCAGCCATTGATCTCGATTCCTCGTTCGGTGGCGACCGTCAGCGCGCGCGCCACCTCGTGCTTGGCCTGCTTCAGCGACGCGGTGTTGTCGAGCTCGCCGGTCGCGTGCTGAAACCTCAGCCCGAACAGCTCGCGGCGCGCGGTGCGGACGTGCTCGCGCAGCTCGGTCTCAGCCATGTTGCGGAGATCGCCCGCTTTCATAGCTCCTCCCGGGCGACGAACTTGGTCCGGACGGGCAGCTTGTGGCCGGCGAGCCGCATCGCCTCGCGTGCGAGCGACTCAGGCACGCCGGCGAGCTCGAACATCACCCGGCCCGGCTTGACGACCGCGACCCAACCCTCCGGATTCCCCTTGCCGGAGCCCATCCGCGTCTCGGCCGGCTTGGCCGTGTACGGCTTGTCCGGATAGACGTTGATCCACACTTTTCCGCCGCGCTTGATCTTCCGGGTCATCGCGATTCGGGCGGCCTCGATCTGGCGGTTTGTGAGCCAGCCTGCGTCGAGCGCCTTGAGGCCGTACTCGCCGAACTGGACCGTGACCTGCCCACGGGAGAGCCCGCGGCGCCGGCCACGGTGATGCTTGCGGTGCTTGACGCGCTTCGGAGACAGCATCAGCCTCGGCCACCTCCAGGCGGACCACTTCCAGCCGGCGGAGCCCCCGGCGACTCCCGGCGCCCGCCACGGGGACCGCGACCGCCGCCGCGACCGCCGCCGCGGCCACCGCGCCCGTCGCCCGAACCGCCTCTGCCGCGGCCGTCGCGACCGGATCGGCCGTCACGGCCCGGAGCCGCCTGTGAAGCGGGCTCGTCCATGCTCGTCAGATCGGAGTGCTGGTAGCCCTCGGGCATGATCTCGCCCTTGTTGATCCAGCACTTCACCCCGATGCGGCCGAAGGTCGTGCGAGCCTCGTGGAAGCCGTAGTCAATGTCGGCCCGCATCGTGTGCAGCGGCACGCGGCCGTCGGAATATCCCTCGGTGCGCGCCATCTCCGCGCCGCCGAGCCTGCCCGAGACCTGGACCCTCACGCCCTTGGCGCCCGAGCGCATCGCGCTCGTCAGCGCGCGCTTCATGGCGCGCCTGAACGCGACTCGATTCTGCAGCTGCTCCGCGATCGATTGCGCTACCAAGCGGGCATCGAGCTCGGGACGCTTGATCTCGAGGATGTTGACCTTGACCTGCTTGCCGGTGATCCGGTGCAGATCGCGTCGCAGCTGGTCGACCTCGGAGCCCGACTTGCCGATCACGATCCCGGGCCGGGCGGTGTTGATGTTGACCTCCACATCAGTCGCGTTCTTGCGGATCGTGATGTCCGACAGGCCTGCGTGCGAGAGCCGCCCGACGATGTGGTCGCGAATCTGGATGTCCTCGTGCAGGTAGTCGGCGAAGTGGCGCTCGTTGAACCAGTTCGACTTCCAGTCGTGGATGTAGCCGACGCGTAGCGATTCGGGATGAACTTTTTGACCCATTTAGTCCTTCGGTGTAAGCAAGATTGTTAGATGAGAAGTGCGCTTGCGGATCCGAGTGGCCCGTCCCAGGGCACGCGGTCGGTAGCGCTTGATCGTTGGACCCTCGTCGGCCTGGACCGTTTTGACGTATAGGTCCTCGCCGACGAGCTCGTGATTGTGCTCCGCGTTTGCGACCGCCGACTCGAGCAGCTTGCTCCAGTCTCGTGCGACCGCCCGCGGCGCATGAGCGAGGATAGCTCGTGCTTCCTCGACGCTCTTCCCGCGGATGTGGTCGCAAACCAACCTGGCCTTGCGAGCCGACGAGCGCACGTACTTCGCTTGGGCGCGGACGATCGGCGGCGGGAGGTTGGGATCGCGCTCGGCCTGCCGCCGGCGCCTGCGGGCGGGCGCCACGGGCGCCTCAGGCTCGCCGGCGGGCTCTGACTCCTCGACGGCCTCGGGCTCCTCAACTGTCTCCTCCTCGGGAGCCTCAGGCTCCGCCTTCGCGCGCCGTCGCCGTCGCGCTGGCTTCTCACTAGGTTCGTCTTCCTGAGCGACGGGCTCGGCTGTTTCGTCCGCTTCGGGGGTCGGCGCGATTGGCGCTTCGGGCTCCGAAGGCGCAAGCGTGGCCTCGTCCGCCTCCGAATCGCCTCGCGTTGTCTCATCCTGCTGCTGCGTCTCGTCCTTGGGGCGCGGCGATTCGGAGTCGGGCGAGGGCTTACGCCTACGTCGCGGGCGCTTCGGCGTGCCCGGATCAGACGTACTCATCGCCTCCTCCCGCTCCCGGCATGCCCACGGAACATCCGCGTCGGCGCGAACTCCCCCAGCTTGTGGCCAACCATCGACTCGGATATGAACACCGGCACGTGCTTGCGGCCGTCGTGGACCGCGATCGTGTGCCCGACCATCTCCGGGAAGATGGTCGAGGTCCGCGACCACGTCTTGATCATGCGCTTGTCGCCTGAGGTGTTCATCGCCTCGATCCGAGCCATCAGGCGCTCCTCGACGAACGGCCCCTTCTTGCTCGAACGACTCATCGCTTCTTACCTCTCCTCCGGCCGCGGACGATGTATTGATCGGAGCGCTTGCCCTTCTTGCGCGTGCGATAGCCGAGCGTGGGGACGCCCCACGGAGTCACCGGGTGACGGCCAGGCGTGGTCGAGCCCTCACCGCCGCCGTGCGGATGGTCGACCGGGTTCATCGCCGTGCCACGCGTCTGCGGCCGCACGCCCATGTGGCGCTTGCGCCCGGCCTTGCCGACCTTGACGTTCTGGTGATCGGCGTTGCCGATCGTGCCGACGGTCGCGCGGCACTCGGCGCGGACCATCCGCATCTCGCCCGAGGGCAGTCGCAGCGTCACGTAGTCCCCCTCCTTGGCCAGCAGCTGCACGCCGGCACCGGCGGCCCGGGCCATCTGCCCTCCGCGGCCGGGCACCATCTCCACGTTGTGCACGACCGTGCCCGACGGCATGCTTCCGAGCGGCAGCGAGTTGCCCACGCGGATGTCAACGCTCGTCCCAGACTCGACCGTCGCCCCAACGCGCAACCGCTGCGGGGCGAGGATGTAGCGCTTCTCGCCGTCGGCGTAGTGCAGCAGCGCGATGTAGGCCGATCGATTGGGGTCGTACTCGATGTGGGCGACCTTCGCCGGCACGCCATCCTTCTGGCGCTTGAAGTCGATCTTGCGGTACAGCCGCTTGGCGCCGCCGCCGCGGTGGCGCGCGGTCTTGCGGCCGTTGGAGTTGCGCCCACCGGACTTCTTGAGGCCCTCGGTGAGCGACTTTTCAGGCTCCGAGCGCGTCAGCTCGGCGAAATCCGGATAGCTGACGAAACGCCGGCCCGGCGATGTCGGCTTGGGCTTACGCAGCGGCATCAGGACCACCTGTGGGAAGAAACTCTCGCTATACGAGAGAAACTTCCATCGCAACCACTGAGCTGCATCACTCGCTCGCCTCCAGCGCCGCCCCGAAGATCGGAATCGTCTGTCCCGCCTTGACCTGCACGACGGCCTTCTTCCATTGACGCGTACGCCCCGAGGTGTGCCCGCGGCGCTTGGGCTTGGTCTTCACCGACGATGTACGGACTTCGAGGACGTTGACGTCGAAGAGCTGTTCGACCGCCTGGCGAATCTGGGTCTTGTGGGCGCGGTCGTGCACGCGGAACGTGTACTTGCCGGCCTCGGCCAGCACGTAGGTCTTCTCGGATACGACCGGTCGGATGATCACCTGGCTCGGCTCCATCAGCCCTCCTCACCTTCCTCAGCGGCGTCGGGGGCAACCTCGGCCTCCGCCGCCTTGGATGCGGCGGCGCGCGTACGCCGTTTGGGCGCCGGGGCCGCGGCCTCCTGCTCGCCGTCCCGCCCCCGGCCGACCGCTCGGGCGACGAGGTCCGGCAGTGCGGACTGGGATATGAGCAGCGATGCTGCGCCGACGACATCGGCAACGCCCGCGTCACCGACCGGCTTCACCGACACCCGCGCGATGTTGCGAAACGACTTGCCGGCTTCGGCCTCTTCGTCCGAAAGAACCACCAGCGTGGGCGTAGCTGCGCTCCAGTCGTCGAGCAGATCGGCGGCCTGAGAGGTCGATGGCCCGGCGAACGCCGACGCGTCGAACACCGCCAGCGATCCGAGCGACGCATGCTGCGAGAGAGCGCTCTGAAGCGCGCCGCGGCGCGCCTTGCGGTTGACCTTGACGGTGTAGGAGCGGGGCGTTGGCCCGAAGACGGTTCCGCCGCCGACCCAGATCGGGGAGCGGTTGGAGCCCGCGCGGGCCCGGCCGGTTCCCTTCTGGCGCCACGGCTTGGCGCCGCCGCCGGAGACCTTGCCGCGGGTAAGGGTCGCGGCGGTTCCGCGCCGCCGGGCGTTCAGCTCGGCCCGCACGGTCTCGTGAACCAAGGCCATCTTGAACGGGGCGCCGAAGGCACGCTCATCGAGCGAGACGCTCCCGCCACCGAGCACCGGAGCCTTAGCGGCCATCGCTACGCACCTCCACCACTCCGCCGCGGGGGCCGGGCACAGCTCCGCGCACGAGCAGCAGGTTCTCGTCGGAGAGCACCTCGACGACGGTCAGCCCGCGCTGGGTTATGCGTCCGCCGCCCATCCGACCGGGGCCGCGCAGGCCCTTGAATACGCGCGAGGGAGTCGCCGAAGCACCGATGGAGCCCGGCGCGCGGACGTTGTGCGAGCCGTGGGACTTGGGGCCGCTCTTGAAGTTGTGGCGCTTGATCGTGCCCTGGAACCCCTTGCCCTTGGAGGCACCTGAGACCTTCACCCGGTCGCCCTCGCCGAACGCCTCCCCGACGGTCACGGTCTGTCCCACCTTCAGCTCGCCGGCCTCATCGCGAAACTCGGCCAGCACCCGATGCGCGGAGGTGGATGCCTTGCGCAGGTGGCCGAGCTCACCGCGCGAGATCGCCTTCTCCTTGCAGCGGTCAAACGCGAGCTGGACGGCCTCGTAGCCGTCGCGGTCGAAGGTCCGGATCCCGGTCACGGGGCATGGGCCCGCCTCGAGCACGGTAACTCGCTCGACGCGCCCATCCTCGAGGAACCGCTGCGTCATTCCTAGCTTGCGTGCGAGGATCGCGGCCATCGTCAAGCCAGGCGGATCTCGATATCCACACCGGCCGGGAGATGGTCGAGACGCTGGAGCGAGTCGACCGTCTTGGGGGTCGGCTGGTGGATATCGATCAGTCGTTTGTGCGTGCGGATCTCGAAGTGCTCGCGCGAGTCCTTGTCCTTGAACGGCGAGCGGATCACGCAGTAGACGTTCTTCTCCGTGGGCAGGGGCACCGGACCGGAGACGGTCGCGCCTGTGCGCTGCGCCGTCTCGACGATCTCCTTGGCCGCGGTCTCTATGGCCGAGTGGTCATAGGACTTGAGCCTTATCCGGATTTTGTTCTGAGCGATGGTTGCCACTGTTCACGTTGAGGGGCGGACCCGGGGGGCCCGCCCCATGAAAGTCGTATCTCTGACAAAAACGGGGCGGCGGGCCGCAGGCCCAGCCGCCCTCTGAACTACTTGGTGACTTCGGTCACGACGCCGGAGCCGACCGTGCGGCCGCCCTCACGGATCGCGAACCGGAGACCTGCGTCCATGGCGATCGGCTGGATCAGCTCGATATCCATCTGGACGTTGTCACCGGGCATGACCATCTCGGTCCCCTCGGGGAGCCTGGCGACGCCCGTGACGTCGGTGGTGCGGAAGTAGAACTGCGGCCGGTAGCCAGTGAAGAACGGGGTGTGGCGCCCACCCTCCTCCTTCTTCAGGACATACACCTCGGCCTTGAACTGCGTGTGCGGGGTGATCGAGCCCGGCTTGCAGAGCACCTGGCCGCGCTCGATGTCCTCGCGCTTGGTGCCGCGCAACAGACAACCGACGTTGTCGCCGGCGCGGCCTTCATCGAGGATCTTCTTGAACATCTCGACGCCGGTCACGACCGTTGAGGTCGTGTCCTTGATACCGACGATCTCGACGGTCTCACTCGTCTTGATGATCCCTTGCTCGATCCTGCCGGTCGCGACGGTGCCGCGGCCGGTGATCGAGAACACGTCCTCGACCGGCATCAGGAACGGCTTGTCGAGGTCGCGGACCGGCTCGGGAATGTAGGTGTCGAGTGCCTCGGCGAGCTCGAGGATCTTGCCTTCGGCATCCTCGTCGCCCTCGAGCGCCTTGAGCGCCGATCCCGTGATGAAGGGGATGTCATCGCCCGGGAACTCGTACTCGGTCAACAGATCGCGGATCTCGACCTCGACAAGCTCGAGCAGCTCGGGGTCGTCGACCATGTCGGCCTTGTTGAGGAACACGACGATGTACGGCACGCCGACCTGACGGGCGAGCAGGATGTGCTCACGCGTCTGGGGCATCGCGCCGTCGGCCGCCGATACGACCAGGATCGCGCCGTCCATCTGGGCAGCGCCCGTGATCATGTTCTTGACGTAGTCGGCGTGACCCGGGCAGTCGACGTGGGCGTAGTGACGATTCGGGGTCTCGTACTCGACGTGTGAGGTCGCGATCGTGATCCCGCGCGCCTTCTCCTCAGGAGCGTTATCGATCGATTCGAACGACCGCACCTCGGTGCCGCCGTACTTCTCGTTCAGCACCTTGGTGATGGCGGCGGTCAGCGTCGTCTTGCCATGGTCAATGTGACCGATGGTCCCGACGTTGACATGGGGCTTGTCGCGCTCGAACTTGGCCTTCGCCACTTGGGTTTCGCTCCTTTGATTACGGGTTCAGATTGGTGTTTATAGCGTGTTTGCGCACTACGCAGGCTGTAGCTCGCCGACCACCTTCTCGGCGATGTTCGCGGGCACTTCCTCGTATCGCTCGAACTGCATCGTGTAGGTCGCGCGGCCTTGGGTGGTCGAGCGCAGATCGGTCGCGTAACCGAACATCTCGGCAAGCGGCACGAACGCGCTCACGACCTGAGCATTACCGCGCGGTTCCATGTGATGGACGTGGCCTCGGCGGCGGTTGAGATCACCGATCACGTCGCCCATGAACTCCTCGGGGGTGACGACCTCCACTGCGAAGATCGGCTCAAGCAGCACGGGCTTCGCGCGCCTGGCCGCTTCCTTGAGTGCCAGCGAGCCGGCGACCTTGAATGCGATCTCAGATGAGTCGGTCTCGTGGTACTTGCCGTCCCGGAGCGTCACGCGCACGTCGACCATCGGGTAGCCGGCGCGCGGGCCGTTCTCCATCGCCTCCTCGACGCCCTTCTCGACCGCCGGGATGAACTCAGTCGGAATCGATCCGCCCTTGATCTTGTTGACGAAGTCGAAGCCTTCGTTCGGGGCGGGCTCGACGTCGATGTACACGATTCCGTACTGGCCGGCGCCGCCGGTCTGGCGTACGAACTTGCCTTCGACCTTCTCGGCCGTGCCCTTGATCGTCTCGCGGTAGGAGACCTGCGGGCGTCCGACGTTGGCGTCGACCTTGTACTCGCGCAGCATGCGGTCGACCAGCACCTCGAGATGCAGCTCGCCCATGCCCGAGATCTCGGTCTGGCCGGTCTCGTCGTTGGTGCGAACCTGGAACGTCGGGTCTTCCTCGGCGAGACGCCCGAGTGCCGTCGACATCTTCTCCTGGTCGGCCTTGGTCTTCGGCTCGATCGCGACCTTGATCACGGGCTCGGGGAATACGATCGTCTCGAGCTTGATCGGCTTGTCGGGAGCCGCGAGCGTGTCGCCGGTCGAGACCTGCTTGATCCCGACGGCGGCGGCGATGTCGCCCGCGAAGACCTCCTTGACCTCCTCGCGGTCATTCGCGTGCATCATCAGGATGCGGCCGACACGCTCGGTGCGGCCCGTGTTGACGTTGAGCACGCGCGAGCCCGCCTCGAGCCGGCCCGAGTAGACGCGGAAGTAGGTCAGCTTGCCGACGTACGGGTCGGCCATGATCTTGAAAGCGAGCGCAGCGAACGGCTCGTCGTCCTTCGGCAAGCGCTCGACGGGCCCACCGCCGTTCTCGGCTGCCTTGCCCACCTCGAGTCCCTCGATCGGTGGGACGTCGAGCGGGCTGGGGAGGTAGTCGATCACGGCGTCGAGCAGCGGCTGGACGCCCTTGTTCTTGAAGCTCGAGCCGCACAGAACGGGAGTCAGCTTGATTTCGAGCGTGGCCTTGCGGATCGCGGCCTTGAGCTTGTCCGCGGGAATCTCCTGCTCCTCGAGGATCAGCTCGACGAGCTCATCGTCGTAGTGGGAGACCTCTTCGAGCAGGTGCTCGCGCGCGGCAGCGGCCCGCTCGGCTTGGTCGGCCGGAATGTCCACGACGTCCTGCTCCTTGCCGAGTTCGTCCTTGTAGAAGATCGCCTTCATTCCGATCAGGTCGATGATCCCCTCGAACTCGGCCTCGGCACCGATAGGTAGCTGTACCGGAACTGGATGGGCGCCGAGGCGGTCGATCATCGTCTGCACGCCGCGATCGAAGTCGGCGCCGATGCGGTCCATCTTGTTGATGTAGGCGATCCGGGGCACGCGGTACTTGTCGGCCTGGCGCCAGACGGTCTCGGATTGCGGCTCGACGCCGGCGACGGAGTCGAACAGGGCGATCGAGCCGTCGAGCACGCGCAGCGAGCGCTCGACCTCGACCGTGAAGTCGACGTGGCCGGGGGTGTCGATGATGTTGATCCGGTGGTCCTTCCACTGGGTCGTGGTGGCCGCCGAGGTGATCGTGATGCCGCGCTCCTGCTCCTGCTCCATCCAGTCCATGACCGCGGCCCCCTCGTGAACCTCCCCCATCTTGTAGGTCCGACCGGTGTAATAGAGGATGCGCTCAGTCGTCGTCGTCTTGCCGGCGTCGATGTGCGCCATGATCCCGATGTTGCGGATGTTTTCGAGCTTGAAAGTGCGTGGCATTTCTTTGATCTCCCGCGAGCATGAAAAAGGGCCCAGTGGGCCCGTTCACGACGCAGGTGTCGGCAGCGGGCGCTTGTCTAGAAGATTGGGCGTCTCCATTGCTTGGATACTCCACACTCGGGGGCGGGCACACGTGAGCGCCACGCCGCCCGAGGCGAGTACTGAATATAGCAGAGGTCTTGGGGGCTCCAGCCCGGCTGCGAGCGACTTTTCCGGGGCGCTACGGGCTCTGGTGCTCGGAGCTTCTGTACTCGGCGCGGTGCTGCTCGTCGTCTCGGAATTCACCACGCTTTTCAACATCCAAACGGCCACCGGGGGCACGATCAAGTCGGTTGGGACGGGTTCTCATGACTCCTACGCGCTGATACCGATCGCGCTCTTGGCCGTTGCCCTCGCTTGGGGCGCCGTCACAAGCGGCAGCCGGTGGGCCCTGATCGCGCTCGGTGTGCTAGGTGTCGTCGCTTTGCTGATCGCGTTGATCGGCGATCTACCCGACGCGCAGGCAACCGGAACGATCGGGAGCGCGGCATCGGGGTTTCATGCCGCGACCGACAAGCCGAGCGCCGGGCTGTACATCGAAACCTTCGGGGCGATCATGCTCGTGATTGGCGCTGGCTGCGGGCTGCTGCTGATGCGCGAGGCCTTGCCGGAGAAGGCTCCGCGGCGCCGAGCGGAGCTCGCGGTTCCGCCCGTCGTTCAGCGCGCGGAGCCAGAGCCTGTCACGCGGGGCGTGTACGACCGAGCGCGAGCCGAGGAGGCACCGGCCAGCTCCCAGCCAACGACTCAGCCCGTGGCTCCCGTCCAAGTTCGGGCGCGCCAGGGCGGGCTGATAGGCGCCGCTAAGCGACTGATGCGCGGCGGGCGTCGCTGAGCCGGCGACGGCCCTCGTCAGGCGGCGACGAGGAGGTCGGATTCCGGGTTCCGTGCCTCACTCGCCACAGTGCTGTCCGGATCCTGACATTTGTGGTATCCGCGTTTTGAACTTCCCCACCAACGGCTAGCCTTGGGTACGCGAGGGTCGTACCTGCCGCAGCCCCCGGTCCCGTGCGGTGGGCGACCCTCGTTCTAAGTTGGGGCCTGGTCGGCCGATTGGCTTAGCGCTAAGCGATTCGACCGAGGTTAACCGCGCTATGCGCGGAAAAGCTCGACCGAGTCAGACCCGCAGCGCGCGCCGCGCGCCGGGCGCGTCCTACCAGCGGTAGTGCGCGAAGGCCCGGTTGGCGACCGCCATCCGGTACACGTCGTCCTTGCGCTTGAAGGCGTTGCCCTGCTGCTGCTGGGCGTCGAGAAGCTCATGGGCGAGGCGCTGGGCCATCGTCTTCTCGCGCCGCTCGCGCGCGAAGTTGACCAGCCAGCGGACCGCGAGCGTGCGGGCACGGCGGGCCGGGACTTCGACCGGAACCTGGTATGTGGCGCCACCGACGCGACGCGAGCGGACCTCGAGCGTCGGCGTCAGCGCCTTGATGCTCTCCTCGAGCTGCTCGACCGGGTCCTGGCCCGAGCGCTCGCCGAGGATCGCGAGTGCGTCGTAGACGATCTGCTCGGCGACCGACTTCTTGCCGTCGAGCATCACCTTGTTGATGACCTGCTGGACGAGCCGGTTGCGGTGGACCGCGTCGGGCTCGGTCTTGCGGACTTGTGCGGCTGCGCGGCGCGGCACTACTTGGCCTTCACGCCGTACATCGAGCGCGACTTCTTGCGGTCCGATACGCCGGCGGCGTCGAGCGTCCCGCGGATCACCTTATAGCGATAGCCCGGGAGGTCCTTGACGCGGCCGCCGCGGACAAGGACGACCGAGTGCTCCTGGAGGTTATGCCCCTCGCCGGGGATGTAGGCGTTGACCTCCATGCCGTTGGTCAACCTCACGCGTGCGACCTTGCGCAGGGCCGAGTTGGGCTTCTTGGGCGTCGTGGTCTGGACGCGCGTGCACACGCCGCGGCGCTGCGGCGCGGCGACCCGCTTCTTGCGCCCTTTGCCGGACTTCAGACCAGGCGTGTCGAGCTTCTTCTTGGGCGCGGTGCGGCCCTTGCGGATCAGCTGAGATGTAGTCGGCATGCGATGGGCGAGCGTAGCAGGGGCGTTATTTGGCGGGCGAGCGCCACTCGACCTCCTGATCGGATGTGCGACACGCTACCCAGGCCACATGCGCCGCCGTCGCCCTCCATTCGCGCTCGTCATCGTCGCACTCGTCGCCGTCTTCGCCGGCCTGTTCGTGCTCATTTCGGGTGGTGGCGGCCGGTCGACCGGGACCGTCCACATCCCGGACGCGACATCCGCGAAAGCCTGCGTTACCGCGCGCGCGGAGGCACCGGCAAGGGCGCGCGAAACACTCGTCGCACCGGTCCAGGCCAGCGTGCCAGTCGCGGTCACCGGCACATCAGGCGGTGTGTCGATCAAGCTGTCCGAGACGGTCGTCGAGCGCGCAACCGCCACTCGCACAATCGAGGTACAACGCGATGCCGTGGTCGCACGCCGGACGTGCGCGCGAGCGAGTACGACTGACGCGGCGCACGGCTCCGCCCTCGCGCGCGCGTATAAGAAGGCGCTGGCGATCGCCCGCGAACGGGCCCGAGCGGCAGCCGCCAAGGCCGCCAGCACGCTCGCCACCCAGCAGCTCCCGGCTCTGCGAGCGACGGCCGACCAAGAGGTTCAAGCCCGTGCCCGTGCCGCGGCGGCGATCATCCGCAAGGCACTCACGAGCCGTGCGCTGGCCGAGGCGCGCAAGCAGGCGAGGCGCATCGGCTGACTAGCGCGGAACTAACTCGAGGCTGCGGATGAACAGGCCGAGCGGACGGGCGTCATCCGAGAGCCCCAGCTGAGCCGGTGAGACCGGAGCTTTGATCCGCAGGTCTACGAGCAGCTCGCCGCCGTTTGCCCGCACCGGGACGCGCACGCGGTTGGGCCCATTCCACCGTGCCCGCAGCGGCCGCCCGCCGTTGACCGACAACCGCACCCGCTGGCGATCACGGATCGGCAGAGCGTCGATCGAGAGCGCGAGCGGCCCATCGTCGTGCGCGACGCGAACAAGAAACCGCGCGCGATCGCCGAAGGTCCAGCGCCCGTCTGCCGAATCGGGGAGGCTGAAACCACCGGCCAGCACGGCCTCGTCCCCGGACCCCAGCCCCAGCGAGACGGCACGTCCCGGTTCGCACAGCGCCGGTTCGCGGATGACGAGCCGGCGGAGCAGGATCGAGCGCAGGCGGTCATCCACGAGGTCGTCGGGCTGCACGGAGGTGGCGTCGGGCGTCCGGAACGTGAGCTCGACCACGTCACGACCGGCGACTGCCGCGTGCGGGAGGACGATCCCCTCGTCGCGCAGCCACCCATGGTCGGCCGTCAGCTCGAAGCGCCCCGCCGAAGCACCGTTGACGAGCACCTCGAGGCGCTGGCGCTCCGTGCGTCCGATCAGCAGCGCGTCGGCCCACAGCCCAAGCAGCAGGGAACCCTGAGAGCGGACGGGCGAGCCGTACGACGAGCCGCGCCTCGCGCCCCGCCAGCCAGCAGCCGCTCGCGTCGGGATACCAGGCTCCGTAGAGAAAATGACGGCGTACGCGTTCGGGATCGTCGAACTGGATCACCTGACCGAACGGCGTCGCTTCCAGAGCGGGGCGCGGTCGTCCATCGCCGACTGGCGCGGCGACGAGACTCAGCGGCCGGCCGGGACCGGGCCGCCGGGCCCCGATCAGCCGGCGCAGCGATGCAGGGCTCAGGGACGCGCGCTTCCCAAGCGGCTGCACGCGGCGCGAGAAGTACTGGTGCCTCAGCACGAGCCAGTCAAGCGTGCCCCGGCGCGCTGGCGCGCGTGACTCGGCGCGCAGCTCGAGGCGCTCGAGCGGACCGGGCCGCGAACGACGCAGCGCACGAATCGTTTCCGGCGGAACCGGTGCCGCGACGACCCGCCGCAGATACGACAGTCCCGCCGCGACCGTCGCGCTAACGCGCCGGCGCCGAGCCTGGTCGACCAGCCGCCCAAAGTCCACGGCGCCCGCCCCGCCGCGTACCAAGCGCGTCGCATCGATCACCCAGCGGTAGGTTGGAAGTGGATCCCATTGCAGGCCATGGACGAGCGCCAGCAGCAGCTCGTCGGTCGCTGCGAGCGCGTGCGTCGGGACTCCGTGCAGGTCGACGTTTCGCGCCGTGGCCCAGAAGTCCTGATCGGCGTCAGGCTGCTGTGAGACGTGTGTTGCGTGCCAGTGCAGGTCGAGCCGAAGCGAGCGCCCGCGCTCGGTCATCTCGAACGAATAGCCGCTCTCGTAGGCCGGCACGTACTCGGTGATGTACCAGGCGGGAACGGCGCCGGTCGGTTCGAGGCCCGAGCGCACGAGGACGTCAATCGCGTCCGCCATTCGGACGGTCGGCACGAGTACGTCGAGGTCCTTCATCGGACGCATCCCGGCATCGATGCCCGTGCCGGCGACGATCCCCGACCCCTTCAGAAGAAGCGTGGAGATACCCGCCTGCTCGATCTCACCGACGAAAGGCATCAAGCGGGCCAGAAGCAGCTGGTTCTCCGCCCATACGTAGCGATGGACGCCCTTGAACAATCCGAACAAGGGGTCGTCATCGACTCCCAGCCCAAGCAGATTCGCACGCAGGAGTGGGAGTACCGCCAAGACCGAGCCGTCGAGCGCCGCCACTTCCATCTCCGGCCGGATCTGTCTCCAAGCGTCGAGCGCGCGCTCGTCGGGGATCAGCGCGGCCTGCAGCAGCAGCTGCTGGCGAGGCGTCGGCCAGACCGTTGCCCCTTCTGAGTCCGCTCCCCAGGTCGGGATCGGAATCACGGGCTGCGCTCGGCTGCGCGCCGACGGTCGAGCGATGCCTTGAGCGCACGCGGAAACTCGTTGAAGGCGCCGCGATTGGTGAGTGAGTTGTTCGCTCCATGTACCCGGCGCCAGTAGACGAGCTCGGGGACCGTGACGTCGCGCAGGCCGAGCTCGCGGGCCCGCAGGAGCCAGTCGAGCCCATCCGCAACGCGCACCCCCGTCGCAAACGGCCCCACACGCTCGAGCGCCGCGACGCGCGCAAGCATCAAGCCGATGGTGGGCATCGGCTCGAGCGGGTTGCTCGGGACCGGCTCGCCGTCGGTAACGCGCTCGAAGCGCCGGCCATGCCCGAACACGATGTCGACATCAGGACGAACCGAGAGCACCTGTGCCCGTCGCTCGATGCTGTCCGGCGTCAGAAGGTCGTCGGCGTCGAGCATCGAGACCACATCCACCTCGGGAAGCTCTGCAACCCCCCGCGAGCGTGCAGCGCCGATGCCCGTGCCAGCGAGCCGGACGACTCGTACCGGCGGCCCGTAGCCCGAGGCGATGACCCCCGTCCTGTCGCTTGAGCCGTCGTCGACCACGACGACCGCAGACGGCCGCATCGTCTGGGCGAGCAGGCTGTCGATCGCCGGTCCGATGAAGTCCTCATAGTCGCGCGCTGCGATAACTGCCCCGACGCGCAGCTCACGTGCTGCGCGCTTGCGCTCAGTGTGGCGGCGCATCATCGTCAGCACCTCGCGGTAGATCGCCGCGAGATCGTGACTGGCGTTCTCATCGTGGATCCGCCAATGCACGAGCGGCTCGTCAAGCATCTCTCTGCGCCACGCGCCGAGATTCGCGCGCGCGAGCCAATCGGTGTCGCACGCGATCTCGTAGCGCTCGTCGAATTCGCCCGCCTCGGCGAATGTCTCGCGGCGGACGAGCCACGTGCTCGGAATGAAGCCCGGCACCGGTTTCGTGAGCCAAGTGGGATCGAGCCATTCCGGCCTGTCGGTCCCGGGCTCGAGCCGTACGTCGAGGTGCGAGAGCACGAAGTCGAGCCGCGGCCTGCTCTCGAGCAACCCCACCTGCCGCTCGAGCTTGTCGGATCGCCACTGATCGTCCTGGTCCAGCAGCGCGATCAGCTCTCCGCTCGCAGCGCCGATCCCCGTGTTCCGGGCGGCTCCGACGCCGCCGTGGGGGCGCTCGAGCACGCGCACCCCTTGGCGGCGGAGATTCGGCAGTTCCGAGCAGGGCCCATCCAGCACGACGAGCACTTCGTGATGCTCGTAGGTCTGCGCCGCAACGCTCTCGAGCGCTTGGCCGAGGAAAGGCGCTCGACCGTGGACGGGAATCACGACAGACACTCGCGGGCCGGTCACGACACGGTCCCTCGGCGACGCTTCAGCGATGCGCGCAGGATCCCGGGCAGCAGTACCTGGTTGGCGAATTTGTTGCGCGAGATGTTCTGGGCATGGATTCGATAGCGAAGGACTACCCGATCGATTTCCACGAGCTCCGCGCCGGCGTCCCTGGCCCGCATGAACCAGTCGATGTCCTCGCACAGGAGCAACCGCTCGTCATAGCCGCCAATCTGGTCGAATACGGACCGTTTCGCCATGAGGGCGGTCATATGACCCCGGGCCGGATTGGGCACCTTGTGGGGATAGTGCGCCGGGACGGGCTCGCCGGGCGTGACGAAAAACTCGCTGAGTCCGAGCGCAAGCGATGCGTCGGGCGAGTCGTCGAAGGCATCTACGAGCGCTGACAGGCGATCTTCGGGCCAGATGTCATCCGCATCGAGATTGGCGATGTATTCGCCGCGGGCGATCGCCAGGCCGGCGTTTCGCGCCGCGCCCGGCCCGCGGTTGGCCTGGCGGACGAGCTCGACGTCGTAGCGCGTCGCCACCTCCGCCGTGTCGTCCGTCGAGCCGTCGTCGATGACGATCACCTCGAGCGGGCGGTAGTCCTGGGCGAACGCACTCTCGAGCGCCTCGCCGATGAACCGCCCGACGTTGTAGGCGGGCATGATCACCGACACCAGGCCGTCAGCCAACCGACAGCACCTCCTCCAGCGCACTAACCGCGGGTCCGGGCGCGGCACCCAATTCGAGCTTGAAACACGGCACCTGCCTCACGAGTTGCGCGAGCGTGGCGAGCACCGCCCCACGATCGAACGGCATCTGAAACGCAGTGCTCGGCGCGAGTGCCCGCAGCGCCTCGGCTCCGCCGATCCTCTGAAGACGCGTGCGTCCGCCCCGGATTGTGGGCACTATCACCGCCCGCACCGGCAGGGCCTCGACCAGCGAGCCCGGGGAGACGTGCGAGACGACCTTCTCGCGGTCAGCTCCGGCGTCGACCTTGGCCGTCCGGTAGAGGTTCCACGCGACGCCGTGCTCGAGAAACACGTAGTCGTCTCCGACGTACGCCATACCCCGCTCGACGGCGGCCAGCGCCAGCGTCGTTTTGCCCGACCCGCCGGGTCCCGCAAGCAGCACGCCGCCACGCCGCGACTCGCCGACCACGGCGGCGTGCACCAGGTGGCTGGTTGGGCCAGCGAGCGCAAAGTGAAGCGCCGGGCGCAACGGTGCCGCCAACTCCCACCACGGGATCTCGTCGACCGCAGGCACGCGATAAAAGCCGCGTGAGCTGCGGGTGTCGTAGACGGTGAGCGCAGACGAACCCGCTTCGTAAACCGCACTTAGGCCATCGGGCAACGATCCGCGCAGGAGCCCGCGCGGCCCCAGCTCGGGTAGGCGTGCCGCGAGCCGAGAGCGCTCCGCCCACAGCCGGATGCTCACCTCCGCTTCGATGTCGCTCGGCCACCCGCGGCTGCATCGCACCCAGCAGTGCATCGGCGAGCTCTGTGCCGGCGAAGCGGAGCTCGAGCCGGCGCCCGGCGATACGCAGCACGCGCCGAACCTCGCCGCGGCGCCCGATCGCCTGCTCGTACGCCTCGGCGACCTCCGCGAAAAGCTCTTGGAGAGGGGCGTCAGCCAGCCGCGGCATGCGGCCAACCGGCAGCTTGGTCCACGTCGTGGAGCGGGTCTACGAGCATGAACTCCTGCATGTCGGTGTACTTGTGCAGCTCGGGCACCGTGAACTCGGCGCGGGCCGGCTCCGGCAGCTCGACGGCCGGGGCCAGTCCGTCCGGCGCGGTAACGAGGAGTTCCTCGTCGATCAGCTCGGCGATCAAGGTGCTGACATGTCCCGCAACGAGCGCATGGTCAGAGCGGTAGCGCTCGGCGATCTGAGCGGCGATCGCGTCTTCGGGCGCTCCAGCAATGGCGAGCGTGAAGATGTCCGACCCGGCACCATCGATGCTGTAGTACGACCCGGTCCCCATGTGGATCAGGATCGTCTCGCCGTCGATGGTCTCGTGCAGAACCTCGCCCTTGTTTGCAGCGTAAGACCCCACTGCGACGGCCAGTCTACCGACGCAGGCGCGCTAGGCCGCGTGCGCCGCTAAGCCGCGCAGAGCTTCGTCCACCGGCACATACGGCAATCCGACCGCGTCGGCAACTCCCCGGTAGCAGACCTGGCCGTCGGCAACGTTGACCCCCAGCTTCAAGCCCGGATTGTCGTTGACGGCGCCCAGCACCCCATCGCTTGCAAGATGGAGCAGATAGGGGATCGTTGCGTTCGTCAGCGCGTAGGTCGAGGTGATCGGGACCGCTCCGGGCATGTTCGTGACGCAGTAGTGCGTTACGCCGTCGACCTCGTAGACGGGGTCAGAGTGGGTCGTCGGCCGCGAGGTCTCAAAGCAGCCTCCCTGGTCGATCGAGACATCGACGAGCACGGCCTGGCGCTTCATCACCGCGAGCTGCGCGCGCGTTACGACATGGGGGGCACGTGCGCCGTGAACGAGCACGGCGCCGATCACGAGATCTGCGTCCGGGAGCCGCTCCTCGATCGAGAGCGTCGAGGCGAAGCAGGTGTCGGCCCGGCCCTGGAACGCGATGTCGAGCTCGCGCAGCCGGTCGATGTTGCGGTCGTACACGTAGACGGTCGCCTCCATGCCGAGCGCGATGAAGGCAGCGTTCATGCCGACCACCCCGCCGCCGATGATGATCACATTCGCCGCGGCGACGCCCGGCACGCCGCCGAGCAGAATCCCTCTGCCTCCCAGCGGCCGCTCGAGGAAGAACGCGCCGGCCTGGGTCGCGATTTTGCCCGCGACCTCGGACATCGGCGCGAGCAACGGCAAGCGGCCCGCAGAGTCCTCGACCGTCTCATACGCGATGCAGGTGGCACCCGACTCGACCAGGCCGCGCGTCAGCGCCTCGTCAGCTGCCAGATGCAGGTAGGTGAAGAGCGTGTGGCGGGGTTGGAGCAGCTCGATCTCGGCCGGCTGCGGCTCCTTGACCTTGACGATCAGGTCGGCCTCGCCGAAGAGCGCGGCCGCGTCCGGAGCGATGTCCGCGCCCTGGGCGACGAACGCCTCGTCCTCGAGCGCGGAGCCCAGACCGGCGCCCGATTGGACCACCACGCGGTGGCCGGCGTCGACGAGCTCGCGCACACCCGCCGGCGTCAATGCAACGCGGTATTCGTCCGGCTTGACCTCGGTCGGGACGCCGACGATCACCGGATCAGCTCCCGTCCGCGCAGTGCCAGCCAGAAATCGATCCGGTCGCGCGCGTTCTGGAGGCTGCGGCCGGTTAGCGTCTCGATCCGCTTCATCCTGTAGCGCAGCGTATGACGATGGCAATACAGCTGCTGCGCGGCCCGCTCCCACTGACCGTTGCACTCGATGAACGCCTCGAGTGAGCGCATCAGCTCGCCGCCGTAGCGTCCCTCGCTCGACTCGATCGGGCCGAGGATCGAGTCGCAGAACAGGCGCAACGACTCGTCGTCTTGCAAGGACAGCAGCAGCTGGAAGGATCCGAGGTCACGGTAGGTAGCGACGGTGTTGCCGTCCTGATCCCCGAGCCCGGCGGCCTCGAGCGCGCAACGCGCCTCGTGGAAGCTACGGCGCGCGTGCCCGCTGTCGACGGCGCGACCGACGCCGATTCGCGACGGGGCCACGCGCCCGCCCAGTCGGCCGGCGAGCGCGAACAGCTCCTCCTCCTCGAGGCCGGGTACCAGCGCGCACGTCAGCCCGGCGGTCGGGGCCACGAGCGCGGGGGTTGACTCGTCACGGAGCGCGCTCGCCAGCGCACCGTTCGCGTCCTCGGAAACAATCGTCGCGACCTGGCCGCCGAGGTCGAACGGCTCGAGTCGCCGCGCAAGCTCGACTCCGGCGAGCTCGCCGCTTGCCATTGACCGCAGAACATCTCCCGCGAGCCGGCGCTCAGTCTCCTCGGCGACTCTGCCCCGCATGAGCTCGAGCGCGATGATCGTCACCGCCTGGTGGAGCATCAGCCGGTCGAAATCGGACAGCTGCCCGGCAGCTTTGGCGGCGATCAGCCACGCCTGCGGGACCCGCGAGCCCTCAGCTGTCACCGGCAGCGCGAGCGGGCCATCGCCCGTCTCGGGGAGCGTGGGCATGAACGCACGCGCCTCAGCCCGCCCCCGCAGCTGGCCGGCGAGCTCCTCGAGCTGGCGGCGTTCGAAGCCGTGGTTGCCACGGACCTTCAGCTGGCGGTCGAACACGACCACGGATCCCTCGATCATGGACGCGATTGCGGCGCCGAGCGCCCCGATGCCCCGCTCGGAGAGGACGATCCGCTCGAGCCGTTCGTGCGCGGCGATCGCGCGGCGCAGCACCGCGTACTGCTCGTTCACGAGCTGCGTGAAGGCCGCCTCGGTGATCGCGATGAACGGCAGTTCGTAGGGCACCTCGAGAACGGGGAAGTCCCGCTTGGAGGCGGCATCGATCACCGCGTCGGGGACCGCGTCGTGCTGGAACCCGGTGCCGAAGCCCAGGCCGGCCAGGCGATGGTCCGCAAGCCGTTCCACGAACTCGCGCTGGCGCTCGGGCGTATCGAGCTGCATGCCGGTGGTCAGCAGCACCTCCCCGCCGGACAGCCATGGGATCGGGTCGGCAAGCTCGGAGATGTGGATCCAGCGAACCGGCGCGTCCAGGCGTTTCTCGCCGGCCCGGACTGGGAGATCGAGATCCCGAACTAGGTCAGCGACCGTCAGCAACGTGCATCCGCTCCGAGGCCTCGGTCAGGAGCGGGCGAAGGATGCCCTCGATCTCCGCGAATTGCTCCGGTCCCGCGATCAGCGGCGGGGAGAGCTGGATCACCGGGTCACCCCGGTCATCCGCGCGGCAGATAAGTCCCCGGCGGTAGAGCTCACCGGACAAGAACCCGCGCAGCAGAGTCTCTGACTCCTCGTCGGTGAACGACTCGTGCGTATCGTGATTCTTGACCAGCTCGATCGCCTGGAAGTAGCCGGCGCCACGCACATCGCCGACGATTGGGATGTCGCGCAGCGACTCGAGCATCGCCCGGAACTCGGGCTCATGTGTGCGGACGTGCTCGAGGATCCCTTCGCGTTCCATCGCTTCGAGGTTGGCGAGCGCGATCGCCGCGCAGACCGGATGGCCGCCGAACGTGAAGCCGTGGGTGAAGCTGTGGGTCCCCTCCATGAATGGCTCCGCTATGCGGTCTGAGACGACCACCCCGCCCATTGGGGCGTACGCGCTTGTCAGCGCTTTGGCGATCGTGACGATGTCGGGCTGGTAGTCGTAGCGCTGGCAGCCGAACCACTCGCCGAGTCGTCCCCACGCGCAGATCACCTCGTCGGAGATCAGCAGGATGTCGTACTCGTCGCAGATCTCGCGTACGCGCTGGAAATAGCCGTCGGGCGGCGTGAAGCAGCCGCCGGCGTTCTGAACGGGTTCGAGAATGATCCCGGCGATCGTGTCTGGATGCTCGAACTCGATCCGGTCGACGATCGCGTCTGTGAACCAAGAATCGGTCAAGTTGTGCGGCAGGCGGAACGTGTTGGTCGACGGGACATGGACAGCGCCCGGGGCCAGCGGTTCGAACGGGCGGCGCAGTTCTGGGATGCCGGTAGCCGCGAGCGCGCCGAGCGATGTGCCGTGGTAGGCGGTCTCCCGCGCGATCAGTTTCGTCTTGTTCGGCTTACCGGTCAGCTTGAAGTACTGGCGGGCCAGCTTCCACGCCGACTCGACCGCCTCAGACCCACCGCTTGTGAAGAACACCCGGTTCAGATCGCCGGGCGCGAGCGACGCGATTCGCGAGGCCAGCTCGATCGCCGGCGGGTGGGCGTAGGACCAGTTCGTGAAGAAGCCGAGCTCTTTGGCCTGATCCGCTCCGGCCTGGGCGATGTCGCCGCGACCGTGCCCCATGTTGACGCAGAACAGCGCCGACAGCCCATCGAGGTAGCGCTTGCCGTGCTCGTCGTACACGTAGCAGCCCTCGCCGCGGACGAGGATCGGCACCTCCTGGTCCGCATACGCCGACATCCGCGTGAAGTGCATCCACAAGTGGCGCTTGGCCAGATCCTGGAGCGTCGCCTCAGCGGTCTCGGCGGTGCTTGCCATTCTGTACAAGCCTATCCGCCGGAATGGCGCAGTGCAAGGTGGGATAGGGTTGCCTCGGCTGAAGATGGGGCTCAACTATCACCGCCAAGGCACCGGCGAGCCACTGCTGCTCATGCATGGGATCGGGATGCGGTGGCAGGCCTGGGAGGCGGTGCTGCCGCTGCTCACGCCACGGCGCGACGTGATCGCGATTGATCTGCCCGGCTTCGGCGCCTCGCCGATGCCGCCCCCGAACACTCCGGCCGGCGTTCCGTCCCTCACGCGGCTGGTTGGCGAGTTCTTGGAGTCGATCGGCGTCGAGCGGCCTCACGCGGCGGGAAACTCCCTGGGCGGTTGGGTCGCGCTCGAGCTGGCCAAGCAGGGCCTGGCGCGATCGGCGACCGCAGTGTCGCCGGCGGGGTTTCATAACGATCTCGAGGCGCGCTATCAGCGGGCGTCGCTATGGCTGATCAGGCGCTCGACCCGGATCATGGCTCCCCACGCCGACCGGTTGCTCAAGCCGCGCCTTGCCCGAACGCTCACGGGCGCTCAGTACTTCGCCAAGCCCGGGCAGGTTCCGGCGGATGCGCTGATCGCCAATGTCCGCGCCGTGGCCGCAGCTCCGTGGTTTGACGAAACGTTGCGGGCTATCACCGACGGCCACTTCGCCGGCGGCGATGAGATTTCGGTCCCGGTCACGATCGCGTGGGGCGAGCGCGACCGCCTGCTGCTGCCGCGCCAGGCGCGGCGGGCACAAGCCGCCATCCCGGGCGCGCGCATGATCACCCTGCGCGGGTGCGGCCACGTGCCGATGTGGGATGACCCAGAGCAGGTGGCTAGCGTGCTGCTCGCGGGGAGCGCTCAACCGGCCGCCCGGGGTCGGTGATCCACTCACTCCACGAGCCGACATAGAGGGCGGCATCGAACCCGGCCAGCACAAGCGCCAGCACCTCGTGCGCGGCGGTAACACCCGAGCCGCAGTAGGCGCCGATCGAATCGCCGCGGCGGACCCCGAGCTCCTCGAACGCCGCCCGCAGCGCCCCGGGCTCGAGAAACCTGCCGTCGGGGGCGAGGTTCTCGAGCGTGGGCCGGTTCCGCGCTCCCGGGATGTGCCCGGCGACCGGATCGATCGGCTCGACCTCGCCGCGGAAGCGTTCCGGGACGCGAGCGTCGAGTAGGACGCCCGAGCTCCCCAGCGCCCCGGCACTCTCCGCGTCGAGCAACGCCATCCCGCCGGGCGCGGCGACGAAGTCCCCCGGCTCGGGATGGACGGCGCCCGCCTCGAGCGGAAGGCCGGCGTCGACCCACGCGCTCAGCCCGCCGTCGAGCACGGCGACACACTCGTGCCCGAAGTAGCGCAGCAGCCACCAGGCGCGCGCCGCGGCCACGGCCGTTGCGCCGTCGTAGACGACGACCGGACGTTCGCTCGACACACCCGCGCTACGCATGCCGGCCTCGAACGCCTCCGGGTCAGGGAGCGGGTGCCGGCCACCCGCGCCCGGAGGCCCTGCGAGCTCGGTGTCCAAATCGACAAACACAGCGCCCGGTATGTGCGCCTGCGCATACGCGTTCTGGAGCGAGGGCTGACCGAGCTCCCAGCGCACATCGAGCAGCGCCTGGGCTTCGCCTGCCGCGAGCGCACGCGCTAGCTGCTCGCTTGAGATCAGCGGTCCCATCGACCCGTATGTTCGCGCGCCGCGACGAGGAGAGCTATGCGGCGGCGACGGCCGGAGCGGCGCGCACCGGAGCCGGCATGAGCCAGGCCGCCACCAGCACGAGCGCAAACGCCAGGCACTGGATTACGAGCGCGACCGGGTTGGCCGACAGCGGATCGCCGAACACGATGATTCCGCCGACGATGCCCGAGAGGTTGGCTGCGGTGCCGGTGATGGCAATCACGGGAATGGCCTGGCCGTCCTGAAGACCCTTGGCCGAGGCGTAGAAGGCCGCGATCGAGGCGGCGATCGTGACGATCAGCCACGGCGAGAGCAATCCAAGCACCCCGTGGCTACCGAGCATCCCCGACAGCGCCTTGATCGCGATGTCGGAAACACCGAACAGAATCCCGGCGGCGGCGCCGAGCATGAAGCCGTGGTGTTCGTGGGGAGCGCCAATGCGCGGACCCATGATCAGGAGCGTTCCGGCCGCGAGCAGGCCGGTCTCGAACGAGATCATCCCGGGCACCGAGAAGCGCGAGTGCGCCCCGTGCATCGCCGGCAGCGTGACGCCGAGCAGCACCAGGCCGGTGGCCATCAGGCCGAGCCCGATCCACTGCCGACGCCCGATCTCAAAGCCGAACATGCGCTCGGCCATCACGGCGAGCAGCACCACACCGCCGGCCAGCACCGCCTGGACGAGCGAGAGCGGCGCCAGCGCCATGGCGCCGACGTGAAACACCCACGCCCCCGTGGCGATTGCCATCCCGATCGCAAACAAGCGCGATGAGTACAGCGCGCGGGCGGTCCACAGCGGCCGTCGCATGTCGACGGCCGGCGCCGCGCACGCGCCGCGGTGCTTGTAGAGGAAGCCCACGTTCGTGGCCAGGGCGCAGGCGAGCGCGAGCAGGATTCCGATCGAAACGGTCATAGGTCAGCTGGATGAGGGGCGATCGGCGAACCGGTGCGCGGCCTTTCCCCGCTTATCGACAGGTTCGGCGGTCGCCTCAATCCCGCTTGGACACAAGTACACCAGATGTTGGGAGGCGTGTCACCCTTGAACCGTGTCGAGACCGCTGCTGCTCGTCGACGTCGATGGCGTCATCTCGCTGTTCGGCTTCGATTCCGCCGAACCTCCGCCCGGCCGATTCGTGCTCGTCGACGGCATACCGCACCTGATTTCGGCCACCGCCGGCGATCACCTGCGCGCGCTGTCAGATGCGTTCGAACTTGCATGGTGCACGGGCTGGGAGGAGAAGGCCGACGAGCATCTGCGGCACCTCCTCCGCCTACCGGACAGCTGCCCCCACCTGGCGTTCGACGGCGCCGAGCCCGGGCGGCATGCCCATTGGAAGCTCGGCGCCGTCGACCGCTATGCAGGCCTATCGCGGCCTGTGGCGTGGATCGACGACGCCCACGACGACTCGACCGACGCATGGGCCGCAGCCCGTCGTGGGCCGACGCTGCTCGTCCGGACCGATCCGGCGGTCGGGATCACCGACGCGCATGTAGACGAACTGCTGGGCTGGGCCAGGAGGGTCTAAGCCGCTAGAGCGTGCGCCCGTTGTCCCAGCGCCGGAGTCGCCGCCACACGCAGAAGCGGATCAGGAACAGCACCGGGATCAGCCAGAACAATCCGAACGCGTGGTGATGCCAGCTCATCGACACGAGCGCGATCACGAACAGGATCGGGACGAGCGGCACCGGCCACAGTCTCGTGTACCGCCAGCGGCGGTCACGGTTGGGGCGCTCGGGCGGCAAATCGGTGACGAGCTCGTCGAGCTCGCCGACTGTCTTCGCCTCGTAGCAGCGGTCGATCCGCTCCTGGAACTCCTCTGTGTCGAGACGACCATCGGCGTGGTGGCGCCGTAACCGCTCGCCGGTCGCTTCGCGGTCGGCGTCGCTGGCGCGAAGTTGTGGCTCTCGTCTGAATCCGAAACTTGGCTCGTACATCATGGCCTCCTTTGCTCCTAAGGATCGTGACGTTCGCGCGACGGTTTGTCATCGGCCCGTGGACGGGTCTTTGGTGGACCGCTCGTACTCCCCCGGGCGTAGACGACGCTGCATCCGCAGACCGACGGGTCTCGTGCGCCCCGGCTGGCTCGAGTGACGGATCAGCGCTCGGAGAATCGACCCTGAAGGACGGTCGAGCTGGGAGCGACCGGATTCTGTTGGGTCTCGAGGGAGATGACCAGGTCCCTGTAGCGCGCGGCGTTGGCGGGCAAGCTTCCCGCTGTGTCGAGTCGCCCATTCTTGCCCACTCCGGGGTTCACGAACCCGAGTCGGACCGTGTCCGATGGGGAGTTGTAGAGCCAGATCGCGTACGCGTTCTTCGCGGTATTCGCGGGCACACCCCGGGCGGCGATCGCGATCGCGGTCTGCGTGCCTTTCTGTAGGACCTCCGCGACGCCGTAGATCGAGGTATTGCTGATGGATGTGAGTGTGATCCGAGCGATCGGGCACGCGACGGTGGCGGTGAGCGGGTTGCAAGCCGGGGCGCTGCGCCCTGCCGTCGTCGGAGTGCCGGGTGCGGACGCGGTCGAGGTCGCGGTCGAGTGCGTCGTCTTGGTGGATCCGCACCCAGCGGCGGCTAGTGCGATCGCGACGACGAGAGCGCTCGGCTTCAGCAGACGCATTGGAGCGATTTTGTCGATCTTCTAGCCGAACTCGCCGTGACGGCCCGCACCGCCGCGAAAGCGGTCGAGGCCGGAGGCGACGTCGGCGAGCGATCGCAGCCCGCGCTCGAACTCATTGCGAAGCCCATCCCCCTCCGGAACCCCGAGCGATTCGAGCAGCGAGAGACGGTCCTCGCGCAGGCAGGTCTGCGGGAACGCGGCGAGCTCACGCGCGAGCTCCTCGGCCGCCGCGCGAGCGGTTTCCTCGGGCACGAGCCGGTTGGCGAGTCCGATCTCAAGCGCCTCGGCGGCATTCACTGGCCTTCCTGTCAGGATCATGTCAAGGGCACGCGAGGCGCCGATCAGCCTTGGCAGCCTGACGGTCCCGCCGTCGATCAGCGGCACGCCCCAACGCCGGCAGAAGACCCCAAAGATCGCGGTCTGCGAGGCGACGCGCAGGTCGCACCACAACGCAAGCTCGAGCCCGCCCGCGACCGCATACCCTTCGACTGCCGCGATCACGGGCTTGGAGAGCGTAATCCGCGTCGGTCCCATTGGCCCGTCGCCATCGGCGTCTACCCGGTTGCCCTCGGGACTTCCGACGGCGTGCAAATCGGCGCCGGCGCAAAACACCCCGCCCTCGCCATGAAGAACGGCGGCCGCGGCATTCGGATCGGCGTCGAACTCGCGGAAGGCGTCGGCCAGCGCGGCAGCAGTAGCACCGTCGACGGCGTTGCGGCGCTCCGGCCGCGACAGGAGCACGGTCGTTATCGGGCCGTCGCGCTCGACCGTGACGCCGCTCATGCGACCCCGACGGTCGCGCCGGCGGCACGGCGCACGAACACACGGAGCGCGGCCACGACCTCGTCGACGGCCGGCATTGGCTCGACCGGCGAGAGCGGTCCAACGAGCGCCTCGCCGCACCCCCCTACGAGCGCGGCC
Organism: uncultured Actinomycetes bacterium; assembly: GCA_963795505.1. GTDB lineage: Bacteria > Actinomycetota > Thermoleophilia > Solirubrobacterales > Solirubrobacteraceae > Palsa-465. Next base: position 1,314,401 of record CAWCIB010000008.1, read on the forward strand.
GCGGTCAGCTCGACGTTCTGCTCGGGTAGCTCGCCGGTCGCGATCGCAGCGCGTAGGACATCGCCGACCAGCGCGGCGTACCGCTCGCGGTAGGCGAGGCGCTCGGCGTCGACGAGCGGGTCGACCGGCTCGGCCAGCAGAGCCCATGCAAGCCGGCGCCGGCGCAGCGCACGCTCGGCGAAGGTCGCGAACACGATCTCAAGCCTGTCGACGTCCGACCCCCCGCCCTCGGCGGCGACGCGCATCGCGTGCACCTCGCGGTCGCAGACCGAGCGGAACACCTCGACAAACAGCTCCTCCTTGGAACCGAAGTGGCGGTAGAGCGTGCCGGCCGCGAGCCCGGCCCGCGATGCGATCGCTACGACGGACGCGGTGCCATAGCCCCCTTCCTCGATCAGCTCGCGCGCAGCCTCGAGCAGCCGTTCTCGGGTCGAGGTCATTGGCGCCCGAAGTCCCCGAACGGCTCATCGCGTTCTCGCACCGCCTCCTTGAAACCCTCACGCATCGCCAACGCCTGGAACGCGTAGCCCTCTTTCGTGTGTCTGGTGATCCCGTCGAACACCGTCCCGATCAGCTGGGTGGCGTGCAGGCCCTGCGCATACAGCGATTGGTTGACAAGCAGCTTCATCATCTGGAGCTGGTTGATCGGCACACGCGCGATCCGCTGGACGAGTGCCTCCGCCGTCGAGTCGAGGTCCTCGGGCGGCGGGGCCTCGACCGCCAGACCCCAATCCAGGGCCTCGGCGCCGGTCAGCGAGTCACCCGTGAACAGCAGGCGCTTGGCGCGCTGCGGCCCGAGCCTGTAGGCCCATAACGAGGTGGTCGGCGAGCCCCACACGCGCGCCGGCGGGTAGCCGATCTTGGCGTCCGAAGCGATCACGAGCAGGTCCGAGCACAGCGCGAGGTCGGTCCCGCCCGCGACGCAGAAGCCGTGCACCTTGCAGACGACCGGCTTGGTGCAGTGGAACAGCGCCATGAATGAGCGCACGTTCCGGCTCATCATCGCGTAGTCGACCATCGGATCCCACGGCTCGGCCGGGTTGTGGTTGCCCGCGATCACTGCCGGATCGAGCGCTGTGCCGTCCCGATGCCCCGCGGCGGCACCCTTTCCCTCGGCCGACTCGACGAGGTCATAGCCGCCGCAGAAACCCTTGCCGTTGCCCGCAAGCAGCAGCACGTGCACCGCAGGATCGAGGTCGGCGCGCTCGACGCAGTGCTCGAGCCCTGCGATCAGCTCTCGCGTGAGACCGTTCCCGCGCTCGGGACGGTTCAGCGTGATCCTGGCGACACGCTCGCGCACCTGGTACTCGACAACGCTCATCTACACGGGCAGCGCGCGGTCGATGATCGCTTGGGCGTCCACGCCCGAGGGCAACGTCCCGTAGACGCGGCCGCCCTCCCCGTTCAGGCGCGCCGCGCAGAACGCGTCGGCGACGGCGGGCGGGGAGAAGCGCACCAGCAGCGACGCCTCGAGCGCGACGGCCAGCTCTTCGACGATCCGGCGGGCGTGGAACTGCGGGTCCTCGGTCTCGAACACCGAAGCGGTCTGCTCGTGCACTTCGTCGAGATGTCGATCCAGTCGCGCATCCGATCCGCGCGCCAGCTCGCACTCCTCGAGGAACGCCGGCAGGCCGTCGGGCTCTCTGACCATCGCGCGCAGCACGTCGAGCGCGGCGACGTTGCCCGACCCCTCCCAGATCGAGTTCAGCGGCGCGTCGCGATACAGGAGCGGGAGGCCGGAGTCCTCGACGAATCCATTCCCGCCGAGGCATTCGAGCGCCTCGCCCGCGTGGGCGGGGGCTCGCTTTGAGACCCAGTACTTCATCACGGCCGTCGCGAAGCGCCGGAACGCGGCCTCCTCGGGCTGGTCGTAGCTGCGGGCGACGCGCATCGCGGCAGCGGTCGCGGCCTCGGACTCGATCGCGAGGTCAGCGAGCACGTTTTGCATCGCCGGCTGATCGACCAGCAGCGCGCCGAACGCCGAGCGATGGCGCGCGTGGTGAATCGCTTCGAGCGTGCCGCGGCGTAGCCCCGTCGTCGCACCCAGCAGGCAATCGAGCCGTGTGTGATTGACCATCCGGATGATTGCCGGAACGCCGCGACCCTCCTCACCGATCAGCCGCCCGATGGCGCCGTGGAACTCGACCTCGCTCGATGGCAACGACCGTGTCCCGAGCTTGTCCTTGAGGCGCTGAAACTCCATCCCGTGACCGCGCTCGACCAGGAAGCACGACAACCCGCCGGGCGCCTGGGCGAGCACGAGGAAGACGTCGCACGGCGGGTAGGAGCAGAACCACTTGTGGCCGTGGAGCTCGTAGGTCGCCCCGTCGCCGCCAACCGGCTCCGCGCGCGTGATGTTTGCCCGCACGTCCGAGCCGCCTTGGCGCTCGGTCATCGCCATCCCCGCCAGCGCTCCAGCTTCGTAGTCGGGCTTCGTCAGCCTCGGTTCCCACTCCGCGGCGAGCTCGGGCGCGCTGTCGCGCAACGCCGGGACGGCGGCGTAGGTCATCGACACGGGACACATCACGCCGTCGTTGGCGTTGCCCCAGAGCGAGAACAACGCCGCCCTCACGACGTGCGCGCCCGGTTGACCTGAGCGCCACGGCAGGCCGTGGATCTCGCGCTCGATCGCACCACGCAGGAGCGTGTGCCACGACGGGTCGAGCTCCACCTCGTCGATCCTCTCGCCGTAGCGGTCGTGCGTCCGCAGCACGGGCAGGTTGTGCTCGGCGCGGCGCGAGTGCTCGCGTGACTCGACGCTGCCGGCGACCTCACCGGCCTCGCGGACCCGATCGATGCCCCACTCGCCCCCCTCGCGCTCGAGCGCCTCCTTCAGCGCCAGATCGGTGTCGAACAGGTTGACCGGCTCGAGCGGCGGCGCCTGGTTGAGAACCTCGCGGGCGGGATCGTGGGCGGCGGTGGTGGTCATCTCTGCTCCTCTGCTGGCCTATGGCGTGCGGCGTGAATCTCGATTCACACAGCGTAGTGAATCTCGATTCACAGCGCAAGCATCACGGCGGGGGATGGCGGTTCGTTGACGTTATGGAAGCTCCTGGGTTCGAAACAGCCCCTCTGGGTCGTACGCCGTCTTGACGCGCCGCAAACGCTCGTAGTTGCCGTCGTAGTAGGCACGTCCTGGGCTCTCGAGGTCTGGGTCGGGGAAGTTGGGATATACCCCGCCCGATCCCGATGAGTGGAGTAACTCCCAGGAGCGTGTCAGCCAGGCGTGGCCGCTCTCGCGCTCGTCGGCACTCGCGTCGGGCGGCATGTCGAGCAGGTGCTGGACGAGAAAGAGTTCTTCGCGATGGGGAAACGCCGTAGCGTCGGTCGTGACGCGGTTGTAGGCGCCTCCCCACGGCATGAACGCCACTTCGCGCGAGCAGGTATCCACGACCGCGCGCGTGAAGTTTCGTACGAGCGCGTCGAGTACCGCGCGATCCACTCGCTGGCGGAAGAACTCAGACTTGGCGTACGCGTGGGTATGCAACGCCGAGTCGCCGTCGCTGGGCGGCTCGTCGTGCTGATCGACCTCGTTCAGGAACCGCTTCGCGTCCGGGTAAGGAAGCTGGCGGAAGCGCACATCGACGGGCTGGTGCCCCGAATCGGAGACGAAGCCGGTGACGTGCTCGCGCGCTTCGGCTTCGGTCGTGAGCACGGCGCCGAACAGCTCGGCCCTGGCCTGCTCGGTGCCGGGACCGATCGCCAAGCGGAGCGTCGCGTCGATCTCGTCGGGTGCGGCAGGCGCCCACGCCTGCCAGCAGTCGATCAGCTCGAGGGCCTCCTCGATTGGCCACCGAAGGTGAAATGCCGTGGTGTCCGGCGCCGTCACGGTCTCGAACACGAGCGACGTGACGACGCCGAAATTGCCTCCGCCCGCGCCTCGGAGCGCCCAGAACAGGTCCGGATCACGCTCATCGTCACACTCGACAACGCTGCCGTCGGCCAGCACGATCTGCGCTCCACGGAGGCGGTCGCAAGTGAGTCCGTGCTTGCGGCCGAGAACTCCGATACCGCCTCCGAGCGTGAGACCGGAGATTCCGACATCGGGTCCGCAGCCAGCCGGGACGGTGACGCCATGGGTGTAGAGCCCGTCGTAGAGCGCACTCAGCCTGAAGCCAGCGCCCACGGTCGCAGTGCCATCGCCGACCGAAATGGACTGCATCGGGGCGACGTCGATGATGATTCCCTCGCCCGAGGAGCGGCCCGCGACCGAGTGCCCGCCACAGCGGATCGACAGCTGCAGGCCGTGACTGCGCGCGAACGCGATCGTGGCCGCCACATCCGCCGCCGCGCCGCACCTGGCGATCGCCGACGGTCTGACATCGTGAAAGCGAGCCATCGCGGGCTTTCGGGCGGCGTCGTACCCGGTCGAGCCCGGCAAGATGAGCTCACCGCCGAACCGGCCGGCCAGCGCCTCCCATTCGACGCCCAGCTCGGGTAGGTTCAAGTCGCGCTCAGGCTGCGATTGTGGTCTCCAGGCGATTCGACCGAGGTTAACCGCGGATAGAGGCTGTCGCTCAAACAATTGCCATTGTCGCCGGCCCACAAGGGGCCCGGAACGTGCGGCGCGAGCTTTGGCGATCTGTACGTCATATGCGCACGAAATCGTCCAAAGTACGGGTGCAGCGACGGTTTTGGGTGCCGTGTCGCAAGCCCGCAATTGGCGCCACGCGACAAACAAATTCCGGCGCGGCGAGTTTGAGCGACAGCCCCATAGCGCGCGAAGCCTCGGCGGACTCCCCTACCAGCAGGCAGGCGCCACTCGCCGGCGACCGGCCGATAGGCCCGCCGCCTCACGTAAGCACGCGGAAGAGCGCGTTGACGGCTCTGCGGCTGCCGTCGATCTCGATGTCACCGACGTCCACCGCTTTCGAAAGCTTGTTGCCGCCGAAGACAATCCCCGCGATCACGTTTGGGTCAGCGCTGATGATCGCGGTGGGAGCCTCGGCCTCTCCGCGTTCTGCGTCAAACCGCCTCCCCTTCAACGCGATCTTGAAAGGGATGTCCTCGAGCCGGAGTTCGTAGGTCGCGTCGAGATCGTGCGCCTTCTCCGGCTGGAAGCTGGACTTCAGCGCGAGCAGCAACGAGTCCGGACCCATGCGGGCACGGCGCGGAAACGTCGGAGAGGCGCTCGCCCAGCGGCCGAGAGCGAGAACTGCCGGCTCGAGCTGGCGCCCCCAATCGGTCAACTCGTAGATCTGGACGGCGGCCGGCGGCGGAAGCTTGCGCCGGCGAACGATCCTCGACTTCTCGAGTTCACGCAGCCGCTCCGCTAGCACGTTGGGGCTGATGTCGGGAATCCCGGAGCGCAGATCGGTGAACCGCTTCGGCCCCAAGAAGAGCTCGCGCACCACCAGCAGCGCCCAGCGCTGGCCCAGGAGCTCCGAGGCATGGGCGATCCCGCAACCGTCGTTCTGGGGCCGCTTGCGTGGCATCACAAGGAAGTCTACCGACGGCAGGTCTAAATCACAATCTGTTCGTCGTCTTTTAGGACTCCTTAGTACGACGGCTGGTGATATAGAGGGAGGCAAGCGAGTGGAAGGAGATCGGATGGACTTGCCGGAGATCGTGTCCCCGAGCGAATGGGTGGCGGCACAGAAGGAGTTCCGCGCGAAGGAGAAAGAGTTGACGCGGCGGAGCGACGAGCTCGCGGCGGAGCGCCGGCGGCTGCCGCGAATGAAGGTCGATGAGGATTACGAGTTCGAGGGGCCGCAGGGGAAGGTCGGGCTCCAGGACCTATTCGAGGGGCGCGGGCAGCTCGTCCTGTACCACTTCATGTTCGGGCCCAACCAGGACGTGGGCTGCGACGGCTGCTGCATGTTCATCGACCAGGTCGGCCACCCCGCCCACCTACACGCGCGAGACGTCACCTTCGCGATCACCTCCCGGGCACCGTTCGCCAAGCTCGATCGATTCCGCCAGCGGCTGGGGTGGGAGCACCCGTGGTACTCGTGGGGAGGCGGGGACTTCGGCGTTGACATCGGCACCTCTCCTGCGCGAGCCGGAGGAGGACGTCTACCAGGACGGCGAGGGATTCGGGCTGAGCGTCTTCCTGCGCGACGGCGGCGGCGTCTACCGGACGTATTTCACAGGCGACCGTGGGGTTGAGGCGATCGGCCCGGTCTGGAGCTTCCTGGATCGGGTGCCGTTCGGGCGCCAGGAGACCTGGGAGGACTCGCCGCCCGGGTATCCGCAGGGCGAGCCATATGCGTGGTGGCGCCGTCACGACGAATACGGAGAGGCACGATGAGCGACCGCGACGGCTTCGCGCCAGGCGTCCCCTGCTTGGTCGCGGGCGTCTTTCCCGACCCAGACGCAGCCGCGGCCTTCTACTCCGACCTGTTCGGCTGGGAGACCGAGGATCTGATGCCCGCGGAACAAGCCGGCAGCTACATCCTCTGCCGGCTCCATGGCCGGGTCGCCGCCGCGGTCGTGTCCGAGCATGGCGCGCCGGCGCCGCCCGAGCCGGGCTGGACGACTTTGATCTGGGTCGAAAACGCTGACGAGTCGGCCGCGCAAGCAGTCGAGCTCGGCGGGCGCGTCATCGCGCAGCCCTTCGACTCGCCGGGCGGCGGGCGCCAGGCCGTGCTCGCCGACCCAGCCGGAGCGGTCTTCTCGGTCTGGGAGCCGCGCGAGCGTCGCGGAGCCCAGGTGGTGAACGAACCGGGCGCCTGGTCGATGAGCTTGCTGAGCACCAGCGACCAGGAAGGCGCTGAACGCTTCTACTCAGAGCTGTTCGGTTGGGAGACCCGCGCCTTCGACATGGGTGGGGCAGAGATCACGATGTTCGCAGTGCCGGGCTACGTCGGCGGGCTGCCGCAGCAGCCCGTCCCCCGGGACATCGTGGCCGTGATGATGCCGCTGGCAGGAGCCGGAGAGGAGCCTGCGAGATGGTCCGTCGATTTCTGGACCGCGGACGTCGGCGCGGCTGTGACGAAGCTGTCGCAAGCAGGCGGGGAGGTGCTCATGCCGCCGTCGGACCTGCCTGGGGGCTTTCGCCAAGCCGTCGTGCGCGATCCACAGGGCGCGACGCTGACGCTCACGCGACCGTCCGGAGGCTCCTGATGGCGCCCGTGGTCTCGCGTCCGGTGCACCACCTCGGGTTCCATGTCCTGGACCTGCGCGCCGCGATCGACACGTGGGTGAACGTGCACGGCGCCGGTCCGTTCTACATGCTCGAGCGCGTGACGTTCGACGAATGCACCTCCGGCGGCGCGCCCGCGACCGCTGATCACAGCGCCGCATTCGGCCAATGGGGTGTGATGCCCGTGGAGCTTCAGCAATACCACGACATCCACCCCGAAGCGCTAGCCCGGCCGCTGACGGCTGAGGGTCGCAGCGCGATCAACCACATCGGCATCGCGGTTGAGGATCCCGCGGCCGAGAGCGCCCGGCTCGAGTCGCTGGGCTTTGCGCTGTATATGCACACGCGCTTAGGTGACTCCGAGTTCTTCTGGCACGACGCCACCGAGACATTCGGCTATTCGATCGAGGTCGTCATGTCCGGTCCGGCACTGGCCGGGTTCTTTGGCACGGTGGCGGCGGGAGCAGAGGGCTGGGACGGGCGCGACACGGTCCGCAGCTTCTAGATGAGCGATGAGTTCGCGGCTCCGACCCGGTCTTAACCGGCAATAGAGACCCCGTTCCCAAAGGAGCAGCATGTCCACCACCAAGAGCAGGATCAGCACACTCGGCCTCGTGTGCATCCCGACGCCGGACGTCGACCGCGCAATCGAGTTCTACGAGCGCCTCGGGCTCGAGAAGCGCACCGACGTTCCGTTCGGCGGGCAGTATCGCTGGGTCGAGGTGTACCCGCCCGAGGGCACGACCGGCATCGCGCTGGCGCCTCCGCCCGCCGGCAAGCCGGCCCCGGAGCCCCGTGAGACCGGGATCATCCTCAACACCGACGACATCGACGCGACCCACGCCGAGCTCAAGGACAAGGGCGTCGACGTCGACGCCGAGGTCTCGCGCATGGGTGGCCCCGTGCCGCCGATGTTCTGGCTGCGCGACACCGACGGCAACTCGCTGATCGTCGTCGAGACGCAGAGCTGAGGACTCAGTCGCCCGGGTCGGTTCACGCCGGCCCGGGCGAAGCGGACGTTTAGACTCGCGCGCACCAAGCAAACGAGGGAGGCAACCATGTCCAGCCTGCTCGACTACACGGTCCAGGGCGACGTCGCGACCATCTCAGACGAGTCGAAGCTGCCGCAGGTCAAGCTCATGACCCCGCTCGAGCTCTACCGGCTGTGGGAGCGCCAGAACTGGGTTTCGCACGAGATCGACCTCGAGCAGGACAAGCGCGACTGGGCAGGCATGTCCGACGAGCTGCGCGAAGAGATGCTGTGGGGCCTCTCAGCGTTCTTCGTCGGAGAGGAACGGGTCACCAACCAGTTCTCGGGACTGGTGCTCGCGGCCGAGAGCAAGCACGAAGAAGCCTTTCTGCTCACCCAGCAGGTCGACGAGGCCCGCCATGCGCAGCACTTCAACCGCCTCTACGAGGAGGTGTTCTCGTACGACGGCAGCTTCGAGGACCGTCTTGTGCAGGCGCGCGAGGACCTAACTGCGGATTACTTCACGCTGTTCGACGGCCATCTGGTCGACGCGCACGAAGCTCTGCTCAGAGATCCCTCTGACATCGGCGCGAAGGTCGACTTCGTAACGACGTACCACATGGTGATCGAGGGCACACTCGCACTCACGGGTCAGAGGTTCCAGACCGACAACCTCGAGAAGAAGAGCATCCTGCCCGGCCACAAGCGCGCGTTCGAACTGATCTCGCGCGACGAGCACCGCCATGTGGCCTGGGGGACGTGGTTTCTTCAGCAGAAGGCGCGCGATCCAGAGCTCGCCAAGCGGATCCAGGACAAGCTGGTCGAAACGCTCCCGTCCGCGGCCGGCGTGCTCGTTCCGCCTGGGTTCCAGCTGGGCGACGAGTACGAGTACATGGGCTACTCGAGCACCGAGATGAACGAGTTCGCGTTCACGGCGCTCTCGCGTCGGCTCAAGGTGATCGGCGTCGGGCTACCGGCGGTCGCGGCGTAGCCGAGGGTCTGCTCGTCAGCGAGCGAGCGCTCGGGCGGGACGGACCACCCGCAGGACGACGCGCGCCGGTCGCGTGGGCTCTCCCAGAGTCAGGAAGTCGCGCAGAGGTGCCCGATGGGCGCAGAACGGACAGACGAGCAGGTCGGTGAGCAGACGCGACTCGCCTCCGGGTGATACGGGTGCGTCGCACCTTCTGCACGCCAGGCTCCCAACGGCGAGCTGCGAAGAACGTGAGGAACGGCGAACCTCCTCGTGAATAACGCGCCGATCATCAGCGGCGCCGCGCGTGTTGGCCGGGCTCCACTCGCTGCGAAAGCTCATCGCTCGTGAGTGTGACAGCCGAGCAGCGCTGGCCGGCCGAGCGCTCCGCTTGACAGCCGGCCGCTATCGGCATACTATCTTCGTGATATCACGATGAGTCCTCAGACGGATCATGAGATTGCTGGCGGCGGGTTCTCGTCGAATCGCGCCCACGAGCAGCGCCCCGCACCCGCCGTGGCCTGCCCTCCTGCGTTCCCCGTCGCCCTGACGGTGCTCGGGGTAGCGGCGTTCGCGGTGGCGGTAGGGACGGGTGGACTCGCCAGCGGAATCAGAATTGCGTGCGGAGTGATTGCCGGCCGCGGCGGTGCTGATCGGCGCGGGGATCGTGGTTGTTCAGCCCAACGAGTCGCGCGTGCTGATCCTGTTTGGCCGCTATATCGGGACGCTCACCGAGGCGCGCTCGTGGTGGGTAAACCCCTTCACGGTCATCTGGCGCGAGCGCCTTTCGCTGCGGGTGCGCAACTTCCAGAGCGAGCGAATCAAGGTCAACGACTCCAGCGGCAATCCGATCGAGATCGCCGCGGTCGTGGTGTGGCGGGTCGTCGATACCGCCAAGGCGGTCTTCGATGTCGAGAACTTCGAGCAGTTCGTGACCGTCCAGAGCGAGACCGCGCTGCGCCACCTCGCGAACGAGTATCCCTACGACGACTACTCGCACGCGCAGCTCTCGCTGCGGGGCAACGCCGACGAGGTCCGCGAAGGACTGCAGGCCGAGCTTCAGAGCCGCCTCCAGACCGCCGGCATCGAGGTGCTCGAGACGCGGCTGACGCACCTCGCCTACGCGGCCGAGATCGCCGAGGTCATGCTCCGCCGCCAACAGGCCGAGGCGATCCTGGCCGCCCGGAAGACAATGGTCACCGGTGCGGTCGGGCTCGTGCAGATGGCGCTCGCGCAGCTCGCCGACTCGGACCTCGTCGAACTCGATCCCGAGCGCAAGGCGGCCATGGTCGCCAACCTGATGGTCGTGCTGTCGGGCGACCACTCGCCGACGCCCGTGATCAACACCGGCTCGCTCTACACCTGAGCGCCAGGCGATGGCGGAAAGCAAGCGCTTCCTCCTCCGATTGGACCCGCGGCTGTTCGCAGCGCTTCGCCGCTGGGCCAACGACGACCTGCGGAGCATCAACGCCCAGATCGAGTATCTGCTGACCGACCAGGCCCGCCGCGCCGGGCGCCTGCCCCATGCGCGCCATCCAGAGCCGTTCGCTGACGAAGACCCAGAATCTCCCGCGGAGGCGTTGTCACAACGATGAGTGCCGAGAACGCAACTGCCCTGGCCGTTCATGGCCTCGCGAAGCGCTTCGGCGACCGCGTGGCGTTCGAGAACCTCTCGTTCGAAATCGGGCAGGGCGAGGTGTTCGGCTTTCTCGGGCCCAACGGCGCCGGCAAGACGACGACAGTCCGGACGCTGGGCACCCTGCTCGCGCCCAGCGCCGGCTCGGCGTCGGTCGCCGGGATCCCATTGGCGCCCGAGAACGGCGTCGAGATCCGGCAGCGGATCGCGATCATGCCCGAGGCCCCGGGGCTATACCCGCGCCTGACGGTGGCCGAGAACCTCGACTGCTTCGCCGGTCTATATGGGGTCCCGGACCCGGCGGTCCGCATCGAGCATGCGCTGGATGCCGTCCGGCTGACCGAGCGCGCCCAGGACCCGTGCGGCACGCTTTCGAAGGGCTTGCGCCAGCGGGTCGCGCTCGCGCGCGCGCTCCTGAGTCAGCCCGAGGTGCTCTTTCTCGACGAGCCGACCTCCGGCCTTGACCCGGTCGCCAGCCGGGAGGTTCATGAGCTGATCGCAGAGCTCGGGCGCAGCGGCGTGACGATCTTCCTCACGACCCATCGGCTCGAGGAGGCCGAGCGCCTGTGCGATCGCGTGGCGATCCTCAACACGACGCTTCGCACGATCGGGCGCCCCGAGGAGCTGCGCGACCGCCTGTTCTCCAAGAGCCTCGTTGTCAGGACCGCCGCCCCCCTGTCCGAGCCGAAGAGCGTGTTCGGGGGCCTGCCGGCGGTCGAGGGCTGGCACCCCGATGGGCCGGGCGGGTACACGCTCGCGGTCTCGGACTCGACGGCGGCGGCCCCCGCGGTCACGAGGGCGCTCGTGGCGGCCGGCGCCGATGTCCTCTCGATCGCCGAGTCGCACCACTCGCTCGAGGACGTCTACCTCGAGTTGATCGACACCAGCGAGGAGCCGAATGAGTAGAGCACGCGTCATGGCCATCCTCCGTAAGGAGTTGCGTGATTACCGCCGCAACCCCTACATCGTGATCACGATGGCCTTCATTCCGTTGGTCTTCCTGGTCCAGCCGGTTGCCTCCGTGCTCAACCTGCCTGCGCAAGCCGCGGTCCCGCTGAGCCGTCGGCATGAACTCCTTTACATGCTCGGCATCCCGGCGCTGACGCCGGCGTTCATCGCGGCCACATCGATCGTCACCGAGCGGCAACTGGGGACGCTCGAGCCTGTGCTGACGACGCCGATTCGTCACAAGGAGTTTCTGCTCGCGAAGGCGCTGGCACCGCTGCTGCCAGCAGTCGTGGTCTCCTATCTGGTGTACGGGATCTTCGTCGCAATCATCGAGCTTTTCGCCCATGCCGGCGTCGCGACGGTGCTTATCCAGGGCTCAGACATCCTCGTCCAAGTGATCTTCACGCCGCTCATCGCCCTGTGGTCGATCTGGGTCGGGATCGCGATCTCCACGCGTTCGAGCGACGTCCGCGCGGCACAGCAGCTGAGCGTTCTGGGCAACCTCCCGTTGGTGGCGCTCTCGTCACTGACCGCGTTCAACGTCATCCATCCCTCGCTGCAACTCGCGCTGGGCCTGGGCGTCGCGCTCGTGTTGATCGACCGGCTCGGTTGGCGGGTCGTGTCGGCGATGTTCGACCGCGAGCGGCTGGTCAGCGGTACGCGCTAGCCCGCCTGACCGCGCGCGCCTGCCTACGGTCCATCCACATCTCCCAGCGCCTCGACTCCGCCTGACGGGGTTCCAGAAACCGGTACGGCCGGCGTCCTTCGAACTCCATCTGACGCAGACGGCAGACCCCGCCCAGCACCGAGGCGATCCGCCGCCGCGGCCAGCCGATCGCCTCCTCTATCTCCGGGAATGGGCGCGGATCACCGGGCGCGAGCGCAAGCCCATCGAGCAGCTCGCGCATCAGGGCGCTGCAGCGGTCATAGAAGCGCTCGACCTCGCCGGGTTGCACCATCGCGTTGTGGGGCGCGTACTCGATCAACCGGCGAGCTTCGCTACCGCGTCGGGGATGCCCTCGCGCGCGGTCGGATACTGAGGCCGCCAGCCGAGCTCGCGCTTGATGAGCTCGTTCGTGCTGCGCGCCGAGCGAACGACCGCCGTGACCGGGTCACGACCGCTTGCAAGGCGCGCGAGCCACCGCGGAACTCGGTGGGGCTTTCCGACCCCGAGCGCCTCCGCCGTCAGCCCGACGAACTGCTCGTAACGGATCGGCTCGTCGTCGACGACGTGGTAGAGCGAGTCGGGTGCGCCGCGCTCGCCCGCGGCGACGCACGCGCTAGCGACGTCCTCGACTCTGACCACATCCCACCAGTTATCGCCGCGACCGATAACGACAAGTCGCCCGGGTTGGCGCAGCCGCTTGACGATCTCGTGCGCATACCAGCCACCTGGCCCGTACACATGGCTCGGCCGCAGGATGACCGACGGCAGACCGGAGTCGCGCACCAGCTGCTCGCCCTCCTGCTTCGAGCGCCCATAGGCCGTCTGGACCGGAAGCACCGAGCTCTCGTCGAGCACGGCGCCGCCCGCGTCCCCGGTCACGACCGTCGAGACGAACACGAATAGCGGCGCGCCGGTCGCGTCGCACGCACCCAGCAGGCGCCGCGTCCCCTCGATATTGACCTCTTCGATCTTGGCCGTGTTGCGCTGGGTCGCGATCTCGGCCGCGAGGTGAAAGACACACCCGGGACGGATGTCTTCGACCACCTGCCGCAGCCCCTCGCCGTGGCGCATGTCGCCCGCCATGGCCTGCGTGCCCGCCGGCTCTGAGCCCGGCCGGCGCACGAGCGCCCAGACCTCATGCTCGCGTTCCAGCAGCGCGGCACACACCGCGTGGCCAAGGAAGCCGCTGGCACCTGTGACAAGCGCCTTCACGTACCCGATCGTATCCTGGCTTGATCGCCGCACAGCGCCGACCGCCCTCGCTCCCGGTGCGCCTCGCGATCTCGTGGCTCACGAACGCGCTGGTGCTGGCGATCGTGGTGGCCGTGCTGCACGGCGCGCACGCGAAGAATGCCGGCTCGCTGCTGGCGGCGGCCGCGGTGTTCGGCGTGCTCAACACCGTCTTCAAGCCGATCCTACGGATCGTGACGTTCCCTCTGGCGCTCCTCTCGTTCGGGATCGCGTGGTTCTTCGTCTCGCTGCTGATGCTCGTGATCACGAAAGGGATCGTGAGCGGCGTTCACATCCACGGCTTCTGGACGCTCGTCGCAGCGACGCTGATCGTCTGGGCCGTCAACGTGGTGCTCGACCTGACCCCCGGCCCGTGGCAGCTCACGGGCAAGCGGCGGCGGCGGCGCAAGCGGGACGACCGCTCATAATCCACTCGTGGCCTACGACGAGGATCTCGCCAACCGGATTCGCGAGCTGATCGGCCGCCGAACCGGACGTGACCGAGCAGAAGATGTTCGGCGGGCTGGCATTCCTGGTTGGCGGAAAGATGTCGGTCGCCGCGAGCGGGCAGGGCGGTCTCCTGATGCGCTGCGATCCCGACGAGACCGACAAGCTGCTCGCCGAGCCGCACGCCGAACCGTTCGAGATGCGCGGCCGGACGATGGACGGCTGGCTCCGCGTCGCCCCCGAGGGCGTCCGGACCAAGCGCGAACTCGAGCCGTGGGTCAAGCGCGGCGTGGGGTACGCGCGCTCGCTGCCACCCAAGCGCTAAGCGAGCCTGCGCGCCTCTCTACAACTGCGAAAGCGCGTCGCTGAAGGTGGCGCTCGGTCGCATCGCGGCGTTTGCGCGCTCGTCGTCCGGGCGGTAGTAGCCGCCGATGTCGACCGACTCGCCCTGGACGGCGTTCAGCTCCCCGACGATCGTCTGCTCGTCGGCTGACAACCGCTCGGCGATCGCGGCGAATCGCGAGTCGGCGCCCGCGAGCTCCTGCGGCCCAGTAGAGCGCCAGGTAGAAGTGGCTCCCGCGGTTGTCGAGCTCACCAACTTTGCGGGACGGCGAGCGGTTCTCCTCGAGCACGCGTCCCGTGGCGCGGTCGAGTGTTTCCGCGAGCAGCTTGGCGCCCTCGTTGCTGGTCCTCTCGGCCAAGAGCTCGAGCGACGGCCCGAGCGCGAGGAACTCGCCCAGCGAGTCCCAGCGCAAGTGGTTTTCCTTCAGGAACTGCTGGACGTGCTTGGGCGCCGAGCCGCCCGCGCCGGTCTCGAACAGGCCACCCCCGCTAAGCAGCGGCACGACCGAGAGCATCTTCGCGCTCGTGCCGAGCTCGAGGATCGGGAACAGGTCGGTCAGGTAGTCGCGCAAGACGTTGCCGGTGACCGAGATCGTGTCCTCGCCGCGGCGAGCGCGCTCGAGCGTGAAGCGGGTCGCATGCGCGACGTCGAGGACCTCGATCTGAAGGCCATCGGTGTCGAGCTCTTCGAGCGCGGGGCGCACCTTGCGCAGCAGCTCGGCGTCGTGGGGGCGCGTCTCGTCGAGCCAGAAGACGGCCGGGGCCCCCGTCGCGCGCGCGCGCTGGACGGCGAGCTTGACCCAGTCCTGAATCGCGGCGTCCTTGGTCTGGCACATCCGCCAGATGTCGCCGGCCTCGACGTCGTGCTCGAGCAGGGTGGCGCCGTCGGAGTCGACGACACGGACGGTCCCCGGATCGGTGATCTCGAAGGTCTTGTCGTGCGAGCCGTACTCCTCGGCGGCCTGCGCCATTAGGCCGACGTTCGAGGTCGCGCCCATCGTCGCCGGGTCAAACGCGCCGTACTCGCGGCAGTTATCGACCGTCTCGGCGTACAGCGGAGCGTAGGAGTGATCGGGGATCACGAACTTCGTGTCCTGCTGATCCCCGTCCGCGTTCCACATCTGGCCGGAGGAGCGGATCGCGGCGGGCATCGATGCGTCGATGATCACGTCACTCGGCACGTGCAGGTTGGTGATGCCGCGGTCCGAGTCGACCATCGCGAGCGCGGGCCCCTCCGACGGGAAGGGGATTTCGGTGTCGGCCGGGAGCGCCGCTAGCCCCTCGTTGGGACTCCAGCCCGGAGCCTCGAGCCCCGGAAAGAACGCGCGCACCGCGTGGCCGAAGATGATCGGGTCCGACACGCGCATCATCGTCGCCTTGAGGTGGACCGAGAACAGCACACCCTGCTCCCGCGCGTCGGCGATCTGATCCGTGAAGAACTCGTCGAGCGCCGCGCGGTGCATCACGGCCGCGTCGAGGACTTCGCCGTCGAGTACCGCGATGTCGCCCTTGAGCTCGCTCACCGCTCCTTCGGCGCCAACATGTTCGATCCGCACCGATCCGGCGCGCTCGACGGTGATCGAGCGCTCGGTCGAGCGGAAGTCGCCGTCGGACATCGTCGCCACGTGTGAGCGCGAGTCCCGCGACCAATCGCCCATCGAGTGCGGATGCTTGCGCGCGAACTCCTTGACCGAGGCCGCCGACCGCCGGTCCGAGTTTCCTTGCCTCAGAACGGGGTTGACCGCGCTGCCCTTGACCTCGTCGTAGCAGGGGTCCTCTCCGTAGTCGGGGAGCTCGAATCCCTTCTCCCGCAGCTCCGCGATCGCCGCCCTCAGCTGCGGGACCGAGGCCGAGATGTTCGGGAGCTTGATGATGTTCGCCTCAGGGGTCTTGGCGAGCTCGCCCAGCTCGGCCAGGGCATCGGGGACGCCGTGCTCGGGGAACTGGGCGAGGATCCGCGCCGCCAGCGAGATGTCGGGCGCCTCGATCTCGACACCCGCCGCGCCGCAGAACGCCCGCAGGATCGGCAGCAGCGAACGGGTCGCCAGCGCCGGTGCCTCATCGGTGAGCGTGTAGAGGATCCGCATCGACGGCGGACCCTACAGCGCAACATTGATTACACGGCTCCCCGCCCTGGCTATAAACTCGCCGCGAATCGTTGTTGGGGCATAAGGAGGCTTGACGTGATTCGAAAGACTTTCGTGGTCGGGATCGTCGCCGCGCTCGCGATGACCGGGACAACCGCAGTGGTTGCGAGCGCCTCGACCAACGCGACCACGGCCAAACACCACAAGAAGCACAAGAAACACCACAAGAAGCCCAAGTCCAAGTCGTCTTTCACTGGCTGCAGCGGGATCTTGACTGGCACCAATACCACTCTCGATCCCCCCGGTTTTCCGTACATCGTCCGCTTCACCTGCAAGACAGGCACTTTCTCGTCATTCAAGGCCTCGCTCAACCGGACGATTAGCAGTCTTGGTAGCGCGAGCAACGGCTGGACCTGCTCGCTGGCCTCCGGCGCAATCTCGTGTACGTCCACGAGCGGCAAGCCGTTCAGCTTCTCGGCGAACGATCCGCTCGGCCTGCCGATCGACGTCAACGCCTACTCACCGCAGACTCCGTGTGGCTCGCCTGCGCTGAGCGGTCAGGTCACGATCACCGGAGACAGCACCCCGATCCAGCTGACGCCGCAGATCAACGACTGCTAGAAGCGCCTGCGCTACCGCCCGAACACGCGCACCAGCCCGCGGGCGCGCTCCGGCACGCCGTCCAGCAGCTGGCGGACCTCGGTGAGCCCGGCGCGCAGCTCTGCGTCGCCGACCTCGACCGGCATCAGCGAATCCTGGAGTCCCGCGATCGCGGTGTCGGCGGCGACGGCCGCTTCGCCTGCGTGGTCGATGAAGCCCTTTACCCCGGTCGAAGGCGCCTCCGGCACCGGCGTCGAGAACTCCGTACGCGGCAGCCCATAGCGCTCGGCGAAGGCGGCGTGCGTTCGCTGCCCGGTGCCGTAGGCGCGCTGCACGGGCCGAAACAGCTCGCGCTCGAGCACGTCGGCGTGCTGCTCATCGAGCTCCTCGTAGGCGACGCTCAGCGACGCGAGCGCTCGGCCGAGATGGTTGATCCCGACAGCCAGCGACTCCAGCAGCTGGCGGCGCGCGTCTTCCTCCGTATAGGACATCGTGCCCTGGAGGCTACGCGGCGGCGAGCGCCGGGGCGTCCTCGGCCACCAGCGCGGACGCCATCGCCAGCGCCTGCGTCCAAGACCCGCAACGAGTCCTGATCGTGGCCGCACAGGGATCGCGTGGTCCCCGAGCCTCGTCGTACCCGTGGAACGTAGGCGGCTCGCCCCGTTCACGCCAGATCCCCGCGATCGCTTCCAGACAGCGCTCGGCAGCGATCCGGTCGTAGCTGCGCCCCTGCGCAGAGCGGACCTTCAGTCCGGCTCGGTCCCGTGCCGCGTTCCACGAGCCGAAGCGATGGATCAGCGTGGCCATTGAGGGCAACGCGTGGTCGCCCGCGAGCGTGGCGTAGCGGGGCGCGGTTCGGAGACCGAGTTCGTCGGCGCGGCGAAGTGCGTCGAGCAGCTCTTCGTCGGAGTAGCGCCGCGCGCCCGCGCCGTGGCCTAGCCGCTTGGCCCGGTCGAGCGAATGCGGCTGCGAGCGGAAGCAAGCGGCGCACAGCCGTGGCGCCGCCGCGCGGCCATTCGACCCGTCCGTCGCGCAGCCACAGCGCTCGCAGCGCCCGCGGTAGCGATCCTTGCGCGCTCTGAGGCGCTGGCCCCCAGGGTCGTTCAGCCAGCTGTCAACGGTCGAGATCGCGACCCCGAGTTCGGCCGCTATCTCGCGCAGGCGAAGGCCGCGGTCGCGCAGCTCGCGGGCAAGCGCCTCGCGCGCGGACCTGGACGGGGGCAACTCCATTGGCGCGGGATCATTGCGGCCGCCGCGGACGGAAACGGAAGCGGTCGCGCCGCGGGCGGCGGTCGCGATCCCCGAGCCTTTCCGCTCGCCTGCGCTCCCGTTCGCGTTCGCGGTCCTCGCTCAGCCCGACTTCCATGAACACCAGGCCAACGAGCCCGACCAGTCCCAGACCAGCCAGGAGCAGGGCGAGGATCTGCCCGGTCTCCCCCGCGACCGCGGCCGCGCACGCGATGCCCGCCACGACCAGCAGCCCGGCCGAGCCGTAGGCGATGATCCGTGCGCGCCTGCTCAGGCGCTACATGTTCGCAGCGGCGGCCTTGATCGCCTCGCGGATGCGAGGATACGTGCCGCAGCGGCAGACGTCGCGGATCGTGTCGAGGTCGGCGTCGGTGATGTTCGGCCCCTTCTCCTGGACCAGCGCGATCGCGGTCATGATCTGGCCCGGCTGGCAATAGCCGCACTGGGCGACGTCGAAATCGAGCCACGCCTGCTGCATGGGGTGCAGCTGGCCGCCCGACGAGATGCCCTCGATCGTCGTGACCTGGTCGGTCTGCTTGATGTCCCCGACCTGCACCGAGCACGGGTTGAAGGCCTTGCCGTTGATGTGCGACGTGCAGGCCCTGCAGACCTCGAGCCCGCAGCCGTACTTGGGGCCCGTGACCCCGAGCAAGTCGCGCAGTACCCAGAGGAGCCGGACGTCATCTGGGCAGTCGACGCTCACCTGCTTGCCGTTGAGACTGAAGCTGTGGGTCGGCATCTGAGCGCTCCTAGAAAGTGTTGTTGAGGCCGTCGGTGGGCGACTGAGGGATCGGCGGGACGTTCGGCAGCGGAGTGAAGCCCAACGGCTGGCTGTGATTGATCGGGAAGCTCGTGGGCATCGTTCCTGTCGCGCGCGCGTAAGCGTTGGCGACCGCCGCCATCGATGCCGCGACGCCGAACTCGCCAGCGCCGCCGGGCTGCGTGTCGGTCGGCGGCATGATGATCACGTTGACCCCTTCGGGCGGCGCGTTCCACTGGCGCGTGTAATAGGCGTTGTCCCAGCTGCCCTCGAGGAAGTAGCCGTTCTGCAGATGCAGGCTGTAGGTCAGTGCCTGCGCGATCCCGTCCATGACCCCACCCATCATCTGCGCCTCGAGACCGAGCGGGTTGATCGGCAGGCCGACGTCGACGGCGTAGGTGACCTTGGTCACCCTCGGACCCGCGACCCCGTCCTTGACCACCCGGTTGACGGTGGCCGGGGTGCAGTCGATCTCGGCTATGCAGGCCGCGAAGCCCTTGTACTCGTGGTGGATGCCAATTCCCTGGGCGGTGCCGGGCGCCATCGGCTTGCCCCAATTGGCTGCCTTGGCGGCCGCGTCCAGGACCGCGAGCATGCGCGCATTCCGCACGAACGAGCGCCTGAGCTGATACGGATCCTGGCCCAGCGTCTTTGCGTACTGGTCGACCAGAACCTCTCGGGCCACAACCACCTCGGGGCTATAGATGTTGCGCACGCTCGAGGTGTTGAACACGCTGCCGGGTGGGTGGTAGACCTCGTTCAACAGCTGAGTCGCGACGCCGAAGTTGTACGGGCAGTTGGCGGTCAGCGTGAACACACTCTGGGAGTAGCCAAGGAAATCGCCCTCGGGGAGGTCTCCGAAGGTGGCTGAGAGGATCTCGCCGAGACCATGCGTGAAATCCGTCGCGACGCTGGTGTGACGCTGGTCGAACGCCAGCACGTTGTTCCCCAGGTAGGTGATCCTGACGCGCGAGGTGGACATCGGGTGCACGCGACCCTGGCGGAAATTGTCCGTCCGGTGCCACATGAGCTTCACTGGCTTGCCCATTGCCTTGGAGATTGCCGCCGCCTCGAAGGCAGCGTCGGCGAACAGGTGGCGGCCGAACGAGCCGCCGCCCTGCGTCACGTGGGCCGTGACCGCCGACGGTGAGAGGCCAAGGATCTGGGCGGCCGTCTCCTGGAAGTAGATCGGCGACTTCATCGCCGACCAGATCTCGGCGCTGCCCGGCCGTACATCGGCGATCGCGCAGTTGGTCTCGAGCGGATCGCCTGGGCGGAAGTAGAAAGTGAAGCGCTGATCCAGGGACTGGCCGAGCGCCGGCAGCATCGGGAGCTCTGCGTTGATCAGGTCCTGCTGCACGGTGGCATCTGACTTGCCGTCCGCGCCGCCGGGCCCCCACTGGACCTGGAGCGCCCGGATCGCATCGATGCACTGCCCGAACGTGTCCGCCCGGACCGCGACGCCGCCGGGCACCCATTGCGTGTGGGGGATGATCGCCACGTCGGTCACGCCCGGCATCGCCTTGACCTGTGCCATGTTCTTGACCGCGACGGCACTGCCATTGATCGTCGGCGGACGGCAGACCATCGTGGGCAGCGCGTTCGGGATGTTGAGGTCCATCGCAAACTGCTTGGTGCCGGTGACGCTCTCGCGTGCGTCGGTCCGCTTTTGTGGCGTTCCGACGAGCGTCATCTGCGAGGCGGGCTTGAGCTGCGCGACCACTGCGTGCGTGCGACGCGCCGCGGCCCGCCTGGCGAGCGAGCCGTACTTGACCGAGCGTCCGTTGGGGGCGCTGATCACGCCGTTCTTGATCCGCAGGTGCGGGAGCGGTGCCTCGAGCTGCTTGGCCGCCGTGGCCGCCAGCTGCCCGCGCGCCGCCGCTGCCGCGACCCTGACTTGGTTGTAGATCGAGTGCATCGTGTTCGACCCGCCAGTGAGCTGGTTGAACTCGAGCTCTGGACGGGCGTCCGCGAGCGTGACCTTGACCTTGTCGAGCGGCAGCTCGAGCTCGTCGGCGATCACCATCGCGACCGCGGTCGTGATCCCCTGTCCGACCTCGGCCCGCGGCAGCGCGAACGAAGCGGTTCCATCCGGATTGATGGTGACCGTGATCAGGCTCGCGGTCAGCAGCGCAGCGTCGGTGAGCAGATCGGTGAGGTCGAAGTAGTCGTCGAGCTGGACAGTCGGCACCGCGGCCTCGGCCACGGCGCTTAGATCGGCGGCCGCTATCAGCGTCGGCCCAGCGATGAGATAGCCGATGAACCGCCTGCGCGAGATCCCGTGCGCGTCGGCGCCCTGCTTAACAACGTCGACCGCTGCCATGCTGCTCCTCCCTCGACTTCGCCTGGATCCTACAAGTGTACGCCAGCGTTCAGCTAGTGCGTGTAGGTCAAGACCTGACCAAACCAGAACGCGAGCGACGCGATGATCGTGGCATTCCTGGGGCACAACGCCATGTCATCAGCCTCCAGCTTGTGCCAGCGCCCGATGTGGTCGCCTCACATCGGCTCTGCGCGCGCCGCCCTGACCAGCCGGATCGCGACGAGCAGTTCCTGCACGTCTGCGAACCGACGCATATCGAGCCCTGTGCGCTCGGCGATCCGGTCGAGCCGCTGATAGGCGGTGTTCACGTGGATGAACAGCCGCTCGGCGGCGACCCGCGCGTTCATGTCGGCGGCGGCGTACTCGAGCACGGTGTTGGTGAGCGTCTCCTCTTCCTCGATGAACTGGCGAATGTCCGGATCGATCAGCCGCAGGGCCGTTTCGTCCGGGCGCAGCGTGAGGAAGTCGGACACGCGCACATCGGGCAGCGACAGCACGCCACCTTCACGCGGAAGCCGCTCGGTCGCCGCGCGCGCGTCGTGGTAGGCGACCCCAACCGCGCCGGGGCCGCGGGCGGTGCTGGCGCCAATCGCCAGCGATGTCCCGTCGCCGGCCAAGCGTCGCCAGGCGCGCATGAGCGGTTCGCTCAGCTCGCGCGGGTCGCGGTCGCTCAGCGAGCAAACGATCACGACCTCGTCCTGGCGCGCGACCGCAAGCGGCGGTAGCGGACCGCCCAGCTCCTTCGCGATCAGTGATGCCGCGCGCCGCAGGGCAAGCACGTCCGTGGGCTCCACGACCGGCGTCCCGACGATCACGGCGCACGCGGCATCGGACGCCAGCCCAGCCGAGCTCGCCGCGGCTTGGCGCCGCCCAGCGGGAGGCTCGCGTCCCGCGAGCAGGTCCTCGAGCAGATCACGCCTCACGCGATCGCCTTCGGCGACCAGCAGCTGCTGGGCCTCCAGATAGGCCTCCGCGGCATGTGTCGAGGCGTGGTCGATGTAGCTGATCAAAAGGCCCGCGAACTCGAGCGCGGCGCGCATCCCATCCTCGTCCTCGTCCGCGAGCGAGAGCACCGTCTCCCACACGACCAGATGGCCGAGCCGGAAGGCGTGCATGAAGTCCGCCAAGCGCACGCCGCGGCGAGCACGCAGCGATGCGTGCGGGCGTATGAACTCGAGCTGCTCGGCGGTCGCGGGGTTCCCGCTGAGGACCACGGAGCGGATTGCCGCATGGTGTTCGCGCACATGGGCGACGACGTCCCCGATCAGGTCCGGATCCTCGATCGCGGCATAGCCGGGGATCTCAAGCCGGAAGCGCCGCATGCTCTCCTTGGCCATCGCGGCGCTGCGTTCCTGGAGCAGCTCGGCCACCCGCTCGGTGGCGGGCAGCATCGTATGACTCATCAAGACGTATCTTAATCCCTTCTGATGAGCACCGTCGCCCGGCAAGCCCGCCTGCGCAGCTGGCGCCACGCCCTCTCGACCGTCAACCCGCCCCAGGGCGAGCTCGACGGTGTCACACGCTGGCTCGTGATTACACGCGCCGGCGTGCTGCCGATGACGATCACCGCAGGCGCGGTCGCGGGTCTGCTGGCGGTCCGTCAGCATGCGTTTGCCGCCGGATGGTTCGCGCTCGCGTTCGTCGGAATCGTGCTCGCGCACGTCTCCAACAACCTGATGAACGACCTGTTCGACACCGACACCGGCCTCGACACCGACGACTACCCACGCGCGTTGTATGCGCCGCATCCGATCCTGTCGGGCATGATCACTCGCGCCGGGCTGGCCCGCGCTGCGGCTGCGGTGTTCGTTTCAGGGCTCGCGATCATGGGTGTCCTGGTCGCCGCTCGCGGCCCCTGGGTGCTCGCGTTCGGGGCGGGCGGCGTCCTCCTGAACGTTGCCTACACAGCCCCGCCGCTGCGGCTCAAGAAGCGCGGCCTGGGCGAACTCGACGTGATGCTCGTGTGGGGACCGCTGATGATCGCCGGGACGTACTTCAGCGCCGTTGGCCACGTGCCGTGGCGGATCTGGATCGCCGGCATCCCGTACGGCCTGCTGTGCACCGCCGTGCTGATGGGCAAGCACATCGACAAGCTTCCCTGGGATAAGCGCGAGGGCGTCGGGACGCTGCCGGTACTGCTCGGGGAGCGGCCCGCACGCTTGGTAACCGAGGGGCTGATGGTTGCCTTCTATGGCGCGGTCGTCGCATGCGTTCTGCTCGACGCGCTGCCCTGGCCCGCGCTGGCGTCGTTCGGCGCCCTGCCGCTGCTCGTGCGGGCGGTGCGCGCCTTGCGGCGGCCGCGACCCGATGAGCCGCCGGCGGGTTTCCCGGTTTGGCCGCTGTGGTTCGCGGCCTTCTGCTTCACGCACACGCGGCGGGCCGGCGCGCTGCTGGTCGCCGGGCTCGCGGTCGCGGCGATCTTCAACGTCAAACCGCTGTGAGGGCGCGCTCGAGCTTTGTTCCGCCCAAGAAGCACAAGCACTAAAGCCGTCTAACTTTGGTCGGCTGCTCCGCCGGCGTATACGGGCCGCCCACTAAGGGGCGGCCCGCACCGCTAAGCCTCAGTCCTTGTTCGAGGAACCGTTGCCGTCGCCGAGCCCGAAGTCGCCCAGCTCCTCGATGAACTCGGCCGATGAGCCGGCGCGCTCGATGTCCTCGAGGTCCGACAGATCCGGCTCGACACCGAAGCCCTGGAGTGAATCGCCGTCGCCGAGGCCAAGTTCGGCCGCGAGGTCGTCGTGGTCGAGCAGCCCGGCCTCGTCGATCCCGCGCGGGAGCGGCTCGGCGGGCTCGATCTCGATCCGGCGGTAGCGCTTCAGCCCGGTCGCGGCCGGGATCAGCTTGCCGATGATCACGTTCTCCTTGAGCCCGTTGAGCCGGTCGGTCTTGCCTTCCAGAGCAGCATCGGTCAGAACCTTGGTCGTCTCCTGGAAGGAGGCCGCCGACAGGAACGAGTCAGTGTTGAGCGACGCCTTGGTGATCCCGAGGATGATCTCCTCGGCCTGCGCCGGCTCGCCCTTGGCCTCGATCACCGCATCGTTGACGCGCCTGTAGTCGAAGCGGTCGACGAACTGGCCGGGCAGCAAGGTCGTGTCGCCCTTCTGGTCGACGCGAACCTTCTTCATCATCTGGCGCACGATCAGCTCGATGTGCTTGTCGTTGATGTCGACACCCTGCGACTTGTAGACCTCCTGCACCTCGCGCACGAGGTAAAGCTCGGTCTCGGTGCGGCCCCGGATGGCGAGCAGCTCAGCGGGATACAGCGAGCCTTCGTTGAGCTGCGTGCCGGGCTCGATCTTCTGGCCCTGCTCGACGTACAGGATCGTCCGGCGCGGGAACGTGTTGCGATGCTCCTCGCCTGAGTCGTCGGTGATCACGACCGTGACCGCCTTGTCGGAGTCCTCGATCGAGACCTTGCCGCCGACCTCGGCGATCTTCGCGAGCCCCTTGGGCTTGCGCGCCTCGAACAGCTCCACCACGCGCGGTAGGCCGTGCGTGATGTCGGCGCCGGCGACGCCGCCGGTGTGGAACGTACGCATCGTCAGCTGCGTGCCCGGCTCGCCGATCGACTGCGCGGCGATGATTCCGACCGCATCGCCGATCTGGGCCAGGTTCCCGGTCGCCAGAGAGCGGCCATAGCACGCCTGGCACACGCCGGTCGGCGCCTCGCACTTGAGCACGGAGCGCACCGGCACGCGCACGACGATCCCCTTCTCGGTGTCGTCTTGCCATGCCTCGACGATGTCGGCCAGCTCGGCGCGGTCGATCTCCTTGCCCTTCTCGACCATCACGCGACTGCGCTTGGTCTTGATGTCCTTCGCGGCGATCCGTCCGATCAGGTCGTTGTTGGGCTCGCCGGTCGGCCGCAGCTGGCGCGTATCGGGATCGACCTCGAGCTGGACCACCGGCATCTCGATGAACTCCTTGGTGCCGCAGTCCTCCTGGCGGATGATCACGTCCTGGGAGACGTCGACGAGCCGTCGAGTGAGATAGCCCGAGTCTGCCGTGCGCAACGCGGTGTCGGCCAGGCCCTTGCGCGCGCCGTGAGTCGAGATGAAGTACTCGAGCACCGACAGACCCTCTTGGAAGGAGGCCTTGATCGGACGCTCGATGATCTCGCCCTTCGGGTTTGCCATCAGGCCACGCATTCCGGCCAGCTGGCGGATCTGCGAGAACGATCCGCGGGCGCCGGAGTTGGCCATCATGTAGATCGGGTTGAGCTCATCGAGGAAGTCGTAGAGCGCTTGCCCGACCTCGTTGGTCGCGCGGTCCCACAGCTTGGTGACCGCCTCCTTGCGCTCCTCCTCGTTGATCTCCCCGTTCTCGTACTGGGCTACAAGCGTGGCGAGTTCCGCGTCATAGCGCTTGAGGATCTCGGCCTTCGCCGGCGGCGTGACGACGTCGTTCTTGGAGATCGTCACCCCGGCCTGTGTGGCGTAGTGGAAGCCGATGTCCTTGAACGCGTCGAGGACGTGGGCCATCGTCGGCGCCCCGTAGGCCTGAATCAGCTGGTCGACCAGCCTAGTCGTGTCCTTCTTCTTCATCGAGTGGTTGATGAACTCGAACGAAGACGGATCGAAACCGTCGCCGAGCGCATCCTGGAGCGCGCGCTCGATGCGGTCGTTCCAAAGGATCCGCCCGACGGTCGTCAGCACGTGGCCGCCCTCGCGCCCGAGCGGACGGTACTCGGCCAGGTCGTGCAGCTTGACGACGCCGTGCTCGTATGACCACTCCGCCTCCTGGGCCGTGCGGTACACATGCGGGCGCTTGTCGTGCGTCGCCGGGTCGATCGCCTCGAGCTCGGCTGGGTCAGGCCCGTAGGTCAGGTAGTACGCGCCGAGCACCATGTCCTGCGTCGGGGTGGCGAGCGGCGAGCCGTGCGCCGGCGAAAGGATGTTGTTCGAGGACAGCATCAGGATCCGCGCCTCGGCCTGGGCCTCGGCCGACAGCGGCAGATGGACGGCCATCTGGTCGCCGTCGAAGTCGGCGTTGAACGCGTGGCAGACGAGCGGGTGAACCTGGATCGCCTTGCCCTCGACCAGCACTGGCTCGAATGCCTGGATGCCCAGACGGTGGAGCGTCGGTGCGCGGTTGAGCAACACCGGGTGCTCGTGGATGACCTCCTCGAGCACGTCCCACACCTCGGGAATCATCGAGTCGACCATCTTCTTGGCGGCCTTGATGTTCTGGGCCGACTTGCGCTCCACCAGCCGCGCCATGATGAACGGCTTGAACAGCTCGAGCGCCATCAGCTTCGGCAGCCCCGCCTGGTGCAGCTTCAGCGACGGACCGGCGACAATCACCGAACGACCCGAGTAGTCGACTCGCTTGCCGAGCAGGTTCTGGCGGAAGCGGCCCTGCTTGCCCTTGAGCATGTCGGACAGCGACTTCAGCGGACGGTTGCCCGGCCCGGTGACCGGACGGCCGCGGCGGCCGTTGTCAAACAGCGCGTCGACGGCCTCTTGGAGCATCCGCTTCTCGTTGTTGACGATGATCTCGGGCGCGCCGAGGTCGAGCAGACGCTTGAGGCGGTTGTTGCGGTTGATGACCCTCCGATAGAGGTCGTTCAGGTCCGAGGTGGCGAAACGGCCGCCATCGAGCTGGACCATCGGGCGGAGCTCCGGCGGGATCACCGGCACCGCCTCGAGAATCATCATCTCCGGCTTGTTGTTGGAGTTCAGAAACGCGGAGACCACCTTGAGGCGCTTGACCGCGCGGGCCTGCTTCTGACCCTTGGCAGTCTTGACCTGCTCCTGCAGATCGGCCGCCTCGGCGTCGAGATCGACCTGAACGAGCAGCTCGCGCACGGCCTCGGCACCCATTCCGCCCTGGAAGTACTCGCCAAAGCCATACGGCGAGCCAAAGCGGTCCTTGAGCTCGCGGAACAGCGTCTCATCGTTGACGATGTCCTTGGGCTTCATCGTCTTGAACGTCTCCCACACCTGGCGCATGCGCTCGGCCGCGTCCTCGATGTAGGCCTCGACATCGTCGATGTCCGCCTGGAAGCTCTTGCGAAGCTCCTTGAGCATCTTCTCGCGCTCCTCGTCAGAGAGCTTGTTGACCTTGACCTCGAGCGAGTCAGCCCACAGGTGATCCTCGTCTGAGAAGGCCTTCGGGGTCTTCGCCGACTCGAGGTACTCCTCGCGGCGGACGAGTGACTCCTTGAGCTCTAGCGTGCGCTCCTCCTTCTCGGCGGCGTAGGAGTCGAGCACCTTGTTGACTTCCTTCTCGAGGTTGTTGACGTCCTTCTCGCGCGCCTCGTCGTCGACCGCGGTGACCATCGAGGCGGCGAAGTAGAGGACCTTCTCGAGCTCTTTGGGAGCCATGTCGAGCAGGTAGCCAATCCGGCTCGGGACACCCTTGAAGAACCAGATGTGGCTGACGGGCGCCGCGAGGTCGATGTGGCCCATGCGCTCACGGCGGACCTTCGAGCGCGTGACCTCAACGCCGCAGCGCTCGCAGACGATGCCCTTGTAGCGGACGCGCTTGTACTTGCCGCAGTAGCACTCCCAGTCCTTCGTTGGACCGAAGATGCGCTCGCAGAACAGGCCGTCCTTCTCGGGCTTGAGCGTCCGGTAGTTGATCGTCTCGGGCTTGGTTACCTCGCCCGAGCTCCAAGAGCGAATCTGCTTGGAGGACGCGAGCCCAATTTCGATTGCGTCGAAGTTATTGATGTCGATCAATTCAGTTCCTGTCTATTCGTCTTCTTCAATTGCGCCCTCGGCCTCGATCTCTTCCTCGAGGCTCACGTCACCGTCGCGTGAGAGCGCCTCGTCGGAGAGCTCAGCCTCCATTTCCGGTCCGTCGCCGTCCGCGGCCGCGTCCGCGTCCGCGGATTCGCTTTCGCCTTCCTCTTCCTCGTCGGTCGACTCGTCGACCCCTCCGTCCGTGGCGCGGACGCCGGACAGGTCGATGCCGAGCTCCTCGGCGGCACGAAGTAGGTCGTCGTCCTCTTCGCGCATCTCTGCGCGCTCGCCCTCCTCGGAGACGACGTTGACGTCGAGCGCCAGCGACTGCATCTCCTTGAGCAGGACCTTGAACGACTCGGGGATCGAGGGCTCGGCGATGTTCTCGCCCTTGACGATCGCCTCGTAGGCCTTGACCCGACCGACGGTGTCGTCGGACTTGATCGTGAGCATCTCCTGGAGCGTGTAGGCGGCGCCGTACGCCTCGAGTGCCCACACCTCCATCTCGCCGAACCGCTGGCCACCGAACTGCGCTTTGCCGCCCAGCGGCTGCTGGGTGACGAGCGAGTACGGGCCGGTCGAGCGCGCGTGGATCTTGTCGTCGACCAGGTGCAGCAGCTTCAGGATGTACATGTGACCGATGGTCACCTGCTCCTCGAACGGCTCGCCGCTGCGGCCGTTGAACAGCCTGGCCTTGCCCGAAGCCTGCTCGCCGGGCCTGCGCTTGGTGTCGATCTCCATCTTCACGCGGCCCTCGTGCTGCTCCTGCCAGCGGACGAGCGCCTCGTCGACGTCGGTCACCGTCGCGCCGTCGAACACCGGCGTCGCCACATAGACCTTGCCATCGCCGTTGGCCTTGCGAGCCTCGGAGCCGTCGTCGTACCAGCCGTTGGCCGCGACCCAGCCCAAGTGCGTCTCGAGGATCTGGCCGAGATTCATTCGGCTTGGGACGCCGAGCGGGTTGAGGATCACATCGACGGACGTGCCGTCCTCGAGGAAGGGCATGTCCTCGACGTCGACGATCTTCGAGATGACGCCCTTGTTGCCGTGACGGCCGGCGAGCTTGTCGCCCTCTGCGATCTTGCGCTTCTTGGCGACGAAGACGCGCACCAGGTCGTTGACGCCCGGCGGCAGATCGTCGCCGTCGTCGCGGCTGAAGGTCTTGACGTCGATCACGACGCCGCCCTCGCCGTGCGGGACCTTGAGTGAGGTGTCGCGGACCTCGCGCGCCTTCTCCTTGAAGATCGCGCGGATCAGCTTCTCCTCTGCGGTCAGCTCGGTCTCACCCTTCGGGGTCACCTTGCCGACGAGCAGATCACCGCTCGCGACCTCGGCGCCGATGCGCACGATGCCGCGGTCGTCGAGGTTGCGCAACGACTCCTCCGAGCGATTCGGGATGTCGCGCGTGATCTCCTCGTCGCCGAGCTTCGTCGTGCGCGCGTCGATCTCGTACTCCTCGATGTGGATCGAGGACAGCTCGTCATCCGAGACGAGCCGCTTGGAGATGATGATTGCGTCCTCGAAGTTGTAGCCCTCCCAGGACATGAAGGCGACCAGCAGGTTCTTGCCGAGCGCCATCTCGCCCATGTCGGTCGCCGACCCGTCGGCGAGCACATCGCCCGCCTTGACCGATGTGCCGACATCGACGATCGGCTTGTTGTGGATCAGCGTGCCCTGATTGGAGCGCATGAACTTCTGGAGGGGGTACTCGTCCTGGCCACCGTCTCGCTTGTCAACAACGATCTGCTCGGCGTCGACATAGGAGACAGTCCCGGCGGTTTTCGCGATGACGATGTCGCCGGTGTCAATCGCCGCCCGGCGCTCCATCCCGGTGCCGATCAGCGGCGCATCGGTCGAGAGCAGCGGGACTGCCTGGGCCTGCATGTTCGAGCCCATCAGGGCGCGGTTGGCGTCGTCGTGCTCGAGGAAGGGGATCATCGCGGTCGTGACCGACCAGATCTGCTCGGGCGAGACGTCGATCAGGTCGACCTCGTTCGGCGTCGCGTTGACGTACAGCCCGGCCTGGGTGCGACAGAGGATCTCGTCGCCCGTCAGCTTCCCGTTCTTGTCGACCGGCGTATTGGCCTGGGCGATCAACTGCTCCTCCTCCTGGGTGGCATCCAGGTGGAGGACCTCGTCGGTGACCTTGCCGTTCTTGACGACGCGGTAGGGCGTCGTGACGAACCCGTAGTCCGAGATCTCCGCGTAGCTCGACAGCGAGCCGATCAGCCCGATGTTCGGACCCTCAGGGGTCTCGATTGGGCACATGCGGCCGTAGTGGGTCGGGTGCACGTCGCGGACTTCGATCGGGGCGCGCTCCCTCGTCAGGCCGCCCGCTCCGAGAGCCGACAGGCGTCGGCGATGGCGGAGGCCGGCGAGCGAGTTGGTCTGGTCCATGAACTGGCTCAGCTGCGAGGACCCGAAGAACTCCTTGAGCGCCGCGACGACCGGGCGGATGTTGACGATCGTCTGGGGGGTGATCGTGTCGGCATCCTCGGTCGTCAGGCGCTCGCGCACGACGCGCTCCATCCGGTACAGACCAATCCGGAACGCCTCCTGGATCAGCTCGCCGACAGTCCGCAAGCGGCGGTTGCCGAAGTGCTCGTACTCGTCGAGGTGGTCCTGGATTGCCTCATGGCTGAACGACGCGGCCTCGGCGGCGAAGTCCTTGATCTCCTCCGAGGGCTCCTCGGGCATTCCGAGCAGCTTGGGAAGTGAGACCAGCTCCTTGACCAGCGCGATGATGTCGTCGTGGGTCAGGGTGCGGGTCTCGTCATCGATCTGGAGGCCAAGGCGTGCATTGAGCTTGTAGCGACCGACGCGAGTCAGGTCGTAGCGCTTGGGGTCGAAGAACAGCTGGTTCAGAAGCGCCTTCGCGGCGTCGACCGACGGCGGCTCACCCGGGCGCTGCTTCTTGAACAGCTCGATCAGTGAGCCTTCCTCGGACTGGACAGCCTCGGGGTCCGCCTCGAGCGTCTGGCGGATGTAGAGCGAGTTATCGAGCAGCTTGAGGATCTCGTCGTCGGCATAGCCCATCGCGCGCAGCAAGACCGTCACAGGCAGCTTGCGCTTGCGGTCGATGCGGACGTAGACACGGCCCTTCTTGTCGATCTCGAGCTCGAGCCATGAGCCGCGAGCCGGCATCAAGTTCGCGATGAAGAGCTGCTTCTCGCGGTCCTTGGGCTCCATTACGTAGGCGCCCGGGCTCCGGACCAGCTGCGTCACGACGACGCGCTCGGTGCCGTTGATGATGAACGTGCCGCGATCGGTCATCCACGGGAAGTCGCCCATGAAGACCGACTGCTCGCGGATTTCGCCGGTCTCCCGGTTGACGAATGCGACCGTGACGGTCAGGGGTCGCGAGTAGGTCAGATCCTTCTCGCGGCACTGCTCGAGGTTTGCGACCGGCTCATCAAAGGTGAACTCGCCGAAATCGACGGCGAGGTTGCCGGTGTAATCCTCGATTGGAGAGATGTCGTCGATCGTTTCGCGCAGACCGCCCTTCTTGGGGTCGGTCAGCCATTCGAACGACTTACGCTGAATATCGATGAGGTTGGGTACTTCGAGAACCTTCTGCAGACGCGCGAAGCTCCGGCGCGTCCGCGGGGCGTGAGCGGTTGCCAAGGTGGCGACTCCTCGGGCGGTCGAGAGGCGAGTAGAGACCGCGCTCGTCAGGGACCCGTGTCTTCCTCCTGGGGAGGCCCACCTGCCCCCTATGGAGCGCGACCATCAAAGATAGCACACGGCATCGCTGCCCTGTGCAGGGACGATCAGCTCTCACGGACCCCGCCTCTCGACGACCGCGTATGTGGCGCGGCGCCGCTTCTTCGAGGCGGCTACGACTATTGGCTGACCGGGGCAGTGTAGGGGGAAACGGCGGCTAGGGCAAGTTCTGCCGGCGAGCGTCCGCCGGCCGCCCTGGTGGTGCGACTGGGTTTGCTCCGAGCTCCCCGCGCGGGGCGCCAGGGCGCCCCAACGAGGCTGAAGGGAGCGCGGCAGCTTGGTCGGCTGCGCCACCGCACTCCCTTCAGCCCCGGTGGACCGACTAGGGGCAGTAGGGCGGGTAGTACGGCGGCGGGCAGGACGTCGTGGTCGTGGTGGTGGTCGTGGTGGTGGTAGGCATCGTGTTCGTCGTCCCCGTGGTTCCGGTCATGCCGTTACCACTCGACGCAGCCTTGATCACGTGCCACGTGCCACCGAAGCTCACGATCTTGTCGCCAGTCGCCATGTCCTTCTTGGTGTCCGGGTGGAAGCGGTACAGAGGATGGCCGCCAAGCGTCACCTGGTTGAAACCCTTGTGGTTCCAGACGCCGAGCTTGCCGTGGATTCCACTCACCTTGCTCAGAGCACTCGCCGACGTGACGGTGAGTGGTGGCCAGAAGCTCCAGCACGCTTGCGTGTCGCACTTCGGGTTGCTCTTCGAGTTGCCACTCAGCATGTAGACGGCCTTCCCCTTCGAGGTGACGGCGATGTTCGCCGTGCCCTCAGAGGCGCCGGTGTTCCCGTTCATGACCGGGGCGTTAGCAGCGACGTTGAGCGTGAACGTCTTGGCGATCGCGACTCCGACGAGCGCGGCTGTCGCGAGGCCGGCGATCGCGGCGATGGGCATGATCAGGCGTTTCATGTAGGTCCTCCCTCTGTCCTGGGGTCTTGGGGATCGTCACCCTCAGAGGACGCCCGGCGCAGCCATTCCTTCCCGGGAGGGGGTCGCGACGTGTGAAAACGAACGGGCGGGGCACGCGCGGCGCGGTGGCGGCCGCCGCAGCGACGCCGGCCGGCGGCCGGCGGCGGCCGGCGAGACGGCGGCCGGCGGCGGCGGCGCGACGGCGGCCGACGGCGGCCGACGGCGGCCGGCCCCGAACAAACCGCCGTTGTAGGCATGAGGGGTGGAAGATCGTCGGGTTGATCGGCCTAGGCCCGAGTTTCCGTGCGAATTAGCATCCGCGCCGGCAAGATCGTCGGGTTCCTCGCGCGCGACGCCCTCGACCCGGCACCCGGATCCAACCGGACACTCATCAGCGCCCTCACCCCTCTCCGGCGCTCGCAGCCACACACGCCGCTTTGAGACAGCTCTAAAGGAAGCGCCCCAAAGCGTTTGCCGCTTTGGGGCGCTGTCGAGCTAGTTCTGGAGCGCCGAGCTACTTCAGTTCGACCGTCGCGCCGGCCTCTTCGAGGTCGGTCTTCAGCTTGTCGGCCTCTTCCTTCTCGATGCCTTCCTTGACCGGCTTGGGCGCCTCGTCGACCAGCGCCTTGGCCTCCTTGAGACCGAGGCCGGTCGCCGCGCGGACGACCTTGATCACCTGGATCTTCTTGTCGCCTGCCGCCTGCAGGAGCACGTCGAACGAGCTCTGCTCCTCGCCGGCGCCGTCGGCACCGTCGCCGCCGGCTGTGCCCGCGGCGGGCGCGGCCGCGGCGACTGCGGTCGCCGATACGCCAAATGCCTCCTCGAGCGCCTTGATGCGCTCGGACAGCTCAAGCACCGAGATGGCCTTGAGCTCGTCGATCCATTCTTGGGTCGTGGTCATGCTTCCTCCTGGGGAGTCTCTGGTTCAGATTGTTCAGCTTGGGGTTCGGGCTCCTGGGCGGGGGCTTCCGGCTCGGCCGGGGCCTCGGGCTCCTCGGCGGGGGCTTCCGGCTCAGGCGCGGCCTCGGGCTCCTCCGCGGGGGCCTCCGGCTCAGCCGCGGCTTCCGGCTCGGGCGCGGCCTCCGGCTCAGCCGCGGCCTCCGGCTCTGCGGGGGCTTCCGGCTCAGGCGCGGCCTCCGGCTCGGGCGCGGCCTCTGGCGGCGGCTCTTCGGCGGGAGCCTCCGGCTCCGGCTCTGCGGCGGCTTCCGGCTCGGCCGGCGCCTCGCCGCTCACCAGACCCTGGTCGGCCATCTGCTTCAGCTGGCTCGCGAGCCCGGCGATCATCGCGTTCAGGGTCCGCACGAGCCCGGACAGCGGTGCCGCAATCGTGCCTACGAGCTGGGCGTGAAGCACGTCGCGCGCAGGCAGTCGGGCGATCGTGCGGATTTCGTCGGGGCTCACGGGCGCGCCGTCCATCAACCCGCCCTTGAACTCCAGGATGCCGAGCGCTCGCGCGGTGTCGTTGATCGCTTTCGCGGCAAGCGCCGCGTCGCCGTGGACCAGCGTGAGCGCGGTCGGGCCTTCGAGCAGCTGCTTGAGCGTGTCGAGGCCGGCCTGGTCGGCCGCTCGCTCAGTGAGCGAGTTCTTGACGATGCGGAACTTCGCGTCGGCATCGCGCAGCTTGGTGCGAAGGTCGGCGATCTCCGATACGGATATCCCGCGATAGTCGACCGCGAACACCGCCTCGGCACCCTGCAGCTGCTCGGCGATCTCGTCTACTACGGCTGATTTCTGTTCTCGATTCATGTTCCTCTCACAAAAAACGCCCGCGCGCAGGCGGACGTCGATCGCTGAATCGAGTCTTCACCTGCTCCGGACTTACAAGCTGCCGGAGGTCTTGGGCAGAAGGTGTGACTTCTCAGTCTACGCGGCGGCCGGCTCCCCCACGATGTCTCGCGTACGGCTCGGATCGACCTTGATCCCGGGGCCCATCGTCGAGGCGAAGGTCACCGAGCGGATGTAACGACCTTTGGCGGCCGACGGCTTGGCGCGGATCAGCTCCTCGATTACCGCCTGGTAGTTCTCGAGCAGGCGCTGCTCCTCGAAGTCCGTCTTGCCGATCACGAGGTGAACGATCGCGTTGCGATCAGTGCGGTACTCGACCTTGCCGGCCTTGGATTCCTCGACAGCCTTGGCGATGTCCATCGTGACGGTCCCGACCTTGGGGTTGGGCATCTTCCCCGCCGGACCGAGGATCCGGCCGAGCCGGCCGACGACCGGCATCAGATCAGGCGTTGCGATCGCCACGTCAAAGTCGTCGAATCCCTCCTGGATCCGCTCGGCGAGGTCCTCGGCGCCGACCACGTCCGCGCCGGCCTCCTCGGCCTCGCGAGCCTTGTCGCCTTTGGCGAACACCGCGATCTTGACGTCCTTGCCGAGTCCGTTGGGCAGCGCGATCGTGCCCCGCAGCTGCTCGTCGGCATGGCGGACGTTCAGACCCGTCCGCACATGGACCTCGACCGACTCGTCGAACTTGGCGCGCTTGAGTTCCTTGACGAGGGCCATCGCCTCTGTGGGCGAGTACTCCTGCTCGCGATCGAACTTCTGCCGCGCGTCTAGATATGTCTTTCCGTGCTTCATACGACGTCGACTCCCATCGAACGGGCGGTGCCGGCGATGATCTTCGCAGCAGCGTCGATGTCGTTGGCGTTGAGGTCCTTCATCTTCTTCTCGGCGATCTGGCGCAGCTGGGCTTCGGTGATCTGGCCGACCTTCTCCCTATGTGGCTCGCCCGACCCCTTGTCGATCGAGATCGCCTGTTTGATCAGGACCGCCGCGGGCGGGCTCTTGGTAATGAACGTGAAAGATCGGTCCTCGTAGACCGTGATCACGACCGGAATCACGGTGCCGGCGTCCGCCTGAGTCTGAGCGTTGAACGCTTTGACGAACTCCATGATGTTGACCCCGTGCTGGCCGAGCGCGGGCCCGACCGGTGGCGCCGGGCTGGCCTGGCCGCCCGGTGCCTGGAGCTTGATCTCCGTGAGTACCTTTTTCATACCTTCTTCACCTGATCAAAGCCGGCTTCGACGGGAGTCTCGCGGCCGAAGATCGAGACCAGCACCTTGAGCCGCTGAGCATCCTCGTTGACCTCGGAGATCTCGCCCGAAAAGTCAGATAGCGGGCCGGAGATCACCTTGACCGATTCGCCGATCGAGAACTGAGCGCGGCTGCGCGGCCGGACCTCGGTCTCGCGATGGAGCAGCCGGTTGACCTCGTCTTGGGTCAGCGGCACCGGCTCCTGCGAAGCGCCGACGAAGCCGGTCACGCCCGGCGTGCCCTTGACGAGCGACCACGAATCCTCGTTGAGGTCCATGTTGACCAGCACGTAGCCGGGCATCGTGCGCTTCTCGACCGTGACCTTCTGGTTGTCCTTCATCTCCGAGACGGTCTCGGTCGGCACCACGATCTGGCGCACGGCGCGCTGCTGCCCGAGCGACACGACGCGGTGCTCGAGGTTGTGCTTGACCTTCTGCTCGTGGCCAGAGTATGTGTTGACTACGTACCAGCGAAACATTTACCAGTGACCGTTCAGGATGTAATTGACAATGTGCTTGGCGAAGAAGTCCGACACGCCAAGGACCACGCCGGCGATGATCACGAAGCCGATCACGACCCCGGTCGCCTGCATCACCTGACGGCGATCGGGCCACTGTACCCGCTGTAGCTCTCGCCAGCTTCCTTGTAGAAAGGTTATTAGGCGGTTGCCAGAGCGAGCGCGCGCCTCGGGAAGTGGGGCGGACCCACCATCCTCGCCGTCGAACCCCGCTCCGACCTCGACGCCGCCGCGGCCGCCGCCGTCACCGGCGGGCTCCGCCTCCTCCTCGAACTCGGTGTCGACCTCGTCCGGCTCGGGCTCGATGCCACCGGGCGGCAGCTCCGCCTGCTCGGCGAGCTCGGCGTCGGGAGCGGCGTGCTCGAGCGGACTCGGCGCGCCGGTCAGCTGGTCTTGGGGGCGGCTCGCGACCGGCTGCGGGCGGCGAGCCCGCCGCTCCTTGGCACGTTTGCGATTGCGGGCCACGAATCAGTCGAAGGGGCTAGCGGGTCTCACGGTGCGCCGTGTGACGTCTGCACCAGCGGCAGTACTTCCGAAGCTGGATCCGGTCCGGGTCGTTCCGTTTGCTTTTGTTCGTCTGGTAGTTCCGGCG
Organism: uncultured Actinomycetes bacterium; assembly: GCA_963795505.1. Taxonomy (GTDB): domain Bacteria; phylum Actinomycetota; class Thermoleophilia; order Solirubrobacterales; family Solirubrobacteraceae; genus Palsa-465. The sequence goes on from CAWCIB010000008.1 coordinate 1,351,168, forward strand.
CTTGCAGTCTTCACATGCGAGCGTGACTGCAATCCGGACGTCTCCGCGGGCCATCGCGCTTCCCGTCTTTAAGTGTTAGGACACGGCACCGAACGCCCGTCCGGCGCCGCCGCCGAGTGTAGCGCCCGTCAGCCGCCCAGCTCGGTCGGCCGGACGCTCAGCTCCAGCAGACGCTCGCCTCGCAGCACGCGGATCGCAAGCGCGCGGCCGATCGCGTTCTCGGTCATCGCGCGCTGCACGTCCGAGACGCGCTCGACGATCTGACCGTCGAGTTCCACGATCAGATCCTCCGATCGAAGATCCGCGTGTTCGGCTGGACTCCCCGACACGATCTCAACGATCTCGACTCCAGCCGTCCGGCCGAGGCGAGCACGGGCATGCGGGGGCAGCGGCCGCGGGCCGCCGGCGATCCCCATGTACGCGCGCCGCACGCGGCCGTCTCTCATCAGCGCGCCGATGATCTGCCGGGTCGCTGCATTGATCGGGACCGCGAGTCCGAGACCGATTCCGGCCACGGCGGTGTTGACCCCGACCACCCGCGCGGCGCTGTCGACGAGCGCGCCACCAGAGTTCCCGGGATTCAGCGCGGCATCGGTCTGGATGACGTTGTCGATGAAGCGCGTGGTTCTTCCCGCGCGCGCGGGAAGCGAACGGCCGAGCGCAGACACCACGCCAGCGGTGACTGAGCCCGCGAATCCATTCGGATTGCCGATCGCGACCACGAGCTGTCCGACCCGCAGCTGCTCAGCCTCGCCGAGCGTGGCCGCGACCAGTCCGTCTCCGTCCGCGCGCAGCACGGCCAGGTCGGACAACCGGTCAACGCCGACGATCCGGAAGGAGAGCTCGCGGCCGTCGACGAACGACGCGCGGCCGCCGCGGCCGGGGCCGGCGACGACATGGGCCGAGGTCAAAAGGAACCCGTCGGGCGTCAGCACGACGGCGCTCCCGGCACCGGCTGGGAACTGGCCGCCACGACCACGACGCGTCACGCGCAGGTTGGCGACGCTCGGGGCGAGCCGCTCGGCGACGTCGACCACGATGCGGGAATAGGCGTCGAGGGCCTCGGCCTCGCGCTCCTCGAGGGATGTGGCTTCGGTCGTGCTCATCAGAAACTGACGGGCACCTTGCGCTCGTCGGTCCCGCGCACAACCGTCAGATCAAGCTGACCGTCGGCCCGGGCCTGATCGAGGGCTTCGTAGAGCGCGTCGACCTGCTCGATCGTTAGCTCGCCCGCGGCGACGATCAGATCGCCCCGCTCGATTCCGGCGCGGTCGGCGGCGCTTCCGTCCTCGACCGCGCGGACCAACACGCCGTCGCGCTCGGGCAGACCGACGGCGCGGCGGAGCCGACGCGCAACTCGCGGCGGCGCGATCGCGACCCCGAGCCGGACGCGGCGCGGCGCCTCGCCGCGACCGAGCGCCTCGACCCGCTCGCGCAGCCCGGCGTCGGCCGGGACCGCGAGGATCAGGCCGCCATCGACGCGAACAGTGTTGATGCCGAGCAGATGCCCCTCGAGGTCGGTCACAGGGCCGCCGGAGGAGCCGCGTGGCAGCGGCGCCGAGTGCTCGATCGCGCCCGTGATGCGACGGCCACGAGGACCGCGGAAGCCGCGCGCGACTGATGAGATGAAGCCGAGCGTGACCCGCAAGCCGCGGCCGCCCGGGTTCGACAGCGCGAGCACAGCGCGACCGATGGCAGGCTCGGCGGAGCCCCATTCGAGCGGCGTGACATCGCCTGTGTCGACCTCGATCACGGCGATGTCGAGATCGGGGTCGGTGCCGGCGATACGACCGGGCGCGCTACGCCCGTCGGCGAACCGGACCGTGATCTCATCGTGGCGGAGGTTGTGGGCATTTGTTAGGACACGCCCCGCGGCGATCACGACGCCCGACCCCACGCCCCAACCCCGTCCGAGCCCAACGATCGCGGGGCCGAGTCGCGCGGCCGCGTCGGCGATCGCGGTCTGGGTTTCTTCGAGAACAGTCATGTGCTTCTCCTTCGGATCACCCTAGTCACTTGCTAATTGCAAGTCGCTAGGATAACAGGCCTAATGGCGACTACGATGCGCGCAGGTATGGCCACCTCGGATAACCCGCCAGATGCCGATCCACGGGATCACTCGACCGATACCGACGACCGAGACGGCTCCCCCCTCGCCGACGCGCTAGCGACCGTGGGGGACCGCTGGACGCTGCTGGTGATAGCCGCGCTGATCGACGCCCCGAGACGCTTCGGCGAGCTCCAGGAAGAAGTCGATGGAATCTCACCCAATGTGCTGGCCCAGCGCCTGCGAGCGCTCGAGCGAAACGCGCTCGTCGTGGCACGGCCCTACTCCGAGCGCCCACCGCGCTTTGTGTACGAGCTGAGCGCGGCCGGCCGCGAGCTCGCCGGGGCGCTGAGGCTGCTCGCGGGCTGGGGCGCGCGCAACGCCGAGGACGCGCAGGCGCCGCGGCATGTGGTGTGCGGCACGCCGATGGAAGCACGCTGGTGGTGCCCAACATGCGAACGGCCGGCCTCGGACGACGAAGGCGAGGAACTGCACTTCGCCTGAACCGATCCCCGCTCGGGGCTCGTTCGGGGAACAATGGGCGCATGCTGCGGCTGACAGCGCTCGTCGTCTCGATCGGGTTCGCCGACTCGCTGAACCCGAGCACGATCCTGCCGGCGTTCTACCTCGCCGCCGGTCCACGGCCTCGCCAACGCGTGGCGCAGTTCACGATGGCCGTATTCGTCGTCTACCTGACGGGCGGCCTGCTGATCGCGCTCGGCCCAGGCCAGCTGCTGCTCTCGCTGGTCCCGCACCCCGACCGCGAGGATCGCTACGTGATCGAGATGATCGCCGGCGCCGCGATGCTCGTCGCGGCAGTGTTCTTGTGGGGCTATCGCGAGCAGCTCGCCCAGCGCGAGATCCCCGCCCCTAACCCAAACCGCCGCTCGAGCGCCGTGCTCGGGGCGGTGATAACCGCGGTTGAGCTCCCGACGGCATTCCCGTACTTCGCGGCGATCGCCGCGATCGTCGGCTCTGGTGCCGGGCCCGCTCGTCAGGCCGGACTGCTGGTGCTGTTCAACATCTGCTTCATTGCTCCGCTCGTCGGAATCATCGCGACGCTCACGTTCGCCCACGAGCGCGCCCAACAGCTGCTGGGCGCCGCGCGTAGCTGGCTCGAACGTCGCTGGCCCGTCGCGCTGGCGACGCTCGCGCTGCTGGCGGGGGTGTTCGTCCTGCTGCTGGGCGCCACCGGCTTCGGCGGCCTCAGGCACGGCGGCTTTCCGCGCTTCCTGCGCCACGTCCGCAAGTTCTTGCACCCCTAAGCGCATTAAGCTTGCGCGATCGCCACGATCGCGAGGCAATTCGAGCCGGCGGCGCTGCAAGGTCTTCTCGACGGTCGCTACGCGTCCGTCCGGGCTCAGCTCCGCGACGTGCTCGCGCGAGACGAGTTCGAGCCGCCGCTCGCGCTTGCGAGCGACGAGTACCGAAGCAAGGTGCTCGAGTGGGCCACCACCCTCGCCCACGAAGGATTGACCGCGCCCGGGTTCCCCGAGGAGTACGGAGGACACGGCGATCCGGGCGCCAACGTGGCGGCCTTTGAGACGCTCGCGCTCGGCGACCTTTCGCTGCTGGTCAAGTTCGGGGTCCAGTTCGGGCTCTGGGGCGGGGCCGTTCACCAGCTGGGCACGCGCATTCACCACGAGCGTTACCTGCGGGCGATCGCCACGCTGGAGCTGCCCGGCTGCTTCGCGATGACCGAGACCGGCCATGGCTCGAACGTCCAACACCTCGAGACGACCGCCACCTACGACCCCGAGACGCAGGAATTCGTCGTTCACACGCCAACCGAGGATGCCCGCAAGGAGTTCATCGGCAACGCCGCGCGCGACGGCCGGATGGCGGTCGTTTTCGCGCAGCTGTCCGTCGACGGCGAGTCGCACGGCGTCCACGCGCTCGTGGTTCCGCTGCGCGACGAACGCGGCCGGATACTCGACGGAGTCAGGATCCAAGACGACGGCGAGAAGCTGGGGCTGAACGGCGTCGACAACGGCCTGATCTGGTTCGACCAAGTCCGCGTACCGCGCGAGGCGCTACTCAACCGCTACGGCGAGGTCACGGCTGAGGGGAGATATTCAAGTCCGATCGAAAACGCCAACAAGCGCTTCTTCACGATGCTCGGGACACTTGTCCAGGGGCGCGTGTGCGTTTCCGGTGCGTCGGTCACCGCCGCTAAGACCGCGCTCACGATCGCGATCCGCTACGGGCTGCGGCGGCGCCAGTTCGGGCCGCCCGACGGCGAGGAAGTCCCGATCCTCGATTACCGGACCCATCAGCGGCGGCTGATGCCGCTGCTCGCCAAGACGTTCGCGCTGCACTTCGCGCAGACCGAGTTGGCCGAGAAGTTCCACCACGTGTTCTCCTCGGATGCCTCCGACCGCGAGCGACGGGAGCTCGAGTCGTTCGCGGCCGCGATGAAGGCGACCGCGAGCTGGCACGCGACCGAGACGATCCAGACCGCTCGCGAGTGCTGCGGCGGCGCTGGCTACATGGCCGTCAACCGGTTCGCGGCGCTGAAAGCCGACACCGAGATCTTCACCACGTTCGAAGGCGACAACACGGTGCTGATGCTGCTCGCGGCGCGCGGGCTCCTGACCGACTTCTCCGAGCAGTTCGGCGGGCTCAATCCCGCCGAGATGGTCACGTTCGTCGCCGGCCAGGTCGTGGAGAACGTCGTCGAGCGCTTGTTCGCGCGCAAGATCGTGCAGGTCATCGCCGACGCCATCCCGTCGGGCGAGGACAACCTCAACCTGCTTGACCGCGAGCACCAGCTCGAGCTCTTCCGCTGGCGCGAGGGCCATATCGTGGCCTCGGTAGCCAACCGCTTCAGGCGCGGACTGAAAGAGGGCTACGACCCGTTCGAGGTGTTCCGCGCCGTGCAGGACCACGCCGCCAACGCCGCGCGAGCGCACATGGACACGGTGGCGCTTGAGGCGTTCGCGGCTGCGATCGACCGCTGCGAGGACGAAGCGGTGCGCGACGCACTGAACGTGGTCTGCGATCTATATGCGCTTCAGAACGTCGAGGCCGACAAGGGTTTCTTCCAGGAGCACGGGCGGCTCTCCTCGCCCCGCTGCAAGCAGATCACTCGCGAGGTCAATCGGATCTGTAACGAGGTTCGGCTGCAGGCGGGTGCGCTCGTGGACTCGCTCGGGATCCCAGACTCGATCCTGCGCGCACCTATCGGTCTGCGGGACGCTTAGCCTCACGCGCTGAGCGACGCGGCGGCGACCGGCTGAGCGCCGGCCGCCGCGCTGCGCAACGCTAGAACGCCCCTGGACCCAACGCGCCGCCCGCCGTCGTCGGGCTCGACAGCGCGCACTGCCCCGAGCGCGTGCCGCTGACCGTGTTCGGCTCCGGGTCGCGCGGGAACAGCTGACCCATCACGGGGTCGCCGCTGTCCCAAACCGGCTGCGCGATCGGCGGACTGCCTGGGGGATGACCGTTTCCGGTGCATGACAGGCTCTTGGCGATGACATTGGAGACGATCTCGATCCCGTCGGGATCGGCCAGGTCGTTGTTGGTGAACGTCGCGCTGCCCTTGATGTGCACGCGCGCCACCCCAACCCAGCAGGCCTTCATCCCGCTGATCGTCAGATTCCCGCCCAACGAGCTGTCCTCGATGTCGCTGTACGCGGGGCTCATGAGCTTCTTGAATGGACCGGTCGGTATGCAGTTCACGCCGCCGCCACCGCCCGTCTCGCTCCAGTTGCCGCTGATCTTGGAGTTGTGGACCACGACGCCGAGCGGCGCATGCTCGATCAAGCTGCCCTTGATTGTGTCCGAACTCGTGAGCGTCGGGTGATGGGAGTTCGGGTCATCGAAGCATGGGAATCCCGAGCCGCTCGGGTTGACCTTGCAGCCGAGGACCACCGTTGCGCCCTTGTCGACGACCAGGTTCCCGGTGACGGTCAGGCTCGAGCTGCCGTGATGGGTGAGGTGATTGCGGCTGAAAGCCGCGTTCAGCGCTGAGCCCTTGTCGACGGTCAGCGTCCCGGTGACGTGCACCGGCCCGTCCTGGACCCTGCACGCCCCTTGTACGACGACCCCGGACGAATACGAACCGACTAGCAGGCCCGGCTTGCCGAGCTTGCCCTTGCAGATATGCGGTGCGGCCGTCGCGCCCGAGCTCGCTGCGGAGCCCGCAGCGAAGACCGCGAGCGCCAGGCTCGTGGCGCCGAGAACGGCAAGCCATACACGAACAGATACACGCACTATTCATTCCTCCTGTCTTCGAATGCCCCGCTTGCCCGGTGCGTTCACACTACACGGACTCGGCCTCGCGCGTTGTTAGATCGCGCGAGCGCTGACTCCGCCGGCCCCGGGCTTGTTCAGCCCCGTCTCAGCAGCCGGCCGACGGCGGCCATCATCTCCTCGGTCCGTTCGTCGCGCTGGTCGGGGTCGGCCCCGATCACGCACGTATGCGCGTGGCCGTCGAGCAGTCCAAGCGCAACTTTGTCAAGGGCCGCCTGGATCGCGCTGATCTGCGTGAGGATGTCGATGCAGTAGCGGTCCCCGTCGACCATCTTTGAGATCCCTCGTACCTGGCCTTCGATCCGCGCCAGGCGCTTTGCCAGCTGCTCCTTGCTGGCGGTGTATCCGCGAACGGGTGTCGGGTCGGTCATGGCCCCACAATATCAGATACCCCCCGGTGGTATAGTCGTCCGATACCACACCCCGGCAACTCATGACGATTCTCGATGTCATCAGTGATGGCCTTGGCAACGCGTTCCTGATGGCCTGGGAGGTCTGGTGGGCGCTCGTGCTCGGGTTCGCGATCTCGGCGATCGTCCAGGCGTGGGTACCGCGCGAGCGGATCCAGCACGCGCTCGGCGGATCGGGGCCGCGCCCGGTCGCGCTCGCCACCGGACTGGGAGCCGCATCGTCCTCGTGCTCGTACGCCGCGATCGCGATCGCCAAGACGCTGTTCCAGAAGGGCGCCTCGGCTGCGTCGGCGCTTGCGTTTCAGTTCGCCTCGACGAATCTCGTGATCGAGCTGGGCATCGTGCTTTGGGTGCTGATCGGCTGGCAGTTCACGGCCGCCGAGTTCGCCGGCGGGTTGGTGCTGATCGTCGTGATGACCGCGATGCTGCGGCTGTTCATCTCCCGCCGGCTGGAGACCGAAGCGCGCGAGCACGCCGCGCATGCATCCACCGGACATCGCCACGATCCCGTGATGACCGCGCTGCCGCTACGTCAGCGACTGGCCTCCGTGCAGGCGTGGTCAGACGTCGCACACAACTTCCGCAACGACTGGGGGATGCTCTGGAAGGAGGTCAGCGTCGGGTTCGTGCTGGCGGGCTTCATCGGCCTGCTTGGCAACGGCTTCTTCAACCGCGTCTTCATCCACGGCTCGAACCACACGCTGCGCGCGTTCGAGAACGTGATCGTCGGCCCGGTCGTGGCCGTGGCCTCGTTTGTGTGCTCGATCGGCAACGTGCCGCTCGCGGCCGTGCTGTGGTCGGGCGGGATCTCGTTCGGCGGCGTGGTTGCGTTCCTGTTCGCGGACCTGATCGTGCTGCCGATCCTGGTCGTCTACCGCAAGTACTACGGCACCGGCTACGCGCTGCGGATCACCGCGCTGATGTTCGTCACGATCGTCATCGCAGCGCTGATCGTCGACGCGGTCTTCGGCGGCCTCGGACTGATCCCGCACGCCCGCCCGAGCCGCGCGGACATCTTCGGCTCGGTGAAGGTCGACTACAAGCTCGGGCTCAACGTCGCGGGACTGTTGATATTCGCGGCGCTTATGGGCCTGACGGTCAAGCGGGGCGCGACCGACCCGGTGTGCGGCATGAAGGTCGACCGCCACAAGGCGCTACGTCTCGAGCGCGGCGGGCGCACTCACTTCTTCTGCTCTGAGCACTGCCTGCACGAATACGCGCAGCGATAATGCCCGCGTGGCACTCGCGCCCGGAATGGAGAACAGCTACGAGTTCGAAGTAGACGGTCAGCTGCTGACTGACGTCGGCGGCACGCTGAACTTCGAGGTCCTCTCCACGCCGGCGATGGTCGCGATGATGGAGCGCACGGCCTCGCTGATGGTCTACCCCCACCTCCCCGACGGCAAGGCCACGGTCGGATTCGAGGTATGCATCAAGCACGTCGCCGCCGCGCCAAGGGGCACCAGGTGCACGGCTCACGCCCGGCTCGAGGAGATCGCGGACGGCCGCAAGCTCCGCTTCGCCGTCGACGTGATCGCCGACGATGGCCGCACGATCGGCGTCGGCACGCACGAGCGGCGGATGATCGACGCCGGCGTCGCTACGGAGTCGTAGCGGGCTCGGCCTCCTCGTCCGCGCGCCGCGCGAACGCCAGCTGCCCGGCCCGTTGCTTGGCCGCCTTGACCGCGGCCGTCAGCCCGTCGATGTCGTAGACCCCGTAGTGCCGGCGGCCGTTGATGAAGAACGTGGGCGTTCCCGTCACGCCGCTCTCGTCGGCGCTCGCGACGTCCTCGGCAATCCGGGGGGCATACACGCGGCGGCGCAGCTCGTCTCTGAAGCGCTCGGCATCGAGCCCCACCTCACCCGCGTAACCAAACAGGTCGCGCAGCGTCAACTTGCCCTGGTGGCCGAGCAAGACGTCGTACATCTCCCAGAACGCATCCTGGGCCGCGGCCGCCTCCGAGGCCTCGGCGGCGAGCTGCGCGCTTGGGTGGACGTCGTTCAGGGGTAGGTGGCGCCACACATAGCGCACGTCGCCATGTTCGGCCAGCAGCGCGCGGATCACCTGCTCGGCCTGCCCGCAGTACGGGCACTCGAAGTCGCCGTACTCGACCAGCGTCACCGGTGCGTCGTCCGATCCGCGAATGTGATCGCGCTCTGGGTCCACATCGGCATCGAGATCGAGAATGTCCTCGGCCGTGCGTCCGACCTGTCGCGCTCGACGCTCCTGCGGGATGTGCCTCATGAACCTCAGCGCCACCCACGTCAGAACCGGAGCCAGAATCACGCTGAAGATCGTGCCCAGCTTGGCCTGATCGAGCCTCGCACCGGTGAAGGCCAGGCTCGAGACGAGCAGCGAGACCGTGAACCCTACGCCCGCGGTGGTTCCCGCCACCATCAGCACCGGACCGGTGATCGGCGAACGCGGGCCGTGCAGCGCCGGCCGCGAGGCGACCCACGAACCGGCCACAATGCCGACAGGCTTCCCCAGCACATAGGCGATCAGGATCCCGAGCGTGATCGGGGAGGTGATCGCGTCCGAGAGCAACCTGCCCGTCACGTGCACACCTGCGTTGGCGAGCGCGAACAGGGGCACGATCACATAGCTCGTCCACGGGTGCAGGTCGTACTGGAGGCGCTCGTTCATCGAGATCGCCTGGAGCACCGTGCGCTGCGTCTCTCGGGCCAGCTCCGGGGTGGGCTGCTCTCGAAACGAGCGCGCGATCGCGCTCGCGCGATCGAGATCCTCGCGCGCCGGCGTGTAAGCGCTAGTCGCGAACCCGATTGCGAGACCACATACGACCGGATCGACCCCCGACTTGAACATCGCCACCCAGATCCCGACCGCGACCCCGACCGACAGCGGACCGCGCCCCACCGGCGCGTAACGCAGCGCGAACAGCACCACGAACAGTCCGAGCGCAACCAGCACTGCGCCGTAGCGCACGTGGTGGGTGTACGCAATCGTGATGACGAGCAGGCCGCCGAGATCGTCGACGATCGCGAGCGTGAGCAGAAACACACGCACGCGGGTCGCGGTCCGCGGCGTCAGCAGCGCGAGGATGCCGAGCGCGAAGGCCGTATCGGTCGACATCGCCGCTCCCCAGCCGTGGGCGCCAGAGCCGCCGGCGTTGAACGCGAGATAGATGGCGATCGGCACGAGCATTCCGCCCAGCGCGGCGACAACCGGAATCGCCAAACGGCGTCGCTCGCGCAACTCGCCAAGGTCGATCTCGCGTTTGGCCTCGAGCCCAACGATCAGGAAGAAGAACGTCATCAAACCCTCGTTGACCCAATGGCGCAGGTCCGTCCCGATCACGCCGCCGCCGATCCGGATCGCCAGTCGCGTGCTCCAGACCGATTCGTAGGAGTGCGAGCCCGGCACGTTGGCCCAGATGAGCGCGACCACAGCCGCTGCGAGCAGGACGAACGCGCCGCCTGTCTCAGTCGACAGGAAGCTCCGGACCGGGGCGGCCAGGTTGCGCGCCCAGGCCGTCCGGCCGCCAAACGAGACAGCTGGGGCGTCAACGCTCACGGTCTGAGAATGGCAGCCGGCCTACGCGACTACGGGCGTGCGCAACTCTTCGAGCACCGGGGCCCAGCGCTCAGGGTCGGCGTCGTCCGGGACGGTCAGCGTGATCCGGGTCGCGATGTCGCCGTAGCGGCGCTTTACCTCAGCGACGGCCTCCTCGGGCGTTCCGATGACCGCGAACGTCTCGAGCACCTCGTCGTCGACCACGCTCGCAAGCTTGTCCCAGGCGCCCTGCTTGGTGAGCGTGTTGAGCTCGTCCTGGAGCTCGCCCCAGCCGTGCAGCTCGAGCACCGGCCTGTAGGCGGGCGTCGAGCCATAGAAGCCGATCTGACCCCGCACGAACTCGGCGCCGGCCGCGCGTTCCTCCTCGGTGTCGCGTGCGACGATGAATCCCGGCGCGAGGATCTCGAAGTCATCCAGCGTCCGCCCCGCCTTCTCGGCTCCGCGCCGCAGCGCCGGGAGCGTCGCCTCGCGCAGATAGCGCTCGGTGCAAAAGCCGTGGCAGAAGACGCCATCCGCCACCTCTCCAGCGGTCTGGGTCATCAGCGGGCCGACTGCCGCGAGGATGACCTTCGGGTTGCCGTGCGGATTAGGGCCGGGGTTGAAGAACGGGGTCATGAGCGTGTGCGTGTAGAAGTCGCCCCTGAAGTCGAGTGCCTCGCCGGTCTCCCACGCACGCCAGATCGCCCGGATCGCGAGGATGAACTCGCGCATGCGCGGCGCCGGATGCGACCAGGTCATCGAGTAGCGCTTCTCGATATGAGGCTTGATCTGCGAACCCAGCCCAAGCGTGAACCGGCCACTCGAGAGCAGCTGGAGGTCGTTGGCCTGCATCGCCACGGTCATCGGGTTGCGCGCGAACGCAACCGCGATCCCGGGCCCGATCTGGATCCGGTCGGTGCGCTGAGCCGCCAGCGAGCAGGACACGAACGCGTCGGCCTGTGTGTCCGGGGCCCAGAAGCCGTCGTAGCCGAACGCCTCAGCGCTCGCGGCGCCCCGACCGGCCTCCATAACAGATGCGTAATAACCCATCGAGTCGATCTTCATGGCGGCATATCCTCTCAAGGAACATGAGTCTGCTCGCCTACCTCATCCTGATCGCTTTCTCCGGACTGTTCGTGGGGGCGCTGGCGCGGCTGTCGCTGCCGGGCCCCGACCCGATGACGATCCCCCAGACGATCATGCTCGGGCTGGCCGGCAACCTGACCGCGGGGATCGTCGTCTGGCTGCTGTGGCGGCACACCGCGCCCGGGATCATCATCTCGGTCGCGTTCTCGAGCCTGATCCTGTACTTCATTCGCCGCTCGCGGGGCGGCAGCCTGACGCGGCCGGGTGCCCCGCCACCCGCCGGCGGCCCGCGCCGGTAACTCGTCAGTACGACTTCGGCAGCCCCAGCGAATGCTGGGCTACGTAATTCAGGATCATCTCGGCCGACACGGGCGCCGTGCGCATGAACCGTGCGCCCCACCACAGGTCTGAGACCCCGTACTCGAGCGTGAAGCCGTTGCCGCCGTGGGTCTGCATCGAGGCATCGACGCACTGGATCGCCGCCTCCGCGGCGGCGTACTTGGCCATGTTCGAGGCCTCACCCGCCGGCGCCCCTGCGTCGACCAATGCCGCCGCCTTCTGCGTCATCACGCGCGCCAGCTCGAGCTGGACCTTGGCCTTCGCCAGCGGATGCGAGATGCCTTGGTGAGCGCCGATCGGGGTGCTCCAGACGACGCGCTCATTGGCATACGCGCTGGCGCGCTCGAGCGCCAACCGACCGGTGCCGTTGGCCTGCGCCGCGATCACGATCCGCTCGGGGTTGAGCCCGTCAAACACCGCCGCCAGTCCGCCGCCCTCGCCGCCCACCAGCCGATCCGCCTCGACTGGCACGCTGTCGAAGTACAACGTCCATTGCCGATCGGGTCCGATGTAGGGCATCGGGATCACCTCGCGCGAGAAGCCCGGCCCGTCGACGTCGATGATGCACATGCACGGCTTGCCCATCTGGCCGTCGTCCTCGCGCAACCGCGCAACGACGAGCACCTGGGTCGCATCCTCGACGCCCGAGATGAACACCTTCTGGCCGCTCAGCTGATAACCGCCATTGCCGTCGCGACGCAATTCCGTGCGCAGGTTGTGGGAGTTGGTGCCCGCGTCGGGCTCGGTGATCGCGAACGCCATGCGAGTCGTGCCGGCAGCAATACCGCGCAGCCAGCGATCCTTCTGCTCAGCGGATCCGTGTTTCGTGAGGATCGAGCCGGCGATCCCCGGGGAGACAACCAGCATCAGCACGATCACTCCTGCGGCCGCTGCCTCCTCGGCGACCATCTGAAGCGCATACATCCCGAGTCCGCCCCCACCCCACTCCTCTGAGATGTTGGCGCCGACAAACCCCTTATCCGCGAGCGCCTCCCACAGATCGGTCGGCGGCTTGTTCTGCTCGAAGCACTCGCGCGCGTAGCGCGGGCCTAACGACAGGCAGATGCCGCGCACCGACTCGCGGATACGGAGCTCGTCGTCGTCGGGGACGATCGGCAGCGATACGGTGGTCACGCCCTGCGCGCCTCCGCGGGCAGCGAACCGTCTTCTCGTGCCAGGCCGCGCGGAGGGAACGGCGATTGATGCACATCGTGGGCCGCGTCGACGTTGATCACGCTGCCGCTGATGCTGTCGCCGCCCGGCGAGGCGAGGAAGGCGATCGTCCGCGCGACCTCCTCTGGGGCGACGAGCCGACCGGCGAGCGTGTTCTGCGCCCAGAACTCGACGACCTCGGCCGGGTACTTGGAGCGGAACGTGTCGGTGTCGACGACCCCCGGCGCGACCGCAACGAGATTGATCTTGTAGCGGGCCCACTCGATCGCCAGCGCTTTCATCAGGTTCTCCACGCCTGCTCGCGCCGCGGAAGAGTGGACCATGCCCGCGAGGCCTGTGTGGGGTGTCAACGTCACGCTGATCACGCGGCCGCCGCGACCGGATGGGATGAACGCCTTGGTGGCAACGGCGTGGGTCATCAGCCACGTCCCCTCGAGGTTCAGCCGCACGACGGTCCTGAACCCCTTCGGGGTGATGTCCTCGGCGGGCGAGAGGAATTGCCCGCCCGCATTGTTGACCAGGATGTCGATGCGGCCGTGCCGCGCGAGCGCGCCCTCGACGAGCGCGTCGACCTGATCCTCCTCGCGGATGTCGCACGCCACGGGCTCGATCCGCGGGGCCATCGCCGCAGTCTCCTCGAGCGGCTCGAGCCGCCGACCGCACGCGACCACGGTCGCGCCCAGACCCGATAGTTCGAGCGCAGTCGCGCGACCGATCCCGGAGCCCGCGCCGGAAACAATCGCGACTCGTACGTCAAGCAGATCCTCAGCGAACATCGGTGCGTGAGTGTGGCATGTGAGATGCTTCCTCCGTGGCTACGGTCGCGCCCACTGCCCCGCGGGAGCACTCCCGCGTCGCGCCCGCGACCGTGTTCTGCCAATGCACCCTGTGCGAGGCCCATTGCGGGATCGCCGTCGAGGTCGCCGACGGCGGAGTCGTCCGCATCAGCGGCGACCCCGACGATGTGATGTCGAAGGGTTACATCTGCCCCAAGGCGGCTGCGCTCGCCGACATCCACTCGGATCCCGACCGGCTACGGCGCCCCGTGAAGCGCGTCGGCGACGAGTTCGTCGAAATCGGCTGGGATGAGGCGATCGCGCTCGCCGCCGATGGTCTGCGCGCCGTTCAGGATCGCCACGGCACGAACGCCGTCGCCACCTACCTGGGCAACCCCGGCGCTCACTCAGCGGCCGTGCTGGCCGGCAGCCTGCTGCGCAAGCTGCTCGGAACCGTCAACAACTACTCGGCGACCTCTGCAGATCAGCTGCCCCAGCACCGGATCGCGTACGAGATGTTCGGCCACTTCGCGCTCCTGCCGGTGCCGGACGTCGACCGCACCGACCACATGCTGATTCTGGGCGCCAACCCAGCCGTCTCGAATGGCTCGATCATGACCGCGCCCGGCATCCGCGATCGGATCAAGGACATTCGCACACGCGGCGGCAAGGTCGTGGTGATCGATCCGCGCCGGACCGAGACGGCGCGCCACGCGTCGGAGCACATTCAGGTCCGTCCCGGCGGCGATCCCTACTTGTTGCTCGGCATGCTGCACGTCCTTTTTGCGGACGAGCTCGACCGAACGTCGCTGCCGTGCGACGGACTCGAACAGCTCCGCGCCCTCGCCTCGCGCTGGCCGCCCGAGAAGGCTGCGGCCCACGCCGGGGTCGAGGCCGGCGAGATCGCGCGGCTGGCGCGGGAGTTCGCAAGCGCCAAGCGCGCGGTCGCCTACGGTCGAGTCGGCGTCTGCCAGCAGGTCACCGGCACGCTGACGCACTGGCTGATCAACGCCCTGAATGTCGTCACCGGCAACTTCGACCGGGTGGGCGGCGCGATGTTCTCGAGGCCGGCGGTGGACATCCTCAACTTGACCCAGCTTGCGCTCGGGCCGGGACCGGCCGGGCGCCGCCGCCAGCGGGTCAGCGGGCTGCCGAGCTTCATGGACGAGTTCCCGGTCGCCGGTCTGGCCGACGAGATCCTGACCCCGGGCGAAGGACAGGTCCGGGGCCTCTTGAGCTACGCCGGCAATCCAGTCCTCTCAACCCCCGGAGGCGCCCGTCTCGATAAAGCACTGACAGAGCTCGAGTGGTTCGTGGCGGTCGACATGTACGTGACCGAGACCACGCGCCATGCGCACGTGATCCTGCCGCCGGTCTCCCACCTCGAGCGTGACGACATCGACGTCGTGCTGCCGCCCTTCGCGGTGCGCAACTACATCCGCTACAACCCGGCTGCGCTGCCCGCCCCGCCCGACGGGCGAACCGACTGGCAGATCCTCGTCGCGCTCGCCGCACGCATAGGCCGGGGACTCACGGGCGGGGCGCGCAACCGCGCACTGCGAATGCTCGAGCCGTTCAGCTCCGGTCCTGATCGGGTGATCGACCTCGCCCTGCGCGCCGGTCCGTACGGGCTGCTGCGCGGCGGGCTCAGCATCGCAAAGGTCAAACGGGCCTGGCACGGGATCGACCTCGGGCCACACACGCCGCGCACACCGAAGGTGCTGCGGACCAAGGGCAAGCGAATACGTCTCGCCCCGTCGGCGGTACTCGCGGAAGCAGCCGAGCTCGAGCGCCTGGCGACTGAGCGCGAAGCGGCGCTGTCGAACGGCTACGACCTGATCCTGATCGGCCGCCGCCAGCTCCGTTCCAACAACTCCTGGATGCACAACAGCGCCCGGCTGATGAAGGGAGCCGACCGTTGCACAGCCTTGCTGCATCCCGACGACGCCGTCGCGCGCGGCCTCAGCGATGGCGAGCGGGTGCAGGTCTCCTCCGCGGTCGGAACGATCGAGCTGCCGGTTGAGATCTCCGACGAAATCCGTCCCGGGGTGGTGTCGATCCCGCACGGCTTCGGCCACAACCGTCCGGGCGTCGGCTGGCGCCGCGCCGCCTCCAAACCGGGTGCGAGCATGAATGACATCACCGACCCTGCAATTGTTGACAGACTGACCGGCAATGCTGCATTCAATTCGGTGCCGGTGCGGGTCGAGGCCGCGTAGCGTGCGACGGGCGCTGATCGCCACGCTCGTCGCGAGCGCCGCCGTCGTGCCAGCCGCGTCGGCCAAGTTCGCGCACGCGCCGTTCTGGCAGAACAAGGCCAGAACCGTTGACTGCGGCTATCTAAACCAGGGCTCGACGCCGACGAAGCTGCTGTGCAGCGCGAAGGGCATTCCGCGGCCCGCCGGCTCCACATCTTGCGATCCAGGCTTCGTGGTGCTCGGCACCGGCGGCAAGCCGCAGCCGATCGTCACCTGTCAGGACGAGTTTCCGGCCGGCACCCCGACCACGCTCAAGAACGGGACCAGGTGGCGCGGACTCGCGGACGGCATCGCCTGCACGATCCGCAAGACCGTGACATGTAGGAACGCCGCCGGTCGTGGCTTCACGATCGGCAACGGGAAGTACAAGCCCTTCTAGCGCCGTTCGGGCACTGCGAGCACGACGCCAAGCGCGATCGAGGCGTTGAACACCTTCACGCTGAGCGCGCGCCAGTGGTACTTGCGCAGCAGCGGCTCGACGAAGTTCAGCGCCGCCGCATCGGTCGCCACTCGCGGGTTGCCCACGAGCCAGAGCCGCTTGTACTTGTGAAAGATCACGTGCTGGGCCGGGTCCTGGAGACCGAGGAAATGGAGCTTGGGGTGCGTGCGGCGCGTGACGTAGTAGAAGATCGCGGTGTCGGTGAGCGGGAAGCCGGGCGTCAGCATGAAGTCGCCGGGCTGCTGGCGCGGAGCGATGTAGTCGACGACCTGCTTCGCGGGCGGGTAGAAGCCTGAGCTGCGGTGGTTGTCTATGAGGCCGACCGCCGAGGCGAGGAGCGTGGCGGTTATGAGGGCGCCGGCGCCGAGGCGGGGAAGCTGCGTGCACCCGGCGGCGATCACGAGCACGAGGAACGGCGCGATGACCGCCGTGTAGCGCGTGATAAGGATGCTCTTGCCGGCCAGATCGAGGCCGAAGAGGCCGGCGACGCCTAGGACCCCGAGGGCCACCAGCAGCCATCGCGCGCGCACCTCCCGGCGACGTGCCCAGACCAGCGCGCCCACTGCAACCAGCACCACGAGCGCGCCGATGATCGATCTCGCGTTGACGGGCGTGCCGATGCGCGTCCCGAAGGGCGTGCCGATCACGGAGATCGCGTTGTTCCAGTTGATGTCGCCGGCTATCGCGCCGCCGTTGGGGAAGATCGAGTACTGCTGGAGCAGGAGCGGCAGGACGGTCCCGAACCCGGCCACGCACGCGGCGACGAACGCACCGCGGGCGCGGCGCGTCAGCTCGGGGCGTGTGGCGACCCAGATCCCGAGTGGGACCAGAACGGAAACGGCCGTGTAGTGAAGCCAGATCGAGAGAAAGGCGGCGAGCGCACCGATGGTCAGCCAGACCGTGCGGCGCTCAGGGCGCTGCACCGCGCGCACGGTCGCACCGACGGCGATCACCACCGAGACCATCAGGAAGATGTAGACGCGAGCCTCCTGGGCGTAGCTCTGGATCAGGGGGCTGATCGCCGTCAGCGCCGCGGCACCGAGCGCGGCGCGGCGAGAGACGAATACCCGCGCCGTCCACCAGACCGCCGCCACGAGCACGAGCCCGGCCACCGCCGAGGGCAGCCGCGTGACCCACTCGGCCTGCGATCCGGTCCGGATCATCCACTCGTGCAGGAACAGGAAGTACGTGTACGGCGTCGTCTCGGTGTGCCCGATGACGTGGAACATCGTGTGGAACGCGGGCAGCGAGTGGATCACGCTGAACGCCTCGTCGATGAAATAGCTCGACGAGCCGAGTTGCCAGAAGAAGTTCAAGCCAGCGATCAACAGGATCACTGGAAGCGCCCAGAGTTCGGCGCGCCGGGCAAGCACATCTAGTGAGCCTCCGCCCACCCGCGAAGGAGAGACACTGGTCGCAGTCATGACGTGCGCGTAGCGCGCCGCATGGTAATGACCATCGGGCCAGCGCCCGTTTCTGATCGGTCGCTACCAGTCGTCGCGGCGCAGGGATCGGAACCGCGTCGCCCTGAACGGTTCAAGCACAGCCGGTCTCTCACCGGTCAGCATGAAGCTGGTGAGCGCCTGCGCCGCCGGCGCGGCAAGCGTCATGCCGAGCATCGAGTAGGCGCCGGCGATGAAAGCGTTCGAGAATCGGGGATGACGATCGATGATCGGCAGCCCGTCGGGCGCAATCGGCCGTAGCCCGCACCAGACGCTGTCTGGGTCGAGCTCGGTCCACGCGTCGAGCATCCGTCGTGCACCGCGCTTGATCGACTCGATCCGCCGGGTGTCGATCGTGGAGTTGATGCCGCTGAACTCCATCGTGCCGGCGATCCGCAGGCGCTCCCCGAATGGCGAGCAGCCGACGTGCGGCTCGAGCAGCAGCAGGGCGTGACGCGGCATCCGCCGGGGGCGCACCTCGAAGCTGTAGCCCTTGCCGGCCTCGACCGGCAGGCGTAAGCCGAACCGACGAGCCACTGGTTTGAGCCACGCCCCCGCTGCGAGCACCACTGACTCGCACGGATAACTGCCGGTAGACGTCCGCAGAGACCTCACGCGTGCGCCGTCGACATCGATGTCGACCAACCCGTCGTCTTCGAGGATCTCCACGCCGATCTGGGTCAGCTGGTCTCTGAGGGCGCCCAGCACTGCTTGGGGGTTGACGATGCAGTGCGGCTCGATCACGAAACCGGCGCTGACTGCCTCCGTGAGTGCGGGCTCGAGCGCCCGCACCTCATGCTGGTCAAGCAGCCGCTCCGGAATCTCAAAACCGAGTCGCGCGACCGGCTCGAGCAGCTCCAGGAACGTGCGGGCGTGCCGGGCGTCGGTTGCCGCCACCAGGAGTGGAAGCCGCTGCGACTCAATCGGCAGTCCCATCTCCTCCAGCAGCGCCGCCGACGGTGCGGAAAGCTCACCGAGCGCGATCCGACCCCGCCTGTGGTCGGTCTGGTTGCAGTGCCGGGCAAACTGGGCCAGCCAGGGAA
The DNA here is from genome assembly GCA_963795505.1 of uncultured Actinomycetes bacterium. Lineage (GTDB taxonomy): Bacteria > Actinomycetota > Thermoleophilia > Solirubrobacterales > Solirubrobacteraceae > Palsa-465. The sequence continues at coordinate 1,369,949 of CAWCIB010000008.1, forward strand.
GCATCCGGACCAAATGCCGGGATTGGAAATAGAGCGTCGAATCGCGATCGAGCAGCGACCGGACGCCGTAGCCGAGCAGCCCCGGCTCGGGCAGAGGCCCGGCCTGCGCCGGCGTCACCCACCCGGCGTTCCCCGACGATGCGCCGCTACCGACTTGCCGCGCCTCGAGGACTTGTACCTCCATGCCCGCCTTGCGCAAGAAGTACGCCATCGACAAGCCCGCGATGCCGCCACCGACCACGACCGCTTGATCCACGCGAGCCTGCACAGTGCGCATTGTGCGCGAGCGGCCGGGTACCTTGAAACAGCGATGAGCCGTCTATGGGCCGCAAGCATCGCCGTCGTCGCGGCGCTCGGGCTGTCCGCGCCGAGCGCTTCGGCCCTGCGCCCGATTCCCGACACGAGCAACGCGGTCCATGTTTGGGACGACCAGCTGCCGGACTCGATGACCGCCGCGCAGATCAGATTCGTCGCCTCGCACGTTGACGGCACGCAGAAGGTGTCGCTTCAGACCGCGCAGCGGCTGCGGGCGATCAACCCCGGCTTCCTCGTCCTCTACTACCGGCTGGGGATCGGCGACGGGCCGGTTCCGTTCCGGCTCGGCAGCTGCTGGGCCTCTGACTATGGGTCGGTGAAGCGCCACAACGCCTGGTTCTGGCACACGGGCGGACGGCGCGTGCTCAATACCCAGTCCGACTGGTACGTGATGAACCCCCTCAGCGGCTGGCGCTCCTACTGGGCCGGCAGCGTGCTCAAGAACTCCGCCGAGCTGGGGGACGACGGTGTGTTCGCCGACTCGTTGAGCGTTCCCCAGTATCTCGGCGCGGACAACTTCAGCCCGCCGTTTCGCTACTTCGTCGGGGAGTCCGCGTGGACCGCCCGCATCGATCGCTTCATGCGCTACGAGGAGCGCCGGCTGCGCGGCAAGCTGTGGTTCATCCCCAACGCCGGGTCGTGGATCACGACCCGCGACCGAACCAACTACGCGATTCCCGATGGAGTAATGATCGAGGACTTCGCCGAGGCTGGGCCGTCGAGCTTCTACGCGACGAGCGACTGGCAGCTCGAAATGAACCGCGTGCTGGGCCTCGTCGGCCGGGGCAAGGTGATCCTCGCCCAGTCCTACCTCGGCCCATCGGACATGACCGCGCGCGGATTCGTGCTCGGCTCCTATCTGCTCGTGAAGGGCACGCACACTTTCATCAACATGTGGATCGGAGCA
>CAWCIB010000009.1:0-84793 GCA_963795505.1 uncultured Actinomycetes bacterium
TAGATGAGAACATGGGCCGATGGCACACGTCACGGTCTCGGAGCTGGCCTATGCCCATCCGGGCGGTGACCTCCTGTTCTCGGACGTCTCGTTCCGCGTCTCGCCGGGCCAGCACGTCGGGCTGGTCGGGACGAACGGGGTCGGCAAGAGCACGCTGCTTCGGATCCTCGCCGGCGAGCTGACGCCAGACGAGGGCGAGCACACGGTCGGCGGGCGGTTGGGCTACATGCCGCAGGACGTCGGCGTGAGCGACGGCGAGCTGACGGTGCGCGAGCTTCTGTTGTCGCTGGCGCCGCGGGGCGTGCGGCAGGCCGGCGAGGGCGTGGCCGCCTTCGAGGCCCGGCTCGAGGCCGGGGATCCATCGGCGGGTATCAAGCTGGGAGAGGCGATCGCCGACTGGTCCGCGCTCGGCGGCTACGAGCTCGAGGGGCAATGGGACGCGGCGTGCCGGCGCATCGTCCGCGCGCCGTTTGCCGAGCTTGCCGATCGGCCGGCGCGGACGCTGTCGGGCGGCGAGCGCAAGCAGCTCGTGCTCGAGGTGCTGTTCGCCTCCGATGCCGAGGTCCTGCTGCTCGACGAGCCCGACAACTTCCTCGACGTACCGGCCAAGCTCGCCCTGGAGCGCCGCGTGCGCACGAACAAGAAGACGATCCTGATGATCTCCCACGACCGGGAGGTGCTCTCCGGCGCGCTGGGATCGATTGTCACGCTGGAGGGGAACGGCGCGTGGGTGCATGGCGGCTCATACGCCACCTACGCCCAAGCCCGCGAGGATCGGCAGCGGCGGCTGGGCGACGCCGTGAAGCGCTGGCACGAGGAGGAGAGGCGGCTCTATCGCCTGATGAAGACGTTCAAGGAGCGCGCCCGGTATGCGCCGGATTGGGCAAAGCGCGCCGACGCCATGGAAACCCGCTGGCGCCGGTTCCGCGCCGGCGGCCCGCCACCCTCGCCGGTTGCCGATCAGGCCATCGGCGTGCGGATCCGCGGCGGCGACTCGGCGCGCATCGTGCTCGACTTCCGCGCCGTCGAGATCGCCGGGTTGGTGGCGCCGTTCTCGGAGGAGATTCACTTCGGCGAGCGGGTCGGCGTGATCGGTCCGAACGGATCGGGCAAGAGCGCGCTCCTACGCGTGCTCGCCGGTACGGCCGTCCCGGACAGCGGCCAGCTTCGGATCGGCCCACGCGTCTCGGCCGGACTGTTCACCCAGTTGCAGTCGCGCGAGCGACTTCTCAGGTCGCGTCGTCCTGGACATCGTGCAGGCGCGGCGCGGCGAGCTGCGGGCGGCCATGGGCGCGCTGGCCCGCTACGGGCTGGCCGAGGCCGCTCGCCGTCGCTTCGACGTGCTCAGCGGCGGCGAGAAGGCGCGCGTGGAGATCCTCATCCTGGAGCTGGAGGGTCACAACCTGCTGCTCCTCGACGAACCCACCGACAATCTCGACACCGATTCATCCGAGGCACTCGAGAAGGCACTCGACAGCTTCCAGGGCACCGTCGTGGCCGTGTCCCACGACCGCGCCTTCCTCCGACGCATGGACCGGTTCCTGATGGTCCTGCACGACGGCGGCGTGCTGTCGTTTCCCTCGTACGACTCGGCCCTCGACGCGCTCCTCGATCCCGATAACGCGCTCGAGGTTCGGCTCGCCAAGCTGCTTTAGCTCAGTGCTGTCACGACCCGGAACAGTGTCGACGGCTTATCCCGGGCCGAAAACCCGCGGTGCGTAGGCGACGGGAGGCGGCGCCGTGCGGGGCGTGGCCGGGAACGCAGCGAACGCGATCGGTGCCAGCGTGTCGAGGCTGGACGCGAGAATGCCCTCGTCCGAGAGCGTGTAGAGCCGATCGCCGATCACAATCGAGCGGCTGATCGGCGGCGCGTAGCCGCTCGTCGCCGGATGCGAGATCCGTCCCAGCTCGGTGATGCCGCCCTGGTCGATGTGGAATCCAACCGCGCCGTTGAACGGGTTCCCGTTGTCATTCGGATAGATCTGCAGCGGCAGCACAGCCAGGCCCGTCGGCGGCCAGAACAGGAACGCGTGATGGTCGTATTCCACCTGTGAGGAGGAGCCTTCACCGAGCGTCGCCTTCTGCACGAGTCTCGGCGCGCTCGGATCGGAGACATCGAACAGCTCGAGTTGCGCCCCAGACGGCTCGTCCGTCGTGCCGACATCGTCGCCCACGCCGAGCAGCAGGCCACCGCCGAGCGGGTGCAGGTACGAGGAGTACCCCTCCAACTCGAGCTGTCCGGCGACCCGCGGCGCGGTCGGATCGCTGAGATCGATCGTGTACAGCGGATCGACCTGCCGGAACGTGACGACGTAGCCGACGTCTCCGACAAACCGCACCGAGTAGATCCTCTGCCCGCTGCCGAGGCCCGAGAGCCGGCCGACCGGTACGAGCTGACTCCCATTGGTGGCCAGCATCGTCACGTAGCTCTGGCTGGGAACCCGGGGCACGGCGCCGTCCCACCAGTCAGGGCTGCTCGTGCTCGCGACCCGCAGGTAGCCACCCGACTCCGAGAGCGAGAACTGGTTGAGCAGATAGCCAGGCACCTCGCCGCTGGCCACATACGTCGTGCGGTCAGGAGCGGTGGCGTCGAACCGGTCGATCTCCGTCGTCTGCGAGGAAGGCAGCTGGACGACCGGGGTCGTGGGAGCGATCCACCGTTGCGTCGCGATGTACAGGCTGTCCTGCGAGCCGTATACGATCTGGGCGTCCGCCATCAACGTATCGGTCCGAGCGGCCGCGAGTCCGTGGTCGAGGTCGATCGTGAGGATCGTGACCATCCCCAGTCCCGAGAACTCGGCGGGGTGCTCGATGTCGTGGCAGCGCGCCACAGGGCCGCTGAATCGACGACCACTGAGTCGGCTACGGAAGCGCCAGCTCGGTACGTACCCTTTTGCGCTTGCCCGAAGCGCCGGATACGCGATCGCATGCGGTGCGGAGGAGATCACGATGCGCGCGGTCGCGCCGTTCTGGCGCGCGTCGACGAAGCTGCCGTCGATCGTCAGGGTGGCCGTTATCTTCATCGCGGCAGGGTTGCTGACGTCGACCTCCCTGAGCGTTGTGTGGCCACCGTCGTAGTTGGGCGATGGATAGATCAGCGCCGGCCCCGGGCGCCGCGCGAGCGGTACGGGCCTGATCTGGCTCCGGCTCGAGATCACGATCAGATTGCTGCCGCTCAGCAAAAGCTCCGAGCCGTAGCCGCTTGAGCCCAGGTCGAGCGATCCCGACGAGGTGCGGGCCATCACCACCGACAGCTACGGCGTAGAGCCTGTCCTGCGACACCGCGAACACCGTGGAGCCGTCGGTCTTGACCGTGTCCGGCTCATCGACACCCGGCTCCTGGTTATTGGTGGTCGAGTAGGCGGTCCCGCCGGTGGTCGAAGGTCCGGGTGCGGCGGCTCCCGGGGCCGGCGCCGGAGCGCCGGAGAACACCGGCGCCGTCGACGTGACCGGCTCGCTGACCGGGACTACCGAGGTCTCGGGCGCGCCGTGGGTCAGCGCCAAATAGCGGCGCGCGTACCTGACGAGGCTCGCGCACGAGGCGAACGCGCGCGGGCGCGCGACCGCCCCACGATGTTGACGCGCTGGGTGATGCCGTCTACCGCCGGCAGCCGGCGCACCCGCGGGCACGACGCCCGCTGCCAACACGCCGACAACGACGCAAACGAGCGCCGCGAGCGCTCGCGTGCGAGTGCTACCCGTCACGCCTGCCACCCGCATGAACACAAGCCGCTCTCCTCTCCGGATACCAGCGACGCCGGCCGCTTGCCAATACTACGAACGACCACAAGCCTCATCACATCGCACCGGGCACGCCGTGCTCGACCCGGCAACCGGTCAGCTGCACGGCTGAGTCGCGTTACGGTCGAGCGCCGATCCCCGGATAGGTCACTACGAACCCGTTCGCGTCGAACGTGATGTCACTGACGAACTCGCCGGCGCGGAACCGAACCACACCGGCTTCGAGGGGCTCGTAGCGCTGCTCGGACCGGCTCACCTCGAGCGATGGGACGTCGACCAAGCGCATCACGTAGTCACGCGGGGGACCTGGTTCGAGCAGCCCGTCGCGGATCACCGGCAACGAGTTGAAGAGCGGCGACCCACCGAGATCGAAGAAGTCGGCTCCGTCGAGCCGGAGCTCGAGCGTCCGGCTGCCGACCAGCTCAAGGCGCAGCGCGTCTGACTCGAGCCGGTAGCGCAGCTCGTAGGTAACTCCGAGCTGGGTGCCCGCGGCGATGAACTCGGGCTCGGTGCTCTCGACGCGCGCGACCTCCATGCGCGGCGCGCCGTCACCGATCCACACCAATGCCGTCGGCATCGACGACAGGCTAGCTGTCATAGCCAATCGGTGTCCATCTCGGTCGCCGCGTGGATGCACGTCATCGTGAGCTCGCCGGCGCCGGTGTTTGTGAAGCGGTGGGCGGAGTTGGCGGGCGCGATGACCACGTCGCCGGGGCCCGCCGTGAGCATCTTGTCGTCGAGCTCGAAGCGGACTTCTCCGGTGTGGACGGCAAAGATCTCCGCGTAGGGGTGGCGATGCAACTCCGGTCCGTCTCCGGGTCGGTTGTGGACGAGGAACATCGAGATCGGAACGTCGTCGTGTTCGTGGCCGTGGAACACGTGGGCGGTGTCGTTGCCGGGCAGCGTGCCAGATGGGATGTGGGTCTTCATGGGCCTCTCCGTTGTCGCGATTCTGTGGAGAAGGACCGGGATCGACCGCGAAACTCATCGGTGCGCCGCAGGCCGGCGGAGCCCGTGGTGCTAGATCGCGTCGGGAGCCTCGGGAAGCACCTGCCCCCCGTCCACGATCAGGGTCTGCCCGGTGATGTAGCGCGCTTCCGGCGAGGCCAGGAACCGAACGGCCCAGCCGATGTCCAGCGGATCGGCGAATGACTTCATCGGTATCGCGGCGAGCATCTGCCGCGCGACCTCGTCGCCGGTTTGCGCCGCGCCGGGCGTGCTGACGTTGCCGGGCATGACGGCGTTGATCGTGACGCCGCGCGGCGCGAGCTCGATCGCCGCCGAACGCATCATGCCGAGCATCGCGGCCTTGGACGCACCGTAGTGCGCGAAGCCGGGATAACCGGTGATGGGACCCGTGATCGATGAGGTCAGCACGATGCGGCCATAGCCCCGGGCCAGCATCGCGGGCAGACACGCCTGGACCGCGTGCAGAGTGCCCTTGGCGTTCACATCCATGACCGTGTCCCACCTCGCGTCGTCGATCTCCTGCAAGGCGGCGAGCGGGTAAATCCCGGCATTCGACGCGAGGATGTCGATCCGCCCGAAGCGATCGAAGAGCGTGTCTGCCATCGCGGTAAGCGCAGCGCGGTCCCTGACATCCGCCGCCACGTCAACCGCGCCGTGCCCGCGCTCGCGCAGCTGCGCCGCGGTCATCTCCGCCGCCGCCGCGTCGCGGTCGGCGATGACCACGATTGCACCTTCGGCGGCGAGGACCTCCGCGATGCCCCGTCCGATTCCGATGGCGCCGCCAGTGATCACGGCCACCTGGCCGTCGAGTGACTTCACGGCGTCCGCGAACCTTCGGTCAATATCGCAGCTCGCACAGCGACACGTACAGGTCGTCCGGGTCGGCGAAGTACGCGTAGCGCCAGGCGGCGTCCTCGCCCACATCGATCGTCTGCGGCTCCGAGCGAAGCTCGACTCCGAGCCCGCGGAGACGATCGATCCCTCGCTCGAGATGCCGGACGCCGATCGCGAACTCGTACGGTCCGAGATGCCCCCACCGCCCGCGCATGTCCGGCGAGGGCGGGATGTGCTCGACGGGCTCCATCCCCGCGCCGTGCGGGTTAGTGAGCAGCAGCATCTTCTGCCGCGGCGGCTCATACGGATACCACGGATGCATCGGCTCGAAGTAGCCGTCGGACTCGAACACGAGATCGCCGAAGTCGAGCTGCGACCAGAACTCCTTGGCCCGGTCCAGCGAGGCCACACCAAAGGCCACGTGGTTGACGCCCTCGGGGCGCTGCTCGCCCGGCCAGCCGGCGTCGAGATCGAGCCACTCCAGCATCTCGACCTTGCCGCCGTCGGGGTCGGCGACGTAGGAGAGCGTGACGCGCGTCCCGTTCGGATCGAGCTCGGCGCCGTTGGGCTCCATCAGCCCGCGGTACCCGCGCTCCTCGGTGAGCCAGCGGTAGAGCTCCGCCTGACCGCGCGCGTGGAGGCGCACCTCGCAGATGCCGCGCTCCCCCCAGCCCATGCCGGCCGGCATCGGCGGGACGGGCTCATCTGTGACATGTACGAGCTTCACCCCGCCCAGGCCGAGAACGCTCGGTCGGGGGTTTCGCAGCATGACCACGCGCGCGGTGACGCCGGCGCGCCCCGCCACGCGCTCGAGGCCGGGCAGCGACCCGCTGTAGTCCCACGCGACCTCGGTGAAGCCGAGGTCCCCGTAGAACGCGATCGAACGCTTGACGTCGGAGACGCCGACGCCGATGTGGTCCACGCCGAGCATCATGCGTCGATCACCTGCCCCGAGTCGGACTCCTTGATGAAGATCGCCTCGGTCGCGTGGGCACGATCCGGATGCTTCGTCCAGATGTACACGGCGTAGACCACCCCGGCGAGGAGCCATCCGAGCGCGATGTAACCGGCCAGGTCGAGCGGATACGCGAGCGGAGTAATGAACGAGAAGATGCTCGACCCTATCCCGACCGCCGCCATCAGTGCCGGAACCATCACGACGATGGCCAGCACCGGAACCACGACGTGCAGCAAGGGGTTGAAGCTCGGAGGACGGTTGCGCACGAACCAGGCCAGGCAGGAGATCGCCACGAGCAGGTAAAGGAGGATCGCCGATGCGGTCTCGATCGTGCCCAGGAACGCGAACCCCTCGAGCGGGGAACCGGTGCCGAGCCCGGCGGCCAGCGTGACGCACACCGAGATCCCGTTGAGGACGATCAGCGCCGTGAGCGGCGTCCCGTGCCGACCCTCGACGCGAGCGAACGCCTCCGGGAGGAGCCTGATGCGCCCCATGGCAAACATGTGGCGAATGCCCGCGTTGGTCGCGCCGTTGGCGCTGCCCAGACAGGAGTTCAGCAGCGCGAACAGCAGGACGTACCAACCGCCGGACCACACGTCCTTGGCGATGCCGATCCACGCGTTACCGCCGTTGTAGGCCGGGAACGACGCGAAGCGGCCCACGCCGAAGTACACGGTCGAGGCGTACGTGCAGAAGATGATGAAGAGGCCGAGGATGAACGGCGCGAGGACCGTGGCGCGCGCGACGTTACGGCGCGGGTTCTTGGCCTCCTCGGCCATCGGCACCACGTTCTCGAAGCCGACGAAGCCGTAGATCGCGAACACCATCGCCCCGATGATCCCGGACGCGCCGACGAATCCCTTCACGTTCGCGTCGGCCGTCCCGAACACCGACAGCGTGTTGCGGCTGCCGGCCTTGACGATAAGCCACACCCCGAGCACGGCCAGGATCGCGATCTCGATCGTCCCCAGCGCCACGCTCACGTTCGTCGAGTCGCCTGCGGAGCACTGCAAGGGCACAACCTGCGCGATCGCTTGCACGATCACGAAGACCGCGGGCACGACGTTGATCACGATGCCCCGCCACCCAGTCCCGCCCAGAACGAACGCCCAACGTGAATGCCCTGTGCGGATAGGTGAACGCGAAAGTGTGTCAGCGAGGCGACGATGACTATATGAGCAGGTTGAGTAGCGCCCGCCCCAGAGCGCGAGGCTGATCGCTCCGGTCTCAGTGACTCGGCGATACATCGCGATCAGGACCATGGGTGCCGCCGTCGCCAACGCGGTCCGGTTCCTCGGCGTCACGCTCGAGCAGGCCGCGGTACTCGCGTCGGGCAGTGGCGCGGCTGCTCGGAATCGACGATCGCAAGGGAGCCATTGCACCGGGATTCGATGCCGACCTGACCATGCTTGGCGAGGACCTGCAGGCGTGCGCAACGGTGGTGGCGGGCCATTGCGTGTACCCGCCCGATCGAAATGTGCGGTTCACCGCCCGCGGAGCCGTAGTTTTCCAACCTCAAGGACCGGCGCTCGGCGACGATCACCGCGAGTGAAATCGTTTCGTACCGGCGTCTAGAAAGAGGGATCGGGCCATGCACTGGAGCATCTGACAGTGGAATCGTGCAATGCGTTGAGGCTACGCTTTGGCGTGTCCAAACAGCGCTAGGATCGCGTCAGATAGCTCGGGGAACTGTGGCTGCCAAGTACGTCCAAGTCTTCCGCTTTGCGGCCGTCGGATTACTGTCGGTTACGGTGGCTGGCGCGGCGTTAAGTTCACGCGCTGCCGACTGGCGGCCGTTGTGGCTGTTCGTGACCCTTGCCGTGCTCGGGATCGTCGGCGACCAAGTGCATGCGTACACCGGCCGCATGCGGTTGTCGGCGGGTCTGACGATCGTCGCGCTCGCCATGGCGCTGCTCGGTCCCGCGCCCGCGGTCCTCATCTGCTTCGTCTCACGCATCTTGCAGGCAATCCACACCGACGGGCTTCGCCTTCGGGGCCGGCGATTGGCGCTCGTCTGGAACCTCGGGATGTACATCGACGTGCTCCTCGGCAGCCTGGCCATCCGGGCTGCCGTCGAGGGAGGCGTGGCCCGCGGGAGCGCCGCGTTTGCGCTTGTCGTCGCGATCGTGGTCAGCGTCGCGAACGTGATCAACTTCCTGCTCGCGGCGATCTGGATTCGCTTCCACGCCGGCACACCGATCGGCGCGCAACTGCGGGAGAGCTTCGTGCCCGCCCTGCCGTGGATCACGGCGCCCAACCTCCTGGCCGGAGCCCTGGCCACCTTCTACGTGCGAGCCGGCGGGATCTCTCTCATTCTCGTGCTCGGACTCCTGGGCGCCTTCTACGTGCTGATGGGGGAACTTCTCAACTCTCAGCAGCGCCGCGCAGAATTGGAAGAGCGCACGTTTCAGCTCGCCTCGCTCCAGCTGGGTGTCCTCGTCACGATGCTGCGCACGCTGTCGCTCCGCGATCTCTACACCGCGCGTCACTCGGCCGCCGTCGCGCGCTACGCATACGCAATCGCGCGCGCGGCCGGCTGCTCGGAGGATGAGCTTCGCATCGTGCACACCGCCGGCCTGCTGCACGACATCGGCAAATTCGCGTTCCCCGATCGCATCCTCTTGGCCGACAGCCCTCTCACCGAGGTCGATTTCGCGATCGTTCGCCAGCACCCGGTCAACGGGGCGGAGCTGGTCCGCCGGATCGAGGGTTACGAGCAGATCGCGTCGGTCATCCTGGCCCACCACGAACGGATCGACGGGACCGGCTACCCGCAAAGATTGCAAGGAGATGAGATCCCACCCCTTGCGAGGATCGTTTCAGTTGCCGATGTATATGACGTGCTCACGGCCCGGGACACATATCGGCCCCCGATGTCGAGTTCGGACGCGATTGCCGAGCTGCGCAACGTAGCCGGCAGTCAGCTCGACGAACGCTTTGTTGAACTGTTCGTCGAGATCCTCGAACGCGAGGGACTCGGCTTCACCCACACCGAGGACGCGGACTTCGAGAAGGAGCTCGCGCTCGAGGAGCGGATTCGCGAGCTCGCGAAGCCTCAGGTCGCCGTGGGAGGCGGATGATCCATGGCCGGGATTCTGCAGACCTTGCGGATCGCCGAGTTCCGCGCACTGCTCAGCTCCTACGTGATCAACCGCGCCGGGGACGTCTTCGGAGCTCTGGCGCTAGCGGTGGTGGTCCTTGGCACGGGCAAATCGGCACTCGCGGTCGCCGCCCTGTTCCTGGCCACCCAGTTCCTCCCCGGCCTTGTCGGTCCGAGCCTGGTCGCCCGGGTTGGCGCTCTGCCGTTGGGTCGGCTCCTGCCTGTGTGCTACGTCGTGGAAGCGGTTCTCTTCCTGGTGCTGGCCGCGGTCTCGCGGCACGTGGGCGTGGCGGTTATCGTCGCCTTGGCTTTTCTGGATGGGACGCTCGCGTTCGTCGCGCGCTCGGTGACCCGGGCGACAGCGGCGTCAACGCTGATCCCGCATGACCTCATGCCCGAGGGGAAGGCCGCCTTCAACCTGGCCCTCGCCGTCGCTACGGTGGCCGGGCCCGTGCTGGCCGGCGTTGTGCTCGCGCTGCTTGGTCCGTCCACCGCGCTGGTGGCCGACGGGGTGTCGTTCGTGGTGGCGGCGGCGCTGATCGCGTTTAGTTCTGGTTTGCCTGCTCGCGGCGGTCCAGATCCGAGCCCAGGGAATCGGCGGCGGCACCCGCGCGCCGCCTTTGGCTACATCGCCAGCAACGCGACGCTCCGCGCCCTCGTGTTCGGAGAGGGGCTCGCGTTCGTCTTCTTCTATCTGGTCGTTCCCGTGACCGTCATCTACGCGACGCGCTCGCTTCACGCAGGCCCCGCGGGGTACGCGGCGATCCTCGCCAGCTGGGGCGCTGGCGCCGTGATCGGCTCGACCCTGCACGTCCGACTCGCCCGCCGCGTCGGCCACGCGACCATCCTGATCTCGACCGCCGCGGTCGCGATCGCCTACCTGGGCACGGGACTCGCGCCGTCTTTGGGCATTGCCTGTGCTGCGAGCGTGCTCGGCGGCGTGGGTAATGGCACGCAGTGGGCGTCGGTCGAGACCGCCGTGCACCAGCTGGTCGAGGAGCGCTTCCGGCTTCAGGTCGCGGCGATGCTCGAGTCGATGGCGGCGATGGCGCCCGGGGTTGGGATCGTCCTTGGTGGCGCGCTCACGGCCCTGTTTTCGCCGCGCGCCGCGTATCTCGTCGCCGGCTTTGGGCTGGTTGCGCTGATTACGGTGGCGGCGCTCGGCCGCTTGCTTGTGACGCGGCCCCCGGCGCGCGCCGCGGTGGGCCCCGCGAGCGCCTAAGAGCGGCGATCGTGTAGACGCCGGGCCGGCTTAGCGCGACCTAGGCGTGTCCGCGCTGACCGCTTCTGCGGCCGCGTGGGCGCTCGGATTCCGATTCCTCGACCTCGTCCTCGTCCTCGGGTTCTTGGTCCTCGTCCGGCGAGGCGTCTTCGACTTCCTCGTCGTCCTCGGCCGCGCGCTCCTCCTCGGCGTCGGCGTCGGGCTCGTTATCCGCGAGGTCTTCCTCGGAGCCGTCGACTGACTCGGGCTCCCAGTCCCCCAACCATTCGGAGTCGGCGAGCCGCTGCTGGACGCGGCCGAGCACGTCTCGTCCCTGGTGACGTAGGACGACCCGCCCGGCGGTCAGGAGTCCGGCGCCGACGAGCATCGCGCGACCCGTGGACAAGCGGCGCTTCTTCTTGCGCTTGGGCACGGCGCGAGCAGCCTGAGCCGGCTCTTCGAGCGCCGCCCTGGCGGCGGCCTCGAGAATGCGTTGCAAATCGATGGGCACGTTCGCTCCTAACTCACTGCGTGCCGTGGCTACGACCGGCGATTGCTCCCGGACCGCCGGCCCGAGGAGGTCTGGGACGCGCGCGAGCGGCCGCTCGTCGAGCCGCGGCTGCTGCCGCGCCGAGACGCTGACTCTCCCCGCCCGCGCGACTGACGCGTGCCGCCCTGACCGGATCCTGAGCGGGACCTCGGCTTGCGGGTGCTCCTGCGTTTATCGTCGGTGCTCCCGCGTTTATCGTCGCTTCGGCCGTCGGACTCGCGCTCGCCGACAAGCTGCTCGATATCGGAATAATCGCGCTGCTTGTCATAACTCGGGTCGTGCTCCTGAACGACCTCGCCATCCTCGATAACACCGCGCCAGGCGCCGGTCTCGCGCTCGGCCATCTCGATGAACGCCTTGAACCGATGTAGGTCGCCTCGCGCCGCGCGCTTGACGTGGCGAGCGCCGCGCGCGAGCTTCTCGAGCATGCCTCCGGGCTGCACGTCAAAGCCAAGCAGGACGCGCGTGAGATTCGGCCCGAGCTCATGGAAGGTCACCACGCCGGTGTGATCCATTCCCTCGCTCACGCGCCACTTCATACGCTCGCCGGGACGCTGGGTCTCGATGTTCGCCGTGAATTCCTTCGTCTTGCCCCAGACCTTGACCGCGAACATCACCGTGCAGTCATCCTCCTGCATTACCCGCGTGACCCTGTGCATGAAGTTCGGCCATTGCTCGAACCGGGTCCATTGGTTGTAGACGGTGTCAACCGGAACGCCGATGTCGACGCTCTGCTGGACTGGCATGCGCCTACCCTTGCCGACGCCGGGCACCCCGCCCTTGCCCTTGTTTTCGCCGTCATCGTCGCTCCCGCCAAACGGCAACATGCCCTTGGCGGCGTCCTTCATGATGCCGCTGGGCCCGCCGGCGTCCTCGATCTTCTCGTTCACGGTGGCGCTCACGCGATCACCGAGCCCCGACGTCACTCCTCCGAGTGCCCGGCCGGGCGACTTGAGCGCGCCGCCAAGGCCATCGTCGGTCAGCCCCTTGGCCTTCGCGAGCTTGGAGGCGCCCTTGATCGCGATCGGCGCCAGCGCGGCTGCCCCGGCCCCCGCGGCGATGCCCTTCATGCCCGACAGGCGGCCGTTCGCGCTCACGGTGTCGCGCGCGCTCTCCACCGTCCCGCCAGCGCCTTGCGCCGCGTTCTTTAGCGCACTCAGAACCACCTCTTGCATGTCGATGGCCATCCCCACTCCTCCCTTCTCCAGGTCTACGGCTTCTCCCCTGTGTCAAGCGCTACCCGGTACGCCAGGGCGGAAACGGATGGGAGGCCCGACCTAGCACCATCGGGCGCGAGGCAGCAACCCGTCGATCAGAGCCCCGAGGTCCTCGCGGTACGTGTCCCGGTCGTGCGCCGCCGTCCAAGTCACGGCGGCCGCCGCCAGCATCGGGTACCGCGCCGGATCGGGCGCGCCGCGAAGCTCCCGCTGCTGGCTCGGGCCTTCCGAGCGCGCGCCCGCGCGCACGAGCAACGATCCGAGGGTGAAGTTCCACATCAACCGGTAGGCGCGGACGGCCCCTTCGATTGGCAGACCCGCGTCGCGCAGCGCCGCGTGGATCTCCTCGACCGCGCCGAGTACCGACGGCGCCATCATCCGCCGGCGCGCCAGTACCTCGGGCACCCAGGGATGCTCCGCCAGGCTGTCGTAGATCGTCGACCACAGCGTCAGCATCGCGCCCTTCGGGTCCGGCGGGCGCGGCGCGTACACCAGGCGGGCGGCCAGCCGGTCGACGAGCACCATCAGCAGCTCGTCCTTGCTCCCGACGTACCGGTAAGGCGCCATCGCCGAGACCCCGAGCTCGCTGGCCAGCCGGCGCATCGTCAGCGCCTCGACACCCTCGGCGTCGAGCAGCCGGATCGCCGTCTCGAGCACGGCTTCGCGATCGATCGTCGCCGGCCGGCCCCGGGGGCGATGCGAGCCGCCCCCGCCCCCCGCCACCGGGCCGCCACCCGACGCGCCGCCCTCCCCACCCTGGCCACGCACGGCGGACCTCCCACGCAGCGACCGCGCTCTCGACGACTCTCCCGACATTGGTTTACATGTATATTAATCGGCATGGCACACGGAACCCCCACCCTCGCAACCGGCAAGATCTGCTACCTCGAGATCCCCGCCGTCGATATCGAGCGCTCGTCGCACTTCTACCGCGACGCGTTCGGCTGGGAGCTGCGCACCCGCGGCGACGGCGCGATCGCCTTCGACGACGCGGTCAAGGAGGTGAGCGGATCGTGGGTCACCGGCCGGCCGCCGTCGGCCGAGCCGGGCATCATGGTCCATATCATGGTCGCCGACCTGGACGCAGCGGTCGCGACCGTTCGCAGAGCTGGGGGCGAGGTGCTGACAGACGATGCCGAGCCGGGCGAGCGCGTCGCGCACGTGCGCGACCCGGCCGGCAACGTGATCGGGATCTACCAGCAGCCGGGGCTGGCCGAGCGCGAGCGGACCGTCAGACCGGTGCCCGAGCACCTCCACACCGTCACGCCACGGCTCGCGCTGAGCGATGCCGCCGCCGGGATCGACTTCTATAAAGCCGCGTTCGGCGCCACCGAGCTCGGCGAGCGCTACCACATGCCCGACGGGACGCTCGTTCATGCCGAGCTGCTGATCGGCGATTCGGTCGTGATGGTCAAGGACGCGCAGGACGACAGCTTCAACGCGCTGCTGTGCACATACTGGCCCGACGTCGACACCGCGTGGGAGCGTGCCGTGCGCGCCGGCGCCGAGGTCGTCTATCCGCTCGCCGACCAGTTCTACGGCGAGCGCGGCGGACGCGTCGGCGATCCGTTCGGAAACCAGTGGATGATGGCCTCGCGCATCAAGGTGGTCACGCCGGCCGAGCTGGCGGCGGCGGAGCAGGCGTAGCCGCGGGTCTGCCCCGGCCCCAGGTGGGGCGTCGATCGACGCGGCGCGCGTCAGCCGTCGACCTACGGTCTCGTCAGGTCAGTGGTCGACGTACGCGCGCACGTCCGCGACGCTCCACCAACTGCTGCTCGACGCCGTAAGCGTCATCCGGACGAAGCGGACAGGCGAGCCGTCCAGTCCCACCACGGTGAACTGGCCGGTTCCCGAACCCGAGGCACCTGCTGTGCGCCACGCGCTCCCGTCGGAGCTGACCGCGACTGTGTAACCGCGTGGATAGTCACCGAGATTGACGCCGGCGTCATAGACGACCTGACGCACTGGCTCTGGGCGCCCGAAGTCCACCTGTAGGTACTGACCGGGCTGCTGCCCGGTGCCGGTCGAGTAGCGGGTGCTCGCGTCGTCATCGACGGCGTGGGCGGCGACGTCGCCCTGGCAGCATGGATCGGTGGGTCCGCTCGGATCGGCGGTGGCCGACCACCCCGACGGGTCGAGGGCGCGCATACCCGCAGCCGAGCCACCGTGCCAGGTGAACGTTGCCAGCGAGTCCCCCGGCAGCGTGTAGGTCAAGCTCTGATCGCCTTCGAGCACGCCGAACGCCTGTGGATTGTCGTTCTCGTTGTGGGCGACGAGCACAGTCGTCCCGTCGGGGTTCATGAACGCGACGTCCATGACCTGGCCATTCCACCCTGTGGTTCCAAACGATGTGCTGGCGATCCGGACCGCGCCCGGTTTCACAAACCGGCTGAGGTGTCCCAGGGCGTAGTACTCGGCGTTGGGGGTGACCGTGTCACCCGGGCCGACGGTCACTATGCCGGTACATGTGGCACAACCTCCCACATGCGGTCCACCCGACGGATCCAGCGCCACGTTCCAGTTGATCACCGTCTTGGCCCAGTTTCGCGGCGAGCCGATGATCAGGTTGCGGCTATGCCACTTCAGGGTGTCCGAGAAGGTGTTCGCGGGATCCGACGATTGGCTGCCCGAGCATTCCGTGAAGTAGATGTCCTTGGCCGGGAACTGCTTGTGGAGCGTTGTCATCGCGCCCGGGTCGCCGTAGTAGCAGTGATACGCCGTGCCGGACACCCACCGTGCGGCCGGCGAGGACAGAACCTCCTGTGGGTAGTCGTTGATGTCCTGGGTCTCGTCGGGCGGGGTGCTCGCGATGTCGTTGGGATGCTCTGACCAGTTGTGGTCATAGGCGAGGATCTTCGTCCTCAGGTGGGCTGCCCTCAGCATCGGACCGAGAGCCTCGATCACCTTTTCTTCCTGCGCCGCCGGCATGTCGGTCCCCGGATAGCCCGCCGGGTTGCGGTTCTGGGGCTCGTTCTGGACGGTTATCGCGTTGATCGTCACGCCCTGCGCGCGATATGCCTCGATGAACTTCGTCAGGTACAGGGCATACGAGACGTAGATCCGCGGATCGTCGATCAGTCGCCCGCCGATCAGCGACTTGCTCGTCTTCATCCAGGCGGGCGGACTCCACGGTGTCGCGACGATCTGCAGCCGCGGGTTGAGCCGGATCGCCTCCCGTAACAGCGGCAGGATTTCGGCTTCGTCGCGCGCGATGCTGAACTGCCGCTGGTCGTAGTCGGTCTGATCGGTAGGTATGTCGTCGTACGTGTCGGGCGCGGTGGCGACAAAGTCCGATCCGCCGATCGGCTGCCGCAGGTAGCTGAGGCCATCCCCGCTGGTTGGGTCGAACAGCATGCGCATGGTCGCTGCGCGCGCCGCCGGCGAGAGTCGGTAGAGCACGACCGCCGAGGAGTCCGTGATCGCGCCGCCGAACCCGTCCATCGTCTGGAACCTTCGCGTGGGATCCACCACCACGGTGGGGACCGTCGGCTGCCCGATGCCGAACGGAACGGTGCCCGCGTCCGCGAGCTTGAACGTCCCGTCCGCCGTGGTGAGCCACACGTGCGCGACCCCGGGCGCCGACACGCGGCTCGACGCGCTCGAAGCGTCGGCCGGCAGAGCCGCCAGAACGATGGCTGCCAGAACGCCACCAACAACCGACCGTCTCGAATGCACCATTACCTCCCTAAGCTCGTCGGGTCGGTACCCAGCGGCCGCAGGGCCCAAACGAGAACCACCGAGCCGCTCGCTGTCCGGTACGCTTTCGACAGCAATGGTGTCCGCCAGCTCTCATCTCGATGGCTCGCTACGGCACCGCTGCGTCATTGCCAACTAGCACCTGGCGCCCGCTCGCCAGGCCCACCCGGCATGCCGGGCTTGGCAATCAGCGCAGGCGCGGCATCCGAAGAGGAGTTCAGATGCCGACCACCAGCCTCACGCTCCAGGTCCAACCGGACACCGACGTGCTGCACCGCGTCGTGTGTACCTGCCGCCGGCGGAACCTGCAGATCGTCGCGCTCAGCTATACGCAGCGGCAACTCGCGCTGACCGTCGCGGGGGCTGACTTCCACCTCCGGGGGATCGACCACTGGCTGGCCGCGCTCGTGAACGTGTTCGAAGTGCAGCGCGATGAGCTCGCGGCCAGACAGACGGCCGCGTAGCGAGCTCGTTCTACCCCACCCGCGCCCGCTGAGCGTGGCGATCGCGCTCAGCGCACGCGAGCCGATCCACACGCTCGTTGAGCTCGACCCCGTAGTGGCCCTTGACCTTGATCCACTCGATTTCGTGGCGCTCGACCTCCGCCACTAGCTCCTCCCAGAGCTCCCTGTTCTTGACCGGCTGCTTCTCGCGGCTCGTCCACCCGTTCCGCTGCCAGCGGGCGATCCAGCCGTTCGTGAACGCGTTCTTGACGTAGCTGGAGTCGAGATGCACCCGCACGCGGCAGGGGCGGGTGAGGGCCCTGAGCCCTTCAACCACTCCAGTCAGCTCCATGCGGTTGTTGGTCGTCTGGGGCTCTCCGCCAGACAGCACTCGTTCGCGCTCGCCCATCCGAAGGAGCGCAGCCCAGCCTCCCGGACCGGGGTTGCCCGCGCACGCCCCATCGGTCCACAGCTCGACCTCGGTCAGTCTGGTGCCGGTCGCGCTGCCCACCGCGTGAAGTATCGCGACCGGTGCCGCTGTAACGGGCCCGCCGACCCGGTCTCGACCCGTTCAGTCGCTGGGAGTGGCGATGGTGTAGCGGTGCTCAGGGCGGCCAGTAGTGCCGTAGTGCAGTTGCAGCTTGATCTTGCCTTGGCGAGCCAGCTCTGCGAGATAGCGCTGGGCGGTGGAGCGGCTGATTCCGACCTGCTCGGCGATCTCGGCGGCCGATACGTCATGGGACGAGGCTTGGAGAAGCTCGCGGATGCGGGCCATCGTCGGGTCCGGATTGGCCCTTCGGCAGCGGCGTGGGCCCGCGGAGCAGTCCGTAGAGGGTGTCGACGTCGTGCTGCTCGGCCTCGTCGATGCGCTCTAAACGGCCGCGTAGGTCGCGGTAAGCGTTCAGGCGCTCCTCGAGCTGAGCGAAGGTGAAGGGCTTGACCAGGTAGTGGACGGTCCCGAGCTGCATGGCGGCCCGAACGCTCGCCATGTCGCGTGCGGCACTGATCACCAGGAAATCCGGTCGGTGCTGGTCTTTGCGCGCGAGCGTCTCGCGTACGAGGTCCAGCCCGTGTCCGTCGGGAAGGTAGAGGTCGAGCAGCACGAGCGTCGGCGCCAGGCGCCTGATCTCCGTTCGGGCGCTCGCGACGCTCGAGGCATGACCGGCGACGCCAAAGCCGCGGACCTTCCGCACGTAGGCGGCGTGGATCGTCGCGACGTGGTAGTCGTCCTCGACGATCAGCGTGCTGATCACGTGCTTACCTCGATGCGCCCGGCCGCGCCTGAATGCGTGCTAGCCTGCAGGCATCCGGCTCGCGGCGCGGCAGGCAGGACGACGGTGAACGTGGTGGGGCCGGAGCAGTCGATGGTGATCGTGCCGCCAGCGCGGATGACGAGCCGGCGGGTGAGTGCCAAACCGATTCCGCGGTGGCGTCGCTCATCGCCCGACTTGGTGGTGAAACCGTCGGTGAAGATCCGTGAAGTCAGTTCCTTCGGCACGCCGGGACCGCTGTCGGCGACCTCGATCGTGATGGTCTGGTCGGGCCGGGCGACGAGTTGCACATCGACCCGCGCTGGATGCGGACCTGCGATTGCCGCGTCGATTGCGTTGTCGATCAGGTTTCCGACGATCGTCAGCAGCATGTTCGTATCCACCCCGGTGTGCGGAAGGCGAGATTCCTCGGAAAGCACCAGCTCGACATTGCGTTCGGCCGCGACGGTGGTCTTGGCGAGCAGGAGGGCAGCGATCTCGGAAGCTTCGATGCGCTCGCGGATTGCCTCGGCCAGCCCGCCGGTCGCGCCCGTTACATCTAACGCGTAGCGGACTGCGGCCTGATGATCGCCGAGCTCGATCAGGCCCGCGACGGTATGCATCCGATTTGCGAACTCGTGCTGCTGGGCGCGCAGCGCGTCGGTGAGCGCGTCGACGCTGTCGAGCTCGCGCAGCAGGCCTTCGAGCTCAGTTCGGTCGCGCAGTGTCACTACCGCGCCGAGATCGCGTCCGTCCCGGGAGACCGGCATGCGGTTGACCATCAGGATGTGATCGTCGGTGACGACGACGTTATCCGGCCCGCCCACCGCACCGGTCAACAGATCACATAGACGCCGATGAGTTACGAGCTCCTCGATCGGGCGTCCGACGGGATCGCCGTCGAGCGGGATCAGGTGCCGCGCCTCATCGTTGATCAGCGTTACGCGGCCGTCCCGATCTAACGTGATCACACCCTCGCTGATGCCATGAAGCATCGCCTCGCGTTCTTGCATGAGCGCGGCGATCTCCTCGAGCTCGAGCCCGAACGTGCTCCGCTTTAGTCGGCGGGCGAGGGTAAGCGAAGCCACCACACCGATCGCCAGGGCGCACGCGAAGTACAGCAGCAGCGACGGCAGCTCGTGGAGCAGCTGGTCGGAAACCTGTCCCTCGAGGATTCCGGCGGACACCTCACCGATGACGACTCCGTCCGGCGCTCGCACCGGCACCTTGGCGTTGGCGGAGATGCCGAGATTTCCGTGATCGACGCCCAGGTGGTCCCGGCCGTCCAGCGCGATTACGGGCTCGGTCACTCGGTGGCCGATCAATGCTGGGTTGGGATGCGAATAGCGGATGCCGTTCCGGTCGATCACGACGACGTAGGTCGCGCCGGTCGCGTGCCGGACCTGCTCGGCCAGGGACTGAATCAGCCGCCGGTCGGCCGGGCTGCGTCTCATCAGGCCCAGGCGGATCGACGGCGAGGCCGCGAAAGCCTGAGCCACGGCCAGCGCCCGTTGCTGATAGTCGCGCTCAAACTCGGCCCGCTGGCTGAGGGTGACGAGGACAAAGCCAACCAGCGTGCTGGCGAGGAGGATCGCGACCACGCTGGCCAGGATCCGGGTCGACAGCTGCCGCGTGCGTCTCATCCAAACAACTCCCTCGAGGACCGAGTCTACGCCTCTCAGCCGTGAGCAAAACGCGCAAAAGACCCGGAAATGCGGCTTAGTCGAGTAACTGGCACAAGCCTAGGCCTGGGCCCCGGAGCGCCTTACCTTGATGACCAGGCGTCGGCGAGACGCCGAGGGATTGTTGTACGAGCGAGGAGAGCGATGACAATGGTAAGTACTCTGGCGCGGCCTGCCGACGCCAAAACCGCGAGCCGCGAGAATGCCCGACCGCCTGTGCCGGCAGCGCCGGCCGCGAAGATCGAGCTGACCGGGGTGACGAAGCGATTCGTCTCACCGACAGGCGCTCTGCTCACCGCGATCAGGGACATCGACCTGGTCGTCGAGCCGGGACAGTTCTGCGCGATCGTCGGCCCAACCGGATGCGGCAAATCCACGACGCTGTCGCTCGTCTCGGGCCTCGCCCGCCCGAGCGCCGGGTCCGTGCGGGTCGGCGGGCATGAAGTCGACGGCGTCGCCACCGGGATGAGCTTCATGTTCCAGGCCGACGCTCTCCTGCCTTGGAAGACCGTCCTCGGCAATGTCGCCATGGGCCCCCGATTCCAGGGAGTGCCGAAGAAGGAGGCCCACGCCGAGGCGCGCGAGTGGCTGCGCCGGGTCGGCTTGACCGGATTCGAGGACCATCACCCCCACCAGCTCTCAGGCGGCATGCGCAAGCGCACGAGCTTGGCGGCGGCGCTGATCAATAAGCCGTCGATCCTTTTGATGGACGAGCCCTTCGGTGCCCTCGATGTGCAGACCAAGGCGATCATGTCCAACGAGCTGCTCGGCCTGTGGGAGCAGACGCGCCCGTCGGTGATCTTCATCACCCATGACCTCGAAGAGGCCGTTGCGCTCGCCGACAAGGTGGTCGTGATGACCGTCGGACCCGGCACCGTCAAGGGCGTCTTCGACATCGATCTCCCACGGCCACGTGGGGAGGTGCAGGAGATTCGCTTCGACCCGCGCTTCCTGGAGTTGCATCACCAGATCTGGGACTCGTTGCGCGAGGAGGTCCAGCGCGCGTACGAACGTACCGCCACGGCACCGACCAACGAGGGAGGATCACGATGAGCGCCGTGTCGATCAACACCGATCTGCTGACCGCATCGGCGTCGGACGAGGCGACGATCGCTGCTCGTGCGCGCAAACGCGCGAGGCAGCGGAAGCTGGCGATCTGGGGCGCACGAGCGTTCCTTGCGATCCTCATCATCGGCGGCTGGGAACTTCTCACCGACGCGAAGGTCATCGACAAGTTCTTCTGGGGGCAGCCGAGCGGCATCGTCACCCAGTTGCGCGACTGGATCAACCACGGAACCCAGTACGGGTCGATCTGGCTGCAGATTTGGGTCACCATGAAGGAGGCGCTGCTCGGCTTCGTGGGTGGCGTCGCCGCCGGTGTGGTTGTCGGCGTGGCGCTGGGCCAGAATCGGTTCCTCGCGGACGTGCTCCAGCCCTACATCAAGGTCCTGAACGCGATCCCGCGGATCGTGCTCGGGGCGCTGTTCACCGTCGCCCTCGGCCTCGGCACGAGCTCCAAGGCGCTGCTGGCCGCGGTGCTGGTGTTCTTCGTGGTGTTCTTCAACGCCTACCAGGGCGTGCGGGAGGTTGACCAGAACCTCATCAACAACGCCCGCGTGCTCGGCGCGTCCAAGCTCCAGGTCACGCGCAACGTCGTGGTGCCCTCGGCGTTGACGTGGATCATCGCGAGCCTCCACGTCGCGTTCGGTTTCGCGATTATCGGCGCGATCGTCGGCGAGTTCCTGGGCGCCACGAAGGGGCTCGGGCTGCTCATCGCCAACTCGCATGAACAATTTCAACCCCAATGGCGTGTTCGCGGCGATGGCGATCATCGCGATCATCGCGCTCACCGCCGAGGGGATGATCGGAGCGCTGGAGCGACGCCTGCTCGCCTGGCGTCCGCCGTCCACGGCTGAAGTCGCCGGCATCTAGCGCGGGCATCCCCGCTTCCCAGGGCTGACGCCTCGTCACAGCAGTATCCACCCATAGGGAGGAGCACGACCCATGTTCAAACGCAAGCTCACGATCGCGCTCGGGGCGGCCGCCCTGGCCGCTGGGGTCGCCGCATGCGGCTCCAGCTCGAGTAGCAGCGGCAGCGCCTCCAACGCCGCCAACACCAGTTCCAGTTCGAACCTGCCGACCGTCACCATGATGGTCGGCGGGATCGACAAGCAGATCTACCTGCCCTACCAGCTCGCCCAGAACCTCGGCTTCTACAAGAAGTACGGCGTCAACATGCAGCTCTCCACCGAGCAGAACGGCGGCGTGGGCGCCGAGGACGCGATGGCCTCGGGCCAGGTCGACATGGCCGGCGCATGGTACGTGCACACGATCGACTTCCAGGAAAAGGGCAAGGACGTCATCAGCGTCGCGCAGCTGAGCGGCGCGCCCGGCGAGCGCGAGATGTGCGCCAAGGGCACGACGATCAGCTCGCCCGCCCAGTGGAAGGGCAAGACCGTCGGCGTCACCGACATCGGGTCGGGCACCGACGAGCTCACGCAGTACATGGCGCACCGCGCCGGGCTGACCACACAGCAGTACAACCGCGCCGCGGTCGGCGCCGGTCCGACCTTCGTCGCCGCGCTTGCAGCACCAGCGGATCGCGTGCGGGATGACCTCACAGCCCACCGCGGGCGCCGTCCAGACGAAGGGGTCGGCTACACCGCGATGAACCTCGCCACGACGAGCGGCGCGGAGCAGTGGCTGGGCGGCGCCTACCCGGCCGCCGGCGTCCTCGCCCAGGCCTCCTGGGTCAGCTCACACCAGAAGGAGACGCAGGCCGTGGTCGACGCGCTGGTGGCCACGATGCACTGGATCGCCACCCATAGCGCGGCCCAGATCGCCAACGCGATGCCGCCGGCGTTCGTCTCCAACGGCCTGACGACGAAGGCCGACTACATCAACGAGCTCGCCGGCGACAAGGGCCAGTTCCTGCCCGACGGGATGATGCCCGCCAACGGACCCCAGACCGTGTACACGATCGAGAAGTTCATCGGCAACGCCCCCCACCCGATCAACCTCGCCGGCACTTACACCAACTCGTACGTGATCGCGGCGAACAAGCTCGAGGGATACACGAAGTAATCACCGCCAAGCACCCGGGGCCACCGCCGACAGGCGGTGGCCCCGGGTGCACCACGCCAACGCACTCACGGGACCAGGCATGCAAACCCCCAAAGTGACACTCACCAGCCACCTGCCCACCGCCCACCCAAAGCCCCGACCATGACGACGCGACCAACGGCAGTCACCGCAGACTTCGAGCCCCGGAGCCAGGGACCGCTGCACGGCATCCGCGTGCTGGACGTCAGCACCGTCTACGCCGCCCCGATCACCGCGATGATGCTCGGCGACTACGGGGCAGATGTGATCAAGGTCGAGCATCCCCGCGGCGATCCCGCCCGCACCCACGGGCACAACAAGGACGGTCACGGCCTGTGGTGGAAGGTCATCTCGCGCAACAAGCGCACGGTGACCCTCAACCTCGGCCACCCGAGCGGTCGCGAGCTGCTCGAGCGCCTGGTCATCGACGCCGACGTGCTGATCGAGAACTTCCGGCCCGGAGTGATGGAGAAATGGGGGCTCGGCCCCGACCGTCTTCACGACATCAACCCGTCGCTGGTGATCCTGCGCGTCACCGGCTTTGGCCAGTTCGGCCCTACGCCAAGCGCCGAGCCTTCGGAACGCTGGCCGAGGCGATGAGCGGCTTCGCCCACCAGACCGGTCAGCCGGACGGCCCGCCCACGCTGCCGCCCTTCGGGCTGGCCGACGGCGTGACCGGCCTCGCGGGAACGATCGCCGTCCTGCTGCGCTCTCTACCACCGTAAGCAGAACGGCGGCCGCGGCCAGGTGATCGACATCTCGCTGCTCGAGCCACTGCTGACGCTGCTCGGGCCCGGCCCGAGCGTGTACGACCAGCTCGGGATCGTGCCCGGACGTCACGGCAACCGCTCGCACCAACAACGCTCCCCGCAACACCTACATGACGCGCGACGGTCGCTGGGTGGCGATCTCCGCCAGCGCGACCTCGATCGCCGAGCGGGTCATGCGCCTGGTCGGCCGACCGGACATCGCCGAGCAGCCGTGGTTCGACGTCCGCCGGCGAACGCGTTCGCCACGGCGACCAGCTCGACGACATCGTCGGCGGCTGGATCAGAGCCCGTGACTTCGACGAGGTGATGACGCGCGTTCGAGGAGGCCGGCGCGGCGATCGCCCCGATCTACGACATCGAGCAACTGATGAATGACCCGCAAGTCGAAGCCCTCGACGCGATCACCACCGTCGAGGACGAGGACCTCGGCCCGCTGCGGATGCAGAACCTCATGTTCCGCCTGTCCGAGAGCCCGGGCGCGATCCGCTTCGCCGGTCGCCGGCTCGGCCAGGACAACGACCAGCATCTACGGCGAGCGCCTCGGCCTCGACTGCCGAGCGCATCGCGCGAGCTACGCGAGCAGGGAGTGATCTGATGCACCGCAGCTACCTGTTCGCTCCCGGCCACAACGAGAAGCTGCTCGGGCGCGTGTTCGACGCGGGCGCGGACGCCGTCATGCTCGACCTCGAGGACGCCGTCCCGCCGCACGCCAAGCAGCAAGCCCGCGCGATGGTCGCCGACGTCCTCGCCGAGCCGCTCGGCCTGGGTGCGGATCAACGCCGTCGGCACCGAGCTTGCCGCCGCCGACCTCGCCGCGGTCGCGGGCCGTCGCCGCCGGCATCCGCATCCCCAAGGTCGAGTCCGCGCGCGGACGTGCGGTGGGTGCGCGATCGCGCGCCCGGCACGCCGCTGATCTGCGCCATCGAGAGCGCCCGCGGGATCCTCGCCGCGCCGGAGATCGCTCCGGTTGCCGGCGTCCGGCATCTCTCACTGGGCGGCGTCGACCTGCGTCGCGATCTCGGCGCCGGCGACGGGAACCTGCAGACGCTCTACGCCCGCTCACACCTCGTCGTTGCCTCTCGCGCCGCGGGAATCGAGCCCCCCGATCGACAGCGTCTACCCGGTCATCGACGACGAGGCCGGCCTGCGCGCCCAAACTGAGTTCGCCCGCTCGCTCGGCTTCTTCGGCAAGTCCGCGATCCACCCGAGGCAACTGGCCAATCCTCCACGAGGTGTTCACCCCCTCCGCCGACGAACTCGGAATGGGCGCAGACCGTGCTCGACGCCTTCGACGCCGCGGGCGGCGAGCCAGTGAAGCTCCCGGACGGCGAGTTCGTCGACTTGCCGGTCGCCGACCGCGCCCGGCGCTTGTTGGAACTGGCCGCGGGTCTGCCTGTCACCACGACCTAGCGCGCTCCACCCCCGGATTCAGCGCCGGGCGGGGAGCCGATCGTGCCGCGGCAGATTCTCATCGAGCTAGGGAAGGTTCACGCGTGGGGAGCGTCTAACGACTCAGGATAATTACTACGCGTCGTCGTAGACGGTCCGGCGCTCGGTCGGGTCAGAGCCTCGCGAGTCATTTCGGTGTGGGCTTCTCGCGCGACCGCAGCCGGGAAGTTATAAGCCCGACGAGTTGTCGGTCAACCGGGGCCCGTGTTGCCTCAGGGGCGGGACCGGCGGGGCGACCGGTCGGCGCGATCGGCTGGTATGTCGATGCTCTCGACGCCGTCGGGCTCATCGATATCGATGACGACCACCGTCTTGGTGTCCTCGAAGAAGAGCCTGATGCAGGTGAAGCCGTACTCGACGTAGTCCGGCTGAGGGAGGCCACCATGCTCAAGCAGCTCTCGCATCCGCTTCTCGGTCTTGATCTTCTGGGCTAGCGTTGCCATGTCGGGAGCATCGCCCGGGGTCCTGCAACCGATCAAGACATGGTCGTGCCAAGTGTGTGCCAACTCCGACACAGGCGCGTTACAAACGGTCGGGAGGCGGATCGGGCCGGGAAATCGCCATAAGGGGGAGGAAACGTGCCCCGTCGCGGCTCTTACACATGTGAGCAGTCCGGCGCCATCACCAGTTGACCGTGAGGCCTTGGATGAGTTCATCCGCCAGCTCTTCGTGTGCCACTGGGTGCTCGGCCAGATGATCGTCGAAACGCTCGAGCGTGCTCGTTCAGGGCAGGACGATGCGGCTGACGACGCCTACTCGATGATCCGACGTGCCATCGGCGGGGTAGTTGCTCGGCACGGCGCTCACCAGATCGAAGCGGCGACCAAACTGATCGACGAGGTCATGGACACGATCTCGGACGACAGCCGTATCTTCCCGGCCGACCAGACCGTGAGCAGCCTCTCGCCGGATCGCCACTCAGCCCGAGGGCGTGCTCGCAGACGACGGCGCTGACTGAAACTCTCGCTCCGGCGCACTGTTTGTGCTAGCGATTAGCACAAACTTTTCGCTAATATTGCGCCCATGTCCGTCCAGCCCCTCGCGCAATCCCGGGCCGACCAGCGCCGGTTCGTGGATCGTAACCGCGAGACCGACGAGATCCTCCGAGCCGTCGGCGACTCAAGGCCGGTGCTCCTCCTTGGGGAACGTGGGAGCGGGCGCACGTCGCTGCTCAACCACGTGGCGTGGCTGCTCGCACGCCAAGAACCCCCGCGCCAGGCGGTAATCATCAGCGGCGAGCTGGCGAGCACTCCGTCCCAGCTGCTCGGGGTTCTGGTCGCCCGGGTCCAGCGGCTCGCCGAGCCGGCGGGCTCCCGCGTTCGCTGGATCGAGGACCTGCGGGCGCTGTCGCTGCCCGATGGGCCGTTCGGGCAGGTCGCCCAGCCGGCGATCGTGATGGAGCTGGTCGACCTGCTCGGCGAGCGGCTAGCCGCCGCCGCCCGTCCCGTCTGCCTGATGGTCGACGGCATCACGCCGACCGTCGCCCACGGCGTGTTCGGGAGTCTCCGAAACGAACTCTGGGCGCTCGACGGCGCCAGCTGGGTCGTCGCCGGCGACAGCGCTGCCGAGACGCTCTACCTGGAGCCGCCCGCCGATGCGTTCTTCGAGCAGACCGTCAGGCTCGGCCCGCTGACCGATCCAGATGCCGCGAAGCTATTGCGCGCCCACCTACCCGACCTGACCAAAGCCGATATCGAGCGCGCGCTCGCGGTGGCAGATGGCAACCCGAGACGGCTGCTGCGAGCCGCCGCCGACATCCAGGCCGGCATCCAGCCAGTCAGCAGAGGCGCCGACAAGATCACCGAACGGGCCACGGCAGCCGCAGGTCCGCTCGCCGGTGCGCTCGTCAACTACCTCGCAGAGCATGGGCCGGCGTCGGCGTCCGACGCGACGATGCTGCGCCAGATCGGCGCGAGCCGGCAGCGGGCCAGCCAGCTGATGCACGAACTCGAGTCCGCCGGTCTGCTTGAGACGATCGAGCAGCACGAGCCCGGGCGCCGCGGACGCCCCGCGCGGCGTTTCGGCTTGCGCAGCCCGGCATGAGCAACGAGATTCTCACCCAACTGCTCGGCGCACACGCCTTCGATGGCAGCCCGCTGCACGTCGACATGACCGCCTTCCACGTCCCGTTCGATGACCGCGGACGCATCGGCACCGAGAGCAGCGTTCTGCGCGCCGCACGGAGCACGGAGCGACTGGGCGTGAGGGGACCCATCGGTTGCGGCAAGACGAGCCTGCTGCGGTACACGCTCGATGATGCCACCGGGACGATCGCGCCGATCTGGGTCTCGGTCGCCTTCGACGACGACCAGGTCGTGCTTGACGTGCGGCGGTTTGCCGCACACCTGATCCAGAGCATCGTCCGCGACGCCCAACGCGCCGGCACGTTGACCGCGCGCGATCGGGACACGATCCTGACCGCCGCGGCCGAGCGGCGCCCGCTGCCCGGCAGTGAACGTCGGCTTGCCGCCAAGCTCGCGGCGAAGTTCTGGGTCGCCAGCGGCAGTCTCGCCGGCGAGGTCACCTCCACGCTCGAAGGCGTCGACCTGCAACGACCCGCCGGCGAAATGCTGGAGAACATCAACCGCGCGCTCGAGGCGATCGCCGCCGCTGACCGCCTGCCGGTGATCGTCATCGACGACTCGGACAGCTTCACCCGCCGCCTGGGGAGTGGCAGCAGCCGCGATCAGCTTGTCGGCGGGTTCTTCGGCCCCGTGCTGCGCGCGCTCACCGAGCTACATGCGGGCC
Organism: uncultured Actinomycetes bacterium; assembly: GCA_963795505.1. Lineage (GTDB taxonomy): Bacteria > Actinomycetota > Thermoleophilia > Solirubrobacterales > Solirubrobacteraceae > Palsa-465. Next base: position 27,711 of record CAWCIB010000009.1, read on the forward strand.
TGATCGTCGCCGTCCACGACGAATACCTCGGCATGGAGTCGTTCGAGAGAGCGCGGCGCGAGCACGGCGCGCTCGAGCGTCTGCTTGCCGTACCGCCCGTGGTCAGCGGCCAGCTCCGGCGGATCCTCGGCCGCCGCACCCGGCTCGCCGCGAACGTCGCAAGCGACGCTGCCCTCTCGACGGCCGCGGTCGAACTGCTCGCAGAGCTCAACCGGACGCGGACGGGACGTAATCTGCGGACCACAATCGGCATTGCTCACGCCGCACTCGTCGCCGCCGTCGACCGCGACGCCGACCTCATCGACGAACAAGACGTCGCCCGCGCCGCCATCGAGCAACTCGGCACCGAACACGGCGACTGACCTGCGGCCCCCGGGCGGACTCGCCTGTCCGCATGCGGACGTCCCCGCGAGAACCGACGTCCGGGACCAGGGCCTGCCGGTGGGTTACCTCCTCAAAACCGATACGGAGGTGAGCATGCTTCTCGTCGTTGCCGCCGTTCTCCTGATCATCGCTGTGGTTGGTGGAGTGGCCGTTCATCCGCTGCTGTTCTTGATCGCGATCTTGGCCGTAGCGGCCCTGGTCGCCGGACGGCTCTGAACAAGGCTGCCAGCACCCGGCGGCCGGGCCGCGGCTGACGCGCCGACCGCCGGGCGGCAGACTTCTCCAATCAAGTCATCGCGGCGACCAGACGGTGATGGCGCAGCTCGGACGGCGGCGCACCATGCAACATCCAGACGCCGTCATCGCGCCGGCTGACAGCGCCAGACCGCGCCAGAGCCCCCATCGCCGTGGTGACGGACGGGCGATGCGCGCCGACGAGATCCGCCAGCCGCTGATGCGAGAGGGGCAAGGGGACGATGATTCCCTCCGGTCCGACCCGCCCCCAGTGCTCGGCCAGATGCCACAACGTCAACAGCAGACGGTCTTCGACCCGTTGATGGTGTGCGATCGCCAAGGCCACCGCCAGCGAATGCGCCCGCCGGGTGCCGCGGGCAAAGAGCTCCAAGCCGAGTTGCGGCCAGGGATTCATGCGAACCACGAGGCCGTGATCGAGCACGGCCAGGTCGGTCGGCTCTAGCACCATCCATCCCACCTCGGCATGAACGTGCAACCCGTCGGGATCCCACCGCCATGGGCGTAGGACATCGCCCTCGCCGAGCAGCTCGACGCATTGCCGGCCGAGCACGTGGACCTCGCGCGAGAGCAGTCCCTCGATGATCAGAAAGCCGCGATGGTGCATGTCCGGCTCGACCGCGCCGACCGCGTCCCAGTCGCCCACTGAGAGGTGGCGGACGCGGGTCAGCGCCTCTCGCCGGGCGCGCTCGCGTTCATGCTCGTCCAGCAGATTCGCCAGATCCGCGTCGGCATCGACGATGCTGATGAGATTGGTCAGCGAACCCACGCGTTCGCGAGGGTAGCGTCCCTCCGGCCGGCCTGGCTCGGTCGATCTACGCACGGCCGCCGGATGTCCGAGGGACTACGTCTGCGTGAGAACACGATCAGCGGGCCTTCGAACTTGGCGAGCCTAATGTTCGCCACCTGTGCCGCCTGCGGCTCGAAGCGTGCAGCGGAGCGACGTTGATTCTCTCCCGGAAGCAAAGCTTGGACACCCCCCTCAGGATCGACACCGTCGAGCGCGACGGGTCGCTGGTGCTCGTGGTGGAAGGCGAGCTCGACATCACCACTTCTCATCTGCTCGACCAGGCACTGGTACGAGCACGACGCACGAACGCGCCTCGGATCGTGGTCGACCTCCACGCGGTCAGCTTCATCGACTCCACTGGCCTGCACGTCTTGATCAAACACACCGGCGCCGAGGAGAGCCGACCGCGCATCCACCTGACGAAGAGCTCCCCCCAGGCACAGCGGCTGTTCCAGCTGACTGGAGCAGAGGACTTCCTGCCGTTCATGTCGGAGTAGTCAGGCTTCAATCTCCGCAGGCTGATCGAAGTCGATGACGACGCTCTATCCCCGCGCCTCCTCGGGGTCCTCGTACCACTTCACCCGTTCCCCCACGCGGGCGCGCATCTTCCACTTCGTGCCCTTGGCAGCGGCGTTCAAGGCGTCGATCAGCTCGACGATCCGCGCTCGCACCAGTTCGGTCTTAGTGGTCGGAAGCCCAAACCCCTCGATCAGGTCGGCCAGGGTGCCCAGCGTGCGGTGCATCGTGTGCTCCAGACCCCAGTCGTTACGGGTTGCTTCGAGGATCCGCGCGGTCTCGATCTCGCCCGGACCAAGCGCGTGGTCGAGCAGCAGCGCCGCGAGGTCGCGGACGTCCTTCTCGTTGATGCTGACGACCTGGAGCTTGGTCATCAGCAGGTCGGCGAGTGAGATCGTCAGCCCGTCGCTGGACGCGCTGTCGCGCAGGTCGAGCGCGTGCGCCATCACAAAGCGATCCAACAGTACGTCCAGTGGACGGCCGCGCGCGGGGTCGTGGAAGTTCAGCCGGCTCGCGCCGTGCAGCGCGTTGAACATCCGGTCGGACTCGTAGCCCTGGTCTTCCACGAACGCGGTGATTCGCTTGCGGTCGCCCGAGCGGGCGACGAAGTCGGCGTCGCCGTACGTACGCGCTAGCGGCGGCTACCCGGGCGCTCGGACACTGGCACCAGACGGCCACGCCCCCGAGCAAGCCGCAGCGACAGGCCGCCGTCGCGCGCGGCGATCGCCAGACGCCGGCCCTCCTCGGCGACGTCGAGCTCTGTTGGGAGGAGTCGCTCCGGCGCGGATCCATTGCCTGATGTTCTCGTAGTGCGCCTGCTCCAGTACGCGACGCTCTCTCGCAGCTCGTCGAGGACGCGCGCGTCGTCGGCCTCAAACGGCGGGATGACCTCGAGCATGCAGCGTCATCTGCTCGGCGCCGGAGTCCGCCAGAGCGCGTCGAGCACCCGATCCGCCGCGGATCCGCCCGCGCCGGTTGTATTCGGCGGTGAATGGCCAGTGATGGTCGCCGGCGGCGTCGCTCTGCTGCAGGTGGACCAGCCGCGGTCCGCCGCACCCAGCGCCGCAGCCAGGCGTATGGGTCGGCCTCCTCGCCGCGTCGCGCCCGGCGCGCATTGGTGCCCGACGTCCAGGCACAGCGTCGATCGCGGCATGGTCGTCGTCGGCGTCCGCCAGCAGCGACTCGACGTCGGCCATCCGCCACGGCTCGCGGTCGCACGCCATGTTCTCGACCAGCAAGTGCGCCGAGCCCCTGTCCGCGTGCGAGCCGCGCCAGGCCGCGCGAGACGGACGCTGGAGCTCGCTCCCAGAGCGCGCGTCGGCGCGCGCGATCGTCGGCATCCGGCGCGGGACAGGCTGCCCGACATGCCCACCGACGCTGCCCGCGCCGAGCGCGCGCCGCAAACCGGATCGCCGCTCGACCAGTAGCTCGGCGCCCCGCTGCCGCTGTGCCGCGTCCGGGAGCCAGCATCAGGTTCGCGCGAGTAGGCGGCCAGCCCGGTGAACACGGAGTCGATCCGGAGCCCGGCGCGCTCGCAGGCGCCGCGGATCCGGAGGCGGCGGCCTCCGGACAAGTCGCCGCCGTCGAGATCGTGAGGTCGAGGCTGTGCTGGACGACGCTCCAGGCCCGAGCTCGTCGCGCGACCACCTGTGCCCACTCGTCCGGGCGCGGCCAGCGCTTGACCGCGAAGCAGTTGTTGATCCCGAGGGTCGAGCCTCATGCCCGCAGCCTCACCGCGTCCGACTCCCGGACCTCGAGGAACCACCGGTAGCGCTCGCCGATCAGCCGCGCCGCAGGGTGCGTCGGGCTCGAAGCGGCGCGCTGCCCGTTGAGGTTCGCCGTCCAGCGCCGCGCTGCGCTTCATCGGCGAAGCCGGCTCCGCGGTGGCCGCCAGCAGCGCCACGCCGACCGGCGCCGAGTCGTGTGCGAGGTGCACCACCGGCGCGCCCAGCGCGTCGGCCTTGATCTGGCCGAGGGTGGCCAGCCGCGCGCCGCCGCCGCCCACCCGCAGCTCGTCCGAGCGGCGAGCCCGCCGCGACGCAGGACCGAGACGGTCTCGGCGATCGCGAACGCCAGGCCCTCCAGCACCGCGTAGGCGAGCTCGTCGCGCCGTGTGCGGTCGGACAGGCCGACGAACGCCGCCCGCAGCGCCGGGTCGTCGCGCTCGCCGTCGCCGAGGTAGGGCAGGAACAGAGGCGCGGCGAGCCGTGGATCGCGCCTGCCCTGCGCCAGCTCCGCCCGCACACGGCGCGCCCCGGCCTCTAGCTCCTCGAAGCCCGCCAGCCGGAGCTGGTCGACCGCCCAGCTGAGCACGCCGCCGGTCACGTTTACGCCGAGCTCGGTGCAGTAGCAGTCGGGCAGCACGTAGCTGTAGTGGGTGATCCGCAGGTCGCCGGCTGGGCTGCTGCGATCACCGAGTTCAGGCACGAGGAGGCGCCGGCCATCTCGCTGATCGGCCCGGGCCCCGGCATGGCGCTGCCGAACGCGGCGCACTGGCTGTCGGCCGCGCCCACCACGACGGGGCAGCCCGCGGTATGCCCGGTGCGTCTCGCGACAGCTCCGACGACAGCTCTCCGGCCGCCTGCCATGGCGCCAGCACCTCGGGAAACAGGTCGTCCGAGCAACGAGAAGGCGTCGAGCAGGTCCCCGGCCCAGGCCCGCTCGCGCAGGTCGAAGAACAGCGTCGAGTTGGCGTGGGTCTCGTCGGTGGCGGTCACGCCGGTGAGCGCGTGCAGGACCACGTCGCGCGGCTGCAGGAAGCGGTCGGCGGCCGCGAAAGATCGCCGGCTCGCATGCTCGCGCAGCCACAGGACCTTCGGGCCGACGTGGAACGCGGAGGCGACGTGCCCGGTGCGCGCGTGCATCGTCTCTGTCGCCGACGTGCGCGAGCATCCGCGTTGGCCTCGGCGGTCGCGCGGTTGTCGCGGTACAGCAGGCCCGGACCCAGCGGGCGGCGGTCACGGTCAAACGGCGCGATCGTCGGGCATTGGCCGGTCAGGCCGATCGCCCGCACCGACGCGGCGCGAACGCTCGGGAGCGGCGGTCAGCTGCGCGGAGCGCGTCGAGCGCCGCGTCGCGCCAGTCGCGGGGATCCTGCTCGGCCCAGCCCGGTCGGGGAGTCGAGGTCGCGTAGGGGCGCCGGGCCTCGCAGGACGCACCGCCCGCCGCAGGTCGACGGCCGACGCGCGCGCTCCGGTGGTGCCGACGTCGATGGCGACGAACAGGGCATCGTCGGCCATCACCCGCGGACCAGCTGATGGGACTTCAGCTTGTCGCCCGAGACGGTGAGGATCGCGCCGTTGAGCGACCCGGTGCCGTAATCGCTGCCCGGGGTTGAACGACAGCGTTCGCCGATCCGGCGAAAGCCCGCGGACTCGTGGACGTGGCCGTGGAGGCTCGCTATCGGCTGGTGGCGCTCGATCGCCGCCCGGACCGCGGTGCTGCCGACCGGTCCGAGCTTGACCTGCCCGGCCTGCTGGGTGACGGTGAGGTTCGCGTCGAGCAGCGGCGCCTCGTCGAGGCCGCTGTCAAACGGCGGCACGTGGGCGTTGAACACCACACGGTGATCGTCGGCGGCCTCGGCCGAACAGGTCCTCGAAGTGACCGGTCAACTCCTCCTCGCTCATCTCGCGAAAGCTGTTCCAGGGCGTCGGGTTGGACCAGCCCCACGAGATCAGCGTGTGCTCGTCGTCGAGCGGGAGCACGCGGCCCTCGGCGTGCTCGCCCCAGGGCGCGTCCTGCAGCGGCTCGCACGAGCGACGGCGGGTCGTCGTTGCCGAGCATCCAGAACACCGGCTTGCCGAGCGGACGCAGCCGCTCGTCGGCCATCTCCATCCAGCGCTCGAGGCGCTGGCGCATGAGGTCGAGCAGGAGATCCTCGACCGTGCCGTCCTCGATCCGCTGGTCGAGCTCTCCGGGCTGCGATCGCCACGGGTAGTAGCCGACGTCGGAGATCGCGCGCTCCACGCGCGCCAGCTCGTCCTCGTCCTCGATGTCGTAGCGGTGGCCGCGAAACGTGGTCGTGAACCGTCCGCCGCCGAGGTCCTCGACCGCCTGCACCGCCTTGCCGGCGATGTCGCCGCCGAGCACCATCACGTCGGGCTTGTACACGGCTCCCGCGTTGAGGAACTTGCGAAAGCACATCTCCGAGCCATGGACATCGGTGGCGAAGAACAGCTTGGTCTTCTTGGCCACGGCCGCCTCAGCTCGCGACGAGCGAGCCGCGCACCTCGCGCACCCGCCTCATCATGTCCACGACCCGCTCGGGGTCGACCGGGTTCCAGGTGTGGCCGTCGACCTTGAGGCTCGTGCCGACGATCGCGCCGTCGGCGACCGCGAGCACGTCCTGCGACGGTCTCGTGCTTGACGCCGGTGTTGGCCAGCACCGGGATCTCGACCGCCTCTTTGGCCTCTCGCAGGTCCGACATGCTGGCGTCGACGCCGGCCGCCGGCCCGGAGATCAGCAGCGCATCGACGCCCAGGTAGGCGGCGCTGGCGGCGCGCTCGGCGACGGTGCGCCCGCCGACCGAGCGGCTGAACTCCGGGGTGATGTTGGCGAACATCGCGACGTGCCCGCCGCCGATGAGCGTGCCGATAGCCGGCGACCGCGCCGAGGTCGGGGGCCAGCAGCCCCATGTCGCAGTCGTAGACGCCGGTCAGGACCTCGCGGATGAACGAGGCGCCGCTGGCGACGGCGGCGGCGACGCTGGCCGCCGGATCCCACAGCAGGTTCGTCCCGTAGGGGACGCGCAGCTCGCCGCGCAGGCGGCCGATCACGTGGGTCATCGTGGCCACCGCCTCCATGCCCACCGAGGTGGAGTACGGGATGTCGTTCTCGTTGCAGAACAGGATCGCGTCGACCCCGCCGTCCTGGAGCGCCTTGACCTCCCGCCTCGCGGACTCCACGATCGCCTCGAGCCCGCGCGCCGCGTCATAGCGCGGGCGGCCCGGCAGACCCTCCAGGTGGCACATCGCGATCAGCGGCTTCTCGACGCCGAACAGATCCTTCAGGGTCCGCATGGGTCATTCTCCCTTGGTCGACGAGGCAAGGCCTTCGTCCTGGGTGAGCCGCCGGCCTCGGCATGCCGCGGCGGTCGGCGCCGCGGGCGGCCGGGCGCGCGACCAGGACGATCTCGACACCGAGCGCCTCGAGCTCGACCAGCTCCTGGTCGCGGCGCGGCGGCGTCGGTGATCAGCGTCGAGATCCGGTCGGCCGGCGCGACCGAGGCCATGTGAGTCTGGCCGAGCTTGGAGCCGTCGGCGACGATCACCAGCCGATCGCTGTGCTCGATCATCAGCCGCTGGATCTCGGCCGCCTCGTCGCTGAGCTCGGTGATGCCGTGGCGCGCCGACAGACCGGCGGCGCCGAGCACGGCCAGGTCGGCGTGGTAGCGGCGCACGGTGGCGGCGGCCACCGGGCCCACGCACGCCAGCTCGTCGGTCAGCACCGAGCCGCCGAGCACGACTACGCGGCCCTTGCGCGTGCCCAGCAGGCTGGCGACCGGCAGCGAGCCGGTGACGACGGTGAGGTCCTCGCGCGGGGGCAGGAACATCGCGAACTGCTCGGTGGTGCTGCCGATCCCGACGAAGATCGTGCGCTCGGGGGTCAGCGTCTGCGGCGGCATGCATGCCGATGATCCGTTTGGCGGGCGCGTTCTCCAGCGCGCGGGCGTTGAACAGCAGCTCCATTGAGCGCGTCAGGTGCGCGGTCGCGCCGCCGTAGGTGCGGCGCAGGAAGCCATCGCGCTCCAGGCGGGTGATGTCGCGGCGGATCGTCATCTCCGAGACGCCCAGCTCGGCGGCGAGCTCGGCGATGTGGATCGTTTGGTGTTCGGCGACCTGCTCAAGGATCCGGTGACGGCGATCGACGGCAAGCACGGCGTCATCTTGTCAAAGCGTCGGTCCTCCGCAAGATCGCACGTTCGGAGCAAGGCCGTTTACACGAGACTTGGTTGTCACGAATGTTCGATGTTGTTATAACTCCGCCGAGCAGCCGCAGCCCGAGGGGGAGATCCATGGCAGACCTGCAAGCCTCCGGCGTCGACGCGCCGAGCCGTCAGTCGAGCCAGCTGTTCGTGCGCCGCAGCACGGGCCTGGTCCGCGAGGCCTCGGCGCTTGACGCCACGATCTTCAACGCCGTCTTCTCGGCGCCGGTCGGGGCTACGCTGGCCTGGGGCGTCTTCTTCGCGCTGACGGCGTTCCCCGGCTCGGACCTGGTGGCCGCGACGCTGTGGTCGTTCGTGCTGAACGTCCCGATCCTGATCATGATGGCGCTGCTGGCGTCCTCGATGCCCAAGACCGGCGGCGACTACGTCTGGGTCAGCCGCATCCTCAGCCCGCCGGCGGCGCTGGTCTCCAACTTCGGCGCTGCCTTCTCGGCGATCATCGGCGCGACGTTCTGGGCGCGGTACTTCCCGGTGTTCGCGGTCGGGCCGGTGCTGGTCACACTGGGGACGATCTTCAACAGCCACGCCCTGGTCACCGCCGGCACGCACATCCAGACCGACAAGGGATGGATCTTCGTCGGCGGGCTGCGTGATGATCGTGTGGATGACGGCGATCCTCATCGCCGGCACCAAGGCGACGTTCAGGTGGCAGAACACCTTCTGGTTCATCGCCAGCGCGGGCACGCTGCTGGCGTTCGTCGTTCTGCTGTTCTCCTCAAAGGGCGGCTTCCAGAACCACTTCAACGCGATCTCACACACCTTCGGCGCCAACGGCGACGCCTACACAGCGTGATCACCACCGCCCACGCCCAGAACGCACACCCCCACGCCTTCGGCTCGGCCACCACTCCCGCCATCTTCGTGATCATGACGTTCATGATCTGGAACTGGTGGAGCGTCTACCTGTCAGGCGAGCTCAAGAGCGCCTCGAACCGCAACCGCCAGCTGTCGATCATGTTCGGCGCCCTGAGCTGGAACGTCATCGGCCTGGTCGTCGGCGTCCTGCTGCTCTACAAGGTGACCAGCTACCAGTTCATCGTCGGCGCCAACACAGTCCCCAACGCGGCCTACGTCCTGCCGACCGGACCCTTCTACCACTTCTTCGCGGGACTGGCGGTCAACAGCAACATCCTGACGACGATCATCGTCGCGTCATTCCTGTTCTGGAGCCTGCCCGCGATGGTCGGCAATACGTTCATGCCGATCCGCAGCGTGTTCGCCTGGTCGTTTGATCGCGTGCTCCCCGAGCGGCTGTCGAGTGTCAACGATCGCTTCCACTCGCCCGTTGCCGCGATCATCGTGGTGATGACACTGGTGACCGCTGATGCTGGCCTGGAGTGTCACCGCCACCACCTTCCAGACGTTACTCGCTCTGGGCGTACTGGCCGGTGTGGTGTGCGTGGTGATCGTCGGCGTCGCGGCATTCGCGTTCCCCATCCGGCGGCCGGAGTTGTACGGCAGCTCACCGGCGAACATGAAGTTACTCGGCATCCCCGTACTGCAGATCGTCGCGCCGCTGTCGATCGCCGTCGTGGTGTTTCTGACCTGGGAGGCGTGGCACTACCCGGCGCTGGCGCTCAGCGGCAACACCGGCAACCGATGGCAGATCCCGGCCTTCATGGGGGGCATCGTGGTGGTCGGCCTACTGATCTATTACATCTCTCGTGCCGTCCGCCGCGCCCAGGGGATCGACCTCGACCTCGTCTACCGGGAGCTTCCCCCTGACTGAGCCCGAGCCGCCCGCGGCGGCTTGAGGGGAGGGTCGCGCTGATCATCGGCGGGACCAGCGGCATCGGGTTGGGGGTGGCGCGGCGCATGCTCGCGGAGGGCGCTCGCGTGATGGTGACCGGGCGGGATGTGGAGCGCGGCGAGGCCGCGCAGGCTGCGCTGGGCGACCGGGCGATGTTCGTGGCGGCCGACGCGACGGACGCCGACGACGTCCGGCGGACGGTCGGTTTAGTGCTGGCGCGCTTCAGGCGCCTGGACACGCTCGTCAACGCCGCTCCCGAGGTCGAATCGTCATAGCGTCGTGGTCACCGCCTAGGCTGACCGGCATGAGTGAGTTCTTCGTGCGGGCGACCGCGTTATTGCGACGGCTTGAGGCCGACCGCTCGGACCCGTTGGCGCAGCAGGAACTGAGCGAGCTGCGGTCGCTGTGGCGCACGCTGTCGACCGATGAGCGACAGCAGGCAGCGCCGCTGACCTCCGCGCTGGCGGCTGCGGGGTCCAACGAGCCCCGGCAGATCTCGTTGGTCGACGAGGAAGCGGCGGCGCGGAGGGCGCTCACCGGTCTCGATCGGATCGAGGAACTCGAAGACACCACCGTCGATCGCAGCTACCACGGCCCACGCGACCCGGATGCTCTGCTCGCGCACTTCGGTCTCGACGCCTTCCGTCCGGGACAGCGCGACGCGGTCGCGGCCGCGCTCTCCGGCCGCGACAGCCTGGTCGTGATGCCGACCGGCGGCGGCAAGAGCCTTTGCTACCAACTGCCCGGCATCGCCTCCGAGGATCTGACGGTCGTCGTTTCACCGCTGATCGCGCTGATGGCCGACCAGTACCGGCGGCTGCGCCAGGGCGGCCACCCCGCGGCAATGATCGCCTCCGGCATGGACGGTGCCGCGGTAACGCGAGCGCTGGCGGATGTGCGCGGCGGCCGCGCCCGTATCATTCTGTGCTCACCGGAACGGTTTGCCTCGGCGTCGTTCATGGACGCGCTGGCGGCGCGGCGGGTGGACCTGTTCGCGGTAGACGAGGCCCACTGCGTGTCCGAGTGGGGGCACGATTTCCGCCCCGATTACCTGCGGCTCCGCAGCGTCATCGACCGGCTTGGCTCTCCGACCGTGATGGCCTGCACGGCGACCGCGACCGAGGAGGTGGCCGATGAGACCCTCACACGGCTCGGCCTGCGGGATCCGTTCGTCCTGCGGGCGGGATTCGACCGGCCCAACCTGTCCTTCGACGTGGTTCGGATCGACGGGACGGGCACCAAGGCGCGCAAGGGTCAGCTCCTGGCGCTGGCACTGTCGGACACATCCATGCGTCCGGCGATCGTCTACTGCGGGACCCGGCGCGACGTGGAGGAGGTGACCGAGCTGTTGCGATCAGAGCGTCTGCTCGCCGTCGGATACCACGCCGGTATGGCGCCCGACGAGCGGGCCTCGGCTCAGCACCGCTTCATGACTGGAGACGCCGAGATCGTCGTCGCGACCAACGCGTTCGGGATGGGGGTTGACAAGGCCGACGTCCGCGCCGTGATCCACTGGGCGATGCCGACAAGCGTCGAGGGCTACTACCAGGAGGTCGGCCGCGCGGGCCGTGACGGCGCGCCCGGGCGGGCGATCCTGCTGTCGAACCGTTCCGACCTCGGTCGGCTGATCAACTTCATCAAGCGCGACGCGATCGAAGCGGACGACGTGCTCGCCCTGGTCCGCCGGCTCGAGTCGCGCGGCGCCCGCGACACGCTCGAGCTCGACCCGTCATCAGACGACCGCGAAAGAATCTGCCTCGGAATCGCCGAGCGCGCCGGCTACTGTCGATTGGCGCCCGCACGCGGTGGCCGTTTGGCCGTGATCTTGACCGGAGCCGGCACGGCGGCCCGGCTTACCGCGATCTGCCGCGGGGCCCGCGATCGTGGGTGGCGCGCCTACCACGCGGTCGAGTCCTTCGCGTGCGCGTCCGATGCCTGCCGCCGGCGTACCCTGCTCGACCACTTCGGCGACGCCCGCCCGGGCGTACCGACTGGCCGCTGCTGCGACATCTGTGACCCCGGCACGATCGGCCTCCCAGACCCAGCGACGCTCGCTCCGGCAGGACGATCCCCACGCCGGCGTCAGTCCGCGGTCGGCGACTCGGTTCGGGAGACGCCGGTGCTGCGGCCAGCCGATGAGGCGCTATTCGCCGCGCTACGTGAATGGCGCGTGCGCGCGGCGGACGGCAAGCCGGCGTTCACCGTTGCCCACGACCGCACCCTCACCGCGATCGCAACCGCTCGCCCGAACTCGCTCGACTCGCTCGCGCGAATCAGAGGCGTCGGCCCCGCGTTCATCGAGCGTTACGGCGGCGACGTTCTCGCGCTGATCGCCACTGGCGCGGCGGACGAGGCCGATCGGGAGAGTCACTAACGAATACTGCGATCAGCTGGTTGCCTCATTCGGTGACCAGTCGGGGTTCGACTTGCCGTCCTCGAAGATCCACCGCCCAGGACTTTCGGTGAAGTAGATGACGGATCGCGCCGCGCCCAGCTCCTCGGCGCCGGCTGCGACGAGATCGGTCAACGCGGCCGCGAAGGCCTCGCGTTGCGCGTCCGGGCGGCCGCTGCGGATATCGCACCGGATCGCCACCACAGCATGCCCATTCCGGAGCACGCGCCCTGCTCCTAGCTCGCGCACAGCGACGGTGACTCCGCTGGACGCGGTCTGCATCACTTCGGCGTAGAGGTCAGCAACGCTGGTCGCTACCGCACTGAAGTCGTGCCCACTGGCGTCTCGCGGCAAGTCGAGTTGGATGTACGGCATCGGCTCCTCCTGGTCGCGATTTCCCGTCGGGCGTCGCGCTCCGCGTGGAACATCTTCGGCCACGCCAATGCCGCCGCCTTGCGGGTTGAGCCGTGATCGTTTCATGAGTGGGGCGCCGGAGCGGCTACGCGATCACATGGCAGCCAGTGCTTCGGAGCGTTGCTGGTGCAGCGGCGTGCGGCCCCGCTTGCCGACCGCCTCGATTATCCCCATCATCCGCAGGCAGTAGGCCGTCCGCTGCGCCAGCGGCACGCTGCAGCCAAGGAGCGCCGCCAGCTCACGCGTACTGAATGGATCCGGCGGAAGCGCCGGCAGAATGCTCAGGACATCGTCGGGCCCTCGGAACTCGACACGGTCGAGCACATCGACCAGCCGCCGCTCTCCCGGATCTCGTGTCCTGCGACCCACCCGCTCGGGTCGTCCCCCGCGTACGTGGTCCTCGCGCAGCAACAGCACCTCGACGGTCAGGTGCGGGTGGGTCACCAGCGACGGGAACGCCACAAGCTTGTCGAACACCTCGACCACGCTCGCACGCCTCGGCGACCGACGAACCGAAGTGACTTCACCGTCCCCGTCGACGCGGACGATTCGCCGCTCGGCGGCCACCGGATAGACGATCCGAAACCGGTGCGCATCAAGCAGGGCATCAAGCTTGCGGCCGAGCGCCGAGAAGCCACCCATCTGCACCTCGACCAGCTCGCCATCGGCGCGAACCAGATCGATCACGAAACCGCCGACCGGTACCTCGAACCGGTCGCCAGGGCGTGCCAACACCGTCTTGACCGCCACGTGCAGCGGCCCTTCGCGCAACACGCCGATGTTCCACACCGGCAACAGCCTAGAAGTCGGCGCGGTCACTCGCCGGACGGCCTCTCCCGAGGCGGGGTGAGTTCGCGCCGTGACGCTCCTCCACTCGGGGTTTGTCTTCCACCCCGCCCTGGGGCTGATCGACTCCTCAGAAGTCTGGCTACAGGGTGGTAACCATCCGGTAACTCGGGCCATGTATTCGCGAAGAACTCACGAAGAGTTGAGCGCGCGCGTGGGGCGCCTTCTCGCGATCGGCCGCCGGAATCGCGGAGACTTGCGACGCCGGCGTCGTCGTGCATACCGACAGGGCATCACGACATCGATGCATGGGTCAGCGGAGAGGCCTGTGCCAGCGGTTCCTAGACGCGTCTGGATATATTCGAGCCGGTGAGCGGGCAACCCCGGTTCCTGACCAGCCAGCGAGCGGCCGGCGAGCACGCCGCGACCCTGGCCGCCTCGTGGTGGAGGCGCCACGCCGGGCAGGCGCATGCGCGGTCCGCCTGGCAGATGCTCGCCGACGCAGCGCGCCTCGGTGTCATTCGGCACGGCCAGCCGGAAGTGTGGGCGGCGGGCGCGGTCGTCGCGTTGGCTCGCGTTAGCGGCCTGATCGGGGCAGGGCGATCGATGACCGCCCAACAGGTCGCCGCGGACTTCGGCGTGTCGCTCGGGGCAGCCGGCGTCGCCGAGCGCGAACTCGCCGGTGCACTCCACCTGCCTCGATACGCGACCGCGCCGACCCACCTCAGCTGAGACCCGACTTACCGTCAAGGGACCACGATGCGGTGTTCGCGAGCGGATCGCCTCGCTGCCTCGAGTATGCGCAGCGTTTCCACGGCGTCTCGCGGGTCGACCGGCGGAGGTCCGCCGTTTCGAAGCGAGTCCCTCAATAGCGAGTAGAAGCGGGGCCAGTCGCCGGGCTCTGGAGGCACCGGGACGCTGCGCTCGCCGGCGATCAGCCGCCCGTACTCCCACTTCTCTGGCTTCCCCCATTCATCGACGGTGTCTGGTCGGGCCCCCGCGCGCAGTGCGGCTTCCTGCGGATCGAGGTTGGGGACGAGGAACCCACCGGCCGTGCCCTGCACACGCAGGCGCGGCCCGGGCGAGGGGGTGGCCACAGCCGCGTGCAGATGGCTGATGGTGCCGCTCGCGTGGCGCAGGGCGACGAACGCGTCGTCCTCGGCGAGTGCTCCGCGGCGCGAGGCAATCTCCGCGTAGACCTCCGTGACCGAACCGAACAGCGCGAGCGCCTGATCGGCAAGGTGGACGCCGAGATCGAGCAGCACGCCGCCCCCCTGCTCGGGCGGCAGGACCTCGCGAGATTTGGTCTGGTCGAGATCCGGGCGCCAGCGCTCGAAGCGGGATTCGTAGCGGGTGACTGCCCCGAGCGCATCCTCCTCGATCAGGCGGCGCAGCGTGAGCTGGTCCGTGTCCCACCGCCGGTTCTGAAACACGGTCAGCATCACGCCGGCAGCGTCCGCTTGCTCCACCAGCGCCCCCGCCTCAGCCGCCGTGAGCGCCGCCGGCTTCTCGACCACCACCGGCACGCCGTGCGCGATCACGTCCACGGCGATCTGCACATGCGAGTTGTTTGCCGTGGCGACGATGACGATCTCCGGTGCAGCCGCGCCCCAGAGATCCTCCACGCTCGCGACCACCTGAGCTCCGGGGTACTCAGCGGCCGCCTGCCTGATCCTCGCTGAGCTCGAGGTGACGATCTTGCTCACGTCCAGCCCATCCGTCGCCGCGATCAGCGGGGCATGGAAGAACCGGCCGGCCTGCCCGTAGCCGACGATCGCCACCCGGATGTCAGGCACGTTCAGACCGCACTTGGTGCATCACCGCGAATGATGCACTGCCGAAAGCCGTTGGGCGGCCGCGATCTGACGCGGCGCTCCGCAGGCGGCTCCGGCCCCAGGTTCGAGATCTCGGTCTCGGCCTGCGATATTGCTCTGCTAGCAGCCGTTCCAGTTACCCGTCTTGTCGCCGCCGACGAGCAGGATCGCCAGCCGATTCCGGTCGAATGCAAACAGCACTCGCACATGCCGCCGATGGAACGCAGCTCCTTCATGTTGTGGTGACGGGAGCCTCTGAGTATTTTCACGACGCTGCTGCTCCGTCCCGGCCCCCCGTGCTCGAGTTGCCGGATCGCCGGGCCATTCCGGGTTGCGTCCTTCTCGCTCAAATCCCTGAGCCAGCGAGCGACCCCCGCATCAACGTAACGAAACGCGCGGCAGCTGCCGGCGAGGTGCAGATACTGTCGGGTCCAGCGGTGTTTGTACGCGTTGACAACGGTCCCGTCCTCGAGCTCGATATGTGTGCCAAGACTGACGCAAATGTGTCGCGGATCGGCACCGCGGGCAGACCTCGGCCTGGCCGCTCGATCTCCGGCATCCGCCGCTGGCGGGGCCAGCATTCTGGGTCTCCTGCTGCGCGGGACCAGATTCTCCTAATTCATGCCTTGCAAACTTCGGATATCTGAGTTACCCTAGCTCGCGACATCTAATTTGATCCAAATGCTCACTACCGCAAACACCCAACCGAAATTGTCCGATGCGGCGCCCACGGCGCCGGTCATGTCGTGCTGGCATGACTTCGCCGAGACGCACCGGTTCGGATACGTCTTAGCCCTCGCAGCGAGGTGTGCGCGCTAGTTCTGCTCGCGTGCATCGCAACCGGAGCGAGGGCGACCCGAATGGGTCGCCTTTTTTGTGCCTGAACGTGATCAGCAACGAATGTGAACCAACAACAAGGTGATGCTCAGCTTGAAGAAGCTCTGACTGTAATTGAGGCCCCGTCTGAGAGAGAAAGGTCCTCCTGTGCCGTTCCGCAATTGACGCCTGGCAGTCAGGTGCAAGTTACACCTGCGCTGTCTGCGGAATATCGCCGTGAGCACCGGGCTCCAAGGCTCCCCCGCGTAGGACATCGCGTGCGTCGACTGACAGCAACGGTGGTCCAGGGTCGAAGGGTGGACGAGTGGCTTAGACAAGATCGTTCGACGTGAGCGCGAACGTGACTACGCAGCTGCCGATGGCCGTGCCGGAGAGAGCGCGCCTGTGCGTCGATCCCCTGGTTGGGGGATGGACGGAGAGGCGAAGTTTCTGCCGGCCGCCGTGATCGATCGCAGGCGTCCGAAGGACGCGTTCCGGCGTCGGAATGCAGCGTACGTGCGTCAGGGCGAGTGGTTCTTCGTCCCGGCCGAGGCGGTTGATCCATCCGTGTCGCTGGTTCTGTTCGACGAGCCGCTGTCGCGCGGCCGGGGCAGGGCGCATGTAATGCAGTTCGCCTACCGTCGCGGCGGCCAGGTCGTGTGGGTCAGCCGCGGGTATCCAAGCGGGATCACCGACGAGGAGTATCGCCGGCTCCCGGCGGAGGAGCGGCGGCGGAGTGCGTGGTCGCGGATGGTCCGTGATCCGGAAGTGTTCGCAAAGGGCGCAGTTCGACACCCTGATCACGCGACGGTCGTTCTGCGCGGCTGGCATCGGGTGGTGATGAACACCGAGCAGGCCGCGCGTGCGATGCGCCACGTCGCGTTCCTAGACTGAGCGGCGGTCACCCCGTGCCCTTGTGCTCGGGTTGGCCGTTCGCTCGCTGTAGGCGGGTAGCTCAGCTGGCAGAGCACCTCTCTGATGAGGAGGCGCTCGCCGGTCGATCCCGGCTCCGCCCGTGCGTGCACGTGACCGTAGCTCGGCAGGTAGAGCGCTCGCTTGAAACGCGGGGCGTCGCAGGTTCGACCCCTGCCGGTCACATCTCATCGGCTCCGTAGCTCAACCGAGGCAAAGCTCCCGGCTCTTAACCGGGATGGTGCAGGTTCGAGTCCTGCCGGGGGTGCACGTTGAAGATCGACGACGTCAGCACCGCCGTCGTCGATCGCAAATCGCTTCTGGCTGTGGGGGAGCTGGTCACCCCGCCGGCCCTGGGAGCCGGAGATCGCAGGTTCGATTCCTGCCAGCCAGACTTGCGCGGTGGAGGAGCGGCTGTCCTCGCGAGCCTCATGAGCTCGAGACCGCGGGTTCGAATCCCGCCCGCGCTCCCTCCCCTGTCTGTGGCCGTGGTGTAGTGGACAGCATTCGGGGTTGTGATCCCCGCGGCGCCGGTTCGAGTCCGGCCGGTCACCCTCTCGCCGTCTCCATCTGCCTCGTCGCCTCCGTGGTGTTCAACGGCAAGCGCGCGCCCCTTGTAAGGCCGAGGTGCAGGTTCGAGGGCGTATCACGCGGACGTAGCTCAGCGGTAGAGCACCGGAGCGCCAATCCGGGGACGCCCGTTCGATCCGGTCGTCCGCTCTCAGGAGGCCTGTGGTGTAACAGCAGCATCGCGAGCTCCAACCTTGCGGGACCGGGTGCAAATCCTGGCAGGCCTGTCATTGATCTGTGCGTCGCGGGCCGGAGCGGCTCGGTTATCTTCTGGTAAGAGCGGCCCTTTGGGCTGTGCGGTTCGACCCCGCGCATCCGACCGCACTCCACGACCGCGACGATGTTCCTCTCCTGCCGCGGGCCGGAGCGGTAGCCGGTTATCGCCACACGAGCGAGAGGGCGGGCCCACCCGAGGCTGCGCGCTCGCCACGGAAGGGGGCTTGGCGGCCCCCACCCGCTTAACGCGGGCTCCACCGGTCCGCACACCACGACCGCAGCCGTCCAAATCCAAACCACCCGACACCCTGAGAAAGGAGGTGCGTTCGTTGAGCAGTTCCGCGGTTGGGGCCGCTCACTGCGTCGGGCGGTCGGCCGATGGTACGCCTCGCGGCCGGTGGACGCCCTCGCCTACCAGGCAGTGAAGTACCGCCAGCGAGACGCCGTCACCCACCGCGACCTCCTGCGACTGGCGCACCCGGCGGTCAACGTGTCGGCCGGTAACCCGACACTCGAGGTCGCGCCGGAGCATTCGGCGCTGTTCGAGTGGATCGTGCGCGGCACCGCCACGCCCGGTCTGCCGCGCCTGGTCGAGGGCTACACCCTGGCCCAGACGGCGGACGCGCCGAAGCGGGCGGCCGAGCTCGTGCTCGGTACAGCTTGCCGCGCGAGGCGCTCAAGCCCGAGCACCTCACATCGGCGGAGGTGTGGTCGGCACTGCTCGAGGAGATGCCGATGACGGCGCTGATCCGGAACCTGGCAACGATGACGCGAGTTGGCGTGATCGCACCAGGCTCGGACGGCACCACCAAGGCGGTCGCGCCGCTGGGCGACGCGGAGCGGATCCGCAATGCTCGGGTCCACCCGATCGCGCTGCTGGCGGCGCTTCGCAGCTACGGCGCGGGCCGCGGCCTCCGCGGCCGGGGCGAGTGGAACCCGGTGCGCGAGGTCATCGACGCGCTCGACGCGGCGTTCTACGCCGCGTTCGAGAATGTCGAGCCGACCGGCAAGCGGCTGCTGCTTGCCCTCGACGTGTCTGGCTCGATGACCTGCGGGCAGGTCGCCGGCGTTCCTGGTCTAACTCCCCGGGACGCGTCGGCGGCCCTGGCCCTGGTCACCGCCGCCACCGAGGAGCGGTACGAGATCGTCGGCTTCTTCGCCGGTAACGGCGGCTTCAGGTCCGATCGCAGCCGGTTCGTCGGCCGGACCGATGGCCTGACGCCGCTCTCGATCTCGCCGCGCCGGCGGCTGGACGATGCGGTCAAGGCCGTGTCGGACCTCCCGTTCGGCGGCACCGACTGCGCGGTGCCGATGCTCCACGCGCAGGCGCTGGAGCGTGAGGTCGACGCGTTCGTGATCTACACCGACTCGGAGACCTGGGCGGGCGACGTCCACCCGGCCCAGGCTCTGCGCGACTACCGCCACGCGTCCGGCATCGACGCGCGGCTGGTGGTGGTCGGCATGGTCTCGAACGGCTTCTCGATCGCCGAGCCCACAGATGGCGGCATGCTCGACGTCGTCGGCTTCGACACCGCGACGCCGCAGCTGATCGCCGAGTTCGCCCGCGGCACGCTCTGACCCCAGGCCGGAGCCGACGGTGGGCGAACTGAGGACGCGCCGCCGCCTTGCCGTTCCAGGCGGCGGCGCCGCAGCTGATCGCCTCCGTAGCTCAGAGGAAGAGCACCGGGCTTCGAACCCGGGGGCAGAGGTTCGACTCCTCTCGGGGGCTCTTCGATCGACACCGTGGCCGAGCGGTCCAGGCACACGCCCGCAAAGCGCGCTACGGCGGTTCGAGTCCGCCCGGTCTCTTGCCGAAATACCAACCACCAAGGAGGATGTGAGCCCTCATGAAGATCAAGACGTTCGGCCCGGTGGATGACCGGAGCCTGAAGCAGCTCGAGCGTTGCATGGCCGCGGGCGACGCCGAGTACGGCGTTCTGTGCGCCGACCATCACCCGGGCTACAGCCAGCCGATCGGCGGCGCAATCGCCTACGAGGGCTATGTCTCGCCGTCCGGCGTGGGCTACGACATCGGCTGCGGCAACAAGGCCGTCCGGACCGCCCTGACCCGAGCCGACCTGGAAGACCTGGGTGGCGTCGAGCTGATCATGCGAGAGATCACGCAGCGGGTCTCGTTCGGCATGGGCGTTCCGGCGCGCGAGCGGGTCGATCACGAGGTGCTGGAGAAGATCCGCATCGCGAACTTCAAGCCGCAGCGCAAGCTGGCGGGCCTGGCCGCATCGCAGCTGGGCACGGTCGGCTCAGGCAACCACTACGTGAACCTGATGGAGGACGAGCAGGGACGCGTGTGGATCGGCGTGCACTTCGGCTCGCGTGGCTTCGGCCACAAGACCGCATCGGGCTTCCTGGCGCTCGCCCAGGGTCTGGCGTTCGACGAGCGAGCCGTCGAGGGCGAGATGGACTCGCCTCCGGTGTTGCTGGAGGTGGGTACCGAGCTCGGCGACGCCTATATCGAGGCGATGCAGCTCGCGGGCGAGTACGCATACGCCGGCCGAGACGCGGTGGTCGACAAGGTGCTCGAGATCATGTCAGCGGAGGCGGTGGACGAGGTGCACAACCACCACAACTTCGCGTGGCGGGAGGAACACCTCGGCCGCACGTACTGGGTGATCCGCAAGGGCTGCACGCCGGCCCGCCCGCGCCAGGAGGGGTTCGTCGGCGGCTCGATGGGAGATGAGTCGGTGATCCTCGAGGGCGTCGACTCCAGCGAGGCGGAGGAGTCGCTGTTCTCGACGGTCCACGGCGCCGGCCGGGTCATGAGCCGCACGCAGGCCGCCGGTCGCGTTCGTCGCCGCAAGCGGTGGGCGTGCAGCGATCGCGATTGCGACCGCGTGTTCGACATCGACGGGGTCAGCTCGCGCAACGCGGCGCCGAAGCGCGGCGTGTGCCCTGACCACCCCGACGCGCGCCTGATGAAGGTGTGGGTCGAGGAGCAGCTCAAGCCGGGCAAGGTCGACTGGCCGGCCGTGCAGGCACGCCTGCGCGAGCAGGGCATCGTCCTGGTCGGCGGCGGCGCAGATGAGGCGCCGGATGTGTACAAGCGCCTGCCGGAGGTCCTGGACGCCCACGCGGGTTCGATCCGCGTCAAGCACACCCTGCGCCCGCTCGGCGTCGCCATGGCCGGACGCGACGTGTACGACCCGTACAAGGACTGAAGGGCCGCCCCCCGGGGCGGCCCTTCCATTTCTTCGGCTCCTTCAGGTGCGCCTCAGCCCGCCACCCCCACTCGTAGGCATTTGGGATGTCACAGCCGGGGGTGCTGTCTTGTCTTTAAGGGTGCAGATGAGCGATCGTGGAGAGCTGCTGGAGGGGCTGCGTCCGGTCACATTCGCGATCGCCTATCAGATGCTTGGGAGCGTGTCCGAGGCCGAGGACGTGGTCCAGGAGGCGCTGCTGCGCATCCATCAGGTGCTCGAGTCCGGGGAGCGGATCGTCTCGCTGCCAGTGTTTGCTGCGACGGTGACGACGAGGCTGGCCATCAATGAGCTGCGCTCGGCGCGCGCGCGCCGTGAGCAATATGTGGGCGAATGGCTGCCAGAGCCGATCATCACCGACGCCGGCGGCGATCCCGCGCAGCGCGTGGAGCTGGCCGATTCGCTGTCGCTCGCGATGCTGGTGCTGCTCGAGAGTCTCTCACCGCAACAGCGCGCCGTGCTGCTGCTGCACGACGTGTTCGACTACGCCTATCCGGAGATCGCGGAGATCATCGGTACGAGCCAGGCGAACGTGCGCCAGCTCGCGACGCGGGCGCGGCGACGCGTTGAGCAGCGCCGGCCTCGCTTCCAGACCACGCGCGAGCAGCGAGAAGAGCTCGCCCGACGGTTCTTCGCGGCCGTCGAGCAGGGAGACCTCGCCGGCCTTGAGGCGCTGCTCGCTTCAGATGTCACGCTGACCGGCGACGGTGGCGGCAAGGCGCGGGCGCTCCCGCGGTCGCTGCACGGGCGAACGCCAGTCGCGGGCACGCTCGGTACCTGGCTGCGCGAGGGCATCCGGGGTCTGTCGCTGCGCCGCGTAGGGGTGAACGGCAGCCCCGGGGCGCTGCTTCTCGACACAACCCAGCGGATGGTCTGCGTCGTGGCGCTCGATATCACCGGCGGCGAGATCCGCGGCATCAGCTACGTCGTCAACCCCGACAAGCTGACCCATCTCGGGCCGGTCGGCAACTACGCAGCGCTTCTGAAAGCAGCGAGGCGCAACTCGTCGTCAGCAGAACGTTCATAGCGACCCAAGGAGCAGCCGAATGTCAGCGCACGAGACAGAGGCCAACAAGGCGACAGTGAAGCGGTTCGCGGATGCCGCCAACACCCACGATCCCGACCTGATCTGCAAGGCGGTCGATGAGATCTTTGATCCGGATATGCGAGCTGGCACGCCGATGCCGATCGAAGCGACCGGGCCGGAAGGCGTCAAGAACGTGTTCGCGACGCTGCACCAGACGTTCCCTGACCTTCACATCAGCGTCGAGGACCTGATCGCGGAGGGAGACAAGGTCGTCGCTCGCGAAAGGATCACAGGCACCCAGCGCGGGAGCTACATGGGACTGCCGGCCACCGGTAAGCAAGTCGCGTACAACGAGATCACGATTGCGCGGTTCGCCGACGGGCGAATCGTTGAGTACTGGGGGGTCGTCGACATGCTCTCGCTGATGAGGCAACTTGGCGCGATCCCCGCCGGCCCCGGACAGCCGAGCGTCGACGCTTCCCACGCCGCCGCGTCTGAACCACAACCAGCCAACCTGGCATGAGCATTCGCGACAGGCTGCCCGACGCTAGCTTCGGTGAGCGATCAGCGGCAGCTGGCTAACTTGCCCCGCTGCGCTCGCCGCGCGAGCATGTTCGACTCCTGGCGAGTCTGCTCCGGCCCTGTCGCACTGACCAGCAGCACCGAATCGACACCATCCCGAGCGCGCCCTAGCGCCGCCGGCTCAGGATCATCCGCTATTTCTCCTTCAGCGATGTCGACCGTTTCGCTTGCGCTCTGCGGCGCCGTTGGCGCTCTCTCCAGCCGCACGGGACCTCGCTGTGCCACCGCTGCGTCCCCGGCCGCGTCGAGTCATAGAAGATCAGCCCGCACTCCGGACGCCCGCAGCGACGCAACCGCCGTGGCTCAATCGCTCCGAGTTCCTCGACGACCCGCCGCGCCAGCACAGCAGCGGCGGGCCCGGCCTCCCAGCGGACACGGGCCTCGAGCGCTCCTACCGAATCCACGCCAACCTCGGCACGTCCGACGCAGGCGGCCGCGAGCCGGTTCAGCCCATCCAACGATGGGTCGCGCCCACCTACCAGGTCCTCGGCGATCCTCCCGACCTCAGCAGCAAGATCGCGCACCGCGGCAAGCTCGCCGGCCACGACCGAGCGCCCGAGATAGCCACTAAGCAGGCTCGTTGCCGACTGAGCCCGCTCGAGCGGATTCGCGCGCATCGCGTGGCGTGCGCCAGGCGGCCGCCTGGGCCGCCCGGCGTTCGCCAACGCCACCAGCACCGCCGCGTCGATCACCTCACGCCGCCCGCGTCGCGTCGATCACCACGCCGAGCGTGCGACGCCGCGGCTCAGACACCAACACATCCGCACGCCGCGCGGTCGGGCTCGAGCGGTAGCTCATCGCCGCCTCCGCAGCTTCCCTGCTACTCCACCGGGCGAGCACGAAGAGATGCCCCGGGCGGTCCAGATCCTGCACGATCTCATGATCCTCGTACCCATCGAAATCAGGCATATCCGCCCAGATCGCACGCGTGATCTCGGCGCCCTCGTCTTGGGTCCGCGGCGGAAACGTCGACTCCCAGATCGAGTAAATGCTCATTACGAACCTCCATCTCGGATCACGGTCTAACGACCCAGATACCCGTGACGTCTAACGACCCAGATACCCGTGACGCCGACAAACGAACCACACGTCACGACTGCCGGATCTTCTCGGGGGCGCTCGGCGAGGTGGGTCGTCCTCCCGTGGTGCTCCAGCGCCGGGCGGCGCGCGAAGCGCCGCTTAATCGGGAGCCTGTGTCTATGCGGCGGCGGCGGGCGTGGTGTCGCGCGTGTCTGCGACCAACTCGTCGAGCAGCTTTCTCAGATCGCGACGGTGCGCGAGCGTGGTCAGGCGTCCGTGGTCGTCGAACTGCTCGCTGACCTGGCCTACCGCGAGCGCGACGTCGAGTTACTCGAGCGCCGATCGCGCCCAGCACGACCCGGGCCGCGGTCACCCCATGGACGGCCGCCAACGGGCGAGGGCCCGCGCCGATGACCGCGACCGGCTTGCCTCGCAGCACGTTGCTCCTTCGTGGCCTGGAGGCCCAGTCCAGCGCGTTCTTGAGTTGGCCCGGCAGCGACGCGTTGTACTCCGGCGTGGCGATCACCACGGCATCGGCCTGCGTGATCGCCTCACGGAGCTCGAGCACCGCCGCACCCGGATCGCCCTCGTCATCCTCATCAAACGGCGGCACCCGCTTCAGCCCGTCCCACACCTCGACGTCGACATCGGCCGGCGCGAGTTCCCGAGCCGCCTCCAAGAGCCTGCGGTTATAGGACTCCACGCGGAGGCTTCCTGGGATCGCCAGGATCCGTGTCTTCTCCGATGTGCGGACCGTCAGATTGATGATTTCGCCTGTGTGCCTGTTCATGATTGACTCCCACCGCTCGTTGTGCCCCGCACTTTGCGGACGATCGGCAGCGTTCGCGTCCGGCACCCGGTACTGATCTTTGCCCTGCCCCTACGTAGGCTTGGGGTCGATCTCTAAGCGACGCGATGTGGTGAGCGGCTCAGGCCGAGCCGGCGGAGCCATCCAGGTGCTGAGCGAGTTGGTCGCGGCCGGTGATGTTCAGCTTCTGTAGCGCGTGCCGGACATGCGTCTCGACGGTCCGGGTGGAGACGAACAGCGCCTGCGCGATCTGCTTGTTCGTCTGTCCCGCAGCGGCCAGTTCGGCGACTCGTCGCTCGCCGGGGGTGAGCGCCTCCGAGCCGGAGAGCATCAGCCGCCGAGGGGCGGGCGCCGGTCGCTCGGAGCTCGTCGCGGGCGCGTTCGGCTACCGCGTCGGCGCCGCATTGCGCGGCGAGGGTCACGCCGCGCCCGAGCGGCTCGCGGGCAGCCGCGCGTTGGTTGTCGCGCCGCAACGCGGCGCCGAGCTCGAAAGGCATGGGCCAGCTCCAGGCGTGCCGGAGAGCCCTCGAGTGCGGTCGCGGCCCGCTGGAGCTGTTCGATGCCCGCGGCTGCACCGGTGACCAGGCCGAGCGTAAGGCAGGCGACGCCGACCGCGCGCGCGGTGCCCCACTCGCCCGCGGCGGCGAGCTCGCGCTCCGCCCAGGTTCGCGCCTCGTGTTGATCGCCGTTAGTCCAGTAGGCACGCGCGAGCAGCGACCGCCACGGTGGGATCGGCCGGCCGATGCCCCACTGCTCATA
The DNA here is from genome assembly GCA_963795505.1 of uncultured Actinomycetes bacterium. Taxonomy (GTDB): domain Bacteria; phylum Actinomycetota; class Thermoleophilia; order Solirubrobacterales; family Solirubrobacteraceae; genus Palsa-465. The sequence continues at coordinate 52,679 of CAWCIB010000009.1, forward strand.
CCGAGCGCCGACGTGGTGCAGGTCATCGATCGCGTCGGCGATCCTGCGTTGCGCGAGACGCAGGCGGGCGCGTGCGAACAGCGCGAGGTTGAAGTTCATCGCGTCTGGCAGCGTCCCCTCGAGGCCGGCCTGTTCGAGCGCCGCTTGCGCGTCGTCGGTGTTGCCGCGTTCCAGTACCGCGGGTATCAGTGCGGCGAGGATCATCGCTGGGGGCCTGGCTTCGTACTGGCGGCATGGCTCCAGCGCCAGCCGCCCGTCGGCCTCGGCGTCGGTGATTGAGCCTCGGGCGCGCGCGAGGTGCGAGCGGAGGCCGAGCGCCCGGGCGAACATCCACACCAACCCGCCTGTGCGAGCCCGGTCGAGCACCTGCTCGATCACGCTCTCGGCCCGCTCCAGGCGTTCGGCCGCGATCAGCGTGTGGGTCAGGCTCCCCGGGCCGGGAGGCTCGAGTTCGAGCTCGACCACGCTCGCCGCCACCTGCTCGGCGAGACCGGCCGCTTCGGCGGCGGTGCGGGCCTGTCCGAGCATCGCGGCGCTGCCCCATTGTGCAAGCGCGATCCGCTCGGCGGGTGTCTCGCCGCGCAGCGTCGAAACGATCGGGGCGAGCCGCTGCGCGAACTGCCGCGAGCCGAGATCGCGGCGGGCGGCGTCGTGCAGGTCAGATTCCAACAGCAGCCACAGCTCGCGGTCACGGTCCCCGAGCTGTTCGATCGCATCGACGAGCACCGCCGCTGCTTCGCCGAGCCGTAGCGCTTCAGAAAGCGCCCGCACAAGCTGCCGCGCCGTCGCCGCCCTGGCCACCGGACCCTCCAATTCCTCGATCGCCTCGCGTAGGTGCTGGGCCGCTCGCGGGCTCCCCGCCGCTGCCTCGGCCACCCGAGCTCCCGTAGAAGCTCGGCGCGATCGCTGCCCTCGGGTAGTTCGGCCAGCGCCCGCTGCAGGTAGGCCACGGCGGTATCTGGGGCGCCGGTCGCTACCGCACCGCGCGCCGCGGCGCGCAGCACATCAATCACCCACGCAACGCCGCCAGGCGGTGTGCGCAGCAGTTGCGCGGCGGCCTGCGTCGATGAGCCCCGGTCTGAAAGCAGCCGAGCCGCCCGCGCGTGTTGCAGCCCACGCTGCGCGGACGGAATGCTCCCGTACAGCGCCGCGCGCAGGATTGGATGCCGGAAGCTCACCCCATCGTCTGAGACGAGGATCTCGATCGCCTCCAGGTCCGCCGCGGACCGGGCCGCAGCCGCAGGCTCGAGCTCCGCGAGCGCAGCCGCGGTGCCCAGCCCGGCGCCGTCTCCCAAGATCGCGATGGCCTGCGCGAGACCAAGTGCCTCGCCCGGGAGCTGTTCGATCCGTCGCTTCACCGCCTGTGCGTCGGCGGCCCGTGTCGGCTTCGGCGGATGCCGGCCCTTGACTTTGTCATGCAAACCCTGCTAGGTTTTGCGCTACAAAGTCAATTCGGATTGCCCGGGACTCAAAGCCCAGGCACCTACCAAGGACATGACCCGAGGAGGGATCATGAGCGCCAATCAATCAACCAACCGGACCCTGCTCACGCTCGGCTCGCGCCACCCCCGGCAGGTCGGCGCTCTGCGCGTCGCGATCGGGATCTGGCTGCTGGTCCTGACCGCGATCCTGGCCAGCTCGGGCCGCGGCGCGTGGGGCTGGTTGCTGGTCCCGTTCGCAGCGGTGCACTTCGGCTGGGCCTACCGCCTATTCCGGCTCGCGCACCGACGCGATGCAGAGCAGCGGCCGTGCCTCTCCTAACGGATCGGTTCGCGGCGTGGACTCACGACTCGGCACCGAACGACGAGGCTTGGCGCCGCGAACCATAGGAAGAACCGGACGATGAACGAAACGCTTCACCCCCACGACGTGACCAACGACAGCGAGGGAATGGATCCCCACGACGCGGCCCGGCTGCTTGAACGAACTCGCCGCCAGGCCGAGCGCGACCTGGACTTCGACTCGCCCTGGCTCACGCTGGTCGCGGCGGTGGCCGTGCTGGCCGGCTTCGGCGCGGTGTGGCTCTCGGTGCGCCACCAGCACCCGTTCAAAGGACCGACCGCGGCGGGACTGTCGGTCCTCTACGCGCTGGTGGCGATCCGACTCGCAACCGTCGCGATCGCCGCCCGCCGCGCGACCGCGGGCGTGACCGGCCGCTCGCCCCAGCGACGGCGAGCCGAGGCGGCCGCAGTCGCCGGCGCGTTGCTCGCCGCCTACCTGCTGATGGGCGCTCTGGCGCACGCCGGGCTCAACCACCCGCTCGTCTACTGGATGTACGGCGTGACCGCCACGCTGATCGTCCTGGGCGCCTTCTGGGCCGGACGCTCAGCCACGCTCGGGGACTGGCCCGCGCTCGCCGTCTCGATCGCACTGGCGCTGGTCGCCGCCGGCAGCGCGCTCGCCGGGCCCCGGGGCATGTGGCTCAGCGACGGCATCGGCCTCTGCGTCGTGCTGCTCGCCTACACCGCCCTCCAGGCCTGGCTGATCCGCACGCCACGATCCGCGACATGACCGCAGACACCCTTGACCCGGTCATCCACGCACCCGCGCGCCTGCAGATCGTCGCGACGCTCGCCGCGCTGCCCGACGGCGACGCGCTCACGTTCACCCGCCTCCAGACAATGATCAAGCTCACCCCAGGCAACCTGATCACGCACCTGCGAAAGCTCGAGAACGCCGGCTACATCACCAGCGAGAAGACCGGCAGCGGGCCAGCATCCCAAACGACGGTCGCGCTGACCCGCCGCGGCCGCGCCGCACTCGAAACCTACACCGACGCCCTCCGAGCCCTCCTGAACGGCGCGATCGGCGCATAACCCCACTCCAAAGTCCACTGGCCGCCGCATCACGGTCGCCGACCAACCGGGGACACGCCGGAGCTCTCATCGATGCCGGACGGACAGCGGCAGCCCCGCTCACCACCTCAGCGAGAGCGTCAACCGAAAACGAAATACGCCCCGGGCCACACCCCGGCATCGCCGTCATGGCGTCTTCGGCGAAGATCTGCTCGTCGACGTGGGCGTCCGAATGCACAGGCAAGCCGATCAGTTCAACGGAGAAGTCGCCCCTCGTCCATCAGTGGCACGCCGTCGAGCTCGATCGTTGGAGCACGAAGCATCCCGTCGATGTGAACGCCAGCCTGGTTGATGCCACCGAAGGAGGCGCTCGTGCCGAACGCGAGGTGGGCGGTGCCGAGTACCTTTTCGTCGATCGCGACCAGACCGCACAGCTCGGCGCCGGGGTTGGTGCCAATTCCGATCTCGGCGATGGAGCGGCCGTGCTCCCCGCCGGCGTCAAGGGTTGAGAACAGCCAGGTGGCCGCTTCACCGTCCGCATCGACGGCACGGCCGGCTTCGAGACGAACCTGGAGTGGCGCGCGGAGGAGGCCGTAGTCGGCGAGCGCGCCGTCGAAGACAATGATTCCGTCGCCGACGGTCTCGAGCGGGGCGATGTACGCCTCGCCGGCGGGGAGGTTCCCGAACGCGCCTGGCGCTTGGAGGTTGCCGTCGTCTGCCGTCGCGTGCCGCGACTTGATGCTCAGGTTGACGTCGGTGCCGGCCGCGGAGGTGATGCGGCACGATTCGGCGGCAGTCAGTGCCGCCGCGAGGCGCGTCCCACGGCTGCGGAGCAGCCCGTAGTCAACAGACATCGCATGGGCGAGAGCTTCGGTGAAGCCGCGCATGCTGGCAATGCGTGCGCCGGCGGCGCTCGCGGCGACCCGTGCTTGGGTGTGGCTGATCGAGTACGTCGTTGTGGCGAAGACGACGGAGGCGTCGTGCATGGCTTGCGCGACATGGTCCGGGGGCTCTTCGCCGTTGCGGCTCAGAGTCTCGTACTGGAGCAGCCGCACGTCACGAGTTCGGGACCGTGCGGCGGCGGCCAGGGTCTCGGCGACGGCCCGTTCACGCTCGTTGCAGAGCACCAGCACCTTGTCATCGGCTCCCACGCCTAGACAGTCCGCCGCCGCTTCGGCGGCCGCCGCGAGGGACCCGGAAGCGCTCATCCTCGGCGTCCTCGGGCGCGTTGGCTCCTCGCCGCCGTGGCTCGCAGGTCCTGGAGATGCTCCTCAGCGCATTGCACGGCCGCGAGCGCCGCGCCGATCCCAAGCGGCGGCTGGACGTGCGAACGGCCGCGCGCGGCGTAATCGGGAACCGGCGCGGGTGGGAGACTCGCTGCCGACCCCCACGGCTCCTCGTCTCCTACCCCCGGGTCGTGGTTGAACGAGGTTGAGCTGGCTCGGGGTGCCGCCGGTTTGGTGCGAGCGGCGTCGCGGGGGCGGTGGATCGCGACCCCGCCGATCACGAGCGCGACGCCGGTGACCTCGAGCCACGACGGGATCTGAGCGAGGACGACGATCCCGATGATCGTCGCGACGGCCGGAAGGAGGGCGACCATCGTGGCGTAGGTGGCGCGCGGTAGCCGCGCCATCGCCAGCTGGTCGGTGACGTATGGGATCAGCGATGAGGAAACACCGACGCCGACGCCCGCGAGCAGGACGAGCGGATCGGCGAACGCGCGCGCTGCCTGCCAGCCGCCGATTGGTGTGATCGCGACGGCGGCGATCAGCATCGCTGCCCCCAGCCCGTCGATGCCGCTCAACAGCGGGCGCTTGGCCACCCGGTCGGCTAGCACGATGTACAGAGCGAACAGCGCGGCGTTGGCAAACGCGAACACGAACCCGACGAGCGCGCCCGCCAGCCGCACATCGGTCAGCAAATACACCCCGGGCACGGCCAGACACAGCGCGAAGACGTTGCGCCCCGAACGGGCACCGAGCGCCGCCAACGCGATCACGGGCAGGAACTCGATCGCGGCCACGGTGCCGAGCGGCAACCGGCTGATCGCAACGTAGAAGCAGGAGTTCATCACCGCGAGCACCGCCCCCCAGCCGAGCAGCAGCCGCCGACCGTCGCGATCAAGCGCGGAGAACGCCCGCCACGGGCGGCGCCACAAGGCGAAGATGATCGCCGCGCTGACGATCCGCAGCCACGCCACCCCGAGCACCTGCACGCGGGCGAACAGCAGCACCGCAAACGACGGGCCGAGATAGTGGAAGATCGCGCTGACGACGAAGTACAGATGCGGCGGAACCTCCCCCGCTAGCCGCACAGACCGGGTCGCCGGCGGTCTCGGCGCTATGGCTCCCTGCTCCATGCCTGACAGGATGCCCGCCAAACATAGTCATGTACATGCTCAACAATAGGTATGCTTATCGTTATGCCTGAGATTCGCAGGCGTAATGGGCAGAACACCGAAGGCGCCTTCATCGACGACACCAACCTGCGGCTGCTGGCCGAGCTGCAGGCGGATGCCCGGCTGAGCCTCGCCGAGCTCGGCCGACGCGTCGGGCTTTCCTCTCCCGCCGTGGCGGAGCGCCTACAGCGCCTCGAGCAGGAACAGGTGATCCTCGGCTACCACGCCCGGCTGAACCCGCGCAAGCTCGGCATGAGCCTCACCGCCGTCATCCGCGTCCGGCCCGCCGGACGACAACTACACCAAGTCGGCGAGCTCGCCAAGAAGACACCCGAAGTCGTGGACTGCCGACGGATCACCGGCGATGACTGCTACATCATGACCGCCCACGTACGCTCGGTCGAGCACCTCGAAGAAGTGATCGACCGCTTCGCCGCCCACGGCCAGACCACCACCTCGATCGTCCAATCCGCCGCAGTGGACTCACGCGGTCTCTCCCTACACGACGACGGCGGTGATCGTTCAGCGCTCAATTCGGTTTCGGTGAAAACCAATGGTGGGCGAATCACGAGGCATTGAACGGCAGGAACGCGCGGGCAAGCCGGGCTCGCGCAGTCCGCCGCGGCGGTGTCAGTCATTCTGATTGGCCTGCGGTGCAACTTGCATCGTCGCCGAGAACGTGACGTTCGGAGCGCTCAACCGTCAGTGGGGCGTCACGTCGATCGATGGAGGGCAGGCATCCAGCACCTGCGTCGGATCATGGGCTACGGCAACAGGATCTCGATGATCGACTGGCCCGACGAGCCCATGAGATCGGCGTGGCACAAGAGGTCGTGGCCGTTGGGCAGGCCCCGCCGTCGCCCACGAGAGAGCGCGCACGAGCTGGCCAGACTGCCGGAGCGGGCGCTGGTCACCTGACGTCACGGCGTCGTCGCTTCAAGCTCTTACCACGCTCGATCAGGGCTCGATGTCGAGACCAGCGTCGGACGCAGGCGGCTCGAAGATCGAGAGGTCGTTGCTCGATTGAGCGAGTGCCGCGACACCCCCGGGGTGAGCCTCTGCCAACGCTACTAGCCCGTCACTCGCGCCTCGCGCCCTGCGGAGCCACGATCAGCGGCCGCCCGCGAAGCGCTCGAGTGTCGGGAGTAAATCCCGGGAGGAAGTTCGGGATGGTGCGAGTCCCAGTAAACAAGAAGGCCCGCTTTTGCGGGCCTTCTGTGAGTGAGTTGAGTGAGTAGCGGGGGCGGGATTCGAACCCGCGACCTTCGGGTTATGAGCAGGACTGGCGTATCGTGATGCGCATGCAAGTGCATCGTGATGTTAGGATCATGAACATGCGAACCACTCTCACGCTCGCCGACGATGTTGCGGCGGCGATCGAACAACTCCGCCGCGAGCGCGCGCTCGGAATGAGCGAGGCCGTGAACGAGCTCATCCGAGCCGGGCTTGCTTCACAACGCGAGGCCCGCGAACCAATCCGCCAGAAGTCCTACGACCTGGGCGTGCACCTCAACGTCGACAACATTGCAGAGGCGCTGGAGATCCTCGACGGCCCCACCGCCGCGTAGTGCTCCTCGACGCCAATCTGCTCATCTACGCCGTCGACCGACGCGCCGAGCACCACGAGCGAGCCGCGGGATGGCTCACTGAACAACTCAACGGACCACGCCGCGTCGGCCTCCCATGGCAGACCCTCAACGCGTTCCTGCGCATCGTGACCCATCCCCGCGCATCAAGTCGCCCGCTTGACGCTCGCACGGCCTGGCGCCAGGTCGCGACCTGGCTCGAGGCCCCGGTCGCTTGGATACCGAACCCGGGCCCGGATTACCCGCGCATCCTGGGCGAGCTCGTGACGATCCACGACATCCGCGGCAACCTCGTCCCCGATGCCGCGCTCGCGGCTCTGGCCATCGAAAACGGGGTACCGGTCCTCTCCGCGGATACCGACTTCGCCCGCTTCAAAGGGCTCCACTGGCAAAACCCGCTGGAGTGACCCAGTCCGCCGCCGGGGGCTCCGGCTACGGTTGCTGGATGCCGTCCGCGCTCCCGCGTTCCAGCCTGCGCTCCAGCTCGCTCCACCGCTCGACCGATACGACGACCGCGCGCACTCGGTTGCGCTGGGTGAGCACGAGCTTCTCGACCTCCCCCTCCTCGAGCTCGGTCAGGAGGGTGCCGAAGTCGCGCATGGCCTCGCGCACGGTGCGCAGCTCGTCGGTGCGGATGCGGAGGGAGGGGGAGTCATTGGGCATGGCTGGCGACACGAAGGTACGGGCAGCCGCGGACGGATGACGACGATCCGTCGACGCGGCGTCACCGTTCCGTCCGGGACGCCTGTCAACGTGCGCCCCGATGGAGCGACCGGCCGGATCGCTTCAAGCCGTTCGCCTACCTGGCGGCAACCAATGCTCCGCTGTACCGGCGTGTGATGCTTGCATTCGTGGCGGCGAAGCGGCGGTTCGTCGTCCACCTGCGCGCCGAGGACGTGCTCGAGCAGCTGCGCGGGGACGGGACGGATGCGAAGGCGGTCGCGGACGCGCTCACCCAGCTCGTCGAGTGGGGCAACCTGCGCGCCGACCCGGACACGAGCCGGGTGACGACCGTCGAGGACTTCCACCGGGCGCGCTTCCTCTACCAGCTGACCCACGCCGGCGAGACGGCGGAGCGGGCGCTCGTCGTGTTCGACGAGCAGCTCGGGCGCCGCGGCGCCCTGCAGGCGGTGGCGCTTGAGGACATCGCCACCGGCCTGCGGGCGCTGGACGGGCCTCGCCCGCGATCCCGAGCCCGACACCGCCCGCGCCGCGCTGCTGCTCCGCGACCTGGTCCGGCGCTGTGGTGAGCTGGCCGAGAACGCGCAGGCCTTCATGGGCTCGCTGCAACGGACGATCGACCTATACGAGCTGGACGCCGAGGCCTTCCGCGCCTACAAGGACACGCTGATCGAGTATCTGGAGCGGTTCATCAGGGACCTCACGGCGATCGGGGCCGAGATCGCCGAGCTCCTCGACCGGCTCCCGGCGAGCGGGGTCGACGTCCTGCTCGCGCTGCGTCGCGCGCCGCGATGCCGAGGACGCCGCGTCCGGGACCGGACGCACCCGAGGACTTCCGCGAGCGCGTGTTCGCCGCCGAGCTGGCCGCCTGGCGGGAGCGATGGCTCGGCCTGCGCCAGTGGTTCATCTCGAGCCCCGAGCACCCGAGCCAGGCGAAGCTCCTGCGGGCTCGGGCCCGCAAGGCGATCCCCGACCTGCTCGCGGTCGTGGCGATCCTCAACGAGCGCCGCGCCGGCCGCTCCGACCGAACGGCTGACTTCCGGGAGCTGGCGGTGTGGTTCGCCGAGGCGCCGGACGAGGTGGCCATGCACCGGCTCTGGCAGGCGAGCCTTCGGGCTGCACAGCGCGCGCCACCTGACGATCGACGCCGACACGCTCGCAGCAGCGCCGCGAGCACCCGGTTCCCGCCGGAACCTCGTGGCACGACGCGCCGGCCCTGATGATCAGCCCGCGGCTGCGCCGGACGGGTAGCTACGAGCGCCGCGGCAAGCCGAGCCGCGTGATCGACCGCGCGCGCGAGCGGCGAGCGCTGGCGGACCGGGTCGCGGCCGAGGCCGAGCAGACCGCGGCGGCACGGGCTCGACTCGCGAGCGAGCATCCGGTCCGACTGAGCGATCTCGGCCACCTCGACCAGCAGGCCTTCGCACTGTTCCTCGCGGTACTCGGCGAGGCGCTCGCCGCCCGCCACCCCGACCGGCGCGAGATCCGCACGACCACCGGCGACGGGTCGCTGGAGCTCCATCTGCTCCCGATCCCCAACGCGGCCTCGGTCGAGATTCGCACCGACGCGGGCGTGTTCCGCGGCCCCGACCACCTGCTGCACGTGATCGAACTCGGCGCCCGGCCCGCCCAGAGGCTCGTGGCATGACCACCGCGCTGCAGGCCACGCTCGAGCAGGCGCATGAGCGCGAGCTCAGGCAGGCCACACGCATGCTGCTGCGCCGCCCGCTGCTTCGCAGCCGCGCCGAGCCCGAGGCGCACCGGCTCGTGCGCCGCCACGCCGGCGAGCTGCGCGCGTGGTTTGACCAGAACACGGGCTGGCGGCTCCACGTGGACACCGAGGTCGCACGCCTGTTCAAGCGCGCGGAGCCCGACCCGGCCGGAAGCCATCCGGCGCGCGACCCGCGCTCACACGCCGCATTCGGCCGCCGCCGCTACGCGCTCCTGTGCCTGGCCCTGTCGGTGCTCGAGCGCGGCGACGCACAGATCACGCTCGGTCGCCTCGCCGAGGGCACGATCGTCGCCGCCTGCGACGAGCGCCTGGCCGCGGCGGGCATCACCTTCGAGCTGAGCGGGCGCGAGGAGCGCGCGCGACCTCGTCGCCGTGGTGCGGCTGCTCCTCGACCTCGGCGCGCTGGCGCGGGTCGCCGGCGACGAGGACGCGTTCGTGCGGGAGGCGGGCGATGTCCTCTACGACGTAGACCGGCGCGTGCTCGCGGTCCTGATCGGCGCCCCGCGCGGACCGTCGACGATCGCCGCCACCCGCTTCGAGGACCGGCTGCGCGAGCTGCTCGGTGAGTCCGAGCCGCTGACCGACGAGCTGCGCAACCGCGCCGTCCGCCACCGGCTGACCCGCCGCCTGCTCGACGATCCCGTCCTCTACCACGCCGAGCTCGACGAGGCCGAGCTCGCCTACCTGACTTCGCAGCGCGCCGCGCTGACCCGGCGCGTGTCCGAGCGCGCCGGGCTGCTCGCCGAGGTCCGCGCCGAGGGCATCGCGATGGTCGACGAGCGCGATGAGCTGACCGACGTGCGCATGCCCGAGGTGGGCACCGACGGGCACGTCGCGCTGCTGACCAGCGAGCACCTCGCTCAACGCTCCGACGGGCCCTGTCCGGAGAGCGAGTTGCACGCGCTCGTGCGCCGGCTGGTCGGCGAGCATCAGGCCTACTGGCGCCGCAACACCCGGGATCCCGGCGCGGAGGTCGCGCTGGTCGAGCACGCGCTGCAGCGCCTCGTCGCGTTGCGCCTTGTCCGCCGCCAGGAGGGCCTCGTCCATCCGCTGCCCGCGCTCGCGCGCTTCGGCGTGGCGGCTCCGACGCTCCCGCCGCAGCTGGAGGCGCCCGCATGAGCCGCCTGCCCGTACCGACCCGCGAGCGCTGGCAGCCCCAGCGCCTGGGCCTCGTCGACCTGTTCCTGTATGACGAGGAGGAGTTCGCCTTCCGCGACGGCCGCCTCCTGCTGCGGGGCAACAACGGCACCGGCAAGTCCAAGGTGCTGGCGCTGACGCTCCCCTTCCTGCTAGACGGCGACCTCTCCGCCCACCGGGTCGAGCCGGACGCCGATCCTGGCAAGCGGATGGAGTGGAACCTGCTGCTCGGCGGCGAGCACCCGAACCCGGAAAGGCTCGGCTACACCTGGCTCGAGTTCGGACGCATGACCGAGACCGGCCAGGCCTGGTGCACGATCGGCTGCGGCCTGAAGGCGGTCAGCGGCCGCGGCGTCGCCGCGCACTGGTACTTCGTGACCGACCAGCGCGTCGGCGAGGACCTCCGGCTGGTCGACGCCACCCGCACCGCTCTGACGGCCGACCGGCTCGAGGAGGCGATCGGCGCGCGCGGGAGCGTCCACCGCCGTGCGCGCGAGTACCGCCGCGCGCTCGATGAGCGGCTGTTTGGCCTGGGCGAGGCGCGCTACGGCGCGCTCATCGACCTCTTGATCAAAATCCGCGCGCCGCAGCTCTCCAAGCGCCCCGACGAACGCGGGCTCTCGGCGGCGCTCACCGGCGCGCTGCCCCCGCTCGACCAGGCGCTGCTGGCCGATGTGGCCGAGGCATTCCGGGCCCTGGAGGAGGACGCCGAGCAGCTGGCCGCGATGGTGGACGCGCGCGACGCCGCGCAGCGCTACCTGACCACCTACCGCGCCTACGCACGGCTGGCGAGCCGGCGCCGCGCCGCCCCGGTGCGCCAGGTGCAGAGCGCGTTCGACCGCGTGAGCCGCGAGCTCTCCGAGGCAGAGGCCCAGCACGAGCGGCGCAGGCCGAGCGCGAGCAGGCGCGGGCGATGCTCGAGGAGCTCCGCGCCGAGCAGACGCGCCTCGAGGCACGTAGGCGAGCCCTGGAGGACGACCCGGCGGCGCGCAGCGCACGTGAGCTTCGCCGCGCGGCCGAGGACGCGACTCAGGCCGAGCGCCACCGCGGCGAGGCCGCCGAGCGGGTGGAAGCGCTCGCCCGGCGGATCGAGCAGCTCCGGGGTCGCCTTGCGACTGCCGAGCAGGCCGAGGCCGAGGCGGGTGCCGCCCTCGCCGCCACGCGGGCGGCGGCTGAGGAGCACGCCCGTGAGGCCCGGATCGGCCCGCGGCTCGGCCCGTGTTCGAGGACGTCCAGGAGTCGGAGATGCGCCCACGGGCCGAGGAGCTCACGGGCAGGCAGCGCAGGGCGCTCCAGCGGGTGAGCACCCTGATCCAGGCGTGGGAGCAGGCGCGAGACGCTCTGGCGCGGGCCCGTGCCGCCACCGAGCAGCTCGTCAGCGAGCAGGCCGAGGTCGCGCTGCGCCGCCGCCAGGAGCAGGAGTCGCTCGCCGCCACGGCAGCCGAATACCTGCGGGCGACCCGCTCTCACCTCGAACACGCGGCCGAGCTGAAGCTGAGCGACCCGGCGGGCGTGGTTGCCGCCGCCGAGGCGTGGCTTGAGACGCTGAGCGGCGCCAACCCGCTGGAGCAGGCGGTGGCCGCGGCCGGGCGCGAGGCGACGCGCCGGATCGAGCGCGCGCAGGCCCAGGAGCGGGGGCGGGCCGAGCAGGTCCGCGCCGCGATCAGCGAGCTCGAGGAGGCGATCGAGCAGCTCGAGGCGGGCGTCCACCCCACCCCGCCGGCGCCCCACACCCGCGCGGGGGCCGCGCGCGAGCAGCGCGCGGGAGCGCCGCTCTGGCGGCTGGTCGACTTCATCCCGCGACTACCCGCCTCCGAACGCGCCGGGATCGAGGCCGCGCTCGAGGCGGCGGGCATCCTCGATGCCTGGGTCACACCGTCGGGTTCGCTGCTCGACCCCGATACGGAGGATGCGATCCTCACCGCCGGCGTACCCCTACCCTCGGGTCCTCGGCTGAGCGACGCACTGGTGCCGGCGATCGACCCGGCCAACGGCGTCAGCGCGCCGGTCGTGAGCGGGCTGCTCGAGTCGATCGGGTTCGGTGAGAGCGACGCGCCGGTATGGGTGTGCGGCCGCGGCCGGTTCCGCAACGGCGTCCTGCGCGGTGCCTGGCACAAGCCAGCGCCCGTGCACATCGGGCACACCGCGCGCGAGGCCGCCCGCCAGGCACGCCTGGCCGAGCTTCACCGCGACGCCGCCGCCGCGCGCGAGCGCCTGCAGGCGACCGAGCGCGCGCTCGCCACCCTCGAGCGCCGCCATGCCCAGCTCGAGCGCGAGCTGGCTGAGCTCCCGCCCGACGCGCCCGTGCGCGAGGTGCACGCCGCACTGCGCGCGGTCGAGTCCGAGCTCGTCGCCGCAGAGCAGCGCCTGGCCGGCGCCCGCGCGCGCGAGCAGCAGGCACAGGAGAGCGAGCGCACCGGGCGCGCCACGCTCGACACCGACGCCGCTGACCTCGGCCTGCCAGCCGACGCCGGGGCACTCGCGCAGGTGGAGCGAGCGCTCGCGCAGCTGCGCGAGACGCTCGCGGGGCTCTGGCCGGCCTTGGCCCGGGAGCGTCAGGCCGCCGCGGCCCGCGCACAGGCGCTCCAGGACCTCGGCGCCGCCGAAGGTGAGCACGAAGAGGCCACCGCTCGCCTGGCCGAGGCCGAGCAGCGGCTGCGGGCCGCGATCGAGCGCCGCGACACGCTCGAGGAGACCGCCGGGGCGGCGATCGCTGAGCTCGAGCGGCGGCTGGCCGAGGTGGCGGCCGCGCAGGCCGCCAACACCAACCACCAGCGCAGCATCGAGAGGCGACTTGCCGGCGCGCACGAGGTGGCCGGCGCCTCCGGGGCGAAGGCGAACGAGCTCCGCCGCCAGCTCGAGGCGACCACCGAGGAGCGGCTGGCCGCGGTAGAGCAGCTGCGCCGGTTCGCGACGACCGGGCTGATCGGTGTCGCGCTGCCCGAGCTCGAGCTTCCCGAGCCCGCCCCGGAGTGGAGCGTCACCGCGGCGCTGCGGCTGGCGCGGGAGCTCGAGCAGGCGCTGGCCGAGGACGCCGACGACGACGCGCGCTGGCAGCGCCTGCAGCGGCAGGTGACCGATGAGCTCGGCCAGTTGGCGGATGCGCTGCGCCGTCACGGCAACAACGCGGCGGCCCTCCTCCGCGAGGAGGGGATCGTCATCGAGGTGGTGTTTCGCGGGCACACGACCGGGCTGCCCGCGCTCGCCACCGCGCTCGCCGAGGACGTCGTCGAGCGCGAGCGCCTGCTCGACTCCCGCGAGCGCGAGATCCTGGAGAACCACCTGGTCGGCGAAGTGGCGAGCACGCTGCAAGAGCTGATCGCCGCGGCCGAGCGGCGGGTCATGGAGACCAACCGCGAGCTGGCCGAGCGCCCGACCAGCACCGGGATGCGCCTGCGCCTGCGCTGGATCCCGGAGACCGACGGGCCGGAGGGACTCCTCGACGCCCGTGCGCGGCTGCTGCGCCAGACCTCCGACGCCTGGTCGCAGGAGGACGGGGCGGCCGTCGGGAGCTTCCTGCAGAACCAGATCAGGGCGGTGCGCGCGCACGATGCCGCGGGCAACTGGCTCGAGCAGCTGACGCAGGCGCTCGACTACCGCTGCTGGCATCGCTTTGCCGTCGAGCGCTGGCAGAGCGGCAGCTGGCGCTCCGCGAGCGGGCCGGCGTCCGGCGGCGAGCGTGTGCTGGCGGCCAGCGTGCCCCTGTTCGCGGCCGCCTCCTCCTACTACAGCTCGGCCACCAACCCGCATGCGCCCCGGCTGGTGATGCTCGACGAGGCGTTCGCGGGCGTCGACGACCGGGCGCGCGCCAAGTGCCTGGGCCTGCTCGCCGCCTTCGATCTCGACGTCGTGATGACCAGCGAGCGCGAGTGGGGCTGCTACGCCGAGGTGCCCGGACTGGCGATCGCGCAGCTGTCCCGGGTCGAGGGGATCGCCGCCGTGCTCGTCAGCCGCTGGGAGTGGGATGGCCGGGCGCGCCTGCGCGTCGAGTCGCCGGTCGAGGACGTAGCGCTCAGCGCGCCCTCCACGGACGGGCCCCAGCTGTGGGACGCATCGACGAGCAGCGACTGACCCGGCTGCTCGGCAATCCCGAGCTCGAACGGGTCCTCGACCGGGCGCGTCGCCGGATCGAGCTCGGACGACCGCTCACCGGCACGATCACCCTCCAGGACGCCAGCGCCGGCGAGCGCGAGGCCGTGGGGGCGCTGTTCGGTCGCCCGCCGCGGGACGGGCGCGGGCTGACCGTGTCACTAGAGGAGCTCGACGCGCTGCTTCGCCGCTCGGGGGTGCATGACGGGGGATTGCGGGCGGCCGTGGAGACGCTTACGGGACCAGTCAGCGTCCGGGCGACGCGGCCGCTCGCGCGGAGCAGGCATGGGCGCAGGCGTTTGGCCGGATCGAGTCGGTAGCGGCTCAGCACCCGACACTCGGATCCTGGCTCGATGCGCTCCGTCGGCGGGGAGCGGTGAAGCGGCTCGCGGGAGGAGACGTCGGCCGGGGGCGAGAGCTGCTCGACGCGCTCGCGACGGTCGTCGCGGCGCTACCCGCCGGCGGAGAATCGCTGAGCGCGTTCGCGGCGCGCGTCGCCGGCCGCGCGCACGCGCTCGACGACAGCACCCAGCTCGGGACGCTCGCGCTCGGCGCGGCCCGGGCCATCGCGCGACTGCCGGCCCAGGGAGCGGAGGAGTCAGCCGCCGAGGCTCGGCGCGAGGCCTGGGCCGCGGTCGGCATCCTCTGCGACGAGCTCTCCAGCACCGTGCTGACCCTGGGCCTGGAGGGAGACGGGTCGCTCACCGGCCGCCTGCTCAACTGCGCGCGGGCCGGGGGCGAGCCGGTCTGGCTGACGCTGCGCCAGCTCGTCCGCGATCCCCCCGCGTGGCCGGCCGCTACGGAGACCGTGTTCGTGTGCGAGAACCCGGCGGTCGTGGCGCTTGCCGCCGATCGGCTCGGGAGGCGCTGCGCGCCGATCGTCTGCACGAGCGGCCAGCCACGCGCGGCGACGATCCTGCTGCTTCGCCTCCTCGCTCGTGCCGGCTTGCGGCTCCGCCACCACGGCGACTTCGACTGGCCCGGTCTGACGATCGGCAACCTCCTGCACCGACGCCTTCCGGTGGAGCCGTGGCGGTTCGACCGGAACGCGTATGTCGATGCCGCCTCCGCCCACCCGCACGCGGGGCCGCTGAGCGGACCGCCGGTCGTGGCCGGTTGGGATCCTGACCTGAGCGATGCGATGCGCGCGAACGGGCGGCGGATCGAGGAGGAGCTCGTGGCCGAACAGCTCCTCGAGGAGCTCGTTGCGAGGTAGCCGAGCGGCACGCGACGCGCGCCGTGCGGCGACGCCGCGGCCGGCTCGCACGCTGCCGCCGGAACGCAGCGTACGGTTCGCGCCATGCTCGCAGATCGACTCGCTCACCTGTCCGGCCTGGATCACGATGCGCTCGTGGCCGAGCTCGCCACGCTCATCGCGGAGGGTACGGCGGCGCAGGCCGACGGGCCTGAGGCGGCGGAGCTCGAGCACCTGTCCGCCTACCTGCTGGTGCTCCTCGAGCATGCTCCCCTGGACAGCACAGCGCTGCTGCTCGAGGCCCTGGCTGCACGTGCCGCGCGTGGCGAGGAGCGGCCAGCAGGGCTCCTGACCGCCCTGGGCGTTCTGGCGGGCGGGGCGCTTCGTCGCCAGATCCGCGAGCGCTCCGCACGGGTCCCTGGCGCGGTCGAACCGACAGAGACACAGTCGATCGGGACGCTCCACGTCGAGACGGCCATCGCCGTCGAGGACGATGGCTTCGAGCTGATCGTCGCCGCCCTCGGACGTCCGGGCAGCGAGCAGCGCCAGGTGGCCGCGTTCTGCATCGAGCACGCCGTGACGGGCGGCGCCCTGGTCGAGTGCCGGTTGGGGGCGCCTGACTCGGCTGAGGCAGCCCGCGCCGCGCTCGTCCCGCGCGATGGAGCGCCCGCTCCGGCCACGCTCACCGCCGATGAGGTCATCCGCCGCGTGCGCGCGGCCACGCGGACCGCCGCTGAGGCAGGGATTGCGCTCGACTTCGATGCGGGCGTGGCGTTCGCGTGTCTGGTGCCAATGCTGGAGCGTGGCGGCGAGGAGCTGCCGCGTCCCGCCGTGCGGACGCTTGACTTCGAGGAGGGCGCGGCGGACGCGCCGCGTGAGACGGACGCTACGCCGTCAGTTCACGGCGACGAAGCCGGGGCTCGGTCAGCGATCAAGGCCCTGCTCGACGAGCTCGAACACTACGCGCGGGCACACCATGCGCCGGACAGCGCCATGTGGGCGCACGGGGACTTCGTCGCCTCGACGATGCTCGAATGGAAGGTCGACTACGACGACGGTCAACTCGAGCACTGGACCCGGAGCGACCTCGTCGCATTCCTGCTCGACTACTTCCCGCGAAAGGTGACGATGGCCTCCGAGAGCCTCGAGGCCGTCCCGGAGTGCGCGCTCGGATTCCTCACGTTCCTGAGCACACGCGGGGCCCTGGCCGGAGGTTCGCTGGGGGATCTCGGCGACACGCTCTCGACGCTCCGGGGCGATTTCCTGCGCCGGGCACGGGACAGTCGCAATTACGGCCTGGCCAAGTCGATGGCGATGCAGATGCTGGCCGAAGGGGTCGACATGGCCGATCCCGACGCGGTCGATGCTTGGATGGTCGACTTCAACGCGCGACCGCGCGCCTCGCGCGATGCGATCGTGAGCGCCGCGCCCGACCGGATGCTCGCCCTCGCCCGAAGTGGCGAGCCGCTCCTCGCTTCCGGTCGGGCGTCGAGCGGCAGGCGCTCCGCCCGCCGCAAGGCCCAGAAGGCCGCGCGCAGGCGTAATCGTCGCGGCTGATCGGTCGGCCGCGACACGCCTCGCCGCTCGTTAGACCAGGTCTACCGCATCAACCTCTGGCGTCGGCCATCCCTCTCGGCTCGACGACATCGAGGGGTTTGCTGTCATGCCGTGAGGACGACCCCGCCGCTGGCGCCAAACATCATCTCGGCGACGCGTCTCGGGACAAATATCCGGGACAAACGCTCGGGAGGCACTGTGGCCGAGCAACAGAAAAGCCCTCCATTTGGAGGGCTTTTCGTAAGCGTTCAGTCGTCGGGGCCTCCGGCAGGGATTCCTCGTTGATGCAGCGAATCTTGCAGGTATGGATCGTGCCGAGGCGGAGGCGATCTATGACTCGGGGCGTGAGGCGTGTGTCGAGTTCATCCTCGAGTTGGCGGGCGGGGTCAGGCGACACGAGGAGCGGTTGAGGCGATTGGAGGAGCAGGCGCGTCAGGACTCGCGTACGAGCTCGAGCCCGCCGTCTCAGGATCCGCCCAAGACGCGCGCGCAGCGGCGGGCGGAGGCTCGCGCGAAGGCGAAGGAGTTGATGCGCCGGGAGAGCGAGCGTCGAGCGCCGGGTGGGCAGTCCGGACATCGGGGTGCGGGTCGCGATCTAAAGCCCGAGGATCAGGTCGATGAGATCGTCGATCACTACCCGGACGCGTGTGGCGGATGCGGACGGCGGTTCGATGATGAGCAGCGTCGGCCGGGCGGGCGGTTCGGTCGCCACCAGGTGTGCGAGCTGCCGCCGATCAGCGTGATCGTGACCGAGCACCGCACCCATCAGATGCGCTGCCGGCACTGCCGCGCGAGAACCAACGCCCGGCTGCCCGCGGAGATTGGCGGATCTGTGTTCGGGCCCAGGCTTCAGGCGGCGGTGGTGACGTTGACCGCCCGGCACCGTGTCTCGCGCCGCGGGATCGGCGAGCTGGTTCACGATCTGTTTGGCGTCACCGTCTGCACCGGGGCGGTTGACGCGATCTGCCAGCGTGCCTCGGACGCGCTGGCCGGCCCGCACTGCCAGTTGCAGGACTGGGTGCTTGATCAGGGCGCGGTGCACGTCGATGAGACCGGGTGGCGAACCAGCGGTGACGGTCGCGCGTTGTGGACCGCGACCACCCCTGCGGCGACGTTCCTGCAGATCGCCGAGCGCTGCAACCGCGAGCAATTCAACGCGCTGATCGGCGCCTATCCGGGAATCGTGATCTCTGACCGCTGGAACGGCTTTGAGCACCTGGACCCCAACCAGCGCCAAGTGTGCTGGTCGCACATCCAGCGCGACTTCCGCCGCCACTCCGAAGGACTCGCCGAGCAGAAGAGCTTCGGCCAGCAAGGCCTCGAGCTCACCCGCCGCGTCTTCGCCGCGTGGCGTGCCTACCGGCACGAGCATCACGACCGCGACAGGTTGGCCGCCGAGATCGTGCCGATCCAGACCGAGCTACGCCGGCTCCTCGAAGAAGCCAGCCCCAAGAGCAAGCGCACCCGCTGGCACCGGCGCTTCGCCAACAACCTGCTCAAGGTCTGGCCCGCGCTCTGGACCTTCGTCACTACCGCGGGCGTCGAGCCAACGAACAACGCCGCCGAACGGGCGCTCCGCGCACCGGTCATCCACCGCAAAGTCTCGCTCGGCACCCAAAGCAAGAATGGCGAGCGATTCGCTGAGCGCGCCCTCTCGGCAGCGGCCACCTGCCGCCTTCAAAGCCGCTCACTGTTCACATACCTCAGCGAACTACTAATCGCGCATGGCCGGGGCGACCCGTTCCCAGCGCTCGCCTGAGGCCCTGGGGACTGAACGGTTACGGCTTTTCGCGAGTAGCGG
Source organism: uncultured Actinomycetes bacterium (assembly GCA_963795505.1). Classification (GTDB taxonomy): domain Bacteria; phylum Actinomycetota; class Thermoleophilia; order Solirubrobacterales; family Solirubrobacteraceae; genus Palsa-465. Next base: position 71,650 of record CAWCIB010000009.1, read on the forward strand.
GGGCGCGATTCGAACCCGCGACCTTCGGGTTATGAGCCGCATTTGGCCCGTCCGGCGGGTACGGCCTGATGCCGCGGAATGCTGGTCTATGCAGGCATTTTCTCGTTTCGGCGGCTTGATCGTGATGGCCTGAAATCGGGCTGTTCGGCGGCGTTCGTTTGACAAATGTTTGACACGCCACCCTGATTCCCGACTCGGCGAAGGTGAATCGCGGAGAGGCCGACGGCGGGTTATTCGGCGCGTCGGGCGTTCCGAACGGCACTGCGAGCAATCTCGGTGAACTCGTCCCAAAAATCAAGGCCAAGCGCGGGATAGAGACCCATCGGGACACCGGCGCGCTGCAGATCACTCGACAGTTCCTCGACGAGCGTCCGGGCCTGACTGGCGAGCAGGTAGTCCGAGAGATCGCCGATCGCCGGCTGCTGCAGCCAGCGGACAATGCCGACGAGCGCTCGATAGGTCGCTATCCAGTCGAAATGCAGTGGAAGGTCCGGCGCGGCCGGTAGATCGAGCAGCGCAGCCCAGGCAGCGTGGTGGATCGCATACTGGCGGTCGTCGGAGATCTCCACGACATCGATGACGCCCGCCTCGAGCAGATGCGTCAGGCCCTCTCTGACGTTGCGCTGCGCGAAGGCAGCCGACGCAGTGATAGTTCTGCCCGACACACGCTGAGCGCGGATGGTCAGCAGCGCCCGGACGACCTCGGCGCGGACGCCGACGCCGAGTAGTCGCCGCAGGCGAAAGGCGAAGCTGATCGGGTCGCGCAGCCGCGGAGCCTGTGACTTTCCGGAGGGGTTCAGCGGAGTGCGCGCGAAGCCGTTGCGTGCAAATGCCGCGTCAAGGTCCTCGCCGGACGAGGGAGACGCCGGGAACAGCGGTTCGAGCTGCGTTGGAGCGTCCGTGACGGTCCGTCGGTGTGGTCTGCGGTTTCGCATGCTCCATGCCAGAGCCGCATCCACCAGCGCTACCTCGGCGCCGTCGGTACAAAGGTTGCGCAGACGCTGGACACTGACGAGCTGTTCGTTGACCGAAAGCCAATCGAGGACCTCATCGAACAGTCGAGGGTCGTTGCGGCCAATCTCCAGCGTGAAGAGCAGGAGAGCTTCCGGGTCGGCCGCGCGCTCCTCTCGGCGCGCGGGAGCGGCACCCGACAGGCCCAGCTGCGACCACTGATCCCAAGCGAGGGCGATGCAGTCGGCGACGATCTCGTCTCTAAGCGACGCGGCCTTCATCCTCAACCCCAAGATCTGCAAGCGCACGGGCCATCGCATCGTCGAACGGACCCGGCATGTTGTGCCTACGCGCCCAGCGTGCCCCGGCGCGCAGCTCCTCGTCGGTGGGTCTCAGCCGGCGAAGGTCGGCAAAGTCTCGTGGCTCTCGCCGATCTGCCGCGGCGTAGAGCTTGAGGAAGATCTGGTCGATCCGGGAGGCAAAGGAGACGCGGAGCGCTTCGCCATAGTCACGAGAGATCAGTCGCTCGGCGAACCCGGCGGGCAAGCCGTGAAGGAGCAGTCCAGTCGGACCCGGATTCAGCCAACTTGGCTCCAAGCCGAAGTCACGCGCCACTATCGCCGCTGCTTCGCGAACGGCGTCCGGCAACGGCTCCGCGGAAACGAGCTTCCCGTCCTCCTCCAGGGCCACCACGTCGACGTCGCGTGTCGCGCGCGCTACCGCATCGATAGCGATTCAGCCGCTGCCCCCGATAACCACGAGATGGACCCGCGCACCGGCGACCGCGAGCTGGTCATTCAGAGCGGCAAGAATGTGCTCGAGTCGCTGTGAGACGATTCCTTCCATCTGCGCTGGATGTTATACATCCGCTATACGGATGTTCAGAATCGGGAAACGAGGCCGCGACGCACCTGTACTGCCCAAACCGGGTCCGGATAGCAAGCGCTCGTTTTGAGCCCGGCGGTCGCGGGCCGCGGCGTGCGGGACCAATGCTGCGAATGCGGCATATGCAGGCAATTCGTGACCTAGCGTCGCGCGCTGTCCACTCGAAATCGGCCTGGTCGGTGCCGTTCGTTTGACAAATGTTTGACGCGAAGAGGCTACCTACGAACCCCGCTTGGCACCCACTCATGAGCCGCGCGGCGCCGGCGAGCAGCGTCGCGCTGCTCGCGCTCGAAGTCATGCAAATCCGAAGGATCTTCTTCTTGACCGAGCGATCCCCCTCGACCTGCCAAGCATCGACTTCCGATCCGGTGACGGCCTGGATGGCCGTCACCGGATCGGAAGTACCCCCGCCGGAGGCGCCGTTGTAACGCGAGCCCGTCCCGCGGAGCGCTCGAGCCGCCGCCGACCCACCAGCCGGACGAGGGTCTCGGCCCCCGCTCATTGAGCTGGAGGTTGCCCCGGGGCTCGTAGAACTTTGAGGTGACGGCGGTCCCTCCCGGCCCGTCCGCTCCGGGTGGGAGCGTGGCGGGCGATCGGCCAAGATCGAAGGAGGAACCGCCGTGAGCAGCAACGTACCGGTCGCGCAGGCGACCGTGCCGGAGGCCGTGCTCCCGGAGCGTGTGCAGGAAGCGCTGGGTCAGCTCGTTGGGGTAGCGAAGGAGGGGCTGCTGGCGCTCAGCGTCGGCGTCGGGACTCGGTGTGTTGAGCGAGCTGATGGAAGAGGAGGTCGACGAGGTCGTGGGCCCGAAGGGCAAGCACAACGCTGACCGTGTCGCAGTTCGGCACGGCCACGAGGATGGGGAGGTGACGCTCGGGGGTCGCCGGGTCGAGATCCGTCGGCCGCGGGTCCGGACTGCGAACGGCGAACATGAGGTGCCGCTGCAGACCTACGAGCACTTCGCTGATCGCGACCCGCTGCGTCGGGTCGTGCTGGAGCGGATGCTCGCCGGCGTCTCCACGCGCCGGTACCGGCGCACGCACCAGCCGGTCGGCGGGAGGTCGAGCAGCAGGCCCGGTCGACGTCCAAGTCCGCGGTTTCGCGCACGTTCGTGGAGCGAACCCGCCAGGCACTTGGCGAGCTGATGAGCCGTCAGCTCGGCGACCTGCGGCTCGCGGTGATGATGCTCGACGGGCTCGAGCTGAAGGGCCGGATGCTGATCGTCGCGCTCGGGATCACGACCGAGGGCGTGAAATCCCGCTCGGTCTGTGGGAAGGGTCGACCGAGAACGCGACGGTCGCGACCGCACTGCTGTCCGATCTGGTCGAGCGTGGCCTGGATCCCGAGCAGGGGATGCTGTTCGTGATCGACGGCTCCAAGGCCCTGCGCAAGGCGGTCCGCTCCGTGTTCGGCGAGGTCCCGGTCCAGCGCTGTCTGTGGCACAAGGAACGGAACGTGCTCGGGCACATCGCCGAGCGCGACCGCCCGCCGATCAAGGCGAGGATGCGCCGCGCGTGGCGGGAGACCGACTACGGCCGCGCGCTCGAACAGCTCCGAGCGCTCGCCGATGAGCTCGAGCGCACACATCCCGGCGCGGCCGGCTCGCTGCGGGAGGGGATGGAGGAGACGCTGACCGTGATCCGGCTCGGGATCAAGGGCAAGCTCCGCCGGACGTTGGAGTCGACGAACCCGTGCGAGTCGATGATCGACACCGTCCGCACGACCCAACGCAACGTCAAGCACTGGAGCTCCGGCGAGATGGGACTGCGCTGGACGGCCGCCGGGATGCTCGAAGCCGAGACGCCAGTTCCGCAAGGTCATCGGCTACACGCAGCTCCCGCAGCTCGCGGTCGCGATCGAACGCCGACTCCACCTTCACCAACCCAACCCGACCACGACCCAGGAGGCCGCGATCGCAGTCACTGTGTAACCATCACACCAGGACCGTCGTCACCGAAGTTCCACGACGGCCGGGGCAACCTCCAAAAGCGCGAGGTGCCATTTAGGACCCGACCGAAGGCCGGAGTCTTTCAACGCTGAGCGCGTCGCCGTCAAACCAGTTGAAGGGACAGGCGATGAGGACCAGGAAGCCAAACATCCGATACGGTGAACGCATGTCCAGCACAAGTGATGTTGACCTCGCCAAGGACCTAGCTCGGGAAATCGCGCAGCAGGCTGATGGCACAAAGCAGTCCGAACGCCAGAAGATCAAGAGGATGGCCCGCGCGATTGAGAAGCTGCTCGACGGGTCAGCTTCGGACCAAGACCGTCAGGACGCCCAGGCGGAGCTGCACCCGTCTCAGCAGCATTAGACGCCGCGAGCAACGGATGGGCTTCCCTCCCCGCGATCGACGAAACGAGGACGGCGCGGCCGTAGCCGCGCGGACAAGTGCTTCAGGGGGGCATCCCGGGTTGCGAACCGTATGGCTCGCCGCGCTCACCTAGTAGTCGTCGGTGGGTTCAACTGGTCTGGCGTCCGTGGCCCGACCTCCGCTGATGCCTCCACCCGCGTACCGTCCGGGAAGACGATCGTCGTGCGCATGCTCTTGATGGCGTCATCGGGTTCGAGCTGGCGCATCTGTTCCAATGCGGCGCTGATGTAACTGGCGCCCACCGGGTAAGGACCGCGTTCCTGAATGGGTTCTTCGGCCGGTGCCTGGAGCTCAAGAGTCTCTTCGGGTGGTGAGGTCGATTCGTCGAGTACATGTTCCTTTTCGCGCTCGTCAGCGGTCTCTTGCAGCAGCGCCGCACGTATCGACGCGGGCAGGCTCAGCGCGGCCTGGTCTTCCGGGGCCCCGTGCTTGCCGAATCGCCGGAAGATCGCCCGTTGGATGTGCAGCAGCTCATACATATGCAGCACGAACGTCACGGGCTCGGAAACGATCACGCTCAACAGGAGATCAGGCGCAACGAGGTGGAAGATGATGGATCCTTGGCGCGCGTTGGCTAGGTCGAATCCGTCCCGGACTGGGAGGGGCCGTCTCCGGTGGGCATAACGCGGCACCGTGCCGGTGCGCCGATTGATCGCGGTCGCCGCGCGGCGAGAAGCGACGTCGACGTGCGACAGGGCGTACGCGCCTCGTCCGACTGGAAGGTCTGCTTGTAGCCTCACCTCCACCGATACACCCATCGGCCGAAGCTCTGTTGCACGTGTGCTTACAGGCAGACCCTCACCTACGAACGCCCTGTACCAAAGCTGGCTCTGGTCGGAGCGGCCGTTTGCAGTGGCCCCACTGCGGAACGTGGGAAAGCCAGCCAACGTCGCAACAGATGAACGGCTGAATCCTAGGCTGCAGAGCAGCGGAGAGCACGACGTCGCGGGGAAGCTGACCTCGCCCGCCGGGATCCGCGAAGCGTCCTTCGTCACGAAGGCCGAGCCCGTAGGGCGAAGGCCCTGAGTGGCGATGGACGCTTTAACTCCCTTTGGTCACACCCCCCCGGACGGCACCCGCGTCCCGGGGGGTTCGCTCAAGCAGGCTCGCGCGCCGGCGGCTGTCAGACAGCGGCGAGCTGGTTGGTGAACAGGTCTGCCGGCCGGTGCCAGCCAAGTGTCTTGCGTGGCCGCTCGTTGACCTCCGCGGCGATCCGAGCGATGTCCTCGGCGGTGTGGACGCTGAGGTCGGTGCCCTTGGGGAAATAGTCGCGTAACAGCCCGTTCATGTTCTCGTTGCTGCCGCGCTGCCATGGCGAGTGTGCCTCGCAGAAGAACACGCCCGTGCCGATCCCGGCGGTGATCTGCTGGTGCATCGCGAGCTCTTTGCCCTGATCCCAAGTCAGCGTCCGCCTCAGCGGCTGGGGCAGACTCTCCAGCACGCTCGTGATCGCTTGGCGAACACCGTCGGTGGTCGCGATCGCGTCAGGGAACGCCAACAAGATCAGGAACCTCGTGCTGCGCTCCACGAGCGTGCCGATCGCCGACCGATTCCCAGCACCCATGATCAGATCGCCTTCCCAATGACCGGGCTGGACGCGGTCCTCAACCTCGACCGGGCGCTCGTCGATCATCCGCATCGCGGTGAGCCGTCCGCGGCGCTGGAGGCCAAGCAGGCGCCGCCGGCGGCGGCGGCGACGCGCCGGCCGGGTGATCGCGACAGCAGCGTCGTAGATCGCCTGGTAGATCGACTCCTTGCATAAGCACCGCAACGGCTGCCCAGCAAACAGGACCCTGAGTTCGTGCGCGACCTGCTCCGGGCTCCAACGCTTCGCCAGTAGCCGCTGGACAGCCTCAGCGAGCACGCCGTCGTCGGCGATCCGTCGCTGGCGCGGCTTGCAAGCCCGCAGCCTTGCGGCGTGCTCGGCGTGATGCGGGCGATAACGCCCGTCCGGGTCGCTATTGCGACGGATCTCGCGACTAACTACTTGCCGCGGAATAACTCCTATTCAACGAAACGGCCGCGCGGAGGTCTCGCGCGGCCGTTCGTGGTGAGTGGGTTGCTCTGGTGGAGTGTGAGCGATCGGGAGTGTTTCACCGGGTCCGGACGGCCAGGGTGTCGGTGTTGTAGGCCAGGATCGCCCACTCAGTCCAGATGTGCCGGCCCTGGTCTCCCTTCAGGCGGGATCGGTCCAGCCCGTAGCGGCGCTTGAGGTGGCTGATGCGGCCCTCCTCGCCCGTGCGGTAGCGCCGCATCCGCCGGGTGGTGCGCTTGGATTCGGGTTCCTGACGGCCCGCGATGAACACGGTCTTGGGCTGAAGGTCCGCGAGCGCGGTGTTCGTCGGGCCGAGCTTGAACCCGCCGTCCACAGCGATCTCGCGTGGAGCGATTCCCAGCCGCCGGAGCTCGGCGACCGTGCCGGGCAAGAGCGCCTCCTCGGCCGGGTTGCCGAGCATCGTCGAGGCCGGCAGGATCAGACCGCGGGCGCCCGGCTTGGTGTTCTCGGTCACCTCCGCCAACTGCGAGACGTACCCGAACTCGTTGGGCTTGCCCAGCTTGCCCTTGCGGATCGGCCGGGCGTCCGGGTCGAACAGCGACACCAGCCGATCCTTGATCGGCTCGCCCGCGACACGCTGGCGGATCTGCCGCGCGACCTTCTCGCATCGATCCGCCATCTCCTGAAGCCCCGCGGTCGCCTTGAGCTTCGCCTTCGCGCCACGCCCGCGCGCCTTTCGCCGCGCGACCGCCGCGAGCTTGCGCGCCTCCTTGACCGAGCGCTCCAACAGCTCGCCCGTCTCTTGGGTGAGTTTCAGTACCTCTTCCTTGGCCTCCCCGGAGCGCCGGCGGATCGTCCGGCTGATCGCCCGCAGCTTGCGGCCCATCGAACGCGACCGATCCCGCACCCGCTTCGTCTCGTCGATCAGCGTCGCGAGCTTGCGACCCTCGCGCGCGAGCGTCCTGACCCCAGCCGACGCCAGCCCCGCATCGGTCGGATATTTCACGTCGGCCTCGATCACCGTCGAATCGACCCTGACCGCCCGCGGCCGGAACCGCTTCTCCCGCGTCGCCTTGACGATCAACGCGCGCGTCAGCTCGCTCACCGTCTCCGGGCCGATCCGCCGCGCGAGCTTGCGCACGGTCGACTCGTCCGGCACCCGCTCGATCAACGCGATCCGGCAGAACCGCCGCAGGTGGATCGAGTCCGACACCTCCGCCACCAGCGTCCGATATCCCCATCGGTAGCGCTGCTTGAGCACCATCAGCCGCACGAACGTCTCCAGCGCGATCGTCGGGCGCCCCTCGGTCAACACCAGCCTCCCGGCGTCCCGGAACTCCTGGCGCCAACGCTCCACCAGCGGCCAAAGCAACTCGTGATCTGACAACAGCACATCCAACGCCGCGAGATCCTCCGGCAGATGCCTGACCTCGATCGGCAACACGTCGTCCCACAGGCACTCCGGCTGCTCGGCCAAGAGCGTCAGCATGCACTCCCCTTTCAACGAGAAACCTGCTCACCTGCAGGGAATTCTCACCACCGCCCCGGACGGAAAAGCCCCCTCAAACCCCGTCAGTTTTTCCGCGGGAAGTAACTAATCTAACCTAATCGTCGAGGGTGCGCGTCCGAGTTCCGCGGCGATCGCGCGAACCGTCACCTTCGCGGCAATCAGGTCGGCGATCTGGATCCGTTCCTGCTCTGAGAGATACCGCGGGCTCCGCGGCCTTGATTCTGAGATTTTCACCGGCGGATAGATGACAACCGCCCCGGCGGAATTCCGGACCTTCCGCCCATACCGCCACCGGTTCCCACTCCTCCGGTCGATCCCGACCAGCCTGCACGCCTCGCTGTTATTCACGCCCTGCGCGATCAGCCGCAGATACCGCTGCTGCTTCTCCGCCTGAACCCCACCCGCCGGCGTCCGCCTCCGGTCCCGCATTCCGACCTCCTCAGCCGCGTTGGCGTTGCAACGTCAGCTGGAATCCGCCCGTCCGCGCCCATCTGGTCCATGCTCAGCCTCCCCTCCTTTCAGTTCTAGCGTCTGCCGAGTGCCAGAGCGCGAGTTGGCGCCATCCCAAATCGGCCGTCGCAATCTACCGCTGTCCGCGTTCTCGCGACCGGCACGCATTCGCCAACCCAGTAGGCCTCCCCCGGCGAGTGACCCGCCGCGCGCCGCTTTCGCACGACATCCTTCCCGGCTTCGCGGACCGTCGATGATCCCTAGGCCGTGATCATGCGGACCGTCCACGGCGTGATCGAAGCAAGTCGTCGAGTTCCGGCCGCGGTGGAAGGCCTTTCCTTCGGAGCTCTGCGCGTGCCGCCTCGATACGAGCACGGCGCTCTTCCTTCCGTCTTGCGATGGCATCGGCGTGTGGAGCGAGCCTTGCGACCGCAGCGGCCCTGTCGCTCTCGGTAAAGAGATGCGCGTACGGCTTGTCGCCGTCGGCTACAAGTGCCTCACAGGCGAGATCAAGCGAATCGGCATCTTCGAGCTTCTTGTAGCCGTCGCTCGGTGGACCGTAAACGTATTTCCGGATGTACTCGACGACCGCGGGGCCGCCCCTAGAGATCGCTAGCTGGAGACCCCGCTTGTAGTACGACGGGTTGTACGGGTGGCCCGCCGCGTTCTTGATCCCTCTGGGGCGCATCTGATCGATCTGCCAATGGAGGTCGGAGATGAGTGCCGCGATCGCGTCGTCATCGGTCATCGCAGTCGAAAACTATCTGCAACGGGCGAACATGACAGACGAAGGCGCGGGCGCTGCTCCGACTGATCGGGCTATCGTGGCCTGGGTGATCGGATGACCGCGAGCTGGCGACCTCCACCGTCCTCCGAGAGGGTCCGCACGCAGATGTCCAAGCAGCGGCGACGCGACACGCTTCCGGAGATCTTGCTTCGAAAGGAGCTCCACAGGCGTGGCTTGCGGTTTCGTCTCTCCCGAAAGGTTCTCGCAACGCTCAACAGCGCGCCGGACATACTGTTCGGACCGGCACGGGTCGCGGTATATGTAAACGGATGCTTCTGGCACGGATGCCCCGAACATGCGACCTGGCCGGCGTCGAACGCCGATTGGTGGCGGGCGAAGATCGAGCGAAATCGCGAGCGCGACGCAGCCACCGATGAGGCGCTCGCCGTCGCGGGCTGGCACGTAATCAGGGTCTGGGAACACGAGGATCCGGTCGTAGCCGCCGACCTAATCGAGAGATGCGTCAAGCACAGGCTATTGCGGTCAGCAGGGGAGGCGGATGCAGCGCCGAACGTGGGCTGACGTGACGCCGTCATCCGCCCTTTACGTCAGTGGCAGCTCTCCCGTTCGTCTCTAGTCTTCTCGGCTGGCGCGCCGGGAACCCGAACATCGCGGATACGTCGAGTACCACGAGTTGCAGAATCGCTGCCGAGCTGCTTGACGCCCTCGGCGTCACGGCGAAGGTCTCGCATGCGGGGCAGACGGCCGGCCGGATGCTCGAAGATGCCGTCCACGACCATCTATCCGTCGCGCTTCCACGGAGACGCGACGGCCGCACCGTCGTGGTCAGCCGGAAGACTGTTGTTTCCGACTTCGAGCAGTACGAGCATCTTGCGACGCTCAAGCGGTTGATCGACGAGGACGTAACCGGCACCTTGCGGGCCGCGATCGGCACCGACTACCAGGTGAAGCCGGACGTGACCGTAGGACTTGATGCGGGGTCGGGAGCCCCGTTCTTGCACGCAGCCGTCCCATGCAAGTGGACGCTGAGGTCGGATCGTGCCCAGAACGTACGACACGAGGCGGTCGTGTTGATCCGCCACCGGCGCGGTCGTCTCCCCCACATAACGCCTGTGACGGCCGAGCCGATGCCCACAAGGCTCGCCTCTCTTGCGCGTGGAACGGCCGAGGTCGACGCCCTGTACCACGTCGCGCTCGAGGAGCTGACAGCTGCGGTGGGTGCGTCTGGAGCGGCAGAGCAGATCGACGTACTCGAGGAGCTCGTCGGCCATCGACGCCTCAGGGACCTATCAGACCTGGTGTCCGTCCTGCAGCTTTGACCCGCATCAGGTCCTCGAGCTGCCGGGCGACGGCATAGAACGTTCGCTCCACGAGCACCTCAGCCTCGCGCTGCTCACCCGCGTGGTAGGAATCCCAGTCACGGTCGAGCATTGCGTCGCCCCGATCCGCAGCGCTTCGATCGCCCTCGCGATGAGTCCGGCCGGGACCGCAAGCTCAGCTGGAATTTCCTCGTGCAAAGGGCCTCTAACCCTTAAGAGCCTGTACAAGCTCCTTTTCGCCCCCTTTGGCGCGGAAAGAACCGTTATGCGGCGGCGGAAAGCGACGGCTGGCCGACCTGTAGCTGATCGGCGACGACGTCAGCGATCCTGCGTGCGAGCAGCGGTGGAACCGCATTTCCGACCTGGCGCGCGATCGACGTCATAGATTGATCCGTCGGCAGCACGAAGTCATCCTCGAAAGACATGCATCGGGCGGCCTCGCGGACGGTGATCGGGCGATGCGCAGACGGATGGAGATAACGGCCCTTCTCGGGCTTGTAGAACTCCGTTCGGATCGTGTACGCAGGGCGTTTCCACCGCAGCCGGCCGAACACGTCGGTGGTGCCTGAGGGCTTGTTCCGCCAGCATGCAGGAACCAGATGGCCCAGACCCGCCTCGTCGAGGTTGCGTTGCATCTGGAATCGGTCGCCTCCGTCTGGTGGGACCGCCTTGTAGCGGATGATGCTTTCGGGCCGGGGGTTGCGACGGTTGTGCCAGTTCTGCCCGTCGGGGACCAGAGGAAGACCTGCGACGGCGTCTTCGAACGTACGCCAGGGCTGCGTCCCGATCACCGGCGCATCGGGGTTGGAATGGGTCGGCTCGGGCCACGGGCCGAGCCGAGGCGGGATCCGATGTCGCGCGCCGCCGACGTTGGGGGACGCCGAAATCGGCGGCGTTAAGGACTTCGCCGCGAATGCAGAAGCCGCGCTGGGCGGCCGCGTCCCTAAAGCTGGCGTACTCCGGGGACGTAAGCAACTCAGGCACGTTTTCCATTACGAACGCCGCCGGCATGGCCTCTTCGATCGCGCGGACGTATTCCCGCCACAAAGCGCGTCGCTCGGCACCCACGCCATCCCGGTTCAGTGGGCTGAAGCCTTGGCACGGCGGGCCGCCGATGAGGACGTCGGCGCCCGGAAACTCTGCCACCTTCTCGATCGGCCCCACGAAAATATGATCGGCGCCGAAGTTCGCCGCATACGTGACCGCGGCGTCGGAATCGATCTCTACGGCAAACACCGGCGTGAATCGGCCTGAGTCGACGAAACCACGGGTCATCCCGCCGCATCCGGCGAATACGTCGATCAGGCGGAACATCGCCGTGAAGCTACACGCCGACCCGGACCGATCCAGTTGATCAGCCCTTCCCCGTGCTCCGACGGGCGTACTCGACTGCGCGGACGTTGAAGTCCTCGCGCGCATCCTCGTCGAGAATCACGGCCAGAAGTGCCCGGGCTCTAGAGCAAGCCACGTACATCCGTCGCAGCGTTTCCGTCGATCGCAGCTCCCGACCTCCAACGACGACCACGGCGGTGGCCTCAAGACCTTTGAACGACGATGCGTCGAGCACTCGGACCACTCCGTCACGAGGCTCGGCGTAGGCAGTGAGGCCAGGCGCACCGGCAGGCCACCGGCTCGTGATGAGGCTAGAGGTCGGCTCGTCGACGCCCACCGCGACGATCTCGTCGGGCCTGACGCCTCGGCGCAGCCAACCCGAGATCACGGATGCAGCCGCGGAGACGGCCTCAGCGCGGTCCAGAACGAATCTAGTCTCGACGTCGGGACCGTCGTCGGCAAGCATCTCGTCAGGATCCACGGCCGACAGCATCGCCGTCGTCTCGCCGATCTGGGGGGTGTTTCGGCAGTTTTCCAGCAATTCGTAGCGCGTACTCGCCGCTCCTCGAATTCGGTCAAGCTGGACGAGGTCGACCCGATCGAACACGTTCTGCTTGTGATCGATGAAGATCCGCCAGACGCCTCCGTCGAGGCCTCCCCGGAGAAGTACATCGAACACATCGAGAGCGGCCGTGGTCAATAAATCCTGTGCTTCGTCCAGCACAAGCACGTCGTAAGAGCCTGCCAGCCCAAGGTCTATGGCCGCTTCTGCGGCAAGCTCGGGCAGAAAAACATCGAGCACGTCGGCGTCGTCGGCGTCCGGGATTTCTCCGCGCCGTTCTGCCGTGTCCACGAGTTCCCACATGAGCTGCTCGTATTGCCGCACCTCCACCAGCGGCTCTTCAACATGGACCGCGAGGTAGTTGGCCAGGTTCGAGGATCGACAACTCAAGAGGACTCGCCTCCCGGAAGCAGCATGGCGCGCAGCCTCTTCAACAGCCAACAACGTCTTGCCCGTGCCTGCGCCTCCGCGGATGAACGCTCGTGCTTCGTCCTTGAACCCCCGCAGAATTCATGCTTGGGTATGAGTGAGGCGAACGAGCTCTGCTTCCGTGGCGGCGACCCGGGCACGTAAACTCGGAATAGGTCGAATGACGGAGCGATGAAGTTGAGTAGTGCGGTCCGTTCGCTCCGGGAAAGGGGCCGAAAGCGGTCCCCGACTCTCCCGTGGAACCTCAACCACCTATCAGCGACGCGTGTGAGAAATGTCGCGATCGGCTTATCGAGGTCGCGGTCGTCGTAGACAATCTCGGGGTCGATGCCTGGTCCTCGGTTGGTGAACGTGACATCTGGGAAGAGGACGCAGTGTCCGACCACGGCGCGGCGCAACGCCTCGGCCCAGGCTAGGTCGTGGTGAAGGGCTGCCGCGCCTCCGCCTGCCTGACTGAAGGGGCTTTCTCTGAGCTCGCGGTCATTGGTGGTCCATCTCCCGTCGCGGACTGTGACGCGACCTCCCTTGACCTCTAGGCAAAGCACTCCGAATGGGCCGATCACAACGAAATCAATTTCAGCCCAGGGTTTGC
>CAWCIB010000010.1:0-554823 GCA_963795505.1 uncultured Actinomycetes bacterium
GGCTCTACCACCACATCGCCGGAGGCCGGCCCGGGTTCCAATACGTCACGTCGACTCCGACCGACTCGTTCGGGTTCTACGAGATCGTGCGTGCCGATGGGATGGTCCAGACCAACCGTGATTGGTTCGTGGCCGCGCCAAATGGCTCGCGCTCGCGGATCATGCACGAGCGGGTCAGCGCGATCGTCACGCTCACCCCGACTGCCACAACGGCGACAACCGGCCAGCCCGTTCTGTTCACCGGGCACGTCGCGCCCAATCATGCTTTCCAGCGCGTGCTTCTTCAGGAGCAGGTCGGCTCAAGCGATGATTGGGCGACGCTGGGCTCGGCTCTGATCGGGCCGGGATCGAACTACGCAATCAAGCACACCTGGCGTACGCCGGGTGAGCGCGACGTGCGCGTCGTATTCCCGGGTGATCTGCGCAACATCCGCTCAGAGTCGGATGCCGTGTCGCTCACGATCCAGCAGAAGCAGGTGACGGGCTTCACGATCAATTCATCAGATCCGATCCTCCCCTACGGGCAGAGCGTGAAGATCTACGGTGTGCTGACGCCGAGCGCGACCGCGCAGCCGGCGACCGTGCAGCTCTGGGCCCGCCAGGCTGACCAGGGCGAGTTCATGCTGATCGGCTCGATGCCGCTCGGCGCGGATGGCAGCTACAGCTTCACCGAGATGCCTACCGTGAACACCGTCTACCAGGCTCGGACGGTGCTGGGTGCCGTTCGGGCAAGCGCTCTGCTCTGGCAGGGCGTCCAGGATCAGCCCACGCTGACGCCCAGCTCGCCGACCTCGCAGGTCGGTGCCCTGATCACGTTCAACGGCATGGTCCTCCCCGACAAGGCCGGCCACGTCGTGTACCTCCAGCGCCTCACCCCCAACGGGGACTGGCAGAACGTGGAGGCTCGCTTTGTGCAGCCGAACTCGAGCTACCAGTTCGCGTGGCGGTTCGGTGAGCCGGGCACGTACAAGTTCCGCGCCCGGATCTACTCGGATGGCCAGAACGTCGGCAACGCGTCGGCGCCGGTGACGATCACCGTCAACGGGGTCGTCCCGGTGACGACCCTGCCCCCGGCCAGCTAGGGCTGATGGGACCTCGGCGCCGCCTCGGCGCCGGGGTCCCCAGCTAAGCCGTTGCAGCCCAGAGTCGCCAGCTGCCCGGGACGCCCTTGAGTTCGTGCTCGCCGCGGTCTTCGAAGTCGATCCCGGATCCAACGACCAGGTCCTTCACTGTGTTGGAGACCAGGACTTCGCGGGGCTCCGCCAGCGCTCCGACGCGGGCGCCGATGTTGACCGCGAGCCCGCCGACGTCGTCGCCGAGCAGTTCGATCTCGCCCGTGTGCAGGCCGCTTCGCACGACCACCCCGAACCCAGCCTCAGCCCCATCCCTCACCGCAGCCGCGCAGCGGATCGCGCGCGCGGGGCCGTCGAACGTCGCAAGCATGCCGTCGCCCATCGTCTTGACGATCCGGCCCCGGAAGCGCTCGAGCTCCTGCTTCATCGACGCCTCCATCGATTCGAGCAGCGATCGCCAGCGCCGGTCGCCCATCTCGGCCGCGCGGCGCGTCGAATCGACGATGTCGGAGAACATGATGGTGGCGAGGATCCGCTCCGCGTCGGGCGCGTGGCGCGCGCCGGTCAGAAACTCCTCGACCTCGTCGATCAGAGCGTCCTGGCCGGGTCCAAACGGCAAGGTGTCCTCCCCTGGCAACTCGACCAAGCGGGCACCTGGAACGTGGTCGGCGAGGTAGCCGGCGTGCCGCGAGTCAATCCACTTATCGGCGGGCCGGTCGAGGATCAGCGTCGGCGCCTGGATCGACGGCAGCACGGGTCGCACGTCGACGTCGGAGTGCATCCGGAACAGCTCGATCGCAGTGCCCGGGCTGGCCGCGAGCCGCTCCAGCTTCCCGGCCCACGCCTTCAGCGGCCGGTTGTCCTCCATATCTGAAGACAACCCCAGTATCCAGGTGCCGCTGCCCCAGTTCTCGCGAAGCCGCTCGATGCTCGCTTCGCGCTCCTCGCGCGACAGTGGCCAGTCGTAGCCGGGCGCCTTCGTCATCCGGGGGGTCGCCTCGTAGAGCACCAGCGCGCGTGTGCGCTCCGGGTGAGTGGCCGCGAACAGGCAGGCCATCGAGCCCGCCTCGAGCATCGCGACGACGGCCGCCCGCTCGGACCCGACCGCGTCCATCACGGCGACGACGTCGTCCATCTGCTCCTCGAGCGTCGGCGCGCCGGCGATCGAGTCTGACAATCCGGTACCCCGGCGGTCGAAGGTGATCACGCGTCCGAACGAGGACAGGCGGCGGAACATGCGCGCGATACCGCGCTCCTCCCAGACATGCTCGATCTGCCAGATCCAGGTTGGCACCCACAGGATGTCGAGCGGCCCGTCGCCCACGACCTGATAGGCGATGTGCAGATCACCGCTACGGGCGTACCTGGTCTCGGGCGCCATCGCTGTCCCTCAGCGTATACCGTGCCGATTTATGGACTTCGAGCTAACTGACGAGCAACGCCTGGTGCGCGAGACCGCGAGAGCGTTCAGCGATAACGAGATCGTCGAGCGCGCGCGAGAGAACGATCGCAACGAACACTTCGACCTCGAGCTGGTCTCAAAGATCGCTGCGCAGGGCTACCTCGGCGCGATTGTGCCGCGCGAGTACGGCGGCGCCGGGCTCGACTACCTGACCTACGGGCTGGTGGTCGAGGAGATCGGGCGCGGCTGCTCGGCGATGCGGACCGTGATCTCGGTCCAGACCTCGCTCGTCTGTTCGGCGATCCTGCGCTGGGGGACCGAGGAGCAGAAGCAGCACTACCTGCCGAAGCTCTGCTCAGGGGAATGGCTCGGATGCTTTGCGCTGACCGAGCCCGACACCGGCTCGGACGCCGCCAACCAACGCACGCGCGCGCGCAAGGAGGACGGCGGATGGGTGATCAACGGCGCCAAGATGTTCATCTCGCTCGGCAACCACGCCAAGGTCGCACTCGTGTTCGCTCAAACCGATCCCGAGCTCGGCCACCGGGGACTCGCATGCTTCCTGGTCGACACCGATCAGCCGGGCTTTCAGCCGCAGGAGATCCACCACAAGCTGGGCCTGCGAGGTTCCGACACGGCCGCGATCTCGCTCGACGATGTACATGCTCCGGACGAGGCGATGCTGGGCGAGATAGGTGACGGCTTCAAGGTTGCGATGAGCGCGCTCGACTCGGGGCGCTACAGCGTCGCGGCTGGGTGCGTCGGGATCGGCCAGGGGTGCGTCGACGCGTCGGTGCGCTATTCCAAGGAGCGCGAGCAGTTCGGGCGTCCGATCGCGAGCTTCCAGCTCGTCCAGGCGATGATCGCCAACATGGTCGTCGAGACGGACGCCGCGCGGATGCTGGTCTGGCGGGCCGGCTATCTCAAAGACGCGGGCAAGCCGAACACGACCGAGACCTCGATCGCGAAGCTGTACGCGACCGAGGCCGCGATCCGCTCCGCAAATACCGCGATCCAGGTCCATGGCGGCTCCGGCTACGTCGACGACTACCCCGTCGAGCGCTACCTGCGCGACGTACGCGTGACGACCCTGTACGAGGGCACGTCTCAGATCCAGCAGCTGATCATCGGGCGGGCAGTGACCGGGATTAACGCGCTGATCCCGAGCTGAGCGCCGCGATCAGGTCGTCGTAAACAGCCCTCGGTTCCGCGTGGACGAGATCCCAGCCGTAGCGCACCACGATCAGGCCGTGCGCGCGCACGGTGAGCTCGTTCGCTCGGTCGCGACGGACCTGAGCCGGGCTCGAGTGGTTGCCCGCGCCGTCGAGCTCAACGACGACGCCCGCCTCGCTCTTTCTTTGGCGCTCCATCTGCGCATATGACACACAGAGCGCCGAAGAACGTAGATTTCGCCCCCCTGATGACGAGTCCTAACACGATTGGCGTAGCCGGAGCCGGGACGATGGGCGCGGGCATCGCGCAACTGGCTTGCTCCGCGGGCGCGCGGACGCTGCTGCACGACCCGGTGCCCGAGGGCTTGGAGCGCGGCGTCGCTGCAGTGCGGAAGCGACTCGACGACGAGGCGTTCGCACGACTCGAGCCCGCCGCGGAGCTCGACGCGCTCGCGGACTGCGAGCTCGTGATCGAGGCGGCTCCGGAGTCGCTCGAGTTGAAAACGTCGCTGTTCGCGCGGCTCGCCGACGCGGTCGTCTCGGACGAGTGCGTGCTCGCCACGAACACCTCGTCGCTGCTCGTGACGGCGATCGCGGCTGCCGTCAAGCGACCCGAACGCGTGGTCGGAATGCACTTCTTCAACCCGGCCCCGGTGATGCGCCTGCTCGAGGTGGTCGCCGGTGAGCAGTCCTCACCGGACGCTCTGGCGATCGCGCGCGCGGCGGGCGAGGCGATGGGCAAGCACGTGATCGACGCGCGCGACGGTCCGGGGTTCCTCGTGAATCGCTGCAACCGGCCGTTCGGGCTCGAGGCGCTCAAGCTCCTCCAGGAGGGAGTCGCGTCGATCGAGCAGATCGACCTCGCGTGTCGATTGGGCGGCGGATTCCGGATGGGTCCTTTCGAGCTGATGGACCTGGTTGGAGTCGACACGGGTTTCGATGTGTCGCGCTCGTTCTACGAGCAGAGCTTCGGGGAGCCGCGCTGGCGTCCCTCGCCGATCACGGCGCGGTACGTCGCGGCCGGCCGCCACGGGCGAAAGTCGGGGCGCGGCTACTACGACTATTCGCACGACCCGTACCGCCCGCCCGATCCCGAGCCGCGCACCGCTGGGGGAGCGAGCGGGCTGGTCGTCATAGCCGGCGAATCGGCACTCGCGGTCGAGCTCTCAGACGCCGCTGAGGATGCGGGCTGGCGGGTCGAGCAGGGCTCCGACGAGGTCCCCGCTCTGATCGTCGATTGCACCGACGGCGATCCGGACGCCCCGCTGCAGGGAGGCCCGCGTGTCATCTGCTGCGCGGCCGGCTCGCTCGCCGCGCTCGATCCGGGCGGTAGTGCGGTCGGCTTCCATGCGTTGCCGCCGCTGGGCGAGGCCAGGCTGGTCGAGCTCACCCGCGGGCGTGACTCCGCCGAGTCCGCGGCCAACGCCGCCGAGCGATTCTTCGCGACGCTGGGGAAGCAGACTGTGTGGGTCGAGGACGCGCCGGGGCTCGTGCTAGGGCGGATCGTCTGTCAGGTGATCAACGAGGCCTCATTCGCGCTCGCCGAGGGCGTCGGCAGAGCCGAGGACATCGACGCCGGGATGGTCGGCGGCCTCAACTATCCGCGCGGAATTCTCAGCTGGGCAGACCAGATCGGGCTCGAGCACGTATTGGGAGTGATCGACGGGCTGTTCGAGGAGCGGCGGGAGGAGCGATACCGAGCGGCGCCGTTACTCCGCGAGCTTGTTTCGTCCGCGCGGCTCGGGTGCCAGACCGGCGAGGGATTCTTCAGCTACTGAGAGCTGAGAGCGCACGGTCGAGATCACGCCAAAGGTCCTCCCCGTCTTCACACCCGACGCTGAGCCGGATGAGGCCCGGCGGGATGTGCTCCTGGCCCGGGTGAACGGCCCGGCGCTCCATCGACGTTTCGACGCCACCGAGGCTGGTCGCATGGCGTATGACGCGCGTCGCGGCGCAGGCGCGGTCGGCGGCCGCGGCGTCCGCCAGCTCGAAGCTGACGATCGTTCCGAAGCCCGGATAACGCACGCGCGTGACCGCGGAGTGGCCCTCTAGCCGCGACGCGAGCTGCTGAGCGGAACTCTGCGCTTGGCGCAGCCGAAGCGCAAGCGTCCGGGACCCTCGGAGAGCAAGGAAGCACTCGAGCATCCCGGGGGTGGCGCCATCGCGGCCACGGGCCTCACGCAGTCGCGCGAGTTCGTCTGCGTCGGCGGTGACCGCCGCGCCGAGCAGCAGATCCGAGTGCCCACCGATCAGCTTGGTGGCCGAATGCACGACAACGTCGGCGCCAAACGCGAGCGGACGCTGCAGCAACGGCGTGGCGAACGTGTTGTCGACGACGACCCGGGTGCGCTCGCCGCGCGGCGCGGCGCAGATCGCGGGCAGATCGGCGATCTCGAGCAACGGGTTGGATGGCGACTCGAGCCACAGCATGTCTGCCTCCGAGGCACGCTCGGACCAGAGGGGATCGGCTGCCCGAAGCCGTTCGACACGCCACTGGTGGTTGCGGGCGCCATCGTCGGCGATGGCCGCCACGCCCTGGTAGCAATCCGCGACGAGCACGAGATGGGCGCCGGTCGGAAGCTGTCGCAGGACCGACGCGCAAGCCGCCATACCGGAGGAGAAGGCCACGGCGTATCCCCCTTCCAGTCCCCCCAGCATCGCCTCGAATGCTTCCCATCCCTCGGTCGCCTCGTTGCGGCTGTAGACCCGCTCCGAGCCGAGCGCGTAAGTCGATGCCGCGATCACCGGCGTATTGAGCGGCGCGCCCGCAAGCGGTTCGGGACGCCCCGCGACGATGACCCAGGTCTCGGGCTTTACCTCGTCGGGTTTCACGAAGACCGAGCGTAACCGCGGTGTTATCGAGATGCCATTACAACCCACCGGATGCCCGCCCGCGGACCGATCGCCGTCGCCCTCGTGTCGGGCGCGCTTATGGTCGCCGGCTGCGGGTCCTCGAGCAAGCCAAGCGCGGCGGGCTCGAGCACCGCCGCGACGCTGGTCCGCTTCTCGGCCTGTGTGCGTTCCCACGGCGTGCCTGACTTCCCGGACCCCAGCACGACCCAGGGCCCCAATGCCCTTGGCATCGACGGCTACAACTTCAACCTCCCCGCCAACCTCAATTCGGAGTCACCCGCGTACGTGTCCGCGCAGAAGGTCTGCAGCGACATGCTCGATGGCGGAGGCGGCACCGCCCAAGGCATTCCGGCCAAAGCCAAAGAAGCAGCGCTCGCCCACGCGGAGTGCATGCGCCAGCACGGCGTCCCCAACTTCCCCGATCCAAGCTTCAGCGGCAATGGCGATGACCCAGACGGTCGGAGGGCCCGGTATGAGCCCACGGTCACCGGCCTTCCAGGAAGCTCAGAAGGCCTGCGCACCGAGATAGCGGCCCCAATAGCCGCACAGATACGCTTCCCTCGATGAGCTTTGAGGAGCGGCTGCGGCAGTGGAACCGCGTGATGATCGGATTCGACTTGGCGCTCGGCTCTGCGGCTGTGCTGGCTCCGTCGGCGACGCTGCGCGTGCTCGGCCACAGCACTCCCAGCGAGGACGCGAAGCACCTGTTCCGCCGCTGCGGCCCGATCTGGCTGACGTTCGCGGCTGGTCACGCGCTCGCTGCGGCGCGCGATAAGCCCGAAGACTGGTGGGCGCTGGCGTGGCTACGCGGCACGGAGATCGCCACCGACGCGCTGTGGTCGCGCTCCCCGGCGTTCACACGTCCGGGCGCGCGAGCTGGGCTGTGGTTCGCCGGGCTGGCAAATGTCGGCATGGCCGCCGGCTACGCGCGGCTCGCCGGAGCGGGTCGGCCTGACCCGTCGCCGGCGTCTGTCACATCCCGCTGATCTCGCGGGTCAACTCCTTGACACCACGCGGAGGAATGTGACATGACCGACCAGGAATGGCTCGCGGAACGCTTTGAGGAACAACGGCCCCATCTGCGGGCCGTCGCCTACCGGATGCTCGGCTCGCTCTCGGAGGCCGACGATGCGGTTCAGGACGCCTGGCTGCGGCTCAGCCGAGCCGACACGAGCGAGGTCAAGAACCTCGGCGGCTGGCTGACGACGGTCGTCGCCCGTGTGGCCCTCAACATGCTCCGCTCGCGTAACACGCGGCGCGAACGCCCGCTCGAGGACGTGCACCTGCCCGACCCGATCATCGACAGCGCCGAGGGCACCGACCCCGAGCACGAAGCGCTGCTTGCCGATTCGGTCGGTCTGGCACTGCTTGTCGTGCTCGAGACGCTGACGCCGCCTGAGCGACTCGCGTTCGTTCTGCACGACATGTTCGCGGTGCCGTTCGAGCAGATCGGGACGATCCTCGATCGCTCTCCCGACGCCGCGCGCCAGCTCGCGAGCCGCGCGCGCCGGCGCGTACGGGGCGCTGAGCCGTCGCCCGACGCAGATCTCGCAGCCCAGTGGGAGGTCGTCGACGCGTTCCTCGCGGCCGCCCGCGAGGGCGACTTCGATGCGCTCGTGTCCGTGCTCGATCCGGACATCGTGCTGCGCGCCGACGGCGGGGCCACCGGGCTTTCGCGCCGCGTCGAGGGTGCCGAAGAGGTCGCGAGCCAGGCGCTCATGTGGTCGCGGACCGACCTGACCCAACGGCGCGCGCTGGTCAACGGGGCGGCGGGCATGGTCGCGCTCCGCAACGGCAAGCCGTTCTCGGTGATGGCGTGCACCGTCCGCGCAGGAAAGATGGTCGAGATGAACATCCTCGCCGACCCGGAGCGCATCGCCCAGCTCGACCTGACTGTGCTGGACGGCTAGAAGATCGCCTTCGTTACCCCGACGGTCTGGGTCGGGGCCTTCGCTCCGACCTGGATCGTCCACAGCTGCGACGCGCGGCTCGGCTTGTTCCACAGCCACGTGCCGCCCTGACACGCATAGTCGGCGAAGTTGGTTTGCGAGATGAGCGGGCCCATGCCCTGGAACACGCACTTCAGTCCCGAGGTCGTCTGCATCGCCCACGGGAGTCCCTTGGTCGAAGGCTTGTGCTTGTTGCCGTGCGACAGGGCTTTCGTGAGCTTGATCTCGATCCCGGCGTGCTTCCACGCACGATCTGGGCACAACACGATCCCCGCCGCTTTGCTCGAGCTGAAGCAGGGGTCATAGAGGAAGTTCCCGGTCAAGCACCGCCACGCATCGTTGCGATTGGTCTCGCTCGAGCCCGAGAAGCAATGCCCCTTGACGGACTTGCTGACGTGGATCGCGGGCTGACCCGAGGTCGTGAACGCGTGGTAGACGACGGTCGTGGTGCGGATCGAGGCAAGGGCCGTTGCGCCGAAGGCGCTGACGGCGACGACAACCAACAGGGCGAGCCGGAACCTCACTGCCGCTCAGCCTACGGCATGATGACGGCAGACGATGCGCGCGGTCACATTCCAAGCACCTGGCGAGGTCAGGCTCGAGGAGCGACCCGAGCCCGAGGTCACCTCCCAGGACGAGGCGGTCATCAAGATCGACGCGACCGGGATCTGCGGATCCGATCTGCACATCTACCACGGTCGCGTCCAGATAGAGCCCGGCTTCACGATCGGGCACGAGTTCGTCGGGACCGTGCTCGAGGCCGGCGACGGCGTGAGCCGGGTGGAGCCCGGCGACCGCGTGCTCGGCACATTCCATACCGCCTGCGGGACGTGTTTCTTCTGTCTGCGCGGCGTGTTTCACAAGTGCGACCACATGCGCGTGTTCGGCCACGGCAAGCTGCTCGGTTCGCTGCAGGGGACCCAGGCCGACCAGGCGCTGATTCCGAACGCGAACATGACGCTTCGCAAGGTGCCCGAGGGCGTCGCGGACGACGTCGCGCTGTTCGCCGGCGACGTGATGGGGACCGGCTACCACGCAATCGCCCAAAGTGACGTGAAACCCGGCGACAGCCTCGCCGTGCTCGGGCTTGGCCCGGTGGGGCTGTGCGCCGTCCAGGTGGCGGTGGCCGCCGGGGTCTCCCCGGTGATGGCGATCGACTCAGTCGAGCAGCGGCTAGAGCTCGCCCGCAAGTTCGGCGCGACCCCAGTCCACCTGACCGAGGACAACCCGCGCGAGGAGGCAAAGCGGCTGACCGACGGCCGCGGCGTCGACGCGGCGATTGACGCCGTCGGCCATCCCGACGCACTCGACCTCGCGATCCGGCTGGCCCGCAAGGCCGGTGTCGTGTACGCCATCGGCGTGTATGCCGAGCCGTGCCAGGTGCACATGGGCCTTGTGTGGATCAAGGCGCTCACGCTCCGCAGCGGGTTCGCCAATGTGATCGGCCACGTCGATCACGTGCTCGACATGCTCGCGTCCGGCAACCTCGATCCGACCCCGCTCGTGACCCACCACATGGCGCTCGACGACGCCGCCGAGGCCTACGCCCTCTACGATCGTCGGGAAGCGATGAAGATCGTGCTCACTCCATGACCGCGCTGGCCGAGCAGCTCTCCGAGCCGGCACGCGAGTTCGTCACGCGCGAGCAGCCGCTGCTGATCGACGGCGAGCGCACGCCGGCCGCCGACGGCCGCACGTTCGAGACGCTCGACCCAGCGACCGCGCAGCCCATCACCAAGGTCGCCCAGGGCGGGAGCGAGGACGTCGATCGCGCCGTGCGCGCCGCTCGTAGAGCGCTCGAGAGCGGCGCGTGGCCGAAGGCATCTGCGGCCGATCGCGCGCGCATGCTGACCGGTCTGGCCGAGGCGATCGAGCAGCACGCCGACGAGCTGGCCGAGCTCGAGGCGCTCGACAACGGCAAGCCCGTCAAGCTCGCCAAGATCGTCGACGTCACGTCCGCTGCCGCTCATTTCCGCCACTTCGCGGGCTGGGCCGAGCGCGCGACCGGCGACGTGCTGCCGGTCCACCAGCCCGGAATGCTCTGCTACACGCGCAAGGAGCCGGTCGGCGTCTGCGGGCAGATCATCCCTTGGAATTTCCCGTTGCTGATGGCCGCGTGGAAGCTCGCGCCCGCGCTTGCCGCCGGCTGCACCGTCGTGCTCAAGCCCGCCGAGCAGACGCCGCTGAGCGCGCTGCGGCTGGGCGAGCTGGCACTCGAGGCGGGGATCGCGCCCGGTGTGATCAACGTCGTCACCGGCGACGGCGAGACCGGTGCCGCGCTCGTCGACCACGAGGGGATCGACAAGCTCGCGTTCACGGGCTCGACCGAGGTCGGGCGTGAGATCGGGTCAAAGGCCGGCCGGGCGCTCAAGCGCGTCACGCTCGAGCTCGGCGGCAAGTCCCCGAACATCATCCTGCCTGACGCCGACCTCGAGCAGGCGATCAGGGGCTCATTCCAGGCGATCTACTTCAACACCGGCCAAGCCTGCAACGCCGGCAGCCGGCTGTTCGTCCACAAGGACCAATTCGACGATGTCGTCGCCGGACTCGCCGCCGGGGCTTCGAAGACCAAGCTCGGTCCCGGGCTTGACCCGGGCACGCAGCTCGGCCCGGTGGTCTCCGCAGGAGCAGCTCGAGCGGGTCCGTGGCTACATCGAATCCGGGCGCGCCGACGGCGCCGAGCTCGTAACCGGCGGCGGCTCGCCCGGGAATGGCGGCGGCTACTTCGTCGAGCCGACGCTGTTCACGGCCACCGACGACTCAATCAAGATCGCCCGCGAGGAGATCTTCGGCCCCGTGCTGGTCGCACTGCCATACGACTCGCTCGAGGAGGTCGCCGCGCGGGCCAACGACACCGACTATGGCCTGGCGGCCGGCGTGTGGACGAAGGATCTCTCGAGCGCCCACCGGCTCGCGGCGCTGCTGAAGGCCGGCTCCGTCTACATCAACTGCTGGGGCGAGGTCGATGCGGGCGCGCCCTTCGGCGGCTACAAGGCGTCCGGGATCGGTCGCGAGCACGGCCGCGAAGGCCTCGAGGCCTACCTCGAGACCAAGACGGTCTGGACCAAGATCGACTAGCCGCGCGCGCCGGCGGCGGCCTGCTCGACCACGAGCGGCCCGGCATCGCGCAGGTACCACTCGGCGTCCAGGGCCGCCTGACAGCCTGTCCCGGCCGCCGTGACGGCCTGGCGGTAGGTGTGGTCGACGAGGTCGCCGGCCGCGAATACGCCCGGCAGATTCGTCACCGTCGAGCGCCCCTTTGTGACGACATAGCCGGCGGCGTCAGTCTCGACCTGGCCCTCCACGAGCTGCGACTGCGGCTCGTGGCCGATCGCGATGAACGCGCCGGCGGTCTCGAGCGTGCGCTCGGTCGAGTCCTCGAGGTTGCGAAGCCGCGCCGTCCCCAGGGCGCCGGCCTCGCCGGGCACGAACTCCTCGACCACGTATGGCGTGACCCACTCGATGTTCTCGATCTCGCGGGCGCGCTCGAGCATGATCTTCGAGGCGCGAAACTCGTCGCGACGGTGGACGATTGAGACGGTCGAAGCGAACTTGGAGAGGAACATCGCCTCCTCCATCGCCGAGTCTCCGCCGCCGACGATGACCGTCGGCTGGGCGCGGAAGAAGGCCGCGTCGCAGGTGGCGCAGTAGGACACGCCGCGGCCGGCGAGTTCCTGCTCCCCGGGAATGCCGAGCTTTCGGTGCTGAGCGCCCATGGCGAGCACGACGGTCCGCGCGAGGTGCACTTCGTCGCCGAGCCAGACCTTGTGTAGCCCTCCGTCAGAGGAGAGCTCGAGCTTGGTCACGTCGTCGGTGACCAGCTGGGCGCCGAAGCGCGCCGCCTGATCGCGAAACTTCTGCATGACATCGGGGCCCATGATCCCGTCGGGAAAGCCGGGGTAATTCTCCACATCGGTCGTCTGCTGGAGCAGACCTCCCCACTGGAAACCCTCGATCACCATCGGCTCGAGGTTGGCGCGTGCCGTGTAAAGCGCCGCCGTATATCCGGCGGGCCCACTGCCGACGATGATCACGTTCTCGACTCGATCAGTCACTTCACAAAGTATAGCTTAGGAGGCTGCCCCAGCGGGCTCGGCGCGCCAGCGATGGACCGTCCGGCGCAGCTGAAGGTACGCAATTGCGCCCGGCAGGGTCGGCAGCCAGAACGCGAACACGCGATAGGCCAGCACTGAGACCACCGCCCCCTGGACGGGAATCCCGAACGCGGTCAGCGCGCCGATCATCCCACCGTCGACGCCGCCGATGCCACCGGGCAGCGGCAACGTGTTGCCGAGCATGCCGACGAAGTACCCCATCACGATCACGCCCTTGGGCGGCGAGTAGCCGAACGCGTGGAAGCACGCCCACAGGACCGCGATATTGAACCCCCACCAGGCGATCGCCCACAGCAGGGCGGAATCTCGGTTGCGTATGAGCTCGATCGCGATCCGCACACCGCTGCCCAGCGCGCCGGAAGCGATAGCGCTCCGACGCGCGAAAGCCCCCCGCCAGCCACCGCGCGAGCCCCAGCGACCGGCCAGGCGGCCGAAGTCCTCCGGAAGCAGCGAGATCGCCAGGAAGAGCGCGATAACGACCGCGGCGAAGATCGCCGGCACGATCGTGATCGCGAACGGATGCCGTCCTGGGATAACCCCCAGATAGAGGCCAAGCCCACACACCACGAGCGTGCCCATGTACACCCCGTACTGGATCACCATGAACGCGACCAGCCTGCGCGCGGCCACGCGCGCGGCGAACCCTGCCCTGCGGAGCGCCCACGAGGTCAGCACTATGCCGCCCGCGCCCGCAGCGGCGAACAAGCGGGTCGCGGCCAGGCCGGCCATCGTGATCTGGTAGCTCGCGCGCCAGTCGATGCGCTGCTCGGCACCTCGTGCGAACACGGCTCGGAAGAGGGCGATGTAGGCCCAGACCGAGGCGAGCTCGAGCGCTGCGGCGAGCCCGAGCCACCATGCATCGCCGTGCTGGATCCGCTTCCAGGTCTTCTGCAGGCCGAGGAGCTGCGGGAGCACGAAGTACATGAGCGCGATCGACAGCACCACGAAGGCCACGAACGCCAGCAGTTGCCGGCGGGTAAACGTGACCCGCAGCATCTCCTCGGTCGCGGGACCGGGCGGTGCGGAAGGCGGATCGGGCTCGATCGTCACGCGCTAGGCGGTGGCGCCTCGGGCCTCTAGCGCCCGCAGCGATGCGACCAGCCGGCTCGCAAGCGGGCTCAAGCCGCGGAGCGAGTGTCCGGATGGTCTCGGTCAGCGCCGCGCCCGCGACCAGGTCGGCCGCGTAGTGCTCGCCGAGGTAGACGAGCGCGAGGCCAAGCGTGGCCGCGTACGTCCACCCGAGCGCCCCGGCGACCGGTCCGACCTCTGAGAGCACATGTGCGCCCATCAGCGACGTAGCAAAGTGAAGCGACGGCATCGCGGCAAGCGGATTTCCTCCGAGCACATCGTAGAGGGGCTCCCAGAAGGATCCCCAGAACTCCGGGCCATATTCGATCATGATCCGGCGCAGCTCGACCTGGCTCGGGAGATGGCCGTTTCTGGCTGCCCACCACGGCGGAGCGGTGGGAATGAGCCAATAGAAGATCACCCCGGTGTCGAAGGCGCCGTACATCCGGGCCGCCGATGCAGGAAACCGCTCGGGCCGGCGCCAGAGCACGTACGCGAGGCTGGCGTGGGGAACCATGAACCACATCCAGTGGCTCATCGCGAGCACGCGCTCGAGGCGCGAGATCTGGCCGGGCGTCGAGAAGGACCGCTGCAGCCGTAGCGTTGGCGGGACGCCGAGTCCCAGCACCCGGTCGGCAACGATCGGATACTCGACGTGAGTGCGAGCCGCGAGGCGCTCGGGATCGTCGTGCGGCATCTCGTAAGCCGCGATGTAGGCCCACATGTTCAGCGCACAGACGGCCACCGTGCGCTTGCGACTCGGCGGAGCGGCGACGCACAAGGCGATCGGCGCTAGCGCCGCGCTCGCCAACACCGCAGCGGGCGGGGTTTTCAGACGCCGGCGAAGCACCGGCGCGGCCACCCCTGCCGCGACCAGGGCCCAAGCCATCGGTCTGATCGCCCTCGAGCAGCGCAAGCCGCGGCCAGTATAGGTTCGGCCCCCGCCCCGACGGCCCGATCACGCCTCAAATAGAATGCCGCGGCCTTGCGCCCCGACGCCACACGCCGCCGGATCGCCGCCGCACTCGCGCTGTCAAGCGCCCTCGCCGCGTCCCTGTGGACCGCCTCGCCGGCGCTGGCGAACTTCTTCACGCCCAAGTCGGGCGGGTCGCCGAACGCGAACCAGATCGACTCGCTCTACAAGATCGTGCTGTACATCGCCGCGGTCGTGTTCGCGGTCGTGGTCGGCGCGCTGCTGTACTCGGTGATCAAGTTCCGCGCCAAGAAGGGCGCCGTCGCAGCCCAGATCCACGGCAACACCCGGCTCGAGATCGGGTGGACGGTCGCAGCGGCGCTGATCCTCGTCGTGCTCACCATCGTCACGTTCATCAAGGTCCCCGGGATCATCAATCCGCCGAACTCCAACCCCGGGATCGTGCTGTCGGCATCGACAACCGAGCCGACCCCTCCGAACGGCAAGAGCCTGACGGTCTGTGTCCAGGGTCGGCAGTACATCTGGCGCTACACCTACGGGGCGGGCTGCCTGAAGGACTACTTCACCAACAAGCTGCCGTACTCGTACACGACGATGGAGGTCCCCGCAGGCGAGACCGTCATCCTCGATATCCAATCGACCGACGTGATCCATTCTTGGTGGGTGCCGTCGATGGGCGGCAAGGTCGACGCAGTCCCCGGCTACACGACCTACACGTGGTTCAAGGCGCTCCACACGGGCATCTTCCGCGGCCAGTGCGCCCAGCTCTGCGGGCGCGACCATGCTGCGATGATCGCGTTCGTCAAGGTCGTCTCACCATCTGACTACCAGACCTGGGTCGCCCAACAACAGCAGCAGATCAACTCCGCCAACAACCAGGTGGGCAATCTGCGCACCTACCTCGAGCAGAACGGACAGACCTAAGCGATGTCAGCCACCGCCACCGCCACTGCCAAAGAGCTCCGTCCGGTTCCGCAGATCGTCACCGAGGAGGTCGAGAAGCCACGCACGCACCAAGCGCTGGGTCGAGTGGGTGACGACGACCGACCACAAGAAGATCGGGATCATGTACCTGGTCCTCACCTTCGTGTTCTTCATGCTCGGTGGGGTCGAGGCGCTGCTGATGCGCGCGCAGCTGAGCGTCCCGAACAACACCCTGCTCTCGGGCGAGCGCTACAACGAGCTGCTCACGTTGCACGGGACGACGATGATCTTCCTGTTCGTCGTGCCGGTGATGGCGGGCTTCGGCAACTACTTCGTGCCGTTGATGATCGGAGCCCGCGATATGGCGTTCCCGCGCCTGAACGCGCTGTCGTTCTGGCTTCTTTTGTTCGGTGGGATCGTCTTCTACTGCACGCTCTTCTGGAACCCGCCCGAGGCGGGCTGGTGGAGCTACCCGCCGCTGTCGAGCATCCAGTTCTCGCCCTCCGGCGGCCAGGACGCGTGGATCTTCCTGATCCACCTGACGGGCATCTCGTCCCTGTTAGGCGCGATCAACTTCTACGCGACGATCGTCAACATGCGCGCGCGCGGGATGAGCTGGGGCCGATTGCCCCTGTTCGTGTGGGCGATCCTCGTCTACGCGGTCCTGCTGATCATCGCGCTGCCCGTGGTCGGCGCTGCGGTCACGATGCTGCTGACCGACCGCCATTTCCACACCCACTTCTTCGACCCGACGTTCCACGGCTCGCCGGTGCTGTGGCAGCACCTGTTCTGGTTCTTCGGGCACCCCGAGGTCTACATCATGATCCTGCCCGGGTTCGGGATCATCTCGGAGGTCATCCCGGTGTTCTCGCGCAAGCCGATCTTCGGCTACAAGGCGGTAGCCGCCGCGACGGCGGTGATCGCGTTCCTGGCCACGCTTGTCTGGGCCCACCACATGTTCGCCTCGCCGGTGCCGATCGTCGTGCTCGGCTTCTTCATGCTGAGCTCGTTCCTGATCGGGATCCCGACCGGAGTCAAGATCTTCAACTGGATCGCGACCTTATGGCGCGGGTCGATCGTGATGACGACCTCGCTCTACTTCGCGGTCGGCTTCATCGCGATCTTCTTGATCGGCGGCATCACGGGAATCTTCCTGGCGGTGTTCCCGGTCGACTGGCAGCTGACCGACACGTACTTCGTCGTCGCTCACTTCCACTACGTGCTGATGGGCGGGGCGGTCTTCTCGATCTTCGCCGGGCTCTACTACTGGTACCCCAAGATGACCGGCAGGCTGATGTCAGAGACGCTCGGCAAAGCGTCGTTCTGGGTCATGTTCATCGGCTTCAACATGACGTTCTTCGTCCAGCACGCGCTCGGGCTCTCCGGCATGCCGCGCCGGATCTACACCTATGGCCCCGGACTCGGCTGGTCCACCTACAACTTGATCTCGACGATCGGTTCGTTCATCCTTGGCCTGGGGATCCTGATGACGATTGTCAACGTCGCGCGCAGCCTCAAGGTCGGCAAGCTTGCCGGTCCTGACCCGTGGAAGGGCAACACGCTCGAGTGGTTCACGACCTCGCCGCCGCCGCCGAACAATTTCGACGTGATCCCGCGCGTCCGCTCGCTCGAGCCGATGCGCGACATCCGCCGCGAGGTTGAGCGCCAGACCGGAGAGCGCCAGAAGACCGGCGGCTCCGAGCAGTTCGCCAGGGTCTAGCCGGTGAGCACTGCCGCCACCGCACTCGTCGAGCGCGCCTCATCGCTCGGCCAGCTCGCGTCCGACTACGTCGAGCTCACCAAGCCGAAGGTCCAGTCGCTGCTGCTGCTGACGACGATCACCACAATGGAGATCGCGGGCAGCCCGCCCGTGTCGAAGATCGCGCTCACCTGCCTCGGTGGCTACCTGTCAGCAGGCGGTGCAGGTGCCGTCAACCACTACTTCGATCGCGACATCGACGCCCGCATGCGCCGCACGGCGTCGCGCCCGATCCCGATGGGCCGGATCGCGCCGCGCTCGGCGCTGCTGTTCGGCTTCGCGCTCTCGGCGCTCTCGTTCGTGACTGCTCTCGCTGACCGTGAACCTGCTGGCGGCCTCGCTGGCTCTGGCGGGCTTCGTCGGCTACACGGGCGTCTACACCGTGTATCTCAAGCGCCGCACGCCGCAGAACATCGTGATCGGCGGCGCCGCAGGCGCCGTGCCGCCGCTGGTCGGATGGGCGGCGACGCGGGGGTCGCTGTCCTGGACGGCGGTCTACCTGTTCGCGATCGTCTTCTACTGGACCCCGCCCCACTTCTGGGCGCTCAGCCTGCTGATGAAGGACGACTACGAGCGCGCCGGGGTCCCGATGATGCCGGTCGTCCGCGGCGAGCACGAGACGCGCCGCCAGATCCTGCTCTACACGCTGCTGCTGTACGCGATCTCACAGCTGCCTTTCTGCGCCGGTGCCTTCGGGGGCTTGTATCTCGTCGGGTCGATGACGCTCGGGCTCGTGTTCATCGCGGGCGCGATTCGCCTCTACCGGCGTGCGGATCGCCGCTCCGCCTTGCGCCTCTATCTCTACTCGCTCTGCTACCTCGCCCTGCTGTTCGGGCTGATGGTGGCCGACATCAAGCTGTAGGATCGGCCGCCCATGGACCGCAGACTGGCTCGTAAGAACATCCGCTCCGGCCTGATCGCCGGCGCGCTCTGCCTGTTGATGTTCGGCCTGACGTTCCTGGCAGCGGCGATCTACGTCCACCCGTGAGCCCGGAGCCCCTCGACCGGACGCCTCCCGCCGGGGAGGAGATCCACATGCCGGGCCCGAGCCTGCTGCCGATCATCACGGCAGCCGCCATCACGGGCATCGTGGTCGGGACGACGATCAACATTATTTTCTCGGTGGTCGGCCTGCTGGTTCTGATCGGGTGCGTCTTCCGCTGGGTGTCTGACACCTCCCGCGACGTCGCTTCGCTGCCCGAAGAGCACGGGCACTAGCGCACCCGCCGCGGCCGGGCCGGCGGCCGCCGGCGATTGCGGTCTCGAGGCGATTGCGATCGAGGTTAACCGCGCATAGCGCGGCAAACGTCACGCGGACTCACCGCCGGCAGCCGGGCGCGGCGGGATTCGCGGCCCGAAGCCGCCGCCCTTACGCGGCCCCGGCGGGCACCTCGCAGGTCGCGCCGTCGCCGGTCCACACGCGGACGATGTCGCGCATCGAGAGGATGCCGACGAGCTCGCCGCCGTCGATGACCGCGAGGTGGCGAAAGCGCCCACGAACCATCGTCCCGGCGGCCTGCTCGAGCGACCAGTCGGGCGCGGCAAAAGTCAGGTTCGAGCTCAGGTGATCGGCAACCCGGGCCTCGTCGGGATCGCGGCCGTGGCCGACCGCTCTGAGCACGTCACGCTCGGTGATCAGGCCGGGGCCTGGCGCGTCGGGGTCCAGAACGACGGCGGCGCCGACGTTTCTCCGGCACATCGCCTCGGCCGCCTCGCGCAGCGTGTGCCCCGGTCCGATCGTGAGTACGTCCTGCGACATCCCCTCGCGCACTTGCATTGGCATCTCCCGGCTCGCTTGCAACGATTGCCACCATCATAACCAGGCGGCCGAACGACGGCGAACCTACCCCGTCAGGGCCCTGACAGCACGTCGCGTCCGTCGCAAAGAACCCATAGGATCCCCGGTCCAGCATGCGCAAGCGGCCTCTGGTTCAGATGCTCGTAATTGGGGTGATCGGGCTGGCAATTCTGCTCCCGATCGCGCTCGTCATCCCGTGGTTCCCGACGAGCGCGTCCAAGCAGGCGTCGAACGTAAAGACCCTCTACACGGTGCTGTTGATCGCCACGGTGCCGATTTTCGTGCTGGTCGAAACCGTGGTCGTGTTCTCGGTCTGGAAGTTCCGCATGCGCCCCGGCCAGGAAAACGACGATGGGCCGCCGATCCACGGCAACACGCGCCTCGAGGTCGTATGGACCGTGCTCCCGGCGGTTCTGATCCTGTCGCTTTGCACATACGCCTACACCGTCCTTCACTCCAACGAGAAGAGCCACTCGGGCGAGATGCTCGTCAACGTCACGGCGCGCCAGTTCACGTTCGAGTTTTCCTATCCTGACCTCAATGGCAAGACGGTCGTCTCGCCCGAGCTCTACCTGCCCCTCGGTAGGCCGGTTGTCTTCAAGCTCCGGTCATTGGACGTGATTCACAGCTTGTTCGTGCCCGAGTTCTCGGAGAAGATCGATGCGGTGCCCGGCATCGTGACCACGCTGCGCGTCACCCCGACGCGGCTGGGGACCTACCCGGCCGAGTGCACCGAGCTGTGCGGCGCCGGCCATTCGCTGATGCGCGAGACCGTCCGCGTCGTCACCCCGACGGCCTTCAACTCCTGGGCGGCCGCCCAGCCCAACAATGGTGCGCCGCCGGTGGGCGCCCCGCCCCCGTACGCCCCCGGCTACGTGCCGGGCTCGGCGGCCCCGACCTCGACGAGCGCGACGTCGCCCTCCGCGAGCACAACCGGCGCGAGCGCCGGCAAGGCGATCTTCACCGGCTCGGCCGGCTGCGCGGGCTGCCACACGCTCGGCGCCGCAGGGGCCACGGGGACCGTAGGGCCGAACCTCGACGCTCGCCTGCGCTCTGATTGCGCCACCGCGGCGTCCAAGCGGATCCGCGGCGCGACGCTCCAGAAGTGCATCTACACCGCCATCACCAGCCCGTACAAGTACATCCCGTCTGGTTTTCACCCCGGGATCATGCCGCCGAGCTTTGCCCAGACCCTGACAGGGACCCAGATCCAGGCGCTCGTGAGCTTCCTCTCGAGCGCCGCGAAGTGAAAAGGTTCAACTGATGTCCACGACCACGATCGCCCATCCCGCGTCACCGCCGAAGACCAAGACGCGCGTTCCGCTGCCGCCGAAGCTGAGGCGACCGGGCTGGTACAGGGCCGCCCTGTTCTCGGTCCTGGGCCTCGCGTTCGCGCTTGGGATCACCGCCCTGATCCGCTTCCTCGAGCACCAGCACCCGGTGATCGACGGCCGCGCGATCACGCTCGTGGGCCTGTTCTCGGGGCCGATCGCCTTCCTGGTCGGGATCGGCACCTGCGACTACTGGCTCTACTGGGCCGCCGGCCGCCCGACGCGGCCCGAGGACCACTCAGACCACGGCGCACACAGCTGGCGCGACTACTTCCGCGTCAACCCCGATCACAAGGTGATCGGCATCCAGTACACGGTCACCTCGTTCTTCTTCCTGTTCGTCGGCGGACTGCTCGCGATGATGATCCGCGCCCAGCTCGCCAAGCCGGGGATGCAGTTCCTGACCCCCGAGCAATACAACGGCGTCTTCTCGGTCCACGCGACCGTGCTGATCTTCCTGTTCGTGATCCCGGTCTTCGCCGGGCTCGCAAACTTCGTTCTGCCGCTGATGATCGGCGCGCCGGACATGGCGTTCCCGCGCCTGAACGCGCTGTCGTTCTGGCTCCTGCCGCTTGGCGGCGCGATCATGTTGATGAGCTTCCTGGCGCCGGGCGGCTCGTTCGCGTCCGGCTGGACCGCCTACGCGCCGCTGTCGACGAACATGCCGATCGGCCAGCTGTTCTTCTCGATCGGGGTCCAGTTCGCGGGCTTCTCGTCGATCTTCACGGCGCTCAACTTCCTGGTGACGATCATCACCATGCGCGCGCCCGGGATGAGCTTCTTCCGCATGCCGCTGCTCGTGTGGGCGAACTTCTCGACCTCGCTGCTGGTCGTGATCGCCACCCCGTTCATCGCCGCCTCGCAGTTCTTCGTCCTGCTGGATTCGGCATTGCACTTCCACTTCTTCGACGCGTTCGTCAGCGGCAACAACGGCAACGTGATCATGTACCAGCACATCTTCTGGTTCTACTCCCACCCCGCCGTCTACATCATGATGCTGCCGGGGTTCGGGATCATCTCGGAGATCATCGCGGTCAAGGCGCGAAAGCCGATCTTCGGCTACCGGATGATGGCGTTCTCGCTGTTAGCCATCGTCGTGCTCGGCTTCACGGTGTGGGCGCACCACATGTTCGTCTCCGGGATGCAACCGTGGATCCGGATCCCGATGATGGTCACGACCGCCGTGATCGCGGTTCCGACCGGGATCAAGATCTTCTCCTGGCTGGCGACCCTGTGGCGCGGCGTGCTGCACTTAGACACGCCGATGCTGTTCGCGCTCGGCTTCCTGACGATGTTCACGCTCGGCGGGATCTCGGGCGTGATGCTGGCGATGATCCCGTTCGACGTTCACGTCTCGCAGACGTACTTCATCGTCGCCCACATCCACTACGTGCTGTTCGGCGGCTCGCTGTTCACGATCTTCGCCGGCGTCTACTACTGGTTCCCGAAGATGACCGGCCGGATGTTCGACGACCGGCTGGGCAAATGGCATTTCTGGATGACGTTCATCTTCTTCAACCTGACCTTCGGCCCGATGCACCTGATCGGCATCCAGGGGATGCCCCGCCGCGTCGCCGAGTACGCCGCCAAGTTCGCGACCTGGAACCTGATCATCTCGATCAGCGCGTTCATCCTGGGCTTGAGCACGCTGATCTTCCTCTACAACATCGTCTCGAGCTGGCGTGGCGGACCGCGCGCAGCCTCCAACCCGTGGCGTGCGCTGACGCTCGAGTGGCAGGTGTCCTCGCCGCCGCCGCTGTTCAACTTCGACGCGGTCCCGACGGTCGTCGGTGGTCCGTATGAATATGGCGTTCCCGGCGCCGTCCACGGCATCTTCAAGTCGCCGACGGAGGCCAAGCCGCAGGTCCCGGCCGGGATCACGACCGCCGGCGCGTCCCCGGAGCGACACGAGTGAAAACCGTCCTCGTCGTCGCCAACGAGACTCTCGGCGGCCGCCGGCTGGTCGACATGGTCCGCAGCCGGGCGGGCCGAGGGAGACGTCCGCTTCGTGCTGTGTGTGCCGCGGAACATGCCGCGCTCCGGCCTGGTCATCTACGACGACGCCGTGCACGACGCCGCTCAGGCGCGGGTCGACCTCGCGCTGTCGTTCGTGCACGCCGAGGGCATCGACGCGATTGGCGAGGTGGGAGACCCCGACCCGTACACCGCGGCGATGGACGCCATCCACGAGTACAACCCGGACGAGATCGTGATCTCGACCTATCCCGAGACTCGCTCGGGCTGGCTCAGGCGCGATCTGATCGATCGCGTCCGCCAGGCCTCGGGCCTGCCGGTTGAGCACATAGTCGCCGACATCGACACGGAAGGCCTCCCGTTCCACGTCACGTTGGCGGTCGCCAACCGGACGGCGTCGGGGGACGAGCTGCTCGAAGCGCTCAAGGCCAAGGCCGCCGCGGACGAGCAGGCGCATCTCTTCATCGTCGTCGTGCCCCAGGAGGGTGGCGATGGCCAGGCCTCCCGGCGAGCGCGTACGCGGCTGTCGCTCGTGCTCAGCCGCCTCCACGCGGCCGGGTTGTTCGCCGCCGGCATGATCGGCGACCCAGATCCCTACACGGCGATCATGAACGCGCTCCAGTACTTCCGGGTCGACGACATCGTGATCTCCACGTTCTCGGAGACCAAATCGGGCTGGCTGCGCGCGGACCTGATAGACCGGGTGCGCAACTCGAGCGGCAAGCCGGTCGAGCATGTTGTCCACAGCGACGTCCCGACCGCCGCGACGGCCTGATCATGGAAGCCGCCTCGATCGCCCACGCCGAGCACCACGGCCCGCCCGAGGCTCACCGCTCGTCGCGGGTCGAGGCGCCGGTGCTCGGGATGCTGCTTTTCATCATCTCCGAGGTGATGATCTTCGGGGCGTTCTTCACGGCCTACTTCTTCATCCGCGTCGTGACCAAGGATCACTGGCCCGCCCCCCATACGACGATCCCCGAGGCGGTCGCCGGCGTCAACACCGCGATCCTGATCTCCTCCTCGCTGACGATCCACTGGGCCCTGACCTCGATCAAGAGCGGCAACCGCTTCGGCCTCAAGGCGGGCATGGTCGCGACATTCCTGCTCGGCCTGACGTTCCTGTTCGTGCAGGTCAACGAGTACGTCCACCTCGGCTGGGCGCCGCACGACACCGCCCAGGCGACGATCTTCTACTCGCTCACCGGACTGCACGGCGCGCACGTGTTCGTCGGTTTGTGCGCGCTCTTGATCGTCACGATCCGCTCGTTCCGCGGCCACTACTCGCCCGAGCACCATCTCGGGATGGAGGTGCCGGGGATCTACTGGCACTTCGTCGACGCGATGTGGGTGATCGTCTACACCGCGGTGTACGTGCTCTGAGCCGGCTGCCGAATCCGCTGCGCTCAGAGGCCGAGGCCTTCCAGACCCTCCTCTACTTCGTGGGGGCCGTGGCTGTGATCGTCGTGATCGTGCTGATCGTCCGGGCGCTCACGTAGCGGTTACGATCCCCTCGTGCAGGAAGTGACCGGGTGGAATGCGCTCGTGACCGGCGCCTCGGGCGGGATCGGTGCCCATATCGCCCGCGCGCTCGCGCGTGCGAAGGTGAACGTCGCGCTCTCCGGCCGGCGCGAGGACGCGCTCGGCAAGGTCGCCGATGAGCTCCGGGAACTCGGCGTGCGCGCCGAGCCGGTCACGGTCGATCTGAACGACCTCGAGCAGGCCGAGGGGTTGATCGAGCGCGCGGAGGCGGCGCTCGGACCGCTGGATCTGCTCGTCAACAACGCGGGCGTCGAGTATTCGTCTGAGTTCGTGATGAGCACTCGCGAGGAGCTGCTCGAGACGGTCACCGTCAACCTCACGGCGCCGATGCTTCTGACCCACCGGGCGCTGCCCGGAATGCTCGAGCGCGGTCGCGGACACGTCGTGTTCATCTCCTCGGCCGCGGGCAAGATCGGGCCCGCTTACGAGGCTCCGTATGGCGCGACCAAGGCCGGGCTGATCGCCCTCACTCAAGGGTTGCGCCGCGAGTTCCACGACAAACCCGTGTCGTTCTCGGTCGTGTGTCCGGGGTTCGTCGCCGGCGACGGGATGTACCAGCGAATGGTCGAGCAGGGAGTGACCTCCAACCGCCTCGTCGGCTCGACGACGGTCGACCGGGTAGCCAAAGACGTGCTGGACGCGGTGCGGCACGACCTGCCCGAGGTGCTCGACACCGGGGCGCCGATCCGTCCCATGCTCGCGTTCTCTCAGCTCGCGCCGCGGACGGCTGAGCGGATCGTCAGCCGGATCGGCATCGACCGGCTGTTCGAGCGCACCGCCGAGATGCGCGGGCGCACAAAGCGCTAGTCGTTCGCGCGCTGGAACGTGCGCGTGCCGAACGCCATGCCGAGCGCGATCAGGCCGCCGCCCACGAGCAGCCCGATCCCGACCGTGCCGGTGAGGACCTGGCCATGGAACAGGCCCCGCAGAGCGTCGACGATGTGTTTGACAGGGTTGATGTTGGCCACCACGCGCAGCCATCCCGGCGCGAGCGTCATCGGCAGCAGGATGCCCGAGAGCAGCAACAGCGGTATGGCCAGGCTGTTGGTGATCGAGGCCATCGCATCCTCGGCGCGGGTCATCAGCGCGAGCGCGTAGGACGCCGCCGCGAACGCCGCCCCGACCGCCGCGACCAGCAGCACAGCCAGGACCACGCCGCCGATCGGCGCCCGTAGCCCAAGCGCGAAGGCCGCGCCCAGCAGCAGGATCGACTGCACGACGAGCACGACCACATCGCGCAGGACGCGGCCCGCGAGCAGCGCCATCCGGGGCGCCGGTGTCACGCGCATGCGCTCGATCACCCCGTCGCGGATCTCCTGGATCAGCCCGAAGCCGACGAACAGCGCCCCGAAGATCCCGAGCTGCACGAGCAGGCCCGGGGTGAAGACCTGCCAGGAGTTTCCGTGCGGGAAGCCGCGCAGGCCCGAGATTCGCTTCAGCAGCGGCCCGAACAGCACGAGGTAGAGCAACGGCTGCGTGATCCCGATGATCACCCACACCGGGTTGCGCAGCGAGAGCCGCATCGAGCGGACGAACACAAGCCAGGTCTGTCTGAAAAACGCCATTCGAGCCTCCTCGTTATGCGGCGATGGTCTCGGGCTCGTCGCGCAGCGCGCGGCCCGTCAGGGACAGGAACACGTCATCGAGCGTCGGGCGCCGAACCTCGATATCAGCCAGCTGCACCTCGGCCCGCTCAAGATGGGCGAAAAGCTCCGGCAGCGCCCCGCCTGCGTGGACGAGACGCAGGTCGAGGAGGTCGCCATCCGCGCGGGAGACGGTCGCGCCACCGATCCGCAGCGCCGCCACGCGAGCGCGCTCAAGATCGCCGGGGTCGCGCAGCCGCAGGCTGACCGACTCGCCGGTGATCGCGCGCTTGAGCTCTAGCGGAGTGCCCGGACGCAACGATCTGGCCGTGGTCGATGATCAGCACGCGGTCGCAGAGCGCGTCCGCCTCCTCCAGGTAGTGCGTGGTGAGGAACACGGTCACCGAGCGCTCATCTCTGAGTCTCCGGATGTGCTGCCAGAGGTTTGCGCGCGCCTGTGGGTCGAGTCCCGCGGTGGGCTCGTCCATGAACAGCAGGGGCGGCTCGTTGATCAGGCCCAGGGCGATGTCGAGCCGACGGCGCTGGCCGCCCGAGAGCGTCCTCGTCTGGCGCTCCCACGTCCCCTCGAGGTCGAGCTGCGCGATCAGCTGCCTGCCGCGCCGGCCTGCCTCCTCGGCGGACAGCCCGTACATGCGGCCGTGGTCGATCAGCTCCTCCCCCACGCGTGCCTCGGCGGTCGTGCAGCCGCCCTGCGGCACATAGCCGATCCGGGCGCGTACCGCAACGGGCTCGCGCAGCAGGTCGCGGCCCGCGACGCGCGCCGCCCCTGAATCCGGCGCAAGCAGAGTCGTCAGCATCCGCAGCGTGGTTGTCTTGCCGGCGCCATTGGGGCCGAGGAAGCCGACGATCTCGCCTCGGGCGACCTCGAGGTCGACGCCTCGCACGGCCTCGACCGTCGCCCCGCGGGTCGCGAAGGTCTTCGCCAGCCCCTGTACATCGAGCATCAGCGCGCCCACATGGTGTTCATTTTGGTCAAAATTGATCATGGCTGAATACTCAAACATGAATAATCATGTTTGTCAAGGTAGAATCTCAGCCGTGTCGGCGACACGCCTGCTTCTGCTCGGCGCCGTCCGGGTCTTCCAGCCCGTGCACGGCTATTTCCTGCGCCGTGAGCTGCTGACCTGGCACGCGGACGCGTGGGCGCACGTGAATCCCAGGCTCGGTCTACAACGGCCTGCGCTCGCTGGCGCGGGCGGGCTTCCTGGAGGAGCTAGGCACCGAGGCCGAGGGCGGGCGCCCCGCCCGCACGATGTACCGGCTGACGGACGACGGCGAGAGCGAGTTTCACGTGCTCCTGCGACGCCTGCTCTGGAATGTGTCCGCGCACGACCCAGCCGAGCTCCTGACCGCGTGGAGTTTCGCTTCGGCGCTGGGCCGCGAGGAGGTGATCGAGGCGCTCGAACACCGCACCGAGCAGATCGACGCCGCCCGCCGCTTCAACGAGTACGGCGCCGAGGACATGCTGCGGATCGAAGGGAAGCCCGACCAGGTCGCCGAGCATTTCCGGCTGACTCAGGCAAGGCTCGACGGCGAAGCCCAGTGGATCCGCCAGGTGCTCGAACGCCTGAGAGCCGGCGAGTATGCGTTCGCGGGCGAGGAGGCGCCGGATACGCATGCCGCCGGCGTATCCGCCTCAGACGAGCTCTAGGAGCGCGCTACTTCGCCGCCGTCGAGAGGAAGTTCACCAGCGCGGTGATCTCGTTCGGCTTGAGCTTGGTACCGAAGTTGGGCGGCATCACGCCCGCGGCATAACCCGACGGGATGAACGCGTAGGGCTTGACGATCGCGGTCTGGATGCACTTCTGGAGCGTCGCCCCGCGGATCTTCTGCGATGCCGGCAGCGCGCAGTCAGATTTCAGACGCGTGTCGAGATTCGGGCCGACGGTGCCCGTGGTGCTCGCCGCCCCGAGCGTGTGGCAGGCGCCACATCCGCCAATCCCCGTAAAGACGGTCTTGCCGGCGGTCGCGCTCGTGCCGGTGACGGCGCCCGCCTGCGCCAGCAGGCCGGTGTCCT
This sequence comes from uncultured Actinomycetes bacterium, assembly GCA_963795505.1. Classification (GTDB taxonomy): domain Bacteria; phylum Actinomycetota; class Thermoleophilia; order Solirubrobacterales; family Solirubrobacteraceae; genus Palsa-465. Next base: position 27,513 of record CAWCIB010000010.1, read on the forward strand.
GCCCCGGTATCGAGGCCACGAGCCCCACGTAGGCGGCCACATCCTGGGCGTTCTGCCCGGTGAGCAGCTTGGCAGGCATGACGCCCTGCGTGTTCGGATACTGGATCCAGTAGTCGACCAGCCCCTGGATCGACGTGCTCTTGACGCCGTCGGCGCGGTCCTGGCGGAACGCGTCGTCGAGGTTCGGGCCGATCGCCCCGTTCGTCCCCGCGTGAGCGAGCGTGTGGCAGGAGCCACATTTGGCGAGGAAGAGCGTTTTGCCCTGCGACAGGTTGGCCGTGGGGTGCTTGAGGGCACAACCACTGACCGCCCCCACCGCGAACAGCAGCGCCGCGAGCCTGGCCAAAGCGCGTATCACGGGCGCGCACTCTATCCGAGCGCGCAGATTCGTCGCTCCGCCGGATCTCGCTACGATGGCGCCGCATGCGTAGCCACCAGAAGTACCGGATGCGGTCACCCTCGAGTGGCCGCGAAGTGATCATCGAAGCCGAGCCGGACCACATCTATCGCGACCGCGAGACCGGCGAAGAGCTCGAGGTCGTCGCAGAGCTTTTGCCGCTCGCGCCGACCCCCTCCGAGCTGCCGTGGGCGGTCGAGAACCTGCGCTTCTGCAACTGGTGCGACCAGCTGTCGCAGAAGGACCTCAACGACTGTCCCCATTGCGGGCGCCGCATGGCGCCGCTCGGGTCCTGACCATGCGCAGCCTTACGAAGACGACCGCCGCCGCGGCGAGCTGTGTTGCGCTTGCGACGGGCCTCGCCGCGTGCGGGGGCGGCGGCTCAGGCACGACCGACACCTCCGGCGCCCCTGGCCTGACGGTCCCGACCGGCTCCGCAGGGACGACTCCCGCATCCGGCACGACAACCACCTCCACGACAACCACTTCCACCACCTCGAGCGGTGGCGCAGCAACCGGCGGCACGTCGGGGACCGGCGGCGGCACGTCGGGGACCGGCGGTACGTCGGGCGGCGGTACCGGGAACTCCGGCGGCGCGGGTGCGGGCACCGGTGGCGGCACCGGTGGCGGCGGTACGGGTGGTGGCGGTACGGGCGGCGGTAACGGCTCGGGCTCCGGCGGCGCCGGAATCGGCTAGTCCACCAGGCGCCGCGGCGACTACTTCTTAGGCGTGGTAGTCGTGGTCGCGGGCGGCGCGACCGGGTTCGTCAGCTCGGTCGCGCTGTACTCAACGCGCGTGCCGGGATAACCGCACAGGTACGACGCGCTGCTGTTGACAGCCAGCTGCGCGCTCTGCGTCGGCGAGGGCACCGTGCAAGAGCTCGACCTGCTCTGCCGGTACATGAACTTGTTCGCGGTCAGGTTGTAGGACAGGATCGGCGCCCACGTCGGGATGGTGAGTGCGACCGACTCGGTCGGCGTGACCTTGAGCGGGGTGCTGAGCGGGAACTGGACCACATAGCCGAGATAGGGCTGGAGGCGGACAAGCGGTCCCTCGGCGACGACCGTCCAGCGATAGTTGCGCGACGGCTTGACGATCGTGAGCTGCGCCTCGGCGGGGCCGCCATAGGCCGCATTGAGGTTCTTGATGTCAGAAGCGGCCGTCTTGGGATCGCTCGAGAGCTGGGCGAGGCCGATCGTGAATGACACGATCTCGCCCGCCAGATTGACCTTGACCGGCTTACCGACGCCGTCGGTGACCGTCTGGACAGCAGTCGCGCGCGTCAGGACGATTAGGCACTTTGCGGGGGCCACGCCCGCCGGACAAGCGGGGGCCTTGACGGGGTCCGAGGAGACCGGTGATCCGAGCTGGACGCTCGTGCCGATCTGGCTGCCGAGCGGCGGCTTGGTGGTCGTGAGCGCCCAGGTCGAGCCAGCGGCTGCGAGCAGGGCGATTGTGGAAGCTATGACGGCAGAAGAACGCTTCATTACGGCAATTCAACACGATCGGCCGGTCGCAGTTGCGGTCGGCGCCGATCGGCCGAGGGCCAGTATTGGTTAGGCGGACTACAGCTTGGTTACGCTAACGGCCTTGGGGCCCTTCGGCCCGTCCTCTTCCTCGTAGGAAACCTTCGTTCCCTCGGCCAGCGAACGATAACCCTCGCCGCTGATGCCCGAGAAATGGACGAACAGGTCGCGACCACCGTCATCGGGCGTAATGAACCCGAATCCCTTGTCGTCGCTGAACCACTTGACGGTACCTGTTGGCATCGACTCACCTTTGCTGCGCGCTCGTCGGTCGTGGCCGAGTGGTCGCGCGAGTCCCATCCGGCGCGGGAAAAGTAGCAGGTGCGGCGTCAGCGACCAGAGAACGTGGCCTTGCCCGGACCGTGCTCGAGAAACGACGCCACGGCCTGCTTCAGGTCGTCGGTCTCGAACAGCGCTCCGGCCACCCGACCAACGCGCTCATTGGCCAGCTCGACCCCGCCCTCGAGGTAATCCCTGATCACCTGTTTGGTCGCGGCATGCGCGCGAGTCGGCCCGACCGCCAGCTCAGCCGCGAAAGCCCGCGCGGCTGCATCAAACCCCTCATCGGGCAGGACGCGGTTGACGACGTTCCAGCGCTCGAGCGTGGCGGCCTTGTACGGCACCCCGGTCATCACGAACTCACGCGCTCTGCCCGAGCCTGCGCGCTCGGCGAGCCGCTGCGTGCCGCCCATCGCGGGTGTAAGGCCCACCACCTTCTCCACCAGCCCAAAGCGGGCCGACTCGGCTGCCAGCAGCAGATCGCACGCCAGCGCGAGCTCGAATGCCCACGTCAGGCACAGGGCGTGGGCGGCGAACACCGTCGGACACTCGAGTCGCTCGATCCGTCGCGTGAGCTCTATCCCCCGATCGAAGGTGCTCGCCGCGCCGCCGGACTCAACGATCCTCTGGAACAGCGAGACGTCGACACCGCCCGAAACCACCCGGCCCTCTGCGCGGAAAAGCAGCGCGCGCGCCGGGGCCGATTCGAGCTCACCCACTGCGCGCTCGAGCTCGTCCTCGAGCTCGGCGTCGTACAGGTTCAGCGGCGGCGAGTCGAAGGTGATGACCGCGAGCCCGTCCTCGCGCTCGAGTCGGACCTTGCTCACTTCAGCGCCTCGGCCGCGGCGGCAATCTCCTCCGGGTCGCCTTCGGCCGGAACCCACGGGAGCCTCAGCGGATCGTCGGAGTAGCGCGGAATCACATGCACGTGGAAATGGAACACCGTCTGCCAGGCGGCCTCGCGGCACGAGTTGAGCAGGTTCACCCCGTCCGCGCCGAGCCGCTCCAGCGCACGCTTGGCGAGGCGCTGCGCCGCCGTCATCGTGGCCGCCAGGTCGTCCCCATCTATCTCGGTCAGGTCGCGAACGTGTTCGCGTGGGACGACCAGCGCATGGCCGCGCGTCGCGGGGCTGATGTCCATAAATGCGACGGTGCGCTCGTCCTGCGCGACGATCGTGGCCGGCAGCTCCCCGGCGACGATCTTGCAGAAAATGCAATCGGGATCGCTCATCGGCGGGACACTAACTCGCGGGCGCGCTCGAGCGCCTGCTCGCGCGTCTCGATCTCGCCGGCAAAGCTCGCCTCCTCGAGCTGCTGAAGGATCCGCCCCAGCTCGGGACCGGGGCTCAGCGCGAGCTCGCGTATGAGCTCATCGCCTCGCAGCGGCGAACGGGGCGGATCCGCGCGCCACGCGAACGCAGCCCCCAGCACGTCGCGTGCGAGGTCGAGATGCTTGGCGATCGCCTCTTCTGATCGCTCCCCTCGGGTCGCGAGCCGGTCGGCGACGCTGAGCACGGTTACATCGATCTGCACGGGCTCGCAGGCCCGCAGATACGCGTACATCGCGCGCCGTCCGAGCGGCATCTGATGCACGAGAAACCCGAGTCGAAGGTGGTCCCGCGTCAGTGCGGCGACGTATTCGCGCAGCCGCTGCGACGTCCGCAGGCGCCCAAGGATCTCGGCGGCCAGCGTCGCGCCGAGGCGGTCGTGGCCGATGAACGTCACGCGCCCTTCGGGCGTGACCGCTCGCGTTGAGGGCTTGGCGATGTCGTGCAACAGCGCGCCGAAACGAAGCGCGCCGCCGCGGGTCAGCTCGTCCGCCAGTGGCTCAGCCAGCAAACGACCGACTTCGGACGCGTGCGCGCCGAAAGCGGGTTCTGGATCACGTTCGAGCGCGATCGCCTCGGCCAGCACCGCGCGCGTATGCGCGAGCACGTCGAGGTGGTGAAACTGGCTCTGCTCTACGCCCCGGAGCGCTTCCAGCTCGGGTAGGACGACGGCCGTGACCCCAAGCGAGTCCATCTGCGCGAGACCATCAAGCGCTCTGTCGGCGGTCACGATCCGCTTGAGCTCCCCGAACAGTCGCTCAGGCGCGACGCGTTCGAGACCGCCGGCACTACGCGACGCCGCGGCTGCAGTCTCGGCCTCGACCTCGAAGCCCAGCTCACAGACGAGCCGCGCGAGCCTGAGCGCCCGCAGCGGATCCTTCTCAAACGCGCGTGCGGAGACCATCCGAAGCCGCTCGGCGTGAAGGTCCTCGAGGCCCCCGAACGGGTCGACGATGTCGCCGCCCGCCAGCGGTTCAGCGAGCGCGTTGACGGTGAAATCGCGCACGGCCAAGTCGGCCTCGATCGACTCGCCTACGAGCGGGAGCAGGTCCAGCTGCCAGGCGTGGTCCCGCGCGACGACCCGCCACGCGCCGAACGCTTCAGAGAGCTCGAACGCGTGTCCGTCCGAGGCACGGGCCACGGCGCGCGCGGCAGGCTTCGGATCGCCCGCCAGCGCGACGTCGTAGTCGGCCGTCGATCGTTTCAGGAGCCGATCGCGCAGCGCTCCGCCGACGAGCCAGGCATCGCCTTCGAGGACGCTCGCGACGACGGCGAGCGGGTCAGGCATTGACTCCGTCTCGGTGGTAGAAGCGCGGCACACGAGCCGAGATCCCGCACACGATCTCGTAGTTGATCGTTGCGATCCGGTGAGCGAGGTCTTCGGCCGTTTGGCCGTCACCGATCAGCGTCGCCGTCGTCGCCGATCTCGGCGACCGGATCGGGGCCAAGATCGATCGTGATGTTGTCCATGCTCACGGTCCCGACCAGCGGATACCGCGCTCCGCCAACGAGCACGTCGGCGTTGTTGGTGAACGCACGGCGCACGCCGTCGGCGTAGCCGATCGGGAGGGTCGCGATCCACGTGTCTCGCTCCGCAACGAACCGCCGGCCATAGCCGACGCTGTCGCCGGCGCGCGCGAGCTTCACGGCAGCGACGTACGAGGACCACTCGAGCGCGGGCTCGAGCCCCTGCGCCGCCGCATCCTCGTTCATCGGATCGCAGCCGTAGATCGCGATCCCGCAACGGACGAGATCGAAATGGGTGTCGGGCGAGTGCAGGACAGCTGCGCTATTGGCCGCGTGGACCACGACCGCCGGGAAACGTTCGCGCATCTTCAAGGCGAACGGCTCGAAGACAGCCAGCTGGTGCTCGAGGAACTCCCGATCGGCGTCGGCGGTGGCGAAGTGCGTCATCGCCCCCGCCAGCTCAAGCCCATCGGTCGCGGCGACCCGCTCGGCCACGGCAAGCGCTTCATCGGGCGACCGAGTACCAAGCCTGCCCATGCCCGTGTCGAGCTTCACATGGACGCGGGCGCGCTTCCCCGCCAGCTCGTCCACGAAGCGCTCGTCCCACGCCACGATATCCGCGTCCGCGGCGAGCGCAATCGGCAGCTCCGCGGAGCTCAGCGCTCCCATCACGAGGATGCGGGCGTCGATCCCCTCCGCGCGCAGTTCGGCCGCCTCCTCCGCCGTCGCAACCGCCAGCCAGCTCGCACCGCCCTCGAGCGCGGCGCGTGCCGCCGGCGCCGCCCCGTGGCCGTAGCCGAACCCCTTGACGACCGCGCACAGCTTCGCGCCTCCGCTGAGCTCCCCTCTCAGCCGCGCGACGTTGCGCTCGATCGCCGCCAGGTTGACGCGCGCCACAGCGCGCAAGGGCACGATCAGTCCTCCTGGCCCTGGAGTGCCCCCGGCAGACGTTCGATCACGTCGCTGGCGATCACGCCCTCCGGTCCGATCTGCTCGGCCGCCAGGCGGCCCGCGCAGGCGTGCACGAACACACCCGCGCACGCCGCTTGGAACGGGTCAACGTCTTTGGCGAGGAAAGCCCCGATCACGCCTGAGAGCACGTCACCGGTGCCGGCGGTCGCGAGCGCGGAGGAGCCCCCGGGGCTCACGGCGACGCGCCCGTCGGCGTCGGCGATCAGCGTGTCGTCGCCCTTCAGCACGATGATCGACGCCGCCGTCCCTGCCGCTTCGCGTGCGCTCGCGAGGCGATGCGCCGCGATCTGCGAGCTGTCTGTGTCGAGCAACCGCGCGAGCTCTCCCGCATGCGGCGTCATGACCGTCGCAGCGCCGCGCCTCGCCAGCGCGTCGAGCCTGCCGGCGTGAGCGTTGAGACCGTCGGCGTCGAGCAGCAGCGGCACGCTCGCTCCGGCGGCGATCCGGCGAGCCGCCTCGAGCGCGTCCGGCGAGCGGCCGAGGCCCGGGCCGAGGATGAGCGAGTCGGCCCGCTCGAGCCGTTCGGACACGTGCTCGACGGCACCCTCCGTGAGCGAACCGTCATCGTCCGGCAGCGCCACGGTCATCACCTCGAGCAGCCTGGCCTCGAAGATCGGATTCAGCGAGCCCGGCACGAGCGCAGTCACATACCCGGCCCCGGCCCGCATCGCGGCCTCGGCCGCCAAGCACGGCGCACCCGTGAGCCCAGTCGAGCCACCGCACACGAGCACGCTGCCGGCGGCGAACTTTGTCGACTCGCGACCGCGTCGCGGCAGCCGCTCGAGCACGCCGCCGGTGAGCAGTCCGATCGACGGCGTCGCGGGGCCGCCCGCCGGGATCCCGATCTCGACGGTGTGGACCTCGCCCGCGTGCTGCTTCCCGGGCGCGATCCACAAGCCGGGCTTGCCCGCGTGGAACGTCGCGGTCGCTCCGGCGCGCACGGCGGTGCCCTCGATCTCACCGGTTGATGCGTCGACCCCGCTTGGCACGTCGCAGGCGACGACTTCCGCCGCCGTGGCGTTGATGGCCTCGATCGCTCCGGCGGCGGGCTCGCGGGCGGTGCCCGAGAAGCCGGTACCGAGGATCGCATCGACGATCACCGACGCCCCGTCGAGCCGCTGGGGCGAGAATGGCTCCGCTGGCTCCCCGGGCAGGCGCTCGAGGTTGACCCGCGCCTCGCCGCGGTATTCGTCGGGCGCTGCCAGCGCCAGCACGCGGACCTCACGCGACTGCTCGCGCAGCAGGCGCGCGGCGACGAAGCCGTCGCCGCCGTTGTTGCCCTTACCGCACACGACTGCGATGAGCCCATCGGGCGAGCGCTGCGAGACCACCGCCGCGAGGCCGGCCCCCGCGCGTTCCATCAGGTCCAATCCGGCGATCCCGCGCTCGTTGATCGCCCACTGATCGAGCTCCCGCTGCTGCGCGGCGTCGGGGAGTGGCTCTAGCCAGTCGGGAAGCTGCGTCACGGGGGGCAGGTTATCCGTGCCCGCAATCGGGACACGCTAACGCGGCGCAGCTATCGCGACGGCGGCCGCCTGGCCACGCGTATGCGTCAGCGAGACGCTGACCGTCACGCCGAGCGCGGCGGCCGGTCGGCCGCCGCGCCTGAGAGCCGCACCGAGGGCGGCTCGCCGGCGACCACCTCTACATCACGGAAGCTCCACGCCCCGAGCCCGAGCGCCTTGGCAACCGCCTCCTTGGCGCAGAAACGCGCGGCCAGATGCTGGCCGGGCCGCGCCCGGCCGGCGGCGTACTCGCGCTCGGCGTCCGTGAACAGCCGCTGGGCCAGCCGCGGCCGGCGCTCGAGCGCCCGCTCGAGCCGAGCGATCTCGAGCAGATCGATCCCGACGCTCTCAGCGCTCACTACTCGACCGTGACCGTCTTGGCCAGGTTCCTGGGCTGGTCGACGTTCAGCCCACGCTTGCGGGCGATGTGGTACGCGAGGAGCTGGAGCGGGATCACGGCCAGCAGCGGCGCGAGCATCCAGTCCGTGGCCGGTATCCGGATCACCTCATCGGCGTGTTCGACGATCTGGTCGTCGCCTTCGGAGGCGACGGCGATCACGCGCGCGCCGCGCGCTCGCACCTCCTGGATGTTCGAGATGACCTTCTCCAGCACCGGCGAGGAGGTGGCGACCACCACGACCGGCGTGCTTTCGTCGAGCAGGGCGATTGGCCCGTGCTTCATCTCTCCGGCCGCGTAGGCGTCCGTGGCGATGTAGGAGATCTCTTTGAGCTTGAGCGCTCCTTCGAGCGCCGCCGGAAGCCCGACGTGGCGCCCGAGATACAGGAAGAAGTCGCGCTCGTAGTTGTCTTGCGCGATCCGGGGGATGTCGTCGACACCGCTCTCGAGCAGGCCCGAAATCAGGTGGGGCAGCCGCTTGACCTCGGTGATCGTCTCCTTGAGCGCCTCGAACGGAAGTGTTCCGCGCAGCTCGGCGATCCGCAGCGCGAGCAGATACATGACCACGACCTGGCTCACGAACGTCTTGGTCGCGGCCACGCCGATCTCGAGCCCAGCGCGGGTGTAGAGCACGCCGTCGGCGTCGCGCGTGGCCTGCGAGCCCATGATGTTGGTGACCGCGAGCACGCTCGCGCCGCGGTCGCGGGCGATTCGCATCGCGGCGAGCGTGTCGGCGGTCTCGCCGGACTGCGAAATCCCGATCACGAGATCGCCGGAGCCGACGACAGGGTCGCGGTAGCGATATTCGGAGGCGATCTCGACCTCGACCGGAACCCGCGCCCAGGTCTCGATCGCGTAGCGCCCGATCAGGCCGGCGTGATACGAGGTGCCGCAGGCGACGATCACGATGCGACGCAGCCCCCGCAACAGTTCGTCGTCGATCCTGCCGAGCTCACCGAGGTCGATGCCGACGCCTCTGGCGGCGCGCTCGCCGATCGTTTCTGCGACGGCGTCCGCCTGCTCGTGGATCTCTTTGAGCATGAACGTCTCGTAGCCCTGCTTCTCGGCGGTGTCGGCGTCCCAGTCGATCTCGACAACCTCTCGCTCGAGCGGCTCACCGTCGGCGCTCAGGAACTCGACTCCGTCTTCGGAGAGCACGACGATCTCGTCGTCGCCCATGTACTGGACCCGCCGGGTGTCGCGCAGAAACGCGGGGATCGCCGAGCCGATGAACTGCTCGCCGTCACCGCGGCCGATGATCAGCGGGCACTCCTTGCGCGCACCGACGAGCACACCGGGCTCATCGGCACTCATCGCGACGAACGCGTAGTGGCCGCGGAGCTCGGCATACGCGGCCTGAACCGCATCAACCAGATTGCCGCGCGCAAGGTGGTGGGCGATCAGGTGGGCGATCACCTCGGCGTCGGTTTCGGAGGTAAAGCGGGCGCCCATGTCGATCAGGCGCCGCTTGAGTGCGATGTAGTTCTCGACGATCCCGTTGACGACGACGTGCACCCGGTCGGCGGTGTCGAAGTGCGGGTGGGCGTTCTCCTCGGACACGCGACCGTGCGTTGCCCAACGGGTGTGCCCGATTCCCGTCCCGTTCACGGCAGCAGCGGCCTGCGCGACTTGACCGTTCATCGCCGACCGCAGCGCGCTCAGATTGCCGACCGCGCGCACAGCGTCAATCCGGTCACCGTTCAGGACCGAGATGCCGGCGCTGTCGTAGCCGCGGTACTCGAGCTTCTCGAGCCCGTGCAGCAGCTGCTCGGGCACGTTCTTCGGGCCTACGTAGCCAACGATGCCGCACATGGGCGAGACTTGAGGGTACTAGCCGACCAGGTCTTCGACGAGGCGCACGAGCCGCCCGCAGACCTCATCGGTCTCGGAATCGGACGGTGCCTCGACCATCACACGCACGAGCGGCTCGGTCCCCGAAGCCCGCACAAGCACCCTCCCTCGCCCCTCCAACTGCGTCTGCTCGCGCTCGATCGCGTCTCGCATCGCGCCGTCCTGGAGTGCGGCTTGGACCGCGGCGCGCTCGGATGCGCGGATATTGACGAGCCGCTGGGGCAGCTTGCTCATCGCGTCGCGGGCGTGGAGGTCGCGCTCGCCCAGCGCCTCGAGCGTCAACAGCGCACTGGCGATTCCGTCACCGGACGGGCCGAACCCGAGCTCGATGATGTGCCCGGACTGCTCGCCTCCGAGCGACCAACCGCGCTTTCGGAGCTCATCGAGCACATAGCGGTCGCCGACGGGCGTGGTCGCTACCTCGACCCCGGCGTCGGCCATCGCGGTGTGAAAGCCGTAGTTGGTCATGACCGTGACCGCGACGCCGTCTCCGGGCAGCCGGCCCTGAGCGCGCATGTGGATCGCTGCCAGCGCGACCAGCTCATCGCCGTCCACGACCACGCCGTCACGGTCGACAGCCAGTACGCGATCGCCGTCGCCGTCGAACGCGAACGCGACGTCGTAGCCGGCGGCCTTGCTCACGACCTGATCGAGGTGCGTAGAGCCGCAGCCGTCATTGATATTGCGCCCGTCGGGACCATCCGCGATCACATCGACCTCCGCCCCGAGACGGCGGAAGATCTCGGGCGCCGCGCGATAGGTCGCGCCGTTGGCGCAGTCGAGCAGCACCCGCTTGCCACTGAGATCGAGCTCCGCAAACCGGACGTGCAGCTCGCGCAGGTAATCCTCAAGCGCCCCGTGCAGGAGGCGCACCCCCCCGATGCGCTCCGGCGGCGGGGGCGCGTCGGTCAGCTCGTCCTCGATGGCGTGCTCGGTGTCGTCCGAGAGCTTGAACCCGTCGGGGCCGAACAGCTTGATTCCGTTGTCCTCGTAGGGGTTATGCGAGGCGGAGATAACGACGGCCATCTGGAAGCCGTGGCGCCTGAGCAGGAGCGGTGCGGCGGGGGTCGGCAGGACGCCCGCGATCAGCGCATCGCCGCCGGAGGCGGTGACTCCCGCGGCGATTGCGGCTTCCAGCATCTCGCCAGACTCGCGCGTGTCGCGCACGATCAGGACCCGCGGGTGCTCGGACTCGATATGAGCGACCGCGGCGCGGGCGAGCTTGAGCGCCAGCTCAGCGGTCAGGAAATGGCCCGCCTTACCGCGGACGCCATCGGTGCCGAACAGCTGCCGCACCATTGGCGAGAGCGCGCCCCGCCCCGCTAACGCTTCGAGAACTGCGGACGCTTGCGCGCCTTCTTCAGCCCGGCCTTCTTGCGCTCCTTGACGCGCGGGTCGCGCGTCAGAAAGCCACGGCGCTTGAGCTCGGACCGCAGGTGCGGATCGGCGACCAACAGCGCGCGCGAAATGCCGTGCCGCAGTGCTTGGGCCTGTGCGGCGACGCCGCCGCCGTGCATCCGCGCGACCACGTCCATACGCGCCTCGTAGCCGACCATCTCGAGCGGCTGGCGGATCACGCGCCGCAGGGTTTCGCGCGGGAAATAGTCATCAAGCGGCTTTCCGTTGATCGCGTACGTGCCGTCGCCGGGCTTCAGGATCACGCGCGCGACCGCGCTCTTGCGCTTGCCGGTCGCCGTGTAGCGCGCCCCGGCGGCAAGATCGATCGCGACATCGGTGAGCGGCTTAGCCTCAGCCTCTGTCGTCTCCTCGCGCTCGCGCGCCGCACGCGCCTCGGCCTCCGCTTCGGCGGCAGCACGCGCCTCCGCGTCCAAGAACTCCTCGGCCTCGGGGAGAACGTCCGGAATCAGGTCGGCGCCGGGAACCTCCGGCCGCACGCGCGCCTCGGGCTCGTACTCCTCCATCTCCTCGTCGGACGGCGGTGCCTCGGCCGCCGGCTCGGCAGCCTCCGGCTGTTCCGGCTGCTCGACCGACGTGGGCTCACCTGCAGACTCGGGAGACTCGTCCGCCGCCGAATCGCCTCGGGTAGTTTCGTCCTGGGGCGGCGCCTCGGATTCCGGGCGCGGCGACTCGGGGGCGGGCGGGGTCTCCGCGGCCTCCGACGGGACGGACGCGTCCTCCGAAGGCTCTAGGGGCGTCTCTTCGTCTGGACTCACTTTGAAATCTCCATCGGGGTCGGCTGCTGAGCCGCATGAGGATGCTCCGGCCCGGCATAGATCTTGAGCTTCGTCAGCTGCTTGCGCGCGAGCCGGTTGCGGGGCAGCATGCCCTTGACTGCGAGCCGCAGGACCTCTTCGGGCCGGCGCTCGAGCATCTCCTGCAGCGAGCGGGAGCGAAGTGCGCCCGGATAGCCCGAGTGGCGGTAGTAGCGCTTCTGCTGGAGCTTGTTGCCCGACACGGAGATCTGCTCGGCGTTGACGACCACGACGAAATCGCCGGTGTCGACATGCGGCGTGTAGGTTGGCTTGCGCTTACCGCGCAGCGCATCGGCGATCTGCGTCGCCAGGCGCCCGAGCGTCTGCCCGGTCGCATCGACGAGCAGCCAGTTGCGCTCGCGGTCCGCTGGTGTTGCAACGTAGGTCTTCATGGCATGCACAAGCCGCGCTTTCGCGCGGCCCGCGGCCAATGATAGGGCGTAGGCTGAGGCGATGGAGGTTCCGGTCGGGCTCCGACGTCTGGGCTACCGCTCAGCCCACCGCGCGCTGCGAGTGTGGTGGTTCCTCGCGCGCCCCGAACAGCAAGGCGTCAAGTGCGTACTAACCGACGGCGACCGCGTGCTGCTCGTGCTTCATACCTACGGCCGGCGGGAGTGGGATCTCCCGGGTGGGACGAAGCGAAAGGGAGAGCCACCGCTCGAGACGGCGCGGCGCGAGATGGAGGAGGAGCTCGGCGTGCAGCTCGACAACCTGCGGGAGCTTGGCGAGCTGCCTGCGCGCCCCTACCGCGCGCGCGACATCGTCCACGTCTTCCACGCCGAGCTGAGCAACCCCGCGCTCACGATCAACCTCGGCGAGCTCGCGGAGGCCAAATGGTTCCCCCGGGAGAACCTGCCGGCGAAACGGAGCCGCTACCTGTCACGGATGCTGTCGATGGCCGACTAGCTGCCCGCCCCACCGCGCCTAATACGATCGCCTCATGAGCGCCGCCAACGGTTTCGGCGTCGACAGCCACACCGGCGTGCTGACCGACGTGCTGCTGGGACGCCCGGACAACTTCCGCTGGGTGCACCTGAACGCGATGTCCGAGATCACATTCGCGAACATGGAGCGGCTCGGATACAAGTTCGACCGCGAGCGGGCGCTCACCCAGCACCGGGAGCTGGTCAAGACCTTTACCGATGCGGGCGTGCGCTGCCATTTTCTCGACGCCGACGACGGCCTGACGAGCAGCGTGTACGCCCGCGATTCGAGTTTGATGACGCCGTGGGGCCCCGTTGTGGCGAGCATCCAGACGCCACCGCGACTGCGGGACTACGCGGTCGTGGCCGAGTTCTACGCCCGGGCAGGGGTCCCGATCTGGAAATGGGTCACGGCGGGCCATTTCGAGGGAGGCGACTTCGCGATCCTCGCCCCTGGCGTTGCGTTACTCGGATATTCGGGACAGCGATCAACGAAGGACGGTGCCGATCAGGTGGCCGGCTGGCTTGCGGAGCAGGGTTGGGAGGCGATGGCTATGCCGCTGCCACCACAGTTCGTCCACCTCGATACGACCGTGGTGATGCTGACCGAAGGCCTGGCGCTCGTGTGTGAGGACGCGCTCGAGCCCTACGCGCTCGATTTCCTGCGCGCGCACGGGATCAGCTGGATCTCAATCTCCTACCGCGAATGCATGACGCTTGGCGGCAACGTCGTGGCGCTCGGAGGAAACCGCATCCTCTCAACGGTCAGCAACGTGGCCGTAAACGAGCGGCTTGCTGCCGAGGGCTTCGAGGTGAGGGCGGTCGAGTTCGACCAGTTCACGCTCGCGGGCGGCGGGCTGCATTGCGCCTGCCAGGACCTGCGGCGCGACCCGGCGGCTGACAGGCCGTAGGCTGACGAGTCCGCGAATGCAGATCACACGCTCAAATATCGACACGACCAAGGGCCCCGCCGACTGGTTTACGGGCGATGTCTACATCGACAGCGTCGCCGCCGCGCCCGCCCCAGCCCGGGCTCAAGCGGCGCTCGTGCACTTCACACCCGGCGCCCGCACCGCCTGGCACACGCATCCGCTCGGGCAGACGATCTACGTCACCGAGGGCGTCGGCCTCTGCCAATGCGAGGGCGGTCCCGTCGAGGTCATCCGTCCCGGCGACCGCGTTTTCTTCGAGCCAGGCGAGAACCACTGGCACGGCGCGGCGCCGAACCGATTCATGGTCCACATCGCGATGCAGGAGGCAGACGAGTCCGGCAGCCCCGTGAGCTGGGGCGAGCACGTGACCGACGAGCAGTACGCCGAAGCACCCGCGATCTAGAGCAGTACCAGACCATATAGTCGTCTGCCGTGGAGCCAAAGCTCTACGTGATCTTGGGCTCGCACGCCTGTCGGACCGGGGTCCTGATGCTCGAGCACAAGGGCATGCGGTACCGGGCTGTGGTACTGCCGACCGGCTTACATCCATTCGCGCTGCGCCTGCACGGTTTCGGCGGCAATCGCGCCACGTTTCGCCGGCTCGACGGCCGCACGACTCCGATGCTCGCCGCCGCAGATCGGATGGGCACCGTTCCGACCCTACGTGTCGAGGATCGGTGGATCTCGACCAATCACGAGATCGCCCGGTTTCTCGATCGGCTCCAGCCCGACCCGCCGCTGTTCCCGGCGGATCCCGATCGTCGTGCGGCGGTCGAAGAGGCAGAGCGCTGGGGGGACGACGTGTTCCAGATGGCGGCGCGGCGGGTCGTGCTCGGAGCATCGCTGCACGGCCTCGACGGGCTCGTCGACCGCGCAAACGACGGGCGGCTCGGCCCCCTGCTGTTCAAGCATGCGCCGCTACGCCTCATCGGCGCGCGTGTCTTCGCGCGCACGACATTCTCCGTGTCAGAGCGGGCTGAGCAGCAGCTGATCGCGGAGCTGCCCGGAATGCTCGACCGGATCGACGGCTGGATCGACGCGGGCGTGCTGAACGGAGACGAGCTGAACGCCGCGGATTTCATGCTCGCGCCGGGCCTCGCGCTGCTGTCCTACCGCCCGGATCTCAGAGCGCAGCTCGAGCACCGGCCGCTAACCGCGCTCATCGACCGGCTCCTACCGGAGCCCGCCTACTCCTCCCCATCCCAGTAATCGAGCCGCTCGAAGCGTCCGATCACGCCGAGCCCGCGGAACGAGACCTTGTTCGAGCGCGGGTAGTAACACATGTCGCCCGGGTCGCGGGTGCCGTAGGCGAGGAACTCGAGACCTTCCGAACCCGCGCGGAACGTGTGGGCGACCCCGGTGCCGGGCGGACGGGCGACGACGTGTCCGCGACGGACCGCTATCTCCTCATCGCCGAGCAGCAGCGTGCCCTCACCGCCCAGCACGACGAACAGCTCTTCCTCGACGGTGTGGCAATGCGGTGGGGCCGCGAGCTTGTCGGGCGAGACCGCGACGTGCTTGATCCCGGTCGCGCGCGATCCGAGCGCGTCGCCGACGTTGCGACGTCGCGACTCGATGCTGCCCTCGCCCCACGTGAACGCCTCGACGTCCTCCATGTTGACGATCGTCTTGGGCCGCTCGCCGGGCTCATCGGGCAGCTCGGGCGGGCCCAGCTTCGCCTCGCGCACGAACTGGAACGGCGCGCCGTCGATGGCGCCCGGCTCAGAGTCGACCGCGCGCCAGCCGACGAGCGACGCCCCGAGCCGCGGAAAGCCGATGCCCTCGTCGTACTCCCGTGTGCCGAAGGCCAAGACCGTGAGCGGCTCAGAGGGTGCGTGCAGCGTGTGGGGACCGCGGCGCGGTAGGTAGGCGACGAAGTCACCGGCGCGAATCTCGGCGGTCCGCCCCGCCTGCCAAGACAGACCGTCGCCACTCAGGACGTAGAAGATTTCCTCCGCGCGCCCGTGCTCGTGGGCGGGCGTGGACCAGCCGCCGACGGGCACCTCGATCTTTCGCACCCCGATCCCGACGCTGCCCGCGGCCTCTCCGAGCGCCGTCCACCGGCCCTGGATATGGCCGATCTCGTACTCGCGGCTCGGCGCCTGGTCGAAGTGGGTTATTCCCACTCGATCGTTCCGGGCGGCTTGCTCGTGATGTCGAGCACCACCCGCCCGACCGGACGCAGCTCGGCGATCATCCGCGAGGCGATCTGCTCCAGCAGGTCGTACGGCAGCCGCGCCCAATCGGCGGTCATCGCGTCGTCTGAGGTCACGGCGCGGATCACGATCACGTTGCCGTATGTGCGCTCGTCGCCCTGGACGCCGACGGTCCTGATGTCGGGGAGCACGCAGAACGATTGCCACAGCTCGCGATACAGCCCCGCCTTGCGGATCTCGTCCTGGAGGATCGCGTCGGCCTCGCGCAGGATGTCGAGGCGCTCGCGCGTGGCCTCGCCGCCAACGATCCGGATCGCGAGCCCGGGGCCCGGGAACGGCTGGCGCCAGACGAGCCGCTCGGGCAGACCGAGTTCTGCCCCGACCGCCCGCACCTCGTCCTTGAAGAGCGAGCGCAGCGGCTCGACCAGGTCGAACTCGAGGTCGTCGGGCAGCCCGCCAACGTTGTGGTGTGATTTGATCGTCGCCGCCCCGGTGCCGCCGCCCGACTCGATCACGTCCGAGTAGAGCGTGCCCTGGACCAGGAATCGGACGTCGGGAAGCTTCGCGGCCTCCTCCTCGAACACGCGGATGAACTCGGCACCGATCCGCTTGCGCTTCTGCTCGGGATCGGTGACGCCTTCCAGGCGTGTGAGGAACCGGTCGGATGCGTCGACCGCCACCAGCGGCACCTTGAAGTGGTCGCGAAACGCGGCCACGACCTGGTCGCCCTCGTTCTTGCGCATCAGCCCGTGGTCGACGAACACGCACGTCAGCTTCTCGCCGATCGCGCGGTGCACGAGCAGTGCCGCGACGCTCGAGTCGACGCCACCGGAGAGGCCGCAGATCGCGCGCCCGTCGCCCACCTGCGCGCGGATGCGCTCGATCTGCTCGTCGATCACCGACTGCGGACTCCACGAACGCTCGCAGCCGCAGACGTCGGAGAGGAAGTTCTCGAGCACCTGCTTGCCGTAGGGCGTGTGGACGACTTCGGGATGAAACTGGATCCCGTAGAGCCCACGCTCGATGGACTCAAACGCCGCTACCGGCGACGCCGTCGAGGCGGCCAGCTCGGCGAACCCGGGCGGAGCGGCAAAGACGGTGTCGCGGTGTGACATCCAGCAGCTTTGCTCGGGCGGCGTGCCGGCGAGCAGCCGTCCCGTCTGGCGCACGGTCAGCTCTGAGCGTCCGAACTCCCCCACCTCGGCGCCTTCGACGCGGCCACCGAGATCGCGCGCGAGCAGCTGCATCCCGTAACAGATCCCGAGCACCGGGATCCCGAGGTCGAGCACCTCGCGGTCCAGTTGCGGGGCGCCCGGGGCGTAGACGGACTCCGGACCACCGGACAGGATCACGCCCTTTGGCCGGCGCCGCGCGACCTCGGCTACCCCGACGTGATGCGGAAGCAGTTCTGAGAACACGCCGCATTCGCGCACGCGGCGGGCGATCAGCTGGGAATACTGGCCCCCGAAGTCAAGGACGACTACCTCCTCGACCGACTGAGCGTCGCCTGGCGGCGTCCTCGGTCGCTCACGTGCAGAGCACGCTTCGCTCCCTGCGTCCTTGCCAGGCTCGCTCCTCGGCCGAGGAGCCGTGACCCTAGTCGGCGACACCCACCGCCGCCGGCTTTGCGCCCATCCCCACGCCCTGCTCACGCTGTAGGTGCTTGCCCTCGGTCTGGAGCGCGGGCGCGACCATCAGCTCTGCGCGGTTGAACTCGGCGATGTCGCGATAGCCGCAGGTCGCCATCGAGGTCCTCAAACCTCCCATGAGGTTGAACGTGCCGTCGTTCTCGCGCGCCGGGCCCTTGATGATCTCCTCGAGCGTCCCGTTCTGGGTCGTCGCGACGCGGGTGCCGCGCGGAAGGGTGGGATGGAAGGTCGCCATGCCCCAGTTGTAGCCGTGACCGGGTGACTCGTAGGCCCGCGCGAGCGCGGAGCCGAGCATCACCGCGTCGGCACCGCACGCGATCGCTTTGGCGACGTCGCCGCCGTTGCGCATCCCGCCGTCGGCGACCACCTTGACGTAGTCGCCGGTCTCGAGCATGTGCTGCGAGCGCGCCGCGGCGACGTCCGCGATCGCGGTCGCCTGTGGGACACCGATCCCGAGCACGCCGCGGGTAGTGCAGATCGCGCCGGGGCCGACGCCGACGAGCACGCCGGCGGCTCCGGTGCGCATCAGGTGAAGACCCGTGTGGTAGGAGGCGCAGCCCCCGACTACCACCGGCGTCGGGGAAAGCTCGCGGATGAACTCCTTGAGATTCAGCGGGGGCCGGCTCTCATCGCGCGAGACGTGCTCCGCGGAGACGACCGTTCCCTGGATCACGAGGATGTCGAGGCCCGCCTCGAGCGCGACCTCGTAGTAGGAGCGCACCTTCTGCGGAGTCAGCGACGCGGCGGCCACCACGCCGTGCGACTTGATCTCCTTGATCCGCTCCGCAATCAGCTCGGCCTTGATCGGCTCGCGGTAGATGTCCTGCATCTCGCGCGTCGCGATGTCGCGCGAGAAGCTCGCGATCCGCTCGAGCTGGGTCTCGGCGTCCTCGTAGCGGCAGAAGATTCCCTCGAGGTTGAGCACCGCCAGCCCGCCGAGCCTGCCGATCTCCCCCGCCGTTTGCGGCGAGACGACACCGTCGAGCGCGGCGGCCAGCAGCGGCAGGTCGAAGCGATAGGGACCCAGCGTCCAGGAGATGTCGACGTCGTCCGGATCTCGCGTCCGGCGCGAGGGGACGATCGCGACCTCATCGAACCCGTATGCCCTACGGGCCTTCTTGCCGCGGCCGATCTCTACTTCCATCTGCCAAGCGTAGCCAACGTGGCGGACACCGTAGGCCGCGGCGGCGCCGATGCAGAGCTGTTCGGCCGCAACCTCCGGCAAAAGCCACTCGACGAGCGGGCGGCGCTAGACCTGGCTCGATCGGCCCGTGAGCGGGGAGCGGCGATGGCCGCCCGCGCCCGCGCGGCCGTTCCCGGCCGCCCGGCGGGCGCCCGACTGCCCACGGCGGGCCATCGAGCAGCATCGACGTGATCGTCCGCGCGTCGACCGGTCGCGAGAAGTAATAGCCCTGAACCTGCTCGCAGCCCATCCGGCGCAGCTCGGCGAGCTGCATCTCGGTCTCAACGCCTTCGCAGATCACCGGCAGCGACAGCGCGCGCGCCATCGCGATGATCGCCTCGGTGATGCTGGTGTCCTGGGCGTCCTGCCCGAGGCCGTCGACAAATGCGCGATCGACCTTCAGGGCGTCGAGCGGTAGGCGGGTCAGATAGCCGAGCGAGGAGTACCCGGTGCCGAAGTCGTCGAGCACGAGGTGGACGCCGAGCTCCCTCAAGCCAGCCAGCGTCTCGTTGTGCCGGGCGCTTTCTCCGAGCAGCACGCTCTCGGTGATCTCGAGGCTCAGAGTCGACGGATCGAGATCCGCCGAGCGCATAACCATCTTGACCGTTTCCGGCAGCGTCGCGTTGGCGATTTGGACGGGCGACAGGTTGACGGAGATCCCCACCGGCAGGCGGTCGGGCACGGCGGCGTGCCAGAGAGCAGCCTGCCGACACGCCTCGTCCAGTACCCACGACCCGATCGACTCGATCAGCCCGGTTTCCTCCGCGATCGCGATGAACTCGACCGGTGGGATCAGGCCGCGCTCGGGATGCGCCCAGCGCACCAGTGCCTCAACGCTCACGATCGTCTCGTCGCGTAGCGCGACGACCGGCTGGTACTCGAGGAACAGCTCGCGGCGCTCCAGCGCGCGGCGCAGTTCGGTCTCCGTCCGCAGCCGCGACACCGCGCGCGCGCGAAGCTCGTCGTCGAACAGCTCGTAGCGGGCGCGCCCGCCCTCCTTGGCCCGGTACATGGCTGTGTCGGCGTCCCTGACCAGATCGTCGGCTCGCTCTCCGCCGTGCGCCAGCGCTATGCCGATGCTCGCGCTCACGAAGTGCTCCGTGCTCCCGAGCACGAATGGTCTGGCGAAAACCCCGGCGATCCGCTCGGCCGCCTGGGTGGCGGCGAGGACATCATCGATGTCCTCGAGCAGGATCCCGAACTCGTCGCCGCCGAAGCGGGCCACGGTGTCGGTGGCACGCAGCGCCTGCTTCAGACGAGGCGCGACGGCGGTCAGGATCTCATCGCCCGCGTGGTGACCGAGGCTGTCGTTGACGAGCTTGAAGCGGTCGAGGTCGAGGAACATCACGGCTGCCAGCGACCGGCCCCGGCGCAGCCGGGCGAGCGCGTGCTCCAGGCGGTCGACGAACAAAGTCCGGTTCGGTAAGCCGGTCAGCGAGTCGTGCAGCGCGCGGTCGCGGATCTCGTCCTCGGTCGCCTGGCGCGCGAGCGCATCGGCGAGCACGTTCGCGATCGATTGAACGAAGTCGACGTCGCCCGCGCTGTACTCCCTGGGGCGCGTGGCGTGGACCGCGAACACGCCGAACGGCGCATCGAGTCCCTCGATCGCCACCGAGATTCCACTACGGGCTCCGAGCTCGAAAGACGGTGACTTGGTGAACCGCTCGTCCGCCTGCCAGTCAGTGACGACTACCGGCTCGCGGCTGGCGAGCGTGTGCCCGGCGTAAGTGGTGGGATCCGCGGCGAGGGTTAAGGTGCCAAACGAGCCGGGGGGCCAGCCAACGCCAGCCCGGAGTCGAAGCTTCTTCCCGTCAGCGGACAGTTCGCCGATCGACGCGAGCTCGAGGTCCAGCAGCTCAGTCGACGCCGTACAGGCTTGCTCGATCAGCTCGGAGATGTCCACGCGCTCCAAGGCCCGCTCGCCCAGCCGTGCCACCGCCGCCTGCTGCGCGGCGCGGCGCTCGAGCTCGGACCTCGGCCCGCTTCTGCTCGGTGATGTCCGAGAGCACCCCGTGCCACCGCAGCCGACCGGCGCCGTCGCGGTGCAGCGAGGCGTCATCGCGGATCCAGACTTCGTGCCCGTCGCGGTGGAGCATCCGGTACTCGTCGGCAGACGAATCCTTCTCGCCCGTCGCCAGGCCCGCCTCCTCGGCCAGCACCCGCTCGCGGTCAGCTGGATGCAGCCGCTTGCTCCACAGGAGCGGATCGGCGCACCACTCCTCGGGCGTGTAGCCGAGGATCGCTTTGATCTGGGGGCTCACGTAGTGCCACGCGCCCGGATCGCCGGTGTCGGCGATGTAGACGACAGCGGGCACCCGCTCGAGCAGCCCCCGGTAAGCATCGGCGTCGTATTCGAGTTCGTCCTGCCGTGCGCGTTCCAGCCCCGCCATGCCTCCTTTATCGGCCTGAGCAGGCCGAATCCTGATTCTAAGCGTTTGGCTAGCTGCGGTGTCCGGGGACGATTCGCGGAAGGCCTAAGCCGCCTCGGCGCCGATCACGAGCTGTTCGGCGGCAACCTCCGGCAAAAGCCGCTCGACGCGGGCGCGATCAATCACCCCGGCCCCGAAATGTTGCGTGGACTCGGCGCCGCACGCGACGGCAAAACGGAGGCACTCAATGGGCGAGGAGCCGCCGTAGCGAGCCGCGACGTAGCCGGCGAGAAACGCGTCGCCGGCACCGATCGTCGAGCGCGCCTCCTGCTCCTCGACCGAGACGCGCAGGAGCGCCGGCGCGCCGCCATCCTGCACGCGCGCGAAGCAGCCGTCGGGAACGGTCATGATCGCCTCGCCGGCGCCGAGCCGGGTCATCTCGATCACGGCCTCGGTGCGATCTTCTGTGTCGTTGAACTCGTGGCCGACGAGCTCCTCGGCCTCGAGCTCGTTGGGTGTGACGACGTCGGGCTCCGCGCGCACGCCCAGCCGAAGCGGCTCGCCGTCGGTGTCGAGGACGGTCGTGACGCCGAGCCGCTTGACCTCGCGAATGAGCTCGCCGTAGATCCCGGCGTCGACTCCGCGCGGCAGGCTCCCGGAGAACACGCACATGCTCGCGCCCTGGGCCAGGTAGAGCAGCTTCTCGCGGAACAGCTCCAGCTCATGGGCCGACACCTCGGGCCCCCGCTCGTTGATCTCCGTGTGCATGCCCGTCGTCGGATCGAGCACAGCGCTGTTCGTGCGCGACTCCTCGTGGATGTGGACGAACGCGTTGAGGATCGACTCGTCCGAGAGCGCCTCGACGATCCGTGTCCCGGTTGCCCCGCCGGCGAGCCCGGCGGCGATCACCGGCTGCCCGAGTCGCTTGATCGCGCGCGCGACATTGACTCCCTTACCGCCCGGCATCGTCGTCTGGTCGACCGTCCGGTGGCGGCGCCCGGGCGTGAAGTTCGGCACCTCGAGCGTCTTGTCGAGCGCGGCGTTGAGCGTGACGGTGATGATCATGCTGCTGTTTGCTGCACTCTGCGCTGCTGACGGCGGCGAAGCGCTACGGCCGCCACCGAACCGACCAGCAGGGCGAGCACGACAAGGGTAGACGTTCGAGTCACGAACCGCGCAACGCTCGTCAGCGGGCTGACGGCGGGGATCGCCTTGGCGAGCGCGAGCGCAACGCTCCCGATCCGCTGGCCGTCGGCGAACACCGCTGCGTTTCCGACGATCACGCCGCGGGCAATCGGTCCGGCGAGCGGATGGCGGAGTGTGAGCGCGATTCTGATCCGCGCCCCGCGCGCGATCACTTGCCTCAGCGAGCGGGTGGCGATCACGACCGCATGCAATCCCGGCTGGTCGGCCACCGCGGGGCGGGCCATGATCGCTCCGCCTCGGACGAGCGTGGCGAGGTCGAAGTTCGAGTAGCCCCAGTCGAGCAGCGCAAGCGTGTTCTGATCGCGGGCGGCCATGCTCGAGGTTCCGAGCACGGCGCTCAGGAGGGTCAGCCCGTCGCGCCGGGCGGCAGACACGAGCACATAGCCAGCGCCGAGCGTGTGGCCGGTCTTGACCCCGAAGATCCCGTCGTGCCCGACGAGGTCGTTGCGGCTGACGACGTCGCGCACATGGTTGCCCGTGCGCAGCACCGCGCTCGGGAGAGCGACGACACGCGCGAACAGGGGGTATCGGTTGAGCAGGTAGGAGGCGAGCTTGACCAGGTCCGAGGCGCTCGAGTAGTTGCCGGGCGTGTCAAGCCCGATCGGCGTCGAGTAGTGGGTATGGGTCAGGCCGAGCTGACTCGCCGTTGTGTTCATCATCGAGACGAACGTTCCCGACCGAGCCATGGCCGACGTTGAAGGCGAGGTCGTAGGCGGCGTCGTCGGCGCTTGGTACGAGCATCGCAACGAACAGGTCGTAGACGCTCATCCGCTCTCCGGGCGCGAGCCCGATCTGAGAGTCGGCGGTCGAAAGCGGATACCCGGGGTAGGCGAACACGTCGCTCATCGAGGCGTGCTGGAGCGTGACCAGCGCCGTCATCAGCTTCGTGGTGCTCGCGATCGGCAGCTCAGCGTTGGCGTTCGCGCCGTAGAGCACTTGCCCGGTGCTCGGGGCCACGAGCGTCGCCGCGCGGACGCTGAGCGGCGGTGGCGGCGCCGGTGCAGCGGCGGCAACGCCGGGGGCGCCCATGGCCGCGGCCAGGGCGAAACACGCGCACAGCCGCCTCAACGGCGCAGCCGAAGCCTTTGCCCGGTCTGGAGGCTGTTGGGGTCGAGCAATGGGTTCAGAGCCTCGAGCGTATTGATGGGCAACCCGGTCTTCTCGGAGATGCTCGTCAGGCTCTCGCCCGGTTGGACCGTGTAGAAGCTGGCGTGGGCGTACGGGCCAGTGGCTCGCGGCCCGCCCACCCGGTGGTGCGCCACTCCAGACGCGGACGTGTGGACGTGCTGGGCCACGATCAGGTACGTGCCGATGGCCGTTGCCACGAGCACAACGGGCGCCAGCAAGCGCACCAGCTTCCGACCCACCATGGCGGGGCGATCATACGCTCTCAGGTGAGCGCCCAAGCCAGGTCGCGCAGGCGGGCGGCCTCCTCACGCGCGGCGCTCGCCGGATCGCCGCCAGACTTCTCGTGGGCGTGGGCGATGCTTCGCGACGCGGAAACGAGCCCGCCCGCCGGACCCGGCGCGAAGGCCGAGGCGAGGTCCTCGACGCGGCCGCCCTGCGCCCCGATCCCGGGCAATAGGAAGATCGCGGCGGGCATGGCCTCACGCAGCGCCTCGAGCCGCGTAGGCGCGGTCGCGCCGACGACGGCGCCCACGTCGGAGAGCCCGGATTCGCCGATGCCGGGACCTCCCGAGCTGGGCGACGATCTCGGCCAGGCGATCCGAAACGGTGCCCTCCCCGGCGAGTGCCTCGTCCTGGACATCGGCCGCACCTGGGTTAGAGGTGCGAACGAGCACGAACAGCCCCCCGCCGTGCGCACGCGCCACCCCGAGGAGCGGCTCGAGCGAATCGACGCCGAGCAGCGGGTTGGCGGTCAGCGCGTCGGCCCCGAGCCCCTCGACTTCTCCGTATGGCGTCTCGGTCGAGCCAAAGAAAGCCTGCGCATAGGCCGCCGCGGTGACGTCGATGTCGCCACGCTTGGCGTCTGCGATCACGAGCAGGCCGTGGTCGTGGGCGAGCCTTACGACCTCGTGGAGGGCGGCCCAGCCGTGCGCGCCGAGACGCTCGAAGCACGCGACCTGCGGTTTGACCGCCACGCACTGCTCGCCAACTGCATCGAGCAGCAGCGTGCAGTGCACGGCAACCGCGAACGCCGCCCGCGCGGCGGGCGGCGCACCCGCTCCTCCAGCCAGCTCGAACGCCGGTGCACCGGCGCCCTCCGCCAGCTCGAGGGCGCGCGGCCACAGCCGCGCGGGGTCCGGATCGAGCCCCAGCACGAGCTGGGAAGCCCGCGCCGAGACGTGCGCTGCAACGCGGTCGCCGAACCCCGCGGCCGCGTCGACACGCGCGGCCGACGGGTTTCGGACGTCCGATCCTGACAAGGAGTGGTCCGCGGGCGTCCCGCCCGCGCTATCACCTCGTACTCGGCCTCCGGCCGAGCTAACCCTTCACTGCCTTCTTGAGCCCAGCACCGGCACTGAACTTCGGCACGCGCGACGCCTGAATGTAGATCCGCTCCCCGGTTGCCGGGTTGCGGCCCTCACGGGCACTCCGATGCGACACGCTGAACTTGCCGAACCCGGAGAACACGACCTCGCTGCCGCGCCGGAGCGCGTCCTCGATCGTGTCGAGCGCGGCGTCTACTGCCTCGCCGGCGTCCTTCTTGCTCAACCCGGCGCGGTCGGCGACCTGGTCGACGAACTCGGATTTGGTCACTTCGCTCCTCCTTCGAGGTGGTAGGACTGCTCGAAGCTAACACGGGCTTCGGACGACTTGCCCGCGAAAGGCCTATGTACACGGGCTTTAAGGCCCGTCGCCACGACCTTCCAGCCCGCAGCGCCGCGCATTGTCACCCCTCGAGCGGCGGCAACGAGCCAAATTTGGGGATGATTGCCGCAATTTGCGGGAATCCGAGGGCGACTGCATTGGCCTTTTTGTGCACTCGCACGCCCCTGCGCGCCGATCGCCCCTACAGAATAGGCGCGTGCAGCTCGCCCGAATCGCGTGGTTGGTGACCGCCGTCGCCTGCTTGACCGCCGCCCTGATCCTCCTCCTCCAGGGGTACTACGGCTACGCGGGCGTGACATTCGCGGTCGCGGTCTCGGCTGCGATCAACTTGGGGTGAGGGCGCCGCTACAGCAGCTCTCCGGGCCGGACGCGGTCCTCGGGCTCCAGGTGGATCAGCACGTCGGCGCCCGTCAGCCGGGCCTCGATCTGCTCCTGGAGCTCGTGGGCCGTGCGATGCGCGTCCTCGAGCGAGGTCCCCGAGCGGAACTGGATGTGGAGATCCACGTATCGACGCGCGCCGGCGCGCCGGGTACGCAGTTCGTGGTAGCCGACGACACCGCGCGCGGAGAACGTGGCGATCGTGTCGCGGATCGCGGCCACCTCGTCCACGGGCAGCGCCTCATCGACGAGCACGCGCGATGAGCGCGTCAGCAACCGCACGCCGGTCACGACGATCGCGGCGGCGACCAGGAGAGCGACGACCGGATCGATCCACTGCGCGCCTGTGACCTTGACGAGCACCAGTGCGATCAGCACGCCGACCGAGGTCATCGCGTCGGTGCGCAGGTGCGCTGCGTCACCCTCGAGCGCGGCGGACTGTGTCGCGCGGGCGTTGCGGGCGATCACGGTGGAGACCGCGATATTCGCGACGAGCGAGACCGCGATGACCGCGATACCGAGCGGGATCGTCGTGATGTGCCCACCGCGAATCAGGCGCCTTATCGCCTCGAAAGCGATCACGCTTGACCCGACGAGGATCAGCATGCCTTCGATCGCCGCGGCGAGGTTCTCGATCTTCTCGTGGCCGTAGCGATGGCTCTCGTCCGCGGGCTCGTCGGCCTTGCGGACCGAGACGAACGCGACCACCGACGCGATCAGATCGATGCTCGAGTGAACGGCCTCGGTCAGGATCGCGATCGAGCCGGTGACTGTCCCGGCGATCACTTTGAGCAGGATCAGCGTCGAGTTCGAGACGATCGACAGAGCGGCGGCGCGAACCTTCATCGGCCCGCGAACCATGCGGCCAGCGCGCGTGCCGCTCGGCCGCGGTGGCTGACCGAGTCCTTCTCGTCGTCGGAGCGCTCGGCCATCGTGCGCCCGTCCTCGAGCTCGAACACCGGGTCGTAACCAAAACCGCCCACGCCGCGCGGAGCGGAGGCCATTCGGCCACGACATTCGCCGACGAACAGCCGCTCCTGCCCGCTGCCGGGATCGACGTACGCCAGCGCGCACACGTAGCGCAGACCGCTCCCGGCCGGGGCCTCGTCGACCAGCTTCTCGAGGTTCTCACCGTCGCTCGCTCGCTCGCCTGCGTAGCGAGCCGAGCGGACTCCGGGCGCGCCGTTCAGCGCAGCGGCCTCGATCCCCGAGTCGTCGCCGAAGGCTGCCTGTCCGGTGGCGGCGGCCGCGGCACGAGCTTTCTGTACGGCGTTGTGCACGAACGTCTCGCCGTCCTCGGGAGGCAACTCGACCCCGTCAGGAAGGGGCTTCACTTCGATTCCGGCCGGCGCCAGCAGACGCGCGAACTCCCTGAGCTTGTGCGGGTTTCTGGTCGCGAGGACGAGCGAGCGGGCAGCCATCGGGCGCTAAGTTGCCGGCGGCGCCACCGCCTGTTCCTGCAGCAGTCGCAGCGCCTCGATGCCGCTCCCGGCCAGCGCCAGCAGCTCGTCGAGGTGAGCCCTGCTGAGGGGCGTCCGCTCGGCGGTCGCTTGCACCTCGACGAGTCCGCCCTCGCCGGTCATCACCACGTTGGCGTCGACCTCGGCGACCGAGTCCTCGGAGTAGTCGAGGTCGAGCAGCGGGACGCCGTCGACGATCCCGCACGAGATGGCGGCAACCGTGCCGGTCAGCGGCGAGCGCGCAAGCTCGCCGTCCTCGATCAGCTTCTGGCAGGCGAGCTCGAGCGCGACCATCCCGCCCGTGATTGAGGCGCAGCGCGTGCCACCGTCGGCCTGGAGCACATCGCAGTCGACGTAGATCGTGAACTCGCCCAGGGCCTTGAAGTCGATCACCCCGCGCAGCGAGCGGCCGATCAGGCGCTGGATCTCGACCGTGCGCCCGTCGGGGCGGCCCTTGCTCACGTCACGCTGCTTGCGCTCGCCGGTCGAGGCGGGCAGCATGCCGTATTCGGCGGTCACCCAGCCGCGACCCGAGCCCTGGAGCCAGCGCGGCACGCTGCCCTGTGCCGACGCGGTGCAGATCACACGCGTCTCGCCCATCGAGATCAACGCCGATCCGGTCGCGGTGCGGACGAACCCCGGCTCGATCGTCGTCGGGCGCGGAAGCGAGGGCCCCCGTCCGTAGCTGCGATCGCTCATGCGGGCACTCCGCTCGGCAGCTCAACATGAACGACCTCGCCAAGAGGCATCTGGAGGAAGCGCGTCCCGAGCGCACGAAAGGACTCGACGTCCGCCGTGCATTGGAAGCGGTAGTCGCCCTCGCCCGTGGTCGCACTGAGCAGCTCGCGCGATGCGAGCGCGCGCTCGACGCTGCGGGCGACACCCGCACCCGAGGTCACCAGAGTGACACCGCGGCCGAGGATCCGCTGGAGCAGCGGCGCGACAAGCGGGTAGTGGGTGCAGCCAAGGATCACGGTGTCGACCTTTGCGGCCTTCAGCGGCTCGCAGTACACCCGCACCGTATCCACCACGTGCTCGTCGAAGGGGAATCCCCCCTGGATGATCGGAGCGAGGTCCGGACACGGGACGCTCTCGATCTGCACATGCGGGTCGGCGTCGTTGACCGCTAGCTCGTAGGCGCCGCTGGCGACGGTTGCCGGCGTCGCGAGCAGCCCGATTCGTCCCGTCCGGCTCCCGGCGACGGCCAACTGGGTCGCGGATTTCACAACGCCGATCACGTCGAGCCGTGCGCCGACGTGCTGCTCGAGCGCATCGAGCGCCGCCGAGCTGGCGGCGTTGCACGCGACGACCAGCAGCTTGGCACCCTGATCCAGCAGGTGGTCGGCGATCTCGATGGCGAAAGCGCGCAGCTCGTCCTGGCTGCGCTCGCCGTACGGGAAGCGAGCCGTGTCGCCCAGATAGAGGTAATCCTCGCTCGGCAGTGACACCAGGAGCTCGTGCAGAACCGTGAGTCCTCCGACGCCGGAGTCGAATACCGCCACTGGTTGGGTCCCAGGCATGCGCAGCCATGGTGCCAGAGCCGACGGCCCGACTACGCTCCCCGGCGCCGTGCGCGCCCTGATCGTCACCAACATGTACCCGACCCCGCTGCGGCCAGCGTTGGGCGTGTTTGTGCGCGACCAGGTCGAGGCCTTGAGGAAGCTGCCCGACGTCGACGTTGAGGTGTTCGCGTTTGAGCCGGGTGGCTACGCGTCCGCGGCCGCCGCACTCCTGCGCCGGCGCGCTGATCGGTTCGACGTCGTCCACGCCCACTTTGGACTCACGGCCTGGCCGGCGCTCGCGGCCCGAGCCGACCGCCGCGTGGTGACGCTGCACGGCACCGACATCGCCCACCCGCGCTCGCGTGCGATCACGCGTGCTGTCCTCCCGCGCTACGACGTGGTGGCCGCCGCGTCGAAGGAGCTCGCTGCGATGGTGCCGACCAAGCGCGACGTCGCGGTGTTGCCGTGTGGCGTGGACATGCATCGCTTCCAGCCCGCCGCGCGCGCCGAGGCCCGCTCTGCGCTGGGGCTCGAGCAGGACGGGCGTTATCTCCTCTTCCCGGCCGATCCCGCGCGACCGGAGAAGCGCTACGACCTGGCGCGGGCGGTGGCCGGCGATGTGCCGCTGCTGACGCTCGTGGGCGTCGACCCGGGCGAGGTGTACCTGTGGATCAACGCCGCTAACGCTGTGCTCGTGCCGTCAGACCGTGAGGGGTTCGGGCTAGCCGTGCTCGAAGCGCTCGCGTGCGACGTACCCGTGCTCGCGACGCCAGTCGGGGTAGCGCCGGAGGCGCTCTCGGACATCGCAGGCGCGTATTGCGCCGCGTTCGAGACGGCAGCCTGGCAGGCCGCGCTCGCTCCGCATCTGGCGCAGGCCGATCCGCGCGTCGAGGGACGCGCCCGCGCCGAGCTGTTCTCGGCCGAGCGGATGGCCGAGCGGGTGCTCGAAGCATGGCAGGCGCTCTAGATGATTAGAGCGTCCACCAGGGCGATAACCGCGTCCGTGCCTCCTGCGCGATCGGAGATATGGCGGACTCGCCATCGTGCAGCGCCGTGCCTGCGAGAACGTCCAACGTCGTCGCGACCGATCGGGCCAGCGGGCCGAGTGCGTAGCCGCCTTCGAGCACCGCGCCGAGCGGCACTTCGAGCTGCGCGCACACCCGCTTGACGGACGCGGCCATCGCGGCAAAGCCATCCTCAGTCACCGCGCAATCGGCAAGCGGATCGTCTCGGTGGGCGTCATATCCGGCCGAGATCAGCACCAGCTGTGGTCGGTATTCGCGCGCCAGTGGAACGACCACATGGTCCACTAGTGACCGGTACACCTCGTCACCGCTCCCGGGCGACACCGGCAGATTGACCGTATGGCCTTCGCCAGGGCCCGACCCGACGTCGCTCGCCGAGCCGGTGCCCGGCCAGAGTGGCCACTGGTGGATCGAGACGTAGAGGACTGCGCGACTCGAATGGAAGAGGTCGTTTGTCCCGTTGCCGTGATGCACGTCCCAGTCGAACACCATCACTCGCTCGAGCTCACGCACATCGAGCGCGTATTGCGCCGCAACCGCGGCGTTGTTGAACAGACAGAAGCCCATCGCGCGCGCGGTTAGCGCGTGATGGCCTGGAGGTCGGTGGCAGCTGAAGCCGGTCGGCACCGAGCCGTCCAGCAGCAGCTGGGCGAGCCTGACTGCCCCACCCGCCGCGTGCAGTGCCGCCTCAAACGAGCCCTCGCTCACGACGGTGTCGGGATCCAGCCGCGCGCCGCCTCGAGCCGCGGCGCTTTCGATCGCGTCGACGTATCCGGCCGGATGTACGGCCTCGAGCAAAGCGCGGTCAACCGGTGGCGATTCGGCGCGCTCATACCCGAGCCAATCGCGCTCGGAGAGCTCGCGCTCGATAGCGGTGATCCGCGCAGGCTGTTCGGGATGATGGCCGGTGTCGTGCGCGAGCGAGGAGCGATGGGCGAGGAACACGGGCGCCTGACTCATCGCGAGTACCGTAACCGCAACGGATGAGGCGCACCGAGACCCAGGTCTGTGTTGTCGGCGCGGGCGCCGCAGGACTGTATGCGGCGCTGTGCGCGGCACGGCTCGGCGCACGCGTGACGCTCGTCTCCGCCACTCCGCTGGCGGCCTCCTCCAGCTACTGGGCCCAGGGCGGGTTAGCAGCGGCGCTGTCCTCGGACGACAGTCCGGATCGGCATCTCGATGACACGATCGCCGCCGGGCGCGGAATGGTGCGCGTCTCGGCCGCGCGAATCGTGTGCGAAGAGGCCCCCGCCGCCGTGGCGGACCTCGAGTCGCTCGGCGTGCGCTTCGATGCCGACGAGCGCGGGCAGCTGGCGCTCGGGCTCGAGGGCGGCCACTCTGCACGCCGCGTGGTCCATGCCGGCGGCGCCGCCACGGGCCGGCGCCTGATCCGGCAGCTGTCCGCTCTTGTAGCCCAGAACGAAGGCATCGAGGTGCTCGAAGACCGGCGGGTGACGGGGGTCGTCGTCGACGGCGAATGCGCGACCGGCGTCCGGCTCGCGGATGGCAGCGAGATCGCCAGCGCCGCCGTGATTCTCGCCACGGGCGGGGCGGCGGCGTTGTGGGCGCGCACGACGAACCCGTCGGGAGCGACCGGAGGCGGTCTGCTGCTCGCCCATCGCGCGGGGGCTGCGCTGGCCGATCTCGAGATGATGCAGTTTCACCCGACCGCCGTATCGGCCAGCAACGGGGCCGACGGCTTTCTCGTGACCGAGGCAGTTCGCGGAGAGGGAGCCCGGCTGCTCGACTCCGCAGGCGAGCGGTTCGTCGATGAGCTCGCCCCACGAGACGAGGTCGCAAGGGCGATCCAGCGCCTCATGCTCGAGACCGGCGCCCCGTCGGTCGACCTCGACATGCGCGACGTCGACCCGGCGCTGTTCCCCAACGTGGTGACAGCGCTGCGCAGATCCGGGATCGACCCCGAACGCGAGCTCGTGCCGGTCGCGCCCGCCGCCCATTACATGATGGGCGGGATTGCGACCGACCTCGACGGCCGGACTACGGTCGGAGCGCTCTACGCGGTCGGCGAATGCTCGTGCACGGGCCTACACGGTGCCAATCGCCTGGCCTCCAACTCGCTGACGGAGTGCTTCGTGTTCGGGGCACGGGCTGCCCGGGCCGCGACCGCAGAGCCTGCGCCCAAGGCGCGCGGACGAGTTGCCGACGCCGGCAGGCCGCCGTCCTTGACGGACGACAGCCGCGCCGCGCTGTGGCGCTACGCGGGGATCGAGCGCGATGCGGCGGGGCTTCGCATCCTGGCGGATGACCCACATCCGCTCGCCCGTCTGATCGGGGCTTCAGGGCTCGCGCGCGAGGAGAGCCGCGGCGCCCACCGCCGCAGGGATTTCCCCAACCTGGATGTGGCGCTCGACGATCACCACGTGACGTCGCGCTTCGATGCGGAGCCGGTTCTGGAGAGCTGGGATTAGCCCAGCGCACCTGATTCCTGCTTAACGCCGAATTAATAATTACGCCCCCACGTGCTTCATACGGCAGCGGGATACTCGCGCACCCATTACGGCCGGACGTAAGGCGGGAGAGCCGAAAGGAGAGCGTCTGCATGTACGGGATCAGTCGAGCGATCTATCGAGAGCTCGCCAGCGAGATCACGGAGGATTCGCATAGCCCGGGGCAGTTCACCAATCACGAGCGCGTGCTCCGCGCGTGCGAGTGCACCGTCGAGCGACTCGCGACCGACCGTCACTACTTCGCGCATCCGGCGCGCACGCTGTTCAACGACATCCGCGCGTACTTTCCGATCCACCGCTTGGAGAGGGTGCTGTGCGTGATCGAGCGCTATGTCGGCGTCGCCGACGCGTGGCTCCAGAGCCAGCCGAACAATGGGTTCGACGCCTACGGCAACCCGCTTCGCTGCCGGGCAAGCACGCGCAAGGGAACGCCGTGCCAGCGGATGCCGCTGGCCCACAACGGCTACTGCCCGTCGCACCAGCATCTGGCTGAGACCGAGGAGTTCGAGCAGGCGCTCGCGGCGTAGGACCGGCGTTGCGACGGCTGCGGTTCCGGGGCCCGACTTTCCGCGCGATCTAGCGCGCATTTTTGCGCGATCCGGCGCACTCCAGCGACGTTTCCGGCGCTATGCGCGGTTAACGTCGCTCGAGTCGGCTTGGAGACCGCAATAGCAGCCTGAGCGAGCTCCGTGTTAGAACGCGGGTCCGGATGACCCGCGGAGCACTCCTATTGGGCGTCGACGTCGGCGGCACGTTCACCGACGCCGTGCTGGCCGTCGATGGCCGGATAGCGACCGCGAAAGCCCCCACAACTCCAAGCGATCAGTCCGAGGGAGTGATGGCGGCGGTGGCCGCCGTGCTCGAGCGCGCGGGGCGCCGAGCCGGACGATGTCGGGTTCTTCGCCCATGGACTGACGGTCGCCACCAACGCCCTGCTCGAGGGGCGCACGGCGCGCACGGCCCTCGTCGCCACCGAAGGCTTCACGGATCTGATCGCGCTCGGTCGCCAGAACCGCGCGGAGCTATACCGGCTCTGCACGGCGAAGCCCGAACCGCTGGTTGCGGACGAGCTGCGCTTCGCCGCCTCGGAGCGGATGGGCGCAGATGGTGTGATCCAGCCGCTCCGGGACGCCCCGGACCTGGCCGACTCCGTCGCGTCGACCGGCCCCGAGGCCGTCGCAGTCGTTCTGCTGCACTCCTACCGCCACCCCGCCCACGAGTTGGAGATCGAGCAGGCGCTTATCGAGGCGATGCCCGACGTCCACGTGTCGCTCTCGCACGAGGTCGTCGGCACATTCCGCGAGTACGAGCGCGCCGCGACCACCGAGGTCGACGCGGCGCTGTCACCGCTCTTGCGCCGCTACCTGACACATCTCGTGGAACGCACCCACGACGCAGGCATTCCCGAGCCGACCGTGATGCAGTCAAACGGCGGGCTGATCGAGGCCGCCGCGGCCGCAAGCCACGCCTCGTGGACCGTTCTCTCGGGTCCCGCCGGCGGCGCAGCCGGCGCCGCGTTTGTCGCCCGCGCGGCAAACCGGCCCAACGCGTTGTGCTTCGACATGGGCGGGACCTCGTGCGACGTGTGCGTGGTCGATCACGGAGCGGTGCAGGAGCAGAGCGCTGGTGAAATCGCGGGGCGGCCGCTGGCGCTGCCGATGCTCGCCGTCCACACGGTCGGAGCGGGCGGCGGGTCGATTGCCTGGCGCGATCCAGGCGGCGCGCTGCGGGTCGGTCCGCAGTCGGCGGGCGCCGACCCAGGACCTGCTTGCTACGGCCGCGGAGGCACCGAACCAACCGTCACGGACGCGAACCTCGTGCTCGGCTACCTCGCTCCGGACAGCCCGCTCGCCGGGGGCGTAGAGCTCGACCTCGAAGCAGCAAACGAAGCCGTCAGCGTGCTTGCCGCCGAGCTTGGCCTCGAACCGCTCGAGTGCGCCGAGGGCATAGTTCGAGTCGCGAACGCGGAGATGATTCGCGCGCTGCGGGTCGTGACCGTGCAGCGCGGCATCGACCCCCGGCGATATGCACTGCTGGCGTTCGGTGGCGCAGGGCCACTGCACGCTGCCGCAATCGCCGACGAGCTCGAGATCGACCAGATCCTGTGCCCGCGGGCGTCGGGTGTGCTTGCGGCGCTCGGGCTGGTCATCTCCCCCAGGCGGCGCGACGCGCAACGAACCGTGCTTCTCAGCGGCGAGCGTCTCGACGCGGGCACGATCGCGGAGGCGGTCGAGGAGCTTGCCGACCGCGCTCGTCGCGCACTCGACGGGCCGGGCGGCGCGATCGATGTCGTCTACGAGCTGCGCTACCGCGGGCAGGCGTTCGAGTTGCCGATCGCGGCCGGGCCGCGCGCAAGCGTCGACGAGCTACGCACGAAGTTCGAATCCGTGCATGAGGATCGGTACGGCTACAGCGACCCCGATCAGGAGCTCGAGCTGGTGACAATCCGCGTCAGCGCGACGACGCCAGGGGCCGAACTGCAACTCGCCCAGGCAGACGACGGCGGGTCTTCCGAGCGCACACCGCGCACCGCACGGCTCGGCGGCGAGGAGATCGAGCTCGAGGTGTTCCGCGGAACACCGCCGCCGGGACTGGCGATCGCCGGCCCGATGGTCATAGAGCTGCCGGAATCAACGCTGCTCGTGCCGCCCGGATGGACCGGCGAGGTCGATCCGACAGGAACGGTCGCGCTCGGGCGATGAACCTAGACCCGATCCAGCTCCAGGTCCTGACGGGCGCGCTGCGCGCGATCTGCGAGGAGATGGGCGCAGTCCTGATCCGCTCCGCCCACTCCGCCAACATCAAGGAACGCCGCGACGCATCGACCGCGCTGTTCAACCCGCGCGGGGAGATGGTCATGCAGGCCGAGCACATACCGGTCCACCTCGGCGCGATGCCGGCGGCTGTCGAGGCGGTCCTGGGCGAGGAGCACACACCCGGGCGCGCGTGGATCCTGAACGACCCCTACAGGGGCGGGACCCACCTGCCGGACATAACTGTGATCACGCCCGTCTTCGTCGACGATCGGCTGGTCGCGTTCGCGGCCAACCGGGCCCACCACGCCGACGTCGGCGGGCCGACGCCCGGCTCGATGCCCGCCGACAGCAGCACGCTCTCCGACGAGGGCGTGGTGATCTCGCCACGACCATTGGACGACGCCGCGATCGCCGAGCTGAGCGGGCAGATGCGCCAGCCCGACCAGCGGCGCGCCGATCTGCGCGCCCAGCTGGCCGCCAACGCGAGCGCGCTGCGCCGCCTGACAGAGCTCGTCGACCGCGTGGGCCTCCAGACTCTTGATGCCGCGTTTGAGGAGGTCCTCGACTACGCCGAGCGGCGGACCCGGACTTGCATCGAGCAACTCGAGAACGGGACCCGTCGTGCCACGGATGTGCTGGAAGCCCGCGAGGGCGACCTCGCGATCGCGCTGAGGGCAACCGTCGAAGGCGATCGCTTGACGCTCGATTTCGAGGGGACGGCCGCCCAGCACGAGGGCAACCTCAACTGTCCGCTGGCGGTCACGCGCTCGGCGTGCTACTTCGCTATCCGGGTCTTGACCGACCCCGACATCCCGCCGAGCGCCGGCGCGTACAGGCCGGTTGAGGTCATCGCCCCGGGGGGCTCGCTGCTCAACGCCCGCTCGCCGGCGGCCGTCGTCGGGGGAAACGTCGAGACATCCTCGCGCATCGCCGACGTGATCCTCAGTGCGTTCGGTTATGCGCTCGGGCAGGGGACGATGAACAACCTCGTGCTCGGCTCTGAGGAGGTCGTCTACTACGAGACGATCGGCGGTGGCCAGGGCGCATGCGCCGACGCCGACGGCCCGAGCGGCGTTCACGTCGCGATGAGCAACACGCTCAACACGCCCGTCGAAGCGCTCGAGCTCGAGTTCCCGCTACGCGTCGTCGAGTACTCGCTGCGCCGCGACTCCGGAGGACGCGGCCGCCATCGCGGCGGCGATGGCGTCGTGCGTGAGCTCGAGGCAACCGCGCCGCTCACCTACTCCTTGCTCACCGAGCGCCGCCGCCACGCGCCCCCCGGCGCCGGCGGCGGAGAGCCCGGACGCCCGGGTCGAAACCTGCTCGACGGCGTGGAGCTTCCGCCAAAGGCCGGCGGGTCGCTCGAGCCCGGCCAGCGGCTCCGGATCGAGACGCCCGGCGGCGGCGGATATGGTGCGCCCTGATGCGCGTCGCGTTCCTCGGGCTCGGGATCATGGGCTCCCGCATGGCTGCCAACCTCGCCCGCAAGGGGTTCGAACTGACCGTGTGGAACAGGACGGCGGAAAAGGCCCAGGAGTTCGCGCAAACGCACCCGGCCTCGGTGGCCGGGACGCCCGCCGAGGCGGCCGCCGGCGCCGAGATCGTCGTCACGATGCTCGTCGACGGCCCCCAGGTTGACTCGGTGCTCGACGCCGCGACGCCAGCGGAAGGCACGCTGTGCATCGACTGCTCGACGATCGGCCCGACCGCCACGCGCGAAATCGGCGAGCGGCTCGGGCGGCGCGGCGTTGGGATGGTCGATGCACCTGTGACCGGCTCCGCGCCCAGGGCCGAGGACGGCACGCTGACGATCATGGCCGGCGGCGCGGTGGAGGACTTCGAGCGCGCCCGCCCCGTGCTCGAGTCGATGGGGCGCCTGGTCGTCCGCACCGGGCCGCTCGGACAGGGCCAGATGGTCAAGGTGATCACCAACTCCGTCGCAGCAACCAACGCGGTGGTCCTCGGCCAGGCGCTGCTCGTGGCGGCGCGCGCCGGCGTCGACCTCGACGCGCTCGTTGAGGTGATGGCGGCCAGCAGCGGCGGCTCGACGATGCTTGAGCTGAAGGCCGGGCCCATGCGCGCCCACGACTACACGACGCTGTTCAAGCTCGACCACATGCTCAAGGACGTGCAGCTGTGTTTGGAGGAAGGCGAGGCGGCCGGAGTCCCGTTCCCGTTCGCGGCTCTGACGAGGGGGATCCTGACCGCGGCCAGCGAACGCGGACTCGGGGATGCCGACTTCGCCGCGCTGATCGAAGTCCTCGAAACCGAGGCGGGAATCCGGTTGTAGTGAGCTGGGTCCAGCAGTCTGCCGGCGCGGATTGAAACCGGGCTGACGCGTCGCCAGATCGGCGACGGACCAGTCGATCGGTCGCACATAACGTGTCAATAGGACCACTTAGGTGCGAGCGCCCCTCGAAACGACAGGCGTCGCCGCCTCCGCGAGGGTGTCCCTGCTGCGGACCTGGGCAGACCATGGCCACGAGGCGCCTAACGCGAACCCAAACCCGTGAATTTCCAGGGACATTTGGCAATTTCGCGCGTCTCGCTTACAATCTTGGCTCCCCGGTGCGGTCGTGCACATTGCGCCCCGTGGTTTGTTGCACATTTTGCGCGCCGGGAGTCTTGCAAACCCCTTTTCCCCCCCGAATCCATTTATGCCGATTGCTTTTAAAGAATGGGCCGTTACTGTGCGGGCGCTCGCCGAAGGCGAGCAACTTTTAACGCTCCGCAAGGGCGGCATCCGAGAGCCTGACAAGCATTTCCAGCTCGAATACGAGCGTTTCTTCCTCTACCCGACCTTCGACCACCAGTGTTCTGAGCTGGTGCGTGAATCCCACCAACCCGAGCTTTCCCGCGCGCTTGAGGAGGGCGTCTGGTCAGACGGCGAGCCGCCTCCCCATGCGCTCAAGCGGGATCTCCCGATCGCCCAGCCCGACCGCGTAAGGATCAGGGCGTGGGCCGAAGTTGCCGCCCACTTCACGGTCACCGATCGCCGGTCGGTCGACGCGCTGTCGCCGTTCTACGTTTGGACGACCGACTACGCGGAGAAGCGGCTCGCCTGGAAGCGGCGCCATCCGCTCCACGTGATCCTGCTCCGTACCTATCGCATCCCGCGGCCGGTGACGGTCAAGGTTCGCGACGAGTACGGCGGCTGCCGCTCGTGGCTCGAGCTGACCCGTGACCTGCCGTTCGAAGGGACGCCGGTGCTGTCGGACGACGAGTTCGAGCGGGCCACCGAGGAGATCGCCTCGATCGCCTCGGATCGCCAGCCGGTCCTCGTCTGACCTGGGTCGAGTCCGTTTCGCCCTCGTTCAGGGCGAGACACGAATCAGCTGACGCCGACGACGCCGACGGCGTCTTGTACTCGCTCGAGCACGTGCGCGAGCGGCTCGAGCACGTCTTCCCCCACGTGACCGGGGAGATGACGATCGTGCTGCATCCCGGATTCACCGGTCTGTCGATGACGAACCCGCTCTTTCCGCTCGCGTGGCTCGCGACGGCTCCGGCCGACCGGCGCTACGTCGCCGGCTGGGCTGGGGCGCGCGAGCTGCACGTGCTCGCGCCGCGGACCCTGCGCGCGCGAGCGTCCAACGTGCCGGGGTCGCGCGAGATGCTCGCCCTGAGCCCAGCCGCGCTCTACGCGCGCCGGGTGATCGCCGAGAACAAT
This sequence comes from uncultured Actinomycetes bacterium, assembly GCA_963795505.1. GTDB lineage: Bacteria > Actinomycetota > Thermoleophilia > Solirubrobacterales > Solirubrobacteraceae > Palsa-465. Next base: position 65,919 of record CAWCIB010000010.1, read on the forward strand.
CGGGAGCTGATCGACGCACGACCGCCTAGGCGAGTAGCCCTGGAGCTGCGCTGGGCCTGGCTGCTCGACGGCGGCGCGCGCTGGTTCGCGGGTCAGACCGAGCACGCCCGGCCGGCGATCACGCGTCGACTGCGCGAGGGCCGCCGGCCCGCGTTTCCGCCCGGCATCCGCGATGCCGCGCTGCTCGGATCGACGGTGATCGACCTACTCGCGCGCGAGGAGGGCGAGGCGGCCGCGGCGCGGCTCGTCTGCCGGCTACACCCGCGCGGGCCGCGCGCCGCGCTTGGGGAGGCGTTCCGCGGGCGGTCATTGACTCACACCGAAGGGGCGTGGCGTACACATCTGGCGCGCCTGGCGAGCGCGGCCTAGCGCACGGCCAGCACGAGCCACACGATCAGAGCCCCGATCGCAAGCGCGATCAGGATCCCGGCCATCAGCCTGAGTGGGGCGACGACCGGCGCTGCCGGCTCGGAGGAGATCAGCTCGGCCTGGAGCAGCACCTCGCGTGCCGCGCCAACACCCGATTCGGGCACGAGCACGTCTCGCGGGCCGGCGGCCAGGAAGTCCGGCACATCGAATCCAGCGCTGCGCTTGAGCATGCTTGGAACGCCCTCCTCTAGGAGCAGACCCTGAATGAATTCGGCCTCGGCCTGGTTGCGCGCGCCGGCGACCCTGACCAGCCGGCCTTCGGACAGCTGAGGCTTGACCTTACGCGCGCGTTCGTGCCGAGCCGTGACCCGCTCCTCAGCGGAGCCGACGACCAGCGGCACACCGCAGGTGGCACAGAATCGCTCGGACTCAGGATGGACCAGACCGCAGCTTGGGCAAACGAGCGATGTCACTCGATCAGGAGCGCGGCGTCCTGCACCTCGCCGTCGTCAATTCGCCAGGCGCAGACCTCGGGTTGCTCATCGGCGAGTCCGACGATGATCCAGAGCACCTCTGGCCACCACTTCGCAAAGTTGATGTCGGTCTGCGACGGCTCCGGCGCGGTCCGTGTGTGCGAGTGGTAGATCGCTCCGAGCTCGAGGCCCGCGGTCTCGATCTCGTCGTTGAGCTTGAACTGCTCCATCGGGTCGATCTCGAACCGCAGCGGACTCGCAGCCGCGTTCGTGGCCGGGTAGACCCTGACGGCCGCGCCGTCGCTCGAACCGACCAGACCACAGCACTCGTTCGGCGCCTCGCCTTGGGCGTGGGCGACGATCTCGTCCAGCAGCGCGCGGGAGATGCGCATGGCGGCCATTTTCTCAGCCACCCGTGACCGAGGCAGTGGGAACGGCGCTGTAGACATCGCCCGAGTGAAGCAGGGCACTGAGCGCGCTCCAGTGCTGTGCCTCGGAGCACATGATTTCCGCCGCGAGCCGTATCAGCGCCGGCTCGGAGAGGCGCGCCATCGCGGCGTAGTACGCCCCCTCGGCGCGCGTCTCGAGCTCGATCAGGTAGCGAACTGCGTCGGGAGAATTGGTGGGCGGTGTCGGCTTGGCGGCGCCAGAGGGTGGGTAACCGCCTCGCCGTGCGAGCTCAAACGTGAGCACGTTGGCGTGCTCGCGCTCATGGGCCGGGAACTGCGTGGCGACCGAGTGCGCCGCCGGGGACAACACGCCCGCCGCCAGCACGCGCTCGTAGCCGACGAGCAGCTCCAGCTCGACCTCGATCAGCTTCCGCAGCACGTCAGGGACGGTGGTCGCCGAGCCGAGCGCGCTCGCCGCCGCCAGATCAGGCAGCGCCAGACCGGCGGCTCCCGCCGCGATCAGCTCGCGCCTGCGGAGCAATCGCGGCACGGCTATTGGCCTCCGCGCACCAGCGCGGAAGGAACCTGTCGCAGGCCGAGATTGCGACGGATGAGCGAGACGTGCTGGGCCTCGACCGCGAGGATCGACATCGCGGTCTGGCGGGCCTCGGCGGAGGTGAACCGCGGGATCGCGGAAAGATAGGCGTCGATCGCCTGGTTCTCGGCCCGGCGGAGCAGCTCCAGCAACTCGGTCTGGGTCCGGGGGAGGCCGAGGTCATAGCTCGGCTTCTCGTCCGGGGGCGTCCCTCCTGCGGCGAATACGATGAGCTCGAGGTCGTGGATGTGGGCCACCTCCTGGTCGAGGAAGCGGATCCCGAGGCGCTGGTTGTGGTCGGTGAGCAACGGCACCGCGGCGATGTAGGCGGTCTTGACGAAATGCTCGACATCCAGCAGTTCGTTCAGCAGCGCGACGTCGGCCTCGCGCGCCGGTGACGGAAGCGTCGAGATCTTGGGACCCGAGTGGCCGCAGGCGGCGGCGAGCAGCGAAGCTCCGGCGACGCCGGACATAGACAGCAGCTCCCGCCTGCGGACGGGCGCTACCACCAAACGGTGGCGTCCAGGTCCTCGAGCTCGTCCACCGGCCGCGTGTAGATGCCGGAGGACAGGTACTTCCAGCCATCATCGGCGACGAGGAAGACGACGTTCCCCTCGTCGAGCTCGTTGGCGATCCGCACCGCGACGCGCGCAATCGCGCCCGAGGACACGCCCGCGAACAGGCCCTCCTCGTCAAGCAGCTTGCGCGTGAACACGATCGCGTCATGGTTCGTGACGAAGATCTTGCGGTCGAGCAGCGACAAATCGATGATCGGCGGAATGAAGCCGTCCTCGAGCGATCGCAGACCCTGAACGGGCTCGCCCTGCATCGGCTCCGCGGCAACGATCTTCACCTGATCGCCCAGTTCCTCCTTGAGGCGCCGGCCGTTGCCCATCAGGGTCCCGCCCGTGCCCAGCCCGGCGACGAACGCAGCCAACTCATCGAGCTCCTCGAGAATCTCGAGCGCCGTGCCGTTGTAGTGCGCGAGCGGATTGGCCTGGTTGCCGTACTGATAGGGCATGTAGTAGGAGGCATCGCGCTCAGCCATGTCAAGCGCCATCTCGACCGCGCCATTCGAGCCCTTGGCGCCTTCCGAGTAGACGATCTCGGCGCCGTACATGCGCAGGATCTCGGTCCGCTCGCGCGTGACGTTCTCGGGCATCACGACCTTCAGCGGATAGCCCTTGCGCTCGCAGATCATCGCCAGCGAGATGCCAGTGTTGCCCGAGGTCGGCTCGAGGATCGTCTGCCCGGGCGCGATCAGCCCCTTCTCCTCGGCGTCCTCGATCATCGCGCGGGCGACGCGGTCCTTGACCGACCCGGTCGGATTGCGCGACTCGAGCTTGGCCCAGATGCGTACACCGGGCTTCGGGCTCAATCGCTTGAGCTCGATCAGCGGCGTGTGGCCGATCGACTGGACGAGATCCCCGTACCGTCCCCCGCAGGGCTTGTTCTGCAGGCGCTCGAGGGCCATTGCTTCAGGAAGTGTAGCGATGGCGTGTCGCCGAGCCGTAGCTCAGTGGGCCGTAGCGCCCGCCGGCCATCGCCGGCAGGATCACGAGCGTGTCCTGCTCTGCGACCGAAGTCTCGAGCCCGTCCAGCACCCGCACGTCCTCATCGTTGAGGTAGACGTTCACGTAGCGGTTCAGCCCGCCATCGGGCGCGAACAGCTGCGACTCGGTCTGGGGATGGCTGTCCGCAACGGCACGCAGGATCTCCCCGACGTTCGAACCACCGGCGGTCAGCTCCTTCTCGCCGCCGACGGACGGGCGCAGCACGGGTGGGATGCGGACGATGGCCATGCGCGCTTCAGAACCCTAGTGGGCGCCGGCGCAGAACGCCTCGTAGTCCGGGAACACGCCGAGCTCCTCATCGGAGATCGCGTCCGGCTCCCGCGAGCAGATCGGGCAGTCGGGGTCGCGGCGCACCTTGACCTCGGTGAAGCTCGCCGCGAGCGCGTCGTACATCAGCAGGCGCCCGATCAGCGGCTCGCCCTCGCCCAGGATCAGCTTGACGACTTCGGTCGCCTGGAGCAGGCCCATCGTCCCCGGCAGCACGCCGAGCACGCCGTTGGCGCCGCACGAGGGCGCGAGCTCGGCCGGCGGGGGGACCGGGAACAGGCAGCGGTAGCACGGCCCGTCGTAGGGCTTGAAGACCGACAGCTGGCCCTCGAAACCGAGGATCGCCGCCGAGACGACGGGGATCTGCAGGCGCACGGAGGCGTCGTTGAGCAGGTAGCGGGTCGGGAAGTTGTCGAGCCCGTCGACGACGATGTCGTAGTCCGGGAGGATCTCCATGATGTTCGAGGCATCGAGGCGCAGCGCGTGCTTGACCACGTCGACGTCGGGGTTCAGGGCCTTGATCGTCTGCTCGGCCGAGTCGACCTTGGAGACGCCGATCCGCTCGGAGGAGTGGATCACCTGGCGCTGGAGGTTCGAGAGGTCGACCTCGTCGTTGTCAACGATCCCGAGGGTCCCGACCCCGGCCGCGGCGAGATACAGCGCGGCGGGCGAACCCAGTCCGCCGGCGCCGAGCAGCAGCACCTTGGCGTCGAGCAGCTTCTGCTGGCCCTCGAGCCCGACCTCGGGCAGCAGCAGGTGGCGCGAATAGCGCTCGCGCTGCTCGGCGGTCAGCGTGCGCGGCACGTCGACCTCGTAGCCGAGGTCCTTCCAGAGCGTGATCCCGCCCCGCATCGACTCGACGTTCTCGTAGCCGAGGTCCTCGATCAGGGTGCGCGCCGCGTACGCCGAGCGGTTACCGGATGCGCAGTAGAGCACGACGTGCTGCGAGCGGTCAGGCACCGCGCCCTCGATCCGCGACTCCAGATAGCCCGCGAGGCACGTGCTTGGCCCCTGGGATGTGCCCGGCGGCGAACTCCTCGGTTTCACGGACATCGACGACTACGGCGCCGTTGTTCATCTGCGCGCGCACGTCGGCCGGCTCGACCTCGGTGATGCGGCTCTTGATCTGGCTGAGCAGCTCAGCTCCAGAAGGGCTCATGGTCAAAACTCCTCAAAGGCACCCTGAATTCAATACTTCAGAGAGTGTAGCGGCTCACGCGCGGCGCTAAAGGCCCTCGCGCCCGGCGCTTAAAGCAGAAGAGGCGCCGGGGGCAGGGCGCCTCTTCTGTCTCTTCTAGTCCTAAGTCCGGCGACCCAATCGACCGGAGTAAGGAGGAGTTGCACTAGGGGTATCGGACGGTGAGGTTGCGGCCGATATCGGGTGAAGACCCCATTTGCTCCGATGAGACCCCGCCCCCTGCTCGCCCAGGTCCTGGCCGTCAACCTGCTGCTCATTGCTGCGACGGCCCTCGTGGCCACCGTAGCCGTCGATGCCCACCCAACCAGCCTGAGCCGCGGGCTGGATTGGGGGGTGCTCGGCCTCGCGGTGCTCGCGACGCTGCTCGGAAACTGGCTCTTGCTTCACCGGCGATTCGAGCCGCTGTCGGCAATGGTTAGGGCGATGGAGGAGGTCGACCTCGCCAACCCCGGCAAGGCGGCCGCCGCGCCGCCCCAGAAAGGCAGCGCCGAGGTCAAGCGCCTCGACGCAGCCTTTAGGCGGATGGTCTTCAGGCTCGAGACCGAGCGCCGCGACGCGGGCCGCGCGGCTATCCGCGCCCAGGAGCGCGAGCGCCAGCGGATCGCCCAGGATCTGCATGACGAGGTCAACCAGGCCCTGACCGCGGTCTCGCTGCGACTCGAGGCGTCGATCGAGCAGGCGCCGCCCGAGCTCCGGCGCGAGCTGGCGGAGACCAAGCGCCTCTCGACCCGGGCGATGCAGGAGCTGCTGTCGATCGCCCGCCAGCTCCGTCCCTCGGTGCTCGACGACCACGGGCTGCTGCCGGCGCTCCACAGCCAGGTACGCGACTTTGACGAGCAAACCGGGATCCGGGCCAGGTTCGTCGCGCGCGGAAGCGTTCCGAAGCTCTCCCATGAGCAGCAGCTCGCGATCTACCGGGTCACACAGGAGAGCCTGTCGAACATCGCTCAGCACGCGGAAGCACGTTCGGTCGAGGTGGAGCTGTCGTTCATCGGTCGCACGCTGCTGACGATCTCCGATGACGGCTGCGGCTTCGGCGGTCCGCGCAACGGCGGCCTCGGTCTTTCGGGGATGCGCGAGCGGGCCCTGCTGGCGGGCGGGAGGCTCACGATCTATTCGGGGAAGGGCGCAGGAACGCGCGTTGAACTCTCGATCGGAGGTGCTTCATGAAGGTGCTGATTGCCGACGACCACGGAATCGTGAGGACCGGAATCCGCCTGCTGCTCGAACGTCAGGCCGCGGTCGAGGTCGTGAGCGAGGCGGGGGACGGCGTCGAAGCGGTCGAGCAGGCGCTCGCCCACCGGCCAGACCTGTGCATCCTCGACGTCGCGATGCCGCGCATGACTGGGCTTCAGGCGGCCCGCGAGATTCGCTCCCACCTCCCCGACGCGCGCGTCCTGATCCTCTCGATGCACGACGACGAGCGCTACCTGTTCGAGGCGCTGAAAGCGGGGGCGTCTGGCTACGTCCTGAAGCGGGAGGCCGACCAGGACCTCGTCGCCGCGGTCGCGGCGGTAGGACGAGGCGAGGCGTTTCTGACCAACGCCACCGAGCGCTCCCTGATCCGCCAGTGGATGGAGGATGGCTCACACGGCCCCGCGGTGCCGCTCACCCCGCGCGAGGAGGAGGTCGTGAAGCTGATCGCCGAGGCCCACACGAACGTCCAGATCGCGGAGATCCTGCATCTGTCCGAGAAGACCGTTGAGTCCCACCGGGCTAACGTGCTGCGCAAGCTCGGGATGCGCGACCGCGTCGAGCTCGTGCGCTACGCGATCCGGCGCGGGCTGGTCGAGCCCTAAGCACTACGCTCGGCCGCGGTGCGCCCGCCGGTCGACCACATCGCCGCCCCGCCCTTCCCTCGCGGGCTGCCTTGGATCAACTCAGAGCCGTTGCGGCTCGAGCAGCTGTCTGGCCACCCGCTGCTGATCGAGTTCTGGGATTTCTGCCGGCCGAACTCGATCCGGACGCTCCCCTACATGGAGGCCTGGCACAGGCGCTACTTCGAGACCGGGCTGCGGGTGGTCGGCGTTCATGCTTCGGGCTTCGAGCCGTCCGCCAATCCCGAAGCGGTCCGCGCGGCCGTCGAGGATCTCGGGGTCCCTTATCCGATCGTGGTCGACGTCGAGCATGAGATCTGGCGCGACTACGGCAACCTGGGCTGGCCGGCCCGCTACCTGTTCGATGGCGAGCTCATGCTTACCCACTACCTCTATGGAGAGGGTGCGTACGACGAAACCGAGCGTGCGATCCAGGAACTCGTGGGGGTCGAGTCAGAGCTACTCGAGCCGCGTCGGCCAGAGGATCGCCCCGGCGCTGTGCTGGCGCCCCAGAGCGAGGACGTCGAGGGGCCGTACTCGGGACCGTATGAGGCCGGGGGCGTGTGGGCCGTGCTCGACGGACGCGGTGACGCTCGAGCGAATGGCCGCACGATCGAGGTGAACGGTCCCGGCGCGTATGAGCTGATCTCCCATGAGCGCAGCACCACCGGCGAGCTAGCGCTCGAGCTCTCAGACGGCGTCCGCTGCTACGCGGTCTGCTTTACGCCTGGTCTGGCTTGACAGCCTGCAGCGTGTAGGTCTGCGGCAGGCGCTCGCGCCGCTCGGTGAGGCGGAACTCCCCGTGTTCGTCCTTTTCGATGCCGCTTCCCAGGGCCGGCCAAGGCGCAGAGTCGTGCTCGACGAACATCGTCAGCTGAAGGCCCACGTCAAACAACGCGGTGATGATCTCCCCGAGACCGTGGTTCCACTCGTAGCTGACGGTCTCCGTCGAAGACAGCGTCGGTCTCCACGTAGGTCTCGTCGCCCTCCCACCTGAGCGGTTCGCCGGTCTCGAAATAAGGATGCTCGACCACCAGCAGCCCGTCGCTGCGATCGGCCAGCGTCCAGAGCATCGGATGTCCCTCGCGCATGAACAGCCGTCCGCCGGGCGCGAGCAGCGTCTCGACGACTCGCGCCCACTCGTCGATCCGAGGCAGCCAGCAGATCGCGCCGATGCCCGTGTACACGAGGTCGAATGCATCGTGCTCTAGCACCGAGGGAGCGTCGTAGAGGTCGGCCTGGACGAAGTCGACCTCTGCCCCGGTCTCGGCTGCGAGCCGCCGGGCGTGGCTCAGAGCTTCGGCCGAGAAGTCGAGGCCGGTCATCCGCGCGCCGAGCCTGGCGAGCGAGATCGTGTCCGTCCCGATGTGACATTGGAGGTGGACTCCTCGGGCGCCAGTCACGTCGCCGAGCAGGGGCACGTCGAACTGCACCACCTCGCTGAGGAACTTGGGGTCGGCCCTGAACCGCTCAAACGCGTAGTCGGGAGACCCTGCGTGCGCGGGTGCGCGCTCGTCCCACATCGCCCGGTTGACGTCCTGAAAGCGCCCCATCTCAGTCGAGCAGATTACGGAGCACAGGCGGTCCGTACTCGCCGATCTCCACGCCGAACCCGGGGCGATACGGGCTCTCACTCGGGTTGGGTCCGAGGACGCCCCGTTCATTGACCCAGCTGCCGGAGTTGACCATCTCCGAACCCGTCGGAGCGACCCATTCGGTCGCGTCATCGGCCGGCAGCGGGCCGGCGCGATGCGTGTGGCCGAAGACCACGTGCTCGGCAGCGACCGACAGGCGCGCTAGCACCTCGCCAAAGCCGCGCAGCGCCGCGCGTCGTAGCTCGGGGCCCGAGAGGGCCGTACCAAGCGGGCCGAAGCCGGCCCGGTTCAGCGCCGCCACGACGGCCGGGAAGCCGAGCCGCAGACCGGCGCGGCGCACCCGTGCGGGGCGCCCACCGCCGCTGGACGCGGTCAGCGCGCGCCAGGCATGCACTTGAAAGCCTCCCATGCCGAAACTGCGATCGCTGCCGAACGTCTGGGCGACCGCATCGATCCAGGCGTACATCGGCCCGAGCGTCGCCTCGTAGTCCTCGGCAGCGCGGGGGCCACCGGCCGGCTCGCGGACGACCTTCGTCATCACTCCGGCGCCGAGCCGCTCCATGATCGGGACCGTGATGTGCCGGTCGCCGTAGTGGCCGTGGATCGCGTACACGTCCGGCCTGGCCCAGAGGCCCGGATAGGTGGCTCGGACGCTCGCCGGGCTCAGTGCGGCCGCGAGCTGACCCAGCAGTTCATCTTCGCCGAACGTGATCTCCGACTCGAGTCCCAGCGGCGCGGCCGAATCGAGCGAGCGCCGGGCGAGCCAGGGGCGCAGGAGGCCGTGATCGTGGTTGCCGGGAACGATCACCACTTCCTCGACGCCGCTCCCCAGCGCGCCCAGTACCGGTGCGGCCTCCTCCAAGGCCTCCCGAGCCGGACCGTGGCGGAGCTCGACCGTGTCGCCGAGCAGCACGAGCCGGTCTACGCCTTCGAGCGCCGCGAGCAGCGCGTCGCGCGTCTCTGGCGTGCGAAGGACGTCGACCCCGGTGCGGGCCCCGAGGTGCAGGTCGGAGACGACGAGCGTGCGCAGGGGCGCTATGCCGAGGCGGCCGTGAGCGCCTGGCGGATCGTCTTGGGAAGCATGAAGCGCACGTCCTCCTGGACGACCTCGAGCTCCTGCACGTCCGCTGTTCCGCGGGCGCGGAAAAATTCGACCAGCCGCTGCACCAGCTCCTCGGGCGCACTCGCACCCGAGGTGATGCCAACCACCTGCTTGTCCGTCAGCCAATCGTCCTGTAGCTGCGTCTCGTTATCGATCAGGTGCGAGTCGGCGCCGTACTCGCGCGCGACCTCGACCAGACGGTTCGAGTTGGACGAGTTGCGCGACCCGATCACGAGCACCAGGTCACAGGCGCGGGCGAGCTGCTTGACGGCTGCCTGGCGGTTGGTAGTCGCGTAGCAGATGTCGTCCGTGCGGGGCCCGACGATGTCCGGGAAGCGCTCGCGCAAGCGGTTGATGACAGCCCGGGTCTCGTCGACCGAGAGCGTCGTCTGTGTGATGTAGGCGATGCGCGAGGGGTCTTCGACCTCGAGTCGATCCACGTCCTCGACCGATTCGACAAGCACGATCTGTCCCGGCACCTCCCCCATCGTGCCCTCGACCTCCTCGTGGCCGGCGTGCCCAACCAGCACGATCGTGTAGCCGTCGGCCGCGAACTTGCGAGCCTCGACGTGGACTTTTGTGACGAGCGGACAGGTCGCGTCGATCGTGTCCAGCCGCCGAACCTGCGCGTTTTCGTGCACCGCCGGGGAGACACCGTGGGCCGAGAACACGACGGTCGAGCCCTCGGGGACCTCATCCTCGGACTCGACGAAGATCGCGCCGCGGGTGCGCAACTGGTCAACCACGTGCTTGTTGTGGACGATCTCCTTGCGCACGTAGACGGGCGCGCCGTGCAGATCGAGCGCGTGCTCGACAGTCTGGACGGCGCGATCAACGCCCGCGCAGTACCCACGGGGCGCAGCAAGCAGCAGTTTTTTCGGCGTCTGGGCCACCGTTTCCAGAGTGTAGGCGTACCCTTCCTCATGGAGGCGCAGCCATGTCCCAACAGCACCTCGACCGACTCACATCCACTGACGCATCCTTCCTTCATCAGGAAGGACCCGCCACGCACATGCACATCGGTGGCGTCCTTCTGTTCGAAGGACCGGCGCCTGAGCTCGGCGACTATCTCGATCACGTCCGCGGCCGCCTGCATCTCGTCCCGCGCTACCGGCAGAAGCTTGCGACGCCGCCGCTCGAGTCGGGACGCCCGCTGTGGGTCGATGACCCGAATTTCAACATCGAGTACCACATCCGGCACTCAGCGCTGCCGTCGCCGGGTACCGAGGAGCAGCTCTTCGAGCTCACCGGCCGGATCGCCTCCCAGCAGCTCGACCGCTCAAAGCCGCTCTGGGAGAGCTGGCTCGTCGAAGGGCTCGAGGACGGCCGCTTCGCACTGATCTTCAAGAACCACCACTCGCTGGTGGACGGAGTGTCGGGCGTGGACCTGGCCACGGTTCTGCTGGACATGGAGCGAAAGCCCTCGCCGCCGGGCACGGACCTCGAGCCCTGGCAGCCGCGACCCGAGCCCTCGCCGGTCGAGCTGCTGCTGTCCGGGGTCAGGGGACTCGTGGGCGCGGCGCTTCAGGTCGTGGAGCGCACGCTCGAGGCGGCGGGGCGACCGGCCAGGGCGGCGGCAGCGCTCGCCGACGCCGCCGAAGGGCTCGGAGAGCTGATCTGGGCGGGCCTAAACCCCGCCCCGGAGACGCCCCTCAACGTCGAGATCGGGCCGCACCGGCGCTTCAGCATCGTGCGCCAGGAGCTCTCGGAATACAAGGAGGTCAAGGACGCGCTCGGCGGGACCGTCAACGACGTCGTGCTGGCGGTCGTCTCCGGCGCACTCGCGCGCTGGCTGCGCTCACGCGGAGTGCGGACCGAGGGCCTCGAGATGCGCGCGCTCGTGCCGGTGTCGGTGCGGACCTCGGACGAGCGCAACACGCTTGGGAACCGCTTGGCCGCCATGCGCGCGCCGCTTCCGGTGTACATCTCAGACCCTGTCGCCCGCCTGCGGTTCATCAAGCAGGCGATGGACGGACTCAAGGAGTCAAAGCAGGCCGTCGGCGCGGCCACGCTGGCACGGGTCAATAACCTGGCGCCGCCGACGGTCCTCGACCAGGCTTCGCGGATCCAGTTCTCGACGCGGCTGTTCAACCTGCTCGTGACGAACATCCCCGGGCCGCAGTTCCCGCTCTATGTGCTCGGACGCAAGTTGCAGGACCTGTTCCCGGTCGCGTTCCTGCCGCGCAACCACGCGCTCGCGGTCGCGATCATGTCCTACGACGGCGGGATCGACTATGGGCTGCTCGGCGACTTCGACGCGCTCGGCGACATCGAGGTGATCGCCGACGGGCTGCGGGAATCGCTCGATGAGCTGCTCACCGCGGCTCGCTCGAAGGCGACCCGGCCCCCAGCGCAGAAGGCGGCCGCGAAGCCTGACGGCAAGCCGCGCCCGATCCTGCCGACACAGGGCTCGCGACCGAAGCGCGGTCCCGCGGCGGACATGCGTGCCAAGCGGACATCCCGTGGAAAGGCTCCCGCGCGCCGCGACGGCCACGGCTAGCCCCTCGCCCTTGTCAGACCGCCGACTTGGCGGTTATCTTCCTGACATGGCGGAGGACTTGATCGGCCCCGATGAGACGGCCTACAGGCTCGAGCTGACCGCAGCGCAGCTGAAGATCGTGCACACCGCGCTCAGGTCGCTTTACGACGACCTCGGCCACGAGGAGGGTGACGTCAAGCAGGTCGTCGCCGCGGTGCTCGACAAGCTACCTGGCGAGCACGACATCAGAGCGATCGACCTGGGCCGAGAGCTGCGGCGACTGCGCGGCGAATAGCGATCTGAGAGCCGAAGCGCTCTCAGAAGCCCAGCGCGAACTTGGCGTCCTCTGACATGCGCTCGGGCGACCAAGGCGGCGAGAACGTCATCACCGGCTGGACCTCCTCGACACCGTCGACCTCGGAGACGAACTCCTCGATCTGCTCGGCGACCTGAGGGCCGATCGGGCAGGCGGGAGTCGTGAGCGTGTACGTGATCTTGACGCTTGAGCCCTCGACCTCGATGTCATAGATCAGCCCGAGCTCGACGAAGTCGAGACCGAGTTCGGGATCGATCACATCGCGCAGCACCTCTTGAACCTCTTCGACCGTGACCATGCGCTCAGTGTAGAGAGGGATACGCTCCGGGCCGCGATGCTGCGCACACTGACCTTCGCAGACCTCGAATCGGGCCTTTGGGCCGCCGCATGGGAGCTCGGCGACGGGCAGCCCGGGTTTGTGCTGGTCGGCGACAGCGGCGGCCTCGTGACCGCCGACGCCAACCTGGCCGACCTCGAAGTCTCACCGTGCAGTGAGCGCTCGGAGCTGGGTGACGGTTTCGACGAGCTCGTGGCGGTCCGTGGGCGCCTGGCCGCTAACGGCGCCGAACGCGAGATCGACTGCCTCGGGCGCCGCGGCGAGCGCGAGGCGCTCGATCCCATGGCGTGCGAATCGGTGCGTGACGTCGCGGCGTGGTTCGCGCCGGACGATGGGCTCGCGCTGATCGCAGCCCGGGCGGCCGGGGCGAAGGGGCACGAGGACGACCTGGTGACGGTCAGCGCCCTGCAGGCCGGGCATGTCCTGGCGATCGAGGAGCCGCGGCTGTCGACGACCTACGACGGCGTCGGCGCTCCGGCACGCGCCGGCATGGAGTTGTGGCCCGAGCACGAGGACGACGGCGAACGAGGAGGAACACCCGGTGATCCATCCCATTCGGGCCGCCGGCGAGGCCGCCAGTGGTGTGGCGAGCACGACCGTCGGATCGCTTCTCATCGAGGCGCGGATGTTCCGCTGGCACGCGCGCGGAGGGGACGGGGCCGGCGTGTACGTCCTCGCACGCGCTCGATGAGCGGGATCACAGCGGTGATCTCGGACTTCGGCGGCGTGCTGACCTCGCCGCTGCTCGATTCCTTCGCGGCGTTTCAGAACTCCTCGGGGATCTCGATCGAGGAGCTCGGCAGCGCGATGGCGGCGATGCTCGCGCGGGAGGGCAAGCACCCGCTGTTCGAACTCGAAACAGGCCGACTGACCGAGGCCGACTTCCTGCGCGACCTTGGCGAGGAGCTCTCCTCGCAGCTGGGACGGACCGTGGAGCTGCACGGGTTCGGCGAGCAGTATTTCGAGCACCTGCATCCCAACGGCGAGATGATCGAGTACATGCGCTCGCTGCACGAGCGCGGCTACAAGCTCGCGATCTGCACCAACAACGTGCGCGAGTGGGAGCGGCTGTGGCGCGCGAAACTGCCGGTCGACGAGCTGTTCGAGGTGGTCGTCGACTCGGGGTTCGTGGGGATGCGAAAGCCCGAACCGGAGATTTACGAGCTGACGCTTGAGCGGCTCGGCGTCGCTGCGGAAGCCGCGCTGCTGGTCGACGACATCGAGCTCAACTGCGACGCCGCCCGCGCGCTCGGAATCGAGGCGGTCTGGTTTCGCTCAAACGAGCAGGCGATCGCCGAGATCGAGGCGGCGCTGGCGTGACGGCGCTAGTTCTCGACGCCCAGCCGGTCCCAGCAGTACAGCTCGAGGCACTCCTGGGCGAGCTCGCGGCAGCGCGCGTCTGACAGCCACGGCAGCACGGTGTCGAGCGCCTCATCCTCGCCGACGCCCGCCTCGAACGCCTCCTCGCCGCGAAAGCCCGCGGCGATCTTCAGCGCCTCGCGGCGGTTCTCCCCAAGCGAGGGGAATACGTTGACGAGGAACTCCTTGTTCGGCAGCGGATGTCCTACCTCGAGCGAGGCGTGCCACGCCGCCAGCAGCGACAGATCATGCTCGTCGAGGTCGGCGATGGCCTTGACGTAGTGGGACTCGAGCTCCGACTCGGGGATCTCATCGACCCACGCGCGGACGACCTCGCCCAGGATCTGGCGACGCGCCTCGCGCCCAACCGAGTCGGCGATGACCCGGATGGCGTTCTGCGGTTCTATGAAGCACAGGGACATGCAGCGACTCCGGCTCGGGATTGCAGACGCCGCACAAGGTAGGCGGGGGCTCGGACGGATCGGCTCAGACGCCGAGGCTGATCATGCTCGAGAGCGTCGGACGGATCGGCTAGTGGCCGACGGTGATCACGTTCGAGACCGACCGGATGTTCCGCTTGTCGCCGGGGAACACGGCGCGGAGCTTGAGCACCCTGCCCTTGGGGATCGGGAACGAGATGACGAATGACTGAGGCAGACGGACGTGGTCGACGACGACCCAACCGTGCTTGCCGAGCTCCTGGAGCACGACCTTCTCCCCGTCGTGGTTGGGGCTCACGGTCACGTTGATCGAGCGGCTGAGCTTGACGACCGCATGCACGCTCTCGACGATCGTGAAGCTGTGGAGCCCGTTGGCGGTCACGTACCACTGCCGATTCGTGTTCGCGTCGGTGCGGACGAACCTGTAGCCGCCCGACGAGTTCGTCGTTGTGGTGTCGATTTGACTGAACGTCTTCGAGCCCGGCAGCTCCTGCCATAAGGCCACCGTCACCCCGGAGGTGCCCGCCGACAAGCGGCCGGAGATCGTGACCTTCCCACCGGCCCTCGCCGGGTCCGGGGTAGCCGCGATCGTGAGCGGCAGGCAGGCGATCAATGCCGGCTTCGGAGTCCTTGTCGGCACCGGCCCGCAGCAGATGCAACACGGGATCACCGCCGTCTGGGTGTGACCGCCCGTCAGGATCGGCGGGCAGCACGGCGTCGTGATCGTCTGGGCCGGCTCGAGCGGGCAGATGATCGCCGGGGCACTCGCCGGACCCGCCGCCGCAAGCGCGACGGCCACGCCGGCGGCCGCAACCGCGCTACCTGCCAGAAGCTTCAGGGCGCGACCCATCGCAACCGTTATAACGCACACGGCGCTGCGAGGTTGCGCACAGGCCAGCGGCAGCGCCGAACAATCCCGCAAGTTACGATCAGCACAAGCTAGATCGGCGGAAAGTTCGTCCTATGCCCGAGGTTCTGCGCGATGTTCGACCGTCCGCGTGAAGAACGCGGATTTGTTCGGCCGAGGCACGCGGCCCGCCGACCAGGCACGCGGCCCGCCGACAGGCACGCGCGCCGCACGCCGTGCCCGCCGCGCCTCAGACCCCCAACGCCCTTCGCGCCGCGTCGGCCGCGCTCTGATCGGGTTCGCCGGGTACCCCGAGAGACACGCGCTCGCCGCGGCCGGGCGGGAGGGCCCAGTTATAGAGGGCCAGATCGAGCGCCTCGAGCGGCACGGCGCAAGCCTCGGCGAGCGCCGCCGCGCGGCGCTCGAGCAGCAGCGGATCGCCGATCCCAAGCAGCCGCTTGGCAGCGCTCGTGACCTCGTCCGAGCCTCCGAGCATCAGCGCCCCGGCGCGCAGCTCGAAGACGCCCAGCCGTCCCAGGCAGACCAGCAGGTCGAAGCGCGCGTCGCGCCGCGAAACCGGGCAGCGCGAGCCGCTCGTACACGCGCGCGAACCGACGCTCGGCGCTCCAGCTTGGCTCACCCGTGAACGCCTGCTCCTGTGAGCCGGCCCGCTCGGCCCAGGCCCGGTAGGCGTCGATCGTCTCGGCTCCACGCGCTGGGTCGTATGCCGTCCGCGGCCCCGTCTGCGCCTCTCCGAGCGTGGACGGATCGGCACGGACCGCGCGGATGCCGACGAACGGATCGTCGTCCTCCAAGGGGCAAAGGTAGGCGATCAGAAACGCGAGCCAAACGCGCTCCTCGAGCTCGCCGCCCGCCGAAGCAACCTCGGCATACAGCCCGGGAGGATCTGTGGCAAGGCGCGCCAAGCGGGCCACGGCGAACGCGATCTCGAGCGCCAGCCGCTCGGCATCGACCGACGCCCGCAGCCCCGGGACGAGCCCCGAGCGATAGCCGTCGTCAGCAGCTCGCTCCATCCGCCGGACACGCACGCCCGCCGCGGCTGCGTTCCCGCGCGGGCGCCGACCGGCGTTCGCGTGAAGGCGCAGCCGCTCCCGCGGTGCCCGACGACACCGCGGGTCGCATCTCGACGTGCTGCTCGCGAGAGCAGATCGGACAGTTGTGAACCAGCCGGTTGTGGCGGCAGAAAGCGGGCACCACCTCAGACTAGATCACGCAGACAGACCCCTTAAAGCCCGGAGGACCCAGATCCATCTGGGTCCTCCGGAGAGTCAGGGAAGTGGGGGCGCAGTTCCCTGACCGACAGGGGCGAGTTTCCCCGTCCCAAGCCTTTATAAACCTAAAGTCGCTGTCGGGTTGCCCATCTGCAGCCTCGAGCGATCAAGCGTGAAAAGCGTAGCACGTCCGAATGGGCAAAAGGGGGTATTTCCTCCCCCGAGGCGGTGCCCCGGGACCGATCCGCCGCCCGCCAGGAGCTCTATCTGGGGCGGCTACCTGGCCCCGAGAAGAACTCTTCACCGGGTCGTACGGTGCCTGCGGCCTCGGCCTCGTGGCGCAGGGTGCTGTCGGCCTCGCCGCTCCATGCGCCGAGCGCGAGCATCTCGCGATCGGCGTCCATCGGGCTTCCACCGAGGTCCTTGTTGACGATTCGGGCGCACTTGCGACCTTCGGCGATCGCCGTCACGATCAGCGACTGACCGATCCGCGCGTCGCCGCAGGCGTACACATTCTCGATCGACGCAAACGCGCGATACGTCTGCTCGGTGCGGATGTTTCCGCGCCGGTCGAGCTGCAGCTCGAGCTGCTCAACGAGCCCCTCGTGCTCGGGATGTTCGAACCCGATCGCGAGCAGGACCAGGTCGGCCTCGAGCACGAACTCGCTTCCCGGCACCGGGGTCAGGTCACGCGACGAGGTCCCGGTCACCTTTCGCGCGTAGACGTGGCTGACGTGCCCGCCCTTGCCGCCGAAACCCGTGACCTCGGTTCCCCAGCGCCGCTTGCCGCCTTCCTCGAGCGCGTAGGTGGTCGGGGTGCGCTTCGGAGGCAGCGGCCAGGGATGGCGCGGGTCGTGGCCGTCGGAGGCGAGCTCCTGGTAGACGTCGAGCATCGTCACACTCGCGGCGCCCTCGCGGTGTGAGTTCGAGATGCAGTCCATGCCCGTGTCTCCCCCGCCGATCACGAGGACCCGCTTGCCGGCGGCGCTGATCTCATCGCCTTCCGGCTGTCGGACGGAACGCGGCGGCCCTCCTGGGCGGCGACCCAACGGTTGCGCTGGTAGAGGTAGTCCATCGCGAAGTGGATCCCCGCCAGCTCACGGCCGGGGGCATCGATGTTGCGCTGGACGCGTGAGCCGATCGTGACCACCACCGCGTCGTAGCGTTCGACCAGCTCGGTCGCCGGAAAGTCTCGTCCGACATCGGTGTCGTAGACGAACTCGATCCCCTCCTGTTCGAGGATCGAGACGCGCCGATCGATGATGCGCTTCTCGAGCTTTGCGTCGGGGACGCCGAAGCGCATCAGCCCGCCCGGGCCCTCGTCACGCTCGTAGACCGTGACGCGATGGCCGCTCTTGTTGAGCTCGGCCGCGACGGCGAGCCCGGCCGGCCCTGCGCCGACGACCGCCACCGTCTTTTCGGTCCGACGGTCGGGTGGCTCTGCCACGCACCCAGCCCTCTTCGAAGGCCCGTTCCGCAATCGCCAGCTCGATCTGCTCGATCGTGACCGGATCGTCGTTGATCGCCAGCACGCACGCCGACTCGCACGGCGCTGGACAGATGCGACCGGTGAACTCGGGGAAGTTGTTCGTCGCGTGCAGCTGGTCGATCGCCTCGCGCCACTTGTCGCTGTAGACGAGGTCGTTCCAGTCGGGGATCAGGTTTCCGAGCGGACAGCCCTCGTGGCAGAACGGGATCCCGCAGTCCATACAGCGGGACCCTTGCCGGCGCAGCTCCTCGTCCGGCTGGAGACCGAAGTACTGCCGGTAGTCGCGCACGCGCTCGTCCGGATCGCGCTTGTCAAAGCCGACCCGGTGGATCTTCAGAAACGCGCCGAGCTCACCCATCGCCGAGCGCGGGAGGCTAGCAACGGTCGGGTTGACGCCCGGCGCGTACTTTGAAACACTTTCTGTATCAGCGTTTCAGAGGCAGCACGCGTGTCGTCGGCGGCCAAGCCCGCCCGCCCGACCCAGGTTTCGCACAACCCGTTCGTCCGGCTCGGGGCCGACTTGCGCGACGAGCTCCGCGCCCGCGGCGGCTGGCCGGCTGGCCTCTCTCGTTTCAACATGCCGCGCACGATGCGGTTCGTCACCGATCCGCTTCCGATCCTGCTCGACTGCTACGACCGCTTCGGGCCCATCTTCAGCGTGAGGATCTTCCACGAGCGGATCGTGTTCATGCTCGGCCCGGCCGCCAACCACTACGTGCTCGTCTCGCACGCGTCCAACTTCCATTGGCGCGAGGGCGATTTCGGGCAGCTCACGCCGCTGCTCGGCGACGGCCTGCTGACGATCGACGGCGCCTATCACCGCCGCGCGCGCCAGATCATGCTGCCCGCGTTTCACCGCGACTCGGTCGCGACCGCGCTCGACACGATGACCGCCGAGGCCGAGCGGGGGCTCGCCGCCTGGGAGAT
Organism: uncultured Actinomycetes bacterium; assembly: GCA_963795505.1. Taxonomy (GTDB): domain Bacteria; phylum Actinomycetota; class Thermoleophilia; order Solirubrobacterales; family Solirubrobacteraceae; genus Palsa-465. The sequence goes on from CAWCIB010000010.1 coordinate 84,724, forward strand.
CGGCAGCCGCGTCGACGTCTACCACTGGGCGCGCGAGCTGGCGATGCGAATCGCCATGCGGGCGTTGCTCGGCCTGGACCCTGATGACCGCGACTCTGGCGCTCGCGCCGCGCATCACTTCGAGCAGGCGCTCGGGTTCTATGGCACAGATCCGCTAGCGCGTATGCGCCGCGGCCCGGGCTCGATGTGGCGGCGGATGAACGCCTCGCGCCGCGTCCTGGACGAGATCGTCTACGCGGAGATCCGCCGCAGAAGGAGCGCGGAGGCCGAGCAGGGTTCGGACATCCTCTCCCTCCTGCTGGACGCGCGCGACGAGGACGGCGTCGGGATTCACCGACGAGGAGATCCGCGACCAGCTGATGACGCTCATGTTCGCCGGCCACGACACGTCCACCTCGACGATCACCTTCCTGCTGTACGAGCTCGCGCGGCACCCGGATGCGCTGCAGCGAATCTGGGCCGAGCAGGACGAGGTGCTGAGCGGACGGCCACCCGACGCCGCCGCGCTGACGGGCGGTCTGCCGCAGCTCGAGATGGCGCTCGACGAGACGCTCCGTCTCTATCCGCCGGCGTGGATCGGTCCCCGGCGAGCCGTGAAGGCGTTCGAGTTCGCAGGCCAGCACGTCCCGGAAGGCGCGTACGTCGCGTACTGCTCTTGGGCGAGCCATCGGCTGCCCGACGTGTTCCCGGATCCCGATGCGTTCGTCCCCGAACGCTTCTCGGAGGAGCGCAAGGCGGCGCTGCCCAAGGGGGCGTACGTGCCGTTCGGGGCCGGCTCGCGGACGTGCATCGGGATGCGGTTCGGGCAGCTCGAGATCAAGGCGGTCGCCTCGCTGCTGCTGCAGCGCTTCCGTCCCGAGCTGCCGGGCGCGCACAGCATGCGCATCCGGCAGATGCCGACGCTTTCGCCTGCTGGCGGACTCGAGCTGATCATGCGCGAGCGGAGACCGTGGTGAGCTCGCTCGCTCGAGTGGTCGAGAGCGAGCCCGAAGCGGACGACGATCCCGTCCGCGAGCAGATCCTTGCGGCTGCGCTCGCGCAGTTCGGCGTCGTCGGCCTGAGGCGGACGACCGTCGGCGACGTCGCCCGCCGTGCGGGCGTAGGGCGCGTGACCGTCTACCGCCGGGTGGGCCACAAACCTGAGCTCGTCGAGGCTGCGATTCGATCCGAGGTGCAACGCGTCAATGCGCTCGTCGCCGAGGCGATCGCGCCGCTTGACACGCCCGAGGAGCGGCTGGTGGAGGCGTTCGTGGTTGGCGTCGCGACGATCCGCTCGCACCCGCTTCTACAGCGCCTTCTCGAGACCGAGCCCGAGGACCTGCTGCCGTTCTTGACGCTGCACTTCGACCCCCTGCTGGAGCTATGCCGCCGGTTCGTGGCCGAGCAGATCCTCGACGCCGACGGACCCAAGGAGCATGCGGAGCTCGTCGGCGAGCTGCTCGGCCGCCTCGTCCAATCACTCACGTTGACTCCCGGCGGGAAGATCCCCGGCGATGACGAGCAGCGCCTGCGCGACTTCGCGCGCACCTACTTGACACCGCTCATCGGGGCATAGATAGGATCCGCGCCCATGGGTCGGAGGGGTTTATGGGTTGTAGTTGGGGGTGCTGGCGATCATCGCTGCGCTTCCGGCGGGCGCCGCGGCGCAGCAGCCTTCGATCACGCTCCACGCCTCCGCGCAGATCGTCCAGAGCGGCACCACGCTGACGCTGTCGGGGCAGGCCACGGACGCGCCGCCTGGCAGTGAGGTCATCCTCACGCAGGCGCCCTATCCATACACCAGCTATACGCAGGCTGGGATCGCGACCCCGGATGCGACCGGAGGCTTCTCGTTCTCGGTCGCGCCCGACCTGAACACCACCTACGCCGTCCAGCTGTCCGGCACCTCCGCGCAGGCCTCGACTCAGATCGGGGTCACCGACACGCTCGTGATCAGGACCGAGGCCGAGCCGCTCGGGAAGATGCTCATCACGGTGCTGGTCCACCACCCGAGCGAGCTGCGCTGGTTCAGGCGACCCGTGAAGTGGTGGATCGCGGAGGGCTACAAGGGCGGTCGCTTCGCCGAGCAGCCGACCACGCGCACGCGCGCTCTCAGCCCGACCGTGACCGAGCTGTCCAGCAAGATCTTCATTCCCGACGCCGGCGAGTTTCGCTGGCGGGCATGCTTCTCCGGACGCGACGACGCGGCGCTGGTCGATCTCAAACAGGTGCCGCACTGCAACGGTCGCGGCTATCACGGCTTCGGCAAGGCGCCGTTCGGCTACCCGAGCAAGGGCGCGATCCAGCGTGCCGAGTCGTACCTGAGCGGGCGCGGAGGTCACACGGCACTGGCTGTCGTGACATCCGAAGGCCGCGAGTACGGCGTGCGGATCCACGACCGGTTCATTACCGGAAGCGTCGTGAAGTCGATGCTCCTGGTCGCCTACCTGCGCCGGCTGAACGCGATGGGACAGCACTACGTCGACCCCGCTTCGAACGCGATCCTCTACCCGATGATCAACGTGTCCGACAACAACGCAGCCAGCGCAGCCGGCGCGATCGTCGGTAACTCCGGGCTCTACGAGGTGGCGCACGCGGCTGGGATGGTCGACTTCTCGGTCACGACCGACTGGGGCAGCGCGTTCCTCTCCGCCGGGGATATGGCGAAGTTCTTCTTCGAAATGGACTCCCTGATCCCGCCCGAGTTCGTCGGCTACGCCCGCAACCTGCTCTCGACGATCGCCGGGTATGAGAGCTGGGGCATTCCCGCCGTCGCCCGGCCGCTGGGCTGGACGGTGTTCTTCAAGGGCGGCTGGCGACCGAGCCCAGACATCTACCTCGTGCACCAGATCGCCCGCCTCGAGGGGCATGGACTGACGTTCGCGATGGCGGTCATGACCGACGGCGACAACGGCATGGGCGACGGCATCTCGAAGATCCAGGGAACGACCGCAACACTGCTCTCGGTGCCGCCGCCCAAGCACGTGCGGCACCTTGACCGGCGGGCCTACCTGAACGGCTAAGCGCTCAGGCCACGGCCGGCGCCTGCTCGGCCTCTTCGCGCTCGTCGAGTACGCGCTTGTAGTCGCGCGGCATCACCTTCACGAACCGCTCGACAGCGCGCTCCCACGAGGCGAGCACGTTGCGGCCGACAAGCGAGCCGGTGCGCGCGACGTGCTCGGCGATCAGTGCCTTGACCTCCTCGGCGTCGGCGTCGGTGAGCGGTTCGAGATCGACCAGCTCGAGGTTGCAGCGGCCCTCGAAGCGACGGTCGACGTCATACACGTAGGCGATCCCGCCGCTCATCCCCGCGGCGAAGTTGCGACCGGTGCGGCCGAGGACGACAACACGCCCACCGGTCATGTACTCGCAGCCATGGTCCCCGACGCCCTCGACGACCGCGTGGGCGCCCGAATTGCGGACCGCGAAGCGCTCGCCCGCCAGCCCGCGGAAGAACGCCCGGCCGGCCGTCGCGCCGTACAACACGGTGTTGCCGACGAGCATGTTCTCCTCGGCGCGGAAGCGCGCGCGCTCCGGCGGGCGGACCGAGACGATCCCGCCGGACAGCCCCTTGCCGGTGTAGTCATTGGTCTCGCCCCGGAGCGAGAACGTCACGCCTGAAGCCAGCCAGGCCCCGAAGCTCTGCCCAGCCGAGCCCGAGAACGCGATCTCGATCGTGCCCTCCGGCAGCCCCGCGGCGCCGTAGCGGCGCGCGATCTCGCCCGACAGGATGCCGCCGACCGTCCGATTGACGTTGCGGATCGCGACCGGCCCGAGTTTGACCGACTCGCGGTGCTCGAGCGCCGGGGCGCACTTCTTGACGAGCTCCCAATCGAGCGCGTTCTCGAGCACAGGGATCTGCGGGCGGGTGCGGCGGCGGGGCGCCTCAGGCGGGAGCTCGGGCATCCTCAGGACCATCGAGAGGTCGACGTTGCGCGCCTTCCAGTGCTCGAGCGCTTCGTCCATCTCGAGCAAGTCGCTACGGCCGATCAGATCCTCAACCTTGCGCACGCCGAGCGACGCCATGATCTCGCGCACTTCCTCGGCGACCAGCATCAGATAGTTGATGACCTGCTCAGGGGTGCCGCGGAAGCGCTTGCGGAGCTCGGGGTCCTGCGTCGCGACCCCGACCGGGCACGTGTTCAAATGACAGACGCGCATCATGATGCACCCCATCGCGATCAGCGGGGCGGTGGAGAAGCCGAACTCGTCGGCGCCGAGCAGCGCTCCAATGACAACGTCGCGTCCGGTGCGCATGCCGCCGTCCACCTCGACCGTGATCCGGCTGCGCAGGTCGTTGAGCAGCAGCGTCTGCTGGGTCTCGGCCAGCCCGATCTCCCATGGCACGCCGGCGGACTGGATCGAGGACTGCGGCGACGCACCCGTTCCGCCGTCGTGGCCCGCGATCGTGACGTGGTCGGCGTTCGCCTTGGCGACGCCGGCGGCAACGGTCCCGACGCCGACCTCTGAGACGAGCTTGACCGACACCGACCCGGTCGGGTTCGCGCAGCGCAGGTCGTAGATCAGTTGCTTGAGGTCCTCGATCGAATAGATGTCGTGGTGAGGCGGCGGGCTGATCAGGCCCACGCCCGGGGTCGATGAGCGGATTCGAGCGATGTAGTCATCGACCTTGTGGCCGGGCAGCTGACCGCCTTCGCCGGGCTTCGCGCCCTGGGCCATCTTGATCTGGAGCTGGTCGCAGTTGACCAGGTAGTGGATATGCACCCCGAAACGCCCGGAGGCGATCTGCTTGATCGCCGAGCGGCGCAAGTCGCCGTTTGCGTCCGGGGCATAGCGGGCGGCGTCCTCTCCGCCCTCGCCGGTGTTTGATCGCCCGCCGATGCGGTTCATCGCGATCGCGAGCGTCTCGTGGGCCTCGCGGCTGAGCGCGCCGAGGCTCATCGCGCCGGTCGTGAAGCGCTTGACGATCTCCGTCGCGGGCTCGACCTCGTCGAGCGGCAACGGCTCGCCGGCGGGCTTGAGCTTCATCAGCCCCCGCAGCAGCCCGCGGCGCGCGGCCTGCTTGTTGACGAGCCGGGCGTACTCGGCGTAGGTCTGGCGCGGGTCGCTTCCGTCGACCGACCCGTTCCCGTTGACCGAATGCTGGAGCTTGGCGATCGAGTCCGGGTTCCAGACGTGGATCTCGCCGTCGCGGCGCCACTGCAGCACGCCGCCGACCGGCAGCACGTCGCGGCCGGTCCGCGGATAGGCGCGGAAGTGGCGCTCCATCGCCTCGGTCGAGAGCTGCTCTGTCCCGACGCCGCCGATTCGCGACGCGGTGCCGGTGAAGTGCTTGTCGATCAGTTCGCGCTTGAGCCCAACGGCTTCGAAGATCTGCGCGCCGCAATAGGACTGGATCGTCGAGATCCCCATCTTCGAGATCGTCTTCAGAAGCCCCTTGCCGATCGCCTTGACGATGTTCGCCTCGGCTTGGTCGATCGTCAGCTCGACCGGCAGCAGTGAGCGCTCGGCGAGCTCGTCGAGCGACTCGAACATCAGATACGGGTTGATCGCCGCGGCCCCGTACCCGATCAGCGTTGCCATGTGGTGGATGTCGCGCGGCTCGCCGGACTCGATTACGAGCCCGGTCCGCAGACGGGTTCCGCGGCGCACCAGATGGTGGTGGACGGCCGCAACCGCCAATAGCGACGGAATCGCGACCCGCTCCGGCCCGAGGTTGCGGTCGGACAGAATCAGGATGTTGGCGCCGTTGTCGACGTACTGGGCAGCTTCCTCGCAGACCCCCTGAAGCCGCGACTCCATCCCGTCCGGACCTTCCTCGATCGGCCAGCTGATGTCGATCGTGGCCGCGTCGAAAACCTCGTGCGAAACCTGGCGCAGCTTCTCTAGCTCGTTGTTTCGAAGGATCGGCTGACCCATTACGAGCTGGTGGGCCTGCTCGGGAACCTCGCATAGCAGGTTCACCTCGGCACCGACGCCGGCCTGCAGCGACATCACGACGTTCTCTCGCAATGGATCGATCGGCGGGTTGGTGACCTGGGCGAACAGCTGCTTGAAGTAGGAGAACAGATGCGGCTGGCGGTCAGACATCACAGCCAGCGCGGCGTCGTTGCCCATCGAGGCGACCGGCTCCTCGCCCTTGGCCGCCATCGGCGCGATGATCAGCCTGAGGTCCTCCTGCGAGTAGCCGAACGCGAGCTGCTTGGAGCGCAGCGGCTCGATCCGTGGCGTGCGCGGCTCGCGCTCGGGCAGGTCGGCGATGTGCACCACCGACTCCTCGTACCACTGGGCGTATGGCTTGTTGCGTGCGATCCTGCGCTTGACCTCCTCGTCCTCGACGATGGACCCCTCCTCGAGGTCGAGCAAGAAGACCTTTCCGGGGGCGAGCCGGCCTTTGCGCTGAACGTGCTCGGGCGCGACCGTCATCACGCCCGTCTCGGAGGCGAGCACGACGTAGCCGTCGGTGTCCTGTACCCAGCGGCCGGGTCGCAGGCCGTTGCGGTCGAGCACCGCACCCGCCCAGCGCCCATCGGTGAAGACGACCGCGGCCGGGCCGTCCCACGGTTCGATCAGGCACGAGTGGAAGTCGTAGAAGCCCTTGACGTCGGGATCGAGGTCCTTGCGCGTCCGGTAGGCCTCGGGAATCATCATCATCACCGCGTGGGCGATCGAGCGCCCGCCCAGCACGAGCAGCTCGAGCACGTTGTCGAATGTCGCCGAGTCCGACTGGCCCTCGCGCACGACGGGCACGACCTTTTTGAGGTTCTCGCCGAAAAGCTCGGAGGCAAGCTGGGACTCGCGCGCGCGCATCCAGTTGATGTTCCCCCGCAGCGTGTTGACCTCGCCGTTGTGGGCGATCATCCGGTAGGGATGGGCGAGCTCCCAGCTCGGGAAGGTGTTGGTCGAGAAGCGCGAGTGCACGAGCGCCAGTCGACTTGCGACGCGCGGGTCGCGCAGGTCGGTGAAGTAGCGCGGCAGCTGGGGCGCGGTCAGCATCCCCTTGTAGACGATCGTGCGGCTCGAGAAGCTCGGTAGCGCGAGCCCCGGCGCGCTCGAGCGCTCGATCACACGCCTGATCACGTACAGCTTGCGCTCGAACTCATCCTGGTCAGCGATGTCCTCCGAGGCCTCGATCACCACCTGGCGGATCACCGGCGCCGACAGTCGCGCGGTTTCGCCGACGTAGCGCTCGTCGACCGGCACGTCGCGCCACGTGACGGGCCGCTGTCCTTCGGCCTCGATCGTCTCCTCGATCAGCTGCTCGAACGCGAGCCTCAGGTCGGGGTCGGTCGGGAGGTAGCAGACGCCGATCCCGTAGCGGCCCGGGGGTGGAAGATCGATCCCCGCGAGCGCAGCGCGCAGGAAGGCATCGGGAATCTGGAGCAGGATGCCGGCGCCGTCGCCGGTGTTCGGATCGGCTCCCTCGGCGCCGCGGTGCTCGAGGTTCTCGAGCGCGTCGAGCGCCTTCTCGACTACCGCGTGGCTGGCCTCGCCCCAGAGCTTTGCGACCAGCGCGATGCCGCACGAGTCGTGCTCGTTCGAAGGTTGGTAGAGGCCACTGGCCCCGGGGGCAGAGAGGCGAGGCATTGTGTTTGGAATCGATCCGCGAGGGACACGACGGCGAGCGCTAAAGGGTACCAGCGGCTAGCGCGGGCGACGGCTAGGCCTTGGCCTTCGCCTTGGCCCGCTTGGCAGGCGCCTTCTTGCGCGGCTTGGCCGGGGCCTTCTTCTTGGGCGCCGGCTTGTCGCTATCGCCGCTTCGAACCTGCGCGAGCGAGGCCTCGAGCGCGGCCATCAGGTCGGGCGCCGCCTCGGGCTCCTCGGACACCGGCTCGACGGCGATCTCCTCGCCGGCGGCCTTGCGCTCGATCAGCGCCAGCACGCGCTCGCGATAGTCGTCGTGGTACTTGGAGGGGTCGAAGTCGCTCGAGAGCGAGTCGATCAGCTGCTCGGCCATCTTCAGCTCACGGTCGGACGCCTCGGCTCTCCCCGACCGCGTCGAGCTCGTCGAGCCGGTCGGGCGGCAGCACCTCGTCGCCGAACAGCATCGTCGAGAGCGTCAGCACCTCGCCGTTCGGGCGCAGTGCGCACAGCTGCTGCTTGGAGCGGATCACGACGCGACCGATCCCCACCTTGCCCGACTCCTTCATCGCGTCGAGCAGCAGGCGGTATGGCTTTGCACCGCCGTCAGCCGGCGCGAGGTAGTAGGAGTGGTCGTAGTAGATCGGGTCGATGTCCTCGAGGTCGACGAAATCCTCGATGTCGATCGTCTTGGTCGCCTTCGGATCGAGCGCGTCGAGTTCCTCTGGATCGATCAGCACGTAGCGATCGGGGGTGATCTCATAGCCCTTGACGATGTCCTCGTAGGGCACCTCTTCGCCGGTCGAGGGGTCGACGCGCTTCTGGCGGATTCGCGCGCCGGTCTTGGCCGAAATCTGGTGAAAGCGGACCGTCTTCTGCGACGTCGCGCTGAACATCTTGATCGGCACGTTGACCAGCCCAAAGCTGATCGCGCCTGTCCAAATTGCGCGGGGCATACACGGTTTGTATACCGCAGAAGGGGATTCGGCAAGCAATGGGCGCCGGCTTGCCGGGGCCGCGCGTCTGCGATGCCGCGCCGTGCCTCGGCCTGACGGCCCGGGGCGTCGGGCCCGCGCCGTGGCTCGCGCGCGCGCGGGCGTCGGCCGCGCCGCGCCGCCTCGCGGCTTGTGCTGATCAGCACAACCTGCTCGAGAGCACATTCACCCGGCGAACGGGCCGAAATGTGCTCGCGAGCAGGATAAACCTGCTCAATAGCCATCTCGAGTGCGCCCGGCAGAGTTTTGTGCTCTAGAACAGGTCCGTCACCATCTCACGCGTTGCCGTCCAGACCGCGTTTCATCCACATTGAGCCTTCCCCCCTTTCAAGCGCTGCTCGACGCCCACGGGCGCGACGTCCACCGCTTTCTGGTCGCGACCGTCGGCCAGAGCGATGCCGACGACTGCTACCAGGAGACATGGCTGGCGGCAATGCGCGCCTACCCGCGGCTGCGCCACGCCGACAACCTGCGCAGCTGGATCCTGACCGTCGCGCACCGCAAGGCAATCGACCACGCGCGAGCGAGAGCACGGCGAGCGATCCCGGTCGCCGACGTGCCCGAGCAACCGGCGCCGCCGGCCACCGACGGCCAGCCGGAGCTGTGGGCGCGCGTCCGCGAGCTCCCTCCCAAGCAGCGCACCGCGGTCGCGCTGCGGTTTCTGCTCGACGCCACGCACGCGGACATCGCCGAGGTGATGGGAACGAGCGAGGAGGCCGCACGCCGAAACGTGCACGAAGGACTGAAACGACTTCGAACGGAGTATCGAGATGACTGACATCGAAACTGCACTACGGAGCAACGCGCCGCCTGACGCCGCGCTCCCCGACCTCGCCGACGCCGCCACCAACGCCGGGCTCCTCGACGTCGCCTACGCGACGCTCGACTCGCCGGTCGGCAGGCTGCTGCTGGCGGTCACGCCACGGGGCCTTGTCCGGCTCGCGTACCTCGACGACGACGAGGACGCCGTGCTCGAGGATCTCGCCACGCGGGTCTCGCCGCGCGTGCTCGCCGCGCCCCGCAGGCTCGACGAGCCGCGCCGCGAGCTCGAGAAGTACTTCGCCGGGGACTTGGAGCGCTTCGAGGTGCCGCTCGACTGGAGCCTTACGCGGGGCTTCGGGCGCCGGGTGCTGAAGGCGACGGCCCGGATCCCGTTCGGTTCGGTGTCTAGCTACAAGGGGGTCGCGGCCCAAGCCGGCAGCCCACGTGCATCGCGCGCCGCGGGCAATGCGCTCGGCTCCAACCCGCTTCCGATCATCGTCCCCTGCCATCGCGTGCTGCACGCGAACGGCGGGCTCGGCGGCTACACGGGCGGTCTGGAGCGCAAGCGGTTGCTGCTGTCGGTCGAGGGTGTGACAGATCTCACGGTACGCTGAGATACCGAGGAGTATTCAAGTTCCGTGACCCCGCTTCCACCTGGCCCGCGCGTCCCCGTGGTTCTCCAGCTGCTCGCCACGTGGAAGCGGCCGGCCGCGTCGCTCGAGCGGCTGCGCCAGCAATACGGCAAGCGGATCACGGTCCGGCTTCCGTTCCAGCCGCCGTTCGTGATCCTCGGCGACCCCGAGGACATCAAGCAGCTCTTCACCGCCCCGCCCGAGGTGCTTCACCCGGGCGAGGGCGCGCGTGTGCTCGAGCCGATCGTGGGGCGCAACTCGGTGATCCTGCTCGACGAGGCCGCTCACCTCGAGCAGCGCAGGCTGCTGCTGCCCGCGTTCCACGGCGAGAAGATGCTCGCGTTGACCGAGCTGATGGAAGAGCTCACCTTGAAGCGAGCTCGATTCCTGGCCCGTCGGCCAGCCCGTCAAGCTTCACCCCAGGCTCCAGCGCCTGACGCTCGAGATCATCCTGCGCGCGGTCTTCGGCCTCGAGCAGGGCCAGCGGCTCGACGACCTCCGCGACCTGCTTACGCGCGTGCTGGCGTTCGCCGAGAGCCCGCTGTCCGTGCTGCCCGCCCTCCAGCGATACGAGCGCTGGATTCCCTCGCTGAAGCGATTCCGGACGCTGACCGAGCAGGCGGACGAGCAGATCTTCGAAGTGATCGACGAGCGACGCCAGAACGGCGGTGGTGGAAGCGACGTGCTCGCAATGCTGCTCGAAGCTCGGCACGAGGACGGATCGCCGATGTCGTCGCAAGAGCTTCGCGACGAGCTGATGACGGCGCTCGTCGCCGGTCACGAGACGACTGCATCGCAGCTCGCATGGGCGTTCGCGCAGTTGGCGCGCGACCGACGGGTCGTCGATCGGCTGCGGGCCGACGGCGATGAGTACCTGGGCGCGACGATCAACGAAATCCTCCGTCGCCGTCCGGTGCTGCCGAACGCGGAGCCGCGGCTGACCAAGCAGCCGGTGCGGATCGGTCCCTACGAGTACCCGGCCGGGGTCGCGCTGCTCGCCAGCGCCTACCTGGTCCACCACGATCCGGACATCTACCCCGACCCATATGCGTTCCGGCCCGAGCGCTTCCTTGACAGCGCACCCGGGACCTACACATGGATCCCGTTCGGCGGCGGGCGGCGGAGGTGCCTGGGGGCGAGCTTCGCGCTCCAGGAGATGAAGATCGTGATCCGCTCCGTCGTCGACCGCTTCGAGCTCGAGCCGGCCGGCGATCGACCCGAGCAGACTGCGCGGCGGAGCATCACGTTCAGCCCGAGCGGGGGCGCGAGCGTGGTCCTCCGCGCCCGCCACCGCAGCGCGCCGCCAGAGCCGGCACTGGTTTCGGCCGCCTGAACCGGGTATCACTACGCACATGGACGTGCTGCGTCCCGTGCGCGCGTTTGATCGCGCACAGCAACGGCACCGGTGGCTGGCGGTGCCGATGGCGGTCGTGAAGAAGTTCTCCGACGATGGCGCCGGCGGGCTCGCGGCGCAGATCGCCTACTACGGGTTCTTCTCGCTATTCCCGCTGCTGCTGGTGATGGTGACGATCCTCGCCTTCGTGTTCCACGGCGACACGAGCATTCAGAACTCGATCAAGAGCTCGGTGCTCGGTCGGTTCCCGATCATCGGCAAGGACCTCCAAACCAGCGAGCTGCATGGCCGAGTGATCGCGCTGGTGATCGGGGTCGCGGCGTCGCTGTGGGCCGGCCTTGGAGTCACCGGCGCCGCCCAGAACGCTTTCGACCGGATCTGGGCGGTCCCGTTCAAGGATCGGCGTGACTTCGTCCACAAGCGCCTCCGTGGCCTGCTGCTCGTCTTCTCGCTGGGGCTCCTGTTCCTGGTCTCCTCGGTCGCATCCGGCCTGGTCACCGGCGGGCTCGGTGGCCCCGCGCTGAAGGTCGCCGGGATCGCGCTCTCGCTGCTGATCAACTTCGCGCTGTTCGGGGCTGCGTTTCGCCTGCTGACCGAGCCGAGCATCCCCACCCGCTGCCTGTGGATCGGAGTCGTCGTCGGCGGCGTGCTGTGGGAGATCCTGCAAGCACTGGGGGGCATCTATGTCGGCCGCGTCGTCCAGCACGCGAGTAGCACGTACGCGCTGTTCGCGGTCCCGCTCGGGCTCCTCGTGTGGCTGCACCTCGGCGCGCAGACGACGATCTACTCGGCCGAGATCAACGTCGTACTGACGCGCAAGCTATGGCCGCGCAGCCTGATGGGACCGCCGGACGAGGCAGCCGATCAGGCGACCCTGGAGGCGCTTGCGAAGGTCGAGGAGCGCTCGGATCAACAGCACATCGACGTCGAGTTCAAAACAGACGGGGCTGAAGCTCAGGCTCCGGCGAAGGATCCTTCAGCGTCAGATCGCGGGTAGTCATCTCGAGCGGCCACGAGCACAGGCCGCCCTCGCCCGGGCAGCCGCTGCACAGCCCCGCCCATGGCTCGTCCGCGACCGGGAATGCTCCCGCCACGACGTGTGCGGCCAGTGCCTCGAGCTCACGCTCCAGCGCTGCCTGGTCGGCGTAGGTGGCCGTGACAGGCTCGTTCGGCCGCTCGAGGAACACGTGCGCGACCTCAACCTCCTGCGCCCCGGAGCGGAGCGCAGCCAGCGCGTAGATCAGGCGCTGGGTCCCGTACTCGCGCTCGACCACCTCGGCGGGCGAGGCGTCGCCAAGCCGGTCGGTCTTGTAGTCGACGACGAGCGCTCTGTCCCCGCGCTCGTACGCCAGCACATCAAGCGCGCCCGTGATCAGCGCGCCGCTTGAGAGCAGGAACGCGAAGCCCTCTTCGCGGCGGACGTCGGTGGCCGCCCTGAGTCGCTCGAACAGCGGGCTCGCGACGAACCCTTCGACCATCGCGGCCGCCTCGTCCGGTACGCCCTGCGGACTGGAGGGATGGCGAAAGTCGAGCCGCTCGAGCAGCTCGTGGACGAGGATTCCGCGCTCGAGCGCGCCCTCGCTTGCGATCCGGCCCGCGCCCGTCGGGAGACCGAGCACCCGCTCGAGGTAGAAGCGGTAGCCGCAGCGGTCATAGGCCGCAAGCGCCGAGTAGCTGAGCGGGACGACAGGTGGCGGCTCCGGCACGGGCTCGGCGGCACGCTCGGGAACCTCGATCAAAGGACGTGTCGTCAGTGATCGTTCCCGCTCGGCGACGGGCTCCTCGCTGCTCAGCAAGACGGGCTCGACTCCGGCGCGCGCAAGCGCCTCCGTGATCCAGCAGATCGGAGCGCGCGAGCCGCCGTTGTCCTCCCCCGCCTTCGCCGCGCCGGTCAGGATCAGGCGCTCCTGGGCTCTGGTCACCGCCACGTAGAAGACGCGGCGCTCCTCGGCGGCCTCGGCCTGCTGACGCTCATCACCGAGCTCCACGTATGCGAGTACCGGGACGGGCTTGCCCATTCCGGGGCGCGCAAGCCGCAGCCCCAGCCGTCCGTCGCGGCCGATCCGCAGAGGCTCCCCCCGCCACGGCGGCTCGCGCCCGAGATCGGCAACCACGACGATCTTGAACTCGAGCCCTTTGGCGCGATGGATCGTCATCAGCCGCACGGCGTCGAGCGCCTCGCCTTCGACCGGGGCCTCGCTCTCGCGTCCATCCCCGCGGAAACCGGCTTCGCGGACGGCGACGAGCGACAGGAAGCCGCGCAGGTCTCGCCCGTAGCGCTCCTCATATTCGCGACCGAGGCGCATCAGCTTGCGGAGGTTCGCCAGCCGTCGCTCGCCCCCGGGCAGTCCGAGCGTGTAGAGGTCGTAGCCGTTGTAGGCGATCGCACGCTCGATCAGCTCCTCGATCCGAAAGCCGCCCCACCCACTCGCGCTCGCCGTCGAACCATGCGCTGAAGGTGCTGAGCCGCTCGGCGTCATCTGCGGCCAGCTCTGGCTCACCCTCCCCGGCGCGGCGGGCCGCGGCGACGATCACGAGCGCGTCCAGCGAGAGCCCGACGAGCGGCGAAGCGAGCAGCTGGTAGTAGGCCTCCTCATCGGCCGGATTGGCGAGCGCACGCAGATAGGCGACGAGGTCCATGACCTGCGGGTGCGACCAATAGCCACGGCCGCCGATCAGGTAGGTCGGAATAGCCCGTTCCTCGAGCGCGCGCTCGTACGCACGCAGGTCGGTGGTCGCGCGAGTCAGCACGACCACATCGGCGGGCGCGGCGCCGGCGTCGATCAGCTCGCGCACGCGCCGCGCGAGCGCCCGCGCTTCCGCAGCACGCCACGGCGAGGCCACTCCTTCGGTCGCGGCCCACTCCTCCCCCTTGTCGACCACCAGCAGTTCCACCAGCGGCTCACCGGCAGCTTGCACCTCGCGGCCCGCTCGCAACGCCCCGTCAAACGCGCGGTTGATCACCTCGAGGATCTCCGGCCGCGAGCGGAAGTTCTGCTCGAGCGTCGCGCGGCGGCCTTCCCTCGCGAGCCGCTCACCCAGCTCCTCGAACAGCTCGACGTCCGCGTGCCTGAAGCCGTAGATCGACTGCTGCGCGTCTCCGACCACGAACAGGTTCCCGCGCGCGATCTGGTTGATCACGTCGAGCTGGATCTTGTTCGTGTCCTGGAACTCGTCGACCATGATCTGCTCAAAACGCTGCGCGTAGCGCTCGCGCAGTTCCCTGTCGCCGGCCAGCAGGTCGCGCACAATCAACTCGAGGTCCTCGAAGTCGACCCCCGAGGCCGCGCGCTTTCGCTGCGCGTAGCGCTCTGCGAAGCTCCGCAGCAACTTGTCGAGCGCGGCGAGCGTCGGCTCGGCGAGCCGGTACTCGACACCGGCGCGGAACGCGGCGAGCGCCTGCTCGTAGGCCGCGCATGCCGTCCGTGCAGAGAGCGGCTCCGTTTCCGCCCGGGAGCTTGAGCCGCTCGAGGTCTCCGGGCCACGGATCCCCGCTGAGGGTGGCGGCGCGCTCGACGCGTCTGAGTGCCTCGCACACCTTGGACGACGGCTTTTGGATCGCTCCCAGCTCCGCGGCGAGCGCGGCGGCGGCCCGGTGAAGCTCTGCGCTCCCATCGGGCGGCCCAGGTGGAAGCGGAGGGAGCGTCGGCTCCCGCTCGCCGCGGGAGCGCAGCTCGCTGTACGTGCGCAGAATCGCGCCGCGCAGCGGGCCCGGTCCGTAGGCCGCGATCAGCTCCACATCGCCGACCTCGCTCAGCGCGCCGTCGAAGGCCTGGTCGGCGAGCCTCGCGGCGTCGAGCTCGTCGAGCACCACGAAGCGGGGGTCGATCCCGGCCGCCAGCGCCTGGGCCCGAAGCACCCGTGCGCAGAAGCCGTGGATCGTCGAGATGAAGGCCCCCTCGGTCGCCCGCGCCTCCTCGATCGCCCCGAGCTCGCGCAGACGCAGGCGGATCCTCTCGCGCAACTCGGCTGCAGCCTTGTCGGTGAACGTGATCGCGAGGATCGCCGAGACATCGACGCCGTCCTCGAGCACCGCACGAACGAACCGTTCGACGAGCACGGAGGTCTTGCCGCTGCCGGCGCTTGCATCGAGGAGCAGATCGCCGTCGCGGCGCTCGATTGCATCGAGTTGCTCAGCACTGAACTCCATCAGCCGGTTCTGCAGATCCCGGGGTATTTGCAGCCGCCCCGCGAGCAGGTCTCGGGACACGGAGCCACCTCGCCGGCCCGCAACCGTGACGCGAGCGCGACGGCGCGCTGTCGTGCGTCGTCGAGCACCTCCTCGAGCTCATCTGCCGAGCGGCCGTCGGTGTACACGACGGAGCTGCCGATCTCGGCGCCCTCCAGGAACACACCCCGCGCGCGCAGGTCATCGCCTCCGAGCGGCTGGTAGAGACCGGCCACGGGCTCGAGCCCCATCAGCTCTTTGACGGCGAGCATGTAGAGCGCGACCTGCAGCTGGCGGTCCTCGCTCCAGCGAGCACCGGAGTATCCCTGGCGCCGGGTGCCGCTCTTGTAGTCGCGCACGATCGCGTGGCCGGCGCCGTCGACGTCAACTCGGTCGATCATGCCGCGCACCCGCACACCCTCGGCCAGCTCGAGCGCAGGCAGCGACTCCTCATCAAAGCCGAACCTCTGCTCGAGCTCTTCGGCGTTCCAATCGCATCCGGAATCCGCCTCGTGAGCGAGATAGCGGCGCAGCTCGGCCTCAACCGACCGCAGCGCCGCTGCTCGGACGGCTTCGGAGCGGCCCACGGCCAGCTCCGTCGGCGGCTCGGCGATCAGCTCATCGAGGATCCGGTTCGCGTCATCCAGCGACTCGCTCGTCAACGGCCGGCCCAGCCCACGCAAGAGCCGCTCGAGCAGGCGATGGATCACCGATCCCTTGACCATCGCCTCCGGGTCCGGTTCGATCCGCTTCGGCTGGAGCTCCTTCTCGACCAGCCACTTGACGGGGCAGTCGGCATAGGACTCGAGCGCGCCCGCCGACAGGATCTCGGTGTGGCGCATGGTGGAGAGCGCCTGCTCGCCGAGCGTCCCGAGCCGCTCGCCCTCCGCGCCGTTCCCCCCGCACGCCAGCGCGCGCGCCCGTTCGCGCGGCGTGGGCGCTTCGTCCGCCGGCCAGCACACGTCGGCCAGGAGCCTGCGCCGTCGCCGCTCGCGCCACTCGGGAGCGAACAGCTCGGCCAGATCGTCGATGAACGGCGAGGGCAGCTCGATGTTCCCCTCCTCATCCGAGCTGCGATAGCTCACCGCCAGCCGCTCGCTCGCCCGCGAGACACACGAGTAGAACAGGTAGCGCTCGCGCGCCAGGACGTCCTCGCGCGGGCGCAGGCGCAACCCCTCCAGCTCACGCCGGCGCTCGTCTGAGAGGAAAGGCTCCGGCGAGCCCGCTGCGGGGAACGAGCCCTCCTGCAGGCCGCAGACGAACACGGCGCGGTAGCGCTGCGCGCGGATCTGAAGCGGTTCTCCGACGATCACCCCGCCGCGCGAGACGATTCGGACCTTGAGGGTTTCGAGCAGCTCGATCAGTTCGGGCCCCGACGGTCGCTCACCGACTTCGTCGAGTTCATCGAGCGCGCGGTAGAGCACGGAAACGGCACGGGCATCGAGCTGCTCCTCGCCCGTCAGAATGGCCGCCGACTCCCTGCGTGGGGCCGCCAGCAGCCGACGTGCCTGGCGCCGCAGGTCAAGCCGGTCCATCTCGCCGAAACGGAGATTCAGCCGTTCACGCGCCTCGCGCGCAGTGCTGATTCCCTCGCGGAGCACGGTCGCCTCCGCGCGATCGGCTCGGTCATATACGCCGGGCGTGCGCAGGTAGGCGATCAGCGCGGACGCGGGTGCGTCGTCGAGCAGCGCGCAGCGAGCGAGCGCGAGCAGGCCGCGCCCCAGCGACGTGTGCTCGAACGGGATCTCGCGCTCCATCGCCACGGGAACGCCGTACTCGCCGAAGACGCGCTCGACGAGCGCGGTCGGACCGCCCCTGAACACGACGGCGATGCTGTCTGTGGGAGTCCCGGAGCGGATCAGCTCGAGTACCTCGGCGGCGACCAGCTCGACCTCGGCGCGCTCACCGCCGGCTTCGAGCAGCCGGACGGCTTCGCCGGGGTCGATCCGCTCCTCGCCGTCACCGAACAGGTGACGCTCGACGAAGTGCAGAGCTGGATCGCTGTAGTACTCCGCCGACGCCGGCAGCTCGATGAGCTGATCGGCGATCGGCTTGAGCTCCTCGACCGCCTCGGCTCTGGCGGCCAGCGCCGGATGGCCGGGCTCGTAGGTCAGCGACACGGTCAGCTCAGCGCCCACGATCCGGGACAGCGTCTCGATCGCATCGCGCTCCAGCGGCGTGAGGTCGTCGAAACCGTAGAAGTACACCGGCGTCCCTCCCCAGCGGCCGGGGTCGGCGCGCAGGGCGTCGAGCGCCCGCCAGGCGAAAAGCTCCGCGTCCACCCGGTCGGCGCGATCGAGCTCGCGGTGGTAGGCGGCGTAGATCGACGCTGCCTCTCCCCCTCCTGCCCTCGCAAATCGCTCCGGGCTGACCAGCGACCGCTCGAGCTCCGAGATCAGCTCGAGCGCCGCCTGTGGAAAGCCGGCGGAGGCGGCCGATTCGGCCAGCGTGTTCAGACGCGTGCGTTTGAGCGCGCGGCGGAGCAGCCGCTCGCGCTGGAGCGTGGAGAGGCGGCGGCCGTCGTAACCGGTGCGCTTGGCGATCTCGCGCGCGAGGCCTGAGAACGTCAGCACCGGCCCTCCGATCACCGCCCCCTGGCCCGCCACCTCGCGACTGTAGAGCTGGGCGTCCGCGGCGGTTGGGACGATCAACAGCGCGCCCTTGCGGCGATGGGCGGCGTATGCGCCCAGCACCTCGGCCGCCTTGGCGGAGTTCGCGGGGCCGGTGATCAGGGTCAGAGGCATCCGCTTCTATGTTGGCGACCCCGTCGGACGGGAAGGACGGCCGCCGTGCTGTCGGGTGCTGCCGGGGGGCGAAAACCAGCGCGCTCGCGCCTATGACTGGATGAAAGGCACACCCAGTGAGCCCAACTTCCAGGATCAACGCCGCAATCGGTGCGCGAGCCGCAACGCAGCTAGGCAACATCACCCGTCAGCAGTTGCTGGAGCTGGGTCTCAGCCGTCGCCAGATCGCCTATCGCATCAAGACGGGATCCCTCCACGTTCTCTTCAGAGGCGTCTATGCCGTCGGCCACCCTCCCACTTCACCCCTCCAATGGGCCGCGGCCGCCGTCTTGGCCTGCGGCGACCGGGCCATGCTGAGCCACGGCTCAGCGATGACTCTCTACGGTCTCTGGAAGCGGTGGGATCGGCCGTTCGACGTAACGGTTGCCGGCGACCGGCGCGTCCAAGGGATCCGGATCCACACCGCCACCAACCTCCGTAAGCGGGACGTTCGCACCCACAACGGCATCCCTGTCACCAGCGCGGCACGCACGCTTCTGACGATGGCGCCGAAGCTGCCGCAAAAGTCCCTCGCCAGGGCGGTCAACACCGCACGGCACGAGCGGATCCTCGCCCTCGATGAGGTGGCTGACATCGTCAAGCGCTGTCCGACCCACGCGGGGGCGCCGCTGCTGAAGCCGTTCATCGGGGCGAAGGGCGGGCCGACCCGCTCAGGCTGGGAGGACGGGTTCCCTGAGTTCTGTAAGCGCTACGGCCTGCCCGAGCCGATCATGAACGCGCGGGTCGGCGGCTATGAGGTAGACGCGCTCTTCCCGGACGAGAAGCTGATCGTCGAGCTCGACAGCTGGGAGTTCCATTCGAGCAAGCAGTCGTTCGAGGACGATCGCGACAAGGATGCGGATACGGCGGTGGACGACCACCAGACGATCCGGGCAACCTGGGATCGAATGCACCGGCGGCCGGAGTACGAGGCCGCCCGCCTTCAGCGGATCCTAAGCGGCCGCCGCCGGCTCTTCTGAGGACTCGTCGGCGACCGGGGGCTTCGCCCCCTCCTTCGCCCATGGCTCGTCGAATTCGACCCGCCACTTGCCGTCCTCTGCCTGCTGCAGCGCCAAACGCGCCCGGAATGAACGCCCCGACCGGCCCTTGAAGCCGCTGACGGCCTTCTCGGTGCGGCCGGTCTTGATCAGCTCGCGCGCGACCGAGACCCCTAGCGACTTGCCGGCCTTGGACTTCCAGATCACGAATCCACAGCCGGGGTCATCGCGCGACCAGCACGAGTAGCCCTTGCGGTTCTCGACGATCTCCCGCCCGCAGACTGGGCATGGGCCGAGCTGCGCGCGCGGGATGCGAACGCCCTTCAGACGCGTGTCGAGCTCGTTGATCGTGTCCTCTGTGAACTTGACGATGTCGCCCATGAAGGCCTTGCGCGAGTCCGAGCCGGTCTCGATGTTCGCCAGCCGGTGCTCCCACTCGCCGGTCATGCCCGGCGAGGTGAGCGCGTGCTCGCCCAGGAGCCTGATGACGTTGAGCCCCTTCTCGGTCACGACCAGCGCACGCCCCTCGCGCTCGATGTAGCCGACCGCGATCAACCGCTCGATGATCGCCGCTCGCGTCGCGGGCGTACCGATGCCGGACTCCTTCATCGCCTCGCGGAGCTCCTCCTCCTCGACGAGCTTGCCGGCGGTCTCCATCGCCGCCAGCAGCGAGCCCTCGGTATAGCGTCGAGGCGGCTTGGTCTCCTTCTCTTCTGAGGCGACCGACTTCACGAGCGCGTCCTCGCCCTGCTCGAGGCGCGGCAGCTGCTGCTCGCGGCCCTCGTCATCGTCGGAGCGCTCGGCATCCGACAGCTCGCCGTACACGCCGCGCCAACCGGGTACCAGCATCAGCTTCCCGCGCGTGCGGAAGACGTGTTCGCGGACAGTCGTCTCGACGCGCGTGTTCTCAAACACCGCATCGGGATGAAAGATCGCCAGGAAGCGGCGGACGACGAGGTCATAGATCTTCTTGTCGTCGTCTGAGAACTTGTCGACCGGATGGCGCTCGGCGAGCGTCGGGATGATCGCGTGGTGGTCGGTGACGCGGGCGTCGTTGACCACGCGTCCGAGCGGCAGGACATCGAGTCCGAGCACGTACTGAGAAGCCTTCGAATACTCGGACCGCTCTCCGACGAGCCGTGCGATCGGCTTGATCGTCGGGATCATGTCGCCGGTGATAAAGCGCGAGTTCGTGCGCGGGTATGTGAGCGCCGTGTGCTCCTCGTACAGGCGCTGGGCTGCCGCCGAGCGTGCGGCGGGCGGAGAAGCCGAAGCGGCTGTTGGCGTCGCGCTGAAGCGAGGTGAGGTCGTAGAGCAGCGGGGCGCGCTCTTTGCGCTCTGACTTCTCGAGCTTGGTGATCGTCCCGGTCTGGCCCTCGCAAGCCGCGACGATCGCGTCGGCCTCTTCGGCGCTCTTCACCCGTGGGTTGGCGCCGGCGTGATAGCGGCCGTCATACGAGCGCTCATCGGAGGCTTCGAAGGTCGGCGTCGACGACCCAGTACGGCTCGGGAACGAACGCCCGGATCTCTTCCTCGCGACGGGCGAGGATCGCCAAAGTCGGAGTCTGGACGCGCCCCAGCGAGACGGTGCCGTCAAACGAGGAGCGCAAGCGAATCGTCGCCGCGCGGGTTGCGTTCATGCCAACGATCCAGTCGGCCTCGGAGCGCGAGCGGGCGGCGTCCTGCAAGGAGGCGAGATCGGCGCCGGGCCGCAGCGATCCGAAAGCGTCCTCGATCGCGCCCCGCGTCATCGAGTTGAGCCAGAGGCGTTTGACGGGCTTCTTGGACGCGGCCTTCTCGTACAGGTAGGCGAAGATCAGCTCGCCCTCGCGCCCGGCGTCACACGCGTTGACGACCTCTCCGACGTCGTCGCGACCCAGAGACTCGCTTGACGACATTCATCTGCTTCTTGGAGCGCTCGTCGCGGATCACGAGCTTGAACTTCGGCGGCACGATCGGCAGGTCTGCCATGCGCCACTTCTTGAAGCGCTCGTCGTATTCGTCGGGATCGGCCAGCTGGACCAGGTGGCCCACCGCCCACGTCACGACGTGCGAAGGCCCCTCGAGGTAGCCCTCGTGCTTGTCGAACGGCCCCGGCAGTACGCGAGCGAGGTCGCGGCCCACCGATGGCTTCTCAGCGATCACGAGCGTCTTGGACATAAGTTCGGGGAGGGTAGCGCCGTGTGCAGCGGCTACCCGGTGCACTGCCCAGTGCCGACCGCATTCGTGCGCGATTCGGCGGGGCCCAGCTCGGCGCGCACGAGCGCGTTGGGGACCGCGAACCCACCCTGATTGCCCGACGCGCCGCTGATCGACGCGAACACGGTCGCCACGACCTGACCACCCGCGTCGACCATCGGGCCGCCCGAGTTCCCGGGGCGCACTACGGCCCAGCAGCTCGGTGATGCTCCGGGTGACCGGCCCGTTGCCGTACGCGTCCTCGGTCTGAACGTCGCGCGTCTGTCCGATGCGCCCGGGCTGGACGTTGAAGGGACCGTCCTCTGGATAGCCGAGGATTGCCGCGGAGGTGCCGGCGCGCGGATCGGCGGCCAGCGGCAGGACACGCTCCCTGAGTCCTGGCACGCGCAGGATCGCGATGTCGTTGTGCGAATCGAAGCTGACCGCCTGAGCGGGGAGGTCCGGGAGTGTTCCCTCCGACCTGGACCTGGGTGTCGCTCTCGCCGGCGACGACGTGGGCATTCGTTACCACGAGCCCGGGTGCGGCGACCCAGCCCGAGCCCTCGACGCCCAGTCCGCACGCGGTGCCCACGATGCGCACGACGCTTGGTGCGGCGCCGCGGACCCCCGGCACGCCCACGATTCCGCTCGTCGGCGGCGGTACCGTGGCGAGCGGGCCGCGCAGCGCAGGCAACGGATCGATCCGGGCGAGCGCATTCAGGATCGGACCGGACGGCGGGAGCAGCTCGTCCAGCCCGCGCAGGATCTTGGAGCTCTGAAGCTTCTCCCGCAGGGACGGCGATGTGGTCGCCTGGAGCGCCACGGCGCCGACGATCCACGCGATCCCGAGCCCGACGCAAGCGGTCAGCCCCGCCCCCAGCAGGCCGTCGATCGTGCGCAGTCCGGGAAAGCGAAGCGCGCGGCGGGCATGGACGCCGACGCCCTCGAATCCGCTCGCGAGCACCCCGCCCGCAAGCAGCGCGCCGAGGAGCCCGAACAGCGGCGCGTATTGGGAGTGAGACCCGCCCGGCAACAGCAACGGACCCAGCCGCGTGCCGATGAACGCACCCAAGCCGAAGCCGAGCAGCGAGAGGCCCCCGACGATGAAACCCTGCACGTAGCCGTAGGACGCCAGCAGCACGCAGAAGACGACGATCAGCCAGTCGATCCCGGTCATGCCGGCTCCAGAGTAGACGGGAGACGACGCTGTACCGTTCCACGCCAGGGTGCAAGTGCATGTGGTACGGGCGAGGGCGTACGCACGACTCAGCGTGCGGCGTCGGCGGCTGCTGACGCGCCTCGCTCCGGTGTCGGTGCTCGCCTTGCTGGCGTTCGTGGCCGGGGTTTACGTGGCCGGTCAGCCCGCCCGCGGTGAGCGCGCGCTCGTCCATCGCTACGTGCTCGCATGGGCGCGCGGCGACTACGCGCGCATGTACTCGATGCTCGACGCCGACTCGAAGCGAGGCCTGAGCGAGCAGCAGTTCGTCAGCAACTACGAAGGGGCTTCGGACCTCGCGACCATGAGCAAACTCGTCCCTGGCCGCGTCACGGGACCCGACGGAGACGTGATCGACGTGCGCATGCTCGTGCGCACGCGCGTCTTCGGGAGCTTGCGCGCGACGCTCGAGGTGAGGTTCTCGGGCTCGGGCTCGGGGGCACAGATCCACTACTCGCCTACGCAGCTGTTTCCCGGGTTGCGGCCGGGCGAGCAGCTCTCGCGCAGGGTCTCGCTCGGGCCACGCGCCGCGATCCTGGCCCGCGACGGCACCCCGCTCGCCCAGGGCCCGGACCGAAGCTCGCCGATTCCGAACACCGCGAGTGAGATCGTCGGCACGCTCGGCCCGATCCCGGCCGATGAGGCGGCGTACTACGCCTCGGAGGGCTACCCGGCCGGCGCGAAGGTCGGGATCGACGGGCTCGAGCGCATCTTCCAGTTGCGCGTCGCGGGAAGGCCGGGCGGAACACTCGAGGCGGGGAGCAGAGTGCTGGCATCGAGCGTGCCGATCCCGGGCCACAGCGTCACGACCACGATCGACCCGACACTCGAGGCGGCGGCAATCAACGCCAAGGGAGGACACCTCGCCGGGATCGCGGCGATGGACCCGCGCAACGGACAGGTGCTGGCGCTCTCGGGGATCGCGTTCTCGGATCCGCAGCCGCCCGGATCGACGATGAAGATGATCACCGCGACCGGCGCGCTCGAGGCCGGGATCGTGAAGCTGTCGAGCGTCTTTCCAATCGAGACGTCCTCGACGCTCGAGGGCTACACGCTCCAGAACGCAAACGGAGAGGCCTGCGGCGGGACATTCCTGAACGCCTTCGCGGTCTCGTGCAACTCGGTGTTCGCGCCCCTCGGCGCCCAGCTCGGCGCGCAGAAGCTGGTCAACATCGCCGAGCGCTTCGGCTTCGACAAAGCCGTTCCGTGGTCCGGCGTGGCTCCGAGCCAGATTCCGACGGCGGCCACGATCGGAGGACCGCTGTCGGTCGGCTCCTCGGCGATCGGCCAGGGCATGGTGTTGACGACGCCGCTCGAGATGATGGACGTCGGCGCGACGATCGCGATGGGTGGCCGGCGCCCGATCCCGACTCTGCTGCTCAGCGCCCCGCCGAAGTTCGTGCCGGTGACGAGTCCGACGGTCGCCGCGGAGGTACAGCGGATGATGGTTGCGGTCGTGCAGATCGGAACCGGGACGGCAGCGCAGATCCCGGGCGTGACCGTGGCCGGGAAGACCGGCACCGCCGAGCTGAGGGACACCGCCGTGCCGCCGGGCGGAACGCCGCTTACGGCCGCCCAGCTGCTGGCGGCGACCGACGCATGGTTCGTCGGCTATGCGCCGGTCGGCGCGCCCCGGATCGTCGTCGGTGCGCTGTTCCCGAATCAGGGAGCGGGCGGCGCAACCGCAGCCCCGGCAGTCCAACAGGTACTGGTGGCCGCGCTACACGCGCATTACTAGAGATCGAGCGTGATCGTCGCCCACACCTTGCCGGTGTTGCCGTAGATCCGGAGCGTCAGCGGGCGGTTCGAGTAGACCTGCGTTGGGACCTTGAACAACAGCAGCCCACCCTGCGTCGGGCCGTAGCCCGCGGTCGTGTTGGGCGAGGGTTCGATCGCGCCCGGCGGGAGCGTCCTCGAGGACCACACATACGGGTTGCCGTAGAAGATCGGGTGGTAGACGTTGCCCTGGGTGTCGATGACGTCGAACGCGGATGTCGTCTGCTGGGGCTGATGGGTCGTGTTCTTCGCCCACAGGAAAACGCCGAACCACAGCTGGTCCGGCGCCAGGGCCGTCTCCTTGCTCGGTAGACCGGCCAGGTAGCCCGAGTCCTCGCTGCTGTAGGGGTTGAGCTCGCGCGAGACCTCGAGCTGATAGGTCACCGGCCCGGCCTTGACGTAGGTGCCGACGTTGTTGGCGTCGGCGTAATTCGAGTGGTGATTGCCGCACGCTGCGAGCGCCAGCGCGAGGGGAATCAGAGCCAGGAGACGCCGCACGGGCGCAAATATATTGCTCCGCGATCCCTCTTAGCGCGCAGCGACCGTCGTCCGCTCGCCGCGGTCGCGATCCTCCTCGAGGATCCGACGCAGGCGTCGCAGCGCCCGGGCCGCCTTGCGCTTGGTCCAGGAGCGCCCCCCGAGCATCTCCATCAGCCGGTCAGACGGCATCACCGGCTCGGTCTCGAACGTGAACTGAACCCGCGTCGTGCCGGAGGCACCCTGGCTCAGCGTGTAGGTGCCGAGCATCCGGATGCGATTGAACTTCCCGCCCCGACCGTGCTCGACGATCTTGTACGGCGGGTCAACCTCGGCGAACGTCACGTCGGCCCAGTTGAAGCGCTGAAGCGGCGCCTTGACCCGGAAGCGCGCGCCCGCCCCGCGCCCATACGGGTCTTCACGCGTCAGGTGCCAATCGACCAGGTAGTGGTCGCAGAACTCGGCGTGATTGGCGATGTCGGCGAGGTACTCGAAGACCTCCTCGCGCGGAGCCGAGATCGTGGCTTGCACCGTGAACGGGTCCACGGTTGGGGATCCTACGCGGGACGTCCCGTCCAGCGGTCTGAGGTCGTCGCTCGCCTCCGGCTCGCTTATGGGTGCGTGACGCGCTGCCGCTGATCGATGATCCGGATCGTGTTGCCGAACGCCGGGCCGTGGACGAGCCGCTCGCGCAGCGGCGAGGTCAGCTCGAACGTCCGGCACAGGTCGCACACGATCCGTTCGCCGTCGTAGACGTGCACGTGCTCCCCGACGAGCAGCGTTCGCCGGCATCGTGCACACTGCTCGAGGTGCTCGAGTCCGTGCAGCAACTCGAACTCCGTAAGCTCTTGAATCGTCATGAGCGTGGGATTCGGCAGCCTGTCTGCCTCTCCTCCCAGCTTTAGGCGGGCTTTGACAGCAACGTTATGATTGCGTTTGCGAGTTGGCCGACTCGCACAGCCAGGCCTCACACCCCCGTCCAATGAGGCCAGGCTTTCTCGTCCCGGCCAAAGGAGAACGCCCCCCATGAAAGCTTGGATGTCGGGCAACGTAGCGGGGACCGGAACTTTCCGCTGTACCGAGTGCGAATACCCCGTCTCACTCGACGCTGTCGACGAGCTGCCCACGTGCCCCAACTGCGGCGGCACGGAGTTCGTCAGAGCTTCGCTGTTCACCACCGCCCAGAATGCGATCGTCGACATGCCCGCCGATGAGCACGACCGCGGCTGGCTCGACGAGGTCCGCGAGGGCCTGGATGAGCCGGGCCAATACCTCGCCTACCGGTCACCGGCGGGCGACGTAACCGCGTTCGCGCTGCGGCGCGAATGGACGCGCGTCGGGCGCAGCCTGGCCGCCGATATCCGCTTCGACGACCCGACCGTGTCGCGCCGGCATGCGCTGATCGTGCGCCAGCCCGACGGTCTGCGGGTGCTCGACGATCGCAGTCTCAACGGCGTGTTCGTCAACGGCGAGCGAGTCGAATGGTCGACACTCGCCAACGATGACGAGATCGTGATCGGCCGCCATCACCTGCACTTCCTCGACGTGCCGGCGGTGTCGGGCATGCGCTACGGCGCGGTCGCCGAGCAGCACGCTTGAGGCGGACTCTTAGCGCCGTATAGTCCGCCGCCGATGGCGGCGACGATCGCGGTTCTGTCTCAGAAGGGAGGCACCGGCAAGACGACTGCGGTGCGAACCCTGAGTGACATTCTGCGCAGGGCTGAGCTGCGCGTGCTGACCGTCGACCTCGACCCACAGGGCAACCTGTCGGATTACCTCGACGTAGCCCCCGACGTCTCGCCAACGGTCGGCGACGTGCTCGCCGGCCGCGCCAGCGCTGCGGACGCGGTCCACGAGGGCATCATTCCGGCGAATCTCGGGCTCGCCGAAGCCGAGCTGATGTTGAGCGGCAGGATGGGCCGCGAGCTGGCGCTCAAGCGAGCGCTGCGCGAACTGCGCGACAGCTACGACGTGATCCTCGTCGACTGCCCGCCCGCGCTCGGACTCTTGACGGTGAACGCGCTCGTGGCGGCCGACTACGCACTGCTGTCGGCCGAGGCGCAGTACTTCGCGCTCCAGGGGGTTGAGCAGGCGCTCGAGGTGATCGAGCTCGCCCGAGAGAGCCTGAACCCAGATCTCGAGTGGCTGGGCGTCCTGCTGAACATCGCCGACATGCGCACACGTCACTCGCGCGAGGCGTTCGATTCGCTGCGCAAGCATTACGGCGACAAGCTGCTCGACACGACGATCCGCGCCTCGATCGCCTACGCGGAGTCGGCGGAGCGCGCTCTGTCGATCCTCGACTACCGCCCCGACCTCGGGGCCGACTACCTCGCTGTCGCCGACGAGCTACTGAGGCGGCTCGGGCTGGACGAGGCGCGGCGCAAGGTTCGAACGCTGCTGAACGGGTCCGCCGTCACACGCTCCGCTGGTAGCTCCTGAACGCGCGCGTCGCGAACCCCAGGCACACCAGCAGCAAGGCCGCCAGGAACCCGGCGCGCGAGGCGACCAGACCCCAATCGGGGCTCGCGGAGGTGGCCGCGCGGCCCGCAATCACGGCCCAGTTGACGGGGTTGAAGTCCGACACGTGCCGGATCCAGTGCGGCATCAGGTTCGACGCCAGGAACGTCGAGGACAGGAACGTGAGCGGCAGCACGATGAACTGCACTGCCCCGATCAGCGCCTCCTCCTGGCGCATGATCAGCGCAAACCCGTTCGAGAGGCCGCCGAACATCGCGCCGAGCAGCGCCGACACCCCGAACAGAACCGCCACGCCGCCGACGCCACCCGGGAAGGACGCTCCCACGATCAGAGCCAGCGCGACGATCACGATCGACTGGATCACGACGACGACGGCCTCCTTCAGGATCCGGCCGGCGATCAGAGCCTCCCGGCGCACCGGGGAGACCAGGAAGCGCGCCGTCACGCCGCGGTTGAGATCCTCGATCAGCGCCATCCCGCTCCAGGCCGAGTTGAACATCGCGGTCATCACGACCACGCCGGGGGCCAGGAAGGCGATGTAGGAGTGACTGTGAAAGCCCGGGATCTCGATGATCTTCTTGAACAGGGCTCCGAACAGCAGCAGCCAGATCACGGGCTGGACAAGTGTCACGCCCACGAACCAGGGCTGGCGCCACAGCTCGCGCAGGTGGCGTGTCGTCATGTAGAGGGTCTGCCGGATGAGCGTCATTGGTCTGCCTCCTCGAATGTTCTTCCGGTGTGCTTCAGGTACACGTCGTCGAGCGACGGCCGCGCGACGGTCACCGACGAGACTCCGATTCCCTGCGACTCGAGCGCTTGCAGGACCCCGGGGACGGCTCTGCCGCCGTCGTCGGCACGCGCGCGCAGCAGGCGGCCGTCGACCTGAACCTCGCGGATGTCGCCAAGCGCGGCGAGTGCCGTCGTGACGTTCCCGTTCGAGTCGGCCGCGAGCTCGACCTGGATCGCGTCGCCGCGCAGCTCGCGCTTCAGCGCGTCAGGGCTCCCCTGCGCGACGATCCTGCCGCGCTCGACGATCGCGACCGTCGCCGCCAGCTGGTCGGCCTCCTCCAGGTAGTGCGTCGTGAGCAGAACGGTCTTTCCCTGCTCGCGCGACAGCGTCCCGATCGCTTCCCACATGTCTGCACGCACCTCCGGGTCGAGCCCGGTCGTCGGCTCGTCCAGGAACAGCACCTGCGGGTCGTGGACGAGCGCCATCGCAATGTCGAGCCGCCGCTGCATCCCCCCCGAGTAACCGCGCGCGATCCTGTCGGCCGCGTCGCTCAGACCGAAGCGCGTCAGCAGCTCGTCGATCCGCTGCTCGAGCGCCGATCCGCGCATGCCGTAGATCTGCCCCTGGAGTCGAAGGTTCTCGCGCCCGGTGGCCTGGATGTCGACTCCCGAGCCTTGCGAGACGACCCCGATCGTGTGCCGGACACGGTCCGGTGCCACGACGACATCGATTCCGGCGACGCTCGCGCTCCCCGAGTCGGGCTGCGTGAGCGTGGTGAGGATCTTGACCGCGGTCGACTTGCCGGCCCCGTTCGGGCCGAGCAGAGCAAAAACCGTGCCGGGCTGGACGGCGAACGACAGCCCGTCCAGGGCCCTCACCTCTTTTGGATACGTCTTTACGAGGTCCGTCGCCTCGATCGCGTGTTGCATACGTCTCGACCTCCGGATAGACTTACCTTGGGTTTCAAGTAACTTAGCAAATAAGATATTCAAATGTCAAGAGACCGCGAAGAGCTCCTCGCACAGCTCGGCGACGAGATCCGTGCCAGCCAGCGCGCTACCGACCAGGTGGACGACGTGATCGTCGAGATCCTGGGCGTCAACCGCACCGACGGACGCGTGCTCGACATCCTCGATGAGCGCGGACGGCGCGAGCGCCGGCGAGATCGCCCGCCTGAGCGGGCTCACGACCGGCGCCGTCACCGCCGTTATCGACCGGCTGGAGAAGGCGGGCTACGCCCGGCGCGTCGGCGATCCAGCAGACCGACGGCGCGTGCTGGTCGAGCTGACCGAGCGCGCGCGCCAACTGGCTTGGGAGCTGATGGGCGAGCCGATGAGCAATAACGGCCGCGAGGTGGTCGAGCGCTATTCAGACGAGCAGCTCGAGCTGCTGGTCGAGTTCACGCGCACCGGCCGCGAGCTCCAGGAGCGCCACGCCGAGTGGCTGCGCGCACGGCTCACAGGCTCCTGACGTCGGCACCCTGGGACTCGAACGGGACGCGCATCACTGACGCCCAGTCGCGCGTCTCCCGGGCAAGCAGGTCCACCAGCCCTCCGGTCTGCTCGAAGTGCGACCAGAACATGACGCTCGGGCCGGCGCCCGAGATGGTCGCGCCGAGTGCCCCGAGCTGCGTGGCGCGCTCCATGAGCGCAGCCGAGCGCGGGTAGAGCGGCGCCCGGGACGGCTGGTGGAGACGATCGCGCAGCCCGGCTGAGATCAGATCCCAGTCGGAGCCTGCACAGGCCGAGCATCAGCGTCGAAGCGGCAGCCACGTTGAATACGGCGTCCTCGAGCGACACCGTGTCGGGCAGCGCGCCGCGGGCCTCTGCGGTCGAGACGCCCTCGTCGGGAACCACCAGCACCGCCTCGAGCCCGAGCGGCGGATCGAAGCGGTGTGCTTTTGATCCTTCGCAGATAACGAACCCGCCCTCGAGGGCGGCGGCGGCGTTGTCAGGATGGCCCTCGAGCTCGGTTGCCAACGCCAGGAGATCGACGTCGAGCTCAAACAGATGGTCGGCGGCCATCAGGCCGGCGAGCGTCGCGGCCGCGCTCGAGCCGAGGCCGCCCGACAGCGGGATCGACGAGCCGATCCGGAACTCGAACGAGTCAGCCGGATGGAGTCGCTCGAACGCCTTGACCACCAGGTTCGATCTGTCGCGCGGCACCTCGAGATCGGTGACGACGGCGAATGTGCCCGTCTCCACGGCCTCGAGCTCGAGGTGCAGCGAAAGTGCCCCGGCGAGCACGTCGAAACCCGGCCCGAGGTTCGCCGAGGACGCCGGCACGCGTACGACCCGCCGCCTCATCCGAGCACCGCCTCCTCGACGGAGGAGATCGACGGCTCGCACGAGATGATCGCCCCCGCCTGACCCAGCGCGACGTCGGGGTCCTTCAGACCGTGGCCCGTCAGCACGCAGACGATCGTGCGCGCGTCGCCGGCCCCATGCTCGATCAGGCCGGCGACGCTCGCGGCAGACGCCGGCTCGCAGAAGATCCCTTCCTGGGCGGCGAGCATTCGGTAGGCGTCGAGGATCTGCTCGTCGGTCACCGCCTTGACCGTGCCCTGCGAGGTGGTCATCGCGTTCATTGCGTCCTCCCACCGGGCCGGGTTGCCGATCCGGATCGCACTCGCGACGGTCTCCGGATGCTCGACCGGAGCGCCGTGAACGAGCGGAGCCGCGCCGGCCGCCTGGAAGCCGAGCATCCGAGGGCCAGCGTCGCGCTCGGTGAACCCCTTCCAGTAAGCGGTGATGTTGCCGGCGTTGCCGACCGGGATGCAGAGCGCGTCGAGCTCGGTGCCCAGCTCGTCGAGGATCTCGAATGCCGCCGTCTTCTGCCCCTCGATGCGGTAGTCGTTGACCGAGTTCACAAGCGCGATCGGATGCCGGTCGGTGAGCTCGCGCACAAGCTTGAGCGCTTCGTCGAAGTTGCCTTTGAGCGCGATCACCCGTGCCCCATGCATCAGCGCCTGGGCGAGCTTGCCGATCGCGATCTTCCCCTCCGGCACGATCACGGCGCCTCGCAACCCGGCCCGCGCCGCATAGGCGGCGGCCGACGCGGCGGTGTTGCCGGTCGAGGCGCAGATCACCGCCTGGGCGCCTTCGCGCACGGCCGCCGACACGGCACAGGTCATCCCGCGGTCCTTGAACGAGCCCGTCGGGTTGGCGCCCTCGATCTTGAGCCACACGTCGGCGCCGACGCGTTCTGACAGGCGGGGCGCCGGAACGAGCGGGGTCGAGCCTTCGCCGAGCGACACGACCGGATCCTCGGGCGCGAACGGCAGCCGCTCGCGATAGCGGTCGATCACGCCTCGCATCGGCGGGAGCATACGTAGACGCTTGTGATAACGTCCGTTGTCAGATGGCGGTGGCAGAGCGAGCCCGGCGTGGCAGCGAGGTCGACGAGGGCTACTTTCCGCGCGGTCGCTCGATGCTCAGGCGCGTCCAGGAGGAGCGAGTCGTCGGGCTTTTCTTCGGCCAGCGCGCGCTCTGCATCGGCGCGCTCGCGCCGCTGAACTACGTCGGGACCAGCGAGCATTCTCAGGGCAAGCTGATGCCGTTCAAGCGCCTCGCGCACACCGGGATCGAGTTCGAGCGGGTCTTCTTCGGCACGCGCGCGGAGGCCGACCGCACGCTCGCGCGCGTGCGCAGGATGCACGAGCGGGTCAACGGCGAGCTGCCCGAAGACGCCGGGGTGTTCGCGGCCGGTACACGCTACGACGCGCTCGACCCCGAGCTGATGCTTTGGACGGTCGCGGTGATGATGGACTCCGCCGAGTGCTTCTACGACCTCTTCGTGCGGCGCATGTCCCCCTCCGAGCGTGAGGGGCTGTGGCAGGACTACATCCGCTTCGCCGAGCTGTTCGGCATGCCGCGCGAGGCCGCGCCGCCGACGTACGCCGAGTTCCGCTCTTGGTTCGACGCCAAGCTGGCCGGCGAGGAGATGTTCCTCACCGATGAGGCGCGCTACATCGGGTACGCGACGGCGTTCGAAATCCCACTGCCCGTCACTCACCAGCCGGGCAAGCGCGTCCACGACCTGCTGATGCTCGGGAGCCTCCCGCCGCGGGTGCGCGAGCTCTACGGCCTGCGCTTCACGGGCGCGCAACAGGCGGCGTTTCGCGCCGCCGTCGCGTTCGTGCGCGGCACCCGGACGCTGGCTCCGAAATTCATGACGCGCGGCTCGAGCCGGCGCTCATACGAGCTCGTCGCCCGCACCGAGCGCTGGAGGATCGAGCGCGGCAAGCCCACGCCGCAGGTGCGGACGTAAGCCTGCCTGGCGTGCGCTCGCGCTGAGTCTTCGGCCACTTGCTACACTGCTGTAGGAATGGTTGTGCCCGATCATGAGGTCGCGATCGTCGGGGCCGGCCTCGGGGGAATCGGCGCGGGGATCGCGCTGGGTCGAGCGGGGATCGAGGATTACGTGATCCTGGAACGCGCGCCCGACATCGGCGGAACGTGGCGCGACAACACCTACCCCGGGATCGCGGTCGACATCCCCGCCCAGGCCTACCAGTTCTCGTTCGAGCTGAACCCGAACTGGTCCCGCGTATTCGCGCCCGGTCCGGAGGTCAAGGCGTACATCGACCATTGCGCCGAGCGCTACGACGTCCGCCGCCACGTGCGCCTGAACAGCGAGGTGGTCGAGCGCACCTGGGACGAGGACGCACACGTCTGGCATCTGGAGACCCCGCAGGGCGAGCTCACGGCGCGCTTTGTGATCAGCGCCGTCGGTGCGTTCGTCAACCCGAAGGAGCCGGAGATTGCCGGAGTCGAAGACTTCGAGGGGCCCGTGCTTCGCTCGGCATCATGGGACCACTCGATCAGCCTCGAGGGCAAACGCGCCGCGATCGTCGGGACCGGGGCCAGCGCGCTCCAGATCATCCCCGAGGTCGCGCCCCGGCTCGAGCGACTCGACGTCTACCAGCGCACGCCGATCTGGGTGTTCCCAAAGCTCGACTACCCGACCGGGGCGGCGGTCAAGGCGCTGTTCAGGCGCTTCCCCGCGTTCCAAGACCGGGTGCGCCGCACGGTCACTTCGGTGGTCGAAGCCGGCTTGGTGGGCGCCGTCGTCCACTACGAAGAGGCAGGCTGGTTGGCGCGCGCTGCAGCCTGGATGGCTCGCAACGCCTGGTATCGCCAGGTGCGCGACCCCGACGTGCGCCGCCGGCTGATCCCCGACTACGACGTCGGCTGCAAGCGCCCGTCGGTCTCCAACAGCTATCTGCGCACGTTCAACCGAGCGAATGTCGAGCTCATCTCGGAGCCGATCGAGCGCGTGACGCCCCACGGCATCCGCACGCTCGACGGCCGCGAGCGGGAGATCGACGTGCTCGTCCTCGCGACCGGCTTTCGGATGGCCACCGACCCCGAGAACTACCGCCGCAACCCTGTCCGCGGCCGTGACGGCTTCGACCTCGCCACCTTCTACGCCGATCAGCGCGCGCGCTCGTACGAGAGCGTCAGCATGCCCGGGCTGCCAAACAACTTCATGATCTTCGGCCCCTACGGCTGGACCGGCGGGACCTGGCACGTACTCGTCGAGACGGCCTCGCACCACATCGTGCGCGTGCTAGAGGAGGCCGGCCGGCGCGGCGCGACGGCGGTCGAGGTGCGCGAAGAGGCCGCCGAGCGCTGGACGAAGTTCGCGGTCGAGCGCCTCGGGCGCTCGCTCTGGAGCCTCGGCTCGTGCGCGACCGCCAACAGCTACTACTTCGATCACCACGGCGACACGCCGTTCCTGCGCCCGACCTCTTCCAGGCAGGCCTGGCGGGCCGCCAAGACCTTCCCGCTCGAGGACTACGAATTCAGGACGCTCGGCGACCGCGAGGCAGCGGCGCGACGACGAGAGCGAGCAGCCGCTGGCGGCGTAGCGTCGCGGCCGCGACTACCAAGAGCTAAAGCCCCGGGTGCGGCAGGCTCGAGGTGTCGACCACCTCGAAGTCCGAGCCCATCAGCTGGTCGAGCTGATGCAGAGCATCGTTGTTCCAATGCGGATCGGGCGCCCCCGTGATGTACCACGGCGACCCGTTGTCCGCGAGCATCAGCCCATAGCGCTTGAGCGCCTCGGCCACGATCCGCGCCTGGTACGGCAGTCCGCTGATGTTGACCGAAGCCTTCAGCCGGACCCGTAGCCCCATCGGCGGATAGGTCCCCGAGCCACACGCAGCGGCGATGTGGCGCGCCGGATAGACGTACCGGGCCGCCGTGCACGGCGCCGTGAATCGCAGCGCGTGGTCGATCGCGCCGCGCGCGACCTCCTGATAGCGCGCCAGGCCGGGCAGGATCGGCAGCCCGGCCGCGTCGGCTGACGTCCAGCCTGCTGGCCGCAGATGGTCCGAGCGCAGGTTGAAGATTGCGCCCGAGCCCGCGCTCCAGCTCCGCCCGCCATTGTGCGGATAGGCCGAGTAGAGCTCGTAGTCGCGACACGAGCTCTTGTCGACGACGATCACGTGCCGGTCGCCGGTCGAGCTCCGTCCACCCTCAACCGGAACGTTCGGCGGCAGCGGATAGAGATGGCCGTCCGACTCAGAGGCGTAGGTGAACGACACGGGAACCCGCGGCGTGTGCTTCGAGACGATCGCGTACGGGATGCCGATCGGCTCGCCGTTGTAGGTGCCCGACCCGAAGTCCGGGTGCACCGTGTCCTTCAGGCCGATCGAGGCGATCAGCTGCGCGGAGTCCTTGGCGACCGGCAGCCCGTCAACGCGCTGGTTCCAGGGATTGTCGGCCGGGAAGACGGTGCAGCCTCCGATTCGCGGGAGCCGACCGGCTGCCAGAGAAGCCGGCACGGCCAGCAGCCCGAACAGGACCGCCCAGATCGCCAGCCGTCTAAGCACGGCTGGCGATCATAGGCGCCCGCCCGGTGCGCGGGCGCGCTGGCTAGCTGAACTCCTCCTCGAGGACCCGGATCGCCCGTGGCGGCGCGCGCAGCAACTGACTCAGCGACGCGATCTCATTGAGCGCGGCGTCGAAGCGCGACTCGAGCACCGGGTGGACGACCATCACGAGCCGGGCCTGGTCGTGGAGGCCCTTCTGCACGACCGACTTGACCGATACGTCGTGGGTCGAGAGCACCTGGGCCACCGTCGCCAGCACGCCCGGCTCGTCGGCCACTTCGAGATGCAGGTAGAAGGCCGACACGACGTCCTGGACGATCTCGAGCTGCTCCGCGGCCGCCGGCGTCGACGCGGGCGGGATCATCGCTGAGATCACGTCGCCGAGCACGGCACTGGCCGTCTGCGGCCCGCCCGCTCCCGGACCCGACATCGTGATCTCGGTGATGGCGTCGGATTCGACCGTGACCGCGTTGAAGGGGCCGTTGATCGACGCGAGCGGGTGCCCCGGATACAGGAACGCGGGGTGCACCCTGACCGACAATCCCCCGTCGATCCGCTCGGCGGTCCCGATCAGCTTCAGGCCGAGGCCCAGCTCGCGCGCGTACTCGAGGTCGTCGGGCTGGATGTGCTCGATCCCGTCGTAATGGACCTCGTCGAAATGAACCGGAGTGTCGAACGCCAGCCGGGCGAGGATCGCCATCTTGGCGGCGGCATCGGAGCCGTCGACGTCTTCGGTCGGGTCGGACTCGGCATAGCCGAGCCGCTGCGCCTCGGCCAGCGCCTCCTTGAATGTCGCCCCGGTGCGCGCCATCTCGGTCAGGATGAAGTTCGTCGTGCCGTTGACGATCCCGTGCACACGATCGATCTGCGCGCCGGCGAGCGACTCCTGGATCACGCGGATGACGGGGACGACGCCCGCGACCGAGCCCTCGAAGCGCAGCTGAACCCCCTGTTCGCGCGCCACCTCCCATAGCTCCTCCCCGTGGCGTGAGAGCAGCTGCTTGTTGGCGGTGACCACATGCCGGCCGGCACGCATCGCGCGCAGCACGTAGTCGCGCGCAGGATCGACACCACCGATCAGCTCGACGATCAGATCCGAGCACTCGAGAAGGTCGTCGAACGAGCCCCGCGAGCGCGTCAGGACACCCGACAGCGCAGGCCTGAGCCCCGTGATCCGCTCGACCCGCTCGGCATGCCGCGGGAGCAGCTCGGCGAATGCCGAGCCGACCGTGCCCTGGCCGAGGAGGCCGACGCGGAACTCGTCGCTACTCGACGTCACGGGCCGCCAGGTCGTCGTAGGTCTCGCGCCGCACAACGACGCGCGCCGAGCCACCCGAGCAGAAGATCACCGGCGGCCGGGGGACGCCGTTGTAGTTGTTCGCGAGCGCGTGGCCGTAGGCGCCGGTGGCGGGCGTCACGATCACGTCGCCGACGGCCGGGTCGCGCGAGTGCGACGTCCCGCACGATCACGTCGCCCGATTCGCAGTGCTTGCCGGCGATGTGACAGCGCTCGGTCGGCTCGGCGAGCGGGCGGTCGGCGATAACCGCCTCGTAGGCCGAGCCGTACAGCATCGGGCGCAGGTTGTCCGACATGCCCCCGTCGACCGCCACCCAGGTGGAGACGTTGCGCTTGATCGTCTGGACCGTGTAGAGCGTGACGGTGGAGTTGGCGACCAGAGCGCGCCCGGGCTCGAGCAGCAGCCGCTTGTCCTTCGCGGCGAGCAGGTCGTGGGCGGCGGTGACGATCGTCTCGACGTAATCGGCGATCGCCGGTGGCTGATCGGCCGCGGTGTATGCGACCCCGAGCCCACCGCCCAGGTTGTAGACGCCGAAATCTCCCAGCCCCGCGATCGCGCCCACCGCGTCGCGGAACGGACGCAGCTCGAGGAGCTGCGAGCCGATGTGGAAGTGCACCCCGACGAGCTTCAGATGGGGCGTTTGCTCGGCGCGGGCGATCGCCTCGGGCGCGAGGTCCAGCGAGAAGCCGAACTTCGAGTCGGCCTGGCCGGTCGACATCGCGTGGTGGGTGTCGCCCTGGACTCCGGGGGTCACGCGGATCAGCACCTCCTGGCTGGAGCCCAACTCGTCGCAGATCCGCTCGAGCCGATCGAAGTCGTCGAGCGAGTCGAGCACGATGTGCCCAACGCCCGCCTCGACCGCATCGGACAGCTCTCCGACGGACTTGGCGTTCCCGTGCAGGTAGATCCTGCGCGGGTCAAACCCGGCCCCGAGCGCCAGTGCCAGCTCGCCGCCCGAGGCCACATCGCACGAAAGTCCCTCCTCCTTGAGCACGCGATAGACGGCCGTGCACGGAAACGCCTTGGAGGCGAACAGGACGTCGAAGTCCTCGTGCCGCGCGGCCAGCGCATCGACGAACGCCCGGGCCCGCTGGCGCAGGTCGTCCTCGGCCACGACATACGCCGGGGTCCCGAACTCGCGCGCGAGCTCGAGCGCGTCGCAGCCGCCGATCTCGAGGTGGCCGCGCTCGTTGACGCGGGTGCCGATCGGGTACACGTGAGACAGCGTTTCTGTAGTCGCCGGCACGGCGGTCGATCATGCCATGCTCCGCTAGTGCGACGGCTCGTGCGGACCGTGAATGCGCCGCGTCCGGCGGAGATCGGCAAGCGGGCGGGGCTGGCGTACAGCCTATGGCTGCCGGCGGGGCCGCCGCGAGGCGGCGTCGTGATCCTGCACGGCGCGGGCTCGTGCAAGGAGAGCCATCACGACTTCGCCCGCGTGCTGATCGCGGCCGGGTTCGCGGCCGTGGCCTTCGACCAGCGGGGCCATGGCGAGAGCGACGGACCCATGGACGGACGCGTGCTCGAAGACGTAGGCGAGATGGCCTCGGTGCTCCCAGACGGCGTGCCGATCGTGTTGAGGGGATCGAGCATGGGTGGCTGCCTCGCGATCCTCGCGGCCCCGCTCGTCGACGCCCGCGCGGTGGTCGCGATCTGCCCGGCGTCGCCCGAGGGACTCCGCCGCGGACTTCAAGCGGGCCGCTTCGCGTTCGACGCCGACGCGGCGTCGCTCGATCCGCTCCTGGCCGACGGCGATCTACACCGCGCGGTTGAAGAGCTCGAAATGCCGCTGCTCTTACTGCACGCCTCCGGGGACGAGCAGGTGCCGGTCGAGCACTCGCAGGAGCTCGCGCGCCACTTCTCCACTCCGGCGAGCCGTCTGATCGTCGTACCGGGCGGCCATCACCGCTCGATCCAGCACGACGACGAGCTTCAGGCCGTGAGCCTGCGCTTCATCGAGCGGGCGCTGTGAGAACTACTTCTGATTCCGCTAGTGCCCGCCGAGCAGTCCGCCGACTGACCGGCCGAGACCGCCGACGGTGTTGCCGACGGTGTTGCCGAGATTCTGGACCGCGCCTGCAAGCGGTGAGCCCGATAGGTGCTGGGCGAGCGTGCCCGTGACGCTGTTGACTGCTGAGTCAAGCGTTTGCCCAGCAGACGACACCGTGGTGCCGAGCTGCTTGAGAGTCGTTTGAATCGGGTTGCTGGGCTTTGTCGGCGGCGGTGGTTGTGGGATGGGCTGGGGCGGATGGGTCGTGCCGCCTGTGCCCGGACCACCGCCTGTGCCGTCCGCCCGTGCCCCCGCCCGGCGTTGAAATAGTCGGAGTCGACGTCGTCGGCTGCGCGTAGCCGCCTCGGGTCGAGCCGCCGGCAGTCCGAGGAGCGCTGCCGTTCCCGCGGATCACCGCACCTGTCCGGGCGGTGCGCGCGACCGTCCCCGCACTACGGGCGACCGCTGCCGTCAGACGCCTTGACGCGAGAGTGCTCGGGCTGGCCGGCACCCGGACGGCCTCGACGCTCGCGGGAGCGCTCGGGACGTCGATCTGCGGCCAACCGTGGAATGACACGACCGCGCTCGCGAGCACGAACAGGACAGCCGCCCCGGCCAAGAGGGACCCTGCGGTCCCAAATCCGGCGACGTATGCCCGCGTGGCACGCATCTCCAGAGCGCCTATCGGCACGGTTGAGCGATTCCTTTAGCTATTTCTCGTGGACTCGACATTTAGCTGTTTCTTCGAATCCGTCTGCCACACTTGATCCGTTATGGCACGCCCTCAGAACTTCGGTCGAGATCGCGGGCTTCAGGCCCGCATCGTGTTGACATTATTCCTGCTCGGCCTCGTTTATGCGGTGCTTGTCGGCGTGCTGTTTGCGGCCGGTGCCGGCGCGGTCACGATCGCGATCATCGCCGGGGCGCTGTTCCTGATCCAGTTCTTCACCTCGGACAAGATCGCGCTGCTCTCGATGGGGGCTCGCGAGGTGAGCCCGGAGCAGGCTCCGCGAGCTGCACGCGATGATCGAGCGGCTGTGTATCCAGGCCAACCTCCCCAAGCCGCGGATCGCGATCGCGCAGACGCCGATGCCGAACGCGTTCGCCGTCGGTCGCTCGCCCAAGAAGGCGACCGTGTGCGTTACGACCGGGATTCTCAACACACTTGACTCGGCCCAGCTTGAAGCCGTCCTCGGCCACGAGCTCACCCACATCGCGAACCGCGACGTGATGGTGATGACGATCGCGAGCTTCTTCGCCTCGATCGCCGCCTTCATCACGCAGATGGGGTTCTGGTTCGGTGGCGCGTTCGGTGGCGACAACGACAACAACGGCCCGGGGTTCCTGGTCGTGATCCTCGTGTCGGCGGGGGTCTACGTCGTGTCCTGGCTGCTGCTCCAGACGCTCTCGCGCTACCGCGAGTTCGCCGCCGACCGCGGCTCGGCCATCATCACCGGCCGCCCGAGCGCCCTGATCTCGGCGCTGTACGCGATCGACGGCGGCATGGCGCGTATTCCGCAACAGGACCTGCGGGCCGCCTCGGGCGAGCTGGCCGCCTTCTACATCATGCCCCCGCGCGCCAAGAAGACGATCTCGACCCTGTTCTCGACCCACCCGCCGCTCGAGGCGCGGGTCGCGCGGCTGCAGCGGCTCGAAGCGCAGCTCCAGGGCACCGCTTAGAAGCTCAGCGCGGCACGACCGTGACTGGGCAGCCGACGCCTGGGGCCCGGCTGAGCCGGGCGTCTGCTGTCAGCAGGCCGCAGCCCAGCAGCTCCGCGAGCGCAACATAAGCGGCGTCGTATGCCGAAAGGTTGTCGCGCAGTTCCCAGACGCGGTTCAGCTGCAAGGCCGTCGAGTAACGCGTCACCCCTATCCGCTGCCAGACAGCGAGCAGGGTCCGGCCGGCCGCGGGGGCCAGCTTTCCGCCTCGGACCCGACTGCGGAGCCCATTCGCTACCTCCACGTCAATCAGGTGAGGGACGTGAATCTGCTCGCGCGCCAACGTCTCCCGAGCGGCGCCGGCGTTGAGAAGCGCGGATAGGGCGGCCGACGCGTCGGAGACGATCACACGCGCGAGCGGCTCGCGTCGAGCCCGGCGACAATCTCCGCTGGATCGACGTTGTGGTCGGGCAGAGCATTTAGCAGTGCCGGATTGTCGGCTCGACGCGACGCGTCAGCGAGCTCTCGGACGGCGACCGCGCTCACTGAGGTCCGGCTGAGTGCGGCCAGTCGCTCGAGCCGCCCGACGACTTCGTCCGGAACGTTTCGCAGATAGAGCGTCCTCATGTCGCAATATGCTAGCAATTTGCTTGCTCGTAGCCACGGCGGGCGCGCGGTATCGGGTGCACCAGCAGCGGATACTCTGAGCCGGTGGGACTCCTCGACGTAATCACGGGCAAGCGCAAGCTCGACAAGCCTGCGCCCGACCGTCTGTTCGCGATTTCGACGGCCTACGTGCTGTTCCAGACCGGCCTGCAGATCAGCTCGCGCGGCTCGGCGGCGCTCGTATTCCAGTCGATTGCGAACGCGGACTTCGGCGCGATCGTGCGCGAGGCTGAGGAGGTCGTCCGCAGCCAGGCCGCCGACTCGGGCACAGCGGTCCAGACCTCCGAGGATCCGTACGGTTTCAGCTGGCTGATCCTGAACGGGCCCGACTTCGACGAGCTCGTCGCCGGGCTCAACGCGCTCGCCGGCGCGATCGAGGCGGGCGGCTACGGCGAGCGCCTCTTGTGTGCCGTGTTCGCGTTCGATGACGAGCGCAAGCGCCCGCTGTACTGGATCTACAACTACAAGCGCGGCAAGTTCTACCCGTTCGTCCCGGCGACCCCGAGCGTGACTTCATTTCCCGGCGGCGCCGGCGGCCTGTCGGGTCCGGGGGGCGGCAAGCGCGACACCGAGCGCGAGTTCCAGCTCAGAGCGCAGGTGGGGTCTGAGCTGCCGATCGAGCAGGAGCTCGAGCGCTGGTACCCGCTGTGGGGGATCCCTATCTAGAGGCAAGCGGCGCTGCCGAGCGGACCCCGTTGTTATCCTCGCGCAGCTGTGATGCACCGGATTGTTGGGGCTTGTGTTGCAGGTGTGGTCGTATGCGCACTGATCGCTGCGGGCGGCGCCGGCGCTGCGTCGTGCCCCGGGCGCGCGCTGGTGAACTGCTACGAGAAGACCGAGGTCTTCAACGACGAGGTGACCTGGTTTCACGCGTTCGAGCTCGACATCGAGCCGTTTGAGATCTCGGCGCCGTTTCGGCTCGGCAATCCTGCGCTGGGACAGTTCTGGCGCTTTGAGACCTCGACGGCGGCTGCTCGTGCGTTCTATGAACTCGAGTTCGGATACGAATACGGTGATCCGAACTTCGAGCAGGCTGCGAGTCCGCCGGCGTTGCCGAAACCCGTCGTTTATGCCCACGGCGTCGTCGACCGCCGGCTCGCTCGAAAGTTGAGCAGGCTGATGCAGGCCGAGCAATCGGAGGTCACGAATCTCGAGGCGCTGGACACTTCGCTCGACCGCGCGACCGAGGCGAGCGCCGACCGCACGCGCTCAGATTGGGTTGCCTGGCAGATGTGGCTGGCGGCGGGATACGCGAATCGCGCGGCGGGCGCAATCTCGAATGTGATCGCAGATCAGCGCGTGGCCACCAAGTCGCTCGTCAGCCACGGGCTGCTGTACGGAGTCGGCTCCGCGGATCTGAGCTTTGCCCAGCAGCACGTCCGCGCCCGCGGCATCAACCCGTCAGTGCTTGGTGTGATGCAGCAGTTCGGGCTCGCCGACCAGACGTCCAAGTTCGTTCAGGCACTCGAACAGGCGAACTTCGGCTCGCTGTCGTTCAGCCTGTCGCAGTTCTTCAGCCAGCAGAGCACGATCACCGCCGAGCAGAACTTCCAGGCGGCACTCAAGGAGCTCGCAGGCCGCATCCCCGAAGCGGCCCAGCCGCAGTGAACTCTTAGCGGTAGTAAGGCGCGAGCGCGAACACACTCGCGTGCGGACGCAAGTGGTAGGCCTGCCGGTAGTCCCGCACCGCTGGACGTAGCTGCCCGAGCTCGGTCTCGATCCGCGAGCGGATCAGGAAGTGGACGTAGTTGTCGGGCTCGTCCGAGACAGCGATCGACTCCTGGTGGCGGGCGCGGCGCAGCTGACCGGTGCTCTCGAGCACGAGCGCCTGCTGCTCGTGGGCGCTGGCCGACCAGGGCTCGGCCGAGACGGCGTCGCCGGCCAGGGCGAGAGCGTTGACCGTGTCGCCGGCGCGCGCCGCGGCCTGGCTATGCCGGATGTCCGACGAGGAGAGGATGCCGGGAACCTGAAACACGGCGACGCCCGCGGCCAGCAGCGCGAGCGGTGCGCGCGCCGGGAGCGGCAGCCGCAGCCGTCCGTATGAGAGCCGCGCGGACAATGCCCCGATGCTCGCGAGCGCGAGCACCGTCACCGCCGTGGACTCCCACATCCAGTCGACCGTGGCATGCAGCAGGTAGACGACCAGCATGGCCAGCACGGCTGCGGCGGCGCCGACGCTCGCGCCACGCCGCGCGCGCACGCGGACGCCCAGCGCAAGGCTAACCGCAGAGGCGGCCACCCCGATGATCAGGAGCAGCCCCGGAAGGCCGAGCTCGGCCAAGTTCTCGAGCCAGATGTTGTGCGCGTCGCGGACGAACTCGCCGGTTGTCCCGTGCTGGTTCCACCAATACTCGAAGGTCCCCGCTCCTGTGCCATCGAGCGGATGGGCGTCGAATGCCTTGATTGCTGACTTCCACACGACATAGCGCGAGCTCTGGAGGCTCGAAAGCCGCAGCGTCGGGTCGGCGGCGGGGGTGAGGGTTCCGCCCGGCGTACGGGAAAACGAATGCCAGGCACGGCTTGCGAGGTGCGGACCGACGGCAGCCGCCGGCACGATCACAACCAGGGCCAGGATGGCCAAGAGCGGGCGCCGGGCGCGCGCGGGCAGGCGGAAGCGGTCAGCGCCGATTCCGCGGGTGAGCAGCGCGGCTCCCGCGCAGGAGACGCCCGCCAGGACGAGCGCGCTGAACACCATGCCGGCGCCGCGGGTCCCCGTCGCGTGCACGATCTGCGTCGAGTTCCGCACGGCGGCGATCGCCAGCGCGCTCCCGGCGGCAGCGACGGCGGCATGGATCGCGACGGTCAAGCGGTTGCGGCTCAGCGCCAGCGCCGCGATCACCGCGAGCGCGGTCCCAGCCACCCCCGCGCGCGAGTAGGTCAGGTAGGTCGTCGTGACCGCCACCGGTACGAGCGCGAGCGCGAGCGCGCGCCGGAGTCGCACCGAGTCGTGCGCGCTCCAGGTCAGCGCCAGCGCGGTGCACATCGCGCCCCAGGCCGCGACCGCGTTCCAGTAACCGAACGGGCGGCTAAGCCGGTCGGAATGCAGAAACCCGGCCACCGAGTCCCTT
This sequence comes from uncultured Actinomycetes bacterium, assembly GCA_963795505.1. Lineage (GTDB taxonomy): Bacteria > Actinomycetota > Thermoleophilia > Solirubrobacterales > Solirubrobacteraceae > Palsa-465. The sequence continues at coordinate 128,314 of CAWCIB010000010.1, forward strand.
CCGAGTAGCCCCGGATCGAGCCGGCTCCCCAGCGCGACCACACATACGCACAGTGCGCCAAACCCAAGGCCCGCGATCGCCGCCCGCCAGCTGTCGCGAGTCAGGACTGCGCCGGCCAGCACGACCAGGCCCAGGTAGTCGAGTGCCCGCGCGAGCTCGACCGACGTCAACTCGGAGCTCTGAGTCCATAGCAGGCTGAGTGCCGTCCAGCCCGCGTATGCGGCCAGCGCCCCGAGCAGTGGCCACGCCGCCCTCGGCGACCGGGAGCGGGGAAGCAGGCCGAGCGCGATCCCGCACGCCAGCACGCCCCAGATCAGCAGACCCTGCTCCTCGAAGCTCACCGGGTCGTAGGACCCGCCGCCCCTCAGGGCGTACATCAACACGAGCGCTGCTGCTCCCCCGAAGGCGATCGTCCGCTCGACCCTGACGCCACGGGGACGGGGCTGCCGCGTTGGGAGCGACGGTGCCTCCAACTGCATCGCGACGGAAGGTTGATCCTCTACCATGACGCCACGATTGAGAGGGGCATGGCGCACGGATTCCGAACAGCCATCCTGGCCGCGGCACTGATCGCGCTCGGCACCTCGCCCGCGACGGCCAAGTTCTTTCCCGGCTGCGCGAACCCGGCCGATAGCGCGCTCAACCAGTACTGCGACGTGATGCCGTCAGCGACGGGCGCCCACCAGCCGAAGGCCGGCGACACAGCCGCGGCCGCCGCGCTTCCACCCCAGATCGTGCGCCAGATCGAGCAAGGCCCGCGCGGCGTCCGGGCACTGCTGCACGTGCCGGCCGCGCGTAAGGCCCCGACGGGAGGCCGCTCTGCGCTGGCCAGCCACGTTTCCAAGGCGAGTGCAGCGGGACTTCCCGGCTGGCTGATCGGCCTGCTGGCGGCACTCGTGGCGCTCATGCTCGCCGCCGCGATCGTGCAGAGCCGCAGATCACGCGCCGGCCGCGAAGACGGACCGCCTGCGTAACCGGACAGCGGTCGAGTCGACCGGCCACGGACGACATGGCCGAGAGCGCCGGCTTGGGCGTGAAGCCGGCCGTGAACATCCCGAGGTGATAGCCCCAGTAGGACGGATCGGCCTGGACGGAGAGATCAACCCAGCCGTACCAAACCACGAGCCCCAGTCGCGTGCGGGCGCGGTTCTTGCCCACCCACGTGAAAAAGCGGAGGATCTGTGTCCGCTGCTTGGCGGGATTGGTGAGAAACGCGTCCGGGTTCCCGCCTGCCCAGCCGAACTCGGTGATCCAGATCGGCTTGCGCGCGTTCCCGAAATGGTTCATCACTCTGCGCGCGGCCCACACGCGCTGGATCGCCAGCGAGAGGGTGGCCGAGTACGGATGGATCGCGAGCACATCGAAATGGCCTCCCGCGCCGTCTCGGTACATCTGCGCGAGCGTCTGCCCCTCGGCCGCCGGCGTGTAAAACGGCATCCCGGCGGTGACGACGGTCGCCGAGGTGTCAACCTGTTTGATCGCGCTGTAGGCAGCACGGAGCAGGTTGACGTAACCCTGAAGGTCTGGCGCGGGCTCCCAGTTTTCGACGAGATTCGGCTCGTTCCAGATCTGCCACGCGCGCACCGGGTAGTACGGGACCGCTGGATTCGCGCGCCAGAACGAGCCGTTCGGACCGTAGCGCTCCACGCACAGCGCCGCGAACTGCCCGAACTGCTGCGGGTTTTTCGGCGGGTAATAGCCTTGCTGCGCACCCGAGTCGGGCGCTGTCGAGAGCCACTGCGGCGCGCCGATCAGGCCGGGGAAAAAGGTGATGTGGTGCTGGGCCAACACGGTGACGAACCCGTCGACCTGGCCCCACTGGTAAATGCCGGGCGCCGTCTCGACGCCGTCCCACCTGATAGCTCCGCGGAGCACCCCTATGTGATGTGCCGCCATCTGACCGAGGCTGCAATCGAGCATGCCAGGACTCTCCGCCTCGACCGGTCCGTCGGTTATCCCGACGTTCGCGTGCCGATCGCCGAAGACCGCGCTCTGGTCCGCGCAGTAATTGAATGAGTGGGCAGTAGCTGGAGGCGACCCGGCGAGCGCCAGCAACACCACGGCTAAGGAGAGCAGCCCCCTGTAGCGCATGCAATCGCATGTTGGCACAGCACGGGGACGCCCGCGCAGGGTGGCTATGCTCGCCGAGAGGTGGAGGAGCCGAGCGTCTCAGAGCTGATCGCGGCCGGGGACCCTGACGCCGCCGCAGGCTTCTTCGACGCCCGCGCGCCGAGCGTACGCGAGTACTGCGGGGAGCTGGCCGATGCAGAATTGGTGGACGAAGCGACGCTCGCCGCCTTCGTCGAGTTCTTGGCCAGAGTCCGCACCGCACCGAGAGCCGACGCAGACGAGCTGCTGCGCCGCAGCGCACGCACCACGGCGGTAGCACGAATGCCCCTGCGCGACACGTGGGAGCAGGTCTGCCGAGACGTCTCCGAACTGCTGGCAGCCCGCGCCAACGGAGAGCTGGCGCATCACGAGCGCGCGATCGCCAAGCACATCGAACGCTGCTCGCTCTGCCAGCACACGGTCGAGCGGCTGGCCCAGGCGGAGGACGCGTTCATCCGCAGGCCCGCGGGACCTCCACCAGAACCGGTGCGCTCGGCGTGGCTCGAGCTGGCCGCGCGCGCAACCCCGGCCGACGGGCCTCGACCAACTCGCGCTCGCCGCGGCGGGTTGCTCGGAGCGGCGCGGCGGCTGCTGTCTGCGGAACGTAGGATGCCGTGAGGCATGAGTCGCGTGGTGGTCACAGGAGGCGCCGGATTCATCGGCTCGCACGTCGTCGACGCCCTGCTCGCCGAAGGCGAGCAGGTCACGGTGATCGATGACCTGTCCGCCGGCAAGCAAGAGCGCGTCAACGCTGCTGCTGACCTTGAGGTCGTCGATATCTCCGACCCCTCCGCGCTTGACCCGGTGCTCGACGCCGCCGCCCCGAAGGTCATCTACCACCTCGCGGCACAGGCGTCGGTGACGGCCTCGGTCGCTGACCCGCAGCGCGACTGCGAGGTCAATGTGCGCGGCACGCTCAACCTCCTCGAGGCTGCACGCCGCTCCGGCGCTCCGCTGGTGATCACGTCGACGGGTGGCGCGCTCTACGGCAACGAGGCTCCGATCCCGACTGCCGAGACGTTCATTCCGTCGCCGCTCGCCCCGTACGGCGCGTCGAAATGGGGCGCCGAGGCGTACGTCAACACATGGGCCAACTCGAGCAGGCTCCCGCACGCCGTGCTGCGGCTGGGGAACATCTACGGTCCCCGGCAGAGCCCGCACGGTGAGGCGGGCGTGGTGGCGATCTTCAGCCACGCTTTGTGGAGCGGAGAGCGGCCGCGGATGTTCGGCTTTGGCAAGCCGACGCGGGACTACGTTCACGTCACCGACGTGGCTGACGCCATGCTGCGGGCAGCCGGGACGCGCGGCACGTTCAACATCGCCACAGGGATCGAGACGCCCGTATCGAGGCTCTACGAGATCCTGGCCGCGCACGCCGGTAGCGACGTAGAACCCGAGTTGCTCCCGCTGCGCGAAGGCGAGCTCGAGCGCTCGTGCATGGATCCGGCGCGCGCTGTGGAGCAGCTTGGCTGGCGCGCGCGGGTGGAGCTCGAGGATGGCCTCAAGCAGACCTACGCAGAACTCGTCGCCGGATTCGAGGCCGAGCAGCGCGTCAGTTGATGAGAGCGGCGTTCGTCGACCGCGACGGCGTGCTCAACGAGCTGGTCGGCGAACCGCCCGAGTCGCCGTTGAGCCCGCAGGACGTCGTCCTGATGCCTGGAGCTGCGGAGGCCCTGCAGCAACTGAAGGCGGCTGGCTGGCTGCTGGTCGGGGTGTCCAATCAACCCGCGGCCGCGAAGGGAACCGCCTCGCTGGAGGCCCTGGAAGCCGTGCAGGCCCGCGTGCTCGAGCTGATCGGCGTGGAATTCGACGACTTTCGCATCTGCTGGCACCACCCGGACGGGGTCGTCCCCGAGCTCAGCGGCCCCTGCCGATGTCGTAAGCCTGAGCCTGGAATGCTGCTTGACGCCGCGCGGGACCTGGGCATCGAGCTTGAGCGCTCGTGGATGATCGGGGACACCGACACGGACATCCTTGCCGGGAAGGCCGCTGGCTGCCACACTGTTCTGGTCGAGACAAAGGGAAGTGCCCACAAGCGGGGCGCAGATGCACAACCGGAGGTCGCCGTGCAGACCCTCGCTTCTGCCGTCGACCTGCTCCTGCAGGGAGAGTGAACGTGATTGACGATCTGAATGTGAAGATCTTTGCCGACGGGGCCGATCTGGACGCAATCCTCGCGCTTGACGCCAACCCGCGCGTGAAGGGCTTCACCACGAACCCCACGCTGATGTGGAAGGCGGGGCTGACTGATTACGAGGAGTTCGCAAAGCGGCTGCTCGAGCGGATCACCGACAAGCCGATCTCATTCGAGGTCTTCGCCGACGACGCCGACGAGATGCGCCGGCAGGCCAACAAGATCGCGGAATGGGGCAAGAACGTCTACGTCAAGATCCCCGTCTCGACGACCGGTGGCGAGTCGATGGCCCCGCTCGTACGCGAGCTCTCCGAGGGCGGCGTCAAGGTAAATGTGACCGCTCTGTTCACGACTGCCCAGGTGGAGCTCATCACCGAGGCGGTCAAGGATGGCGCGCCCTCTTACATCTCGGTCTTCGCGGGCCGGATCGCGGACGCCGGGATCGAACCGCAGCCGATCATGGCGCGCGCTGTGGACATCATGGTCGCCGCGCCACGCTCGGAGCTGATCTGGGCCTCACCGCGCGAGGTGCTGAACGTCGTGCAGGCCGACCAGGTCGGGTGCCACATCATCACGGTCACCCACGACCTGCTGAAGAAGCTCGACTCGCTCGGCAAGGACCTCGACCAGTTCTCACTCGAGACGGTTCAGATGTTCCACCGCGACGCGGTCGCCGCAGGCTTCAGCTTGTAGAGAACCTTGAAGCGCGCCTGCATCACCGGCGGAGCCGGGTTCATCGGCTCGAACCTGGCTGACCGCCTGCGTTCCGACGGCGTCGAGGTCGCGATCGTCGACGATTTCCGCACAGGCCGGCGCGAGTTCGTCGAGCACCTCCGGGACGACCCGGGCGCGACCGTGTATGAGGGAGACGTGCGCGACGAGTCGCTGCTCGAGCGAGCCTTTGAGGGCTGCGACTGGGTCTTTCATTTGCAGGCCAACGCCGATGTCCGCTACGGCGTGGACCATCCGCGCCGGGACCTCGAACAGAACACGATCACGACCGCCAGTGTGCTCGAGGCAGTGCGCGCCGCGGGCGTACCGCGGATCGCGTTCTCATCAACCGGCTCGGTGTACGGAGAGCCCGACGTTTTCCCGACCCCGGAGGACGCGCCCTTCCCGATTCAGACCTCGCTGTACGGCGCATCGAAGATCGCCGCCGAGGGGATGATCGCTGCTCAGGCGCACGGCTTCGGGCTCACCGGCGTCGTGTTCCGGTTCGTGTCGATTCTCGGCGAGCGCTACACGCACGGCCACGTTTACGACTTCTACCGGGCCTTGAAGCGTGACCCGAGCCATCTGCGTGTGCTCGGCGATGGCCGGCAGACGAAGTCGTACCTCTACGTCGGGGACTGCATCGAGGCGATGCTCACCGCAGCGGCCCGCTACGAGGACGCCCCGGGCCATTTCGGCGTCTTCAACCTCGGGACCGACGAAACGGTCGTGGTCGACGAATCGGTGCGCGTGATCTGCGAGCACATGGGCGTCGAGCCTGAGATCGAGCACACGGGCGGCAAGCGTGGCTGGCCCGGAGACAGCCCTCTGATCCAACTCGACTGCACACGCATTCGCGCGCTTGGATGGTCTTCGACGCTGACAATCAAGGAGGCGATCGTGCGCACGCTCGAGTGGTTCGACGCGAACCCTTCGGCGATCGAACAGGAGGCCGCGGCGACATGAGCGTCATCTTCAGCCGCGCGCCGCTGCGAATCTCGCTCGGCGGCGGCGGCACCGACCTGCCCTCCTATTACCGCGACCACAGTGGCTTCCTCGTGGCCGGCGCGATCGACAAGTACATCTACATGCTGGTCCACACCGTCTTCCAGCGCCACTACAAGATGAAGTACTCCGAGATGGAGGACGTCGAGAACCCGGCGGAGATCAAGCACCCGATCCTGCGCGAGACGCTGCTGCGTCACTGGCGCGGTAACCCGCTCGAGATCGCCTCGCTCGCAGACGTTCCGGCCGGGACGGGGATGGGCTCGTCGGGCGCCTACACGGTCGCGGTGCTCAAGGCGCTCGCGCACGCCCGCCGCACATCGATCACGCCCGGCGCACTCGCCGAGGATGCATGCGAGATCGAGATCGATGTGCTCAAGGAGCCGTGCGGAAAGCAGGATCCCTACGTCGCGGCCCACGGCGGGATCTGCGCGTACACGTTCAACCCGGACGGCACTGTCACAGTGGAGCCGCTCGAGCTTCAGCCCGAAACACTGCGAGCGCTGCGCGACAACCTGCTGCTGTTCTACACCGGCGAGGCGCGCGAGGCATCCGCCGTACTCCAGGACCAGGACTCCCGGACCAAGACCGGTGATCAGGAGATGATCGAGAACCTCCACCGCACGAAGGAGCTCGGGCTGCGCAGTCGCGACCTCCTCGTCTCCGGAGACCTGTTCTCGTACGCCGAGCTGATGCACGAGCACTGGCTCAACAAGCGCGAGCGCTCCCCGGGTATGGCGACCGGGCGGATCGACGAGCTCTACACGCTTGCGCGGCGCAGCGGAGTGGTGGGCGGCAAGCTGGTCGGCGCCGGTGGCGGCGGCTTCCTACTCGTATACGCGCAGAATCCGGCCGACACGCGCCAGGCGATGGCGGCCGCGAGCGCGATGGAGCTGTCGTTCGACTTCGAGTTTGTCGGGGCCGACTCGACCGAATACGCGTGAACATCGGTATCGCCGGCTGCGGCCTCATCGGAGCCAAACGCGCGGCGGCTCTCCGGGAGCAAGACACATTGACGGGCGTGTTCGACATAGCCGCGGACGCGGCGGCCGCGCTCGCCGATGCCCACGGCACGCGCGTCTGCGCAACCTTGGAAGACCTCCTCGCGCTCGAGCCCGACGTCGTGATCGTCGCCGTCACCCATGACCAGCTGGCACCGCTCGCCGAGCAGGCGCTCGAGTCGGGCGCGCATGTTCTGGTGGAAAAGCCCGCCGGGCTGGGGGTCGAGCAGGTGGAGCGGCTGATGGAGGTCGCCGAGGCCGCCGGGCGGCGCGTGAAGGTCGGCTTCAACCACCGCTTTCACCCCGCGCTGCGCGACCTCGCCGCCGAGGTCCATTCCGGCGCCCACGGCGAGCTGATGCACCTCCGCGGGCGCTATGGCCACGGCGGCCGGCCGGGCTACGACCGCGAATGGCGGGCCGAGCCACGCCATTCAGGCGGGGGCGAGCTGATCGACCAGGGCATGCACCTCCTCGACCTAACGCACTGGCTCGCCGGGCCGCTGCCGCTCTACTCGGCGCTTTTGAGGACCCACTTCTGGGACACCGAGGTCGAGGACAACGCAGCCCTGATTCTCGGCGAGCGTGACTCGCGCGACTCGACCTGGGCCATGCTGCATGTCACCTGGACGGAGTGGAAGAACATGTTCTCGCTCGAGGCGTATTGCCGGACCGCCAAGCTTCAAGTAGATGGCCTCGTACGTTCCTATGGAACACAGCGACTTTGGATCTACCGCATGAAGCCCGAGCTCGGGCCACCTGAGCTCGAGGAGCGCTCCTACCCCGACGACGATCTCTCCTGGGGCGCCGAGTGGGAGCACTTCGCCTCTGCCCTCGAGTCGGGGGCGCCGCTGCTGGGCGACCTGGAGGACGCCCGCTACGCCTGGGCACGCGTCGAGGACGCGTACGCGCAATCGCCGGCGTACGCATCGATCCGGGGCTGATGCGCGTTCTCGTCACAGGCGGCTCGATGGGGATCGGGCGCGCGGTCTGCGAAGCCCTTGCGCGATCGGGTGTTGAGGTGATAGTCGCCGCGCGCGGACTAGATGCGATCGGCGAGACGGTCTCGGCGCTCGGCGGCGAGCCCCACCGGGGCGTTCAGCTCGATGTCGCCTCTGACGACGCCTGGCGCGACGCCCTCCGAACCATCGGCGGTCCACTGCATGGCCTTGTCGCCGCAGCCGGAGTCCTCGGCCCGATCGGAACCATCGATCAGATTGAGCCCGCGGCCTTTCGGGCCACGCTCGAGGTCAACCTCGTCGGCACGATGCTCGCCCTTCACCACTGCCTCGAGCTGCTCGCGGCAAGCGGCGGCGCAGCGGTCACGTTCTCGGGCGGCGGTTCGACCTCTCCCCTGCCCCATTACGATGCGTACGCAGCCTCCAAGGCAGCCGTAGTGCGCTTGACCGAGAACGTCGCGGCGGTCGCCGGCGAGCGGGGTGTACGCGTGAACTGCATCGCGCCGGGATTCGTCGTGACGCGGATCCACGAGGGCACGCTGAGCGCCGGCGCTGAGGCGGTCGGCGAGGCCTACTACGAGCAAACCAAGCAGGAGCTCGCGCGCGGGGGCGTACCGGCCACCGAGGCCGCCGAGCTCGCCTGTTTCCTGCTCTCCGTTGAGGCTGCCGGGATCCACGGAAAGCTGATCAGTGCCCCCTGGGATCCGTGGCGCGATGAGGACTTCCGCGGCCGGCTGCGGGAGGATCGCAATCTGGCGACGCTGCGCCGGATCGATGAGCAGCAGTTCCGGCGTGTCTGACGGCGACCTCTCCCCGATCGCAATTCTCGCCGGCGGCCTCGCCACGCGGCTCGGCGAGCAGGCCCGGCACACGCCGAAGGCCCTGGTCGAAGTCGCGGGACAGCCGTTCGTGTTTCACCAGCTCGCGCTGCTCAAGCGTCACGGTGCGGTGCGGATCGTGCTGTGCGTTGGCTACCTCGGGGAACAGATCGAGGCCATGGTGGGCGATGGCTCGGGCCTCGGCTTGGAGATCGACTACTCCTACGACGGCCCGGAGCCCGCCGGCACCGCAGGGGCCCTCCGCAAGGCGCTTCCTTTGCTCGGCGACGCGTTTCACGTCCTGTACGGCGACACGTACCTGCGGATCGACTACGCAGCAGTTGAGCAAGCGTTCCGCGCCAGCGGTGCGCCCGCGCTGATGACCGTGCTGCGCAACGAGGGCCGCTGGGACTCGAGCAACACGGTGTTCGACGACGGACGCGTGGTGGCCCACGACAAGCGCAATCCGACGCGCAAGATGCATTGGATCGACTACGGGCTCGGGGTGTTCAGCCCAGAGGCGCTGGCACTCAGCGCGAGCGATCTATCGGACATCTATTCGGAGCTCGCGGCTCGGGGTGAGCTGGCGGGTTTCGAGGCGACGGAGCGCTTCTACGAGATCGGAACGCCCGAGGCGCTGAAGGAAACCGACGAGTTTCTGCGAGCAATCGGCTAGCATCGACGCGCTGGGGAAGTCGGTCTGATCCAGATGACAGGAAAGCGATGCCGGTAGCGATCGTCACCGGCTCCGGGGGCCTGATCGGCTCGGAGTCGGTTGCATATTTCGTAGAGCAGGGGTTCGACGTCGTTGGGATCGAAAACGACATGCGCGCGGAGTTCTTCGGCCCAGAGGCGTCGACAGCGCATGTGACCGATCGCCTCCTCGATCAGTTTGCAAGCTCGTTCCGATCGGTCGAGCTGGACATCCGAGATTGCGACGGCGTCGAGCGCGTTTTCGCCCAGGCCGGACCAATCGAGCTCGTGGTCCACACCGCGGCTCAGCCGTCGCACGACTGGGCGGCATCTGACCCGCAGACCGATTTCGGGGTCAACGCCAACGGCACGCTGAACCTGCTCCAGGCCGCCCGTGCGCATTGTCCTGACGCGCCGTTCGTGTTCTGCTCCACCAACAAGGTGTATGGCGATCTGCCCAATTCTCTGCCGCTGCGCCGGGTCGACGATCGCCTCGAGCTGCCCGCGGAGCACCGCTACTTCAAGGGGATCGACACGACGATGTCGATCGACTCCTCCACCCACTCGCTGTTCGGCGTCTCCAAGGCCGCCGCCGACCTGCTCGTTCAGGAATACGGCCGTTACTTCGACATGCCGACGGTCTGCTTCCGCGGCGGTTGCTTGACTGGGCCAAACCACGCCGGAGCGCGGCTGCACGGCTTCCTTTCCTACCTGATGCGCTGCACGATCAGCGGCGATCACTACACGGTCTACGGCTACGAGGGGCTCCAGGTTCGCGACAACATCCATTCGAGCGACCTCGTAGCGGCGTTCGACGCCTATCGCGCGTCGCCCCGCCCGGGCGCGGTCTACAACATTGGCGGCGGGCGCCAGAGCAACTGCTCGATGCTCGAGGCGATCGTCGCCTGCGAGCGAATCGCCGGCCGCGCGCTCGACTGGAGCTTGGCTGAGGACAACCGCATCGGCGACCACCGCTGGTGGATCTCCGACCTGGAGCCGTTCAGGGCCGACTATCCCGACTGGGACATCACCTACGGGATCGACGACATCCTCGTCGAGATTCACGACCACAACGTCGAGACGTGGTCGGCGGCCACCGCCGGCTAGCCAGGACTCGAACATCCGTCCGTTTGGCGCCTTCCGACGTGCGTCCAAAAGCGCGCTCTGAAGGGCGACTTGTAGCGCCCGCGGACCGAATCGCCATGCATGCGGTTCCGCACGGCTGCCTGCGCTCTGACGATCGCTGCGATCTTCCTGGTATCCGCGCTGCCGGCGGCGGCGGCAGGCAACGCCGGTGCACTTGACACGAGCTTCGGCAGCGGCGGATTCTCGACCGTCTCGGTCGGAACGAAGTCAGGCGCAGCGGCGGACGTCGTCCAGCCCGATGGCTCGATCGTTACGGCCGGTCAGGCGTGGCTGCCCAGCGGCGAGACGGTCATGTTGATCACCCGCATGACGCCAAGCGGCCACCTCGACCCTAGCTTCGGTTTCGGCGGGATCGTGACCGTCGCGATCAACGGCGGCGCCGGCATCGACAGCGGCGCCGCGCTCGCGCTTCAGCCCGACGGCAAAATTGTGGTCGCGGGGACCGGACGGGACGGAAAGTACGGGCCACTCCAGTTCGCCGCCGTGCGGCTGAACACCGACGGCAGCCTCGACCAGTCGTTCGGGTCAGGCGGCGTGGCGGTCGCGCCGGTGGGCACCACGTACGCGATCGCCAACGCTGTCGCGATCCAGTCAAACGGCGACATCGTGCTTGGCGGCGGCGCCCAGCAGGGCCAGGATGTGTACTTCGCCGCTGCCCGGATGACACCGAACGGCTCGCTTGATCCAAGCTTTGGCTCAGGCGGCACTGCGTTCTTGACTTCTCAGCCCACCGGAGACGCCTGGGGCATGGTGCTCCGGGCGGATGGGGGAATCGTGCTCGCGGGCCAGCAGACGAGCTGTCAATCGTGCGCAGACGGCTACATGGCCGCCCGCCTTACCCCAAACGGCCAGCTCGACCCCTCGTTCGGCAATGGCGGTGTCTTCACGCTCGTACCGGGGGCGAACGCAGCCGGGCTGGCCGTGGGTCCTGAGACCAACGGCGACACCGTGATCTCGGGCCAGGCCCAGGTCAACGGCGTCTGGAACGTCGTGACTGTGGCGCTCACCCCGTCGGGCACGCTCGATCCGGCTTTCGGTTCGGGCGGCGTCGCCGAGTTCCCCGGGGCCGGGATCAACGCGCTGGTCACCGACACTCAGGGACAGATCTATTTGGCCGGGGTCGGCGCGACAATCGTGCGACTGACCTCGAACGGCGCGCTCGACGGGTCATTTGCGGCCGGCGGCCTCGGCTTCTACTGTGACTCGAAGGACTGTGCCGCGAACGGAATCGCGTTCCAGCCCAGCACCGGCGGGGTCGTGCTCGCGGGTGCGACTGAGGGCAACGGCCAGCTCGAGGTCATGGTGACCCGTGCCAGCGTGTCGGGCGCATTGCCAATCAGCACCCCCTCGACTACACCACCCGCGGGTAGCGCCTCAACCCGGACCTCTGTACAAGTCGCTGTGGCCTTCACGCGCGCGCGGCGCCACAGCCGCCGCCAGAGATGCACGGCCCGCCACGGCAAGCGGCCGAAGGCCTGCCGCGCAAAGCGCCGCTAGCTTCCCGTCGCCGCCCGCAGGAAGGCCTGCTCCTGCTGGTCTGCCCTCAGCCTCGCGGTCGGATCGACGCCCGTAGTCTGCGCGGGCGCCCCTACCCCCGTGTGTACGAACGGCGCGCTCCCCGGGGGCAGCACGATCAGCTGGGCGCTCGGATACGCACGGGCCATGATGCGGCCCTGCTCAACCGGCACGAGCGGGTCGGTCTGCGCATAGAGCAGCATTAGCTTGGCCTTGATCGTGCCGGGGTGAAGCGCAGGACTGAGCTCGGCGAGCGGGGCCGCCCCGAACGCGGTCAGGGCGATCGTGTAGGCGCTGAGCTGCCCGTGCGGCTCGGTGCGCAGCGCGGGTAGATCAGTGGGCCCGGCAAAGTCGATCACGCACGCCAGATCGGGATGGTGCTCGGCCAGGACGAGGGCGAGATGGCCGCCGGCTGAGACGCCAATTGCGCAGATCGGGACCGACGGACCAACCTGCTGGCGCGCGGCGACGTACAGGTTGTCGAGATCGGTCACTCCCTGGGCGCCGCGACGGTAATCCACGGTGAAGGTCTCGTAACCGAGGGTTTGGAGAACTGCCGCGGTGCCAAGCGTGGCATTGAACGAGGCTGGACTGATGCCGGTCCACGAGCCTCCATGAATGAGCATCAGGACGGCATGCGGAACGCGCCCGCGTGGGCCGCCCCAGACTCCCTTCGGGAGGCCGGGGGCGCCGCCGACGTTCCGAAGCCGCGCCACCGGTACGGGCCCGGGATGCAGCGTGGTGGTCGCGGTGCTCGTCGAGCCGCCACCACCGCAGCCACCAAGCGCAACGGCCGCGAGGGCCAGCGCGCAAGCGGCGATGCGGCCGCGCTTAGGACTTCCCAGCCGCTGCGTGCGAGGCGGTGTAGTCGTAGGCGTACGTATAGCCGTAGTAGCCGCCCAGATCCGGGTCGAGATCGGTCAGGACAAGTCCGATTGTCTTGTCGAGCCTCGACAGCGACTCCCGTGCGCTGCGCGCCTGTTCCACGGTCGTGCGCCCAAGACGGGCGCAGAACACCGCGCTATCGGTGAAAGTCATCATCTCGAGGGTCTCGGGGACCGCCAGAAGTGGCGCGGTGTCGATCACGACGAGGTCGTAGACCCGGCCTACCTCCCTCACGACGGCTCCGAAGTGCTCTGCTCCGAGCTTGACGGCCGGGAATGACTTCACGTTGCCGGCGGTGATGCAGGTCAGCTCGGCCAACCCACCCCTCGCCGAGGAGCCGTTGGTCGGCGTATTGGCCGGGTCAACGAAACGGTGGACCTGGAGAATCTGCCCCGGGGAGTATCCGCCTTGTAGATAGTCGCCCAGCCCCGGGCCTGGGTTCAGTCCGAGCCGCTTGGCGTGCGTCGGCCGGTGTACGTCCGCTTCGATCAGCAGCGTCTTGACACCCGCCACCGCGGCCGACATCGCAATACCGATCGCGACTGTCGTCTTACCTTCCTCGGAAAGAGCGCTGGTGACAAGCATCGAGCGGGGCGCCGCGCCGCTGCCTGAAGCGAGAAAGCGCACATTCGTGTGGACCATCCGGAACGCCGCGAGACTCAGCGCGTCTTTGCCGCTGGCGGGCCGTTGGCCGAGCTGACCCTTCGGGACGGCCCCGACGATCGGCATGCCGAGCACCGACTCGGCCTCATCCGGACGCCGTAGACGGCGATCGAGTGACTCGAGGAACCAGGCCAGGAGCAGGCCGAGGATCAGTCCGACGACCCCGCCGAGCACGGCGGTCGACGCCGGGTGGGGCGAGCTCGGCGAGGTGGGCGTGGTGGCGTTGGCCTCAACCTGCGCGATGGTCACGACCTTGCTGAACGCGGTCAGGCGAGCTGCCAGGCTCGAGAGCTGATTCGCCTGTGATTGGTTGGCCTGGAAGCGTGCTTGGTCGGCGGGGCTCAGCTGCCCATAGCTCTTGCCGGCGAACTGGGAGAGCAGCGAAGCGATCGAGCTGCTCTCCTGCGCGGCCCGCTGGGCGAAGATCGTGCGCTCCTGCGAATTCGAGATGCTCGCCAGCTCACCCGCCGTGGTATCGGCCAGCGCGACCGCCGCGTCCGGAGTCTTTCCCGTTGCGGTAAGCAACACGAAATTCGACTGTGGGTCCTCGGACAACGACAGCTTGGAGCGGATCTGGTCCAGGCTGTCGGACAGGCCCAGACGGGCCTTGACCGCGGTGATGACATCGGTCCGCGTCGCGGTCTGGGCAAGCTGGGCGGACGTTACCGTGGCGATGTTCACATCGGCTTGCTGGAGGTCGGCATACCCGGCGCTCTGGGCTGGGTCGAGCGCTTGGAGCGTCGCCTGCGCCTGATATGTCTTCGGCTGTGTTACCGACAGTGCTGCCGCGGCCAGCGCTGCCACGACCGTCGTGCCGAGGATCACCCACTTCCGGCGCCGCAGAGTCGCCATGTAGTCGCGAATTCCCGCGCGCTTGCGTTGTTCAGCCAACTGATCGGTCATCTGATCCGGTTTCCATGCGTCCAGCGTTTCTAAAGAGTCCCCCGACCTGAAGCCCACGACCTGGAGCCCGGAAGGTCGCCCAAAGTTAGCATGACTCCTAATCGGTTCCGTGCAGTTTCCATATCAGTCTCATCGCCGCCGGCCCCATGCGACCAGGCCAACCAAAAGGGCCTTCGGAACGAAGCGTCTGTGCAGGAGTCCAAGCCGGTAAGCGACTGGGCTGAACGCGAGATAGTTGGGTTCGTCCTCCGATGTGTAGACGGTCGCGTCGAAGCCGTGAGCAGAGAGCGCACGCGCAAGCCGCTTGCGCGTGTTGCAGCGATAAGCCGTAGGAAACACGTCCTCGACCTGTCTCTGTGGATGGACGCGCCCTAGCGCGCGCGTGTGCAGCCGGGAGGGAATCAGACGCGAAGCGACGCCCAGGTAGCTGTTGACATTGATGGTGCGAATGCAGATGCATCCGCCTGGCTTGATCACCCGCGCGGCTTCGGCGAAGAAAGCATCCGGGTCCGACAGGTGCTCGACCACGAAGTCGGCCAACCCGAGGTCGATGCTCGCCTGTGCGACAGGCCAGGCGCCGTCCGAGCCGATCGGCCGAAACTCGTCGATGAACCGGTTCTCGACGCCCGCGCCGTCCACATCGATCCCGATTACCTGTTTGCAATGCCCGCGCAGAATGCGCAGGTCGCGACGCACGCGAACCGGGTCGTCATCCTGGGTCCCGCGGCCACAGCCGATGTCGAGCGCGACCCCGTCGGGCGGGAGCAGCTCCCGCACGCGTGCGTAGAAGCGGATCGCGCCGTCGAGGTCCGTGAAGCCACCAAACTCAGACTCGGGGTGAAAGCGCGCGCGCAATCCACACGGCTCGTCCGGGCGCAAGACCGCCATGCTCAGCCTGCGACTGGTGGTCTGAGCTCGGGCCGCTCGGACCGCAACCGGTACCCGGCCCAGCGCCGCATGCGCTCGCGCGAGCACACGATCAGACAGAGCAGGAGCGGCCCGCTCAGGAACAGCGAGCGGGCAAATGAGTCAACGACGCTGTTGCGGACCATGATCACCAGCACCGGCAGGGTGGCCGCGAAAAGGATCTGCACCCCCTCGCTGTCCTCGTAGCGCTTGAAGTACTCCCACATGAAGCGGATCACGATCCCTACGATGATGCCGTAGAGGACGATCGTCACCCAGCCATCGTCGGCATAAAAGTCACCGAAGACCGCGGGGTTGAAGCTGGCCCTCGTCTGGATCGTGTACGGGAACAAGCGGTCGATCACGAACTGAGCAGCCGCGGGTGGCTTGTTGTGGAGGATCTTCCGCGGGATCCAGTACGCGGAGAGACTCAACAGTGTTTGGCCGGGATGGAAGCCGAGGGGGTTGTACGGGCTCGAGTAGGCCTCGCGCTCGAGTTCCAGGACGCTGAACTCGGCCAGGTCGACGCCGGTCGCGAACTTCTTCAGCTCGGCCGGCACGTGTGTGATCGTGGACGCCAGCTCCTTGCCGAACGACGGTCGCTGTGCCGAGACCGAGCGCGTGACGAACAACACGTTCAGCGCCAGCACGGCGCCGATGAGGGCTACGACGAGCGCCGCGGTGCTGGGACGTCGGCGCCGTCGCAGGTAGGGGAACATCAACAACGGCATGACGAGCGCGAGCACGTATGTGCGATTCCCCTGTGGAAACGAGATGAAGGCCGCCCCGCCGAGCGAGATCACGAACAGCACAAACGTCTTGAAGGTCCGCAGGCGCGCGAACGCAAACAGGAAAATGATCGTCGCCGGGATCGTCAGGTAGGGCCCGAGTCCCACATACCCCGAGACCTGCAAGAAGGTCTGTCCGCTGCTGGTGCTCCGGCCGAGATAGAAGTGGATGAAGTTGCTGAAGCCGATCGTTGCGGCAAACGCCGCCGTCAGGATCGCGCAGACGACCAACACCCAAACCCCGAACCTCACCGAACGCGTCGTGTCCCACTGCCTCGGCACGGCCGGCGTGCGCTCGGCGATCCGGTTCCCCACGACAAGCGCGTACCCAAGGTAGATCGACAGCATCCCGACGATCGCGATCACGCAGGCTCCGTCGAACCCATCGCGCGCGTACTGATTTGCAAACGACTTTATGTTCCAGATCAGCTCAGCGCCCGGGCGGATCCCGTAGAGCACCAAACATGCGATCGCGACGATAAAAATCGGCTCGAAGGGGTCGAACCGCCGCTGGGCGAGGCGGACCCACAACGGGAGCAACGCTACGAGCGGGCAAACGATCGCCAGCGCGACGTGGCGGTGAAGCATGCCGACGGCCACGGCTCCGCCGCCTGCCGCGCCGAGGGCCAACACGATCAGCGTCGTTCTCACCCACCGACCGAGCGCGCTGCCAGCTGTCGTTGCTCGTTCCATGGCGCTACGCGATCCCCTGTCGTTCCGCCTCGCTTACCGGCCGTGCCCGGCCGCGGCTGTAGAGGTGGTCGGCAGGTACGTCCTCGGTTACAAGCGCATTCGCTCCCACCATCGCGCCATCTCCGATCGCGACCGGCCCGGCCACGACCGCTCCCGTGAACACCGTCACGTTGTCGCCCACCTGAAACAAGCCCGGCGAGCGGCCGCTGCGCCAGTTCGTCCGCACCGGCGAGACCGTGATGTTGTGTTGGAGCACGACGTTCCGCCCGAGCACGCCGTGGGCGATGATGATTCCGATCGGGTGGGGCATCTGGAGTCCAGGTCCGATGCGGCAGTGCGGCTGGAAATCGCAGCCGTGCAACGTGATCAGGAGCCTTCGCCAGAGCCATGTGAGCCACAACGGCGTCCCCTGAATGAGGCGCACCAGGACGCATGCGCTCAGCGACGGGTTGACAATCACACGCGGGATGAGCATTGCCGCTCGCGCCCCGGCGGGCTCGTTGCGAGCGCCGTACTGAGCCAGGTAATCCGACCAGATCAGCTCCCACAGCCCGTGCTCGGTCGGCGGCAACGCGTCAAGCGACTTGACCTCCTCGAGGGTCATTCCGCGCACAGTGCCAAAGGCAGCGCTGACGTCGGCGGCGCCGGCGCGGTCCGACCCGGCGCGGGCGTCGACTGCCCCGCTCACGGTTCCGCTACCCCACTCACGCGGCCAAAGGGTAGCCGCTGTACGAGCTTGGTTCGAAGGTCTCGCAGCCGACTCAGAACAACCGTGAGGCCCTCGCGGTCGGGTGTCAAGAGCTGACCGATGGGAAGATCGATGAACGACCGTATCCGCCACGCCATCCAGACACCCGAGACGCAGTATGCAAACAGCGTCGCCCATGCCGCACCGATCAGGCCGAGCGCGGGCAGCAGGATCGCAAGCCCGGCAACGGTCGCACCGAGCGCCACGAACTCGGCCATGCCCGCCGTCAGCGGTTTGCCGACGCCCCGCAGCACCCCTTCCATCACCCGTGTGACCGCGAAGGCAATCGACGCGACCGCGGTGACACGCGTGATGTTGGCGCCGATTGCGAACGCCTTGCCGAAGAACAGCTGAATCACCCACGGCGCGAGCAAGATGATCGGCAGCGATGCGAGGATCGCGGCGATCAGGGTGAAGCCAACGAACCGTCGCGCCAGGAGAGCCTGCTCCTGGCGGTCATCGAGACGCGCAATGTTGGGCAGCGCGGCAACCATGGCGGATGCTCCGAGCAGCGAGGTGAACAGCGTGAAGGTCACGGCCACGACGTAGATCCCGAGCTGGCGCGATGTCAGGAACACCGAGATCACGAGCTGGTCGAGGCGCTGGTTCAGATACGAGGACGTGTTGCTCGTGTGGCTCTTCACGCCGTAGAGAAAGATGCTGCGCATCGTCTTGCGATCGACGCTCAGCCGCCCCGGGCGCGCGCGATAGGTCATCACGCAGTCGAACAGCAGACACAGGACGTAGGAGCCCATCATCGCGGTCACGATGAGCTGAACCCTGAACGCCCCGACGGCGAGCAGGACGCTCTGCGCGAGCACGATCGTAACTCCAATGCTCACACGGACCGCGTTGTAGGACCCGTAGCGGTGCAGACCGTTGAGTGCCCCGTTCAGCGTGAGATTGAACATGTTCATTGTCACGTAGCCGGTGAAGATGAGGCCCGAATAGATCGTGGTCGAGCCGTGCTTGTGGAGCGCGAACGGGACCAGGATCAGCGCCACTGCGGTAAAGATCGCGCCCTGTATCGCGCACAGCGCCAGCCCGCTCCCGAGCAGCCTGCCAACCTCGCGACGGTCGCCTGCGCTCGCCACGTGATAGGTGACGGACTCCTCGAGACCGAGCACACCGATCGTGCCGATCATCGTCGGCCACAGCATCGCCGCGGCGAGGCTGCCTCGACCGGTGAGACCGAGGCCGCGCGCAAGCTCGATGCCCGAGACAATCGCGAGGCCTTGAAGGAGCAGCGACGCGCCCATCACGCTTCTGACGGCACGCGTCGAACTCGCGCCATCGGCCGCGGCCTCGACGGCGGGCTCGGCGCCGACCATCCCGTCCGAAGACAGGGGCAGCGAATCCTCAGCGGTGCCCGGCATTTGCGGCGAGCATACGGACTCGATCAGTCTTGGCCGCCAGCACGCATCCACAACGACAGCGGCGCTGGCGCGCCCGCAACCGTCGGGATCGTCTGGGCCAGCCGCTCGCGCCGATCGCGCCATAGCGCGTGAGCCGCGACGAGCACATCGAGCTGTCGATTGCCCACGAGCAAGGCCTGGAGCAGATACTGCTCTGCCCAGTACCAACCGAACTGCTCATACCACTCGCGGGGGTAGTGGTATGGGAGATACACGTCGTGGACGTGGACCAGCACGCCCGGAGCCAGCCGAGGTACTACCTCGCACAGTAGGTGGATGACGTCGCCGCCGAGCCTGACCGTGTGCGAGCTGTCGATGAACAGGATGTCACCGTCAGCGAGCAACCCGAACTCCGAGAGCTCGAGCTCCTCGGCGGCGATCGGCCGCAGCTCGGCGAGACCGTCGACGCCCGCCGCGGCATCCCGCGACGCATAGGGGTCGCACGACACCAGACGCGTCGCGTGGCCATCGGCGCGGTTGGCGACGGCAGCCGCCGCGCTCACGAGGGTCGAGAAACCGGCTCCGAGCTCGAGCACAGTCCGCGGCCTGTAGCGCCGGATCATGGCGTACAGGAGCTCGGCGTCGCCTGGTCCAAAGAGCCCGTTATCGAGGTAATAGTCCAGGCGGGAGCCGGTGGCCTTGCGCGGCGGTTTGAACTCGGCTGCGAATTGCGCCAGCTCACCTTCCACGAAGCCGAGCTGGCGATCGAGGTCGAAGTCGATCCCTGGGAGCTCGGAGCGCTCCGACCAGACCTGATCGCCTACAGCGGTTAGATCGGGGATCGGGCTGTAGAAACTCCGCAGCTCGAAATCGAACCCGGCACGCCGCACGGGACGCTGGAGCAATCTGACGATCGCCGAGCGCGCCCGACGGCGGGGGTCCGTGTAGAAGTCGCGCTCCAGGAACGGCTGCAGGCCGGGCACGGGCGGGCAGGATAGCCGCCTAGTGGTGGTCATCCCGAGCAGGTCAGCTACCCTGGCGACCCGTGACTACGACCGCCGCTCCCCTTCGCCTTCACTTTGGCTGCGGAGGTAATACGCCCGAGAGTTGGGTGAATATCGACAAGTCGTTTGGCCCGATGATCGAGCGAACGGGGCTCAGGCGCGCGCTGACCCGCGTGGGCCTTCTGGGTGAGATCCAGTCCGGGTGGGAATGGCCGACGAACATCACCCGCATGGACGTCACCAAGGACTGGCCGTGGCCCGACGGCTCGGCCGAGGCGATCTACTCCTCGCACATGCTCGAGCATCTGACAAAGCGCGAGGCCGAGGGGTTCTTGCGGAAATGCTTCCGGGTCCTGCGGCCCGGCGGAATTTTGCGGCTTGCAGTCCCGGACCTCGAGTCCGCTGTCGAGGACTATCTCAACAAGCGCAACGCCGGTGAGCCCCGCGCGGCCGACGAACTCAACCAGCTGTTCTACTCGATGTCTGACTTCGACCGCGACAGCACGATTCACCGTTTCGCAATCAAGACATTGCACCGCCCGCACCAGTGGATCTACGACTTCGATTCGCTCGGCTCGAGGATGCGCGACGCGGGGTTTGAGAGCATCACCAAGTCAGCCTTCAAGGACGGGCGGCTGCCGGAGGTCGAGCGGATGGACGTGCGAGAGGACAGCCTTTTCATTGAGGGCATCCATCCGTAGGACCCACGCTGGCGGGGGGGTAGCGGTCGCCAACCCGGGGGGAGTCAGCTGGATGATCCAGTCGGCCGAGACCCTGGCGCAGCATGGGGAGCTCACCGCCTATCACTCGCCCATGGTCTTCAACGAGCGCGAGCTGGCCGATCTCGAGCGACGACTTCCCAGGAAGCTGAGGCGCGCCGTCTTGGCCCAGCTCGCCCTCCGTGCTGTTCCCGAGACGGTTCCGGCTGAGTTGCTGTGCCGGACCTCGACGCCGATCGGGGTCGCGTACGTGCTCGCGAACCGGCTCGGACTGCCAAAGCCCGCGGTCGCCGCCGTCGACCGAGCCCAAGTCCTGTTCTACGACTGGCGGGTGAGCAGGGCACTCAATGGCAGCCGTGCGGTCATCGGCTACCAGGGAACCTCGACGCGCACCTTCCGCTCAGCGGGGCGGCGGGGAGTTGCGCGGATCCTCGACTTCCCGATCGCCCACTACGAGGAGGTCGAGCGAGTGCTGGGCGAAGAGGCCAAGCGGGTCCCGGCCTACGCCCACACGCTCCAGGGGCCGTTCTACGAGCCGTGGCGCAAGCGACGCTACGCCGAGGAAATCGCCACCGCGGACCGGATCATCATGGTCTCGAGCTACCACCAGCGAACATTCGAAGCGGCCGGCGTCGAGCCCTCGCGCATGTTCATGGCCCATTTCGGAGTTGACTCGGAGTTGTTCTCCCCGGGGGAGGAGCGGAGCGACGGAGAGCCATTCCGGGTGCTGTTCTGCGGCTCGGTCGGCCAGCGCAAGGGGATCTCCTACCTAGTTGATGCCTTCAAGCGCGCCGAGCTCGGCGACGCCGAGCTCGTCTTCGCAGGCCGGGCGGTCGGCAGCCGGCAGCCGTGGATCGACGAGCCGCGCGTCCGGCACATCGACGCGCTGGCACGCCCCAAGCTCGTGTCGGTCTACCGCAGCGCCGATGTGGTCGTGCTGCCATCGCTTATCGAGGGCTTCCCGTCGACCCCGCTCGAAGGGATGGCGTGTGGACTGCCGGCGATCGTCTCGGAGCACACATTCGGCCACGATGTGATCGAAGACGGGGTCGACGGTTGGGTCACTCCGATCCGTGACGCCGACGCGATCGCGGACAAGCTCCGAAAGCTCTACGAGGATCGCGACCTCCGGCGCCGGATGGGCGCCGCCGCCCGCGCCAAGGCCAAACAGTTCACCTGGACCCGCTATGGCGAGGCACTGCGAGACGGCATCGCGGCGCTGACTAAAGAGACCGGACGGTGAGCACGCCGATCCAGGTCGCGCTGTTCGCGCCCTCCCCCGTCCCGTTCAAGATCCCGCTCTACCGGCGGATCGCCGCTGCGGACGACGTCGATCTGACCGTCATCTACGCGTGTTCGATGGGGGTCCGGCCCGCCACCGCCGGCTACAGCGACAGCGTCGTCTGGGACACCGCTCTGCTCGATGGCTACCGGTCGGAGTTCCTAAGCGACGCCGACCGCACGGCGCCGGTCGCGACCAGCATCACAGAGCTCGCGAGCCCGGAGATCATTCCCCGGCTTGTCAGAGGGCGATTCGACGTGCTGTGGTCTGAGGGCTACAGCTGGATCTCGAACCAGTTCGCGATCCTCACCCAGCGGGCCCGCCGCATGGGGGTCGTGATGCGCGACGAGCAGACGCTGCTGCATCCCCGCGGCCTCTTCAAGACGCTGGTAAAGGAGGTGATGGTTCGCTCGCTGTTCTCGGCACTCGACGCGGCGGTCTACATCTCAAAGGAGAACCGCCGCTGGCTCGAGCACTACGGCCTCCCGGCCGAGCGCCTGTTCCCATGCCCCTACGGTCCCGATACCGATTTGTTCACGACCGAGGCGGCGCGTCTGCGCCCGCAGCGCGAGTCGCTGCGCGAGCGCTTCGGCGTCGACCCGGACGCAGGACCGATCATCTTGAGCGTCTCCCGGCTAGCCGAAGCCAAGCAGCCCGCGATGCTCCTCGAGGCGTTCCGACGCGTCCGCGCGGAGCACCGCTGTGCGTTGGTCGTGGTCGGCTCGGGCCCACTCGAGGACGAGCTCCGCGCGCTAGCGGAGCGCGATCAGATCCCCGACGTGCACTTGACGGGGTTCCTCAACCAATCGGAGGTGACCAGCGCGTATGCCGCGGCCGACGTCTTCGCGCTGCTGTCCGGGTGGGGCGAGACGTTCGGGGTAGCGGTCGCCGAAGCGATGCACTTCGGCCTGCCGCTGGTGCTGTCTGACAAGGTCGGCAGCGCCCCCGACCTTGTCGGGGACGGTGGCAACGGGTTCGTCGTCCCCCGCGATGACATCGACGCGGCCACCCGGGCGCTCAAGGCGCTGGTCGCCGACGCCGATATGCGCGAGCGGTTCGGCGAGGCTTCGGCGCGTCGTGTCGCGGCTCGGGGAGTGGATGTGGCAGCGACCGGATCGCTCGCTGCGATCCGGTACGCCGCCGAGCGCGCGAGCCGCCGGCGGCCGGCGGCGGGGATCGCCGCGTAGTCCGTTTGTATCCTGACCAGCCCATGGCGAAAGGCAATGGGTCAGGGCCCGAGTCGGTCGAGCCGCAGGTAACGATCCCCGATTGGGGGATCTTCCGCCTGATCTTTTCGGACTACCGCCTGCTCTACCGCGACAAGCAGGAGAGCATCGAGCGCTCGCTGCTGCTGCTCGTGCCCCGGATGTTGCTCAGCCCAAGCCTCCAGTTCGGGATCCTCGTGCGGATCTGTCAGCGCGGCCCGGCGTGGCTTGCCCGGATCGTCGCCTACTTCCAAGTGATGATCTTCTCCTGCGAGGTGTTCGCGTTCCATCAGGCGCCGGGAATCAAGATGGGCGCCGCCGTGGTGTTCCCACATCCCTACGGCGTGATGATCGGACCAGGTTCCGTGATCGGGTCGCGGGTGGCCGTCTACCACCACACGATGATTGGCACGGACCGCCGCTGGATTCAGGGCGAGGAGTTGCGTGCACCCGTCATCGGCGACGACGTTGTGGTCGGAGGGGCCAGCAGGGTCCTCGGCCCCTACAAGGTTGGCCATGGCGTGATCATCGGGCTCAACGTATTCGTGCGCGAGGACCTGCCGCCAATGAGCACGCTGCTGTTGAGCGGGCTGCGGGAGGCCGGGAAGTGGCGCGACCCGAGAGTCGAAGGCAAGGAGCCGCCTCCGCCACCCGAGCTGCTCGCGCTCAGCCCCTACTGCGAAGCGGCGCCGGTCCAAGACTAGCTCTGTATTCTCGCGCGCCATGCGCCACGGTCTGGCGCGGGCGGCCGCCACGTCGGTCATCTTGGCGACCGTTGTCAGCACGGCTGCGCCCGCATCTCAACCGTCGGTCAAGCACCGACACGCTCACCATCACCATCGCCGTCGGCACCACCGACGGCGCCATCGACACACGCCGTCGCCCACGGCGACGGCGACGCTGGCCCCCGGCACACTTGATCCCAGTTTCGGCTCCGGAGGCGTAGTAACCATTCCACTCGGCAGCTGGGCGACCGCCGGCGCGTCCGTGGTGCAACCCGACGGGAGGATCGTTTCGGGTGGGGAGACCGAGATAGACGGGACCTATAAGTTCGTCGCGACTCGGATGCTCATCGATGGCAAGCTCGACCCGAGTTTCGGCTCGGGCGGCGTCACGCTGCCACACGAGGGCGGCGCCAACGCGATCGCGCTTCAGCCCGACGGCAAGATTGTCCTGGCCGGGTCATCGGGTGCCGGCAACTCGCTGGCGTTCACCGCCGTTCGACTGCTGCCTGACGGGAGCGTCGACACCTCATTCGGAAGCGGGGGGATCGCGACGATCCCAATCGGCTTTGCGGCGATCGCTAACGCGATCGCCATCCAGCCTGACGGCAAGATCGTGCTGGGCGGCACCGCGTGGAACGGTCACCTCGCGTTCGCGGCTGCCCGGCTGAACCCCGATGGCTCGATCGACCGAAGCTTCGGAACGGACGGCGTGACCGTGCTGCCGCCGGACGCCACGAACTGGGCGATGACGCTCAACCCAGACGGAACGATCGTGCTCGCAGGACAGACGGACAGCCTTTTCGATTCGCTGTCAGCGCTCGTGCCCGCGGCGCTCCTCCCCGGCAGCCTGCAGGCCGTGCTGGGGTACGGGCGCCAGTTCATCACGGCGCGCCTATTGCCCAACGGAACTCCCGACCCGAGTTTCGGCAACGACGGGATCGTGACGGTTCCGATCGATGCGACCGCGATCGCGTTCGGGGTCGCCCACGATCAGAGCGGAAGAGTTGTGGTGGTCGGCAACTCGTTCAGCGACAGAGTGCTCGCGGTCGCCGTGCGGCTGCTTCCGAACGGCGCGCTCGACCCGAGCTTTGGAACCGGCGGCGTCGACAGGCTCCCGCTCTACGAGGGTGTCAACGCAGGCGCCGTGGAGCCGAACGGCGACATGATCTTGGCCGGCGTCGGTGCGACCGTCATCCGCCTGCTACCTAACGGCCAGCCGGATCCGGCCTTCGGCAGTGGCGGAACGGTCACCGTCCCAAGCGGGGGTGGTGCTGCCGCCAACGGCGTGACGGTCGCGCCAAATCAGAGGCTCATCCTGTCGGGGTCGATCACGGTCGCCGGGCGGCTTGAGCTCGCAGTGATGCGCATCGGGGGGTAGCCTCCGGCGCCTTGAGCTTCGAGCCGGCGACACACTACGACCGCGTCACCGCCGCATGGGGGCTGCTGCTCGGCGAGGAGCTTCATTACGGGGTCTTCGAGGGCGAGGCGGACGACCTCGCCACCGCCACGGGCCGGCTGACTCAGCTGATGATCGAGCGGGCGCAGATCGAGGCCGGGATGGAGGTGCTCGATGTGGGCTGCGGCACAGGCGCGCCCGCCTGCCTGATCGCCGAGGATCTCGGCGCGCGGGTGACCGGAATCACGACCAGCGCGGAGGGGATCGACGGCGGCCCGCGCTCGCGCCGATGCGGCCGGATTGAGCGACGCGACCGAGTTCTTGGAGCGCGACGGGATGGACAACGGCTTCCCAGACGGGTCGTTCGACCGCGTCTGGGTACTCGAGTCCTCGCACCTGATGCGCGACCGCGAGCGCCTCGTTGCGGAATGCTCGCGCGTGCTGCGGTCCGGCGGGCGGATGGTGCTGTGCGACATCGTCCTGCGCCGACCGATGGATCTTCGCGAGGTCCGCCGACTGCGCGAGCCGCTGACGCTGTTGCGAGCCGTGTTCGGCGACGCGCGCATGGAGCCGATTTCTGAGTACGAGCGCCTCATGCAAGAGCGCGGTCTGACTGTCGAACAGGCGACCGACCTGACCGAGGCGACCCGCCCGACATTCGCACGCTGGCGCGAGAACGCCGATAACAACCGCGATCAGGTGATCGCCTTGATCGGGGAGGAGGATTGGCAGCGCTTCCGCGATTCGTGCGACGTGCTGGACGGCTTCTGGTCCGACGGTACCTTGGGCTACGGCCTGCTGGCGACGTCGAAGCACTAGACCCCCGCGAGCGGTCCTACGAGCTCACAGCCGCGGACGGTGTCTCGCTGCACGCCCGGCTGGCGACGCCTGCGAACTCCCCGAGCGGCACCTTGCTGCTCTGTCACGGTCTGACCACGGACCGCGACGAGCACGGCGCGTTCGTCGCGCTCCGGAACGCGGCCTTGGACGCCGGCCTCGCGGTGGCGCGCTTCGACTTCCGCGCGCACGGCCTGAGTGGCAGCACGAACGAGGAGCTCAGCTTGGCCGGGGAGCGCGCCGACGCCGACGCGGTCGCCGCGATGGTCGCCCAGGAGCTTGGTCCGGAGGTGCCAATGATTCCGCTCGGTGTGTCGTTCGGAGGCGCGGCCGCCACCCACGTAGCGGCCTCCGATCACCCGTGCGCCGGGCTGGTCCTGTGGTACGCGGTCACCGACTATGAGTGGAACTACAGGCCCGACACTCCCGTTCCATTCACCACGATGATGCGCGAGTCGGCCGACCCGTCACGCGACCCGTCCTGGTCCGCGATGCCGCTGGTCGGGACGAGCTATTTCTTCCCTGCGGCGCTGCTCGAGGAGACCAAAGCCGATCCGACCTACGCGACGCTCGATCGGCTGAACATGCCCGTACTGGGCTGGTACGGATCGCGTGACGGGTTCGTGGGCATTGCGCCGGTGCGGCGACTCGCGAGCACCCACCCGAACGTCGACCTGCGCATCGCACACGGCGCCGGCCACGGCTTCATTCTCTGGCGCCCCTGGGTGGTTCGACAGACGGTGCGCTGGGCCGCTCGCCACGCGGCCTCGTTCAGGCGGTGAGCCCGCCGTCGACCACGAGCACGTGGCCGCTGATAAAGGCAGCCTCCGGCGAGGCCAGGAACATCACGGCCGCCGCGACGTCCTCGGGCTCACCGAGCCGGCCGGCGGGGGTGCGGTGGCTGATCTGGCCGAGCTGGGCCTCATCGAGTCCGTGCGACATCTCAGTCCGCAGGTAGCCGGGCGCCACTGAGTTGACCGTGATGCCACGCGAGCCGAGCTCGCGCGCGAGCGCGCGCGTGAAGCCGTCGAGCGCGGCCTTTGTGGCCGAGTACACGGACAGCCCGCGATACCCGGACAGGCCGACGATCGAGGAGATGTTGATGATCCGCCCGGAGTGCTCGGTCAGCATCCGGCGGCTGACGAGGCGGGTGAGATGGATCGTCGCCCGCAGGTTGAGGTCGATCACCTGGTCGATCTCCTCGTCGCCGAACAGCGGCAGGACGCCGTCGCGGGCCACTCCGGCGTTGTTGACGAGCACATCGACTCGCCCAAAGCGCTCGATGACGTTGTGGACGAACGCGTCGCAGGCCGCGCGGTCGGCGAGGTTCACGGCCTCGTAGTAGAACCGGTCGGCGAGCTCGCTGGCCCAAGCCTCGGTCTGCGGCGTCGCCGACCGGCTGCACGTCGCGACCGAATCGCCGTGGTCCAGGAAGGCGCGCACGAGCCCGGCGCCGAGCCCACGGCTGCCACCGGTCACGACGACCACCCGGCTCACGACGCGGCCGCTTCTTTTCGCATCAGCTTGTTGCCCTTGATCTCGAGCTCGTCCACGACGCGGATGCGGCGCGGGCGCCCTGCAGCGGGAAGCGCCTCGCAGGCCGCCCGGATCCGAGCGGTGAGCTCGTCGGGGTCCTCGCCGGGCGCCGCGACGACATCGGCCGCGACGATCTGCCCGGTGATCGGGTTCGGTCGCCCGTAAACCGCGGCCAGGTTGACTCCCTCCACCGCGCAGATGACCTCCTCGACCGGCAGCGGATGGACCTTCGCGCCGCCCACGTTGATGATCTCGGTCTTGCGCCCAACGAAGTGGATCCGGCCGTCGCGAACCTCGACGAGGTCGCCGGTCGGCCGCCATTCGGCCCCCGCGTCGTCCGTGCCGTGGTAGCCGAGCATCCCGACGCGCGATGAGATCTGCAGCTCGTCGTCGACGATCCGAAAGCGCACATCGGCGCTCTCGTCGCGCTCGAGGATCGATACCGGCATGCCGCTGTGCCCATCGCGCACCGAGACGACCGAGCCGAACTCGGTCCCGGCGTAGACGTGGGAGATGCGCGCCTGCGGGAACAGCTCCCGGAGCCGCTGTATGAGGCCCTCCGGGCGCCGCCTCGCCGCCGAGCGTGATCTGCGCTGAGCGGCAGCTCGCGCGCGGTCGCTTCGATCGAGCCGGCCGACGACCAGCCGCCAGAGCGTCGGCGTCGCGCGTCGCGTGCGTCACGCGGTGGTCGCGCATCGCGGCGATCACGTCCTCGGCCCGCCGCGAGGCCGGGAGCGACGAGCGTGCCGCGCGCTCGCGAGCACGTGGACGAGGATCTGGATGCCCGGCGAACTGGTTGAGGTTGTATGCGAGCAGCCAGCGCGTGCCCGCCTGGTCGTCGGGATGCCGGACCGCGCGCACGCAGCCGCGACCACTCGTGGCGGGCGCCCTTGGGCTCGCCGGTCGTGCCCGTGGTCAGGATCAGCACCGGCGAGCTGCTCGTGTGGTCTTCGGCAGGTCCGCCGCCGCTCTCGCGAGCTCAGTCGAGCGTGGCCGGCTTGCGCGTGCTGGAGCTCAATGTGCTCGTCGACCAGCACGACGTCATGGTCGAACCTGCGCCGCGAAGCGATCGACGTCCTCGGCGGCGAGGTCGCGCGGGTACAGGCACGCCTCGCTCCCGCTCGCGGAGGCCGCGACGAGCGCGACCACGATCTCAGTCGGTGGCGGCGATCGCTGAACCGAAGCGCTTGATGCCTTCTGCGTGTCAGGCCCGCCGCAACTGCTTCGGCGCTGTGCCAGGCAGTCGCCAGTACGTGAGCGTTCGCTCCGGCGAGATGACGATGGGGAGCTCCGGCGTCTCGGCCGCAGCCCGGCGCACGAGCTCGATCAGCATCTCAGCGGTCGTAGTACGCGACCAGCTCCGCGACCGTCTCGGGAACGATCCCCTCCGAGAACGGGTCGTGGCCGATCTCGTCCTCGAGCACGGCCGACAGCTCGGCCAGCTCGAGCGAGTCGAGCCCCAGGTCGGCGGTCAGCTGTCGAGTCCGGGTGTAATCTCAACGCCGCCGGCGCCCCGCTGGTCGAGCAGCCTCTGGATCGTCTCTCGGATGATCGTTTCTGCGCGTACGGTCGTCTCGGCGTCCGCCAAGATGGGCTCCCTTCCGTCAGGTGAACGCGGCGGAGGGTACGCTAAGTCGATGCCGGACGTGCCGGATGCCGACCGACCGCCGCTCAAGGTCGACCTACGGCTGACGAGCGAGGGGCCGGATGACAAGGGAGGGCGCGGGTACCTGATCCGCGCACTGTGGCTGGTCGTGAACGCGGTCGTGTTCATGAACCCGGTGCTGCGTTCCTTCCGGCTGAAGGCGTGGATCCTCAGGCTGTTCGGCGCCGAGATCGGCGAGGACGTCGTGTTCAAGCAGGGGGTGAGCATCAAGTACCCCTGGTTTCTCAAGGTCGGCGATCACAGCTGGATTGGCGAGCGGGTCTGGCTCGACTGCAACGCGCCGCTGGACATCGGTAAGCCACGTGGTGATCTCGCAAGGCGCCTATCTGTGTTGCGGCACGCGTGACTTCGAGGACCCAGGGATGGGCACGATCCAGACGCCGATCGTCGTCGAGGATGGCGCCTGGATCGCGGCGTTCGCGCTGATCGCAGGCAACGTCACGATCGGCCAGGAGGCGCTCGTGACGATGGGCGCCGTCGTGTACTCCGACTGCGAGCCCCGCGGCGCGTACCGTGGCAACCCCGCCCAGCGGGTCGGGACGCCGGCGGATCCGCGACGTGCCGGGGGTCAAGCCGACGCCCGGACAATCGCGCCGTCGAAATGCGTGCGCTCTAGCGCCCCCGACGCCGCAACGCCTGCTCCAGTGCGTCCACGGTCCCTCGCGCGCACTTCTCCCAGCTGAAGTCGCGCACGCGTTTACGCCCCGCCTCGATCATCTGCTCGCGGAGGGCCTCGTTTGCGAGCACCTCGTGCAGGCCGCGAGCCATGTCTTCGACC
Source organism: uncultured Actinomycetes bacterium (assembly GCA_963795505.1). Taxonomy (GTDB): domain Bacteria; phylum Actinomycetota; class Thermoleophilia; order Solirubrobacterales; family Solirubrobacteraceae; genus Palsa-465. The sequence continues at coordinate 158,491 of CAWCIB010000010.1, forward strand.
TTGGTTGGATCAACGAGCCGCGCGGCGCCCCCGGCGACCTCGCCCGTCCCGCCAGTCGTCGACGTGATGACTGGCGTTCCGGTCGCGAATGCCTCTAGAACCGGGTGCCCAAACGTCTCGTAGAGGCTCGCATACGCGACCGCCGTGGCGCCCTTGTAGAGACCGGGTACGTCAGCTTGAGGCACGCGGCCCAGGAACAGCACGCGGTCTTCGATTCGGTTACGACGTGCCACCTCCTCGAGCTCCGCACGGGTCACGTCCGCATCACCGCCGACGATCACGAGCTTGTGCGGCAGTCCATCAAGACGGGCGAACGCCTCGATCAGCCGCGCGTGATTCTTGAGCGCGTACAGCCGAGAGATGCACAGGACGTATGGGGCACCGTCGGCAGTGCGGTAGGGCTCCACGGCGTCGGACGAGTCGAGCAGCTCGAGCACCCACGGCGAGGGGCCCATCGGTACGGCCACGATTCGATCCGGGTCGAGGTCAAAGAGCCGGATCGCGTCCTCACGCAGCGCTTCTGTCACGGCCACCACCACGTCCGCGGTTCGCGCTGAGCGTGGGACCGTGAACTTGACGTACGCCGAGCGCACTCGACCGATGTCGTCGCCCAGAATGAAGTGCTGCACGGCGTGAAGCGCGAGCACGTTGGGACGGCGATAGCGCAGCGGCCTGAAGTTACCGGTCGAGAACAAGACGTCGACGCCGTCACGCGCCACAACCCGCGGCAGCGAAAGCTGCTCGTAGGCGACACGCCCTGGCCGCTTGCGCGGAACTGGCAGGCGCCTCACCTCGAGCTTCGGATTGCTCCAGTGTGCGGCGGGCTCGTACCAGTCGGCGACATAGGCGGTCAAGCGCTCGATCCTCGGGTCGCGCAATAGCTCCGGCACGAGCCCTTCGATGTAACCGGACGCGCCGCCCTGCCCCTCCCCCAGGACGCTCCCCGCGGCGATTACCTCGATTCCTGCGTGCACCGCTCAGGCGCTGAGCGTGGTCTCCCAGTGACCCGCCTGAGCCGCCAGCGACGGATGCGAGACGAGCAGGTGCCAGACGACCGCCTGGAAGGCTTCGGCATGCGGGGTCAGCCGCTCGGCCGGCGCGGGCACGACGATGCACTCGGTCGCGAGCTTCGCCGTGATTCCTTCAGCGCGGCCGACGATCCCGAACACATCGGCGCCGGCGTCGACCGCCATCTGAACGGCTTTTGCGAGACCAACCGAGACGGGCGGATCGAGCGAGCCGCCGCCGACGGAGAAAACGAGCAGCGCGTCGTCTCCGTTCAGGCGTGAAATCTGAAGCCAGCCCACGAACGCGCTCTCGAACCCGTCGTCGTTGGTCCGCGCGGTCAGCTCGGAGACGTTGTCGGTCGGGGCGTAGGACTCGAGCCGGCACAGCTTGCGAAAGTCGTTCACAGCGTGCGAGGCATGTCCGGCGCCGCCTCCGAGTCCGATGATGAACAGCCGTCCGCCGCGTTCGCGCACGCGCGCCAGGCCCTCGGCCATGCGGTCGATGGCAGAGAGTGTCGAGGTCGCGGGCGATATCCACGGTCTCGGACAGGAACTTGGCTGCGAAAGAGTCTGGATCAGTCACGGCGTCGGCGGCTCACGACGCTACTGCACTCGGCTCGAGCGCGGGCGCCTGGGCGCCGCTCACCACTTCTTCGAGGACAGCCTCGAACTGGGCGGCGATCGCGCTGGGCGCCACGTTCGCTTTCGCGAACTCGAGCGCGCTGGCGGCGCGCTCACGGCGATCGTTCTGATCCGTGAGCGCATGTGCGATCTGGCGCGAGAGCTCGGCTGGATCGGCGCTGCTCGTCACCCACCCCGCGCCAGATTCTCTGACGATGCGTGCGACCTCCGAGTCGGGGCGCACGGCGGCGACGGTCGGCAGGCCGTAGGCCATGAAGTTCATGAGCTTGGAGGGGACGTTGAAGTCCTGGCCGCTGTACTGCTGTGAGACAAGCGCGACCGCCGCGCGCCCGAGATAGCCCTCGAGCTCCTCGCGACCGATGACACCAGTCACCTCAACGCGGTCGGTGGTGATCGCCGACCGCACGTCGGTGCCCGCGACGCCGTCGCCCGCGAGCACAAAGCGCGCCCCGAGTTGGGCTAGCTCGTCCGAGCCCTCGAACGCCTTCGTCACGTGGACGAGGTTCTGCGTGTGACCGATGTTGCCCATCGTCAGCACGAGGCGGTCGTCAACCTCGCGCTCGGCGCTCGGCTGGATCGGGAGCGTGGCGGGGTTGAAGATCCGCACGATCTTCTCCGACGGCACACCCTTTCCGATCAGGTTGTCCGCGAAGCTGTCCGAGATCACCGCGATGCGTCGTGCCGAGCGGTAGGCCGCGCGCTCGAACCGGCGCATGGTCTTGATCAGCGCCCCGTCCTCGAGGATGCCGGTCGCGGTCGCACCATCGGGGAGGATGTCCTGGAGCCACAGCACCCACGGGACCCGCCGAGCTCTGGCGGCCGCCATCGTCGGCGCCAGCGCCGGGAAGCTCGGCGAAACCGCGACGATCACATCCGGGCGACCGAGCAGCGGCGCCGCCGCGCTCAACGACCCGACGTAGGTCAACTCCTGGCGGATCCGCTCGCTCGCGCTCTGTCTGCCCGGCCACAGCGGCAGTCTCGTCACCGCGATTCCGTCCCGGAACTCCCGGTAGGGCGTCAGACGCCGACCCCAAACCGGCTCGGGGTAATGAGGATGCGCCGCAACGACCTCGACCGCGTGGCCCCGGTCCCTCAGAGCCTTCGCCAAGGACGTGCTCAGGGGACCGATTCCGGTCGGCTCAGGGTCATAGTTGTAGCTCCAGAGCTGGATTCTCATATGCAAGAGAGGTCCGTTTGGCCCGAGCCCCATAGCGGGCCGCACAACACGATGCCGCGTCCCCGCGCGCGTGTCAATTTACAAGCGAACGCTGGCGTTCGTTTGACCGGCGTCCGCACTTCCGGGCTTCGGTACATTGGAGTGCGGTGGGCGAGCAGAAACGGTCGGACCGGTATGAGGTGAGGCTGGCGCGGCCAGATGACCTCGATCGCATCGAGGCCATCGTCGCAGCCGCGTACGAGAGCTACATGAGGCGGATGGGCTTTCCGCCCATCCAGCTGCTGCGCGACGACAGTGAGGCGATCGAGGCCGGCCACATCTGGGTGGCCGGCGATCCGATCGTCGGCGCGATCATCCTGATCGAGTTGGACGACACGCTGCTGGTCGAGAACCTCGCGGTTGACCCCTCGGCACAGAGCACAGGCCTCGGCAGGCAGCTGATGGAGCACGCCGAGGAGACGGCAGCCCGCCTGGCGCTGCGGCGCGTCGTCCTTCACCGCAACGAAGTCAACCTTCAGCACCAGGGCTTCTTTGTCCACCTCGGGTACTCCGAGGCGGACCGCCGCTCCGAGCACGGCCAGCGCCGGGCGTTCATGGAGAAGCTGGTTCCGGCGGCCGTATAGGTCGCTCCCCGTCGTGGGGGCGCTCTTAGCCCTAGACACGCCTACTGCCATTCGGTACCCTGAGCGTCAGCCGGGGGCACATTGAGGGGTTCCCGGAGGGTTTCGTCAGGAGGGGGCGTTCCTAAATAAAACGCCAACGTTTTTTGGAGTGGTACACTCCATTTTCCGGGGCAACCGGTCGGTCCGGAAGGGTCCCCGGCGGAGGAGCAAAATTGAGCGACACAGGCACCGAGGCTCGTCGGGAGGGGCATAACGCCGTGCTCGACCGGGTCGCTAACGGCCACAAATCGGAAAATGGAGCACGGGACGGCGTGGCCGTCGCTGACAGGCGACCCCGGCCAAATGGCACGCACAGAATTCGTCCCCTGTCCAACGGGCACACGCCCAACGGCTCGAACGGCGCCGCAACCGCTGTAACCAACGGCGCGGGGACGGCCGCCAGGCGTACGTTCACCGTCCCGGAGAGTCTGCCCGCGTTCCGCAACGCGGTATTCCGCCGGCTCCTCATGATCGCTGATGTGGCTGCGGCGGCAGGCGGTCTCGCTGTGATCGCCGCATCGACCAGACATGGCGTACCGCTCGCGAGCGTGCTCTCGGTGCCGCTGATCGTCGTGGCGGCCAAGCTGGGCGGTCGCTACGACCACGACGAGCTCGTGCTGCGCAAGTCCACGCTCGATGAGACCCCACAACTGCTCGTGCTGGCGGCCGCGTTCGCCCTCACATGGTCCGCGGTCGCGTTCTTCGCGGGCGTTCGCGCAAACCTCGGCGGGGCCGGTGTCGTCGCGCTCTGGGGCGCCACCGCGACTCTCCTGGTCGTACTGCGTGCGAGCGCACGCGCACTGGCTCAGATCGCCGCGCCGCCCGAGCGGGTACTGATCATCGGCGCCTCGGCGGCCCGTGCGACCCTATCGCACTCGCTCGAGTGCGATCCGAGCGCGCACGTCGAGGTCGTCGGCTTCCTCCCGCTCGAGGATGAGCGGCGCAGGACCGAACACCGCAGGCCTCAGGACGAGCGCCGGCGCCGCCAGGTGGGCTTTGGGGATCTCGAATCGGTCGTCTCAGAACTCGATGTCTCGCGCGTGTTCCTGATGGCTCCCGGCAGCGAGTCGGAGCTCATGCTCGAGGCGGTCAGACGCACAACCCAGACGGGCGTCAAGGTGTCGATCGTTCCGCGGCTGTTCGAGGTCGTAGGTTCGTCGGTCGAGTTCGACACCGTCGGCGGCGTCACGGTGCTGGGCGTCCGCCAGCCGGGCCTTGGACGCTCTTCGCGCGCGATCAAGCGCACGGTTGATCTCTTCATGGCCACCCTCGGCCTGTTGATCCTGGCTCCGTTTGGCCTGCTGGTGGCGGCGCTCATCAAGCTCGATACGCGGGGACCCGTGTTCTTCCGCCAGCCCCGAGTCGGCAAGGACGGCAAGACATTCCAGATGCTCAAGTTCAGGACGATGATCGACGGCGCCCATGCCCAACGCGAGGCGCTCGCCCACCTGAACGAGACCAACGGGCTGTTCAAGATTGCTCAGGATCCTCGCGTGACACGGGTGGGCCGGCTGCTGCGGCGGTCCTCGCTGGACGAGCTACCTCAGCTGATCAACGTGCTGACGGGCGAGATGAGTCTGGTCGGCCCCCGCCCGCTGGTCCCCGACGAGGACGCGCTGATCGAGGGGCGCCACCGCGACCGCCAGAACCTCACACCCGGTATGACGGGCCTGTGGCAGGTGCTCGGCCCACCGCGACCTCCGCTCTCGGAGATGGTCAAGGCCGACTACCTGTACGCGACCAACTGGACGCTCTGGGAAGACACCAAGATCCTCGTCCGGACCCTCACCCACGTCATCAATCGACGCGGCCGCTGAGAGCTCGCCCCGGAACCCCGGGACTTCCTGACCCTCCTCCTCTATCCTGGGATCGTGCCAAATCGTGAAGGGGGTCTAATCAGGCGCGTAATGGATCGCGTCTTGGGAGCGCCACCGCCTCCCGCCGCCAACGGCGCGATCGAGCGCAGAGCTGAGCCGCCTCCGCCGTCCTCATGGCTCCCACCTGAGCTCGGCGGGGCCGCCTCCCCGCCCACGGAGCAGGCGGACGCGGAAACGCAAGCGCGCTGGACACCCGGCGCTGAGGAGCCGAGCAACGGGGAGCAAGCACCGCAGGAAGAGCAGACGAGGCTCGGGAGCTGGATGCCGGAAGGACTCGAGGCGGGTGCCCTGGCGGCCCCGGTGGCGCCCAAGGTCGTACGGGCGCCTGAACCAATGCCCGAGCCCACGGCACCGGAGCCCGAGCCCGAACGAGCCCGCCCCCATCGTCGAGGACGCAGAGCCGACTACCGAGTGGGAGCCGATCGAACCGGCCGCGGCTGAATCAGAGCCCGAGGCCCCCGCGAATGAGTGGCTTCCGGCCGGGTCAGCCGCCGCGTCGGTGAGTGAGCCCGAGCCGGAGCCTGTCCCTGAGCCAGAGCCCGAACCATCTGCCGACCTCGCACCCGTCGGACACGAGCGGCAGGCCGTCCAGGCCTACACGCGTGAGCTTCTTCCGCCCGCGGTGGCGGCGGTGGCTGCCGCCGAGGCACTGGCGACGTTTGGCGGTGGCGATGACGCCGAGCTGCTGAGGCACACGAGAGGGATCGCCGCCGCCCATGCGAGCGCGGTTCGCCCCCGCCGCGGTTGGCGGCGGACGCGCGATGCGGCCTGCGCCGACACGCCTGGTCTGCTCGCCGCGCGAGCCAACGACGCACTCGACGAGTCGCGCCGCCAGGCAGCTCGAGGATCACCTCGGCTCGTGCGTGAGCTGTCAGGCCGCCGAGCTTCGAGCCCAGCGGGCCGATCGTGCGTTTGCCGGTATCACCGGGCTCGCCCTCGCCACCGCGGCGCCCGCAGTCGCCGAGGCGGCCGTCCCAGAGCCCGAGCCTCAGCCGGAGCCCGAACAAGCATCTGCCTGGGATTCGGCGGCGCCGATCGAGCAATCGTCTTCCGAGGGAACGAGCGAGTGGGACGCGCCCGCTGCGGTGCCCGTGGCGGCTGCGGCGGTCGCGTCGGGCGCTGCCGCCGTCGACGCCTCGGGGGAAACCACGAGCGGGTGGGAAGCCCCGACGGGTATCGAGTCAGTCGCTCCCGCCGCCGTGTCCCGGAGACGCGGCGCACCCACCGTTTACCCGTCGCCGCCTGGTGGCGGTTCTCGGCGGCGCGCTCGCTCTGGCCGCCGCCGCTGCGCTAGCGATCGTGTTCATCACCGGCTCCGCCAAGCATCAGCCCTCGGCAACGTTCGCCGGGGCGACCACACCGGCGGCCGTTTCGACCCCGGCGCCTGTGAAGCACAAGCACAAGGCCGCCGCCCACGCGCGCCCAGTGCATCACGTAACCAAGAAGGTGTCCCATCCAGCCCCGGCTGTGGTCGCGAGCGCGCCGGTGAGCAGCTCGAATGCGGGCGCTTCGTCGGGCGGCACGTCTTCCCCGCCGCCGTCGAACCCCTGCCCCGGCGGCGTCAAATCCGGCGCCCTCGAACCCCACCCCTCCGCCACCGTCGGTCTCGGTCTCGCAGGGCTCGCTCGGCACGAGCTCGGCGCCGCAGGGCCTCGGGAACAAGTAAGCCGGCGCCTAGCGCCTGTGGGGGTTTGGGAAGTTGGAGCGAATAATTCGCGACAACTTCCCACAACCCGGTAGCGAAGTTGCCGCGGGGCGCTAGCCCGGGATCAGGCCTTCGCCCGAGAACTCAGCCTTCGCCTCTTCGAGCGACACATCAGGCGGCGGGAGGATGACGTCCGAGCCGACGAGCTCATCATCGGGGATCTTCCGCCCCGTCCGGACGAGGTCGAGCAGGTTGGCGAACAGCGAGGCGAACTTGCCCTCGTCGTCCGCGTCGCACGCCCCGATGACCTGGTGGTCGAGATCCGTGAACGTCGCGCTCGAGGACTCGTCGAGCTCGTACTGACCCTCGGTCGCGATCCGGACGATCATTGCTGGGCTTCTTCGGCCTTCCGGGCCTCCTGTCCGGGGCCGCCGGTCCCTGCTCCCGGTCCGAGCTCGCCAGCCGACGACCCGCTCGCCAGCTCCGCCTTCATCTTCTCAAGGTCCGAATCAACCTCGCTCGACGACGACAGCTCCTTGAGCTGGCGGTCGATGTCGTCATCGCCCGACCCGAGCGCGGTCAGGTCCTCGAACGTGCCGGCCGCCTCGAGCTCGCCCACGGCGCTCGCGCGCGCCTTCATGTTCTCGGTCTTGTCGAGCGCACGTTGCATCGCGAGCCCGACGTCGGCCATCTCCTCGCCGACGCCTGTCGCGGCCTCGGAGATCCGCACTTGGGCCTCGGCGGCCGAGTACTGGGCCTTGATGACCTCCTTCTTGGAGCGGAACTGCTCGATCTTGGTCCGCAGCTTCTGCTCGGACTCGGTCATCTGCTGCTGCTGGCCCTCGAGCTCGGCGATCTGCGAGTCGAGCGACTGAAGCTCGGTCTGCGCCACGTTCTTGCGCTCGAGCGCAGTCCGGGCCAGCTCCTCGTTGCCTGCTGCCAGGGCCTGGCGGGCCTGGGTATCGAGCTTCACGACCTGCTGGCGGAGCTTCTCCTCCTGAAGCTGGAGCCGCTTCTTGGAAGTGACGACGTCGGCGATCCCCTTCTTGACGTTCTGGAGCAGCTCTATCTGCTTCTGGTATGAGTACTCGAGCGTCTCGCCGGGATCCTCGGCACGATCGAGCAGCTTCGAGATCTTGGCTTTGATGACTACAGACATGCGCCCGGAAAGGCCCGGCATCGCATCCTCCTTGGCGGGTGAGTGGAAAGCACTACTAGCGTAGCGGTCAAGGCCACTAGGATCGTCGCCGATGGAGCCCAAACCCGTCGCCGACTCGCGCTCTCAGCTAATTCGCTGGATGGGGATTACCGACGCGAACAGCATCGGCAACGTCCACGGTGGGACCGTGATGCGTATGGCCGATGAGGCGGCGGCACTCGCGGCGATCAAGCACTCGAGGCGACGCGTGGTGACCGTCGGAATGGACCGGATGAACTTTCTCGTCCCGATCTATGTCGGCGAGCTCGTCACGTTCTCGTCGATGGTCAACGCCGCCTGGCGCACCTCGATGGAGGTCGGCGTGCGTGTCGAGGCCGAGAATCCCCATACCGGCGAGGTACGCCGCACGAACGCCGCCTACCTGACGATGGTCGCGATCGACGAGAACGGCGATCCCACCCCGGTTCCACCCGCCGTCGCGGAGGGCCCCGAAGAGCAGCGACGGATGCGCGAGGCAGAGCTGCGGCGCGCCAACCGGCTCGCGGAGCGTGAGCAGATCCAGGCCGCTCGCGGTGGTGCTGATGTGACCAGCGCTGGTCCAGACGGCGCTCGCTAACGTCCCGCGTCGCCATGACCCGCCGCCAAAGTCTGCTCGCTCCTATCGCCTGCTGCGCGCTCGCCGGCTGCGGGGGCGGCGCGGCGACGCTCGTCCAAACTGGCCCGGCGGTCAGCGGCGTTCAGGCCAAGACCCCGCAGGCGGGCCAGAGGCTGGGCTTCCCGGCCCTCGCCACCAAGAACACGACCCGCGTCTCAGGTGGCGACCCGGTCGCCGACGCGGCCGGAGTGGCGCTCGCGGTGTACCCGTCCTCGACGACCGGCACGCATCCCCAGACCGTCACGATCGCACCGACCGACGACTGGCAGGCGGCGATCGCCGCCTCCGTGTTGATGGCCTCCCCCATCCGCGCCCCGATCCTGCTCTCGCCCGCGGGGTCGCTCCCCACGGCAACACGCGACGCGCTCTCGGCGCTCGCCCCAGCCGGCTCGGGCGCTACCGGTGGAGCGCAGGCAATCCTGGTCGGCGACGTCCCCAGGCCGAGTGGCCTTCACCCGGTGGCGATCACAGGGCACGACCCCTACACGCTCGCCGAGGGGATCGACCGCTTCCAGTCGGCCGCGGCGGGCCGGCCAAGCACGGATGTCGTGATCGCCTCGGCCGACTCTCCGTCTTATGCAATGCCGGCAGCCGGGTTGGCAGCCGAATCGGGCGACCCGATCCTGTTCGTCTCGAGCTCCGGCGTGCCGACAGCAACCAAGCAGGCGCTCGTGTCGCACGGGCGACCGAACATCTACGTGCTCGGCCCATCGAGCGTCATTCCCGACAGCGTGCTCTCAGCACTTTCGCGATTCGGCCCGGTCAAGCGCGTCGGCGCGGACGATCCGGCGGCGAACTCGGTCGCGTTCGCGACCTACCGCGATCCTCCCTGCGCAAGCGGACAGCCGTGCGCGCACGTGCCCGGCAGCTTTGGGTGGGCGGTCAAGAGCCCGGGCCACGGCTACGTGCTCATGAACGCCGGCCGCACGCTCGATGCCGCCGCCGCGGCGCCGCTGTCTGCGTCGGGGACATACGGTCCCGAGCTCCTTGTCGACAGCGCGACTAGTCTCCCGTCCTCGGTGGAGAACTTCTTCTTCGATTTCGCCACGCCGGGCTATACGCAGGAGGGGCCGACCGCGGCGGTCTACAACCACGGCTGGGTGATCGGCGACGCCTCTGCGATCTCGGTCCCGGTCCAGGCGAAAATCGACGCCGACCTCGAGCCCCAGCCGGTCAACGGCACCTCAAAGGGTCCCGGCGGATGAGCGAGGCCGAGCACCCCGACCGGCTGCGCGAAGGTCGCGAGGTGACTGTCGATGACGTGCGTCAGTTGATGGGAGCATCGACACCCCATTTCGCGCTCCAGCTGCGGGAGCGGATCAAGGCCCTCGTTCGCGGACTGCCCGCCGATCACCTGGCGCGGATCGAGGGCGAGCGTGAGATCGCGCGCCTCGACCGGCTCGCGGTCGTCGGCGAGATCCGTGGGCCCGATGCCGAGCCCGGTATGGCGCCGCTACCAAGCGTCGGTCACGAGCCGGCATAGAATCGCCTGCGCTCGGGAAGAATTTCGAGCGTGAGCGCATTCGAGGTCGTGCTGGTCGTCGTCGCCGTACTAGCGATTCTCGTCGCGTGCACGCGCTACTTCCGCACGCGCAACGTCGCCAGCGAGCTCGGCGGCAGCCCGCAGTCCTTTGCGCATCCCGAGGACGGGCCGGTCGACGATCACCCGTCTGAGGACGAGCGCGACCAGCCGCTGCCGCGGCGGCCCTTGCGCGGCCGCGGCTAGGGCAGCCTGAGCGGCGCTCACGGAGTCCTAGGTTCTACAGCCCCAGGGTCTTGGCGATGATGTCGCGCTGGATCTCGCTCGTGCCGCCGTAGATGGTCGAGGGAAGCGCGATGCGAACAAGGTGCTCCATGTCGTACTCGGTCGCGTAGCCGTAGCCGCCCATCATCTGCATGCCCTCGAGCGCCGCCCGCTTGGCGGTCTCGGTCGCCTTGAGCTTGGCCATCGACGCCTCGCGCGGCAGCAGCTGTCCCGGGTTGGCGTCGGTCTTGGCCGCCACGTCGTAGACGAGCAGGCGCGAAGTCTCGATCTCTGTGGCGAGATCCGCCAGCCGGTGCCTGAGCGCCTGAAAGCTCCCGATCGGGCGGCCGAACTGCTTGCGCTCCTTGACGTAGGAGAGCGTGACGTCGAACGCCCGCTCTGCGACTCCGAGCATCTGCGCGGCGATGATCAATCGCTCGTAGTTCAGGCCCGCCATCAGCTGCATCCAGGCCTCGTCCTGACGGCCCAGCAGACCCTCGGCCGGAACCTCGCAGTCGGTGAAGAAGACGTCGTTGACCTCGCGCCCGCCCATCGTCTCGATGCCGCGGATCTCGAGCCCGGCGCTGTCGGTCGGGACCGAGATCATGCTGAGCCCCTGGTGCTTGTTCTCGCCGCGCGTCGTGCGGCACACGAGCAGGATGTGGGCCGCTTCGTGCGCGCCGGTGATCCAAGTCTTCTGGCCGTTGATCACATAGCTGCCGTTCGAGCGCTCGGCTCGGCATGTGAGGCTCGCCACGTCCGAGCCCGACTCGGGCTCCGACATCGCGATGCACTCGGTCGTCCCTCGAGCGATCCCGCCGAGGATCGCCTGGTTCTGCTCCTCGGTCCCGAACCGCATGTATGCGCCACCCACGATCATCGTCACACCGATGAGCGAACCCGGGATCTGCCCGTGCGCGAACTCCTCGAGCATCAGGCACATGTCGACTGCCCCGCCGCCGGAGCCGCCGTACTCCTCGGGGATCGCAACGCCGATCCAGCCCAAGTCCGCCAGGCGCTTGTAGAGCTCGGCGTTGTGGGCCTCCTTGCCTCCGTCTGTCAGCGCATCGCGCTGCTCGCGGGTACCGCATTCGCGCTGGGCGAAGTCACGGATCGCCTCGACGAAGGACTGTTGCTCGTCGGTCAGGGTCAGGGTCATCGGAGCTTCTCCTGTGGGAATGGCGGGCGGCTGCTTGTTGGCATTTTGCCAATTAGTCGCGCGGGGTGCAGTCGGGGCCGCGCGCGGTGCTGCCGGGGCCCACCTCTGGAAGAAAGGCACACCGGGTGGGCAAAACTTCCAGACACGACGCTGCCGTAGGCTGCCGGCCGTGCTGATCCGCCCCGCCGATCCCGCCGCTGACGCCGCCGCGTGCGCCGCGATCTACGCCCCGTACGTGCGCGAGACGGCGATCTCGTTCGAGCTGGAACCGCCTGAGGCGGGCGAGCTCGCGCTGCGGATCGAGACGCTACTCGCGCACCCACCCCTGGCTGGTGGCCGAAGAGGATGGCGTTGTCGGATATGCGTACGGCTGCCCGCATCGCGAGCGGGCCGCCTATCGCTGGGCCGCCGACGTCAGCGTGTACGTCGCGCCGACCCACCACCGGCAGGGACTCGGTCGGGCGCTCTACGAGGACCTCCTGGCGCGGCTGACCGAGCAGGGCTTTCAAATCGCCTGCGCCGGCGTGACGCTGCCCAACGATGCGAGCGTCGGCCTGCACGAGTCGCTCGGGTTCGCGCCGGTCGGCGTCTACAGGCGGATCGGCTTCAAGCTCGGCCGGTGGTGGGACGTCGGCTGGTGGCAGCGCGAGCTGCGCCCGGCCGGAGCCGGACCGCCCACGGAGCCGTCAGCGCCGGCTCTCTAGCAGCAGCGCGAGCGTGGGGCACACGTCGACCGCCCGGCGGGCCAGATCGACCAGCTCCGGCGGAATGTCGCGGTCATCGATGATCGGGTAGCCCCAATCGTCGAGGCGGATCAGCTCGGGGAGCAGCTCGGCGCACTGGCCGTGGCCCTCGCACGCGATCGGATTGACGCGCAGACGCGAGCTCATCGACGCGCGCCTACCTCATGTCGGCAAGGGCAGTCCGGCGGGCCTGGCGTCGCAATGGACGTGCTGATGGGCCTCGAGCTCGGCCGCGAACACCGACAGCGCGCTCTCAACGAACCTGACGGCGCCGTTGGGGTGGTGGCACGCTCCTCGACCGCGGATCTCCGACGCCCACCGCAGAGCCCGTTCTGACTCGTTGATGTGGGCAACGCCGTCGGCAAGATCGCCAACCAGATCAGCGAGCGCACGCAGGCCGTAAATACACGGGCCGCACTGTCCGGCCGACTCATCGGCGAGATAGTCGATGACTCTGGCCGACTCGTGCAGCCCACAAGAGCTCTCACCAAGCGCGATCAGCACGCCCGAGCCCAGCGCGCAGCCGACCGCGCGGAGCTCCTCGCGGGAGAGGTGCAGTCGCGATATCTCGGACGCATCGACCCACGTCCCGAAATAGCCACCGACGAGCAACGCCCGCAGCGGCTCGGTCGGACCGCCGGCTGCCTCGAGCAGGTCCGGCATCGCGGTGCCGAAAGCAAGCTCGTACACGCCCGGATCCCGGACCGCACCGAAGATCGTGACGAGCGCCGAGCCCGGATCCGGCGCCGTCCCCAGCTCGCGGAACCAGCGGTCCCCGTGACGCGCGATCAGCGCGATCTGGGCGACGGTCTCAGGGTTGGAGACGAGCGTCGGGCGGCGGCGGTAGCCGCGCTCGTAGGGACGCGGCGGCACGAGCGTCGGCTTCTGCTGGCGGCCGTTGAGGTACTGGATGACCGCGCTCTCCTCGCCGGCCACATAGCCGTGCGGGGCACTGACAACCTGAATCGGCAGGCCGTCGTCGCGCACGGCGATCGCACCCTCGAGCCCCTGGATCGAGGCGGCCGCCCGCTCGGAGACCTTTACGACTACCTCGCGTGCGCCGACGGCTTCCGCGGCAAGTGCCGCCCCGTCGAGCACGAGATGAGGTAGCCGAGACAGCAGCAGCCGATCCTTGCCGCTCACCGGCTCGGTCTCAGAGCCGTTGATGACCACGGCACGGTCGCGCGTGCGGGCGCTCGCCACCGCACGCAGTTTGCGCGCGGTCGGGAAGTCTGCGCCGCCGCGGCCGCGAAGGCCACTGCGGTCGATCATCTCGATCAACCCGGCCGGGGCGTGGGTCGGCAGCTGTCCGTGGACGCGCTCGTGCTCGGCGAGCGTCATCGGTCCGCCGCTGGAGCTGAGACCGGCCAGGAGTCGTGGGAGGCCCATCAGCGGCCTCCGCTCGGCGTCGCCTGGAGCGAGCCGGTCACCGTGTCGTTCTGGTTGTCGATCTGGAGGCTTGCCTGGAGGTCGAGTCCACTCCCGTCGCCGCTCACGTGGGCGACGAACTGGCCGCCCTGGAGCGAGCTGATCTGGCCCTGGAGCACAGACGGCAGGCCCGCGACGAGCAGGTCCACCTGGCTACCCGTCATCGACAGGCCCCCGCCGCCGATCGGCACCCCTCCGAGCCGCACGCGGAGCGTTCCCTGGGCGCCGCCCGACATCCGAAGCAGCAGCTCAACGACCGCGCCCGCGGAAGTCTGCTTTTGGGAAACCGTTCCAGCGAGCTGGGCCGAGAACGCATGCGGACGGGAAGGAGCCGGCACCGACACCGTGACGCGAGATGTTGCAGGCCTGGCGCTGTGCGCGAGCAGTTTCGCCGGCGTCCCGGCCGCCTTCGCCCAGCCTCGCTGCAGCGGGCCGGCGACCGTGAAGATCAGGATCCCGACCGGCGTCGCCAGCGCGAGTGCGCGCGCCGCGCCCCGGAAGCTGCCGTAGAGAGGCCGCGCCCGATCGATCCGTGTCCAGACCGCGACCAGCACGGCGAGCGCGCAAACGGCGGTCACGAGCAGGTTCCAGGATGCCTTCGTGTCCGTGCCCGTGCCGAGGCCGTGGAGCACCGCGACGGGCCAGCTCGCGTACGCGAGCCAATGGACCGCGCGCCAGCCGCGATAGCCGAGTCGCCGCCGAACGAGGCTCGTGACGACGACCGCGATCAGCAGATCGAACGAGAGCGCCCCGAACCCGAGCCACAGCGGCCTGTAGGCCGAGGTGAACGGGATGATCGCGTCGACGACGGTTATCGGGGCAAAGCCATCGAGAAGGCTCGTGACGATATGGACGACGAGCAGCACCATCACGAGCAGCGAGCAGTCGCGGTGCAGCGCATCGATCGCAAACCGGGGCCAGCGCGGCCGGGAGGCAATGCGCAGCGGCCCGAGCACGCCGAGCACGACGCTGACCGTCAAGAGCACGAGCGTGACGATTCCGGTCGCGCGCGTCAGATACCAGTAGGCGCTCGGGCCGAGCGCCGCCCCGAACGCAGTCATGCAGCCAGCAGCTCCTCGCCGTCCGAGGGCCAGCCGGCCAGGTGCACGACGCCTCCGGTGAGTGACACCAGGCGGCTGGGCAGCCCGAGCGTCTCGAGCCACGCAACAGCGCGATCGCCGCGCACGATCGCCGCGGTCGAGGCGATGTTCGCGTCCAGGCAGCTGGCGGCGGCGACGCTCGCCGTCCTCCACGGGCCGCTCGTCGGGCGCGCGCTCGCCGGATCGATCAGATGGTGAACATCGCCCGATCGGCGTACGGTCGTTGAGGAGGTGGCCAGGCCTCCGGTCTGGAGCGTGATCGACTGTCCCGGGGCCTCGGGACCCGCGCGATGGTCATCGGTCACGCGCACGCTCCAACCGCCCTCGGGTGCATCGCCGGCGATCGCTAGATCCCCACCCAGCGACACGAGCACCCCGCAGCCGGCCGCCTCGAAGGCTCGGGCCGCGGCGCGATCTGCGCCCAATGCCTTCGCGGTCGCGCCGAGGTCGAGCATCACGCCACGTGGGATGCTGATCGTGCCGGCGTCGCGGTCGAGCTCGACGACCCGCCAGCCCGGTACGCGCGCAATCGCGGACGTGCTCGCGGAGGACCGGGGTCCATATCCGAGCGCGATGAGTGCCTCACCGACGGTCGGGTCAACGTCGCCTTCGGTCAGGACCGCAGCTCGCAGCGCCGCCGCGACGGCGTCGAGCAGCAGTGGACCGACGGTCACCGGCGAGCCCGCGGCGGCGTTGAGCCGCGCGAGCTCGGAGTCGGCGCGGAAGCTAGAACACGCGCGGTCGAGCTCGTCGACGGCCTCGCGTACCGCGGCAACCGCCTGCGGGAGCCGCTCAGGATCGGTGGCGGCGACGACGGCGGTCGTGCCGAGTGCCTCGAAGCTTGTCTGCGCCGTCATGACCCGCCGGACGTAACAGGCGGCGCGGCCGGGGTCACGGGCGCGGAAGGCGTCACGGGCGCGGACGGCGCCGACGACGCGGGAGGCGTCGACGACGCGGGGGGCGTCGAGGAGTCAGGGGGCGCAGCGTTTGTAGACGGGGCAGTGACCGATGGGCCCTGGCCGGGCGCCTGGAGGCCGAGTTGGCTTGCCGTAGCCGCGGGCGGCATCTGAGGCGAGCGCACCTTCGAGGAAGGGACGACCGCCGACGCGACCCGCGCCTTGCCGCCGATCGTTCGGCCATGAGCTGTGGCCGACACGACGGCAGCGAGCGCCGCGCTCAGCGCAGCGGCGCCCGCGATCAGCCAACCCCGCGTGCGCGTGATACGCACCAGGGCGGCATCGCGCTCGACCTGCGCATTTGATCTCACGTGGGAATCCACCGTCCCAATTGTGGCGAATTACTGCTAAGAGAAAGGTGAGAATCCGCCCGCCGAGGGCCGCTTCGTTAACAACCTTTATGTAAGGGGGTCCATCATCCCGAGCCATGCGCGATGGGAGGAGGTATTCCGCGTGGCTGGTTGTGCTGGCCGTAGCAGCTCTGATCCCTGTTGCGATCGGGCTTGTGAGCGCAACCCGCACCAGCACCAAGGATCTCGACAGACCGCTCGGCCCCGCGCTGCCGGCGGGCGCGCCACTGCTGTCGGCGAGCGCCGTCAGCAGCCTCCCGGTGGCGCTCCAGGACGCCGCCGCCGCCCCGATCGGCGCAGATGCTGCCGCGCTGCTCGGCGGGCTTGATTCAGCCAGCCTCTCGCGCGCGGGCGTCGAGACGCTCCGCGCGGGCCGCACGCAGGCGCTCGGGACGCTTCCCACCCCGCTCCACGATGCAGCCGCGGGAGCGATTGGGAACTACGTCTATCTGTTCGGCGGAGGTCAGTCCGCCTCCTACGCCGACATCGTCAGGGTCGACCCGCGCAGCGGACAGGCGCAGACCATCGGCCAGCTTCCCCAACCGCGCTCCGACATCGGAGCGGCGGTGCTCGGCGGAACCGTCTACGTGGTTGGTGGCTTTACCGGCCAGACGCCGCTTCAGTCGATCCTCGCTTGGACTCCCCAGGGCGGCGCTCGCATCGTGGGCCAGCTGCCGCAACCGCTCCGTTACGCGGCGGTGGCCGCCGCGGGCGGCCGTATCGTGATCGCCGGTGGCCAGGCCCCGAGCGGCCCGACCGACCAGGTGTTGAGCTTCGATCCGGCGAGCGGCCGGGTCGCCACGGTTGGCACGCTGCCCCAGCCCATCTCCCATGCATCCGCAGCGGCGCTCGGAAGCTATGTCTACATCCTCGGGGGGCGGCGCTCCGATGGGACACAGGTCAGCGAGATCACGGCGATCGACCCACGCAACGGCGCGAGTGCGTCGGCCGGGACGCTGCCACAGCCCCTCTCCGACGCGGCGGCGGTCGGCCTGCCGGGAGCGATCATGGTGGTGGGCGGACGCACCGCCGCCGGTCCGATCGCAAAGGTGGTCGAGCTCAGGCCGCGGGCGCAGCGGGCAGCCACGGGCTTTCTGCGCGCCGGCTCAGACCCGCGCGTCTTGCCGGGCGACGTCCTGATCGCCGACAAATTGAACAACCGCCTCCTGCTCGTCACGCCCCAGGGCAACATCGACTGGAGCTTCCCGCGACGGGGCGACCTGCCACCGGGCCAGACGTTCAAGGTTCCCGACGACGCGTTCTTCAGCTACGACGGGCGCCGCATCGTGGCGACCGAGGAGGACGACTATGTGATCTCGATGATCGACGTCGCGAGCCATCGGATCACGTATCGCTACGGCCACCCCGGCGTGTCTGGCTCGGGCCCCGGATACGTCTACAACCCGGACGATGCGATCCTGCTCGCGAGCGGCAACATCGTGGCGGCCGACATCAAGAACTGCCGGCTGATCGAGCTCCGCCCGCCGCTCCAGCGCCCCGTTCGCCAGATCGGCACGACGGGTGGCTGCGTCCACCAGCCGCCGACCGACTTCTCCTCGCCCAACGGCGCATTCCCGACCGCCGACGGCGGCACGGTCGTGACCGAGATCGGCGGCGTGTGGGCGGACGTGTTCGACCACACGGGCCGGCTTACGGCCGCCTTCAACGTGCCGAACTTCAGCTACCCGTCCGACACCAATGAGGTCCGCCCCGGGGTCTACCTGAGCGTCGATTACGCGCAACCGGGCACGATCGAGGAGTTCGACAAGACCGGCCACGTCCTGTGGCGCTTCTCCCCCAGCGGGCCCGACGCGCTCAACCACCCATCGCTGGCGCTGCCGCTACCGAACGGCGACGTGCTGTGCAACGACGACTACAACGACCGCGTAATCGTCGTCGATCCGCGCACAAACCGGATCGTGTGGCAGTACGGCCATACCGGGCTCGCGGGCACGGCGCCCGGTTACTTGAACAACCCGGATGGCGTCGATCTCGCCGAGCCCTACGCGCTGACCGACCGCTTCCTGGGTTCGACCGGGCTCCCCGGCGGCTGAGGCTGGGCCGGTAGCTGCACCGTAAACGCCGATCCGTCGACCGCCACGCTGCCGCCATGGCGCTCGACGATCGCGGACACGATCGATAGACCGAGGCCCGATCCTGGCCGGCCGGCCGCCTCGGGCGCGCGCCAGAAGCGCTCAAAAACGCGTTGTGGGTCAGACGGTCCCGGCCCCTCGTCCGAGACAGTCAGTGATGCATGTCCGGCAGTGGCGCGGAGCTCGACCCTCACCGCGCTCTTGGCAGGCCCGTGCACGAGCGCGTTGTCGATCAGGTTCTCCAGTACGCGCGCGAGCGATTCCGGCTGCCCGCGCACCCACGTCGCCTCGAGCCGCCCGAGGATGACGCGCTCGCGTCCGTCCGCGATCTTGCGCACAAGCTCTGCGAGCTCCAGCGGCGCGAGCTCTAGCGACGAAGGCGCGGCCCCGGCGCGCTCCAGCGCGAGCAGATCGTCGACGAGGCGGGCAAGCCGCTCGGAGTCCTCGCGCATGTCCGCCAGCACCTCAGGGCTCGCACCATGGCGCAGCGGCGTACTCGACGTTCCCGCGCAACGCGGTCACCGGGGTTCGCAGCTCGTGTGAGGCATCGGCGAGGAATCGCCGCTCGCTCGCGCGGGCCCGATCGAGCGAGGAAAGCATTCGATTCAGGACGCCGGTCAGCGCGCCGATCTCATCTTCGGCCGGCGGCTCGGGCAGGCGCTGCGATGGGTCGGCGGTGCGCTCAATCTCGGCCGCTCCGCCGGCGAGCCGGCGCAATGGCCGAAGCCCACGGCCGGTCAGCAGTGCGGCCGCCAGCGCAGCCAGCAGCGCGGCCCCGACGCCGCTCAGGACCAGGATCACCACGAGGTGGTGAAGCGTGTCCGTGATGTCGCTCGTGTCGGAGGCGACCAGGACCGCCCCGCCGGACGCAAGGCCGCCGGCCTGAGCGATCGGAGCGGCGAACAGCCGGTACGGGCGGCCGTCGAGTCGCACGTCCTCGAAGCCCGTGCGTCCGTTGAGGATCGCCGCCCGCGAGAGCCGGTCGAGCGGTAATAGCCGCGCGCCGAGCGTCTGCGAGCGAGCGAGGATGCGGCTGTGCGCGTCGATCACCTCGACCGCGATCTGCCGCCCGGAGACCGGACTCTCGAGCGCCCCGGGCGCGGTCAGGACCGCGGGCGCCGATACGGCGAGTTGGGCGACCTGCTCGGCTCGCTGGCGCAGGCCGCTGTCGAGCGAACCGCGGAGCTCCGAGCGCACCTCGAGGGCAGCCGCCGCCGCGAACAGCGCGACCGCGATCACGATCGCCGCTGTCGCCGCGAGCACGAGCCGCGCTCGCAGCGAGAGCCTATGCCCGAAGCGTGAAGCCGGCACCACGCACAGTGTGAATCAGCTGCGGCTCGCCGAGCTTGCGGCGCAGGCGGGTGACGTAACGGTCGACGACGTTGGGCTCAGCCGCGCCGCCCCAGATCGCATCGACGGCGAGCTCGCGCGACACGACCCGGCCGGGTGAGCGCATCAGGAGCTCGAGCAGTTCGAGCTCGCGCCCCGTCAGATCGATCGCGCGACCGTCCCGTTGGGCCCGATGCGCTTCGACGTCGAGCGTCAGGCCTGCGAAGGCCCGCACGGCGCCGGCCTCGTCGCGGTGCCGCCGCTGGAGCGCGTGCAGGCGCGCGATCAGCTCCTCGGTGGCGAACGGCTTGACGAGATAGTCGTCGGCACCGGCTTCGAGCCCCGAGACGCGGTCCGGGACGGCGTCCCGAGCGGTCAGCATCAGGATCGGAGTCCCAAGGCCCTTGGCGCGCAAACGCCGGCACACCGTCAGGCCGTCCAGCGCCGGCATCGCGATGTCGAGCACGATCACGTCGGGCGTCGAGCGCTCGCACGCGACCAGCGCGGCCGCTCCATCCGGAGCGAGTGCCACATCGAATCCCTCGGCGAGAAGAGTGCGCTCGAGCATGCGCCGCAGCGATGGGTCGTCGTCGACTACGAGAACGCGCTCAGGCACTCGCGACGTCGCGCCGCAAGAAGACCAGGAAGGCCGCGGCCAGCGCCGGGATCCCGTACATCGCGCAGACCCATATGGCGCGAATGACAGGCGCCCAGTCGATCGGCGTGCGCAGGAACCCTTGCCAGGCGTTGAACTGCGTCGAGAGCAGGTACGGCTGCAGTCCGCCCAGACCGGGCAGGATCCCGATCAGCTGAAACAGCAGCGAGATCATCAGCGTCCCGACGATCGAGGCCGCGCTGTTGCGCGTGAGCGCGGAAAGCATCAGTCCGATGCAGACGATCGTCGCGATCGGCAGCAGGTAGACGAGCAGGCTGACATAGACGAGTTCGAGCCCCTTGGGTGCGGAGACGATCGTGCCCGAGAGGCTCTGCAGCGGGTTGAAGCCCGACTCGATGCTGCCGGCGATCACAGCCACCGTCCCATTGAGCGCGATCGCGACGACGGCGTAGGTGGCCGCCACGAGCGCCTTCCCCGCGAAGATCTGCCACCGCTCGAGCGAGCGCGTGAAGACGGTCTTCAGCGTGTCGTTGTGGTCTTCGGAGGCGATGATGTCCCCCGCCACGAGCGCGGTTATGAGCGGGAACATCCAGATCGCCCCGAACAGCAGGATCACCAGCGGGAACGCAAGCCCGCTCTTGGTCAGATAGGAGCCGAACGCGAAGTCGCCCCCGCGGTCGTGCGGACCGCCGCGGAGCTGGACCGCCACCACGAAGATGATGGGGACGAGCGCGGCCGCACCGAGCCCGAGGTAGGTGCGCTTCTGGAAGCGCAGCTTGGTGAGCTCCCAGCGGTACACAGTGCGCACGCCCGGATTCACGTCACGGCCTCCATCTCGGGTTCCGCGGCCGGCCGGTGGCCGTCGGCGCCCTCGGTGAGCGAGAAGAACAGATCCTCGAGCGTCGCCGTCTGGGGCGTCAGCGAGCGGATCAGCGCGCCCGCCTCGACCAGTGCCTGGGAGAGCTTGGCGACGGACTCCTCAGAGGCGGTGAACCAGATCAGCTCCTGCTCGCTCCGCACGTCGTCGATCCCAGGTTGGGCGCGGGCGACCCGCAGGGCGGTCTCGTCGTCGGTCGTGCGCAGCGAGTACGACGCGCCGGCGGTGCGCTTGAGCGCAGCGATTTCGCCTTCGTAGACGATCCTGCCCGTCTGGACGATCGCGACGCGATTGCAGAGCGCCTCGACCTCGGGCATCAGATGGCTTGAGAGGATGATTGTGATCCCCTGGTCGGCGAGTCGGCGGATCAGCAGGCGCATGTCGCGCATCCCGCCCGGGTCGAGTCCCGTCGTGGGCTCGTCGAGCAGCAGCAGCTTCGGCTCGCGCAGCAGCGCGGCCGCGATCCCAAGTCGCTGGCGCATGCCGTGCGAGTAGCCGCCGACCTTGTCGCCCGCGCGATGGGAGAGCTCGACCGACTCGAGCACCGACTCGATCCGAGTGGCGGCGCCGTGGCCGTCGAAGGCCGCGAGCAGCTCGAGGTTCCGCTTCCCCGTCAGGTACGGATAGAACGTCGGCGCCTCGACAAAGCCGGCGACGCCATCGAGCGCGTGCACGGTCTCCCATGGGTCGCGCCCGAACAGCCGCACCGTTCCCGCTGTCGGCCGGATCAAGCCGAGCATCATCCGCAGCGAGGTGGTCTTGCCGGCCCCGTTCGGGCCGAGGTAGCCGTACACGTCACCCACGCCGACCGTCACATCGACGCCGGCGACGGCGGTCAGATCGCCGTATTGCTTGACGAGGCCGCGGACCTCAAGCGGCGCGGCCTCGCTCACAATGCCCTGGCCGCCGCCTCAGCCGCGGCGGGCGGCACCGATCCGAGCACGGTGTAGGTCACCTGCCCGCGCGTGAAGCGCAGCACGGTGCCGAGCGCGGTGTCGAGCTCCTGGGCGGAGGTGCCGTTGATCGAGACCGTCGGCAGGCTGAGCCCTGCATGGTCGTGTCCGGCGCTGGCGACCGCGCCGGCCGAGCTCGCGCGCTGCTCGAGAACCACGATCCCGCCGAGGTTCTGGCCGTAGCTGACCAGCACCGCCGGGTGCGCGCCCATGTCAACCCGCGTGACCGACTGGCGCGGCAGCCCAACGAGCGTCTTCGGAGCCACAGCCTTGAAGTTGAGGCGTTGTGCGCGCTCGGCACGCCTGTCCCCGCGGTGGGCGTGGGCGTGGGCTGTCGTCGCTGGTGCCGAGATCCTTACGACCTTCGCTCCGCTCGGCGGCGAGATCGCGAAATCGGAGGACGGCACGCTGCCGTAGGAGATGTCGGTCGCCTTTAGCTCGAGCACCGGTGTCGAGTCGCCACGCGCGTAGATCCCGAATCGCAGCGGGACACCCCGGATCGCGTCCCACGCCATTTGGACGTTGCCGAGCAGGCCACCGTCGTGCTTGGGGGAGATCCGCACCGTGTACGTGGGCTGGCTCGCGACGTCGCCGGGAATCGCGCCCGAGACGTTCGCGTGGCCGGCGAGCTTGTTGAGCTCAGACTGGATCTGCGCGATCGACGGAAGCTTCTCGGCCTTGTCGGCCTTCTTCTTCTTGGTCGCTGCATGCGCGGGCAGGGTGCCCTTGTAGACGGTGTTGGACGCCGGGTCATAGAGCCAGAACGAGTTGTGGCTCACGACCGCCTGGGCGTCGCCGTTGTCCGATTGGAGCTCGATTCGCAGCTGGTGGGTGGCGGGCGAGAACCACAGCCGGCCCGACGCGCCCTGGAGGATCGGATCGCTGCCCTGGATGTTTGAGGCATCGATGAGGTGGTTGGTGAACGTGACCCGGGCGCTGATGCCGGGGATGCTGTGCGTGGCGAGCACTCCGCGCACGGCCTTGGCGAGCGACTCGGCTCGCGGGACGGGGCCCTTGCCGGCGGCGGCGACGGCGATCGCGGTCCCGCCGGCGATCGCGATCACCAGTCCGGCGATCAGTGCCAGCAGTCGTTGAGTCGAAACGGTGCGGAGAAATCTCATCTTGAACCTCGCCTTCCCATGATCTCCTCAGAAGGTAGGCGAGAAGCCTGAAATTACTCTGACAATGTTAGGGAGCGAACTTCAGGCGAAGTGAAATACCTGCGTCTGGGTGACTTTTGCGGCCAGCTTGCCGTCGTCGCGGACGACCTCAGTCTCGAGCACGATCAGCGTCCGGCCCTTGTGGAGCGGCGTCGTCGTCGCAGTCACCGCTCCCTCGCGCACGGCGCGCATGAAGTTCGTCTTGGACTCGATCGTGGCGGTTCCACTCGCGCCCTCGGGCATGTTCAAAAACGCGCACACGCCGCCGCAGTTGTCGGCCAGCGCCATCAACGCGCCACCATGCATGACGCCGCCCGCCGTGCAGCGCTCGGGCGTCCATTCGAGGCGCGCCCGCACCAGCCCGGGGGTCGCTTCGAGAAGCTCGATGCCGAGCTGCCGCGCGAACGGAATCCACTCACTCAGCTGCTCAAGCTCGCTCATAGATTCCGAGCAAGTATGCCCGCGCGCGGCGCCAGCGGCGCTCGACGTCGGCCGGGTCGCTTGTGAAGCGGAGCATCGCGAGCCCGCGCATCGTCGCCAGCCCCAGTTCGAGCACCTCGCCCGCATTCGGGCGCGCCATCAGCGTGGGGAACAGTTCGTTCCCCGCGCGCGCGATCAGGCGCGTGACGTCGCGCTGGACCTCGTCCATCGCCACCCCGAGCTCCGGGTCGGTCCTGGCGGCGACCCACAGCTCGACGGTCGCCTGGAACACCGGGCCGGTATGAATCTCCCACACGTGGTCCAGGAGCTCCTCGAGCCGGCGGCGCTCGGAGCGCGCTGTGAGCGCCTCCCGTTCGCGCAGCTCGTCGGCGAGCTTGAAGGCGACATGGCGGACCGCCTCGGCCAGAAAGCGCGCGCGAGTCGGGAAATAGTGCATCTGAGTTCCCTGCGAGACGCCCGCCCGCTCGGCGACGTTGCGCGTCGTGAGGCTCGCGTAGCCCTCCTCGACCAGACACTCGAGCGCGGCGTCGAGCAGCGCGGCGCGCGTCGCGGCCCGGCGCTCGGCCTGGGTGCGGCGGGCTTGGGAGCGATGCGGCGCGCCGGTTCGTCCCATACCTGATAAAACTTATCAGTCGAATGAAAAGTATTTGCGCAGATAGCGGCCGATCCGCGCCTTACCGACCTTGAACCTGGACGACACCCCCAAGCAGGCCGAGTTCCGCGACCAAGCGCGCGCGTGGCTCGAGGCGCACAAGGACGAATCCCCGCCTCCGGGCCGTGGTCTGCACGTCGAGGATCCCGCCCCCTACCGCGAGTGGCAGGGCAAGCTCGCGAAGGCCGGACTCGTCGGGGTCATGTGGCCGGCCGAGTACGGCGGCGCCGGGCTTGGCCCCTCGGAGGAGATGATCGCCGCCCAGGAGATCGCGCGCGCGGGCTGCGCCCAGATCGTCGACCACATCGCGATCGGAGAGCTCGGGCCGACGATCATCGCGTGCGGCAGCGAGGAGCAGAAGCAGCGCTACGTGGCCCCGATGCTCTACGGCGACGAAGGCTGGTGCCAGCTGTTCTCAGAGCCGGCCGCCGGTTCGGACCTCGCGGGGATCACTACGCGAGCGCGGCCACGGGACGACGGCGGCTTCACGCTGAGCGGCCAGAAGGTGTGGACGACGCTCGCCCAGTTCGCGGATTTCGGGCTGCTGCTGGCGCGGACCGACCCCGAGCTGACCAAGCACAAGGGCCTGACGATGTTCATCGTGCCGATGCGGGCGCCGGGCGTGACGGTCAGGCCGCTGCGCCTGATGTCGGGCTCGGCACCGTTCAACGAGATCTTCTTCGATGACCTCGAGCTCGAGGCGGACGCAGTCGTCGGAACGGTGAACGGAGGCTGGGGCGTGTCGATCACGACGCTCATGTACGAGCGCTTGATGGCGCTCTCGGCGTTCGAGTTCATGGCACCTCCGCCGGAAGCGCTGCTCCAACCGCTGCTCGGGACCGAGGCCCTCAGCGACGGTCATGTGCGCCGCCGAATCGCCGAGCTGACAGTGGAGCGGCTCGGCCTGCGCTACACGGCCTATCGCGCGCTGTCGGACCTGGAGGACGGGCGCATGCCGGGACCCGAGGCCGGCCTCGGCAAGATCGGCGTGGTCGAGGCCGGCCGCAAGGCCGCCGCCCTGATCGCCGAGGCGCTCGGCCCGGATGCATTCGAGGGCGAATACGGCGAGCTGGCAGCCGAGATGCCAGGCATGCGCTCCGCTGGTGGAACCGAGGAGATTCTGCGCAACACGGTCGGCGAGCGCGTGCTCGGGCTACCGGGCGAGCCGCGGGTCGACAAGGACGTGCCGTTCTCGGAGCTCGCGCACGCATGAACTTCTCGCTCACGCCCGAGCAGGAGATGCTCCGCGATGCCGCGGCCGACGCCCTTTCGCGCGTGGACACGCTCGCCGCGGCGCGCGCTGCGCTCGACGGCGCCCCGATGCCAGATCTGTGGCCCACGGCCTGTCAGGCGGGCTGGACCGGCCTGCTGATACCCGAGGAGCACGGCGGCGCAGGACTCGACGCGTTCGACGCCATGCTCGTGATGGAGCAGTGTGGGCGCCGGCTCGCGAACACCGGCCTACTCGGACATATCGCGGCGACGATGATCCTTTCTGACGCCGGTCATCCGCTGCTCGATGCGCTTGCGTCCGGCGAGCAGCGCGCGGCGGTCGTGTGGGCGGAGAGGTTTCAGCCGGATGTGCCCGGCGCGGACTGGCTCGTCACCAGGGATGGCCTGATCGCCTCCAAGGATGTCGCGGTCGAGCCGGTGACCCGCTTCGACGCGACCCGGCCGCTCGCGCACGTGCGCGGGGACGGTGCGCGACCGGAGCCGCTGAACGCGGACTTCGAGCGCGCCTGGCACGTCACGCAGGCGCTGCTGGCGGCAGATGCGCTCGGCGTCACGGAGGCGGTGCTCGAGCTCTCGGTCGACTACGCCAAGGAGCGTCGCACCTTCGGGCGCCCGATCGGGTCCTACCAGGCGATCAAGCAGCAGGTCGTCGAGATCCTGCGCCACGCCGGCACGACCCGCAGCCTGTGCTTCTACGCCGGCTATGCGGCCGAAGCTCGCCCCGACGAGCTCGCGCTCGCCGCCAGCGCCGCCCGCTTCGCGGCCGAGGAGGCAGCCGAGTACGCGACCCGAACCTGCATCGCCGTCCACGGCGGGATCGGCGCGACCTGGGAGCATGACGCGCACCTGTACTGGCGCCGTGCGCAGCTGTCCCGGCTCCTGCTCGGAGGAGTGTCCGGCGCCGGCGAGCGCGTCGCGGAGGAGATCATCTTGCGTGCAGAACACGAGAGGAGCGCCGTATGAGCACAACTGCGCCGAATTTCAACGCCGACGCGATCGGCGAATGGACCGAGCCGGCCGAGTTCGAGGTCACGCGCGAGCGGATCCAGCAGTACGCCGCCGCGACCAACGATCCGATCGAGGCCCACATCGCGGGCGACCTCGCGCCACCGGTATTCGCGGTCGTACCTGCGTTTCAGATCGCCGGCCAGGCATCGCTGAAGGTGATTCCGCCCGAGCTCTTGATGATGGTCGTCCACGGCGAGCAGGACTTCCACTACCACGCCCCGATCGTGCCCGGCACGACTGTCTCGACCCGCGCCACGGCGATCGGACTCCAGCCGCGCTCGAGCGGCGTGACGGTCGTGGTCAAGGCCGAGACCCGCGACGCCGGCGGCGAGCTGTTAGTCGAGCAGTACATGACCACGTTCGTTCGCGGAGCGCAGACCGACGAAGCGGTCGGCGAGCAGGCGCCGCCACATGCGTTCGACGCGCAGGGCGCGCCTGACGCCGAGGTCGCGCAGACCTTCGACGCCGACCAGACCTACCGCTACTCCGAAGCATCAGGCGACCCGATGCCAATCCACCTCGACGAGCAAATCGCCAAGTCGGTCGGGCTGCCGGGGATCATCATCCACGGCCTCTGCACGATGGCGTTCACCTCGGTCGCGGTGGTCCAGCATGCATGTCCCGACGATCCGACTCGTCTCGAGCGGCTGGCGGTGCGGTTCGCAAAGCCAGTCCAACCCGGGCAGACGATCACCACCCGGATCTGGCCGGGCTACGTGTTCCAGACCGAGTCCGACGACGGCTCGGTCGTGATCAAGGACGGACTTGCGGAGGTGAAGAATGGGAGCGCTTGACGGGCGTGTTTGTGCGATCACGGGCGCCGGCCGCGGGATCGGACGCGAACACGCGCTGCTGTTCGCGTCCGAAGGCGCGCAGCTGGTCGTCAATGACCTCGGCGGCGACCCGGACGGCAGCGGAGCCGATGTCTCTGCGGCGCAGGCGGTTGTCGACGAGATCGGCGATCGGGCGGTCGCGCACACCGAGGACGTCTCGAGTTGGGACGGCGCGCGCTCGCTGATCGAGACCGCCGTCGAGCGCTTTGGGCGGCTCGACGTGCTGGTCAACAACGCGGGCATCCTGCGCGACGCCTACATCGGCTCGATGGACGAGGACCAGTGGGGCGCGGTGATCAGGGTCCACCTCAAGGGACACTTCGCGCCGCTCCGTCACGCGGTCGATCACTGGAGGGCGCGCTCGAAAGCCGGCGAGGAGGTCAAGGCGGCGGTGATCAACACCGCTTCGGCCTCGGGCACGTATCTGCCCAATCCGGGTCAAGTCAACTACGGGGTCGCCAAGGCCGGAATCGCAGCAATGACGCTCGTGGCCGCGGCCGAGCTCGGGCGCTATGGCGTGCGGGTAAATGCGATCGCGCCGGTCGCCCGCACGCGGCTGACGCTCGCCACACCGGGCCCGATCGGCGAGATGTTCAAAGCGCCGGTCGACCGTGACACGTTCGACCCGTACGACCCGCGCCACGTGAGCCCGCTGGTCGCCTGGCTGGCGAGGGAGGACTGCCCGCTGACCGGACAGCTGTTCGCTGTCCAGGGCGGCTCGATCCAGCCAATGACCGGCTGGCAGCTGGGCGACGCCGTGACCACCGACGGCGACTGGACAATCGATGAAATCGCGGCGCGCTTGGATGCCGCAGTAAGGAGCTGACGAATGCCAACCGTCTCTAAGTCCCTCGACATCCCCGCCCCGGCCGACAAGGTCTGGGAGGTTGCCACCGACCTCAGCCGCTACGGCGAGTGGAATGACACCCACTCAGGCTTCCCCGAGGGGACGCCCACCGGTGAGCAGGGCTCGACGTTCAAGGAGAACATCACCGTGATGGGGATGCCGGGCCAGGCGACCTGGACCGTTACCGAGCGCACCGACGGCAGCCGGACGGTGTGGGACGGCGAGGGTCCGATGGGAATCACGCTCGGCTCAAAGCTCGAGCTCCAGCCCAACGGCGATTCGACCACCGTCACCATCGAGGTCAGCTTCGACGGCGGCCCCCTGGCCGGTCCGCTCGGTGCGTCTGTGGCCGCGAGCGGCGAGAAGGCCGCGGGCGAATCGCTGGAGAAGCTGAAGGGACTCGTCGCGTGAGGTAGCGTGGCGGCACGATGTGCCGTCTTTTCGGAATGAGCGGCGGCCCGCACAGGGTCAACGCCACCTTCTGGTTGCTGGAGGCGCCGGACTCGCTCGCACAGCAATCGCGCCGCGAGCCCGACGGCACCGGACTGGGTGCGTTCGACGAGCACGGCAAGCCGATCATCTCCAAGCAGCCGATCGCCGCCTACGAAGACCACGAGTTCGGGCGCGAGGCGAGAGAAGTCAGCTCGCACACATTCGTAGCCCATGTCCGCTACGCGTCGACGGGCGACTTGACCCCGGAGAACACCCACCCGTTCGAACAGGCCGGCCGGCTTTTCGCCCACAACGGCGTCGTCGGCGATCTCGACAAGCTCGATGCCGAGCTCGGCGACGCCCGCAAGCTCGTCCAGGGACAGACCGACTCGGAGCGGTACTTCGCCCTGATAACTCGCGAGATCGAGCGGACCGGGGACATCGAGAGCGGCATCGCAGCGGCGACTGAGTGGGTCGCGGACAACCTGCCTGTGTTCGCGCTCAACTTTGTGTTGATCACGCCGTCCGAGCTTTGGGCGCTGCGGTACCCGGACACGCACCCCCTGTATGTGCTCGAACGCGCGGCCGGCGGCGCCGGCGGTCACCATCACCTCGAGCACGCGAGCGCCCGGGGGAGCATCCGGGTGCGTTCGGGCGAGTTGGCCAACCGCCGCGCCGTGGTGGTGGCGACCGAGCCGATGGACGAGGACTCCGGTTGGCAGGCGCTCGGCTCGGGGGACCTCTTGCACGCGGACGAGGACCTCAATGTCGAGATCGACGCCCTGCTCAAGAGTCCTCCCGCTCAGCCGCTGACGCTCGCCGACCTGGGCGACCGCGCAGCGGCCTCGCAGCGTCCGTGAGCGAGGTCGTCACCGGCGACGACGGTGTCAGGCGTTGCGCATGGGGCGACTCGGCGCCCGACTACCGTCCCTACCACGACACCGAGTGGGGCTTCCCGGTCGCCGACGACATCCGCCTGTTCGAGAAGCTCTGTCTCGAAGGCTTCCAGGCCGGGTTGTCCTGGCTGACCATCCTCCGAAAGCGCGAGGCGTTTCGCACTGGGTTCGCAGGGTTTGACTTTGAGCGCGTAGCGCGTTTTGGCAAGCGCGATGTCGACCGGCTGATGGGTGATAACGCGATCGTCCGCAACCGCGCCAAGATCGAGGCGACGATCAACAACGCGCGGCGCGCGGTCGAGGTCGTCGAGGCGGAGGGGTCGTTCGCGGCCTACGTATGGCGGTTCGAGTCAGAGGACGGGCGAGCGCTCGCCAAGGACCTCAAGCGCCGCGGCTTTGCGTTCGTGGGGCCGACGACCGTCTACTCGTTCATGCAGGCCATGGGCCTGGTCAACGATCACGCCATCGGCTGCGACACGCGCGCGGCCGTCGAGCGAGCACGGGCCGCGTTCCAGCGGCCTGCCTAGTTGACGCGTCCACTAGCGCCTCGCCAAGCCATGGCCTTATTCTGGTTCAGAGTGGTTCGACCCCGCACCATCGCCCTCTGGTCGTCGCTAGCAGTCGCGCTCGCGCTCCCGGTGGCCGCGAGCTGGGCCAACAAGTCGTCACCGCGGCTTCCGGCTTGCGCGCACTTCTCGCTCTCACAGCTCAGGCAGATCATCGTCGGCGACGAGCCGCTCAAGTTCGGAGGCCGGACGCCGGGTGCTGACATCTGCACCTACGACGGTCAGCTCAGCGGGCACTACCACCTGCTGGTTCAGATCGCGCTGTTCCCCGGGAGCAAGTCGCTGTTCAAGAAGGTCAAGGCAGTCGCGCAGATGTCAGCCCAGGCGCAACACGCGTATTACCACGTCGACAAGCAGCGCAATCCTCAGATCATCTCGGTGAGTAGCTACACCACGGACAGCGGGCTGCCGGCCTGTCAGCCAAACCAGAGTCTGCCGGACTTTGGTCCTCCCCAATGCGACCCGCAGCCGCCCTGGTACAAGGCGACCGCTTCCGCATACGGCACGCTGAAGGGAACCCGGCAGAAGGTGATCGTGACCGCGGGCATCGGGGCCGAACTGGGCGACGTCGGCTTGCGGAGCATGGAGCAAGTGTGCAAGGACATCCTGTCCGGGAAGCTCAAGTGAACCGGCCGGGCGCCCGCCGCGAGCATCCGTTACGACCGATACTTCAGGACGCGTCTACTAGTTGCTCGGGTGGGCCGCGGCGATCGACCGGAACTGCGACGCCGCCGACTTCTGGCTGAAGTCGTAGTTGACCAATCCGAAGTGGTAGAAGAACGTCGGGTCCGGGCTGGCGGCGCCGGGCTGGTAGTCGCGGCCGTTGAACCACAGCGCCTCCTGCACGAACGGGAGCCCGAGCAGGGTGTTGTACGCGTCCACGAGGTAGCGCGCTTGCAGGTCATCGCTCGGACAGTACGTCTTGTTTGTCTGGCAGACCGAGTCGCCGAGGCTCTCACCGCCCGGCCAGCCGAACTCCGTCAGCCAAAGCGGCGTCGTGCCGTAGCCGTGGTTGATGAACAGCTGCTCGTAGGCGGTCAGCTCGCCGGCCCAGGTCAGCGTGCAGAAGCCACCCGAATCAGGGGTGCAGTTCTGGTTGGGGAATGACAGCGATCCGACGTAGTCGTAGCCGGTGTCGCTCGGGCCGTACAGATACTGGCCGAACCGATAGGGGTGCAGCGCGGCGGCATCGAACGCACGCGCGCCGCCCAGAGCACTCAACACCGAGTTGGTCCACGGAAGCACCGCGGCGCCGGTGCCGGGCGAGGTCGAGAAGCCCATCGGCGAGCCGAACAGGAGCTTCATGTGCAGTCCGTCCTGGTTGTTGAGCGACTGGATCTCGGCGTACTGAGCCTTCAGCAGAGCGGCGTAGGCGCCGGGATCGTTCTCGAAGGTCTGGTTGTGGTTCGGCTCCGGCCAGCTCTCCCAGTAGTCGACCACGTTGCGGTAGCGCAGGACGATCGCCTTCATGAAGGCCTGGTAGTTGCTGAGGTCCGAAGCGCTCGTAGGCGCGCACGCGCCCGGGTTTGAGGTCTGCTGCGAGCACGCGCTCGAGGTCCCCTCGAGGCTAATGATGACCCCCATCCCCTCCTTCTTTGCGCGCGTGACCTCGTCGTCGAGCACCGTGTAGTTGCCGCTACCGGTCGCCGGCCCGGCCGTAAAGCGGTCCCACCGCGCTCCGAGCCCCTTGGCGGTCGGGAAATCGTTGGCGTAGTTGGACGTGCTCGAGTCGTACGTGCCCGTGTCGATGCCAAAGATCGACGGGCTGGGCTCGGCTCCCATGTATGGCAGCGGCTGTCCGGCCGCCGGCGGGCTGGTTTTCTTCTTGGCGCAAACCTTGACGCGATGGTGATGGCGGCGCACGAAGTGGCATCGATGGGGCTTGCGGTGATGGTGCGCGGCTGCGCTGACCGACGGCATTGCCGCGACCAGCAGAGCAAACACGCCCAGCACTCCGAGGACGAGTTTCCGAACGATGCCTGGGCTCACGATTCCCCTTCGTCTGCTTGCGCGGTCGTCCGGTCCCGAACGATCAGGCTACGGTGAGATGCGTGAATGATCAAGTCTCACGGTTCGGATCGACGGGCGCGTGCACTGCGATCACCCCTCCTCGGCGCACCTCTAGGGCGAGACTAACACCCCGACCCGTGGAACCGCTAGGTGTCCTGTGGCTCGCGGGTGACGGCCCATTCCCACAGGGCAGCGATGACGCGCATCGCGTCGTCGTCGCGCTCACCCACGGGCGCGTCCAGCTCAGCCCTCCGCCGCTCCTCGGCGACCATCGTCTCGACACCTTCCCACGCAAGCCTGGTACCCATAGCAGGCAGTGTGGCCCTCGCGCGCGCGTAAGTACATGGGGTCTGCCGGTCAAGCTTGGTACGGGCAACCGTACCTTCCTTTCGGTTGCCTGCCGTATGGCGATTTGGTCACCTAACGGTCACAATTTCAGCGCGGTGCAAAGAAGCGTCGTCATCGTGGACGACCACGCCGGCTTTCGTGCCTGCGCCCGGCGGCTGCTCGAGAACGAGGGCTACCAGGTAGTAGGCGAAGCCGCCGATGGCAACTCTGGATTCTCAAAGGCCAAGGAACTCGGGCCCGAGATGATGCTGGTCGACGTCTGCCTGCCCGACATCGACGGCTTCGAACTATGTGCTCGCCTGGCGGCGCTTGACCACGCCCCTGCGGTGCTCCTCACCTCGAGCCGTGACTGCGCCGAGCTCGAGCCGCTCGCACCTTGCGCCTGTGTGTGCGGCGTAGTCCCCAAGGATCAGCTGTCAGGTGAGGCGCTCGACGACCTGTGGGCACGCGCATGCGCATCCTCGTAGCGGAAGATTCCGTGCTGCTGCGCGAGGGGATCGTGCGGCTACTGGAGGATGCGGGGCTCGAGGTCGTCGCCCAGGCGGGTGACGCGGACGACCTGCTGCGCAAGGCGCTGGCCCACCATCCCGACGTGGCCGTCGTCGACGTCCGGATGCCTCCGTCGCAGACCGACGACGGTCTTCAGGCAGCGCTCGAGATTCGCCGACGGATGCCAGGCACAGCGGTGCTCGTTCTCTCCCAGTACGTCGAGGAGGGGTACGCACTCGAGCTGATCGCGGCCGGCGCCGAACGCACCGGATACCTGCTCAAGGACCGCGTGGCGGACGTGGAGGAGTTCGTCGACGCCGTCACGCGTGTCGCCGACGGCGGCTCCGTGCTTGACCCGACCGTCGTTGCAACGCTGCTCGGACGCCAGCGTCGCGACGACCCGA
Source organism: uncultured Actinomycetes bacterium (assembly GCA_963795505.1). GTDB lineage: Bacteria > Actinomycetota > Thermoleophilia > Solirubrobacterales > Solirubrobacteraceae > Palsa-465. The sequence goes on from CAWCIB010000010.1 coordinate 191,982, forward strand.
TCGCCACCTTGACCGATCGCGAGCGCGAGGTCCTCGGCCTAATGGCCGAGGGCCGCTCGAACCAGGCGGTCGCCGAGCGACTCGTGGTAACCGAGCGAGCGGTTGAGAAGCATGTGACTAGCATCTTCTCCAAGCTCGGATTGCACCCGGCCGCCGAGGATCACCGACGCGTGCTGGCCGTGCTGACGTTCCTCGACTCACAATGACCGAGTTTCCATTTCAGGCGCTCTTCAACGAGCAGGCCGCGCTGCGCCGCGTGGCAGTGCTGGTCGCGTCGGACCCGGAGCCCCAGAAAGTCTTCGACTGCGTTTGTGAGGAGGTTGCGACCGTCCTCGGCGTCGAGGGAACGAACCTGACTCGCTTCGAGGCCGATCGGACACAGACGGTGCTGGCCGGGTGGAGCGTGAACGGAACCCCGACCTTCCCGGTTGGCCGCGGATATCCGCTCGACGGAGATGCCGCCGTGCCGAAGGTGGCCAAGAGCGGCCGGCCTGAGCGGATCGACGATTACTCGACGCTGGATGGCGAGCTCGTCGAGATGGTTCGCGGGGCCGGGATTGCTTCGTCTGTCGCCGCGCCGATCAAGGTCGCAGGGCGGCTATGGGGCGCGATCGTCGCCACGACAGGCACGCCAAATAGCTTTCCTGAAGGAACCGAGCAGCGGCTCGTGAGCTTCACGAAGCTCGTCGCGCACGCGCTTGCCAATGCCGACGCGCGCGAGCAACTCGCCACCTCGCGCGCCAGGATCGTGGAGGCAGCCGACGCCGAGCGCCGGCGAATCGAGCGCAACCTCCACGACGGCGCCCAGCAGCGGCTTGTCAGTCTCGCTCTGATACTCCGCGAGGCCGAGTCAAAGCTCGAACGAGAGCCGGACACGGTCCGCGCGCTGTTGAGCGGGGCGCGCGAAGAGCTGTCGCTCGCGATTGAAGAGCTCCGCGAGCTCGCTCGCGGCATCCACCCCGCAATCCTCACCGACCGCGGGCTGCGCGTCGCCGTCGAGGGGCTCGCGCGGCGCGCGCCGATGCCGGTCCTGCTCGTGGACGTACCCGCCGGTCGGCTCCCCCAGCCGATCGAGGAGGCCGCCTACTACCTCGTCGCCGAGGCACTCACCAACTCCGCCCGGCACGCGCGTGCAGACGAGGTGACGGTACGCGTGCAGAGCGATAACGGGCACCTTGCAGTCGAGGTCGCCGACGACGGTATCGGCGGCGGAGAGCTGCGAAATGGCTCCGGCTTGTGCGGCCTCAGAGACCGCTTCGAGGCGCTCGGCGGAACGCTCGATGTCGATAGCCCACCGGGCGACGGCACGCGCGTCCGGGGCGAGCTGCCGCTAGAGCGCTCCTAGGTGAGGATGTAGCGCGCCGGATCGGCGAAGTGCTTGACCGGCTGCGCTTTCTCTCCCTCCAGAGCATAAGGATGGGTCGCGCGGATTTGCGCGGCGACGCTCGGCTTGAGCTTCGTCGCGTCGTATGGGCACAGAATCGTCGCGGGCGAGCCGGCGAAAGCCAGGTTGAGCAGCGATTCGTACCGTGCCCACGGGCGGGCCGCGCTCGGGCTCGCCCCAAAGACGGGCTCGCCGAGGGCCCGAACCCAGGGCGCGCCGCCCGCGACCGCTCGATCGAGAAAGTCCCGATAGCCCTGTAGCGCGGCGACGGGCGTCTTGTACCACGCGTGCTGCTCGGCGAACGTGACCAGCCTGGCGGCTGGCCCGAGCTGTCGCCTCAGACCCGCGATCTTGCCGCGGCTTGTGACTGCGATAACCGCCTCTCCACGCTCAACGGCCGTGAACAGAAACGGCACGGCCGCAGCGTAGAAGGCGGTATCGGTCTCGTACAGGAGCGCGAGATGGTCGAGCGGCGGGGTACTCGAAGTTGGTCCGGAGACCAGGTAGTCGACCGACGTGCCGAGCGTGCGGGCCAGCGCCGCCAGCGTGCCCGGCCTGAGATTCGTCCTGCGCCCCGATTCGATCTGGGCGATCGCAGACCAGCTCACCCCCGAATCGACCGCAAGCGCCTCCCGGCTGAGCGAAGCCCGCTCCCTCGCCGCCCTTACGCGTCGTCCAATACCAATGTCTGCCACGCCATCCACCCCCGACAACCTTTAGCTAACAAGAACTGGAAATATTGTATACATTGAGTGTGTCAACTGACGTAGGCCTGTTCGCGGAGTGGCGCGCGAGATGAATCCAACACCGGGCGGCAGCGGTGCCGTTGTCCGCCGGACGATTGAACGCATGCTGCGCCAGCGCGGACGAGCGCGCCAGTTCGAGCGGCTGTTCGAGACAAACGTCGTGCCAATGATGATCCTCGACAGCGAGCGTCGCTGGGTCGCTTCCAACGTTGCGGCGAAGCTGATGCTGAGGCTCACGACGGCCGACCTGCGCGGACGTCGTGTCGAGGATTTCACACCGCCCGAGCTGCACCCCACGATGCTGGAGCTGTGGCGTCGGTTGATGGACCTCGGAGCCACCGAGGGTGACTACGAGATCGGCTTCCCCGACCACAGCCGCCTGAAGGTCGTCTTCAGCGCGGTGCGCAACGTCCTGCCGGGCCAGCATCTGGTCGTGTTCGCACCGGCGCACTGGTCTGACGAAGAGCTCGCCGCAGCCGAGCAGGAAGACGTAGGCGCAGCACAGAGTCCGCTGTCGCCGCGGGAGCGCGAGGTGCTGGCGCTGATCGGCGCCGGGGCCGGACAGGAACGGATCGCACACGAGCTTTCGATCTCCGTCACAACCGTGAGGACACACGCGCGCAACGCGCTGCGCAAGCTCGGGGCCAGGAATCGCCCCCACGCGGTCGCCCTGTCTCTGCGCAAGGGACTGATCGATCCTCCTGCGCAGCTGGCGGACGAGTCGCTGGGCCCGGAAGAGCCCTCCCCCTCCTGAGGTATTTGCAGCTCGCGGACTGGCCGCGTTGTCGCTAAGCGGCCTCTGAGTAGGCCAGGTCCTCGGGGAGGTCCGCCTCGGGCGCAGCTACGCGTTCGAGCACAATGGCCCCGACCGCAACGGCTGCGAGCGCGAAGCCCATTCCGATCAGGAACGCCAGCCGGTAGCCGCTCGTCAGTGCAGTCGCGAGCGAGTGACCCGAATGCAGGAGGTGGTTCGAGCGCGTCGTCGAGAGCGTCGCAAGCACCGCCAGGCCGAGAGCGCCGCCGACCTGGAGCGATGTGTTGACGAGCCCAGACGCGAGCCCCGCCTCGGTCGGCTTGACACCTGACATCGCCAGCGTCATCAGCGCGGGGAAGGACATGCCGGCTCCGATGCCCATCAGCAGCATGGGTGGGAGCACATCGGCCACGTAGCTCGCGTGGACCGGCGCGCGGCTGAATAGCGCCAAACCCGCAGCGATGGACACAAGTCCTGGGAGCAAGGTCGTGCGAGCACCAAGGCGCATGATCAGCCGCTCAGCGAAGCCGAGCGACAGCGTCCCGATCGCGATCGTCGCGGGCAGGAACGCGAGCCCGATCTTGAGCGGGTCATAGCCGAGCACGAGTCGCAGATAGAGCGCGCCGAGGAAGAACATCCCGAACATCCCAGCGACCATCAGCGCCTGCACGATGTTGGCGCCCGAGAGGTTGCGCGAGCGCAGGATCCCGAACGGCATCAGCGGATCGCGGGCGGTTGCTTCGCGGACGACAAAGCCGGCCAGCAACGCGAGCGCGGCCGCTCCCAGCCCAAGCGTCTGCGCGGAGCCCCAGCCGTGCTTGGCGGCGGGCTCGACGATCGTGTAGACCAGCAACATCAGGCCAGCGGTGATGAGGGCTGCGCCAGGCAGATCCGCTCCGGCCCGCAGGCCCGCGCCGGTGTCGCGCGCGACGTACCGCAGCGCGAAGAAGGCGGTCGCCACCCCGATCGGGAGGTTCACGAAGAAGATCCAATGCCAGTTGATGCTCTGGGTGATCACGCCGCCGGCGAGCAGCCCGACCGAGCCGCCGGCCGACGCGACGAAGCTGTAGACACCGATCGCCTTGGCCTGCTCACGCGGCTCGGGAAACATCGTCACGATCATTCCGAGGATCACGGCCGAGGTCAGCGCACCGCCGGCGCCCTGGATGAAGCGCGCGGCGACGAGGAGCCCCTGGCTGTGCGCAAAGCCGCACAGCGCCGATGCCGCGACGAAGATCGCGAGGCCCGTAAGGAAGACACCCCGGCGCGAGGCGAGATCGCCCAAGCGCCCGGCGAGCAGCAGTAGGCCGCCGAAGGTGATCAGGTAGGCGTTCACGACCCACGCAAGGCTCGACTGGGAGAAGTGGAGGTCATGCTGGATCGACGGCAGCGCGACATTGACGATCGTCGCGTCGAGCACGATCATCAGCATGCCGACGCACATCACGATCAGCGCGATCCAGCGAGAGCGGTTCTCGGAAGCGGTCATGCGGCTGAGACTCGCAGTGCCGCTGTCCACGCCCAATGCGGCCTGCATGTGTGACGAGGTGCGGCTAGCCGCACGTGCCAGTGTGCGACGATCACACAAAGGATGGCCCCGAACGCGAAGCTCCCCCCCGGCCCCCCGCTCCCGCGCCTGATCCAGACGCTCGGCTTCATCTTTCTGGGGCCTCGCTTCATCGAGGCGTGCCGTCGCCGCTACGGCGATGCCGTCACGCTCGGGACGCTGTTCGACTCGAAGTTCGTGATGGTGTTCAACCCAGCGCTCGTCAAGGAGGTCTTCCAGGGCCCGCACGAGCAGCTCAACGCGGGCGAGGCCAACGCGCTGCTCGGGCCGATCCTGGGCGAGCGCTCGGTGCTCTTGCTCGACGGCGCCGAGCACATGCGCCATCGCAAGCTGATGCTGCCGCACCTCCACGGTCAGCGGATGCAGTCCTACGCGCAGACGATGCGCGATGCGACCGACCGCGAGATCGACTCTTGGCCCGTCGGCGAGCCGTTCGCGCTCATGCCGAGCATGCAGTCACTGACGCTGAGCGTGATCCTGCGCGCGGTCTTCGGGTACGAGCCGGGCGCCGAGTCGGACGAGCTGCGCAGGGCGCTGCGCGCGATGATCGACCCGATCGCCCAGCCGCGAGGCATCCCGCTGATGTTGATCCTCGGGCGCCTAGGCTCCGGCGACCGGGGCGCGCTTCAGCGCTTTGAGGAGCAGAAGCGGGCCGTCGACGCGATTCTGTTTGAGGAGATCGCCCGCCGACGCGCCGAGCCTGACCTCGCCGAGCGCGACGACGTCTTCTCGGCGCTGCTGCTGGCTGAGGACGAGGACGGACAACGACTCTCCGACCGCGAGGTGCGCGATGAGCTCGTCACGCTGCTGCTGGCCGGGCACGAGACGACGGCGACGGGGCTGGCGTGGACGTTTGACCTGCTGCTACACACGCCCGGTGCGCTGGCGCGGGCCGCGGGCGGTGACGACGAGTACCTCGATGCCGTGATCAAGGAATCACTGCGGGTAAGGCCCGTGATCCCGGGCGTCGGCCGCGTCGTGCGGGGCGAGCCGTTCAGGCTTGGCGAATGGGTGATCCCGCCCGGGATCGAGATCAACCCATCGATCCGCATCATCCACCGCCGCGGCGACCTGTATCCCGACCCGGACGCTTTCAAGCCCGAGCGGTTCGTCGGCGATGACGCACCCGATACCTACACCTGGCTCCCGTTCGGAGGCGGGACACGCCGCTGCGTGGGCGCGAGCTTCGCGCTGATGGAGATGCGAACCGTGCTGCAGCGGGTGCTCGAGCGCGTCGCTTTACGGGCGGCCGATCCCAAGCCGGAGAAGGTCCAGTTCCGCGGCATCACGCTCTCGCCACGCAACGGCACCCGTGTCGTTCAGATGCGGATGCCGCTCGCGGGTGACGCGCGCACTGATCAGACGATCTTGAACGTCGCCGTCTGAGCGGCGCCGTTCGGCACTACTTCATCACCATTGCCGATGGCCGCATCACGAGCCTCAACATCGTCGCCGACCCGGACAAACTGCGACATGTGCTTCTCTGAGCGATGATTTACGACCCGACCGTAGGTCTGTGTCCGCATGACAATCACCAAAGCACACGTCTCAATTTCGCTCGACGGCTTTCTCGCCGGACCAGACCAGAGCCGCGAGAACCCGATCGGGGTCGGCGGAATGAAGCTTCACCAGTGGCATCTGACCGACGAGCCACACACGGCTGACGTTGCCGCGATTGACGACCTCATGACCCAGTGCGGCGCGGTCGTGATGGGGCGCAACATGTTCGGCCCGATCCGAGGCGAATGGGATGAGGACTGGCGTGGTTGGTGGGGACCCGAGCCGCCCTACCACGCGCCGGTGTTCGTCCTCACCCACTACCCCCACGACCCGATCGAGATGGAAGGCGGGACGACGTTCTCCTTCGTGACCGAAGGTTTCGAGACCGCCCACGCCCGCGCGAAGCAGGTTGCCGGCGACCGCGACGTCCGGGTCGCAGGAGGCGCATCGGCGATCCGTCAGGCGCTCGCCGCGAATGCCCTCGATGAGCTGACGCTCGACATCATCCCGGTCCTTCTTGGCAGCGGCGAGCGGCTATTCGAAGGAGTCCAGGACCCCGGGCTGGAGCCCATCGAGGTCAGCCACTCGCCGGCCGCAACGCACGTCCGCTATCGCATCGGCCGCTAGGCGGGCGGCGGCCCGTGGCGGACAATGCCGAGCCGCTTCTCCACCGCCGCGATCTTCTCTGGATCGACCCGGGGGCTATCGGGCGGCGGCTGGAGCCACGGCCACTGCGCCGGTTCGGCCAGCGCGAGCACGTACTCCTCGATCCCGGCCGGAGTCGAGAGAAACAGCAGCCGCGCGGTATCGGACTCGATCCGGAACGAGTGCGGCACGCCGGCCGGCGCGAACGCAACCGCGCCCTGCCGACACAGCTTCGGCTCGTCATCGCCCAGCCACACGGTCACCTCGCCGTCGAGCACGTAGAACGTCTCGTCCTGGGGGTGCGAGTGAAGCGGCGGCGAGGCGCCACGGGGAAGCTCGCCATCCCAGAGCGCAAACCGACCGTCGGTTTGCTCGCCACTCAGCTTGATGCGCGCGATCGTTCCCAGAAACCACAGCGACTCGACATGCCCGCTGACAGCCTGCGGCTCCGCGGTCACGTTTGTGCCTCGAGCTGAAAGTCCTTGGGCCGCTCGTACAGCTTGCCCATCGAGCATCCCAGCGCGAGCACCCGGATCCCGCCGGGCCCCGGCTCGAGCTTGCGCCTGCTCGAAGGGGCGATGCGCACGATCGTCCCGGGGTCGACCGGAACACGGTCGCCGTCGATGATCCAATCGCCCGAGCCGCGCAGCACCGCGTAGACCTCTTCATGCTCGTCCTCACTGTGGTCGTGCTCGGGGTAGTGCTCGAACCGAGCCGGGAAGTCCAACACCTGCATCCCGAATGACTCGATTCCCAGCTCGGCCCCAGCGAGCTTGACGATTCCGCCATGAATCGACGCCATTTCGTCGATCTGCTTGACGACGTACGCACTCATCTTCGGTCCTCCTTGTGTTGCTCAGTGATGCCCGTGGTGCTTGTGCTTGTGCTTGCGTCGGTGTTTGTGTTTGTGTTTGTGCTTCGCGGTGCTCTTGACCGGTAGCGGCGCGAGCGAGTTGCCCGGCGTGATCGACGAGCACCCGTTGCTGGCGGCCAGACCGCTCAGACGCTGGTTTACGAAACTGAATGCGGCGATCTCGAACGGCACCGCGGCGGCCGTGTGGTCATCGCCGTTGTACTCGTTGAACTGCACAGACACGCCCCGCTGGCAGTAGGTGTACGCGAGCTCCCGCACATCCGCCGCGACCATCACACCGTCGCCGGTGCCGTCGGCGTTGCCAACGCCGATGAACAACGGCCCGTGGGGAGTGCCGGTGTCCGACATCGTCAGCTCGTTGGTGATCCGTGCGATCAGCGGGATCCCGAGAAAATTCTGGTACTGCGGCTTGAGCAGCTTCTGGACGGTCAGCCCCGGATAGTTGCCGTAGAAGCTGTTGATGCACTGGTGCTGGACCTCGTTGACGACCTGCATCCCGTACGGCGACGCGTACTTGGACATGTCGATATTGAACGCGCGCCCGATGCCGACCAGCACCGCCGGGATCACACCCGACCAGCTCTGACTGCCGTTGATGTAGTTGAGGTTATGGGCGAAGTCGACCGGCACGCCGCCCTCGGCCACACCGACCAGGTCGAGGCTCGGTGCGTATGTGGGCTGTAGCTCTGACGCAAACTCGGTCGCGATCGACCCACCCGAATAGCCCACCATCGCGACCGGGGTGCTGCCTTGCGAGACGCCGAGGACCTGCTCGGCGGCGCGAATTCCGTCGAGCGTGCCGTAGCCGGACTCCTGCCCGGCGCCCCAGTCGAGGTTCGTGCCTTCGTAGTCGGGCACGACGACGGTGTCACCCGTGGCCACATAGGCAGAGATCACCTGCGCCTCGGCGCTGGACGTGCTATCGCCACCGCTGCCACCCTGCAACGTGTAGGACGGATCGCACTGCGCCCCGAGCGCGTCGTAAGCCGTCTGGTAGGAGACGATCTTGGTGGGGAGCGGCAGCAGCGGCTTGATGATCGTCGCGACGGTCACAGTCGGCTGGCCGAGCTCGCCGGTCGTGCGGTAGAGGACCTGGCTGGCGCTGAAAGCCCCGCCGAGCGTGGCTCCTTGGAGCGTGATCGGGCGGGTCTTGAGCACCGCCCCCGGCGCGACACCCGCGAGCGAGCCCGAGTAGGTGTAGAACGGGTCCTGCGTGGGAAGCGGCGGTGCCGCGCTCGCGGTCGCGGTGGCGCAGCAGACGACCAGCGCTGCCACTGCCGCGAGCACGCCCACTCTTCCGCGCATCCACGGCGATCGTACCCTGCAATGACCTTCGCGACTAGGGTTTCCGTCTGCGATGACACTGACGCCGCGGACGCTGAGCTGGGAGTCGAGCGGCGAATACGTGTCCGTCGACGGGCGCCGCATCTTCGTCCGCCACCGGCCCGGCAGCGGGCCTGCGATCGTCTTGCTCCACGGTTATCCGTCGAGCTCATACGACTGGCGCAGTGCCTTCGATGGGCTTGCCGGGCGCTCGCTGACGACGTTTGACTTTCTCGGGTTCGGGCTCTCGGACAAGCCACGCGACCACACGTACTCGCTCGTCGGTCAGGCGGATCTGGTTCAGGCGATCGTCGCGCGGCACGAGCTCGCACCGATCGTTCTGGTCGCACACGACATGGGCTCCTCGGTTGCCACCGAGCTGCTGGCGCGTGACATCGACGGCACACTCCCGTTCGAGGTTGCTCGCGTGCTGCTGTTCAACGCCAGCATGGTCCGGGAACGAGCCAGCCTGCTGTGGGGCCAGAAGCTCTTGCTGAGCCGGTTGGGATCACTCGCAACCCGCCTAACGAGCGAGTTCGTGTTCCGTCGGCAGTTCGGAGGGATCTTTTCCGATCGGCACCCGCTGAGCGCCAACGAGGCGGCTGACCAATGGTCACTGCTGACGCACAATGGTGGTCACCGGATGCTCGATCGGTTGATCTACTACAACCACGAGCGCGTAACGCCTCCGCTCAGCGAGCGCTGGCATGCCGCGCTGCGCGACTGGCCCGGACACCTCGAGCTTGCGTGGGCGGGACGCGACCCGATCTGCACCGAGGCGGTGCTCCAGGCGGTGCTCGAGCTGCGGCCGAACGCTCACCTGACTCGCCTGCCGGAACTCGGTCACTACCCCCAGCTCGAGGACCCAGCCGCGACGCTGAATGTCATCGAACGCTTCGCATCGGTTTAAGAAGGTGCCGCGGCGAGCCGCGGCGAGGGCGGCGATTGCGGTCTCCGGGCGACTCGATCATGCGAGGTTAACCGCGCCATAGCGGCGGGAAACCTCGACGGACTCGCTGCGGCAGCGCGCGAGAGCGTTAGCGCCGCTTGCGCCCTCGCACGACCCGCGTCGGCAGATGCACCGGCGAGAGCTTCTCGGCCACGAGTCCCGCGAACAGCCTCGGCTCGGCCTTGGCTACCAGCTCTCGGAGCTCATCGCGTTCGCGTGGCGAGAGATGGCTGGGCCGCCCGTGCCCGATGCGCAGCAGCTCCAGCAGTCGCCTGCGCTCGGTCGGCTCGAGCATCGCGACGTGGTTGCGCGCGATCAGGACGATCTCGCCCGCCGCTAGGAGCTTGACGACTGGAATATTGCGAAGGGCCGGAACGCGCCGCGTCGCGCGCTCCAAAAGCCGTGCTGTGCGTCTTGCGGGCACGAGGCTCGCGAGTGTAGGACGCACGCCGGTCCTCCTTCGCCGGCCGACGCCGCCGGGTACAGTCCGCGCCCTATGCGCGACGCGGTGGTTTGCGAGCCGTTACGAACTCCTGTCGGCAGGTTCGGCGGCGTGTTCCGTGATGTGCCCGCGGCGCGGCTCGCCCGCACGGTGCTCGAGGCGCTGCTCGAGCGCACCGGCCTGCCCCACGAGGCGATCGACGACGTGCTGCTCGGGCAGTGCTATCCGAACGGGGAGGCGCCGGCGCTCGGGCGTGTCGCGGCGCTCGATGCCGGCTTGCCCGTTGAGGTACCGGGCCTGCAGATCGATCGCCGCTGTGGCTCCGGGCTACAGGCGGTGATCGAGGCCAGCATGCAGGTCCAGACCGGAGCAGCGGACGTCGTGATCGCGGGAGGGGCCGAGAGCATGAGCCAGACCGAGCTCTACTCCACCTCGCTGCGCTGGGGCGCCCGCTCGGGCGGCGCGATGCTCGATGACCGCCTGGTGCGCTCGCGGGTCACCGCCGGGGGCATCAATCACCCCGTGCCGGGCGGAATGCTCGAGACGGCGGAGAACCTGCGCCGGCAATACGGGATCCCGCGCGAGGAGCAGGACGAGCTGGCGCTGCGCTCGCACAAGCTGGCGGTCGACGCCCACGAGCGGGGCGCGTTCGCGGACGAGATCGTCCCGGTGACCGTCGAAGACCGCAAATCCGGTTCGCGCACGGTCGCGCGTGACGAGCACCCGCGGCCGGAGACGACGCTCGAGAGCCTCGTCGCGCTCAAACCGATCATGCGCCGCCAGGATCGCGAGGCGACGGTCACCGCCGGCAACTCGAGTGGCCAGAATGACGGCGCCGCGGCATGCGTCGTCACCCACCCGGAGCGGGCGGCTGAGCTCGGGCTGAAGCCGCTCGCTCGCCTCGTGTCGTGGGCGGTTGCCGGCGTGCCGCCGGCGACGATGGGAATCGGACCCGTCCCGGCCGCACAGAAAGCCCTCGCGCGTGCGGGGCTGAGCATGGACGATTTGCAGCTGATCGAGCTAAACGAGGCGTTCGCCGCCCAGGTGCTCGCGGTGCTGCGCGAGTGGCAGCTGCCGGACGGGCTCGAGCGGCTCAACGTCAACGGCTCCGGGATCTCGCTCGGGCACCCCGTGGGCGCGACCGGCGGGCGGATCCTCGCGACGCTGCTGCGCGAGCTCGAGCGCCGCGATGGTCGCTACGGCCTCGAGACGATGTGCATCGGCGGCGGCCAGGGGCTGGCGGCGATCTTCGAGCGGGTCTGAACGGTGCCGCTGGCCGCCGAACTCGAACTCCCGAGCTTCGACCACACCAACCCGTCGCTCAGTGGCGGCGTCTACCGCGCCGCGATGGAGAGCTTTGAGGGCCACGACGGATGGCTGGCCGCCAATCCGTACGGATTCACCGTGCTCGACCGTGAGTCGGGCGAGTTCTTCCTGCGCACCAAGGACGCAGTCTTTCCCGGGCTGACGATCGCCGAGCTGTTCCAGATCTCAGACGGGCCGCTGCACGAAGAGATCGTCAAGAACATCATCAACATCAACGGCGAGGACCACCGCCGGCTGCGCAACCTGGTCAACCCCGCGCTTGCGCCGCGGGCGATCGACCGCTACAGGCCCGCGATGCGGGGCTTCCTCGAGCAGTTGCTCCCAGTGGGCGACGCCCCCGCCCAGATCGAGTTCATCGAGGAGTTCGCCAAGCCGTACCCGTCGCTCGTGATCGCCGAGGTGATGGGCGCGCCGCTCACGGACGCCCCGCGGCTGCATCACTGGTCGAACTGGATCCAACGCCAGTTCGACGCCAACAGCCTGATGACCGAACGCGAAAAGATCGAGGAGGCGGTCGCGGAGTTCTACCAGTACGAGGACGAGCTGATCGCCGACCGCCGCGAGCGTCCCGGCGAAGACCTGATCACCGACCTCCTACACGCCGAGGACGAGGGAGAACGACTTTCGCACGATGAGCTGCGCAACCTGATTCTGAACATCCTGGTGGGGGGCGTCGATACGAGCCAGAGCCAGCTCGCGCACACCCTCCGCCTGCTGGCCGAGCACCCCGACCAGTGGGAGTCATTGCGTTCAGATCCGCACGGCCTGGCGCTGGCGGCAGTCGAGGAGGCGCTCCGCTATGAGCCGATCACGCCGTTCACGGCTCGGATCGCCGTCGCCGACATCGAGTACCGCGGCGTGACATTCCCGGCCGGGTCGATCGTGCTCGTCTCGGCGTGGCACGCCAACCGCGAAGGGATCGAGAACGACTCGTTCGACATCACCGCCAAGCGACCGCGTGCGCGAGTGCTGACATTCGGCGCCGGGATCCACTACTGCGTCGGCGCCAATCTCGCGCGTGCCGAGATGCAGGAGGCGGTGGCGTTCCTGGCCGAGCGGCTCCGCGCTGTGCACCTTGCAGGCCGGCCGACTTTCGGAACGCCGTCTGGCATCTACGGGCTCGAGTCGCTCCCGTTGGAGTTCGAGCCGGCCTGAAGCGGCGAGGTCCTGCGGGGAAGCGGCTAGCCCCGCAGGCGTCTACGCTCGCGGTTCAGGCGGTCAGCGGAAGCCACATGCCTTGGCCGCGCTTGTAAAGGTGGGGGCGTTCTCGTTGATCGTGCTCGGCACGAGCAGCCACAGGTCGCCCGTGCCCTCGGCGCTGCTGTAGGCCGTCGGATTGCTCGGCGGAGTCGACCGCGCCACCGGGTCCGGGAACCCGCTGACACCACGGTCACGCATACATCTCGACATCGCGAAGAGCTGCAGCCTCTGCTGCTCGGACGCGTGCGCAGGCGGGCCACCCCCGGGCATGAGCTTCTTGCAGGTGGCCTGCGCAGCCTGGAACGCCGGTGAGGCTGGGTTTATGCCCGAGCCCGGACCGAACTGGATCCCGCCCTGGGGGCTGGGATCCGGGAATGCGGATAGGCCGTGGCTTCGCATGCATTCAGAGAAGGCCAGGAACGATCCATTCTGCGATGGGGCACTCGGTCCTCGCCCAGACGAGCCGCATGCGCCGATCGCCACCGCGCACGCGCCCGCGGTCAACGATGCGAGCAGCCGTGGTGATGACACAAGCGAGATGGCAGACATGCTCGGCTTCGCGATATATCGCAGGGCCCCTAACACCCGCGTAACAGCGACGCGCAGCGGAACGCTGCGCATCGCCCGGATCGACTAGCCGGCGCGCTTCCAGAGCGCGTCGTCCCCCAGCGGCTCGCGTACGGCCTGGCCGCTTGCGACAAGCTCCAGCAGCGCCGCCTCTGCCGCCGCCCGATCGGGGGCGTCGTTGCTCTTGACCAGTAGCTGCGCGGCCTCCTGCGTGGTCAGCCCATCCTCGAAGTACGCGACCAGCGGCTCAGGGGTCTCCGGCGGCGGCTCGCGCGTGAGCGACGGATCGAGATTGGCGACCAGCACGTCGTAAGCCTCCACCGGCTGAAAACCGCCCGCGACGAGTCGCCGGCCATCGCGCTCGAACGCGACCGACGGCGCGGAAAAGCGGACCGGCCCGTCAGACACTCGCGTCTTGCCCTGCAGCTCGGCGGCCGATCCCTCCGCACTGCGCGTTTCCGCGCGGTCGCGCTCGTAGGCCTCTGTCACCTCCGGGGCGTCGAGGCGAGCGACGATCGCTTCGGCATCGACGTCGGGTACCGAGCCCAGCACATCGGCCAACTGGGAATCGTCGTCGAGGAGCAGCGGCGTCGTGAAGTTCGCCAGCTGCAGCGCGCGGAAGACGCGCCATTCCGAGCCCGGCTGGAGCGCGCGCGCCGCGACGACGGCCCGGCACGCCCGAGCAGTCGCGCTCAGCCTCGCCTTTGGCTGGGCGGAGAACGGCATCCCGTAGCGCTCGCGAAAGTGCATCTGTCCAAGCGCCCCCCGCAGAGGCGTGTAGCCGCGCTGCTCGTATTGCGAGGCGTCCTCGGTCAAGCCGATCAGGACGAGGCGCCAGCGCAGCTGCTCGCGATAGCGCCAATCGATCACGCGTAAGGCGGGGTTCCCCGAGTACGCCCACGGGCAGGCGGGGTCGCTGTAGAGGGTCGCCTCGATCATCTCGCCGTGGCCTCGAGCACATGCGCGAGCCGACTCGCAGGATCGCGATCCTCGCCCGAGATCTCAGCCGCACGGCGCACCTCGGCGGCGGCAAAGCCTGCCTGGGTGAGCGCGTCGACGACCTCCTCGGGAGTCCCGAAGTGCAGATGAACACGACCGCGCACGAACGCCGACAACAGCACCCTGAATACCCGCACCTCTGCGTTCTGAAGCTCGCCGATGTGGATGTCCGAGATGTACAGGCCGTGGCGGAAACCGCCGAGCGTGCTCGCAAAACGGCGCCAGATGCCGCGAACGTCGTCCTTCTCGAGGTAGCCCAGCAGGCCCTCGGTGATGATCGCAAGCCCCTCGCCCTGGTCGAGTGTGCCGGCGACCGCCGCCAGGCTGTCGTCGCTGAGCGCATCGAGCACCTCCACGCGGTGTCGACTCGAGAGCGAGCCGATCCGCTCGAGCGCAGAACGCTTGCGCTCGACGATTCCTGGGAGATCGGCTTCGATGTACGTGAGCGAGTCTCCATAGCGCTCGGCGAACCGCAGGCCACGTGGGGAGAGCCCGGCCGCGACCTCGATCACCTGCCTGACCCCGCTATCGATCGCGCGCTCGAGCAGAGCATCGATCGCCTTGTGGCGAGCGAGCAGGTAGGACTCGAGCTTTCCCCGGCCAACCAGTCCCGAGACGACCATCCAGGGGCGCAGCGACTCGAACAGCACGCGGCCCTCGACCGTCTCGAGCTCCGGGTGTGAGAGACCATTGCGCGCCCAGACGTAGCCCGTGTAGTGCGCCGTTGGGCTGATGCGGCTCATGGGCCGGCCTCGAGCAGGCGGTCGAGCAATGTCACCTGGGCGGGGTTGATCTTCTCGCGCGCATCCTCCACGGCGAACCACTCGGCCCGGTCGACCTCGGGGAACTCGCGCTGCTCTCCCGAGTGCGGCGGCCACTCGACCAGGAACGTGTTGCTATAGGCGGCGGTCGCATCCAGGTCGCCCTCGAGCGCCCACGCCCGGACGAGCTTGCCCGACTTCTGCCTGGTCTCGCCGAGGTCGATCAGCTTCCCATCCGGCGGGGCTGAGCCGAGCTCCTCTTCGAACTCCCGCCGGGCCGCGGCGAGCGGATCGTCGCCTCGCTCGTACTCGCCTTTCGGGATCGACCACGCCGCGGCGTCGCGCCTGGCCCAGAAAGGGCCGCCCGGATGGACCAGCAGGACCTCGAGCGCGCCGTCGGTGCGGCGCCACAGGACAATCCCGGCGCTGCGCTTCCTGGAGGACACCCCTCCATGCTGGCAGGCTTACCGCAGAGAGAGCCCGTAGTACTGGAAGGTCAGCAACGGCCCCCAGCGATCGCCCTGTTCCTCGGACACGACCCTAAAGCCGACCTCGCGATAGAGCCGCGCTGCCGTGGTCAGGGCGCTGAAGGTGTCTAGCTCGAGCCGCTCGAGGCCCGCAACGCGCGCCTCGCCCAGCAACTCGGCGAGCAGCGCGCGTCCGAGGCCACGACCGCGCAGCGCCGGGGCCAGCACGAACCAGTGCACCTCGCCGACGACTTCGTTGGAGTGCGTGAGGGCCAGTGAGCCATCGAGCCCGTCGGCACCGTCGATCAGCCACACCGCTCCAGCCCGCTCGGGCCAGCCTCGATCGCGGGCACGCTGGACGGCTTGTGCGACCGTCGCGCGCGAGCGCTGGTCGAGCCCGTATTCGGCCGAGTAGATCCGGTCGTGGAGATCGACGATCCGTTCGGCATCACCAGGTCGAAGCTCACGGCGGACCGTGATGTCTTGCAGGACGGCCATCGCCCGAGTGTGCCGCGGAAATTCAGCGCTGCAACACAAAGATGCGAAACAATTCATCGAGGATCACGATGGATCTTCGTCAACTCAGATACTTCGAGGCGGTCGCACGCCATCGCCACTTCACGCGCGCCGCCGAAGAGCTCCATATCGCCCAGTCGGCGGTGTCGCACCAGATTCGCCAACTCGAGCGCGAGCTGGGCATCGAGCTGCTACGCCGCACCACGCGCTCCGTCGAGCCGACGGAGGCCGGCATGCTCGTCGCCGCCCGCGCCCGCGCCGTGCTCTCAGAGACGGACGCGCTGCTGGATGAGGTCGAGCAGCTGCGCGGGCTGGTCCGCGGGCGCGTGACCGTCGGCGCGCTGCTCTTCGGCGGCGAGCTCGACATCCCCGCAATCCTTCAGGCGTTCACGACCACCTTCCCGCACGTGGAAGTGGGGATACGCGAGGGCACCGCACAGCGGATGCTCGACATGCTCCACGAGGGCAGCATCGACGTCACGTTCGCGCTCGAGATCAAGCCGCCGGACGAGGTCGAGAGTCTGCCGCTGTCGCGCGAGGAGCTGGCGGCCGTGATGAGCCCTGACCACGCGCTCGCGGGCGATGGCCCGCTTGCAGTGTCCGCGCTCGATGGTCACGCGCTGCTGGCATTCCAGCCGGGCGCGACGACGCGCGCGCTCGTCGACACGGCGCTCGCCGCCGCGCGGGTGGAGCCACGAATCGCGGTCGAGGCCAACGACTTGGCGCTGGTACGTTCGCTTGCGGCTCGCGGGCTGGGGGTCGCGATCCTGCCGCGCTCGTTCGTCGAGCTTCCTGGGCCGCGGGTCTCGTTCCGACCGCTATCGCCGAGACTGAGAATGCGGGTCGTCCTGTGGTGGCTGCGCGGGCGAAGGCTCTCGCCGGCCGCTCGCGCGTTCGTCGAGTTTGCGGGCTCGTACGCCGTCAGGCCGCGAGCGCCTCAGCCTGCTCGCCCTCGGTCCCGACCTCGGCCGGCTTAGACCGGGCGCGCAGCTCAAGCATCGCCACCGCCGCCGCGGCGAGCAGGATCAGCGCGCCGACCTTGAAAGCCAGTCCGAAGCCGTCGGTAAGCGCCTGGGCGTGGCTCACGCCTACGCGCGCGTGGGTGTACGAGGCGGCCAGCGTCCCGAGCACGGCCAGGCCGATCGCGCCTCCGAACAGCCGCGACATGTTGAGCAGGCCCGACGCCAGGCCGCTCTGAGACCTAGGCACGCCCTGAGTGGCGGCGATCGTCGAGGACACCAGGCCGAGGCCCATACCGAGCCCTGCGAGGATGCCGCCCGGAAGCACCAGCGCCGCGTAGCTGCCACCTGGTCGAACGCCCGTGAACAGCGCGAGGCCGGCGGCCGCAAGCAGCATCCCGAGCGTCACGACCGGACGAACCCCGAAGCGTGCGACAAGGCGCGGTGCGAGCGAGGACCCACCGAACACCGAGAGGGTGATCGGCAGGAACGAGATGCCCGCGACCAGCGCGCTGTTCCCGAGCACCTCCTGCAGGTAGAGCGTGATGAAGTAGAACATCGAGAAGAGCGCGGCGTACATCATGAGCACGACCACGTTCGCGGCCCGCAGCAGCGGGAGCCTGAAGATCGAGAGCGGGACGAGCGGCGCGGTCGCTATCCGGCCCTCGTGCAAACCGAAAACCGCCAGCAATGCCACCGCGGCGGCGATCGGGATCAGCACGCCGGGCGCTCCCCAGCCGAGCGCGCCGGTGCGCACGATGCCGTAGGTGAGACCGGTGAGCCCGGCGGTCACGAGGATCGCGCCTGAGACGTCGAAGTGACGCGGGCCGGTGCGGATTGCGTCGGCCGGGATCCTGCGCAGTCCCTGGGCGATCACGAAAGCGCCAAGCGGGACGTTGATCGCGAAGATCGCGGGCCATCCGAACGCCTGGGTCAACAGCCCGCCGAGCAGCGCCCCCGATGACGCGCCAAGTCCTCCGAGCGCCGCCCACAACCCCAGTGCGCGGTTTCGCTCGGCCCCCTCGGGCAACCTCGAGGTGATGATCGCGAGCGTCGCCGGCGACACGGCCGCGCCCGCGAAGCCCTGCAGTGCCCGCGCCGAGACCAGTAGCGCCGGCGAGCTGGCCAGTGCGGATGCCAGCGACGCGAACGCAAACAGAGCCGTTCCACCGAGGAGCACTCGCCGCTGCCCGAGCAGATCGGACGCGCGGGCACCCAGCATCAGGAAGCCCGCGAACGTGATCGTGTAGGCGTTGACCACCCACTGGAGCCCCGTGGCTGAGAAGTGGAGCCCGTGGCGCATCGCGGGCAGCGCGACGTTGACGATCGCCACGTCGAGGATCACCATGAACTGGGCGAGGCAGACGACCAGGAGGAGGACGTTTGCCGAGCGCGGACTGGGGCTTCATACCCTTAAGAACGTCCGTCCGGCGCCGTCCGTGAGGTCTGCGAAGGGCTGTCAGGGTTGCGCTCACGGTGGTAGTGTGCGACGATAACTATCCGGGTACAAGAGAGGGAGTTATCCTGGTAGAAAAAGTCACACCCACCAACGGCAACGGCAGTGGCGAGCGGCGTCGGGCGGAACTGGCCGACTTCCTGCGCCGCCGGCGTGCGAGCCTTCAGCCGCAGGAGGTTGGGTTGCCGAACGGTTCGCGCCGCCGCACACCCGGTCTGCGTCGCGAGGAGGTCGCGCAGCTCGCCGGGGTCGGAACGACTTGGTACACGTGGCTCGAGCAAGGCCGCGACGTCCGTGCATCACTGGACGTGCTCGAATCGATCTCGCGCGCGCTGCGGCTAACTGCCGCCGAGCGGACCCACCTTGTGCTGCTCGGTCGCGGCGAGGAGCCACCACCATGCAAGTCTCAGTCCGAGCGCGTATCGCCCACGCTGCGTCGCCTGGTGGAGAACCTAGGACCCAACCCGGCATTCGTGCTCGGCCGGCGGTGGGACTACTTGGCCTGGAACCGCGCAGCGCTGGTGGTGCTTGGAGATATCGAGCGGTTTCCGCGCGCCCAGCGCAACCACATCTGGCTGAGCTTCATGGACCCCACCCGCCGCGAGCGGCTCGTCGATTGGGAGCGCAACTCTCGGCTGCTCGTCGCGAAGTTCCGAGCCGACAGCGCGCATCACCTCGGCGACCCCGAGTTCGAGCAGCTGATCTCGTCGCTCAAGCAGTCGAGCCGGGAGTTCTGCATCGCGTGGAAGCGGCACGAGGTCGCGCGCACCGGCGTTGGACGCCGGGAAATCGATCACCCCGTCGTCGGGATGATGGCGTTCGAGCACGCGATCGTCCACCCCGCCGAGGAGCCCGAACAGCGGATGGCCTTGTACTCCCCACTGCCCGAGCACGACACGCCGGCGAAGCTAGCGCAGCTGATGGAAGCCGCGGCGCCTGCCGCGTAGTTCTTCGAGTTCTCTTCGGGCGCCTTCACACCATCCTGCCTGTCGGGAGCTGAGGTATCCGGCATGACCACAGCAACCCTCACCCGAACCGAACAGCAGTCGACCGACCGGCTCGAGGCTCCGGCCACGGGGGCGATCGTCGATTCGCTGCCTCTACTCGACCACGCCTCGCGCAAGCGCGGCGTCAGCCCTTCGTTTGCCCCGCGGGGCCACTACCTCGAGTTCCAGGACGGCGACGAGCGGCTCTATGTTCCGCTCGCCGAGCGGATCACCCATCTCGGCCGCGGCTTCACCGCCGATGTGCGCCTCGAGCAGTCACACGTCTCGGTGAGCCACGCGATCCTCGTCCGGCACGGCAGCTTCATGCGCGTGCTCGACAACCGCAGCTCAAACGGGACGTACGTCAACGGCCGGCGGATCGTGACGACCAACCTCGCGGACGGCGACGTTCTGCGCGTCGGGCCTGTCGTGATGCGCTACGTCGTCGTCAGCTGACCGTCAACTCCGGCGGCTCCTCTGTCACGTCGCGCGCCACGAGCGCCGCGTACAGCCCGCCCTGCTCGAGCAGCTCGTCGTGGCTGCCGCGCTCGACGATCTTCCCGCGGTCCAGCACGACGATCTGATCGGCATCCCGGATCGTCGAGAGACGGTGGGCGATCGTTATCGTCGTGCGGCCCTCGGCCAGTCGCTCCAGCTCTGCCTGGATCGCCGCCTCGGTCTGGGTGTCGAGCGAGCTCGTCGCCTCGTCGAACACCAGCACCGGCGGGTTGCGCAGGATCGTGCGCGCAATCGCCATACGCTGCTTCTCGCCGCCCGAGAAGCGGTAGCCGCGCTCGCCGACGATCGTGTCATAGCCCTCGGGCAGCGATGCGATCAGCTCGTGGATATGGGCCGTGCGAGCGGCGTCCTCGATCTCCTCATCCGTCGCCTCGGGGCACGCGAAGCGGAGGTTCTCGCGCACGCTCGAGTGGAACAGGTAGGTCTCCTGCGACACGACCCCGACGGTCCGCGCCAGCGACTGAAGCGACGCGTCGCGGATGTCGACACCGTCGATCGTGACGCGCCCCTGCTGGGGGTCGTACAGGCGCGCGACGAGATACCCGAGTGTCGTCTTGCCGGCGCCGGTTTCGCCAACGACCGCGGTGCGGGTGCCCGCGGGCACGATCAGGTCGATGTCCTGAAGCGTCCAGGTCCCCTCGTCGCGATAGCGGAATCCCACCCCTTCGAACCGCACCTCGCCGAGCAGCTCGGCCGGGCGCAGATCGACCGGGTCCGGACGCTCGACAATGTCGACCGGGAGGTCGAGGTATTCGAAGATCCGATCGAACAGCGCCAGCGATGCCTCGACGTCTGTTCCCACGCTCAACAGCGACTGGATCGGGAACAGAAGCCGCGTCGCGAGCGTGCCGAATGCGACCGCGGTCCCGACCGAGATGTGGCCGATGAAGTTCTGGCCCGCGAACCAGTAGACGAGGATCGGCTGGATCGCGAACGTCGTCTGGATCATGGCCATCACCCAGCGCCCGGCCATCCGCGAGCGGACTTCGAGCTCGGCGATCTCACGCGACTCGGTGGTGAAACGCTCAGCCAGATCGCCGCCGCGCCCCATCGTCTTGCCGAGCAGGATCCCCGACACCGAGAGCGATTCGGCGACCAGCGAGGAGATGTCCGCCAACCGCCGCTGCTGCTCCGAGGTGATCTTGCGCCGCAGCTTTCCGACGCGGCGCGTCAGGTACACGAACAGCGGCACGAAGCCCAGCGAGATCGCCGCCAGCTTCCAGCTCAGGATGCACATCGCGATCACCGCGCCGATCACGGTCGTCGCGTTCGATGCTGTCTGGGCCGCTGTCGTTGTCACGACGGTCTCGAGACCGCCGATGTCGTTGGCGATCCGCGATTGCACCTCGCCCGTGCGCGTGCGCGTGAAGAACGCCAGCGACATCCGCTGCAGATGGCGGTAGACCGCGGCGCGCAGGTCGTGCATCACGCGCTGTCCGACGGAGTTCGAGATGTACGTCTGCCAGACGCCGAAGGCGTTGGTCGCGACCGTGATCGCGATCATCGCGATCACCAGCTCGGTCAGCAGCGTCGTGTCGTGACTGGAAGATGCCCTTGTCGAGCACATCGCGCAGCAGGAACGGGTTCAGCAGGCTGAGACCCGATGCGACAACGATCAACGACAGGACGATGCTCAACCGGACCCGGTAGGGCTTGAACAGCTTGAGGATCCGATGCCGATCGCGCTCGCGCGTCGGATCCATCAGCGCCGGTGCTGGCTTATCTCTCCTGCGCGGACCGAAGTAGGCGTTCATCACGTTCCATGATGACGCACCCATATCGCGGTCACGAGCGCTCCGGCCAGGAACGCGCCCGCAGAGACGGCCATCGCCATGTGCAGCCCGCTCACGAACGCCTGCCCGGCGATTAGCGTGCCGAGCAAGGCGACGCCGATCGCACCACCGGCCTGGCGCGCGGCGTTCAGAACGCCGGCGGCGATCCCGGCGCGGTCGCCGGGAGCGGCTTCGATCACCGCGGCAGTCGCGGCCGGCATCGTGAACGCCATCCCGAAGCCCGCGGCGATCAGTGGCAGCACCAGCACCGCGTAGGAGGTCGTACGCCCGGCTGCGATCAAGCCCACGAACCCAGCCGCTCCGCACACCAGCCCGACGAGCATCGGCAGCCGCGGCCCGGTCCGGCCCATCAGCCGCCCCGAGGCAAGCGAGGACACCGCGACAAAGACCCCTTCCGGCAGCAGCGCGAGCCCGGTGCTGAGCGCCGAGTAGCCGCGCAGGTGCTGGAAGTAGAGCGACAGCGCGAACAGCTGGCCGTAGAAGCCGAGGTTGATCGCCAGACCGACAAACGTCGCGCCCGAGAACATCGGCCGACCGAAGAGCGCCAGCGGCAGCATCGGGTTCCGTGCCCTGTGCTCGGCCGCTATGAACGCCGCCGCCACGGGAACGGACGCAGCCGCGACCACCCACTGCGTCTCGATCACGCCGAATGTCAGCAGGAGGAGCGCGAGGATCCCGAGCAACTGGCCCGACGGGTCGATGCCGCCTTTGGTCGCCTCGCCGGCCTTGGGCAGGTAACGCGCTGCGAGCACGAGCGCGCCGACACCCAACGGGACGTTGACGATGAATACCGACCGCCAGCCGATCAGGCCGACGAGCACGCCGCCGAGGATCGGGCCGGACGCGGCCCCAACACCCGCGATCGCGCCCCAGGCGCCGACGGCTCGCGCGCGGGCGGCCGGGTCACGGTAGATGCCGCGCAGCAAGGCCAGCGAGCTCGGCACGAGCAGCGCTGCGCCCAAGCCCTGCGCGATGCGCGCGCCGATCAACACGGCGACCGACGGCGCGGCCGCGCACGCGGCGGAAGCGAGCGTGAACACGGCCAGTCCGCCGTCGAACACGCGCCGCGCCCCGATTCGGTCGCCGAGCGAGCCGGCCGAGAGCAACAAGGCCGCGAACACGACCGTGTATGCGTCGACGACCCACTGGAGGTCTGAGACGCCGCCGCCGAGGCTGTGGCCGATCGCCGGCAGCGCGACGTTGACGATCGTCGCGTCGACGATCACCATCAGGTAGCCGAGGCCGATCGCGAATAGGGGCATATCCACATGATTCCCCGAAACGCTTCGATCACGATCGAAATATCGCCGCGCTACGATCAATCGGTGGACGGAGACGCAGACATCGCCAAGGTCGGGGCGCTGGTCGCGGACCCTGCGCGGGCGCGCATCCTGATGGCACTCGGCGACGGCCGAGCGCTGCCCGCGAGCGTTCTTTCGGATGAGGCCGGGGTCGCGGCCTCTACGGCCAGCTCGCACCTGGGAAAGCTCCTCGACGGCGGGCTGCTGTCGGTCGAGCGCCATGGCAGGCACCGGTACTTCCGTTTGGCGGGCCCGGATGTCGCCGGTCTGATCGAGTCGCTGGCACGCCTTGCGCCGGCGGTGCCCGTGCGCTCGCTCAGGGAGGGCACCAAGGCACAGGCGGTGCGCTACGCGCGCACCTGCTACGACCACCTCGCGGGAGTTGTGGGCACCGGCTTGATGCAGGCGATGCTCGATCGCGGCCTGCTGGAAGGCGGCGACGGCCGCTTCGATGCCGCCGTCGCGCACGATGACCGACTCGCCGCGCCCGGGTTCGACTTCGACTACCGGCTCACCGAACGCGGCGTGTCTGAGCTCGCGGACTTCGGGGTCGACCTGCCCTCGCTGCGATCGAAACGCCGTCCGCTCGTCCGCTATTGCGTGGACTGGTCAGAGCAGCGACACCACCTCGCGGGCGCGCTCGGGGCCGCGCTCGCCGAGCGCATGCTCGATCTCGATTGGATCCGCCGCGCGCGGCGCAGCCGCGCCGTCCACGTCTCCGAGGCCGGCTACGCCGGGCTGCGGGAGAGGTTCGGTTTGCGGCTCGAGCCGCGCTGAGGTCGCTTGGTCGCGGGTCGGGCCCCCGCCTACCCTCGGCTTGTGGCGGTTTCGGTGCGACGGGCGGTATTTGATGACGCGCAGGCGATAGCGGCCGTCCATGCAGCCGCACGCCTGGTCGCCTATCGGGACTTCATCAGCCAGGAGTTGCTTGACAGAACCTTCGCCGCTGACTTTGCGGCTCTGTGGAGGCAGCGGCTTGGAGCGGAGGAGCCGCCGCTCGTGCTCGTCGCAACATGCGGCGGTCGACTAGTCGGCTACTGCATGGTGCTGTTGCCAAGCGACGATGAGGACAGCGGCGGAGTGGTCGCGGAACTCACACGGATGAGCGTGAGGCCTGAAGTGTGGGGGTCGGGGGTGGGCACTGCACTGATGAACGAGACCGTCGACCTGCTCCGACGAGACTGTTGGCGGGCGATGTCGCTGTGGATTCTGGAACGCAACGCCCGCGCGCGGGCGTTCTATTCAGGCTTCGGGTGTGAGTTGGACGGGGCCCAGATGATCGACCCCTGGAGCGGGCAGACGCAGGTGCGTATGCGCCTTACGCTCGCGGACGTCTCCGAAGCGCCGCGCGGCTGAGCGGCGCTACGAGGCGCGCCCGCCGGCGCGACGACGAGCTCCTATGTGCATGTGTTCGAGCTGGCCAGCGTGATCGTGGTGCGCATCAGCGTCTTGGAGCCGTGGCGAATCTGGGCGCTGTACTTCCCCGCCAGGGCGGGCGAGCTTCCGCCGGGCAGCGCGTTGAACGAATAGCCGGAGACGGCCTTTCCGTTCGATTGCTTGGTGCCGAACGGCGCTTTGGGACTCGTCCCCCCGGGCCCCGAGATCGTGAGCGTGAAGTGGTCGCCCGCGGTGTTCTTGTAGGAGTAGTCGATCTCGAGTTCGCTCATCCGGTCCATGTTGCACAGCGTCAAGCTGCCGCCGGGCTTGACCTTCTGTATCGAGGCGGTCGCCGGCGAACCGAGCACGCTCGAGTCGGCGACGAACACCCTCCAGTGAACCGCCTTGAACGTCGGGCCGCTCGCCAGCGCGCCGGTCGCGCCGACAAGCGAGCAAAGTCCGGCGGCGAGCCCCGCCAATAGTGCCTTCATCACGATTTCTCTTCCTGTCGAAGTTGACGTCAGCCCAGGCGCTTCGGCCCCGCGCCCCCAAGTTTCGACCTTGGTCGAACTTGTCCGGACTGTATTGGAGGAATGCTCCGTGTGCAAACACCCGTCCGGTTGCGCGCCATACTCAGCGCCGATGTCCGGAACCGAGGTCGGCCTTGCGCTATCGGTGCTCCTCGCGTGCGCGGTCGAGGCGGTCGAAGCGCTCACGATCGTGCTCGCGGTCGGCACGACTCGAAGCTGGTCGTCGGCGCTCTATGGAGTCGGCGCGGCGGTAGTTGCGCTCGCAGCACTTGTGGGCGCGCTCGGCCCGGCGATCACCTCGATGCCGATCGACACGCTGCGGCTTGTCGTCGGGGGCCTGCTGGTCGTGTTCGGGATGCAATGGCTACGCAAAGCGGTGCTGCGCGCCGCCGGCCTGAAGTCGCTTCATGATGAGGAAGCCGCGTTCGCAAACGAGACCGCCGCCGCGCGCGATGCGGGGTCACGCGGCGGCCGGCTCGATACCTACTCGTTCGTGATCTCCTTCAAGGGCGTGCTGCTCGAGGGACTCGAGGTCGCCGTGATCGTCCTGACCTTCGGCGCCAACCAGCACAGAATCGGACTAGCCGCGGCTGCGGCCGGGATCGCTATAGCCCTTGTCGTAATCGCAGGCGTCGCCGTGCGCGCGCCGCTCGCCCGCGTGCCCGAGAACACCATGAAGTTCGGCGTCGGCGTGATGCTGACCTCGTTCGGGATGTTCTGGGGCGCGGAGGGCGCGGGCGCATCGTGGCCCGGCAACGACGCCGCGTTGCTCGTGATCATCCCCGTCCTCGCGCTCGCGGCGATCGCGATGGTCGCCTGGCTGCGAAGCGGCACCGTCGCCCAGGAGGCGACATGACCGCGATCCGCGCGGTCTGGGAGTTCATCGTCGGCGACGATTGGACGACTGCCGCTGGGGTTGTCCTCGCTCTGGCCGTGACGGCGGCAATCTCGGACGCGACGGGCGCCGCCTGGATCGTGATGCCGCTCGCGGTCCTCGCGCTGCTGGCGGTTTCGTTGCGCCGCGCGGCGCGCCGCGCGTAATACTGCCTGGCTTGGATCTCGATTCGGAGCTCGAGTCGCTGGCGCCGCCGGCGGTGGCGGGCGCGCCGGTGGGGCGCCTGTCGTCCGAACGCGGGCCGATCCGCAGCCCGTTTCCGCCGATCGCCGGCTACTGCTTCCTGTCCGATTGCGAGACCGTCGCGCTGGTCGCGCCGGGCGGCGCGATCGAGTGGCTGTGCCTTCCACGGGTCGACTCGCCGAGCGTGTTCGGGGCAATGCTCGACCGCGACGCGGGCTCGTTCCGCTTCGGCCCGGCGGGCGTCTCGGTGCCGGCCTCGCGCCGCTACCTGCCGGGCACGATGGTGCTCGAGACGAGCTGGAGGACCGGCTCGGGTTGGATCATCGTGCGCGACCTGCTGCTGATCGGCCCGTGGCATCACGAGCGCGACCGCTCGCACACCCACCGCCGCGCGCCGACCGACTACGACGCCGACCACGTCCTGCTGCGGACGGCGCGCTGCGTCAACGGCGAGGTCGAGGTGCTGCTCGAATGCGAGCCTGTGTTCGACTACGGCCGGAGCCAGGCGCGCTGGGAGTACACCGACGGCGGCTATAACGAGGCCGTCGCGCGCGCGGACGGCATCGAGCTCGAGCTGCGTTTGACGACCGATCTGCGACTCGGCGTCGAGGGGCCGCGCGCGACCGCCCGCCACCGGATGAAGGAGGGCGAGCAGCTCTTCTGTGCGCTGAGCTGGTCTGAGCATCCGCCGCCGCAGAGCTTCGCCGAGGCGTACCGAAGGCTCGTGTGGACCGCTCACCACTGGCAGCACTGGCTGGACAGCGGCGACTTCCCCGACCATCCCTGGTCGACCTACTTGCAGCGCTCTGCGCTGACGCTCAAGGGTCTCACGTACGCACCGACCGGGGCGTTGATTGCGGCGGCGACGACCTCGCTGCCGGAGTCTCCCCACGGCGAGCGCAACTGGGACTACCGCTACAGCTGGATCCGCGACTCGACCTTCATGCTGTGGGGGCTCTACACGCTCGGCTTCGACTGGGAGGCGAACGACTTCTTCTACTTCATTGCCGACGTCGCCGGCGGCGCACACGACCTCCAGGTGATGTACGGCGTCGATGGCGAGCGCGCGCTCGACGAGCGCACGCTCGAGCATCTCGGCGGCTACGAGGGCGCCCGGCCGGTGCGGGTCGGCAACGCCGCCTACAGCCAGCAGCAGCACGACGTGTGGGGCGCGCTGCTCGATTCGGTCTACCTGCACACGCGCTCGCGTGACTCGCTCGACGAGCGCGTGTGGCCGATCCTCAAGCGCCAGGTCGAGGCCGCGATCGCCAACTGGCGCAAGCCCGACCGCGGCATCTGGGAGGTTCGCGGCGAGCCCAAGCATTTCACCTCATCGAAGATGTTCTGCTGGGTGGCCTGCGACCGCGGCGCGCGGCTGGCCGAGATCCGCGAGGACCCCGAGCACGTCGCGCGCTGGCAGGCGGCGGCTGACGAGATCCACGCCGACATCTGCGAGCGCGGCGTCGACAGCCGCGGCGTGTTCGTCCAGCACTACGACACGACCGCGCTCGACGCGTCGCTGCTGCTGCTGCCGCTCGTGCGCTTCCTGCCGCCGTCGGACGAGCGCGTGCGCGCGACCGTGTTCGCGATCGCCGACGAGCTCACCGAACAAGGGCTCGTGCTGCGCTACCGGACCGAGGAGACCGACGACGGCCTCCACGGCCGTGAGGGCACGTTCATGATCTGCTCCTTCTGGCTCGTCTCGGCGCTATGCGAGATCGGCGAGCTCGAGCGGGGCCGGGCGCTGTGCGAGCGCCTGCTCGGCTTCGCGAGCCCACTGGGCCTGTACGCGGAGGAGGTCGACTCGCGCTCGGGACGGCACCTCGGCAACTTCCCGCAGGCGTTCACCCACCTCGCGTTGATCAACGCGGTCATGCACGTGATCAGGGCCGAGCAGGAGCTCGAGGTCGCCCAGACGCCGTGGGCGTACCGCTGATTAGGCGGCCAGCTGACCGACGACCGGCTCGGCTTCGCGCTCTGACGGCGCCGCGTTGAGCTGCGGACGCCGGCTCGCGAGCGAGGCGCGCAACTGCGCGAAGCCGTATGTGCCGCCGAGTGTTGGTACCCACAGCGCGACCGCGTGGTAGAGCACGACGGCCGCCGCCGTCGGCGCCGCGGGGAGCCCGTAGAGCACCAACGCGGCGAGCAGTCCGCCCTCGAGCGCGCCGATGCCGCCCGGGATCGGGATCAGGTTGGCCAGATAGCCGATCTGATAACCGACCACCAGCGCCATGATCGGAGCGCTCACGCCAACCGCGCGCAGGCAGACCCACAGCACCGCGATGTCGAACAGCAGATAGCCGAGCGCGCCGAGGAGCTTGACATCCGGCGTGAACGCCACCTTCTCGGTGTCGCTCACCCAGCGCGCAAGTCGCGTTTCGCGGGTGATCGGCACGCGCGGCAGCGCAACGAAGAACGTCACGAGCCCGAACGCAATCGCGGCGGGGACAAGCCCGTAAACAAACCCCGTGCCGTGATGGCCCAGGCCCACGAGCACTCCAACACCCGCGATCCCCAGTACGAAAGCATTGACGCCGCTCGTCAACAGGAAGATGACTGCCGAGCGGTTGGCAATCCTCGACCACGCAATCCCCCAGGCCCGCATCGCCCAGGCGCCGATCGCGAGGCTTCCGGCCCCTCCGACAGGAACGACGGCGCCGAACGCCATTTCGGCCCAGGCGAGCCGCCGAACCTCACGCGCGGGGCCACGGTTCAGAACCAGCCTCATGACGGCCACGTAGCCGAGACACGAGGCGACCTCAAGTGCAATCGCGAGCGCGATCCATCCAGGCCCTGCGTGCGCGACACGGTCGAGAACACCGCGAAGATCGGGCACCGCAAGTCCGATGCCGAGCAGGAGAACCAGGAGCACGACGGTCCAGATCAGGCCATTTCGCAGCCGGCGCGCGTCGCGCCCCGAGTCTGAGGCCTGTTCCTCGACTGCCGACTCGACGCTGCTGGCCATGGCTAATAATGCTATCAGCAAACCGTACGCGGCACAAACTTTTGAGTCGTCAACTGCTCGGTGTGGGCGTGCGGGTAGACGCGGCGGCGCGGGCGGGGCGGGCCTGGGCGCCCCCGGCGTGGGGTGCCGGTTGCCAACTCGGGTGACGTTTGCCGCGCTATGCGCGGCTAACGTCACGCGAACGTCGGATCGCCGGGTAGCAGCGCCCCTCAGGCCGCGCGCCTCGCCCCCAGAACCCGGCACGCCCCCGCCCCCTGGGGCGCGCCGGGTCCCCTGCCTCAGTGCATCCAGTTGGTGACCGGCGTCACTCCGGCGGCCGCGCGTTCGCCGCCACGCTCCGGCGCCCTGCCCGTTGCGTGCGCCTTCGCGAAGTTGAAGGCGTCGAACAGGTCGCCGATCGCCGGCGCGTTCGTCGGAACGTACGGATCGCTGTGCGTCGCGTCCGGATTCGGCAGGTTGTCGAGGCTCCGACCCGTGAGTGGATTCAGCCGCCAGTTGCGCTCGATGAACTTCAGGATCGAGACATGGTCGGTGTAGGTGTGGCTGATGTAGCCCGGCTTCGCGTACGGCGAGATCACGAGCATCGGCACGCGCGTGCCGTCGCCGAAGAACGACACCGGCTGGATGTAGCCCGAGTCGTAGTAGCCACCGCCTTCGTCGAAGGTGACGAAGATCGCGGTGCTCTTCCACAGGTCCGGGTTGTTCTGGACCTCGTCGACCGCGTGGGTGACAAACGCCTCGAACGCAGCCAGCGTCGAGTAGCCCGGGTGCCCGTCGTCATCGCCCGGCTTCAGGAACGAGACCGCCGGCAGCGTGCCGTTGGCCACGGCCGAGTCGAAATCGCTCAGCCCGTGCTGCACGTTGGCGCGCTTGGTCGGGTCGGTCATGATCGAGCTCGCGTACTGCATCGGGTCGCAGATCCCGCAGTAATTGGGCCCGACATTGCCGTTGTTGTAGCCCTCGCCGAAGTAGCCCCAGCTGATGTTGTGAGCCGAGAGCTCGTCGCCGATCGTCTTGAGCGAGTGCTGTGGCGGGACCGTGAACGTCGAGTTGTTGAGCGTTCCGTCGACGTTGTAGCCAGGGTTGTAGTTGTTGAGCAGGTAGTAGTGGCCCTGCTGGCAGAGGTTGGCGACTTTGTAGGGGAGCGTGTTCAGGTCGTCGAACACCCCTGAGACGCCGGGCTGAGTGTGGTCGGCACAGTCTGAGTAGCTGCCACCGTTCGTGGTACCGCTCTTGCCGTAGCCGTCCTGCGTATAGGAGTTGTTCGTCCCGGGCAACGGATTGGGGTTCTCGATCTCCCCCGCCGGTGGGGCCTGCGGAGTCCCGGCCGAGTCCTGGTAGAAGGCGGCGTCGCCGGTCCCCAGCATGATGTGGTTGGCGCCGGTGCCGCCCATCACCGCCTGGTGATAGTTGTCGGACATCGCGTAGTGCCGCGCCAGATAGTTGAACGTCGGCGCGTCGCCGGCGGCCATGTTGTAGAAGCCCATGTCGAGCGCGCCCTGGTGGATCGGGTCCGGCGGCACGTCGCCGTTGGAGTCCCCGGCCGTCTGGTGGACCCATGTCCAGAGGTCATTCTTGTTCTTCGAGACCTCCTGGTACATCTGGTAGAAGCGGTGCAACGGGTCGCCGACGAACGCTCCGTTGAACTCGCACGTCCCGTTCCCCGCGTACTCCCCGTGGTCGTCGAAGTAAGGGACGTACTTGGTGATCTGATACGGCGCGTTGGCAAGGTTCGAGGGGAACCGGCTATCGGGCGAGTTCCCGCTCTGGCCGTCACACGCCGTGGACACGTAGGTCGTGTCCGGCTGCGGGAGGGTCGCGTAGGGACCCGTCCGCTGCGGGTCGACCTGATAGGTGGTCGTGTCGGTCGCCTGGTTCTGCGTCGCCTTGGTGACGTTGGGTCCCGGGTCGCCCGACGCGGTCACGATCCCCTCCGAGAGCAGGTTGCGAACCGTTTGGCCCTTGGGAGGCTGATAGGTCCCGAACACGTTGTCGAACGAGTGGTTCTCGCCGATGATCACGATCACGTGCTTGATCGGCGTGACCGCATCACCGCTCGGCCCGCCCCGGGCCGAAGCGGTCCCGCCGCCGATGAATGCGACGGCCGTTGCCCCCGACACGAGTGCCCCCGCTAGTGCAGCTGTCAACAGTGGACGCCGTCGGCGTCCTGAAACGCGAGCCATGCGACACCTCCGAGTCGGTATGTACCTGGACGCGCTTCACCGTAACGCCCGCGGGCGCTCAGTTGTTGATGAGTGGTAAAGCTCAGGTGGCCGGTCGGAGGCGGACCGGCAGCGTCTTCAGCTGATTGATGAACGCCGACTCGGCGTAGATCGGCTTGCCGGCGAGCTCCATCTGCGGATAGCGCGCGAGGGTCTCCTCGAACATGATCTTCAGCTCGAGCCGGGCCAACGCGGTCCCGAGGCAGAAGTGCCGCCCCCCGGCGCCAAACGCCTGATGCTCCGTGTTACGGAGCACGTCGAAACGGTCTGGATCCTCGTAACGGGTTTCGTCGCGGTTGGAGGAGACGTACCACATCACGACCTTGTCGCCTTTGGCGATCTTGCGCCCCGCGAGCTCGGTGTCGCAGCTCGCGGTCCGACGGAAATGCGCGAACGCCGGGAACATCCGCAACGACTCCTCGACCGCGCCAGATATCAGCGAGGGATCGCCGAGCAGCAGTTGACGCTGGTCCGGGTGCTCCATCAGCGCGCGCATGCCGCTGCAGTAGGTGGCCTTGGTCGAGTCGTTGCCGGCGGCGACCAGGAGGACAAACCCCATCACGATCTCGTGCTCCTCGAGCTTCTGGCCGTCGATCTCGGCGTGGACCAGAACGCTCGTCAGATCATCGGTCGGGCGTTCGCGCCGCTCGGCGATCAGCGCCCGGCAGCGCTCGAACATTTCCGGAATGTCGTCGGTGACGATGCTCTCGATTCCGGCGGGGTTCAGGTCTGGATCGCTCGCACCGAGCATCGAGTTCATGAGCCGCGCCCAGATCACATCATCCTCGGGCGGATAGCCCATAAAGCTCCCGATCACGCGCCCGACCACCGGCTGGGCCACGTCGATGACCAGGTCGCAGGTCTCACGCCCATCGAGCCGGTCCAGCGTCTCGTTGACGATCGCCCTGATGCGCGGCTCGTGCGCGGCGATTCGCTTGGGCGTGAACCCCGCCTGAAAGAGCATCTTGATTCGATCGTGCTTGGGCGGGTCCATCCCGATGAACATCGCCTGCATCAGCTCGAGTGGCATGGGGTGGGTCACGGCCGTGATTCCGCCGAGCTCGGACGAGTAGGTCTTCCAGTCGCGGCTGACCGCATGGATGTCGTCCCAGCGGGTGACCGACCAATAGCCGGCCTCTTCGGGGAACTCGCTCAGACCGTCCGACCAGTGGACTGGGCACTTGGAGCGCATGCGCGCGAACAGCTCGTTCGGCGGCCCCTTCATCCACTGCTCACGCTCGATGACGCGAGCCCCGTCCAGGTCGCTCGCCGGTGCCCTGTCAGCGGTCGATGACACTGATTGCGGATCCTACCTTGCAGGCCGGTGTGCGGCCGCCCCTGATGGGAAAGGGGCGGCCGCACCGCAATCGGCCGCCCCGCGCACTGGGGCGGCCGCAGCGAGCTCACATGTTCGGGCAGTTATGTGAGCCGGCGGGCCCCCGGCCGGGAGGATGGGTGGCCGGTGCCTGTGTGGTCGTCGATCCGGTCGAGCCGCTGTGAGGCGTCGTTGTGGTCGACGTGGCCGCACTCGCAATCGCGGCACCGCCCCCGGCGAGTGCGCCGGTCACGGCGAGTGTCGCCAGCAGTGGAGTGAGTCGCATCTGTTTCACCTCCTTTAGGTGGACCGGACTGACGATCCGCCGACGGCGCTAGACGGGCGTTACAGATGCGTAAGAGCTGGCTATGAGTCCTCGGGAAGCTCGGTCGTCAGCGGCGCGTGTTCGCGGCGGGCGACCTCGAGCGCGGCGTCGAGCCCTCGGCGCGAGCCGAGCTCGACCAACCGCTGGACGAACATCCGGATCGGCAGCACCCCGGCGACCCAGCTCGGGGCGACGACCCGCCTGGAGCGCCGCGCGATCCCGCGCTCGATCGCATTGATGCCGACCTCGAGCGGAGTCACTGCGGTGAACGGTCCACCGCGGCGCGAGATCTTTGCGGCCGCCTCGGTCCCGAACCCACGCCGCGTCATATCGGTCTCGAGCTCGGCGAAGTACGCCACGCCGACGCGGGCGCCGCTCGAGTGGAGCTCGGCTCGCATGCAGTCGGCCAGCGCTTCCACCCCGGCCTTCGCCGCGCTGTAAGCGCCCAGCAGCGGCGGGTGAACCGCGGCGGCCAGCGATGAGACCGCAAGCACGTAGCCGCGCTCGTGGGCGATGTGCGGCGCGGCGGAGCGCAGCGTGTAGTAGACGCCGAGCAGATTCACCGCGAGCGTGCGCTCGAATACCTCGACGTCGCCGCCGAGAATCGGCAGCTGTGCCGCGACTCCCGCGTTGGCCATCACGACGTCGAGCCCGCCGAGGCGCTCTACGGCGCCGGCGACCGCGGCCTCGACCTGTTGCCGGTCGCGGACGTCGCAGTCAAGCGCCGGCGCATCGCCGCACTCGCGCGCGACCGCGTGAAGCTCCTCGCGCTCGATGCCGGCCAGCGCGACGCGGGCTCCGCGGGAGTGAAGGCGCCGCGCCGTCGCGGCCCCGATTCCGCGCGCCGCGCCCGTGATCAGGACCCGCCGGCCCGCGAGGGTCACCGCTTGCCTCCCTCCGGTCGGCGCTTTTGATGGCGTCGGCGGGCATCCAGCCCGCCATGAACGCTCGGCTGCGCCTCGCTCATCGCTCGGGCTGCACACGCAGCGCATTGAGGGTCATGGCCAGCATCTCGTAATGGCCGGTGAGCATGCATAGCTCGATCAGCTCGACATCCGAGAGCTCCCCACGCAGCCCATCCCAGATCTTGTCTGAGATGTCGCGTTGCTCGTGGAGCTCGTCGACCGCGCGCAGCAGGAGCCGCTGGCGGTCGGAGAAGTCGGATGCCTCCGCCCCATCGCGTACGTGCGCGATCATCTCTGCCGACAATCCGGCGCGCCTGCCCATCCGCTCGTGATGGCGCCACTCGTACTCGCAGCCGGTCCGGTGGGCAACGCGCAGGATCACGAGCTCTGTGTCCCTGCGCGGCAGCTTCCCGCGCGGCATCAAACGGCCCGCGAACCGCAGCCACGGCAGGAACAGTCTGCGGTGCCGACCGAGCGTAGTGAACACGTTCGGCGGGCCGGTCCCGAGCGCCCGGCCGCCGACCGCCGATATGACCGCCGCCACCGGGCCGATCTCGCGACGGCCGCCGGGAGGGATGCGTGGCTCGGTGCTCATTTCGCGCTGATCGTGACGTGGGTTGTGTAGACCGTCGTGCCGGTCGACGGGCCGTCGAGCGGATACTCCTGAACGGTGTTCGAAGGACCGAGCGGCACCTGAATCGTGAGCCTGCCGTAGCGATCGGCGCGCTCGCGGATCGAGTGCGACCCGATCCTAACCCTGTAGCGACGACGACGGTGGAACAGCGCGGGCGTCACGACAGTCGCGCTTCCCGAGCCCATAAGGATGAAACCTCCGCGGGTCGCGTTCTCGAGCGTTGAGAACTCCTCGACCGAGCGGTGCATCGTCACCTGCCAGCCGTAAATCGTGTAGCTCGGCTCGGCTGCGGTGTAGGTGACCTGCGAGGGAGCTGGGCGCGGATTGGCGAAGTCCGCCATCACGGGGCCAATCGACTGGCTCAGGTCGCGTGCCCAGTAGGGCCAGCTATGGGTGCCGCCGCCGTAGTCGTCGAAATAGCTGGGAATCCCGAGGGCCTGTAGACGGTTGTGGAAGAGCGTCGTCAGCTGGTGAACGCCGGCCTCGATCGCCGCCGCATACGGGTTGGGGATCAGCCCGTCGAACGGACCGGGCGTTCCGTTACCCGTGTACATGAACAGATTCGTGTCGCGCAGATTGTTCGCGAGCGTGGTGGGATCATGCGCAGCCCAGTTGATCTCCTCGCTCAGCCGGGGACCGAACATCGAGTCGGCCGGCACGTGGTCGAGGCCCACTTCGGTCGCGTTGACGACCGGCGTCACGAGCAGCTGAGCCTCGGTGTCATACGCGGCGTCGGGCGCTCCCGAGAAGGACAGCGCGGTCTCGAACAGATCCGGATGGCGCGCCGCATAGCTCATCGAGCAGAAGCCTCCCTGCGACAGACCTGCGATCGCGCGGCCGCTGCGGTCGGCGATCGTGCGCAGATTCGAGTCGACCCACGGGATCAGCTGGACGATGTGGAACGTCTCCCATTCGGGCCGCCCGTACGCGCCGCCGTTGTACCAGTTCGTGCACCAGCCACCGCCGTCGTCCGACAGCGCGATGTCCGGCATCACGACGATCAGGTTCTGGCCGGCGGTGGTCTGCTCCGCATTTCCCATCGTTGTCCAATCGGCGGCGCCGCCGCTCGTACCGTGCAGCAGGTAAAGAACCGGGTAGCGGCGCTTCGGATGCGACGCATAGTCGGCTGGCAGCAGGATCCGAACGTTCGCGGGGGCGGCCAGTGCGGAGGTTGCGACCGTCAGCGCGATCAGGCGCGAGTCCAGCACATTCACCGACTGGACGTGCAGGCCGTCGGCGTCGTGGAACTGGGGCGTCGCAGCGGCAGCAGGAGCGCTCGCGAGCGCGACCAGCCCCACGGCGATCGCCGCTGCGCGCTTCACAACTCAGCTCGCCGCACGCGACGTACTAGCGCGACGAGCGGTTCGCGCAATGCCGGTAGCTCGCCGATCCGGCCGCGCCCGATCCGCGCGGTGGCAAGCGAGCTGGCCGCGGCTACGAGCGCCTCGCACGCGAAGCGGTCTACAGCCTCACCCTGGGCGTTGAAGATCTCTCGGATCAACTCGACGAACTGCTGTTGCAGCTCGAGGCGGCGGGCGGTGGCACTCGCGCCGGCTCCGTAGGAGTCGATCATGAAGGCCTTGGCGAAAGCCGGCTCGGACGCGAGCGTATTGAGGAATGCCTTCAGCACCTCCTCGAGCTTGTCAACCGGATCTCCGTCGGCACGGTCCGCCGCCGCGCTGAGGATCTGGAGCAGCGAGCGAGTGCCGTCCTCGAGCGCGTCGATGAAGCAGTCCTCCTTATCGGAGAACTGCTCGTAGAACGTCTCGCGCGAGACCCCGGCTCGAGCGAGGATGTCGGCCACCGTCACATGCACGAAGCCCTTCTGGGCGACCGCCTCGGCCACGGCCCTGAATAGCCGCCCGCGCTGCGAGCGCAGGACCTCCTCGCGCGAGAGGCGGTGGCGCCCTCGCGGAAGCTGCTGCACGCCTTCCGCCACGGCCCGGAGTTTAGGGGCGCGGCGGCCTGTTCGCTTTGGCTACTCAGGCCCGGCGGCGAGCTCGTCGATCAAGCCCGCCAGCCGTTCGAGCAGGTCGGGCGCCAGATCG
The DNA here is from genome assembly GCA_963795505.1 of uncultured Actinomycetes bacterium. GTDB lineage: Bacteria > Actinomycetota > Thermoleophilia > Solirubrobacterales > Solirubrobacteraceae > Palsa-465. Next base: position 228,415 of record CAWCIB010000010.1, read on the forward strand.
CGCTCGACCGCGGGGAGCCGCTCGTAGAACACCCGCTCACGCGCCCGCATCCACTCGTGCTGCGTGGCGAGAAGCTCGCGTCCCTGCCTCGTAAGCGTGACGCTCACCCCGCGCCGATCCTCGGCCGAACGCCGGCGCTCGACGAGGCCGCGCCGCTCGAGTGCGTCCAGGATCCGGGTCGCGGTCGGCGCCGAGATACCCGCCTCCCCGGCGAGGTCTGAGACCCGCGCGGACGGCTGGCCGTTCAGCAGCGGTTGAAGCAGTCCGTACTGCGACAGCGTCAGATCACGCTCGCCGTGCTGAACCTGGGCGCCTCGCGCACGTCGCACGGCTGCGGCGAACAGGTTGAACGCCTCGAGAAAGCCGGCCGCGGACGTGTCTTCCTCAAGCAGTTGCACACGCAAACAGTAGCATGCTATTGTTTAGCAAGCTAATCACATTCTCGACCGTAGGCTTCTTCGGTCGTCCGAATCCCGGAGTGGGGTCATGTTCCACAACATCCTTGTCAGCATCGACGGCTCCCCCCACGCAGACCAGGCACTGTCTGAAGCGATCGACATCGCCGAGGCTGATCACTCCCGACTCACCCTGATCACGTCGGTTCGCGGTTGCCCGCCGTGGGCATACAGCCCGGTGAGCGTGGCGGCCGCGCAACAGCTGGCCGCCGACTTCGAGCAGGAGGCCAAGCACGCGATGTGCGCCGCGGTGGATCGTGTGCCCGAGTCGATTCCGGTCACCAAGATTCTCACGCACGAGCCGATTCGCCAGGCGCTGCTGAAGCAGATCGAGAGCGGCCATCACGACCTGCTCGTGATGGGCTCTCGAGGTCGCAGCGCGGCCGCATCCGCGGTACTCGGGAGCGTCAGTCACTATGCCCTGAACCACAGCCCGATCCCGGTGCTGATCGTGCATGCGGACCCGACGGCGCCGACGGCGCCGGCGCAGGTCGATCTCACGCCGGCCGTCGACGCCCCGTTGTAGGAGCATGAAATACACAACAATCGAAAGTCCGATCGGCGAGCTGCTGCTCGCCGGTGACGAGCGCGGGCTGGCGCACCTGGAGATGTCACCGTTCTCGATCCAGAACGAATGGCAACGCGACGACCAGGCGTTCGTCGATATTCGCCGGCAATTGGATGAGTACTTCGCGGGCGAGCGCCGGCGGTTCGACCTCGAACTCGCCCTCCGCGGCAGCGCGTTCGAGCAGGCCGTCTGGCGCGAGCTGCTCGAGATTCCCTACGGCGAAACCACAAGCTACGGGACGATCGCGCGCCGGATCGGGCACCCCGACGCGCCCCGCGCGGTTGGACTCGCCAACGGCCGCAACCCGGTCGCGCTGATCGTGCCCTGCCATCGCGTGATCGGCGCGGACGGGAGCCTCACGGGCTACGGCGGTGGTCTCGAGCGAAAGCGTTTCCTGCTCGACCTCGAGGCGGGCGTGCTGGCGCTCCCGGCTTAGCGCTCGCTCAGCCGGGCAACATATGAAGCATGCTCGAGACGCCCAGTCGCCCAACGAGCTTGGGCGTCCGGTTTGCAAGCGCGGCGCTGGCCTACGCATTCGTGGTCACGATGCTCGGCACGACGCTCCCGACACCGCTCTACCCGCTCTATGAGAAGCAGTTCGGCTTCTCCGGCCTGATCGTCACCGTCGTCTTCGCGACCTACGCGATCGGGGTGATCACCGCGCTGCTGCTCGTCGGCCAGCGCTCGGATCAGGTGGGACGCAGACCGGTGCTGCTTTGGGGGATCGCGCTCGCGGTCGTGAGCTCGCTCGTGTTCCTGCTCGCGGGCGGGCTGGCTGCGCTGTTCGTGGGGAGGTTTCTCTCCGGCCTGTCGGCCGGCATCTTCACGGGCACCGCGACCGCCGCGTTGGTCGACTTCGCGGCGCCGGAGCACGGTGGCCGCGCGACCCTGACGGCCGCCGTTGCCAACATCGGCGGGCTTGGCCTCGGTCCGCTCGTGGGCGGCGCGCTCGCACAGCTCTTCGCGCATCCATTGCGGCTGCCGTACGAGCTCCACCTGGCGCTCATGATCCCGGCCGCGGCGGCGATCTGGCTGATGCCCGAGCCGGTCAAGGACGCGGAGCCAGGCGCGCCACTGCGAATTCAGCGCCTGAGCGTGCCCCGGGAGATCCGTGTGACGTTCGCCCGCGCGTCGGCCGCCGCGTTCGCTGGATTCGCCGTGACTGGGCTGTTCACCGCCATCGCGCCGTCATTCCTTGGCGAACTGCTCAAGCAACACAGCCACGTTGTCCTGGGCGCGGTCGTGTTTGCCGTGTTCGCCGCCTCGGTGGCCGGTCAGGTAGCCCTCGAGTGGCTAGATGCGGACGTCGCGATGCCGCTCGGGTGTGCGGTAATGGTGCTGGGAATGGGTCTTGTCGCGGGCGGGATCGCTGCCAACTCGCTCGGACTGCTGGTTGGCGGTGGTGTGGTGGCAGGGGCCGGGATGGGCGCGAGCTTCAGAGCGGGCCTGGCTGCGGTCAATCGCGAGAGTCCACCTGAGCGGCGCGGCGAGGTGGCGTCGAGCTTCTTTGTGATCGCGTATCTCGCGATCGTGATTCCGATCATCGGCGTCGGCGTGGCGAGTCAGTCGATCGGGCTGCGGGCCGCGGGTCTGGTGTTCGCGGGCGTGATGGCCGCGATCGCCGTCGCGGTGCTGGTCAGCCTCGCGGGGCGGCTGCGGCCGGGCGGGCCCTGAGGCCCGCCCGCGAAGCCGCCCGGTCATAGATCACCCTTAACTACTTACGTCCCAGGACTTTTGTGTCTGCCTGGGGAGCGAGACACTCCCGACCGCCGGGACAGGCCGCCGGCCACGAGGGCCGGCGCGGGGCCCGGCTGGGCGTCAGGCGCCCCGGCCGAGTAGGCGATCCGCCGGACCGCAAATGTTAGTCCGATGAGTTTTGAGTGACGGGCCGGTCTACAGGACATACGATGCCGGCGATGGCACTGATCCGCCTGCGCGAACCGCTCAAGCGGCTGGCGGCGGGTTGCTCGGAGCACACGCTCTCGGGCGCCTCGGTGATCGATCTGCTGCGTGAGCTCGAACATGGCCACCCACCGATGGCAGGGTGGATCCTCGATGAGCGCGGCGTCATCCGTCGGCATATCAACGTGTTCGTCAATGGTGAGTTGGCCGACGCCGAGACGGCGGTGGGGGACGGCGACCGCGTTGACGTGATCCCCGCTATCTCCGGAGGGAGCAGATGACTGAGCTTGTGGTCGGTACGCGAAAGGGGCTGTTCGTGCTCGAGGGCGAGCCGGGCGACCCGTTCTCCGTCGGCGAGCGCGCGTTCGCTGGCGAGACGGTCGACTACGCGCTGCGCGATAGGCGCAGCGGCCGCCTGTTCGCGGCAGTCACCTCCCCTTTCTACGGTCCAAAGATCTTCTTCTGTGACGACGCGGACAGCGAGTGGGAGCAGGCGAGCGGCATCGCCTTGCCCGAGGGCGGCGAGCAGGCGCTCAACCGCATCTGGACGATCGTCCCCGGCGAGGAGGACGGGGTCCTGTACGCGGGCGGCGATCCCGGCGTCCTGTTCGAATCGCGCGATGGCGGCCTCAGCTGGGAGCTCAACCAGGCGCTCTGGGAGGAGGAGACACGCGAGCGCTGGATGCCCGGCGGCGGCGGCCTGTGTCTGCATTCGATCGCCACCTGGCCCGGCGAGCCGCAGCGATTGGCGATCGGGATCTCGGCGGCCGGCGTGTGGCTGACCGACGATGGCGGCAAGAGCTGGCGGATGGGCAACGATGGGCTCGTCGCCCGCTACTTGCCCGACGAGATCGCGGAGTTTGTGCCCGAGGGACCGCCGGACGCGATCGGGCTCTGCGTGCACCGCGTTCACCGTGCACGGAGGCGACCGGAGCGGATGTTCCTTCAGTTCCACGGAGGCGTGTACCGCTCCGACGACGCGGGGCAGCGCTGGTCTCAGATTGGCGATGGGCTCCCGTCTGACTTCGGGTTTCCGCTGGCGATCGATCCCGCCGATCCGGACAGCGCTTACGTCATCCCGCTGGTCGCCGACATGGATCGCGTGACGCCCGAGGGGCGCGTGCGCGTGTATGAGACTCGTGACGCCGGCACGAGCTGGTCGGCGCGCGGCGAAGGGCTGCCGCCCGAGCACTCGTATCTCACGGTTCTGCGCGAAGCGTTCGACTGGACTGGGGAGGGCGATTCGCTCGAGCTCTACTTCGGCGCGACGTCGGGCGAGGTCTTCGGGTCCCCAGATGCAGGCGCGAGCTGGGCAACCGTCGCTCCGCGGCTAGCCCCCGTGCTCTCGGTGTCAGCGAGCCAATAGGCGCGGTTCAGGCCGGTACGCTGCGGCCGCGTGCTGAACTGGCTTGTCCGCTACGCCGTGGTGGCGGCCGACCTCGACCTGCCCGCCGGCGATGGGGCTTTCAGCGTCCTCGACGTCGGCTGCGGACCGGTCGGACTGAGCTGCGTGTTCCCTCAGACGCGCTTCGCCGGTCAGGACTTGGAGTTCCCCGGTCGCGTACCGGACACGATGTTCGCGATCCGCACCGCCCCCGGCCCGTTCCCATGGGCCGACGGCGCGTTCGACACTGTGATCAGCCTCGACGCGCTGGAGCATGTGCCCGGCGACCAGCGTGCGAGCTTTATCGCTGAGTGCAGCCGCGTGGCGGCGCGGCGCGTGTTCCTCTCGTGCCCGACGAGCGAAGGTACCTCGAACGACGAGTTCTTCGAGCGGATGTACCGCGATGCCGGCGTCGAGGCGCCAGCGTGGCTCGACGAGCATGCAGAGTTCGGGCTGCCGGCGCCGCAGGAGATCGAGGCGGCTTGCGACATGGTCGGCGGCTTTACCCGCCACTCGTGGCCACAGGTCAATGGGCTTCTGAGCTCGCTGACGGCGGTCGGCGATCTCCATCCGTACTTCTCCGCGCGGGCGGTCACGGAGTACCGCGACCACCGCGACCGCTGGATCAAAATGCTGGGAGCTACGCGCTTCAACGAGGGCGTTCGACGCGGGGTGCGCCTCACGCGGGAAGCGCCGCTCGCGGCGCTCGTCGACCCGGCGCGCTTCGAGGGGTCCGCATTCGCGGCGCTGCGCTGCCCGGCTTGCGGCGCCGGCGCACTCCAGCACAGCACCGTGCCGCGCTGCGGCGAGTGCGGTCTCGAGCTGGAGCGCGATGACCATGGCGCGCTGGATCTGCGCCCGACCGAGGTCCCCAAGCGCCGCTGGTGGCGCCGCCGCTAGCCGGGGCTTGCAGCGCCTCGAGACCTAGGCCGGCGGGACCTGGTTGTTGACCTGAGGTCCGTGGTAGAGGTGGTCGTGGTCCTTGCATGTGGCGGGGAAGCTGAACTGGACGCTGTCGCTGCGCACGCCGTTGTAGCTCGCGAACAGAGTCACCTGGCCTTGAGTGCCGACCTTGCAGCGCGGGTCGCTGCTGCTCTTCACGCGGACGACGATCTTCATGAGGTTGCCGGGCACGCCCCACATGACCGCATCGTGCGAGTGGTAGATGAGCTGGCCCTCGACCGTCATGACGATCAGGCGGTCGGGTTGATGTCGGACGCGGTCGACCTGGCACAGGATTCCCGAGACGGTGTTCGCATCGAGGTTGATGTCGCCGTGGCCGCGGGCGTAGCTGCCGGTCGCCCCGGTGATCGGCAGGCCGGTGTGAAAGCCCCACGGAGGAATCCCCTGCACGATCGGGATCGGGGCGCAGTACTGGACGGAATAGCCCGTCGCCGAAGCGGCCATGCCCAGGAGCGCCAGCAACGGCGCCATCGCCACAAGCCCGACTGCGATGCGATTACCGCGTCGGATCGCCGCCGAGCGGCAGGCTCTCCTTGTTCCACGCGTAGCGGAGGACGATCGGAACACCGTTGAAATGGCTCGGCTCACGGTGGGCCTCATGTGACTCGTGCCGCCCCACGCAACGGCCGTCGCGGGCGTCGTAGAACGCGCGCGCCGCGGTGTTCTGCTCCAGCACCCACAGGTACATGCCCGTCCCGCGCTCCGCGACCGCCCGCGCCGCGCGGCGCCAGCAGGAGCGAGCCGACGCCGCGGCCCTTGAGGCTGTGGGTGACGTGAAGGTTGTCGAGCAACGCGCCCCACCCTGGATCGGCCTCGAAGATCGTGTGCGCAAACCCGATCAAGCCCGACGCGTTCTCCGCCAGCAGCGTCTCGCTTTGCCCGTCGGGATGCTCGAGCCGCTCGGTCCAGAACGCCGCGCGTTCCTCCACAACGTCCCCATCCAGGTACGCGTCTGCGTAGGCGCCGCGGTAGTTCCGACGCCAGCTGTCGGCGTGGAGCGCCGCCACCGCCGGCGCGTCCGCCGGCGGTCGCTTGCCGGAAATGCAGATCCATCCGCCTTCGAGTGAACCAACAACGCCATCTGGGAGAGGCATCGGCCGGGGCCGATCAGGTCTTTATGACGAGGCCGGCGATCACCAACGTTTGATCAGTGGCGCGCGTCTAGCGAACCGCTTGGGCGATTCCGATCAGGTTTCCCTCGCTGTCGTAGAAGAACGTGCCGATCTCACCGCTGCCTTTGCTTGGATAGTTGTCGGGCGCGGCGATCGTCTCGCCGCTGGACTCGAAGCCCGGCATATCGAAGCGCTCGAAAGTCACCCCCCGAGCTCGAAGGTCGGCAAGCGTCGCCTCGAGGTCGTCCACCTCGAATCCCATCTGAGTCGATTTCCCTGACGGGGCGCCGGACGAGCTGAAGAGATGGAACTCGGTCTGCCCGCATACGTAGCGCAGGCCGCCGGTGCGCTCCTCGACCGGTTCGAGCCCAAGCTTGTCGCGATAGAACGCGCGCGCCCGCTCGAGGTCCTGAGCCGGGAGCTTGGCGACGGTGTGGGCTTTGCTGAGTGGACCCGACATCAGGTGAGCCGGTCGAAGTCGCCTTGGGCCCAGCCGCAGTAGCGATCAGCCGAGCGGCTCACGGCGCCGGCAGCGTCCGTGTCGATCGTCTTGCCGAAGTTGTCATACAAGCGCTCGAACGGCAGTGGGCTGAGGGCTTGTGTGATGCGGCGCACCACGGCGGGCGAGAGTGGGATCCGGTTCGGGTAGCTGCGCAGGAAGGTCACCGTCGCGCGATCGGGATTGGCGTGGACGGTGTCCGAGACGAGCAGCACGCCCTTGCCGCCCGCACCGGCCGGCCAGTGGACCACCGAGCTTCCGGGGAAATGGCCGCCGATCTGATGGAGCGTCAGTCCGGGCGCAACCTCGAAGCGCCCGCTCCAGGTCTGGATGGCCGGATCGGTTCGCTTTACCCAACCGGCGTCGGCCTCGGAGACGAGCACGGGCGCACCGCCGAGCGCTTTGCTCCATTCGACCTGGACGCCGAACATGTGCGGATGGCTGGCCGCGATTGCCACGACGTCGCCGAGCTCGCGTACGCGGCTGACCGCCTCGTCGTCGATATACCCGACTGGGTCCCAGAGGAGATTGCCGGCGGGCGTCCGCACAAGGTGAGCCTGTTGCCCGATCCCGACCTTGGGCTCGACCGTGATCCCGAGCAGGTCAGGCTCGAGCTCGTTTATGTGCACGCGGCGTCCGGCCTCTGCGAGCTGCTCGAGCGTCGCCCACTTCTGTCCCTCGGCGGGCACCCATTGGCGCTCATCGGCGCAGATCGCGCAGACTCCGGCCGCCTCGGCGTGCTCCACACCACAGGTCTCGCACACCCACACGGCTATCTGCCGTTGCGCTCGCGGTGCTTGCAGCCGGGCCAGCAGCATGGTCGGCGCATGCCTTCCTCGAGCTCCTCCTGGGTGCGGCGAATGCGGCGCTCTCGGGTTGTCGCCTGCTTTGCAGCCTCGACCCAGCAGATGAACTCATTACGGGCCAAAGGCGTGATGTCCCTCCAGGCATCGAGTGCCGTGGCGTTGGCGATCAGCGCTCGGCGCAGGTCGCGGGGCAGCTCATGCACCACCCCACCGGGCACTCTTGGACCGCTCACGAGCCGACGGCAACCCCGCGCTGCTCGGCGGCCGCCAGTCCCCGCTCGTGGAGCAGCTCGGCGATCTGGACCGCATTCGTGGCGGCGCCCTTGCGCAGGTTGTCGCCGACGACCCACATGTTCAGGTAGCGCTCCCCGCCCGGTCCGAGGTCGTGGCGGAGTCTGCCGACGAGCACGTCGTCCCGGCCGGCGGCGTCGAGCGCGAGCGGGTACTGGGCGTTGCCGGGATCGTCGATCAGCGTGACGCTCGGCGCACCGCTCAGGAGCTTCCGCGCCTGCTCGACGCTGATCGGCTCGCGCGTGCGGATCCTGATCGACTCCGAGTGTCCGGCGATCACTGGTACGCGTGCACAGGTGGCGGTGATCCGCAGCTCGTCCTCGGAGAGCCCGAGGATCTTGCGTGTCTCGTCCATCATCTTGCGCTCCTCGGTCGTGTAGCCGCTGTCGTCCGCGAATGTCTCCACGTGCGGCAGCACGTTGAACGCGATCGGGTGGGGGTAGACGCTCGGCGGGCCGGGGTCGGTGCCGTGGAGCTGCGCGCGGGCCTGCGTCTCGAGCTCCTCGACCGCCGCGCGGCCGCTGCCGGACACCGACTGGTAGGTCGAGACCACGATCTCCTCGATCGGCACCTCGCGGTGGATCGGGTTGAGCGCGACGACCATGGCCATCGTCGAGCAGTTGGGCGAGGAGATGATCCCCTTGGCGCCGAGCGCCAACTCGACCGCGTCGGGGTTGATCTCGGGCACGACCAGCGGGACCTCGGGATCCATGCGCCAGTTGCTCGTCTTGTCGATCACGAGCGCGCCGCGCTCTGCGAATCGGGGAGCCCATTCGGCGCTCACCGAACCGCCGGCGGCCATGAACACCAGGTCGAAGGCCTCGTCTGAGAGCACGCGGCAGGTCAGCTGTTCGTCGCGGAAGGCAACCGTCCGGCCCTCCGAGCGCGCGCTGGTGAACGGGACCAGCTCGGCGATCGGCAGGTCGCGCTCGCCGAGGACGGTCAGGACCATCTGGCCGACGGCGCCGGTCGCGCCGACGACTGCCACGCGGTAGGACATGCCCACATGATGGCGCAACGTTGAGCTAGGCCACGCGTTTGTACGCATGATGCGAGTGGTTTTGCGAGCGGTCGGCGCGCTTTGGGCGCTTGCGGTCCTCGCGCCGGTAGCGCAATCGCAGGCGGCGATCTCGGGCACGGTCAACTCCGTCTCGTGTGCGGGCGCCAAAGCTTGCGTGGCCGTTGGGTCGGCCCCGTCGCCGGGTTCCGGTCCGCAGGTGGCGGTGATCGAGCGCTGGAACGGCAGCAGTTGGCGCCCCCAGAGCACGCCCGTCATCGGCTCCCCCAGCGTCGTGCTCAACGGAGTGTCGTGCAGCTCCACGCACGCGTGCCTGGCGGTCGGGCGCGCCGGGGATCAGACGTTGGCGCTCCGCTACGCGAACGGAACCTGGGCGGTCCTCCCAACACCAGGGGTCCCGGGTGCGACGCAAGGCGAACTCGCCGGGGTGTGGTGCCGCTCGGCGAGCAACTGCGTGGCGGTCGGCAACGCAAGCGGTTCGGGCGCATTCGGAGCCACAAGCCTCGCCATGCACTGGAACGGCCGGAGTTGGTCGATCCAGCCAACGCCCAATCCTTCGTTCCAGCCGAGCTCGGGGATCGGCGGCCAAGACGTCGCCCTGAACGATGTCTGGTGCGGCTCAGGCAAAACGTGCATCGCGGTCGGCTCAGTCAGCACGACCGACTATCACACGATCAAGACCTACGACCTCACGCTGCGATGGGACGGAAAACGGTGGGCGATCCAGACAAAGATGTCGGGGCCAGGCTGGTCGAGCCTCGCCTGCAGCTCGGCAAAGTCGTGCCTGGCAACCGGCAACGGGCCGCTCGCGCGCTGGAACGGGCGCGGCTGGCGCAGCCAGCGAGTGCCGCACCTGAAGGGATTCAATCTGACAGCGCTGAACGCCGTGTCGTGCAGTTCATCGGACGCGTGCATGGCCGTCGGTCGCGCCGGGCAGCAGGTACCGGTTGCAGAGCGCTGGAATGGAAAAAAGTGGTCGATCAGCGCGCTGCCCACTCCGCCCCAGCTCAAGGGGATTCGGAGCTCCGGCACGGCCGTGGCCTGCGCCACGCGGCAGACCTGCCTCGCGTTCCTGACCGGGACGCTCGCGACGCTCGACTTCGGCAACGTCGAAATGACCGGATCCGACCGATGGAAGTCGGGCCGCTGGACCTCACAGAGCTTCCCGTCCCCGGCGGGACTCATCGTCACGCCACAGAGCCGGCTGGCGGGCGATTCGTGCGTCGCGGCCAATGCCTGCACCGCAGTGGGCTCAGTCTCGTACGGGGGCAGGGAGCTGACGCTCGCCGAGAGCTGGAACGGGACCAGCTGGACGATCCAGCCGGGTGCTTAACCCAAGACAAAAACGTTGACAAGCTCGGCCCAAAGGGGTGAACGTGTAGCGCTGTGTGCGCTATAGCGACCAGATCGCTACACCGTCGACCGTGCAGCGGGCACTTTTCAACATTGTGGTCCCTCCTGCCGGGGCACCGCGCCCCTGCACGCCCGCCTGCAATCCGTCCGGCACTCGCCCTACGGTCGCGGGCCCCTTGTCGACGATCGAAGCCCCCTCCTTCCTCGAAAAGCTCAACCCCGAACAGCGCGCCGCGGCCACGCATGACGGCGGCCCGCTGCTGATCCTCGCGGGCGCCGGAACCGGCAAGACAACGACGCTCGCGGCGCGCGTCGCGTGGTTGATCGACCAGGGCAGCGCTCCCGAGCGGATCATGCTGCTCACGTTCACCCGGCGCGCAGCGCGCGAGATGATCGACCGCGCCCGCACGATGACGGGACGCCGCACGGGGGTGCTCGGCGGAACGTTTCATTCGGTCGCGCACCGGTTCGTGCGTATGCACGCGGCCTCGCTCGGGCTTCCTGGCGGCTTCGCGGTGCTCGACCCGGGCGATGCCGCCGACCTGCTCGGGATGATCCGCGAGGAGCAGGGCCACGCCAAGGCGCAGCGGCGCTTTCCGCGCCCGAGCACGCTGCTCGACATCTATTCGCGCACGGTCAACTGCCGGCGCACGCTGTCTGAGGTGGTAACCGAGCGCTTCCCGTGGTGCGAGGACCACGTCGAGGCGATGGCATCGCTGTTCAAGACCTACGTCGAGCGCAAGCGCGCACTTCAGGCGCTCGACCTCGACGACCTGCTGCTCTACTGGCACGCGCTGGCGCAAGACGAGCTCGTCGGCAGGCAGATCGAGGAGGCGTTCGACCACGTCTTGATCGACGAATATCAGGACGTCAACGGCCTCCAGGTCGAGCTCGTCCGCGCCCTGCGACGCAATTGCCGCGATCTGACTGTGGTCGGCGACGACCTCCAGGCCATCTACGGCTGGCGCGCCGCTTCGGCCGATCACATCCTGTCCTTCGGCCAGCACTTCCCGGACGCTTCGGTCCTCACGCTCGAGCGCAACTACCGATCGGGCGAGCCGCTCCTGAGCACCGCCAACGCGCTGGCCGCCGACTTCAAGCGCGCCTACCGCAAGCGGCTGAGCGCGACGCGGCCCGGCGCGCGCCGCCCGGCGCTCGTGTTCTGCCGCGACGAGCAGGCCCAGGCCGTCGAGATCTGCGAGCGCGTGCTCGGAGCGCGCGAGCAGGGAATGGACCTGCGCCGACAGGCGGTACTGATGCGCACCGGCCACGACTCGGACCTGCTCGAGCTCGAGCTCGCCCGCCGTCAGATCCCATTCGTCAAGTACGGCGGACTGCGCTACCTCGAGGCCGCCCACATCAAGGACCTGATCGCGCTGTTCCGCCTGCTCGACAATCCCGACAATCACCTGGCGTGGTTCCGCGTGCTGCAGCTGCTCGACGGCGTCGGGCCGATCAGCGCCCGCCGCGCGATCGACGAGGGCCACGGCGCGCTGCCGGCCGGCGCGCGCGCCCGCGCGGGCGAGCTCACCGAAGCGCTCGACGCAGCCCGCGCGGCGCAGCACGCCGGCACGCAGGCGGAGCTGCTGCGCGACGCGCTCGCACCGCTGATCGAGGCCCGTTACCCCGACGGCCCGATCCGCCTCCAAGACCTAGACCGGCTCGTCGACGCCGCACGCCAGTCGCGAAGCGACCTCGGCCACTTCACGGCCGAGCTCGCGCTCGACCCCCCACACTCGAGCGCCGATCTGGCCGGCCCGCCCCACCTCGACGAGGACTACCTGGTGCTCTCGACGATCCACTCGGCCAAGGGGCTCGAGTGGGAGGCGGTCCACGTGCTCGCGCTCTACGACGGCAACTTCCCGGCCGACATGGCCTGCGGCTCGGCCGAGGAGATCGAGGAGGAGCGCCGCCTGCTCTACGTGGCGGTCACGCGCGCGCGCCAGACGCTGAACCTGTACGTGCCGGTGCGCTACTACCACCGCCCACACGGGACCGACGACATCCACGGCTTCGGGAAGCCGTCGCGATTCCTGACCGACCGCGTACGCGAGACGTGCGAGCTCGTCACGCTCGATCAGCGCGACCCGTCGCAGGGCGCCGCGGCAGCGACGCCGCACCGCATCACGGTCTCGGTCGACGCGCTATTGCGCTGAGGAGACCGCGGCGGCGAGCCGGTCGAGCATCTCGCCGTACACGCGCCGCAGACCGAGCGGAGCGAACAGCCGCTCGAAGAAGCCCCCGATCCCGCCGCCGCCGACCCACGATGCCTCGACGGTCACGGTGCTCCCGGTGGCGCTATCGATCACCGACCACGTGCAGACAAACGAAGACAGCTCATCGCGCTCGATGATCCGGCCGTCGGAGTCCTCCGCGCGCAGGCGGAAGTCCCGCTCGGTCGGCCCCGACTTGAAGTGATACGAGAACACGGTCCCGCCGCCCTCGCCGCCCTCCTCAACCCGGTAACGGCTGTAGCTGGCGGGGAGAATCGAGGCGCGAGCCTGGCTGTAGTCGCGCAGGAACCCGAGCACGCGCTCGGGTGGGGCGCTGATCGGGCGGGTTGCGCTGGCGACGATGTTGGCCATTTGATCTCTTGTCATGATGCCCACCATGCTCGCCGTCTACGCATCGGACATCGACCGCGACGATCCCCTGCGGGGGCTCAGCATCGGGGAGCGGCCGGACCCCGACATGAGCGACGGCTGGACGACCATCGAGGTCCGCGCCACCTCCCTGAATCACCACGACCTGTGGTCGCTGCGCGGCGTCGGGCTCGACCGCGACAGCCTTCCGATGATCCTCGGCTGTGACGCCGCCGGCCTCGATCAGGAGGGCAACGAAGTGGTCGTGCACTCTGTTATCTCTGAGGATTCCTGGCGCGGCGATGAGACCTTCGACCCGCGTCGCTCGCTGCTCTCAGAGCGACACCAGGGGACATTCGCCGAGCGCGTGGCCGTCCCGCGCCACAACCTCATCCCCAAGCCGCCTGAGCTCTCTTTCGAGGAGGCGGCTTGCCTGCCGACCGCCTGGCTCACCGCCTACCGGATGCTGTTCACGCGCGGGGAATTGAAGCCCGGTCAGACCGTGCTGGTCCAGGGCGCCGGCGGCGGCGTCTCGACCGCGCTGATCGCACTCGGGAGCACCGCCGGTCTCCGGATGTGGGTCACGAGCCGCTCCGAGCAAAAGCGCGCGGACGCCGTGAAGCTCGGGGCGGATCAGGCGTTCGAGCCCGGCTCCCGCTTGCCCGAGCGCGTCGACGCCGTGATGGAGACCGTCGGCGAGGCGACCTGGGCCCACTCGGTGCGCGCGCTCAAGCCGGGCGGCACGATCGTGCTGTCCGGCGCCACCTCGGGCGACGCCCCGCCGGCCGAGCTGCGGCGGATCTTCTTCCTGCAGCTGTCGGTGATCGGCTCGACGATGGGCACGCGCGAGGAGCTCGAGCGGCTGATTCAGCTGTGTGTCTCGAAAGGCGTCCGGCCGACTATCGACGCGACGATGCCGCTGGCCGACGCGCGTCAGGGCTTCGAGGCCCTGCTCGCCGGCGAGATGCTCGGAAAGATCGTCTTTACACGCTGAGCGCGGCCGCGGCGGGGATCGCCTGCACCCCGAACAAGCGCGGATCCGCGGTTGCGATCCCGTCGACCCCGAGCGAGCACAGCGAGTCGATCAAGAGCCGGTTGTTGACCGTCCACGCGTAGAGCAGACCACCGCGCTCGTTCAGCTCCCCGACCAGCGCAGGGTCGATCAGCTTGTGCTGCGCCATGAACGCATTCCATCGGCCGCGGGCGACCCCGTCGAGCACGTGGGCGCGCCAGTCACCCCAGCGTCGGCTGGTGCGTGCGACGCGTCCGCCGATCGAGATCCCCACGCGGGCCCTCGGCTCGAGCGCGCGCACGCGGTCGAGCACGGCGGGCACCTGCGAGCAGATCAGCGTGCGCTGCAGCAGGTCGAAGTGGTGTAGCGACTCGAGCAGCTGTGCCTCGCAGCCGGTGTGCTTGAGGTCGACGCTCAGCTCGATCCCACGGAAGCCGCGCGTTGCCAGATGCGCGAGCGCCTCGCGCAGCCGCACATTGCGCGCGAGCGGAGCGTGAAGAATCGTGTGCGCCAGCACCAGCTCGCCTCGCCAGGCGCGGACGTCGAACTCGACCATGTCGACGCCGAGCTCGCGCGCCACGTCAAACGAGGCCAGCGTGTTGGCTGGAGCGAGAGCGCTCGCCCCACCGTGCCCGATGCGCATGAATCCGTGCTCTCTCATGGCACGCCTTAAGGATGACAGTCGGCGCGGCGGCGTTCCAACCCGACCTCAAATCTCCCCGAGTCGGCGGATCGTCGAGCGGGCATCGGCGCCCAGCTTGCGCACGATCTCGCCCGCGGGGAGCTCGAGCGCGAGGGTGTGCGCCTGGCCCGCCCAGAGGTTGAAGCCCTCCGCGTCCCCGCGCTCCCGGGCCTTCGCGCGCAGGGGACTCGTCGCGTGGTGAATCTCCGGGTAGGCGATCGGCGCGGCGTCCGAGTGCTCGTCGAGGAAGCGGTTGACGAGCCCGCGTGCGGTGCGCCCGGAGAACGCGCGCGTCAAGCGCGTCGGGATTGGCTGTGTGAGGAGCTCGCGTTGGGCGGAGACCGTGCCTGCCTCGGGCGCGAGCATCAGCGCAGTCCCGATCTGCGCTGCGCTCGCCCCGGCGCACAGAACGGCCGCGACGCCGGCGCCGTCGGCGATCCCGCCGGCGGCGACGAGCGGCTTGGCGGTCGTGTTGCCGATCACGCGCAGTAGCGCGATCAAGCCCCAGCCATCGTTGTGGTCGTTGTCGACAAACCCGCCGCGGTGGCCACCGGCCTCGATCCCCTGAACGACGAGCGCGGCCGCGCCTGCCTCGTCCGCATGCTGGGCCTCCTCGAGGTTAGTGACCGTCACCCAGACCGCGATGTCAAGTTCCGCCAGCTCGCGCACCACCGCAGGAGGCGGACAGCCGAACGTGAACGACACGACGGCGGGACGCTCGCGCCTGACGAGTTCGAGCTTCGCCTCCCAGTCGTCATCGTCGAAGCGCGGCTCGCCGAGCTCGGTCCCCAGGCGCGCCGCCTCTGGCGCGAGCTGCTCCAGATAGGCCCGCACCTGCTCCGCGTCGGCGGGGCGCGGACTCGGCACGAACAGGTTGACTCCGAACGGCCGCGAGGTCGCCGTGCGAACGGCCTCGATGTCCTCGCGAACCGCATCGGCGCGCTTGTAGCCGGCGGCGAGGAAGCCGAGCCCGCCCGCCTCGCAGACAGCGATCGCGAGTGCGGGCGTCGAAGGCCCGCCTGCGAGCGGCGCCTGAACGACCGGCTCCGGGAGTTCATTCAGCTCGAACGTGACGCCCTATCTTGTAGCGGATGCACGCAATTGTGTTCGAACAGCTGGGTGGACCGGAGGTCCTCGAGTACAAGCAGATGCCAGATCCGGCGCCTTCGGGCGAGGAGGTTCTGGTGCGGGTCGAGGCCGTCGGCGTCAACTATCGCGACGTCTACGAACGTACGCGCGACTCGTACGGAAGCAAGCCGCCGGCGATCATCGGCGTGGAGGGAGCGGGTGCTGTGGCCGATACGGGCGAGCGCGTCGCGTGGGTGTCCGTGCCGGGAAGCTATGCCGAGCTCGTCGCGGCCGATCGCGGCGCACTCGTGCCTGTTCCAGAAGGGGTATCGAGCGAGGAAGCCGCGGCGGCGCTCCTGCAGGGGATGACCGCCCACTACCTGGCGTTCGATTCCTATCCGATCGAGGCTGGGGACTGGGTCGTGGTGCATGCTGCGGCCGGTGGCGTTGGCCTGCTCTTGACACAGCTCGCCAAAATCCGCGGCGGTCGGGTGATCGCCACGACCTCGACCGATGAGAAGGCGGAGCTCGCGCGGGGCGCGGGCGCCGACGAGGTGATCGGCTACGACGGTTTCGCCGACCGCGCGCGGGAGATAACCGGCGGCGAGGGCGTCGCGGCGGTCTACGACGGCATCGGCAAGACCACGTTCTTGGATGGCCTTACGACCCTGCGTCCGATCGGCCGGATGATCCTCTACGGATCGGCGAGCGGCCAGCCCGACCCGCTCGACATCGGCTCGCTCGGACCGGCCGGCTCGCTGTACATCCAGCGGCCGGTGCTCGGACATTACGTCCGAACACCGGAGCTCCTGCGCGAGCGCGCCGAGCAGCTGTTCAAGCTGATCGCCGAGGACAAGCTCGACGTGCGGATCGGGGAGCGGTATCCGCTGTCCGACGCACGCCGGGCCCACGAGGACCTCGAGTCGCGTCGCACGACCGGCAAGCTCGTGCTGATTCCTTGAGCGACCCCGAGACCGCCTTCTTCGACGACGACGGCGCGATCCCCAACTCGCCGCTCCCGGTGTTGATCTACCGGGACGTCTCGGATCTGGACGAGGCGCTGTTCGCCTCAAACGGCTGGCTCGGTGCATGGCGCGACGGGATCTATTCGTTCCACCACTTCCACTCGACAGCCCACGAGGTGCTCGGAATCGCCCGCGGTCGGGCGTCGGTGGTGCTGGGCGGACCGTCAGTCGGGCGACAGTTCGAGGTCTCGTCGGGGGATGTGCTGGTGCTTCCCGCGGGAACCGGTCACTTCAACGCCGGTTCGAGCGGAGATCTGCTCGTGATCGGCGCTTACCCGAACGGGATGCGCTGGGACCTGCGCCGCGGCGACCCGGCCGAGCACGACGAGGTGCTCGCGAACATCCGCGCGGTGCCGCTGCCGGACGCGGACCCGGTGCACGGGCAGGAGGGGCCGCTGGTCAGGATGTGGGCATCCCCGAGCTCCGGGCTGACCCTTAGCCCGTCGGCAGAGGGCTCGCCAGCTGGCCCGTGTAGGTGGCGGCGTCGTGACCGATGCCGCCAGGGCAGCGGGTCTTGTTGATCCGCTTGGGGTTCCGGTAGCTCGCGCTCACCGCCGTCGCATATGGCGTCGTGCCGACGGTCTGGACCCGCGTGATGCGGACGGTGATCTTCTGGATCGCAACGCCGCCGTGGGGCTTCCGCTGTCCCGCGCACAGCAGCGGAACGGGGAAGCGCCCCTGCCCGACGTACACGCCCGGCTGCGTGCGATCGAGCACGAGCGTGTCGGGGAGATTCTTCAGCGAGCGGTTGCGCTCGAGCGTGATGGCATGACAGACGCCTACCGAGCATGAAGGGGTGAACGTCCACGTGCGCGCGATCCGGTCCCCGGCGTGCTCGCCGAGCACGTCCACGGCCACGGTCACGACACCCCGCATCGCGAACGTGCCCTGGAGCCGGGCGTTGATCGCGGCGGCCGCGGGCGGCGCCGTCGAGAGGAGCAGCAAGGCGGTGGCCGCGAGCCGCTTCATTCGACCGCCAGCGAGGACACGATCCGGTTGAGCTCCGCGATTCGGCCACGGGCGGAGGCGACGCGGGCGCCGTGGGGCGGGGCGGCCGTCGAGATCACCGCGTACAGACACAGCGGTCGTCCTCGCGCGGTGAAGAAGTGCTGCATCCCAGCCTGGCCGTGGCGGCCGACCTGAAGCGCGCGCGGGTGGAAGTGCCGCTCGTCCAGCGGCAGCGGGAGCGCGTGCGCAGCGAACAGCCCCTCGCCGGGCCGCAGCCGCGCGTCGGGCTGAAACTCCTTGAGCGCCAGGAACGCGCCCGCGGCCGGGAGCAGCGCCGTCGCGCCACTCCCGAAGTCGCCGTCGGTGTCCGGCAGCGCGAAGCTCGCCGCGTGCAGCACCGGCGGACCGCCCGCCGGCCGGTAGATCCGCCCGTCCCATCCATCGGGCAGCTCGATCGCGATGCCGTGTGCCGCGAGCCTCATACGATCACGACGGCAGCAATCGCGATCAGGGCGGCCTGGATGGCCAGCGCCGTGGTGCGCACGGGGCGCTCGAGCGTGCGCATGCCCAAATGGAACTCCTGCAGTCGCTGTGGGCTCACGATCCGCGCACCCGCGAGCACTGTTGCCCCCCTCAGGAGGCCTGCGGCGGCCCCGATCGCCGCACCGCTCGCAACGCCGGCCGACGCGAGCGCCGCCGCCACGACCACGTAAACGGCCGAGCTGACCACGACGGTGGTGATGCCGGCGCCGAGCTGGACACCGAAGCCGAGGCCGTAGACCCAGCCGCGGTAGGAGTCGAGCCAGCGCTCGTTGACCTGTCGACGCGGCCCGGGCACCCCGTGGCGCGCGAGCTCCCACAACAACCCGATCGCGAGGGCCGCCGCCACCAGGCCAATCCGGGCCTGCAGGGCGACGCCCCCGAGCGCGAGCGATCCGAGCAGTCCAGCCAGCGACCCGATCGCAGCCCCGCCGGCGACTGCGCCGGCCACATAGAAGCTGGCTGTGATCCCCCATCGAGATCGACGGCCCCGCTCGCCGAGCGGGGTGATGCTCGCGAGCATCGAGTGACCTCAGGGCGACCAGGCCGAGCGGATCGCCGCCAGTAGACCGGCGGCGCAGCCGACAGCGACGATCACTGGCGCCTGCTCGGATAGAGGCTCGGGTCCCCGGGAGCTATCCCAGCCTCGGCCAGGACGCGATCGATCTCGGCCGTGCGGCGCTCTCCGTTGCCGGCCACATCCTCGATCGCGTCGCGAACCAGCGACGCGATCTGCCGCCAGCTCGAGGCGGAGCCTTCGCCGTGCACGTGCCCGCCACGGATGTAGACGAAGTAGGGAGCGGCCGGCACCGCGTAGTGCTCCCAAGCCGCCGAGGACATCACGACCGGCACCCCGTCCCCGGCGAGCTCCCGCACGCGCGACGGGCTCTCGTGGCTCGGATCCTTCGTGACGGCCACCACGCGTACCTCCGCCGGCAGCTCAGAGGGCCGGCGCCCGGAGCGGAGGTCGTCCCAGAACCCCAAGCAGGCCGTGCAGCCGCTGGTAAGGAACGCGACCAGCGTGGGCGGCGCCGCTTCGCCGAGCCCGATCTTGAGCGCGTCGCGCGCCGGCGTCACGCCGGCAAGGTCGCTCGCATCGCGCACTCCGGCTCGCTGCGCGGGCTCGGGGAGATCGGGTGCGCTTCCGTCAGGCGGCCCCAGCCGCCTTAGGATCTCGGCGTGGCTGCGCAGCAGGGCCGCTACGAGCAGCACGAGCAGAACCAGCAGCAGCGTCTCGCACGCGACCAGGACCGTCATCGCTCACGCGCCTCCGTCGCCCGGAAGCTCTCCAACGAGCCCGGCAGTGAGGCAACTCCATTCGTGGTTGCAGGTGTTGTTGTCAACAGCAGGCGACGAGTTGCAGTTGAACCCGTCGATCGTCGAGGGGCTCTCACAGACCACGACTCGACAGGCGATCGCGGTTACCCCCGGGATCTGGGTGTTGCACTGCCCGTACCGGAAGATGTTGCAGTCGGTGCGACGCTCGCCGCAGTTGTTGTTCGCGCAGCCGCAGTCGGTGGGGGTGTTGGGCAGGTGGTTGCAGTCGAGGTAGTAGCGCGTGCTCTGTCCGGCGCAGAGCCCGTGCCCGGTGTAGGCGGTGCACATCCACCAACCCCCGACGTAAGTGTTGGTGGGACAGACGTTCTTGCCATGGTTGATCTCACAGCAGAACGCTGTGTAGCCGTCGGTGCACAGCCCGCCGGAGCACGAGCCCGGGCTGATCAGCGCCCAGGCGCTGACTGGCCGCAGCAGGTAGCGAAGCGGCGCGACCGCCATGACCGAGCCCGCCAGGGCGGCGCGCTGGAGCAGCCCGCGTCTCGACGTGCGCCGCTCGAGCAGCGATCCGGCTCGCTCTAGCAGGCGGGTGCTCACCGATACGCGCTCCAGGCCGTGGGGACTACGGTGAACATGAGGTAGGCGGCGTATGCCGCGGCGGCCGTCCCGAGCACCAGCGGTACCGCGACCAGCGCGCTGCGCCCGGCAATCCAGCTGAGCGCCGGAGGCGTGCTGATGGCCGCCGCGACCGCCACCGCGCAGGCGAGCGCGTTGAGGACGACGTGTAGCGGCTCCGCCTTCGCCTCCGAGCCGCCAAAACATCCGCAATCGGCGCCCGGGGCGACCCGGCGCAGGCGCAACATGAACGCACAGAACCCCCCGTACGCGAGCGCGACGAGCCCAGCGCTGAGCGGCCCCGGTCGTACGGCAGCCCACGCCCCTACGGCGATTTCGGCCAAGCCAAGCAGCCGCACCGGCGCTCGCAAGCCCGCGAGCTCAAGCGACCGTTTGGTCGCTGCGGGCGCCTTGAGCTTCAAGGCACCTGCCACGACCATCAGTACACACGCGACATCGAATGCCGGCAGGAGCGCCACCACGATCCGGCATTCTCGCAGGGCGGCCGAGCGAACGATGCCGATTCACGTCGCATATACGACGTTGAAGGCCATCGTTCGCCCGGGACGCCCCGTTGGGCCCGCTCACCGCGGGCCCACCCCCACTTCAGGACTTGTTGGCGCTCCAGGTGCCGCCGCCACCCGCCGTCTGGTAGCTCCCCGACATGGAACTGCCAGACAGCGTGCCGTTGTACACGGCTCCGCTGACCGTGCCGAACTTGATCGAGCCGCCGCTAACCGATCCGGTGATGCCGGTCGTCTCCGCCGGACTCGAGAGCTGGATGCTGCCGCTCAGGTTCGAGCCTGACTGCGTCCAGTTGAGCGTGAAAGTGCCCGAATAGGCGCCGCTGTACTGACCAGACCACTTCCCGGACAGGCCGCCTGCGGTCGTCGATGCCGGCGTGGTCGATGCCGGGCTGCTCGCTGCCGGAGTGCTTGTCGCGGCCTTTGCCGGCGGCGGACTCGTCGTTTTACTCGAGTTGCTATTGCCGCCGCAGGCGGACACGAGCACAACTGCCGCCGCCAAGAGGGCGACCAGTACCAGACCTGTGTTTCGAGATGGCATGAGATGTGTCTCCTTTCGCCGTTGGTGACTAAGCCGACGGCGGGGTGGTTCCCGCCGGTCCCGATGACGCGGGGCGCGATGTGAGGAGCGGGTCCCCGCCGTGCGCCCTCACGGCCACCACGACGAGCGCCGCGCTCAGCACCACCGCGCCCCAGAAGCCGAATCCGAACAGGCTGAAATGGACGTGGAACAGGAACTTGAGCGCCACGAACAGCGCGGCGACTGCAGTTAGCGCAAGCCGCGTCATCGTGCGACTGCCGCCGATCGAAGGCACTCTCGTCTGTGGCGAGAGTCGTTCGATTCCAAGATCCGCGACTACGGCCAGCGCGGCCAGAACGCCCAGGACGCCCAACCAGCCATCCGGCGCTCCGGTCGCCGTGCTCGTAACCGAGATCGGACCGATCCCGACGTCGAACCACGGCAGAAACAACAGATCGATCATCAGCAGCAAA
Organism: uncultured Actinomycetes bacterium; assembly: GCA_963795505.1. Lineage (GTDB taxonomy): Bacteria > Actinomycetota > Thermoleophilia > Solirubrobacterales > Solirubrobacteraceae > Palsa-465. Next base: position 250,030 of record CAWCIB010000010.1, read on the forward strand.
GCGACGCCGCCGAGGATCAAATCGTCACGTCTGAGGTTCTCCAGGGTCATATGCCCCTCCTTTGGTAGATGACGGTTGCGAGTGCCGATCGACCCGTGGACGACACAAGATCGACAGCAGCTCGCATGGGTCTTGGAACGTGGCCCTGAGACCGGTTGAGACCTCCTCCACGATCCCTCTTAGACGCTCGCCGTCAGGCGCCGGTTGCTGCCCCGCGCTGTACACCCGTACGACGAATGTGTCCATGGCCGGGCACTTTCGGCTGGGGTCTTCGAACTGCCTTAGAGCAGCCTTAAGGCCGAGCGTCGATGGTGCGGGCGAGCGGTGCGGGCGAGACTCCGAGCTCTCTCATCCTGCGGGCATACACGGTGTGTTGTCGACGGGCCTCGCCGTAACGGCGCAGCCGCAGCAGCGCTCCCATCAGCGCGGTCCAACCGTCGCCGTCGTACGGGTCGCGCTCGAGCAACCGCCTCAGATAGCGGACCGCTTCCTCATCGTCGTCACGGCTTGAGGCCGCGCGCGCCAACAGGCGTGTGATCTCCTGAACCTGGGCGCGTGCCTCTTCACGACAGTCGACGGCCCAGTCCTCGTAGGCATCCTCCTCGAGAAATTCGCCGGTGTAAAGGCTCTCTGCACGTCGAAGCTCGCTCTCAGCGGCAGGCCAGGCCGCGTCCGATGCGAGCGCCACCCCGGCCTTCGCGGCGTCCAGGAATCCGATCACGTCGAGCCTGACACGGTCTGTTCGCAGCGCGAGCGAGCGGCTGTCCGCGGCGATGAAGTGATCGGCTGGATGCGACCGCTGCGGATCGAGCACCTTCCGCAGCGTGCTCAGCGCCACCGACAGGCGATTCGACAGCGGCCCCGCGTCCTCATTTGGCCACAACGCCTCCGCGGCGGCGTCGCGTGTGATCGAATGGCCGCGGCGCGTCGCCAGCAGCTTCAGCAGGTCGCGCGCCTTTCGCGATTGCCACTCGGCCGGCGCGATGGCCGCTCCGGACCGTGAAACCGCAAACCGCCCAAGCGTCGTGATCGCGACCGTCGACTGTCGTTTGCGGGCGCCTAGGACGAGCGAGGCCACACCGAACTCGGGCTGAGCCCCGCGCCGGGCGAGCTCCTCTCGAAGTTGCTCGACTCTGCTCGCCTCGCCCCGGCACGCGGCGAGCATCAACTCGGCTCGCTGGCTGGCGATCGGGTCGCCAACATCACGCCACAGCTTGGCCGCCTCTTCGAGCTGGTTCTGGTCGGTGGGCTCGGCCGCGGCTGCCCCCAGCTCGTACGCCCTTGCGAGTGCCGGGCGATCGCCCGTCCGGTGCGCCTCGGCCTGCGTCTCGATCGCGATCCGCGACGCCTCCTCGCGGTCCCCCGAGGCAAGCGCCACCCACGAGGAGGCGCACAGCGCGTGTGCGCGCTCGAGGCTCGTCGCCCGCGAGACGGCGTCGAGCGCGTAGCGCCGGGCGTTCTCCAGATCGTCGGGCGCGAGGATCCAGGCGAGGCCCGCGTTCGCGAACACCATGCTGTGCACGTCATCCGACTGCTCCGCCAGGCGTAGCGCGCGCTCAAGCGTCGTGCGTGCGCGGACGAGCTCGCCGCGTTCGGCCTCCAGAGCGCCGAGCTGGGTGTACGGAGCGCACACCAACAGTGAGCCGAGGCTCGTGAACATCTCGATCGCCTCCGAGAGCAATGCACGCGCCTCCTCCAGCTCACCGCGGTGCATGAGCGCCTCGGCCTTGTTGGACGTCGCCAGCGCGCCGAACAGATTGTGTCCTGCGCCAGCGCGGATGGCGAGGTCCGCTTCCTTGATCGATCCGTCGTAGTCGCCTTCCTCCGCGGCTCTCGAGCTCAGGTTCGCGTGGATGCGGGCGAGCTGCACCAAATCCGCCGCGTTTGTTGCTGCGTGCAACGCAAGCCGGTATTGGCGCTCGTTTTGCTCGCGATCCCCTCGACTGGCCGCGGCCAGCGCCGCGGCGACATGGGCGGCAGCACGTGCCGACGGATCGCCGCTGGCCTGCGCACATTCGAGCGCGACGTCGGCGACCCGCTCGGCCTCGTCCACATCACCGCGGCTCCACAAGGTGGAGCTGAGCCATGCGGCGACGAGCGCATCGTCGCTCGTTCCCGGGGCCTCGTCGCGGAAAGCGCCGCGCAGAACTTCCTCAGCCGCGTCGGTCTCCGAGCGCAGGTACAGCAAGGCGCCGAAGCGCCAAGCGATCGCCGGCTGCGAGCGGCCCGCCGCCTGCGTTTCGGCGGATGGCGCCGTAGATCTCCATCGCCCCATCCCAGTCGCCGACTGCGACGAGCGCCTCTGCCAGCAGCGCGTCGAGCTGAGCATCACCTTCGGTCCCGAGCTCGCGCAGAACCTCCGCGACGCGCAGTGCGTGGCCACCGACAACGAGCTGCGGGCCGCATCGCTCGAGCAACGAAAGCGCATCCGGGCACGGACCGCCGACGGCGCATTCGAGAACTTCCCCGAGGCGACCCGACTCTTCCAACCATTGCGCGGCCTGCGCACGCAGCGCCTCGGCTTCGGCGGCGGGGAGTTGCTCGGCGACGGCCGCCGCCAGCACCGGGGAGAGCGTCCGTCCGCCGTGCTCCCCGGAGGTCACCAGCAATCCTCGTCTCTGAAGGCTCTCGAGCTCGGCCTCCGGTGCAACCACTCCGAGTCCAGCAATCAGGTCGGCATCGACGGCCGGTGCGACGCTCGCGATCGCGAGGATCCGTTGAGATGAGCCCTGCTCGCGCCTGACGACGTCTGTGGCGAACTCGCGCCACTGCGAGCCGCGGCGCAGTCCGAGCTCGGCCAGGGTCTGACCCCACCGATCGGGATCGATGCGCTCGAGGCGGTCAACGATCAGCGCCAGCGCAGCCGCCCAGCCGGCGGTCAGCGACCAGCACTGCTCGGCTATCGCGGCTGACCGGGAGCCCAGCCGCTCCTCGAGCAGCGACCGCGGTCTCTTCGATCGTAAACGCAAGGTCGGCCGCATCCAGCTCGAGCACCTCCCCCCGGCCACGGATGGCGCCTAGCCCGAGCGTTGGGAGCCGACGCGCGCTGAGAACCATGTGGACACGAGCCGGCGCCTGGAGACAGAGTGTGCTGAGAAAGTGACTGGCCGAGTCCTCGTCTTCCAGCTGATCGACGTCATCGAGCACGAGCAACAGCTCGTCGTCGCTCGCGTCGAGCCGGTCGCATAGGACCGCCGCCTGCGCCTCGGCCAGGCTCCGGCGGTCGGACGCGCCAATTGGTGCCGTCGGCGCCGCAGGGTGGACACCCACACCCAGCAAGTCCGCGACCCGCACGGAAAGCGTCAGCGCCTCTCGATCCCCAGCCTCAGGCCAAGCCAGCGCGCGCCGTCGCCGACGGCAAGCTGGTGCAAGGCGGTCGTCTTGCCATACCCACCGCCAGCGACAACCAGCGTGACCCGCCGGTCCCAGGCGCTTTCAAGCAGCGTCTCGATTCGTGGTCTGCTGACCAGGCTGGGTATTGCACCAGACCCGGGCACCCGCTAGGGAGTGCCTGGACGACTAGGCCGCTTCGCGCAGCGCAGCGAGCTCCGGGCTGCGAGCCAGACGCCGCAGACCCTGCTCTTCGAGCTGACGGGCCCGCTCGGCGCTGATCCCGAGCTCGGTCCCGGCCTGCTTGAGCGTCAGGACGCCGTCGCCGGTCAGCCCGAACCGCAGCCGGATCACGTTTCGCTCCGACTCCGGCAGCTGGTCGACAACCGCGCCAAGCTGCGTCGAGAGCTCGGCCTCGGCCAGTTCTTCGGGCGGCCCGGGGCGGTCACTCGCGAGCAGCTCGCCGAGCGAGGTCTCACCCTCGTCATCGACGCTCTGGTCGAGGCTCGCCAGATGCCGGCTCAGCTCGCGCAGCTCGCGGACCTCCTCGACGGGCAGCTTGGCCACCTCGGCCAGCTCCTCGTCGCTCGGCTCGCGGGAGAGCTTGGTCGCCAGCTCTGACTCGAGCTTGCGCAGCTTTGTCTGCTGCTGGGAGACGTGGACCGGAACCCGGATCGTGCGCCCGGTGTTCTGGAGCCCGCGCTGGATCGCCTGCCGGATCCACAGCGTGCCGTATGTCGAGAACTTGAAGCCCTTGCGCCAGTCGAACTTCTCGACCGCACGAATGAGGCCGAGCATGCCCTCCTGGACGAGGTCACCCATCTCGAGCCCGAGGCCCTGGTAGCGCCGCGCCTGCGAGACAACGAGGCGCAGGTTCGAGTTGATCATGCGCTCCTTGGCCTCGAGGTCGCCGCGCTCGATCCGCTGGGAGAGCTCGATCTCCTCGGCCGCGGTCAGCAGTGGGTGAACGCGCGCCTGCTCGAAGAAAACCTCGAGCGACTCGCGCGCGCGGCCGCCTTCGTCGCCGCCGCTCCGCTCAACCGGGCGGATCGCGCGGCGGCGCTGGCGTGCGTTAGCCGCCGGCTGGCGCCGCTGCCGCTTCTCTGGGGTATTGGTTTCGTGTCGGTCGCCGCGGACCCGCTGAGTACCACGGCGCCCATTGTCAGTCTTGCTCAATTCAGATCCAATGTAGTTGGTGCTTCCAATTGTTTCTACATTCTAGCACTTGTTCGACGTTTGTCGAACTCCTCCTGCCCCTACGCATACGCCGGGAAACCCTGATCGGTTACCCATAAATTGGGCATAAGCGCATAGGATCCGCGGGCATATGGCGACTGACCTGACCGTGGTGCTGACCGACGAGCCGGGCCAGCTTGCCAAGCTCGGCGCGACCACCGGTGACGCTGGTGTGAACATCCAGGGGCTGTGTGCGTTCACGGGCGAGGGCCGGGGCATCATCCACGTCCTGGTCCCCGATTCGGCCGCTGGAAGAGCGGCTGAGGCTCTCCGGGCCGCGGGGATGGGCGTGGCCGACCAGCGCGAGGTGCTCGTCGTCGATGTCGACGACCGTCCCGGCTCGCTAGGCGAGTGCGCGCGCGAGCTCGCCGAGGCCGGCGTCAACATCGAGTTGCTCTACACGACGTTCGGCGGCGTCAAGCTCGTGATCGCGACCGACGACCTCGACAACGCTCGAGCGGCGCTCGCCTAAGCGCCCCAACGCCTGATCCGCTCGCGAGCATCGTTGGTCGCGGCCGTGCGCACCATCGCGTCGAGCTCGGCGCGGAGCCCATCGGCCAAGCCGCGGTCGAACGTCCCGGCGAGCAGCCGCCGGATCTCGGCGTAGGCCTACTGAACGCTCGTTAAGCTTGCAACTGCCCACAAAGTCAGGGCGAGGGCGGCACTAGTCTGCGCCTCCGATGTGCTTCTCCCCGGAGGCGGACTTCACGGCCGGGACGGCGGTCGCCGCCGTCGGCGTGGTCACGCTCAGCCGTGTCCGCGCCCCGCGCGAGCTCGTGATCGGCTCGCTACCGCTGCTGCTCGGCGCCCACCAACTCGTCGAGGGGTTCGTCTGGCTCGGTCTTCGCGGCCAGGTATCGAGCGGTTTGGGTGCCGCAGCGCGGGAGGCGTACGTCGTCTTCGCCCACGCCGTGCTCCCGGCCCTGGTCCCGGTCGGATTGCTGCTGCTCGAACCCGACCGCCGACGGGCGCGCTGGCTATGGCCCTGGGCGCTCGCCGGAATCGCCTTAGGTGGCTATCTCCTCTGGCAGGTCACCGCCTACCCGGTCGGAGCCCAAGAGCAGGCCCACTGCATCAATTACACGACGCACACTCCAAACGGGGATCTGATCCCGGCGCTGTACGTCGCCGTCACCTGCATCCCGGCGCTGTTGTCGAGCCGGCGCTACCTGCGCTGGTTCGGAGCGCTGAACCTGATCGGCTTCATCGCCACCGCGATCGTCCGCGCCGATGAACTCACGTCGCTCTGGTGCGTATACGCCGCGCTGGTCAGCGTGCTGATCCTCGAGCACTTCCGGCGCCAGCGAGCCTCAGACGCGACAGCCGCGCTTGCCGTGTCGACGGTCCCGCCGTAGCCACGGGCCGCGCCGGTCTTCCAGCGAGGAACGCAGAGTGCCGGTGCTCGATCAAGGGCGCACTCTTGTTCGCCGCGACCGGGCTCCCGGTTTCCGATCTGAACTCGGAAGCCCCGCTTCATCGTCCGGCGGTTTTCGCACGTCGTCCGTCGCCTCACTATGAAATCGATGCCAAGAGTTCCCGCCAGAGCGGGGCTAGACGCGCTGGTAGGAGTTTTCCGCGTTGGCCTGTGAGTTAGCGATCCCCCGCCTCGGATCCCGGCTCGCGGACGGGGGCGCGATGCCGCCGAATGAGCCTGACGCTTCTGAGCGTGACCCTGCAGCCGTTGGACGGGCGTTGTCCGTGCCGAGGGAGCAGCAGCTGGGCGGGTTGCCCTTCGGGATCTCGAGGCTGGTGATCGGTTGCTCAGCTTCGTCTGGTCTGCAGTCGCGCGATCTTTGTGGTCACGGTGCCGCTGCCGTTGGCGTTGGCGGCGGTGAGCGTGACGGCAACCGACTCGCGGGCGGCGGCGAGCGCTTTCAGGGCCGCGGCTGGGAGCTTGACGGTTAGGGTCAACGGCACGTGGGCCTGCACGCTGCGAGTCGTCTTGGGTAGCGACAGGGTTTTCCCGTGCTTGTTGTGGTGCTTGCCCTTGATGATCTCGGTCACGGTGCCGGTCAGGGTCAAGGATGCGCCCTGATTGCAGGTGGCGACGAACTGGAGCGTGCCGGGCTTGCCCTTTGGCTTTTTGTGATGACCTGTCTTCTTGGCGGCGGGTAGCAAGACCCGATTGCTCACTGCCTTGATCGTGCACGCCGGCTGGTTGGCCGTCAGTCGCGGGAGGTCGACGGCGACGCCGCCAGGGTTCGACAGGGTGGTGATGAAGCTCTCGTTCACTCCTGAGCCGTCGAGGTTCGCGCGGCCGATGCTGCTGTCGCAGGCGTTGGACCAGTAGATGTAGGTCGCGTCGAGCGCTGGAAAGTCGGTGCATCCGCCCGAGCCCGTGATGAAGCTGGTGTTTGGTCCGGTGCCGTCGAGGTTCGCTCGGCCGATCGTGTTCGAGTTGTTGTTCCCCCAGTAGATGAAGGAGCTGTTGACCGCGACTCCGACCGGAGCGGACAGGCCGGTGATAAAGCTCTCGCTCGGGGAGCTCCCGTCAAGGTTCGCGCGGCCGATCGTCGTGCCGTTGCACGTCGAGCTACAGGCTCCCTCGTTCGCCCAATACACGTGCGAACCATCGACCGCCACCCCGCACGGATGGTTGGCGCCGGTGATGAAGCTCTGGTTGACCCCTGTCCCGTCCAGGTTCGCCCGCCCGATCGTGCCGGTGCTCACGTTCGCCCAATAGACGTAGTTCGCGTCGACCGCCACGCCGCATGGCGTGCTCGCGCCGGTGATGAAGCTCTGGTTGACCCCGGTGCGTCCAGGTTCGCCCGCCCGATCGTCGTTCCGAACGTGTTGGCCCAATACAAATGCGATCCATCGACGGCGATCCCCACTGGGCCAGTAGCGCCGGAAATAAAGCTCGGGTTCGGGATGCTGCCGTCAGGATTCGCCCGGCCGATCGTGGTTCCCGCTCCGCCACCGCGCACCGACCAGTACACATCCGCCTGCGCAGTCGACGCCATCACGTTCGACAGCACCCCGGCGGCGATGACCGCCAACAACCCCCAACGGACCCTCATAAGGTCCAATGTCTACCACACAGAGCCATCGGTCCGTCAATGCCGATTTCAGAGTGATGCGATCAACGACTGCCGGCGAGCAACCTGCGAGCCACCTTCTGAAACCAGATCGCAAACCAGCACTCTGGCCCGCTCGGACTGAGACTAATACGCGCAGCGCGTTGATGAGGAGCTCGTCCTTGCCGCACCGGCGGCGAACCCGGTCGACGGCCAGAACGCCCCAAGGCCTTTCGGCAGGAAACCGGCTGGGGGCGCCGAAAGCGAGGTCGATGGAAAGCTCAGGACCGACGCCCGAGCCCTCACCGGGTGACGCAGGTCCGCCGATTGGCGGTCAGGACTACCCGCTGACGTTCTCGGTCGACTATCCCGACCGCGAGCTCGACCGCCTGAGCTCAGCGCTGCGGATCTTCTGGGTCATCCCGATCGCGATCCTCGCCGCGACGATCGAGGGCGGCAGCTTCAGCACGGGCAACGGCGTCCGCTACGTCGGCGGTGGGATCGGGGTTCTGTTCATCCCTGTGGTGCTGATGCTGCTGTTCCGCAAGAAGTACCCGCGCTGGTGGTATGACTGGAACCTTCAGCTGAGTCGCTTCAGCAACCGGATCGCGGTCTACTTCGCGCTGATGGACGACCGCTACCCATCCACCGATGAGCAGCAATCCGTCCACCTCGATTTCCCCTATCCCGACGCCGAGCACGAGCTCAGCGCGGCCTGCCGCTGGTCAAGTGGCTGCTCGCCATCCCCCACTACATCGTGCTGTTCTTCCTCACGATCGGGGCGTTGTTCGCCGCCATCGGCGCGTGGTTCGCGATCCTCTTCACCGGCCGTTACCCGCGCTCACTGTTCGACTACATCGAGGGCGTGATCCGCTGGCACAACCGGTCGGTGCCTACGCTCTCCTGCTCATCACCGACCGCTACCCGCCGTTCAGCCTCCGGCCCTAGTTGTAGCCACGGCGTTGTAGGCGTCCCAGGCGGACACGTCAGGTCAGGTGTTCGTGGGAACGCGATCAAGCCGGAGCGGTCCGTCAGTCGCTTCGAATCCGACTCGCCGAGGTTGGTCTCATCGAGCTGGCTGCGTACTTCCGCGACGGCCCTCTCGAGCCATCCGACCGCCTTCTTCGGCGGCAGCAACGAAGCCTTGCGGATCGCCTCCTGCGAGGTGTTCGCTTGCGCCCACTCCCGCTTGCCGGCCTGCCTGGCGAACCAGAACATTCGCCAGCCGCTCCTCTTGCTCAGGCCGCGCATCTCCTGCTGCATCACCTCGACCCGCCCGCGCGGCGTTTCGATGGTGACAATCTGCGAGCGCTTGCGCGCCGCGCTGCCGATCGGGTCGCCTTCCCTCGCCCTCATCGAATCGCCACCTTATCGGCCCTCAGTTGCTGAGTCCGCGGCAGCGTTTCGGGAGCCGCTCCGGATGCCTGGGCCGCGGGGCGTCCGAAGGCGAAGCCCTTAGACAGACAGGCGGACCAGCCCGGCGATTTCTGGTGGCAGCTCAAGCGGCTCTTGCGTGCCATCTTCTTGGAACTGCATGCCCCCCCAATGAGGGAGACCGCGAGGCGGTCATCGAATTGAGAACGAGCGGTACGTGTCAGGGCGCCGGTTGCTCTGACTCGCGCGGAAACGAAAGCACGACTCCAAGCGTCGTTGCGGGGACCGTCGAGGCGGCCATGACCGCGGACGCTGGACCGGGGACTGCTCCCCGGCGCCATTCCGTCGCGATGGCGAGGAGGTCAAGCGCGCCGGCGCCCACCTGGATCCTCCCCCACTGAGCTCGGTCAGCGCCGGTCGCCGCGTACATCCCGGCCACAATCGAGAGATTGCGGACTCCCCACATGCGGAAAATCACGGGCAGCTGCGGGTTGTCATCAGGATCCAGGAGAAACAGCTTCGCGGTGAGCCGCGGAGCCAGCAACGTCGAGATGCCAAGGGCGGCCCGTGCACCGAGCAGCACGCGGCTGGCAGAAGCCGAGGAAGGTCCCACCCAGCGCACGTTAATGCAACTCCCCGAGTCGAGTCGTCCGTAATGGTGTAACGCTCGAGTCTCCCGGTGGAGATGAGGCACCCCCCGCCGGCACCCACCAGCATCGATCCCTTCACTGGCCGTTGCCAGCTCCTTCAGCTCCTGCGAGAACGACATGCATCCCATCTCTGGACGCCTCCTTCCGTCCCCCGTTAACAGGAACGGTCGCGCGCGGGCGCTCCACAAGCAACTCGCAGATCGCCTTGCGCGTCCGATCCCCCGGCGCTGACCACGTGTCCCTGTGGCAAGCAGCTTGCAGGCGTGAGGCCCCCGCCGCGCGACACTAAAAGGTCTGCCCCGTCCAATCGAAGCCAACCAGCGCTACGTCGCGGGCCTCGACGGCATCCGCGCGCTCGCCGTGCTGCTCGTGATCGCCTACCACGTGAACGTCCCGTGGGGCCGCGGCGGCATGCTCGGGGTCGGAGTCTTCTTCACGCTGTCGGGCTACCTGATCACGGATCTACTGCTCCATCGCTGGGACCAGCACGGGAGCCTCGGGCTCAGGAACTTCTGGTTCAGGCGCGCCCGGCGACTGCTGCCGGCGCTGTTCGTGATGCTGGTTGCGGTCAGCATCTGGGTGGCGCTGTTCGACAGCTCGCAGCTGAGCGAAGTCCGCCGCCAGGTGATCGCCGCCGTCTTCTACTTCAACAACTGGTCGACGATCGCCCAGCACGGGTCGTATTTCGCCCGCTTTGCCGCGCCGCTCCCGCTCGACCACCTGTGGTCGCTGGCGATCGAGGAACAGTTCTACCTCGTGTGGCCGTGGCTGCTGCTGATCGGAGTCGCGCTCGTCCGCCGCAGGCGCACCCTGGCGCTGATCGCACTCGCCGGCGCTGTCGCCTCGGCGATCGCGATGGGCGTCATGTATCACCCGGGCTACGACCCGACGCGTGTCTACGAGGGGACCGACACGCGCGCCTTCGGACTGCTGATCGGAGCCGCGCTGGCGTTCGCGCTGCCGCTCAATCGCCGCTCGAATGGCTCGACACCGCGCGACGTGCGCAACCTGCTCGACGGGCTCGGTCTCGCCGGCGTCGTGGTGACGCTCGTGCTCGTATGGCGCACGAACTCGTTCTCATCGTTCCTGTACCCGTACGGCTTCGTGCTGCTCGCGCTCGCGAGCGCCGCGATGATCGTGGCCGCGGTCGAGCCGACGACAAGGCTCGCGACGGCGCTCGGCTGCGGACCGCTGCGCTGGATCGGCGTTCGCTCCTACGGGATCTATCTGTGGCAGTGGCCGATCATCGCGCTCGCGAGCCCGAACGTCACGACGTTCAGCCCACTGCGCGTCGTGCTCGAGGTCGGCGGAACCGTGCTGGTCGCCGCGCTCTCATGGCGCTACGTCGAGGAGCCGATCCGACGCGGGGCGCTCGGCCGCCTCTGGCGCCAGGCCCGCGCCCAGCTCGCCGCGCGACGCCGCGCGCTGCGTCTATCGACCGCCGCCGGAGCCGGCCTGGTGCTGTCCGTCGTCGGGCTCGGCGGCGCGCTTCCGGCTGTGTCCGCGAGCCTCGTGTCAACCACGGCAAACCAGCTGCGGCAGGTCACCCACCTCCGGGCACCCGCGGCGGTCGTCCCGGCCAAGGCGCCCGCGACCCTTTACGCGACCAGGACCAGCTGCGGCGCGGTGGTCTATATCGGCGACTCGACTTCGGCCGGCGAGATCTCGACCGATTACATCCCCAACCCGCGCCAGCGCCTCCAGGCCCAGCTGGCCGACGTCGGCGTCCGGACCACCTACCCCGAGATCTCGGTCGCGCGTGCGATCGTCGAGACATACAAGGGTCAGCCCAACGCCGCCGCGATCGCCCGCCAGCACGCCGCAGGCGGCTTCCACGGCTGCTGGATCCTCGCGCTCGGCACGAACGAGGCGGCCAACGTCTCTGTCAGCTCGCCGGTCGGCTATGCGGGTCGGATCGCGCGCATGATGTCGATCGCGGCCGGCCAACCCGTGCTATGGATCGAACCCGTGACGCTGGTCCGCTCGGGCCCCTACGCCGAGAGCGGGATGGCCGCCTGGAACCAAGCCCTGTTCGCCGCCTGCCAGCGCTATCCGAACATGCGCGTGTTCGACTGGCCTTACTGGGCCAGGACCCGGTGGTTCATCCCGGACGGGATCCACTACTACTCGCCCGGGTATGTGGCGCGCAGCCACCTGATCGCCCGCGCGCTGGCCGCCGCCTTCCCCAAGGCGGGGCGCCGAGCAACGGATGCGTGCTTCGGTGAGCCAGACGTAGACCTTATGTAGGGCCCCTACCCTTGCAGCAGGGATGTTCTCCTCCGCCCAGCTGCCTTCGCTACGACGCGCGCTGGTGCGTGGGGCCCTCACACTCGCGCTGCTCGGGGGCGTCCTGTTCGCCGTCGATCAGCTCGTGCCGGGGGCGGGCCATCATCTCGCGCACGCGAGCGCGCCGTGGCTCGCGGCAGGGGTGGGATTTGAGCTGCTGGCCTGCGTGGCCTACGCGATCCTGTTCCAGACCGTGTTCGGGCGGCCGCCGTGGACTGTGCCGGTACGCCGCGGGACCGAGATCGCCCTCGGCGAGATTGGGGGCTTCGCGATTCTGCCGACCGGCATCGGCGGCCCGGCGGTGCGCGTGTGGGGGCTTCGGGCGGGGCGAATGCCGTGGCGCGCCCTGTTCCTGCGGAGCCTTTCGCACGGCGTGATCTTCAACGTCCCCTACATCGCCGCCGCGGTCGTGCTCGGCGTCGGGGTCACGTTCGACGTCCTGCCCGGCCATGCTCCGGTCCTGACCGCGCTCGCGCCGCTGGGGCTCGTGGTGCTGACCGTCACGGTTGCCGTGGCGGCCGTCTGGTTTTTAGGGCCGCACCGATCGAGCGACCGACCCGGCCGCATGAAGGGACTGATCCGCTCCGGCGTCGCGCTGATCCCCGAGGCGTTTGCGGACGTGCGCGGGCTGCTCCGCCGACCGGGGCCGTTGCTCGGCGCGACTGGGTGGTGGGCCGGCGATTGCGCCGCGCTCTGGGCCGGCTTCCAGGCGGTCGGCGGCCGGCCCGCGATCAGCGTCGTGGTCCTGGCCTACATGCTGGGGCAGCTCGGCAACAACCTTCCCCTGCCCGGCGGGGTCGGCGGAGTCGAGCCGCTGATGCTGGGCATCTTCGCTGCTTCGGGCGTCAACCTCGGGCTCGCCGGCGCGGCGGTCATCATCTACCGCACGACCTCGCTCGGGATCCAGGGCGCGGTCGGTGCACTCGGGGTCGTCAGCTTGGCGGGCGGGTTGCGAGCCGAGCGGAGTCGAGCAGCCGAGCCGGAGCTCGCACTGCGACCCGCCGAGGGCCTATAGGCATCCGGCCAGGCGTGAAAGCCGGTAGACGGTGTTGCGCGACTCATCGGCGAGGATCACCGCGTTCGGGCCGTCAGCCACCAGGCCCTGCGGGTCGCTGGCCGGTGGCTCGAAGGCAGATGAGAGCAGCCGCAGCTTCGGCGCCACCTCCCACACTTGGCCGACCAGGCTGTTCGTAATCAGGTGGCCCGAGATCACGGCGAGATCGTCGGGCAACGGGACGGCTGCCAGGCGCGTGCGGGTGCGCCCGATCCTCCAGACGGCGTCTGAATACTCGTCGGCGACGACCACGGCCTTGCCCCAGCGAATGGCGGCTACGGGCCGGATCATGCCCTTGCCGAGGAGGGTCAGCTTTCGCGAGCCCAGATCGAGTCGGTAGAGACGTCCGCGGGCGCTGTCCGGAATGTAGATCGCGCCGGGGCCGGCGGGGTTAATGGAGTCGATGCCCATCTTGTGAGACGGGAGTGGCAGCTTGGCCAGGCTCGTTCGCGGTCCGTGCGGCAGCTTGATCTCCACGACGCGATTGGTGGCCTGCTCGGCCACGATCAATGAATTGCCGGGGCCGGGAACGATGCCCTCCGGCTCACGGAGATGGGCGACCAGCGTGTGCACGTGCCCGTGCGCAACGACGCCGACCTTGCCACCGTTGATGTCGCTGACGAGCAGCTTTCGCCCGTCCCACGCCAGGTCATCCGGGGACCCCTGGCCCTTCGCGAGAACCGTCAGCCTCGGGGCGCAGGCGGCGACCGCATGCGGGCTGGCACTGGCCTCCGCGAGTCCGACCACAACCGCAGTCAGCGCGAGCGCAGCGATCAGAGCGAGAGCGCGGGACAAGCGGAGCAAGAGACTAGCTCGCCAGCTCCCGTTGCGCGATCGCAAACGCCGCGTTGGCCGCCGGCATCCCCGCGTACACGGAGGTGTGCAGCAGCACCTCTCCGATCTCATCGGCGCTGAGGCCATTCCGGCGGGCCGCGTGGATGTGCATGGCGAGCTCGTTCTCACGCCCCAGAGCGGTGAGCACGGCGAGCGTGATCGCGCTCCGCGTGCGGCGGTCGAGGCCATCGCGCGCCCACACCGAACCCCACGCAAAGCGGGTGATCAGCTCCTGGAATGCCTCCGTGAGCTCGGTGGTGTTGGCGATCGCGCGGTCGACGTGCTCATCGCCGAGGACCTCACGACGAACCTTCATGCCGGCCTGATGGGGGTCTTCGCTCATAACAGGTGGTCTCCGATCAGCTGGTTGATTCGCTCGGGCTGCTCTACTGGGGCCAGGTGGGCGGCTGGGTCGACGATCTCGTGCCGTGCTCCCGGGATCGCGGATGCGACCTGCGCCTGAAGTTCGACCGGCGTGGCCGTGTCCTGCGCGCCCGAGATCACAAGCGTCGGCGCGGCGATGCCGTCCAGCGCATCGCGCAGATCGAACTCCGCGATCGCCTCGCAGCAGCCGGCGTACCCCTCGACATCTGTCTCGGTGAGCATCGAACGCAACCGGGCGGACACGTCCGGGTGAGCGGCAGCGAACTGCGGCGTCAGCCAGCGCCTGACGACGCCGTCCGCGATCGACTCGATCGAACCCTCGGCGCGGACTGCCACCGCCCGCTCGGCGTACGCGGCCGCGTTCGGCAGCTGCGCCGCCGTGCAGATCAGCACGAGGCGCTCGATCCGCTCTGGCGCGTTCGCCGCCAGCCACATGCCGACCATGCCCCCGAGCGACACTCCGGCGTACGACGCGCGCTCGAGCCCGAGCTCATCCATCAGCTCGAGCACGTCGCCCGCGAGCGCCGCGATCGTGTACGGACCGGCCGGTGCCGGCGAGCGCCCGTGACCGCGTTGTTCGAAGCGCACGAGCCGCAGCCGCTCCGCCAGTGGCAGCTGCGCGTCCCACATCCGCAAGTCGGTCCCGAGCGAGCCGCCCAGCAGCAGCGGCGGCGCGCCGGGCGGCCCATCGATCCGGTGCTGAGGCGTCATCCCCCGTGTGCCTGGAGCGCCCGGTCGATCAGCTCTCCGGCAGCGCCAAGGTCCGGGTCATCCCCGGCCGTCGCCTCAGCGTCGATCTCCAGGTGCTCGAGCAGGTCGCGCGCCCAGGCCGCAGCCGAGCCGGTCAGGCGGAGCAGATCGGTCAGCGTCCCCCACTCCGCTTGCCACGCGCCCGCCGCCCGCTCGAGTTCTTGCTCCATGCAGGCGAGCATCGTCGCCACCAGTCCCGGGACGCGCTTGGCGCAGGCGAGCGCCGACACGGCCGCGACCGGGTTCTGCTTGTGCGCCATGGCCGAGGAACCCCCGCGGCCCGGAACGCCCTCGCGCAGATACTCGGACAGGGTGATGTCGCGGGCGATCTTGGCGAGCGCCCCCGCCAGCACGCCGAGCGCGCTCGCGAGCTGGGCGACCCGCACGCGGTTCGTGTGCCACGGAAGCGATGGCTCGGCCAGCCCGAGGTGCTCGGCGACGCGCGCCGCAACCGCGGGATCGCGGTGCCCGACCGGCCCACCCATCTGCACCGCGAGCGGCACAGTCATCAAGCCCGCGGCACGCCTCGTCGATCGCGGTCATCCACCCGGCGGCCTTCAGCCCGAACGAGGTCGGAAGCGCATCCTCGAGCAACGTGCGCCCCATCACCGCCATGCCGCGATGGGCGTCGGCGAGCGCCGCGGCGGCGTCGGATGCCGCGCGCGCGTCGGCGAGGATCGGCTCGAGCGCGCGCTTGGCGACGAGCATCATCGCGGTATCAAGGATGTCCTGGGACGTCGCCCCGGCGTGGGTCTCCTCAAAGCGCTTGGCGAGCGGGACGACCGGTGAGGCGTGCTCAGCCGCCTCGCGTCCGAGCTCGGCGATGTCGATCTCCGAAGCGTCGAGCTTCGGCCCGCCGAGCGCCGCCTCTACGTCGAGCATCGCCTGCACCCATGCCTCGTCGCTGACCGCCGCGGCGGCCGCGCCGCGGGCGTAGATCCCGCCGAACAATCCCATCAGACCACGCGCTCCTCGTGGCCGGCCCAGAACGGCTCGCGCAGCACGTGCTTGAGCACCTTCCCCGGACCGGACTTGGGCAGCGGCTCCTCGCGCACATCGATCGCGCGCGGCACTTTGTATCCGGCGATCCGCTCGCGGGCGTGGGCGATCAGCTCCTCAGCTTCCACACGACGAGAGTCTTCCACGACGACGACCGCGTGCACCGCCTCGCCCCAGCGGGGATCGGGCACGCCGAAAACGGCCACCTCAAGCACAGCCGGATGCTCGGCGAGCGCCTGCTCGACCTCGACTGAGTACACGTTCTCCCCGCCGGTGATGATCATGTCCTTCAGCCGATCGACCAGGTAGAGGTAGCCGTCTTCGGTTGCGTACGCCGCGTCGCCGGAGCGGTACCAGCCATCTATGAGCGCCTCCTCGGTCGCCTGCGCTCGCTTCCAGTAGCCGAGCATCACGTTCGGGCCACGCACCCAGATCTCCCCGACCTCTCCGACAGGTGCCGGCGAGCCGTCGGACCGGCGCACCTCCGCCTCCACGCCGACGACGGGCGCGCCGATCGAGCGCAGCCGCTCGACATAGCCGGCCTCGCCCGCTTGACCGCGCCGGTGGTCCTCGGCTGTGGCGCAAGTCACCGTCGGTGCCGCCTCGGTCATGCCGTAGAACTGGACGATGTCGCAGTCGAACTGTTCGAGCACGCGGCGTTGGAGCGCCGCGGAGATCGGCGACGCGGCGTATTGGATGTGCTTGAGCGAATGCAGGTCGCGGGCGGCTCCGCGCTCGAGCGCGTCGAGCAGCATCTGGAGCATCGTCGGGACGAGCACGGTGTGGGTGATCTGCTCGCGCTCGATCGCGTCGAGCACCCCCTCGGCATCGAACCGCGGCAGCACGGCCTGGAACGAGCCCGTCCAGGTACAGGCAAACACGTTGGCGGTGCCCGCGACGTGGAACATCGGGCAGACGTGCAGCCAGCGGTCAGTTGGCTGGTGGCCGGTCGCGATCAGGTTGTGGCGCGCGTTGGCGAGGAGGTTTCCGTGGCTCAGCATCACGCCCTTGGGGCGTCCGGTCGTACCGCCCGTGTAGGAGATGGCCGCCAGGTCGTGCTCTTCGGGGGCGCGCTCGGCATCGGCCGACGCCCCGGCGATCAGGTCCTCGTAGCCGAGACAGTCGTCAGGGTGCCGCCCGGGTGCATCGAGCACCAACGTCCGCAGGCTCGCGCACCTGGACCGCAGCGCACGCCCCACTTCAAGTTGTTCGGGGTCGACGATCAGCACCTCGGGCTCGCAATCGTCGACGATGAACGCGAGCTCGTCCTCGGCAAGCCTGAAGTTGAGGTCGACCAGAACCCGGCTTGCAGCCGGCACGCCCAGCCACGCCTCGAGGTGCGCCAGCGAGTTGACGCCCAAGAAGCCGACCCGGCCACCCGCAGGCACGCCGAGCTCGCTTAGAGCGGACGCGAGCCCTGCCGCCCGCGCCGCGAGTTCACCATACGACACTGTCCGCTCGCCGCTCACGACGGCCGTCGAGTCGCGATACAGCCGAGCCGCCCGGCGCAGCGGCCAGCCGAGATGCACTAGCCCAACTCCAGCAGCCGGATTGCGTTCTCCTTCAGCACCAGCGGTCGCACTTCATCCTTGATCGGGAGCTTCTCGAAGTCGTCCAGCCAGCGGTCGGGCGTGATCAGCGGATAGTCCGAGCCGAACAGCATCTTGTGCCGCAGCTGCGAGTTCGTGTAGCGGATCAGGTTCTCCGGGAAGTACTTCGGGGACCAGCCGGACAGGTCGATGTACACGTTCGGCTTGTGGACCGCGATCGCCAGCGCTTCGTCCTGCCAAGGGAACGACGGATGGGCGAGGATGATCTTGAGCTCGGGGAAGTCGGCCGCCACGTCGTCGACGAACATCGGGTTTGAGTACTTCAGCCGCACCCCGCCGCCGCCGGGCATGCCGGCGCCGATGCCGGTCGTGCCGGAGTGAAACAGCGCGATCAGGCCGGCCTCGGCGATCGGCTCATAAAGCTGATAGTGCTCGCGGTCGTTCGGATAGAACGCCTGGGTGTTGGGGTGGAACTTGAAGCCGCGCACGCCGGCCTCGATCAGCTCCCGGATCTCCCGCACGCCGAGCTTGCCCTTGTGCGGGTCGACCGAGCCGAACGGGATCAGCACATCCGGGTTCGCGCGCGCGGCGGCCAGCACCTCGTCGTTTCCAAGCCGCTGCCGGCCGAGACCCGCCTCGTCATCGACGTTGAAGATCACCGCCAGCATGTTGCGCTCGCGGTAGTAGTCGGCCAGCTCCGCGGCCGTCGGCTGCACCGGCGCGGCGCCGAAGTACTTCGCCGCCGCCTCGAGAAACTCGCCCGTGACCGGATCCTGGGGCTCGTCCTCGTTGCGCTCGGCGTGGACGTGCACGTCGATCGCGACGATCTGCTCGAGGTCGATATCGGCCATGCTCAGAACGGGAATGGATGGGGTTCGCTCTGCACGGTGACCCAGCGCAGCTCGGTGAACTCGTGAATCGCAGCCGTTCCGCCGAAGCGGCCGAAACCCGAGTCCTTCACGCCGCCGAACGGCATCTGAGGCTCATCGTCGACGGGCTGATCGTTGACGTGCACGATGCCGGCCTCGATTCGCTGCGCCAGCGCCAGGCCACGGTCGACGTCCTGGGTGATGAGGCCCGAGGACAGGCCATAGCTGGTTGCGTTCGCCCGCTCGACAGCCTCGTCGGCCGAGTCCACGACCTCGAGTGAGGCGACCGGCCCGAAGGTCTCCTCGCGCGCGAGCTCGCTGTCCTGCGGGACGTCGGCGATCAACGTCGCCTGGAAGCACGGACCCTCCGGCGCGCCGCCCGCGAGCAGCTTGGCTCCCCCGCCGACGGCCTCATCGACCCGTCGCTTGACCGTCTCGAGCGCATGCGCGGTAATCAGTGGGCCGATGATCGTGTCGGGCTCCTTCGGGTCGCCGGTCTTCAGCCCGGCGGTCTTCTCCGCCAGCTGGCCGGCGAACTCGTCGGCGATTGCCCGCTCGACGATGATCCGCCGCGCCGACATGCAGATCTGACCCTGGTGTAGATACGCGCCGAACGCCGACGCGTTGACCGCGTACTCGAGGTCGGCGTCGGCCAGCACCAGCAACGGGTTGTAGCCGCCGAGCTCGAGCACGATGCGCTTCAGGTTGCGCCCGGCGGCCTCGGCGAGCTTGCGACCGGTGGCCGTCGAGCCGGTGAAATTCAGGCGCCTGACGCGCGGATCGGAGACCAGCTCATCGCCGATCGCGGCCGCCTCGCCGGGGGCATGGGTGACGATGCCGAGCGCACCGTGCGGAAGTCCGGCCTCGCTGAAGATCTCGCCCCAGATCGTCCCGCCGACGATCGGCGAGAGCTCAGAGGGCTTGAGCACGACCGCGTTTCCAAGCGCAAGCGGCGCGGCGATCGAGCGGGCGGACAGGATCAGCGCCGCATTCCAGGGCGCGATCGCCCCGACCACGCCCGCCGGTCGGCGCAGCGCCATCGCGAACGAGCCATGGTCCGAAGGCAGCACCTCGCCGAGCGGGGCGTAGGCAAGCGCCGCCGCTTGACGCAGCAGGTTCGGCACGAACCCAATCTGGAACATGCCGAAGCCAAACGTGCAGCCCGTCTCGCGCGCCAGAAGCGAGACGACCTCGTCCCGGCGCCGCTCGAGCGCATCGGCGGCTTTCAGGAACACGGCGTGTCGCTCGGCGGGTGGCGTCTTCGACCACGTCGGGAAGGCCTCGGCCGCGGCATCGATCGCCTGCCTGGCCTCGTCTTTGCCGCCGGCGGGGACCTCGGCGACGACCTCGCCGGTGAAGGGGTCGAGATCTTCGAAAGTCGTGGTCATGGCTGTCCTTTCATGAGTTTCTATGGCACCCGGCCGGCTGCCAGGTCCCGTTCGATGCGGTTGGCTGCGTCCTGCAGCGGCGGCAGCAGCTCCTCACGGATCGCCTCGGCGGTCCGGCGGCTGGCGTGGGTGGAGAGGTTCATCGCGGCCACGACCTCGTGCGAGGAGTTGTGGATCGGGACCGCCACCGACCGCAGGCCGTCCTCGAGCTCCTGATCGACGATCGCCCAGCCTTGCTTGCGAACGCGCTCGATTTTCTTGCGCAGCTGCCCGGCATCGGTCACCGTCGATGTGGTCAGCGCCGTGAGCTCTGCGGACTCCAGAAAGCGCTCGAGATCGGAATCGGTCAGCCCGCCCAAGAGGACCCGGCCCATCGAGGTGGCGAACGCCGGAAAGCGCGTCCCGACCGAGATCGCGACCGTCATGATCCGCTGGGTCGGTTCGCGCGCCACATAGACGACGTCAGCGCCATCGAGCACCGACACCGACGAGGACTCGTGGACCTGCTCGACCAGTTCGCGCAGGTGCGGCTGGGCGATCTGCGGCAGTGTGAGGCTTGAGAGAAATGCGTAGCCGAGCTCGAGCACGCGCGGCGTGAGCACGAATCGCCGGTCGTCCGAGCGTACGTAGCCGAGCTCCTCGAGTGTCAGCAGGAAGCGGCGTGATGAGGCCCGCGTCAGACCGGTGTCGCGCGCCACCTCGGACAGCGTCCGCCCCGAGCCCGGAAGGCTCAGCGCCCGGATCACGTCGAGGCCGCGCTCGAGCGACTGGACGAACTGCCTTCCATGCACGTGCGCGACCGCCATCAGAGCGCGAAGAACACGGTCTCGTTCTCGCCCTGAAGATGGATATCGAACGTGTAGCCGCCCTCATTCGGCTCGGCGATGAGCGTCGAGCGGCGCTCGGCCACAACGCTCTGGAGCAGCGGATCGTTTGCGTTTGCCTCGACCTCATCGGCGAAGTAGATCCGGGTCACGCAGCGGTGGAGCATTCCGCGGGCGAAGACCGACACGTCGATGTGGGGCGCCTGCTCGCCTCCTTCTGGCCACGGCACGGGCCCCGGCTTCAGCGTCACGACTTCAAACGCTCCGTCGTCGTCGGTGGCGGCTCGGCCGAAGCCGCGGAAGCGGTCGAGCTGCGGATCGGTCTGCCAGGACTCGATCAGCGCGTCGGGCACCGGCTCGCCGGCGCCGTCGTACACGACGCCGGCGATCGTTATCGCGCCCGGCGTATCACGCATGGTGGCGAGCGGACCTTCGGGCCACGGCAGGCCGATCGCGAAGAACGGGCCGACCGTCTGCGATGGCGTGGGTCCGAAGCTCAGTGCTCCTCCTCAAACGGCGTCGCGTCCGGTCCACGCAGGCAGATATCCCACTCGTACGCGAGCGAGAAGTGATCGATGCTCTCGTCGATCGAAAAGCGCGAGACCATCCGCTCGCGCGCCGCCGGGTCGCGGACCGAGTTGAAGATCGGATCAAACTCGAACAGCGGATCGCCGGGGAAGTACATCTGCGTGACCAGGCGCTGGGCGAACGCCCTGCCGAGCAGCGAAAAGTGGATATGGGCCGGGCGCCACGCGTTCTCGTGGTTGCCCCACGGGTATGGACCCGGCTTGATCGTCGTAAAGCTGTAGCGGCCGTCTGCGTCGGTGACCGTGCGCCCGCGCCGGTGAAGTTGGGATCGAGCTCCGCCGGCCAGCGATCCGCGACGTGGCGGTATCGGCCCGCGGCGTTTGCCTGCCAGATCTCGACCAGCGTGTCGCGCAGCGGCTTGCCGTCGGTGTCGAGCACCCTGCCCGAGACGGTGATCCGCTCGCCGATCGGGTGTCCGTCGTGCTGGACGGTCAGGTCGTTGTCGTGCTCGCCGTGAACGAGCACCGCACCGAGCTGCGGCCCCGTGATCTCGGTGATCGTCTGCGGGCAGGTAGATCAGCGCCTGCTTGGGGTGACGCAGGGCTGTCGAGCGATACGGCGGGTAGTCGAGCGGCGGGTGTGTCCCGTCGGGCTCGCGCGCGTAGCTGACCGGAGTGTCGGTGCTCATCGCGCGATCAACTCTCGCAGTGCGCTCAACTCTTCCTCGCTCGGTGGGTCGGTCCTCCTCAGATCATCGCTCACGCGCAGCTCCCACCCGGTCTCGGCGCGCACGGACTCCACCTCTACGCCGGGATGCACTTCGGTCAGCACGAGCTCCTTGCTCTGCGGATCGGGCTCGAGCACGCCCAGGTCGGTGATCACCGCGGTCGGACCAGCACCGCGGAAGCCGAGCCGCTCCCGGCAATCGGGGCCCGTTCCGTGCCCAACCGTGGTCCGGAAGTCGAGCTGCTCGACGAACACGCGGCGCGCGTGCGGCACGATCACGATCACCTCGCCGCAGCTCGCGGCGATCTCGGGCGCGCCCCCGGCGCCCGGCAACCGCGCCTTTGGGTGCTCGTAGTCGCCGATCACCGTCGAGTTGAGGTTCGCGAAGCGATCCACCTGCGCCGCGCCGAGAAACGCGACCTCGATCCGCCCGGCGCCGATCCAGTAGTTGAACATCTCGGGCACCGAGACGATGAAGTCCGCCGTCTGGGCCAGCTCGCCGTCGCCGATCGACAGCGGTACGCGCGTCGGCTTGGCCCCGACCGTGCCGGACTCGTAAACGAGCACAAGCTCGGGGTTGTGCACCAGCCGCGCGAGGATCGCGGCCGTGCTCGGCCGGCCGACCCCGATGAAGACGCTCCGCGCCCGGCTCAGCCGGCGGGCGGCGACCACGGTCTGGACCTCGTCCAGCGTCGCCGCAAGCGGGCTCATGCGGCCACGCCGCCGATGACGTTCTCGGTCATCCAAGCCGTGAACGCATCGCGGTCGCGGCTGAGCCGATCCCAGAAGCGGTAGAAGTCGTTGTCGCGGTCGGTGATGCCGTGCGAGTAGGACGGAAGCGAGCCGCCCGGACACTCGGCGACGACGTCGATCACCCAGGCCGGGATCACGATCCCTCCCGGCCGCGGCACAAGCTCGTCGACCACCTGCTCAACGGTCACAAGGCTGCGCGAGGCAGCCAGCACCGCCTCCTTCTGCACGCCCGGGATACCCCATAGCTGCACGTTGCCGCGCCGGTCGGCCTCCTGGGCATGGACGATCGCGACGTCGGGGCGCAGCGCAGGCACCGCTACGAGCCGCTCGCCCGTGAACGGGCAGACGACGGCTTCCACACGAGTGCGTGCGACGAGATCGGTCCCGCGGTAGCCACGCAGCAGCGCGCACGGCAACCCAGCAGCGCCCGCCGCGTACGCATTGGCCATCCCCGCATGCGAGTGCTCCTCGATCGCAACCGGACGCGGCCAGTCGTGCTCGACGGCGTCGCGGATGCGGTGCAGCGACCCCACCCCTGGGTTGCCGCCGTAGGAGAAGACGAGCCGCCGCGCGACGCCCATCCCGACCAGCTGGTCGTAGAGCAGGTCGGGCGTCATGCGGATCAGCTCGAGCTCACGGCGTCCTTGGCGGAGCAGTTCGTGCCCGGCGGCAAACGGGATCAGATGGGTGAAGCCCTCGAGCGCCACGCTGTCGCCGTCCGCGACGAGCTCGCGGACGGCGTCGTGGAGGGGCATCACCTCAGCCACGCGTTTGTGCGCTATACGAACACTTGACTGCGATGCGCACGAGCGTATACGCTGGCCGCACCCTGCGCAAGCGAGGGACAGATCTCGAGCAGAGGAGAGGTGATGAGCGAGGACCAGCACGAGCTTTTGAAGCGGCGTGAGTTCGTCAAGCGGGCCGGCGCGGGCGGGCTCTTGTTGAGCACGAGCGGGGTGCTCGCGGCCTGCGGCGTGAAGAAGAGCGCCTCGGGCGGGAGCTCGAACACGCTCCGGATCGGCTACGTGAGCCCGTTGACCGGCGAGGCCGCGGCGTTCGGCGAGCCGGACTCGTACGTGCTGGGGCTGGTGCGCAAAGCGGTCGCCGGCGGAGTCACGGGCGGCGATGGCAAGCACTACTCGGTCGAGATCCTCCAGAAGGACAGCCAGTCGAGCCCGCAGACGGCAGCCTCGGTGGCCATGGAGCTCATCAACGGCAGCGCCGTCGACCTGATGCTCACGACCTCGACTCCCGAGGTCGTAAACCCGGTCGCGGACGCCTGCGAGGCGTCCGGCACGCCGTGCCTCTCGACCGTCGTCCCGTGGGAGGCGTGGTACTTCGGCCGCGGCGCCAAGCCGGGCAACAAGGCCGCCTTCAAGTACACCTACCACTTCTCATTCGGGGTCGAGAACTTCGCCGCGACCTACATCTCGCAATGGCATCTGCTGCCCACCAACAAGGTCGTGGGCGGGCTTTACCCCAACGACTCCGACGGCAACGCGTTTCGCGCGGGCCTGATCCCGCTGATCGAGAAAGGCGGCTTCAAGGTCATCGACGCCGGCCCGTACAACGACGGCCTGAACGACTTCTCCTCGCAGATCGCGACCTTCAAGGCGCACAACTGCCAGATCCTGAACACGGCCCCGCTACCGCCCGACTTCGCGACCTTCTGGCGCCAGGCGATCCAGCAGGGCTTCAAGCCCATCATCGCCCAGATCGCCAAGACCGGACTGTTCCCCTCGCAGGTCGAGGCCCTCGGGCCGCTCGGGCCGACGCTCGCCACGGGCGCGTACTGGCACCCGGTGTGGCCGTACTCGTCATCGCTGACGGGCTTGAACGGCTCGCAAATGCAGGCCGGCTACGAGGCCACCGGCAAGCAATGGACGCAGCAGCTCGGGGCGGACTTCGCCCTCTGGGACGTCGGGATCGCGGCGCTCAAGCACGCTCCGAACCCGAAGGACAAGCTCGGACTGGCGAACTCGATCTCGACGCTCAAGGTCGACACGCCGATGGGACACCTGGACTGGACCAAGGGACCGGTGAAGAATGTCGTCGACACCGTCATCCCGGGCTGCCAGTGGTTCAAATCAAAGCCAGGTTCAAAGTTCCCGCTCGACTTGCTGATGACCGAGCACTCCCAGGATCCGAGCATCCCGATCCAGGCGAAGCTCGTGCCCTACGGAGCGGCTTGACAGCGGCCGACGTTCAGGAGGAGGGCGCTGGCCCGGATCTCGGAGGCGCCCTCCTCGCGGCGCGCGGCGTCTCGAAGCGATTCGGGGCGCTTCAGGTTTTGGAAGACGTCACGCTCGAGGTGCAGGCGGGCGAGGCGCTCGGCATCGTTGGCCCCAACGGAGCAGGCAAGACAACTCTGCTCGATCTGATCGCCGGGGCCACGCGCGCCGACGTCGGCGAGGTGTTCCTCGGCGGCCGCGACGTCAGCTCGCTGCGCGCGGCGGCGCGCTGCCGGCTGGGGATCGGGCGCACCCACCAGATCCCCAGGCCGTTCGGCGGCATGACCGTGTTCGAGAACGTGTTCGTAGCCGCCACGATGGGCGCGCGGCTACGCGGCAC
Organism: uncultured Actinomycetes bacterium; assembly: GCA_963795505.1. Classification (GTDB taxonomy): domain Bacteria; phylum Actinomycetota; class Thermoleophilia; order Solirubrobacterales; family Solirubrobacteraceae; genus Palsa-465. The sequence goes on from CAWCIB010000010.1 coordinate 275,153, forward strand.
GGAGGCCAGACGCGAGGCGCTCGCGGCGCTCGAGCGCACCGACATGCTCGGGCTCGGCAACCGGCGCGCCGACACCCTCGGTCTGCTCGATCGAAAGCGGCTCGAGCTGGGCCGTGCGCTCGCCACCGCTCCGCAGCTGCTCCTGCTGGACGAGATCGCCGGAGGCCTGACCGAGCCCGAAGCGATCGAGCTCGTGGAGCACATCCGGCAACTTCATGCCGACGGCCTCACGATCGTGTGGATCGAGCACGTCGTCCACGCTCTGCTGCGAGTGGCCGAGCGACTTGTTTGCCTGGCCTCGGGCAGGATCATCGCCGACGGGGAGCCGCAGAGCGTGATGAAGGACAGCGCGGTGATCGACGCCTACCTCGGGAGCGCGGCATGAGCCTGCTCGAGGTCTCCGAGCTCGACGTGAGGCACGGTCTGTTGCACGCGGTGCGAAGCGTGAACTTGGCGGTCGAGCGCGGCGAAACGGTCGCGCTGGTGGGAGCCAACGGCGCCGGGAAATCGACCCTGCTCAGGACGATCGCCGGCGCCCACCGGCCCGCGCACGGAAGCATCCTGTTTGACGGCGTCGATATCACGCGGATGCCGGGCTACAAGCGCGTCGATCTCGGCATTGGCCTCGTGCCCGAGGGCCGCCACCTCTTCCTCAGCCTGACGGTCGAGGAGAACCTGCGTGTCGCCGCACGCCCTGGCTATTGGACGGTCGAGCGGATATTGGAGGCCTTCCCGCTGCTCGCCGAGCGGCGCAAAAGCCGGGCGGCCAATCTGTCTGGCGGCGAGCGGCAGGCGACGGCGATCGGCCGGACGCTGATGACCAATCCGACCCTGCTGTTGCTCGATGAAGTCTCGCTCGGGCTTGCGCCGGTCTCCGTCGACGATCTCTACCGATCGCTCAGGACCGTGATCGAGCGCGGCACGACGGTGGTGCTCGTCGAGCAGGAGTTGGGACGGGCGATGCGAACGGCCCAGCGCGTGATTTGCATGCTCGAAGGCCGGCTCGTACTGGAGGGCCGCTCGGACGAGCTCTCGCGCGAGCAGGTCACCGACGCTTACTTCGGGTTGGGCCGGGCGGCCGCATGACCTACGTCGACGCGATCATCCAGGGCGTCCTGCTCGGGGGGCTGTACGCGCTGTTTGCGTGCGGGCTATCGCTGATGTTCGGGGTGATGCGGATCATCAACCTGGCCCACGGCGACCTCGCACTGCTGGGGACGTTCATGGTCCTGCTCGTCACCGAACACGTCGGGCTGTCGCCGTTCGCTGCGCTCGTGATCGTGCTGCCGGGAGCTGCGCTGACCGGCTACGCGCTTCAGTACCTGATGTTCAACCGCAGCCTGCGCGCCGGCGAGCTCTCCCCCATGCTCGCGACGTTCGGCCTCTCGGTCGTGATCGGCAACGTGCTGCTCGAGGCCTTCTCGGCCGACACGCACTCCCTGAGCGCGGGCGCGCTGACCACCGCGAGCTGGCACATCTCGAACCAGATTTCGATCTCGGCGCTCAGCGCAGTCATCTTCGGCGTCGCGGTACTGGTCCTCGGAGGGCTGCAGCTGATCCTGTCCTACACGCAATTCGGACGGATGATGCGAGCCACGGCCGATGACCCCGGCACGGCCGAGCTCGTCGGCATCAACGCCAAGCGCGTCTATGCCGTCGCGACGGCTATCGCGCTCGCCACCGGTGCCCTGGCGGGCACGTTCTTCGGGATGCGCTCCTCGTTCGACCCGACGCTCGGCCCGTCGCAGCTGATCTTCGCGTTCGAGGCGGTCGTTATCGGGGGACTGGGCTCGCTGTGGGGAACGCTCGTCGGCGGAATCGCGCTCGGCGTGGCGCAGACGGTTGGCGCACAGGCCTTCGGCGCCCAGTGGTCGATCTTCTGCGGCCATGCGCTGTTCCTCCTGGTGCTGGCCTTCCGGAGCCAGGGCATCTTCGCCGCGCGGCAGGCGACCGCATGAGCGCGGTCACTGCGTCCGCCGAGGCCAAGGCGGAAACGGTGAAGGTTCAGCGCTGGACGCGCGCCTCGATGGCATTCGCGGGCGGGACCGTCGGGCTGGTCGTGCTGCTCGCGCTCCTGCCGTACTGGTTCGGCCCCAACGTGACCGAGAAGCTGACCGAGCTGTTCGTGCTGATCATCCTGGCGGCGATGTGGAACGTGCTCGCGGGATACGGCGGGCTCGTGTCCGTCGGCCAGCAGGCGTTCATCGGCATCGGCGCCTACGCGGTGATCGTGCTGACCGATCACGGCATCAACGGTTACGTCGCGGTGGTGCTGGCGGCGCTGTTCTGCGGGCTGGTGTCGCTGCCCACGTCGATGATCGTCTTTCGCTTGCGCGGCGGCCAGTTCGCGATCGGCATGTGGGTGGTCGCGGAGCTCTTCAGGCTGCTGGTCACCAACGACCAGTCGATCGGGGGCGGAACCGGGCGCTCGCTGAACGTGCTCAACAGTTACGCCCCGGCCGACCGTCAGGCGTATACGTACTGGGTAGCACTCGGCTTGATGGCGGTGCTGATCTTCGTCGGGTTCGTGTTGCTGCGAAGCCGCCTCGGGACCTCGCTTCAGGCCATCCGCGACGACGAGCGGGCGGCCGAGTCGGTCGGCGTGCCGGTCGCGCGAGCCAAGCGAGTCGTGTTCCTTCTCGCCGGCGTCGGTTGCGGCGCGGCCGGCGCGATCACCATCGCCAACACGCTGATCGTCACCCCCGCTTCGATCTTCAGCGTGCAGTACAGCGCGTTCATGATCTTCATGGTGTTGGTCGGGGGGTTGGGGACGTTCGAGGGTCCGGTCTTGGGAGCGCTCGTGCTATTCGGGATCCAGCAGGAGTTCCAGAACGACGGTGCGTGGTACCTCGTTGGGCTAGGGGTGGCGGCGATCGCGTTCACGCTGGTCTTTCCCCGCGGAATCTGGGGTGCGATCGTCGACCGCTTCCACATCCGGCTGGTCCCGGTTGGCTACACGCTGCGGGACCTGCTGCGGGCGCAGGCGCCTTCCGACAAACAGTGAGGACCCAGGTCGCGATCATCGGCGCGGGGCCGGCCGGGCTCACGCTGGCGCTGCTGCTCGAGCGTGCGGGGATCGAGTCCGTCGTGTTGGAGGATCGAACCCGCGCGCACGTGGAGGCCCGCGCACGCGCCGGACTGCTCGAGCAGAACACGGTCGACCTCCTGCACGAGCTCGGCGTCGGCGAGCGGCTGGGGCGCGAGGGGCTCCAGCACAACGGCGTCAAGCTCCGCTGTCAGGGACGCATCATCTACATCGCGATCGCCGAGCTCACCGGGCGGCACATAACGATCTACGGCCAGCACGAGGTCTTGAAGGACGAGATCGCAGCCGTACTGGAGCGCGGCGTGCCGCTCCACTTCGAGGTCTCCGACGTGGCCGTGCATGACCTTGACTCCGAGCGCCCCCGAGTCACGTTCGTGGACGGGTCTGATGCGGTGGAGCTCGAGTGCGACTTCATCGCCGGCTGCGACGGGTTCCACGGCGTCTGCCGGGATGCCGTTCCAGCGGGCGTCTTGACCGCCCGCGAGCTCGTGTACCCGTTCAGCTGGCTGGGGATCCTCGCCGAGGCCCCGCCCAGCACCGACGAGCTGATCTATGCCTGGCACGAGCGAGGCTTCGCGCTTCACTCCATGCGCTCGCCGTCGGTCAGTCGGCTGTATCTCCAGGTCCCGAACGAAACGCCGCTCGACGAGTGGCCCGATGACCGCATCTGGGAAGAGCTTCGGCTGCGAATCGGCGAAGTCAACGTCGGCCCGATCTTCGACAAGGGCGTCACGCCAATGCGCAGCTACGTCTGCGAGCCGATGCAGCACGGACGCCTGTTCCTGGCCGGCGACGCCGTGCACATCGTGCCGCCCACCGGCGCCAAGGGCCTGAACCTCGCGGTCAACGACGTCCGGCTCCTGGGCGCGGCGCTCTCGGCTTACTACACAAACGGTTCCACAGCCGCACTCGAGGGCTACTCGACTGCCGCTCTGCGTCGCGTCTGGCGCGCGCAGGACTTCTCCAACTACATGACCCAGCTCTTGCACGACCTCGGCGAGGGCGACTTCAGTCGGCGGCTCCAGCTGGCGCGACTCGAGTATCTGGAGCGCTCCGAGGCGGCGGCCAGGAGCCTGGCCGAGAACTACGCCGGCCTACCGGCAGCGCCGGACTTCTAGTCCCTGACCGAGGGTGTCGCGTAAACCGGACGAGTCGCCCGGGCCGATGGAGGAGCTGGCAGCCGTGCGCACCGAAACGATGGCGAATTGGTTCACCATGCGTGACCCGAAACGCCATTGTTCACGGCTGCCTCGCGTAAACGACCCGCCGACTGCCGGCGACCGCCCGATAGGTCGAGAGGAACTAGCCCCAGACCTCTTCCGCGAGCTCGACGATCATCCGCAGCTTGTCTGCCTCCTGCTGCTCGGTGAGGTCGTTGCCTTCGACCGTCGAGGAAAAGCCGCACTGGGGCGAGAGACAGAGCTGGTCGAGATCGACGTGCTGTGAGGCCTCCTCGATCCGGCGGCGCAGAAGGTCGCGGTCTTCGAGCTCACCGCGCTTGGTCGTCACGAGCCCGAGCACGACAACCTTGCCTTTCGGGACGAATCGGAGCGGCTCGAAGCCGCCCGAGCGGGCGTCGTCCCATTCCATGAAGAAACCGTCGACGTCGAGCTCGTTGAAGAGCGCCTCGGCGACGAACTCGTAGCCGCCCTCGGCGACCCACGAGGAGCGAAAGTTGCCGCGGCACATGTGCGTGGTGACCGACATCCCCTCGGGTTTGTCGGCGAGCGCCTCGTTGATGTGGGCGATGTAGGCCTCGTGCTGGTGCTCGGCATCACCGCCGATCTCCCGCATGTATTCGCGCTGCTCGGGGTCGTTCAGATACGCGAGGCTCGTGTCGTCGAACTGGAGGTAGGTGCAGCCGAGCTCGCCGACCCTGCGGACCTGCTCGCGGTAGGCGGCGGTCAGGTCGCTCCAGAACTGGTCCATGTCCGGATAGAGCGACTCGTCGATCGCGGCCCGCCCGCCGCGGTAGTGGACCATGCTCGGCGAGGGGATCGTGAGCTTGGGCGTCTGACCGTCCGAGACGCAGCTCTTGAGGAACTCGAACGCCTCCCCGAAGATCGTCTCCGACACGCCGAGCTTGCCGTCGACCTGCATGGCCGCAGGCGTGAACTCGATTCCGCCCTTCTCGTTGCGGAACTTGACGGCGAGGTTGCCGGGCGCCTTGCTGATCCCGTCGAGCGAGTAGATGAAGTCCATGTGCCAGGAGGCGCGCCGGAACTCGCCGTCGGTGGCGCTGCGCAGCCCGACGTCTTCCTGTAGCCGCACCACCTCGCGGATCGCCTCGTCCTCGGCGGCGCGCAACTGCTCATCGTCGATCCGGCCCGCGGCGTGGTCCTCACGGGCTTTGAGGAGCTGCGGGGGGCGGAGGAGGCTGCCGACGTGGTCGGCGCGGAAAGGTGGTGTCTCGCGGAGGGTCATGCGGCTGTCTTACCCGCGCTGGCTGCTCCGCTACCGGGCACGGCCAGATCGGTCTCGCCGATCTCAGAGCAGGCGATCAAGCGCGAATCGGCGAGCGCGGCCTCGCGATGCGCGTGAACCTTCAGGTACTCCTCGTTGGTCGCCATCTCGAGGAACTTCGCGCGCGATGGGTACTCGACCATCAGCACCAGGTCCCACTCGCCCTCGAACGGCCCGATCACCGATTGCTGCGCGCGCGCCGCCATCCGCAGCCGGCCCCCGACGCCGGCGAGGAACGGCGCGGTCGCGGCGCTGTAGCGGGCATACGCCTCGGCGCCTGAGATTCCGGCGTCGATCCCATCCGCCTGGTCCTTGAAGCGCAACAGGTTGACCATGATGAGCGGACCAGGATCGGTGGATGCGACGAGCTCCTGAATCTGCTCGGCGGTCGGATGGATCGGCATCGGCTGGCTCCTTTTCGCGGGTTGCAACGCGAGCCTATGCGCTGCACGCTTGCAGCGCGAACAGCCGCCACTCGCCCGGGACACCCCGCAGCTCGCGCGCCCCGCGATCTTCGAAACGCAGCTCGGACCCGACCACGAGGTCCTTGACCGTGCTCGAGACGAGCACCTCGCCGCGACCAGCGAGGTCGGCGACGCGGGCGCCGATGTGAACGGCGATCCCGCCGATGTCTGCTTCGTACAGCTCGCACTCGCCGGTGTGAAGGCCACAGCGAAGCTCGATGCCGAGCTCGGGGGCAGCGCCGACGAGCTGCTGAGCGCAGCGGACCCCGCGCGCGGGGCCGTCGAATGTGGCCACGAAGCCATCGCCGAGCGTCTTGATCTCGCGCCCCCGGTGACGCGCGAGATGCGCACGGACCAGCTCGTTGTGGCGCTCGAGCAGCTCGCCCCAGCCGCGGTCCCCGAGCTTGGCGGCGTGGTCGGTCGAGCCGACGATGTCGGTGAACAGCACGGTGGCGAGCATCCTGTCCGGTTCGTGCTCGGGACGCCGCCCGGTCAGGAACTCCTCGATCAGGTCCATCTCGGGATCATCGGCTCCCGGCCAGAAGTACAGATCGGTGCCGGGTGCCTCGATGAAACGCGCGTCGGGGATGAGCTCGGCGACCTCGCGACCTGCGTCCACGGGGACCAGCGCGTTCTCCCGGCGATGGAACACGAGCGTCGGGACGCGAATCGCCGGCAGCACGGCGCGCAGGTCGCTCGCCATGCTCAAGTCCACAAACTTGCGGGCCGTCGCCGGGCTCATGCACGAGCGCTCGAACCGAGCCCAAAAGTCCACGAACGTCGGGTCGCCCGCGCGGCTCGGCGCGTAGAACGGAAGAAAGTTGCCCTCGCCCCAGTGGTTCTCGATCAGCTCGAGCATCTCATCGCGCAGTTCGTCGCTGACGACCACTCCGCCCGAGACCGCAACGTTCGCCAGCACGAGCGCTGAGACCCGGTCGGGGTGGGTCGCTGCGTACATCGCGCACAGGCCGGCGTCGACTGCGCCGATCAACGCCACTCGCTCCAGCCCGGTGGTCTCGAGCACGGCGTCCAGGTCGTCCATCTGCTGCTCGAGCGTCGCAGCGCCCTCGAGTGGATCGGAGACTCCCGTGCCGCGGCGATCAAACCTCAGCAGTCGCCCCCACGACATCATCCGCTCGAGACCCCGCCGCGAGCTCGGGTCCTCCCACATCAGATCCACGTGCGATGCCGGGCCGCCGACGAACACGATGTCGGGCGGCTCCTCGCCGCTCAGCTGATAGCCGATCCGCGCGTCGCCGGCTCGCGCGTACTTGGTAGGCGGTGGCCCTCTCATGCCCCTGAATGTAGCCCCGAGGCTCTCTACGTCATGATGGCGCGGTGAAGCTCGGACTCAACACCGGCTACTGGGCCGGCGGCCCACCGGCAGGCGTCGTCGACTCGATCGCCGAGGCCGAGAAGCTGGGCTTCGATTCGGTGTGGTGCTCGGAGGCGTACGGATCCGATGCGCTGACGCCGCTCGCCTGGTGGGGCAGCACTACCGAGCGAATGCGGCTTGGGACGGCGATCGTTCAGATGAGCGCCCGACAGCCGGCTGCCACGGCGATGGCGGCGATGACGCTCGACCACCTCTCCGGTGGGCGCTTCATTCTCGGGATCGGCGCATCCGGCCCGCAGGTGGTCGAGGGCTGGTACGGGATGCCGTTCGAGAAGCCACTCGCGCGCACGCGCGAGTACATCGGGGTCCTGCGCGACATCTGGGCACGCAATGGCCCGGTGTCCAACGAGGGCAGTCACTATCCGCTGCCGGTGCGCGAAGGACCTGGAGTCGTCGGGCTGGGCAAGCCGCTGAAGTCCTCGATCCACCCGCTGCGCGAAGACATCCCGATCTTCCTCGCGGCCGAGGGGCCGAAGAACGTCGCGCTCGCCGCCGAGGTATGCGACGGCTGGATGGCGATGCTGCTCAGCCCGCACGAGCAGTTCTATGCCGACGCGCTGGCCGAGGGATTCGCGCGCGAGGGGGCCCGCCGCAGCGCCGAGGACTTCGAGGTCGCGGCGATGGTCCCGTTCATCGTCCACGACGACGTCGAGGCGGCGGTCGACATGGTGCGCCCGTTCTACGCGCTCTACTTCGGGGGCATGGGCGCAAAGGGCGGCAAGAACTTCCACGCCAATGTCGCGATCCGGATGGGGTACGAGCGTGAGATCGAGGAGATCCAGGATCTGTACCTCGACGGCAACAAGCAAGAGGCGGCCGCGATCATCCCCTCCGAGCTCATTCAGAAGATGTCGCTGCTCGGCCCCGCAGACAAGATCCGCCACGACCTCGAGGCGTGGGAGGATTCGTTTGTGACCACCTTGCTCATCGCCGGCGACGCGGCGCTCCTCAGGCAAGCCGCCGAGATCGTGCTCGGCTGATGCTCTCCGACCGGTTTCGCGAGGCGGTCCAAGGCGGAAGGGTCACCGAGGCCACCGAGCTCTTCACCGAGGATGCGGTGTTCCGCAGCCCGGTGCTGTTCAAGCCCTACGAGGGCCGCGAGAACGTGTTGAAGGTCCTCGGCGCCGCCGAGCGCGTGCTCGGACTCGGCGGCCAGTTCCGCTACCTGCACCAGCTCGAGGATCCCGGCGACCGCGTCGCGTTCCTCGAGTTCGCGACGGTGGTCGACGGCCGGGAGGTCGAGGGAATCGACAAGCTCACCTTCGACGAAAGCGGGCTGATCACCGAGCTCAAGGTCCTGATCCGTCCGGCTTCGGCGCTTCAGGCGGTCGGCGCGAGGATGGCCGAGGAGTTTCAGAAGGTCGGACTGGGCCTTCCGGGCTAGCCGGCCGCGACGGCCCGGAGCTCGCCGAGCGACTCGCGCATCAGTTCGGACAGGTCTCGCTCGCTCGAGCCACCAAGCCAGCGCTCGTACGCGATCCGGAAGACCGCTATCGCCATCTCGGCGGTGAGGCTCGCCGCGGGCTCGCTCACGCCGCGCCCGCGAAGCGCGTCCGCAGCGGCCGCCGACAAGGACGAGAGCTTGATCAACTCGCGCTCTTGAAGCTCGTGGTTCGATGCGATGATCGCCTGACGCCGCCGCGCGGTTTTGCGGTCAGGCAGCAGGGCCGCGGCGGCCTCGAGCCCCGCCCTGACCGCTTCGATCGGCGGCGCTGAATCCGGCGCGTCGGCGACCGCACGGACGAAATCCGCCTGGAGTATCTCGGAGCCTGCGAACAGAACCTCGCGCTTGTCGGCGAAGTGGCGAAAGAAGGTGCGCTCGGTCAGTCCCGCCTGCTTGGCGATCTCGGCCACGGTCGTGTCCTCGTAGCCGTGCTCCGCAAACAGCGCCATCGCCGCCTCTCGCAGCCTGCCCTGTGCGTCTGGTTCCCATCGAGTCATACGGAGATCGTAGTTGATGACAGGGACTGACATCACGTGCTAGAGTGATGGCAGAGACTGACATCACACTAGTTTGGAGGATTCTCATGCGCGTATTCGTCACAGGAGCAAGCGGGTTCATCGGATCGGCCGTCGTCGAAGAGCTGCTGGAGGCCGGCCACGAGGTCGTCGGGCTCGCCCGCTCCGAGGAGTCGGCAGCGAAGATCGCCGCCGCCGGAGCCGAAGTTCAGCGCGGCAGCCTTACCGATCTCGACAGCCTGCGCAGCGGGGCCGAGAGAGCCGACGGCGTGATCCACACCGCCTACATCCACGATTTCTCGCAGATGTCGGATGCGGCCGCCACCGACCGCACGGCGATCGAGACGCTCGCCACGGCGCTCGAGGGCTCGGACCGACCGCTCGTCGTCACGACCGGAACTGCGCTCGTCAAGCCCGGGCAAGTGGTGACCGAGGACGACGCGCCGGATCCCGACTCCGACGCACACCCGCGAGCCGCCATACAGCAATTCGTCGAGTCGCTCGCGTCACGCGGCGTGCGGACCTCGATCGTGCGACCGGCGCCTTCGGTGCACGGCGAGGGCGACCACGGGTTCGTCCCGATGCTGATCAACATCGCCCGCGCCAAGGGTCTGTCGGCGTACGTCGGAGACGGGTCCAATCGCTGGGCGGCGGTCCACCGGCTCGATACCGCACGGCTCTACCGGCTCGCGCTCGAGAAGGCGCCCGCGGGTTCGGTGTTCAACGCGATCGGGGACGAGGGCGTTCCAACCCGCCAGATCGCGGAGATCATCGGCCGGCAACTGGACGTGCCGGTGGCGTCGATCGCCCCCGAGGATGCGGCCGAGCACTTCGGTTTCTTGGGCGCGTTCTTCGCCCTCGACATCGCGGCCTCGAGCAAGCTGACCCAGGAGCGGCTCGGCTGGCGCCCGACGCACATCGGGCTCGTCGAGGATCTCGAGCGCGGCCACTACTTCGAGGAAGCGCGCGCGGCTGTCGCGTAGGCCTCGCGGCGGGCGCGGCGGTCGCGCCGGCGATCTAAGCGGCGAAGACCTCGTCGATCCAGCCGCGGCTGGCGTACGAGTATGGGTGGTGGAAGGCGGTCATCGCATCCGCCGGGTCGACCTCGAGGTCGAACTGCTCGCCGGTGCGCTCGTCGCTCACAGAGATCGAGACGCGGTCGGTGCGCGAGTTCCACAACAGCCTCACGTCGATTCCGTCGCTTGACGCGGTGGTCCAGCTCTCGGATTGGGGTGTCGGTGTGCTCCATGGTCCTGTCCTGTGTCTGACGCTTAAGACCCCACGGGTCTTGCAAACTCATCGCCTAGCTGTAAGACCATTTGCGGTCCGCGAATGTGACATTGAGCACGCCGGCCGGCGCGGCCCGCCCAGCGGGCGACCGAAATCAGTCGTGGAGCACTGGCGCGTACGAGACGCCGATGATCGCCCCTTCGGGCGACTGGAGGCGGGCGACCGTCTGGCCCCATGGCTCCTCGCGCGCTGGGTGAAGCAGCGCGTGGCCCTGGGCTTCGAGCTCGTCGGCGGCCGCCGCCACGGCGGATGCGTCGGCGACGTCGAATTCGATGCTGACCTGGGGCACTGGGTGCTCGGCGGGCCAGTCGGGCGTGCCGAAGCAAGCCTGCGCCGCTTCGTGGAGCGGCCATATCGCGAAGTGCTTGCAGCCGGCGATCTGGTCACTGGCGAAGTACTCGCTCTCTGCGCCGCTCGTGAGCGGCAGTCCGAGAGCGTCGATGTAGAGGCTGCGACTGGCGGGAGGATCGGGGGCGATCATGGCGATGGTTGCGAGGAATTCGATCTTCATGCTCATAGCCTCACACAAACGACTCGCCGGGCAGATCGGGCGCCGCACGCCCCGCGACCCAAGACAGCACGCTGGCGCCCACGTCGGCCAGCAGGCCATCGTGCCGGTGCCCATCGGACCCCGGCCAAGTCGCGAGTAGCGGCGCGTACTCGCGCGTGTGATCGGTGTGTGGCGCGGTCGGGTCGACGCCGTGATCGGCGGTCAGGATCAGCAGATCGTCGTCGCGCAGCAGCGTCAGCCACTCAGCGACCGCATCGTCGATCTCGACCAGCGCACGATGAAAGCCGTCGACATCGTGGCGGTGTCCATAGACCTGATCGGTCTCGACGAGGTTGACAAAAATCAGCCCCTTCTCCAGGTCCCGCAGCAGCGCGGTCGTTTCGGCGATCCCCGCCGCGTTGGTCGCAGCCGTGTGCTTGACGTCGATCCCGACGCCCGCGAACAGGTCGTGGATCTTCCCCACTCCGTGGACCTCCGCCCCCGCGGCCTGGAGCTCTTCAAGATAGGACCGGCCCGGCGGTAGCAGCGAGTAGTCGCGGCGTCCGGGTCGGCGGGCGAAGGCGCCCGGCCGGCCCTCGAACGGGCGCGCGATCACGCGCCCGACTGCGTTCTCGCCGCTCATGACCGCCCGGGCTGCCTCGCATGCTGCGTACAGCCCGGGCTCGGCCAGCACGTCGACGTGCGTGGCGATCTGAAGCACAGAGTCGGCGGACGTGTAGAGGATCGCCTCACCCGTCTCGAGGTGGTGGGGCCCGTAGTCCTCGATCACCTCGGTTCCGCTGTAGGGGAGGTTGCAGCAGAACTTCAGGCCGGTGGCGTTCTCGAGCGCCTCGATGATCGGGTCGGGGAAGCCCGCCGGGTAGGTCGGGAGCGCGGTGCTCGGGCACGACGCCCATCAGCTCCCAGTGACCCGTCGTCGACTCCTTGCCCGGACCGAGGGGGCGCAGCCGGCCGTGCACCACCGGGTCTGCCGCGGGCGGGACGCCCTCGATCGGCACGATCGATCCGAGCCCGAGCCGCTGGAACGTCGGCAGCCGCAGGCCGCCGACCTGCTGGGCCAGATGCACGAGCGTGTTGGAGCCGGCGTCGCCGGAGTAGTCGGCTGCGTCGGGCAGCTCGCCCACGCCGCACGCGTCGAGCACCACGACCGCCGCCCGCCTCATACGACCCTCCCCGCCACCCGCACCTCGGCGATCGACTCCTCGCGCGCGAGCGTGAAGACCGCGCCAAGCCGCTCCTCGATCGACTCGCTGCCCTCGAGCACGGCCTCGAGCGTGCTGCCGGCGGGAGCACGAACCAGCACGAAGTCGGCGCTCTTGCCCGGGCTCAGATCGCCGACCTCGTCCTCCAGCCCGAGCGCGAGCGCTCCGGCGCGCGTGGCCAGAAACAGGAGATGCTCCGCCCCGAGCCGCGATCCCTGGTTCTCGTAGGCGGCGAGGCCCTCGCCGAGCACGCTGAGGCTGGTTCCCGCTCCAACGTCGGTGCCCAGCGCGATCCGCACACCCGCGTCGAGGTGCCGTCGCAGTGGAAACGACCCGCTGCCGAGGAAGCGGTTGCTCGACGGACAGTGGGCAACTGCGGTGCCCGCGCCCGCCAGCCGTCGAAGTTCGTCGTCGCTCGCCCAGATGTTGTGTGCGAGGACCGTTCCGCGTCGGACCAGGTCGTAGCGCTCGTACACGGCGAGGTAATCGCCGGCCCACGGAAACTGCTCGCCGACGATCTCCACTTCCGCGCGACTCTCGTTGATATGGGTCGTGACCAACACATCTCCGCCCGCCAGCTCGCCACAGGCCTCGAGCATCTCCTCCGAGCACGAGAGAGCAAACCGCGGTGTCACGGCATAGCGCAGCAGCCCGTGGCCGTGCCAGCGCTCGATCAAGGCCCTGCTCGCCGCGATCGCCTCACCCGCGCTCGTGTGGAGCTCGGGCAGCAGATTCCGGTCCGACACGACGAGTCCGCTCGCGATCCGCAGCCCGGCGGCGTCGGCCGCCGAGAACAGCGCCTCCTGGGCATCGGGGAAGTGGGACCCGAACACGAGCGCGGTCGTCGTCCCGTTGGCCGCGAGGCCGCCGACGAAGCGTTCGGCAACCTTCTGCGCGTAGGACGAGTCCACCAGTCGGGCCTCCTCTGGCAGCGCGCGCAGCCGCAGCCAGTCGAGCAGCTCGAGTCCCACCGCGCCGATCACGCGGACCTGCGGGAAGTGCACGTGGCAGTCCACGAAGCCCGGCAGGAGCAGGGCATCGGAAGCGTCGAGCAGCTCGGCATCGCCGAACTGCTGCCGCACGTCGGCGAACGGCCCGCAGCTCACGATCCGGCCTTCGGCGAATGCCAGTCCGGCGTCCTCGATCGTCTCGAGCGCGCCCTCTTGGACAAACGGATCGCGGGGCGTATGGGCGAGGGAGGCTCGGACGATCGTCGTCATTTGAATTTCACGTTAGGCAATTTGATCAGGGTCCCGTCCGAGGGATATGGTTTCGCTTTCAGTCCATATGGAAGGAGATCTAGTGACGGGGTTCAAGCGCTTCGGCGTTATTGCACTAGCTGCGGGGGCGCTCGCTTTGGCGATTGCCGCGTGCGGTAGCAGCAAGAAGACCACAAGCACCAGCAGCGGCGGCAGCTCGAGCTCGACCAGCTCGTCGAGCAGCAGCGGCAAGAGCTTCAAGGTCGGGTTGGTGACCGACATCGGCGGGCTCAACGACCACGGCTTCAACCACCTCGCGTACGTCGGCCTGCTGCGTGCAGAGTCGCAGCTGGGGATCCAGGGCCGGGTCCTGACGTCGAGCTCGGGGGCGGATTACCTCCCGAACCTGACCACGCTGGCTCAGCAGGGCTACAACCTGGTGATCCCAGTCGGGTTCCTGATGGCCAACGCGACAGACGCGGTCGCCAAACAGTTCCCGAGCGTGAAGTTCGCGATGGTCGACTCGGACGCCACCGCTGAGGCGGGCGATCCCAAGAACATCGAAGGACTGCTATTCGAAGAGCAGCAGGCGGGATACCTGGCCGGGTACCTCGCTGGCCTCTACTCGAAGGCCCACCACTACACGACGGTCTCGACCGTCGGCGGGCAGAAGATCCCGCCGGTCGACCACTACATCGCCGGCTTCCAGGCGGGCGCCAAGGCGGCCGATCCCGGGATTAAGACCCTGAACGGCTACTCCCAGGACTTCGTCGACCAGTCGAAGTGCAAGCAGATCGCGCTGAACCAGATCGGCCAGGGCTCGAAGGTCGTCTTCCAGGTCGCGGGCGCGTGCGGACTCGGTGCGCTGTCGGCCGCCCAGCAGAGCGGCGTGCAGGGCATCGGCGTTGACGCCGACCAGTCCTACCTGGGGTCATACATCCTGACCTCAGCCGAGAAGAAGGTCGACGTGGCGGTCTTCAACGCGATCAAGAACACGATGAACGGCACGTTCGCCGCAGGTTCCAACGTCATCAACAGCGAAAGCAACGGCGGTATCGGCTACGGCAAGATCGGCCCCGCTGGTCTTCAGTTCTCGGCCCAGATCGCCAAGGTCTTCAGCGACATCGAGTCGGGGAAGATCTCGAACATCCCGAACACGGTTCCGTAGTCACGGAGTGAATGGAAGCTAGCCAGGCCCCGGTTCTCGAACTGAGGGGCATCACGAAGAAGTTCGGCTCGGTCGTCGCAAACGACCGAGTCGACTTCGACGTGCGCAGCGGCGAGGTGCATGCGCTGCTCGGTGAGAACGGCGCCGGCAAGTCGACGCTGATGTCGGTGCTGTACGGGCTCTACCGCCCCGACGAGGGCGAGATCTTCGTCGATGGCAAGGAAGTCGAGATCGACTCACCCTCGGAAGCGATCGGGCACGGGATCGGGATGGTCCATCAGCACTTCATGCTCGTGCCGGTGATGTCGGTCGCCGAGAACATCGTGCTGGGCCAGGAGCCGGCCCACGCCGGTGGCGTGCTCGACCTGAACGCGGCACGCGCGAGAGTCCGAGAGCTGTCGGACCGCTACGGCCTCACAGTCGATCCCGACGCGACGATCGAGGACATCACGGTCGGCGCCCAGCAGCGGGTCGAGATCCTGAAGGCGCTCTACCGCGGGGCGCGAATTCTCGTGCTCGACGAGCCGACGGCCGTGCTGACCGCGCAGGAGGTTCGCGAGCTGATGGCAGTGCTCCAGCGCCTGAAGCAAGACGGCACCGCGATCGTCTTCATCTCCCACAAGCTCGGCGAGGTGCTCGAGGTCGCCGACCGCATCACCGTGCTGCGTCGGGGCAAACGCGTCGACACGGTGCCGCGAGAGGGCGCCACCGAGCAAAGCCTCGCCCGGCTCGTCGTCGGTCGCGACGTGCTGCTCGAACTCGACAAGGACACCGCCAAAACGGGCGAGCCGTTGCTCGTCATTGACGACCTCCACGCGCTCGACGACCGCGGTCTTGAGGCGGTCAAGGGCGTGGCGCTGACCGTCAAGGCCGGCGAGATCGTCGCGCTCGCCGGCGTCGACGGCAACGGCCAGCACGAGCTGGTCGAGGCGATCGCGGGGCTGCGGTCTCCGACCTCAGGGAGAGTCACGGTCGACGGGCAGGACATCACCGGCCGGGGCGTCAAAGCCGCAACTGCCGCCGGGATCGCACACATCGCGGAGGACCGGCATCGCCGCGGTCTGGTGCTGCCATTCACGCTGTCCGAGAACCTCGGCCTGCGCGAGTATCGCTCGCCACAGTTCAGCGGTCGTGGCTGGCTGAGGCTCGGATACTGGAAGGAGCGCGCAAAAAAGCTCCTACAGGAGTTCGACATCAGAGGTGGAGGCTGCGACTCGTACGCGCTGTCGCTTTCGGGCGGCAACCAGCAGAAGGTATGCGTCGCGCGCGAGATCGCCTCGGGCCCGAAGGTGCTGATTGCCCACCAGCCCACGCGCGGCCTCGACGTCGGCGCAATCGAGTTCGTCCACCGCCGGCTGGTCTCCGAGCGCGACCGGGGCCGCGCTGTCTTGCTGGTGTCGCTCGAGTACGAAGAGGTCCGGGCGCTCGCGGACCGGATCCTCGTGATCTACGAGGGGCAGATCGCGGGCGAGTTCGCGTCCGATGCGACGGAGGAGGAGTTGGGCATCGCGATGACCGGGGGTAAGAAGCAAGCCGAGGTAGCGGCGTGACCGTCCCCGACGACGAGCTCGAGAACGAGCTCGCGGCGTCCGAAGGGGAACACATCGAGGCGTCGCTGCGCTCGCCCGCGCGGTTGATGTCCACGGTCCGCGGCCTCGGTGGATTCACCGTGCCGCTCCTTACCGTCGTGATCGCGTTTCTGGTCGCGGGCTTGGTGGTGCTGATCACCGGCCACGACCCGTTTAGCACGTACAAGGCGTTCTTCAACGGCACCGGGCTGAACTGGCTCTTTCCCTGGACGAGCGGTGCCACCCGGACGACCGCTGCGCTCGAGCTCCAGCAGACGCTGATCCAGACAACGACTTTGATCCTGGTCGGGCTGGCGGTCGCGTTTGCATTCCGCGCCGGCCTGTTCAACATCGGTGGCCAGGGCCAGTACACGGTCGGCGGTGTCGCAGCGGTCTGGATCGGTTCGTCGTTCTCGGGCATGCCGGCCTTCCTGCACATCACGCTCGCGATCGTCGCGGCGGCGCTCGCCGGGGCGGCCTGGGCCGGAATCGCCGGGCTTCTCAAAGCTCTGGCCGGAGTTCACGAGGTGATCTCGACGATCATGCTCAACTGGGTCGCGATCTGGGTCGGCGTCTACCTGTTCCAGCTCCATGGCCCGCTACAGGACCCGCACCAGCCATCGGTCCCGGTCTCGAGCACGGTCAAGGCGTCCGCCAGGTTGCCCGTGATCTGGGGCAACCCGCTGCTCCAAGGGCTCACGATCGGGATCTTCATCGCGCTGGTGGCTGCGGTCATCTTCTGGGCCGTGATCAAGCGAACCAGACTCGGATACGAGGTCCGTGCAGTCGGGTACAACCCCGACGCGGCCAGCTACGCGGGGATGAGCGTGGCACGCAACTACGTGAAGGTGATGCTGATCTGCGGCGCGTTTGCCGGCGTCGCCGCCGCGCTCGACATCCTCGGCTGGAAGTTCCAGCTCTTCACGAACGACATTCAGACGTCTCAGATCGGATTTCTTGGGATTGCGGTGGCGCTGCTGGGACGAAACACCGCGAGCGGGACGGTCGGCGCCGCCCTGCTCTTCGGCGCCCTGCTCACCGGGACCTCTGAACGAAACCTCGACCCGTCCATCTTTGACCCGAACCTCGCGCAGTACCTGACCTACATGATCCAGGGGCTGATCGTGCTGCTCGTCTCGACCGACCTGATCGCGCTGAGGGTGCTGAAATCGGGCAAGGGGATCGGGATCGCGCTGCGGCGCAGGCGGGCTTCAGAGACACCGGTCGGGAGCGGCGAGGTGCCCTCGTGAGCGTCGGCACGATCGCCGCGTCGCCGACACGGATCGCGTCGCCGCGGCGCATCGGGCAGGCGGGCCTCGTGCTGGCCGTGCTCGCGTGGGTGATCACGCTGCCGCCGGCGCTCGTGCGCACCCCGGTGCCCTCGATCCTGCTCGGCGTCATCGCGATCCTCGCGGGGCCGATCGCGCTGGCGGGCGGTGAGCGCCGGATCGGCGTCGGCGACATCGCGGTCGGCATCTTCGGAATCGCGGGTGCGATTCTCTCCACGCGCGCGGGTGTGACCAACCTGAAGGTCGTATTCACGTGGTCGGTGCTGGTGGCCGCGGCGCTGCGCTACGCGACGCCGCTGTTGTTCGCAGCCCTCGGCGGGATCATCTGCGAGCGCAGCGGCGTGATCAACATCGGGCTCGAGGGCATGATGCTGATGGGTTGCTTCTTTGGGATCTACGGCGCCGACGTGCTCGGCTCGTGGGAGCTCGGACTGCTCGTGGCGGCTGGGGCGGGCGGTTTGCTGGCGCTCGCTCACGCTGTCTTCTCGATACATCTGCGCGCCAACCAGGTCGTCAGTGGGACCGGGATCAACTTCCTCGCGCTCGGCATCACCGGCTACTTCTTCACCGCCCATTACGGGCCCAACGGAACGCCGAGCCACATCTCGCAGGTACCGAACGTGAAGCTGCCGCTGATCCAGCACGTCGGGTTCTTCGGCGCCGCGATCGGCGATGCCAACCTGATGACCTGGCTCGGACTCGCGCTGGTCCCCGCGCTGACGTTCTTTTTGTTCCGCACGCGCTGGGGGTTGCGGCTGCGGGCGGTCGGCGAGAAGCCCCGCGCGGCCGACACGGTCGGTCTGCCGGTTTTCGGGATCCGCTACGCGGCAGTGATCGCGTCCGGCATGCTCGCCGCGCTCGGCGGCGCGTATCTGTCGGTGGCGTTCGTCGGCTCGTTCAGCCAGAACATGACCGAGGGCCGCGGCTTCATCGGCCTTGCGGCGGTGATCTTCGGACGCTGGCGGCCGTTCGGGGCGCTCGTCGCGACGCTCGTGTTCGGGTTCTCGAGCGCGCTCGCCGACCGGCTCCCCCAGTTCTCACAAACGCTTGGGGTGTTGTTCGAAGCGCTGCCATATCTGCTCACCCTGATCGCGGTCGCCGGAGTGATCGGGCGCTCGCGTCCGCCGGCCGCCAGCGGCATCCCCTACATCAAGGAGTAGCGATGGCCGTCGCACGACTTGCACTGACGAGCTTTCGCGGACGGAGAGGTTCGGCTCTCAGACGAGGTCGAGCTCTACCAGCGCACGTACACCACGCTCCTGCGCTCGAGCGGCGAGACCCAGCTGCGCGTGCTCGAGCCCTCGCACATGGCGATGGGTTCGAGCCTTCACCCGCTTGCGGCGAGCGAGGAGCTCGATCTGGGGGCGTTCATCTACGCGATCCGCCGGCTGCCGGACGGGATCGTCGGGGCCGAGCTGGTCGTCATGGGTCAGGACGTCGAGGCACTGACGACCGCCGGCATCCCGGTCGAGGATTGGCAGGAGGCCGAGGCCCCAGCACGCCGTCGGCGCTGGTATGACAGCGGGACACGCACGCTGGCGGTGCTGATGGCGAGCGCCTCGGATGTCGATGACCTCGTCCCGACGCTGGTCGCGTTCCAGATCGAGTGGAACAAGATCCGCGTCCGGATGCGTGCCGCGGGCTGGCCGGACGCTGAGCGCTCCCCCGACGTGCCCGCAGAGGAGCTCGCCCGCGAGCTCGGCGGAAGCGCCGATGACTGGGCGCGCCTGCGCCAGGCCTGGGGCGAGGCGTTCGGCGAGCGGATGCGGCTGATCTCAGAGCAGCGGCTGTCGCTGCGGATGCGGATGCTGGGTGGCACGCACACCGGCTACGCCCGGCTCACGCGACGCTGGTGGGTGCCGGTCAGTGGCGAGCTCGCCGTCGAGGGCCTGACCGAGCGACCGCTCTACTTCGTCAGCTCGAACACGCACAGCATCGTCAACATCGTCACCGGAATCGCACGCGACCGCGAGACCGAGCTGGTCGCGTACGTCGAGCAGATGCCCGAAGCCGACGGCTTGCGCGAGGAGCTGACCGCGTTCCGCGAGGGACGGACCGAGGGCTCGTGGGACAACTTTCTCTACTTCACCGCACGCGAGTACTTCGCTACCCGCGGAGCCGAGGGCGCGGCCGACCGTCGTGCCGCGGAGCAGGCGAAGGGTGTGACTCACCTGCGCTCGACCACGGCGCTGCGGGTGCCTGCGCAGGTGATCTCGCTGGCGGCACTCGACTCCAGCTGCTTGGACCCGCGCGTTGGAGAGATCAACGCCGACGCGCTCAAAGCCAGCGGCGCGGTGATCGTCAACATCGACTATCCGCTCGGCGTCGCGGCCTACAACATCCTGCGCGAGGTCGCGGTCGACCGCAGTGCGTTGCGGGGCGTCTACGTGCTCGGCAAGGCGGCGACGCTGAACGCAGACGTCGGCGACGTGATGATCTCGAGCGTCGTCCATGACGAGCACTCCGGCTCGACGTACTGGCTCGACAACGCTTTCAGCGTCGATGACCTGGCGCCCGATCTGCGATTCGGGACCGGGCTTGACAACCAGCGGGCGGTGACCGTCAAGAGCACGTTCCTTCAGAACCGCTCCTACCTCGACTTCTATTACCGCGAGGCGTTCACTGTGGTCGAGATGGAGGCGGGCCCGTACTGCAACGCTGTGTACGAGATCGCCGACGCCGACCGCCACCCGGTCGGCGAGGCCGTCAACTTCTCAAAACTCCCGATCGACCTCGGCATCATTCACTACGCCTCAGACACGCCCTACACGCAGGCGCGCACGCTTGGCGCCCGCGGGCTGAGCTACTACGGCCTGGACTCGACCTACGCGTCGTCGCTGGCGATCGTGCGTCGGATCTTGCGGCTCGAAGGCGTCCTCTAAGGCGGTTGTCTCAAATGGCGTGCGAGCGCGGGCGAGCGCGCTCATGAGTCTCCGGTCGGGTCCGGGTGCCGGGTCGAGCGCGTCGCGCGCGAGGAACTCGACGATCTTGCCGGCGCGGATGCTAATTCGCACGGAAACTCGGGCCTACGCCGATCAACTCGACGATCTTCCACCCCTCGTGCCTACAACGCAGGTTTGTTCGGGGTCGGCCCGCGCGAGGGGCGCTCAGTCGTAGCGCAGCGACGGGACGCCCGAGGCGTTGGCGCGACCTTCCGCCGTCACGTCGAGCACGTTCCAGATCGGCCAGATCGAGTCGACGTGGCGCGCCTCCATCCCCTCTTCGCGCGGGGCGTACATGAGCTCGGAGGACCACGTATGACGGAACTCCTCGCCGTCGCGGACGAAAGCGCTCAGGATCGGCATCTGCTCGCCCTCCGGGGTCTCGGCGTTGTAGTCGCGGTTGTAGGAGTTGCCCCGCGAGGAGAGCAGCCGCAGGTGCGTCCAGCCGCGCTCGCGCGCGAAGTTGCCAATCCGCTCGGGATCTGACTTTGCGATCACGACGAGATTGATCACGCGCTCGAGGTGGGGTGCGGCGCCGTCGAGCGAGTCGAGAATCGACGTGCATGACGCGCACGGGGTCTCGGCCAGCGGCAGCTTCGCCGTCTCACCCTCTTTTGGGCCCGGTCTGGTGTCCCCGGAATTTCGCGGAAACATGAAGCTGTAGATCACGAGCGTGTCCTTGCCCGCCTTGAACAGCTCGCCGAACCGCACCTCGCGGCCGTCTGACACTTCCTCGAAGCGATAGTCGTCGGGGACGACGCCGCCAGGCGGCAGTGCACGACGCTGCGCGGCGACCGCTTCGATCTGGCGCCGCAACTCGGACTCGGCCTCCAGCAGCTGATTGCGCTCGCGGCGGTACTCCTCGGACTCGCCGGGGAACCGAACGCCGGCGTCAATCGGGGTCATCTCTATCTCCTTGTGCGGGGGCCTGCTCAGTCTTTCACGCGCCTAAGCTTGCGGCGATGAGCGGACCTCCTGGCCCTGGCCCATATCTCCAGACGGTCTCTGGCCGCTGGGTCAACCCGTTCGACCCCGACCCAGACCAGATCGACCTCGGCGACATCGCGCGAGCGCTCGCCAACCAGTGCCGCTTCGGCGGGCACTGCCGGGCGTTCTACTCGGTCGCGCAGCACTGCGTGGTCGTCTCGGAGCTGATCGAGGCCGAGGGTGGGAGCGCTTCGGATGCGCTCGGCGCGCTCATGCACGACGCGGCCGAGGCGTACCTGGGCGACCTGCCCCACCCGATCAAACACCGCAGCGAGCTGGGGGCGGCGTTCCGCGAGGCCGAGAAGCCCCTCGACGCCGTGATTCGCGATCGCTTCTCGCTGAGTGGCGACGCTGCGGCGATCAAGCGGATCGACCGCGCGCTGCTCGCGACCGAGCGGCGCACGTTCAGCGCCGAGACCTGGCACTGGCCCGAGCTCGAAGGCGTGGAACCGCTCGAGCTCGAGCTCCGCGCGTGGACTGCGGACGAAGCCGCCGAGGCGTTCCTGCGGCGCTTCGAAGAGCTCGACGCGCGGCGGGTGTCACACCCCGGCCAGCTGTCTTGTCTTGGTGTGCAGAACACGATCAAGAGGAAGTCATGACATGAGAGTCTTCGTGGCGGCATGACCGATCGAGAGCAACTGCTCGACGAGCTGCGGCCGACCGCGTTTGCGATCGCGTACCGGATGCTCGGCACCGTGTCCGAGGCCGAGGACATCGTCCAGGAAGCGCTGCTGCGGGTGCACCAAGCGCTCGAGGGCGGCGAGCAGATCGCATCGCCGCACGCGTTCGTGGCGACCGTGACGACCCGGCTTGCGATCAACGAGCTGCATTCTGCGCGGGCTCGTCGCGAGCGCTACTTCGGCGAGTGGCTACCCGAGCCGATCATCACCGAGGGCGAGGACGACCCCGCCCGGCACGCCGAGACGGCCGACTCGCTGTCGCTCGCGATGCTGGTGGTCCTGGAGACTCTCTCGCCTGAGCAGCGCGCCGTGCTGCTGCTGCACGACGTCTTCGACTATCCGTTCTCCGACATCGCCGAGATCGTGGGCAAGAGCGAGGCGGCTGCGCGCCAGCTCGCCACTCGCGCACGCAGGCACGTCGAGGAGCGGCGGCCCCGATTCCAGACGACGCGGGAACAGCGCGACGAGCTGGCCGCCCGGTTCATAGCGGCTGCCGAGCAGGGCGACCTCGCGGGACTGGAGGCGTTGCTCGCTTCTGACGCGACGCTCACCGGGGACGGTGGCGGGAAGGTCCCGGCGATCGCCCGCATGCTGCGCGGACGCAGCGTGGTCGCGAACATGCTGGTGCGCTTCAGAACGGACGGCGCCCTCGGTATTCCGGGCGTGTCGCTGCGTCCGGTCGAGGTCAACGGCGGTCCCGGGGCGCTCTTCCTCGACCCGGAGGAGCGGCTGCTCGGCGTGTGGTCGCTCGATATCGCCGACGGCGAGATCAAGAGCGTCAACTCGGTCGTCAACCCTGACAAGCTCAAGCACCTTGGCCCGGTCGGAGACTTCGCGGCGCTAATGGCGCAGAGCCTCGGCTGAGAGCGGCCACGCCAGTCGGATCACCTCGCCAGGTGGCAGCGCCACCCAGCGATCCAGGACTTGGGTGACGCCGGCGATCGCCTCGGCGATGGTCTCGTCGTCGATTCCGGACAGGGTTTCCTCGGCCGATCTCTCCCCTGACCGCGCCACTCGCTCGCGCACACCCGCTGGAGTGTCCGGACCATCGCCCGACCGGTTCGCGACGGCGTTGGTGAGGATCTTGGCCCGCCGGTGGCCGTCGGTCAGCCACTGCGACACGGGTATGCCTTCGGCCGCTCCCGAGACGATCCGACCGGCTTTCTGGCGCTTGGGGTCGCGGGCCGTCGCCGCGCGGGCGGCGGCAGCGTGACGGCCTGCCTCGAGCTCGGCCCACAGCCCGTCGTCGATACCGAAGAGCGACTCGACGACCAGATGCGGAAGGTCGTGCACCACATGAACGGGTCCGCGCCGCACGGCTCCGCCCATCTTCAGGTACACCCGGTCCTGTTCCCCTGACCGGGCGGCCTTGACGAACGTCACCTCCACTCGAGGCGCTCGATCCTCGCCAGCCAGGCCGGAGGACCGCCGATCAGCCAATCCGGCGCCTCCCCTCTGAACTGAGCCCGATCGACCTCGATCCGCTCGGCGTCAATCGAGACCACGTTCCAACCTGTCGCGAACGCCGCCCGGAGCTCCGCCTGACTGACGCGGCGGGGCCCTTCGTCGCCTGGAGTCTCGTCGCTGAAGCACAACAGGTGGACCTCGCCGCCGGCGCGGGTCACCGACGCAAGGCCCTCGACGTAGGTTCGCCGCTCGTCGTCATCGAAGCTGTGAAAGAGCCCGACGTCGACCACGCAGTCGAACGTGCGGCCCAGGCGCGCGAGCTGCAGCGCATCGGCAACGAGGAAGCTCGCCGCGATGTCCCGGCTGGCCGCTTTCGCGCGGGCCTGCTCGATTGCGCTCTCGGCCACGTCAACGCCCAGGGTTTCGCAACCCCGCGCCGCGAGGTACAGCGTGTGCTCCCCCGTGCCGCAGCCCGCATCGAGCACGCTCCCGGAAAACGCGTCCTGCTCGGCGAGCCGCACGATCGCGCCCTGCGGGCGGCCGATGTCCCAGGGCGCATTGCCATGACGGTAGGAGTCGTCCCAAGGACGCTCGGCGCGTCGCTCGTGATCGGTCGGCTGACGACCGGCGTAGGGATCCGACACGGCCGGTCCGCCGGCCTCAGGCGCCGATCGGGTGCCAGGCGGTCTTGAGCTCGGTGACCGCGTCGAGGCGCTCGAGCGAGTCGGCGGTCGCCTCGTCGTAGCTCGAGGCCGCAAAGCCATGGCGCACGCGCTTGATCGTCTCGGCCGCGAGCCGGTCGAGCTCGGCCGACAGCTCGGAGTCCCCGGCGGCGTCGACGATCGCGTTCAGGTCACGGTGCGAGCCGAGCGCGGTCGCGAGCTCCCCACGGCGGCCTGACAGGAGGTTCACGACTCCCGCCGGCACGTCGGCGACGCCGAGCACCTCGGCGAGGTCGAGGCCCGCGAGGGGGTGCTCCTGCGAGAGGATCACGACCGCGACGTTGCCCGCCGCCAGCGTCGGCGCCAGCTCGGCGACCAGCCCGAGCAGCGGCGGCACATCGGGGGCTACGACGCCCACGACGCCCGTCGGCTCAGGCAATGAAAACGACAAGAACGGCGCCGCGACCGGGTTGATGCCGCCCAGCACCGGGTGGAGCTTGTCGGTCCAGCCGGCGTAGTGGAGCAGCACGTCGACCGCAGCCTCGGCCTCGTCGCGCTCGAAGCGCTCGGCGCTCGACTCGAGCGCCTCGGCGGCCCGGTAGAGGATCTGGCCGCGGTTATATGCGGTGCGAGCGGCCCACGGGCCGGCGGCCTTGCGCGCGGCGGCGACCGCATCGCGGACGTCCTTGCGCGAGGCGCGCGGGATGTTGACCCCCTCGGCGCGGTCGTAGCGACCCGACTCCGAGCGCACGAACGCCCCGCCGATCCACAGCTTGTAGGTCTTGCGGACAGCCGCCCGTGAGCTCATCGCACGACTTTCAGGTACGGCCGCAACCCAGCCGGGCCGCCCTCGCGCCCGAAGCCGGACTCCTTGTAGCCGCCGAAGGCGGCGGTCGGGTCGAAGTGGTTGTAGGTGTTCTGCCACACGACCCCCGCCTTCAGCGCGCTCGCGACCTCGAACGCCTTGGCGCCCTTGTCGGTCCAGATCCCGGCCGCGAGCCCGTATCGCGAGTTGTTGGCCTTCTCGATCGCCTCCGCCTGGGTGCGGAAGCTGAGCACGGAGACGACGGGCCCGAAGATCTCCTCGACCGCGATCCTATGCGCGGGCGAGACATCGGTGAACAGCGTCGGCGCGAACCAGTACCCGCGCTCGGGCAGCTCGCAGGCGATCGACCGCCGCAGCGCACCCTCGTCCTCTCCGGCTGCCACCAGCGTCTCGATCCGCTCGAGCTGCTCGGCCGAGTTGATCGCGCCGACGTCGGTGTTCTTGTCGAGCGGATCGCCGACCCGCAGGCGTCCCATCCGCGCCCACAGCTTGGAGATCACCTCGTCCATGACACTCTCCTGGATCAGCAGCCTTGATCCGGCGCAGCACACATGGCCCTGGTTGAAGAAGATCCCGTTGACGATCCCCTCGACCGCCTGATCGAGCGCCGCGTCCTCGAAGATGACGTTGGCCGACTTGCCGCCGAGCTCGAGCGTCAGCCCGACCTTGCGACCGGCGAGCGCGGTCTGGATGTCACGCCCGACTGCGGTGGAGCCGGTGAAAGCGATCTTGTCGATCCCCGGCGAGCGGACGAGGGTGGCGCCGACGGCGCCGTCGCCCGGCAGGATCGTCACGACGCCCGCGGGAAGCTCGGCCTCCTGGCAGATCTCCGCCAGCAGCAGGGCGGTCAGCGGCGTCGTCTCGGCCGGCTTGAGGATCGCGACGTTCCCGCACGCGAGCGCCGGGGCGAGCTTCCAGGCCGCCATCAGCAGCGGGAAGTTCCAGGGGACGATCTGTCCGACGACGCCGTAGGGCTCGACCTCGCGCGCGGCGACGCCGTAGCGGAGCTTGTCGGCCCAGCCCGCGTAGTGGAAGAAATGGGCCGCGGCGAGCGGGATGTCGACATCGCGCGATTCCCGCAGTGGCTTCCCGCCGTCGATCGTCTCGACGACCGCGAGCTCCCGCGCGCGTTCCTGGATCAGCCGCGCGATCCGGAACAGGTACTTGGCCCGCTCGAGCCCTTTGAGGCCCGCCCAGCCCGGTTGCGCGGCCCGGGCGCTCTCGATCGCACGCGCTACATCGGCGTCCTCGGCCCACGCCACCTCGGCGATCGGCTCCTCGGTGGCAGGGTTGACGGTGGCGACGTAGCGGCCGGCGATCGGCTCGGCGAACTCCCCGTTGAGGAACAGCCCGTAGCGGTCCTTGAGCCGGATGTGCTCGGAGGACTCGGGGGCCGGGGCGTAGTCCCAGACGATGCTCGTGCGCGCCTCGATGCTCATTCTTTGGAGAAGTCCTCGGAGCGGCCATAGTGGCCGGTTTGTGTCTTCGAGTACTGCATAAGGAGATCATTGAGCACGGACGACGCGCCGATTCGCACCCGCTCGGGCGTCAGCCACTCATCGCCGAGGGTTTCCTTGACCAACACGAGCCGGTGCAGCGCGGCCTTGCTGGTCGAGACACCGCCGGCGGCCTTGAAGCCCACCGCCCGCCCGCTGCGCTCTGCGTAGTCGCGGATCGCCTCGAGCATCACGAGGCACACGCCGGGCGTGGCGCCGGCCGCAGCCTTTCCGGTCGAGGTCTTGATGAAGTCGGCACCTGCCTCCATCGCCAGCATCGACGCGTGGCGGACGTGGTCGTAGGAGCCGAGCTCGGCCGTCTCGAGGATCACCTTCAGGTGCGCGTCGCCTGCGTGTTCCTTGACGGCCACGATCTCCCCCATCACGCGGTTGTCATCGCCCGCCAGGAACGCCTCGCGCGAGATGACCATGTCGATCTCATCTGCGCCGGCCGCGACCGCGTCGTCGGTGTCGCGCAGCTTGGCCTCGAGTGACACCTGGCCGGCGGGAAAGCCGGTCGCGACCGACGCGGTCCTGACGCCCGTGCCTTCGAGGGCGTCTTTCGCCGTGCGCACGAGCGAGGAGTAAACGCAGACCGCGGCGACCGACGGAATCTCGGGGATCGTCGGCGCCGGGCAGACGGCCTTGGCGCACAGGTGGCGCACCTTGCCGGCCGTGTCGGCGCCCTCGAGCGTCGTCAGGTCGAGCATCGAGACCGCCAGACGGATTCCCTGCTGCTTGGCGGTCGTCTTGATCGAGCGCCGGCCGAGCTGGGCGGCGCGCTCCTCGACCCCGACTCGGTCGACGTGTGGCAGACGACGGATCACGATCCGAGGCTACTACGCTCCAATCACGTGGAACGCATCTTGGTTTTCTGCGGGTCAAGCCCGGGACGCCTGCCCGAATACGCGGCGGCGGCCGAAAACCTCGGCGCTCTACTGGCAGAGCGGGGACTGGGCGTCGTCTACGGAGGCGCCAGCGTGGGCTTGATGGGCGCGCTGGCCGACGGCGCGCTGGCCGCCGGCGGGAGCTGTGATCGGCGTGATCCCCAACCGCCTCGTCGAGGCCGAGATCGCGCACGCGGGATTGACCGAGCTGCGGGTGGTCGAGACCATGCACGACCGCAAGGCGCTGATGGGCGAGCTCTCGGACGCCGTGATCGCGCTCCCCGGCGGAACGGGGACGCTCGATGAGCTGTTCGAGCTCTTCACGTGGAGCCAGCTGGGCCTCCACCACAAGCCGCTCAGCTTGCTGAACGTCGCCGGGTACTGGGACCGGCTGCTGGCGTTTCTCGACCACGCCGTCGACGAGCGCTTCCTGCGCGCCGCGCATCTCGAGACGCTGATCGTCGAGCACGAGGCTCCGGCATTGATCGACCGGCTGGCCGCGTACAAGCCACGGCCTCAGGACAAATGGATGGACCGCGATCAGGTCGTGCCGAACACGCGGTCGCCCGCATCGCCCAACCCGGGCCGGATGTAGGCGTTCTCATCGAGCTCGCGGTCGACGGCCGCCGTCCAGATCGGCACCTCCGGGTGCGCGCTGCGGACCGCTTCGATCCCCTGGGGCGCCGCGACCAGGCAGACGAGCTCGAGCTGCTTGGCGCCCGCGCGCTTGAGGTGGTCCAGAGCGTGCACGGCGCTTCCGCCGGTCGCCAGCATCGGGTCGAGCAGGTACACGCGCGCGGACGGGATGCCCGGCGGAAGCCGCTCGTAGTAGTCGACCGGCCGGTGCGCCTCCTCGTCGCGGTAGATCCCGACGTGGCCCACGCGGGCATCGGGGAGCAGGCGCAGGAAACCCTCGACCATCCCCAGCCCGGCACGCAGCACCGGCACGACTGCGACCTCCTCCCCCAGGCGCATGCCCTGGGTGTGCTCGAGCGGCGTGTCGATCTCGACCTCCCTGACCGGCAGCTCGCGCGCGACCTCGACGGCCATGATCGCCGAGGCCTCGAACAGGGCCTGGCGGAACGCGCCATGCGGCGTGTCCCGGTCGCGCAGGACCGAGAGCCTGTCAGCCAGCACAGGGTGCTCGACGACTCGTAGGTGCTCTGGCACGCCGCGATGCTATCTGCGCGCGGTAGTCTCGCGCGCGGCTGATGGCGCGCGTGAATGTGGAGCTGAAGGCTCGTGACGAGGATCCCGACGCGACCGCCGCGCGCTGCCTGGCGCTGGGTGCATCGGACGAGGGTGTGCTCGAGCAGCGCGACACGTACTTCCTCGCGCGCAACGGACGGCTGAAGCTGCGCCAAGAAGGCGAGCGCAGCGAGCTGATCGCATACCGGCGAGCGGACTCAGCCGACGCCACCGAGAGCACGTACGTGACGGCCGCGGCCTCGGCCGACGTCGGCGAGGCGCTCGAGGCGGCCATAGGCACCGTGGTCGTGGTAGCCAAGCGACGCCGGCTGTTGATGTGGGAGGGGGTCCGAATCCACCTCGACGAGGTCGACGGTCTCGGGAGCTTCATCGAGTTCGAGGCACCCGAAAGCCCGACGGCTGACGAGAAGGTCGACCGGTTGCGCGCCGAGCTCGGGATCTCCGACGGCGACCTGGTGGCAGTCGGCTACTCCGATCTCTTGATGGCTGGGCCGGAGCTTCTGCTGCGCGCCGCCGACGCCGCGATGCGCAACGCCTACGCCGACTACTCGCACTTTAAGGTCGGCGCCGCCGTGCGCGCCTCGAGCGGGGCGATCTACTCGGGCGCGAACGTGGAGAACGTGGCTTTCCCCCAGGGTCAGTGCGCCGAGGCGTCGGCACTGGGCGCGCTGGTGACCGCCGGCGAGAAGGCAATCACCGCGGTCGCCGTGGTGGCCGACCGTGCCGACCGCTGCCCGCCGTGCGGTGGCTGCCGGCAGCGGCTCGCCGAGTTCGGCGCCGCCGACACGCCGGTCTATCTCGGCCGCCCGGGCTCGGACTTCCAGACCGTGACGCTCGCCGAGCTGTTGCCGTTGTCGTTCGGGCGCGGGGCGCTCGAAGCGTGAACGACGCCGCGGAGGTCCTGGCGGAGCGGGCTGCCGCTCCACCGCGGGTGGGCGTGGTGCTCGGCTCGGGGCTCGGCGCGGTAGCCGACGCCGTCGAGGACGCCGTGATCGTGGGCTACGAGGAGCTGCCCGGGTTTCCGCGCCCGAGCGTCGCGGGGCACGCCGGGCGGGCGGTGCTCGGCTCCCTGAGCGGCGTCCCCGTCGCGGTGCTCCAGGGTCGCGCCCATCTCTACGAGGGCGGGGACCCCGACGCGTTGAGGATTCCGGTTCGGGCGCTGCGCGGCGCCGGTGCCTCGGTTCTGGTGCTCACGAACGCCGCCGGCTCGCTGCGTCGCGACGTCGGGCCGGGGCGACTGATGGCGATCACCGACCACATCAACCTGATGGGGTTCAACGCGCTGATCGGCCCAAACGACGACTCCGTGGGTCCACGATTCCCCTCGTTGCGGGACGCGTATGACCCGGAGCTGCTCTCGGATCTCCGCGCCGCCGCCGAGGAGACGGGCGTCGAGCTCGCGGAGGGGGTCTATCTGGCTGTGTCCGGGCCGTCGTTCGAGACGCCGGCGGAGATCCACGCCTACCGGACGCTCGGCGCGGATGCCGTCGGGATGTCCACAGTCCAGGAGACGATCGTCGCCCGGCATTGCGGGCTCCGCGTCGCGGCCATCTCGGTGATCACGAACCTCGCCGAGGGCATGGGCGACGAGGCGCTCAGCCACGAGCAGACGCTCGCCGCCGCCGAGCGGGCCGCGAGCGACCTGACCGGCCTGCTGCTCGAGTTCATCGGCCGATGCTCGTAGCCGAGCTGATCCGCCGCAAGCGCGACGGGGGCGAACTATCGGCGGATGAGATCGCAGCGTTGGCGGCCGGGATCGCCGACGGCAGCGTGACCGACGCCCAGGTCGGCGCGCTCGCGATGGCGATCTTCTGGCGCGGGATGTCTGCCGACGAGCGCGTCGCGTTGACGGGCGCGATGACCCGCTCGGGCGATGTCCTTGACTGGAGCGACGCCGACCTGTCGGGGCCGGTGCTCGACAAGCACTCGACCGGCGGCGTGGGCGACAAGGTGAGCCTCCTGCTGGCGCCGATCCTCGCCGCATGCGGCGCATTCGTGCCGATGATCTCCGGCCGCGGGCTCGGGCACACGGGCGGCACGCTCGACAAGCTCGAGTCGATCGACGGCTACGACACCGCGCCCTCTACGGACCGACTGCGCGAAGTGGTCAAGCGCACGGGCTGCGCGATCGTCGGCCAGACGGCCCACCTGGCGCCGGCCGACCGGCGGCTTTACGGGATTCGCGACGCGACGGGGACCGTCGACTCGATTCCGCTGATCGTCAGCTCGATCCTGTCCAAGAAGCTCGCCGAGGGCCTCGACGCGCTGGTGATGGACGTCAAGGTCGGCTCCGGCGCCCAGTTCCCCGAGCTCGATGGCGCCCGCGAGCTGTCGCGGGCGATCATCGACGTGGCGGTCGGCAACGGCCTGCCGACGACCGCGCTGCTGACCGACATGAACCAGGTGCTCGGGCGGACGGCGGGCAACGCGGTCGAGGTGCGGGAGTCGATCGACCATCTCAGGGGCGACGCCCACGACGAGCGGCTGCTCGAAGTGACGCTCGCCCTCTGCGCCGAGCTGCTCGTGCTCGGCGGGTCGCATCCCGATTCCGACAGCGCGCTCGCCGCCGCACGCAGCGCGTTGGAATCTGGCGCGGCCGCCGAGCGCTTCGACGCGATGGTCGCCGCGCTAGGGGGCGAACCCTGCCGCGCCCCTCCCCACCGCCCCGGTCACCCAGGCCATCGAGCCCGCCGAGCCCGGGACCGTCACGGCGATAGACGTCCGCGCGGTCGGCATCGCGGTGATCGGGCTGGGCGGCGGGCGGCGCCGCGAGGACGACGAGATCGATCACGGCGTGGGCCTGACCGAGGTAGCCGCGCTGGGCGAGCAGGTCGAGCCCGGCGGACGGCCGCTGGCGCTCGTACACGCGCGCGACGAGGACAGCGCGAAGGACGCAGCCGACGCGATCCGCGCGGCCTATGAGCTCGGCGACGCCCCGCCGACGGTGGGCCCTGCGGTCGTCGAGGCTCAGCGGACGGTGTAGACGCCGGTCGATTCCGCGTGGTAGCCCTTGGCGCCGATCGAGAGCGCGAGCGGGCTGCGTGGATCGGCCCCCTCGGCCAGGCGGTCGAGCGCAGAGCGGAAGTCGTAGCGCGGAGACCAGCCGAGCTCCTCGCGCGCGCGTGTGTTGTCGTACACGCGCTCGGTCGACGGGAACATCGTCCAACCCCGCTCGGCATAGAGCTCCTCGTAGTCGGGGTATAGCCGGCGGACGACCGACGGCAGGTCCTCGCGCACGGCCGTCACGTCGTCCGGCGCGAATGGCGTCGTGGCGGTGATCACGTAGCGCCCGAATCCGATCTCCGGCGCCCGCTCGAGCGCCAGCTGATGCGCGCTCACGACATCCTCGATGTCGACCCGCCGGTAGAGCAGCTCGTTGACCTTGATGTTGAGGTCCTCGTACGCGTCGCGGACGTCATCGCGGTCATCGGGCTCGGGAAAGAAACGCGAGGTTCGGAGGATCAGGCACGGAAGCCCGCGATCGCTATGGACCAGCTCGCACAGGTCCTCGGCGGCGATCTTCGTAACGCCGTAGATGTTGCGCGGGACGGGCGTGACCTCCTCGGTGATCCACGCCGCCGGCTGTCCCTCGGCCGGCACGAGCGCCCTGCCGAACGCGCTCGTGGTGCTCGTGAACACAAACCGGCCGACGTTCGCTGCCACCGCCTGCTCGAGCAGGTTCAGCGTGCCGGCGATGTTCGTCTCGACGAACTCGGCGCGCTCGTGCGATCCGATGTGTGGCTTGTGGAGCGTCGCGGCGTGCACGACCGCATCGGCGCCGGCGACCGACCGTCGCACCAGGTCGCGATCGGCGACCGACCCGATGACGTCTGTCGAGGGCGCCTCGAGGATGTCGAGACCGACCACCTCGTGACCGTCGTCGCGGAGCACCCCCACCAGCGCCTCGCCGAGATGTCCCGAACTGCCGGTGACGAGGATTCGCATAGGCTCAGGCATAGCAGATGGTTGGAGCCATTCCCAAAGCCGAGCTGCACGTGCATCTCGAGGGCACGGCCCCGCCCGAGCTCGTGACGCGGATCGCCGCGCGCAACGGTCTCGAGCTCCCGCAACAACTGCTTGGCGAGGACGGGCGCTTCCGCTACACGGACTTCCTCGACTTCCTGCGGACATATGACCTCGCCGCGAGCGTGATCCGCACGGGTCAGGACTATCGCGACATCGTCTACGAGTACCTGTGCGAGTGTGCGCGCGGTGGCGCGATCTACGTCGAGCTGACCGCCTCGCCCGACCACGCCGCGCTCGTCAAGCTGAGCGACGAGGAGCACCTCGAGGGCATCGCCGCCGGGATCGACGAGGCGCGCCGCGACACCGGCATCGAGGGCCGGATCCTGATCTCCGCCGTGCGCAACTTCGGGGCCGAGCGAGCGCTGCGCATCGCCCGCTACGCGGCCGAGCGCCCCCACCCGTACGTCATCGGTTTCTCGATGGCCGGGGACGAGGCGGGATTCCCCGCGGACCAGTTCGCGGACGCGTTCGAGGTCGTGGCCGCGGCTGGCCTTGGCTGCACGATGCACGCCGGCGAGTGGGCGGGGCCCGAGAGCGTGCGGGCCGCGCTCGAGTTGCCCATCACCCGGATCGCCCACGGCGTCAGGGCGATCGAGGATCCGGAGCTCGTTTCAGAGCTGGCCTACCGCGGCATGGTGCTCGACACGTGCCCGACATCGAACGTCGTCCTCGGCGTGTTCGACAGCTACGAGCAGCACCCGCTGCCGCGGCTGCGCGAGGCAGGCGTGAAGGTCACGCTCGGCTCCGACGACCCCCCGTACTTCGGCGCCACGATCGCGGGCGAGTACGAGATTTGCGCCGAGCGGATGGGCTTCGACGAAGACGACCTGCGCTCCATCACCCGCACGGCGATCGAGGCCGCCTTCTGCGATGAGGATCTGAAGGCCACACTGCGCGGCCGTGTTTAGACTGGCGGCAGCGTGACGACCGCGACAGACAACGCGATCGGAAGGGTGATCGTGGGCGAAGAGGAGCTCGCCCGCCGCGTCCGTGAGCTGGGCGAAGAGGTCTCGCGCGACTACGAGGGCAAGGACCTCCTGCTGGTCGGGATCCTCAAAGGAGCCGTGTTCTTCCTGTCGGACCTCATGCGCGGGCTCGACGTCAAGGCGGAGGTCGACTTCATGGCCGTCTCCTCGTACGGCTCGGCGACCAAGTCCTCGGGAGTGGTGCGGATCCTCAAGGACCTCGAGCAGGCGATCGAGGGCCGTGACGTGTTGATCGTCGAGGACATCGTCGACTCGGGGCTCACGCTGCGCTACCTACTCCAGACGCTCGAGGGGCGAAGCCCCCGCACTCTCGAGGTCTGCGCGCTGCTCTCAAAGCAGGAGGCGCGGGTGGTCGAGGTGCCGGTCAAGTACGTTGGCTTCGAGATCCCGAACGAATTCGTGATCGGCTACGGCCTCGACTACGACCAGCATTACCGCGGCCTGCCGTACGTGGCGACGCTCGTTCTGCCGTAGCTCTTCTGGGCTATCCGCCGGTCGCGGGCTGGGTGGTGGCGGGCAGTCCAGCGACGTTAACCGCGCTATTCGCGGTTAACCTCGATCCAATCCCCTCGAGACCGCAATCGCAGCGCGCGCGCGGCGCATCTCACGAGTTCTGAATCGCGAACTCCCTGGCCCGCGTGGCGCTGGCCAGGAGCAGGCCGAGAAAGCTGTCGAGCGTCTCGACGCTGAGAGCCTCGAGCGGGATTTCCCCGCTGACCCAGACCTCCTGCGCGCGGTTCTCGGCGAAACAGACGAGCGGCGCCTGCCGGTTCCAGTAGAGCAACTGGTGCGGGTCGATCACACCTGGCGGCAGCACCGCGGCCTGCGCTCGAACCAGCTGGCCGCGGATCGCGATCCCGATATCGAGGTCGAAACCGGCGGCCTCGACCGTGATCCCCCACTCGCCCGGCGCAACTGTGCGGACGTCGGTCTCGAGCGATGCCAGGAACCCGGCGACCCGCTCCGTGGCCGCGTCGGTCATCGCGGGAGGATCAACGCCGACGGATGCTCGGCGTTATGCAGGATCTCGACGTCGACCGGTTGGGTCGTGGTGGCGCTGACGGGATCCTCGCCTGTGCCCGGGTTACGGAGGTAACGGGGATGAGCCCCCGAGCTCAGCTGTAGGCGAATGCGGTTACCGGCCGCGAATCTGTGCGCCGTCGGCCACAACTCAAACGCCACTCGCAATGCTCCGTCGGTGGCGTCTTCTGCGACCCGAAGTAGTGCGTCGCAGACGTTGAAGGACGCCCCGGAAGGATCAACGTCGCACACCCGCGCGAACATGTCGAAGTGCGGCGAGCTCGCCCGCACCCAGAGCTCGACCCGAACCGGCCCGATCGCCTCAACCGACTCCGGCAATGGAGCGGTGGAGTAAGTGAGCACGTCGGGGCGCGCCTCGAGCTCTCGGTTGTCGACCACCGGGCGGTTTGAGAGCAGCAGCGGCCCGCCGGCAGACGGTGTCGGGTGTGACGGGTCATAGCGGTAGCGGTCGCCGGGCGGCGAGCTCTCTGTTGGCGCGTGGTCTTGCAGGGTCCCCTCGGCGCCAAGCCATAGGCGTCGCTCGCCGGTGCCAGGTGGTGGCCAGGTCGGCAGATCACGCCAGCCTCTGCCGGAACGCTCGCCGGTGACGTACACCCGAACGCGTGCGCCTCTCACGAGCCTGTGATCGTCGAAGAGGCCGGCCCGGAGCCACGCGATTCCCTCGCGCATGCCGGCCGCGGTCAGCCCCGGGGCGGTGTGAGTCCAGGGCCCGATGATCAGTTGCGGCTCGCGCCCCGCCTCCTCCAGAGCGCTGAAGTCCTCAAGCATCCACGGAAGGAAGATGTCCCACCAGCCGCCGATCAACTGCACCGGCGTGGTCACCGTCTGCACGCCGGCCGCATAGTCGCGCGCGACCCAGTAGTCGTCGTCGCGCTGCGTGTGCGCGAGCGCGTCCCGGAACCATGCGACCTCGGCGCCGGTAACGCGCTCGTCGAGGTCAAGCAGCGGCAGCTCCGCGAGCATCGCCGGGAGTTGCTGTAGGCCGCGAAGCATCAGGGCGGGAGCCAGCCGATGTTCCTGTGCCGCGACGAGCACCATCCACGAAGCGGCCGTCTCAAGCGAGAAGCTGCCGCCGCCGTAGGTCTGACCGTGAAACTGCGAGGCGCTGACCTGGATCGAGAGCGCCCGGAGATCGTCGCCCGCCTCGGGCGCGACGGCCCATTGCACATTTCCGAGGTAGCTGGGCCCGATCATGCCGATCCGCTCGGTGTGCCAAGGCTGGTCGCGCAGCCAGCGGAAGGTCGCAAGGCCGTCCGCGCGCTCGTCGAATGGGGTGAACGCACCGCCGGATCCGAATGTTCCCCGCGTGCTCTGGATGACTGCCTGAAACCCGCGTTCGGCCAGGAGCCGCCCGAGTAACAAGCCGACAAGCTGCTTGCGCCCGTATGGCGAGCGCACGAGCACCGTTGGCTGCGGCTGCTCGCGGGCCGAGTCGGCCACCCAACGGTCCGCCAGGAGCACCTCGCCGTCGTCCATCGGGACCGGCAGGTCCTGCTCGCACACGACGTCGTGCGTCAGAGCCCTGGGGAGGCGCATTCGGCGGGCCAGGATCGAGCTCGCGAGACTCATTCGAGGGATTGAGCCTACCCACGCGCCGGGCACTGAGATATCCGTCACACAGCGCTTGCCGAGCTCGGATCGCCGGTGAGATACTCGGCGCGTGGCGCTGCCACCCGGTCCACGTAGTCCAGGGACACTGAACCTCGCGCGGTTCGCGTATCGCCCGCTAGAGATGTTGCGCGGGTGGTACGAGCGCTACGGCACCGTGTTCACGATCCGCTTCGCGCTGTTCGGTACCGGCGTGTACGTGGCAGAACCGGATGCGCTCCGGGAGCTCTTCACCGGCGACCAGTCCGATCTGCTGGCGGGTGAGGCGAACTCGTTCATGTCGCCCGTTCTCGGCCCGCATTCGGTGCTCGTGCTCGACGGCCCCGAGCACCTACGCCAGCGCAAGTTGCTGCTGCCGCCGTTTGGAGGTTCGCGCGTGGCGGCTTTCCGGTCGGTGATTCGCGAGGTCGCCGAGCGCGAGATCGCAACCTGGCAGCCGGGCACACGGATCGTCATGCGCGAGCGGATGCGCGCGCTCACGTTCGAGGTGATCTGCCGGGCCGTGTTCGGCGTGACCGAGCCCGAGCGCGTCGACCGGCTGCGCGCAGCGCTGCTCGGTGTGATCGACCTGGTCAACACGAACCCGTTGTACGTGGCAACACCGCTGATGCGCAAGGACCTCGGCCGCTTCAGTCCCGGACGACTGTGGGGCAATCGCCTCGGCGCCGCGGATCGGCTACTGCTCGAAGAAGTCGCCCGCCGCCGCTCGGCGCCCGACCTCGAGGAACGCACCGATGTCCTGTCGCTGCTGTTACGCGCGCGCGACGAGGAGGGCCGTCCGATGAGTGACGCCGAGCTTCGGGACGAGCTCTTCACGATGCTGGGCGCCGGGCATGAGACGACCGCGACCGGGCTCGCGTTCGCGTTCGAGCTCCTACTGCACAACCCGAGCGCGTTGACGCGCCTGCGCGAGGAGCTCGACGGCGGCAACGGCGATGCTTACCTCGATGCCGTCGTCAAGGAGACGCTGCGCGTGCGGCCAGTGATCGACGCCGCCGAGCGCACGCTCACCAAGCCGCGCATGGTCGCCGGCTGGGAGCTGCCGCCGGGGGTCAAGGTCTATCCGGGCATCGCCCTCGTCCACATGCGCGAGGACCTCTACCCCCAGGCGGACCAGTTCCGTCCGGAGCGCTTTATCGACGAGCAGGCTGAGTCCTACACCTGGCTGCCGTTCGGCGGCGGCATCCGGCGCTGCCCCGGAGCCGCGCTGGCGCACACGGAGATGGCCGAGGTGCTGCGCGTCGCGATCCCCGCCGTCGATATGCGCCCGGTGCGCCCGGAGCTCGACCCGGTCGTGCTGAAGGGGATCACCCTCCAGCCCCGCCACGGGGCCGAAGTCGAGGTCATCGGTTCTCGTCGGGGCGCCGGGACGGCGTCGGCGGCCGCGCAGGTGCGCGCGGCTGCTTAGGCCGGAGCGCTCGATACGCGGTAGCTGCATACTGAGCGTTGGTGGCGCGCCCGAGAGCACCGGAGCGCCAGGACCGGCTGGCAGATGCACCCTCCGAAGTGTGGGTTACGATCATCGTCGCTCCTCGTCGGACGGACCTCTCGTGGGCTTCCGGCGTCGTTCGATGGGTCGTTGCTATTGCAGCCGTGGCCGCCGTCGCGGTCGCAGTCGCGGTCGCGGCGGTTGGCGGAGGCACTAGCGGCCACAGCAATCCCGCGGTCTATCGGTTCTCGCTCGGCTGTGCGGGAACACCCTGTCGGCGCCAGCACGCGTACGTGACCGCTGTGCTCCGACGTCGCCGTGGCATCTGGAGTCTCACGCTGGCGGCGCGCGGCGGCGCATGCCCCCACGTGCCTCTTGCGATCCGCGGATTACTGGCGGGCTGCGCGGGCGCCGCTCACGCGCGGCCTACCGCAGCGCCGCGTCGAGCGCATCCCGCGCCTCGTTGAGCCCGAACGCCCCCTCGAGCCGGGCGGCGATCACCCCGCTGCGGTTGACGGTGAAGAGCCACGGCTCGGTCTCGAGATGAAACGCGCCCAGCTGGGGACGCAGGCCCTTCGTCGGCGCGTTGTCGACGTACACCTCCTCATGGATGAATGTGATCTGCCCCCCGAACTCGTGCTGGAGCTGAACCATGACGTCGGTGACGGGCCCACATATCCGCGAGATGCAGAGCTGGGGCGTCGAGAACAGGAGCGCGATCGGCCGTTTGCCGAGCACCTGGTTGAACGAGACCGAGTGCATGCTCTCCGGTGGCACGCGAGTCGTGAGCAGCCTCACGTTGCCGTGAACGGAAGCAAGCGTGTCCGTTGCAATCGCGGGCGGGCGCTGGCCGACCGCCGGGATCGGCGTGCTGAGCGCGACCGCGACTTCGCCGGTCGAGCCGATCAGCTTGCCGCCCGCGCGCGTCAGCGCCAGCAAGTAGTAGACGCCGGACCGCGGCAAGCGGGAGGTTCGTCGAGTAGATCGCCCTGAGCGCGCCGGGGCCCGAGTTCTGCTCGCTGATGTATTGCGGCTCGACCCCCATCGGGTCATCCGGTGCCAGGTACGGGCCCGCGAGCCGGTGAGCTGGGAGAGGATGCGAGATAAACCGCCGTCGGGGCGTATATGAAGCGCTGCGCCTTGTCGGTCAGCGCGAACGACAGCCGCTGCACGCCGCGCGTGAAGACGCCGTTGGCGGCGCCCAGGGTGGCCGTTTTGTTGACGAGCCTGGCGAGCTGCACGAGCGTGCGGCCCTGCGGTGAGGGAAATTCGCCTGGGCGGGGATGCTCCGCAACTGACAGACCGGGGACCGCGGGCGTGACGGCCTGGGTGTGGGTCGTCGCCGGCCTCGGCGTTGACGAGGTCCCGCAGCCCGCGAGTGCGATGGCCAGGGCGACCCAGCACATGGCCGCCCTACTGCGAGACGACATGAAATTCGCTGCTAACGGAGGATGCGGAAATAGCCCCGCATCCACGGATGGATCCGGCAGAAGTACGCGTAAGTACCCGGCGAGAGAGTCGTCGGAGTGCTCCAGGTCAGCCTCCCCACGCCTGGCAATCCGACCCCGAGCTGGCCGGAATCGAAGTTGCCCCCGGCCCCGTTCGCGAGCGGGTACGCGATCCCGTAGTTGAGTCCGCACGGGTACTTGCACGTGGTCACCGTGTGGAACACCGCCTGCAGGTAGAACGGGTTCGGAGCGAACGGGTTGAAGGTCGCCATCGGGCTCGCGTCCTCGTTCACGAACGTGATCGACTGACCGGCCTTGACCGTGGGAATGCAGTGTTTGTTGCCGGTGACCGCCGGGACGTACTTGAAGGCGGCGATGTTCACCCGATGGGTGTCGCAGGCGGGCAGCGCGGTCGGGTTCACGCCGACCCACTGAGTACCGCCGTAGTAGTTGTTCTCCGGCAGGTGGCCGTGCGTGACGTGGCCTCGCTCGTCGAGCTTGTGCGTGAACGGATTGATGCCACTCGTGTCGTTCCACGCCTCCCAGACGACCATGATCCCCATGACCTCGTACCAGGAGGAGAGCTTCGTTTCGTACGTCGCGCTGATCCGCATCACGTCGCCCTGCTGCACCAGCGGACGCCAATCAGGAGCGGTGGCCTTCATCGAGACGTCCCACGAGATCGGTTGGTGCCCGGGATCCCAATACTCGGCGTTTGAGCGGAACAACCTCACCGAGTTCGGGACCGGACCCTTGATCGCAGCGCTGGTCGGCTTGACTCCCGGCCGGCTCAGGTCGAGCTCGTCATAGAGGCCGCCGGGGTGCAGATGCCCAGCGGTACCGACCAGCACCCCCGGATGGTCGACTGTGAACTCGTTGAGCGGCGGCCCGCTTCCATAAGGGTTCTTCGCCATGTCGGGGAACGTGAACATGCCGTTCTTGCCGCTTCCACGCTTCACGTCGTATACCGGGTAGATGTGGTGGTTCATGACGTCCATCCAGATCGGGTGGACCGGTGTGATCGTCGAGGCGAGCGGAGCGGTCGCGGGGACGAAGTCCATGTCGTAGGTGATGTAGACCGTCAGCGGCCGGTCTTGGAGGTCGTGGATCATGTAGTTGAGGACCCAGAAGTCCTTGGCACCGATCGGGTATCCGAAGCCCTGCGGAAACTCGATCGCTGTCTTCTCCTCACCGGAGGCCATGAAGGGGTAGAGGCCGCCATACACGTTCCCCTGGCCCTCGCCCGCGCCGGCGCCGCCGTTGCTCAGCCACACGGCGTGGTGCAGGTGAACGACCTGCGTTGGCGGGACCTTGCCGCAGCACTTGCCGTTTGGCAGCGCGTAGAGGAGGTTCGGCTGCATCCGGATCATGAAGCCGTCCACGTTCGGCTTGGGCACGCTGTTGATCTGGTCGAGGATCAGGTTGGCGCCCGGGATCACGTGGTACGGGCCGGCCGCGAAGCTGAGGTGCTCGACCCCTGAGGGGTCGGCGGCAGCGGACGCAGGCAGCGCCAGAAGACCGACGGCCAAGCCTACGATCAACCCACTGACGATCCCTCGCTTCATCTCTCCTCCGACGCTCGTGCGCCTCCCCACCGGGGATTCTTGCAGGTCTTGCAACGTGCACCCCACAGCGGCCCGCCAATCGCAGCGCCCTGGGCGCACCGGGCCATCAGGGGAGCGGACCCGAATTAGGCAGAATTCTGACCCGGCCCTCCAGGATTGGTGCAAATTGCAGCGTCCGAGGCGCTGGCGACACTCTGATCGTGCTACTCCTGCTCACTGTGGCCTCAGGGGCAGTGGCGGCGATCGCAGGCGGCGGCAGCTACTTCTGGCTGTCCCTACCGCTGATCCTGCTCGCGGTCTCGCTCGCACCGACACGACGGGGCGCGCTGCTGAGCGCCGGCGTGATTCTGGCGGCAGCCGGTATCCCGTTGCTGGTCGTGTCAGGCTTGCGGCCGGCGCCGCCGGCCCCGCTCATCGTGCTAGTGGTGGGCGCAAGCGTGGCGGTCGTGCTGGTGGCGCGCGGGCGCTGGGAGCGCGAGCGACACGGGCTTCGCCGCTCAGCGCTAACCGATCAGCTGACCGGGATCGCGAACCGCAGGTTCCTGCTCGGCCGGATCTCGTACGAGATCGCTCGGCACGACCGCGCCGGCGGCAGCTTCGCGCTCGTGATGATCGACCTCGACGGCTTCAAGCGGCTCAACGACCGGTTCGGACACGCGACCGGCGACGAGCTGCTTCGCGACGTCGCCAACGCGTTGAAGGTGACGGTCCGCGCCCAGGACACGGCCGCCCGAATCGGCGGGGACGAGTTCTGCGTGCTGGCCCCTGAGACGCATGACGCCGGGATCGAGCATCTCGTGGAGCGGGTGCTGGGGGCGGTCGGCACCGTCACGACCGGCATAGAGACGATGGGTGCCCGCGCCGGTGTGGCCGTGTTTCCGGATGACGGCGCCACCCCGGATGAACTGCTCGGGGCTGCCGACCAGCGACTGATAGCCGCCAAGCGGGGCGGCCGTCGCGGACGGAGGGAGCGCACTGCGGCTTGAACGGCCCTTGCCACACGGGCCCAGGTTCCCCAGGTCCGCTCGCCGCTGAACTACGCTGAGCGCGATGGCCGCGACGCGCGATCCATATGAAGTCCTCGGCATCAGTCGTGATGCCTCGGAGGACGAGCTTCGCAGCGCCTATCGCCGGCTAGTCCAGGCGAGTCATCCGGATCACAACCAGGGCTCGCCCGAGTCGGCGCGACGCTTCGAGACGATCCAGGAGGCGTACGCGCAGGTCCGCAGCCTTCGCGAACGCGCCGGTGGAGAACAGACGCCGCCGACTGCGACCGCCGACCCGCACCTCGATGCGGAGCTCGCCGACCTCGAGCGGCAGGTGCGCCAGGCACACGCAGCGCGGGAGCAGGCGCGTCGCGCCGCCGCCAAGGCGGCGGCCACCGAACCCAAGCGCCCGTCCGATGAGGAGCTCGGATACATCCGGACTGATGATTCGTTCGCCAAGATCCTCGGCGACGCCGAGGCGGAGCTCACCCAGCGCCTCGCCGGGGCGCAGGACCGTCCCGCCGGTCGTCGCGTGAGCCGCCTGATCGATGACCTCGCCGCGAAGCTCAGGGGCGAGGATCGGTCAGGGAGCTAGGCGCTCAATCAACCAACGACCATCCTCCTGC
Organism: uncultured Actinomycetes bacterium; assembly: GCA_963795505.1. Lineage (GTDB taxonomy): Bacteria > Actinomycetota > Thermoleophilia > Solirubrobacterales > Solirubrobacteraceae > Palsa-465. The sequence goes on from CAWCIB010000010.1 coordinate 317,519, forward strand.
CGGGTATAGCGCAGCCGGTCATGGAGGCGGTCCTCGCGGTGCTGCCAGAACTCGACCGCGTCCGGTAGGAGCCGAAACCCGCCCCAGTTCTCCGGCGCAGGCAGCTCCGTTCCCTCGTACCGTGCCGCAAGCTCCGACACGCGGCTCTCGAGCAGCTGGCGATCTTCCACCACCTGGCTCTGCGGAGATGCAAGCGCAGACAGTTGGCTGCCCCGCGGTCGGCTCTGCGCATACCGAGCGGACTCCTCGGCGCTCGTCCGCTCGACGGCTCCCTCGACCCTAATCTGGCGACCGAGCGCGTCCCAGTGGAACACGAGCGCGGCGTGGGGATTGGCCTCGAGCTCCCGTCCCTTCCGGCTCTCGTAGTTTGAGAAGAACACGAACCCGGACTCGTCACGCATCTTCACGAGCACGATCCGCGCCGACGGGATGCCGTCGGTCGTGGCGGTCGCCAAGGTCGCCGCCTCCGGGACACGTAGACCGGAAGCGCTCGCCTCGTCGAACCAGCGCGCGAACTGGTCGAACGGAGACTGGGCGACGTCTTGCTCACTGAGCGGCTGACCGAAGTCCGGCATGGCGGGCATATCTGCTTACGCGACGCGCGCTCGCGGGAACTTGAATACGCCGTCCCCCGCGATGTTGAAGTGAGTTTGCGGAAAGTCCCCGCCTGAGAGCTGCTTGACGAGCGCCACGCTGGCCCGGGTGGGATCTGGGCGTGGCAGGCCGCCAACGAGCATGAGCGGCAACCAGCGCGCGGCCAGGACGCCTCCGCCAGGCTCGAGGGTGACGCGCAGGATCGCGCTCTCGTTCAGGACGCCGCCGCCCGCCAGGGTGTGGTAGCCGACGAAGTTACCCAGCGAGTAGGCGATCATCCGCCCGCGGTAGCGCTGCACCCCGCGAATCACGTGTGGGCCGGAGCCGAGCACGATCGAGGCGCCGGCGTCGATTACCGCGTGCGCGAACGCCCGCGCGTCCCCGCGGTCCTCTCCCAGGTAGTACTCCTCCCCGTGGGGCGTGTGCAGCGCTCCCACACCCTCGGCGCCCGCGTGGATGATCACGACCACGATCGCGGCGTGCCGCCTCGCCTGCCGGACCAGCGCCTGCGCGCCCGGGATGTCGAGCAGGTTGGCGTCGTACGAATACGGCGCGAACCCGAGGAACGCCATTCGCACATGCTTGACGGTCAGATAGGTGATCTCGCCAGGGAATCCCGTGTGCGCGATCCCGGCGCCATCGAGCGCCGCCACCGTCTGGTCGCGCCCCGAAGGTCCGTAGTCCATCGAATGGTTGTTGGCTTGGTTGACGAGGTCAAAGCCGAGCCGTTTGAGGTCAAAGGCTGTGCTGGGCGGCGCCTGGAACGCGAAGCATTCCGGACTGGCTGTCCCGGCGCACTTCGAGACGCCGCCGACCGAGAGGGTCCCTTCGAGGTTGCCCAGCGTCACGTCCGCGTCATGGAGCAGATCCCGGACCGGCGCCAAGGCCTGCGCGACGCCGCCAGGCGGCAGCCCCCGCTCCGTGCTGAGCGCGATGTCGCCCACCCACTCCAACGTGACCGTCCGTGGCTTCGGGACGGTCGCGCTGCGGGCGATCGCGACCCAGGCGCCGTCGAGGACCAGTGCAGCTAGTGCGGCGGCTGTCAGCGCCCGCTTCAGGTGGCTACTCAAACTCGGGCGCCCTCCACCAGGGGAACACGTCCGGCAGTCCGTCGCTGACGCGATCTGGGAACTTCGCCGGTCGTTTCTCGAGGAACGCCGTCACCCCCTCGCGCGCGTCGGCCGATTGTCCGCGCGCGAACATTCCGCGCGAGTCGGCACGGTGCGCGAGCATCGGGTGCTCGGCGCCGAGCATCCGCCACATCATCTGACGGGCAAGCGCGACCGACACCGGAGCGGTGTTGTCGATGATCTCCGTCGCGAGCTCGTGCGCTGCATCGAGCAACCGCTCATCGGGATACACGCTGCGGACGAGACCCGCCGCGAGCGCCTCCTGCGCGTCGAACACCCGTCCCGTCGCGACCCATTCCATCGCTCGGCTGATCCCCACGAGCCGCGGCAAGAACCAGCTTGAGCAGGCCTCTGGAACGATCCCGCGACGCGCGAAGACGAACCCGATGCGCGCGCCCTCGGCCGCCAGGCGGATGTCCATCGGGAGTGTCATCGTCGCCCCCACGCCGACGGCCGGGCCGTTGATCGCGGCGATCACGGGCTTTGTGGATTCAAAGACACGAAGCGTGAACACCCCGCCGTTGTCCCGCGGGACGGGGTCGGTGTTTCCGCGTTTGCGGTGGTCGAACGTGTCGCCGCCACCCCCCAAGTCGGCGCCCGCGCAGAACCCCCGCCCCTCTCCGGTCACCACGATCACCCGGACCCCGTCGTCAGCGTCCGCCTGGTCGAACGCCTCGATCAGCTCCCGCCCCATCGTCGCGGTCCACGCATTGAGCCGCTCCGGGCGGTTGAGCGTGATTGTGAGGATGTGGTCGCTGATCTCGGTGCGGATCTGCTCGAACTCCATCGTGGCTTCAACCTCCCGTTCGGGTGGGCCGGCCGTCTCGGCGCGGCTGGCACAGCGTTTGACGGGTGGATCATGCCGTGCGGACTCGCGGCGCGAGTGCCAGCGAGCGTCTGGTCTACGAGCGGGCGGTCACCCAGGGCGATGTGAGCGTGCTTCAGCGCTTGACCCGGTAGTGCATGTGCGTGACTCCGTTCTCGCCTTCGAGGATCCTGGTGCGCTGCAGCTCGATCTGCTTGGCCGCGAGGCCGTCGAACAGTCGGCGCCCTTGTCCGAAGAGCACCGGGACGACGTGAAGCTCGAGCTCGTCGAGGGCGCCGGCGGCGAGCGCGAGCTGTGTGATCCCGGCCCCGTGGACCAGGACGTTCTTCTCGCCCGCGGCTTCTTTGGCTTGAGTCATTGCGCTCGAGATGTCGTTCACGTAGGTCACCAGCGGCCACTGTTTGAGATTGGCGGGGTCCTGGCGGGTGAGGATGAAGATCGGGACGCCGTCGTGGTGGTCACCGCTCCAATAGCCGGCGGGCTCGACTGTTCCTCTGCCGGCGACGACCGCGCCGGTGGACATGAATTCGTCAACGATCTGGCCGTTGACGCCGGACCGGGCGAGCGCTTCCTTGGGATCGGCCTCAGCCCCCGTCAACCACTCGTGCAGGCGGTCCCCCCCGTCACCGAGGCCGTTGTCCACTCGCTCGTTGGGCCCGGCGATGAACCCGTCGAGGGAGATGGACATGTAGAGAACGGTTGCGGACATCGCGTCTCCTTTGCTGGCCTGTCTGCTCGGCTATGCCTGCAGAGTCGTGTCGCTCACACGCTTCGGTACACCCGGAGAATCGCGCTGTCGAACGTTTTTGCGTCCACGAGCTCCAGGCGTAGTGGCGTTGGCAGATCTTTGAACATCGGTAGGCCGCTGCCGGCGGCGACGGGATGGGTGATGAGTCGGTACTCGTCGATCAGGTTGTTGCGGGCGAGCGATTGGACGAATGCCGCGCCGCCGTGGGCGAGGAGGTCTTTCCCGGGTTCGCGCTTGAGCCTGGCGATTTGCTTCGTGAGGTCGCCGCGGACGATCTCTGTATCGCCCCAGTCAGCCCGCTTGAGGGTGTTGGAGAACACGACCTTGGGAATTTCGTTCATCGGCGCGGCGTAAGCATGGGTCGACGTCGGCCAATAGCCGGCCATCGCCTCATAGGTGACCCGGCCCATCAGGTGCGCGCCCGCTTCACGAACGCATGCGAGCTTGAGCTTGGTCAGCTCCGGGTCTTCGGGCGGCAGGCCCCACTCGCCCTCCATTACGGGCACCGATCCGTCGCCTCGCGGGATGGCCACGAACCCGTCCAGTGAAACGCCCATCTGAAGAACTAGTCTCCTCGTGGCTTGCTCGGGCATACGGATGAACCCCTTTCGATCTCGACGCGCGATCCGTCGCGCCGCTCTCGGCGGGACGGATCGCCGCGCCGCTCGCGGCGGCTTAGTTGTGGTAGCGGTTAATTAACCGTATCATTAAGTACACGCGATGTCCGCCGACCAACTCAGCGTCACCTTCGCCGCACTCGCGGACCCGACCCGACGAGCGATCCTCGCGCGTCTGGCCCAGGGCGAGGCCACGGTCAGCCAACTCGCCGAGCCGTTCCCCGTCAGCCTCCCGGCGATCTCACGGCATCTCAAAGTCCTGGAACGAGCCGGACTAATCACGCGGCGCCGCGCCGCCCAGTCACGGCCGACCAGCCTCCGACTCGACGCGCTGGAAGGGGCGGAGGAGTGGATTGACGCCTGCCGCGCGACGTGGGAAGGTCGCATGGATCGTCTCGCGGCCCATCTGGAAGAGATCCAGAACCCGAGCGGCAACGCATGAAATGACCAGCGAGCCAAGCCCGGAACTGGCCTCAGGCCGAGAAGTCCGTATCGCCCGTCTGTTTCGGGCTCCGCGCGAGCTTGTCTTCAACGCCTGGATCGACCCCGACCAAGTCGCGGCCTGGTGGGCACCCCACGAGTACGAGATACCCCGCGAAACGGTCGAGATCGAGCCACACGCCGGGGGGCGGATCCACTTCTCGATGGTCGAACTGGCTGGAGCGGCCGTCTACCGGGTGCGCTTCGAAATCCTCGAGATCTCCGAACCCGAACTACTGGTGCTCGCTTCGGACCCGCAGCCAGAAATCGGCCTCCCCTACCGAATGATCACTCGGGCCGTATTTGAGGCCGACGGCGACGGCACCCTGGTGACCGTTACCCAGGGCCCGCACACCGAGGAGGCACAAACCGGAGCGAGCGCCGGATGGGCAGCGTGTCTCGACAAGCTCGAAAAGCTTCTACGCCCCTGATCCGTCGCCGCGGCGGCGCGCGAGCGGGCGACTGAGCCCCCTCCCCGCTGCGTCGCTCAGTCGTCGCGCGGTGGGCGCTGAAAGACGATCCGCTTGAGTTCGCTGAGGCCGCTGCCCCCGAGCCGCAGGCCGGTCTCGAAGCCCTCGGCCCCGAGCTCGCCCGCGTCGAGTGCCCGGCGGAGCTCATCGAGGCCCGCACGCTCCTCCTCGAGGACTTGATCGCGCGAGGTCTCGATCAGGATCAAATGCCGCGGGCGCCGCTCGCCGTGGGCGAGCCGAACGAGGCGTTCACGCTCCTGCGCGTCGAAACCCTGGATCGCCACGACGACGCTCTGACCTGCCTTGAGCCGCTTCATGATCGCTGCATCGAGCAGCTCACGAGAACGCGCCTCGATCTCGTCCGCCGCGACCCGGCCGGCAAGCAGGGCGTGGACCTTCGCGAGCGAGAGCACCGCGCCTCGTTCCTCGACGACGCGCTCGGCGAACCGGTCGGGCTCCGACGCCGCAGGACCGACGACCAGCAGCAGGGCGCCGGGCGAGTAGCGAAGTCGGTCCGAGGGACGGAGGACGCGTGTCCGCACCGACACGTCGGCCGGCCGCGGCGGCGCACCTTCGCGACGGGGACGCTCTGAGGACCACCCCGTCCGCTCGTCGGAGCCGATCTTTACGCTGCGCGGAGGGGGCTGGTCTGGCATTCGTCCATGATCGCGGACCGGGTGGATGGACGCGCTGCCAGGGTCAGCGCAGCCCGTGAGCGCTCGGCCCGCTATGCCTTGCCGCGCAGCAGCAGCGTGCGCATTCGGTCAAAGTCGGCATCGGTGAACTCCATCCGGGTCGGCTCGCTCGACTCGATGAAGTCGATCAGCGTGTGGGCGAAGCGCACCGGGTCATGCAGCTGGGGGAAGTGCCCGGCGTCCTCGAACACCTCGAGGCGGCTGCCCGGGAGCTCGCGGTTCGCGACCGCGGCGTGCTCGACCGGGATCAGAGGATCCTGGCCACCCCAGATGATCAGGGAGGGAAGTAGTGTCGCCAGGTACAGACGGTCCGTCGCGCTCACCCGCTGGCCACCGATGTCGAGCACCGCCCGCAGGCTGTGGATGAACGCCTGCCGCGCGCCCGCGTCGGCCAGCGACCCGTAGCCCTTCGCCATCTCCGCGATGTCGGTCCCGGCCTGCAACCCCAGGCGGCCAAGCAAGCCGCCGAGCGCGGCGCCGACACCGTGCAAGCGCTCGTGCGCGATCAGTGGGAGCACGACCTCCGAGCCGGGCAGCGTCGCGGCTCGGAGCATCAGATGGACCTCGCGGCCAAGGCCCCCGCTCGAGACCAGCACCAGCCGCTCGGCGAACGGCGGGTACTCGTAGGCGAACTGCATCGCCACGCCGCCGCCGAGCGAATGTCCGACCACGGTGGCGCGCCTGTGCCCGAGCGCAACAAGCAGGTCGCGCACGCCCGCGGCGTAAGCGCCGAGCGAATAATCCCCCCGCGGCTTGGCGGAGTGGCCGTGGCCGAGGAGGTCGGGTGCGACGACCGTGTAGCGCTCGGCCAGCAACGGAGCCACCTGGTCCCATTGCTCGGCGCATCCCACGATTCCGTGAATCAGCAACACCACGGGGCCGCCGTCTCCGGCCGTCCGGTAGCTGACGCGGTGGCCATGAAGCACGATCTGGTGCTGGGTTGGCTGCAGCGCAGCGAGGCTCGGCCGCCGGCCAGACGCTGGGGTGGTGGTCGTCGCGATGCTCACTAGTACCCGGTAGGCGGCCTTCGGTCACGCGAAGCGATCCAGGACCGTGTCTATCGTCACTAGCCGATGGCTACCCGCAAGGACATCCGCAACATTGGAATCGTCGCTCACGTCGATCACGGCAAGACGACCCTGGTCGACGCGCTGCTGTGGCAATCCGGAGCATTTCGGGCGGGGCAGGATGTGGCTGACCGGGTGCTCGATTCGATGGATCTCGAGCGAGAGAAGGGGATCACGATCCTCGCCAAGAACACGGCCGTTCACTACGGCGGGGTCAAGCTGAACATCGTTGACACGCCAGGGCACGCCGACTTCGGGGGCGAGGTGGAGCGCGGTCTCACGATGGTCGACGGCGTGCTGCTGCTGGTCGACGCGAGCGAGGGCCCGCTGCCGCAGACGCGGTTCGTGCTCCGTAAGGCACTCGAGGCCCGGCTGCCGGTGATCCTCGTCGTCAACAAGGTGGACCGGCCCGACGCGCGCATCGCCGAGGTCGTCGACGAGGTGTACGAGCTGTTCCTGGACCTCGACGCAGATGAGGAGCAGATCGAGTTCCCGATCGTCTACACCAACGCGAAGGCCGGGCAGGCTTCGCTCGACCCCTCCACTCCGGGTACGGACCTGGGACCGCTGCTGGACCTGCTGCTCTCGCATATTCCCGCCCCCGAGTACGACCCGGCCCATGCACTCCAGGCGCACGTCACCAACCTCGACGCCTCCCCATACGTCGGGCGGCTCGCGATCTGTCGCGTGCGACAAGGCAAGATCCGTCGGGACGAAACGGTGGCCTGGTGCCGCGCCGACGGACACATCGAGCGAGTCAGGGTCAGCCAGCTGTACGTGACCGAGGCGCTGGAGCTCGTCGAGGCCGATGACGCTGCCGCGGGCGAGATCATCTGGGTCGCCGGGATCCCGGAGATCATGATCGGCGAGACGCTCGCCGCCGCCGAGGATCCGCGACCGCTACCGGTGATCACGGTGGACGAGCCCTCGTTGTCGGTCACGATCGGGATCAACACCTCCCCCCTCGCCGGGCAGGACGGCGACAAGCTGACAGCCAGCCAAGTCAACGAGCGGCTCAACCGCGAGCTCGTCGGCAACGTCTCGCTCCGCGTGCTCGAGACCGATCGCCCCGAGGTCTGGGAGGTCCAGGGCCGGGGCGAGCTGGCGCTGTCGGTGCTGGTCGAGCTGATGCGCCGCGAGGGGTTCGAGCTGACGGTCGGCAACCCCCAGGTCGTCACCCACGTGCTCGACGGGAGGCTGTGCGAGCCGGTCGAGCGGATGAGCGTCGACGTGCCCGAGGACTACGTGGGTGTGATCACGCAGATGCTCGCGCTGCGCAAGGGACGGATGGAGCAGATGGTCAACCACGGAACCGGCTGGGTACGGATGGAGTACCTGGTTCCGGCGCGCGGGCTGATCGGGTTCCGCACCGAGTTCCTCACCGAGACCCGGGGCACCGGTCTCGTTCACCACGTGTTCGACCGCTGGGAGCCGTGGCAGGGTGAGTTGCGTACCCGTCCCACCGGATCGTTGGTCGCCGACAGGCGCGGCACGGTCGCGGCGTTCGCCCTGTTCAAGCTGCAGGAGCGGGGAACGCTGTTCGTGGCACCGGGCGATGAGGTGTACGAGGGGATGATCGTCGGCGAGAGCTCGCGCGCGGAGGATCTCGACGTCAACGCGACCAAGGAAAAGCATCTGACCAACATGCGCTCCTCGACCGCTGACGAGCTCGTGAGGCTGGTCCCGAAGCGCGAGCTCTCGCTCGATCAGGCACTCGAGTTCCTCCGCGTCGACGAGGCCGTCGAGGTCACGCCGCACGCGGTCAGGCTGCGCAAGGCGGTGCTCGATGGGACCGCCCGGCGCAAGCAGGCGCGCTCGGCGCGGTCGGCGGTTGCCGCAGGGTAGGCGGGGTCATCCGCGCGCCCCGACCGCCGTGTGACGGGTGTGCAACAAAGCGGTCTTGCTGTCCACGCGGGCGCCTACGCTGGCGCCAGATGAGCGACTTCTCCACCCGGGCGCGTTCGCTGGTCGAGCGGATCGAGCTGGACCCGTCGGATCCGGGGCTAGACGAGGAGCTCGACGCGCTGCGGTCGTCCTGGCGCTCGTTGCCTGACGCGGAGCGCGCCGAGGCGGCGGACGCGGCGCAAGCGGTGGCGACGGCCCGCGCCGCCGCACCCCGCGCGAGTCTCGTCGATGACAACGCCGCCGCCCAGCTCGCGCTCCACGGCTTGGACCGGATCGATGTTGACGTCCCTCCGGAGCGTCGCTACCAGGGGCCACGGGAGCCGGACGCGCTGCTTGCGTGGTTCGGCCTGGATGAGTTCCGTCCCGGGCAGCGTGAGACCGTCGCGGCGGCGCTCGCGGGCCGCGACAGCCTCGTGGTGATGCCCACCGGCGGCGGCAAGAGCCTCTGCTATCAGCTGCCGGGCATCGCCTCCGACGCGCTGACCGTCGTGGTCTCGCCGCTGATCGCGCTGATGGCGGACCAGTACCGGCGGCTCGTACTCGGTGGACACCCGGCGGCGATGATCGCCTCTGGCATGGACCCCGGCGCTGCTACTCGTGCGCTGGCAGACGTGCGCAGCGGCCGCGCCCGGATCGTGCTGTGCTCGCCGGAGCGGTTTGCCTCGTCGTTGTTCCTGGCGGCGCTGGCAGAGCGCGAGGTGGATCTGTTTGCCGTGGACGAGGCGCACTGCGTGTCGGAGTGGGGCCATGACTTCCGTCCCGACTATCTGCGCCTGCGGGGCGTGATCGACCGCCTCGGCTCGCCGACGGTGATGGCGTGCACCGCCACCGCCACCGAGCAGGTGTCCGAGGAGATCAGCGTCCGCCTCGGCCTGCGCGATCCGCACGTGATGCGCGCAGGGTTCGACCGGCCCAACCTGTCGTTCGACGTGATCGCGCTTGAAGGCACGGGGTCCAAGGCGCGGAAGCAGATGCTGCTGTCGCTGGCGCTGTCGGACCCGGCGAATCGGCCCGCGATCGTCTATTGCGGCACCCGCCGCGATGTGGAGGAGGTGACCGAGCGACTGCGGGCAGCGGGACTGCTGGCGGTCGGCTACCACGCCGGGATGGCGGCGGATGAGCGCGCCTCGGCGCAGCACCGCTTCATGGAGGGCGACGCCGAGATCGTGGTCGCCACCAACGCGTTCGGGATGGGCGTGGACAAGGCCGACGTCCGCGCCGTCATCCACTGGGCGATTCCCAAGAGCGTGGAGGCCTACTACCAGGAGGTAGGGCGCGGCGGGCGCGACGGCAGGCCCGCGCGCGCGATCCTGCTCGCCAGCCGCAGCGACCTGGGGCGGCTGATCAACTTCATCAACGGCGACGCGGTCGAGGCTGACGACGTCCTCGCGTATATGCGGCGTCTGCACGCCGCCAGTGGTGGACAGACCGCCGTGATCGAGGCTCCGCGGGCCGATCGTGACCGGATCTGTCTCGGGATCGGCGAGCGAGCGGGGCTCTGCCAGCTCGAGCCCGCACCGGGAGGGCGGCTCCAGGTGAGCTTCGCCGCCTCGCAAGACGGTCGCGAGGTGGCCTCGCTCTGCCGGGCCGCGCGCGACCGTGCCTGGCGGGCCTACCGTGCGGTCGAGTCGTTCAGCTCGGCCTCAGGCGAGTGCCGGCGCCGCACGCTGCTGGACCACTTCGGCGACAACCGCCCGGGTGCGCCGGCGGGACGCTGCTGCGACGTGTGTGACCCGGACACGATTGGTTTGCCCGACCCGTTGACGCTGACCCCCGCGAAACGCACCAAGCGCTCCCGGCCTGAGGTCGGCGTGCAGCTCGATCAGGCTGACCTGGGTCTACTCGGAGAGTCTGCGCGAGTGGCGCGTACGCGTCAGCAACGGCAAGCCCGCCTACACGGTCGCCCACAACAGCACGCTTGAATCGATCGCCGCGCTGCGGCCGAGCTCGATGGCCGAACTCGCCAGGATCAAGGGGGTGGGTCCTGCCTTCGTCGAGCGGCACGGAAAAGTGGTGCTCGAGCTTGTGGCGGGGAGCTAGGACCGTCGACGGCCGGTCGCGCGCGTTCCGGGTCAAGAACGCGCAGACGTGGTGTCGGCTAGTTCATGATCACAGCGATTTACAAACCCACCACCTCCCCGCACGAATACCGGTGTGGCAAGCGGGCTGAACCAGACCGAGTCGCCAGGCTTATGAGCGTGTTTGACGCCACACGCGGGGTGGGGTGGTGGCAACGGCCGCGCGGCGTGGGTTGATCGGGGCCGTGGCGGAGCGGCAGGGCAGCGTAACTCCACGATCTGGGAGCCGGACGTCGGTGCCGCTTGAGGATCGGGTTATGAGCCTGATGTGGGGTGTTCGCGCGGTACGGACTGGTGACCCGAAATGCCCGTGGATACAGGAGATTCGCGGTGTTGGGTCGGTCTTCGTGATGGCTCGAAACCGGCTGGTTCGGCATCGTTCGTTTGACAAATGTTTGACACGAACATGAGATCACGGTGCGGCTCGATGCGCGACCCGGAATTTGCGTCGTCGGCTAACACGCCGAGACGACACGCGGGCCAAACGCAAGCACCCGTCTGAGAGCGGGCCTCGTCGGCTTGGACTTGCCCCGTTTTCGACGACCTTGAACGCTTCCGGTCGTAAGCCGGGGAAAGTGAGGTGCTGGTGCCGAGAAGGAGGCCGCCGTATCCGGAGGGAGTTCCGCCGCGAGGCGATCCGTCTAGCCCAGCTCGGCGATCAGCCGCAGCGGAAGTTGGCGAAGTCGCTGGCACACGGATCGTCCCGTCCTCGCCAACCGGAAGCGCGGCGTGGTGGCAGCGGGCGCCGATCGCATGCGCGGCGAGCTGGGTTTGCGGAGCGCGGCTCGCGACGCCCCGACCAGCCGCCACGTGCTTAGCAGACTGCTGCAACCTCGCCCAAAGAGCGCATGCGGGCTCGCGATTCCTGGCGTTGGGCTATACCTCATCGACCCCTGGTTTGGATGTGACAACAGCCGTAGAGTTCTGCGCGTGACGTATGACGAAGTGCTCCGTCACCTGCATGGCCTCCTCGGGGAGGATGTGTTCCTGATGATTAGCGGTGCCGGCCAAAGGCCGCCCGAGCTCGTAGCGATTTTGCGAGGCTCGCTGCTCCGGGGGACGTCACGCTCGGAGGACGAACTGATCGCGCGAAGCGAACGCATTACCTTTGATGTCGGACGGTCCAGCTTCGTGCTAGCGCGAGAGGAGTTCGTGTCTGCCGAGCTAATTGACGGCGATCGCGACCTCCTCATGATTCAGCTCGGCGATTGCGATGTAGCAGTCTGCAAACCGGCCGCCACCGCCGCGTAGTTGCAAGATGCTCTCGATCGTCGTCCGAAGCGGCGGTCTCTGAGCTGGCCCGGGCGCCAGCGCTCCAAGCGTGGGCTGACCTCGAGGTTGCCAATCGATGGGGTGTAGCTGGCACGCGCGACCGGACAAGGAGCGTTGCAGCTGGACGCTCGGCCACGGTATTAATTTGCACGCATGGCGCCCACGATGTCCGACTACGACGAGGAGGCCTGGCGTGAGATCAAGGAATGGCGCGAGCGCCTTACAAGGACCCCCGGCCGTCGCCTCATGCCGGAGACCCTACGCCACCGGATCCGGCGAGGAGGCCGATCAGCGAGGGAGTTCGTCGAAGCGATCCCAGGCGTGTCTGCATTCGAAAGAACGATCGGCGACGCGGTTGACGGCCTCGTCGGAACCCTCACGGATGCCGCGATTGCGACTGTACGGCGCGACGCGATACTCGCGGCGTATCGGCGAAAAGGGCACGAGATAAATCGCCTTAGCCAGATCGCACACTTGGACCTCGAGCAGCTCGACTCGATTCGACCGTCGCTGGGGATGGCGGTGTCGTACGCGCTCGGGTCGGCGGCAGAAGGTGCTGCCGCTGGATTCGTCGTTCTCGGCGGCGAGATCGAGATGGCGGGCGGATCCGTAGTAGGGGGAGTCGGCGCCGCGCCAGGGATCGCCACGGTTCTGGGAGTGATGGCAGGCGACTCAGCAGCGACGCTTGCCACTGCCAGTCGCTTGGTTGCGCACACTGCTACCTACTACGGCTACGACATCACAAAAGATTCCGAGCGAGTATTTCTGCTCGGAATCCTGAACTTGGGCACGGCGACATCGCAAGCTGGAAAGCTCGCTGCCTACCAAGATTTGAACCTTGTCATACAACAGTTGGCGCGCCGCGCCGCGTGGCGCGCGCTCGACGAGCACGGCACGACGCAGTTCATGAAGCGCCTCTACGCAGCGCTTGGCTACAGGTTGACGAAAAATAAGCTGGGCGAGGCCCTCCCTGTTATTGGGATAGCCGTGGGCGCCGGCACAAACGCCAACCTTATGCGCCGGCTTGTCCGCGATGCGAGTTTTGTGTACCGCGAGCGCTTCTTGCGTGAGAAGTATGGGGTAAAAGTTGAGCCGGTTACTGCCGAGTCGGAGCCGGTCGATGGGACCGATGTCATCTCGATCGCAGCGGAACTCGAGACGGTCGCTCAGTCTGATGGCCACACATCGGACGGCGCCAGCCTTCGGCAGCACGGCCGGTTTACGCTCCAGTTTAATCCGAGTCAGATCGAGCCACTCGCAGGTCGGTATGGATACGTCGACGATACGAGCTGCGTCGCAGCGGGAAAGTCTGCACGCGAACGCGGGTACTACACGCGCGCTTCGTTCATCACTGTCTGTCGTTGGAAGACGCCACGGTCCATCGCGCTGGTCGAGGCGAACACGGCCGCGGGCATCAAGCAGGCGACCCAAGACGGGCTTGCAGCCAGCAACGATGTTCAAGCAATAGACGCCCTGACGTCGCTCTCCGGCGTTGGCGTGCCGACGGCATCCACGCTGCTGCACTTTGCCCACCCCACGAGGTATCCGATTTTGGATGTGCGCGCCCTCGCCTCCCTCGGTTGCACCGCGCGCACTACGTATCCGGCTACCTTCTGGGCCGAGTACGCCGCCGCCTGTCGGCACATCAGTGCTAGCAACGGCGTCTCGCTGCGAACACTGGATAAGGCGTTGTGGGAATTCTCGAAAGAACGTTCTCAATCGGATCGCTAACTCGGTCACTCGTGGACCGGTCGGCGTCGACTTTGGCGTGTGCAACCCGTAACTCGGCGGATGATCTCGCCGTAGGATTCGGCATCGGAGGTGGCTGCCGGAAGACGCCGGGGTCGAGACACTGCTTCCCCATGCAAAAGCTTTGACATGAGCTGTCCCCCGACGGTCGCGAGCCGACCGTTCTCCCCCAATTTCACGCGAGCCAAGCAGTCAGTACAACAAGAGCCTGCCCTTCTCGATCCAGCGATCTGCTCGTTACTGGAACTTAGAGACTCCGCGTCTGGGTGCGACCCGGATGGGCGCGCCCGAACGCGGAGTACCCGCGACCGCGGCCGTGGGACCATCTCGAGCGCTCGCCGCGCCGCGACTGCCCTCAAGGTGCAACGGGCCAGCCGGACTAGGCTCGGACAGCTCCCGAGGGGCGGCGACCACGGTGCGCTCCGGCGCTCGCCCGATGCGAGCACGTCGCGCCGGTCCCGTTTCCGGAAACACGCGGGTACGATCGTCCGCCCGCGCCCAGCTCATACCCAATCCGGACGACTCCGTCGCCGAAGGAGTCGTCCGATCTGGGAACGCTGAGAAGCGAAAGCAATCGTCGGAGACAGACACCCACGGGGTGGGCGCGGGACGTTGACTCACCCGACGGAGCCATCGGTCGGAGGGATCCGATCGACATACGGTTGCACCGCGGTCTGGAGGCGTTTCATGCTGGAGATCATCGCTTCCTGGACCTGATTCCATGCGTCTCTGTCTCGGTAGCCAACGGCTGAATGCGGCTAGCTATCCGCCGACGAATCGTGCCCTCCCGTACGAGCCACTCCAGTGGGGCACTGAACGCGGCCTCGATCTCCGGGCGCTGCTCCAGCAATCGGACGAACATCGCGTGATTCACAGATTCTTGTGGCGTCTAGATCACGAGGTCGACTTCCGCGTCGGATTGCCTAACCACGTAGCAGTACGTTACGCCGGATTTCCCGGTGGGAAGATGGACCCAAATCTCGGGCCGCGGGACGAACTGAGCGTGTGGGCCGGGCTCCATCTGGGCGCGAGACAACAACTCCGTCCAGAACTATTCTCAGATGCGATACCTGGGAGCTCTAGCCATCTCCGTCCGCAGCGTGTCCTTGAGCGAGCGTGCCGGCGGCCTCCAACACCTTGACCGCCATCAGAGCAGGGTTGTCCCGGTACTGCTTGTGCTGTGCCACCGTTCGAACCTTGGCCACTACCTCGTCGAGTCCGGACACGCGGATCGGGCCCGCTCCCGCCAGTTGCGTCTCGGCCCACGCCCGGATCCGCTGCTCGTGGTGGCCTACGGATGGTGCCGCGAATTTCCCGACGTACAGACGCAGCTCGACCTGGTTAAGCGCATACCCATATCGATCCGCGGCTCCTGCTATGACGCTCTGCCGGATCACCTCATCGTTTAGAAGCGCATATAGCTTGCGGAAGCGGACGTGGTCGGTTTCGCCAATGACGTGTTCCGCGACAACGCCTCGCGAGCCCAGGTACGACTTCACGGAAGCGAGGACGAGCCGACCGGCGCGCGCACCGATCAGATCGACCTCGTAACCGTGTGTTTGGATCTCGTCATAGGCGGCCTTCGCTGTCCGGACTGCGACATCGAACTTTACGCTCGACGAGACGACCAGACCCTCGCTCTCCAGAGCGATGGCAACGAAAGACTCGAAGGCTTCCACGGGCGCTCAGCGTAACCGTCCGCGAGCGCGGTTGAGCTTCAGGCTCCATCGATGCTCGTGAGCTTGGCGAAACAGCAGCCCTCCGACACTTGCCGCTGATCCCTGGCCTCATCAGCCGCCAGAGCACTAGCCGTGTGCGACGCCCGTTGCGCGAGCAAAGCAGTCGTCAGCGTCGACGTCACGCTCCACTCGTGTTGCGCCGCCGACGTTGCTGCGACGTCATTCCGCCGAGCGCTCGGACACCTGTGCCACGACTCATGCTGAATGCGCGCTTGCCTGCGCGCAACCGATCGGAGCGCGGCTGGTCGTAGCTCGTGCCGGGGCGATCGTCGCCGACCCAGCGGACCCACGCGCCGAGGTCTTCTTCTGCTAACGCAGGCCGATCTAGTTGGGAACCGCGGGCCTGCGAAACTCCAAGGAGCATGGCGCCGCAACACAAACGTGCGATTGGGCCACCGCGGGCGGCGAGTCCTACTGCTTTGGCGCGATGGCGGAGGCCGCTGGTGCCCGCTCCTCCGCGCACTCGCGAGCTCGGACGCGCGCTCGCGAGCCAAAAGCGATCCGTGGAGACGGGCGATCCGAAGTCGAGGGCTGTGGTCTTGCCGGTTCTGGAGCTAGTGCCTGAGCCGACGCCACCGCCGGCAACCACTCCGGCGCCACGCGTGGAGCCGGTCGGCCCATTTGGCTGGGTCGGACTGGGCGCCGTCGCCATCTCACTCGGAGCGGTTGTCGTCTTGCAGGTCGAAGCGGCCAGGTACCAGCTCAATGCGCTGCAGCAGGGAGCACGCTCCTCTGTAGTGCGCGCGACCGCAGCCGCGGGGTCGGGGCCCGCCCCAGAGTTTCACGTCGATAAGCCTCCAGACGGGATCGAGCCCGCTCCAGCCGAGATCCAGACCATCGTCTATCCAGAGCTCGCCGCTCCTGCGAGTCACAGCTCCGAGAGCGTCGCGGATCTCATCAGCCTTGCGTAAGCGCGTTAGCCGGCGGCGCTCAGAGCGGAACCCGGAGCCGCCGCCATCGTAGCCTGCAAAGTGGGTGCATTGGCTAGCGGGTTCGAGAGCGTTGTCCATCAACGTGTGGGCGGCTTGTGTGGCGACATGGCAAGCCGGGCCTGTCGCGACCGTGACGCCGACGAATGCGAGATGGCTCGACCGGAGCTGGACGCCATGGCCACAAAACCGCTGCAAGCGGCCCATCCACTCCGCCGTCGTCCAGCCGACTCGCGGGGTGTACTCCCTGATCGGCGCGTAGTCGATATTGTGATGACAGAAGCCGCCGCGCCCGCCGGTACGGGTGGTTCGATGCGGTACTTCTCCCTCATGGTTGTGGTCCTCGACATCACGCGAGCTTGCTTACGCGTTCGCTCCGACGGATTCTCGCGTCTTCTGCCTAGCGTGGAAGAGTCACATCAGACTCTGATCAACCTGGGAGTTCCCGAGGAGCGCCTGCCACTCGATCCAGCCGCGGATGTCGTCGGCCTTGTGTGCACACTCGACCGGCTCTTCGCGACCGGGTGCGGACACCGTGGCGTCAGGGGGTTCCTGCGCACGCCGGACGCTGAGCTCGATGGAAAGACACCGACCGACGTTCTAGCTCAGCCAGACGGAGTCGAGCGGATCCGTGAGATCATCTCGCGTGAGATCCAGCTGTCGCTTGGGGGCTAGGTCCGAACGCCCCGGTCCTTCCGACCTCGACCCGTAGAGCGACGAGCTTGCCGGCCGACTCGACCGTTTCGCCCGTGCCAAGGCCCCCCGAGCTGACGCGCCACACGCCTGCTCGGCTGTGCTGACTGGCGACCAGCAGGCAACAGGTGGCGAAGATCTTCGGTCCTAACGGGACGAGGATGGGGCGTGCCTCGGAGCTCGCGTTGAAGACGCGCTCCTCCAGGGTGGCGTACAGCGAGAAGGGGTCATCAACGCGATAGCGGATCGCCAAGTCCTCCGGAACTTGGTTCCAGACGAGCGTGTTCGCCGCGCGTACCTTCCTGTCGAAACTCTGATCCTCGCCATAGGGCACGAACACCGTCACCCGCGCCGGCTCTATGTACTCCAGCGCTCCGATCGCGCGGTCCTCCTCGATTCCCAGGCCGATGAAGGCAATAGCGGGACTCTCTGGTTCGGGCACGAAGCCTGCGAAGCGCGGCGTGACCGGCCCGAGGATTTCGATGCGCTCGGGGCCAGGCGTCTTATTTGGCGGCACGGCCGGGGTGTACAGAAAGTCGACTAGGACTGTCGCATGGGCGTCTTCGGCAGGCGTCGCCTCGACCTGCTGGAGACCCTGGATCAAATACGCGATTCGGTCACGCGACAGGCTCGACACGTCGATTGCGATCCGAGCTGCGCGCGAGTCAGGCACATCGAGAATGTTTATCTGGTCGACAAGCCAAGTCGCAAGCTGCTTCGGCTCGAGCTTCGGGTGGTCGAGCCTGGCCTCCTCCGCATAGCGGAGGTTCTCGTCGTAGGCACCGTGGCTGGCGCTGTCAAGGTCAAGGAGGACGATCCGCGCGGCATGATCTTGGCACGCCTCGGGGATGCGGCGCGAGCGAAGCTCCCATCCGAGACCTCCGATTAGGAGGTCAAGCTCGTCGTGCGGGCCGTCGGCGAGCTGACGGGGCGGGAGTGGTGCTACCTGCATCAGGGGTCGTCTCCGGCGCCGTCGTCGACGTAGTCGTCACGGTCCTCGTCGTCGCCCTCGCTCTTGATGATGACCTCCTGCTCGTGTTCGAGTTCGAGTTGGCGCGAGAGCTCCCAGGAGATCTGCTGGCCTTCGAGGATCGAGCTGAGGTCGAGTGTCCGGCCGCCGGTCGTGAGCGGCAGCGGATACCACGGCGCCAAGAGGTAGGCGAGCCGGAAGGTGTGGCCGCGCAGATCGTCCATTACGGGTTCGTCGTCTTCGTCCGGCATATGGATGATGCCGCCCGCATTGAGCGCGAACTGCAGGTCTTCGACGATCTCATCTGAAACTGCGCCGTCGATCCGGAACTTACCGGGAGGATCGGGGTTGAACGGCTCGTCGATGACGTACTCGGAGAGTCGGGTGCCGATCGCGTCGAGGACCGGGAGGACTCCAAGCCTGCGACGGTGCTTCTGAGGGCGCGAGACCGGAATAGCGGTCAAGATCGCCCGGAACAAGCGGACGACCTCGCGGATCTGCTGACTCTGGACCGGACCTCGACGACCTTCCTCCCCCTTGTCGGCCAACGGTGCGACGAGGTTCATGAACCAGCGCGGATTGCCTTCGACCATCTCGTACAGCGCCGGGAGTCCGCCGTACATGCTGTACGTCTTACGCGGGCGGCGTCGACGCCCGGTCCGCTCGAATAGCTCGTCCTCGGTGCGATAGTTGAGGCGCAGCAAAGCGAGTGTCGGCACCTTGCGGACCGTGGCCGCTCGGCGTGCCGCGTCGAGATCCTCGAGACGATCGAGGTCGAGGTCGCGCTCGGCCAGCCACTTGGCGAAGGTGCGGTCGTTCTTCGCCAGGTCGCGTAACCGGCGCACCCGCGTACTGTTGGGCGTGTACGCCGTCCCCTGGGCGCCAAGGTCCTCGGGGTCAGCGGCCAGCTGGGAGCGGCCGAGTACGCGCTGCTCCTCAGCGAGCGCGTCGTCTTCGCTGACGCAGCGTCTCTGGGCGAACAGCGCGCGACAGAACCCAATGGGCTCATTCTTATGAGCGTAGGTCAGCGACTCGGCGTTGAAGTCGTGTGCCTGCTGCGCGGAAAGCGCGTCGTGCAGCGGCCCGGCGCTCTCGGTGTATGGCGCGAGCGAGAGTTTGAACAGCAGGCGTGAGTCACCGCCTCGCAGGCCCTTGGTCAACTGTCCGACCACGGTGGGCGGCGCAAGCTCGAGTTCGTCGAACAGCAGACACCACAAGCGGTGCGGCTCGCCCGCGGCAGCGTTGAAACGGTCGATCAGTTGCAACGCGGCACGGTTGAAGTTCATCGACGGAAGCCGCTCAGCCAGTCGTTCGTCGCGGCCCTCGTCCGACTTCAGCGACTCCTTCTCGGCCAGCTCCGCGATGTGAGCGAGGCGATCGGTCAGGGCGTGCTGCAACCCGCGGAGTGTCACTATCGGGCGCGGTGGGAGGCCCCACTGGTCGGCACACTGCGACGCGATGTCGGCTTCCATGAGTGGGTCGATCATCTTCGCGGGATGCAGGTGCTCCTCGTCGTGAATCCGTTCGGCGGCGGCCGAGACGATCGCGTGGAGCACCTGCGTGCTGAAGGTCGCACTGCCGAAGGCCGTCTGGTCCACATCGCGCAGTCCAACGCCCAGAGCCGAGACCTGCTCGGTCCACGTGCGATCCGTGGTGATGAACACTCCGACGTAGGCCATCGACTCGCGGTCTTCGTGGGCGCGAGGATGCTTCCACGTCATGATGCCCTGGCTGGTGAGCATCTTAAGTATGCTCGTCTTGCCGGCGCCCCGGGGGCCAACGAGCAAGGTGTGCCCGTTCTGTATGACGCTCGCCCACTGCGGCGGCGGTATGAACGTCTCCGCAACGGTTTCGGGCGGCAGATACTTGGCGTTGAACGCCTGGAAGCGCCATGCGCGCCGGCTCACGGAGGCCATGGCCCCGCTACCTCCTCGAACCGGTCGCAACGGTCGACCTTGACGCTCCAGCCTCGGTCCTCCAGGTCTGCACAAATCGCCCGCAGGTCATCAGGGATAACGAACTCGATCTCAGGGCAGCGCTCGACGATCCCCGCCCAGTCCAGCGAGGGCCTGCCGCTGGTGCGTACCGCGGCGCAGATGTCGGCGGCGAAGCGACGCGGGTCGCCGCGCATGCCGAATCCGCCCTCGGCGGGCAGCCCGGAGCCCGGAGAGCTCGGCATCCAGCCATCCCCGGGCACCCAGTACCAGGACCGGAAGCGGCCGGCGATGCCTGTCTCGAGCGCCTCGGCTGCAGCAGCATCGAATTCCAGCCAGTAGAACTGGTTGCGCGTGATCGGCTGCTGATCCATGTGGAACGACGCAGTGAGGCTGCCTGCCGAGAAAATCACCGGACCGTCACCCGCGCCTGGACCGTAGGCGAGATTCGGGACGTGCTTGTGGCCGTGGACGATCAGCCACGGGCCCAGCCGTGCCTTGATGATCTCCTGCATCAGCAGGGCCCCACCCACGATCGTCGAGCGATCGGGCTCGTCGACCGCGGTGTACTCGATCGGGTGGTGATGAATTAAGAGGATGTTGAGGTCCTGGGGTCCGGCCTGTTTGAGGTCGCGGACGAGCAGGTGGCGCGTCTCGGGGATGACGCGGCCAAAGTCGTACTCACGGTCGCCGTAGGCGTGATGTGCGGAGGTGTTGAGCGTCGCGACGCGCCAGCCATTGGCGTCAATGATCGCGTAGTAGTCGCTGAAGAACGCCTGCTGGACGGCACGGTTGTTGTAGGGGTAGAGCGGCTGCAGGCCCCGTAGCACCGCGGTTGGATCGACGTGCGGGTTCGCGCCCCCTGGGCGAGAGCAGACGTCGTGGTTGCCAGCGGTCGCGATGACGTCAGCGCCAAGAGCGGCGGCCAACTGCCCGAGCACCCGCCAGCCGAGTTCGACGCCGCCGCGCTGCGCGCGGTCCCCGAGATCGCCAGGACAGAGCAACAGTTGGGTGTCCCGTAGCAATGCGTCCTCATTGACCAGCTGCTCGAGGCCCGAGACCGGATCCTGCTTCGGGTCCCCGCTGGTAACGCCGACTTTCAGGCGGGACGGCGCCGGGGTGACGTCGCCTTCGTAGGCATGCAAGTCGCTGACTACAGCAATCCGCAACTGGTGACCTGCTTCTCCCTGATCGACATCAGCACCTGAACGTTCGCGTGACACATTCGCAGGGTCGGGCCTCGTCAGCTCTGCTCGTAGTTGGCTACGAGGATCTCCCGGCGAGTACTGCGGCGGGTGACCGAGCCTCCCACCTGGCTGCGCACCGCGACCTCGTCGATCTGCCAGTCGCCGCCAAGCTCGGCGAATCGCGGATGCCAGGTGTACGAAAGGAGCACGTTCGCACGACGCTCATTGAGGTCGCAAAGACACGCAAGCAGCCGGTCTAGGTCGGCGCCGTCGAACGAGCCGTAGCCGTAGACACCATACGCGTCGGAGACCGCCCGTGAGTAGGGCGGGTCGAGGTAGACGAAGTCCCCATTCGATGCGTCACGGACAGTAGCCTCGAAGTCCCCCACGCGCAGCTCGGCGTGCTGCAGGACCTCAGCGCAGGTCGCGAAGCGCTCGCGGCTAGGAACCGCACCCGGGCGGCGACCGTACGGCACGTTGAACCGTCCGAGTCGGTTGGTCCGGTAGACGCCGTTGAAGCACAGGCGGTTGAGGTAGATGAACCGCGCGGCAGCCTCGACCTGTCCGAGTTTGCTCGTGTCCTGCGCGCGGACGGTGTAGTAGGTGTCGGGGTCGAGCGCCCAGGAGTGGACCTGGTCGGCTACCTCCAGGGAGCGCTCGCGCAGCACGTGGTAGGTAGCGATGAGCTCCTTATTGAGATCGCCAAGGACGGCGCGCTGCGGACCGACTGCGAAGAACAAGCAGGCCGAGCCTGCGAATGGTTCGATGTATCGCGAGTCGCCTTCCGGGCGTCGGCTGATCAGCTCATCCAGGAGGCTTCGCTTGCTACCCGCCCATCGAAGAAGAGGCTCGACTCGAACGACGCTGGACACTGTGCGACTTTACGCCAGATTGTGCTCCCGCCGCGGCCTCGCGAGCACGCACGGCGAGCGTGCGCCTGTCGACTGGGCGGGCCAACGCGTCCCCCGTCTACCGCTCTGGTACCGACAAACGAGTCAGAGCGTAGTCCGCGCGATCGCTTTAGACCTATGACCTCGTCGCCGCGCGTGATCGCTTCGGCGACAGCGCAGTCGGTCGGATCCTTCGTCCCGCCGCGTCAGCCGTTCTCGGGTTGGCCGACCAGCGGGCGTCAGAACGGGCGAGCACGCCGCGTGTGGACGTCGACCGGCCGACGGTTCGTGGCCGACTGCCGTCGCCCGGCGAAGATCTGATCCGGTTGATGTTCGGGATCGTGCGGCTGGTCAGCTCCCGACGCCGGCCGCGCCGAGGTCTGCGTCGTCCTTGTCGACGACTGCATCGCCCTCGTGCGCCTTGACCCTCACCGTCCACCGGATGAGATCTCGCTTGTGCGGTGTCGCCGACTTCGGGATCGCGATCGATACCAGCGGCACGACGGCCTCAACGGAGAGGGTCTCGTCCGCGCCCGGGCGGTCATCAACGAGGTAGACCAGCGCGACCCCGCGACCGGCCTTCGCCGCCAGCCCGGGGACGCTCTCGCCCTTCGCGATCGGCAGCGCCGCCTCGGCGTGTCTGCGGTCCGACCCGACGAAGTCGATGCGGGCGGGTCGACGACTCCGTTTGATCACGGGCACTGGTCCGAGGCCGGGGATGGCGAGGAGCTCGCCGCCTTTCTGTGGCTGGGGCCAGACGACCACCCACTCGACGATCCGTCCGCTGCCGGTCGCCGTCGCAATGAACTGCTTGAGCGGCCTGATCACATCCTCGTAGTCGGGGTGCCATCGCAAATCGCCGAGCAACGCCCGGAAGGTGGTGGCGTCCACGACACCGATCTTCGCCCGGACCCCACCGCCGAGAGTCACCTCGTTCGAGGCGGCCTGGAGGAGCGGGACGGCAACCTCGAGCAGGTTGCGCTCGTTGTCCGCGTTGCCGCGTTCGGGGATCCCGTACCGGTCCTGGAAGCCGCCAGCGGTCGCCTTCTCAGCGATCACGGCATTCCACATCTTGTTCCGGGCCGTCGGTCGGAGCCACGGGAGGTGCTGACTGACCAATGGCGGGATCTGGCGAGGCTCCATGATCGCCATGCCGTCCTCGTCGAGCCCCTCGTACTGCCGGAGTTCCTCCCGGAAGGCTTCCTCCTCCATCAACAACGCCTCGAATGCCTCATACAGGTCGACGCTTCTCGTCGCGTCGGATGTACAGCCGGACGAGATCCTGGTAGCCCGGCCTGAATCCGAACCAGCGTCCGGCCTGCATGAGCGTGTCGGCCTGACCTGCACGCCGGCGGAAATAGGAGATCGTCAGTCCCTCGACGGTAAAGCCCCGACTGAGCTGTGTGCCGCCGACGAGAATCTTCCACACCTCGTCGGCATCGAAGTCGAGCTTCTTCTGCTGATCCTGCACCTCCTTGTCGGAGTTGAGGACCAGCACCGGATCCCCGTCAGCCTTGATCTTCTGCAAGGCCTTGCCCACGTACGCCGTGAGCTCGTCGAACGTGGATCGGGACTTTCTCTCCGCCCGCTCTCGCCTCCATCACGGGCAGGAAATCGTCGTCAAAGAGGTTCCGCAGCCGCTTGAGGCCAGCCGCCGAGTTGGGGTTGGAGAGCTGCCATCGGTCTCGCACCGCCTCGGCGGTCGATTTGTGATCGGCCCGCTTGACCGATTCGTGCACCAGCATCGTGTGGTGCCGGAATCGTCTGTTCGAGTGGGACTCGCGGTAAAGCTTGATCGCCCCACTGAGCACCCAGGCGTCCAGTGCCTCTTGGAGTTCGGTGTCTCGTTTGCCGGGATCAGTGCCCGGATCGCCTTCGAGCGGGCGTACATGAGCGCGTTCGTTGGAGCTCTTCCAGGTCTTGTCCTCCCCGGTGAAGTCCTTGTCGACGTCGTGGAACTCCTGGACGCCCATATAGTCGGGCGGGCGGCGTAACGAGAGGACGAAGTCCGCCGGGAACAGGTCGCTCTCGTCGTCGGGGTCGACGAACACGTTGGCGAACGGGGTGGCGGTGTAGCCGACGTACTGAGCCCGTGGGCAGATCCTGAGGATCTGGGTGATCAGCCCGTTGATCTTCGTTCGCTCCCGATCGTCCGCGCTGGGGGCGCTGCCGGCACCGTTTCGTTTCTTCCACTTGTCCGGATTGGTCGTGTCGACCGACGCCTGGTCGGACTCGTCGTCGATGATCAGGACGGGGAGTTGCAGCAGATCGTCCTTAAGGGGATTGAGGTCCTTGATCAACTTCTTGAGCGGCGCCTGGTTCTTCTTGACAACCGCTACATACGCGTCCGAGTTGAAGAGGTTGACTGGGTGGTTGAGCGGCTTCGTCTTGTCGGTTCGCTGGAACCGCAGGCGCGTGAGCCCTTGTGGCAGGCGCTTGTAGTCGCTGTGGTGGGTGGTGACACGCGAGATGTGGACGACTCCTGGTTGGTCAAGCGCGACCCCGTGTTTGACGAACTTGCCGGCGTGCCAGTCGGCGTCCTGTTGATAGTCCAGTTCCTTGGCAACCTCGGGATCGTCGGGATCCTGGCCGGCGAGGATGTTCTCGAAGCCGATCAACTCCATGTCCATCCGACGTTGCGTCTGTGCGCGGAGGATCTCGATCGTCCCCGTCAGGACGATGATCAGCCGATAGCCCGCGTCGATCGCCTTCGCCACGACGCCGGTGAAGTTGGCCGTCTTCCCGCTCTGCACGTAGCCGACCACGAGCCCCTTCGTCTGCCGGATCTCCGCCCTGGTCGGATCGCTCAGACGTTGGACGACGTCGGTGCTGGTCTGGTCGAGCCTCGCGATCGAGTCCGGCTCCCAGTTCTTCGTCAAGGTAGCGTTCGTAGTCGTCCCAGTAGACACTCGACCGCGCGTTTTGCGCCTTGGCGTACCAAGGCTCGAAGTTCTTCGCGATGACGATGGCCGGCTTCTCGAAGACCGGGACACGTGTGTCGAGCGCATCGGCGGCAGGGTTTTCGAGCGCGGCGGTGCGATAAATCGCTTGCCGGCGCGCGAGCGAGTGTGCGGGCGTCGGCTGGCCGTCCTCGTCGAGCAGCGCGGCACCGTCGCCTGCGTCCCAGGCCGAGAACGCAAGGCGCAGTTGTGTCAGAGCTGGATCGTTCTCGTCGGCGCCCCGGACGTACTCGGCGAACACCGACGCGCTCACCTCATTGCCCGCGATTTGCGAGAGCAGTGACAAAAACGGAGTGGGGGCGCCGTCCGCGAGGCCCTTTAAGAGGTTTCTGAGCGGGTCGGCCCAGGATGGTCGTTCCTTGGGCATCGGACTATCCTTCGGCCGCCTCGACGAAGGGGCCGAGCGGACCGGGCAGTGACCGGTTGACCAACTCGGTGACGTCTACCGCGTAGGCAACGCGAGAGATCAGCGGGAAGCTAGGCACCACCGGACCGACCCGCTCAGGGGTCATTGCGGGGAAGTGTTCGTCCACGTCATATGCCCGCGGTTTGCTGCGGAGCGCCCATGCCGTCGGGTACAGATCGGCGTCCTCGGGGTCCCAGTGGCGCTTGAGCAGGTTGTCGATTTGTGGTGCGTGCCCCCCTGCAGCGTGTCGGACGCGGCCGATGAGCTGGGGCAGGTCGACACCAGCGTGGTCGCGTGTGATCTGGATCGAGAGCAGGCTGAGGGGGGTGCCCGGCGCCGGCACGAGCTGCGTCAGCCCGCTGATCATGTGCTCGCGGCGTTCGGTCTTCGTGGTCTTGACCTCGATATGGATGTCCTCGAGGACGAAGTCGTGTTCCTCGGAGCGGGGTCCCTGCCAGGCCGTCACGGCTTGCCCGGGGCCGAGGACGCCGATGAGAAACTCGAGAAATGTCAGCTCTCCAAACAGACCGACCTCGTCGTTCTCCGAAAGGGCTCCCCTAGCAGCGAGCATCTCCCTGTGGGTGGTGATGCCGTCGGCAACGGCCAAGGCGAGCGGCGAGTGGGCGACCTGTAGGGCATCGACGATCGTGGCCAGCAGTCCGTAGGCGCCAGACACGTTGCCGCTGATGCGCACGGCGATCTCGCCGATGTCGCCGGCATCCGTGGCGACGGCCTCGAATGCGACGTTCTTGAGCTTGGCAACGTCGGGTTCGGGAAGCTCGTAGACGGTGCGCAACATCACGACCCCGGCGGACGGATCGAGCCTGATTTCACACCACGGGCTGCCCGCCACGGGGAGCACCTGGGGGTTGCCAGCGGCCCAGATGGCCTCGAGGTTCGCGTAGCTGAGATGGCGGGCATCGCCGGACTCGTCGCGCATGTCTAAGCGTGGCCTCGCATCGTGGCCTCGGTTTCCGCGGCCGCGCCGAGCACGCTCTTCCATAGCTCGATCTCGTCGCGGTCGCGGGCCCCGAGGAACTGGCCCTCAAACACGTGGTGGGTGAGCAGGTAGAGGAGCGCCTTCATCACAGGTGCGTCGTTCATGCTGCCGCCTGCCGGTGCGAAGAGCTGACGGTACCGGCTGTTGACCCACAGCGTCTTGGCGCCGAAATCGACGTCGAGGAACTCGCCAGGGGGCAGGTGCTTCCACTGCAAGCGCAGCGCGTCGCCGTCAATCATCGGCAACTCGCGCCCGATCGTCCGCCGCAGCCTCGGCGCGAACCCCCGGTCGGGTGCGATCGCCGGTTTGCGTCGCCGCTTGCGTCGCCTGGACTCGACGAACACCGCCTCGGCGTCCTGCAGGTAGCGATCGAAGGTCGTGCCATCGGCTGCGACCGCGTGGCTCACGGCATCGCGGAAGATCGGCTCGAATTTGAGACCCTGCTTCTCCGGGTTCATTGTCACCAGCGACCCGATCGCGGATATGTCGTCGAGTACGACCCGCGCCAGCTGGCGGGAGGGCGCCGGATTGGCGGTCTCGGACCATCCGCCTGTCTGCAGCAGGCGATTGTTGCGGTAGATGTAGAAGCCCTGGAACCGCTCGCCGGGGCTGCCACCGATCCGAAAGCCCGTGACGTCGGTCCGGGCGGGCCAGATGTGACACGTCAGGTCGACCTCGGTCGTTCCCGCCGCGGCGGCGAGCGTCTTGGGGTAGCGCGGGTCGCCAGCGCTGGCGTAGGCGAAGGGGTCGATTGGCTCGATCGGGACCCCGATCCCGTCGGCCGCCTCCGAGCGCTCGTCGACGAGCACCTCGAGCGTGAGGCGATCGCGCTCAAGCAGGCGATGGAAGGTAAGACCGAGATGGGTCCGCAGGTTCTGTTCAACCCCGGCCAGCCACTTGATGGCCTCTTCCTCGTTTCGTCCGCCGTACGTGTTCCGGAGCTCGGTCCACACGACGGATGTCCCCGTGTCGGTCCGCATCGCAGCGGCGCGGTGCCTCGCGGCGGCCACCGCCGCGTCTGCAGCGAGGACCTCGCACGCGAAGTTGCTCGCGAAGTCGTCTCGCCTGATCCTTCGGCCGACCGTACGCGCGCCGTTCCGGGACGACCAAACTGTGAGGATATTGGCGTTGCCGAACGACGCCGCCTTCAAGCCCATCCCAAAATGCCCGAGATCGTCCGCGCCGTATTGACGCCGGCGGCCCAGCGTCATCGCCGCGGTGATCCCGGCATCGTCCATGCCGCGCCCGTCGTCGAGCACCTCGACCTGGATGAGCCGCGCCCCGGCCGTTAGCAGCCGTACCGCGACCCTGGTTGCGCCCGCGTCGATGCTGTTGTCGACCAGGTCGGCGATCGCCGACTCGAGCGTGTGATTGGCGCCAAGGCTGTCGACCAGCCCCGGGTCGGGCGCCAGATGGATCCGTTCGACTACGTCGTCCGTCGCGGGCACAGCCCCGGTGTGCACTCTGTCCTCCTCTACGACTCGTTCACGTTGACACGGTCCCTGCGTATACGTATCACGTCTGGCCAGGCCGCCGACGTCGGATGCCTTTGGACGCCCGTCCGACTGCCACGTCGCAGCGTGTCGCCAGCTTGACAGTCGCACCGCTCGGTCAGATCGTACGTCGACAGCGCTCGCGGCAATATCATCCTCTCCGCACCGTCGTTCGACCTCACGGTGTCAGCGCATCCCGAGGCGCCTCGGGCTCTCGCCTTTGTACCCCCGAGCGGCGTGTCCGCCTGAACTGCAAGGCTTTGCGCCATGGGCCTCTTGGCCGATCTCCGAGCCGAGTACCACCGGAAACTGTGCGGTGAGGTCCTGGGAGCCAGAGAAGGCTCGGACGTCTACAACATCGCCGACTCCGGGAGTCCGTCAAGCGTTGCCATCGCGGCACGCATGGTGGAGCTCATAGGGCAACCGACCTGCCCCAATCCGCTCCCGGGACAGACAGCAGGCAACGAGTTCACGCGGATCACGCTCGAGTTCCTGGAGCGTGCCTTCCGCCACCTTGACCACGTTAGGCCGGGAGCTGGCGCTGGGCGATGAACCCGAGCGAGACGAACATCGCCTTGTTCGAGCAGTACGGGCACCTGTCGGAGCTGAAGCGGATCCTCGAAGAGCACAAGGACCTGACAACGGCGTTCGCCTCGGATTACATCGTCCGGCCGGACATCATCATCGCCCGGGAGCCGATCGAGGACTACCAGCTCAACGAGCACGACGAGCTGGTCGCGATGCGACGACGGGGCGCGCAAGACATGCTCCGCTCCGTGCCGCAAACGAGGAGCCGCCGATCTTGCACGCATCAATCTCTTGCAAGTACACGATGCGGAGCGACCGGGCACAGAACACGCGGACCGAGGCTCTAAACCTGATCCGCAACCGCAAGGGTCGCAACCCGCACATCGTGGCGGTCACGATGGAGCCGATGGCCGGCCGGATCGCGTCGATCGCTCTCGGCACCGGCGACATCGACTGCACGTACCACGGCGCTCTGGATGAGCTCCTGCAAGCCACCGAGGATCTCGGGTACGACGATGCCCAGGACACGCTCAAGATCCTGATCGAAGGCCGCAGGCTCCGCGACATCAGCGACCTCCCGCTCGATCTCGCGACCTGAAGCCGAGCTCCTGGCGGTAGGCTCAGCCAGCGCAATGCCGGATGCTCTGACCCGAGACCAACGAAGCGCACTGATGAGCCGCGTCAAGACGCGGGACACGGCGCCTGAGGTCGCGCTCCGGCGGGCGCTCTGGGCCGCTGGTGTCCGTGGCTGGCGCTGCCATCCCAAGAGCTGTGCCGGGAAAGCCCGACCTCGCCTGGATCGGCCGGCGGGTAGCCGTGTTCGTCGACGGAGCCTTCTGGCATGGGCATCCGGATCACTACTGGGGGCAGTCCGGCGCCGTTCTGGGACGCCAAGATCGCCCGGAACCGGGCGCGGGATGAGCGGGTCAACTCCGAGCTCGCCGAGCGAGGCTGGCGAGTGGTCCGGTTCTGGGATTTCGAGGTCGAGCGGGATCTTCCCGGCTGCGTCGCGCGGCTTCAGAAAGCCCTGGAAATGCAGGCATAATTTCGTCGACGTCGGCCGGCTCGCGGTACCGTGCCCGCCTGTGTTCTCGGTCATCGATCTCTTCGCGGGTTGCGGCGGGCTCACCCGCGGCTTCTTCGACGCTGGCGAGTTCGAGCCGATCCTCGCGGTCGAGCTCGATCGCGGACGCTGCCGAAACGTACGAGCTGAACTTCGGGCCGCACATCGCCCGGCACGAGGACGGCAGCCCGGCGAAGCTCGAGGACGTTCCCGAGTTCCCGAAGGCAGACGTGATCGTCGGTGGACCGCCGTGCCAGGGGTTCTCGCCGCTCAACATGCTCGGTGTTGGGCTGGACCGCCGCGAGCTGTGGCGGGAGTACTTGCGTGCGCTCCGCCAATCGGAGCCGACAGTCTTCGTCATGGAGAACGTGCCCGAGCTGCTGAAGTCGGCGGAATACCGAGCGTTCAAAGCGTGCCGCCGAGAAGCTCGACTACCGGGTTGAGGGGCGCATACTCAACGCCGCGGACTACGGCGTTCCGCAGACGCGCAAGCGGGCCATCGTCATCGGCACGCGGCAACGGCTCCACCGCTTTGGCCAGAGCGGACGCATTACCCGCCGGACGCCATTCCGCTCGGCGGCGTTCCCTGGCGGACCTTTCGCGACGCGGTGGACGGGCTGCCACTCACGCCGACTGGCGAAGAACTGGCATAACCCGCGGAACCCGCGGCCGATGAGCCTCGAGCGCTACAAGACGATCCCGAACGAGGGCGAGGGGCGGTTCGATCTCGCCCGCGCGCCGGCCCGACATCACCCCCGACTGCTGGCTGCGGAAGAAGACCGGCTCAACTGACGTCTTCGGGCGGCTGTGGTGGGACCGGCCGGCGTTCACGATCCGCACCGAGTTCTACAAGCCGGAGAAGGGCCGCTACCTGCATCCCAGCGAGCACCGGCCGATCACGGTTCGCGAAGCGGCCCGGTGCCAGGGCTTCCCTGACAGCTTCGTGTTTCCCGAGCATCAGTCGATGACCTCGGTCGCCAAGCAGATCGGCAACGCGGTGCCGCCGCCACTCGCGGCCCGGCTGGCCGAGGCGGTGCTGGATCGCTTGCGTGAGGTCGTCCTTGGACCGTCTGCCGTCGCCACTGCTGCATAGTGAGGCTCGCCATAGCTGGTCGGACGGAGCGAGGCAGTTCTCCTTGTGCGCCTCCCGAGCCTCATCCGGCCGGGCTACGGGATCGCGTCCCGCATAATCGCCGTGGTGACTCGATGGTTGGCTGGCGCGACGCGAGTACCTGTCGTTTCCAAACGGCATCCTGCCGTTCGTGAACGACAGGTGGATCGTCTCCGGTTCGGACCGAATCCCCGCTTGACATAGAGATCAAAGGCAGACGGCCCGAGCCAGCCGTCTCCGCGGGCCGTAACTGCGCGAATCAGCTCGCATCTCGAGCGGCTCGGCCACGAGTCGCCAGCGTTCACGCTCAGACAGTACGCGCACGTGACCCCGGCATGCAGGCCGAGGCCGCCGCCCATGTGGCTGGAGTCGTCGACGGACGCCCGCTAAATGGTTGACATCCGTTTACATAGCCCACACACGACCAGAGCCCCGGACTCCGGGGCTCTTCCTTTTGTGGATATTTGCAGGACTTCTATGAGTAGGCCTCTTTATAAGAATCCCGAGAAGGCACGCATTCATCGGGTTCTGAACCCGAAGGTTCAGGCGCCTGTACAAGCTCCAAGCAATCAAGGTTCCGCGAGACCAGGGGCCCGAGCTTCGATATTCCGCCGAGTTGGCAGGTGCTTCGGGTTCCGTCGTGGGCTTGCGCCTGGCCTATTGGTGCTGGTGCTCGACAAAGGCAGTCAACAGTTTGGTCTCAACGACCTCCCGCAAACCCGGGTCTGCCTCATCCGCCCCGGTCCAGACTTCCTCGCCATCCACCTTCAGCGCCACCCCACTCGAGCCACGCGACTCGAATCGATACTGGGCGTATGGCGCCGGCACCGGCGCCGCCGCTCTTTCGAGGCGGAGGTCGATGGCGCCGGGCTCGTAGATGTAGCCCTGCTGACGACAGGCGAGTCCCTTGCTACCTGCCAATGACGTTGCGACATCTGCCGCGCGGTGGACGAACTGCTGCAGTCTCGCGGTTTCAGCAATCTCGGCGTCGGCCGGACGGGCGAGTATCTCATCGGTCTCAGCCATGAGGCGGTCCAGCACCGAATCGTCCGGTAGCCGGGCGGTTATCTCCTGTACCGCCTCTCTGACCGCGTCGGCCGACTGAAAACGCTCGGACGCGACGGTCTGGAAGGCTCGGTCGAAAAGGAACACTAGGCGGAAGAACTGCGTCTTATCCAGCCCGAGCATCCTCAGTCGCTCCAAGGCAACCTTCCGCCGATGAGGAGGGTTGCCCTCGTCATCGAGGAGCACACGGGGGTCATCGCCGGTCAGCGCGTACAGGTAGATGCTGGCGAGCTGTGTGACGTCGCTGGTTGCGCTCCTGTTGTTCCATGCCTCTGGCAAACGAAGAAAGCGGTTTCCAATCTCGGCGGCGCCCTTCGAAATATCTCCTACCCCGGGCGCCCGGTTGAACGCCAAACCGAAATCGACGACGACCGGGTCTGATGTCTCGCCATTTCTGAGGATGATGTTGTTCGGCTTGATGTCGCGGTGGAAGACCTCTTCGGAGTGGCAGTGCGAGATGACGTCGGCGAGCGCGAGGGTGGTTTTCGTGGCCAGCTCGAATGACATCGGGCCGTGGTCGCGCATCCAGTCGCGGAGTGTCGGACCGTCGATGTAGTCGAGGACGAGATAGAGCGGAACCTTTCGGTTCTCCCATTCGGCCCCGTTGTGTTCAACAAGCGTGGGAAGGCCCGAGTGGGAGAGCGTCTCGTAGGAGGTCACCTCCCGCCAGAACCGCTTACGCGCCCGCACTTCCCGCGGGGCCAGGAGTTCCTTGATGAAGACCTGGCCGACAGACCCATCGAGGCGGACCGCGGCAAACGATGCTCCCTGCCCTCCTTTCACCTCAGAGCCCGGCAGCTTGCGCCACGTCTTCTGCCACCCACGGTCTTCGTGCTTCATGCCCTTGGTCATGAACCCACGCTACCTCCAGAAAAAGGACCGCCGGCACGCATATCGCCTCACGAGCCCGTGGGCACCCGCCGCGGGAACTCGTTGAGCAGGACATCCGCGAACGCCATCAGCTCCTGGTCGTTGAATCCCGGTCTCGGGACCCACGTGAAGCCGCCCGCGTACGGCCAGATGCGATGCGTGTACCGCGTGTTCACTTCGAGGCCTTCGAGCAGCGGCAGGATGGTCGTTCCGAAGACCTGGAAGACGACCGGGCCGAAGAGAATCGTCGCTCCCCAGATATCGCGGGCGCCGCGGTCGGGCTCCCACTCACGGGGCCCGGTCTCGTTCGTCTCCGCATCGAGCCCCCACGTGCTTCCGACGGCGACGGCCTGGGTTCCGGCGTACGTTGCCATCCACACGCGGATACGCTCGGAGGGCTCGCCATGCTCGAAGAGGTGGGCGTACTCCTCGGCGGGAATGATGTGGCGCTTGGCGCCGTGCATGTGCTCGACCATCATCGAGGTCTTGAGCGCCCACGTCGCGAGCGTGCGAAGACCGGTCTGATGCAGAGCCCTGCCATGGCCGCGGAGCATCGGCTCAAGGTAGGGCTTCGCCCGCGACTCAAGGTCTGACATCCAGCCGTTGTTGCACCTCTCGCAGACGACTCCGACCGTCACCGAGGACGCGTCCTTCGAGTAGCGCCGCTCCTCGTCAGGCCGTCCTTCCTGGATTATCTGGTGGAAGTGCGGGAGTGGCCCCTCATCCGCGAGCAGCGGCGCAGCCCAGTTTGGCCAGACGTGCTCCTGGCTATCGGCTGGCGCGCCACAGAAGACGCAGATGCGAGGCATCGTTGGAGCGTAATGTCAGCGCAGGGGCGTACTGGCTGACCCGATGCTGACTCGGCCAACGCGGCCCGCTGCATCGCGCAGCAGGCCGCGCAGCCGCACCGGCAGGCTTACTTCTTCTTGACCTCGTTCCGCATCCGCCGGACCAGGGTCACGAGCTCATCGACGACGTCGAGGCCGTCCGTGAGCGGCATGTTGAGCTCCGCGGTGTCCGTCTCCGGGACTGCGGGGAACGTCAGGTTCGCATGACCATCCGGGTACAGGTACAGCTTCCCCAGGTTCACGCGAACGCCCTTCGGCGTGTGAACGATGCCCACATCCTTCGCTGATGCCATAGCCCCTCCTTCGGGTAAGTGGCGATTGACCGACTGGGCGCTCAGCAAAGCCAGCAGCCGGGCACGACGCAGGTCGTGCGAGACACATTCTCGCGCGGCCGGGCGCGACTGGCAAGTGGTGCGCCCGCGGGCGTAGACCTCCTCCGAATAGGGAGCTCAAGTTCGAACAGGGGCTCAAGTTTCTGCTCGTGCGTGCCGTAGCGTCGGGTAATGAGCGAGTTCGATGACCCTTCGGCACCGGACGTCGGGACGCCTGGCGGGAGCGCACGCCGAGAGGGAGCGCGCCGGAAGACCAACCGGGAGCGGCGGATCCGGGCGCGGCATCCGCGCATCGGTGGCGTGCTACTCGCATTACGTGACGAACCCGCTCACGAGCGGGTGTGGGAGCGCGGGGCCGCCGGCGAGGAACACGTCGCGAAGTTCCTCACCAAGTATCTGAACGATGCTGTCGTCGTCCTCCACGACCGGCGCATCCCCCAGACACGGGCGAACATCGACCACATCGCCATCGCGCCATCCGGCGTCTGGGTCATCGACTCAAAGCGCTACACAGGCAAGGTCGCCATCAGCCGCGCACTGTTCGGCGACGCGAAGCTCATCATCAACGGCCGCGACAAGACGAAGCTCATTGCCGGCCTCGAACGGCAGGTCGAGCTGGTCAAGACGGAGATGCGTTCAATCGCCGCGGATGCTCCCGTGCAGGGCGCCCTCTGCTTCGTCGACGCCGAGCTCCCATGGCTCTCGCATCTGACGCTCAACGGCTACCCGCTCCTCCACGTCAAGCCACTCGCGAAACGCATCAACGCCGACGGCCCGGTCGCCCCGGAGGGAGTCAGTCACGTCGCCGCCGAGTTGGCGCAACGGTTCCCGACGGCGTAGTCCCCCATCTACCATCACCGCGCGACCTACCGATGCAGGACTGGCTGCGGGTGCCAGATGACGCGGATGCCCGAAGTGATGCAGGCCCGGCTCTTCCCAGGGGCTGGCTGACAACGGGGCGCAGCGCGCGAGGCGCTTGAGCTTCCCGCGGTGCCGGAGCCCCTTGGTTTGGATTGCGCCTTCGCGCTCCAGGACTTCGCACATCGGCGCGATGTCCAGCACTCGATAGCTCACGAGCGGACGGCCTCTGCGCTTCTCCCATCGTCGCGCACGCTGAGCATCTGGTTGGTGTTCGCTCCCCGGCGACGTCCCGACAAGGACTGGCGTGGAAACCTGCAGCCGTACAAACCGAGAAAGGAGCTTCAAGGGCCGTCGTACCCCTGAGAGGGGCGAGGCGGGACGACCCTTTCGAGCATTGCTCATCTCGCGTGGCGCGATCGCGCCGAGCGTATGGTCGCCAAAGGACCCGTTCGATTGGCCCCGGCCTGATTGTGTAAGCAGTCGTCGGACTCTCATTGCGGGACCGCCGCGCTTCTGTCAGGCGGATGATGGAGCGAGCGGAGCCGTCGTTGGCACTCAGTTCGCTCCGTAGGTATGGAAGGTGACCAAGAGGTGACCCCTGGTTGCGCGGTAACTCTCGATCTCGGTATAGCGATCGCTCGTGCCCGGGATCGTGCCGGACGTGTTGCGAAAGTGCCAGGTGAGGTGCCACCGCTTGCCTCCCACCGTAAGGCTGTAGCTCGTGTGTTGATAGAGCTTGCCATGGATCAGCGCTGAGTTGGTTGCCTTAACAACCGCCTTAGCTGCCGCGCAGGACGGCCCAGCGACGCCGTAGACGTCGAGACTCGGGAGATTGCCGCAACTGACTCGGGCTGACGCCAGAGCTGACCCGAGTGACACGACGACGGCCGTCACCGGAACGATGATCTTCTTCACTTTGAGCCTCCCGTTCAATCAGGTTGCAGCTCTGCACCGTACTCCTCGCGACCGCAATCCTTGAGGAGAGCTTCGCCGCGCAACGGGCCCGGCTTCGACAAGCCCATTGGCCCAGGCAGGATGACTCGGCGGTCGGGCGGTCGCCAAAGCAGTCACGACTTCGGAGCTGCTGTTCGCGTATCTCGAGGATGAACTGCTCGGGCATGGGAACGTCGAGGTAACCGTCGGGTGGAATCCCGGGGCGCGCCCGGCCTTCCCGGTTAACCGGGGACGCCGGGATCCAGGGGTCCGCGGGGTTTTCCAGGCCTGAGCGACTTTCCGTGACCCGCACAGTCCCGAGGCCATTGCGCTGAGGTCGTGGGTACCCTGCGCCACCGAAGCTCGGAATCAAGGCTCCGGCAACCGCGAGGGATCGCCCGGAGCCGACGATCAAAGCTCGACCCGTGTCACGCCCGCGAATGGGCGAAGACAGGAGTTGGCCGAGAGCCCATCACCGGCCTGCAAGGAAGGCCGCCGCCGACGGGTAATAGCTCAAACGTTGAGGAGTAAGCAACTCAATGTACCGTGCAGCTATGGCTCCGTTTGGGTCGATAACCGATACGCGCGCTCGTTGCTTCCGCTGAGCTCGCCGCAGTTGATTTGAGCTCTCAAAGTCGAGTGACGGACACGAGTAGCCAAAAATTACCACCTCGTCCGCCTCTCTTATCGCTTGCTCTGCTTCACTCCAAACCGGCTGCATATCGCGGTGAAGTACGGCTGACTTATGGGTCACTGGTGGCACGACCACTGGGAGGGTATACGTCCTTCGTTTGCCCCCGGCGTACCCCATCGTGGGGCTGATAAGGCGGCGGCGAGTGATTGAGAGGGAGCGGGTCGGCTTGAACATGGCTTGCGGGCTGAGTTTCTCGCTGTTGTGCGTTGAGTACCAGTTCAACGAACCATGAAGCTTGAGAACTCGTACGGCTCCATCGATCGCAGAGGTGACCGCAAAAAGGTTCTCTTCCTTCGGCGTACCGGTCGGTGCGGTGACGGGGTGCTCTCCGATGCGGTAGAGCCAAGGGAAATTGAAGAGTTCCGCGGAGATTCGCCTCCATCGATCTGTGTGGCTCATCAGCTCCAGGCACTTCTCGGCCTGAATGTCCTGATTGAAGGTGACAATAGTCAGGTCCCCAGG
Source organism: uncultured Actinomycetes bacterium (assembly GCA_963795505.1). Taxonomy (GTDB): domain Bacteria; phylum Actinomycetota; class Thermoleophilia; order Solirubrobacterales; family Solirubrobacteraceae; genus Palsa-465. The sequence goes on from CAWCIB010000010.1 coordinate 354,118, forward strand.
CTCCGACTCGGCGAGACCTCACGGAGCATGGCGACATCCCATCTCGCTTTCGCCGCCTCTGAGCTTCACGGCGCGGCGCTCGACAGCCGGGAGCTACTCGATGTCTGCCGGTTCGTCGCGTCGATCAACTTTGCAGCGGTCACGATCCTTACCGACACTGCGATGACGACTCCGGCAGTGATCTAGCGCTTTCGAGCGAAGCAGCTCGCAAAGATTCTCGCGGAGCACGCCGCCTGGAAGGAATCAGGAGGGGACGCTCCTCATGTTGATCGCGAGCTCTTGGCGCTCGAGAAAGCGGTTCTCCACACGAATTGGCAATCGCGCCCAGCTGAAGATTCAGGACACACCAGGCCTGCCAACACGTAGCAATCGAACCCTCGGGTAGGGAACGCGTAGTCACCGCTCTCATCGGCGAAAAGAGCATGGACAAATCGTAGGCTCGGGAAGTGCAGCAGATGAACCGTTCGACTCAGGACGGCTGCGGCCCAACGACTGGAAACACGGAGCCGTCCGGCCATACCTCATACAGCTCCACGCTCATCTGCTTAGCCTGGTCCACCGTGCCGTCGAGGAGGGTCGCTTCTCCGGATGCAACAACCGCGCGACGGAGGGTCGGTCGCTCTGATTGCCCTTCAGGGGCTGGAAGGGCCGCCACGCGCTGCACCACGTCTCTTCCTATACCCCCGGAAGTTGCCTTGATTTCGATAATCAGCGTCTCCTCAGCGCTATGCGCGATGAGGTCGTAGCTGTTCCGACCGCTACGAACGTTGCGCTTGAAGATGCTAAAGCCGCCGTGAGCTCGAAGCCACTCAACAAACGCCGCCTGGATGTCACCTTCGATGTCCTTTGTTTGAACGGACACCTCCAGCGCGACGTAGGGCGACACTCCTAGTCCAACGGAGAAGCCGCGCACAGCTGCGCGTGTGCGCACCACCGGCGATTGTTTCAGCGAAGCCTTAGGTCGAATCGTGGCAGCGCGCCCGACTACGTTCTTGAAGTATGTAGCGCGCAGCTGATCGCCGAGTCGTTGTGTGGTGACCTTGGCCCGCGTATACAGAGTCGTGCTCGTAACTCCAAGCGAGCCGAATACCGTCGCGATCGTAGAGAGGGAACCGTGCTTGCCCTTCGCAAGCGCGATGATCCCGAGAACCAGCGCGGCCAGAAACACCAGTGACACGATCGTCTGGATCCCGACAGCCTTAACGATGGGCCACATCAGTCCTGCTTGGGTGAACGCTTGACGTTCGTCGACGAGCGACTTCGGATCCCGCTCTCCACGGACGAGGTCTCTCCACAGCAAGGTCTGCTGGTAGAGGTCGCCGAGCACGTCCTGTGACCGCCACTTAGCGTCGGTCGCCACCTCGCCCCATGCGTCGAGCGATCCGATGATGGCTGGAGGCGTAAGCGGGTCGACATACGCGGTCAACCGACCGAGCTGTCGCTTCAAGAGCGCGCGCCTCTCCTCGCCAAGGAGAAATGACCAGCTGCGCCAGTCCGTCTGATCTTCGGTCGCGGGATCGAGCGCCCAATAGGTTTCTGAGAGGCCCCTCCCGAGCTGGTACGCAGCAGCCTGCATGGGACGGCCTACCAGCCTGTCTTGTAGCCACTCATCCCACTTGTACATGAAGTGAGCGAATGGTGTCCAAGCCGCGACTTCGGTTGGTCTGGGTGGCGGCCGGCGTCGAGATGACTTAAGTTGCTTGTCGATTTTCTCGCCGAGCAACGCGACGGCGCTCGCACTGGTGGTGTCGTCGTCTGTGCCGGGGGTGTTGGTCCATACCTCGTGCGCCTTGCTCACTACCTTGAGGGTTTGATCGCTGACTAGCTGCGCGATCACCGCCTCGGTTTCATGCTTTTGCTCGACCTCTGATCGCTCCGGAGCGAGAGGCAGGGCGAAGTCGGTTCGGCCGTGCCCCGGCTGGAGGCCGATATTTCCACGACCGAGCCGGTAGCGACCCCGTAGCTCAGCTATCGCCCACCCGAGACGAAAGGCAGCGCGAACGGTTGCGACATCGTCCGGAACGACGATCGTCGTCTGATCGACCGGTACCAACAGAGGGACTGAACGATCGATTGCATTAGAGCCCACCGAGTGGCTTCTTCGCAGTTCAGTCACGACCGCAGGCTCCGCAACACATTACGAGTTTTCTCGCCAGAAGACATGCCGGCCCTTCGCCCCGCGGGGCCAGAGAGATTCAACTGGCCCCAGCAGCCCGATCATAACCTCCGAGTCAAGCGCCGGTTCGTGACGCTAGGCCCGACCGCTAGTGCGCGTACCAAACGGGCCCGCGCTTCCGCTCGAAGCGCTTGACCTGTCCAGAACCCCACCTCATCGCGGCGAAAGCCTACCACCCGTCGGTAGACGACTGGTTGGTGCTTGCGCCATCAACCAAACTGCGGACATAAGAAAAGCCCCATTAGCTGGGGCTTTTCGATAGCGGGGGCGGGATTCGAACCCGCGACCTTCGGGTTATGAGCCCGACGAGCTACCAGACTGCTCCACCCCGCGGCGGACGGAGAATCATAGCGAATCCCTGGGGGGCGAAAAAGGGTCTGCTGCAGCCTCTTAACGGTATGACCAAACACATTCCTACCCATCCCTTCCCGCACGATGCTGTGCTCGAGGAGCTCGCCGACCAGCTGCTCGAATGTGGCGCGGTCCTCAGCCAGATCGTCAGCGGAATGGTCCGCTGGCAAGCCTCAGGACGGTCTCATCCCGATGCCGCGCCGATCCCGGACGTCGCGCGGAGCCTGGTCGCCGATGTGCTCAAGGACGTGAAACCAAAACACTCGCGGCGTGACCTGAAGGTGGCGGCCGCAATCGTCAAGGAGGCCACGGAGGCGATCGGCGAGAACATCCTCTTCGTCGATCCCGACTGGTTCGATGAGATCAGCGAGAACGGCATCGAGAGCGACACCGACGATTAGGGCCGGATCCCCGGCCACCGGCGCGCGAAATTCGCCCCCTCGGCCCACCATCAAGCTCCACCCCCCTCCACCCCAGGGCGGAATCCCAGCGCCGAAAGATCCTGCCGCCGGTTCCGCCCACGAGCCGATGACAGCGCGCCCCCCAGATCAGATCATTGAGCCATGCACTTCACCGACTACATACTCGACACAGTCCTTGTCCTTCTCGTCCTGCTGCAGATCAAGGAGCGCCCGCTTACCCGCCGGGAGCTTCTGCGCCCCGTCATCATCGTCGGCACGTTCGTCGCGATTTACCTGAACGGCATCCCGACCGCCGGAAACGACCTAGTCCTGGTCGCCGCGCTGGCGGTGCTCGGAGCCACAATCGGCATTGCGTCCGGTCTCGCGGTCCGGATGCGCAAGACCGCCGATGGGGTCATTACCGGCCGCGGCACGTGGGCGTCAGCAATTTTCTGGGTCCTCGGCATGGGCTCTCGGTTCGGCTTCCTGATCTGGATCAACAACGGCGGCGTCCATGCGATCGAGCGTTTCAGCGCCCAGCACTCGATCACAACCGGCGAAGCCTGGACGGCGGCATTGCTCGCGATGGCCGTCCTGGAGGTCCTCGGCCGGACGCTCGCCCTGGCGATCCGCAAGCAGCGGCTGCTCGCAGTGCCTCGTCGCGCCCAGCTCGCCACGAGCTAACCCCAAGCCGTCCACAACTCCTCCGCAAAGCGCCCGGCACCTGCCGGGCGCTTTGGCGTGCCTCGGGAAGTCCCTCAGCGCCGAGCCGCGTCGATGCCGGACACGGACGATCGCCGTGCCCGTGAAGTACTCCGGGTCGGTTGCGGTCACCAGCTGTCGCCCGGCCTTGCCGAATGCCCACCGGACGCTCACCTGGCCATTGCTGTCGGTCAGCCAACGACGACCGTTGCCAAGCGACACCGTCGCGCCGGGAACCGGCAGCACCACGCCTGAGACGTCGGCCGTGACGAGGACGTGCAGCTGAACCCGCCGCCCACGAACCGCGCGCCCGGGCGTGACCTTGACCTGCAGCCCCGCGACCGGCGGGCAGTTGGCGTACACGTAGCACGGCAGAGCCGGCTCGCTGTAGAGCACCGGAGCTCCCGAGAACGGGTTGGGCACCGGCGCCGGGAAGATCCCGAGCGAGCCCGCGCCCGCCTCGAGCGCGCCGAGCCCCGCGGCGGCACTTTCGGGCGATGTCACTCCCGGCATGAGCAGCTGTAGGCAAACGGAGCTTGGGATCCTGGCCGGGTCCGCGGGCCCCGGATGTGTGATCGCGTCGACGCCCAAGGCGTACGCGACCGGGTCGGTTGTGCCGGCGGCCAGGTGCTCGCTCAGGTCAAGCGGGCAAAGTGACTGAAGCTCGACGTTGGAGATCTGTCCGCCGCCAACCGAGAGACAACTCGTGCAGTCGTTCGGCCCGCTGTCAGGCGTCGCCAGCTCGTCGTGCGTGCTGTACAGATTCGTGTAGGAAATACCGGGGAATGTCTCTGTCCCGCTGTTCAGTGCCTGGATGAAGTTCGAGCTCGAGATCTGCTGCCAGTCCGCGGGCGGACAGCCGGTCGTTGCGCACAGACCAGGCCCGATGACGGTCGTGCCGTGGTTGTCCGGCTCGAGCCCGACGACGTCCTCGACCATCGCACGCGTGTCGGGCCAGAAGCGCAGCGCCCAGCGCATCGACATACCGCCCTGGCTGTGGCCGATGATCGCGATCCGACGGCCCGCGAGGGCGTACATGGTCCGGATCGCGTAGACGAGGTATTCGCCCGAGACATCGATGCGGTTCAGCGCTTGGTTCGGCGCCGTGTACGCGCACCACGGGATCCCGAGCATGTCGAGCGCCGGCTCCCAGTTCCAGCCGAAGTTCTCCGTCGGCGTGGTCGACGTCCCCGGGTTCAGCAGGACAGGCTCGACGCGGGCGCCACGGACCGACGGCTCGCAGTAGAGCGATGCCTTCAGCTGCGCCGGAGTCGGGCTGAGCGGTGGACCGGGCTGGTCGAGCGGCGCGAATGGAGGCTGCGCGAGCGCCGCGCTCGCGAACAGCATCGACACCCCCGACGCCACCACCGCGCACCAGAGCTTCCTCCACACAGGCGCGATCCTATGCGAGCCGAGCGCCCATGCGCCGCAGTTGCTCTAGCTCAGGCGAGCCGCACGACGATGATCGGCGCCCGCGTCGGGCTGCGGCTGCCGTCTGGGCGCGGCTCAGCGGTGACCAGCAGCGTCCGCGCCCCGCGGAGGTTGCCGCCCACGGCCACGGTCCCGCTGCGAGCAGAGAACAGCGTCCCGGTCGGCTGCGGCGCAGCGCCGGGACGTGTCAGCCAGACCTCGTAGATCCGCCCGGGCGGAGGCCCGGGCAAGCTCGAGAACTTGAGTACGCCATGGTTGCCCGACTGCCGCAGCGAGGCGCTCGCCCCAGAGGCGGAGACGATGCCGGCGTAGGTTCGAGTCGAGCTGCCGCTCCCGATCGAGAGGACCACCACGACGACCACGAGGGCGATCGCGGTGGCACCCGCAGCGACGACGCTCGGAACGCGAACGCCAGGCACGCCGCCGCGACGGCGCACGTACTGATGAACGAGTCTGCGCGTCCGCCTCGGCGCGCACGGTGGCCATCACGCGCTCCTTGAGCGCCGGACCGGGCTCAACCGGCGCCGCCGCCGGCAGCGCGTCTACGCCGCCACGCATCAGCGCAACGTCGCTCTGACAGCGATCACACACAGCCAGGTGTTCCTCGAACGCACGCGCCTCGGCGCCGTCGAGCGCGTCCAGGGCATACGCAGCAGCATCGCCCTCCCAGCGCTCGTGGCCGCCGTTCGGGATCTCGGTCATAGCGCCACCCCGCCCGCTCGCTCGCGTCCCGGTCCCAGCTGCGCTCCAAGTTTGCTCAGCGCAAGGCGCATGCGACCTTTGACCGTGCCGACCGGCAAGTCGAGCAGCGACGCGATCTGTGTGTGCGTCAGACCATCGAAATACGCAAGCTCGACCACTTGGCGTTGCTCGGACGGCAGCGCTTCCAGTGCTCCGCGAACCTCACGTGCCTGCTCGCGCTGCTCGACTTCGAGGTCGGTGCGCTCTGGCGCCTGAAGCCGCTCCTCAATCCCGTCGTCGCCCACGCGGCGCCCTTCGTGGAGACGGCTCCCGCGCAGCCGGTCGATCGCACCGTTGTGAACGATTCTCAGCAGCCAGCTGCGCAGCTCGCCGCGGGCAGCGTCGTAGCGGTCGAGCCTGCGCCAGAACGACAAGAAGGCGTCTTGGACCACATCCTCGGCCATCGCACGCGTGCCGCAGATCCGGCGGGCGAGCGAGAACGCGGCGGTTGCATGCCGGTCGTAGATGACCTCGAACGCGTCGGCGTTGGCCTCGCGTGCCAGCGCGACCAGTTCCTGATCGGACAGCGAGCGCAGGTCGACCGGCGAGCGCTTAGCCCCACTACGCAGCGACAAGCGGGCCCGAGGCAACATCCTGTCGGCGTTCTTTATACGCGATGGCGCGGCCTGGCGATTCACGACCGCCAGGCCCAGCCAGCTCATGTCGCCGGCCGTCCGACCCCCACTACCTCAGCGGCCAGCCACCGCTCCTCGATGCGGCCGAATTTCCAGACGGCGAGCGAGAGCAGCCACGTGACTGCAAAGAGGCCGACGATGAAATAGCCGAGCGCGTTCAGATTGACGCCCGCGACCCAACTCCAGAAAGCTCCATGCAGGCCGAGTTCGCTGGCGGCTGTCGAGAGCAGCTCGACCGTGCCGACGATCAAAGCCACCGCGACCGACAGCGCCGTGATCGTCAGGTTGTAATACATCTTGCGGACCGGCTTTGAGAACGCCCATCCGTAGGCGAAGTTCATGAACGAGCCGTCGATCGTGTCGAGCAGCGACATGCCGGCGGCGAACAGGATCGGAAGACACAGGATCGAGTAGATCGGCAGTCCGCTCGATGCCGCGCCCGCGGCCAGGAAGAGCAGCGCGACTTCGGTCGCCGTGTCGAATCCAAGCCCGAACAGAACGCCCACCGGATACATCTGCCACGAGCTCTTCACGCGCCGTGCGAACCGCCCCAGGAGCCGATTCATCAGCCCCCGCGAGGCGAGCTGACGCTCCAATTCGAGCTCGTCAAAGCGACCGGCTCGCATCCCTCTGACGATCTTCGCCAGCCCGATCAGGATCGCGAGGTTGATCGCGGCGATCAGATACAGGAAGCCGCCCGAGACGCCCGTGCCGATCACGTTCGTGACGGTGTGGAGCGGCGAGCCGGCGTTCTGAACCGCGCCGCCGAGCGCGCGCAGGCCCGCAGCGAGCAGTAGCGCGAGCACGAACACAACCGTCGAGTGACCGAGCGAGAAGGAGAAGCCGACCCCGAGCGGCCGCTTGCCATCGGAGATCAGCTTCCGTGTCGTGTTGTCGATCGCCGCGAGATGGTCGGCGTCGAACGCATGCCTCAGTCCGAGTGTGTAGGCGGTGATTCCCAGCCCGAGACCGAACACCGCACCGTGTCCGAGGCTGAAGTGCTGAGGCACGACCGCCAGCAGCAGGATGCCGAAGCCGAGGAGGTGTAAGCCGAGGACGGCCGCAGCGAGGCCGCCTGCCCGCCGCCATTCCGCCGGCGTCAGCGCGCCCGCCAGCCGCTGCAACCGCGACTGGGTCATGCCGCGCTCAGCGGCACCTCGCGCCAGTCGAGCTCGGCGATCGAGCCGCCGGTGATGTGCACACCCCGCGCGCGGGCCTCGCCCCCGCTCCACAAGGTGTAGCTCCCGGCGCGCAGGCCGTCGAACACGGCGGTGAAAGCGGGCATTCCATCACTGCTGCGCTCGAGAACGTCCTTGTGGCTGCGACGCGCGTCGTCGTCCGCGGGACTGATCTCCACCTCCTCGCCATGCATCTCGGGGTCGGTGTGAATGATCAGCGCTCCGACGTCATCGCCGATGTCCAGCACCACGAACTCGGGGTGTTTGCGCGCGGAGTAGTTCTCGTGTGAGTGCATGTGTCAACTCCTCTCAGGAGAAGCCCGTCGCCGGGCGCGCCCCCGGGGCGCCCGGCAACAGCTTGTGGATCGGTTAGCTCGACGGCGTGTCGTATCCGTCGAGCGGGTCGGCCAGGTAGGGGAAACTGGCCTGGTAGCGGTTCGGACCGGGCACCGTCGAGTGCTGAGAGGGCTGCCACTGTTCGAGCAGACCCGCCGCGGCATCGGGCGCGTAGGTCTTATCGACGAGCGCGTACGTGACCCCGGCCACGGCGCGCAGCTCGATCGCCACCACGTCGTCCGACACCCGCCGACCGTTTGGAAAGCCGGCGGCGTCGCCGCCGAGCAGACCGAAACGGTTCGGGCTGGCCGACGGTGGGATTGCGACGTTGAGTCGCAGCTGATCGGCCATCACCGACCCGGTGTTGTTCTGGAACCCGGGCACGATCCCGGACGGGAGTCCGGTCAGGAGAATCGCCACCAGGTCGGCGCGCGGCTTGCTCAGCGAGGCGAGGTGTGGAAAGACGCCGGGATAGAGCACTGGCAGCAGCTTGGCCAGCTCCGGATGCTCGACGTACTCGCTGAACTGCTTGTCGTCGACCGGATAGAGCGCGTTCCACTTGTCCTTCTTGCCCATCGGCACGATCACCTCGTTGAACAGCGGGTTGCCGAGGCGTGACACCTGCACCCATGGCCCCGTCCCCGAGGGCTCGTGACCGGACCCATCGATGATGCGGACCTTGCGCCTGCTCGCGGAGCTCCACACGCCGATCACCGCGTCCTTGCTCGCCGCGTTGGACGGAGCCGAGCCCGTCTTCGTCAGGTGCGCGATCGGAACCTGTAGCGCGATCGTGTGGATGTTGAGCGTCTTGGTCGCGTCCACGCCGGGCGCTGCCGCCGTCGGGATCAGGTGCAGGTTCTGAAATGGCCTCAGGTCCCCGAGATCGAAGACCCCGCCCAGATCGACATAGAACCCGTCCTGCCGCTGGCCGGCGAACACATGGCCGCCGCCGGGCAGGCCATGAACCGCAGCCTGGCCGAGGGACGCGTAGTTGGGCGTCGAGCGAGGGCCGACGTTGCACGGCGGACACGGAAGGTCGCGCGCGAGCACGCGCACCTTGAGCTTATGTTTGTGCTTGTGGTGGTGGCCGTTGGCCGCGGCGTAGGCGGTTGTGTCTCCGCCCTCGACTCGGGTCACCGAATAGAACTGACGCCGGTTCCAGTTGGCGCTCCCGAGCGAGTCGATCGGACCGGTGTTGTAGAGGAACGTGCCCGGGTTACGCATACGGGTCGTGAAGCGAAACACGTATGAGATCTCAGGCACGCCGTCGCCGTCGTTGTCGATGTGGATCGCGTACAGGACGTCGTCGCCGAACTCGAAGAAGTTCGGGCCGCCGGGCGGATCCTGTAGGGGCACGAAGTTGCTGATCAGCGTGACGGTGTCCGGCTTGTCGGGGCTGACGAACGCATACACGTCGGCGTTGTCGGCCGCCGGGTCTTTGCTGATCTCAGGTGCTTCGCGGTGTGAGGACATGTTCTGTTACCTGCCACTTTCGTCTCGAGGCGCTGCCGCCATCAGGCGTTTGACCAGCGCGCGATCTCGGTAGGTCTTCTCGCCGGTCCCCGAAAGCACGGTCACTTCACCGCGCGATGCGTCGCGCACGTACGCGGTCACCGGCTCGGGTGGCGTGGGCGTGGAGGGTTCGGTTTCGACGGCCGCTTCCCGAGCGGCGGCGACGGCGGGCACGCTCGCCGCGGCCACTCCAGCGGCCACACCCGCTGTGGTCTTGATGAAGGACAGGCGGGTGACGCCGGTGCCTTCGTTCGTCTCGTCAGCCATGGCTGCTCCTTTTCGTTTGACGACTACGCGTTGTCACTACGGAGCAGAGGCCGGAACGGATCACTGATCCGAATCGGCGACTCCTTCGTAAGCAGCTCAGAACCCGAAACGATTGGAGCGCTCACATGCTGACCGGACTTGTCACCCCCGCCCACCTTCTGCTGTTGCTTGGGGTGTTGCTGCTGCTCTTCGGCGCGAAGCGGGTACCCGAGATGGGCCGCTCACTCGGCGCGGGGCTGCGGGGGTTCAAGGAGTCGCTGAACGGCGAACCCGGTTCCGTGCTCAGCCCGGGCGAGCCCGTCGCGCGAGATGAGAGCGCGCAGCCCGTCAGCGCCGAGCGCGCGTCGACCACCTGACCAACGCCGGCCGCTCCGTTCAAGGGATCGGGGTGGCCGTGCCGAAGATGGATGAGCCGGGCCAAAGTGCCTGGAAATGCACCCAGTTGGGTAGCACTGTGTTCAGGACACCTTCACGGTACGCAGCTATCTCCATCTTTTCTTCACAACGTCCGGACACGATTAGTCGTGTATCCGAACGCCTCAGCCAAGGAGGCACGATGCCGGAAACGTCTAATCGCGACTCGAGCGCCGGGAGGCGCCCCCTCCAGCCGGAGCGCCTGTATTCACTCGGGCTGCCCTCGTGGGCTTCCTCGACGCCGGGGCTCCCGGCGCGACCCCGGACACAACGCCGCTATTCGTCGGCGGTAATCAACCTCATCCGCAAGACTGGGCAGCGCCCAGGGCGTTAACCGCCCGCCGGCGCGTACGAGACCCGTCTGCGGTATGCGCCGACCCAGTCTCGCGCGATCATGCGCTGGGCACCGGCCAGCGACAGCTCGCGGGTGCAGACGAGATCGTGGAGCCGGTCCTCGAGCGCGTCCTTCGGGTTGAGCACGTAGCTGTCGGGTGAGACATGCTGGTAGTTGGGCTCGGGCCACAGGTTGCGCGAGTCGTTCGGAGCGCCACCGAGGCTCAGGGGTACGAGGTGGTCGTACTCGAGGCTCGAGGCGGGCGCCCGAACCCCGTAAGCGGCCATTGAGCGCCGCTTCTCGGGCTCGGTCACGCTCGCGGGCGGCCGCACGGAAGCGGTGTAGCCGCCGGCGCGGCAGATCGTGCGCGCGAGGGTCTTTTGCGTGACTGCGGGGTCGAGAGCACCTGGCGTGCAGCTCGGGTCTGGCTCGACGAACAAGCCGGAGCCGCGGTAGTGGCACGAGGCCGGTCGCGTGACGGCGGGCGACGCGCATCCGGCCACGAGGGCTGCTGCGAGGAGTGTGCGCTTCATGAAGGCCTCTAGGCGCCGGCCGGGGACCGCCTCGCCCCCGTGTCACACAAAAGTTGCGATCACGTCACGAACTTTTGACGTTTATGTCTTGATTCGTTACAGCGGTCTGGCTGATCCTGCTGTGCATGGCAACGCTCAGAGAAAAGATCCACTGCGAGACGAAGATCCGCGCTTTGCTCGAGGAGAGCGGACTCCCGGAGCCGGACGGGGTCGAGTACGGCCACACGTGCATCAGGTTGTTCTTCGAGGAGCCGAAGGTGTGTCTGATCATCGACATCGATGAGCCGCCGCCCGGCTACGAGGAGGTGGTCGAAGGCGACGAGATGTTCGATGCCGACGATGAGGACGAGCCCGACCCCGGCTATCTCGGGTACCAGCAGAACCGCCCGTTCGACTGGGAGGCGAATTGACCGGGGAGCTGAGTGCGCTCAGTGCGGCGCGAGCGCCGCCGAGGAGATCACCGCGTCGATCAGCCCGGGAAACCGATCGTCGAGCTCGTCGCGGCGGAGCGAGTTCATGCGCGTGCTGCTCACGCAGCGCTGACGGATAACGCCGGCTTCGCGCAGAACGCGAAAGTGATGAGCGCACGTCGACTTGCAGACGGGCAGCGAAAGGCTGCCGCAGCTCTGCTCGCCTCCTTCGGCGAGCGCCGCGACGATCTGGAGCCTGACCGGATCGCTCAGGGCGTGCAGCACGGCGGCGAGCTCGAGCTCGTCAGCCTCTGGGTGAGCGATCGCTTCAGCGGTCTCCATCATCTATGTGTAAGGGTAGCCCGCGTGGCGCGCTGCTTCGTAACACGCAGGCTTCCTGGGCCAGCGCTCGACCGGCTGGCGGCGTTGCACGAAGTCGATATCTGGTCCGACCGGCTCCCGCCGAGTCGGCAGGAGCTGCTCGCCGGCGCCAAGGACGCGGAGGGTCTGCTGAGCCTGCTGACCGACCGCGTGGATGCCGAGCTGATCGATGCGTGTCCGCGCCTGCGGGCGATCTCGAACTACGCGGTCGGCTACGACAACATCGACCTGGCCGCGGCCGCCCGGCGAGGGATCCCCGTAGGGAACACGCCCGACGTCCTGACCGAGGCCACGGCCGACCTGACGTTCGCACTGTTACTCGCGGCTGCGCGCAAGCTCCCGGACGCGATCGAGGCCGCCCGTGACGGCGACTGGGTGACGTGGGAGCCGGGCATGCACCTCGGCGCCGACGTCAGCGGCGCGACGCTCGGGATCATCGGGCGGGGCCGCATCGGCCAGGCCGTCGCGCGTAGAGCAACGGGGTTCGACATGCGGGTCCTCAGCGCCGGGCGGGGCGATGACCTCGACGCTCTGCTCCGCGACGTCGGACTTCGTCTCGCTTCACGTGCCGCTGACGCTGGACACGCGGCGGATGATCGACGCTCAGGCGCTCGCGAAGATGAAGCCGACGGCGATCCTGATCAACACCGCACGCGGTGGGATCGTCGACCAGGGCGCCTTGAAGCAGGCGCTCGAGGAGGGCACGATCGCAGGCGCCGCGCTCGACGTGACCGACCCTGAGCCGCTGCCGCCGGACGACCCGCTGCTCGGGGCTCCCAACCTGATCGTGACGCCCCACATCGGATCGGCGACGCACACCGCGCGCGAACGGATGGCCGAGCTCGCGGTCGATAACCTGCTCGCCGGCCTCGAGGGGCAGCCGATGCCCCACCAGGCAAATTGAGCATGCGCGTAGCCGTCGTCGACATCGGGAGCAACTCCACCCGTCTGCTGATCGCAGACGTCAGCGACGGGCGCGTTACGGACGAGCGCGAGCGCCGCTCGACCGTCACTCGCCTGGGGGCGGGCGTGGACGCCAACGGCCACCTGCACGAGGATTCGATCGAGCGCGTGCTGCGCACGCTTGACGAGTACCAGTCGATCATCGAGCCCAGCGAGCCCGACAAGCGGATCGCGGTCCTGACGAGCGCGGTGAGGGACGCGAGCAACGGCGCCGAGTTTGCGGACACGGTGCGCGAGCGCTACGGGCTCGAGCCCCATGTGCTGAGTGGCGATGACGAGGCCCAGCTCACGTTCCTCGGGGCCACGAGCGAACGGGACCCGCACGACGAGACCCCGACGCTGGTGATCGACATCGGCGGTGGGTCAACCGAGCTCGTGACCGGCACCGGCCGAAGCGCCGACTTTCACGTCTCGACCCAGGCCGGCGTCGTTCGCCAGACCGAGCGCCACATCCACACCGACCCGCCGCAACAGCCCGAGCTCGACGAGCTCGCCGACGAGGTGCGAAAGATCGTGCTCGACGCGGTGCCGGCTGAGCGGCGGAGCGCTGTGCGGCGCGGGATCGCGGTCGCGGGAACCGCCACATCGCTGGCCGCGATCGCGCAGCGGCTCGACCCGTACGACCCCGCGAAGGTGCACGGGTACGTGCTGCAGACCGGGCAGGCTCGCGAGCTCTGCGATCAGCTCGCAGCGATCCCGCTCGAGGAGCGGCGCCGGGTTCCCGGGCTTCATCCGGACCGAGCGCCGACGATCGTCGCTGGAGTCGTGATCCTGCTCGCGGTGCTCGACGTATTCGGCTTGGAGGAAGTCGAGATCTCCGAGCACGACATCCTGAGGGGAGCCGCGCTCGGGTTAGGGGCGCCGGGCGCGGGCTGACGGAGCGCCGCGGCGGCCTACGAAGTTGTCGGCGCGCCGTGCTGGCGCCAACGCAGACTGACGTCCGCGCACTCAACGCAGACGCGCTCGGGCACGATGCCGAGTCGCATCAGCGACCCGAAGACCTTGCACCCGACGCAGTAGCCGAAGATCGACTCGAGTCCCGCCGCCGGCAGGAACAAGATCAACACCACATCGGCCGCCGTGTGCGAGGCGGCGTACGCAAGCACGAGAGCGGCCGTCGACATCACGGCGCCCATGCCCTGGGCGAACCGCTTCGGGGGACCTGGCACGAGCTTCTTCGGGCCGAGTCGCGGCGCGATCACGTTCTGCGCTGTCCAGCCGAGCGGGCTGAGCTTTGGTCCGGTCAGGACGCGCGCCCAGAAGCCGTAGGCGAGCGGGATCAACAACCAATACCAACCGGTCGCGAGGACGGCGATCACGGTCACGAGGACGACGCCGGCGACTACACGGGCCGCCTTCTCGTTAACCGGGTTTGGGAACGACAACAACCTGCCCATCAAAACTCAGATTAGCGGGTAGGGAATAGGGCCAATCGCGGGCCCCGATTTTCCGGGCGATTGCGGGCGGAATGAGGACATAACTGGACGGATATACGATTGCGTCCCGGTCGTCCAAAGGGGATGATCCTCGCGGGTGGTTGGCGCATCGCCTCCCCGCGACCCACCACCCGAACATAGGCTCGGGATAAACGCCAAAGATACGGTTTCGGCCATATCAACATCGGCGCCTCCCGCCCCGGGCCACTTAACACGGCCCAGTTCGGCACGTACCCCTGCCCGTCCCGATTGGGCCTCACCTGGATCGGAAGCCGCCCGCTGAGATGCGGGCGGTTTTCGTTGATGAGCGCGCCGAACGAATAGGATCCGCGCCATCGCCGAGACCCGCATCCACCACCTGAACTGCGGCACGATGTGCCCGCGCGGTCGCCGCATCATCAATGGCGACGGGAGCCTGTTCAGCGCGGGCCACCTCGTGTGCCACGTGCTGCTGATCGAGGGGCCCGACGGGCTGATCCTCGTCGACACCGGATTGGGGACGCACGACGTGCAGCACCGCGGCGAGATCGCGAAAGAGTTCCGGGCGTTCACGTGGCCTCGCCTCGACATGGCCGAGACCGCGCTCGAGCAAGTGCGCTCGCGCGGATTTGACCCCAACGACGTCAAGCACGTCCTGCTCACCCATCTCGACATCGACCACAGCGGCGGGGTGCCCGATTTCCCGCACGCCCAGGTGCACCTCTGGTCGCGCGAGCTCGACGCGATGCAGAACCCGCCCTGGCGCGAGAAAAGGCGCTACTCGATCTCCAAGGCCCACTGGACGCATGGCCCCAACTGGACCACGCACGACACGCAAGGTGACAAGTGGCACGGCTTTGAGAGCGTGCGGGTGCTACCCGACAGCGCCGCTGAGATCCTCCTGATCCCGCTTCCGGGCCACACGCTTGGGCACACCGCCTTCGCGATCCGCCAAGGCGATGGGTGGCTCCTTCATTGCGGCGACGCGTACTTCTCCCGCGGCGACGTCGAGACACCGCGAAAGTGTCCGCCGGGGCTGCGGATCTTCCAGAGCTTCGTTCAGGCCGACGGCAAGCTCCGCCATCAGAACCAGGAGCGACTACGCGAGCTCGCCCGGAGCGACGCGGGCGAGGTCACGCTGATCTGCTCGCACGACCCGGTGGAATTCGACCGGGCGCAGGCCGCGGCACCCGGGGCTCAGGGCGCCGCTTAGGCCAGATTCGAGCGCCGTGGATACGCGACCGACGGATCGGTCAGCACGTTCACGACGCACGGCTTGCCGGAGGAGAACGCGCGCTCGAGCGCCGGTCGTAGCTCAGCGGGCGTAGACACAAGCGAGCCCTCGCACCCCAGCGCTTCGGCCACGAGGTCATACCGCGTTCCGGGGCGCAGCTCGGCGGCGACCGAGTAGCCGTAGAGGAACTCCATCGGGTGTTTCTCGAGCGCCCAGATTCCGTTGTTGCCGATCACCGCGACGACCGCGACGCCGTGCCGCGCGAGCGTGTCGAGCTCCATGCCGGCGAACCCGAACGCTCCGTCGCCCAGCAGAAGCACAACCTGGCGCGAGGGGTGAGCCAGCTTGGCGGCCAGCGCGTAACCTGGCCCCGTCCCGAGGCAGCCGTACGGCCCGGGATCGAGCCAGCAGCCGGGCTCATAGGAGTCGACCAGCCGGCCGGCGTAGGACACAAAGTCGCCGCCGTCGCCGATCACGATCGCGTCGCGGTCGAGCAGCGGGATCAGCTCGCCGTAGACCCGCATCGGGTGAAGCGGCGCGCGCTCGTCGGCCAGCTCGGCGGCCTCCGCGGCGCGCTTCTCGGTCTCGACCGACCGCAGGGAGGCGATCCACGGCTCGTGGTCGGGGGACTGAGCGCCGGCGAGAGCCGAGAGTGTCGCCGGGAGCGCCCCATACAGCTCGGCGGCAAGCGCCCGAGGCGCCTGGGAGGCCTGCGGAGCGTCGTCGATCAACACGACCTTGGTCTCATCCCCGAAGGAGCCCCCGAATCCGAGCCGGAAGTCGATCGGCGTCCCGATCACCAGCGCCACGTCGGCGCCGGACAGCCCGGCGGACCTCGCGCGCGAGAAGTAGAGCTCGTGGTCGGCGGGCAGGCACCCGCGGCCCAATCCGTTCAGGAACACCGGAATCCGAAGCTCCTCGGCCAACAACCGCAGCGCGTCCTCGCCGCGCCCCCAGTAGAGGTCCGATCCGGCCATGATCACCGGCCGCTCCGCTTCGCGCAGGAGGGCGGCCGCTGCGTCGACCGAGGCGGCGGGGCGCGCGGGCACCGACGCCACCGGCTGCGTCGGCGCCTCCGCCTCGCTGAACACGTAGTCGAGCGGGAAGTCGATGAACGCAGGTCCCGAGTGGGGCTCCAGAGAAGCGGCCAACGCCTGGTCGATCAGCGTCGGCATCGACGCGGTATCGGAAGCCGTGACTGCGAACTTCGCCAGCGGCTGCACGAACGGCACGTGGTCGATCTCCTGGAGCGAGCCCTGGCCCCAACGCATCTGCGGGGCGCGCCCGCCGAGCACCAGCATCGGCGAATGGCACTGGGATGCCGATGCGATCGCGCTCATGCCGTTCGTCACCCCGGGGCCGGCAGTGAGCGCGCAAATGCCGGGCGTACGCGTGACCTTCGCCCACCCCTCGGCCGCGAACGCCGCCGTCTGCTCATGGCGCACGTCGATCAGCTCGATCCCCTCCGCGCGGCATCCGTCGTAGATCGAGAACAGATGGCCGCCCGACAGCGTGAAGAGCTTGGTGACCCCGTGCGCTTTGAGACGCTGCGCAACCAGGCGTCCGCCATGTAGGAGAGTGCTCGTGTCGGTAGCCACGATGACCGGACGCTAACAATCCCTTGAGGGTCGGGGAGTACGATCGCTCAAGGAGAAGACAGATGAGCACACTCCAAATGCCAACAAACGAACACGTCGAATTCGACGAGATCTGCCAACCGGTGGAGGACTTCGAGCACCTGCCCACGGTCGTCGCAGCGTCGGCCGATGAGGAGCCCCTTCCCGCGGATGGGCCGCGCGACCTAGACGGTCTGATCCTCGCGGGCCTCGTCACGCCCTACTGACGAGGCGACCGGCTCGCGGGCCGGCGCAAGCGCCCACAGCTGCACCGACTCGCGTTTGCCTTTGAGAGGCACGAGCTGGCGTGGCTCGAACTCGAACCGCTCCGCAGGCAGCAGCGTCCGTGTCGCGTCGGTGATCAGCACGTCGTCACCCGTCTCGCGCGTGATGGTCTCTACGCGCGCGGCGGTGTTGACGGTGTCGCCGATGACCGTGAACTCGATCCGGCCGCCGCCGCCGACCGTGCCCGCCACGACGCGGCCCGAGTTGACGCCGACTCCGACCCCGAAGCGATCCTCGTAGCGCTGCACCACGCCTGAGGTGATCTCCTGGGCGGCCTCGACCGCGCGCAGAGCGTGGTCGGGCAGCCGCTCCGGTGCGCCGAAGACGGCGAGCAGGCCGTCGCCGATGAACTTGTTCGCGTTGCCTCCGTGCCGCAGCACGATCGGCACGACAAGCTCCCAGAAGTCGTTCAGGAACGCCAGCACCTCGTGCGGGCTGGCACTCTCGGCGAACGCGGTGAAGTTGCGGATGTCGAGGAACAGCACGGTGACCGGGATCTCCTCGCCGGCCAGGTCGGTGCCCTCGCGCAGGACCCGCTCGGCGAGGCCCGGATCGACAAACGCGCCGAATGCCTCGCGCAGGCGCTCGCGTTCGTCGAGCCCCTCGACCATCGTGTTGAACGACTGCGCGAGCTTGCCGGTCTCGTCGGTTTGGACGACGGGCACGCGCGCGCTGTAGTCACCCGCCCGCACGCGCTCGATAGCGCGCTGCACGTCGGCAAGCGCGCTGCCCAGCGAGCGCACGGTTAGCACGACGAGCTCGAGCGAGAGCGTCAACGACACCACGACCGCGATCAGGAACGCAACGCCGAGGTCCGACAGGCGCGCGTGGCGCCCGCGGGTCGAAAGGCCGGCGACCGTCAGAGCGGTGATCACGTTAATCACGGGCGCGGCGACGAGCAGCCGCCAGCGCAGCGGGAGCCCGGGCGTGTCGATCGTGAAGTCGGCCGGCAGTCCCTCGGCGACCTCCTCGAGCACGGGGCGCGCGACGATCTCCATCAGGAAGTAGCGGATCAGCAGACCGCATGCGAGCGTCGAAGTTCCAACGACCGCGATGATCAGGAACGAGTACCAAGGCAGGTCGAGCTGCACGGTGACAAACGCGATAAACGGCAGGTAGGAGAAGAAGAACGGGAACTTGCGCATGCGCCGCGCGTACTCGAGCGGGAGCGTCGCGAGCGCCATCCATGCGGCCACGATCGAGGCCTCGTCTCGCGCGCCTCCCTCCCACGCCCATACCGGGCGCCACATCCGGCGCGTGAGCTTGATCGAGAGCAGGTTGTCGAGCGAGACCAAGCCCTGGGAGATCCCTACGAGCAGCCAGAAGTTGCCCTCGCTCATCGGCTGGTAGAGACGCAGCAGCGCCAGCCCGCCGAATACCACGACGTGTGCGACGCCAAACTGAGCCCAGACCAGCGCGTAGGAGTTACGGCGCGCGACCGCGCGCACCGCCCGATCGAACGGGTCCCGCATGCGGACAGTGTGGCAGCCGCGGTAGCGGGGCCCGGCGGACTCCCGTCCAGCCCGCCGGGCCCCGAGCGCTACCTAGCCCCTGCTCTTGGGCCGGTGGAAAGCGATGCGCCCCCAGCCAGTGCGGCCGCGCCAGTGGAAAGTTGGGATGCACGCGCGGCGCGAGCACGCAGCGGTGTCACGACGGTGGCGCCGGCGCCGAAGGGAGCGTCGGCGCCGGCGCCTGGGGCGTCGGCCGAAAGTGGGGTACCGGTGGTGAGAACAAGCGCGACCGCGTCGGAGAGCCGATGCTCGCCGCGGAACAGGCGTCCGCCGACGCGGACGGCCGGAAGCTCTCCGAGCCCGCGCGCGGTGGCGTGGAGCGATGCGTCAAGTGCCTCGTCGCTTGCGGCCGCGAGACACTCCTCAAGCGTCAGGCCTGCGGCGGCGGCGGCCTCGGCGAGCACCTCGGGATCGTCGAGGTCGAAGCCGCCACAAAAAGCGAGCCGTGCCGCGGCGAGCGCAAAGCGGGGGCCGGCGCCGAGCTGGGCTGCGCGCGCGGCGGCCCGGAGCGCGACCGGCGTGGGAGCCGGGAATCGCTCTGGCCACACGAGCGGCAGCCTCAGCTCAGCGGCACGGCGTTCTGCCTGGATACGGAAGCCAGCAACCTCCGAATGGCCGGTTGGCTCACCGGCCGCTGGGATCCAATCCACCTCGCCGAACAGACGCTCGACTCGCTCAGCGGCGAGGTACGAGTAGGGACACGCGAGATCGAAGAAGAACGCGGGCGCTCCTCCCAGGCCCCCGCGGGATCGGTCTGCGAGTCGTTCGGCGAGGCGGATTAGTTCTCCCATTGCAGACTGAAACGCATGACCGTCACGAAACTGGCGCAAACTGAGAGCTGACTGCCCAATTGGGGCAACTACCGGCGCGGCTCCGCGCACCGTCCGATAATCTGGAACTTGGTAGGAAGCTTCGATTGCCCCCGGTTCCGCCCCCCAAACGCCATCCATACGACCAGTGGTCGCCCGACGCCCGCGCGCTCGACCTTGTGGGCGACAAGTGGACGCTGCTGATCGTGCGCGACCTCGCGTCGGGGCCGCGGCGCTTCGTCGAGCTCCAGCGGGTACTGCCCGGGATCTCGACCGAGCAGCTGCGCTCGCGGCTGAACCGGATGGTCGCCGACGGCATGCTGACGCGCCAGCGCTACCGCGAGGTCCCGCCGCGGGTCGAGTACGAGCTGACCGAGCGGGCAAGGGACTTGATGCCGGTGCTGGGCGAGCTCGCGCGTTGGGGCTACGAGTGGTCCTGGTCCTCCCCGCGCCAGTCTGAGCGTGTCGATATCGGCGCGATCTTCAGGCTCGCGCCCGCACTGCTGAGCGAAGCGCCCGACGGCGAGCTTGAGCTAATCGTCGGCGACGCCCACTACACGATCGTCACCGCCGCAGGCGAGACGTCAATTCACGAGCGCCCGGCCGAGAACGCCGACGCGCGCGTCAGCGGAACCCCGGCCGCGTGGGCGCGTGCGCTCTCCCCGGGCGGCGATCCGCGCGACCTCAAGATCTCCGGCGACAAGCCGCTCGCCACGCGGCTGCTGGCCGGCCTCGCCCCCGGCGGCCAAGGCGACGGCATGGCCGGCACGGGCACGCGCGCGGCCTAGCGTCACGCTAGCGTCGCTCCCCGGCCACCGACGCGATCCGGTCGACCACCGCGTCGTCGAAGCTGTCGTTCCAGTCCCGGCTCCAGCGCACGTCGGCGCCGCGCGCGCGGCGCTCGAACTCCCCCACCTCAGCCCCAGCTTGTCCTAGCGCCTCGGCGAGGGCGTCGACCGCCGGCGCGGCGGCGATCAGGTTCGGGGAGATCTCGGCCAGCGCCTCCGCGGTCTTGTTCTCGAACGTGTTGGTGACGGTGAGCATTCCGGCAGAAGCCATCTCGATCGGCACGAGGCTCGGGTGCGGCGTGTACATCAGAGCGAGCCCCACGTCGTGCTCGCTCAGGAGTCGCGCGTAGTCGTCCTGAGAAGAGCGCGGCAGCAGCTCGAGCGTCGCGCCCCCGCCGAGCGCGAGCCGACCGCCGGGCGTCACCGACCCGATTCCCCGCAGCTCCCAGCCGGAAAAAGCTCCGTCTCCAACGGCACGTGACAGCGCCAGCACGCCGAGTTCGAACAGGTTGCGCGCGGCGTGCTCTTCGGGGCGTGCGTAGAAGAGCAGCCGGCGCGTCTGCCGCGCCGCCAGATCCGCCGGGTCGGGTTGTTCGATCCGTGTAATCGCGTTCTGAAAGCTGACCGAGTCCTGGTCGCCGCGTTCTGATCCTCGCGCGTATGCGCCGAGCGCGTGGCGACGGAAGTAGTCGCGCAGCAGCTCGCTCGAGAAGACCGCGAAGTGATCGAACCCATACGACGCTTCCGCCAGCGCCGCATAGGTGCCCATCGGGAACGTGAATGGCTCGTACTCCTGAATCAGGTAGACGAACCGCGCCGCGCCTACCGCGCGCGCCGCGTCAGCCGCGATGTGGGCCGTCCACCACGTTGTCGCGATGAAGCCGTCGGTCGGGCTGACGCTGACCGCGTCTGCCTCGCGTCCGAACTCCACTTCGACCCGTTCGGTCAGTCCGGCCAGACCGCTGAAGGACTCGAGGCTTCGCTTCCACGATCTCGGCAGCGGGCCGACCGGATCGACCGTCAGGACACGCACACGGTGCCCGCGCTCGGCCAGGCGGCGGGCGAGATTGAACTTGGCGATGTATCCGCCGAACAGGTGGTCGAGGTCGATCGTCGGGATCAGCAAGTTGATCCGCGTGGGGGCGTCGGCGCGGACATCGAGCTCGAGCGGTGCGACCTTGTTGGCGATCGCCAGGGGGCCCGTGAGCGCGTCATCGCCGGCAGCGCCGAGCGCGCTGGGGTGGCGGAGCCAAGTCGGGAGGCGGCACCGCATCGAGCCGCAGCCGACGCTGGGGGACTCGCCGCGCGCTCAGCGAAAGGGCGCGCCGCCAGAGGAGCGCCAGCGCAACCATCCACTCGGCGCCGAGCGTCTCCGGCCGCCCGACGAGCTCGCGTGTGCCGCGGGCAACGAGCCGCGCGATCGTCACCGGCGAATCGTCGGCGCGCGCAAAACGCCGCACCACGCGTCGCTTGGATGACGCGATTCGCTCCCCATAGCGAAGCTCGAGGATCGTCGCGAATTGCATCAGCCGCGCGACGTCGACGAAGTAGTGCATGCGCCACTTGGCGATGCGCTCGCGCAGGCCTCGGGCACGAAGCCCGCCGATCCGGTCGCGCAACGAGGGCATGCGGTTCGCGGTCGCGTGACCGAGCCACGCCTCGCCGTGCTGAACGTAGTCGTAGAGGGGCTCCTGCACGAACCCGATCTCTCCGCGCACAAAAGCCGTCAGCGCGATCCAGTGGTCGTGGTAATGCGCGAACTGGGCGGGCGGGAAAGGCAGAGCTGTATCGAGCAGCTCGCGCCGGAACAGCGACGCGGCGCCCGTGACGGAGTTCGCGATGAACAGTGAGGTCAGGTCGGAGTGGTTGTTTCGCCGCCGACTCCAGTAGGTGTCCGACACGGTCTGACCGTCGCGGTCGACGATCCGCGCATCGCTGTAGACAAGCTGCGCGCCGTCGATCGAGTTCAGCAGCGCCTCGAGCTTGTGCGGATGCCACCGATCGTCCTGGTCGGCCATCGCCACGAATTTCGCACCGGCCGGGACCATCGACAGTGCCCGCTCGAAATTGCCGTAGAAACCCAGCCGGCGTGGCGAGCGAGACACGACGAAACGCGGATCATCGCCAATTGCCTCCTCCAGCCGCTCGAACGACCGCGCGCTCGAGCCGTCGTCGCTCACGTAACAGACCCAGTCGTGGCAGCTCTGGGCGCGGATCGAGTCGACCTGCTGCTGAAACAGATCCAGCGGCGGCTCGTAGGTCGCCATACAGATGGCGACCAGCGGTCCGCCGTCGCCCGCCGCTCGTGCGCCGGGCGTGAGGGCCAGCGCGCCGAGGCTGGCGGTTGCCGTTCCGCCTCCTTCGAGAGCGGCCCGCAAGCAGCAACTCCACCGAAACGGGTTCCGCCACAGGAGCCACTCGCGCCAGCCCCCAGAAACCGCTGCGGTAGCTGTGCAGCTCCGGATCGAGCGTCGATTCGGGATCGCGGGAGGCTCCGGCGAAGGGATCGAGCCCAGGATGCACCTCCCTGAACGGATCCAGCCGCGGCATGCCGTAAGCGTCGACCGGCTGCGGCTCGCCGTCGAGCACAAACTCGAGCGAGGTGATCTCAGCCTGAGGGCTGAAGCACCAGCCGCAAACGAAGATCGCCGTTCCGTCCCCGACCGCAACGGCATCGGGGAGCTTGACGTCCAGCTCTACGTGCAGGCTCGCGCCGCTCACGGCGTCGAAGCGTAAGGGGCCTGCGGATAACCTTGGCGGCCACGTGGAACCTCGCATCGAGACCGAGGGGCAAGCCGGCGCGAGCTCACCGGCATCAACTGCGGCCCGCCACGCAAAGATCATCGTCGTGATGCCCGCGCGCAACGCGGCCAAGACGCTCGAGGCCACGGTCTCGGCGATCCCGACCGACGTCGTCGACGAGATCATCCTGGTCGACGACAAGTCGACCGACACGACGCTCGATGTCGCACGCCGCCTGCCGCTGCACCTGATCTGGCATCCGCATAACGTCGGCTACGGCGGCAACCAGAAGACCTGCTACCTCGAGGCCCTCCAGCGCGGCGCAGACGCGGTCGTGATGCTCCATCCGGACGGCCAGTACGAGCCGTCGCTGATCCCGCGGATGGTCGAGCCGATCCTTCGCGGGGAGGCCGACATGGTGCTCGGTTCGAGGCTGACAGAGCCCGGTGCCTGGCGAACGAGCGGGATGCCGGCCTACAAGTTCGTCGCCAACCGAGCGCTGACCGCGATCGAGAACGCCGTCCTGCGCGACCAACTTCACAGAGCTTCACACCGGCTACAGAGCCTTCTCCCGCGAGCTGTTGCTGACCGTGCCCTTCCTTCGTAACTCGATCGACTTCGTGTTCGACTCCGAGATGGTGATGCAGGCCGTGCACTTCGGCTTTCGTATCACCGAAGTCCCAGCCCGCACGCGCTACTTCTCCGACGCGTCCTCGGCCTCGTTCGCGCAATCGGTCGTGTACGGCGCCAAGACGGTGCTCGCCGCCGTGCGACTCGTGATGCACCGCGCGCACGTGTGGCGCAGCCGCAAGTTCATGCCGTGAGCGGCGCGTCGCAGACCGCGACCAGGTCGAGCGCTTCCGCGACACGATCGCGCGAGAGACTGAAGTCGTCGGGCACGATCTCCAGCGCGCCGGGACGCGGTCGTGCGCGGTCCCTTCGTAGACGCCGGTCGTAGAGCCGCTGGCGTAGCCGGCGGGGAATCAGCGCGACGCAACCGCAGCGGATCGAGTCGGAGCAGGCGTTCGAGCTCGCGGCTCTCGGCCTCGACCAGCGCCCCGTAGCGCTCGGAGCCGAACAGGCCGAAGATCGCGACGCGGGCGAAGTGTCCGTCGCACAGCTCACGCAACTCGACCGGGTCGTACTCCACATAGTGGTAGGGATCGATGATCTCGTCAGGGCGGCCGAAGGTCAGCCGGTTCGGCGTCACGAAGACCGCGCGGCCTTCGGGCACGAGCACGCGTCCGACCTCGGCCAGCACCCGCTCCGGATCTGGCACGTGCTCGAGCGACTGGACGGCCAAGACCGACTGGAACGAGCCATCGGCCAACGGGAGTCGCCGCATGTCGGCCACGTGGGTCTCGCGCTGCTGGCCCGCGAGCGCACCGGGGTCGGAGTCGACGCCGACCGATTCACGCGGATCGAGCTCGCGGAACGAATGACCGACGCCGCAGCCCAGATCGAGCACGCGGCCCGGCGGCAGGAGCTGGGCACACAGCCTGTAGGCCGCCACGTGGCGCTGAAAGGTCGGGTTGAAGCCCCCGGCGGGAGCGCTGACGCGCTCACCGGTGATCACCGGCGCCGGGCCTCAACGTAGACGGTGCCGCCGGCCTTGGCGGCGACCTCGGCGAGCCGCGAGCGCCGAAGGCAAGCGGGGCGAGCGCCGTTCCCGCCGCCAGCGTCCACCGCTCGCTGCCGCGCCGTCATCGGGCGCGACCGCGCGGCCGGCCGCCGGATCGCGTCGTACAGGTTGGGGTGAGCGGGCAAGCGCGGCGACCAGCCCGTGCAGCCAGCCGAACACGACCTGCCCGCCGCGCCAGTAGCTGACACGATCGATCTCGAGGCCGCGCGCCCTGAGCCGGTCGACCAACGCGGCCGCCGGCAGATGGACGAGGTGGCGTGGCAGGTCGAGATGCAGCCAGCGATCGCCGAACATCCGCGCCTGCCAGCTGGCCAGGTTGGGAACGGCGATCGCCAGCAGCCCGCCGGGCGCCAGCAGCTCGCACGCGCGGTCAAGCGCCGCCGCCGGCTTCATGACGTGCTCGAGCGTGTGCCAGAACACGACGGCCGCCCACTCACCGCGCGCTCGGCGAAGTCCGTCGACCGCGCAGGCGCGCACATCGGGCCGCGTGGCGACCCGCTCCAGTCCGAGCGCCTCGCGGCCGCGGGCCGCCAGGCCGTCGAGCAGCGCGCCATCGCCGCACCCGACGTCGAGCACTGGGCCCGGCGGAGCCACGTGGTCGAGTCGGCGGGCAAGCCGCCCGCGCGACATCCGCAGCAGGACGTCGCCGCCGCCGCTGAATCGTCCGCTCGCGGGCCGGTACCAACCGTCGTAGTCGCGGCGCGAGCTCTTGCTCGTCGGGCGGCGGCCACGTGGTCGCGGCCCCGCAAGCCGCGCACAGCGCCAGCCTGCCGCCGGTCGGGCTCGCCGGCTGTCCGCACCATGCGCAGATAGCGCCCCCATCGGTTCTCATCACACGCTCAACCGTCGTCACTGGCTGGCGACAGCGTAACGGGGCGCGCCCGCACAGACAGCCCATAATGTCTGCGCCAATGGCGGCCCTGGAGACCACTGCGCCGCGGGGGACGGCATCCACGGGCGATGCGCGCCCACGAGCGGGCCCGTGGCCGATCCACCCCACGGTGATCGCGGTGATCGCGTTGACCGTGATCGGCGCCGCCGTGCGCGTGATCGTGGCGCACCAGTCGATCTTCGCCGACGAGCTCTCGACCTACTGGATATCGGCCACGCACGGGCTGGGCGAGGTTATGAGGCTGCTGTACAGCACCGGTCGTATCCACCACGCCGAGATCACGCCGCCCCTGTCGTTCGTCACCTCCTGGCTCACGACGCGAGCCGGGACTTCACCCGAGCTACTGCGGCTGCCGGCGTTGCTCGCGGGGACGGCCACGATCCCGCTGGTGTATGCGGTCGGGGCGCGCACCGTCGGCCGCCGCGCCGCGCTCGTGGCCACCGCGCTGACGGCGCTGTCGCCGTTCATGATCTATTACTCGGCCGAGGCGCGCGCGTATGGCCTGCTGATGTTCTTCGTGCTCGCCGCGACGCTTTCGATGCTGCTGGCGGTCGATACGGGGCGGCGGCGGTACTGGGTCCTCTACGCGGTGTGCTCGGCGGCCGCCTTCTACACCCACTACACGTGCGTGTTCGTGCTGGGAGCGCAGCTGCTGTGGCTCTTGTGGACCGAGCCGCGCCTGCGACGCACCGCGCTGCTCGCCAACCTGGGAGCCGCGCTTCTGGTGGTCCCCTGGATCCCGGGCCTGATCGCCGACGAGCACTCGCCCACTCTCACGATCCTCTCCGCCCTGTCGGCCTTCGACGCCCACGCGGTCCGGGTCGACCTCGAGCACTGGGCGGTGGGCTACCCGTACGTGTCTTCACCCCTGTTGTCCTCCGGGGACACGGGCCTGCGAGCGCTGCCTGGTGTCGCGGCCCTAGTGCTGCTGGCCCTGGCGGCCGCGGTGACCGCAGCCGGCCTCGCCGTGCGGTGGCGCACGGGCGGCTTGCCTACCCGGCTGCCGCGCCGCGTCGTGCTGATCGCGGTCCTGCTGCTCGCAACGCCGGTGGGCGAGTGCGTCTACAGCACGTTTGGAAACCACATCATCGGAGTCCGCGAGCTGGCCGCCTCGTGGCCCTTCCTGGCGCTGTCGGGCGCGGCAGCGACTGCCCTCACGGGACGCCGGACGGCGCTCGCCGCGTCGGCTCTGGCAGTCGCGGCCTTCGCGATCGGTGCGCTCAGAATGCTCGAGCCGCGATTCGCGCGCCCCAACTATCAGGCGGCCGCCACGTACGTAAGTGCACGAGCCTCCGCGCAGGACGTCGTCATCGACGAGACCGACGCCATCGGCTCGACTCCCGGCCCGCTGAGCGGATTCGACGTCGCCTTCCGGGGAGACGCGAGAGTGGTGCGCGCGCTCGGGCCCGCCGAGCGCGACCACCCCTTCACGATCTTCGATCCCGTCACGTCGCTGCCCGCTGCGCAGGGCGAAGCGGTACGGGAAGCGGCTGGGTCCCCGATCTTTGTGGTCGGCGCGCAACTGCCGCCAACAGCGTTCCCAGACGGCTACCGGCTGGTCTCGGTCAAGCACTACGCAGGGTTCATCCCGACAGTGGTGGGCGTGTTCTCGCGCCCGGCCACCGGGCGTCGGTGAACGAGGCGCCTGAACGGGCCCCGTTCGGGCCGGCGCTCGCGCTGACCATCACGCTCGTCATGGCGGCGGCGCTTGTGCTGGTCGCCGCGCAGCTCCTGGTCGTCCACCCGCCGTCGCTCACAGGGCTCGTCGGACGTACGGGGCAGTTCAACCAGCAACGCCAGATCGTCAAGACCGATGCCTACCTGATCTCGTTTCTCGTGCTCCTGCCATTGGCGCTGCTGCTCGGGCCGCGGCTGGCCGACACGATTGCGTGCGGGCCGAATCGCGAGGGGTTGGGTGCGTTCGCGGCGGTCGCCTGCGGCTCGCTGGCCGCGATTCTCATCGTGGTCAGGCTGTCGGGAGACCTGCCATGGGGCAGCGGGGTCGAAGGCGTTCTGGTCGGCGTTCTGGCCTGGTCGGTGCTCATCGCCCCGCTTGTCTGGAGGCTTGCGCGGGGCGGTGCCTCGACGGTGCTTGCTCGCCTTGCGCGGCGCACGCCCAGTGTGGTGGGTGTCGCAGCGCTGCTGTTGTTCGGCGTCCTGTTGTGTCTGACCAGCTCGAGCTCGCTGCGGCCGCTGCCGCTGGCGCTCGGCGTCGTGGCCGGAGCCTGCGTGATGCTCGCTTACCAGCGGCTTCGGCTACCCCACCTGGGCCGCGGCGGCCTCGTGTTCGACGTGGCCGTGGTCGCGCTCCTGCTGCTGGCGGTCACGGACGTGGTCGTGTACCACGCGCCACCGGGCATCCCGAACGTCTTCGGCGGCGCCGGCATCGTCCAGTTCCAGCAGGACTGGATCCTGGGGCCGACCAATCAGCTGCTCGGCGGAGGCGCGGTGCTCGTGAACGACCCGGTCTCCCAATACGGCGTCGGCCTTCTGTACTTCGTCGCGGCCTGGTTCCACGTGGCACCGATCGGTTATGGGACCTTCGGACTGCTCGACGGTCTGCTGACCTCGCTGTTCTACATCGCGGGGTACGCCGTCCTGCGGATGGCCGGTGTCCGCCGCCTGCTCGCGATCGCTGCGATCGGCATCGGCGTGCTCGCGTTCGTCTACCACTTCGCCTTTCCAGTGGGACAGTTGCCCGAGGAGGGCCCGCTGCGGTTCGGGTTACCAATGATCGTGCTCGTGGGCACGGTCGCGGGGCTGCGCCTGCCGCGCTTTGCGCCGACGGCGCGCCTCCTCACGCTGGGCGCGCTCGGAGTCTCGGCCCTGTGGGCGCTCGAGGCTTTCGCTTACGCAACGGTCACCTACGCGGGCCTGATCGCGGCGCAGGCGTGGCTGCGAAGCGATGGCGATCGGGCGCGCTGGGTGCTCCGGCAGGGCGGACTGGCACTCGCGGCGTGGGTGGGCGCGCATGTCCTCTTCGCGCTCGTCACGTTGGCCGGCAGCGGCCACCTCCCCGACTGGGGACAGTACCTGGCGTACGTCCATGCATTCCTGATCGGAGGCAAGGCCGGCTCGACCACCTACGGTTTTGCCAACTGGTCGCCGGGACTGGCGGCCTACGCCGCGGCGGGCGCATCGGCGGCAGGGATCGTGCTGCTGGCCGCACGGCGGGCCCGGCTGGCCCGCTCTCGGCCGGTGCTGCTGGTCGCCCTGGCCGGGGCCACCGCCTATGCGGTCGCCGTCCTGAGCTACACCGACAACCGCTCCTCGACGTACCTGTTCCCCTACGTTGCGCTGCCCCTGCTGGTGGCTGGTGCCCTGTGGCTGGCGCTGGTCTTGGATCGGGGCACGAGGGCGCGGCTACCGGTCCGCCGCGCCGCACTCGCCTGCGCACTGGGGGCATCGACGTTGCTGGTGTCCGGCGCGTGGCCTTCGATCTCGAGCCGCTTTTCCTGGAGTGCGCTGGCCCACTTCTACCCCGGCGGCGGGCTGCGGGGCGCGCTTCATCGACTGTGGCACCCGCCGGCGATCGACCCGCGCGCACTGGAGTTGGCTGCGTTGGCGCGCCGCTACGTGCCTGGACGGCGGCTCGTGATCCTGCTACCGACGCTGCCCGATCTCGGCACCGAGGCGCTGATGCGCAGCCACCGCTACAACCTGCTGCCGATCGGCGATCCCAAGCAGGACGGGCTCGTGCCCTCGGCGTGGCTGCCTGAAATGCGCACCGCGCTCGCGCGCCTGCGGCCGGGCCAGCGGCTCTTGATCGACGACTCGGCACTGAAGATCGGCGCCGATCTGCGCGCGGGGCAAGTCAACCCGCTCGATCGACCGATCGACGGCGGCTGGCCCGAGACCGAGTGGATCCTGCAAGCACTCGACCGCCGCTTTCAGTTGCGGCCGCTCGTGCACGCTGGGGACGGTCTGATCGTCGCTGAACTTGTGCCCCGCTGAGCGACGCCTAAGCCGGCGTCGCGACGACCACGTTGTGGGCAGCGAATGTGCGCAGGAGGGGCGTGCGCTCGCCCAGCCGCTCCAGCCCCGCCGCCGCACGGATCGCGCGCCGCGGGGTGAACTCGGGCACGAAGCCCAGCTGCTGGCAGCTGAGCACCCGGGCACCTGCGTCCATCAGCCCATCGATGACCTCGGGCGCGGGGACCAGGCGCTCCTCTCCCGTGTCCTGGGGAACCCGTGCCATCAGGCTCGACCAGTACGGGTTCCGCGGGTTGTGGTCCCAAACCACAACGCGTCCGCCGGGTCGGCAGACCCTGACCATCTCCGCCAAGGTCCGCCTGACCTCATCTGGAGCGGCGATGTGATGCAGCGCAGCGACCGTCAGGACCAGATCGAAGCGATCGGCATCGAATGGCAGCTCGCTGCCCGAGCCCTGAACGGCCTCGACCGCCGGCGCCCGGGCGCGCATGATCTCGAGCATCCCCTCCGAGGGATCGATGCCCACCACCCGGTAGCCCCTGGCCGCCAGCCGCTCGGCCAGCGCGCCGGTCCCGCAGCCGACGTCTAGCGCCGAGCCGACGGGCGCGACCCCGGTCAGGAACGCCGTGCGCTTGCGCAGGTAGTGCTCTACGACGTGGGCGGGAAGCGACTCGTCGTAGGCGGCCGCGATTTGGTCAAAGTGGGAGGCGGGCACGCTCAGGCGCCTCCGGCGGCGGTGCCCCCGCGAAAGCCGGCGGACGCGGGTAGTGGCGCGGAGTCTCGCGCCGCATGAGCAGAATCAGGGCGATCATGCGCAATCCGACCCCCAACGCGGCCAGCGGGTCACCGGTGACCGACGAGGTGCCCACGCGCGGCAGGTAGTTCACCGGCACCTCGACGAAACGGGCGCCCGAACGGATCGTGAGCAGCATTATCTCTGCGCCGGCATGGCTGCCGCCGGTGCGCATCGACGCGGCGATCGCCTTGGCCGCAGGCGCCCGCAGCAACCGGTAGGTGCAGCCCACGTCGCTGAGGTGGCTGGTGTTGTAGAGCGCTTCGATCAGCTTGGCCACCGCCCAGTTGCCCCAGCGGAGGAAGCGCGCCATGTTCGCGCCAGCCCAGATCAGCTCGCGCGTTGTGCGGGTGCCGAACACCACGTCGCATTCGTTGCTGTAGACGAGCAGCTTGAAGATGTCCTGGGCCAGGAACGTGCCGTCGGGCTCGGCCAGCACAATCAGCTCGCCGGCGGCCTCGAGCAGGCCACGACGGGTCGCATGGCCGTACCCCTGGAGCGGCTCGCGCACGAGCCGGGCGGGGGTCATGGCGACCTCCTCGGCTGTGCCAGGCTGCGCGTTGTTGTCCACGACCAGCACCTCGTCGACGACGCCGGTCGCGTAGAAGCTCTCGATCACCTCGCGTATCGAGTCGCGCTCGGCATACGTCATGAGCACCACCGAGACCGATTTTCCGTTCCACATCTGCTCAGAGTTCCCCCGCCGCGAAGCGTAGACACTTGCGATCATGCGTGTGTGCGTGCCACTAGTCTCATCTGCGCCGCGGTCGCGGTCGTCGTCTGCGCGTGGTTCGCGCTCGGGGCACGACAGGCCATCAACACCCAGCGCGCGAACGCGATCGTCGGCAGCGGTGGCACGGCCACCGCCGCGCAGGTGCGCCAAGTGCACTCGCTGGTGCGCGCTGCCCAGCTGCTGAACCCCGATTGGGAACCCGACGTATTGCTCGGAGCGGTGGAAGCGGAGCATGGCGATTTCACTCAGGCGCGGAGCGTGCTCGAGCCCGTCACGCGAGGCGAGCCTCAGAACCTCGCTGCATGGCAATGGCTGGCCGCGACGGCCGGGCGTGACCTCCCGTTGCTCTTCAAGGCCGCACGACACCTACGTGAGCTAGAGCCGCGCTTCCCGTCCTCCTGACACACTCGCCCGCGATGGAGTACCCGTTTGGCCTGAACCCGTACGAGACGGACCCTGGTGCGTGGGGGGCGTCGCTGCTCAACAACGGCGAGCTACTGGTCGCCGTGCTCGACGCCGCGGAGGCCAAGTCGGTCATCGAAGTCGGGGCGTACGCCGGCGACCTCACCCGCCTGCTCTTGCTGTGGGCGGAGCGAGCGGGCGCGCAGATCGTCGCGATTGACCCCTCCCCCCAGACCGAGCTCGAGCAGCTCGAACGCGATCGCTCTGAACTCCGTCTGATTCGTGCGGAGAGCCCCGCGGCGCTCGTCGGCGTCGAGCCCACGGACGCCGTGATCCTGGACGGCGACCACAACTACTACACGGTCACCGAGGAGCTGAAGGCGCTCACCCGCTGGCCTCAAGGACGGATGCCGCTCGTCCTGCTGCACGACGTAACGTGGCCTCACGGTCGCCGCGACGACTACTTCGATCCAGACCAGATCCCGCCGGACCAACGCCAACCGATCACCCCCGAGAGTGGCCTGTATCCCGGGGTGAACGGCGTGCGGCCGGGTGCCCTCCCCTATCACAACCCGGCCGCCTCCGAGGGCGGCCCGCGCAACGGTGTACTGACTGCCCTCGAGGATTTCGTCGCAGCCGATGACGGCCTGGCGCACGCGGTCATCCCGACGTTCTTCGGCCTCGGGGTGATCTGGCCCAGCGATGCGCCCTACGCGGCGGCCGTGCGGCGCATCCTCGAGCCGTGGGACCGCAATCCGCTGCTCGAGCGCCTCGAGCGCAACCGCGTCCTGCATCTCGCTTCGGCCCACGTGCAGCTGAGCCTGGCCACCGATGCCCAGCAGCAGCTCGTCGAAGTGCGCACGCTGCTCCAGCGGATGCTGGACTCGCGCGCATTCGCCGCAGCGGAGCTGTTTCTGCGCATCCGCCAGCTTGGCAAGCCGGTCTTCTCGCGCGCCGACGTCAGCCGCGCGATCGAGCAGATCTCCGACGAGCTAGTGACGCTTCAGCGCCGCCGCGACGAGGCGTAGCGGCGCCGTCAGGCGCCAGCTCCTGCTGGTGCGCATGGTCTCGAGCTCGCGCTCCAGCTCAAGCGCGTGGGCGCTCGCGTTGAGCTGCGCGGCGATGCGCAGCGTTTTTGCCGCCGCGGCTTGCCCCTCGGCGCGCCGGGCGCGAGCCTTCCAGTCGGTCGCACCGTCGCCGACCAGCGCCCCGAGCTGGGGAAAGCGCTGCTCCCACTTGTCGATCAGCCGCACGTAGGCCTCGACCCATTCCTCGGGGTCCGGCATCAGGTCGAGCGAATGGTGGTGGACGATCTTCAGATCGGCGGTCACGACCTTGCGCCCGGCCGCGCGCGCCTGCAGGCAGAGATCGAAGTCGTAGCCGTGGAAGCGACCGAGCGCCTCGTCGAAGCGCAGGTTTCGCGCGGCCCACGGGGAGAGCGCGAGCAGCAGGCCGTCGAGCGTGTCGACCTCGCCGGTGCGCGCAAATGCCGGCGCCGCGGTCGGCTCGGGATGCATCGCAAACGCCGGCAGCTCGCCGCCGCCGTACTCGTAATAGCGGTGCGTGAACGACGCCCAGGTCACGGAGCCCTCCCACCACGCCATCGAGCGCGCGTCGATCGCCCCGACGCTGCCGACGACCGCGACCTCCGGCTCGGCCAGCGCGGCGCGCAACTTCGCACAGAAGTCGGAGTCGACGATCTCCACGTCCTGGTGGACGAGCACGAGCGCCTCGAGATCTTCGTGCGCCGCGGCCTGGTCCAGCAGCAGGTTGTAGGCGCGGAAGATCGACCCCGCAGAGGAGTTGGGGTACACCGCCGAGTCGGACTCGCGCACGTGCTCGATCCCTGCCGCGGCCCAGCGCTGGTAGGCCTCGGGCTGGGTAACGGCTACGCCGAAAACGATCACGATCGCCCGCGACGGTCCGTGAGGGCGAGCGCGAGCTTTCGCAACGGGCGAGTCGCCCTCCAGCTCGTGCTGCCCAGAACCTCGTCGAGCTCAGCGCGCAGGGCCTGCTCGCGGGCCTCGGCCTGAAGCCGCATCGACTCCCGCTCGAGCCGCGCCGCACCCGCTTCGGCCTCCGCCCGTCGTGCGCGTCCCTTCCAGTCGTCGGGCGCCGAGCCCCAGTTTGGATGGCCGATACCCGGCATCCGCTCCTCCCACTTCTCGGCGACGCGCATGTGGGCCTCGACCCACGGGTCGGTGTCCTTGACGAGCTCGAGCGAATGGTGATGGACGACCTTGAAGTCGGCCGTCACCACCTTGCGCCCCGCCTCCCTGACCTGCAGGCAGTAGTCGAGGTCGTAGCCGTGGATCTGGGTGCCGAGGCTCTCGTCGAAGCGCACGTTGCGCACCGCCCACGGCGAGAGGCACAGCACGAAGCCGTCGAGCGTGTCCACCTCCCCGGTCCGGGCGTAGCCCGGGTGGCCGTCGGGCGACCACGTGAACGCCTTGACCTCGCCGCCCCCGAACTCGCGATATCGGTGCGTGAACGATGCCCACGTGACCGATCCCTCCCACCAGGCGATCGAGCGGACGTCGAGCGCGCCGACGCAGCCGACGACCGCCACGTCGGGATCGCGCAGCGCCGCGCGGAGCTTCACGCAGAAGTCCGGATCGGCGATCTCCGCGTCCTGGTGCACGAGCACCACCGCCTCGAGGTTCTCATGGTGAGCTGCCTGGTCGAGGATCAGGTTGTAGGAGCGAAACAGCGAACCGGCCGCTGCGTTGGCGATGATTTCCGAATCCGGCTCGGCGACCCGCCGCAAGCCCGGCTCCGCGCAACGGGAGTAGACGTCGGGGGCAGTGATCGAGCAACCGAAGACGAGCATTCCGGGGCGGAGAATAGGGAGCTACTTGCGCCGCAGGAACGGCAGCTCGACGTAGCGGTAGCTGAGCGTCGCCAGCAAGCCGGTGAGCGCAAAGCTCAGCGCGTAGAGCACGAGCGTGCGCGCCGCATGGATGTGGCTCATCAGATTCCAACCGGAGGCTGAGAACGCGCCGTGTCCGGGCGTCGCCAGCAGCTCGACGACCGTCAGGTGCCAGAGGTAGAACGAGTAAGAGATCACTCCCAGCCATACGACCGGTCTGAGACGCAGTAGCCGCCGCGGCAATCCGCTGCGCCCGTCGCCGAACACGGCCGGCGCAAGGAGCAGCGCGATGAACGCGGCCCCGAGCGCGAGCTTTGCGGCCGTCGTCGTAGCCGACTGCTGGCGCTGCGTGAGCGCGATCAGCCCGAACAGCCCCCCCCTCGGCACGAGGGCCATCAGGCCGGCGAAGGCGCCGGCCGCGGCGATCCAGCAGAGGACCGGCTGCCGGCCCACGAATCCGGCAGCTCGGTCAAGGCCCGCTTCCCTGCGCCCGGCCGCGACGCTCAGCACGGCGATCCCCATCCCGGTCGCGAGCCAGAAGCATTGGCCCGCGAGCGTGGTCTCGACGAGATAGCCCACGAGATGGTGGGCCGAGCCGAGATATACGGCCAGGCCACCGGCCATCACGACAGCGAGCGACGTCAGTTCGATCGCGAGCCATCTCCCTCGGCCGCCGAGCCGATGCATTGCGATGGCCCAGAGTGGAAGCGCGAGGTAGAAGCTCACCTCGACGCAGAGCGTCCAAGCTACCTGGATGCCGCCCCCGACGGTCCGCCCCGCGTACACCTGCAGGTAGCCGTAGTAGCGCCACCAGTCGCCGCTGAAAACGCCACGGATACCCGGGTAGATCGCGAGCAACGTGAGCACCGTCCAGTAGGCCGGCAGGATTCGTAGCGCTCGCCGGCGGCCATAGATCCGCGCCGCGGTGCCGGCCTTGCCCTCCGCATGCGCCGCGGCGTACGGGCGATAGAGCAAGAAGCCCGAGATCGCGAAGAAGACGTGCACGGCCTCACTACCCGCAACCTCGTAGAGCCGCCCGAGGACTCCCATCCCGAGCTGCGCCGTGAACTCTGAGACGTGAAACGACAGGATTCCGAGCACCGCGATCCCGCGCAGCCCGTCGAACAAGGGGAACCGGGGGTTGCCGGGCGGCGGCTCGAGCGCCGGGGATGGGGCGTCGTGAGGAGCCGCCACAACTGACGGCGAGTGTACTTTTGCGAGCGTGAGCGGCGTTCACCTGGAGAGCCCGCTGCCGGAACGGATGCCGGCGGGCAGCGCGACCGCCCTTTACTGCTCGGGAACGGCGACGGCGCGATCGCTCGAGCTCGCGCTGGGTGAACTAAGGCACAAGCCGCGCGCCGTGCGAATGCCGCGCTTCGATATGGCCCAACGGCGCAGCGGCTTCTGGAGCGTCGTGCCGTTCAGGGCACCGGAAGCCCCGGGGACGGTCGAGGTCCAGGCGATCGCGGATGGGGCGTTCGCAGCTTTGGGCGAGATCGAGATCGTCCCCGGGCACGAGGCCGCCGAGCCGCGCGCCGGCCTGATCGCGATCTGCATGGCGACCTTCGAACCCGACCTCGATCTGCTCGCCGCGCAGCTCGACTCGATCCGGGCGCAGTCCGACTCGGGCTGGACGTGCGTCATCTCGGATGACCATTCCAGCCCCGAGCACTATGCGGCGATCGAGGCGCTCGTAAAGGACGACGAGCGCTTCGCCGTCTCGCGGGCGGACGAGCGGATCGGCTTCTACCGCAATTTTGAGCGGGCTTTGACGCTTGCGCCGCCCGACGCCGAGCTCGTCGCGCTGTGCGACCAAGACGACGTCTGGCGCGTCGACCGCCTGGCAATACTGCGGGCCGCCCTCGGCTCGGCGATGCTCGTCTACTCGGACCAGCGGCTGGTGGACCCCTCGGGGGCGGTGCTGCGTAACACGCTCTGGCGCGGCCGGGCCAACAACTTCACGAACATCGCTTCGCTGCTGGTCGCCAACACGGTCACCGGGGCATCGGCGCTCTTCCGCCGTGAGGTCGGCGAGCGAGCGGTGCCATTCCCAGACACGCCCGGGATCGACTTCCACGATCACTGGATCGCGCTCGTCGCCCTCGCGTCCGGCGAGATCAACTACGTCGACCGACCGCTCTACGACTACGTCCAGCATCCCGCCGCGATCCTCGGCAAGGTCGCCGGCGAGTCCCGGCGGCGTCGGCGGCCGGGGCATCTGCCACGGATGCGCGAATGGCGGGCGGCCTACTTCCTCGGTTTCATCCCGGGCCGCATGTTTGCCCTCACCCTCCTGATGCGCTGCGGGGCACTCCTGACGCCGACAAAACGGCGCGCGCTCGAGCGTTATCTCGCGAGCGAGCGCTCGGCGCTGGCGTTCGTGTGGCTGATCCTGCGCCCGCTGCGCGGAGTGTTCGGAAGAACCGAGACGCTCGGCGGCGAATGGGAGCTCGCGCGCGGGCTCGTATGGAGGCGCGCCGCGGGGATCACGGCGTCGCGATGGTGGCCTGCGCGCGTGGCGCTCGACACGCAACTACCGCATGCCGCCCAATTCGAGCACCGACGGCTGCGTCGCTGGCGGGCACGGGCGCTCTCCTGAGACACTCTGACGCAATGCGCCTGCCACCTACGGTGACCGTCGAGCTGGACACTCCTGCCGCCGAGTACTTCAAGGACCGGGCTCGGCAGAGCGTGTTCGACACCTACGCCGGGATCCCGATGATGAAGTTTCCGGAGGACCTGCGCACCTACGAGCACATCCTGTTCTCGCGGCGCGTCGAAGTGGTGCTCGAGCTCGGGGTCCAGCACGGCGCGAGCACGCTGTGGTTCCGCGACCGGCTGCGCACACTCGCGACCTATGGATACATCAAGCATCCACGGGTCATCGGTGTAGACATCGATCTGTCGCTGGCCGAAGAAAACCTCTCCCAGGTCGACCGCCGCTACAGCCGCGAGGTCAAGCTAATCGCGGGCGACCTGCTCGACGCGGGCATCGTCGAGTTGGTGCACGAGCAGGTGCCACGCGGAGCATCCTGCCTGGTGATCGACGACTCGGCCCACACGCGCGAAAGCTCGCTCGGCGCCCTGAACGGGTTTGCGGACCTCGTGCAACCGGGCGGCTTCTTCGTGGTCGAGGACGGATCGGTCGATGTCGAGGAAATGCGGATCCATCCCGACTGGCCGCGAGGCGTCTCTGCAGGCGATCGACGAATGGCTCTCGACGCCCGCGGGCAGCGCTTTCGTCAAGCGCCGCGAGATGGAGCTCTACGGCATCTCCTCCAATCCACACGGCTATCTGGAGCGAACGGCGGCATGAGCGCCGCCACCTCACCCACGTCGCACGATGCGCCCAGGGCCAAGCGGGCGGCGCTGCTCGATCGGGCACCAATCGCGATCGAGGTCCGCGACCTGCACAAGAGCTTCCAGATTCCCCACCACCGTCGCGACACGCTGCGCGAGCGCGTCACGCATCCTTTTCAGCGCTCGGAATACCGGACTCTGCACGCGCTCCGGGGCGTGACCTTCGACGTGCGCGAGGGCGAGTTCTTCGGCATCGTGGGGCGCAACGGATCGGGCAAGAGCACGCTGCTGAAGATCATGTCGAGCATCTACAGGGCCGACCGGGGAAGGGTCCGAATCGCCGGGCGGCTGGCGCCGTTCATCGAGCTTGGAGTCGGCTTCAACCCCGAGCTGACCTCGCGCGAGAACGTGACGCTGAACGGTGTGCTGATGGGTCTCGGGCGTCGCGAGGCAGCGCGCCGGCGCGACGCGGTGCTCGAGTTCGCAGAGCTCGAGGACTTCGCCGACCTCAAGCTCAAGAACTACTCGTCGGGCATGATGGTCAGGCTCGCCTTCGGAGTCATGGTCGAGGCCGACGCCGACGTGATGCTGATCGACGAGGTCCTTGCCGTCGGCGACGCGGCGTTCGCGCAGAAATGCATGTCGTTCTTCCGCGAGCGTCGCGACTCGGGCAGGACGATCGTGCTCGTGACACACGACATGGCAACCGTGCAGAGCTTCTGTGACCGGGCGATGCTGATCCACGACTCCGAGCTTCAGTTCATCGGCGATCCAGATGACGCGGCGCTGCGCTACTACCGACTGAACTTCGGCGCCGACCCGGATGAGATTCGGACGCCTGGCACCCTGCCCGATGTCAACGCGCGCGTGGTCGACGCCTGGCTCGAGAACGAGTCAGGGGAACGGGTGCAGAACGTCGAGCAGAACGAGCGGCTGTTCTTCAGCTGCGTGATCGAGGCCCGCCGCGATATGGACCGCCCCGTCTTCAGCTTCCAGTTCGTCGACGACCAAGGCGCGCACATCTTCGGATTCTCGAAGTCGCTCGAGTTGGACGAGGGCTCCACCGACAGGCTCGCGGCCGGCCAGCGCGCGCTTGTCTCGGGCGAGGTCGAGAACCGGCTGCTGCCCGGCCGCTACCACGTCAGCGCGTGGGTCATACGAAATCGCACACACGGTGACATCGCGCTCAACACGCTCAGCCTGCTCGAGTTCTCGGTGTACGGGACCGAGCCGGGTGCCGGAAGCGTCTCGATGCGCGATGACGTCCAGGCTCGGCTGCTGGAGGACGGCTCATGACGACCGAAGCTCGCGAGCTACGTGACGTGACGGGGCCGTCCGCGCTCGGCGGCGGCCCGAGACGCGCGATCGACCTGCTGCTGATGATCGCCACGACCGAGTTCAAGCGGATCTACTTCGGCACAGCCCTCGGGTACGCGTGGACGATCGGGCGCCCCCTGATGCTGTTCGGGGTCCTGCTGGCGGTGTTCACCCAGGCATTCCACGTCAGCGCGGCGGTGCCGCACTACCCGGTCCTGCTGCTGTTTAACCTGACGCTGTTCGGTTTCTTTCAGGAGGCAACGATCACCGCGGTGCCCTCGATCGTCCAGCAGGAGTCGATCGTGCGAAAGACCCAGTTCCCGCGCCTGGTGATCCCGCTGTCGGTCGTCCTGACGGCCCTCTTCAACCTGGGTCTGAACCTGATCGTCGTGTTCGTGTTCATCCTCGCCTTCGGCATCACCCCGATGTGGACCTGGTTGCTCTTGCCGCTCCTGGTCCTCGCCCTGCTGGTGATCACGATCGCCGTCTCGATGATCCTGAGCTCGCTCTATCCGCGCTTCCGCGACCTGGGAATCATCTGGGGCGTGGCCTCGATGGCGCTCTTTTACGGAAGCCCGGTGCTTTACGCGCCCGACCACGTCTCGCCGACTTTGCGGCACGTGGTGGCACTCAATCCGCTGACACCGATTCTCGAGCTCGGGCGTCGCTGGATCATCGACCCGCATGCGCCAGGCCCGGCGGCCCTGGCAGGCGGCGATCTTCGCCTCTTGATCCCACTCGCGATCTACGTCCTCATAGCCGTGGTCGCCGTGTTGGTGTTCAGGCGCGAAGCACCGCGAATCGCCGAAGCGCTGTGAGCGCGCCACGTTTCGTCGAAGCGGTCCGCGAGGACGCACGGATTGCGCTCGGCTACCGCTCAGAGCAGCAGAGCTTCGGTTCGCCGCTCGAGCAGGTGATCCAGGTGATCAGACTGGCTTGGGTCAGCGACGTCTTCGCCGCGTTGATGCTCTACCGAGCCAAGGCGCGGCTCCAGGCGATCGGTATTCCCGTACTGCCGAGGATCGCGCACAGGCTCGCGATCGCGATCGCTCAGGTGTCGATCGGCGATCCGGTCGTGGTTCGTCCGGGCGTCTACATCCCGCACGGACACGTCGTTGTCGACGGGATCACGGAGATCGGATCGGGCGTCGTGCTGGCGCCGTTCGTCACGGTCGGGCTGGTGGCCGGCAACTTCAGCGGCCCCGTCATCGGCGAGAACGTCCAGATCGGAACCGGCGCGAAGGTGCTCGGGCCGGTCACGATCGGTGCGGGCGCCGAGATTGGCGCAAACGCGGTCGTCGTCAAGGACGTCGCGCCCGGCGCGACCGCCGTCGGCGTGCCTGCGCACCACTAGCATGGGGCCGCAGTGAGTCTGCTCAGAGGAAGGCGCGAGCGCAAGCTCGATGAACAGCGAAGGCTGCTGCGCGAGCGCCATCTCGCAGGGATCGAGCTCGTCGACGGCGCCCCGGAGGAGCCACAGTTCGCCGTGGCGGACACCGATTCCCTGCCGCAAGGCGGTCGGCTCCCGGAGCTGGCAGCCGCGCAGCTGACAGCAGCTCTCCTGCGCGCGGCGATCCTGCGCGACGGATGCGCGCTCGTCAGAGGCCTCGTCCCGCGCTCGGACGCCGAGCAGCTCGCCGCCGAGATCGACCACGCTTACGCCGAGCGCGCGGCCGGGGGCAACGGCGGCTATTACGAGCCGTTCGAGCCCGAGGAGCGGTTCGGGCCGGTGATGTGGCGCGCTTGGATCGAGGAGGGAGGCGGCCTTTTGGCCGTCGACTCCCCGCGCTGTTGCGCGACGATGCTTGGCCTGTTCGAGCGCGCGGGCGTGCCCGAGCTGGTCGAGGCATACCTCGGGGAACGGGCTGCGATCTCCGTCCATAAGACCACGCTTCGCAAAGCGGAGCCGGCCGTGTCCGGCGCCTGGCACCAGGACGGGGCCTTCATGGGCCCGGTCCGGTCCTTGAACCTCTGGTTGTCGCTCTCGCGTTGCGGCGATGAGGCCCCGGGGCTGGACATCGTGCCGCGCCGGCTCGAGACCTACCTGGCGACGGGAACCGAGGGCGCCGAGCTGACGTGGACGATCTCCGACGACCTCGCGTCTGAGGCGGCCGACGGGGCGGGCGTTATCAGACCGGTGTTCGAGCCCGGCGACGCGCTGCTGTTCGACGAGCTCTTCCTGCACAAGACCGGCTCTGACCCCGCGATGCCAAACCCGCGCTTCGCGGTCGAGAGCTGGTTCTTCGGCGGGTCGGCCTTCCCGGCCGACTACGCCCCGATCGCGGTCTAGGATTGGCACCGGTGCGGCTGCTACGACAGAGGGGCGACAAGACGGTCAATGCGCAGCGCCAGATGCTGCGCGAGCGACACGCTCTCGGCATCGAGCTAATGGATGGCGCTCCCGACGATCCGCAGTTCGCTCTCCCCGACACCGACGCCCTTCCGACAGGCGACGCGCTGCCCGAGCTGACACCCGCCGAGCTGAGCGCAGGTGTGCTGCGCGCAGCGATCCTGCGGGACGGGTGCGCGCTCGTACGCGGTCTGATTCCCCGGTCGGCCGCGCACGATCTTGCGGCCGAGATCGACCGCGCGTTTGCCGAGCGCACGGCCGGGGGTAACGGCGGCTATTACGAGCCCTTCGAGCCCGACGGCCGGTTCGGGCCGATCGAGGGGCGCGAATGGATCGAAGCGGGCGGTGGGGTGCTGGCCGTTGACTCCCCCCGCTGCTGCGCGACGCTGCTGAAGTTCTTTGACCGGGCGGGCGTGCCCGAGCTGGTCGTGACATACCTCGGCGAGCCTGCAGCGCTCTCCGCGCACAAGACCACGCTGCGCAAGGCCGATCCCTCGGTGTCTGGGGCTTGGCACCAGGACGGCTCGTTCATGGGACCGGTCCGGTCTTTGAACCTATGGCTGTCGCTGTCGCGCTGCGGCGATCAGGCGCCGGGGCTCGACATCGTCCCGCGCCGGCTTGACTATCTCCCGACCGGAACCGAGGGCGCCAAACTTGCCTCCGCGATCTCCGATGATGTCGTGGCTGGAGCGGCCGATGGGGCCGGCGTGATCAGACCTGTGTTCGAACCCGGAGACGCGCTCCTGTTCGACGAGCTGTTCGTCCACAAAACCGGCTCCGACCCCTCGATGCCAAACCCGCGCTTCGCGGTCGAAAGCTGGTTCTTCGGCGGGTCGGCCTTCCCAGCCGACTACGCGCCGATCGCCGTCTAGCCGGGTTGGCGATTCGCGGACTACGCCCGCGACGGTGAGCGCTTGGTCCTCCCGAGCCTCATGATGGGCCGCTCGACTGCGTAGTAGCTGGCGGCCGCGAGCACCGTCGTCGCGAGCGCCGAGATCACGAGCACCGCCGCGTACTCGCGTGTTACGAGCTTTTCGACCTGCTGGATCACGATCGAGTGGTACAGGTAGAACGCGTAGGAGACGAGGCCGATCCAAGCCAGGCCGGGGCTGCGCAGGACCCTCCTGGGCCAGCCACCGCCCGCGTCGCCGAACACGGCGGGAAGCAATATGCACATCGCCACAAGCCCGTACAACACGTGAACGACGAGTCCCAGGGCAACAGTCTCGCGAGTGTGGAGCAGCACATAGAGGACTGCTGAACCCGCGGCGGCCAGGGCCCAAGACCCGGCGGCATGAGCGGCGATCAGCCGGCCGTGCGGGAACCTCACGCTGGCCACCGCCAGGCCCATGCCGAGCGCGAACCAGACGAACATCCCGGGCAAGGTGGAGACCGTCGCTAGGTCGGCGAACGAGTGGAAGTGCCCGCGCCAGACCAGCGCCCCGACCGACGCCACGATCAGCAGCGCAACGTCCCCGCGCACGGACGAGCGGTGGCGGCCGCTAGCCAGCGACGCGGCAGCGAATGCGAACAGCGGCAGCGCCGCGTAGAACGTCACCTCGACGCACAGCGTCCACGCGACCCCGAGGCCGTTGCCGATCGTCGAGAAGCTGTAGACCTGCCCGAACCCATAGAAGATCCACCAGTTGTGGCTGGTCACGCCGCTCACGTACCCAAGCGCCACGAACAGGCTCAGCGCCACCCAGTATGCGGGGACGATCCGCAGGATCCTGCGCCGCGCATAGTCCCGGACGCTGAACTCGCGGCCCTCGGCGCGCGCCCTGACGAACGGCCGGTAGAGCAGGAACCCGGAAATCAGGAAGAAGATTGCCACGCCCTCATCCGCGAGCTGCACGGCGAACAGAAACAGCCTGTGGTGGGCCGTGAGCGAGTACGTCTCGGTGATCGTGTGTCCGAAGAACACGGACAGCGCGGCGATCGCGCGCAGCGCGTCGAAGAGGGGGAAGCGAGGATTGCCGGGAGGCGGCGCGAGGTTCGGCGCGACGTCTGCGGTCCGATCCGAGCTCGAACCCGTCCCGCGCCCCGAAGCGTTCTCCCTGCGAACGATGGCCTTTAACGTCGTATATACGTCGCCGAGGGCCAGAGTTCGGCGCTCATCCGAGCTTCTTCAGGAACGCCACCAGGTACTTGAAGAAGACGTTGTGCGGGTAGGCCCCGGCGGGGTCGTTGTGCGCGTAGGTTCCGTGG
This sequence comes from uncultured Actinomycetes bacterium, assembly GCA_963795505.1. Lineage (GTDB taxonomy): Bacteria > Actinomycetota > Thermoleophilia > Solirubrobacterales > Solirubrobacteraceae > Palsa-465. The sequence continues at coordinate 397,722 of CAWCIB010000010.1, forward strand.
CGGCTGAGCAGCGTCAGGTTGCGCTTGGGGATGTGCGACTGCGCTGCAAGCGCCGCGGTGGCGGAGGTGATCGCGGTTCCCCCGAAGGCACCGAACGCGTAGATCCGGAGCCCCCGCGGCAAACGGTGGCCCAGCGTGTCCTTGATCCCGAACACCGCCTGCGCGGAGTTAGCGTTGCCGTTGTCGATCGCCGCGCTGTCGTCGGTGAGACGCTGCGGGAAGTACCACTCGGTCCCGTCGACGCCCTGGAGCGGATAGCCCGAGAACATCCTCGCAAACCGCGTGATCGGCGTCAGCGACCCGGCGCTGTTCCAGCCGTAGAGGCCGTCGGCCATCGGGGTCGAGTCGAGCCCCGCCCCGTCGTGGGCCATGATCGCGAAAACCAGCTTCGAGGTGGCGACGCTCGTGCTGTATCCGAACTCGGCGATGTTGGTCACCGGAACGGGCGCCTTGAGCGAGGCCGGAAGGATCGCGGACTCCCCGCTGGCCAGCGGCTGGTTGGGTGCGACGATCGTCGACAGCCCGCCCGTGACCCCGAACAACCCCGAGTCATATGGCGGAATCCCGGCTACGAACGGCAGCCAGGGGCTCACGGTCGGTTGCTCGAAGGCCTGTAGCGTCTGCATCGCAGTCGCGGCCGAGGGAGCCGATTGGAAGCTACCGCCGTCGTCGTAGACGAGCCCCGCGAGCTGGTCCGCGCCGGCCTGGCCATGGAAGTTCCACGCCGCGTAGCCCGTCACGACCGAGCCGCCCAACGAATGTCCTCCGAGCACCACCTTGCCGCCGAGCTTGCGGGCCGCCTCGATCACGTTGTGCAGGTCCCCGACCGCGACGGCCAGACCCCACTGTTTGGCGAACGGGACGCTCGAGTCCGCCACCGGGGTGAAATGGTGCGTGATGCTGGGGTTGAGCAGCCACCCGAAGTAGTAGTCGAACACCTGCTGAGGTGTCGCCTTGCCCTCCTTGGCGAGGTCGATCACCGACTGGTCCTCAAGCAGGTTCTCGCGCCGCTCGACCGACCACACCTGCCAGCCCTTGACCTTCGTGACGAGCCATTGGGCCAGCGGAACGAAGTAGGCACTCCCGGCCGAGGTGCCCGGCTCGAGCACGAGCACGTTCTTGGCCGACTTCGGGCCGATCTTCAGGACGCCGACCTTGTCGTACTTCGCGGGGGTGCCGGGCGCGGACACGCCCTTCATCCAGGTGACCTGGAGCGCGCTGGCGGACGAAGCAAATGCCAGCGCACCCAGCACAGCCGCAAGCCCGGCTCTAGTCCTCATCGAGCGCAATCGTAAAGCCTGCAAGGACAATCGCGACCAGCGACACGGCGGGCATCTGCCAATCCCAGTCGAGTGGGGCGTGGATCGCGTAGACAACCAGCGCGGCGGCGGGCCCGGCCGCGAGCGCCGGGCGAGTTCTGAGCGCCCGCCATGCGCCGAGCGCGACCCCTCCCACGAATGTGAGCAGGAAGGCCGCGCCGACGAGCCCGAGCTCGGCGAGCGTCTGCAGCGGCAGCGAATGGGCGTCCTGGGCGGCCTCGACGAACGGCCGGTAGCGCAGCCACCAGACCGCCCATCCGCCCGCACCGACCCCGCGAATCGGCTCGGAGCGGAACGCCCGCATCGCGACCCGCCAGTACGCATAGCGGTTTGACTGGAGTGTCGTGAAGCGCGATGCGCCGGCGCTCAGCTGCGCGCCCGAGCGCTCCTTGGCGCCAGCAACGATCGCGACCGCGAGCCCCGCGCAGATCAGCCCCAGCGCGAGCCAGGAGCTGTGCCGCGGAAGGCGCAATGGCGCGTCGGTCCGGCGCCGCGCAAGCATCAACTGCCCGGCGGCGCCCAGCGCCATGATCACCAGCAGCAGCACGAGCACGATCACGCCCTGGCCTTCGCGCGTTGAGAGCGAGCCGTGGAGCCCGGTGACGCCACCGAACGGCGCCGATGCCGCGGCCGCCAGCCCGCCTGCCACAAGGGCGAGAATCACCGCCACGAGCTGCTCGCGGCGGCGCGCGAACACGAGCAGCGCCACGACGCCGGCCCCGCATGCAAACAGGGCTCCACGCGAGAAGGACAGGTAGAGCCCCATTCCGAGCGGCGCCGCAGCCGCAGCCGCGGCGGCGCGTAGCCGCGCGTCGCGGGCAGCGTCTCCGGCCATCCGCGCGCACAGCACAAACCCGAGCGCCGCCAGCTCGCCCATTGCGTTCCAGTACGTGAGCGGCTGCTCGAGCCTCCCCTCGGCGCTCACCGAGTGCGAGAAACTGAGGATCCCGGGCACGAGCCGCTCGGAGATCCCGTAGCCGATCACGACGAGTGCTCCTGCCGCCAGCGCGGGCTCAACCAGCCGCTGCCATGCCGGCTCGCGCAGCAGGATCGCGGCGGCCACGAGCGCGCCGAGGTAGAGCACGACGATCTGCCCGGCGTGGTAGGCGCTGCCTGCGATCGGCGCCCAGGTGATCGACAAGAGCGTCCAGGCCGCAAACGCCGCCAGGCCCCCGAGCGCAATCCATGTGCTCCGCCCGCGCGGCATGCCTCCCGGGCTCGCCACAGCCGCGACAGCTACCAGCGCCCAGATGACCAGGCCCGCCCACGCCCTGGCCTCGTCGAAGTAGCCGCCGGTGAAGAACGCCAGCACGGTCGCGCCGATGAGCAGCGCGCCGGCGGCGCCGGAAAGCGCTACGCGCCTCACTGTTACCGGTGCGCGTCCCTGAGCGCGCGCCGCATCAGCCGCGAGGTGATCAGCGGCTGGCGCTCGGGCTGCCGGCGGACCTCGCCGGCCGACGCGGCGGCAATCTGCGCGTGGACCCCCGTCCTGAAGGTCGCACGGTCGAAGCGGGTGGCGTTGCGCACGCATGCGAAGGGATCGATTGCGGCGTCGTCGAATTCGAGCACGGCCCGCGCCAGGTCTTCCGCGCCGCCCGACCAGAAGCAGCCCGTGGCGCCATCGATGACCGTCTCAAGCGCTCCTCCCCCGCGGCGCGCGATCACCGGACGTCCGGACGCCTGGCTCTCGACCGCGGCGATCCCGAACTCCTCGACTGAGGTCATGACCAGCGCCCGCGCGCCCTGTAGGACTTCGGCCACGGTCGCATCCGGCACGCGGCCGGCAAACGTGATCGTCGGGCCCGCCTGGCGGCGCAGCAGGTGTGCGGCAGGCCCGTCGCCGATCACGATCAGCGGAAGGCGCAGCTGATTGAACGCCTCGATCGCGATGTCGATGCGCTTGTGCGGCATCAGCTCGGACACGACCACGTAGTGAGACCCGACCGGCCCGGGAGCGAACCGCTCTGTCTCCACGGGTGGGTGCACGACGGCCGACTCACGCCCGAAGTACGTCCGAATCCGCGCCTGCGTGGTGCGCGAGTTCGCGATGTAGCGGTCGGTGCGCTGGGCGGCGATCCAGTCCCACTGGCGCCAGCGGTGGAAGGTCGAGCGCATCAGCTCGCGCGTGAATGGGTTGCCCCAGCGGGCGAGCGTCTGCTCGCGATCGTTCCAGGCGTAGCGGAACGGGTTGTGGCAGTAGCTGACGTGAAGTGTGTCCGGGTCGCACAGGACGCCGTGCGCCCAGGCCGACGAGCTCGAGACGACGATGTCGTATCCCGAGAGGTCGAACGATTCGATCGCGGCCGGGTAGAGCGGCAACAGCGCGCGGAAGGATCTTGCCGATGGACGCAGCCGCTGGAGGAACGAGGTGTGCACCGATCGGCTGGCAAAGCGTCGCTCGGTCCCACGCTCGTCGTAGACCGCCGTGTAGATGTCGGCCTCCGGCCACATCGCGCACAGCTCGAGGAACACGCGCTCGGCGCCGCGCAGGTCGAGCAGGAAGTCGTGCACCAGTGCGACGCGGGGGGACGCGCTGGCCCCGGCGCTCACGCGATCACCCTGCCGATCGCGCGATCCGTCAGCTCCGCGGTCCGCTCCCAGGAAAACTCCGCAGCTCGGCGCACACCGGCGTCGATCAGTCGCGCCCGTACCCCTGGGTCGCAAGCAGCCGCGAGCACCGCGTCGGTGAGCTCAGCGGCGTTGTCCGGGTCGATCAGCACGCCTGCGTCGCCGACGGTCTCGGGCAGCGCACCACGCTCGGCGGCGACGACCGGGACTCCCGAGGCCATGGCCTCGAGGCTCGGAAGCCCGAAACCTTCGTGCAGCGACGGCATCACCAGCGCGCTGGCGCCGGCGTAAAGCGATGGCAGGTGCTCCTCCGCCACGTAGCCGAGCTTGCGTAGGTTGGTGTGCTCCTCGCGCAGATAGCCGCGCTCGGAGCCGGCGAGCACAAGCTCGATCCCGCGGCCACGCAACGCGCGCGCTGCCGGCTCGAGCGCCGCGAGGTTCTTGCGCACCGAGCGCGTGCCCAGCGCGAGCACGTACGGTCGCGTGAGCCCATATGCGTCCTTTGCCGGCGTGGGGTCGACCATCGGGCCGAAACGTTCGTCGACGCCGCCCGGGATGACCTCGACTCGCTCTGCGGGGACTGCCAGCAGCTCGACGAGCTCGGAACGCGCGAACTCGGACACGGTCAGCACCAGGCGCGCCCGGCGTGCGATGAGCGGCAGCAGCCGCCGCTGGTATGCGGCGTAGGTGCGCGAATAGGCCTCGGGCATCCGCAGCGCGGCGGCATCGTGGATCACAACTACATAACGGTCAGCAGCCGCGATCGGAGCGAGGTTGGCCGGGCAATAGATCAATTTGCGATTGCGTGCGCGCGCCGGAAGAACCGCCTGCTCCCACACGTGCCCGGCGCGGTGCGCAAGCCAGGACGCGGGCCGCAGCACCGCGTAGCGGTCGGGACGGAGCGCAGGAAGGCGCCGGACCATTTCCAGCGCATGTCGTTCGACGCCGCCAATCTGCGCGCGCGTCGCCGCGCGCGCGTCGATCACAACGGGCGCTTGTGAGCCGATCGCGAGCGGATGCTGCGGTTCAGGAACACGCCCACGGACAGCAGGCACCCGCCGATGTAGAGGCCGAGAAGAGCGTTGTAGCCGGTGAACGGAAGCGACTTGCCACCGGGATCGGGGGCCGTGGTTTTGGTCGTCCCAGTGGAGCCTGAGCTCGAGGAGGCGGTCGGGGTCAGACTTTGCGCAGGCGCCGTGGTCGGCGATGCTGGGGTGGTGGAGGTCGTCGTCTGCGCGTGGTGCTTGGGAGCGAGCGGGTCCGTGTACTGCTGATCGCCCGCGGAGGGGCCGCTCGCGAAAGCGGCCGCGGGACCACCCAGGGCGGCCAGGCTCACTAGTAGGACGGTCAGCTTCCGAGACATCGTCGGGCGCCCAGTATTGCACCGTTACCTGCCGCTGTCTCCCGGGGCGGCGCCTGAGAAGCTCAGGATTTGCTGGATCCCCGTCGGGCGGTTCGCGTAGCGCATCGTGAAGGTGAGCAGACCGGGCACGAACGTGATCCGCTCAGCGGTCGCGCTCGATCGCCACTGCGACGGGTCGGATCCCTGGCTGGCAGCCAGCTGATTACCCGCTTGATCGATGGCGCCCCAGAGCAGCCGGCGGCAGCGCTTGAGGCTTCCGCCGCCGCAGTAGCGGACGGCAAACGCACCCTTGACGTGCTCGCCGAGGATCGAGCGCAGGTCCTTGTCCATGTACCCGAACCAGCCGGCCTCCTGACCACCGGTGCCGTTGCCGTTGTTGGGCTGCTGGAACTGGGAGTCGAACGTCGCGAGCTCGGCGGAGAGCCGCGGGCCGAGGACGGACGAGGACCACGCGTTGGCGAGCAGCGGCCACGCGGTGTCCATGATCGCCGCGCCCGGATCGGTGATGTTTCCGATCCCGTTCGCGTCGGTCCGGTCGAGCCGGCTCCCGCCGTTGCGGTGCCAGGCGTCGAGCAGCGAGAGCATCTGGGCATCTCGCGCGTTGGGTGCCGATCCCGTGCGCAGCAGCTTCGAGAGAAGCGGCTCGAAGAGCATTTCCCGCACATCCTCGGTGGCGGCCATGTTCATCGCGGCGACCACGTGCTCGGGAGTCACGTGACGGCCGTGCCCCAGGTTGTTCATCAGCAGGTCGACGCGGTGCAGTGCGCCGTACATCCAGACGTCATCCGGAGCCTCGTAGCCCGCCTGCGGCCGGTTGTTCCAGTTGACGATCTCGCCGTTCGGCGGGTTGATCCCCTGCGGATGGTCTTTGGCCGACACGAACCCGCGCCACTCCTCGGAGCCGCGGCCGTCGATCGGGAGGTCCTGGTCGACGTTCGACGGGCGAATCGGGACCAGACCGCTGGTGAACATCCCGATGTCGCGGTTGTCCATGTAGAACGAGTTGAAGGTCTGCGGCGTCTGCGCGGCGGCACGGAAGAACTGGTGGACGTTGTGGACCAGGCCGTGTGCGAGGTCGTGGTAGAAGAGCAAGTCGAGCACGTCCTTGCCGTAGCTCGAGCGCTTGCGCGAAAGCGCCACCAGACGGCCGTGAACGCGCGCGTAACCGATCACCGGCCCGTGGACCGTGCGGTAGAAAGTGATCTCACGCGCGTTCGCCGCCCCGGGGTTGAGCGTGCCGGCGTCGAAGAACGTCATCGCCCGGCAATGGCCCTTGAACATGTACTTGTGGGTGCTGTTACCGCACAGCGTCTCGACATAGGTGTCGATCTGGTCGAGGCTCGCGGAAGTCAGCGACCACGCGGAATCCTGGCTTCGGCCGATGAAGATGTAGCTCGGGAACGGAGCCGATGTGACTCCGTCCTGATGGATCCCTGGACCCTCGAGGTCCATCTCCAGGGTCAGGCCGGGGTAGTAGTAGCCGATTTGAGGCCCAGCAACCATGATCGGATGTCCCGTCGCAGAGCGCTTGCCCGAGACCAGTAGGGCGTTGCTCGCATGGGCGCGGAACGTACGGGAAACGGTGAGCGCCCTGACCGCGTCCGATGAGAGGCTGCCCGGGTCGAGGATGACGTTGCCCGACATGCTCGTCGGCCGCGGCTGGAACTGGACCTGGCCAGGCACGCTGACCGGCGCCGCCGGGTCATACGCCTCGCGCAGGTCGTTCCAGACCTCGAAACCGCGCTTGTGGCCGAGGCGCTTTATCAGCCCGGCGAGGAACTCTGAGCGCACGGCCTGATCGCCTCCGCCCTCGCCGACGAACTGGTCCTTGAGCGCGTTGAAGGCGTAGATATCGACCCGCGTGAACGGCGCCGCGGTCGAGCCGTGCGCCGCCAAGTAAGCATTGATCCCCTGCAGGTAGACGTCGATGTCGTGCAGGACCTCGCGCCCCTTCTTCCCATGGGCAAGCAGCACGCCTGTCTGCTTTGACACCTCGGCCTCCGTCTGGGCGCTCGGCTTGAACGATTGCAGGCCAGATACGAGTCCGAGCGCGTTTACGCCGGGCGCGTCGATCGCAGCCACGAGCGAGTCGTAGCGCGCCTGCTGGAGTAGCAGCCCGCGGTCTTCGGCGATCACCCAGCCCGCGCCCCACGTCACGTCGTCGCGCGTCACGCCGTAGATGTGCGGCACGTCGAAGGCGTCGCGCAGGACGGTGACGCCTGCGTGCGGCACGGTCTCCGCCGTCAGCGGAGCCGAAACGCCCGATCCGACATTCTCAGCCTTGAAGTCGGCTTGAAGTGACGCCGCTGTGATGTTTCCAAACAGCGGCGTGAGCGCGTTGTACATCATGGCCTGCTGGTCGGCTGCGGCCGGCGGCGGCACCGCCCCGTACTGACCCGACGGGATGATGTCGCGCGCGATGATCGAGAAGTCCTTCGCGCTGGTCGGAGGCGACGCCGCCTGAGCCGACGCTGCGCCGAAAAAAGCAATTAGAAATCCAGCAAGCCAACGACGCATTGCGCCTCTCCTCTCCTCCGGCGTGACCCCGCCCGACGACGCGCGATACTACTAGCCTAGCCGGAGCCATGCGGCTGCTCATCAGCTACTCGGGCGTGCTCGGAGGCGCTGAGCGCGTGCTGATCGAAGTGGCCGAAGCGCTTGGCGGCGAGTGCTGCCTCGCCTGCCCGCCGGGGGCGCTCGCTGACGCCGCGTCGGCGCGGGGGCTGCGCGTGTTACCGCTGCGCGAGCGGCCGCTCGAGCTACGAGGCGAGCGCCTGCGCGCCGTCGCGCGCGTGGCCGCGCACGCGCGCGAGGCGCGCTCGCTGATCCGTTCGCTCGACCCCGAGCTGACGGTCGCGTGGGGGATGCGCTCGGCGATCGCTGTCTGGCTCGCGCGGGCGCCACGCGGCGCGCCGTTCGTGGTCGGGCATTGCGACTTCCTCCCCGGGCCTGCGATCGGCGCGCTAGTGCGGGCGGCTGCCAGGTCCGCGGAGCGCGTGTTGGTTTTGTCCGATGCGATCGCCTCCGACCTCGACCCGGCCGGACGGCTGGGGGATCGGATCGTGGTCGTTCACCCCGGCGTCGAGCCGCCACCCGCCGACGGTCCACCGGCTCGACCGCCCGAGGTGCTCGTGCTGGGCGCGCTCGTCCCGTGGAAGCGGCCAGACCTCGCGCTCGAGGCGCTCGCGCTCGCGCGAGCGCAGATGAGCGACCTGCGGCTGCGGTTTGTGGGCGGGCCGCTCACAGCGACGGGAGAGCAGCTGGCGGCGAGCCTGCGCCGTCGGGCGACCGAACCCGACCTCGCTGGCGCGGTCGAGTTCACCGGGCCGGTCGTCGATCCCTGGCCCGAGCTTGCGCGTGCGAGCGCGCTGCTGCACTGCGCCCCGCGGGAGCCCTTCGGGCTCGTGCTGGTCGAGGCACTTGCGGCGGGCCGCCCCGTCGTCGCTCCGGCCGCCGGGGGTCCCGCCGAGATCGTCGACGAGTCGTGCGGCGTCCTCTACGCCCCGGGCGACGCGCACGCCGCCGCCGACGCGCTGCTGCGCGTACTCGAGGACGGCGAAGCCATGGGCGCCGCCGGGCGAGTAAGGGCGCGGGAGCACTTCGACCGCCAGCGCGCGCGGGCGGCCTTCGCGAGCGCGCTGTTGCCGGTCGCGCGGCCACGGCAACCACCGGGGGACGCCGCCGGCGGGCTCGCGCTCGTGACCGTCACGCACAACTCGGCCGCCGAGCTCGACCGGCTGCTGCGCTCGGTCGAGCGCCATTTGCCCGGGGTCAGCGTGGTGGTCGTCGATTCCGGTTCTGAGGAGGTCCCGCGCGTGCCCGAGAACGTGACGCTGATCGAGCTCGGCGCCAACGCCGGGTTCGGGTCTGCGTGCAACCGCGGGGTCGAGGCGGTCACAGAGCCGGTGATCGCGCTCGTGAACCCCGACGTCGAGCTGCTTGATGGCTCGCTGCTCGAGCTGGCCGATGAGGTGCTCAAGCGCGACGCGCTGTTCGCTCCGCTGGTTCTCTCCCCCGACGGCTCGCGCCAGGACACCGTCCATCCGCTCCCCTGCTCGCCAGCCGACCTGACCCGCGCGATGCTCCCAACCGCGCTGGTGGCCGCCCCTTGGCGCGCGCGCGACCCCCGCCGTGTCGGCTGGGCTGTCGGCTGCGCGCTCGTCGCCAGGACTGAGACGTTGAAGCGCCTAGGGCCCTTTGACGAGCGGATCTTTCTTTATGGCGAAGATCTGGACCTCGGCCTGCGCGCGCGAGAGGCCGGCATCGAGACGTGGTTCTGGCCACGCGCGAAGGTCGCTCACACCCGCGCGCACGCGAGCACGCGCGCGTTTGGAGGTGAGCCGTTCGAGCGGCTCGCGCGAGCCCGCCACGACGTTGTCGCCCGTCGGCTGGGTCGCCGGCGGGCGCGGCTAGACGACGCGGCGCAGACGCTCACATTCGCCTCGAGGCGCCTGCTGAAGCGCGCGCTCGGCCGACCCGCCGAGCGCGAGCGCCGGCAGCTCGACGCGCTGCGGGCCGTGCGTCACTCCTCGTGAGGCGAGCATCGCTACTCGTCGTCGTGCTCGCCGTCGCCGGCTGCGGCGGCACGAGCCGGCACGCGGTGAGCACGGTGGCGCCGCCGACGCCGCCCATCCCGCCGCCGCGCGAGCAGTTCGGGGCGAGCGTCAACCTGCTCTTCAACGGGCGCAACATCAGCGACGCAGTGATCGCCTCTCAGCTCGCCGCACTCCACGCCACCGGCGCGACGCTTGCGCGCAGCGACGCGCTGTGGGAGGCGACCGAACCCACCGCACCGGTCGGTGGGGTCCACCGCTACGACTGGAGCTTCGACGACGGGATCGCCGGAGCGCTGGCATCGCACGGGCTGCGCTGGCTTCCGATCGTCGACTACTCGCCCGCCTGGGTCCAGTCGGTCCCGGGCCAGGACCACTCGCCGCCGAGCTCGGACGCGGATTACGCCGCGTACGCGCAGGCGCTGGCCGCGCGATACGGGCCGAACGGCTCCTTCTGGCGCGAGCACCCCGACCTGCCCGCGCTGCCCGTGAGCGCCTTCGAAATCTGGAACGAGCCGGACAACTCGTTGTTCTGGGTGCCGCACCCCGATCCGGCGCGCTACGCGGGGCTCTACGCCGCGGCGCGCGCGGCGATCCACGCCGTCGACCCGATCGCCACGGTGCTGATCGGTGGGCTGGCCTATGGCCAGTCGTTCCTCCCGTCGATGGTCGCCTCAGATCCCGGGTTGCAGATCGATGGGGTGGCGATCCACGCGTATCGCACCAACCCCTTGGCGATCGTGCAGGTGGTGGCGGGCATGCGCCAGACACTCAACGCGCTCGACCTCCAGGCGGTGCCGCTTTACGTGACCGAGTTCGGCTGGACCACGAGCCCGCCCGGCGCGCTCGACTACCTCCGCGAGCAGCTGCGCCCAAGATACGTGGAGCTAACGCTGCCGGCCCTCGCCGCGTGTGATGTCGCGGCCACCATTCTCTACACCTGGTTCTCGCCCGGGCAGGACCCGCGCAACAGCCAGCAGTGGTTCGGGATCAGCGCCAGCCCGCCCGACGTGGCAGCATTCGCGGCCGGCGTGCGGCTGGCGGCGCGGACCCAGCCGATGCGCTGTGGCTAGCGCGCCGGGCTAACCGTGCTCGAGCAGCCTGGCCTCGCGCTGGAACGCGGCGAGCGCGGGCTTCTCGGATACGTGTCCTTTGCGATACGCGAGCAACCCCGAGAAGTTCCATGGGGTCGACCTGTTGCCCTCGTCGCCCATCCACGTGTACCAGTAGAAGCCGAGCAGCCCGTACTGGCTGCGATAGGCGGCCAGCAGCGGCAGGAGCAGGCTGAGCTGTTGCGCCTGACCGGCCCGAGTCGTCTCCCAGTCGAATAAGTGATGTGTTTTGTGAAGCGAGGACGTCCATCCCATCTCACCGAGGATCATCGGCTTGCGGCCATCACCCCCAGCCGTCATCACCGCTCGGTCGAGCCGCAGGATTTTGATCACGCCCTGGGGGAACTCGGTGTAGGCGTGGATGTCGACGACGTCGAACAGCCGATTGGCGCCCCGGATCTTGTACAGATCTGTGAGCACCTGCCAGGAGGCGTTCGGCATGCCGCCGAGTACGACTTTCGCGCTCGGATCGGCGGCCTTGATCGCCGCATGCGCGACGCGCAACAGCTGCAGATAGCTCTTCATGAACGGCTGGACCGGCCAGTAATACGGGATCCACGGCTCGTTCCAGACCTCCCACATAGAGATTGGCTGCGGCGCGATCCCCGGGTTCTGCTGCCAGAACGTCCCATTCCGGCCGTAGCGCGTGATCAGCGTCTGCAGAAACTCACCGTACGGCGCGTATTGCTTGGGCGCAATGAGACTGTTGCCGACATGTTTGCCCGCGTCCCACTTGGGGGTGTAGATGACCGTCGGGACGACCGTGATGCCCCGCGCGGCAGCAAGCCCGACGATCTGATCGGTGGTGGTGAAGTTCGTCGGCACGTTGCCGGCGCCGGTCACGAAATTGCTCGTCTGGTCGGGCGGAACGTCGGTCCAGCTCTCATAGGGCTGAGCCCCGGACCAGTCGAACACGACGCGGATGCTCTGCACTCCGTTCGACTTCATCATGTCGAACTGCTGCGACAGCGCGACGTTGAAGGCCGGGTCGACCACGGGCCCGTCGAGGTTCATCCCCACGAACCCCGCAGGCACGGGCGTCCCCGGAGGCTTCGCGGCGCCGACGGTCGCCGGCGCGGCGAGCACCAGCACCGCCGCCACGATGAACATTCCGAGGCGTCGCGTCATACCAGGCGCGCGAGTCTAGCCGCGCAGCCTGAGTGAGCGCGCCGGTCGCCGCCGCGCCGGGGGGCGCGAGACCTCGGCGAGCGCTAGTTGCTCGGGTAGTTGGCCTGGAGTACGTGCGCCATCATGCCGCTCTGGCCAAGCAGCGGCCCGAGCGCCGACTGGACCCAGCACGCCGGGCTGACGCCAGGGATCTCAGCTGTTGGCCCGCCGGTGTTGTTGCAGTCCCACGAGGGCAGCACGTTGTGGGTGAAGTAGCCGGGGTCGTTGCCCGACGGCAGCCACAACGGCGGCGGGTACGTCGTCCCGCGGTTGTCGGGCGTGCGGTTATTGAGGATCCCGATCGTGTCGGGGCCGAGCGGCGACATCGTGCGCAGGTAGTGACCGGTGCCGGCCGCACCCCCGCCGGTTGTGGCCTGTAGCGCGGTCGCCGGGTTGGAGATGAAGTCGGCCGTGAGCTGCTGATGGGTCGAGAGCCACGTGAAGATCGGGTTGAGCTGCTCGAGGAACGGAGCAAGCTGCTCGAGCACCGGGCGCGCGCCCGAAATAACGTTTGCGATCGCCGGCAGGCCGGTTTTTGAGACCGTGATCAGCGGCCCGAGCTTGACGAACAGCGTCTTCAGCGGCGGCGAGAGCAGCCGCACCGAGTTGAGCGTCGGGCCGAGTTGATCGGCGACGCCGCCCGGCCGGTTGAGCTCGTTGAGCAGCGGCTCGGTGTCCAGCGAGAACGACTTCAGCCGCGCCATCGTGGCCTTGGTCTCGTTCAGGAACGTCGGGAAGACCTGGAATGTCGCCGCCAGCGCCGCGTTCTGCGCTGCGGTCGTGTTGAACGTGGTCTCACCGGTCGTGATCAGGTTGCGCAGCGTCGGCGGGTCCGAGGCGATTGCTCCGAACACCGTGCCGCCGTTTCGGACCAGGTTCACGACCGCCGCGTGCTGGACGTCGAGCACCTGGAGGATGTTGCTCGCGTCCGCGGCGAACGTGGGCAGATTGCCGAAGACCGCGTTGAGGCTCTGATCGTTGCCCTGGACCGCCTGGGCGAGCTGCTGTTGCCAGGTCCGGAACGCCTGCCGAGTGGTCGGGTCGAGCGCGTTGAAGACGTCGTCGAGCTGCACCGCCGGGACCACGTGCGAGCGCGGGAGCATCGAGCCGTCGGGGAGCGGCGGCGAGTTCGGCTGGCCCGGAGTCAGCTCGACGTACGTCTCGCCGAGGATCGTCTTGGTGCGCAGCGTCGCGGTCGCGTCGCGGCGGATCGGCGCGTATTGGTTCGAGAGCTGGATCGTCGCGATCGTCCGGTTGCCCTGCGGGTCAAGCGCAGTTCCGACGACCTTGCCGACCGACACGCCCGCGACCCGCACGTCGGCCGGTGTCGCGAGCTGCTGGGCGTACGGGAACGATGCCTCGAAGCGGTACCCCTGTGGGTTGAACGGGATCGTGCCGCCGAACTCGACCCACAGGAAGATGAGCAGGCCTACGCACGACAGCGCGAACAGCACCATCGAGAGGATCTTGCCGAGTGAGGGTGCAGAGGTTTCCATTAGTGCTTGCCGAGCGTCTGGTTGAGGAGGTTGGTCAGCGCGCCGACGTAGTTGGTGTTGGCGAAGCCCTTGGTGTTCGAGGTCTGCCCCGCCTTGCCGGCCTCATAGTTGGCGTACGCCGCGCTGAGCGCCTTCGAGCCGGCGGGGCACAGGTTGAGGTCCGACAGGATCGGCGTGAAGTTGTAGGTGTTGAAGACCAGGCTCGCGAGCGCCGGTGGGAGCCCGGCCGAGAGCTCGAGCAGAGTCGCGCAGCTGACCTGGATGAACGCCTGGCGGTAGTCGCCGTTTCCGTCCTGGACGGCGAACACCGTGCGCCCGATGTGACCCAGCCACGCCAGCCACCACAGGTAGCCGTGCTGGCTGCCGCCCGGGTTGTAGCCGACCATGTTCAGGAAGTGGTTAAAGACGTCGAACGTGCTGGACAGGCCAGGTGTCGCCGCAGCCAGGTTGGCGGACGCGGGCTTGAGCTCGCGCACCAGCGGCCGCGCCGCCACCACGAACGGACGGATCTCGTTCTTGACGATCGGCGCGCTTGGCGTGGCGAGCGCCGACAGCGCCGCGTTGGCAGCCGGCAGTGCTTGCGCCGCGGGCAGCAACTTAGTGGCGGTCGGGCCCAGCACCTGCGCGAACGCCTGCACCTTTGCGAGCGTCGCGGTCGTCTGCTGCAGCGTGCCAGGCAGGTCGCCGACAGAGCGGCTGATGTTCGAGTCCTCTGAGGCGAGCGCGCTGAAGACCGTCGAGCTCGAGTCGATCATCGAAACGATCTGGCCCTGTTTCGCAGCCAGCGCGTCGTTGAGGCGGCGCAGCGAGTTGACGAGCTGCTGGAGGTTGCGCCCGCGCACCGCGACGGCCGAGTTCAGTCGTGCCAGGTCCTGGTGGGTGGGCTCGAAGCGCTCGAGTACGCCGGCGAGGTTGTTGCCCTGCCCCTGGAGCCCCTGGCCGGCGCCGTTGACCAGCAGCGCGAGATACTGGCGCGTGTCTGCGTCGAGCGAGGAGAGGATCTCGTCGACGTTGACCTCGGGCTTGGTCTGGCCGAGCGGGATCGTGTAGCCGGGCTTGACGACCGGAGCGGGCGCCGTCCCTGGGTCCAGCTCGACGAACATGTCCTGCAGGCCCGTCTTGGGGCGCAGGAAGGCGGTCGCGTCGGAATGGATCAGGTGCCGGTACTTCTGGTCGATCGACATCTGCACAATCGCGTAGCCGTTCTTGAGGGTGACGCCCGACAGCGTGCCGATCTGAACGCCAGAGACACGCACGGTCTGCCCCTGCCCGGGCGTGACGGCCTGCGCGGTCGAGAACTCTGCGTTGACGGTGAACGGCGTGGACTGGATCAATGGGAAGCGGAAGCCCTCGTTGTGAAGGACGTAGCCCACGACGACGACCGACAGCACGAGCAGCACGATGATCGCGACGAAGTCCGTCATGTGGTTCTTGATCGCGCGCTTCATCGTCTCGTCCCGGTCAGTGATGACAGCGAGGGGAGCGAGTTGACCCACGCCCCGGCGAGTCGAATGTGCTCACCCGTCTGCTTGATCTGCTGCTGGAGCGCGTCCACCATCCCCTTGCCGGTCGCGTTCTCGAACGCCACGGACGCGGGGCTCGAGATCGACGGATGGACCTGCGTCGGCGGCCCGCCAATCGGGGTGTCGAGCGTGGAGATGGGTGTCTGGGTCTCGCAGGGCGAGTTCGGAACGTCGCCGCCCGCGAGCGGTGGACGCTGGTCGTTCGCGGGCGGGACGGGCTGTACGCCCGTCAGGCCCTGAAGCGTCTGCCCGAACATCCCCGGCTGGAGCGAATACGTCGACGTGCCGCCGCCGACCAGCAGGCGGATGTATGGGCCGTTGCCGTCGACCGTGCGGCTCTCGCCCGCGATCCCCGGCAGGAGCTCGAGTGTCTCGACGTACGCGTCGTGCGGCGGGAAGCCGTTCGAAGCGTTGAAGGTCTGGTCGTGGATCTGCAGATGCGACCACGGGATCACGACCGCGTTCACGCAGCTCGAGGCCGGGCGGACCTCGTTCTTCATCAGCGGGATCGTCTCTTCGGTGAGCTTGGCCAGCGACGGGATCGTCGGTCTGAGGTCATTTGTGAGCCCGCGTAGCTCGGAGGGCTGGACCAGCAGTCGCAGCTGGTTGATGAACGGCAGGCTCGCGTCGATCGTCGGCCCGGTGGACTGTACGCCCGGGATCAGCGTCCGCGCGAGCGCCCGCAGCGGTGGGAAGGCCGCGTTGAGCGCGTTGAACGCGGGGGTCGCCGCGGCCAGTGTCTTTGGTAGCTCGGCGACCGCGTTCTGAAGCGCGGTTGACTGACTCGCGAACGCGCCTGCCGTCTGGTTGAACGTCGTGATCAGGTTCTCGAGCTGTGCCGGGTGGGCATCGAAAGCTCCCGACACCGTCCCGCCCTGGTAGATCGCGTTCGAGAGGTCGTGCGGCTGGTAGCCGAGCAGGTCGTGTTCGACGATCGCGCCGTACTCGTACGCAGGCAGCCAGTACTGGATCGAGCGCGCGAACGCGGGGCCGCCCTGCTTGACGCCGGTGCCGTACTCCTTGAGCAGGATCTGGAGGTTCTGGCGCGTGTTCGCCTGCAGCGAGCTCAGCAGCTGATCGAGCTGGACCGGATCGCGGCTCTGCTGAATCGGGAACGTGTGCCCGCTTTTGACAGTCGGAGCCGACGGGCTGCCCGGGCGAGACGTCGACGAAGAAGTTGCCCTCGAGGAAGATGCGCGGGCGGATCCAGAAGGTCGCGTCGGAGTGGAGCGGCAGGCCGTTGTCGTTGATCTCCATCGTGACGTTCGCGGCCTGCGAGCCATTGACGGGCGAGATGTCGGACACCTTGCCGACGTTCACGCCGGCGATCCGGACCAGCGAGTCCGGGCGCAGGCTGTTGGCGTTTGCGAACACCGTGTGGACGGTGAAATGGCTCGCGAACGGGTTGGCGAACTTCGTGAACCCGCCGTAAGTCACCAGCGCGAGCACGATGATCCCGATCACGCCCGCCCTGAACGCGCTCATCCCTTTTCTGCGTCCTCGCCTGCGCCTCATGGATTGCTCGGGTTGTAGGGGATCTGCGGGCCGGTCTGCGGGTTGCGGCTGAAGGTCTCGCCGGCGGGCACGTGCGCGAGCCCGGCGAACGTCGGCCCCTGGTTACCGGGCGTGTGCGCATCGGAGGCGCCGAGCCTGTGCTGTGGATCGAAGTAGTTGAGCTGCTTTGGATAGCCGCGCTGGCCAGCCTCGCAGTCGGCGTTGCCCTGGTTGTCGATCGCGGCGCCGTACACCTGCGCGTGGGCGTACCCGTTGCCACCGAGCGGGTTGAGATCCGAGCCGCCGCCGTTGATCGCCTCCGAGGCCGGCTCGGCGGCTGGGTTGTTCGCCTGCAGCGGGTTCGCCGACATGAACATCCCGCGCTGGGCGGTCCCGAAGCTGGTGGGCTCTGACACCACGTCCGCAAGATCGGTCCACGTGTAGTTGAAGTAGTCGCAGACCGTTTGGTACGGCCCGAGGTAGCGGACCATGGGGTTGAGCGTCGAGACGGTGTCGACGAGACCGTTGAGCGCGACGTTCGTCAGCGGATCCTGCGCCAGCGACTTGAGCGAGCTCATCACCTGCTGGAGCCCCGAGTTGAGCGTCGGAGTCCTGCCAAGCGTGCGCGCTCCCGCCTCGAGCGCGGGGTTGATGAAAGGCAGCGCCTGCTTCAGGGAAGCGGTCGCGGGACTGAGCTTGTTGCCAAGCGTCGTGAAATCGACCAGGAACGGCTGTTGCGTACGCAGCGAGTCCGTCGAGACGGCCAGCGTCGAGGGCGACTCGGCGATCGTCGCCTCGTAAGTGCTCGGATTGGTCGTGATTGCCTGGAAGGTGGTTGCCGCGTCGCGGAACAGGTCGGCCGTCTGCTGCGACACCGGCGCGAGCGCTCCTGTGAACCTGTCCAGCGAGTTGAAGAAGCGAACCAGCTCGGTCGAGGGGGCCGACAGGTAGGCGGCCACGGGCTGGAGGTGCTGCAGCAGGGAGGGCAGGCTCTGGATCGTCAGGTTCAGGTCGTTGCCGCGGGCCGCGAATGCGCCGCCGAAGCCCTGCAAGTTGGTCTGGACAGCGGAGCGCGTCTTGGCATCGAAGATGTTGAAGATCTCATCCAGCTGCACCGGCACCTGGGTCTGGGACGGAGGCAGCGTGCCGCCATCGGCGAACACGTGATTGGAGGTGCCCTTCTCGAGGTCGAGGTACTTCTGGCCAAGCACAGATCGCAGCCGGACCGACACGGTCGAGTCGACTGGCACCTTGCCCTGGCTCTCGGAGAGCTTGAGCGTCAACTGCGCCCCGATCGTCCCGTTCTGGAGTTGGACCGGCTTCTCCGAGGACAGGAACCCGATCCGGTTGCCGCCCTCGAGCACATCGTTGCCCGCGATCAGGTTCGATCCGTTGGCGATGTCGACCTTCAGCTCGCGGGTCGGCACGAACGGCAGTCCGTTGTTGGCGATGTAGGCGAGGTACACGGCCACGAGGGACACGAGCACGGTGAGGGCACCGATCAGGACCGGGTTGGCGAAGGCGGATTGCTGGCGGCCGCGGGCTCTCATGGCGAGAGGAGGTAGTTGAGGAGTTGCTGGGCCTGGTTCGGGGACGACGGCGCCGGCGTCGTGCCGGTCGAGGAGGACGATGAGGACGGAGCCGGAGCGCTGGCCGCTGGGGATCCCGAGCTCGAGCTCGAGCTCGATCCTCCGGCGCCGACCGCGCCGAGCAGCTGCCCAACCGTGCTACCCAGGTTGGTCGCGGAGGCGCTGCCGTAACTCGACGTGTTGTTGCCCTGGCTCGAGCTGACGGTGCGCGAGCTCGCGGTCGATGCCTTCGCAGCGGACAGCTTGCACGCGCTGGTCGTCGGTCCCTTGTAGCCGGGCTGCACGCCACCGGGATCGGGCGCGCACCCGCCCGGGTTCGACGGATCGGCCTCGTTCACGCCGGGCTGGTTTGGCCCGAGGAACGCGTAGCAGTTGCGGACGCTCGCGCCCTGCAGCGCCAACTGGTTGGCGACCGTGCCCGGCGTCGCATACGGGCTGCACGCCGGGTTGACGAAGATGTTGATCGCCTGGACGTGCCCCCATGGGCCGAGGTAGTCGAGGTCGAGCGTCTGGTTGAAGACGTACTGGAGGAGGGCCTCGAGTCCGGTGTAGCCCTGCCCGCCGGGGCTGCGCGGATCCTTCTCCACCGCTCGCGAGCGGTCATCGAGCGAATGCAGCACGATCGAGAGGTTCTGCGCCAGCTCGGGTGTCGGCTGGGCAAACGCGTTCAGGTGCTGCACCGTCGGACGAGCCGCGATCACGGCGACCTTGCCCGTCACCGACGCCCGGCCGAGGGACTTGATCGCGGGCCGAGCCGCCCTGGAGAACGAGGGCAGAACCGTCAGCAGCGTGTCGATCTGACCCGCCGAGGCGTTCAGGTTGTCGAGCACCGGGGTGTTGGCGTCGGTCGCCTGACCCAATCTCTGCAGCGCGGGCCGCAGCTGCTCGAGGAACCCGGGCAGCTGCTGGAAGGTGCCCTTGAGCGCCGTCTGCTGAGTCGCCGTCTCGCCCGCGATGTTGTTGGCCTGATCGATGAACCGCTGCACGTCGGCGGACCGATTCGCGAGCGCCGTGACGAGCGAGTCGGAGGTCGCGGTCAAATCCTGAAGCGTGTGGGAGTCGTTGGCCAGCAGGTTCAGGAGGTTGTCGGTCTCCGTCAGCGCCGGCACAGCGCGCTGGAGGGCCGACTGCAGGTTCTGGGCGTTGCCGGCCACCGCGGCGCCGAGCTCGTTGATGATCAACGTAAGCCGCTCGCGGTAGGGCATCCGCATGACGTCCTGAAGCAGGTCGGCGGGGATCGTCGACTGTGTCTGCGTCACCGGGATCGTCCTGCCGGGCGCGAGCAGCGGGCCGCTGTTGCCGGGATCGCAGTTGAGGAAGTACTCGCCGATCAGAGACTGCGGGCGGGACTGACAGGACGCATCGGTGTGGAATGAGCCGAAACCGCTCTGGGTCACCTGTACGGTCACCAGGGCGTGGAGCGTCTTCTGGTCCAGGTCGACCGCAGTGATCGTGCCCGCGGGGACGCCGGCGACCTTGAACTGCTCGCCGTTGGCGAGACCGAATGCGTTGTCGAGCTCGACCTTGTAGGTCGGATCCGACCCCGACGCGGTCGAGCCAACTCCTCCGACGACCACGAGCGCGCCGGCGGCCAGCAGCACCGCGATGCCTGCGATCAGCCGCCTCATGGCCCCGTCGGCACCTCGCTCGGGTTGCACGGGAAGCCGCTCTCCGGATAGAACACGCCGCCGCGTTCCATCGAGCCTGGGCATCGGTCGCCGTTGCCGAAGCTCATGACGTTGAGCGCGTTGAGGTAGCGCTCGGCCGGCGCCAGCAGCGTCAGCACGCCGCCCGAGGACAGCGAGCCGGCCGCGCCCTGGCCGGCGACCCGGGCGTAGTTGCCGTTGGCGTCGACGCCGCCCGGGTGGCTGTAGCCCTCAAACCAGCCCGTCAGGTCGACCGCGTACGGCCGGGCGGTCGCGAGCTCAGGCGTCGAGGAGTTGAGCGCCTGCGCCGAAGCGGGGAACGCGCCCGGGCGAGTCTGGCCATTCGCGAACGTGCTGTTGACCGTGGCGTTGGCGAGCGGCACGCCCAGCGAGGTCAGGTCTATGAGGTCGTTGTTGGGGCCGGGCTTGTAGACGATCTGGGCGAGATCCTTGACCGTCGGGACGGCGTCGTTTGCGAGCGGACGCAGTTGGACGAGCAGCTTCTGGAGCTTGGGGGCGACGGGCTTTGAGTCGTCGACCAGCGGCTTGAGGTCGTCGAGCGCCGAGCGGAGATTCACGAATGTCGTGTTGGCCAGACGCATGAAGCCCGGTAGCTCGTTGATCGCCTGGCCGAGGGCGACGTGCTGGTTGGCGAGCGCCGTGGTCGTCGTCGAGAGGTGCGAGATCAGGCCCGTAAGGTCGGCCTGGCGGGTCGCGACGTCGGTGAACAGGTTGCCGGTCTTGACGATGAAGTTCGTGAACCGCGAGGTGTCGCGGTTTAGCTCTGAGAACAGGACGCTGGCGGACGCGACCGCGGGGTTGAGGTACTGCCACGCTGCCTGGGCCTGAGGGCCGTAGCCCTGGTACTGCGAGGCGGAGCCCTGGATCACGTCCTGGAGCGCCTTGCGGGTCGGCGGGTTAAGCGTGTTGAAGAGCTCGTCGAGATCGACGGCGCTGGTCGTGTACTGCGTCCCGATCGTGCCCCCGTTGGGGATCGGGGCTGCGTTGCCCGGCGCAAGCCGCAGGTCGACGTAGCGGTTGGCGACCGACGTCAGCGACGGGTTGCGGACCGTCGCGAGGGTTCCCGCCCGCAGCGGGATGTAGCTCGAGTTTGAGATGTCGAGCTCGAGCCTCGCCTGGCCGTCGGGCGTCAGCGTGATCGACGGAATCGAGCCGATCGGTGTGCCGCCGACCTGCACCTGGTCGCCGGTCACGATCTGGCTGGCGTCCTGGAAGATCGCATAGACCTTGTAGTTCGGGCCGCCCGAGAACAGCAGGATGTAGGCGACCGCAATCACGGCTATCGCCACAGCCGCGATAGCGGCGATCCGGCCAATCACCGTTGAATTGCGCAACTTCTGTTCCTCAGATCGTGCCCACGGTAAGGCGCCCTTGCCTACGACCGATCAAGTTCGCGTACATCAACTCGTCATCGACTCCTCCCGCGCGGGATTGGGGCAAATGTCCCTACGCGAATCTCGCGGCAGCGACGCTAGCAAGCGCTTTATTCCACTGTCAATTGGGAACCGGCGCTTGCGAGGAGGGGATTCGGCGGCTGCTGCGTGACTTACCGCACATGATTGGTTCCCCGTGGGGGTAGCCTCCGACTGTGGCGTGGGAGGAGCGGGAGGCTGCGAACCGGAAGCGCGATGCGCAAGCGGATCCGGATGCTGCCTATGAGAACGGGAACCTCCTCGCCCGCCGGGGCGCGATCGACGACGCGGAGGCCTCCTACCGTCGTGCCGACGAGCTCGGCCACGGAACGGCGGCCGCCAACCTAGGGCTGCTACTCGAGCGGCGCGGCGATACCGACGGCGCGCGCGATGCATATGCGCGCGCGGACGAACGGGGCGACGCGCTCGGCGCGCTGAGGCTCGGCGTGCTGCTGGCGGACCAGAACCGCTGGGAGGACGCCAAGGCGGCGTTCGCGCGCGCCGAGGAGCGCGGCGGCGCGCCCGCCTTCGACTTGGCGCTGGCGCTCGAACACAAGCCGTCGAAGATCACCGGCGCGACGCAATCGACGTTCGCCAACCCGGTGCTGGTCGGGGCCGTAACCCTGCTCGTCGCGCTCGTGGGCGTGTTCCTGGCCTATATCGCGAACCGCGGACTGCCGTTCGTACCTACGCGCGAGCTCAAGGTCGACCTCGCCAACGGCTCGAACCTCGTGCCCGGCGACGACGTGGTCTCGGGCGGGCACCGGATCGGCTTTCTCTCCTCGCTCAAGCCGGTCGAGTTGCAAAGCGGGTCCGTCGGAGCGCAGCTGACCCTGAAGCTCTCGCAGAGCGAACGGATCCCGGTCGACTCGAGCGTCGAGGTACGGCTGCGGACCGTTCTGGGCTCGAAATACATCGACCTGGTCGAGGGCTCCGCGAGGCACGTGTATCCGGACGGAGGAACGCTGCCGGTCTCCCAGACCCAGGTTCCGGTGCAGCTGGACGAGATCTTCAACATCTTCGACGCCAAGACGCGCTCCGCGATCCAGACCAACCTGCAGGGCTTCGGCGGCGCGTTCACCGCTCGCGGCAATGACCTGAACCTGACGATCCAGAGCCTGCCCTCGCTGCTTGCGCACCTCCAGCCCGTGGCCGCGTACCTGTCCGCACCGTCCACTGAGCTGACGCGGTTCTTGAGCTCGCTCGATGCCTTCACGGGCGCGCTTGCGCCAGTGTCTGCCCAGACCGCCGCGCTATTCCGCGACGCCGCGACGACGTTCCAAGCGATCACGACCAATCCGAGCACGTATGAGGCGACGATCGCCGAGTCGCCTTCGACGCTGGCGGTCTCGACCGATTCGTTGCGCACCCAGCAGCCGTTCCTGGTCGATTTCACGACGCTTGGCAACAAGCTCAGTCCCGCGACCGCATCCCTGAAGGCGGCGCTCCCCTACATCAACCCGGCGCTCGAGGCGGGGGCGCGGACGCTCGGCCGCGCACCGACGCTCAACGCCGGCCTTCAGAGAGTCATGAGCTCGCTCAAGTCGCTGGCGCAGGATCCGCTCACGAACGTCGCGCTCAACGGTCTCGTCGACACCGTCTCGACGCTCAATCCGATGGTCCGCTTCCTCGGCCCCTACGAGACCGTCTGCGACTACTTCAACTACAGCTTTACGAACCTGGCCGACACGGTCTCCGAGCCGACCAGCTTCGGGACCGCGCAGCGCGCGATGTTCATGTCGGCCAACCCGGCCCAGCTCAACAATGTGGCCGCGGAACCCGCCGCCGAGCCAATGAACGGAGGCGGGACGGATCTGAACCCGCTCGGGGGCAACGGCTACAACCACTTCACCAACTACGGCGCCGCGGTCGACAACCAGGGCAACGCTGACTGCGAGGCAGGCCAACGCGGCTACCCGCGCCAGCTGAACTACTTCGATCCGTTGCATCGACTGTGGGTCACCGATGCCCACGTGCCCGGCAACCAGGGGCCGACGTTCGCTGGGCTCTCGCGCGTCCCGCCGGGCGAGACTTTCAGCCGTAACCCGCAGACCGGCCCACAGGCGCTGAGCAACCCCAGCAATCCGTAGGGCCGCGGGCGCCGCCCGGTCGCGAGCCAGTACCCGGGGCGGGAGTCGAACCCGCAAGCTCTTTCGAGCAGCGCCTTTTAAGGGCGCCCGGCTTCACCACTTTGCCAACCCGGGCTTGCGGGCGGATGTTAGGGCGTCTATTTACCGCAACTAATGCGCTGCTACGGTGTCGTCAGCCCCGAGAGTCCTGAATGGAAGTCTCAGCGCTGAAATATCACGGGGGTGTGGGCCTCCACGCGCGCACTCCGCTTCTGCGACTCCAATCAGACGAGCGCCTAGTTGCCTATACCCGGCGCGGCAACGTGGCCGCGTTCGAGACGCTCGTTTCGCGCTACGAGACGCGGCTGCTCGCGTTCTGCCGCCACCTGCTGGGATCGCGCGAGGACGCCGAGGACGTGCTCCAGGAGGTCCTCACCGCCGCGTTCAACGCGATGCTGGCCGACGACCGGCCGATCAAGGTGCGGCCGTGGCTGTACCGGATCGCCCGCAACCGCAGCCTCAACCACCTGCGCCGCAACCAGGCGATCGGCGTCGACTCGATGGACGTCCACTTCTCGGACAACGGCGCCAGCACCGCCGACAAGGTCCACGATCGCGCGGAGTTCAGGCTGCTAGTCGACGACATCCAGGAGCTACCCGAGACGCAGCGCACGGCGCTCGTGCTCCGCGAGATGGACGCGATGTCCTATGAGCAGATCGCCGAGGCGATGGAGACCACCGTGCCGAGCATCAAGTCGCTGCTCGTGCGCGCGCGCGTGTCGCTCGCCGAAGCAGCCGAGGCGAGGCTTCTCTCCTGCGATCAGGTGCGCTTCGAGCTCGGGGAGGTGGCCGAGGGCCTCAAGCGCCGCCCGACCCCGCTCGTCCGCCGCCACCTGCGCTCGTGTGAGCGCTGCGCGACCTTCCGCTCCCAGCTGCGCGAGACGAACCGCGCGCTGGCCGCGCTTCTGCCATTCGGACCGCTGGTCGTCCTCAAGCGGCTGGCCTTCCTGCATCTTGGCCATTCGGCGGGCCACACCGCCGCCGCGGGCACGACGGCCGCGAGCTCGACCACGGGCTCGGCCGCTGTCGGCTCGGGGGCGGCCGCCTCATCGACGGCCGCCGCCACTTCGACCGCGGCCGCGGGCTCGACCGCCGTCGCCGGCTCGGCAGCCGCCGGTTCGACCGCGATCGCAGGCTCGGCCGTCGCCGTGTCGACCGGGACGAGCGGACTCGTCTCGGCCGGGATCGGCGCGGTTGCGACCAAGGCGGTGGCGGGGATCGCCGCCGCAGCGCTGGTCACGGCCGGTGCGGTCGAGGTCGGTGTGCATTCGACGCGCCGCGGTCTCGAGAACGCGACCGCCGCGACGTCATCTGGGGGCGGGCCGGTCGCCGTCGCGGCCGCACCTGTGAAGGCCCACCACCGGGCGACAAAAGCCGAGCGCAAAGCCGCCAAGGCCAAAGCGGCCGCCAAGGCCCAAACAACGGCCACGACCCCGACGACTGCGACGACGGCCAAGACGGCCACCACGCCGGCGACCACGACGCCTGCGGTTCCGCCGGGCCACACCGTCCAAACGACGGACCCGACCCACTGTGCGACGCCGTCGACGACTACCACCACGCCCACGATCTCACTGGCCCCTTCGACGACGACCACCACGGCGCCGACCCCGGCGACGACCACAACCGGCACGACTCCGACGACGACCTCGCCCTGCACGACGCCGCCGGTGACGACCCCGACGACCACGACCACCACTCCGCCGACGACTACGACGCCGCCGACGTCCACCACCCCGACCTGCCAGCCGGCGCCGAAGCCGGCCGGCCGCCATCACCGTCATCGCTTCCCGGTCTCCGGTGGCGCAGGCGGCTGCTACGCGACTGCCCCCTAGCATTCGCTAGGTGCTCGAGTTCGACCAGTTCCTGGCCGTCGACATGCGCGTCGGCCGGATCGTCGCGGTCGAGGAGTTTCCAGAGGCGCGCGTGCCGGCCTGGAAGCTGACGGTCGATTTTGGGCCCGAGGTGGGGCTGAAGCGCTCGTCAGCGCAGATCACTCACTACACGCGCGCCTCGCTTGAGGGCAGACAGGTGATCGGGGTTGTCAACCTGCAGCCCAGGCAAGTCGGCCCCGTCTCCTCCGAGGTGCTCGTGCTCGGTGCGCTCGACGCTCAGAAGGGCGTCGTGCTGCTCCGCCCCGACGAGGACTCAGAGCTCGGAGCGCGGATCGGCTAAGGGCCGGGCTGGGCGCCGATGACGAGCGTCGCGTGCGGCGCGCCGTCAACCATGAGCTCGTAGCTGCTTTTGGCCAGGCCGCTGAGGGACACGGTCGCCCGGCCGCCGGCGGGAACGGACAGCGCATGGCCGGCGATCTTGACCGTGTGAGCCTTGCCGTCGGCCGAGATCAGCGTCAGGTCCACGGTCACCCCAGCGGGGCCGCCGATGATCGACGGCACCACCCTGTCGCCGGATGTGATCGTGAATGTCGCGGGAAGGCGCACGTTGCTCGCTCCCGCGGTGCTCGTTTTGCCGGTCGTGCTCGGCTGCGGCGGCGCCGGCGTCGTGGAGGACGCCTGCGTCGTGACGGTGATCGAGGGCGTCGTGGCGGTCGCACTGGACACCGCGTGCTTCGGCGAGCTCCCGCACGCTGCGAGCGCGAGCGCGAGCGCCACCGCCGCTATTGCCCGAGTGAGAACAACGCCTCCAGGTCGTGACGCGAGAACGCCTCGAACGCGACCATCGTGTGCGTGCGCGTGACGCCTTCGAGCTGCGAGATCCGCCCGGCGACGAGCGACGCGAGCTGCTCGTGCTCACGCACGCGCAGAATCGCCACGAAGTCCCACTCGCCGGTCACCGAGTAGGCCTCCGCCACCCCATCGATGTCAGCCAGCTCACCGCCGAGGGTGGACAGCGCGGTGCGCTCCGCTCCGATCAGGACGATCGCGTGCGTCACACCGAATGGTTCCCGCCCGGCTCGAGCACGACCACATTCGAGCTCGTCGCCGACTCGACATCGGACTTGAACGCCTGCGCGTCGGTCTCGATCGGTGGAAACGTGTTGTAGTGGCACGGGATCACGGTCTTGGCGCCGATCAGTTGCGCGGCGTCGACGGCGTCGGTCCTGTCCATCGTGTAGTGGCCGCCGATGCACATCAACGCCACGTCGATCGGGGTGCGCTTGCCGACCAGCTGCAGATCGGAGAACAGCGAGGTGTCGCCGACGTGGTAGACGACCGTGTCCTTGAAGTTGATCACCAGCCCGGCGGGCGTGTTCACCGTGCCCTTCGGCGTGGTCGAGGTATGCCACGCCGGAACGAGCTTCACCGAGCCCCAGTCGAACTTGACCGTGCCGCCGAGATTGGGATCGAACACCTGGATCCCCTCCTCCCCGAGCTCATTGGCGATTTCGACGATCGCGACGACCGGCGCCTCTGTGCGCTTGGCGATCGCGATCGTGTCGCCGAAGTGATCGGAGTGCCCATGGGTCAGCAGGATCGCGGTGGCCGCCGCGTCATCGGCCGAGATTGCCGCCTTCGGGTTGCCAGTTAGGAACGGGTCCAGCAGGATCGTGTCGTCGCCGTCCGAGAGCTCGAAGCATGAATGGCCAAGGAAGCGGATGTCCATCTTGATCAGTTCTCCTTTGTCTTGGATAGCTCGCGCGCTAGTTCAAATCCGACTGCTACCCCGACGAGCATCCCGATCCTCAGCTCATCGGCGATCAGCGAGTGGATCGCGGCCTCTGGTTCGGCCGAGGCGGTCGCATCGCGAACAGCCTGCCGGTGCGCCTCGTCGAACCAGCCGCCCTCCTGCAGCGCGGTATCGAGCACACTGCCGAGCGACGGCGCGGCACGTGTGACGATGTCCTGTGCCTCGCGCAGCCGCTCTGGGTCAGCCAGCGCCGCGATCGCGGCGTCGAGGTCGGCGTCGCTGTGCACTAAACGGTCAGACTACGCGCGCAGGACCGCCAGCGGCAGCCCGAGCGCGAGCCCGGTCAGCACGCCAACGCCGTCGGCGACCCAGCTGACGTTCGGATCGACGAGCGGAGTCAGGGCCACGACCGCCGCGATTACTGCCGCGCCGATGGTGTCGGCCTCGATCTCGCCGGTCTGCCGCAGCTCCACAACCTGGCCCATCGCCCATGCGCTCAGCAGCGCGAGCGCGCCCCCGTTGCCGGCCAGCACGACCGCGGACGGGTCCGCGATCGTCGCCGCCGTCACCCCGCCGATCGCCCCGATCCCGAATAGCACCAGGACGGCCAGGGGGCCGTGCCTGCGTTCGATCAGCCAGCCGAACAGCGCCACCGCGCCGAGCACGACGAATGCGACGCCCGCGTTGTCGTACGTGAACGCCGCCGTCACGACTCGCCACCAATGGCCTACCGGCTTGGTGTCGACGATCAGGTCGACCTTTATCAGCAGCGTGGTGCGCCAGATCAGGGCTCCGACGATCCCCGTCAGTACCAGCGCGATCGACGCGTACGGGCGCAGCTCGGGGCGGATCCCGGGGATCTCCCCCGGCCGCAGGCGCGAGAGCGTCGTCCCGGCGCGCAGCCGCCGCCGCTTCTCGGCGACGCGACCCTCCCGATCCAGCTTGGGCGCACGCTTGCGCAGCCGGTTGCCGCAATACGGGCATTCCGTGATGTACGGGCTCACCTCCGAACCGCAGCTCTTGCAAACGACGAAGAGGTCCGGACCGCCCGTGCTCACAGTCCGATTGTAGGCACCCCCGAGAGCTAGACGGCGGTCGCCGCAACGATCTCGGCCATCACTTCGCGCAGGTCATGATTGGCCTCGTAGACGACTACCTGACGGTCGGCGCCGTTGCCTCGCTCGAGCAGGTCCTCGACCGCCTCGAGCTCGGCCGCGGAGCCAAGATCCTGTGCCAGCTCGCGCGTGCGATCGAGCAGCCGGCGGGCCAGCGCGCGCGTCGCTACCCGCTCGGGCTGCGGGAGATCGACCAGCTCACCCTCGAGCCCGTGCCGGGCCGCGAGCCACTTGTTCTCATCGAGCATCTCGAACGGGTAGCTCGACAGCTGCTTGCCCTCCTCGAAATGGAGCGCAAGCTCGCGGACCAGGGCTTGGGTCAGCGCCGCTAGCCCGAGCGTGTGCTCGACGTGGGTCTGCGAGTCCATCACGCGGATCTCGACCGTCCCGAAGTTCGGGTGTGGCCGCACGTCGTACCAGAGGTACGTGTAGTCCTCGATCACGCGGGTGCCGATCATGAACTCGATCCGCCGTTCGTAATCGGCCCAGTCCTTGTAGGTCGGCGGCATCCCCACGCGCGGGAATGCGCGGAAGATCGGCGTGCGGGTCGACGCCATACCGGTCGAGTCCGCACGCCAGAAGGGCGAGTTCGCCGACAGCGCGAGCAGCACCGGCATGTGGACGCGCATCCCGTTGGCCACGTGAATCGCCTTTTCGGGATCGTCGATACCCACATGCACGTGCATCCCGAAGATCAGCTCCTGACGGGCGACGAACCGCAGCGCAGAGATCAGATCGCGGTAGCGCGGCCGAGCGACGATCCGCTGGTCCTCCCACATCGCGAAGGGATGTGTGCCCGCAGAGCCGATCGCGAGTCCTTGGCCGCCGGCGACCTCGGCGACCTGACGCCGCAGCGCCCGCAGCTGCGAGCCTGCCTCGGCCGTATTGGCGCACGGGTCGGTTGAGACCTCGAGCACGGATTCCATCAGCTCGGGCTTGATCTCCCCTGCCGGGGCGGGCTCGAGCATGCGCTCGATCGCGTTGGCGAGCTCGAGCGACTCGGCATCGAGGATCATGAGCTCCTCCTCGATCCCGATCGTGTAGGCCGGGGCGGTGAAATGCTGGTGCATTGGCGGCGCAGCCTAACGAGCGCTTGGACCCGTAGAGGCTGTCTAGTGCGTGGCTGCGAGCGCCCGAGGAACCCGACGATCTTGGCGGCCCGGATGCTAATTCGCGCGGAAACTCGGCCCTACGCCGATCAACCCGACGATCTTCCACCCCTCATGCCTACAACGTCGCTTTGTTCGGGCTGGCCGGCGCGGCGCGTGGCCGCGCGGCGCCGCCGTGCCGCCGGCGCCTGCGGCCGCCAACCTCTTAGACTGGGCGGCGAATCAAACGAACCAGGAGACGGCACATGGCCCTCGGCTACGACGGCAAGTTGTACATCCTCGCCTTCGACCATCGAGGCTCGTTTCAGAAGAAGATGTTCGGGATTGAGGGCGATCCGACGCCCGAGGAGACCGAGACGATCGCCGACGCCAAGCGGCTGATCTTCGAGGGGATGCTCGCGGCCGTGGGGCGCGGCGCCGAGCCCGGCGCGACCGGCGTGCTGGTCGACGAGCAGTTCGGCTCGACCATCCCCGACCAGGCCCGCGAGCACGGGCTGAAGCTCGCGATGCCCGTCGAGAAGTCCGGGCAGAACGAGTTCGACTTCGAGTACGGGGCGGATTTCGGCGCGCATATCGAGCAGTGCGATCCCGACTTCTCGAAGGTGCTCGTGCGCTACAACCCGGGCGACGACGAGGCGATGAACGAGCGCCAGCTCGGCCGCCTGAAGGAGCTCTCGGACTGGCTGCACGCCCACGAGCGGAAGTTCCTGTTCGAGCTGCTCGTGCCCGCGACCGAGCCGCAGCTCGCCCAGGTCGATGGCAATTCGGACCGCTACGACGCCGAGCTCCGGCCCGAGCTGATGCGGGCCGCGATCGAGGCGATCCAGACCGCCGAGATAGAGGTCGACGTCTGGAAGATCGAGGGGGTCGACGAGCGCGCCGACGCGGCCATGCTGGCCGAGCAGACCCGTGCCGGATCCGGCCGGGAGGGCGTCGTGTGCGTCGTGCTGGGCCGCGGCGCATCGACCGAGAAGGTCGACGAATGGCTACAGGCGGCGGCGGCGGTCGACGGTTTCGTCGGCTTTGCAATCGGACGCTCGATCTGGTGGGATGCGCTCAAGGGCTTCCTCTCGCAGGAACTCGCGCGTGAGGCGGCCGCCGACCAGATCGCGGAGAACTATCTGCGCTTCATGCGGGTCTACGAGGGTCAGGCAGTCCACTAGCGATGGCGATGAGGATGCGCCAGAGCCTCGCTCAGTTCGAGCGGGACCTCCTGCATGAGACCGAGCGCGACCGATACCGCGCTGAATATCTGCAGCGCGAGGTCGCCGTGCGCTCGCGCAAGCGCTTCTATGCGCGCCAGCACAAGGCGGGTTCGGTCCGCTTCTGGGTCCTGGCGCTATCGCTCGTCGCGACCGCGGTAGCCGTCACCGCGGGGATGTTCGTGACGCTGTACTACCTCCTGAGCTAGGGCCGGCCCCTCAGCTCCCCAGCCCGCGAAGCGCCTCGTCGACCTCCTCGCGCGCGGCCTTCCCTGCATCAAGCCGCTCTTGCTGAATCTCAAGATAAACCTCCTTGCGGAACACGGGGATGTCCCGCGGAGCTTGGATTCCGATCCGCACCTTCTCGCCCATGATCGCGAGCACGGACACCTCGATGTCGTCGCCGATCATGATGCTCTGGTTGGACTTGC
This sequence comes from uncultured Actinomycetes bacterium, assembly GCA_963795505.1. Classification (GTDB taxonomy): domain Bacteria; phylum Actinomycetota; class Thermoleophilia; order Solirubrobacterales; family Solirubrobacteraceae; genus Palsa-465. The sequence goes on from CAWCIB010000010.1 coordinate 428,559, forward strand.
GGGTCAGGACCAACATGTGTTTGTGCCTCCCTGCTCACTTCGTTTCGGGGGACTCGGGCCCGCGCCTCTGGAAAGCGGCCGGCCGTCGCCGCCAGCATACAGCGACTTGCGGACTTTGCACAGGTGCTTTGCGGGCAGCCCGGCCTCACCCCGAGCCCTGTACTAGTCTGCCGCTCGATGAGCACCAGATCGCTTCGCCCGCAGCTGAACCAGATTCGAGCATGGGTGCGCCAGGGCCGCACGGATGCGTGGATCGCCCACCAGCTCGAGGTCACCGTCCAGCAGATTCAGACGTTTAAGCGCGAGCAGGGGCTTGGGCCCGGTGCCGACGCAGAGGGCGCCGCCGCCGCGGCCGACTACGACGACGAGATCGATCTGCGAGCCGAGGACGACGCGCTGATCGCCGCCGAGCTCGAGGCGGCCGAGGCCGAGCGCGCGGCGGATCAGGACGAGGACTCGGATTCAGACTCAGATTCGGACGAGGAGAAGCCCGCGCGCAGGCGCCGCCGCCGCGGCGGGCGCGGCCGGCGCAAGGCCGGCGCTGGTCCACTTGAAGCGACGTTCGACCACGGCGAGGAGGGCTACGGCCTGTGGCTCGACCCGGCCGTCCAGGACGATCCGGTCTACGCGGAGTATTGGGCCGGACACCGCCCGGTCGAGGTGACGATCGAGGAGGACCAGATCGTGATCCGCCGGACGGGCGAAGAGTCCGAGGAGGAGGAGGACTAGCTTCGGCGCGCCCCCCGGGGGTTGTGGGAGCGCGTTCGGCCTATTCCTCGTCGTCGCGCCGCCTGACCCGCGTACCGCCGGCGAAATCACTCGCCTCGCGTACATAGCGCGCGAATGCGGCGCCGCCAACGGTCGCGATGTCCCACGCCCGCGGATCGCGCGGCGCGACCCGGACCGCAACGTCGAAGCACCAATCGGTGCCCTGCTCGAGATACAGCGCGGCCAGCTCGTCGGCCGTGAAGTGGCCGCCGAGACGGCGGCGGAGCTCGTCGACGAGCGCGTCCCTGACGCGCTCGAGCACGTCCCGGAGCGGCGGCTCGGTTGCTTGGAGGCGGCGCTGGCCGTCCTGCCAGAGCCCGTAGAGGTGATCGAAGCTCACGAGCCGCCCGACGGCGGCTCGCTCAGCGCCCGCTCAGCCCGAGGATTACGTAGGGGCGCTCGCCTGCCTGGACCATCCCAAGGGCACGCGCGTCGCGCTTGATCGTGACCGGGTCGTTGAGCGACTGCTGCTCGCGCCGCAGCGCCGCGTTCTGGTGCGCGAGCTGCTGCACGTAGGCGCGCTGCGCGTTCGCCTGGCTGCGAGTCGAGAGGTACTCGACCGCGTGCTGGACGTAAAGCCCCGCGACGACCGTCAGCACGACCAGCAGGCTGGTGCGCCCGACCCGATCCCAGCGCAGACGAGTGAACGGACCCCGACGGGCAGGCGCCCTCCGTCGGGTCGATCGGCGTGCTGCAGCGGTCCGTGCGGCGGCTGAGGCCATCTGTTGAGGCCTTCGTTCGCCGGATCGCGCTTCCTTCCTGCCGCAACGAAGCTTGCGTCAGGCAGCCGGGGGCAGCGGCGCACGGTCGGGCGGCGCGTCGGCGTCGGCCGGCGCGGCGTCCGGCGGGGGCCGGTGGCGCAGCGTCGGCGTCGGGTGCGTCGGCCTCGGTAGCCGCAGGCGCAGCGTCGCTGGCGGGAGCGGGTGCCGCCGCGCGCGCGAATACTGCGCGCCCCGGGTAGGTCGCATTGCTCCCGAGCGCCTCCTCGATCCGAAGCAGCTGGTTGTACTTGGCGACCCGATCGGAGCGCGACGGTGCTCCGGTCTTGATCTGCCCACAGCCAGTCGCGACCGCCAGATCGGCGATCGTCACGTCTTCGGTCTCCCCCGAGCGATGCGACATGACCGCCGTGTAGCCCGCCTCGCGGGCCATCGTGATCGCCGCGAGCGTCTCGGTCAGAGTTCCGATCTGGTTGACCTTGATCAGGATTGAGTTCGCGACGCCGGAGTCGATCCCCCGCTTCAGGCGCTCGGTGTTGGTCACGAACAGGTCGTCGCCAACGAGCTGGAGCCGGCTACCGAGGCGTTCTGTCAGGACCGCCCAGCCGTCCCAGTCGTCTTCGGCCATGCCGTCCTCGAGCGAAACGATCGGATAGCGCTCGACCAGTTCCTCCCAGTAAGCGCCCATCTCCGCGGGACTCAGGGATCGGCCTTCGTGTTCGAGCACGTAGGCGCCGTCTCGGTAGAGCTCCGAGACCGCCGGGTCGAGCGCGATCGCGATCTGCTCACCGGCGGTGTAACCGGCGGCGGCGATCGCCGCCATCAGGACCTCGAGCGCCTCGGCGTTCGAGCCCAGATCGGGGGCAAAGCCGCCCTCGTCGCCTACGGCCGTCGACAATCCGCGCGAGCGCAGCGTGCTCTTCAGATGGTGGTAGACCTCGACCGCCATCCGCAGCCCCTCGCCGAACGTGCGCCCGCCGACCGGCACGATCATGAACTCCTGGAAATCGATCTTGTTATCGGCGTGGGCGCCGCCGTTCAGCACGTTCATCATCGGCACCGGCAGCACCCGTGCGCCGTCTCCGCCGAGATAGCGCCACAGCGGAAGGCGCTCCTCGGCCGCGGCCGCGTGCGCATTGGCGAGCGAGACCGCGAGGATCGCGTTCGCGCCGAGCCGGGACTTGTTCGGGGTGCCGTCGAGATCGATCAGCTTTTGATCGATCGTCGCCTGTGCCGACGCGTCGGCCCCCCGGATCGCGTTCGCGATCGGGCCGTTGACGTTCTCGACCGCCTTGCGCACTCCCTTACCGAGCCACGGAGCACCGCCGTCGCGCAGCTCAGTCGCTTCGTGCTCGCCCGTGGAGGCGCCGGAGGGCACAGCCGCCCGCCCCCATGCACCTGAGCGCAGGCTGAGCTCGACCTCGACCGTGGGGTTTCCACGACTGTCGAGAATCTGACGGGCGTGGACGTGCTCGATCTGGCTCATGGGCTTCCATCCTCCCATTTCCTCGTGTTGAGCGCCGCGAAACGGTCGGCCGCGGCGCGCAGCGCCAGTTCCGGGTCGACGCCGAGTCTCTGGGCGAGCGCGACCAGCCCGAACATCGCCTCGCCGAGCGCCTCGAACCGCGCGTCGCGGCCGTGCGCGCTCTCGAGCGTCGCCAGCGCATCGCTCGGATTGCGGTCGTACTCGGCACCGACCCGACGCTGCACCTTGCGCGCGTAGATGGTCGCCGGGAACGTCTCTGGAAGCTCGCCGTGGCCGGGCTCGCTGCGCTTGATCTGATCCCAATTACGGAGCACCTCGCGTGCCGTCTGGGCCTCGACCTCGCCGAACACGTGCGGGTGACGCCGGATCAGCTTCTCGCTGACGCCCTCGGCGACGCGCGCCAGATCGCCGGCGCCGCGTTCCTCGAGCAGCATCGCCAGGAACACGACCTGGAACAGCACATCGCCGAGCTCATCGAGCAGCTTGGCGTCATCGCCCCGCTGGGCCGCGTCGGCCAGCTCATAGGCCTCCTCGACGGTGTGCGGGACGATCGAGCGCTCGTCCTGCTCGCGGTCCCACGGACAGTCGCGCCGCAGGCGGTGGGTTATCTCGTCGAGTCGCTCGAGCGCCGACTCGGAGCTCAAGGTACGGCGGTTGAGGTCTTGGGCGCCTTGTAGCCGCTGCAATCGGCCATCGCGTAGCCGCTACGGCACTTCGTCTTGGCCTTCCAGCGCCGCTGGGCAGCCGAGTCGACCGCGGTCTGGGCCGAGGACTGCTGCTCAGAGGTGAGCGTCTGGCGGATCACCGCGGCCTCCTGGGCGAGCGACTTCTGGGTCGCGCGCACGATCCTCGTGACCTCAACGACGTAGTAGCCGAACTGCCCGTGGACGGGCCCAAGGAGCTTGTTCACCGGCGCGGCAAACGCGGCCGCCTCGAGCGCCGCGTCGGTCGTCCCGCGGCTGACGCCGCTCATCGCGCCGCCCTTGTTCTTGGTCGCCGGGTCGATCGAGTACTTCTTCGCAACCGCGCTCCAGCTCTGGCCGCTCTGCAGCGCCGACTTGGCGGCGTTCGCCTGGGCCTGCGTCTTGGTGAGCACGACCCGCAGGTCGCGCCTCTCCGGGGTGCCGAACGAGGCCTGGTGGCTCGCGTAGTAAGCGGCGACGTCAGCGCTCGTGATCGGCTTTATCTGTTTGTTGACGAGCGCCCTGAAGGTCAGCTGAAGTCGGACGCGATAGAGCAGATCCTGGACCGTGAAGCCGGATTGCGTCAGGAAAGCCTGGAAAGCGGCGTCGGTCGGGTACCCCTGCTGCTTCTCGACGTTGAACTGCTGCTGAACCTGGGCATCTGAGACCTTGACGTGCTCGCGGGCGGCATCCGCCTGGTACCAGTAGCCACGGATCAGAAAATCGAGCACCTGGCTCGAGAGCGAGGTGAACAGCTGGCTGCAGGCGCTCTTGAGCTGTGCGTTCGATTGCTTGGCGACCTGGCTGCCGAGCTCCTTGCGCGCCTCCGCGATGCATGCCGTGAAGCTCGGGGGGTCGGTCGGCACGATCACCGGCGAGCTGGTCGAACCCGTCTGGGCCTGGTTGCCCTTGGCCGCCACGTACATCCAGTGATTGAACGCCTGGAGTCGTGATCGAGTTGCCCGCCACGTCCACGACCGAGTCGCCGGGGACGCCAGAGCCGCAGCCCGAGATTCCGGCGGCGAGCGCAAAAAAGGCGCCGAGCGCCAGTAGGGACCGTCTCGACTTCATCTGGCGCCGATGGTAGCGATCATGCAGCTTCGCGCGTCACCGCGAGCAGCACATCGGCGGTCCGCACGAGCGCGGGGAAGCGCTCGGAGGCCTCCTCGGGCACTCTGACCGACAGCTGCGAGCGGCCCGATTCATAGAGCGCCTCCGGGATCTCCGCTCGCACCCGCTTGGCCCGGACGGAGTCGAGCTCGACAGGCGTGACCGCCAGGCGCCCGCCGCGGAACGTGACCGCTCGCGCCCCCGCCTGGCCCAGCTTGATACGCGCCTGCTGGAGGGAGATCAGGTTCTCGAGCGGCTCCGGCACCGGCCCGAAGCGGTCCTCGAGCTCCTGGCGCAGCTCGACGAGCTCGGCCACCTCGCGCGCGGCAGCGATCCGCCGATGCACGTCGACCTTGGCCTGCTCGTAGCCGATGTAGTCGACGGGCACGTACGCGTCGACGTTCACATCGAGGCGGACGGGCTCCCATTCCTCGTCCGCCGGCCCCGCGCTGTCCGCCGCGGCGGCAACCGCCTCGTCGAGCATCTGCATGTAGAGCTCGAACCCGAGCGCGGCCACATGGCCCGATTGCTCGTCTCCCAGCAGGTTTCCGGCGCCGCGTATCTCGAGGTCGCGCATCGCGACGCGGAAGCCCGATCCGAGCTCGGTGTAGTCAGACAGAGCACTCAAGCGCTGCGCGGCGTCGGGCGTCAGCGCGGCCGCGCTCGGATACAGCAGGTACGCGTACGCGCGCTCGCGCGAGCGCCCGACCCGCCCGCGGATCTGGTAGAGCTGGGCCAGGCCGAAGATGTCGGCGCGCTCGACCACGAGCGTGTTGGCCTGGGGGATGTCGATCCCGGACTCGATGATCGAGGTGCAGACGAGCACGTCGGCATCGCCGCGCAGGAACGACAGCATCCGGCGCTCGAGCGTGCGCTCGTCCATCTGCCCATGCGCGACCTCGAACCGCAGCCTCGGCAGCAGCGCCCGGAGCCGCTCGGCGGTCTCGTCGATCGTCTCGATCCGGTTGTGCAGGAAGAACGCCTGGCCTCCGCGCTCGTGCTCGCGCGCGAGCGCGCGCCGCACGAGCTCTTCGTCGTATTCGCCCACGTAGGTCTTTACCGGGCGCCGGCCTTCGGGCGGCGTCTCGATCACGCTGATGTCCCGGACCCCCGCGAGCGACATCTGCAACGTGCGAGGGATCGGCGTCGCACTCATCGAGATCACGTCGACCTTGAGCTTGAGCTGACGCAGCAACTCCTTTTGCTTGACGCCGAAGCGTTGCTCCTCGTCGATGATCAAGAGACCGAGGTCCTTGGCTCGAACGTCGCGCGAGAGCAGGCGGTGGGTCCCGATCAGGATGTCGACCTTGCCGTCGGCGAATCGCTTCACAGTTGCCCGTTGCTCGGCGACCGGGCGGAAGCGCGAGACGTGCTCGACGGTCACGGGGTAGTCCTTCAGCCGCTCCGAGAACGTCCCGTAATGCTGCTGGGCGAGGATCGTCGTGGGCACGAGCATCATCACCTGCTTGCCGTCCTGCACCGACTTGAACGCCGCCCTGAGCGCGACCTCGGTCTTGCCATAGCCGACATCGCCGCAGATCAGACGGTCCATCGGCCGTGGCGTTTCCATGTCGCCCTTGACGAACTCGATCGCATCGCGCTGGTCTGGCGTCTCGGTGTACGGGAACGCGTTCTCGAACTCACGCTGCCAATCGCTGTCTGGCTCAAACGCATGGCCCTCACGGCGGCGGCGCTCGGCGTATAGGTTCAAAAGCTCGCCGGCCAGCTCCTGGGCCGCTCGCCGCGCGCGCGACTTGAGCGCCGCCCAGCGATTGCCGCCGAGTCGCGAGAGCGGAGGATGCTCGCCACCCGCTCCGACATAGCGACTGATCTTGGCGAGCTGGTCGACCGGCGTGAAGACGCGATCCGAGCCGGCGTACTCGAGGTAGAGATAGTCACGGGTGACGCTCGCCACGGTCTTGGTCTCAAAGCCGGCAAAGCGCGCGATGCCATGGTCCTCGTGGACGACGATGTCGCCGGTGCGCAGCTCGGCAAAGCTCCGAAGAACCCCGCGCCGCCGCTCCGGACGAGGTCTCTCGGCGCTGGGGCGGCGAGGGCGCAACAGCCGATGGTCGGGAATGACCGCCAGCCGGAACTGGGGCGCGATGAAGCCGTCCTGTAGGCGGGCTTGGGCAAACGTGAGCCCCTCCCCCGGCGCGCCGTCGAGCCAGCCGGGACGCAGACGCCCGAGGTTGTACGCCGTCCGTTCGCCGTCGCCCCGGCGCGGGAATGTGACTACCGTCGAATAACCGGAGCGGACGAGCTTCTCGAGCTCCGGCTCGGCCTGGGCGAGGCCTCGCGCCTGGAAGTCAGCCGCCTGTGCCCGGAACTGGAACGGCTGGTCCTGATCGATGCTCTGGAGGTTGATTCGAGGCCGCAGGTCGGGCTGTACGTAGAGATGGTGGGCGTCCTCGTCGTGGAAGGCGGCCGTTACGTCCTGCCAGTGGTCGGCGAGTGCAGGCTCGACATCCTCCCCGCCGGTGAGGATGATCTGGACGTCTGGGACCAGTTCGAGCAGCGGATGGAAGTCCTCGACCGGCAAGAGCTCGGCGATGTCGGGACGATTGGCCTCCTCCTCGAGCGCGGCGATCTCGGCGAGCTCGCGGTGCTCCTCGGCCAGCTCGGCGGCGGGGGCGATCTCGACCTCCTCGGCGTCTTCGAGCGAGCGTTGGGTGAAGGTCGAGAACCACCTCAGCGTCTCGATCTCATCTCCGAACAGGTCGACCCTCACCGCCCGGTCCTCAGTAGCGGCGAACACATCGAGCAGGCCGCCCCTGATCGCGAACTGGCCGCGGTCCTCTACTTGTTCGACGCGCTCGTAGCCCGCCGCGACCAGATCGCGCGCGGCGTCGTCGAGGTCGAGCAGGTCTCCCTTTCTGAGCACGAACCCCTTCGGCCGTAGCGCGGGATCGGGGACCTTCTCCGCGAGTGCGACGGCGCTCACCACCACGACCGCGTTCTCGCCCGCTAGCAGCGCGTCCAGAGCGGCGATCCGCAGGCCGACGAGGTGTGGCGGCGGCGCGAGGTGCGACTCGTAGGTGACTCCCCGGCTCGGGTAGTAGCGCACCGTGCGCGGCGCCAGCCACGCCTTCAGGGCCGCAGCCTCCTCGCGCGCCGCGCGGTCATCGCCGGCGACGATGATCGCCGGCTTGTCGGGATCGCGGTCGACCAGCGCGGCAACGAGGTACGCCCGCAGCGACCGCGACACGAACGCAACCCCGCCATCGCGCGCGAGCGCCGCGGTCTGGGGGTCCTCGTCGGCGTGACGGAGGAGTGTTGAGAGCATCTACTCCGAGTCTAGGATCGCGCGCTCGGCGGCTTCGGTGGCCTCCTCGATCAGCCGCTCGACGTCTCCGGGAGGCTCGCGGAAGCGGCTCAGAACGTAGGCGGCGACGATCTCTGGATCGGTCGAGTCGGGACGCCCGACGCCGATCCTCACGCGCACGAAGTCGGCCGACCCGAGGCCCTCCTTGACGGACTTGAGCCCGTTGTGCCCGGCGAGCCCCCCACCGCTCCGAACACGAATCTCGCCGAACGGCAGGTCGATCTCGTCATGGATCACGAGCACGCGATCGAGCCCGAGCTTGAACGCGCCGCGCGCCGGCCCTACCGACTGGCCCGCCTCGTTCATGAACGTTTGCGGCATCAGCAGCGCCACGCGCGGCCCGCCTGCACCCGCCCGGCCCTCGCTCAGCAGCCCGCGGTACTTGGCCTTCGGCTTGGGGAGCTGCCAGCGCTCGACGAGGCGCCGTGCGACCTCGAAGCCGACGTTGTGGCGCGTGCGCTCGTACTCGGCGCCGGGATTGCCGAGGCCGACGATCAGCCAGTCGACGGGAGCCCCCCGGCGCAGGCGCACGGTCGGGTTAGCTCCGCGGGGCTTCCAGCCCCGCGGTCCTCAGTTGGTTGGGCGGCATCCAGCCGCCCTTGACCGTTCGCGCTTCGCGCTCACTCGCCGCCAGAGCTCTCTTCGTCGCCCCCGCCCTCGCCCTCGGCGGACGGCGCCTCGCCACCCTCGCCCTCCGGAACCTCCTCGCCCTCCTCGCCGACGAGCTCCGTCTCCTCCTCGATCTCGGGCTCCTCTTCGATCTGGAGTCGCGGCGGCGTCAGGGTCGCGATCACGGCTTCCTCGTCGCCGATCAGCTTGACGTTGGCGGGCGCCCTCAGCCGGTCGAACGTGATGGTGTCGCCGATCACCATCTCGGAGACGTCGAACTCGATCATGTCCGGGACGTCATTGGGAAGCGCCTCGACAAGGACTTCGCGCGTCACGTGCTCGAGCACGCCGCCCTCCTTGACGCCGGGGGCGACGTCCGCGCCGCTCAACTCGAGCGCAACGGTCGCCTGGATCGTCTGGTCGAGCCTGACCCGCAGGAGGTCGATGTGAACCGCCTCGCCGCCGACGGGATGACGGATCAGCTCCTTCACCATCACCGGCGTGGCCTGCTCGCCGTCGATCGCCAGATCGAGCACTGCGCCGGCGTGCTGGAGCGCGAGCCGGAGTGCACGGGCGTCGACCTGGAAGGTGATCGGATCCTTGCCACCGCCGTACACGATCCCGGGCACATTGCCCTCGCGGCGCAGCCTGCGAGCCGCGCGCGAACCGTCCGGCTCACGCCGAGCTACGGTCAATGTTGCGCTGTCGGTGGCGGTGGCCATCGCGGCGGCCGATGGTAGCGTGGCGCTACTCTCTAGTCATGTCAGGCGAGTATCAGCTCCTGCTGATGGTCGCCGGAATGCACGTCCTCGGATTGGGCTGCGTCGCGGTGCTGGTATGGATTGCCATGCGCGAGGACAACAACGGGCTGCCGGGACACGGCGACTCGGGCTCCGACGGCGGCTGGGGCAATGAACCACGCCAGCCGCGGCGACCGTCCGACCGGCCGTGGGGTGGTGTGCCGCTGCCGGATGCGAGACAGCCCCGGCTGCGCTTGCGCGACCACCGCAAGCTCCGCGACCTGGAACCGCGGCGCCAGCGACGCCCGGCCCGCGAGCCGACCCGCTTGCCCACGCGGGCTCAGTAACGCGCCGGGCAGTCCGCGTCGGTCTTTATCCGCGCACTCAGCTCGAGCAGCGCGACATGCAGCCCACTGAGCACGTCGCCGGATCGCCGCACGCGCACGCACTGAACGACCGGCAGCGCCGACCCGGCGCGCCATGCGACGCGGGCGGTCCCCGTCATCCCGCCGAGCGAGAAGCCCGTCGACGGGTTGAACTCGAGGATCGAGACGGTGCCTGCCTGCTTGAGGCTCACGGCGTCCTCGGCAACCCGGGCGCGGCACGGCGCGCTGTGCGCGCACCCCTCGATCCGCTCGAGCATCGCGCTCTGATTGCCCGCGGCCTCGGCCTTTATCAAGTTGGTGATCGCCGACTGCTCGGCTCCGTTGGCGCTGAACACCCGGGCCAACAGTCCGCTGATGACCAGGAACACGACGATTCCGGCGGCGATCGAAGCGATCACGTAACGGCGGCGCATGCGCGCCTCAGGCTAGAGGGCTCCTACGATCCGTCGCTCAGTTCGAGGAACCGCTCGACGGACGCCTCCTGGTGATCCAGGCGCTCGGCGAGCTCCAGCGCGTGCTGTGATGCGAGTTCGAGAAAGTCCTCCACACAGCGCCCGGGGTCATCTGCCAGCGGGTAGACCCGCATCAGGTCCGGCTGGGCGCACGCGATGCCCATCGGGGGCCGACCCTCGGCGAGCGTGCGCGCGCTGCAGACCGGCGTTACGACCAACTGCCGGTCGGGCGCGACGAGCGCAGTCGGCAGCAACCGGGGAGCGGGCAGCCGCACGGAGAGCTGGACCGAGTGGTCGACGGTCAGGTTGCCCTCGCTTAGCTCGTCGAGCGGCTCACGCCATACATCGAGCACCGTGTCCGCGCCGACGAGCGCGTCGCGCAGCGCCTGTGCCTGCTCGGCGTAGAGCCGCTCGGCCTCGTCGCGGTCCTCGGCATCGGCGAGGTCGAGGTCGCACGGGACGCGGAGCAGCTCATTGGCAGCGACGGTCGCGCCGGCGCCCTTACTTCCGTATGTGACGTAGGTCTGGAGCGTGCCCAGATCGCGGCGGCCGTGGAAGATCACCGTGACGGCTTCGCTCACCGGCAGCCCCCCAACGCGCAGTGACACCGCGACCGACGACGAATCGTCGAGCAATGCTCTCCGTAGCAGCTCCTCTGAATCGTGGTCCAGCATCTTCTAATTATCGCCGTGTGCCCGGCGGTCTTTGCCGGGTAGGCTCTACCCGCAGATGAAGCTTCTTTATAAGCCGTTCGCGCTGATTGCCGGTGTCGTCGGCGCCAAGCTGGGCCAGCGCACCTTTAAGGCGATCTGGTCGAAGGTCGACGAGTCCGAGCCACCCGGCCCCGCGGTTGAGGAAGCGCCGCTTGCCAAAGTGGTCGGCGCGAAAGCGCTCGAGGCGGCGACCATGGCCGCGATCGCCGCCGCGGTCGACCGCGCGAGTGCGCGTTCATTTCAGTATCTGACGGGCTTCTGGCCCGGCCCGAAGACGCAAGCCGAGGAGGAGGAGTAGCGCTACCGGCCTTGGCGCCGGAGCACAAACCCGCGCTCGGCCAGCTCGGCGAGCGCGTCCTCGAAGGCGGGGAAGTCGCGAGCCGTCAAGCCATCGATGGGCCGTCCGCGTGGACCGCTGGCCCTGACCCAGCGACGCAGCACTGCGGCTCCGGCACGCTCTCGAGCTTCACCTAGAAGATCGAGCAGGATCGGCAGCTCGGTGCGGTGCTCGAGCTGGCCCGAGAGCAGTGTCAGCGGATCGACGCCGAGCGTCTGGCACAGCTCGTCCTCCGAGAGACCGAGCAGGTCCATGAGCTCGGCGGCCTGTTCACTACCGGACCCTGCCACCAGCACCGCCACGAATCACCGCGCGAATGTTACGTAGGTGTAAGTTTCGGCCACCCGGGTCGTTGTAAGGATCGAGGTGCGAAAGCTGCTCACACGACGGCAGGCGATCGGGAGCGCATCCGCGTTCGCCTTCGTCCCTTTCCTGCTCCGCCATGCGATCGGCGGGCCGCTGACCCAGCAACAGCTACGAACTCTGAAAGCCGCGGTCGCGCGCGTCGTCCCGGCGTCCGGGCCCGGCGATTGGTCGGCTGCCGACGTTGGTGCCGACAACTACATCGTCCAGCTGCTGAACGGTCAGATCTACGCGGGCGGTCCGGTGCGCTCGCGGTTCCCGTTCTTCCAGGCGCTCTCGCGCGTGAAGCAGATCGGCTGGAGCCGCGAGACCGCGCGGCTGCGCAACCTCTACGCGAGTGGCCTCGCACAGCTCGACACGCTCGCCGGTGGTGACTTCGCGTCCGCGCTGCCGGTTCTCCAGGACGTGATCCTCACGCTGCTCGACGACACGAACTCGGACTTCTTCGCCGCGCTTTACAACCACACGCTCGAGGGTGTCTACGCGCACCCGGCATACGGCGGCAACCAGAACTACCAGGCGTGGCAGTCGTTCGGCTACGCGGGTGACGTCCACGGCGTGCGCTTCCCGAACATCGGCGCGCCGGACGCGCCCTGGAACGTCTACGGCGGCTACGCACCGCAAGAGATGGTGAAGCCCGGATGAAGAAGCTGATACTCACGACGCTCCTCGCATTCGGGATCTCGGGGCCCGCACACGCGGCGCTGCCGTTCCAGTCGGACTCGATCGGCCCGATCACCGATGTGACCGCCAACTGGCAGGCCTACCAGCCGGCGAACGCGTTCTGCATCCGCCCGGATGCGCCGCAGTACACGCCCGGCGGGAACGGCGCGACGGCGACGGGCGCAGATCCGGTCTGCCTGCGCTCCGGGTTCGCCGCTGGCGAAACGGGGCTCTACAAGGTGCAGATCGACACTCCGCCTCTGTGTTCCGGCTGCCGGCGGCTGTTCATCGACTTCTCCAAGGCGACCGCCGCGAACGGCCACGCGTACTACCACCTGACGTCGGCAGATCTGACGATCACGGTCGACCCCCTGGCCCACAGTCCCAACACCAAGAACTTCACCAACGACAAGCTCGTCACGCCGGACGGCTCGCTGCAGGAGCCGATCATCGCCATCTTCGATCTGCACGCGATCGCCTACGTCGCCGACACGGCCTACTTCGTCCACAACGCGATCCAGGGCCCCTACTACATCGGGCCGTGGTACCTGAACAGTCGCGGGCAGCGGATCAATGGCGTGTATCTGGATGTCAGCGCCGCGAGCGGCGACGCGATCTCCTACGTCGACGGCTTCAACTCGGGACGGCTGTGTCCATCGGACGCTGACCTGTTTTACGGCGGTTGCGTCGATGACTGGTCTTTCAGCGCGACGTCCGCATGAGCGACGAATTCGATGTGGTGATCGTCGGCTCCGGGGCCGGCGGCGGGATAGCTGCCTACGTGCTGGCCAAGGCCGGTGCGCGCGTGTGCGTGCTCGAGAAGGGTCCGTGGCTCACGAAGGACAACTTCGGCGACGACGAGCTGCGCTTCGGTGACCGCAGCTTCATCAACGAGGACCCGCTCATCGAGCCCCGCACGTTCCGCAACAGCTCCGGTGACGGTGATCACCAATACGTCGGCCGGGTCCTCGGGATCAGCCGTTGCGTCGGCGGCGGCACCGTCCACTACGGTGCGGTGTCGTTCCGCCTGCGGCCGGAGGACTTCCGCGCCAAGAGCTACTGGGGCGGGCTGTCCGGCGCCGAGATCGTCGACTGGCCGCTCAGCTACGACGAGCTCCGGCCGTACTACAACAAGGTCGAGCAGCTGATCGGGATCGCCGGCGGGGACCTCACCACCGGCGCGCCGGTGCCGGGCGCCGAGTGGCGCACCGACCCCTACCCCATGCCCGGGCATCCGCCGAACTACGGCGCGGCTCTATTCGAGCAGGCGGCGGGCAAGCTCGGCCTGCATCCCTACCCGACCCCGGTGGCGATCAACAACCTCGCTCGCGACGGCAGACCAGGTTGCACGTACTGCGGCTTCTGCTCCTCGCACGGGTGTCCGATCGACGCCAAGAACGACACCCGCGTGACGGCGCTGGCAAAAGCGCTCAATACCGGACGGCTCGAGATCCGCGCCGACTCGTATGCCTACCGCGTGACGACCGGCCAGGGCGGCCGGGCGGAGGCGGTCGAGTACATCGACTCGACCGGCAGCGCCCGCTCGGTGCGCGGCAAAGTGATCGTGCTCGCGTGCTCCCCGGTCGACACGCCGCGGCTCGTGCTGCTCTCGCAGCTGCCCCAGAACCTCGTCAACTACGACCTCGTCGGCCGCTACCTGATGGGGCATCACTATCCCGGCGGCATCGGCTTCTTCTCGGAGCGGATCGACTACTACCGCGGCTTCTGGAGCATGCGCTGCCTCGACGACTTCTACCTCGGCCCGAATGCAGGCACCCCTGCGTTCGGCTACGGGAACATCCAGACGATCGGGCCGTCGTCGGGCTATCCGCTCGGCGCCGGAGGAATCATCTCGACGGCGAAGTTCGTCGGCTGGGGACTCGCACACAAAGCCGCGATGAGCGCCATGTTCGGGCACACGCAGTGGATTGGCATGGTCGGCCAGGACCCGCCCGTGCGCTCGAACATGGTCGACCTCGATCCGACGATCACCGACGTGTACGGATACCCCGTCTCGCGGATCACCTACAGCCACCATCCGAATGACTATGAGGTTGCGGCGCTGGTCGTGCCCCGCCTGGCGGAGATTCTGGTCGAGATGGGCGCCGTATCGACCCAGTCCGTGATCCCATTCGTCGCCACGACTTCCTTGCCGCAGCCGGCGCCGGGAGGCTCGTTCCAGGTTGGTCCTCTCCGCGGCGTGCCCGACCCGGTCGGGGGCCTCGTCAACCACCAGATGGGAACGATGCGGATGGGGTCAGATCCGAACGAGAGCGTTGTCGACCCCGGCCAGCGCTTCTGGGGAATCCCCAACATGTACGTGATCGACGGGTCGGTATTCCCGACCTCGGGGGGCTACAACCCGACATTGACGATCGAGGCGCTGGCCTGGCGCGCGGCGGAGGGCATCGCTAAGGCGGAGCGCTACGGCCAGCATCACAAACGCCACAGACACCACCATCGACATCACGCGGTCGCATAGGCTCTCGTCGTCGACGAATGGCCCGATGAGAAGAGCTTCCAGACGTTCTTCGAGACGACCGGCGACCGCATCGGCCCGCTCATGCAGGCCAGCGGCATCACCGAGGAACCGCAGCCGACGTTTTGGCGCAAGCTCGAGACTGGCGACGATTACGGCTGGCAGGGTTGGGGCTAGGGCTAGGGCTAGGCCCTGGGCTCGAGCCCGTCCCGCATCCAATCCGGGATCGCGGTCTTCTGAAGGGACTCGCGATCGACGATCACGTGATGGATCGTGCCCGTCACGATCGTCTCTGAGGCGCGCGTGATCGTGTGGCTGGTCGAGACGCTGGTGCTCCCCAGCCGCGCGACCGCGACGGCAAGCGTCAGCTCATCGTCGAAGCGCGCCGGCGCGTGGAAGTTGAGCTGGGCCTCGACCACGACCATGTCGAGCCCGCGGTCGAGCATCGCCTGGTAGCTCCCGAACGCGGCGCGCCAGAGCTCGGTCATCGCGACGTCGAAGTACGCCAGGTAATGCGAGTTGAACACGACCCCCTGCGGGTCGCATTCGACGAAGCGCACGCGCAGCTTGTGCGTGAACGGCTGAGCGCTCAGAACAGCTGGTTCTCGCCGCCGAACACCTGGCTAACCGAGCCGTCCGTGAAGATCTGGCGGATCGAGTTGGTCAGGATGTCCACGCACGAGAGCACCCGCACGTTGTCTGGCTTTTCGGGTGGGGTCGGGATCGTGTCTGTCACCACCACTTCCTCAAAGCCGGCCGCGGCGAGGTTCTCCCACGCCTTGCCGGAGAAGACGCCGTGCGTCGCGGCCGCGTACACGCGCCGTGCGCCTGCGTCGTGGACCGCCTGCGCCGCGGCCCGGAGCGTGCCAGCGGTGTCGATGATGTCGTCGACCAGCACCGCGGTCTTGCCCTGCACGTCACCGATGATGTAGCCGATCTCGGCGACCTGCTGCGCGGGTCGCTCTTTGTTGAGGATCGCCAGATCGGCACCGATCTCGGACGCGAATTTCTTGTTCAGCTTCACGCGGCCGGCGTCCGGCGCGACGACGACCAGGTCCTCGAGCGCGAGATCGGCGAAGTACTGGGTCAGCATGAACAGCGCCGTCATGTGGTCGCACGGCTTCTGGAAGAAGCCCTGGATCTGGCCCGAATGCAGGTCCATCGTCACGATCCGGTCGATCCCGGCCGCCTCGAGCATGCGGGCGACTAGCCGTGCGCTGATCGGCTCGCGCGGCGCCGACTTCTTGTCCTGGCGCGAGTAGCCGTACCAGGGGGTGACCGCTATCACGCGGTGGGCCGAGCCCCCGACCGCGGCGTCGATCATCCCCATCAGCTCCATCAACGCATCGTTCGTGCCGAGGTCCTCCATTGGGTTGCGACACGTCGGCTGGACGATGAACACATCCGCGCCCCGCACGGACTCCTCGAAGCGGCAGTACACCTCGCCGTTCGAGAACGTCTTGGTGACCGTCGGCGTGAGCGCGACGCCGAGCTTGTCGGCGATCCTCGCTGCGAGCTCCGGATTTGCCCGCCCGGAGACGAGCATCAACCGCTTGCGGTACCCGAGCTCGAGCTCGCTCGGGGCTGGCTGTGCCTCGAGGATGCTCATCGAACGCGAGTTTACGACTGGAGCCGGTCGGTCAGCGCTCGGGTTCGGTGTCTTCCCGCTCGTTGCGGCGCTTGGTGTAGCCCTCGATGTTGCGCTGGCGCTCGCGCGCGATCCCGAGCGCCCCTGGAGGAACGTCCTTCGTGATCACCGAACCGGCGCCGGTGTAGGCGTCGTCGCCTACCTCGACCGGGGCGACGAGCGTCGTATCGACGCTCGTCTTCACGCGATCGCCGATCGTTGTGCGGTGCTTGCGCGTGCCGTCGTAGTTCGCGGTGATCGTCGCCGCCCCGAGGTTCGTGTCCTCACCCACGTCGGCGTCGCCGATGTAGGACAGGTGGGGCACCTTCGTGCCGGCGCCGATCGTCGAGTTCTTGATCTCGACGAACGTGCCCGCCTTGGATCCCTCACGGAGCACGGCGCCCGGGCGCAGATATGCGAACGGGCCGACGCTTACGCGATCGCCGACGTCGGCATCGACGGCGTAGGAATGAATGACGCTCGAACCTTCGCCGACGCGTGCATCGATCAACGTGGTGAGTGGTCCGATCGTCGTGCCGGCGCCGATCCGTGTCGCGCCGTGGAGGTTCGAGAACGGGGCGATCGTCGCGTCGGCGGCTATTTCCACGTCGGCGTCGATCATCGTCGCCGCAGGGTTGACGATCGTCACGCCCGCGCGCATCAGACGGTCGTGGATGCGCGCCTGGGCTACCGCCCGGACCCGCGCAAGGTCGGCGCGGTCGTTTACGCCGAGCGTCTCGCTGGGGTCTGCGAGCTCATGTGCGAGCACGCTGCGCTCGCCACCGCGAATGACCGACAGCACGTCGGGCAGATAGAGCTCGCCCTGAGCGTTGTCGGCGTCTATCTGCTCTAGCGCGTCGAGCAGCTCGCCGCCGTCGAAGGCATAGAGGCCCGAGTTCACCTCGCGGATGTGGAGCTCCCGCTCGGTCGCGTCGCCGGCGACCTTCGTCTCCACGACGCGCTCGACCGTTCCGTCGGGCGCGCGTAGGACGCGGCCATAGCCGCTCGGGTCATCGAGCGTGGCGGTCGCGATCGTGGCCGCCGCGCCGGAGCGCGCGTGCGTATCTGCGAGCTCGGCGATCGTCGCGCCCGTGATCAGCGGCGCGTCGCCGTTCAGGACGATCACCGTGCTTCCGCGTTCGATGTGCTGGGCGGCGGACTTGACGGCGTCGGCGGTCCCGCGCGGCTCGGCCTGCTCGGCGATCGCCACGCCGCCGTTCAGGACCGGCTCGAGCTGCCGGCCAGGGGCGTCGATCACGACGATCTGCGCGGCACCGGCGTCGCGTGCGGCCTCGACCGGCCAAGCGACCAGCGGGCGGCCGCACAGGGGATGCAGCAGCTTCGCAGTTGCGGAACGCATGCGCGTTCCCTCGCCGGCAGCGAGGATTACGACCACGGGCGCAGTCACGGGGCGATGGTAGCCGCAGGCGGCGTAGGCGTCGGCGCGCTCTGGGCAGCGGCAAGAAGTCGATCGAGTCCGCCCTCAATCCCCCTGCAGAGCACGTCGATGTCGGGCGCAGTGTCGTAATCGCCCGAGACGCCGAAGCTGAGCGCGCCGTCGTAGGAGAAGATCGCCACCGCGAGGCGAACGCTCGCGAACAGCGGGATGTACGGGAACGACTCGAGCATCCGGCGTCCCGCCAGATACAGCGGGAACTGCGGACCCGGCACATTGGTCGTGCCGGTGTTGACGCTTCGCTGCGGAAGCCTGCTCGCGGCCCGGGCGCCGAGCGCGAGCAGCATCGGCGGTGCGAAGCCCGACAGCGAAGTAAGCACCTCTCCGGCGACCGCCTGGCGCGACTCCTTCAGATCCTCCATCTGCTTGTGGATCGACTCGAGTTGCTCGATCGGATCTTCGATCCCGACCGGGAGCTCGGCGAACATCGCCGAGACCCGATTGTTGTAGCTGCCGCGCTCGCCCGGACGGCGGACGGAGACGGGCACGAGCGTGCGCAGCACACGGTCGACAGACTCACCTCGCTGTTCGAGTACTTCGCGGAATCCGTGCGTGATCGCGGCCAGGACGACGTCGTTGACCGTGCCGCCGAGGGCTTTGCGGATCCGTTTCACATCGTCCAGGCGGCCGCGTCCCCAACCCCAGCGGCGGTGCGGGCCGAGTGGGCCGTTGAGCGACGAGCGCGGCGGCTGGCGCGCGAGCCCCGCCATCCCGATCAGCCCGCGCGAAGCGCCCGCGAGAAGCCCCGCCAGCTCGCGCGGGGCGCGCATGGCGGAGATCAGGCCCTCTGCGGCGGCCACCGGGTTGGTAGCCCGCTCGACGATCGCGTCGGCGAGCAGCCGCGGCTGACCGGGCACGGGCTCGGGCGTCCAGGGCTCGACGGGCGGTCGCGTGGGCTCGCGCTCGATGTCGAGCAGCACCGTCATCAGATCGGTGCCTGCGATCCCGTCGACCATGCAGTGGTGAACCTTTGAGACGAGCGCCCAGCGCCCCTCGTCGAGCCCCTCGACGACCCAGATCTCCCACAGCGGTTTGGCGCGGTCGAGATTTTGGGACATCACGCGGCCAACGAGTGCCTTGAGCTCCTGATCGCCGCCGGGCTCGGGCAGTGCGGTGCGGCGCACGTGGTAGCCGAGGTTGAAATGCGGGTCGTCGACCCACACGGGGCGCGCGACTGACAGCGGGACGAAGCGCACGACCTGGCGGTAGCGCGGGACGAACTGGAGCTTGGCTCCGATCAGATCGAGCACCTCGTCAAACGGCGCCGGTGGCCCCTCGAAGATGCTCACTCCGCCGACGTGCATCGGGCTCGTGTCGCGCTCGATGTCGAGGAATGAAGCGTCTTGAAAGCTCATTCGCTGCGCTGGCACACGGCCACCTTACTAGGGCAAAAAGCTGCTCCAATCCGTGATCGGCCCGAGATGCTGGAGCTTTTCCGGGTTGATGACCGACTTGATCCCCTGGATATAGCCACCCGCGATCTCGAGCGACCAGACGCAGATCACACGCTCATCGCCGTCGAGCAGCAGGGCGCCCGGGCCGCCGTTGACCTCGACCTGACGGAGCGACGCGCCGGCGATCCTCCGGCCTGCCTTGAGCCAGTTGAGCATGGTGCGCGCCACCCGGGCGCGGCCGTGGAGCGCGCGCGCGAGCGCAGGAACCTTGCCGCCGCCGTCACCCGTCAGCGTGACGTCGTGCGCGAGGAGCGTCTCGAGTGCGCCGAGGTCGCCGTCGCGCGCCGCCGCGAAGAACCGCTCCGTGAGTCTCTCGCGCTCCTCCTGCGAGGACTCGAAGCGGGGCTTTCCCTCTTCGACGTGACTTGCGCGCCCTGCTCGCGAGCTTCCGGACGTTGTCCTCGCTCTTGCCGACGATTGGTGCGATCTCCTGATACGGGTAGTCGAATACGTCGTGAAGGAGCAGCACTGCGCGCTGCTCGGGCGACAGGCTCTCGAGTAGGACGAGCATGGCCATCGACAGCGAGTCCGCCATCTCTGCCTGGCGCGCGGGGTCATCCTGGCCGTCGGTGATGATCGGCTCGGGAAGCCAGTCTCCGACGTACCTCTCGCGGCGCGCGCGCGCCGAGCGCAGCTCGTCGATCGCGAGCCGCGTGGTCACTGTCGCGACGTACGCGCGCGGCGATTCGACCTTGTCTCCCTGCTGGTGGAACCCGCAGCAGCGCCTCCTGAACGACATCCTCGGCTTCGGAGACGCTGCCGAGCATCCGGTAGGCGATCGCAAACGACACCGGTCGCAATTCGTCGAGATTCATTGTCCGAATCCCTCCCGCCAGGTTGGGTGCGCGGGCGTCCAGCCGAGCTCTCGCTTGGCCTTGGCGTTGGACGCGCCGCGGATGTCGGTCATCATCACGATGCCGGCCTCACCCGCCGCGAGCTTCCCGATGAACTTCGGGACACGGAATGGCTTCGGCGCGTCGAACTTCTGTGCGAGCACAGGCAGCCAGTCCGAGACCGCCGCGGGCTCGTCGTCGACGATGTTGTAGATCCCCGGCGCGCCGCGCTCGGCTGCGATCGCCGTCGCCTCGGCAGCGTCGGCGATGTGGATGAACGACCACACCCCGCCGCCGTCGCCGATCACCGGGAACTTGCGGTCCTTGATCATCTCGACCTGCTCGCCGCCTTCGGGAGCCAACGAAGTGCCGGGTCCGTAGAAGCCGCCGTAGCGCAGCACGATTCCATCGGTCCAGTCGGAACCGGTGACGGCGGCTTCGAGATGGCGGATCGCCTGGAGCGACTCGCGCATCTGGCGCGCGGGCGTCGGATCGAGCGGATCGTCCTCAGTCTTGACCGGCCCACCGGCACGCGCGTACGGCCAGCTCGTGAAGCTCTGCGCGATGAAGCGCTTGGCGCCGACCGCGCGGCCGGCGGCGAGCAGGTAGTCGATCCCGTCGGTCCGCAGCCGGTTGGTCTGAGCAAACGAGCGGTCGAAATGCTTGATGTCGAAGGTAGCGATCGAGGTCAGCTGGTGGATGATGACCTCGGGCTCGGCCGTGGCGACCGCGGCGGCGACCTGGTCGGGATCGAGCGCGTCCACGACCACCGCTCGAGCACCTAGCTCTTCGATTTGTGAGCGCTTTGACTCGCTACGCGTCGTGCCGGTGACGTCGTGGCCGGCTCCGACCAGCCGCGGCACGAGCTGCTTGCCCATCGCTCCTGTTGCTCCTGCAAGAAACACTCTCATCGGTTCGGCTCCTTATTCGTTTCAAGAGCCATGACGAGATAGGGCCGTTGGCTGTGACAGTCGGTCTCAGGCGGCCGGGAGTTTGGGATGTTCACGCGAATATTTCGCGCTTTCTTCCCACAACCCCGGTGGGGGCTCGCGGCGACGCTCGGCGATCAGGTGGAAGGCTGGGGAGCCAGGATTCGAACCTGATCCCAGGGGACCAAAACCCCTTGTGCTGCCAGTTACACCACTCCCCAGGGGCGCGGGAGACGTTACTCCCCCGGCCAGCGCCGATTCAGCGAAGGCGCGAACACGCCGAGGAGCCCGCGGAAGAGCGCAATCGTCGTATCGAGCCAGTCGAACGAATCGCGCCAGAGCGTGATGCGGCCGTTGACGACCTCGAAGCGGCCGTAGACCCAAAGACGCTGCTCGAAGCGACCGAGAATCAGCGCGTCCGTCCGCTCTGTCAGGACGACGTTCCCGTCCGAGGCCACGTTGTGGAAGTGAACGCGGAACCGTCCCCCGGTCCGGTTCAGGAACCGGAGCACACGCTCGATTCCTCTGCGCCCGCGAACGGTCGGCAGCGTGACGTTGATCCACACCGCGTCGTCGGTCAGGAGCTCTAGGGCACGGTCGAGCTCGTCCGCTTGGAGCGCGAGTAAGAAGTCGCGCACGACCTCGGCTGGATCGGTGGTGGAAGCTGCGGTGGAGGTGTCTGCGGTGGCGGTCATGGCGCCGATCCTACCCTCCATATCATCGCCCCATGGCCGCGACCGCCCGCCCGCGACGCATGCCGTTCGCCGGCTACCGGGCGATCCTCGCGGTCCCGGGCTCGGCGGGCTTATTTGCGAGCGCGCTGATCGCTCGGCTCCCCCAGGGCATGTCGTCGCTGGCGATCCTGCTACTGGTCCGCGGCTCGACCCACTCATACGCTGCGGCGGGTGCGGCTGTCGGCGCCGATGCGTTCGCGGTCGCGGCCTGCGCTCCCGTCGCCGGCCGGCTCGTTGATCGCTACGGCCGGGCCCGCGTCCTCGCTCCGTTCGCGCTCGGGCAGGCGTGCGCGTACGTCGGGCTGGTCGTAGCCGCACGTGCGGGCGCGGGAGCCGCGGCGCAGATCGCGCTCGCTGCGCTTGCGGGCGCACTGCTGCCTCCGATCGCGCCGGTCGTGCGCGTACTGCTGCGCAGGGCGTTCGACGATCCCATCACGCGCGACACCGCCTATGCGCTCGAGTCGGTGCTCCAGGAGCTCGTGTGGATGACGGGTCCGCTGGTCGTAGCCGTCGTCATCGCGATCGTTTCACCGAGCGCTGCGGTCGTGCTGCTCGGCGCCATCGGCGTACTCGGCACGCTGACGTTCCTCCGCGGCCGGCTGATCAAACACGCGGGGTCGCAGCCTGCTCTGCCCAGACACGGATCTGCGCTCGCGAGCGCCGAGCTGCGAGCACTGCTGATCCCGGTCGCCCTCACGGGAGCCGCGCTGGGGGCGACCGAAGTCGGGCTGCCTTCGCTGGCGCTGCACGCGGGGTCACGCCCTGCGGCCGGGCTGCTGCTCGCGCTGTGGAGCGTTGGCAGCATGACCGGCGGCCTCTGGTACGGCGGACGGACGTGGCGCGCCCCGCTGGGAGCGCGGTACCGCGTGCTGCTGATCGCTCTCATAGCGTGCACCGCGCCGCTGATCGCCGCGCGCTCGATCCTCGTGGGAGCGATCTTCAGCCTGCTGGTCGGCCTGCCCGTCGCCCCGATGTTCTCGTGTCAGTACGCGCTCGTCGGTCGGACCGCTCCGCCGGGCGCCGAGACGGAGGCGTTCACCTGGATGTCGGCCGCCCTCGTGGGAGGGATCGCGGCAGGGTCAGCGCTCGGCGGCGCGGCAATCGGGCTCAGCGGCGTGAGCGGGCCCTTCGTGCTGGCGTGCGGCGTCGCGCTGCTCGCGGCTCTGATCGCCGCCGGGTTCCGCGGCAGGCTCGAGCCCCAACCGGCCTGAAAAAGACGGAAGCGCCACTCGCGAGAATCGCGAGCAGCGCCACCGAAGAGGAGTTGGAGGAGGGCGGACGGTGAGGCGCCGAGACTCACCCGCGAACGTCCCTTCCAGCCTGGGCGTCCGCCTAATACCGGTATCGGACGGACCGGCCTACAACTTGAGCCGACCAAATTCCCGCAACTTCCGGGCAATCGACATTTCGTCCGTCAACCCCATGTGAAACGCTCCCGCGCCGTGCGGAAGCCAAGGATGACTCGCCGAGGACTGAGCGTCGTCCCCGCCGGCAAAAGGTCGGCCGCCATCACCAAGGAATCGATCGTCCTGGGTGGCCGCCGGCTCGCGTATCGCACCGGCGGCTCAGGGCCATTGCTGGTCCTGATCCACGGCATCACGTCCAATTCGGCGACCTGGGACCGCGTGCTGCCGCGGCTCGCACGGCGCTACCAGGTCATCGCCCCTGACCTGCTCGGCCACGGTCGATCGGACAAGCTCCGCGGCGACTACTCGGTCGGCGCGCACGCGAACACCGTGCGCGACCTGCTCGACGCCCTCGGGCATCAGAGGGCGACCTTCGTCGGCCATTCGCTCGGCGGCGGCGTCGCGCTCCAGCTCGCCTACCAATATCCGGAGCGCGTCGATCGCCTTGTGCTCGTCGCCCCGGGGGGCTTCGGGCGCGAGGTCAGCGTGCTGCTCCGCGCGGCGAGCATTCCGGGCTCGGGCCCAGTG
The DNA here is from genome assembly GCA_963795505.1 of uncultured Actinomycetes bacterium. Lineage (GTDB taxonomy): Bacteria > Actinomycetota > Thermoleophilia > Solirubrobacterales > Solirubrobacteraceae > Palsa-465. The sequence goes on from CAWCIB010000010.1 coordinate 452,359, forward strand.
CTCGCACTAGCCACATGGCGGCCGCTCGTGGAGGCCGGTACCGCGCTCACGCACGCCGTCGGCCGGCTCGGCGTGCATGGCAACACCGACCTCGAGGAGATCGGCCGCGCCTATGCGTTGCTCGCCGACCGCCCCTCTCGGCGCGCGTTTCTCCATACGCTGCGCTCGGTCGTCGACCACGAGGGCCAACGCGTCAGCGCTCTGGACCGAATGCGAGCGCTCCAGCGCCACCCGGTGCTGATCGTCTGGGGCGAGCACGACCGGATCGTCCCCGCCCACCAGGGCGAGCGGGTCCACCGGGAGATGGCAGGGACCGAGCTCGCAATGTTTCGTCGGGCAGGCCACTTCCCGCACCGCGACGACCCCGCGCGCTTTGTGCGGGCGATCGACGCCTTCCTCGCGGAACAGTCGACGCCGGCGCGCGCGGCAGTCGGGGCCTAGCGCCGAGCGGCCAGATTCGCCGAGGTTCGAGCGGCCGAGGATGCCGCTTCGGAGATCTCGGGCCTGAGTTTGAGGCAGCGGCTCGCGGTGTCCGCGGCCTCCGCGTCCAAGAGTCCACGAAGATCGGGAGCGGAAAGACACCTGGCTGCCGCGACGCGCGCTGCCCTGACCGCATGTAGGCGAGAAGTGAAGTTCATGTCGGCCACCGTAGGTCCGCGGTGTCGGAACGGGCTAAGCCCGCGATGTGAGCTCACTAAGACTTGACATGTGACCTTTTGGTCACATATACTCATCGCATGGCTGTGGATCAGGAGATGGACGCGGTGTTCAAGTGCCTCGCCGACCCGACTCGACGCGGCTTGCTCGACGAGCTGTTCGCGCGCGACGGTCAGACGCTGACCGAGCTCGAGGAGCGACTGCCGATGACGCGGTTCGGGGTCATGAAGCACCTCAAGGTGCTCGAGGGCGCCGGGCTCGTGACCACGCAACGGCGCGGCCGCGAGAAGCTCCACTTCCTGAACCCGATGCCGATCCAGCTCATCCACGACAGGTGGGTGAGCAAATACGCCGAGCCGCTGGCGGCCACGATCAGCGGCATCAAACGCGAACTAGAGGAGCAACCATGAACGAGTACGCAGTGGTCGACGGACGCGGGACAATGACCGTGTTCGAGACCTTCATCAAGACCACGCCCGAGCGGCTGTGGGAGGCGATCACCGACTCCGAGCTGAGGGCCAAATACAGCTTTGGCGTGCAGACCGAGTCCGATTACACGAACGGCTCGACCTACAAGTCGGGCGTGCCGGGCGTGATCGACATCGCCGAGGGCGAGAACATCGAAGTCGACCCACCGCGCCGGCTCGTGCAGAGCTTCACCGCGCTGTGGAGCGACGACGTCAAGTCCGCCGGAAGCTCGCGCGTCACATGGGAGATCGAGCCGGTGGGCTCCTCGTGCCGGTTGCGCGTGACCCACGACCAGCTTCCCGAGGGCGCCAACTCCGAGCTCTACGGCGGTTGGACGATGATCCTCGCGGGACTCAAGACGCTGCTCGAGACGGGCGAGCTGCTCGACACGCCCGGCTCTCTGCGCTACGCGCAAGCGAGCGCTTGATCAGCCCCCTACCCCTGCCGGCCGAGGATCTGGGCAACCTCGGTCGGCAGCAGCGGGTCGGCCAGTGCCGCCCGGACGTCCGCGGGCCGGTGAAGGGCGCGCTCCACGCGCAACAGCCCGATCTGTAGCCCTGCATCGCGCGCCGCGGCCAGCCCGATCGTCATCGAGTCGGGACTTCTCCAAGCGCCCTCCGGTAGCGCGAACAGCTTCGGCTGCGGACGGTCAATGCCAATGAGATAGAAGCCGCCGTCGACGGCGGGTCCCAACACGACGTCGCAGCCGGCCTGAAGATCCGAGAGCGCACCGCGAGCGTGCTCGGGGCGCAGCCGCGGCAGATCCGGCCACACGATCAAAAGCGGTCCGCCGTGGTGCGCGAACACACGCGCGGCCGCATCTGCGAGGCGGCCCGCAATGCCATCGCCGTTCTGCGGGAACAGCGCAACGCCCTCGCCAACGAACGGCCGGACCTCGCCGGCGGCGTCGGGGGGCTCGTGCGCCACATGAACGTGGCCGGGAGCGACCTTGCGCGCCCAGCTCGCCGTATGGGAGATCAGCGCTCCCTGCAGCGCGAGACAGCGATCAGCTCCCAGCAGCGGCTCGAGCGCCCGCCGGACCTCACCGCGGCGCGGCGCGCGGGCCATGATCAAAACCGCCGGGCCGCTCACTGCCCGAAGCGGTACACGGTGCCGGCCGGGGTGAGATCAGACCGCTCGAGTGCCGGCAAGGCCAAACGCAGCACGTCGCCGAAGATCTGCGTGCTGCGGCCCATCAGCTCGATCAGCGTCGCGACCGGCGTCGGCTCACCGGGCTTGACCTCGTTGGCGTAGTCGGTGGCGTAGCCGATCAGGGCGTACGGCAGCTCGAGCTCGCCGCAAAGTGTCGTCTCCGGTCCCCCAGTCTGGCTGACCGCCACCACGCCGCAGCGCGCGAGCTGCGCGATCTCAGCCGGCGTGTTGAAACGGGGGCCATCGACGTGGCCATAGACACCCCCGCCATATGTCGCGTGGCCCGCCTCACCGGCCGCCTCGAGCAGTGCCGCGCGGATCTCTTGCGAGAACGGACCGCCGTGGAGGATCCAGTGACCCCTCAGCGGATCGGCCGGCTCGGCGAAGAACGTGCACAGCGACCCGTCGGGAAGGCGGTTGGAGATGAAATGCAAATCGTCGAACACGATCAGCGACCCGAGCTCGATCGAAGGATCGACCGCGCCGCAGGCGGTGCAACCGATGACCGCCGTGGCGCCAAGCTCCTTGAGCGCCCAGACGTTCGCGCGGTGGGTGACGTGGTTCGAGAGCCGGACGTGGCCCTCGCCGTGCCGCGAGACGTGCAACGCGTCGACGCCCGAGTAGCGCCCCCGCGTGAGACTCGCACGGCCGAAGGGCGTCTCGACCGTGAGCGGTTCGGGCTCATCAAAGCCGGTCAGCGTGTAAGTGCCAGAGCCGGTGATGATCCCGATCGCCATGGCGCGCGATGCTACTGCGCGCCGACGGCCCGATCAGCCAGCGACGGCGGCCAGCTGGGGCTCGTTGACTTCGAGCCACTCGTCGAGCGCCTTGGCCTTCTGTGTGTCCTCGTAGACCTCGTAATCCTTGACGCGACCCCAGCTCAGTCTGGCCCAGATCACGAACCGGTTCTCGTAGATCAGCTCGCCTTCCGGTGAGCGCGCGTCGTCGTAGCCGCGAATGCAGACTGTCGTGTTCCAGGGGAAGCCGACTGCCACAACTTCGTCGGGGTAGGTCCTGACGCCCACCCTGACCAGCCGCTCGAGCCAACGCTTCACGGCCGCCTTCCCGACGAACGTCCCCGACCACGAGTTGTCGCCCGGGAACGTGAACCTGACGTCGGGATGATCCAGCGCGAGCGTCGGGCGGATGTCGCCGGCGCGCGTGCGCGCCATGACGCGTGTCAGAAGCTGCTTGGCAAGCCAGGAAAGAAGCACGACAAAACCTCCACACCACTAGATTGATCGCTCTAGCGAGTACCATACAGACATGCCGGCCCAGACGCGTGAGCGCATCGTCACAGAGAGCGCAGAGCTGTTTCGGCGCCAGGGTTACAGCGCCACCGGGGTCAAGCAGATCGTCGACGCGGCTCAGGCGCCGTTCGGCTCGCTCTACCACTTCTTCCCCGGCGGCAAGGAGCAGCTCGGTGCCGAAGCGATCCGTGTCTCTGGCCGTCTCTATGAGCAGCTGATCCCAGCCGTCTTCGACCCGGCTCCCGACATCCTCAGCGGAGCGCGCGGCTTCTTCGCCGGGGCGGCCGAGCACCTGCGCGAAACCGACTTTGAGGACGCTTGCCCGATCGCGACGGTCGCACTCGAGGTGTCGAGCGCAAGCGAGACGATGCGCGAGGCGTGCGCCGAGGTGTTCGAGCGCTGGATCGCGGCGGGGGCGCAGCGATTCGAGGGAGCGGGCTTGAGCGCCGACCGGGCGCGAGAGCTCACGATCGCGATGCTGTGCGCGCTCGAGGGTGCGTTCGTCCTCGCGCGGGCGCTGCGCACGACCGAGCCGCTCGAGATCGCCGGGGAGCTGATGGCGCGCGCGGTCGAAGAGGCGCTAAAGCCCGACGAGTGAGGCGCCGAGAAGGGTCTCAAGAGTCAAATGTCGATCGAGAGCACTGTCCCCCAGCTGGATCTGCGCGAGCTTGACCGCCGCACCAACGACGGCATCGACGTCCGACTTCTGTGGAACCCCGCAACGGGCGAGGTGTCGGTCGCGGTGGCGGACTCGAAGGCCGGCGAATCGTTCGAGATCGCGGTCGACGGCGAGCGGGCGCTCGACGCGTTCCGCCATCCGTTCGCTTACAACTAGCGCGGAACCCTTCCGCCCTCGGCGCCCGGCTCCGTCGCAGGCCCGCGCGGCGCAGCGATGCCCAGCACACGCATCGCCTTCAGGCCGAGGGAGAGCTTCTCGCGACCGTCGGTGGAGGAGACGTCGAGCCCGGTCAGCTCACGCACGCGCTCGAACCGGTACCGAATCGTGTGGCGGTGCGTGATCAGCCGAGCGGCGGTCGCGTTCACGTTCGCGTCGCAGTCGAGGAACGTTTGCAGCGTGCCGAGCAGGTCGGTCTCGTACTGCTCGTCGTAGGTGACCAGCGGGCGAACGGTCTCCTCGTAGAAGCGCTTGAGCTCAGCCGGGTCGCTCATGTGCGGCAGCAGCAGCTGATAGGTCCCGGTCTCCGCGTAGGACAGATGCGAGCGCTCGACGTCACCCTCGACGACGTTGGCGGCGAGCAGCGCCTCGTTGCGGGCGCGCTGGAGGTCGAGCGGATCCTCCGCGTGCCGGCTGCGGCCGATCGCGAACGCGAACGACGGGAGCCCCGACTCGAGCTCGCGCGTGATCGCGGCAGCCACCCGCCGTGCGGCCTCGCCATCACCGTCCGGGACGAGGATCACGACGCCGTCAGCCTCCTCTTCGGCCGGAGCCGCGATCGCACCGGGCGCGATCGAGCGGGCGCCGCGACCCGCCAGCGCGAGCAGCCGCTGGCGCCAGTCGTCCTCGGTCGGGCTGCGCGGATGTGCGCGGATGACGAGCACGCTGCCGCCGGCGGCCAGGTCGGTGCCGAGCTCGTTTGCGCGCGCGAGCAGATCGGCGCGCTGGTCGATCCGTCCGGCGAGCGCGGCGCGCTGAAACGCCGTCGCCGCCGCCTCCGAGGCGCGCTCGGGCGCCCGCACGCGCTCGACCTCGGACGCAATCAGCGTCGTGACGAGCCGGATCAGCGATTCTTCCGGCGCACGCTCGCGCGTGCGCATCCGCAGTTGCCCGACGGGCGACTCGGCGACCCGGAGCTCGACCGTTCGCACGTTCTCACCGCCGCGCATCAGCGAGCGCTCGTCGGCAGGGGAGCGCGCCGCGACCGCGAGCACCGCCCCGGAGCGATCGATCAGGATCAGGCTCGCGTCGAGCGCGCGCGCGGCTGCGCGCAGGATTTCGGGTAGGCCGGCGCCCGCCTCGACGGCGTCGGTGATGGCGTGGAACGCGCGGAGGTCCGGCGCGCCTTGCTCGGCCACTTCACGCATCCGATCAGAAGAGGTGGGGCCACTGCAGAACGATCGCGCCACCGAGGACCACGCCGACGCCGACGAGCGCAGCGAGGATGTACAGCGACAAGAGCACGACCGCGACGCGCTCGTGCCCACGCCGGTAGGACGTGATCGCGGGCGCGAGCACCAGCCAGCAAAAGACGGTCAGGCCGAACACGCCCAGAAACGCGCCGACGAGATACGTGGTTTCTGTATTGGTCATCGGTCCTCACCTGATTGTGCCGGAAAGTAGGGACGGCCAAAGTCGGCGTCTACTGGAACTGCGGACTTTGCGGCCTCCAACTCGCGGGCGGCGGCTTGTGCGCGGGCCGCCGCGTCGGCGCCCCAAAAGAGCCCAAAAACAGTCGGCCCAGAGCCCGAGACCGCTGTGTGCTCAGCGCCCGTGGCTCTGACGGCGTCGAGCGCGTCCGTGATGGCGGGGCAGAGCGAGATCGCGGCCGGCTGGAGGTCATTGACGAACTCCGATGGCTCCTCGAGCTGCTGCCTGGCAAGCCCGAGCCGGTCGGCCTCGGCGTACACGTCGGCGACCGACAACTCGTGTGGCAACGGGTGGATCACGAACGCGTGAGCGGGCAGCGGCGCCCGACGCTGCACCGCATCGCCGGCTCCGGTGCCGAGCGTGAGACCCGGCTCGAGCTGGCTCGGCACGTCGGAGCCGAGCTCGGCGGCAGTTTCGACCAACACCCGATCAGAGATCGGCTGGAGGTGATGCGCAAGCCGGAGCGCCGCCGCCGCGTCGGCCGAGCCGCCCCCCATCCCGCCCGCGATCGGGACCCGTTTGGTGATCTCGATCCTGACCGGTGGACCGCTCCACCCACGCCGGCGCAGGCCGTCGAGCGCGCGCGTGACGATGTTGGGCTCTTCGACGCCCGGGCAGATGACCTCGTCGCGGTCGCTGTCCGACAGCGCGAGCTCATCGGCCAGCGAAACCGACTCGATCAGGGTGACGATCTCGTGGCGACCGTCGGGTCGCAGTCCACCCACGAGCAGGGACAGGTTGAGCTTGCCCGGCGCCCGCACGAGCAGCTTCACAGCAACTCCGCCAGCCGTCTGAATTCCTCCGGTGACAGCCGCTCTGCGCGCTCGTCCGCGGGATGTCCCAACTCGACTAGCGCTGCACGAGCGCGTCCCCGGATGTCGCCGGTCGCGGACGGCGCAAGCGCGAGCGAACCCGCGAGCGTTTTGCGGCGGTGAGCGAAGGCGTCATGGACAAGCGCTCGCACCGCGTCTGCACCGCTCGCGGTGGAGCGACGAGTCATGCCGACGAGGACCGAGTCGACATTCGGTACGGGCCGGAAGACGTTGCGGCTGATCGGCCGCAGCACCCGCACGTCGCAATCGAGCTGCGCGAGCACCGACGGCGCGCCGTACGCGGGGGTGCCGGGCGCGGCGGCGAGCCGCTCGCCCACTTCGCGCTGGACCATCACCACCCAGCGAGCGATGCTCGGAAGCTCCTCGATCGTGCGCAGGATCACCGTTGCGGCAATGCCGTACGGGAGGTTCGCGATCATCTTGGTCGGAGCCGGATCGAGCGAGGCCAGATCGAGCTCGAGCGCGTCTGCGATGTGGACGGTGGCGTTCGGTGGCAGTTCGCTCAGGCGAGGCTCGAGGGTCCGGTCGATCTCGACCACGTGTAGGTGCGCCGCGGTCGATGCGAGTCGCTCGGACAGGATGCCCTCCCCACCGCCGATCTCGAGCACGACGTCATCGGCCTCGAGCTCGGCGTGGCGCTCGATCACGTCGAGGATGTTGCGGTCGACGAGGAAGTTCTGGCCAAGCTTCACCAACCGAACACCGCCGCCGCCGCGTGCTCGACCTCACGCTCTAGCTGCTCGTAGCTCACCCCGCGCTCCTCAGCCACCAAGCGGGCGGTGTGGACCACGTTCGCCGGTTGGTTGGGCTTGCCGCGCACCGCTTGCGGCGCCAGAAACGGCGCGTCCGTCTCGACGAGCAGCCGCCCGGCCGGAACCTTCAGAGCCGCCGCGCGGAGCTCGGGCGCCTTCGGATAGGTGACATTGCCCGCGAACGAGACCCACCAGTTCTCGTGCGCGAGGCACTCGTCGATCCGGGACGCCATCGTGAAGCAGTGCAGGATCACCTTCAGGCCCCCGGCGCGCTCGCTCAGCATCGCGAGCGTGTCGTCCTCGGCCTCGCGCGTGTGGATCACGAGCGGCTTGCGTGTCCGGCGCGCGAGCTCGATCTGGGCCTCGAACGCGCGCGCCTGGTCCTCGCGCGGCGCGCCGTCGCGGTAGTAGTCGAGCCCGGTCTCGCCGATCGCGACGCACTTCTCGTGCGATGCGAGCGCCTCGAGCTCGGCGAGGTCGGCGTCGTCGAAGCCAGCCGCTTCGTTCGGGTGACGCCCGATCGCCGCGTACACCTGGGGGAAGTCCTCAGTGGCGATCAACGCCGCCCTGCAGCTCTCCCCGTCGGTACCGACGGTGACGATCCGATGGACGCCGGCTTCGGCCGCATTGGCGACCAGCTCAGCATCCGACGGCTCGCAGAAGTTCAGGTGCGTGTGGCTATCAACCACCGCGGCAAGGCTAGCCGTGGTGGATCTACGGGATCCGGATGTCGCGGTGCGCTTGTGCGTCGCGCAGCTGTCCGTCGCTGAGCTCGGCCTCAGCGACGGGCGTAACGACCGACCAGTGGTGCCCGACCGGGCAGTGCTGGAACCTCCGGCGACCGAGCCGAAGCGCCTTCAGCGACCCGCCGGGGATCCAGATCGTCGTGAAGAGGTGACCCTGACGGCACCGCACGATTACGTTGCCAGCCAAACGATGGCTCGCACGCCATAAGCTCGCGGCCTCGAACACGACCGCGCCGATGAGGATCAGCACAGCTCTCGCCCGCTTCGATCTCATGATCGATAACATTATCACTCAGGAGAACGCTTGACAAGCGCCGACCTTCTTCTCCACCCAGTCCGGCTGCGAATAGTCCAGGCCTTTCTCGGCGATCGCGCGTTAACTACGGCGCAGTTGCGCGGCGAGTTGCCCGACGTCCCGCCCGCGAGCCTCTACCGGCACGTGGCGATGCTGATGAAAGCCGGAGTGCTGAGCGTCGCCGCCGAGCGCCGCGTTCGCGGCGCGACCGAGCGGACATATGTCATGCGGACCGCCGCGGCGAGCATCAGCCTCGAGGAGATCGAATCGATGAGCCGCGAGGAGCATCGCCACGCATTCATGGCCTATATCGCAGGGTTGCTCGCAGACTTCGACCGCTATCTGGAGCGCGAACAATTCGACCCGCTGCGCGACGGCGTCGGCTATCGGCTCGCGGGGTTGTGGCTCGACGACGCCGAATACGCCGAGTTCGTGCGAGACCTCGTCCGCGTGATCCAACCCCGCGCTGCGAACGCTCCGCAGGCCGATCGCCGCCGGCGGATCCTCGCGACGATCCTGCTCCTGGGGGATTAGCGCTTCGGGAACAAGGGCTCGATCGCGGTGAATCGATCCGCGTTGAACGCGTCGAGCAGCTTGGCCGTGCTGGCCGGCATGTATGGGACGAGCTCGTCGGTCACGGTACGCAGCCCTCCAGCGAGGGTGGCGAGCACGACATCGAGGCGGGCGTCATCCGAGCCGGCCAGCCGCCACGGCGCCTGCTCCTCGACGTAGCGATTCAGCCGCCGAACCTGCTGCCAGATCGCCTCGAGCGCCTGCGTTGGCTCCGCTCGATCCATCAGCGCGGCGACGTCGGACGAAAGCTGCTCGAGGGCGAACTCAGGCGGCACCGCGGGCACTACCCCATCGCGGTAGCGCTCGATCATCGCGATCGTGCGGCTCGCGAGGTTGCCGTACTCGTTGGCCAGCTCTGACTCGTAGCGCGTCTTGACCGCATCCATCCCGACCGCGCCATCTGATCCGAAGCTGACGTCACGCATCAGGTAGAAGCGCAGCGCATCGGTCCCGAACTCCGCGATGACGTCGAACGGATCGAGCACGTTGCCGAGCGATTTGCTCATCTTGCGCCCGTCGGCGCCGAGCAGAAACCCGTGGACGAACACGTGCTGCGGCAACGCCAGCTCAGCGGCCATCAGCATGGCCGGCCAAAAGACGGTGTGGAACTTGAGAATGTCCTTACCGATGATGTGAAACGTCGCCGGCCAGAAGCGCTCGGTCAAGTCCTCGCCCGGCCGCGCGTATGACAGCGCCGTGTAGTAGTTGAGCAGCGCGTCGAACCAGACGTAGAAGACGTGATCGGGATCCCACGGGACCGTCACGCCCCATTTCAGGTGGGCCCGACTGAGCGAGACGTCCTGGAGCCCCTGGGCAATGAACGAGCGCGCCTCGTTGTAGTGCCGCGGGGGCATCACGAAGTCGCGCCGCTCGGCATACAGCTTCTCGAGCGGCTCCTGAAATGTCGAGAGCCGAAAGAACCAGTTCTCCTCGCTTTCACGCGTCAGCTCGATCTCGTGGATCGGGCAGCGGTTGCCCTCGAGGATCTCGTTCTCGACCTTGAAGTCCGCGCAGCGCGGGCAGTACCAGCCCTCGTACATGCCCTTATAGGTGTGGCCGTTGTCGTGGACACGCTGGAGCACCTCCTGGACCTTCGCCTCGTGCGGGGCATCGCTCGTGCGGATGAAGAAGTCGTTCGACGCGTCGAGCTGGGGCATCAGCGCCTTGAATCGCTCGGCGTTGCGATCCGCCAGCTCCTTTGGCTCTAGCCCTTGAGCGTGTGCAGCGTCTGCGACCGGCTCTCCGTGCTCGTCGGTCCCCGTCAGGAAGAAGACATCCTCGCCGCGCTGTCGCATATGGCGCGCGAGCACGTCGGCGGCGATCGTCGTGTAGGCGTGGCCGAGATGCGGTTCGGCGTTGACGTAGTAGATCGGGGTGGTGATGTAGAAGGACACGGCGGATCGAGAAGGCTATCCGCCGGTTAGGGTGCGGCCATGACCGAGCTCCTCTCATACGCGCTGGACGACGGAATCGCGACGATCACGATGGACGACGGCAAAGTGAATGCGTTGTCGTCGGAGATGCTGGGAGCGCTGATGGACGCCCTGGAGCAGGCCGAGCGCGACGAGGCGATCGTGGTGGTGACCGGTCGCGAGCGGACGTTTTCCGCCGGCTTTGACCTACGCACAGCTCCGGAGGGCTGGCGCGAGATGGTCGCCGGCGGGGCCCGCTTGGCGGAACGACTGCTGTCCTTTCCGCGACCGGTCGTCGCGGCCTGCAACGGCAATGCAATCGCCATGGGAGCGTTCGTGCTGCTGTCCGCCGACTACCGGATCGGACTTCGCGGTGATTTCCGTATCGGCCTCAATGAGGTCGCGATCGGGATGACGCTGCCGTGGTTCGGGGTCGAGCTGGCCCGCCACCGTCTCAGCCGCCCCTACTTCGATCGCTGCGCGATCACAGGCGTCCTCATTGGACCCGAGGAGGCCCTGGCCGCCGGCTTCCTCGATGAGCTCGTCGACGATCTTCCACCTGCCGCGCAGCGCGCGGGCGAGACGCTGGGGGGCGTCAACCTCGAGGCACACGCAGCGACCAAGCTGCGAGTGCGCGAGCGGGTGCTGACCGGGGTCCGCGACGGGATCGAGCGCTTTGGCGACGGGCGCGAGTGGTGAGCACAGCGCGATCGTTTAGCAGCTCGTCCGCTCGAGCTCTGGCCAGGTCGAGAGCGAATTGTGGGTGTCCGTAGATCATTAGCTGTGTATAAAGTTACTGTATAAAAAGCTGTTTGTCAAGCTACTGTGTGGGAAGTTAGACTGCCGACGTGACTCCCGACGAAGCCGAGGTCCTCAGGAACCCTCAGATCGAGGCGTACATGCGCGTTGTACGCGCGACGTTCCCTCAGATCGATCCGCTCGTCGAGGAGATCCTGGTCCTTCTGGAGCAAGCCAACAACTACATCCAGGACGAGGCCCTGGCGAATCTGCGACAGGTGGGCGTGATGAAGGAAGAGTTCAAGGTTCTGATCGCGCTACGGATCGGCTCCCTGTCGCACGGCACGCTGAGCCGCGAGCTCAAGGTGTCGACCGGCGCGATGACGAACCGGCTGGACAAGCTTGAACAGGCCGGACTGATCGCCCGCTCCAAAGACCCCAGCGATCGGCGGGGGGTCCTGCTCGAGCTCACTCCCGCTGGTCGCAAAAAGCTCGATGAATACCTCGACCTCGGCGCATCCCGCGAGCGCGAACTTCTGACGGGGCTCAGCGACCGCGAGAAGGAGCAGCTCGCCCGGCTCCTACGGAAGCTGGTTGCGTCGCTGCAGCGCGAACTGGGTGCATCCGATCTGCTGCTCGCGCGCGTGGATGCGGCCGTGAACCCGCGCTAGCGCTTGGTCAACGCGTCGTAGAGCGCGTTGGCGCTCGTCCCGGTGAGGTTCGCGACGACAGCCGCCGCGGGTCGCGGCTTGGCACCGGCTTGCACCAGCTGCCGGACGGCATCGATCGCAGGACCGAGCTCGGGCGCGCCAGCCGCCGCCGGACCGACGACGACCGCGACCTCCCCCTTGGGAGGCGCTTGCGCATATCGAGTCGCCAGCTCGACCGCGGTCCCGCGCACAACCTCCTCGTGCAACTTGGTGAGCTCGCGGCACACGACGACCGCCCGGTCGGGGTCCAGCGCGGCCAGAGACTCCAGCGATTTTGCAAGCCGGCGCGGTGACTCAAAAGCCACCACGGTCTCGGGCGAGCGAAAGACCTCCTCGAGCTCGGCGCGTTTGCGCGGCAGGAAGCCCACGAAGCGCCAGCGGTCGGACGGCAGCGCGCTCGCCACCAACGCCGCCAGGGCGGCAGAGGGCCCCGGGAGCACCTCAACCGCCAGCCCCGCCGCCACGCACGCCTGAACCAGCACGAATCCGGGATCGGACACGAGCGGCATGCCCGCATCCGACACCAGTGCGACGACCGAGCCGCCCTGCATCAGCTTGACGAGTTCCGCGGCCCGCTGGCGTTCGTTGTGCTCGTGGTAGCTCTCGAGCCGTGCGTTAACGCCATAGCGGTCGAGCAGCACGCGGGTCCGGCGCGTGTCCTCGCACGCCACGATGTCCGCGTCGCGCAGCGCCGCAAGAACCCGCAGCGTCACGTCCTCGAGGTTCCCGATCGGCGTCGGGCACACGACCAGCCGGCCGCTCACGCCACGCCCTCGAACGCCATCAGCGCTGCGCCGATCATCCCGGCCTCGACCCCGAATCGCGCCCCAACGATCCGGACTTCGTCGCGGGAGGGCGGCAGCGCGCGCGCCGCGACCTCCTCACGAACGGGCTCGAGCAGCAGGTCGCCGGCGGCCATCACACCGCCGCCGACGACCACGACCTGGGGGTTGAAGATGTTCACGAAGCTCGCGATCGCCACTCCGAGCCTCGAGCCGATCAACGTGATCGCTTCGATCGCCGCCTCGTCACCGTCGTGCGCGAGCTCGGTGATCAGTGGTCCGCCGAGCGGGCGGGGCGCTCTCCCCAATCCTGAGTCCGGGCGCTCGTCGGCGATCCGATTCGCTTCGCGCTCGAGCGCCGTGCCGGACGCGAGGGCCTCCACGCATCCGCGGTTGGGGCAGTTCCCCTGGCACCGCGGCCCGTCCTTGTCGATCACGACGTGGCCGAGCTCGGCTGCGGCGCCGACGGCGCCCCGGTAGAGCTCTCCTCGCAGGATCAGCCCGCCGCCGATCCCGGTACCGATCGTCAGCACGACGGCCTCGCTGGCCCCGTAGGCCGCACCTTCGCGGTGCTCGGCCAGCGCGGCGGCGTTCGCGTCGTTGTCGACGAACACGGGCAGATCAAGCCGTTCGGACATGACGTCGGCAAATGGAATGCCGGCCAGATCAAGGTTCACGGCGATCACCGCTGTACCCGTGCGCTGGTCCATCAGGGCCGGGATCCCGAACCCCACAGCGGCAACATCCTCCCCAGCCGCATCGCGGGCCTCCTGTACGGCGTCGACGGCGGTGTCGAGCAGTTCTTGCTGGTCCAGGCCCTTTAACGAACGCTGAGCGCGGTGGTGTACCTCTAGCCCGGCTCCGACCGCGCCGGCAAGCAGCTTTGTCCCGCCCATGTCGACGCCGATTGTGCGTCGAGCCGGCATGGCAGGCACTATATGGATAGCCCGGATGCCCGTCCAAGACCCCCCTTACACCGTCTATCGCGCCCGCCCCCGCGGGCTCAAGGCGCTGCTGCGAGGCGAGGAAGAGGCGGGTGTCCCGGGCGGGCCCGGTCGCGACCTTCCCCCTGTGCGGGAGCCCGGCGAGCGCCCACCGTGGCGCGAGCGGATCACGCCCCGGTGCGGTCCTCAAGTGGCTCGCGATCGCGATCGTGTGCTGGATTGGGCTCTCGCTGCTCCTGTTCATGATCAGCGCGTACACGCATGCCGGCAACGGACTGATCGCCAAGGCGCAGCCCGAGCTTTCCTCCGGGGGCCCAATGCTTACCTCGGCCAACACGATTGCCGTCGTGGGGCTCGACACCCGTCCCACGAGTGGACCGGGATCCAAGGAGCCGGGCTCTAACCACAACGATGCTCTCGCCGCGACCGACAGCATCATGCTGTGGCGGCTCGGCGGCGGCGTCTCGCGCCGGCTTTCGATCCCCCGCGACACGCTCGTCGACGTTCCGGGCGAGGGCATGGCGAAGATCAACTCCGCGTGGGCCGTCGGCGGGCCGGCGCTCGCGCTCAAAGGTGATCAAGCAGTTCACCGGCATCCCGGAGATAAACCACCTGATCGTCGTCGACCTGGGCCGCTTTTCGAACTTCATCGACGACATCGGCGGGGTCGACATCAAGACGGGCAGGGTCTGCTCGACGATTTCCGGTGGGACCGCCAATGGCGGCTTCACGCTTGACCTCAGCGCGGGCGTCCACCACCTGAACGGCCTGCAGACACTGCTGCTCGCGCGCACGCGCGAGAACACCTGCAACCCGGCCAGCAACGACCTGACGCGCGAGGGCGTTCAGCAGCAGATCCTCAACTCGATCAAGTCGCAGCTGCTCACCGTGCACACGTTCTTCCATTTGCCCTGGGCGTCCTGGGACGCTCCGCAGGCAATCCAGACCGACATGGGCGGGCTGACGTTGATGCAGATGTTCTTCGCGTCAGAAGTCGGCGGCTCCGCGCCGGTCAGCTTGCTGTCCGAGTCGGCCGGGACCTACAACGGTCAGGACGTGCTGGTCCCGAACATGGCCAACGTCCACGCGCAGGTCCAGAAGCTCCTCAACGGCTGATCGCTCAGCCGGAGAAGCTCGGCTCCGGAGCGTGCACGCCAGGGAAGTAATAGACGCGCACGTGGTCACCGCGGGCACTGTCGCCGATCAAAAGGAAGCCGCTCTCGAACCACAGTCCGAGCGGGAAAGCGCGCTTGAGCCCCTCGTTCTCGACCTCGAAGAGCGCTCCGAGGCCGCGGGTGTCCTCGCCGGAGGTGAAGCGCTCGATCAGGCGGTCCCGTGTGGCGACCGACATCGCGACGCCGAGGTTGGAGCGCTCATGTGCCGGGCGAACCAGCCCACGGATCTTCCAGGCGTCCCCACGCAGCTGCCGGTTGCTCGCCAGATACGCGGTTGAGATTGCGGCGAGGGAGCCTTGTGGGTCGATCGCGACGAGCAGCAGCTCGGCCAGTCGCCGCTCTGCCTCAGCTTGGGCCAGACCGCCCTCCTTTACCCAGACAGAGACAACTTCGCTCGGGTCGATCCCGCTTTGCTCGATGGGCTCAAACCGATACCCCGGTGGCGTCCATCCTCCGGGCGGTTCCGGGATGGGCATCTTCGACACCTGATCTGTGAAGTAGGCGAGGCGAACCTGACGGCCGTCCTGAAGGTAGCCGGCGTAGATCGTCCGCGGGTCGCTCCACTCGGCCTCCGGGTGAAGGCGGCGCTGACGTTCGTCGAGCAGGGCGCAGAGCCCGATCGGCGCTGCAGGTCGCTCGGCGTCCAGCGCGCGGAAGGTGTCGGCAAAGAGCGGGCGGTAGCAATCCTCGAGGCCGTCGTCCAGCAGACAGCGAAAGACGAAGAAGCGCCGGCCACCGACCAGTTCAAGATCTTCCTCATAGGCCGAGGACACACCGACGAGGGCGCCGTCGACGCGCGCCACGCAGACGACCTCGGGCAGGCGCGCTCGAGCCGCCTCGCCCGTAAACCCAGCCCGCCGCTCCCAGAACGAGAGCAGCTCCTGCTCGCCGGCGCCGTCAAGGCGCCCACGCACCACCTCTATCTGGGCTGGACATTCCCCCACGCCGCAGTGATGTTTACACACGTGGGTACTGATCGCTCAGCCGTACGTGCTTGTGCTCACCGCCGGCTCCGGGGCGTGCACGCCGGGGAAGTAGTGCACGCGCACATGTGCGCCCTGGGGGCTGTCCCCGATCAGCACGAAGTCGGTCTCGTACCAGAGGCCCTGCGGAAAGACGCGTTTGAGGACCTCGTTCTCGACCTCGAAGATCGCGCCGAGACCTCGGGTGTCCGCTCCGCTCGTGAAGCGTTCGACCACGCGCTCACGCGCGGCGACAGCCAGCGCCGTGGCGAGATGCGATCTCTGATACGCGGTCGGGACTGACACACGGATGTGCCAAAGATCGCCGCCCAGCTGATCGTTGCGCGCCAGGTAGGCCGTCGAGATCCCCGCCAGCTTGCGATCTGGGTCGATAGCGATCAGCAACAGCTCCGACACGCGCCGCTCCGCTTCGGCCGGCGGTAGACCGCCCTCGGCTCACCCAAACCGATACGACGTCGTCCGATGTGATCTCGCTCTGCTCGTCGAACGGCTCGAGGCGAAATCCGGGCGGCACCCACCCCTCCTCTGGCGCCTCTATAGGCATCTTCGACACCTGATCTGAGAAGTAGGCGAGCCGAACCTGGCGTCCATCGTGGATGTAGCCGGCGTAGATCGTTCGCGGGTCGCTCCACTCGGCTGCCGGGTGCGCGCGCCGCTGGTGCTCGTCGAGCAGGGCACATAGTCCGATCGGCGCTGCAGGTCGCTCGGCGTCCAGCGCGCGGAACGTGTCGGCAAAGAGCGGGCGGTAGCAATCCTCGAGGCCGTCGTCCAGCAGGCAACGAAAGACGAAGAAACGCCGGCCGCCGACGATTTGCAGATCTGTCTCGTAGGCCGATGCCGCACCGACGACGGCGCCGTCGACGCGCGCGATGCACACGACCTCGGGCAGACGCGCTCGAGCCGCCTCGCCCGTAAACCCAGCCCGCCGCTCCCAGAACGCGAGCAGCTCCTGCTCGGCGGCGCCGTCCAGGCGCGCGCGCACGACCTCGATCTGAGCTGGACATTCCCCCACGGCGTGGATGATCTTTACATACGCGGCCTGGTGCGGTTATGATGCCCGCGGGCACTGGGGGCTCAGTCCACAAACAGAATGAGGGGTTAGATGTCAGTTCGATCGTTTCGCCGTGCCCATGCCCGCCGGCTCGAGCGCCAGGCGCGGCGAGCGAGCAAGCTCGCCCGTCGTGGCCGATTGCTCGCCGGGGCGACCGTCGGAGCGACGGCGCTACTGACGACGACCGCCCAGGCCGCGAACTACACGGTCACGACGCTGAACGACGACGCCCAGCGGGGGAACCTGCACCGCGGGGAGCTGCCCGACCCTTCGCGACGCGCTAACGCGTGGCCAACGCCGACTCGAGCGCCGACACGATCACGTTCCAGAGCGGGCTGACCGGCACGCTGACGCTCAGCAACGGCGCGCTCCCGCTGAACAACCAAAACGGCATCACGATCCAGGGCCCGGGCGCGAGTGCGATCACGATCGACGGCAACAACGCCTCCCAGGTCTTCAGCGTGAACCGCGCCGAGGCCAATCTCTCCTCGATGGACTCGATCGATGGCCTCACGATCACGCACGGCAGCTCGGGCAGTAGCCCGGGCGGCGCGATCGGCATGACCACTGGCCACAGCTTTTGCGATCGGCTTGACGCTCTCGGGTGACGTGATCAGCAACTCGAGCTCGACCGACAGCGGGGGTGGCGTATTCGCCGAGGGTCCCCTGACCGTCACGGGCACGACGGTGTCGGGTAACACGGCACCGACCGGCGGCGGCATCGTCGATGAGCTCAGCACCGGCAAGTACTTCAACGCCAACAGTGAGAGCAACGCGCTGCTGACGATCAACGGCGGCAGCGTCATCAGTGGAAATACCGCCACCAGCACGAGCTTCAGCGACGGAGGAGGCGGGGTCGCGCTCGAGGGGGCACCCGGCGTGATCACCGACTCGACCGTGTCCGGGAACACAAGCTCGATCGATGGCGGCGGCGTCGCAAGCTTCTCCAAGTACGGCCTGACGATGAGTGGCTCGAAGATCACTGGCAACAGCGCCCCCAACGGGGGCGGCATCGAGCTCGTCGGCTTCCCCGAAGGTCAGAAGTACGCCCCGACCGACATCTCCACCTCAACGATCTCCGGCAACCAGGGCAATGACGGCGCCGGCATCGGTGTCGCGGAGTACAAGGGGCCGACGAACAGCCCGGAGATCGGAGAGCCCGTCACGATCTCGCGCAGCACGATCTCGGGCAACAGCGGCGGTTCGGGTTCGTTCGGCGGTGGGTTGTCGGTCGATCCAGGGCTCGGATGCGCCGTTCCGCCTCGTGAACTCCACCATCTCGGGCAACACCGCCACCACCGGGGGTGGGATCAGTCTCGGCGACGGCTACGACGCGCCGCTGTTCGTGACCGACCCCAACACGGGCAGGCGCGGCTCGGTCAGCGTTGAGAACTCGACGATCGCCGGGAACTCGGCCACCGCATCGGGCGGCGGCGGAGGCGTCTACCTCGGCGATTACACGTCCGGCTCGTCGAAGACGAGCGCGAGTGCCGCGCTCGATTCAACGATTGTGTCGGGCAACACAGCCGCCGCCAGCGCCAACGACCTGGCGCGAGCCTCGAGCTCGACCGGCGGCGGGTTCAATGGCGCGTTCAGCCTGGTCCAGACTCCGGGCTCCGCGCCGCTGACGGGCAACCAGCTGATCACCGGCAAGGACCCGAAGCTCGGCCCGCTGGCGAACAACGGCGGCACGACGCAGACCATGTTGCCGGCCGGGAACAGCCCGGTGATCGACCAGGGTCACGCGCCCCTCGGGGAGCAGGTCGACCAGATCGGCAATCCGCGCACGGTCGACAACCCTGCGTTCACCAAGCCGCCCGGCGGCGACAGCACCGACATCGGGGCGGTCGAGCTGACGACGGGACAGGTAATCCAGCCGCCCGGGCCTCCGGCACTCGGCTTCGCGGCCACGATTCGCGGCAAGCTGATCGGTGGCGGCACGACGCCTGTGCTGGCCGGCTCGCAGACCCAGGTCACCTGCTCCGTGAAGACCGGCCTGCTCGGCTCGTGCTCGGTCGAGGTGAAGGTGGCCGGCGAGGTCGTCGCCACCGGTGGCGTCTCGGCAACGGGCAACACCAACCAGCTGACGCTCAAGGTCCATGCCGGCCGGCTAGTGCGGCGCGCGCTGCTGAAGAGGTACCCGCTCGGCGTCGACGCGACCGCCTACGTGGTCGGATCGGCGTCTGGCCCGGCGCAGTTGAACGGGCCGGTGCACCTGTTCGGCAGCCCGTTCATCAAGCTGGCGCTGGACGACAAGCACCTGTCGTCCAAGCTGAATCAGGTCGCAAAGGCCCTCGCCGGCGTTAGCGAGGTTCACTGCTACGCGTATCTGGCCAACGGTGGCGCCAGCGCTGCGAAGGCGGCGGCTCACTCCGCGTGCAAGCAGCTGGCGAATGCCGGGCTGAAGGCGTCGTTCAAGTCGTTCGGCGTCGATCACGGCGCGCCATCGTCACCGGTCAACCGGCTGACGATCTGGTTCAAGTTCTGATCTGCTGAGGTCGGGCGCGGGGCTCTCCTGAGCGTCGCGCCCGGCGCGAGCGTCGCGCCCGGCGCAGCCGGCGCGGCCGGGGCGCAGGCCGCCGCGCCGACACACATTTGTTGCGCGCCGTGACCCACGCGTGACACGTTCGGTGTCACCGTGGGGGCGGTGAGCGATTCGGGTGACGTTAACCGCGCATTGCGCGGAAAAGCTCGATGGAGTGCGGCTTCGGAGGTCGCCCGCGGGCAGGAAGGCGTCATCGCCCACGAGCAGCTCCGGGCGATCGGTTTCAGCGACGACCAGATCAGCCGACTGGTCAAGCGCGGCCACCTGATCCGCCTTCATCGAGGTGTTTATGCCGTCGGCCACCGCTGCCTCTCGACGAAGGCCCACCTCATCGCTGCCTTGCTGGGGTGCGGACCAGAGGCATTTCTGAGCCGCCGCACGGCGGCGGCCGTCTATGGCCTCAGGGATGTTTCAACGAGGCGGATCGACGTCACGGTCCCGAACGGCAGACGCCGCTCACGCGGCTCTCTGAAGCTCCACATCGCCGCGGGGACACCCGACGTCAAGATCCGCAACGGCCTCCGCGTGAGTTCCGTTCCTCAGATGCTGATCGAATTGGCGCCGATCGAGAGCGAAAAGGAGCTCGAACGGCTGATCACGGTCTGTGTGCGCAAGCGCATCCTGGACCTCGACACGATGCGCATTGCGCTCGCCCGCGCCGGCCGCCGCCCGGCGCCGGCAAGCTCCGCACCGCGCTAGCCGCCTATCTCCCGACCGCCGATCGCAAGTCCGACCTCGAGCGCGATTTCGACGCGTTCCTGCGGGAGCACCCCGAGATCCCACCGCCGCCGCAGACCAACGTCCTCATCGACGGTTGGGAGATCGACTGCTACTGGCCCGAGCAGAGGCTGGCGGTCGAGCTCGACGGCCGTCCGTACCACATCGCCGCGCGGGATATCGAGAAGGACAAGCTCAAGGACGCAAAGCTGCTGCGCAAGGACATCCGCACGCTGCGGATCACCGACACACGCTTCAGGTACGACCGGGACGGCGTCTACTCAGACCTCGTCAGTCTGACGAGGCAGCGGCCTTAGTCTCGGACTTCGAGTCCGACTTCGAGTCCGACTTCGAGTCCGACTTCGAGTCCGACTTGCTGTCCGACTTGCTGTCCGACTTGGATTCACTCGATTCGCTGGACTCCTTGGCCTCTCGCGAGCGCCGCTTGGTCCCGTAGTCGGTGTTGTAGAAGCCCGAGCCCTTGAAGTGCACCGCGACCGGGTGGAAAACGCGCTCAACCGCCGCGTCGCAGGTCTGGCAGGTGGCGACCGGATCGTCGGTCATGCGCTGCATGACCTCAAACGTGTGGCCGTTCTCGCACCGGTACTCGTAAATCGGCATTGCTTCATCAAGTGTAGTGGCACTCTGGGCGCCCGAGTGCCAGCGCGGGGGCGGGCTGGGAGCGGCGCCGGAGGGGCGGGCGGCGGCGACCGCCTCCGGCGCCGGAGGGCCACCCGCGGCTCCCGGGGACCACGCGGCTAGGATCCCCCGCCGGTGCCAGAAGACATCGTCACGATGGACAAGATCGTCTCGCTGTGCAAGCGGCGCGGGTTCGTCTTCCCCTCCAGCGAGATCTACGGCGGCCTGGGGTCGAGCTACGACTACGGCCACTACGGCGTGCTGCTCAAGAACAACGTCAAGGACCGCTGGTGGCGGGCGATGCTCCAAGAGCGCACCGACATCCTCGCGCTCGACTCGGCGATCATCCAGCACCCCGAGACCTGGCGCGCCAGCGGGCACGTCGCGAGCTTCACCGATCCGCTGGTCGACTGCCGCACTTGCAAGCTCCGGTTTCGCGCCGACCAGCTCGAGGAGTCCCAGTGCGGCCGCAAGCCCTCGAAGCGCCCCGGCGAGACGCCCGACTGCGACCTCACCGACGCGCGCAGGTTCAACCTGCTGTTCGAGACCAGCATCGGGCCGGTGAAGGACGAGGCCTCGGTCGCGTACCTGCGCCCCGAGACGGCCCAGGGCATCTTCCTGAACTTCAAGAACTACCTCCAGTTCGGGCGCAAGAAGCCGCCCTTCGGGATCGCGCAGATCGGCAAGAGCTTTCGCAACGAGATCACGACCGGGAACTTCATCTTCCGCACGAGGGAGTTCGAGCAGATGGAGATGGAGTTCTTCGTGCCACCGGATGAGGCGTCGAGGTGGTTCGAGCACTGGCTCGACCAGCGCGTGAACTGGTACACGGGCCTAGGGATCCGGCCCGACCACCTGCGGCTCCGCGCCCACGACGCCGAGGAGCTCTCGCATTACTCGAGCCAGACCTCCGACGTCGAGTATCTGTTCCCGATCGGCTGGTCGGAACTCGAGGGAATCGCCAACCGCGGCGACTACGACCTCACCGCACACGCCATGGCCTCGGGGCAGAAACTCGAGTACGTCGACACGGCGAGCGGCGAGCGCTACGTCCCGCACGTGATCGAGCCCGCAGCCGGCGTCGACCGCGCACTGCTCGCGTTCCTGGTGGACGCGTATGACGAGGACGAGATCGGAGGCGAGCAGCGGACCGTGCTGCGGCTCCATCCGCGGCTGGCGCCGGTCAAGGTTGCGGTCCTGCCGCTCGTCAAGCGCGACGGGCAGCCCGAGCTCGCGCGCGAGGTCTACGAAGCCCTGCGCGACCGGGTGCAGGCCGAATTCGACGAGGGCGGCGCGATCGGACGCCGCTACCGCCGCCAGGACGAGATCGGCACCCCGTGGGCGGTCACGATCGACGGCCAGTCGCTCGAGGACCGCACTGTCACGTTGCGCGACCGAGACAGCCTCGAGCAGGTCAGGGTCTCGATCGACGAGCTGCCAGGCGAGATCGAGCGCCGCTTGCGCGAATCGTGGGCCTCGCCGAAGCTAAGCGATGACGACGGCTAGCTTCGCGCCACTCCCGACGGCCGCCTGGGCCACCGGATCGATCAGCGCAATCGTCGGATGCTGCGCGGCCAGCACGCGCTTTAGTAGCTCCGCCTGGCCGCGGTTGCCCGGCTCGTAGAGGATGGCCAGCCCGGGCGGGCGCTGCTCGTTCAGGTTCGTGACGTTTCCGATCTTGATCCCCTGGTGCCTGAGCTGAACCGCGAGCCTGCCCGCCGCCCCGGGCGTCGGGGTGGAATTGAGCACCGCGACTTGCACGGTCGGAACCGTCGGCGCGACCGACTTGATCTTGAAGTGCTTGATCGGCGAGGTGCCCTGGATGTTGATCACCAGCCCGTAGGCGCCGACGCCGACCAGCAGCAGCGCGAGCGCGCCCCCGAGCAGGTTCGTCCGCAGAGGCGGGCGTCGGGTCTGGTAGGCCATCGAGGACCACTCCCCCGGCGGCTGCGAGAAGGGAGCGGGCGGACCTGTCGGCACGCCCGTCACCGACACGAGCTGCGACTCAAAGTGAAGCGTCGCAGCCAGCTGCGCGCGGAGCTTTGAGAGCTCGCGCCGGCGCTTGAGCAGCGGGATCGCGAGCAGCGGCAGGGCGATCAGGGCGACAATGCCGCCTGCCTTGCCGATCGTCTGACGCAGGCTGTTCTGCTGCTCCTGCTCGGCGATCAGCCGATTCGGAACCGCCGCGGAGCCGAGCACAACCGCGCGGCCGACGTGATTGGTGGCCGGCGCGGTCTGCTCGGCGATCGCGAGCAGCTCGCCGTTGCCAAGCGACTGCGTGAGCGTGTTGCGCACCCAGTAGGCCGCCCCATGCTCATACCAGGCGACGACCTCGAGGTGCTGGCCCTCATAGAAGAGGTAGTAGGTGTGGTCGCCGACCTGGACGGTCTGGTCAGGGCTGTCGAGTAGCGGCGGCGTGGTCCACTGTCGTCCCCTGGACGTCGTAGTACTGGCCGAGCCCACCGGCCTGGAACACCGCCACATAAGCGGGATATGCGGTGCCGTCGGGGGCCTGAATCGCGTAGTCGCGCACCGACGCACCCGCATAAGCGCCGTTTCGGTCCTGCACCGACGGGAACTCAAGCGGGAACGGAATGTTGGCGGCGGCGGCGATCGCCTGGTTCGTATCGCCCGGGCCGACCGGAACGAGCGGCAGCTGCGCCGGAGCTGCGCCCTTCTTCTTGCTGTGCACCTTCTGTGCGTCCTGGGCGACCGCTTGCTTGGGCGGCAGCCCCGAGCCCCCGTACAGGAAGGCGTTAACGCTCGCGGAGATCTGCTGCCGGGTGGCCGTGTCGCACGAGCACGGGTTGGAGCCGGTCGGCTGGAGGTTGACCTGGAACTGGACCTGGCGCACCCGGCGCGACGCCGAGTTGATCAGCGTGCCCAGCAGGTTGAGGATCCCGGTCGTCGAGTGCAGGTCCGCGTCGGTCCGGACCGACTGGCCGAAGATCCTCTCGAACTTGTGGCTGTTGGAGATCAGTGTCGGGCCGTATTGCTTCTTGGCGTCGAGAAGGAAACTCTGATCTCGGGAATCGCGGACCAGCGACGTGTCGCCGTGGCGGTAGGAGACAAACTCGAGCGCCTGCTCGCCGCACATCCGCTGATAGCCGGGCTGGAGGTTGACCTCGAAATACTGCTCGCCGCCCGGAACATTGACGTGGTAATAGCGGCGGTCGACCGTCGAGTACACGCAACCCATCTGATCGATCGCCTTCTTGAAGTGGTTGAAGTCGATCACGACCACGTGGTTGATCTC
Organism: uncultured Actinomycetes bacterium; assembly: GCA_963795505.1. Lineage (GTDB taxonomy): Bacteria > Actinomycetota > Thermoleophilia > Solirubrobacterales > Solirubrobacteraceae > Palsa-465. Next base: position 476,363 of record CAWCIB010000010.1, read on the forward strand.
AAGCCCCGTGAGCTGTTTGATCGTCTTGACGAGCGTCCCGGCGCCGCCGCACGTGTACGCGAAGTTGAGCCTTGTCGTGGCCGGTCCGTTCGGACAGTTGATCGTGACCATCAACTCACGCGGGATCGACATCATCGAGATGTACGGCTTGGTCGGGTCCAGGCGCACGAGCAGCATCTCGTTCGAGTGCGGAAGAACCGGTGTCGTAGTCGTGTGCGCGCGCTGGTCGTTGCCGACCAGGAGCAGCGTCTGCGGGTCACCGAATCCGGCCGGCGCGAGCCCGCCACGACCACCGATCTCGAGGCCCTTCAGCGCGGGATTGATGCTCAGGTAGTCGCGCAGCGTGTTGAGCTCGCCCGACCAGAAGACCGCGCTCGTGATGGTCGCGCAGACGAGCACGACAAGCAGCCCCAGCAGCACGCGCCACGCGATCCGCTTACGGGGTGGCGGTGGAGGCGCCGGGGGTGGTGTTGCGAACGGCGGCGGGGCTGGCGGCGGGGTAGCCCTCGGAGGCGCTGTGGTGATGCTCACGTCGCCCCGGGTTGCTAGCAGATCGCCCGGCGAGAGGGGGCTACAACCGCACGCATCCACCGCCCGCCCGCGGGGCGGGCCGGCGAACGCGGCCTAGCTGGGTTGAGTCAGAGCGCTACGCAACGCCCGCGGTGGTCGCCACCCCCTCGTCCTCGCGTGCGCGAAGCGCCATCACGACGAGCGCGATCGCAAGCACGGCTCCCGCCCAGAAACCAAAGCCGAACAGGCTGAAGTGCACGTGGAACAGGAACTTCAGAGCCACGAACAGCGCGGTTGCGCCGACGAGGACGAGCCGCGTGCTCGCCCGGCTGCCACCGATGTTCGGAAGCTCGACAGTGCCGAGACGTTCCAGTGCGAGATCGGCGACCACCGCGATCGCGGCGAGCACACCGAGCACACCGAGCCAGCCGTCAGGCGCTCCTGTAGCGGTACTCGTGACGGACACCGACACCGGGCCGACGCTGGCACTCACGTCGAACCACGGCAGGAACAGCAGATCGATCGCGAGCAGCAACGCGAGCCCGCCGATCACCCAGTCGTCCCGTGAAACATTGCTCAAGTCCATGAGCTGTCTCTCCCTTGGGTTGGTTGTCGGACACTTATCCCACATGCGGGCCCGCGCCGCAAGTGAGGGTGGACGGAATGCAGCTACGCCCGCTGGCGCACCCGCTGTCGTGTGCCGCCCTGCTCCTGATGCGCGCGAATCGCCACAACGATCAGCGCGATCGTGAGCACAGCGGCGCCCCAGAACCCGGAGCCGAAGAGGCTGAAGTGCGCGTGAAGGATGAACTTGAGGCCCAGGCAAACCGCGACCGTGTAGGCGAGCACGAGCCGAGTGTTCGTGCGGCTTCCGCCGATCGAGGGCAGGTCGCTCGAGCCGAGCCGATCGACCGCGAGGTCTGCGATCAAGGCCAGGTCGGCCAATAGAGCAAGTACGCCGAGCCAGCCGTCGGGAAAGCCGGTGGCCGTGAACGTGGCCGACGCCTCAAACGGCCCGAAGCCGCGGGAGTAGTCGAACCACGGCAAGAACAGCAGATCGATCGCCAGCAGAAACGCGACCCCGACGAGGATCCGGTCGTCGCGCGAGAGCTTGCTGAGATCCATGCGCGGCCTATCGTAGTCGCGCCCGCCCCTGGAAGACAAACCCTCCCGGAGCGGAGCTCGCACCGACCCCCTCTATATACACGCGCGGGTCCTTGAAGACCGTGAGCGTGATCAGGTCGAGCAGCGGAACGTCGGGTGAGATCACGAGCGCGCCGCCGGCGGAGCGGAGCGTCGCGTCCGCCGTCACGCCGAGCACGGTTCCGCGGAAGACCAGCTCACCATTGCCCGAGGCGATGGGCTGCAAGCCCTGGATCGAGCCCCCGAGAGCTGAGCGCAGATCGGCCTCGGTCGCGCGCGCGGTGCCGATCAGCTCATCTCCCCGCTTGCGCAGCGTCGCATCGCGGAGCGTGATCAGTCCGGTGTCGAGCTCGGTCGCGGATGCATCGAGCGTGCCCGTGTCTGCGGTCTGGTCGAGCAGGCTCGTCAGGTGGCCCGGGTTTGAGTGGTAGCGACCCATCCGCACAACCACCGAGTCGGCCTGGTGCCAGAGGAGCTCGATGGCCGGGAAGGCGCTGACGCTGACGTGGAGCACCTGGCCGGACTTAGCCAGCCGGTCGCGGAGGTTCTGCGCGGCGATCCCGGGGAGGATCAGCTGCGCGACCGCCAGCAGCACCACGATGACCGCGACGGCGATCGCGAGGCCTATGAGGCGGCGCATCGCTCGAGACGTTACGGCTAAACGATCCCGCTCGGGCGCTTGCGCTTCCCGCGCTCCTGGCGCGGGAAGGGCTGTGACGGGACGGCCACGGGCGGGTACGACGTGCATGTGCCCACGCCGCCTGGCGCCGCGAGCGCCGGCTTACCGTTCTTCGGCTTGGCCGCGAAGTTGAACGCGCTTGTCAGATCGCCGGTCGTCTTGCGGCGCCACGCGCTGAGGTTCGGGACCTCGACACCGAACCGCGTCTCGATGAACCGCAATGTCGATGTGTGGTCGAACACATCCGAGCACACAAGGCCGCCGCGCGAGAACGGCGAGATGACCAGCATCGGCACCCGAAAACCGAGGCCTATCGGTCCGGGAATCCCCTGTGCGGCCGCCGGCAAGGGCGACACCGTCAGGTATTCGCCCTTTGTGCCGGCCCTGGGTGCGGGAGGCGCGACGTGGTCGAAAAAGCCGCCGTTCTCGTCCCAGGTGATGAACAGGGCCGTGCGCTTCCAGACCGCTGGCTTCGAGATCACCGCTTCGACCACCTGGCGGGCGGCGATCTCACCGGCAACCGGGTTCGAGAATCCTGGATGCTCGCTGTCGGTGATTCCGAGCGAGATCCAGGACACCTTCGGAAGCTGGTCGGCGGCCAGGTCGGCCATGAAGTCAGCCGGATAGGTCGGCGCGAGTCCGCGGTCGTAGAACTCCGTGCCGCTCGCGTAAGCCTTGAAATACGGCAGCACGCTGTCCAGCGCCCCGTCCGGCGAGCCCGTGTAGACCTTCCAGCTGATCCCGTGCTGCTGGAGGCGCTCGGGCATCGTGGTCCAGGTGAAGTGCCCGGCCATCGCCGCGCGGGTGGCGAGTGGCGTCTCGACGAGCGGCCCACCATTCCTACCAGCCGGGTCGATCGTGGCCGACATCGACATAAGCCGATTCGGATCGGTTGGCCCAATCACCGAGCAGTGATAGCCGTCGCAGATCGTGAACGCGTCGGCCAGCGCGTAATAGAACGGCAGATCCGCGCGGGTGTAGTAGCCCATCGTCTCGGTCCCGACGCCGACGGGGTCGGCCGCCTCGTGGGCGCTCACAAACTGATTCATGTGCCCGTGATTCCACGAGGTGTGCTGCGGCCCCCAGTTGTGCGTGAGGTCGGGAAGGCAATCAGTCGGGAGGCGGAACGGCTCGATCCCGCCCTGATGGAACGCCTTGCGACCATGCTTGTCTCCGAAGCCCCGCACGCCCGAGAGCGTCCCGAAGTAGTGATCGAACGAGCGGTTCTCCTGGATCAGGATCACGACGTGCTCGATGTCCTTGAGCGTGCCGTGCGGCTGCGCCGCCTGCGCTGCGCGCGCGAGCAGCGCCTCGAGGCCGCTTCCCAGGGCGGTCAGGCCGAGGCCGGCGGCGCCCAGATCGCGTAATGCCCGGCGCCGGGTGACTGTTTCCACTGCTTACGCCGCGCCGGTCGGTGCCTGCTCGGTCGTCTCCGCGGTCGCGGCCTTGCTCGGGGGTGGCGGCGCCGCCGCGGGAGGCGTGTACTCGAACTCCTCCTCAGCACCGAACAGGACATCGAGTACCTTCGAGCGGAGCTTCTCGGACCCGACTAGGGCCAGTCCGGCGCCGAGTCCGGTGATCATCAGCTTGCGTCCGAAGCCCATACCCTTGCGGGCGCGTGCTCGCGGCTGTTCGGACAGCGCGGTCGTAACGTCGCGAACCGCCTCGACCGCCTTTCGCAGCTCAGCTTGCATCTTCTTGTCCTCGAGCAGCGCCTTTGCGGAGGTCTTGCCGTCGGAGAGCCGGTCATACACGTTCTTCGTCGAGTCGAGTGCTGAGCGGACGTTGTCGCGCAGGCTTGCGTCCTCGATCAGACGCTGGATGTAGGGGTTCGACTTGGCGATGTTCGCGACCTCGGCAGGGTTGAACGGAACCGCCTTGGTCTTCTTGCGTCGTGGCATTTACGCTCTCCTCGAGACGGGGACTCGCTGAACGCTTTCAGCATACCCGCCTAAGGCCAGCGCGTAAGCAGGAGCTTGTCCGGTGGATCAGGCCGCCTGAGGCGAGTAGCGTAAGCCGGCGCGTTGCCGCGCCTGACGTCCGGGTCATGCGGCAACGCGCCAGATGGCCGGACGGTAGCTCGCAGCGCGGGCGATGGCACGCCCCTCGACATATGTTCGAAACAGCAAGACGGGGGCCACTTAGGAACTACAACTAGGTGCGCGCACGCCGCCGCTGAAGCGCCGCGTCGAGCACTTCGCCGATCTCCGAGACGAACACGAATTCGAGGCGTGTCCGTAGTTGCTCGGGGATCTCGTCGATGTCCTGCTCGTTGAGCACCGGCGCGATCACGGTCTTGATGCCGCTGCGCTGCGCGGCGAGCGCCTTTTCCTTGAGCCCCCCGATCGGCAGCACCTGCCCGGTCAATGTGAGCTCGCCGGTCATCGCGACGTCCGAGCGCACCGGACGCGCCGAGAGAAGCGACGCGAGCGCCGCCGCCATCGCGATCCCGGCCGACGGCCCATCCTTCGGAATCGCGCCCGACGGGACATGGATGTGGACGTCGTTTGAGACGAACCACTCCGGGTCGAGGTCCGGAGCGAGCTCCTGAACGTGTGCGCGCACGTATGAGAGAGCCGCCTGCGCCGATTCGCGCATAACGTCGCCGAGCTGACCGGTGATCGTCAGCCGGCCCTTGCCGGGCATCGCGCTGGCCTCGATGAACAGCACGTCGCCCCCGGCGGGCGTCCACGCCAGGCCGGTCGCCACTCCTGGATGCGACGTTCGCCTGCGCGTTTCTTGGAAGAACCTCCGCTTGCCCAGCAGCTCGCGGGCGCGCTGCTCGGTGATGCTCGTCCGGCTGCCGTTGCCCTCCGCCACCCGGCGCGCGACCTTCCGGCACGCTGAGCCAATCTCCCGCTCGAGCTGCCGTACACCCGCCTCGCGCGTGTAGTCGGAGATGATCGTCTTCAGGCCCGGGTCGGTGAACGAGATCATCGACTTGCGCAGGCCGTTGCGCTCGATTTGGCGTGGGACCAGATAGCGCTTGGCGATCTGGAGCTTCTCCTCGGCGCTGTACCCGGCCAGCTGGATGACCTCCATTCGGTCGCGCAACGGTCCGGGCACCGTGTCGAGCGTGTTGGCCGTCGTGATGAACATGACGTTCGAGAGGTCGAACGGGAGGTCGAGGTAGTGGTCGCGGAAAGCCGAGTTCTGCTCGGGATCGAGCACCTCGAGCAGGGCGCTGGAGGGATCGCCGCGGAAATCGGCGCCCATCTTGTCGATCTCATCGATCATGAACAGCGGGTTGTTGGCGCCCGCGTCGCGCAGCGCCCGGATGATCGTCCCCGGCATCGCCCCGATGTACGTCCGGCGATGGCCGCGTATCTCGGCTTCGTCGCGTACGCCGCCGACGCTGATTCGCTCGAACTTTCGACCCAGCGAGCGCGCCACCGAGCGCCCGAGCGAGGTCTTACCGACGCCCGGGGGGCCAACGAAGCACAGGATCGAACCGCGCGCGTCGGGCTTCAGAGATCGCACGGCGAGGAACTCGAGAATCCGCTCCTTGACCTGCTCGATGTCGTAGTGATCGGCGTCGAGCACCTCGCCTGCGTGCTTTAGATCGAGGTTGTCCTCGGTCGAGCTGTCCCACGGCAGCGCCGCGATCCATTCGAGGTAAGAGCGCACGACGCCGTGCTCGGCCATCGCGGGCTGGAGTCGCTCGAGCCGCGACAGCTCGCGCTCTGACTGCTTGCGCACCTCCTCCGGTAGCTCGATCGCATCGAGGCGCTCACGCAGCTCATTCACCTCCGCCTGGGCCTCGTCGGCCTCGCCGAGCTCCTCCTGGATCGCCTTCATCTGCTGGCGCAGGAAGTACTCGCGCTGCCCCTGCTCGAGCTCGGATTGGACCTGCGACTGGATCCGCGAGCCGATCGCAACGACCTCGAGCTCGCGCGCGAGCATCTCCGAGAGCCGGCGCAGTCGCTTGGAGACGTCGAGCTCCTCGAGCAGCGCCTGCTTCTCGTCGGTCCTGAGTCGGAGTGCGCCCGCGATCAGGCTCGAGAGCGCCCCCGGATCCTCGACGTTCGCCACCATCAGCTGGAGCTCCTCGGGCAGGTAGGGAACCTGCTCGACGATGTTCGAGAACGTCTGCTGGACGTTTCGCATCAGTGCGGTCAGCTCGGGTGATTGGCGGACGACGTCGGGGCGCTCCTCGATGCGGGCCACCAGATAGGGCTCGGTGCGCTCCCAGGAGGCGATGGCGACTCGCTGGCTGCCCTGGATCAGGACCCGCAGCGTCCCGTCGGGAACGCGGATCATGCGCGCGACCACCCCAAGGACCCCGATCGAGTAGAGCTCGTCGGGCCCGGGCGTCTCGATCTCAGGATCCCGCGAGGCGACCATGACCAGCGTGCGGTCGCCGCGCAGCGCATCGTTGATGAGCTCAATCGAGCGCTCCTGGCCGACGTTCAGGGGAATGAACATGTCCGGGAACGTGACCGTGTCGCGCAGCGGGAGCACGGGTGCCCGCTCGGGCAGTTCGCGCCCCGCCCCGACGGCCACATCGCGCGGGCCGCCGTCGGGTACGCCGATCTCGATCACGGCCGTTCGGCGGGCTCGATCTTCACCGCCCGCGCGCGGGCCTCCGCGCGCTGGAGCGGGATCTCGACGCGCAGCATGCCGTCCTCGTAGCGCGCCTTGGCCTGCTCGGCGACTACGTCGCGGCCGAGCTCAACAACGCGCCGGAACAGCCCACGCCCGATCTCGACCTGCTGGTAGACATCGCCCTCGACCTGCGCCGGCAGACGGCGGCCGGCGAGAATCAGGTTGCGTCCCTGGATCTCGAGCTCGAGCTGCTCCATGTCGACGCCCGCAAGCTCGGCGGTCACGATCGCCCGCGGCGGGTCGGAGGCGTAGGCGACGTCCACCGCCGGCGAGAAGCCGCCGCGCCGGCGCGAGAGACCCGAGCGCTCGAACACGTCGCCGAACAGCTCGTCGACCTCGCGGCGCATGCGCTCGAAGTTGGCGAACAGGTCTCGCTCGGGCACGCGGCCAGCTTAGCTTGACCTCTACGCCTGCTCTGAGTAGGGTGCGCGGGTCGGCCGGGGGGAAAGACCGACGATGAGAGGGAAAGTCACGTGCTGAGACTGCGGAGGGCCGGCCTGCTGGCCGGGGCCGGCTTGCTGGTGTGGGCGGCCGCAGCCGGCGCGAAGGTGTCGACGTCGAACATCACCTCGCCCGCCAACGGCGCTTATTACGAGGAGATCGAGTCCGCGTCGTCGCCGTCCACCACGATCGCGGTCAACGGCACGACCGACGGCAACCCACCGGACACCGTGACGATCCGCTGCTTCTGGGGAGTTGGAACCCATTCCACGCTCGCGTCGGGCGTCGCCGTCCAGGCCGACCACACGTTCAGCACCACCACGGCCAGCCTCGCGGGCAGCGAAGGCCACGCATGCAGGCTGCGCGCCGACCCGGGCAGCCCGGTGTCGATCGACTCGGCGGTGTTCGCGGGTCCGCACATCGCGGTGTCGGGATACCTGACCGACGGCAACCCGCCCAACGTGATCCCAGACGGCCCCAACATCGGCGCGCTGGTCGACTTCCAGGGACTGGGTACCACGTTCACGGGCATGGCCAAGTGGAGCTCGGCGGGCGACTGTGGCCCCAGCATGGCGACGTTCGACCCGAGCTTTGCGCTGCCGGCCCAGGCGCTCTTCTGTGTGGGTTCTCTGCGCGGAAACGACGGGATCTCGCGCTCAGAGATCCAGGTCGACGGCAAGAACGCCTACGACGTGAACAGCGCCTTCGGCCTGTTCGGGCGCTCGGGTTCCTGCCCTCCGACGTGCGACGGATCGGAGGACAACGCGAACTTCCCGGCGCTGACCACGTCGCAGAGCTGGAACCCCGCCACCGGGCTCCAGTCGACCCAGGAGAACGAGGGGATCGTCGCGTGCAGCGGCGCGGACGCGTACGCACCGCCAGACCAGGCCGCGTGTCCGAGCTTCCAGTCCACGGGCGTTCAGCTCCATCGCACGGTCTCGATGCTCAGCTCTGACCAGGCGATCATGACCGACACGTGGTCGTCGATCGACGGCCACGGCCACGTCGTCGATGCGCTCTATGACGACGACGCCGGCAGCGGCGCCGGCGGCCCCGCGTTCGCGTTCCCGGGTGAGCTGGGCTTCGCGCGCCACCCGACGGGCGATGTTTTGGGCGGGCCGGCAAGCGCGCCGGGATCGATCCTCGTGCACTCGGGCGCGGACAGCATCGACGGTGACCCGACCGAGCAGTACGGGGCGATCACTTTTGCGAGCGCACCGTCCGAGTATGTGTTCTCGGCCAACAACGAGTTCAACGAGCATCAGACGGTCGGCGTTCCGGCCGGAGGCTCGGCGACGCTGACCTACATCTACTCGACCGGCACGACGCTCGAGGGCGTGCAGGCGCTCGCACTCGCCGCCCAGGACGAGCTCCGCTCGCCGGCGGTTTCGATCAGCTCGCCGGCCAATGGCCTGAGGGTCAAGTCGAAGACCGTGAATATCCTCGGGACGGCGAGCGCGGGCTCGGGCATCAGGTCCGTGACCGTCAACGGCGACGTGGCCCGCATCGGCGCCAACGGCATGTGGAGCGTGCGGGTGACGCTCAGCCGGGGCGCCAACACGATCACGGCAACCGCGACATCGAACGCCGGTCAAACCGCCTCCGCCCACATCACCCTGATCTATTCCAAGCGCTGCGTGGTCCCGGACCTAGCCGGCCTCAAGCTCTCGCGGGCCGAGCGGGCGCTGCGCGCCGCGGGCTGTCTGGTCGGGAAGCTCAAACGCGAGCACTCGGGCGTCGGCAAGGGGCACGTGATCGCCACCCGCCCGCGGGCGGGGGCGACGCGCAAGCCCGGGGCGAAGGTCAAACTGATCGTCTCGGAGGGGTGATGGGGATGCGGATACGGCTCGCAACTGTCCTCGCGGTAGCTTTTCTGCTGCCGACCGGTGTCGCCCAGGCGAACGTCACGAGTTCCAACATCACCTCGCCCGCCAACGGCACGTACATCGAGTCGCTCGACAACCCGCCGACGCCCACGACGCTGACGGTCACCGGCACCTCGAACGGCACTACCGGCGACCACGTCGACATCGACTGCTTTTGGGGCACCGGAGGCGGTAACTTCGCCCAGCTCGTCACCAACGTGCCGGTGGGCTCGGACGGGTCGTTCAGCGCCACCGGCACGCTGACCAGCCCGATCTTCTTTACTCCCTCGCTCGCTGGCGAGGCGTGCCGGCTGCGCGCCGAGCCTGCGGGAACGACGAACGAAGCAGCCGCGTTCACCGGGCCAAAGATCGCGGTCTCCGAGTTCAACTCGCTGCTTCCAGATCGGTTGATCTTCAGCTTCTACGAGAACCGCGACACGATCGTCGGCGGCCCCAACAACGGCGCTCCCTACGACTACTACGCGAACGGCACCACGTTCTCGAGCTACGCCGGCTGGTACTCGGCCGGGAGCTGCGGCCCGTTTGCGAACACGCTCGATCCCACATTTTCGGGCGCTTCGGAGGCGCTCAGCTGCGTAGGCTCCCTGTTCAACAGCGACAGCTTCTCGCGCTCGGAAATTGTCGTCGACACCAAGAACGCCTACGACCCCTCCGGCGCGTACCTCCTCGTACGCCGCTCGAACACCCAGGTCTGCCCGCCGAACTGCGACGGTACGCAGGACGACCCGGGATTCCCGCCGCTGACCGTCTCGCAGTCCTGGAACCCGGCCAACGGGCTCGAGTCGACCGTCGAGACCGACGGGATCGTCGAGTGCACAGGGAGCGACGGGTTTCAGCCGCCCAACCAAACCGCGTGTCCGAGCTTCCAGCCTTCCGGCGTAGAGCTGCAGCGCTCGGTCTCGATGACCACGCCGGACACGATCACGCTGACCGACAGCTGGTCCTCGACCGACGGCAAACCACACACGGTCGACGCCGAGTACGACGACGAGGTCACCGGAAACGCCGCCGGGGTTCGGTTCCCTGGTGAGACCGGCTTCTCGGTGCACGGAACGGGCGATGTCGTCGCCGGGCCGTCGAGCGCACCCGGCTCGATCTTCACCCGTACAGATGTGACCGCTGCGGATGGATCGCCCGATGACAACTACGGGGCGATCACGTTCGCGAGCGCGCCGTCCGAGTTCCTGTTCTCGACCCCCGGCGAGTTCGCAGGGACTCAGACACTGTTGGTGCCGGCGACCGGTTCGGCCAAGCTGACCTACATCTACTCGTTCGGCACGACGCTGGCTGGCGTCCAGGCGCTGGCCCTGGCCGCACAGGACCAGCTGCGCTCGCCGTCCGTGTCGATCGGCGCGCCGGCGAATGGCTCGAGGCGGCACAAGCGGATGGTCACAGTGACCGGGACCGCGACGGCCGGCTCGGGGATCAGGTCGGTGACGGTCAACGGCGTCAGCGCGAACCTGACCGCGGGCGGGGGCTGGAGCGCGCAGGTGACGCTCCGCCGCGGCACCAACGCACTGACCGCGACGGCGACGAGCAACTCCGGCTTGACCGCGTCCGCGCAGATCACGGTCGTCTACGCCAAGCGCTGCGTCGTCCCGCATGTCAACGGGCTCAGCCGCGCCAAGGCGGAAAAGACGATCGCCGCGGCGGGCTGCACGGTCGGCAAGATCATCAAGCGGCACTCGAGCCTGCACAAAGGCGACGCGGTCGGCATCAAGCCCAAGCCCGGGAGCACACGCAAGCCCGGCGCCAAGGTCAAGCTGATCGTCTCGGAGGGGACGTAGCGATGCGCAGGCTCGGAGTTCTGCTCGGAACCGTCGTTGCGTCGCTCGCGACGGCGGCTGCCGCCCAGGCGAACGTCACCAGCTCAGACATCACCTCGCCCGCCAACGGGACGTATCTGCAGGCAAGCGACAACCCACCGACACCGACCACGCTGACCGTCACCGGCATCTCCAACGGCACCACCGGCGACCACGTCGACATCGACTGCTTCTACGCCGACGGCAACTTCACGCAGCTCGATACGGGCGTCAACGTGAACGCGGATGGATCGTTCAGTGACACCGCGCCACTGTCGAACATGGGGGGAGGCGACTACGGGGTGGCGTGCCGTATGCGCGCCGAGCCGGCCGGAGCGACCACCGAGAGCGCCGCGTTCGCTGGGCCGAGGGTCGCGGTGTCCTATTTCAGGAACCTGCGACCCGACACGCCGCTCTCGAGCTGGGATGTCATCACCGGCGGGCCGAACAACGGCACGCCGTACGACTTTCAGGCGGTCGGCATGACATTCTCGAGCTACGCAGGCTGGAATGCGCCGGGGAGCTGCGGGCCCTACGCCAACACGCTCGATGCGACGCTCGGAACGTACGGCACGGCCGACTTGGCCTTGAACTGCGTGGGCGCGTTGGCGAGTGACGACGGTTTGTCGCGCTCGGAGATCCAGGTCGACGGCAAGAACGCCTATGACGCCTACGACGCGCACAACCTGTTCGGGCGCTCGGGTGCGTGCCCCACCAGCTGTGACGGCTCGGAGGACAACTCCGGCTTTCCGCCGCTCAGGGCCACGCAGATCTGGAACTCGTCAAACGGCTTTGAGTCGACCACCGCGAGCGATGGAAATTGCCGAGTGCAACGGTGCCGACGGGTACCGGCCCGCCAACCAAACGGCGTGCCCCAGCTTCCAGGCCTCGGGCGTGCAACTCCAGCGCCAGACGACCATGATCGGGATCGATCAGATCGAGATGACCGACACGTGGTCCTCGACCGACGGTCACGGCCATGTCGTTGACGCGCTGTACGACGACGCGATCGGCAACAGCGGAAACAACGAAGGGCTCGAGTTCCCAGCTGAGACCGGCTTCTCCCGGCACGTCGTCGGTGACGTGGTCGGCGGTCCGTCGAGCGCGCCGGGATCGGTCCTCGTTCACGCGAACGTGGATGCGCCGGACGGCGACCCGGACGAGAACTACGGCGCGATCACGTTCTCGAGCGCGCCTTCGCAATTTGTGTTCCGCAGCAGCTCGGAGTACGAGGAGCACCAGACGCTGAGCGTCCCGGCGGGCGGGTCGGTGAGCCTCACCTACATCTACTCGGTCGGGACGACGCTCGCGGGCGTGCAAGCGCTTGCGTTCGCGGCAGAGGACCAGCTGCGCTCGCCGGCGCTTTCGATCACCGCGCCGCCCAACGGCTCCAGGCGCCACGCCCGCACCGTGACCGTTTCGGGGACCGCGAGCGCCGGCTCCGGGATCAGGTCCGTGACCGTCAACGGCGTCAACGCGACACTCGGGGCGGGCGGGACATGGAGCGCGCAAATAACACTGCGTCGCGGCACGCAAACGCTCACCGCGACCGCGACGAGCAACTCGGGCCTGACCGCGTCCGCCAGCGTGACCGTGATCTACGCCAAGCGCTGCGTGGTCCCCCACGTCAAGGGGCTCGGTCGCGGCAAAGCCGAGAAAGCGATCCACGCCGCCGGCTGCACCATCGGCAAGATCATCAAACAACACTCGAGCCTCGACAAGGGCGACGCCGTGGGCACCAAACCCAAGCCAGGCAGCACCCACCGTCCCGGCGCCAAGGTCAAGCTGATCGTCTCAAGCGGACCGTAGGAGGCCAGCCTCCGCTCGGCGGGCTTGACGTACGGACTCCGTTGTGGGTAAGTTTCCGCGAACGGGGCCGTAGGGCTGCACAATCGAGAAGAGGGGTTGCGTTGCTGAAGAGAATGCTGGGGATCGGCTTGCTGGCTGGAGCCGTGTCATTGCTGTCTGCAGGCGCGGCAAGCGCGACGGTCACGACCGCGAACATCACCTCGCCGACCGGCGGCTACCTCCAGTACAACTACGACGCCGCCACGACGGTCACCGTCGCAGGCACTTCGAACGGCACCACCGGCGACTTCGTCAACGTCGACTGCTGGTACGACGACGGCAACTCACGGACGCTGGTCTCGAGCCTGGCCGTGCAGAGCGATGGCTCGTTCTCAACCGGGATCTCCCCCGTTTCGCTGCTGCCCATCAGCGGCCGTGCATGCCGGCTGCGCGCCGAGCCGACGACGTTCGGGGGCGAGTCGGCAGCCTTCACCGGCCCGAGGATCGCGGTGTCTGCGTTCAGGTCTTCATCTCACTACACCATCTCGGGCGGCCCGAACAACGGCGCGCTGTACGACTACTACGCCAACGGCACGACGTTCGGAAGCTACGTCGGGTGGAACTCGGCCGGCGACTGTGGCCCGTACGCCGAATCGATCGACCCGAGCTACGCATACGGCAACTACGCGCTCGACTGCGTCGGCTCGTTGTACGGCAACGACGGCTTCTCGCGCTCGGAGATCCAGATCGATGGCAGCAACGCCTACACCCCGCAGGGAGCAGAGAACCTGTTTTCCGGCGCTTCAAACAACGTGGGCTTTCAGCCGCTGAGCGTGTCTCAGAGCTGGAACGCCGGGAACGGGTTCGAGTCGACGAGCGAGACCGACCCGCTCGTCGAATGCCCGAGCCCCGACCCCTACCTGCCCACCAGTGCCCAGTGCCCGAGCTACAGCTCGGCGCCCGTCACGCTCACACGCCAGATCGCGATGATCGGCGTCAACCAGATCAAGCTGACCGACACCTGGACCTCGACCGACGGGCACGCCCACAGCGTCGACGCCGAATACGACGACTACGTCGAGAACGACGGCAGCCATGAGCCGTCGTTCGAGTTTCCCGGCGAGAGCGCGCTCTCCCGCCACGCTCCGGGCGACGTGATCGGAGGAGCTGCGAGCGCGCCTGGGACGATTCTGACCCATACCGACAGCCAAGACCCCGACGGGGATCCCGGCGAGAACTACGGCGCGATCACGTTCTCGAGCGCGCCGTCTGGATTCGTGTTCTCCAAAGTGCAGGAGTTCTCCGAGCATCAGACGCTGGCGGTGCCGGCGGGTGGGTCGGCGAGCCTGAGCTACATCTACAGCTTCGGCCCCTCGCTCGAGCAGGTGCAGGCACTCGCGCTGGCGGCCCAGGACCAGCTTAAGACCCCGGCCCTCTCGATCACCGCTCCGCCCAACGGCTCCAGGCGCCACGCACGGACCGTGACTGTGTCGGGCACCGCGAGCGCCGGCTCGGGGATCAGGTCCGTGACCGTCAACGGCGTCAACGCAACACTCGCATCCGGCGGCGCGTGGAGCGCGCAAGTCACGCTGCGCCGCGGCACGCAAACGCTCACGGCGACTGCGACGAGCAACACCGGCCTGACGGCGTCGGCCAGCATCACCGTGATCTACGCCAAGCGCTGCGTCGTCCCGCGCGTCAAGGGGCTCGGGCGAGGCAAAGCCGAGCGCACCATCCACGCCGCCGGCTGCACCATCGGCAAGATCATCAAACAGCACTCGAGCCTCGACAAGGGCGACGCCGTCGGCACCAAACCCAAACCAGGCAGCACCCGCAAACCAGGCGCCAAGGTCAAGCTGATCATCTCCGAGGGGTGAAAACAGATGAAACTGCGACTCGCAACCCTGACACTCGCGGCCCTGCTGCTGCCGGCCGCCGCCGCCCAAGCAACCGTCACCACATCCAACATCACCACGCCCACCAGCGGCTACTACCAGTACAACGACAACACCCACACGATGGTCACCGTCGCCGGGACGTCGAACGGCACCACCGGCGACCATGTCGACATCGACTGCTGGTATGACAACGGCAGCGAGAACCAGCTCGCGACGTCCGTCAACGTAGGCGCCGACGGGACGTTCGCGACCCCCTCCCCCGTTCCGCTGAGCCCCGTCGAAGGGACGGCGTGCCGGCTGCGCGCCGAGCCGGCGGGCGATTCCAACGAAGACGTCCACTTCTCGGGCCCGAGGATCGCGACCGGCGAGTTCGACTCGACGGCCGACAACACGATCTCGGGCGGCCCCAACAACGGCGCGCTGTACGACTACTACGCCAACGGCACGACGTTCGGAAGCTGGATCAGCTGGTCGTCGGCTGGCGACTGCGGTGTGAACGCTGAGACAAACGACGCGAGCTACGCGTACGCCGACGAGGCGATCGACTGCGACGGGGCGCTGTACGGCAACGATGGGATCTCGCGCTCCGAGATCCAGATCGACGGCAGCAACGCCTACGCCCCGTACATCGCCCAGCAGATGTTCTCCAACAACACCGGCTTTCAGCCGCTGAGCGTGACCCAGAGCTGGAACCCGGCAAACGGGT
The DNA here is from genome assembly GCA_963795505.1 of uncultured Actinomycetes bacterium. Classification (GTDB taxonomy): domain Bacteria; phylum Actinomycetota; class Thermoleophilia; order Solirubrobacterales; family Solirubrobacteraceae; genus Palsa-465. The sequence continues at coordinate 491,824 of CAWCIB010000010.1, forward strand.
TCGAGTCGACGACCGAGACCGACCCGCTCGTCGAATGTCCAAGCCCCGACCCCTACCAGCCCACGAGCGCCCAGTGCCCGAGCTACAGCTCGGCGCCCATCACGCTCACACGCCAGATCGCGATGATCTCAACCAACCAGATCAAGATGACCGACACCTGGACCTCGACCGACGGACACGCCCACACCATCGACGCTGAGTACGACGACCAGAGCAGCAACTCCGACGGCAACGGGCCGACGTTCCAGTTCCCGGGCGACACCGGCCTGGTCCGACACGGCACCGGCGACCTGGTCGGCGGGCCGGCGGCGGCGCCAGGAACGATCCTGGTCCACAGCGACAGCCTCGACCCAGACGGGGACCCGTTCGAGAACTACGGCGCGATCACGTTCTCGAGCGCCCCGGCGGAGTTTGAGTTCACTTCCGCGACCGAGTTCTTCGAGCATCAGACGCTGTCGGTGCCGGCGGGTGGGTCGGCGAGCCTCACCTACATCTACAGCTTCGGCCCCTCGCTCGAGCAGGTGCAGGCGCTCGCGCTCGCCGCCCAGGACCAGCTGCACTCTCCGGCGGTGTCGATCACCGCGCCGCCCAACGGCTCCAAGCGACACGCCCGCACCGTGACCGTGTCCGGAACCGCCAGCGCCGGCTCGGGGATCAAGTCCGTGACCGTCAACGGCGTCAACGCGACCCTGGGAGCGGGCGGCAGCTGGAGCGCCCAGCTGACGCTCAGCCGCGGCACGCAAACGCTCACCGCGACAGCGACGAGCAACGCTGGCCTTACCGCGTCCGCCAGCATCACCGTGATCTACGCCAAACGCTGCGTCGTGCCGCACGTCAAAGGCCTCGGGCGCGGCAAAGCCGAGAAAGCGATCCACGCCGCCGGCTGCACCATCGGCAAGATCATCAAGCGGCACTCGAGCCTCGACAAGGGCGACGCCGTCGGCACCAAACCCAAACCAGGCAGCACCCACAAACCCGGCGCCAAGGTCAAGCTGATCATCTCCGAGGGGTGAAAACAGATGAAACTGCGACTCGCAACCCTGACACTCGCGGCCCTGCTGCTGCCGGCCGCCGCCGCCCAAGCAACCGTCACCACATCCAACATCACCACGCCCACCAGCGGCTACCTCCAAAACAACGAGGACACCGGCACGACGATCAGCGTCACCGGCACCTCAGACGGCACCACCGGGGACTTCGTCAACGTGCGCTGCTGGTATGCCCACAACAGCTCCAGGCTGCTGGCATCGGGCCTGGCCGTTCAGAGCGATGGCTCGTTCGCGACCCCATCCCCTGTTTTGCTACAGCCTCTCAACGGCTACACCTGCCGCCTGCGCGCCGAGCCGACGACGGTCTCGAGCGAGTCCCCGGCGTTCACCGGGCCGCGGCTCGCGGTCGGCGACTTCCTGTCCTCATCCCAGTACACGATCTCGGGCGGCCCCAACAACGGCGCGCTGTACGACTACTACGCCAACGGCACGACGTTCGGAAGCTACGTCGGATGGGACTCGGCGGGCAGCTGTGGCCCGTACGCCGAATCGATTGACGCGAGCTATGCGGAGTCGGCTGAGACGCTCGACTGCGTCGGCTCGTTGTACGGCGACGACGGCTTCTCGCGCTCGGAGATCCAGATCGACGGCAGCAACGCCTACGCCCCGTACATCGCCCAGCAGATGTTCTCCAACAACACCGGCTTTCAGCCGCTGAGCGTGACCCAGAGCTGGAACCCCGCCAACGGGTTCGAGTCGACGAGCGAAACTGACCCGCTGGTCGAGTGCCCGAGCCCCGACCCCTACCAGCCCACCAGCGGCCAGTGCCCGAGCTACAGCTCGGCGCCCGTAACGCTCACACGCCAGATCGCGATGATCTCAACCAACCAGATCAAGATGACCGACACCTGGACCTCGACCGACGGACACGCCCACACCGTCGACGCGCTCTACGACGACCACGCGTACTACAACGCAGACGACCCCGGCTACCAGTTCCCCGGAGAGAGCGGCTTCTCCGAGCACGCCCCCGGCGACGTGATCGCCGGTGCTTCGGGCGCACCCGGCTCGATCTTCATGCACAACGATGTCAGCGCGGCCGACGGGAACCCGGCAGGCGACTACGGCGCGATCACGTTCTCGAGCGCGCCGTCTGGGTTCGTGTTCTACAGCTTGAGGGAGTTCACCGAGCATCAGACGCTGTCGGTGCCGGCGGGTGGGTCGGCGAGCCTCACCTACATCTACAGCTTCGGCCCCTCGCTCGAGCAGGTGCAGGCGCTCGCGCTCGCCGCCCAGGACCAGCTGCACTCTCCGGCGGTGTCGATCACCGCGCCGCCCAACGGCTCCAAGCGACACGCCCGCACCGTGACCGTGTCCGGAACCGCCAGCGCCGGCTCGGGGATCAAGTCCGTGACCGTCAACGGCGTCAACGCGACCCTGGGAGCGGGCGGCAGCTGGAGCGCCCAGCTGACGCTCAGCCGCGGCACGCAAACGCTCACCGCGACAGCGACGAGCAACGCTGGCCTTACCGCGTCCGCCAGCATCACCGTGATCTACGCCAAACGCTGCGTCGTGCCGCACGTCAAAGGCCTCGGGCGCGGCAAAGCCGAGAAAGCGATCCACGCCGCCGGCTGCACCATCGGCAAGATCATCAAGCGGCACTCGAGCCTCGACAAGGGCGACGCCGTCGGCACCAAACCCAAACCAGGCAGCACCCACAAACCCGGCGCCAAGGTCAAGCTGATCATCTCCGAGGGGCCCTAGCCTAGATCTCGTAGACGGCGCCTTCGGCGGCGAGCTCGACCTCGCCGCCGAACGCTGCGCGGGCCTCTCCCAGCGCCCAGCCCGCGTCGAGCTCGTCCGAGAAGTGGGTCAGCACCAGGCGCCGTGCGCGGGCGCGGTGGCCGTGCTCGCCGGCCTCCTGGGGCGTGAGGTGGCCGCGCACGCCCGTGCGCTCGGGACGCGGGAGCGTCGCCTCGATCAGCAGCATGTCGGTCCCCCTGGCGAACGCCACGAGCTCGTCGTTGGGGGCACAGTCGGCACTGTAGGTCAGGCGCCCCGAGCCGTTGGCGGCGAGCTCGATGGCGTAGGCGGGCATGAAGTGCGGGACCTCGCAGAAGCGGACCGCGAACGGCCCGACCGCGAGCTCGTCCGGGGCGTCGTACTCGCTCAGCCGGAAGGCCCTGTCGATCAGGTCGTCGTTGCCCCAGCAGCCGACTATCTGCCGGAACGCCTCGCCGGCCCCGACGGGCGCGTACAGCTGTGGCCGGGCGGGCGTGTCCGTTCCGGGCCAGCCAGCGACGGGCACCGGCTGCTGGCGCGGCGCGTAGGTGAGCGCGTAGCTGAACGGGACGAGGTCGAGGAAGTGGTCGGCGTGCAGGTGACTGATCAGGACGGCGTCGACGTCGACGTAGTCACAGAAGTGGCGCAGCTTGGAGAACACCCCGTTGCCGCAGTCGAGCAGCAGCGCAAAGCCCTCGTGCTCGACCAGGTAGCCGCTGCACGCCCCGCCGGCGTCCTGCCACGACGGTGATTTTCCCAGCACGGTGATCCGCACGCCGCTCCTAGGTCTGAAACTCTAACCGCACGTGTCTGCGCACCTGAACACAACCCTGCTGATCCTGGGGGCGCTGCTCGTGGTTGGCGCGCTCGCATCGGGGCTCGCGCGCCGCAGCCTGCTGTCGCTGACGGCGGCGTTCGTGCTGGCCGGGTTCGTGCTCGGCCGGGGCGGCTTCGGCACGCTTCACTTCCACGCACGATCGCCGTTCGTGTCCGACCTCGCGGTCGTCGCGCTGATCGTGATCCTGTTCCGCGACGGGCTTGAGGTCGACGCCGAGCTGCTCCAAACCCAGTGGCACCTGCCGCTGCGCAAGCTGCTGCTGGCGATGCCGCTGACGCTCGGGATCGTGGCGCTCGCCGCCAAGCTGCTGACGAACCTCGGCTGGCTGGAGTGCCTGCTGCTGGGGGCGCTGCTGTCGCCCACCGACCCGGTGCTGTCCTCGAGCGTCGTGTCGAATCCTCGGGTGCCGCAGATCGTGCGCCACTCGCTGAACCTCGAGTCGGGGCTCAACGACGGGCTCGCGCTGCCGGCGGTGATCGCTTTCGCGGCGGCACTCACCCCTGGCGGCGGCCACTTCGTCTGGTGGCGGTTCGTGCTCGAGGACCTCGCGATCGGGTTCGCGACCGGGATCGTCGTCGGGTTTGCCGCGGCGTGGCTGATGCCGCGCGAAGAGGGCCTCGAGCCGGAGATCCCGCCGCACCAGAAATCGCTGTACGCGCTGGGTGCCGCGTTCGCCGCGTACGGGATCGCGGTCCTGCCGCCGCACGGCAACGGCCTGATCGCGGTCTACGTGGCGGCGATCGCGCTGGGGATTCGGCGGCCGGATCTGCGCGCCCACTTCGCCAACCAGGCCGAGGACCTGGTCGAGATCGTCAAGCTCGGGATCTTCGTCGTGTTCGGCTCGGTGCTGACGCTCCACGGCCTGTTCTCCGACGGCTGGGCGGCGGTGGGGATCGTCGCGATCACGCTCCTGGTCGCGCGCCCGGCGGCCGTCTTCGCCGCGCTGGCGGGCACCAGGACCGACGCGGCGACGCGGGCGTTCATGGCCTGGTTCGGGCCCAAGGGGGTCGCAACGATGACGTTCGCGCTGCTCGTGCTGAGCGACAGGATCTCCGCCGGAACGCGGATTTTCAACCTCGCGGCGCTGGTCGTGTTCTGCTCGATCATCGCCCACGGGGTGTCGGACACGCCCGGGGCGGAGTGGATCGCGCGGCGCTCGGAGAGACCTACTGGTGCTGACGCTGCCGAGCGCGCTGCGCGGAGCGATCGAGAATCCAGCCCAGGAGCAACATCAAGATCAGGAGGGCGATGAACCCTCCTATCAGCGGCCAGTACACGGCGCGAACTCTATTACGCGTGCAGCGCTACCTGCTCGGCAGGCGTGGGGAACGCCCAGGCGACCTGCAGCGCTCGCTCCTGCCGGAAGACGAATCTCAGCTGGCGCGGAGGCCGCAGGCCGTCCGGGTGGGCGGGGCGGAAAGTGGCACAGGGATCTGTCCCAGCGAGCGCACACAGGTGGTTCTGATGAAAGAAACAGTTCTCACAGCTCGCCTGCATGCGCCCGTTTGCCATCCCTAAACCTTTCTTGCCTGCTCGGAGTCCCGACCTACAACGCCAGCCATCAAAGCGCAGTTCGCCTGCCCCGTGCAACCACGGTTTCCGCAAAGCGCAACAAATTTGTAACGAGTTGAAAGCCTGCAAATTGCAGGTACTTCTGGGGAACTCAGTAGTTAGCCACGCAATTTCCGTAGCTTTGGCCGACCCATGGGACTGAACATCCTCATCACCGGCGTGACCGGCTACGTCGGAGCCGCGCTCGCGCGCCGACTCGGGCTTGACGGCCACGCGCTGCGTGGCTTCGCGCGCGATCCGCGGCGCGCTCAGGTCCCATTTGACGTCGTTCGCGGCGACGCAGTCTCGGGCGACGGGCTCGATGATGCGCTCGCAGGAATCGACGTCGCCTATTTCCTGATCCACTCGATGGAGCCTTCGGCCGATGGCGCGTTTCCCGTTCGGGAGCGGCAGGCAGCCGAGAACTTCGCGCGGTCGGCGAGCGCCGCAGGGGTTCAGCGGATCGTCTATCTCGGAGGCCCGCTCCCGGCCAGCGGGCACGTTTCGGCGCACCTGTCGAGCAGGCTCGAGGTCGAGCGGATCCTGCTCGAGGCCGTGCCGTGCGGCGTCGCATTCCGCGCCTCGGTCGTGATAGGAGCGCATAATCGATCGTTCCGGTTCCTCGTGCGCCTCATCGAGAGGCTGCCGGTGCTGGTGGTGCCCGGGTGGCGCACGAACCGCGGCGCGCCGATCGACGAGCGGGACATGCTCGAGCTGCTGGCACGCGCGGCGACCAATGCGGATGTCTGCGGACGCTCGCTCGACGCGGCCGGTCCCGACACCATCACCTACGGGGAGTTGATCGACCGGATCCGCGAGCACATGCTCGTCGGCCGGCCGACGATCGGCTTTGATCGTCTCACCGCGACGCCGATCGCGAGTCGCGTGTCGGCCGTCATCGCCGGCGAGGACCACGCGCTTATCGGCCCGCTGATGGCGAGCCTCGACGAGGAACTGCTGCCCCGCGACGACGGGGCAGCGGAGCTACTCGGGGTTCGGTTGCACTCGCTCGACCACGCGATCGAGCACGCCCTGCGCGTGTGGGAGGCCACCGAGCCGCTCCGAGCGCGTTAGGGTCTCCTCCCCCATGAGCGTCGTCCATCACAAGATCAGGATCGAGGCGCCGGTCCAACGCGTCTGGGACACGATCATGGATCCACGCCAGCTCGAGAACTGGGTGACCATCCACCGCTCGCTTGGGGAGGTCTCATCCGAGCCCTCCCGCAAAGGCGCAACGATGGAACAGCAGATGCGCATGCGCGGACTGAATTTCCACGTTCACTGGACGCTCGTTGATGTGAACGCCCCGACGCATGCCGAGTGGGACGGCCGCGGCCCCGCGCACTCACGTGCGCGGATTCGCTACGAGCTAACCGGTGACGGAGAAAACGCGACCGAGTTCGAGTACACCAACGAATTCACCACGCCTGGTGGAAAGATCGGAGACATGGCAACGAGGATGATCGTTGGCCAGGCCTCGGATCGAGAGGCGCACAATTCACTCGAGCGGCTGAAAGCGTTATTGGAACGCGATTGACACTGTATGGTTGACGGCCCCGTTAACGAAGGGAGGCCGCATGGCTGAGTTTGTTGACTCAACAGTGAAGGACATCGATGCACGGTTGCGTGAGCTTCGTGATGAGGTGAAACGTCTCGAGGCCGCGCGCACAGCGCTGACCGGCCGCGGACCCGGGCGGCCGCCGGGCACTGCGCGTCGGCGGCCCGGGCGACCTCGCGGTCGCCGGCGAGGTAGCACACGCGCCGACCAGACGCTCAAGCTCGTGCAGTCACAGCCGGGGATCACGATCCCGGAGATCGCGACGGCGATGAAGATCCAGCCGAACTACCTGTACCGGGTGCTGCCCAAGCTGGAGCAGGATGGGCAGATCAAGAAGTCAGGCAAGGGTTGGCGCCCAGCCTGACGGTCGGATCAGATCAGTCCGAGCTGGTCTACCGCTGCCCGCTCTTCGTTTAGCTCCGCGACGCTAGCGTCGATCCGCTCGCGCGAGAACGAGTCGATCTCGAGACTCTCGACGACTTCGTACGAGCCGTCCGAGCACGTGCACGGGTGACCACAGATCACACCCTCATCCACGCCGTAGGAGCCATCCGCAGGAATGCCCATCGATACCCAATCGCCCGCGGGCGTTCCGTTAACCCAACTGTTGACGTGATCGATCGCAGCGCTGGCTGCCGAGGCCGCACTCGACGCCCCCCTTGCCTCGATGATCGCTGCGCCGCGTTTTGCGACCACCGGGATGAACTCGTTCTCCACCCACTGCCGATCATTCACCACCTCAGCGGCATTACGGCCGCCGACCTTGGCATGCATGACATCGGGGTATTGGGTTGGCGAGTGGTTTCCCCAGACCGTCATGTTCGTCACCTCGGCGACTGGTACCCCGGCCTTCTTGGCCAGCTGGGCGATTGCGCGATTGTGGTCGAGCCGCATCATCGCGGTGAAACGCTCGCGCGGGATGTCGCGGGCATTCGACTGCGCAATCAGGCAGTTCGTGTTGGCGGGGTTACCTACGACCAGCACCTTGATATCTGACGCGGCGCCGTCGTTGAGCGCCTTGCCCTGCGGCTTGAAGATCCCGCCGTTTGCCTCGAGCAGATCCGAGCGCTCCATTCCCTTGGTGCGTGGACGGGCACCCACCAGCAGCGCGATGTTCACCCCGTCGAATGCTTTCACCGGATCGTCGTAGATGTCCACCCCGGCCAGAAGCGGGAATGCGGAATCATCGAGTTCCATCGCGGTTCCCTCCGCGGCTTTGACCGCATCGGGAATCTCGAGCAGCGACAGGTGGACGGCGGTGTCCGGGCCGAGCAACTGGCCTGAAGCGATCCGGAACAGCAACTGGTATCCGATCTGACCGGCGGCGCCGGTGACTGCAACACGCACTTGGGAATTGGTCATGAGCCGATCCTATAAGTCATAGACCGCAGTCAGCTTGTCCCTCAGATAGGACATGAACGGCGCGACGCTGATCGGCTCGCCGCTCACGCGCTCGACCAGCTCGGCCGCGCGGAACTTCGACCCATGGCGATGCACGTGGTCGCGCAGCCATTCGCGCAGCGGCGCGAGCTCGCCGGCGGAGACTTGCTGATCGAGCTCTCCGATGTCGGAACGCGCCTGCGCCCAGAGCTGTCCGGCGATCAGGTTGCCGAGCGCGTAGGTCGCGAAGTAGCCGAACATTCCAGCTGACCAGTGGACGTCCTGGAGCACGCCGTGCGCGTCATCGGGGACGTCGATCGCGAGGTCGTCCTTCATGCGCGCGTTCCAGGCCTCGGGCAAGTCTCGGACCTTCAGCCTTCCCTCGATCAGCTCCTGCTCGAGCTCGAAACGCAGCACGATGTGCAGACCGTAGGTTGCCTCGTCGGCCTCGACGCGGATCAGGGACGGCCGCACGCGGTTGACGGCTCGGTAGAGCGCGTCGGGTTCGATCTCGGTCCCGAACAGCGCGTTCACCCGAGGCGCCAGCACGTCGGCGAACGGGCGCGAGCGACCGACCATGTTCTCCCAAAGCCGGCTTTGCGACTCGTGCAGCCCGAGCGATTCACCGTGCCCGATCGGCGTGCGCTTGAGCTCCGGCGCGATTCCCGCTTCGTAGAGGCCGTGTCCGCATTCGTGCATCGCGCCGAAAAGCGCGGAGGCGTAATAGCTCTCATCCCAGCGCGTTGTGATCCGGGTATCGCCGGCCCCGATGCTGGTCGCAAACGGGTGGACGGTGTCATCGAGTCGCCAGCTCTCGCCGGTGAAGCCCATGAGCTCGAGGATCTGGGAGACAAGCTTGCGCTGGCGCTCAACCGGAAACTCTCCGTGCAGCGCTGAGTCATCGACCGAGCGATCACGGAGGTCGGCGATCAGCGGCTGAAGCTCGGAGCGGAGCTCGGCGAACAGGGCAGCGACCTCGGCGGTCTTCATCCCGGGCTCGTAGTCGTCGAGCAGCACGTCGTAGGCGCAGTCGTATCCCTGAAAGCAATCGACGTAGCGGCGGGAGAGCTCGAGGTTGCGCTCCAGGAAGGGCATAAACGAACCAAAGTCCGATTGGCGTCGAGCCTCGACCCAGGCCTCGTGGCCGAGTGCACCGGCGCGCGCGAGCTCGGCCGCCAGCTCGCTCGGGACGCGCCGCGCCTTCTCCCAGCGCCGGCGGGCGACCGCCACCGCCCGCGCGCCGTCCGAGTCGTCCCCATTTGCAGCCGCGGCCTCAAGCAGCCGCCCGGTCTCGTCCGAGACGAACAGCTCGTGCGCGATCCGCTCGAGGGTCGCACGCGACTCAGCTCGCGACTCCGCGCCGCGTGGGGGCATCATCGTGTGCTGATCCCATTCGAGCAGTTGAGCGATGTGGTTCAGGTCGGCCAGCTCAGCCGAGCCGCGTCTTCAACTCGTCCAATTTGTTAGCTCCTCACGTTGGTTATGGGACCATTGCAGCATGTTGCGCCGCCGTGGCTCGATCAAGCTGATGGAACTCTTCGGAATCCGGATCGGGGTTGACTCGAGCTGGTTCTTGATCTTGTTCCTGATGATCTTCTGGCTGTCAAGCAGCTTCCGCTCCGAGCTGCGCTCCTCTGACGGCCTTGCATACGTGACAACGGTCATTACCGTGCTGCTGTTCTTTGCGTCCTTGATCATGCACGAGCTGGGTCATGCGCTCGTCGCCAGACGCGAGGGGATCGAGATCCGGCGCATTGACCTGTTTCTGTTCGGCGGCTTTACCCAGATGAGCCGCGACTCGCGCACGCCCGCCGAGGAGTTCAAGATTGCCGGTGCAGGACCGCTGGCGACGTTGTGCTTTGTGCTGATCTGCCTGGCGGTCGATCTGGCGATTGTCGGGCCCCACAGGCTCGAGGACGCGGCGCTGTTGCGCGGCACCGTTCGGGTCACGCCCGTTCTGCTGTCACTCAGCTGGCTCCTGCTGATGAATGTCGCGATCCTCGCGTTCAACCTCGTGCCGGCGTTCCCGCTCGACGGCGGCCGCATCGCGCGCGCAGCGGTGTGGCAGCTACGCGGCGACAAGACGGCCGGCACTCGCTTCGCGGCTCAGCTCGGACGTGGGTTCGCGTTCCTCGTGGGAGGTGTGGGGTTGGCGTTGATCCTCTCGACCAAGGACACTTTCACGGGCCTCTGGCTCGTGGCCGTCGCATTCCTGCTCGGACAGGCCGCCCGCGGCGCGCTGGTCCAGACCGCGCTCACCGAGCGGATCGCGGAGGTGCGAGTGGCAGACGTGATGGATGCGCATCCGGTCGCGATCCCGTCCGAAACGCCCGTCGGCCAGGCGCTCGACGAGTTCTTCCTGCGCTACGGGTGGTCCTGGTTCCCAGTGGTCGACAGCGCCGGTCGCTTCCTCGGAATCGCCCGGCAACCGCGCATCCAGACGATCCTCGACGGAGGCGAGAGCTGGCTCACGGTTGGCTCGGCGCTCGAGGCGGGCGACTGGCGCGTCGGGATCGAGAAGCCGCTGACCGAAGTGCTCTCCTCGGAATCGCTCGGCAGGCTCGGGGCGCTGATGGCGGTCGACGACCTTGGTGTGCTGCGTGGCGTGATCACGATCGAGCAGGTTCGCCGAGCGCTTCAGTCCGCGCTGTCGACGGGCTGAACCAGGCTTGACCCATCGCAAGGGCGACCGGGCACTCGATCGCACTGCGAAGCGCACCGAGAAGCGCGAGCGCGCGCGACACCGCTCCAAGCGGGCGCTCAAGGCCGCTTAGCGACCGGCCCCGGCTCCGAGCGCCGCCACGCGCTCACAAATAGAATCGCCAGCGTGCCGTCTCACGACGTTCTGATCATCGGTGCCGGCCTGGCGGGCCAACGTGCCGCGCTGGCCGCCGCCCAAACCGGCGCCACCGTCGCGATCGTCTCAAAGGTGCACCCCGTCCGATCGCACTCCGTCGCGGCGGCAGGAGGAATCAACGCGGCGCTCAATCCTGAGGACTCTTGGGAATCGCACGCGTTCGACACGGTCAAGGGGTCCGACTACCTCGGCGACCAGGACGCGATCGAGATCATGGCGCGCGAGGCACCCGACGAGATCCTGTGGCTCGAGCACGCGGGGGTCACCTTCCACCGCAACGAGACCGGGCATCTCGGCACCCGCGCGTTCGGAGGCGCATCGGCGGCCCGGACGTACTACGTGGCAGATATCACCGGCCAGGCGATCCTCCACGTGCTCTACGAGCAGCTGATGAAGCATCACGAGCAGCTCGATCGTTACGAGGAATGGTTCACCACCGACCTGCTCCAGGACGACGAGGGCCGCTGCATCGGGGCGATCTGCCGCGACCTGCGCGACGGGCGGCTCGAGGTATTCAACGCCAAGGCCACGATCCTCGCCTCCGGTGGCGCCGGCCAGGTCTACCGGCCAACCACCAACGGCCTGATCGTCACAGGCGATGGGATCGCGCAGGCCTACCGAATCGGCGCGCGACTCGAAGACATGGAGATGGTCCAGTACCACCCGACGACGCTGCAAGGCAACGGCCTCTTGATCACCGAGGGCGCGCGCGGCGAGGGCGCGTGGCTGCTGAACGCCGAAGGCGAGCGGTTCATGGAGAAGTACGCGCCGAACAAACTCGAGCTCGCGTCGCGCGACGTCGTCTCGCGGGCGGAGCAGACCGAGATCAACGAGGGCCGCGGCTTCCCCGACGGGACGGTGGCGCTCGACATCACCAAGGTGCCGCGCCGACGCACGCTCGAGGCGCTCCGGGAGATCGTCAATATCGGCCGCGACTTTGCCGGAGTCGACATCACCCGCGAGCCGATCCACATTCGCCCCGGTAACCACTACATCATGGGCGGAGTCAAGTCCGACGTCCACGGTCAGACGAGCATCCCGGGGCTGTACGCGGCCGGCGAAGTTGCGTGCGTGTCGGTTCACGGGGGTAACAGGTTGGGTGCGAACTCCTTGCTTGACACGCTGATCTTCGGCCGTCGCGCCGGCGAACACGCCGCCGGGCGCTCTCGGCACCAGACGATGCCGAGCACCCCCACCTCGCGCGTGAGCGACACCGAGCGCCACATCAACTCGATCATCTCCCGCGAGCCGAGCGGGCGACGTATCGCGGCGATCAAGGAGGAGCTCGGCGAGACCATGAACCGCTACGTCGCGGTTTTCAGGGACGCCGAGGGGCTCGACAAAGCACATGAGGTGGTCCGCCGTCTGCAGGAGGAGGCCCAGAAGGCCGCGATCGACGACCGTGGCTCGGTCTTCAACCAGGACGTGATCGCGGCGATCGAGCTCGGCTACATGCTCGACGTCGCCGAGACAATCGTGATCGCGGCCAAGGAGCGCAAGGAGTGTCGCGGCGCGCAGTGGCGCACAGATTTCCCGGGGCGCAACGACGAGGAGTGGCTCAAGCACATCGACATCTCAGTCGACGGTGACGAGCCGCAGGTGAGCTACTCGCCGGTGACGATCACCCGTTGGCAGCCCGAAGAGAGGACGTACTGATGTCGCAGTACACGCTCAAGATTCGCCGCTACGACCCGCAGTCCGGGGAAGCCGCTTACTGGGACGAGCATGTCGTCGATCTCCCAGGGACCCAATCGGTGCTCGACGGGATCCTCAAGGTCAAGGACGAGAAGGACGGCTCGATCGGGATCCGCTGCTCCTGCCAGCAGGCCATCTGCGGCTCGTGCGGCGTGCGGATGAACGGCAAGCCGGGCCTGGCCTGCAAGACGCACCTCGAGGAAGCGCTCCAGCAGGGTTACGGCGTCGGTTGGAACCCGCCCGACGAGGGCCACACCGAGCAGGTGATAACCGTCGAGCCGATGGGCAACATGCCCGTGATCCGCGACCTGATCGTCGACATGGACGCGGTGCACTGGCGCAAGATCCAGCGCGTGACGCCGTGGCTGATCGGGCGCCAGCCGGTGCCCGAGCGGGAGTACGTCGTTCCGCGCGAGAGCATGATCGACATCACCCAGCCGATGGCCTGCATCCAGTGCGGCGCGTGCGTGTCCGACTGCCTCTCGATGGAGGTCGACGCTGAGTTCATCGGGCCGGCGGCGCTCGCCAAGGCATACCGGTTCGTCGGCGACCCACGCGATGCCGAGCACGGCGAGCGGCTCAAGGACCTCTCAGAGGACGAGCACGGCCTCTACGACTGCACCCATTGCTTCAACTGCATCGACGCGTGCCCCAAAGAGGTCGCGCCGATGAGCCAGATCATGCGCCTGCGCCGCAGGGCTGGGTCCGACTACGAGATCAACGACGGCAACAACGGCAATCGCCATGAGCGCGCGTTCGTGAAGAACATCCGCCGCAACGGCCTGCTGCACGAGTCCGACTTGCTGGCCGACTCGTATGGCGGCAAGCTCAACCCGAACGCGGGACGAGAATTGATGAGCGGCGTGCCGATGGCGCTGAAAGCGTTCGCGCGCGGGAAGATGACGCTCAAGACGGCGCTGCTGCACCCACACAAGGCGCCCAAGGCGGTCAGGCAGCTGTTCGACGAGATCGACGAGCGGCCCGAGCGCAACGAGCTCAACCTGTACATCAGCGGGGTCGAGGACGAACCGGCAGAGGCGACGTCCGAGCGCGAGCCGCCGTCCGAGCCCTCGATGCCTGAAACTGAGGAGGGCCAAGAATGAAGGTCGCCTACTGGCCCGGCTGCGTGAGCCGCGGCTTCACCCCGGAGCTGCACGGCTCGATGGCGAAGGTGGCGCCACTGCTCGATATCGAGCTGATCGAGCTTGATCGCGCCGCGTGCTGTGGCGCGGGTGTGATCGCCGAGCACAACCAGGAGCTTGCCGACACTCTGAACGCGCGCACGTTCGCCCTGGCACAGCAAACGGACGGCGAGCTGATGATGAATATCTGCTCGACCTGCCAGGGCGCGCAGTCCGAGTGCCAGGAGCGCCTCGACGCCAACACGGACTATCGCGAGCAGATCAACGAAAACCTCTCCGATGAGGGACTCCGCTACGAGCGTGGGATCACGAACAAGAACTTCCTCTGGCTGCTGGTCGAGGAGATCGGCCTCGACGAGCTGCGCTCGCGCGTCAAGCGGCCGCTGACCGATCTCCGCGTCGGCCCGTTCTACGGCTGCTACATCGTGCGCCCGGTCCACCGGCTGGGGATCGACGAGGAGCGGCCGCGGGACCGTTATATGCAGATGCTGATCGAGGCGCTCGGCGGCACCGTGGTCGATTACGCGGGCGTGTACAAGTGCTGCGGGTTCCCGATCATCACGATGAACAAGGAGGCGTCGCTCAAACAGGCGGGCCGGCACCTCGGCGACGCGATCGACGCTCAGGCCGACTGTCTTGTCGTGCCCTGCCCCCTATGTCACCTCAACCTCGACCTCCAGCAGCCGCTGGCCTCCAAGGTCGTGGGCCGCGAGCTCGGACTGCCGGTCTTGCACCTGCCCCAGCTCGTCGGGCTGGCACTCGGACTATCGCCCAAGGAACTCGGGATGAGTCGCCACATCGTGCGCCCCACATCCGTGATCGACTGGTCGACCGCGGTGGTGGGCGCAGCGGCGTGATCGGGCTGCTGCGGCGGGTGCTCACGCTGCTTGGCGGCGTGCCAAAGTCATCCCCGGGCGAGCCGGCCGAACGCCTCGACGCGGCTCATCGGCGGCTGAAAGCCACTATCCAGCCACCCGAGGATTGAAAACCCGCCGTAGCGGGCACTTCAGGACTCGCCCCTAGGCGCCGATACTCGGTTGGGATGAGTGTGCCTGCGCACGCCCGGGCGTTATGGAGCGAACCCGAACAGCCACGCTGGGCTGCGATCAGCCAGCTGTTTGACCTCGCTCACGACTTGCTGGCGACGTTCGACTCGTCCGGCCGCTTCACAGAGCTGAATCCCGCCTGGGAGCAGACGCTGGGCTGGTCGCGGGAGGAGCTCCTCGGCATGCGCGCGGTCGACCTCGTATATCCGATGGACGTCGAGCGCACAGTCGCGCTCAGCGATTCCACGACGGCCGACGTGGTCGACTTCGAGAACCGCTACATGTGCAAGGACGGTGGGCACCGCTGGCTGCAATGGAACGGCCGGCGGATCGATGGCTCCTGGTATGGGGTCGCCCGCGACGTCACCGACCGCCGGCTGCTCGAGGCCGCGGTCTCGCGCGATCCGCTGACCGGCCTCGCCAACCGTACGGCGGCGATCCAGCGCCTGTCCTGGTCGGTGCTGCGACTCGACCGTCACCCCGGGCTCGTGGGCGTGCTGTTCATCGATCTCGATCACTTCAAGATCGTCAACGACACGCGCGGGCACGACATCGGTGACCGCTCCCTGTGCGCCGTCGCCAAGCGGCTCGTGGACACGGTCCGGGCCAGCGACGAGGTCGTTCGCTTCGGCGGAGACGAATTCGTGGTGCTGATCGAAGACTTGGAGGAGGTCGCCGAGGCTGAGGAGATCGCTGAGCGGATCTTGGAGGCGCTAGAGCAGCCGATCGTTGTCGATAGCGAGGAGCTGTTGGTCCGAGCGAGCATTGGACTGGCGGTCACCGCAAGTCCGAGCGCGGCGCCCGAGTCCCTGCTGCGCGAGGCGGACATCGCGATGTACCAGGCCAAGGCACGCGGCGGCGAGTGCTACGAGCTGTTTGACAAGCAGCTGCGCGACGCGGTCGAGGAGCGGGTCAACACCGGGCGGGAGCTCCGCGTGGCTGTGGACGAATCCGACCTCGCCGTCTACTACCAACCGATCGTCACGCTGCCCGACATCAACGTGAGCCATTGCGAAGCGCTGCTGCGCTGGACCCATCCGGCCCGCGGGCTTCTCCTGCCGGGCGATTTTCTGCCCTCCGCGGAGGAATCCGGGCTGATCATCCCAATCGGCGCATGGGTCCTCGGCGAGGCGTGCCGGCAGGCATACGAGTGGCGCCGGCGCGGTCATGACGTCTCGATCGCGACCAACGTCTCGATGCGCCAGCTGCACGAGCCGGACTTCGCCGACGTGGTTGCCCGCGTACTGAAGGACACGGGTCTGCTGCCCTCCGCGCTCTGCCTGGAGATCACGGAAACCGACCTGATGACAAACGTCGAGCAGGTCGCACCGCGACTTGAAGCGCTGCGCCGGCTCGGGGTCCAGATCGCGATGGACGACTTCGGCACCGGCTACTCGTCGCTGCGCTACCTGCGCTCGCTGCCGCTCGACATCATCAAGATCGACAAGTCGTTCGTCGCCGGGATCGCGACCGATACCCAGGATCGCGCGCTGGTCTCCGGGCTCGTCACACTCGGACGCGAGACGGGCCGCGATGTGATCGCCGAAGGCGTCGAGACCGAGGCCCAGCACGCAGAGTTGATCGCGCTCGGCTGCGAGCTGGCGCAGGGGTTCCTCTACGACGTGCCGCGCCCCGCGCCCGAGGTGTCGCTCGACGGCTACGCGGCGCGCCCGCGAACCAGGATGGACGATCCGGTGGTGATCAAGGAGCTCATGCGCCAGATCGGGATCCCGGCTCAGATCAGGCCCTGACGATTACGCGGTCGTCTGGGCGGCGCGGGCGGCGGTTTGCTCGATCTCGTCGATGATCTGATCCCATAGCTCCGGCGGGAGGTCGTGGCCCATCCCCGGGATCATCACGAGCCTTGCGCCCGGGATCGCCTTGGCCGTCGCGCGCCCGCCCGACGGTCTGATGAGTGGATCGGAGTCGCCGTGGATCACGGTCGCCGGCACATCGAGTCGCTCCAGCTCCGCCGTGCGGTCGGCGGCTGTGACGATCGCGGCCATCTGACGCGCCGTGCCGGCCGGATGGATTCCGCGGTCGAAGCAGCGCTCGGCGAGCGCGCGCATGCGCGCCGTGTCCGGCGGGTAGCGCCGGCGAGCCGATCGCCTTGTAGGTGTAAAGGAACGAGTCGAGAAACGCCTCGCGCTCGCGCGGTGCGGGCCGCAACATGAGCGGGAAGATGCGCGGATGCGGCTGGCCGACGCGACGGTTGCCGGTCGTGGACATGATCGAGGTGAGCGAGCGGACGCGTTCGGGGTGGCGGATCGCCAGCAGCTGGGCGATCATCCCGCCCATCGAGGCCCCGACCACGTGCGCCGAGTCCACGCCGAGATGGTCGAGCAGCCCTGCCGCGTCGTCGGCCAGCGTGTCGAGTTTGTATGCCGCGCCCTTGGCGTTGCGGAGCATCAGCTGCCAGCGCTTGGGCACGACCGCGTCGCGCAGGACCGTCGAGCGCCCGCAATCGCGGTTGTCGAACCGAGTGACCCAGAACCCGCGGTCGGCGATCCGCTGGCAGAACTCGTCGTCCCAGACGATCATCTGCGAGGCGAGGCCCATGATCAGAAGCAGGGGCGGGCTCGAGCGGTCGCCGAACGTCTCGTAGCAGAGCTCGACATCGCCGATCTGGGCGCGCTGTTCGCCGGTCTCGACGCTCATCTCGGCCCGTGGTCCTCCTCGATCCCGCCCGCGCCGAGCTCGAAGGCGGAGTGCAAGGCGCGAACCGCGTCCGGCACGACGTCGGATCGGATCACGCACGAGATCTTGATCGGCGAGGTCGAGATCATCTCGATGTTGATCCCGGCTTCGGCGAGCGTGTCGAAGACCTTGGCGGCGACGCCCGGGTGCGAGCGCATCCCGGCGCCGACGATCGAGACTTTGCCGATCTGACGGTCGGTGTCGATCGTGCGGATCTCGAGCTCCTTGGCGACCGGTTCGAGCGCCCGCTCGGCGTCCGGCAGGTCCTCCTGGGGGATCGTGAACGAGACCTCAGCGTCGCGTCCGTCCCCGAGCGGCTCGTTCTGGATGATCGTGTCCACGACACAGCCGGCAGCCGCAAGCGCCCCGAAGATGCTCGCGGCGGCACCAGGCCGGTCGGGCACGCCGAGCAGCGTAATCCGCGCCTCCTCGGTCGAGTGTGTGACGGCTGTGACTAGCGGGCGTTCCATCGTCTCTTCTTCTCCGAGCACAAAGGTACCCGGGCCGTCTTCAAAACTCGCGCGGCAGTGGATCCGCACGCCGTGGTTGCGGGCGTACTCGACCGAGCGCAGCTGGAGCACCTTGGCTCCAGAGGCGGCCATCTCGAGCATCTCCTCGAACGAGACGACCGGCAGCTTGCGCGCGTCGGGCACGATCCGCGGGTCGGCGCTGAAGACCC
Source organism: uncultured Actinomycetes bacterium (assembly GCA_963795505.1). GTDB lineage: Bacteria > Actinomycetota > Thermoleophilia > Solirubrobacterales > Solirubrobacteraceae > Palsa-465. Next base: position 510,038 of record CAWCIB010000010.1, read on the forward strand.
CCGCGACGTCCGTGTAGATCTCGCACACCTGTGCGTTCAGCGCGGCGGCGACCGCGACTGCGGTCGTGTCGGAGCCGCCGCGGCCGAGCGTCGTCACGTCGCGGCTCGTGGACGAGACGCCCTGGAAGCCGGCGACGAGCACGATCCGGTCCTCCTCGAGCCCTTCTCTAATCCGGTCGGCGCGGACGTCCATGATCAGAGCCTTCGTGTGCGAGGTGTCGGTGACGATCCCGGCCTGGGAGCCCGTGAGGCTGATCGCACGATGCCCGAGGTCGTTGATCGCCATCGCGCACAGCGCGCAGCTGATCCGCTCGCCGGTCGAGAGCAGCATGTCCATCTCGCGCCGGTCGGGATGAGGAGAGACCTCCTCCGCCATTGCGATCAGCTCGTCGGTCGTCTGCCCGCGCGCCGACAGGACCGCGACGACGCGGTTGCCGGCCTCTCGCTGGGCGACGATCCGCTTGGCGGCGCGCTTGATCCGCTCGGCGTCGGCGACCGAGGTGCCGCCGAACTTCATCACGATCGTGTCGGGCACGGCGCGAAGGGTAGGGGTTTGGGTTTACGCTCAACCTCATTGCGCGAAGTGCAGCGGGATGAACCTATGGGGTTGAACTCACTCTCAGATGTCGCTGATCGCCGTCGGGCACTAGACCGCTCGCCGACCCGCGAGCGCGCGCCCGAGCGTCAGCTCGTCGGCGTACTCGAGGTCTGAGCCGACCGGGAGCCCGCTCGCGAGCCGTGTCACCTTGACGTCGGGCGTCCGCTCGCGCAGCTCCTCGGCGATGTGGAGCGCGGTCGCCTCGCCGGTCGTGGTCGGATTGGTCGCGATCACGACCTCCCGCACCTCGCCGCCGGCGACGCGTTCGTACAGCTCGGTCAGCTTGAGATCCTCGGGGTCGATCCCGTCGATCGGCGACAGCGCGCCGCCGAGCACGTGGTAGCGGCCGCGGAACTCGTGCGTGCGCTCGATCGAGATCACGTCCGAGGGCTCTTCGACAACGCAGATCAGCTCGGGGTCGCGCCGCGCGTCGGCGCAGATCCGGCACACCGGGCCGTCGGCGAGGTTGAAGCACGTCTCGCACAGCCCGATCCGCTCCTTGACCTCTTTGATCGCCTCGGCGAGCCCGAGCGCGTCTTCCTCTGACGCGCGCAGCAGGTGGAACGCGAGCCGCTGCGCCGTGCGCCCGCCGACGCCCGGGAGCTTTGACAGCTCGGTGATCAGACGCTGTACGGGTGGGGCGTACAACTACATCCCCGGCAGGCCGAGCCCACCGAGGCCGCCGGCGAGCCCGCCGAGCCTTGAGGAAGCGAGCTCCTGCGCCGCGCGCAGCGCCTCGTTGACCGCCGCCAGCACCATGTCCTGGAGCAGCTCTACGTCGTCTGGGTCGACCGCCTGTCGATCGATCTTGATCGATTTGATCGCCAGGTCGCCGGTCACCTCGACCTTCACCATCCCGCCGCCGGCGGACGCCTCGACGACCTCATCCTTGAGCGACTCCTGCGCGGCCATCATGTCCTGCTGCAGCTTCTGGGCCTGCTTGAGGAGCTGCTGCATGTTGGGCTGTTGTGGCATCTACTCGGGTGACCTCCTCGGCGTCGAACTCCTCGATGAAGCGTCGCACGAGCTCCTCGCCGGATAGCTCGGGGACGCCTGCGGCTTCGACGTCTGCCAGCTCGTACTTCAACTTGAGCGGCGGCCGCTGAGCGCCTTCAACGCCTCGGTCGTCGTGCGCCGGTGCTCGTCCTGGGCGGCCTTGCGCTTGAGGAAGTCGGCGCCGACCGGGAACGCGAGCGTCAGCTCTCCTCGGTCGCCGCAACCGGCTTGGCGTCCGCGAGCAGCGCGGCCAGCATCGCGTTGTGCTCCCGAACGTGCTCGACGACCGCGGGCCAAAGCTCAGTGAGCGATTCGAGGTGGCCGCTTGCTGGAGGGGGCGGCGACGGCGCCGCCGGAGCGGGCTCCTGGGCCTGGGCCGGCGCAGGCCACCGCGGGCGCGGGTGCAGCGGGCCGCACCGCTCGCACTCTCGAGCCGCTCGAGACGCGCGAGCAGCGCGCTGGTCGAGGGATCGACCTCGGGCGCGGCCGCCTTGATCAGCACGAGCTCGAGCTGGATCCGTGCCTGGGCGCCGTTGGCGGTCGCCTCGAGCGCCCCGGCGATCAGGTCGAGCAGCCGGACGGCGTCGGCGCGCGGTGACGGCCTTCGCCTGCTCGGCGAGCCGGCTGGTCGCGGTCCGGAGTAACGCGTCAGCTCACGCGGAACCTCGCCGAGGATGTGGACAGCCAGCAGCTCGCGCGCATAGCGCTCGAGGTCGCGTAGGACCTGGCCGGGGTCGCGTCCCGATTGCGGCGAGCTGCGCGGCCGTCCGCAGCGCTTGCGCGGGGTCCCGCGCGACGATCGCCGTGACAGCCTCGAACAGGAGCTCGTCGTCGGCGACCCCGAGCACCGCCAGAACGTCTGCCGGCTGGATTCGACTCGTCCTGCTTGTAGGTCAAGAGCTGCTCGAGCGTCCCGAGCGCGTCGCGGAAGCTGCCGGTCGCGTGGCGCGCGATCAGGCGCCAGCGCGCTTGGCTCGATGTCGATCTTCTCCTGCGCGGCGACTCGCTCGAGCACCTTCGCCACCTGATCGGCCGACGGCCGCCCGAAGTCGAACCGGTGGCAGCGGTCGACGACCGTCGGCAGCACCTTCTGCGCCTCGGTCGTCGCGAGCACGAAGATCGTCCGCGGCGGCGGCTCCTCGAGCGTCTTGAGGAACGCGTTCCACGCCTGCGGGGAGAGCATGTGCGCCTCGTCGAGGATGTAGACCTTGTGGCGGCCCGAGATGGGCGCGAGCACCACTCGATCGCGCAGCTCGCGGATGTCGTCGACCGAGTTGTTGGACGCGGCGTCCATCTCGATCACGTCGAGCGAGGTCGCGTTCTGGATCGCGATGCACGACTCGCAGCGCCCGCACGGCTCGGTCGTGGGGCCGTTCTCGCAGTTCATGCAGGCCGCGAGGATCTTCGCCATGCTCGTCTTACCGGTGCCGCGCGAGCCGACGAACAGGTAGGCGTGATGCACCTTCTCCTGCTCGACCGCGTTGCGCAGCGTGCGCACGATGTGGTCCTGCCCGACGACGTCGGAGAACGTGCGCGGGCGGTGGCGGCGGTAGAGCGACGGGCCGGTGGACACTGTCGGTCGAGTCTAGTGCTGGAGCCCGGCGGTGGCCGACGCGCCGGTGGGTCCTAGCCCCGAATAAGTCCGCGAGTTAGACCCGCCCCCATTGAGATCGCGGAGAAACTCGTCTGTGAGGCGAATAAGTCTGCGACCTTCGGCGGCCGAGCGCCGCCTCGCGCACTTATCGGCGGCCGCGCAGGGCTGGGTAGTGGACCGTGCACCCCCCGTCGAAGCCGGTTCCGGGGCGCGGCCGCCGTTCGTAGCTCCGGTCCGGCGGGCCCACAACGCCTGGAGGGGGTCGCTTAAGGCTGCTTCCTTCCGGACCTGACCTGATTCGCGGGTCTCCATCGTCGCGGGACCGAACCATCGACACCACGGACGGGGCGTCGACCCCGGGCCTGCACCCCTCGGGAGGGGGTTCAGCCCCGCTAGAGCGGATTGCGGGTACAGGGCACCGCTAGCACCCCGCCTAGCACGGTCCAATAGAAGATCCTAGTGGGTCAACGAGTGCGCGGCTCCACACAACCGCGCGGCCCCCTCGGTATGGTGCGCCCCCTATGTCCGTTGGAGTTATCGGTCTCGGGTACGTCGGGCTGCCCCTCGCCGTTGCGTTCGCCGAGGCGGGTGAGCACGTGGTCGGCGTCGACGTCGATGAGGGCAAGATCGCGTCGATCGAAGCGGGCGAGTCCTATATCGAGGACGTCCCGTCCGAGCGGCTGCGGGCCGCACTCGACGCGATCGAGGTCTCGACCCACTTCGCGCCGCTTGCGCGCACGGACGCCGTCCTGATCTGCGTCCCCACGCCGCTGAGCCCGAACCGCGAGCCGGACCTTGGACCGCTGCTCGGAGCGGGCGCCGCGCTCGGAGGTGTCCTTCAGCGGGGCCAGCTCGTGGTGCTCGAATCGACCAGCTATCCCGGCACCACACGCGAGCAGCTGGTGCCCCTGCTCGAGCACAGCGGGCTGACGGTGGGCGATGGCCTCAATGTCGCCTTCTCGCCCGAGCGCGTCGATCCAGGGCGAACCGATTACACGCTTCGCAACACACCAAAGGTGATTGGCGGCATCACGTCGGAATGCACCGAGCGGGCTGTTGAGCTGTACAGCAAGATCTGCGACGAGATCGTGCGCGTATCGACGCCCGAGTCAGCCGAGATGACCAAGCTGCTCGAGAACATCTTCCGCTCGGTAAACATCGCGCTCGTAAATGAGATGGCGATGCTCGCCGAGCGCATGGGCATCGACATCTGGGAGGTGGTCGACGCCGCCTCCACAAAGCCCTACGGCTTCACGCGCTTCGAACCGGGACCGGGAATGGGCGGCCATTGCCTCCCGGTCGACCCGTTCTATCTCACCTGGCGGGCGCGGCAATTCCACTTCGCGACCGAGTTCATCGAGCTCGCGGGAAAGATCAACCAGCAGATGCCCCACCACTGCGTGGAGCGGATCGAGCGCGCCCTAAACGATGTCTCCAAGCCCGTGCGCGACTCACGGATCGCGATCCTGGGAGCTTCGTACAAGGGTGGTGTCGGCGACACGCGCGAGTCACCGGCGCTGCGGATCATGGAGGAGCTCGCGGACCAGGGAGCATTGCTGTCCTACCACGATCCCTACGTCCCCGCGCTCCCCGAGCTGGGGCTGCAGTCGCAGCCGCTCGAGGAGGCGGTCGCCGGAGCCGACGCGGTCGTGCTAGTGACGGTGCATCCGGGGATCGACCACGTGGCCGTCGCACGCGACGCCGCCCTGTTCGTCGACCTGCGCGGAGCGACGCGCGGCCTGCTGGTGGATCACCTCGTGCGGCTGTAGACGCGCTCTGACTCGCGCACGGCGATATCCCGCGAAGAGGGCACCGGCATCGGCAGCGGCTCCCTCACTGCGGGCTCGGGCTCCGACCCCCACCCCTCGGGCCACTGAACCGGAGGTACAGCGACGGGAGCACGAACAGGTTCATGAAGGTCGAAGTAGCCAGTCCGCCGAGGATGACTATCGCCATTGGGTTCTCGATCTCCTGGCCGGATCGACTGCCGAAGACCACGAAGGGAACGAGCGCAAACGCGGTCGCCAGCGCGGTCATCAACACCGGCGCGAGTCGCTCGCTCGCGCCCCGAATCACGAGTGCCGGCCCGAAAGGCTCGTGCTCACGTTCCTCTAGGTGCTGGAGATGACTGATCATCAGGATGCCGTTGCGGGCGGCGATCCCCAGCACCGCGAACAGCCCGACGAGCGCACCGAGGGAGAGCGCGCCGATGAACAGCCACGCGGCCAGGATCCCGCCCGCGAGCGCGACCGGAAGCGTCACGGCCATCATGCCCGCCAGGCGCACCTTCTGGAATGCGGTCTGCAGCAAGAACAGGATCAAGACCATGGCGCCGAGCCCCAGCTCGAGCAAACGTTGCTGAGCGGCCTGGCGCTCGGCCGCCTCGCCTAGGAGTTGGACGTGGTAGCCGCGCGGCAGCTTGATGTGGGCGAGGCGCGACTGCACTGCCGAGGTTGCCGAGCCGAGGTGACCGCTGCCGCTCACGTTCGCGTTGACGTCGATCTTGTTCGAGCCGTCCACCCGCGTGATGTCGCTGGGCGTCGAGTTGACCACCAGGGTTGCGACCTTGCCCAGCGCCACATGACCGCCCCCGGGCGTGTCGATCAGCAGGTTCTGGAGATCAGTGAGGTTCCGGCGTTCGGACGGCAGACTCCAGCCCGTCACCCCGATCGCGATGCCTCCATTCCAGAGCTCTCCCAGCTCGGTCGACCCCAGCACGATCGCCGCCTCGCGCCGGACCTCTCCAGGAGCCAGCCCGTAGCGGGCCGCGCCCTGCGCGTTGACGGTCTCCTGGATCTGCGGCACGAGCCCCTGGGCCTGCGGGTGTAGATCGACCAGGTTTGGCGTCCCGCTCAGCTTGTGGGTCACCTCCTGGGAGAGGCGCTGGAGCGTGCCGAAGTCAGGGCCCAGGATCCGAACAGTCAGGTCCTGCGTGTCGGTCGAGATCGTCTCGTCGACTCGCTCGTGCAGGTAGGTCGTAACGTCCGAGAACGTGCCGGGGAACGACGCCGCGACGCGGCGCACCGCTGCCTGGGTCTTGCCGACGTCTGCGTTGGACGAGAGCGAGATCCACTGCTCGGAGAACTCGGGGCCGGCGATCTCCTCGCCCAGCAGCGCCTGTCCGATGTGCGCGCCGACCTGCTGCACCCCTGGAACCCTGAGGAGCTCCCGCTGCAAGCGCGCAACCGTTCGGGCCATCTCCGGAAGCGAAGTTCCTGGCTTGGTATCGAAATGCATCAGCAGGTCCGGTTCTTTGAAGCTGGGGAACAAGTCTTGTCCGAGCTTGGGCAGCACGAACACGAGCGCGAGGATCGCAAGCGGCACCGTGGCCACCGCAAGCCGTGGCCGACGCAGCGCCGGCGCCAGCAGCCGCGAGTACATGCGTTTGCAGAAGCCCATCACCGGCGGGTCGTTCGGAGCGAGCTTCATGCTCGGCATCAGCATCATCGCGAGCGCCGGCGTGACGGTCAGCGCGACGGCCATCGACGCCAGGACCGCGAGCGCGTAGGCGAGCGCGAGCGGTCGGAAGAAGGATCCGGTCACGCCGCCGACGAACACGACCGGCAGCACGGCGACGATGTTGATCAGAGTCGCGTAGAGGATCGCCGTCCGAACCTCGAGCGACGCAGCCAAGAACAGGCGCAGCGGCGTCGTGCGCTTGCCGAGCGCGCGCCAGATCCGTAGGCGTCGGACGATGTTCTCCATGTCGATGATGGCGTCGTCGACGACCACCCCCACTGAGACGCCGAAGCCGGCCAGGATCATGGTGTTGATCGTTGCGCCCTCGGCATCGAGCACGATCGCCGCGGCAGCCAGGGACAGGGGAATCGCCAGCAGGCTGACCACTGCCGCGCGCCACTGGAACAGGAACATCAGCAGCACGAACACGACCAGGATGCAGCCGATCACGACCGCGAACGACAGGTTGTTGACGGCGGTGTGGATGAAGGTGGACTGCCTGAATATGTGCGTGTTGACGTAGATCCCGGGCAGCCCTGGCTGCATCGCGGCGAACGCCTTCAGGATTCCGTCGGTGACGTCGAGCGTGTTGGCCCCCGGGAACTTCTCGATCACCATCATCAGCCCGGGACCGCCGTTTATAACCGCCGTGCCTATCAGTGGTGAGGTCCCGTACCGCACGCGTGCGACATCGCCGATCGTCAGCGTCTGAGATCCTCGCTTGGCGAGGGGGACCGCGGCCAGTTGCTGCGGCGTATTGATCACCTGCTGGTTGCGGATTCCCAGTCGCTGGTTCGGTGTCTCGATGAATCCGCCGCTGCCGATCGTCGAGCCGGTCGTGAACGACAAAAGGCCGTTGTCGACCGCGTTCGAGGCCGCGTTCATGAGCGAGTCGATCGAGACCTTCTGCGAGACCAGCCGGCGGGAGTCGGCCTCCACCTGGATCTCCTTCTTGGTCTCGCCCCAAATCGCGACGTTGGCCACGCCGGGGACGGCCATCAGCCTGGGACGGATCGTGAACAGGGCGATCTTCGACAGGTCGAGCGGGTCGATGGTCTTCGAGGTGATGCCGACCTGCATCACGCGGCTTGTCGCCGACACGATCGGGTAGATCGCGGGTGGCGCCGCCCACGATGGCAGCGTCGGTGCCGCTTGAGCGAGCCGTTCCCGGACCAGTTGACGTGCCTGCAGCACGTCGGTGCCGCGGCTGAAGTACATGAAGATCGCCGACAGCTGCGGAACCGACTCCGATTGCACCTCGGTCACGCGTGGAACGCCCTGGAGCGCATTCTCGAGCGGAACCGTGATCAGCTGCTCGACTTCGCTCGGCGACAGCCCCAACGCCTCGGTCTGGATCTCGACCGTCACCGGCGCGAACTCGGGAAACACGTCCACCTTCTGGTGGGCCAGGGTCCGGCCGCCGAAAAACATCAGCGCCGCCGCTGCTCCGACGACTAGGAAGCGGTAGCGGAGGCTGAGCGCGACTACCGTGCGCACGCTCAGCCGCGCTTCGAGACGAATCTCATGTCTGCCCGAGCACCCCGGTCTGGACGCCGTAGAGCTCCTCGGCGCCTATCGATACGACGCGGGCGCCGGGGTGCGGGCCATTGCGGAGATAGACGGTGCCGCCGTCGATCCGATCGACCGTGACCGGCATCTCAACGTACGTCAGACGGCCGGCAGCTACAAACGCGTACGTCTTGCCGCTCGGGTCATAGATGATCGCCCCGACCGGGATCGTGCTGCCCGGCCCGTTAGCTTTCCCTGCCCGCGCCGTCTGCAGCCCGATCCGCTGCGCGCCCAACGGGGTGAGCACGATCTTGCCGGTCGCGCTCCCCTGAGAGTGCTCGAGCTGTGCCGCCGGTGGCGATGGAGCCGGGTGCGAGGCGCCGCCACAGCCCCCGAGCGCGGCGGCCAACCCGGCCACGACTGCGGTGAGACCAAAACGAGTGCGACTGATGTGCATCACGACTACCCTTTCAGGACGAGCTCTGGAGTGGGCACGGTAAGGCCGACGAGGTCGATGTCATCGAATGGGTCCGCCTCAGGCTCTTGCGGCCCCGGCGCGAACGCGAGACACAGACCCGGAACGAACAGCTGACTCCACACCGCGGCCGTGAGGAGGCCGCCGAGGATCACGGCAGCGGCGGTGTGGGTGATTTCGTTGCCCGCTACGTCCCCGATTACCACGAACGGGATCAATACGACCGCGGTGACGGCGATCGTCTCGAGCGAGGGCGCCAGACGCTCGGCGGCGGCTCGCACGATCAGCTCAGCGCTGAGCCTGTCGCCGTCGGGTCCGCGGAGCCGTCGGACCGTCGCCACCTGCAGCATGCCGAGACGGATCGCCAGCATGAGCACGGCGACCAGGCCGGCGTCAGCGCCGAGCGATGCCGCGCTCCCTGTCGCGAGCGCGACTCCCAGGCCGCCGGTGAGAGCGACCGGGCTGGTCAGCAGGAACGCCGCGGCCAACGGCCAGGCGGCAAACGCAGCCTGAAGTACCAACAGCACGCCAATCGCCGCCGCCAGCGCGTACAGCGCGAACAGTGCGTGCGAAGTTGGGTCCTCGGGCGTCCCGCCGAGAACCTCGGCGTGGTAGCTGAGCGGGAAATGGATCCTCGCGAGCGCGCCGGCGATCGCGGCCCGGGCGGAGCCGACGCTGCCCGTGCGGAGAACTGGCGCCGTCACATCGACGTACCGCGACAGGGCCTGATGCTGGATGTCGACCGGGTCTGGAGCGACCGACACCTGAGCGATGTCCGAGAGCTTGACCTGCCCTCCGGCCGACGTGTCGATTCGCAGATTGCCGACATCCTGGATGTTCTGGCGCAAGTTCGGAGCTCCGATCACGACCATGTCGAATACCGCCTGCTCCTCGAAGAAGTTGCCGACGGTCAGGCCGTTGACGAGCGTCGAGGCCTGGCGGCGGGCATCGCCCGGCAGGGCACCGGCGGTCTGCGCGCGATCGTCGTTGATCGCGACCTCGATATTCGGCTGCTCCGACGGCATCGACACCCGGGCGCGACCGAGTCCGTTGACGCCGGACATCTGCCGCTGCACCTGAGCGGCCAGTGCGTGCAGGCGGGGATAGTCCTGCCCATAGACCCGCACCGTGAGGCTGGGGGTACCCGACTGAAGCACGCCCGCCTGCGCGCTGGCCTCGTACGTGCTGACTGAAGCCTGGACCCCGGGAATGCCGCCCACGGTCCGGCGCACTTGGTCGACCGCGCGGTCATAGTCGACGGTCGGCTTCAGCGCGACGTAGATCTGGCCCGAGTTGGGGTCCACGATCCGATCGCCGCTGACCGCGCGCCCAAGTGTCGCGCCGGTGTCGGCGACCACGGGCAGCGCCCTCAGCTGCCCAAGCGTCCGAGACGTGATCCGCTGCATCTCGCCCAGCCCGGCGCCATCGGGTCCGGTCCACTGCACAACGAGATTGGGGTCCTTGAACCGTGGCGGCGCCGGCTGATGCAGGAACGGGAACCAGATGAAAGCCACGGCACCGGCGAGCGCCGCCGCCAGCACCACCTCCGGCGGGAGCGACAGCGCGCGGCGCACCAGACCCTGATAGCCAGCGCTGACGCGGCTGCCCAACGGGTTCACGGCGCGGGGCGTGCGGGGCGGCCAACGCTCGAGCAGAAGGAAGCCGAGCGCTGGCGCTACCGTCGTCGCGACCACCGCCGACGCCAGTACGGCCAGCACCAGCGCGAGCATCATCGGGTGCAGGTAGCGAGCCGTGAGCCCGTGGGAAAAGAACAGCGGTGCCGCGATCAGCAGCACGGTCAGCGTCGCATATCCAAGGGTGCCGCGAAGTTGCGCGAAGGCGTCGACGATCGCCCGCGGCAGCGATGCTGGTGCGCCGGTCAGCGAAGCGCGGCCGCGCCCGTTGCCGTCGCTATGCCCGTGAATGTCGCCGTTTGCGTGGCGATCACCCATAGCAGCGCCGTTGGTGAGCGCCGCAGCGCCGTCATGCGCAACACTCGTGCGACCGCGCGCGCGGCATACGCGACGCAACGCCTGGGCGCCGCCGACCGCATCGTCCACTAGCACCACGATCGCAATCAGAAGACCCAACACGACGAGCGCATTGAGGGTCTGGCCAAGCCACTGCAGCGCCAGCAGGGCGACGACGAGCGACAGCGCGACCGACGACGCCGCAACGCATGCCGCCCTGAGATCCAGGAGCAGCGCACCCAGCGCTAAGAGCGCGAGTGCGCCGGCGATCACCAGCCCGAGCGCCACGTTGTCGAGCGCGTCGGAGGCGTAGGTGGCGGGCTTGAAGAATGAGGTGTCGATGTCCACCCCCTGGAGCCCAGGGCGGATTTCAGCCAGTGCACGCTCGACGCCTTTGGTGACCCCACGGAGACTTGCCGACGGCAGTTTCTGAATCTCGAGAACCAGGCCGGCGGAGCCCTGGGTGAACCCAGCTCCGATCTGCGGCTGATGGCCTTCGACAATGTTGGCCACCTGGCCCAGCGAAACCTTCCCTGGCGCGTCCGCGATCGGCACCGCAGCGAGGTCCCCCGGCGGCGGCAGCACTGGGCGGACATCGAGCCGCTGGTTGGCGCCATCGAGAAAGCCGCCGGTCCCGGGCGTCGATCCCTCCAGGTAGCTGAGCGGCGAGACCAGCTGCGAGTTGCCCGCTGTATTGATGACGTCCTGGAGCGTGACCCCGCGCCGGGCGAGTTGTTGGGGATCCACCTGTACCTGGATCTGCCTGTCCTGCTGGCCGAAGATCGCCACGTTGGCCACTCCAGGCACTCCCGACAGGCGCGGCTTGAGGATCCAACGCGCGAGGTACGACAGCTCAAGCGGGTTGACGGTGTTCGAGCGTAGCCCGATCAGCAGCGCCCGGCTGCTTGTCGACAGCGGCTGGATAAGCTGCGGCGGTTGGGCCACATGCGGGAGTGAGAACGCGTTGGTAAGCCGCTCCTCCACCAGCTCACGAGCATGAAGCTCGGTCGTCCCCGGTTCGAAATAGAGGTCAACCTTCGACAGCCCCGGGATCGAGTCCGAGCGCACGTCCCAAACACCCATGATCCCGTCCAGCAGGTTGTTCTCGATCGGCACCGTCAGGTACTGCTCGACCTCCTGGCTCGACAGACCTGGTGACTCGGTCTGGACCTCGAGCACTGGACCAGACGAGAGCTCCGGCAGCACGTCTCTGTGCATGCTCGGCAACGAGCTCACTCCGACCGCGATCAGGCCGGCCGCCACCGCGATCACCAGCAGCCGAAAGCGCAATGCACCGGTCAGCGCACCCTCTAACACGGCCTACCCGCCTCTCTGTTCGCGCTTGCGCGCCCGGCCCCAGTCATCCAGCCCCCAGATGAACTCGCTTAAGCTTTGCTGAGCGTATTCCTTCAGCGGTGCCAGTGCAAGCGATCTTTCAACCGCTGGACAGATCGCGTGCATGCCCCCGAGTTCTGGCGTCGCCACGCCGGACGCATGCAGCCCGTGGCGCCTTGGACGCTTAGAATCGACCGTCCGAGAAGGGCGCGTAGCTCAGTGGGAGAGCGCTCGCTTCACACGCGAGAGGTCGCTGGTTCGAACCCAGCCGCGCCCATCATCTTCTTGCCTGATAATCGACGGGTTTTCGTTTTCGGAGCGGCGTGACATCCGAACGTACGTCTCGAGCACGCCTCAGCGGTCTCGCGCACTAACGTCGGACGCTGGTCGACAGCTCGGCGTCGGCGCGTTCGATGAGCTCAGCGGGGCTGTCCTGTGGCGCGAGCGCGGCTAAACCGACCTTGATCTCGCACGGATCGGGGTCCGCCTTGAGCGCGGTTTTGATCTCAGCGAAGCGGTGTCGAGCATCCTCGATCTCCGCATCTGGCATCACGCACACAAACTCGTCGCCGCCGACCCGAACGATCAAGTCATAGGAACGCAGATGACAGCGGATCCCGCTCACTGCACGCTGCAGCAGCGCGTCGCCCGCGGCATGACTCTGCGCGTCGTTGACAGCCTTCAAGCCGACGATGTCGACGTAAGCGACGACCAGCAGGCCACTCGTTCTGCGGGCGCGATCGACCTCGTGGGCAAGGTCCGTTAGGCCCGCCCGGCGTGTGCGCGTGCCAGTTAGCTGGTCGGTCTCGGCAATCGCCAACTGGGCCAGCAGCGCGTCGCGGTCTGCCCGGGCCTGCAACCGGTCATGAGCAGCCAACTCGCGATCACGGGCCGCTTGCTCACGATCGGCCGCGGCGCGCATTCGACCCTCAGCGGCCGCGGCGCGCTCAGCCGCCGCCCGTCTGCGGCTCTCCGCCGCCCGCAGCACGATTTCCGCGCCCGTCTTCGCGGGGATCTGCGCTTCCTGAGCAGCGTCCCGCGCCGCTAGCTCGCGATCGCGCAGCTCGGCGGCCTGATCGCGCGCCAACGCCGCCAGATCGCGAGCCCGTGCAACCGCATCCCGCGCCGCGGCCGCCTCGACACGCCGGCGGGCGCTCTGCTGGCGCTGATGGGTACTACGGTCGCGAAGATGACGGGCGACCTTATGCGCGGCAGGGTCGCCACCATGCATGAGGTCACGATCGCTGGCGGCCTGGTCACTATCGGCCGCGGACTGGTCGCTATCGGCCGCGGTCTGGTCGCTATCGGCCGCGGTCTGGTCGCTATCGGCCGCGGTCTGGTCGCTATCGGCCGCGGTCTGGTCGCTATCGGCCGCGGTCTGCTCAGCATCCGCAAGGCCTTGATCGCGGTCAGCAAGACTCTGATCGTCCTCGATCGCCCTCGAATCGCTCCCCTTCCGCAACCTCTTCACCGCCCCGTTGGTGGGATCCACCGGGGGATCGGTTGACGTCAGGTCTGCCATAACAGGCCCTCCACGACTAGACGACGACTGTCGACGATCCCCGCGCCTATCGGGGCCGCTATTCGGATAGCGAGCACCGGCAGCAGCGAGCGCTGCCGGACTCGCGCCGACTGGGCTAGGACCAGAACTCGTCCCACGCGTAAAGGTCCTCGAAATGTTCCCGACCGTCGGTAACCCGGCCGTCTTTGAGCTGGAAGACGATGCAGTCGGCAACGTCCAAGTGCTTGCCGTCTCGATCCGCGGTGCTGCGCTGGATGCCGACCACACGGTCCTCGCCATCTGCAGTCAAGCGTTCCAGCGTGGCGCGGAATGTGCCACCGGTCCTTTGCGCGAGCAGACCGAAGTACGCCAGGGTCGCATCGCGGCCCTGGTAGTCATCGGCCATCGAGCTCCGCCCCGGCAAGTGCCACACGGCGCTCTCGTCGAAAACCTCGGTCAGTGTGTTGATGTCGCCCGTGTTGAAGGCGTCGTAGGCGCGCTGCATGATCGCTACGTTTTGATCTGGTCCCATGGTTCTCTCCTGCCAGCGGTTTGTCGTTAGAGGTACTGCTGTTGCTCAGCTGTGACCCTGCATCTCGGCTTCGTCCATCGTGCCTGTCGTGGTCATGATCGAGCGGTTCGAGGGCCGCGCGCTGCGCCCCCAGCGCGCGGCCAACGATCCCTCCTGCGTGCGATCGCGTGATCCGCTCGTGGCGGGGCCCCAGGCCCCACGAGGAGATCACCGGGAGCAGCTGCCCCTTGCTGTCCGGCTGGAGGTACAGCGCGATCTCGGAGCTCAAAACGCGAGCGAAGTTCGAAACCAACAGGTCGAGACGAGCCGGTCCGGCGTAGGCGAGCCCAGAGACGGCTTGGGAAGAGTACGTCGCGTCTAGCACAATCATTCCTAACGGTCACGTTGCCCTTTGTGCAACGCCCCCGGGAGCCGCCAAGAAAGCCGCTACAGACGCGCTATTCGCAAAGCCTTGAGTAGCTGGATCTGAAGCTCGCTCGCCGTCAGGGCAAGCCCACTCCACCTCCAACTACTCCACCGTACTCCTCTCAACCGCCGGCGCAAGTTAAAATTGCTCATCCAGCACATACAATCGGACCCCTGACGCGGGCGACAGCCCTCTCGGTGCGCCGCGCGCAGAGGTCGGAGCGTCCGCAGCAGCGAGTGAGCCCTCCACAGGGCGAAGCATTCAGAGGCAGAACGTGAGCGCCGGCAACTACGACGAGCAAGGTCCCGCACCGCTCCTCGGCGGGAGGCTGCTGGCGGAGATCACCAACCGGATCGTCGCGCTGATGCGCGAGCACTACGGGCGTGGGCCGATCAAAGCAAAGACCTACGTGCTTGACAACCTGATCGTGTGCGTGCTCAGCGACGGGTTCACCGCGATCGAGCGCACGATGATGGAAGGCGGCGAACCGGACCGCGTCCTGGAGATGCGCCGCGACTTTCAGCGGCTGATGAAAGAGCGCTACAGCGGAATGATTGAGGAACTCACCGGACGCAAAGTGCTCGCCTTCCTCAGCCAGGCGCACGTCGAGCCCGATCTGACGATCGAGATGTTCCTGATGGACGGAACGGTGCCCGGCTTCGGCGCGCTCGAGCTCGTCGAGCCACCGCCCCCCGAGCGCTAGAACGACCGGAGCCGTTTGGAACGAGCGGTCACCCGCCAGATGAGCGGTGGCGAATCTCGCGGACTCCTTGATCAGCTTGACTGGAGCGTGCGTTCCTTGTTCTCATGGCTGCTGAGCAGTGCCGCGAGCGTCAGCCGCTGGCGTTCGGTCAGCGACCCGAGCGTCTTTTTCTCCGACAGCGAAACTGAACGCAGCATCTTCGCTGAACGCGTCGGTCCCCAGCCGCGCTGGCTCAGAAGTAGGTCGGCGACGGTCATCGTGTCGGTGTCGCGGGAGCTGCGCAGGATCGCGTCCGCCGCCGCGACCTCACCTGCACGTAGTCGCCGTTTGAGCGTGGCGCGGGTCAGCCGAACGCGATTGGCGCGCTCGAGGGCAAGCAGGCGCTGACGCGCTGACCCATCGGGGCGGTCGGTGCTCATAGAAAAGATGTCGAGCGGACCTGCAGGGCGAGCCCGGCTCCGCCTTTCGCGTGGGTTCTCCGCGGCTCGCCAGTCAGCCGGCCAGCAGCCGTCCCGAGCGCTCGGCGGTGGTCAGCGGCGGCTGGGCGATCGGAAGACCACGCTCGTCGAATTCGAGTGGGTGTGCGGGCAGACGACGTTCGCGCTCGCGGCCCAAACCCGTTCGGGGCGATCGCAGCTCGCTCCCTACGACGCTCAACCGCGGACGACCTCCAACGCTGTCTCGCTGCCGAGGCGCTCGCATCACCAGCCTCCCAACTCGCCGGCGCCGACGGCAGCCAGCGTAAGCCGAGCATCCTGGCGTTGCTGCTCGACGTCGCGCAGCGACCAGGCGAGCAGCCACAGCGCGGCCTTGTGCACGGTTGAGAGCTCGCTGGCGTCGATCACGTCCTCGACGTCCGAGAACGTCGTGCCCTGCTCCATCATGGCCTCGACCTGCTCTTGGCTTTGGTCGAAGCCGAGTGGCGCGCTCCATGTCATGGCCGCGCCTCCTTTCCTGGGTCCCGCGGCACTGTCCTTAGCGTGCAGCCCGCGGTCCCGCTCGGTCAAGGATGGGCTTACCACAGATCGATCGCACCTGCCACCCGGAGCCCGCAATTTGCCGACAAAACGAGCGCCGAACGCCACCGGCTCCGCGAGGAGTAGGGTGTAGGGAACGCTGCCTGCGGGGCTCCAACGCTTCCTCTCCCTCTCGTGGTGCCCAACACCCGCCCGAGGATGCGGCTGAAAGGTATCCCATGGAACCGCAGCACGAAAGCCAAAGCCCCTCGGCGAAGATCGCCACCTCAGCAGTCCAGGTGCTTCACGAGCACACCGGTCGAGGACCGACGAAGGCGAAGACCACCATCGACGAGAGCATGGTGACCATCCTGCTCGCGGACACGCTCACGACGGGCGAGCGCACGCTCGTCGACCACGGCCACGACGAGCGCGTCCTGCAAGTCCGCCACGACTACCAGACCGCCATGCGTGACGACCTTGTAGGGATCGTCGAGCGAGAGCTCGATCGCGAGGTGATCGCGTTCATGAGCCAGAACCACATCGACCCCGACCTCGCAGCCGAGATCTTCGTGCTCAAGCCCGCCGACGCGCCCGACCAGGCCGCACGGCCCCCCAAACCGTGAAGGGGCCGGCCGCGGACCCGCCCATCCTTGACGTCTTTTCAAGCATCTGATTGAATAGTTGCAATGGGAGCGGCGAGAGCGGACCAGCGTCGCGAGGCCGGTCTGCGGACGCGGGCGCGGCTGTTGGACGCCGCGCTGGACCTGATCCCGAACGCGGAGAGGATGGCGTGACGCTCCGCGAGCTCACGGATGCTGCTGAGGCCAAGTGGCGGCGGTAAGCTACCACTTTGGCTCGCTGAGATCGCTCTGTGAGGCGGCGATCGAGCAGGCGCTGGAGCGTATTGGATGCTCAGCAGGAGGCGGTCAGCACACTGGGCCCGGAGTCGACGCTCGAGGAGTTGGCGGCAGCGTTCGCTCGACCGATGATCCGCGCGCTGGCGGTCGGAGGTCGCGACCTCGCGGTGATGCGGATCGTGGCTCGGGCCGGGATCGACCCTCCGCAGGGATGGGGGCGATTCGATGCCAGGTTCCATGGGATTCGCGCCGATGTCCTTCGGGTGCTGAAGGCGAACGTTCCCGATGTCAAGGACCGGGAATTGATCCTACGCACCCGCTGCGTGGCCGGAATGTTGAACTGGCTGGCCCTCGCACCGTCGGCGCCGAGCTCAGGAGCAAGTCCGAGAAGCAGCTCGAGCGACTGCTGGTGCCGGTGATCGCCGGCGCCTTTCGCGGCACGAGCTCCGGCTGACCGCGCGAGCCGATCAGCGCCAAGGGCAGGAGCTGAGTCCGGCGACTCAGCGGCCTCCGAAACAATTCAAGCAGCCGCTTGACAATGCGTCCAGGCCGCGGTAATCTCAATCAAGCGTTTGATCAACGCCTAGTGCACGACGATTTCGAAGCATTCGCGAAGGAGGAACCAGATGAAAGTGGCACTCACCGGAGCAACGGGATTCATCGGATCCCACGTGCTGACGGAGCTGCAGGAGCACGGTCACGAGGTGACGGCGCTCGTCCGCGACGAGGCCCAGGCCGACCTTGTCGGCGGCCGCGGGCGCCACACCAGTCGTAGTCGACCTCTACGACCGGCCGGCGGTCGTGAGCCTGCTGGGCGAGCGCAGACGGGGCCATCCACACTGGCCAGTCCGGGTGACGAAACCAGCGCAGACCTGGACGCCGCGGTGGCCGACGCGGCGATCGAGGCATTCGGCGGCACCGGCAAGCCTTATATCCAGATCAGCGGCGCTGTGGATCTACGGGGACAACTCCTCGATCAACGAGGAATCCCCGTTCAATCCGCCCGCGCTGGTGGCCTGGAAGGAGCCGATCGAGCGCCGAGTGCTCGACGCCCCAGACATGCGCGGCGTTGTGATCGTGTCCAGCCTCGCCTACGGTGACGGCGGCGGA
Source organism: uncultured Actinomycetes bacterium (assembly GCA_963795505.1). Lineage (GTDB taxonomy): Bacteria > Actinomycetota > Thermoleophilia > Solirubrobacterales > Solirubrobacteraceae > Palsa-465. The sequence goes on from CAWCIB010000010.1 coordinate 528,042, forward strand.
GGGATCCCCGGGCTACTTCTCGACTCACCGCGAGACGACGCGGGCAACCTGATCATGCTCGGCACCGGAGAACAGCACTGGTCGACGGTCCACGTGGCGGATCTGGCGGATGCCTTCCGTCGCGTGCTGGAGAACGACTCGGCTCGCGGCCACTACGTCATCGGCGACGGATTGAACCCGACCGTTGCCGAGCTGACCGAGGCGGCCGCTGTCGCAGCCGACGCCCCAGGAGCGGTCCCGGGCTCCGATGAGGAGGCGCGGGCACGCCTCGGCGACTACTTCGCCGAAGTCCTCCTACTCGATCAGGGCACCGCCGCGAACAAGGCCAGCGCCGAGCTCGGATGGCGTCCGTCCCATCCAGGACTGGTTGACGAGTTCCGGCACGGGAGCTACCGCAAGGTAACGGCTGGCTGACAGGAACCGAGCTCGGCTCCTAGGGAAATGTCGCCGCTGTCTTTGACGGCCGAGAGCGAGTAACCAATGACTCCTGAGGCAAGCGACGCAGCCGGCGTCTCGGGCCCGCAATTGCCGGGCGGGTCAGCAGTGACCGGGGGGCGCGCGGTCGGCACCAGCAGCCCGTGGCTTGTAGTCGGGATCGTCTGCGTGGCCCAGTTCATGGTCGTCCTCGACGCCACGATAGTCAACGTCGCGCTGCCGTCGATCCAGCGTGGCCTGCGTTTTAGCCCGTCGAATCTGCAATGGGTGATCAACATGTACACGCTGATCTTCGGCGGCTTCATGCTGTTGGGCGGGCGCGCCGGTGACCTCATCGGGCGCAAGCGGGTGTTCGGCGCCGGGATCGCGCTGTTCTCCGGAGCGTCCCTGCTCAACGGCGTCGCGCAGTCCTCCGGCATGCTGATCGCCGGCCGGGGGCTGCAAGGACTCGGGGGCGCGCTCCTCGCCCCGGCCGTCCTCTCGATCATCACGACGACCTTCAGCGACGCGACGGATCGCGCGAAGGCGCTCGCGATCTGGAGCGGGATCGCCGCCGGCGGCGGCGCTGTCGGGCTACTGCTCGGCGGGGTTCTAACCGATCTCGCGTCGTGGCGATGGATCTTCTTCGTCAACGTGCCCATCGGTGTGGCCCTGGCGGTCGCGACCGGGAGGTTCGTCCCCGAGTCCCGATCGCAGATGACCCACCGGACGTTCGACCTGCCCGGAGCGGTGTCCGTCACCGCCGGCCTCGTGGTGCTCGTGTTCGCGATCGTGAAATCGAACAGCTACGGATGGGGATCGCCCCGGACGATCGGCCTGCTGGCCGCGGGCGTCGTGCTGCTCGCGGGATTCCTCGCGCTCGAGTCGCGCAGCCCGGCACCGCTCATGCGGCTGAGCATCTTCCGATTGCGGGGCCTCGCCGCCTCCGACCTCACGCTGTTGCTGACCTCAGGCGCGGTGTTCGCGACGTTCTTCTTCGTCTCGCTCTACCTCCAGCAGATTCTTGGATATCGGCCACTGGGCGCCGGGGCATCATTCCTTCCGTTCTCGGTAGGAATCGCTGCCGGTGCCACAGCCGCGCGCAAGCTCATCCCCCGTCTAGGCGTGCGCGTCGTCCCCATGACCGGACTCGCGCTCGCGACCGGCGGGATGATCGTCCTCACCCAGCTCCCCGTGCACGGACAGTACTTATCCGACCTACTTCCCGGCCTCCTGCCGCTGGGTCTCGGACTGGGACTGACATTTGTCCCGATCACATTGGCCGCCACGAGTGAGGTGCGCGGAGCAGATGCCGGGCTCGCATCCGGTCTGCTCAACACCGCACAGCAGGTCGGAGGGTCAATAGGACTGGCGGTCCTCGCGACCCTCGCCGCCAGCCGCACGACAAGCCTTCTCCACGGCGCAGCGACCACTGGCTTCGTTCCCGCAGCCCGGGTATCCGGCTTTCACGTCGCGTTCATCGCCGCCGCGGTCCTCCTCGGCGCCGCATGGACGATCGTGGCATTGCAGCTGATAACCGGCCGGACCCGCCAGCCCAAACCTGTGGAGGTGCCTCGGGATCTCGTCGCCGGAGCGGTGGGATGCGCGCAGTGCGCACCCGTCGCGGTCGCCGGCAAACGCGGAAGCGGTGACCTACAGTCCGCTTGATGACGAGGCGTCGCCGCACCGGCGCATGCTGGAAGAAGACCAACCCGTAATCGTTGGGAGGAGCGGTGGGTCCGCTGTAGCGGAGCCCGAGCCGCTCCCGCGCGATGTCTCGCCCCACCGGCTGAGGCGCGGCGCGCTCAGGCTCGGTGGGCTGGTCGCGATCGGGGTGGTGGTCGTGACGCTCGCGCCGGGCCTTGGGGAGTTGCGAAGCCGGTTCAGTCATGCGCAGTCGGTGTGGATCGTGATCGCCTGCGCATTCGAGGTGCTATCGGTGCTGGCCTACGTTCCGGCTTTCCGGGCAGTGTTCTGCACGCGGATGGGCTGGGCCACGAGCTACAAGATCGCGGTCGCCGAGGAGGGCGCCGGCTCGCTGTTCCCGCTCGGGGGCGCGGGCAGCCTGGCGCTCGGGGTCTGGGCGCTCGGCCGCGGCGGAATGCCCGCAGACGAGATCGCACGCAAGACCGTCGCGTTCTTCTTGCTGACGAGTGCTGTGCCGGTCGGAATGCTCTTGCTCCTGGGCGCCGGCTTGGCGACGAGCATCCTCCCGGGCGGCGTGGGGCTTCTTCTTACCGTGCTCCCCGCGGTTGTCGCCGCGGGAGCGATCGCGGCGACGCTTGCCGTGCGCCGGCTGGCACGCCGGGCCGAAGCGCGGGTAAGGCGCCGGGGTGAGGGGTCGAGGTGGGTCCGCCTCGCTCCGGCGCTGGCAGCCACGTCCGATGGTATCGACGAGGCGCTCCACCAACTCAGGCGAGCGGACCCGCTGCTGCTCGTCGGGCTCGCGGGGTTCCTGGTCTTCGACCTACTCGCCTTCTGGGCGAGCTTCCGGGCGGTGGGAGCGGCGCCGGGGCTGGCTCTCATCTGGATGGCCTACCTGATCGGCCAGCTCGGTAACTGGCTTCCGGTTCCTGGCGGGATCGGCGGGGTCGAGCTCGGGCTCGTGGGAGCGCTCGTTCTCTACGGGCTGCCCGCCCTCACCGCGACCGCCGCGGTCCTGCTCTACCGCGTGATCGAGCTATGGATTCCCGCCGTCCTCGGCCTCGCCGCGTTCGTTCAGCTACGCCTGCTGCTGAGGCGAGAGACCGAGGCGATCAAACTGTGCCAGCCAGGCGACACCGTCGAGATCGTCGGCCTCGGCCCCGCGACCATCGATCGGTCCGGGGCGAAGTCGCGCGCGAAGGCATCGCGCGCGCCCGCGGCGTAGGACGGACGGGTTTCGCGTGAAGACCGTTCGACCAGGAGCTGTTCGCCTGGCTGGGCGCAAGCCGGACTCCGAGCGCGAGTCGCAGAGCTGGCGAGCTAGGCCCGCGCCCGCCGGACTAAGCTCAGACGAGCTTGACCTCACGGACCCTCAACGACGGCAACGAGATCCCGCTGCTGGGGCTCGGGGTATGGCAGGTACCCGACGGCCCCGAGTGCGTCAACGCCGTGCGCTGGGCGCTCGAGCTCGGATACCGCCACATCGACACCGCCCAGGCGTACGGAAACGAGTCCAGCGTGGGTCAGGCGCTCAAGGACAGCGGCGTCCCGCGCGAAGAGGTCTTCCTGACCACCAAGTTCTACCCCGCCCACGAGGACCCGGCGGCCGAGGCCGAACAGAGCCTGCGGCGGTTGGGCAGTCGACCAAGTCGACCTCTACATCATCCACTGGCCGCAGGGCGGGCCGACATGGGCATGGCCGGGGATGGAACGCGCCCGTGAGCTCGGCTATGCCCGCTCGATCGGGGTGTCGAATTTCTCAACCGAAGAGCTCGAGCAGGTCATCGCCACCGGCAGCGTAACACCGGCCGTGGATCAGGTGCAGTTCAGCGCGTTCGAATACCGCCGCGGCCTACTCGACGCATGCGAGCGCAGCGACGTCGCGCTCGAGTCCTACAGCACGCTTGGGACTGGCCGCCACCTTTCCAACCCGACCGTCGAGCGAATCGCCCAAAGCGCCGAGCGGACATCCGCGCAGGTGCTGCTGCGCTGGTGCGTCCAGCGCGGCATCCCCGTCATCCCCAAGTCGACGCACCGCGAGCGGATCGAGGAGAACGGGCAGATCTTCGACTTCGAGCTCTCAGACGAGGACATGTCAGCGCTCGACGCGCTCGACGAGACGAACGGCACTTCGTCCGCTCGCGAGCGCAAATGGTGGTGAAAGCCCCATGAGGCACCGATACGCGTCCCATGAGCACATCGGTGCCGCCGCCCGGCGATGCCCGCGCGCGCTCCAACGCCGCCGAGGGCGCTGCCCCCCGCCGCGTAGGGCGCCGGTCAAGGGCATCGCAGCGGGCGCCGGCGCGGTCGTCGTGGCCTTAGTGGCATTCCTGCTGCTCGGCTCGGGCGCGGCCAAGCTCGACCCCGTCGCACAGGCCGCGATGCGCTCCCAGAGCGCCGGCGGCTTCCGCGTACGGATGGCGATGTCCGTCGGCTCATCGGGGCTGGCGGGCCCGATCACCGCCGCCGGGAGTGGCGTGGTGGACGTGCGCGACCACGCAGCTTCGATGTCGCTGTCGATGAATTCCGGCAACTCGGCCCCCGGGACGCTCCGCTTCGAGGCGGTGATCGAGGGCCGGACGGTGTACATGAAGCTGCCGCCCCAGGCGAGCGGCGCTCTCGGAGCCCTCGGCAAGCCGTGGATCAAGATCGACCTCTCGAAGGTGACCTCGGTCCCGGGCCTGTCATCGCTCGGATCCGGATCCGCCGCGTATGACCCGGGCAAGCTGCTGTCCTACCTCAGCAGCGTCTCAAACGGCGTGGTGTCCGAGGGCCGCGAGCAGGTCGACGGGATCGACACGACGCACTACCACGCGGACCTCGATGGCAACGTGATCCTGGGCTCGCTTCCGGCGGCGACGCGGCAGCTGCTTCAGCTTCAGACGATTCCAGTTGACGTGTGGATCGACGGGAGCAACCTGGTCCGCCGGATTCAGATGACGGTTGCCGCGGGCCAGATCATGAACGTGTCCGTCACAGAGGACGTGTTCGATTACGGGCCGCAGCCACCGCCTTCGCTTCCGCCGGCGGACCAGGTGCAGGATCTAAGCGGGCTGGCTAACGCCGGCGCCTAGCGGCAACGTCCCGCGGCGAGCGTCGAGCGACATCGCGGCGAGCGCGCCGCACAATGAGAGCGCGGCGGACACCGTGAGCGCGGGGCCGAAGCCGTTGCTGAACGCGACCGGCGAGGCGTACGAGCCTGCGCCGCTGAACAGCGCAACCGCGAGCGCGAGCCCAAACGCACCGCCAAGCTGGCGCATCATGCTGAACGTGCCCGAGGCGGCGCCGAGCTGGGCCGGCGCGACCGCACTCATGACCGCGTTCTGGGCCGGCGGAATCGCAAGCGAGATCCCGATTCCGGCGAGCACCAGCGGAGCGACCATGTGCCCGTACGGAAGTCCGGTTCGCGCTGCAAGCGCGACCCATCCGAAGCCGATCGCCTGGAGCAGGAGCCCGCCGGCGACCAGAGGCCGCTCGCCGACGCGGTTGACGAGCGCCCCGGCGATCGGCGCGACGATGAAGACCGTGCCGGTCCAGGGGATCAGCCGTAGACCCGCGCCGAGCGGCGAGGCGCCCAGCGTCGTCTGAAGGAACTGAGCCATGAAGAACACAGCGCTGAACAGCCCGCCGAACATCAGGAAGGCGGCTGCGTTCCCCGAAGCGAAGCCGCGCGAGCGGAACAGCCGCAACGGCAGCATCGGCGCTGCGGCGCGAAGCTCCCACAGCACGAACGCAACCAGGGCCACGACGCCGGTGGTTAGCGTGGCCAGCACCTCGATACTGCCCCAACCTGAGGTGTTGCCGCGCACCAGTCCCCACACGATTCCAAGGGCGGCGCCCGTGATCAGCGTGAGGCCGGGGATGTCGAGCGCCGCGCGCGAGCCAAAGCCCTCGTCCATGCGGGCCAGCACGAGCGGGATCGCGGCGAGGCCGATCGGCACGTTGAGCCAGAAGATCCACTGCCAGGCGATTCCCTGCGTGACCGCTCCGCCGATCACCGGTCCACCCACCACTGCCAGCCCGGTGATTCCGCCGAAGATGCCGAGCGCTCGGCCGCGCTGCTCGGGCGCGAACGCGCTGCTCAGCAGCGCAAGCGAAACCGGCGCGATTATCGCCGCGCCCGCGCCCTGCACAGCGCGCGCCGCAATCAGCCAGCCAACGCTTGTGGCCATCGCGCATGCGACGGATGCGAGCGAAAACAGCGCCAGGCCGGCCGCGAACAGCCGTCGGCGCCCATAGCGATCACCGAGCGCGGAGCCCGTCATCAAGAGCACCGCGAAGCTCAGGCCGTAGGCGTTGACGGTCCACTCGAGCTGACTGATCGAGGCTCCAAGGTGATGCTTGATCGTGCTGAGCGCTGTCGAGACGACGGTCACGTCGAGCGCAACCATCAACGAGGCGACCGAGGTCAGCACGAGTATCCATGTCTGCTTGCGAGTCATTTGTGTCCTCCTGGTCGATGTGCCAGTTGAGACACGGGACTGCGCAAAAATTGACCGATGAGTTTCGGCCTCCGACGGGGTCTATAAGACGGATGAGCACGCTCACCCAAGCCCGAGCCGGCGATGAGAACGCGTTCCGCGAGCTCGTCGAGCCATACCGGCGCGAGCTGCAGGTGCACTGCTACCGCATCCTCGGGTCGCTGCAGGACGCCGAGGACCTACTCCAGGAGACGCTCTTGGCTGCATGGAGAGGACTTGAAAGCTTTGAAGAGCGCTCGTCGCTGCGTTCCTGGCTGTACACGATCGCGACCAACCGCTGCCTGAACGCGCTGCGCGATGCCGGACGCCGACCGCTCGATGTCCGCAGCGATCTGCCACGACCGACACGGATCGGCGAGCCGTTGTGGCTAGAGCCTTACCCGGACGACCTCGTCGAGGGCATCCCGGACAGTGCCGCCGGCCCGGATGCCCGCTATGAGACTCGGGAGTCGATCGCGCTGGCGTTCGTCACCGGCCTGCAATACCTGGCCCCGCGCCAGCGCGCCGTGCTCGTGTTACGAGACGTGCTCGGCTTCTCGGCGGCCGAAGTCGCCGAGATGCTCGAAACGAGCGAGGGCTCCGTGACAAGCGCGCTGCAGCGGGCGCGGGCGACGCTCGAGCAGCGCGTGCCTCCCGGCCGGGAGCGCGCTCCACTGCCGCACTCCGAGCGCGAGCGAAAGCTGCTGGGGCGGTTCGCGGACGCGTTCGAGCGCGGTGAGGTGGACAGGATTGTCGAGCTGCTCACCGGTGACGCGCTGCTGACGATGCCGCCGCAACCGCTGGAGTACGAAGGCCCCGAGGCGATCGCCGCGTTCCTTGCCGACCGGTTCGCGACCCACGAGGGGCGTCGCGTTCAGACGATCTGGACGCGCGCGAACGGCCAGCCGGCGTTCGGGCACTACATCGAGGATGCGCACGCCCCCGGCGTAATGCGCTTCTTCGGCGTGATCGTGATGACGCTCGAGGGCGACCGCATTGCCGGCTTGACGCGCTTTGGCGACACCGCGATCTGCCCCCGCTTCGGGCTGCCGCGGACGCTCTAGTCCTAGTAACGCCCGCGCAGGTGGCGCCGCGGGATCTCAGAGTCCCGGGCGTCGTCGTCTGGCCGGCTGGCGACCTCGATGTCCTCGAGGTGGTCGAACCACATCATTCCGTTTCGACCCAGCTCGGCTGCGGCCGCACCGGGCCGGAAGTAGCGCAGGAAGCACAACATGAGGGCTATGAGCGCGACTGAGACTGTGACGATTTCAAATGCCATTACAGGGTTCACGGTAGGACGCGTTCGACCAGCAGGGGGTGACGTCGCGCACACACGGCCAAACGTCCAAAGCCCGTGGTTACACGCGAAGTGCCGTGTTAGGTGGCCGCGACGGCTGCTCCGCGGCGCTCGCCGCGCTCGATCGCGGCGCGCTGCGGCCTCACGACGTACTTCGGATCGGCGGCGGACTGGCGACCGGCCTCGAACACGCTCCAGCGGGCGGCGAGCGCACCGGCACCCAGCAGCACGCCCGAGGCGATCGCTGCTGGACGCGACCGGGCGGCTCGCCGTGCAAGGAGCGCTGAGCCTGCCGCGATACACGCGCGCGAGATCCGCTTGTAGCGAGCCGCGGCCCCGTCCGAGTAAGGCTCGCCGTGCTCGCCGAGCCCGCGCTCCATCACGTCCGCGGCGGCGACCTCGGCGAAAGCAGCAGCGAGCGCGAGGCGGCGCGCCGGAGCGGCGTCCTTAACCGGAGTGAGCGCGACCCCGGCGGCACCCGCGCTCATCGCCGCGCCGGCCGCGAACATGAACGGCAGCGTGCGGCTGGCCTCATGCCACGCGGGGATCGCGGTGTCGGCGATCAGCGCCGCTGTGTACGTGCTTACGGGAAGGCCGAGCAGGGCCGCCGCCGACCGCATGAGCTTCGGCCGGATGCCGATCGCCCCCAACGCGGTCGCCGCCCCAGCCGGCACCAAGCAGCCATGACCCGACACTCATCGGCGAGGTCACCTTGAACATCCGGAACATGTTCAGAAACCGCGCGGGCCGGCCGAGGTCTGAGATCAGGAAGGCCGGGCTGAGGCTAAGCGCGACCAGCGAAGTCGCCCGTGAGCGACTGGCAAGGACCTCGTTACCGTGCAGCTCGGCCGCGTAGGCGAGCGCCGCCGACGCGCCCCCGAGCCCGCCGGCGAAGAAGTAGCACGGAATCTCCCAGGTCCAGATCGGCTCCTTGAGGATCGGCTGCTCGTAGTAGGAACTCATCGGGCACCCGCGGCGATCAACGCGCCGAGCGCCAGCGCAGCCGCGCCCGCCGCACCCCAGATCGAGCCGAGGTCGCGACGCGTGTCGACTGGGTCAGGCGGAAGTCCATAGACCTCGGGGTCGTCGAGCAAGAGGAAGAACGCACCGCCCCCGCCGACGCCGTCTTCCTCGTCGGCGAGGTAGAGCTGCGCGTTGTCCTGACCGGCCGCCTGGAGGGTTTCGACGCGTGCGTGGGCACGTTCCCGTAGCTCGTCGAGCTCGCCGAACTGGATCGACTCCGTGGGGCACGCCTTGGCGCAGGCGGGCTCCATGTCGTCCTTGAGCCTGTCGTAGCAGAGCGTGCACTTCCAGACGCGGCCGTCATCCTCGCGCTGGTCGAGCACGCCGAACGGGCAGGCCGGAATGCAGTACCCGCAGCCGTTGCAGATGTCCTGCTGAACGACGACCGTCTCGAACTCGGTCCTGAACAGCGCGCCCGTCGGGCATACCTCGAGACAGGCCGCATGAGTGCAGTGCTTACAGACATCGGAGGACATCAGCCAGCGGAAGCCGTCATGGGCCTCGACCCCCTCGGCGACCGCGTCGGCGCGTTGTGCGGTCTGAACGAGCGACGCGCCGTCGTCCGCATTGAGCGGAAGCTTCTGCTCGATGAAGGCCACGTGACGCCAGGTGTTCGCGCCGAGCGCGAGCGTGTTGTCATAGGACTTGCCGCTGAAGCCCTTGAGCGACATCGGGATCTGGTTCCACTCCTTGCAGGCGACCTCGCACGCCTTGCACCCGATGCACACGGAGGTGTCGGTGAAGAAGCCGTACCTCACGTGACCACCCCCGCCCGCCGGCGGTAGTCCTCCACGAGCTTCAGACGATCGGCGCCACGGGGACGGCGGCCCGGCCTGATGTCACACGTGGCGACCTTGTACTCGCTGATGTGAACGTTGTTGTCGAGCGCCAGCGGGAGCAGGTCGTTGGCCGAGTCGCCGGTGACGATCCCGACGCCGCCCCAGTGATAGGGCGCCCCGACGACGTGCATCGTCTGGCCCTGCACCCATAGCGGCTGGATCCGCTCGGTCACCATCACGCGCGCTTCGACCGCCTGGCGAGCGGTGACGATCGTCGCCCAATCACCATGCTCGAGCCCGCGCTCGGCCGCGAGCGCAGGCGAGACCTCGCAGAAGAACTCCGGCTGGAGCTCGGCGAGGTAGGGGACGTTGCGAGACATGCCGCCGGCGGTGTGGTGCTCGGTCAGCCTGTAGGTGGTCAGCACAAAGGGAAACACCGGCGAGCCCTGCGGGTGGTAGGCGTTCTCCGCACGCGGGAACTCCTGCCTGGCCGGGTTTCGCTGCTGCTCGTAGAGCTGATTTGCGAACGGACTCTCCTGCGGCTCGTAATGGGTGGGCAACGGACCATCGACCAGCCCGGACGGGGCGTACAGCCACGCGCGCCCGTCGGGATGCAGGATGAAAGGCTTGTCGCCCGCGATCGCCTCCAGCGCTTTCGCGTCCTCGTCAGGTTCGAAGCCCGGATCCTTGTCGGCCGGGAAGTCGGGCGTGTCGCCGAGCGAGGTCCACTTGCCCTGATCGCCGTCCCACCAGACGTACTGCTTGCGCTCGGACCAGGGCTTGCCCTCATGGTCCGCGGAGGCGCGGTTGTAGAGGATCCGGACGTCCTTTGGCCAGGCCCAGCCCCATTCGTGCGCGATCCAGTTCTGGCCCTGACCCGGCTGCTTGCGCGCGGACTGGTTGACGCCGTCCTTGTAGATCCCGCAGTGGATCCACGACCCGCACGAGGTCGAACCGTCGGGCTTCAGATCGTCGTAGGCGGCGAGCAATGAGCCGTCCGGCCCGTGCCCGTTGATCTCCTTGAGCACCTCCTGCGCGTCGGGCTCGTCGTGCGGCCCCTGGACCGGGTAGTCCCAGGTCAGCTCGAGGATCGGGCGGTCGCGCGGCTCGGCCGAGTCGGCGAGCTTGGCCCGGACGGTCTTACCGAGCTGGTAGATCCACTGGAGGTCCGAGCGCGCGTCGCCCGGCGGGTCGACGGCCTTGTGGTGCCACTGGAGCAGCCGCTGCGTGTTGGTGAAGTTGCCGTCCTTCTCGGTGTGGGCGGCGCATGGGAGGAAGAACACCTCGGTCTGGATGTCCTCGGGGCGCGCCTCGCCCGACTCGTGTTCGGGCGAGTCCTTCCAGAACAGCGAGGACTCGGTCGGCTGCATGTCGCGCACCACGAGCCAGTCGAGCTTTGCGAGCGCGAGCCGCATCAGCTTTGAGTTGGCCGAGCCGACGGTCGGGTTCTGGCCGACGCAGAGCATCCCCTTCACGCCCCCATCGAGCATCTTGAGCATCATCGCGTAGTGCGAGTGGTCGCCATCGATGCGCGGGAGGTAGTCGAAGCAGAAGTTGTTCTCCTCACTCGCCGCGTCGCCCCACCACGCCTTGAGCAGCGAGACCATGTAGTTCCTGAGGTTCCCCCACGCGCCGGTGTCCGGGCCGTTTAGCTCGATGAACTTGTCGAGGTCGTCGCCCGATGCCGGGTGCGGCATCGGGATGTAGCCCGGCAGGATGTTGTAGAGCGTCGGGATGTCCGTCGAGCCCTGGATGTTCGCGTGGCCTCGCAGCGCGAGGATCCCGCCGCCCGGCCGGCCCATGTTGCCGAGCAGCATCTGGATGATCGAAGCGGCGCGGATGTTCTGCACGCCGATCGTGTGCTGGGTCCAACCCACCGAATAGACGATCGCCGAGGTCCGCTCGCGTCCGGAGTTCTCGCACAGGGCCTGCGCGACGGCGATGACGTGGCCGGGGGTGCAGCCGCAGATCTCGGCGACGGCCTCGGGCGTGTAGCGCGCGAAGTGCCGCTTGAGGATCTGCAGCACGCAGCGCTCGTGCTGCATCGAGTTGTCGAGGTTGGGCGGGTCGCCACCCTCGAGCTTCATCCCATGAGCGCCGTGCGCTTGCTCGCCCGAGACGTCTCCCTGCTGTTCCTTCTTGCCGCCCGCGGCCTTATGGGTGGTCTCGTCGTAGCCCCAGCTCTGAATCTCGTAGGCCCCGTCTTCTTCATTCCAGCCCGAGAACATGCCCGCGAGATTCTCGGCGTCGACGTAGTCGTCGCGGATGAGCACGGGACCGTTGGTGAAGTGCTGGACGTATTCCTTAAACCACGCGTCGTGCTCGAAGATGTAGTTGACGACCCCGCCCAGGAACGCGATGTCCGTGCCGGAGCGGATCGGTATGTGCATGTCGGCCATCGCGCTCGTGCGCGTGAACCTGGGATCGACGTGGATGAACTTCGCGCCGCGTTTCTTGGCTTCCATGACCCACTGGAACCCGACCGGGTGCTGCTCGGCCATGTTCGAGCCCATGATCAGGATGCAGTCCGAGTTCTGGAGGTCCTGCTGGAAGGTTGTGGCGCCGCCGCGCCCGAACGAGGTCCCCAGACCGGGGACCGTCGAGGAGTGTCATATGCGGGCCTGGTTCTCGATCGACACCGCACCCGCCGCGGAGAAGAACTTCTTGATCAGGTAGTTCTCCTCCGAGTCGAGCGTCGCGCCGCCGAGGAAGTGGATGCCGAGCGTGCGCTTGAGCGGCCGGCCCTCGGCGTCGGATTCCTCCCACGTCTCGGCGCGGGTCTTGAGGATCCGCTCGGCGATCATGTCCGTCGCGCGGTCGAGGTCGATCGGCTCCCAGTCCTTGCCGCCGGGCGCGCGATAGAGGCACTCGGTGATGCGGTTGGGGTTGTTGACGAGCGCCTCGGAGGCGGCGCCCTTGGGGCAGAGCCGCCCGCGCGAAACGGGCGAGTCGGGATCGCCCTCGATCTGGATCACCTTGCCATCCTTGGCGTAGACCTTCTGCCCGCAGCCGACGGCGCAGTAGGGACATACCGATTGGACGACCTTGTCCGCGCCCTCGGTCCGGGGTCGCAGCGTTCGGGAGCGCTTGGACTCGGCGGCCTTTCCGAGGCCGAGGGGGTCACCGGCAAGCTGACGCAGAAACGTCATCCGCGCCGCCGATCCTACCCCGCGGCGGCGCCCGACTAACCCGCGATCGGCTACCTTCTGGCGCCCCGTGAGACGGTCAGCCCTCGTCCTGCTCGTGCTTACCGTGCTCGCGCTGTCTGGCTGTGGCTCGTCGTCTAAGTCCGCGACGACGAGATCGACGCCCTCGACGGCGCCGGCACCCTCGACCACGCCTGGACCTGAAGCCATCCCGCTCGAGCACGGCCCGGCCCTCGCGCCGCCCACGACGACCGCGACCGGGGGAACGATCGACGGCATTCAGTGCGCACCGCTCGAGCAGCTCGCCTACCACATCCACGCGCACCTCCAGGTCTACGTCAACGGCCAGCCCCGCGCGCTGCCCGCGGGCATCGGACTGATCGAGCCGGTCGGCCAGCAGACGGCCGCGGGGCCGTTCTACGGCGCGAGCCAGTGCTACTGGTGGCTCCACACCCACGCCTCAGACGGGATCATTCACATCGAGTCGCCGACCGCGCGGATTTACACGCTGGGCAACTTCTTCGACGAGTGGCGCCAGCCGCTCAGCCCGACGCAGGTCGGCCCGGCCACGGGCACGGTGACCGCGTTCGTCGACGGCGCGCGCTTCTCAGGCAGCCCGAGGAACATCCCGCTCAAGCCGCATGCGGTGATCCAGCTCGACGTCGGCAGCCCGGTCGTGGCATTCCAGAACGTGTCGTTCGCCGGCAGCCAGCTATAGCGCCTGCTGGGTCACCCGGCGCCGACGGCGCCACACTCCAGCCACCACCAGCGCGATAAACAGGACCAGGATGACCGTGCTCACCAGGCCGAAGTCCGATGCCAAGTCGACGATCGGCGGCCCGGCGTAATAGGCGCCGAGACCGATTCCCACCGACCACACGAGCGCCCAGACCGTGTTCCACAACAGATACACGCGGGGGCGCACGCGGTGGATGCCGGCGAGCACATTGGGCGCCACGAGCACCGCGATCGCTACATAGCGCTGAAAGACCTCGTCCCCGCGTTCGAGCCAGCGCAGGCGCAGGCCATGAAGCGGGCCAGGCGCCGCCAGCAGCGTCCGGCCGACTTTCAGCCCGATCAGCCAAGCTGCGATCCCGCCGGCGGAGGCAGCCGCAAACGCGACCACGAGCACCGAGACGATGTCGAGCTTGTGGTCGGCGGCGAGGATCCCAGCCGCGATCAGGATCGGCTCGCCCGGGCCTGGCACACCGAGCCAGCTTGCCGCCGGCCGCAACCGCCAGCGCGCCGTAGTCGAACGGCGGCCCCCTGAGCGGATGGTGCGTCAGGTGGACGTGCAGGAGAGCCAGCAGGAGCAGGGCCGCCCCCTTGCCGACCGCTCCTATGCCTTCCCTCACAGATTCGATCGTGTCACAAGCCGAGGCATACTCAGCGCCGTGCTGATCATGCCTCCCGACCGGGCTCGCCCCCGGACGCTCACACCGCGCGAGAAGTGGATGGTGCGCGGGGTCGGGGCGGTCACCGCGGTGATCGCCGTGGTCGTGGTCATCGCGCTAGCGACGTCCGGCTCTCCGTCGGGGCGGGGCTGCATCAACGCGACGATTCCGGGCCCGGTAGGGGCGGAGACGATCGATCAATGCGGCTCCGCCGCACGGGATACGTGCGCGGACGGTCTTCAGGCCGGGCGCCTACACCCCGCAGGCCGCGTCGGAGATCTCTGCTGCTTGTCGCAAGGCGGGCTTGCCAGTCGGATAAACCCTGGCTTTCGCGGGACGCGATCCGCGACCGGACCGCCTCGAGCGAAGCGTCAGGGGCGTCCGGGCGCGGATCGCGTCTCCGCAAATTGCGACTTTCGTTTATCCACACGGACAAACCGCCGCAGCCGACGCTAGACGCCAGGCCATGGCTTTGAAGTGCCCACAAGTCCAGACTCGCCGCCCAGGATGGCTCACTGGGCCGACTGTCAATTCACATGTCCCCTACCGGACAAGGAGACCAATGCCTGTTGAAGCACCCTCATGGCTGAGTGCCGGGGATACCTCCTGGCAGATAACAGCCGCGACGCTCGTCGGACTGATGAGCGTGCCGGGCCTCGCAGTCCTGTACGGCGGCGTGATGCAGAAGCGCTGGTCGATCAACAGCATGATGTTGGTCTTCGCCAGCTTCTCGGTCGTGCTGGTCGTATGGGTCTTGTGGGGCTTCAAGATGGGCTTCGGCTCGCCGTTCCACGGGTTGTCGCACCACGGCTTCTTCGGGAACTTCATCGGCAAGCCGGGACCGGTGCTCGGCCACACAGAGCTGCAGCACCAGGCGAACATCCCCTTAATTGGGAGCCAGGGATTCCCGAAGTCCGCCTTGGTCTACTTCCAGTTCGTCTTCGCGGCGATCACGCCGATCCTGGCGCTCGGTTCGGTGCTCGGACGGGTGAACTTCAAGGCCTGGATCCCGTTCTGCATCCTGTGGATCACCTGTGTCTACTGCGTTGACGCCTTCCTGATCTGGGGCGGCGGCTTCTTCGCCCAGAAGGGCGCCGTCGACTTCTCCGGTGGGTACGTGATCCACCTGTCGGCGGGAGTCGCGGGATTCGTTGCGGCGGCTGTGATCGGTCCACGGCTCCAGCGCGACCGCGAAATCGACGCGCCGAACAACGTGGCGATGCTCGCCGTCGGCGCGGGGCTGCTGTGGCTCGGCTGGAACGGCTTCAACGGCGGCGACCCGTACGCCTCGAACATGTCCGCGGGTGCGGCGGTGCTCAACACCAACCTGTGCACCGCGGTCGCGTTCTTGGTCTGGGTCGCGTGGGATTACCTCACCGGCCGTAAGCCGGGCCTGATCTCGGGCGTCAACGGCATGATCACCGGACTCGTCGCGATCACCCCCGCCGCCGGTTACGTGAACGGCTGGGGTGCGATCGCGATGGGAGTGATCGCCTCGACGCTCGTGTACTTCGCGCTCAACTACCTGAGCCGGATGCGGCCCTTCCGCAACGTAGACGACACCCTCGGGGTCGTCTACACGCACGGGTTCGCCGGCCTCGCCGGCGGTCTGCTGGTGGGCATCTTCGCCGACCCGCAGATGGCGCTTGCGTACAAGGCCACAAAACACGGCCTGGTCGCGACCGGGACGGCGACGGGTGTCCTGCACGGCAACTGGACGTTGCTGAAGTGGCAGTTGTTCGCGGGTCTGTTCGTGATCGTCTGGACCGGCATCGTTACGTTCATCCTGCTCAAGCTGGTCGGGGTGTTCGTCCCGTTACGGATGTCCGACGAGAACATGGAGATCGGCGACATCGCCGAGCACGGTCACGAGGTCTACCCATCGGACGTGCCGTCGCTCGGGTTCCCTGCGGGGGTCCCAGGAGTGGCGACCGGCGGGTCAGGCCAGACGGCGCCGTCGCCGGCATGAGCCGAGCGGTTGATCGGGAGGCGGCTCCGGCCGTCTCCCGGTCAGCGGCGCCCGAACCGGACCCTCGCGCGCTGCGCGAAGCCGAGCTCATGGCCGAGCTCGGCCCGGCGGTCAACGGCCAGGAGGAGACCTACCGGCTGCTCGTCGGCGTACTGGTCCGCGATCCGGGCGAGCTCGAGCAGCTGCGTGTCCAGACGATCTCCCCCCTTCAGGCCTACGACCGCGAGCACCACACCGAGCTCGTCGAGACGCTGCGCGAGTTCCTCGCGCACCACGGCTCGACGATTGAGACGGCGGATCGGATGGAGCTCCATCGCCACACCGTCGGATACCGGCTAGCGCGCGTGCACGAGGTTTCGGGGCTATCGCCGTACGAGTCGGAGGGCCGCGAGCGACTCAGCCTGGGTCTGAAGGCTGACCAGATCTTGATTGCTAACGAACGCATGAGAAAACATGGATAGGCTCGCGCCTGCCACACACGCCTAAGGAGGAAGAGGTGACCAGCACCACAGAGACTCACGTCACCGCAGCCGCCGCAGGGGCTGAGACCGCAGCCGAGGTTCTCGAGTTCGCTACCTCGCGTGGGGTCGACCTGGTCGACCTGAAGTTCGTCGACCTACCCGGGAGTTGGCAGCACATGACTCTGCCGATCCGGGCGATTGGCCCGGACGACTTCGAGTCGGGGCTCGGCTTCGATGGCTCCTCGATCCGCGGCTTTCAGGAGATCCACGAGTCCGACATGCTCCTGATCCCGGACGCCACCACTGCGTTCATCGATCCTTTCTACACGCATCCGACGCTTTCTCTGATCTGCTCGATCGCGGACCCGGTGCTCGGCGAGCCGTACGGCCGTGATCCACGCTACGTGGCGCAGAAGGCCGAGCGCCACCTGGTCGCATCGGGGATCGCCGACGTGGCGTACTTCGGGCCCGAGGCCGAGTTCTTCGTCTTCGACCACATCGCCTACGAGCAGCGCGAGCACCGCGCGTTCTACGAGGTCGACTCGGGCGAAGGCTTCTGGAACACCGGCTCGCCGGCCGGCGCGACCCCGAACCAGGCCTACAAGCTTCGCCAGAAGGAGGGTTACTTCCCGGTGCCCCCGTCGGACTCGCTCGCCAACCTCCGCGGCGAGATGGTCCTGACGATGGAGTCGCTGGGGATCCGCTGCGAGTTCCACCACCACGAGGTCTCATCCGGCGGCCAAGGTGAGATCGACATGCGCTTCCAGCCGCTGTTGCGGATGTCCGATCAGATGATGATCTACAAGTACGTGGTCAAGAACGTGGCGGCGCGAGCCGGCAAGACCGCGACCTTCATGCCCAAGCCGATCTTCGAGGAGAACGGCTCCGGTATGCACGTGCACCAGTCGCTATGGAAGGACGACGAGCCGCTGATGTACAGCCAGGGCGGCTACGCGCACCTGTCAGATCTCGCCAAGCACTACATCGGTGGGCTGCTCACGCATGCGCCTGCGCTGCTGGCGTTCTGCGCCCCGACGACCAACTCCTACCGCCGACTGGTGCCCGGCTACGAGGCGCCGGTCAACCTCGTCTATTCAGCGCGCAATCGCTCCGCCTGCGTACGGGTGCCTATGTACCACGAGGCGCCCAAGACCAAGCGCGTCGAGTTCCGCTCCCCGGATCCGACAGCGAATCCCTACCTGGCGTTCAGCGCCCTGATGCTTGCCGGGCTCGACGGGATCAAGCGCCAGCTCGACCCGGGCGAGCCGCTCGACGCCGATCTCTACGAGCTCCCGGAGGACACGCTCGAGAAGATCGCGACGGTGCCCTCCTCGCTCGAGGCCTCGCTCGATGCGCTCGAGTCAGACAACGCGTTCCTCCTCGACGGCGACGTGTTCACGCCCGGGGCTGATCGAGGCTTATGTGCGCTACAAGCGCGAGTCGGAGGTCGATGCGATCCGGATGCGGCCGCATCCATGGGAGTTCGCGCTCTACCACGACGCGTAGATCAGTCTCTTGCCCCACCTCTCCCGCATCCAGGCAACGGCCTGGGCAAGCGGACCTTGACCGCCGCCCTGTGTGCGCAGCCACTCGTCCCTGGTCGGCAGCCGCCCCGCCTTGCGCGCCTTTAGGACGCACTCGATGTGGGCGTGGCGGCGGCGCGAGGTGTCGCCCTCCGGCGCAATCAGCATGTGCTCGGATAGCGCCGGCAGGTAGGCGCCGCACAGCGGGCAGCGATAGGTCGCCGGCTTGCGGTTCTGGGCGCGGCGGACGCTCCACCATCTCACGGGCTCGGCCATCGGTCTAAGGATCGCAGCGGTGGCCGGCCAAGACAGCTATCGTCGTCTGCGTGGATCAGCGGGAGGAGCGAATCCTGGTCGAGACAGACCGCTACCGGATCCGCGGCGTAGTCAGCATGCCGCGCGATGGCTACCGGAGCCGGCTGACCGACTACCTGAACGCATCGGAGCGCACCTTCGTGGCGCTCACAAACGTCGAGCTCGAGCACCTGGATCGCCAAGGCGAGCGAGAGCACCACGACTTCCTGGCGCTGTCGCTGAGTCACATCGTTTTGGCGATGCCGACCGCCGAAAACTGACGAAACCCGCCAAACCCTCGCGGGTATCCTTTAAAGCGATGTCGGTTCCCCGGATCGAAGAACTCGAGGGCATGAGCCGTAGCGATGTGCTGCGCGCGTCGCCGCGCATGTTCGAGTCAAACCTGCTCGACAAGCTCTCGCGCGTGCATCCGGCGGTCCCGCCGATTCTGTTCGGGCCCGTGATCGTTTTCATGCTCGTAGACGGTCTGATTCGCGGCTCGGGATGGGCCACGCCCGCCTGGATTGTCGGCGGTTACGCGTTCTGGACCCTGTCGGAGTACTGGATCCACCGGGTGATCTTCCACTTCGAGCCCGAGAAGGGCTTCGGCGCCCGGCTGCACTGGATCATCCACGGCGTCCATCACGACCACCCGAACGACCCGATGCGCCTCGTCATGCCCCCGTCGGTGAGCGTGCCGCTGTCGGCGCTGTTCGTGCTCGGCTTCTATGCGGTGCTCGGCAGCCCGGCGTTCCTCCCGTTCGGCGCCGGCTTCCTCGGCGGCTACCTCTTCTACGACATGCTCCACTACCACCTGCACCATCACCGCCCAACGACAGCGGCCGGCCGGTGGCTCCGCGAGCTCCACATGCGCCACCACTTCCAGGACCACGAGCGCGGATACGGGATCAGCGCGCCGTACTGGGACTCCGTGTTTCGCACCACGCTCAAGCGGCGCTGAAGCGGAGATTCGCCGGGGCGTTGCAGGGGCCTGCGCAGTTGTGGGGTTAGTTCTGCCGGTGACCGCAGGCGTGGCGACCCCCTCCGGGCGTCTACTCGGGTAAGGGCAAGGAGCTGAGCGCCAACGGATTCAGCGGCGACGTCGCCTACCGGGTATCCAAAGCCCCGCGGGCGCACGGCTTCACGAGCACCGAGAAGGGCAACTACATGGCCAAGCGCGTCAAGTCGTGTTCGCTCGCAAGCCCGCGAAGCTGGGTTGACGCGCCCCTGACGGGGCGGGGTTCGCACGCGGAAGCTGTCTCTATTGACAGCGACGCAACGAGACGCAAGGATGACTCCGTGAACGCCTGCGATCGGGGGACGAGATGCGCCGGATGAGGCTGTTATTGGTTGTACTGGCCTTGGCATGCGCCACGTGTCTGCTGGGCGCCGCCGCGGCGAGCGCCGCTGATCAGATCTACTGGGGCACGGCGTCTGCCGTTCGGTTCGCCCCGCTGAGTGGAGGGTCGGGAGCGACCTTGTTCTCCGACTCGAATTTCCCTACCGGCGAGGCGATCGATGTCGCTGCGGGAAAGATCTACTGGACCCACAATGACGTGAGCACGATCACCGTGGGCAACCTGGACGGCAGCGGCACGCCCCAGGACTTGTTCAGCTCAGAAGGCCGGCCGATAGGAAACATGGGGATTGACGTGGCCACGGGCAAGCTCTACTGGACCGACTTCGGGTCAGGTCTGATTCGCGTCGGCAACCTTTCCGGCACGGGCACGCCCCAGACGCTGTTCAGCGGCGAGGGCGGCCCGCTCGGCGTGGCGATCGATCCGGCGCCCGGGAAGATGTATTGGGCCGACTTCAACTCAGGGCTGATCCGAGAAGGGAACCTCGACGGCACGGGCACTCCCCAGACACTGTTCTCAGGCCAAACCTCGGCCTACGGGGTCGCAATAGACACCGCGGCGGGCAAGATCTACTGGGTCGTGCAAACCGGCCAGGTCCGGGTCGGCAACCTCAACGGCACCGGCACCGCGCAGACTCTTTTCACCGGCGAGGGCGTCGATAGTGGCCTGGCGCTCGATCCGTCCGCGGGCAAGCTCTACTGGGGTAACCAGTCTGACGCGATTCGCGTCGGCAACGTCGATGGCACCGGGGCACAGACGTTAGTCGGCGGCGAGAGCCACCCGGTCTCACCGGTCTTGCTGCGCGCTCCGCTCGGCGCCGGCACGCCGACGATCTCCGGAGCCACTGTTCCCGGGAGCACGCTGATCTGCTCGCAGGGATCTTGGGCTCCAGACCTCGTGGGTGCGTTCCTGTACCGCGTGCCGCGGAGCTTCTCCTACAGCTGGCAGCTCAACGGCACATCAATCACCGGTACAACGAGCTCGATCACGGCGAGCTCGGCAGGTAGCTACACGTGCACCGTGACCGCCAGCAATCAGGCGGGCTCGGCGCACCAGACGAGCGCCGCGTTCAGTGTCAGCACCCCCAACGCCTGCCAGGACCAGACCGGTGCATACAACGCAGGGTTCGACGCCGGTTTCAACTCAGGGTTCCGGAGAGGGTTCAACGCTGGCTACCGCGTCGGCTCGCAGCGGGGCCTCGGTTCACATTCGCTCGCGGCGACGCCGACGTACCCCGCTTGTAACGCAGAGTTCAACCAGGGCTTCCAGACAGCTTTTAACAAGGGCTTCAAGTCTGGCTTCAGGTCGGGCTTCAAGTCTGGCTTCAACGCCAAACACCGGCACAGTTAGTCCACAGGGGCGGCCAGCGATCGTCGCCGGCCGCGGCCGGGTTGCGGCCGTGATGAGGGGCTCTGCCGCCCCGCGGTGGGTTGCTGAGCCCAGGAGGCGGCGAAGCGGAGAGGGCGGGATTCGAACCCGCGATGGAGCGTGAACCCCATACTCGCTTAGCAGGCGAGTGCCTTCAGCCACTCGGCCACCTCTCCCGGGGTCTGGCGGCAGTGTAGAGGCTCGCTCTCGGGCGCCGGGGCGCACAGCTAGCATCACGCGAGCCACGGAGGGGTGGCAGAGCGGTTGAATGCGCCGGTCTTGAAAACCGGTGTCCGGTAACCCCGGACCGCGGGTTCGAATCCCGCCCCCTCCGCCTATGGGGACACGTCCACGCCTGCTGATTGGGGGCCTCGTCGCCTGCCTGGTGCTGGCGCTCGCCCAGCCTGCCCTTGCCGGTACGGCGAACGCGGGCATTGCGGGAGCGTCGGCCTCGAACCCGATCGCCGGCATCCACTGGGGCGTGTACGGCGGGCCGATCGACGGCATCTATCCGGCCTACCAGGCCGCGACCGGCCAGCAGCGCACCCTGTTGGCGTGGATCGCGCTGAGGCCACGGGTGACGTGGTTCGGCCCATGGATCTCCGACGACGGGGCGCAAGACACCGCGCGCCAATACATCGAGGCCACAACGGGTGGCGATCCGGACGTCCTGACACAGATCGCGATCTTCCGCGTCTCGCCGTGGGAGGCGGCGGCTTGCACGAAGGCCCCGTCCGCCGCAGACCAGGCGAGCTACAAGGCGTGGATCGACGGCTTCGCGGCCGGCATCGGGTCCTCGCGCGTCGCGCTGATCTTGCAACCCGATCTGCCGTTCGCGCTGTGTGCGCCCAGCCACGGGCGAATCGCGCTTGGGCTGGTCAACTACGCGGCCCAGGTCTTCGGAGCGCTCCCGCACACGACCGTGTACATCGATGCCGGCGCCGCGGACTGGCCCACCGTCGGCCAGGCGGTCTCGCTGCTCACCGCGGCTGGTGTTACGTACGCGCGCGGATTCGCGCTCAACAACACGCACTACGACTCGAACTCCTCCGAGCTGGAGTTCGGCGCGGCCGTCTCCCGCGCATTGGCCCACGCGGGCGACCCGGGCAAGCATTTCGTCATCAACACGGCGGAGAACGGCGTGCCCTGGAAGTACTGGCAGTACCCCGGCCCGCACTCAAACCCGCGAGTCTGCCGCGTCAAGCCGGACTGGCCGTGCATGACGCTCGGTGTTCCGCCCACGACCAACGTGGGCAATCCGCGTTGGGGGCTCTCGCGAGCCGATCGGGCCATCGCGCGGCGGCTCTGCGACGCGTTCATGTGGATCGGACGACCGTGGCTGTTCGACGGGGCCAATCCGTTCCTCGAGTCCCAAGCGTTGCAGCTCGCGCGCTCGACGCCGTATCACTAGGCAAACGCCGACGGATCGGATACGCTCGCGGCACGGATGGTTGAAGGGGCGCTTTCACTAACGGCGGAACCGGAGCTGGGTCCTCCGCCCGCCGTCGAGATCCCAGAATTTGAAGTCGTGCCACGCGTTGGCCTGATCTTCGCGGCGGTCGCTGCCGTCGCCGTGATCGTGGCAATCGCGGTCAACAAGCTGTGGCCGCTCGTCTTCCTGCACGTGGGCGGTGGAGCCGCGTGGACGATCATCGACCTCTTCCTCGGGCTCGTGCTCGGCCCGATCATGGGTGCGATGCCGCCCCCGGCGCGAGTGCAGTTCACCGCCCGGCTGATGCCGAAGATGGTCGTGATCATGCCGATCGTCGTCACCATGACCCTCGCCGCGGGCTGGCAGCTCGGGGTCCACGAGGGAACGGTCCTGACCACCTATCCGCACCACGGTTGGATCCTCGCCAGCTTCATCATCGTCGGAGTGATGGCGGTGATCGCGCTCGGTCTGCTCGAACCGGCCAACATCGCCGTCCTGATCGAGATGAAGAAGCCCCACCCGCGCCCCGACGTGATCGAGGGCCTGATGAAGCGGTTCATGTACTCCGCGGGGATCCTCGGCGCCATGCAGGTGGCGACGCTGGTGATCATGACGAGGATCGCGTCGTTCCCGTGAGCGACCGCCGGCTGCCACCAGTCACCCAGCTGGGCATGACGTCGCTGGCGCTAATCGTCGCTGGCGGGATCTACCTCTCGGCCCACCTCCCCCGTCACGTGCCGCTCGCTCCCGCCGTCATCCTGCTGGCTGCCTCGGTAGTCCTGCTTGGCCTGAACATGGCGGCGCTGGCACGGGCTACCGAGTTCGACTGGCCACGCTTCTTCCAGGTCGCCAGGTGGTCGTTCCTGGCCTACCTGGTAATCGCCGGGATGATCGAGTACGCCTTCCTGCAGAACCACCTCAAGGGCGGCGCGCTCGTCGTGCTCACGCTGTCGCTCGCGGTGTTCGCGATCCACGTGCCGATGCTGGTCGGCTTCACGGTCGCGCGCTTTTACGAGCCGGCCACGGCTTAGCACCGAAGTACGATGGGCGCGTGTGGCCGCCCGCAGCGCTCGAGTTCCTGACCGAGCTCGAGGCCAACAACGACGCCGAGTGGTTCCGCGCCAATCGCGATCGCTACAACCGCGACCTGCTCGAGCCGGTGCGGCAAATGGCGACCGAGCTGAGCCATCTGGGCCAGCCGCACTATTTTCGCCCTTACGCAAACCGCCGCTTCAGACCCGGCCCGCCGCTGAAGGAGAACATCGCGCTCGCGATCGGCTACGGCGGGGGTGGCGGTTATTACTTCGACCTATCGCTCGACGGGCTGCTGATCGGGGCCGGCATTCATCACCCGGCGTCGGACCAGCTCGAGCGCTATCGCGCTGCGATCGACAACGGGCGAGTCGCGCGCGGATTCGAGCAAGCGATCCGCAAAGCCGAGGCGGCGGGGCTCGAGACCGCTCCCGCCGAGCTCAAACGCGCCCCGAAGGGGTATTCGCCAGACCACCCCAGGATCGAACTCCTGCGCATGAAGGAGTTGACGGTGTTCCATCGCCACAAGCTCGGCGCTTGGCTGCACGACCGCCGCTGCGTTGAGCGGATTCGCACCGAGTTCGACGCCGCGCGCCCGTTCGTCAAGTGGCTTTCAGAGTACGTCGGCCCATCGCAGCAGCCGCGCCGCTGAGCCCTGGCACCGGGGCTAGAATCGACCGACCAAGCGCCCGTAGCTCAGCTGGATAGAGCGTCGGTCTACGGAACCGAAGGTCGGGAGTTCGAATCTCTCCGGGCGCGTTAGGAAAGCCCCGCGTAGGCGGGGTTTCTTGTTGGCCTCCGTGGGGTGCGATATCAGCGATGCTTACCGATGCGCTACCAATCTCTGCGCTGGCTGAGGCGTGTCATCCGCCTTCGATCCGGCTTGCGGCTGTAGACGATCTCCCCGTTGGGCATCGCTTGACGGCGCCATTGCGCCGGTCGGAGTGTCGATCACCGCGGCGGGTCGTGTCGCGTTGATGCCTTAGCTACCACGCTAGGCGGTGCATACTTCGAGCGCGCCGGTAGGGGTCTGTGAAGGCGCCTTGATGAACAGGTGCCATGGCAGCGGGAGGGTGTCCGATGGGATTGCCAGTTGCTCGGTCGTACCGGGCGCGATCAGCGCCGCATAGACGGGTAGCTGGGCTGGCGCGAAGCGCCGGAAGCCGATCGCCAGGCCTGTGGCGCCAACATCTCGAAGGAGCCACTTGCCGGCGGTTAGCGTCGCGCCCGGGCTTCGCGTCGTGTCTACGCGCTGACAGATGGCGCTCGCAAGCGGTCGCGCGGTGGTCGGCGTCGGCGACAGCTGTTCGGCGCTGATTAATACTGCGTCTGCACCCTGGCGTTGTGGCGGGGTGGCCGTCGCGATCTGCTTGGCGCTGTAGGTTGGCAGCTGACCGTGCGCGTTGGTCTCGGCGAACAGGCGCCCTGCCGTGATTCCCGACAGGTACGGGTTGCGCGCTACCGTCGCGGTCAGCCACAGGGCTCGCGGCGCGAGCGCCCGGCCGATTTCAAGTGCGCCCAGCTCCGCCTTCGCATAGCCCGCTTGGTTTTGCAGGAAGTGGTAGCCGTAGCTGAGCCTTCCGTCGATGTTTGAAAAAACGGCCGCGACCGTGATCAGTGCCAGGCCCGCGCCGAGGACCGGTCCGAGCCGCACGTCTCGGAGCAGTTCAGCGGCGATCAAGATCAGCAGTGCCGCGTCGATCAGCAGGTAACGGCTCGAGTCGGGTGCACGGCCGGGGATGTACGAAGCGCCCGTGAGAATCCAGAAGATCAGCAAACCGGCAGCGGGGACGAGCACGGTGTTCGGCGGTCGCCAACCCCTCACCAGCGCGAATATCAGCGCCACCGTCGCGAGCGCCAACAGGATGTGTCCGCGCGTGTAGCTAGCGGACACGCTGCCGCGATCGAGACCAAAAACGGACGCTAGGCCCATCGACGCGGAGTCGATGAGGTACCGCGGTAGGTGGGCAACGTTGTGCCAAGACAGATGCGACGGCTGGTTGCTCCCATCGATTGCCCACCAAGCACCGAACAGGACGAGCGGCACAACGGCGATCCACAATTGGCGCCAGCGTCCACGCAACGCGAGCGCGACCGCCGCCGCTCCCGCAAATGGGATGCCCACATTCGAGAAGCCCACCGAACAGACGAGCAGAACACAGGCCGCAGCATCGCGTTTTTGACCGGCGCGCTCTAGGGCCCACAGCGCGCCAAGCCCAGTTGCAAGCGACCCCACCAGGTCAATCGACGCGAAGAAGAGCAAGTCCTCCCAGGCCGCCCCGAGGAACAAAACCACGACCGCGGCGAACAAGCCCCCCAGTCGCCCAACCCGTGCGCTGACCAGAACGTAGACGAGCATGCCCACGGCGACCACCAACAACCCCAGCAAAAGCCGGAACGGAACCTGTGAGCCGAGACCGAACAGCAACACGAGAGCCTTGTACGCCAGCGCCGGGAAGAACACGAGATTGCTGTTATGCGGCGCGAACAGCACATCGGCGCCGCCATGCGATTCCAACCCCGGCCGCTGCAACAGGAAGTACCAGTCATCGTTGAAAAACGCAAGGTGCGTCCCAAGCACCACGATGACCACTAGCGATGCGACACAAACCCCAGCCAGGAGAGCCAAGAGCAGCCACGCTGGCGCGGACGTCTCCGCGCCCACCGGCACCCGTCGAAGCCCCTTGCGCTCGACCGCTGCCACGAGCGATTCCTATCACGCCGACTCCGATCAGGCCTAGGCGTCTCGGGACGCGCTTGAACTGGACGACGGCCTTGCTCCCGCGCCTTCACCCCGCGACGGGGCAGCTTCAACGCCCTGGCGACCGCTCCGCCACGAGGCAGGACTCAGTGATCCGTCCAAGCAGAGACCTCGGGCGCAAAGTTTGGGTACCTGCCCGCGGTTGCCGCTGACCACCGACGCCATGGAGGCGGGCGGGATTCAGCGGCAAAGACGGTTCGGGACGATTCGCAAATGCCCCCGCCGCACCGGTCGATTCGGTTGGTCGGGGCGCACTCGCGCCCCGACCTCATTGACAGACAGCGCGGCCGGCCGGCGCTGTCAAGCAGCGCGTGGGTCTCCGTGACGTGATGCGTGCCCGGCACGCTTCGGCCGATGTCGCTGCTTGACAGTCGGCGGCCGGACGCGCTACCCAGGGCGTTGCGGCTCCGGCGTCGCGGTTCGCTTA
>CAWCIB010000011.1:0-25532 GCA_963795505.1 uncultured Actinomycetes bacterium
CGCCCCCGCCGCCATTCCACCGAGGAACGGAGCGCTCTGGAGAAAGGCGTAGTCCGTGTGCTTGAAGTGGATCTGAATGTTTCCGGCCGCGAGCGCGCCGACCGCTAGCGCGGGCAGAAAAGGGACGGATGCCGAGCGCGGCGGCGACCCCGATTCCCTGGAAGATGTCGAAGGCCAGGTTCATGGTTCGGTACTGTCAGCGGGCGTGACGATACGTGTTTGGTCGCATGGGGAGCGGGCGGCGTGAGTGGACGGCGGACGACGGCGCACGACATCGAGCGCTACGCAGCACTGTTCGCCTCGCGCACCCGGGGGATGAAGTCCTCGGCGATGCGCGACCTGATGGCGCTGACCGAGCAGCCCGAGGTGATCTCGCTGGCCGGCGGGTGGCCGGACACCAGCACGTTCCCGCCCGAGTCATACGCGTCGCTCATGGGCGCGGTGGCGGCCGAGTCGTGCGCCCGGGCGCTCCAGTACGGGCCGACCGAAGGGCTCACGCTCGTCAAGCGCTGCATCGTCGAAGTGATGCGCGAAGAGGGCATGACGGTCGACGCCGACGAGCTGCTCGTAACGACCGGCGGACAGCAGGTAATCGACCTGGTCTGCAAGACGTTGATCGACCCCGGTGACGTGGTCGTCGCCGAGGCGCCCACGTACCCCGGCGCGGTCCCGACCTTCTCTGCCTATGAGGCCGATGTGGTGCAGGTCCCGATGGACGAGAAAGGCATCGTGATCGAGGTCTTGGTTTCGACGCTCAATCGGCTCGAGGCCGACGGCAAGCGCCCGAAGTTCATCTACACCGTCCCCAACTTCCACAACCCCGCAGGCGTGACGCTTTCGCTCGACCGCCGCCACGAGCTCGTGCGGATCGCCTCCGAGCGCGAGCTACTGGTGCTCGAGGACAACCCTACGGCCTGCTGCGCTACGAGGGGAGCCCGCTGCCGACGCTGCGCTCGCTCGACGACGAGTTCGTGATCTACGCGGGCACGTTCTCGAAAATCCTCTCGCCGGGAGTGAGGCTCGGCTGGGCGGCGGCGCCCGCTCCCGTGCTCGAGAAGATGAACGTCGGCAAGCAGGGCGCCGATCTGTGCTCCTCGTCGGTCTGCCAGTACTTCGTCTCAGCCTACTTCGAGTCTGGGCCGTGGCTGAAGTACGTGCGCTCGCTAATCGAGATCTACCGCCGCCGACGCGACGTGATGCTCGACTCGCTGGCGGAGTTTCTTCCCCGCGAGGCGACCTGGACGCTCCCCGAGGGCGGCCTGTTCATTTGGGCGACGCTGCCCGACTACATCGACACCACCGACCTGCTGGCGCGCGCGCTCGACGCCGACGTCGCATTTGTCCCCGGCCGCGCGGCATACGTCGACGGTCGTGGCGGCTCCTCGATGCGGCTCAACTTCTCCGGCGTGTCCGAATCGGAGATCCATGAGGGCATCAGGCGGATCGGCGAGATC
Source organism: uncultured Actinomycetes bacterium (assembly GCA_963795505.1). Taxonomy (GTDB): domain Bacteria; phylum Actinomycetota; class Thermoleophilia; order Solirubrobacterales; family Solirubrobacteraceae; genus Palsa-465. The sequence goes on from CAWCIB010000011.1 coordinate 1,455, forward strand.
GTGCGCGAGCAGGTCGGTCTGTACGGAACGCTGACCGGGGTCACCCCCGTCTCTCATGCCGCGCGGCCGTCCGCGACCGAGGCGCCTTCGCGCGAGCCCGACGCTGGGTTGGCGCGGGTCCTGCGCCTAGCCGACAGACGTAAGCGCAGCGCGTGAGCCGCGTCGCCGTCCTCAAAGGCGGCCGCTCACTGGAACGGCAGGTCTCCCTCAAGTCGGGCGCGCGGGTCCAGGACGCGCTCGAGCGCCTCGGACACGACGTTGTCCCGATCGACGTCGGCCCAGATCTCGTCGAGCGTCTGCGCGGTGAGATGCCGGAGATCGCGTTCGTCGCGTTGCACGGCCGCGACGGGGAGGACGGAACTGTTCAGGAGCTGCTCGACGCGATGGGCATCCGCTACACCGGGTCGGGCGTGTCCGCCTGCATCCGCGCCTCGGACAAGGTGCTCGCCAAGCACGCGATGCGCGACCGGGGCATCCCGACGCCGGACTTCTTCGCGTTTAACGAGACCGCCTTCAAGGAGCTCGGAGCGGCGCAGGCGCTGCCGGCGATCGAGCAGCGGCTCGAGTTCCCGATCGTGGTCAAGCCGGCGGGTCAGGGCTCGGCGCTGGGGATCAAGTTCGCGCGCACGACCGCCGACGTCCCGGCCGCGCTCGTCGCGGCCTTCTCCTACGACCGCAAGGTGCTGCTCGAGCGCCACGTGGCCGGCCGGGATCTCGCGGTGTCGATCGTGCTCAAGGACGGCGAGCCATGCGCGCTGCCGATCGTCGAGGCGGTCCCCCGCCATGAGGACTTCTACGACTTCGAGGCCCGCTACGAGATCGGCCGCACGACGTTCGTCTGTCCCGCAGAACTCCCAGAGGCAGTCGCAGAGCGGGCCAGCGGGATGGCGTTCGAGGTGTTCGAGCTGCTCGGCCTGGAGGGCTTCGCGCGCATCGACCTGATGCTCGATTCCAATGACGACGAGCTCTACGTGCTCGAGGCCAACGCGATCCCCGGCCTCACGGAGACCTCGTTGTTACCCCAGGCCGCCGATGCCGCCGGGATCAGGTTCGACGAACTCGTTCAGCTGATCCTGGACACAGCCGCGGCGCGCGTGTAGGCGGCCGGACCTACTCCTCCTCGGAGGCGAAGTCCTCCGGCGAGACGTGGTCGAGGAAGTCCTTGAACTTCTCGACGACCTCCTCGGTGTCCTCGACCTCGTGCTCGAACTCGATCGCGGACTCGGAGATCACGTCATCGGCGGCGAAGATCGGGGCTCCCGAGCGGACCGCGAGGGCCAGCGCATCGCTCGGGCGTGAGTCGATCTCGAGCTCGCGTCCGTTGACCCGCAGGCTGATCGACGCGTAGAAGGTGTTCTCGCGCAGTTCGGTGACCGCAACGCGGGTGCATTCGACGTCGAGCTCGCCCAACACGTCCGCGATCAGGTCGTGTGTCATCGGCCGCGGGGTCGAGGCGCCCTGGAGCTTCATCAGAATCGCGGCCGCCTCGGGATGCCCGATCCAGATCGGCAGGAACTTGTTGCTTTCGACCGCCTTCAGCAGCACGATGGGCTGCTTGCCGACCATGTCGAAGCTCACGCCGTAGATGACCATTTCCTGCACTGGGGGGGCAAGTATAGGAGTCCTCTCAGCCCCGTCCATACACTCCCCGCGATGGCCGCGAGCGCAGAACAGGTCGTCGATCGGCCGGCGCCGGCAGCCCGTCTGGCTGGTGCGATCGACCGCTATGCCGCCCTTCGCGGGATCAAATTCGCGGTGCTCGTCTATCTCGCGACGCGCGCGCTTCTGCTCGCGGTCGCGATCGTCAACGGCTCGCTCCGCCATGCCGGTCTGATCGACGAGCTCTCCTGGTGGGACGGGCTGCTCTACCGCACGCTGGCGCACCACGGCTATCCGTCGTCCGTCGTTCCGTACGTGCTCCGCCAGCGCTCGACGCTCGGGTTCTTCCCGCTGTTCCCTCTTGCAATGTGGCCGCTCGGCCATGCGGTGTCGTGGGCGAGCGGCCAATCGTTCGTAAACGGTCTGTCGATCGCCGGCCTGATCATCTCGGGCATTGGGGGACTGATCACGACCGTCCTCGTCCAGAAGCTCGCGGAGGGCTGGTGGGGTGAGGCCGCGGGGCGACGCGCGGTCGTGCTGTTCTGCCTCTTTCCGGGCTCGGTCGTGTTCTCGATGGTGTACGCCGAGGGGATGGCGCTGCCCCTGGCGGCCGGGTGCATCCTCGCCTTGCAGCGAAAACGGTGGCTGCTGGCCGGCGTGCTGGCCGGCATCGCGACCGCTGTCGAGCCCGAGGCGGTCGTGCTGGTGCTGGTGTGCGCGGTCGCGGCGATCTTGGAGCTGCGGCGGCGGGGGTGGCGCCTCGGTCGCCCGAGCCTGCTCGCGCCCCTACTGTCGGTGACGGGAATCGTCGCTTTCGCAGCGTATTTGTGGGCCCACACCGGCACGCCCTTCGCATACACGCGGGCCCAGCGCTACGGCTGGAACGAGAAGGCCGACCCGTTCGCGCTCGTGCACCTGACGAAGTCGCTCATCAACTCGATCTCGTTCTCACACTTCAACAACCCCACGATCAACCTCAACCTGGTGGTGGGCGTGGCCGGCGCACTGCTGCTGATCGTGCTGTGGGTGCTGCTGATTCGCGCGCGGAGGACGGTGTCGGTCGAGGCGCTCGTGTGGACGCTCGGGATCACCTACCTGGCCGTGACATCGGAGTACACGCCGCCCAATCCGCGACTTCTGATCACTGCCTTCCCCGCGGTCATGGTGCCCGCGTACTACCTGCGCCGGCGCGCGTTCGGCTGGTATGCGCTCGCCAGCGGCGTGCTGCTCGCGGGGCTGAGCGCGCTGACGTTTGTCAGCACCACGCTCAGGCCGTAGAGAAGAGCTCGACGCTCACTGGTGCGGCATAGCCGAAGTCCTTCGCGTCGCTGCGGGGGTACGCGCCCTCGAGCAGCCCGCGCAATCGGACGTAGCGCGCCCGGTTGGCCCGCGAGGCGGCCGGGCCGTCGGGTTGTCCCTGATGGCTCGAGACGAGCCACAGGCGGACACAGCCTGTGGGCGGTGTCGAGAGCGTCGCGTAGTCCTCGATGTACGCGCGGGCGCTCGACCACGGCGCTCGCGGCAGGACCGCACGCGGCGCTTGGCTTAGACGCGCGCGCGCGTAGTAGCGAAACGCGTTGCGGCCATCGGCCGGATAGAAGGCGACGCAGTCGCCGGCCTGGGCGTGGTTGAGCAGATACGCGGTCGCTGCACGCCAATCCTCGGGCGAGACCCCGTAGGCGGGCGCGAGCTGAAGCGCGCGCAGCGCGATCACGGCCACGAGCAGCGCCCACCCGGGCCGCCAGCGGGTCACGGCCGACGCGAGCAGGATCGCCACCGCTGGCAGGACGATCAGCAGGTTGCGGGGCAGGAAGATCGGCTGGCCGACAAACGATTCGACGAGGGCGAACAGAACCGGCGTCAGCAGCCAGGAACGCAGCAGCGCAGAGTCGCGCGCGGCGACGATCGCCACGATCAGCATCACGACGGTCAGGACCAACAGCACATACGTGGTCGAAGTCGTATGGATGCTCGGCTCGAGTCCAGATGAGGTGAGGGCCTGGAGGACCTGCTTGACCGCCGTCCAGTCTGGGCGCGGAACCCAGAACAACTGACCCGAGCCGCGGCGAGCCGCGAGCACGATCAGGGGGATCGAGCAGGCCGCCACCGCAGCGACGGCGCTCACCGGGGTGCGCAGCCGGCGGCGGTCCATCACGAGCAGCTGGGCGACGATGATCAGGACCGCGAGCAGGCTCGCGTACAGGGCAAGCGCCGTCGTGATCACATAAGCGCCCCAGGCCGCGCGACCGCCCTCCTTTTGGGCGACATCCAGCGCGAGGAACGAGGCGGCCGTCAGCGCGACCAGGATCGCGTAGCTGCGCGCGCTCTGGCCCCAGAACACCATTGGGAGGCTGACCGCCATCAGCACTCCGGCCGCAAACGCGACCCGCCGATCGAACAGCCTGAGAGCGAGGGCGCTCGTCAGCCCGGTGGCGATCGCCGAGCCGATCGCAGACGGAAGCCGCAGCACGACTTCGCCGTTACCGAACCACCCGACCAGCACGTGCATCAGCACGTAGTAGCCCGACATGTTGCCGCCGTCGTGGGCGATCGCATGGCGCAGCGCGGCGCCATGTTGGGCGGCGATCGCCACCGTCGCGGATTCATCGAACCCGAGGCTCCGTCCGGTGATGTCGATCAGGCAGAGGCCCAGCGCCAGCAGCGCTGGGCCGCCGATCAGCGCAGCGCGGGCCTTGCGGTCCACCGGCGGCTCCGCCAGTGCCATGCCCCGGCCGCGGCTAGGGCTATGTAGAAGACCAGCGTGTAAGGCGAACTGCCAAGCGCCAGCGCGAGCTGACCGGTCGGGATGATGATGAACGCGGGCACGATGATCGCGAGCGGAAGCAGACGCGAGCGCTGCGCCGCCGGGAGGCATGCGAGCAGCGCCAGGCCCCAGACGAAGTACCACGGCCACGCGGCGGGTCCTCCGATCGCGATCCCGACCAGCAACAGGCCGCATTGCCGAACTAGGTTCTCAAGCCGGGTGCGGTAGAGCAGGACCAGGCCACCCGCGGCCACGAGCCCGAACGCTATGTGGCTGAGCGTCGCCTCAAACTGCTTGCCGTTCAGCGGCACGCTGACGTGGTGGACGAGGTGGGCGACCGTGTATCCGAGCGCCGTCGCGGGCGTGATCGATAGCCGCACACGCCCGGGCGTGTTGAACAGCCCGGTGGAGATCCACGCGAGGCCGAGCCCGGTCACCAACGTGACGAGCGCCGCGACCGCGACGGCGATCGCCGCGGCCTTGGCGAGTGCCGTGAGCTGATCGCGCGGGCTCTCGAATGTGCGCGCCCACGCGACAGCGATGAACGGGATCGCTGCTGCCGCCGGAACCTTGACGGTGGCTGCCAGCGCGCAAAGCGCGATCCCGACCAGCCAACGTCGCTCGACCGCGAAGGCGACGCCGGCCACCATGAGCCCGACCATCAGCGCGTCGTTATGAGCGGGCGAGACGAGCTGCAGCAGCACCAGCGGGCTGAGCGCGGCGAGCCAGAGCGCGCGCCGTGGATCGCGGCCTAGCGCTCGCGCGAGGCGGGGCACGAAGATCGCGAGCAGCACGATCCCCACCGCGTCGAACAGCCTGATAAGCGTCGCGCCCAGGACGAGATGCGAGCCGATAGCTCCAGCGATCAGGCTGATCACGCCAAGGAACAGCGGGCCATAGGGAGCGGTGGTTTTGCGCCAGAACGGGTCGACGCCGTTGAGCACGTGCTGATGGCCGAGATGGCCGAGTGCGATCGGCGCCTCGTGGTAGGGGCTGTGTCCGAGATGCACCAGCGTCCCCTGCGCGAAGTAGCTGTAGACATCGCGGCTGAAGAGCGGCGGGCCAAGCAGGAACGGAAGGCACCAGAGCGCGCCGATGACCCACAGCTGCGGGACCCGTGTCCGGTCGATGTCCCGATAGAGCCCGAGCCAAGCGATGCACAGCGCCGCGATTCCGATCCAGAAGACAAGCTTGATCGCGTTGTGGCCCGAGGGGAACGACGCCGTGAACCACCACCTGACCGCGCCTGGTCCGAGAAGTCGAGTGCCTTCGAAACCCGCGAGCGCCGAGCCGAGCAGCCCGAGGGCGGCCCAGCCCCAGGCTGGGGCTACGCGCCGAGTGCTCGGTGCTGACGCCGGGCTCGGGTGCTGGCGATCCCGACCGGCCGGGGCGCGGTCCTCGATCAGCACCGCGTCGTCTCGCTGGATGGCCACGGGGCCGTGATCGTAGAGGGAGCCGACGCGGAGGCTAAAGCGCGCGCTTGAGCAGCGCGCCGAGCTCTTCGAAGTGGCGCTCGCGCGCAACCTCGTTGTGGGCGGGGGTGTCGGCCATCGTGTATCCGTGCTTCGCGCCCTCGTAGACCTCCGAGCGATACTCCCTTCCCGCCTGCTCTAGGGCGGCGTCCAGTTGGGCGATCTGCTCGGCGGACATGCTCGGGTCCTGGTCGGCGAAGCCGAAATAGAGCTCGGCTTTCAACTCGTCGGCCGACAGGTGTGGGCTGTCGGGAGCGTCGGTGACCAAGCCGCCGGCGTGGAAGCCCGCCAGCGCGCCCACGCGGTCGGGGTCGGCCGCGGCGATCCTCCAGCCGAGCCGAGCGCCCATGCAGTAGCCCGTGATCGCCACCGGTCCGGGCGATGCGAACTGCGTGAGGTAGTCGAGGTACGCCGCGCCGTCTGAAGCGATCCGCTCGGGCGTCAGCGCCTGGATCATCGGCCGCAGCGACTCCCACAGGCTGGTTCGCTGGTCGGGGTCCGTCAGGTCGGGCAACGGACGCGGCACCGGCTCCCGTCCAGCGCGATAGAAGACATTCGGCGCCAGCACGACATACCCGTCGGCGGCGATGCGGTCGACCATCTCCTCGATCGTCGGGCGCAGGCCGTAGGCGTCCACGATGAACAGAACCCCGGGGTGGGGTATGTCGTCGCGCTGCGAGATATACGCGTCGGCGACCCCATCGGGGGTCGTGATGTCGACGATCGCGCTTGGCACCGGCGAGGCATCCTAGGCGAGCGCGCTCGCGCGAGTCCCGTGGACCCCCTACGCCCCGCTCGTGTCCGCCAGCCGAACCTCGTGGCTGCGCTCGTGTCTCAGCATCCTCAGGTGCTCGTCGATCGCGAGGCCCGGAATCGTTTGGTGGGTGATCGGCCCGATCGCGAGTGCATAAAGGAGCGTCCCGATCCCGACCGTCCCACCCAGCAGGAAGCCCGTGAGCAGCACGCTCGCCTCGATCGTCGTGCGCACGACACGGATCGAGCGGCCCCGGCTCGCGATTCCCGTCGTCAGACCGTCGCGGGCGCCCGGGCCGAGCCCGGCTCCGATGTAGAACCCGGTTGCGATGCCGTTGCCGACGACCCCGCCGACAAGCAGCAACACCCGGGCCCAGAGCACATGAGGTGTGTGGAAGGCCGAGACCATCAGGTCGATCACAACGCCCACGCCGATCGCGTTGACGAGCGTCCCAACGCCGAGCCGCTGCCGGAGGACGAGCCAGCCGAGCAACACAACGAAGCTCACGATGACCGCCCAGGTGCCGATCCCGAGACCGATCGAACGCGACAGACCCTGATGAAGCACGTCCCACGGGTCTAGCCCGAGGCCCGCGATGACGAGCATCCCTGCGGTCGCGCCGTAGAGCACTACGCCACACAGCAGCTGTGCCCAACGCCGGATGACGCGATCGGTTGGGACCGGCTCGAACAGACGCTTCACCCGGTCAAGGGTGACAGCCCGGGTCCTTGTGCAAACGTCCCTCCGGGAGGTCATCACGACGACTCCCTGCGATGCCGCCGGAGCGACAGCTAGCTTTTCCCCATTCCCGAGACCCAGGAAGACCAGGTGGGGATGGTCGTCGCTGGCCTAATCCACCCCGAGGAGGCCGCGCACCGAGGCCGACTGCCTGACCAGCGTGAGCACGCCTCGGCTCTGATGACGTGGCTCGGCGATGATCTCCTCGTCGTCGGCGGAACCGAGTTCGTGGTTACGCATGACGAGGAGCGCTACCGGTCCGAGGAGTCCGAGCCGAACCGATTCGTCGTGGCCAAACGACGCGAGATGGTGGTCCGGCTCGCGGTGCTGATCGACGACCTGCGGCCCAGGCGGATCGTCGAGCTCGGCATCTACAAGGGCGGGAGTGCCGCACTGCTTGCGTCACTGGCGCAGCCCCAGAAAATGACCGCGATCGAGCTGGCCGGCGAACGGGTCGGCGCCCTCGACGAGTTCATCTCGGCGCAGGAGTTCGACGGAGTCGTAAGCCCGCACTACGGCATCGATCAGGGCAACAGGCCCTTACTCGAGGAGCTAGTCGACAGCGACCATCGGGACGAGCCGCTCGATCTGGTGGTCGACGACGCGTCGCACTTCTATCGGGAGACAAGGAACTCGTTCGAGGTCCTGTTCCCTCGACTGCGGCCGGGGGGCAAATACGTGATCGAGGATTGGGCCTGGGCCCACTTTCCAGACATGCTGTGGCAGTCAGAGGGAGGGTGGTTCCACGATCGCCCGGCGCTCACCAACCTGGTCGTGGAGATCATGATGATCGCCGGTACTGGACCGGACCTTGTGTCACACATCGAGACTCACCGTGACACGGTCACGGTGACGAGAGGGGCGCTTTCCGTCGACGGCTCGATTCGGCTCGAGGAGCATTACTGCAACCGCGGCCTGCCCTACAGGCCGCTGCTCTAATTCGGTCCGGATGGCAACGACGATCGCACTGTACCTGCCGCAGTTTCACCCGATCCCGGAGAACGACGGCTGGTACGGCACCGGCTTCACCGAGTGGCACAACGTCGTCCGTGCGCGCCCGTTGTTTCCGGGTCACTACCAGCCTCACCTGCCGAAGGATTTCGGCTTCTATGACCTCCGCGTACCCGAGGTTAGAGAGGCACAGGCGCGTACTGCGAAAGCCCACGGCATCGACGCCTTCTGTTACTACCACTACTGGTTCGAGGGCCAGCGTCCGCTGCGCCGCGTCATCGATGAGGCGATCGAGCGAGGAGTACCCGACATCCCGTTCTGCCTTGCGTGGGCAAATGAGCATTGGAGTCGCACATGGGACGCGGCCGATCACGAGGTGCTGCTGAGGCAGCGCTACAGCCCCGAGGACGATGAGGCGCACGGTCTCTTCCTGTTGACGGCGATGTCAAGCCCCCACTACCTGCGGGTGAATGGCTGTCCGGTGCTGTTCATCTATCGGATCCAGGGAATGCCAGATCCGGCCCGAACGCTCCGCCGATGGCGAGAGCTGTGGCGCGCGGGCGGCATCGAACACGTGCATGTGGTCAAGTTCGATACCCACGGAGATTTCGGGGATCCCGCAAGCTCCGGCGCCGATTCCGCAGCCCAGTTTCTGCCTCACGGGACGACGCAGCGCGTTGGGCGATTCGATGTGGACGGTGCGAACCGGGACAACTGTGTGCTCGATTACGAGCAGGTCATGACCCACTACCTGGGTGAGCCGCAGCCGGCCTGGCGCCGTCACGAGTGCGTGTTGCCGTCCTGGGACAACAGCCCGCGACGCGGCGACGGTCAGAGTCTGCTCTTGCACGGCAGCACGCCGGAGCTGTACGAGCAATGGCTTGACACTGTGTACGCGCGAACCCCGCCCGACGGGATGGTCCTGATCAACGCTTGGAACGAGTGGGCCGAGGGCGCGCACCTCGAGCCCGATCTGCGTCACGGCGATGCGTACCTGACGGCGACCGCGCGAGCGCTGGGCCGACCTGCACCCGACGGTTGCGTCGCCGAGGCCTCCCCGCTCGCCGGGGTGAAGTTCCCGATGCGCGATCGCTTTGCGGAGCTGTATCTGGACGGTCTCGCGGCCCAGGTGGTTCTCCAGCGCAGGCTGTCTCGCCTCGAAGCGACCCTCGAGCGCCAGCTCGCGATCGCCCGCGAAGCCGCCGACGCCGAGGCCACGGCGCTGCGGGCCAAAGCTTCCGCGCTGCTCAAGGAGAACGACCGGCTTCGCCACCAGCTCGCGACGGCGACAGGGAATGGCGCCCAGGCACGTGGAGCGCTGCTGTGCTGAGCCAATATCACCGAGACGTCGACCCGCGGGCTCCCAACAATGCCCACGCCTACCAGCTCGAGCTCGTGGGATGGAACCGCCGCGTACTCGAACTCGGAGCCGCATCCGGTCACATGACCCAGGCGCTCGTCGCTCAGGATTGCCAGGTCACCTCCGTGGAACTCGACCGGCAATGCGCTGAGCAGCTTCGCGGAATCGCCGAAGAGGTCGTCATAGGAGACCTCAACAATCCCGACGTGTTCGCCGATCTCGAGCCGGAGTTCGACGTAGTGCTGGCCGGGGACGTGCTGGAGCACCTACTCCGACCGCAGGCCGTGCTGAGCAGGGCCGCGGGGCTGCTCCGGCCCGGTGGATATGTCGTCGTTTCGCTCCCGCACGTCGGACATGTCGACATGCGCCTGTCGCTCGCGCAGGGCGAGTGGGAATACCGGGCGTGGGGTCTTCTCGACAGCACGCACACCCGCTTCTTCACCCTCAAATCGATCAAGCAGCTGGCAAAGGAGGCGGGGCTAGTGATCACCGACCTCCGGCGCGTACGGATACCCGTGTTCGAGACCGAGCTCGCTCTCGAGCGCGAGCAGGTCCCAACCGCGACCCTGGAGCTGGCGCTCCGTGATCCGGAGGCCGAGACCTATCAGTTCGTCTTCGCCGCGACGCGCGAGACCGGAGGCGACCGACTGCGGCGGGCGGCGGAACGGAACGTCGAGCTCGCGACCGAGCTGGAGCGTCTGCGGATCGCCCACGGCGCTCTGGAGGCCGAGCAGGGTGCGCTCGAAGCCTCCAATCGCGCCCTCATCGCCTCCAATCGCGAGCTCGAAGCCCGCGCTCAGCGCCTCGGCGAGCTAGAGCTCTTCTCCAAGCGGATTGACGATTCCGTGTCGTGGCAGGCCCTGCAGCGTCTCCGGGCCCGTCTGTTCAGGGCGGCTGGCGGGGAGCGCAGCGCGCCGGTGAAAGCTCTCCAGGCAGGCTTGCGACAGTTCGGCCGGCTGTTCCTCTCGAGCGCCTCCCGCGGTTCTTAGACGCAGGCGGGCTCCCGAGGAACGTGGCGTCGCGCCGTCGACCATGGAACGCCCGCGTCCTCGAGCGCTGCGACCAGCTCGTGGGCGGCGACGGCGATCGACTCTCCGCGGCTGGCGTCCAGGTCATTGGTGAAGGTCATGTAGTCCTCGAACAGCTCGCGCTCAAAGCTGTCGCCATCGGCCTCCAGCAGGTCGCAATAGCCGCGCACCACGGTCACGTTCTCCCCTCGGCACTCGAGTCCGAGGTATTCGCGCAATTGCGCCGAGGCGCGGATGCGCACGGCGGGCGGGAGGTTGCGGGGCGCCAGCCGAGGCGGAAAGCTGATCGCGTTGAAGTACAGCCCCAGTTCCCGCTCGTCTAGGAATCTCAACAGCCTTGGCATGTCAAGCGCATTTGTGTTCTGGAGCGTCGGCGTGACGACCACGGATACGCCGGGCACCATCACAAGCCAATCGAGGTTCTCGACCAGACGATCCCAGCTCCCGCCGTGGCGAAGGTATTCATACAGAGGTCCGTAGCCGTCGACGCTCACCGAGACGCCCACGGATCGGAAGTGAGGCGCCAGCTCGGTCAGCTTCTCGCTCCGCTGTTGGCCATTGGTTACCAAACCGATCGTGACCCGGTTTGACACGCCACGATCGACAAGCGCGGTCATCAGCTCCCAGGTCTGCTTGATCAGAAACGGCTCGCCGCCGAGCAGCGAGAGGACCACGTTGTCGTGTGTGCTCGCGGCGACCATGTCGGCCATCGCTTCGACATCCCTGAACCACGCAGCGCTGCCCCTGGCCTCCGATCCGGGGCGGTCGCCCGTCAGACCGGGCTGTGCGGGCGACCAGTGATCCGCAGCCCAGGCTGATTGCACCGCATCTGCCGCGACCTTGGAGCTGAACAGGCCGTTGCAGCTTCGACATGCCAAGTTGCATACGTTTCCCAGCCCGAATACAAACTGCTCGGGCGTCCGCTCCAAGTGGTACCCACTCTCCCGGCCAACGAGCTCCAGAGCGTCCAGATCTAGCGGGCCGCCCGAGGCGCGGTAACTCGTGTTCACGCTCACGCGGCGGCTGAGCCCACCGTGCTCCTCGCGCTCCCAGCAGACCCGGCACACGTCGGGACGCTCCCCTCGGGCCATGGCCGCGCGGGTCTCGACGAGCTCGGGCGCGTTCCAAATGTCGTCGAACGAGTCCTGGCCGAGCCGTGCCGCACGACCGTCAACGGTGAGGAGCACTGAGGCGTCGCAACAGAAGCTCGCGCAGCCGTCCGGTTGGATGATCAAATCCGACCACGGGGTGACACACGTGGTTTCGGACATCAGCTACTTCGCGGACGATCCGTCGGGACGCTTACCACCATCAGCACTCGGCCGGGTGACGTTACCCGCGGGACCGGACACCAAAGCTCCGTTGGTCGGGGCGTCCAATCGCACCCGCCGTCGTCCGGGGTGAGCCCCAGTGGGCGATCCAGGACTCGAACCTGGGACCTCTTCCTTATCAGAGAAGCGCTCTAACCGACTGAGCTAATCGCCCTTCGTGGCGACCGGCGGCGCGATCGCCTCAGGGCGGCCATCTTAGCGCCGCGCTCGAGGTGTTCCGCGGAACACTCGCGCCGCTCAGGCGGCCGCGCGGATGCCGAGCCGGCGCGCAACCTCGAGCGCCTCGTCGAGCGACTCGAACGCCAGGTGGGCGCGGTAGCCGCCGCCCGCGGCGGCGGTCACCGTGATGTCCAGTCCGAGCGCCGAACCGAGCTCGTCGGCAATTCGGTCAATCGCCGCGTGCTGGTCTGGGTGAAGCGCCGGACGCAGGCGAGTGCCGGCTCGCCGCCCCGGCGTCCTCCGCGCCTCGCGCGCGCGATGCTCCAGTTCCCGCACCGACCAGCGACCGGCGACCGCGTCGCGTGCGAGGCGTCGTCGGGCGTCATGGTCGTCGGCCATCATGAGCGCGCGCCCATGGCCTTCGCTGAGCTCGCCGGATTCGAGCAGCGCAAGCACCTCGTCGGGGAGGTCGAGCAGGCGAATCAGGTTGGAGACCGCCACGCGACTGCGGCCGACCCGCAGGCCAACCTCCTCGCGCGAGAGCCCGAGTTCTTCGACCAGCGCGGCGCAGCCTCGAGCCGCCTCGATCGGATTGAGGTCCTCGCGGGCCATGTTCTCGATCAGCGCCATCTCGAGCGAGGCGGCGTCGTCGCCATGCCGGACGATCGCGGGGATCGTCTCGCGCTCGGCCATCCTGGCGGCGCGCCAGCGGCGCTCGCCGGCGATCAGCTCGTAGCGGCCGCCAACCAGCGGTCGTACAAGCACCGGCTGGAGGATCCCTCGGGATCGGATCGAGTCGGCGAGCGCGAGCAGTGGCTGCTCGTCGAATGAGCGGCGCGGCTGGCTCGGGTTGGGAGCGATGAGGTCGGTGGGCAGCTCGCGGAGCTCCTCGACCTCCTCCTCGCGCGGGGCGACCGACAAGATTGCTGCGAGGCCACGGCCCATTCCTCTCTGTCGCTCAGCCACGAGCGGCCACCTCCTTTGCGAACTCGAAGTACGCGTCCGCACCGGCGCAGTGCGGGTCGTGATGGATAACCGGCTTTCCATAACTCGGCGACTCCCCCACGCGGACGTTGCGCGGGATCGCCGTATCGAACACCAGTTCGGGAAAATGCTCGCGGACCTCGCGCTCGACGTCCTGCGCGAGCCGCGTGCGACCGTCGTGCATCGTCAAGAGCAGCCCGGCGATCGTCAGGCGGGGATTGAGCTCACGCTGGATCAGCGACAGCGTGTCCAGCAGGCCGGCGAGGCCCTCGAGCGCGAAATATTCCGCTTGCACCGGCACGATCACGCGATCGGCGGCCACGAGCGCGCCGACGGTCAGCGGGCCCAGCGATGGGGGGCAATCGAGCAGGGTGAAGGCGTATCGGTCGCGGACCGGTTCGAGCGCCGTGCGAAGGCGCGTCTCAGAGCCCGCGATCCGCGGCAACTCGACGTTTGCGCCCGCCAGGTCCGGATTCGAGGGCACGATCGAGAGATGCTCGATCGACGTCGGCGCGACTACATCTTCCAGCGAGACATCGCCGACCAGGACGTCATAGATCGACGGGCTCGTCTCGCGCCCGAGCCCGAGTCCCACCGTCGCATTGGCCTGAGGGTCGGTATCTACCAGCAGGCTCTCGTAATCGGCGGCCGCGACGCAGGCAGCCAAGTTCACCGCCGTGGTGGTCTTGCCGACGCCACCTTTCTGGTTCGCGATCGCGTAGACCGTGCCCATGTCGCTGGCCACGGTACCGGCGAGGGCGGTCATATGTAGTTACCGACCTGTTCCGAGCGGCCGCTTGCGTGCGACACCCGGACGACGGGGAAATCGACCCGACGTGGGGCGCCTCTTCGTCAGCACATGCAGGTGCCGATGATGGGCACGCGGATACGGTTGGACCGCGGTCACGGGGCCGATTTCGAGCCCCAGCTCGGTGGCCGCGCGCGCAGCGGCGGCCTCGGCATGGGAGTCGCGCGCACCGCGCCAGACGACAAGTGAGCCGCCGATACGAAGCAGTGGCGCGGCGTATTCGGCGACGACCGGCAGCGGAGCCAGAGCGCGGGCGGTCACCAGGTCGTGGTGGTCTCGGCCCGGAAGCCACGATTCCGCTCGCACATTCTCGACCACCACGTTCGTGAGCTCGCACGCCAACACCGCGCGGCGCAAGAACTCGCACTTTCGCCCATTGGCCTCGACCAGGGTTACTGCCGTTTGGGGCATCGCGATCGCCAGCGGCAGGCCGGGGACGCCGGCTCCCGCCCCTAGATCGGCGACCTCGCCCGCGTCACGAACTATCGGCAGCTCCAACGCCACCAGGGCGTCGGCGAGGTGTTCTTCGACGACGCGGCCCGGTTCCCGGACAGCGGTCGGAGCCGCCGGGTCTTCTGCGAGCAGCTTCGCGAGCGTCGACAATCGTGCTACGGCCTCACGCTCGATGCCGTATTGCTCCACGAGATCGGTGATCTTCATTCGCGCAGACGCGCGCGCTCGCGCTCGATATAGCCCGCGTAGCGAGTGCGCATGGCATCGAGGCGCTGCGCCGCGTAAGCGTCAAGCTCACCGTGAAGCTTCGGCCTCGAGTAGAGGTAGCACGTCGCGGACGAGGGTCCGGCCGCGCGCCATCCACTGGTAGTAGGAGCGCTCGCCGTGGGTGTAGGGCCCGTACACGCGCGTGCCCGGGAAGCGCTCGGCGAGCCAGCGAAAAAGCGCCTCGTGGCGAGTGTGCATGCGCAGGGTCACCTGCGGCTGCTTGCCGTCACCGCCGAACGAGCCTTCGCCCACGAGCAGACCGACCACGACGCCGCGCTCAAAGTCCGTCAGCACAGACGTGTCCGAGTCCGCCGGAGAGCCCACGGCCGGGTTCTACACCATCGGCCGGTTGTTTCACCGTCAAGAAAAACGTGAAACACCTTGGGCGGCCTCCGGGGCCTGGCCTCAGCTAACGCGGCCTCCGGGTCCGGGTGCCGGGCGGCCTGAGCGTCATTTTCCCGTCAGACGAGCGGCGCAACGACCAGGTGGCGGCTGGGCTCCTCGCCCTCGCTGTAGGTCTCAACGTCGCGCCGGCCCTTGAGGTGCTCGTGCACGAGTTTGCGCTCGATCGCGCTCATCGGCTCCAACGGGACCGGGCGCCCGTCTCGCACCGCCGCCTCCGCCGCCTGATCCGCGGTCGCGCGCAGCGCGACCGCACGGCGGTCGCGGTAGCCGGCTGCATCGACGATCACGCCCTTGCGCGCGGTCGAGCCCCGGAACGCGATCCGGTAGGCCAAGTGCTGGATCGCGTCGATCGTCTGCCCGTGGTGGCCGATCAGCAGCCCGACGTCTTCACCGACGAACTCGCCGACGATCTGCTCGGCGTCCTCGCGCACGGAGACGGTCGCCAAGATGCCGGCGGTGCCGGCGATCCGCTCGAGCAGCTCTCGGACCCGGTCAACCGGTGCGTCGAGGGTCTCGGCCATCCCTACCTCCGCCGGCCGGAGCGCTTCTTCTTCTTACGCGGGGGCGGCGGCGGAGCCGTCGTCCGCGTGCGGGCCCCGGCCCCCACGGGCTCCTCCTGCTTCGTGCGGCCGCGCAGCAGTCCGCCGAGTCCACCTGCGCCATTCGGCCCGGGCGTGGGACCGCCACCCGAAGACGCCGCCCACCGCCACCCGGCCCACCGTCTCCGCCTCCGGCCGTTAGGGGCGTCATGGGCCCAAGCCGGCGGCGGATGAAGTACTGCTGGCCCATCGTCCACAGGTTCGTCGTGATCCAGTAGACGAGCACACCGGCGGGGAACCGGATCACGATGATTACGAAGAACAGCGGCAGGAGCAGCATGAGGTTCCGCTGCGTCTTGTCCATCTGAGGCGTCGACATAAGTAGCTGCGACGCGAGCTGTGAGCCGACGTAGAGGACGATCAAGACGATCAAGGTCGCCCCTGTCGCCTTGTTGGTCAGATCATTTATGAACAGGAAGCCGGCGCCATGGCCCGACCCGCACGCATGGAGATGGGCCTTGTTGATGACATTGACCCCGTTGACGATGTGGTGCGGTTGAAGGCCAGGGCAGATGTCGGCGCGCAGGTTCGCGCGCAGCATGTAGTAGAGCGAGATGAAGACTGGCAGCTGCGCGACCAGCGGCAGGCAGGATGCGAACGGATTGACGCCGTGCTCCTGGTAGAGCTTCATGAGCTCCTGCTGCTGGCGCTGCTTGTCCTCCTTGTACTTGGCCTGGAGGCGCTTCATCTCCGGGGTCAGACGCTGGAGCTTCTGCATCGAATGAAATTGCTTGACAGCCAGCGGCAGCAGGATCGCGCGGATCAGGATGGTCAAAAGGACGATCGACCAACCCCACGACACCCCGAGGCTGTTGTGGAAGAACTTCAGCACGGCCTCGAAGACCGTGATCAGCGGCTGGAAGATGTTGGCGGTCAGGAACATCGATCAGGCGGGTCGCGCCGGCGCCCTCGGCTTGAACAGCCGCTGGCTTTCGACCGGGTCGAAGCCCCCGTGACTGAACGGGTTGCAGCGCAGCAATCGCCACGCCGCGAGCACCAGCCCGCGGAGTATGCCGAATCTAGTGATGGCCTGGGCCGCGTACTCCGAGCACGACGGGTAGTACCGACAGCGCTGGCCTAGCAGGGGCGAGATCAACCGCTGATAGAGCTTGACCGGAAGGACCGCGACCCGCCGCACTGCTGTCCTCACGCGACCCGACGGAACTCGGACTCGATGCGCTCGATCAATTCGCCGAGTCGCGCCTGGACCCCGGCCAATCCTTCGCGCTCCGCTAGAGCCCTAGCATCAGCGCGCGCGACGACGACCGCGTCGGTGCCGGGCGGCAGCCGGGACGACTCGTGGGCGAAAGCCTCGCGCAGCAACCGCTTGACCCGATTACGCTCCACCGCCCCGCCGACCTTCCGTGACACCGACAGGCCGAGGCGCGACGGGCCCGGCTGGTCGGGGCGGGGGAACACGTGAAGGACAAACTCCCGGTTGGCTTGAGAGCGGCCGTGGCGAAACACCCGCTCAAAGTCGGCGCTGCGCGACAACCTCGCTCGCCGGGGCCGCGGCCGCGAGCCAGGCAGGCCGTCCATCAAACTGTCAGCCGCTTGCGACCCTTCGCGCGGCGTCGCTTGAGCGTCGCCCGTCCTGCCCGCGTGCGCATGCGTGCGCGGAATCCGTGCGTCCTAGAACGCTTGCGCTTCTTTGGCTGGTAGGTCCGCTTCATGAGGTCACATCCCGCGGCGGATTGGGAATCCGTCCAGGCGCAGCGATCCAGTATACGCAGGGGCATCGAGGCTCCTGAGGCTGGGCTCCTCGGGCTGGCGGTGAGGGCACTTGGTTTTTCTCGCGCTTTGCGCCAACACCACGTTCACGATTTCAGGCGTGCTGGTATACCTGGCTCTGGCTCGGGAGGCGTTCCCGGGCCGCCCTTTGGATAGACGTTAAGACCTCCTGGGAGGGAGTCGGTTGGAGCTGCCCGAGTACCCAGAGCTGGACGGCGCGTGGCGCGAAATTCGCGTGCGGCTACGCCAGGCTGTGGGTGACTCGGCCTACGACCTCTGGCTCGCCCAGCTCGAGGTCTCATCCTGGGACGGATCCCTGCTTGAGCTCTCCGGGCCAGTGGCGACGGCGACGTGGGTAGCGGAGCGCTTTCGACGGGCGGTGACATCGTCGGTCGGGGCCGTGCTCGGCCCGTCGATCCGCGTCGAGGTTACGAGCGCCAGACCGCGCGCTGAGCGGCCGCGGGCCGAACGTGCGCCGCGCGCGGTCCCTCGTTCGCTTAACCCTCGCTACACCTTCGGCCAGTTCATCATCGGTGAGGGAAATCGCCTCGCCCACGCCGCGTCACTCGCGGTCGCAGAATTGCCCAGCCAGGCCTATAACCCACTCTTCCTCCACGCCCCACCGGGCCTCGGCAAGACCCATCTGCTGCACGCAATCGGCAATTACGTGCTCCGCTTCGGCGACGGCGCAACCGTTCGCTACGCGACGGCCGAGGATTTCACGAACCATTTCCTGAGCGCCCTCGGGTCGCGGTCCCTCGGAGACTTCAAGCATCTCTATCGCGAGGTCGACGTCCTTCTACTCGACGACGTCCAGTTCCTGGCCAGCAAGGCTCGCACCGAGGAGGAGTTCTTCCACACCTTCAACTCGCTTTATGAAGCCGGTGGCCAGCTCGTCGTCACATGCGACCGCATGCCGGCTCAGCTGATCGCGCTCGAGGAGCGGCTAAGAGAGCGCTTCGGAGCGGGACTCGTGGCCGACATTCACCCTCCCGACTTCGGCACCCGCCTCGCGATCCTGCGCAAGCGTGCCGAGCTCGACCGGGTCGTCCTGGCCGACGTCGAGGTGCTCGAGCTCATCGCGCGCCGGGTGACCAACAACATCCGCGCGCTGGAAGGCGCCCTGATCCGGGTGGTGGCCTACCACTCCCTGACCGGCCGGCCGATCGACGTCGAACTCGCGACCCAGGTACTCGACCGGATCTGCCCAGAGGCCGCTCCCGCCACACCCACCGTCCGCGACATCCAGCGCACCGTCGCACAGCACTTCGGCGTCTCAGTCGACGAGCTCCTGGCCGGCACACGCAAGGCCAAGGTCGCTTGGCCCAGGCAAGTGGCGATCCACCTCTCGCGCGAGCTTGCTGGCGCGTCGCTCCACACGCTCGGCGACGCTTTCGGCGGCCGCAGTCACACCACCATCCTTCACGCCTGCAAGCGTGTCTCGGCGCGTCTCGAAGTCGACAAGCAGGCGGCGAGTGAGGTTCACAACCTGGCCTCTTCGATGCGATTTGAACAAGGCGACCGGAACTGTTGACAGACTTCCGGGGTTCCGCAGCGCCAGCAGGCACGGCCTGCAATGGTGCTTGTCGACAGGTCCGCCCTTGCCCTACTACGACTATTTCAAGATGAGGTATTTCTCGTGAGGATCACAGTCGACCGCGATGGCCTGTTGGCCCAACTCCAAACCGTCAGCAGAGTCGCGTCGGCCCGCAGCGCGCTGCAGGCCTTATCCGGCGTCCAACTCTCAGCGAGCTCCGAGGGCTGCGAGCTGCGCGCGACGGACATGGACGTGAGTCTGCGCGTACCGCTGGCGGCCGAGGTGGTCAGAGATGGCGTCGTGGTCCTGCCCGCGCGACTGCTGCTCGACGTCGTGCGCTCATTGCCGGCGACCGAGGTGTCGCTCGAGCTGCGGCCGGCCCAGCAGGACGTCGAGCTCGTGGCGGGCAGCGCCACGTTCGACATCCGAACGCTGAGGGCCGAGGACTTTCCGCCGCTGCCGGAGCTCGACGGCGACACGCGCGTCGCGATCTCCTCCGGCGCGTTCGTCTCGACGGCGCTGAAGGTGGCCAACTCCGCTTCCCACGACGAGACGCGGCCGGTGCTAACCGGGATCCTGGTGTCGGCGTCCGAGCGAGAGTTGCGGATGGTCGCGACCGACTCCTATCGCCTGAGTCTCAAACAGACGGCGCTCGAGCAGCCGCTGACGAGCGGCTTTGAGGTCAACGTGCCGGCGCGGGCGCTTCAAGAGCTCGCCCGGATTGCCGGCGAGGACGACGCCGAGCTCGAGGTCGCCGTCCAGCGAAACCAGATCGTGTTTGCCGTCGGGCCGACGGTCCTCTCCTCGCGCTTGATCGAGGGCCAGTTCCCGAACTATCGTCAGCTGCTGCCCGAGAGCTTCGACCACGAGCTGCGAATCGCGGCGGGCGAGCTGACGGACGTCGTGCGGCGCATCAGCCTGCTTGCGCAGAAGAATGCCCCGCTACGGCTTGCTTTTGCGCAGGGCGAACTGACCGTGTCCGCTCAGACGCCGGATGTGGGCGAGGCGCGCGAGTCGCTACCGGTCCCGTTCGAGGGCGAGTCGCTCGAGATCGGCTTCAATCCGGACTTCCTGCGCGCCGGACTCGAGGCGATCGACGAGGGAGACGTACTCCTGAAGCTGATCAGCCCACTCCGTCCGGGGCTGATCGAGGCCGCAGACGGCAGCGGCTTTCAGTACCTGATCATGCCGATCAGGTTGAACGTGTAGCGCTCTCGTGAAGGTCGTTGCGTGCACGCTCCGCGACTTTCGCTCGTATCGCGATGCGCTCGTTGGGCTTGGTGATGGCCTGACGGTCGTCTCGGGCGCGAACGGCGCCGGGAAGACGAACCTGCTGGAGGGGATCTACTTCGGCTGCACCGGCCGCTCGTGCCGCACGACCAACGAGCGTGAGGTCGTCCGTTTCGGTGCTGCGGCGGCGCGGGTCGAGCTCGCGGCGGCCGGCGACGACGGCCGACACGAGTTGGCCGTGTACTTCGCCCCGGGCGAGCCGAAGCGCATGCGGGTCGACGGGGCCTCGGTCGAGCGGCTGCTGGATGCGGACGTGCGACCGCTGCTCAGCGTGTTCTTGCCCGACAGGCTCGAGCTGATCAAGGGACCGCCGGCGACCCGGCGCGCCCACCTTGATCAGTTCGTCGCGGCCTTGTGGCCGGCCCGCGTCGCCACGCGGCGGGCGTACGCGCAGTCGCTCGCCCAGCGCAACGCGCTGGTTGCGCGTCTTCGTGCCTCGGGCGGATCGCACGAGTCGTTGCGCACCTGGGACGCGCAGCTGGCACACCACGGAATTGCGCTGATGGCCGATCGCTCGGCCGCCGTCGACGCGGTGGCCGAGCGGTTCGTGCTCGCCGCGGCCGAGCTGGGGCTGGCGGGCGAGGTCGAGCTGGCCTACCGTCCACGCTCGCGGGCCTCGACCGCCGAGGAGCTCGCGGCCGAACTGGCGGCGCGCACCGAGAGCGATCTCGAGCGTGGCTTCACCGGCCACGGGCCCCATCGCGACGAGCTGGCTGTCCGACGCGACGGACGCGAGCTTCGCACGTACGGGTCCCAGGGCCAGCAGCGGCTCGCGTTGCTAGCCCTCCTGCTCGCCGAGCGCGACGCCCTCGCCGATGTCAGCGGCGCCGTTCCGCTCATGTTGCTCGACGACGTCATGAGCGAGCTCGATTCGGATCGCCGCCGCAGGCTCGTCGAGCGCCTGCGTGCAAGCGGCGGACAGTCGGTGATAACCACGACGGACCTCGACCACGTGCCGGGCGCGCGCGACGGCGACGTGGTCCGCATCGCGGTCGCCGACGGCGGGATCCTCCAGGACGTGAGAGCCGCCGCGTGACTCGCTACCGGCGCAGTCCTCGACAGCTGTCTGCGGCTCTCGAGGGGGTCCGAACAGAATTGGTGCCGGACTCACTGCTAGCCGAGGTCCAGGTGGCATGGCGAGGTGCGGTTGGAGAAATGATTGCGGCCGAGGCACGGCCGGTTGCCGAACGTGGCGGCGTCCTGACCGTCTCGTGCGCCGCGTCGGTCTGGGCACAGGAACTCGACCTGATGGCGCCGGCGATTCTCGAACGGCTGAATAGCGCCTTGGGCCGCGGCGCCATCGCGCGCCTGAGATGCGTCGCAACGCCGCCGACGGAGGGCTGATTTACGGGTTCACGAAGGCGCCCAAGGGTGTTCTCAGGACCGTCCTCAGGGAGGCGTTCAGACGGCCATCTCGAACACTCTTCATAAGGCCTCAGAAAGTGTCACGAGAGTGTGCCCAGTTTGTGCCAATTTGCAGGTAAAACGATATGGCTCGGGGACCCGTTTCCGTCGGTCTCTGTGCTATTCTTTTGTATACCACCTGTCGACGCTCCGGCGCGCCGTCTGATGCGCAATTCCGGGGCGTCTCGATGTAATCGGAGGCTCGTTGGCAGACACTGACGGCGGCAAGCGCCGCCCAAGCAAGAAGAGCAGTTATGAAGCTGCGGATATCACCGTTCTGGAGGGACTCGAAGCAGTCCGTAAGCGCCCGGGGATGTACATCGGCTCGACCGGGCCGCGCGGTTTGCACCACCTTGTATATGAGGTTGTAGATAACTCGGTCGACGAGGCCCTCGCGGGCCGCTGCGACAACGTCGAGATCACGATCCACCCCGACGACTCCGTAACCGTCACCGACGACGGCGCCGGAATCCCGGTCGGGATCATGGAGAAGGAGAAGCGCCCCGCGGTCGAAGTCGTGCTGACCGTTCTGCACGCCGGCGGGAAGTTCGGCGACGGCGGCGGCTACAAGGTCTCGGGCGGACTGCACGGCGTCGGCGTCTCTGTCGTCAACGCGCTCTCAGAGCGCCTCGACGTCGAGATTAGGCGCGATGGACACATCTGGACGCAGTCCTACGAGCGCGGTCGGCCGCTGGCCGACCTGAAGCAGGGCGCCGCCGCTAAGGAGACCGGGACCACGATCACATTCGTGCCCGACGCCGACATCTTCGAGACGCTCGAGCTCGACTTCACGGTGCTGGAGGAGCGGATGCGCGAGACGGCTTTCCTGACGCGCGGGCTGCGGATCGTGCTTGTCGACGAGCGTGGCGAGGGTCATCGTGCCGAGTTCATGTACGAAGGCGGGATCGTCGACTTCGTCTCGTACCTGAACGAGAACAAGGAGCCGATCCAGCGCAAAGTGATCTTCTTCGAGGGCGAGAGCGAGGAGGGGGCAGTCGAGGTCGCGATGCAGTGGAACTCGTCCTACCAGGAGTCCGTCTTCTCGTTCGCCAACAACATCAACACGCACGAAGGCGGCGCGCACCTGAGCGGCTTCCGCTCGGCGCTCACCGGCGTCCTGAACAAATACGCGCGCGACAAGGGCGAACTGAAGGAAAAGGACGAGAACCTAAGCGGCGAGGACGTACGCGAAGGCCTCACAGCGGTGATCTCCGCGAAGCTGCAGGACCCGCAGTTCGAGGGCCAGACGAAGACCAAGCTCGGCAATCCCGGCATGGCCGGGTTCGTGCAGTCGGTCGTCAACGCGAGGCTCGCGGAGTTCTTCGAGGAGAACCCGCAGGACGCGCGCGCGGTGATTCGCAAGGCCGTTCAAGCGGCGCAGGCTCGTGCCGCCGCCCGCAAGGCCCGCGACCTGACGCGGCGCAAGTCCGCGCTCGAGAACTCGACCCTGCCGGGCAAGTTGGCCGACTGCTCGGTCAAGGATCCGGCGCTCGCGGAGCTGTTCGTGGTCGAGGGCGATTCGGCCGGCGGCTCAGCCGTCAGCGCCCGTGATCGCAGCACCCAGGCGATCCTGCCGCTGCGGGGGAAGATCCTCAACGTCGAGAAGAGCCGGATCGACAAGATCCTTCAAAACGTCGAGGTCCAGTCGCTGATCACCGCGATCGGAACCGGCGTCCGCGACGAGTTCGACATCGAGAAGGCCCGCTACCACAAGGTCGTGCTGCTCACCGACGCCGACGTCGACGGCGCCCACATCCGGACCCTCGCGCTGACGCTCCTGTTTCGGGAGATGCAACCTCTCATCGAGGCAGGCTATGTCTATATCGCCAAACCGCCGCTGTACCGTTTGACGCGCGGACAGAAGCACCGTTACCTCGAGCGCGAGTCGGAGCTCGAGGAGATCCTGCTCGGCGACAAGTTCGAGAAGATCGAGGTCTTCGACCGCTACAACAAGTCGTTCAAGCTGACGGAGGCGCGCTGGAAGCGCTTCACGAAGCTGCTCAAGCAATACGAGGGGTGGGGCTCCGCGCTACGCGCGGCGCATGGGCACGGCGTGGTCACGTTCCTGCAGCAGGCACGGCTGCTCGAGGAGCAGATCACGGATGTCGATGCCCTCCTAAAGCACGCCGCCAAGGACGGGCAGAACGGCGAGGCCTACACGACCCAACTGGTTGCCGAGACGCCCGAGGAGGTCGTGATCCGCACGATCGAGGCCAAGTCCGGGCTTGCGACCACGCACCATGTTCGCCGCGCCGCGCTCGACGCAAACGAGTACCACCGTCTCGCTGGAGTCCACGCGGAGCTCGACGAGCTCGCGGGCACGCCGCCGTTTCATGTCCGCTTCGGCGAGAGCTCGAGCGACGCTGCCACCTTTGCCGAGCTGCACGACGCGGTGCTCGCGGTCGCTCAACGTGGAATCCATTACTACCGCTTCAAGGGCCTCG
>CAWCIB010000012.1:0-202051 GCA_963795505.1 uncultured Actinomycetes bacterium
TGCGATGTAGCGTCAGGATGCCCCGCCAGCTGGCTTTGACCTCGCAGCTGCTGGTTGCCGGGGGCAGTCCGCAGTCCCCGGGGGGACCGAACCGGCCGATCAGCGAGATCGGGATGTCAATCGACTCGCTCCCGGCGAACACGCGCGCCGGGATGACCACGTCCTTGACCGCCCACCAATGGCCCCCGTCATAACTCGAGCCAGGCGGAAGGTTGGTAGGCGCCCAGTCGTCAAGCACCGCGACGCCGTTCGCGTCCGGGCAGCCAGTCTCTTCATCCGCGACGAGTTGAGCTGGGATTGGATTGTTGGTAACCGAAAGCGCATACGAGTCCGTCGCCCGGATGTATCTCGCGGCGATCACCGCGCCTCCGCCTTCGTGGGCAGTGGCGTCGTGCATGCAGGAGTTCGTGTACGTCATCGACGGAGAACCTGAGGTTGTGTGGTCGTTGATGGAGATGCTCATAGCCGCCGGGCCTTTGTCGGCGCCGACAGCGAGACCCTCCGGGCAAGGCAGGGAGCGATACACACGGCAGGGCGTCGGGAACGGGACGGTGAACCCCACCGCGCCGCCGTCGCCCGACGGGTGATAGTGCCACTGAGTGACGCTTGATTCCAGATCGTTGAATGAATCGCCGTTATTGTCGGAGCCCTGGTAGGCGACCGACCACGTCGCGCTCCCCGTGTAGGAGAGCGACCAACCGGCGCCGCTGTCGGGCCGATGCCCCTTCGCCGAGTAGTCCGGCTTCGGGTGGTGCCTAGCGTGGGCGGTGCCGACAACGCTCATAGCGAGAACGACGACGAGCAGGATCCCGGTCCGTTTCATCGCGACGAGCATAACCGCGGTCCCCTCGAATTGCCACACCTCGCGTCGCGACGGAAAGGTCGCCACCACACGACGTCCCGCTTCGCTCGCGCCACCACCGAATTCGGTCCGTAGCGTGCCGTCGATAGAAGCGTTCTCTCCCCGGCCTTGGGTCGGGCTCGCGGTGATCGCCCGTACCTACGCCAACGGAAGCTCTATCTCCGGCCTGTCGCGCCGGAGGTCGCGGGTTCGAGTCCCGTCGCTCCCGACTCCCGAAGCTGCTGCAACGCGACCACTCTGGTCCGAAGCGTCTAGCGCTGCGGATTGCGGTCGTGCTCGATTCGGCCTGCGGGGCCTGCGCGATAGATCGCCCAACCCCGCACTCGCAGCCGCTCGATGGCGCGCTCGGGCGCGAGGGTGGCTAGGAGACTCAGGTCGTCGCCGAACCCGGTGCTGATCGTCTGGTCGTCGAGGGGTCCCGCCGTCGGGCCGCGAAGCGCCTGACCGAGCCGCATCAGCGCATAGCCATGCTCGGCGAGTAGGCGGGTCACTGGCGTCGGTGGCTCCTCGCGCTCCTCGAGGACGATGTCGCGGATCCGCCCAGCCGCCAACAAGCCGCGTGCTCCCAGTAGCGCTTGTAGCTCGTGTCCTTCGATGTCGATCTTCATGACCCCGATGCGGATATCGTCACCCACCACATCGTCCAGTCGCTTGACCGGCACCGTGTGGACGTCCTTGCCGTACCGCTCGGTCGTGACGGACTCAAGGGTGGCTGAGCCCTCGTTGGTCTCGAACACATCTGTCGACAGTTCTGCGACGCCCTCCCTGTCCGATAGGGCCTCCGGTCGGGCCTCTATGTCGCGCGCCGACGCCGCTACCCACTCTCGAGTGTTGCGCGCCAGCAGAGCGAACACGCCGGGATGGGGTTCAAACGCAATCACGCGCCCGGATCTCCCTACGGCGTGTGCGAGGAGGCTCGTCATCTGCCCGATGTTGGCGCCGATATCAACCGCCGTCTCGCCGGGATCAGCGAGCCGGAGCATCGCTTCGCAGACCGCTAGGTCACGCAGTCCGCGGCGACGAATCCCCAGCCCGACGGACTCATTCGCGTGGCAAATGATCTCGTCTCCCCATGGCAGAGTGAACCGGCTCTCGTCCTCCTGTCGATACTCGCCCACCACGCGCTGGACGAGCTGGCGCGGTCGGAACACGTAATACGGACTGAAGACATTCGCCAGGCCCTGTCTCATGCGTCTCCCTGGGTCATGGCGCTTGCGAGATGGACTCCCCCACTCGGGCAAGGATATTCGCGATGCGTGAACGGCTCCCTCCGGCCGCTCCATTGATCGTCATCCAGGGGGTCCGATGGCGCGACCGGTAGTTGCACTGTGACGCAGAGCCCGCCGGGGGCTCTGGGGGTGAGGGTGAGGGTCCCTTGGTGTGCCTGGGCGATGCTTTTGACGATTGCCAGGCCGAGGCCGACACCCGCGTGGTCGGTGCGTATGCGCGTGGTGCCGCGCTGAAACGGCTCATCGAGCGTGGCGACCAGCTGTGGGGTGAGGTGCTCGCCGGTGTTCTCGACTGTGAGCGCCACGTTCTCGGGGTCAGCGCTGGTCGTGACCCACACGGCGCCGTGCTCGGGCAGGTTGTGGACGATCGCGTTGTGGACGAGGTTGGTGGTCATCTGCAGCAGGAGCGGGTGTGAACCGATCGTGGGGGAGATGTCGCCGGAAGCTTCGATCGTGACGCCGCGTTTCTCTGCGAGGGGGAGGAGTGTTTCGGTGGCTTCCTCGGCCAGCAGCGACAGCTCGACGGGTGCTAGGGCGAAGCTTCGCTGGTCGGCGCGGCTGAGCAGGAGCAACGCTTCGGTGAGGTCGATCGCGCGAGTATTGACAGCAAGGAGGCTCTCGACGAGTTCACCGGGGTCGCCATCGGGGTCGTTTCGGGCCACGTCGAGAATCGTTTGTGTGATCGCGAGCGGAGTGCGTAGCTCGTGGGACGCGTTTGCCGCGAACCTCTGCTGCTCGGCGACGTGTGCTTCGAGTCGCGCGAGGAGACCGTCGACGGTGTCGGCGAGGTCCTTCAGCTCGTCGCGGGGCCCTGAGAGCGCGAGGCGCTCGTTCAGGTTGCGCTCGGAGATCCGCCGCGTGGTCGCCGTCATCGTGCGCAAGGGGCGCAGGACCCGCCCCGCGACCAGCCAGCCGAGCGCTATCGAGACCGTGGTCATGACTGCCAGCGCAATGCCAGACTCGATGAGCCCTTCGTGGAGACCGTGGGAGTGACGTTCGACGGCCCCGGCGTACATTCGGCGAACCTGACTGACGACGTGCGGGTTCGCGAACGCATTGCTGCGGCGATGCGGAGTCCCGTTCTGGACAATCAGGTCGACCCCGGTCTTGCTGCGGAAGAGTAGGTAGGTGGTCACGAGCAGCACCAGCCCCGAGACGAGGAATAGTGCGCCGTAGAGCACGGTCAGCCGCAGACGCACGGTGCGGGAGGGCATGTGGAGCATCCGCGAGGCGAGCCTGGCGCGCGAAAGGCCGGGCATCCTGAGGCTACGGGCTCGATCCACCGTCTACTCCTTCGCGCCGGGTCTCTGGCTGAGATGTCGATGCGATACCCGACGCCGGCCACAGTGGCGATGATCCATGGTTCGCCGAGGCGTTTGCGCAGTGCCGAGACCGTGATGCGCACCGCGTTGGTGAATGGATCGGCGTTCCCATCCCACGCCCGCTCCAGTAGCTCTTCGGCGCTGACGACACCGCCTTCGGCCGCGACGAGAACCTCGAGCACGGCGAACTGCTTGCGGGTGAGGGCCACGTAGCGGCCGTCCCGGTGGACCTCGCGGCGGAACGGATCCAGCCGCAGGCCTGCGATCTCTCGCACGGGCGGCCTGTTGTGGGCGCGGCGGCGGTCGAGTGCTCTGAGACGGAGCACGAGTTCCTGAAGCTCGAAGGGCTTGGTGAGGTAGTCGTCAGCGCCGAGTTCGAAGCCGGTGGCTTTGTCGTCGAGGCGGTCAGCGGCGGTGAGCATGAGGATCGGCATGCCGCTGCCGGAAGCGACAATACGTTCCGCGAGCGCGTCGCCGGAGGGACCGGGGATGTCGCGGTCGAGGACGGCGATGTCATAGGCGTTGACGCTCAGCAGCTCCAGAGCGCTGTCGCCGTTACCGGCGACGTCGGCGGCGATCGCCTCCAGGCGTAGGCCGTCGCGGATCGCGTCTGCCATGTGAGGCTCGTCCTCGACGATCAGCACGCGCACGCTTTGATGCTACGAGCTGGCGCATATCGTCGGCGTATCGAAATCCGCATACGTGCTGGCAACACCATGCTGCCTTGAATGGCGGCGTGAGCTACGGCAACCCCGCACGAACAGCGGCCCGGCGTCCCAGGATGACCGTGTATCGCGTGCGCAGCCGCCGCGGGGCTCTCTACGCGCTGCTCGCCCTACTCCTCGCCCCCCCGGCGTTCGAGGCAGCACGCCACCTTCTCCCCGGTAACGCCAGCACGCTCAACGGGGACCGACCGTATGTGTCGTCGGTCGGCTGGCCCCAGCAGGGCCAGGCGGCCTTGATGGTAGGCAACGGCCAGCCGGCGGCAAGCCCGCACGAGCATCCGGCCCCGATCGCGAGCCTCGCGAAGGTGATGACCGCCTACCTGACGCTCGAGCACTACCCGCTTAGCGACGCACAGGACGGGTTCACCGTCACCGTCACCGAGGATGAGGCGCACGACGAGGCCCAGGGACAGTCGGTGGTGGCAGTGCAGGCCGGCGAGCAGCTCACCGAGCGCCAGCTCCTCGAGGGGCTGTTGATCCCCTCCGGCAACAACATCGCCTGGTTGCTCGCCACCAGGGTGGCGGGCAGCGAGACGGGCTTTATCGCCGAGATGAACGCGCAGGCCCACACGCTCGGACTGGACCACACGACCTACACCGACCCCAGCGGGTTCGACCCGAGCACGGTCTCCACCGCCGCGGACCAGCTGCGCCTCTTTGAGCAGGCGATGCGGTTCGCGGTCTTCCGCCAGATCGTCTCGATGCCAAGCGTGACCCTGCCGGTCGCAGGCACGGTCACGAACTACAACCCCCTGCTCTCGGAGGGCTACGCCGGCAAGACCGGGTCGGATTCTGCGGCCGGCGGGTGCCTGGCCTTCTTCACCCACGCGCCAGTGGGCGGGCGCTCGCCAACCGCGGTCGGCGTGGTGATGGGGCAGGGGCAGGGCAGCGACACGTCGGCGATCCTCGCCGCCGCGGGCGAGGCCGCCACGCAGCTTGTCGAGTTCGTCGCTCCAGTCCTCAATGTTCACACGGTCGCTGCGGCCCCCGAGGGGAGCCGCCTGCCGCTGCTCGCTCCCGGTCAAGGCCCGGCACGGCCCTGATGTCCAATGCACCCGCTACCCCAGGAGAACGAATGAGTAGACGACGACGTCGGCCGCTAGCCGGCCTTGCCCTGATCGCGCTGACTGCCGTGATCAGCGCGTGCGGTTCGAGCGCATCTGTCGGCAGCGGTGGCAATGGCACCGCCACGGATCACGCGAAGGCGGTGAAGTTCTCCGAGTGCATGCGCGCCAACGGTGTCAGCGAGTTCCCGGACCCGAACGCGTCGGGCACGCTCACCCTGGACGGGGTACTAAACGGCTCGTCGCTGAACCCGAACGCCCCGGCGTGGAAGCGGGCTATCGGTGCGTGCAAGGACCTCGAGCCATCCGGGTTCACGGGCCACAAGAGGAGCGCCCAGGAGCAGGAGGCGGCCCTCAAATTCGCCCAGTGCATACGCGCCAATGGCGTCCCGGACTTCCCGGATCCCACGCCAAATACGCCCCTGATCGACACGAACCGAATCCCATCCGCCGCAACGAGCAGTGGTATGAGCAATCTCCATGCCGCGTCGCATAGGTGCGGGGCCATCTACGCGGGCGAGCTCGGGCTGCGGGGCCCTTGATGCGGACGCAGAGCGACGTTCCGGCTTCTTACACTCGCGGCGATGTCGCTGCATCTCTTCGCGGGCATACGAGTTCGAGACTT
The DNA here is from genome assembly GCA_963795505.1 of uncultured Actinomycetes bacterium. Taxonomy (GTDB): domain Bacteria; phylum Actinomycetota; class Thermoleophilia; order Solirubrobacterales; family Solirubrobacteraceae; genus Palsa-465. The sequence goes on from CAWCIB010000012.1 coordinate 5,828, forward strand.
CGAAGCCGCTCGAGCTTGGTACGAGCAGTTGCTGGGCGAGCCGACTTTCTTCCCCCACGACACAGAGGCGGTGTGGACGCTGGCCGACGACCGGTCGCTCTACGTCGTGGAGCATGCCGAGGGCGCCGGCAGCTCGGTGGTAACGATCTTCATCGATGATCTCGATGCGCAGTTGGCCGGGATCGCTGCCCGCGGGCTCGGGCCCGACGGACAGGAGACGTACTCCACCGGGGTACGCAAGGTGCTTTACCGCGATCCCGACGGCAACGAGGTGGGGTTCGCCGGCGCGCCCAAAGCACCCGATCATTGATGGAAGCCGTCGAGCCGGCCTACGGCGGGGTTGTGATGGGCACGGGAATCGTGTCGGTCGGCCTCTGGCTTGACCACTCGAACCTCCTGTCGGCGATCACCCTTGCACTGGCCGCCGCCGTCTGGGTCGCGCTCGCAGTGGTGTTGTTGACGCGCGTAGTGCGGCGTCCTGACCGTGTGCGCCTCGACGCCGGTTCACCTGCGGCGCTGACCGGCGTCGCGGCGAGCGCAGTCCTCGGTGCGCGCCTGGAACTGGCGGGGTGGCACTGGGCGGGTATCGGGCTGCTGGTGGTTGCCTTGCTGGCCTGGCTCGGCCTGCTCGCTCCGGTGCTGAGAAGCTGGGAGACGCCGACCGTCGGCGCGTCGCTGATGCTCACCGTCTCCACGGAGTCGATCGGCGCTCTGGCGGCCACGATCGCGGTGCGCGAGCACAGCTCCTGGCTTCTCTACTTCGCGCTGGCGCCGTTTGTCATCGGGCTCGCGTTCTACGTGTTCGTGATGGCTCGCTTCGATCGAGCCCACCTCCACACCGGCAGAGGCGATCACTGGATCACCGGGGGAGCGCTCGCGATTTCGACCCTGGCCGCGGCTCAGATCGCGCTCGGAGCCCGCGAGTTGCATGAGCCCTCCGGTCTGTTCGAGTCGGTCGCGGTCGTGATGTGGGTGCTGACGATCGCGTGGCTACCAGTGCTGCTCGCGACCGAAGTAATCAGGCCGCGGCTGAGTTATGACCTGCGTCGGTGGTCGACGGTTTTCCCGGTCGGGATGTACGCCGCGTGCAGTTTCGTCGTGGGCACCGTCGGTCACGCTCGCGCGATCACCGACTTCGCGCGTGTTTGGATCTGGGTGGCGGTCGCCGTGTGGTTTGTCGTCTTGTTGGGGATGTCGCGGCACCCGCGCACCTCGTGAGCGCCGGCCGCAAGCGATTGCACAGAGCTTGCGCCGCTGGCCCACGGCCGTAGAATGCGAGCATGAGATTCAGGGGGATGGTGGCCGTGGGGGCACTCGTGGCTGCGGCAAGCACCACAGACAATCCGGTGGCGACTGGGCGGGAATCGTCCGAGCCGTCGGACCTGACCGTGGACGATCGCGTCGACCGAGAGCGCGAGTTCTACGACAGTAAGGGGGCGGGCATCTACCGCCGACTGCGCCGGGTGATCTGGCGCGCGATCGGCGAGTTCAATCGGGATCGCGAGCTGCATGAGCTCTACGACCCCGCCGGGAAAGACGTTCTCATTTATGGTTGCGGTGAGGGGAACGAAGCCGAGACGCTGCTCAACCGGGGATCCGTTTCGCTACGAGGCTTTGACATCTCGGATGCCGAAATCAGCAGAGCGCGCGCCACCGCGGTCGAGCGCGGCTACGCCGACCGGGTGGAATTCGAAACCGCGGATGCCCACCACACCCCGTACGCCGATGGTTCATTCGACCTGATCGTGGGGTTCGCGATCCTTCACCATCTCGACGTCGACGTCGCTCTCCGCGAGATTCGCCGGATACTGCGACCGGGTGGCAAAGCGGTCTTTCGTGAGCCCCTCGCACACAATCCACTCCTCAGGCTCGGCCGCGCAATTACTCCGGCGGCCAGGACCCCAGATGAGCACCCATTCACCGTCGCTGACTGGCGCCTATGCGGGAACCACTTTCCGTCGTTCACCCATCGCGAGGTCGAGCTGCTGAGCATCCCTTTCATGCCCATCAACCTGCTGCTGCCGCGCAGATGGCAGCGGGCTCTAGCACGACAGGTCTCGGCTCTCGACGATCGCATCCTGGCGCGCTGGCCGGCGCTCGGGCGCTACGCCCGCACAACCCTGATCGTCCTGCAGTAGCGATCCGCCGGCGACTAGAGCGCGGATGCCCGCTACCCGGCGAGCAGCAGCGCGTCGTGCGCGCCGATCCTGGTCGATCCGGCTCTGAACCCGGCTCCTGTCAGGTCGATCGAGCCGCCGGATTGGACATCGCCGCCCCGCATGGTGATCTGGTGCGAGTACGACTGCCGCAGCCACGACCGGGCCACCCTTACTGCGTGAGAGGTGTCGTTGACGATCACCGCGCAACGGCCGAACAGCACGCCTCGGTCATAGCAGGCGGCGAACTCCCGGCGGTACACGCCAGATCTCGTCTCCAGCGTGTGGTGGCCGCCGAGGCGGCACTCCACTCCCGCGCGGGCGAGGCACGCGCCCCCTCCGGGGGGCGACATCGACTCGAGCGGCTGTGTGGGGTAGATGCCCTCCTCGGGCCAGACCGACAGATGCCAGTTGTCCCGCTCGAGGTCCGCCCAGTCCACGACATGGCCGGGGCTGTAGCCGAGCAACACGGTTGCCTCCTGAACGCGGCGGCCGGCGAGTGCGCCTCGCTGGTCGTAGGACTGAAGAACGATGAAGTCGCGTGGCAGGCTGTCGACATACGCCATGTAGTCGAGCAGCCTTGGATATTGCGCGCGCATGCCTTGGTCCCAGGGTTCGCCCTCTGACATCAGGCCGACCACGCTGCCGGGGTTGTTAAGCAGGGGGAACATCGGCAGAACGTCGACGTTGATGTCGATGTTGTTGTCAATCTGCAGAAATGGGGTGCCGTTCGAGTGGGTGAGCGCACTTGCCATCTGCTCGTGCTCCGCCTGGACACCGGCGTCGGTCGCGATCTCTTCAGAGGACGAGTAGCCGCTACCCCAGAACTGCGCCGACGTGCTGCTGTGCGTGTCGTCCATCTCCACGCCGTCCCAGGCGTCGTACTGGGTGCGAAGGTAGTTCTGGAACCATTGCTGGACAGCTGGCTTTCCCCCGTTTAGGTAGTAGCCGACGCCGTAACCGTCCCCGCTCGCCGCCTTCCTCAAGCGGTGGCCTGAATCCGTGTATCCGGGCTGGTGGAGCCACCAGTCCTCTTGAGCCGGCGCGTGCAGCTTGACGAGCGGGTTCAGCGGCCAGATCAGGTTGGCATCGAGGTACTGGATGACTGTGCAGTACGCACCTGACCCCCCATGACAATCATTGAGCGCCCTGTGGTCGTTTGCCCCGCAGTTCGTCTCCGCGTACGTCACCCAGCCTCTGACCAACGACCTCGATGCTCCGAGGCCGCCGTTGCACTGGCTTCCGCCGAAAGAATCGTCGTAGGCCCACGTTTCGGTGTGCGTGGGCGCCGCCGCAGCCACGTGCGGTCGAGCACCCGCCGAGGGGTCACCGGCCAGCGCCGCCACAGCGGCAGCGATCGTTAGGAGGAGAGCGGTCCGTGTTCTCATAACGAATCCCCGGCACCTTGCGTCCATGCAAGAAGGCGGGAAATGTACAGGAAAGCCGCGACGGTGTCATCACGGCATCCGACGGGAAGCGCAAAGCCTTGACCCGCTGTGGTCTTGGGACGGGCCCGCGCCTAGTCGCTGATCGACCCGGGGTTCTCTGGGACGTCGACCGCGTATTCCTTCAGCACCTCGAGCGGCACGACCTCGAGTGCGTGCTCGTCGGTCGCCGCCAGCACCACATACGACGCGACCCCGGCGTCGTGGGCCCGCAGCCAGTTGAGCGCGGTGACGCACCAGCGATCGCCCGGCTGAAGGCCCGCAAACTGATACGCCGGCATCGGCGTCGACAGGTCGTTGCCGATGCTCTGCTGGAAGTCGAGAAACTCGGCGCTGACGACGGCGCAGATCGTGTGCGAGCCGAGATCCTCGGGACCCGTGCGGCAGCACCCGTCGCGGTAGAAGCCCGTAAGCGGGTCTGCGCTGCAATGTTGGAGCTCGCCGCCGAGGACGTTGCGGCTCACCTGTGCTTGACACCCTCCTGCGCCAGCGGCGCGAGCGCCTGGCCCGTGACGGGGACGTCGCCGAGCGCTTCGTCGATCGCCTCGAGCGTGTCTGCCGAGAGCTCGATCCCCGAGGCCTTCACGTTCGCGTGGACCTGCTCGGGCCTCGATGCGCCCACAATCGCCGACGCGAGCTCGGACCGTCGCAGCACCCAGGCGAGCGCCAGCTCGGTCAACGACACCCCCGCCTCCTCGGCGACCGGCCGCAGCCGATCGACGGCTTCGAGCGTGTCATCGCCCATGAGCCGGCTGATGAACGAGCCCATCTCGTCGCTGGCGGCGCGCGAATCAGAAGGCGGTGCCTCGCCGGGGCGGTACTTGCCGGTCAGCACACCCTGTCCGAGCGGCGACCAGACGATCTGCGAGATGCCGTTTGCGTCGCAGAGCGGGAAGACCTTTGACTCGGGCGCCCGCCAGAGCATCGAATACTGCGGCTGCGAGGAGACGAACAGCTCGGGCCCGGCGATCTCGATCGCGGCCTGAATCTGCTCGGGCGTCCACTCGCTGAAGCCGAGGTAGCGCGCCTTTCCGTCGGCGACAACCTTCTGAAACGCCTCGACCGTCTCCTCGATCGGCGTCTCCGGGTCGAAGCGGTGGGCCTGGTAGAGATCGACGTAATCGGTCTTCAGCCGCTCGAGCGAGGCGTCGATCTGCTTGGCGATCTGCGCTGCTGAGAGCCCGCGGTCCTCGGGGTCGTCCGACATCGGCATGAACACCTTGGTCGCCAGGATGTACGACTCGCGCGGACGGCTCGACAGGATCTCGCCCCACGCCGTCTCGGACGCGCCCCGCCCGTAGACGTTGGCGGTGTCGAAGAAGTTGATGCCCGCCTCGAAGGCCGCGTCCGTACACGCGTGCGTCTGGTCGAACCCGACGCCGCCCGAGTAGGTCAGCCACGACCCGAGCGAGATCTCGGAAACCTCGAGGTCTGAGGAGCCAAGCTTGCGATACCTCATCTGAGCGTCCTTTCGTGTAGGGGGCCAGCTTGACGCTAAACGAAAAGGCCGGCCGCTTACCACGGTACTCTTGAGTACCGCAATGACCAGCGAAGACCCCGTCTACTCGGCCCAGCACGAGCGCCTGCTACAGGGCCTCGCGGAATCGATTCGCGAGAAGGGCCTCGCCCAGACACAAGTGTCGGACATCGTCGGCTCCGCGCATGCCTCGCGGCGCACCTTCTACAAGCACTTCCCCGACAAGGACTCGTGCTTCGTCGAGCTCACGACCGCGATCACGGGGGTGATGCTTGAGCGCGTCGATCACTCGATTGATCGCGATGCGCCGCTGGAGGTCCAGATCGACCAGGCGATCGATACCTACGTCGACATCCTGCTCGAGGAGCCGAGCCTGACCACCACATGGGCCAGCCCGGCATTGAGCGAGCGAGTCGTGGTCGCACAGCGCGACGGCGTGCTCCGCTATGCGCAGCTGCTCCTGTCGGTCGTCGCGGCGGATGCTCAGCGTGACCCAGAGATCGAGCCGATCACCCTCTCGCGCGCGTACATGGTCGTCAGCGGCGTCCAGCAGGCCATCATCCGCGCGGTGGCCAGTGATCAGGATCTCGCCGAGCTCGCGAGCGAGATCAAGCAGTTCATGAAGGCGGTACTCGTGTCTCAGGCGGCCGCCGCGCGCTGAACGTCCGCCTCGACGGCAGGCGCCGCGAAAAAGTTCATGTGGTCGCCGACAGGTCCGTCGACCAGCACCTTGCGGTCGTGCAGGTAGTCCATGCTCAGCTCCCACGGAGGCGATGAGCCTTGGCGGGGGAACTGGTCCACCGAGCGCAGCACATAGCCGGCGCCGAACTCGAGTAGTGGCCGCGTCGGCGCGTTGACGGGAGGTGAGTCGGGCATGCAGTAGGCGTACTCGTGCTCATCCATCAGCGCGAGCAGGCGGCAGAAGTGCTCGCAGATGACGTCGACCTTGAGCGTCCATGAGGCATTGATGTAGCCGACCGCATAGACGAAGTTCGGGATCTCGGTGAGCATCATGCCCTTGTAGGTGATCGTCTCGCGCAGCTCGATCGGACGGCCGTCGACGGTGTAGGAGACGCCCGCCAGTGCCAATAGATTCAGGCCCGTCGCGGTCACGATGATGTCGGCCTCGAGCTCCTCGCCGGACCCGAGGCGGATGCCGGTCTCGGTGAACGTGTCGACGCGGTCGGTGGCGACCGATACGTGGTCCTCGCTGATCGCGCGGAACAGGTCGGCGTCGGGCACGAGGCACATGCGCTGGTCCCAGGGGTTGTACGGCGGCTTGAAGTGGGTGTCGACGGCATAACCCTCGGGCAGCAGGCGCATGGTCCCGGCGCGGATCAGCTTGCGCACGAGGTTCGGACGCCGTTTCGAGAGGTTCCAGATGAAGCGCTGGATGCGGACGTTTTTGGCGCGCGCGATCCGATGTGCCCGGATCGGTCCGAGCCAGCGCTTCAGACGGTGCTCGATCGGATCGATGGCCGGAACCGAGACGACATAGGTCGGCGTGCGCTGGAGCAGCGTGACGTGCTCGGCGCGCCCTGCCATCGCCGGGACGATCGTCATCGCCGTCGCGCCCGAGCCGATCACCACGACGCGCTTGCCGTCGTAGTCGAGATCCTCAGGCCAGAACTGCGGATGGATGATCAGGCCCCCGAAGCGTTCGATGCCCTCGAACTCGGGCAGGTAAGCGTTCTCATAGTTGTAGTAGCCACCGGCGCAGAACAGCCATCGCGCCGAGAGCTCGACCGGCTCGGCGTCGGGCCCGCGATCCGCGGTCACCGTCCAGAGGGCCTCCTCGCTTGACCACTCGGCGGCGGTGACCTTATGGCCGAAGCGGATGTGCTCAGGGACGCGGTGCTCCTCGGCGGCCTCCTCGATGTAGCGCAGGATCGACGGGGCGTCGGCGATTGCCTTGTCCTCGATCCAGGGCTTGAACGCGTAGCAGAACGTATGCAGGTCCGAGTCAGACCGGATGCCGGGGTAACGGAACAGATCCCAGGTGCCGCCGATCGCATCGCGCGCCTCGAGGATCACGTAGCTCTTGTGCGGCTGCTCGCGCGTCAGGTGCGCCGCCGCGCCGATGCCCGAGATCCCAGCGCCGATGATCAGTACGTCCACGTGCTCGCTCATTGATTGCTCCCGTTGAGGCGTCGCTGCGCCGCGCGTGCGAGGACCGCGTCGATCTTGCTCAGCACGGTCCAGTAATGGGTCGGCGACAGCCGGGTGATGAAATCGAAGAAGTACGCGTCGGGTCCGACGAGGATCCGCGCCTTGCCGGCGTCGACGCCCTTGTGGATGATCTCGGCCGCGCGCTCGGGGGAAGTACGCACGAGAGCCTCGAACTCGTCCGCCATCTGGTCCTTCGTGCGTCCCAGTCCGCGCGGGTCTGAGTGCAGGCGGCCGCTGCGCGCGATGTTCGTCTTGACGCCGCCGGGGTGAACGGTGATCGCGCGCACGCCGGTGCCGATCAGCTCGTGGCGCAGCGAGTCGGTGAACCCGCGGACGGCGAACTTCGACGCGCAGTAGGCGCTCTGAGTCGGGATGCCCGCCAAACCGAACACGCTCGAGGTGTTGACGATCGCGCCCGAGTCCTGTTCGAGCAGGATCGGTAGGAATGCGCGCACGCCGTGCACGACGCCCTCGAAGTTGATCGCATGCAGCCATTCGTCGTCCTCGACGACCGAGTCGGCGACGGTGGCGGACACCGCCACCCCCGCGTTGTTGAAGACCGCTCCGATCGGTGCCGGCGCCCATTCCCTGACTCGGGCGGCGAAGGCAAACTGGGCCTGGCGGTCCCGCACGTCGAGCGGCTGCGAGAGGACCTCGCCACCGAGCATCGACGCCGTCTCCTCGAGCGTCTCCGCGTTGGCGTCGACGATCGCGACCGGCGAGCCTTGGGCCGAGAGGCGCTGGGCGAGCGCACGGCCCATCCCCGAGCCCGCGCCCGTGATGACGATCGTCTGGCCGGCGATTGGCTTGGGAGTCATGCTGTCGCTCGCCTTCTCACCACGGCCACGCCGCCCTTGGCGGGCGCGAACGCCACGCCTCGGAAGCTGTCGCGCTCACCCGGCGCGTCGGTCGGCTGGAGCTCGAAGTTACGTAGCAGCGTTCGCAGCACGACATCCATCTCGAACTGGGCGAACGCCGCGCCGATACAGCGGCGCACGCCGCCTCCGAATGGGATCCACGCGTAGGTGTCGGGCTTCTTGCCCACGTAGCGGTCGGGGTCGAACTTCCGCGCCGGAGCATGAAAGCGCTCGTCACGGTGGGTGGTCGCGATCTGGGTGATGACGCGCGAGCCGGGCGGTAGCCGCAACTCGCCGAGCTCGAACGGTTTCATGACCGTGCGGCCTGTGTTGCCGATCACCGGCCGAGCCCTCAGCACCTCCAGCACGGTAGCCGTTCGGAACGCGGATGACTCGCCCTCGGCCTCGCGCTCGAGCCGGCGAAGCACCTCCGGATGGCGGCGGAGCCGGTCGACGGTCCACGCCAGCGCGGATGCGGTCGTCTCATGGCCGGCGACCAGCAGAGTCAACAGTTCGTCCGCCAGCTCGCCGTGGTTGACCTCGCCATCGCTGCCGCGCAACATCAGCGCCAAGATGTCGATCCGCTCGTCAAGATCGGGATCGGCCAGGTGCTCGTCGATCAGCGCCTTCGCGATCGCGTCATAGCGGCGGCGCATGCGCGCGTAGCGGCCACCCGGGCTCCAGCGCCCGTAATCGCGCTGCAGGATCGGAGCCGTGACCAGGCGCTGTCCGAGCGCCGTCATCGGCGGCAGGAGCTCCTCGAGCTCTGCGAGGTTGGCGCCCTCGGCGCCGAACACCGCCCGCAAGATGACCCTCAGCGTGATCCGCTGGAACGTGCGGATGCTCGGAAACTCCTCATTCTCGGGCCAGCTGCGCATCGCAGCAAGCGCCTCTTCCTCGATGAGCGCGTCGTAGGAGCGCATGCGATCCCCGTGGAACGGGGGCAGCAGCTTGCGGCGCTCTTCGAGGTGACGCTCCTCGTCCATCGAGAACAGTGAGCCGGGGCCGAGAAGGCCGCCGAGCGGGTTTCGCCCGCCGTAGAGCACATCGGGCTTAGCCGTGTAGACGGTCTTCACCATGTCGGGGTGCGACACGACGATCGTCGTTCCGATCACGGGCAACTCGACGGTGTAGGCGTCGCCGTAGCGCCGCGCGAGCCTCCGAACCCAGCGGCTCTGGCCCCACAGAAACAGGATCCCGTTCAGGAACCGGGGGGTCTTCGGTCCGCGCGGGAGTCGGTACTCCTCGGTGCGCGGATGCGAAGACGCAGGTAGGGTCGCGGCGCCGGTACTCACGTGTACCAGGCGAGGATACTCACGAGTACCGCTATGTCAAGGCTGAGAGTATTCAGCGTGACCAATGACACAGAAGGAGCACGCCATGACCTATGAGACCCTGCTTTACGAAACCGACGGCCCGATCGCAACGATCACGCTGAACCGGCCCGAGCGGCTCAACACGATCGTTCCCCCGATGCCCGACGAGTTCGCCGAGGCGATACTGGGAGCGACCCGCGACGCCGCCGTCAAGGTGATCGTCGTGCGTGGGGCGGGGCGGTCCTTCTGCGCCGGCTATGACTTCGCCGGCGGCTTTCACCACTGGGACGAGATGCTCACGACCGAGGGCCGCTGGGATCCGGGTAAGGACTTCATGTGGGCTTCATCGGCGTACGGGCCGACCGAGAAGTTCATGAGCATGTGGCGCACGCCAAAACCGGTGATCGCCCAGGTCCACGGCTGGTGCGTCGGCGGCGGCAGCGACATGGCGCTGTGCGCCGACCTCGTCATCGCAGCGGAGGACGCCCAGATCGGGACGCCGTACTCGCGCATGTGGGGCTGCTACCTGTCGGGAATGTGGCTCTACCGGCTTGGTCTGACGAAGGCCAAGGAGCACGCGTTGACGGGGCGCCCGCTGTCTGGCCGCGAAGCGGCCGACGTCGAGCTGATCAACCGCGCGGTGCCGTTCGAGCGGCTCGAGGCGACGGTCTCAGAGCAGGCGGAGCAGTTGGCGAGCGTCCCGTCCTCGCAGCTAGCCGCGATGAAATTGATCGTCAACCAGGCCTACGAGAACATCGGCCTGCGAGCAACGCAGACGCTCGGCCCGATTCTCGACGGGCTGATGCGAAACACGCCCGATGCGCGTGAGTTCATCGACAAAGCCGCGAGCGACGGGGTGCGGGCGGTCACGAACGAACGCGACGCGCCGTTCGGCGACTACAGCATGGCCGACGAGCAGAACCGCCCCGACCCGGAGCACGTGATCGGCGACTAGACGGCGACCGGCTCGCGCACCGGCGCGACCTCGACGGGGATCCCGTTGAGGACCGCGTTGCCAGACACGGCGTCGAGCATCAGCTCGTCCGCGAGCACGTTGCTGTTGGTTCCCGCGTGCTCGGCCGCGACCGACATAGAGGTCCCGGGAGCGCCATGGCCCCAGCCGTGGGGCAGGCTCACGACCCCGGGCATGACGGCGTCGGTTACCTCGACGACTGCCCGCACCGTGCCGGCGCGAGAGCGCAGCTCGGCCTCGGAGCCGTCCTCGAGCGCGTGGCGCTCCGCGTCATCTGGATGGACGTGAAGCGTGCAGCGAGCCGGGCCCGAGACGAGCAGCGGGAGGTTGTGCATCCAGGAGTTGTTGGAGCGAAGCTGGCGGCGGCCGACGAGCACGAGCCCTCCGTTCACCGGGCGCTCGAGCGCCGCGCGCAGGCGCGGGACATCGGCGACCAACAGCTCGGGCGCCAGCTCGACCTTGCCGCTCGCGGTACGCAGCGCGTCAGGTAGCCGCGGCTTGAGCGGACCGAGGTCAAGTCCATGTGGCGCGGCCTCGAGCTCCGCGAGCGTCAGCCGGTACGGCCCCGCCCGCAGCATCAGGTCGAGCAATCGCTCGGGTCCGACACGCGGCGCTAGTTCGGCGAGTATTTCGTCGACTGGGCGGCCGTGGAACGGCGACTGCGCGCTCTTGGTCTCGCGCTCGATAAGTGTCCGCGCGACCTGCTCGTCGAGCGCAGCGACGTCGGCGCTCGGGCCGAGTCCGAACGCGATCCCGGATAGCCGCAGCAGCGTCAACCACTCGTCGGGGAGCGTCGGCTCGGGCGGCAGCGCCGGTGGCGAGTAGTTGGCGACGTTGCGGATCGCGAACAGGTAGAGCGCGAGGTCGTAGTGCGAACGTCGCAGGGGTGAGGGCGCAGGCAGGATCACGTCCGCATGGCGCGTCGTCTCGTTGAGGTAGACGTCGACGCTCAGCATGAAGTCGAGCTCCGCAAGCGCGCGGTCGAGGCGCGCGCTGTTCGGGGTCGAGACGACGGGGTTGCCGGAAATCGTGATCAGCGCACGCACGCGTCCATCGCCTGGCGTGTCGATCTCCTCGGCCAGGCACGCGACGGGCAGCTCGCCGAACAGCTCTCCAAGGCCGCGGACCCGGCTCGTGAACTTGCCAAAGCGTGCTCCGCGGCCGCGCCCAGGGGGCCCTGCGGCGTTCGCATGACCTGCGGCGCCGAGCGGGAACATCGCGCCGCCTTCGCGGTCGAGATTGCCGGTGAGCAGGTTGAGCACGTCGACGAGCCAGCTCGCGAGCGTCCCGAACTCCTGCGTGCAGGTCCCGATGCGGCCGTAGACGACCGCGTTCGGTGCCGCAGCAAGCTCACGCGCCATGCGCACGATCTCCTCGGAGGCGATACCGCACGCGGGCGCGACGGCCCGTGGGGTGAATGGCTCGGCGAGCGTCCTGACCGTGTCGATCCCGTCGGTGATCGACGCGAGCTCACCCGGCGCCGCGAGGTCCTCGTCGAACAGCACGTTTGCGAGCGCGAACAGCAGCAGCGCGTCGGTCCCAGGCCGGATGAAGTGGTGCTCATCGGCCTCGAGCGCGGTCCGGCTGCGGCGCGGATCGATCACCACCAGCTTGCCGCCTCGCTTTCGCAGCGCACGCAGGCGCCCGCGCATGTCGGGCGCGGTCATCAGGCTGCCATTCGAGGCCAGGGGGTTGGCGCCAAGCATCAGCAGGTGGTCGGTGCGGTCGACGTCCGGGACCGGGACTGTCGTTCCCGTGCCGAACATCAGCGCGCTTGCCATCTGTTTGGGGAACTGATCGACGGTGCTCGCGGAGTAGCGGTTCTGGGTGCCGAGCGCCCGCAGCAGCACCGGGAGGTAGAGCATGTTGTCGAGCAGGTGGGCGTTGGGGTTGCCCAGGTAGGTCGCGATCGCGTTTCGGTCGGCGGCCAGGATCGGCGTGAGGCGGCGGTCGATCTCCTCGAACGCCTCGTCCCAGGTGGCGGGCTCGTGGCTGCCATCAGAGCGGCGGATCAACGGCGTGCGGATGCGATCCGGATCCTCATGGAGCTCCTTCAGCGCAACACCCTTCGGGCACAGGAAGCCGTGGGAGAAGACGTCCTCCTTGTCGCCTCGGACCGACACGACCTCGTCGCCCTCGAGCGTGATCTCGAGCCCACAGGTCGCCTCGCACAGCGGGCAGGTCCGAATCGCGGTCCCAGTCACGGCGCTCACGTTACCCGTCGGAACCCCGGATGGCCATTACCTCTCGCGTAAGGCGGCGCCGAAGCAGCGCCAGCGAGAGCACGAGTCCGGCGAGCCCGGCACAGATCAACGCGATTTGGACCCACGTGTCGGCTGCGAACAACGCGTGGCCGAGGTAGTAGTACTCGAGCCCGTTGAGCAGTGCCCATGTGGTCGCGGCGGCGGCGGTGATCGGCAGGAAGCGGCGCAACGGCATCCCGGTCGCGCCGGCGAGTAGCCCGACCACGTTGCGCACGCCGGTGATGAAGCGCCCGACGAACAAGAACAGCGTCCCGCGTGCCGCAAACGCGGCACGCAGCTCCTCGACGCGCTCCGGACTCTGGCGAAGACGCCGGCCGACGGCGAACAGCAGCGGCTCGCCCCGCCAGTGACCGAGTGCGAACGAGGCGCACCCGCCAATCAGCGCGCCGGCGCCGCCCGCGATGACCACGCCAACGATGCTCAGACCGTGAGCGGTGGCGGCGTACAGGGCAGCGGCCACGAGCGCCGTGCCACCTGGCACGGGCGCGCCGAGCGCCTGTAGCGCCGCGGCCGCGAACACCAGCGCGTAGCCGTACTGGTGGACGAGATGCTCAACCTCTCCTAACGACACGCGCGAAGTGTGTCAGCGCGTCAGCGCCTCGCCAATCGGCCCCAGCTGATCGATGAGATGAAGCGACTCGGCCTCCTCGCGTGCGCGCGCCCGCTCACCGGCGTCGAGCGTCGAGGCGAGTGGCGCGAGCTGCGCCTTCACATCGGCCGGGAGTGAAGCCAGAAGCTGCAGTCCCGTCTCCCAGTTGCCGTTCTGATTGACCGACGCCACAAGGGTTGGCAGGAGGCCGTCGAGATTCTCCTCGAGCGCGGAGCGCACCAGTTCCGCCCGGCGCTTGGGCTTGACGTGGGTCAACAAGTCCAGCGTCTCCTCCCAGAGCCCCTTTTCGTCGGCGGCCTTCGTCAGGCCGTGCAGCCGCTCGGGCGAGAGCAATGCAAGGAGTCGATCGAGTCGGTCCTTCCCCTCCATGACGAACGCCGTCTGGAGCAGGACGAGGTCATCCATGGCCGCGATCGCGGCCATGAGCGCTTCGTCACTGAGGTAGCCGACAAAGCGCCCCATCGTCACGGTCTCGTCGCGATCCGCGAGCTCATGCGCGACGCTCGCGACGAGGTCCGGCGGGACCCGGGCGATTACGTCCTTCGCGCGGCGCGGATCGATCTCGATCGCGACCTCGGCGAGAAACGGAGCGTTCAGGTGCTTCGCGATCGCAACCGCCTTGTCGGGATCGATCAGCCCGGTGAGCCGGGCACAGAGCATCGGACCGAGAGCGCGTTCGCCCACTGTCGCGGCGACAGAGGCTGGGATCACGCGCGAGGGGGCTGCGAGCCTTCCGAAGCGGGCGCTGTCGCGGTCGAAGAGCGCGTCGGTCAGCTGCTCGCGGAAGCGCCGCACATCGTCGGGCGCGACCTTCTCCAGATACGCGAGCTCGTCTGGACTGGTTCCAAGCAGCCGCGCCAGCTTGGCGATCTCCGCTCGCGACTCGAACTTCGAGCTCAACGCAGCACCGCCTGAACCGCCTTGCGCACGACCCATGGCAGGTGAGAGAGCGCATCCTTCGATGCCTTGTCAAGCGCGAGCCGCTGGCGCTGCTTGGCCTCGCCAACGGCAGCAGCCAGGGCGCCGAGCTCCTTCTGTGACAGCGCGGCAACGAGGCCGTCGGGCGGGTTGGCGCCCAGCTCGGCGCGGAGGTCTACTGGCGGCATCTCCTCTCCACATAACGGTAACGTCGCGAGCCGATGCGACGCGCCAACACGTGCCCCCGTTGCGGCGCGACGGTCAGCCAGTTCGCGGCTGGATGCGCGATCTGTGGGGCCGACCTCGGGGTGGTGCGCCGGCGTCAGCGGCCCCGGATCACCGAGGCGTTCCGGATCCCGGTGGACGCGCGCGAGCTGGCCGAAGGCGTGGCGCTCACGCTGTTGATGGTGATCGTCGCGCTGTTCGCCCCACTGTTCGGGATGGCGCTGGCGGCGCTGGTGTTCTTCGATCGTCGCAGGCGCGGGCAGCGCACAATGCGCAACATGGCCCTGGTGGCGTTCGTACTCGCGGTCGCCGCGCTCTTCGTCCCGGCCCTGGCGGTGATCCCGTGACGCTCGATCCGCGCACGCCGGTGCTCGTCGGCGCCGCTCAGGTGCTGCCCGAGGCCGGGGCGCCGGAGGGTCCGATCGCGCTCGCGGTGCAAGCGCTGCGAGCCGCGGCCGAGGACTCGGGCGCGGGGGAGCATCTGCTCCAGCGGGCCGACGCCGTAGGGCACGTCGCGACGATCTGCTGGCCCTATGGCGACGAGGCGGCGATTATCGCCGAGCAGCTCGGGATCAGCCCGGCTCTCACGATCCGCACCACCCAGTTCGGCGGCGACGGGCCAGGGCACTTGATGGCCGAAGCCGCGCGGGCTGTCGCCGACGGCGAGCTCGATGTAGCGCTCCTGTCCGGCGCCGAGGCGATCGCCACCCTGCGATCGGCTCAAAAGCGCGGAACGACGCCCGAGTGGCCCTCGCAGGAGTCCTCAGCCGCGCCCTCGAAGGTGCTCGGAATCGCACGCGCTGGCTCGAGCGAAGCCGAGATGGCGGTCGGGCTGGCGGCTCCGGTGTACGTCTACGCGCTGCTCGAAACCGCACTGCGGGCACGTGTCGGAGCGGATCCCGAGCAGCATCAGCGCGCGATCGCGGCGCTGTGGTCGGGCTTCTCCGAGGTCGCTGCGAACAACCCCCACGCGATCCTCAACCAGCGAGTGAGCGTCGATGAGCTGCTCGCGCCGAGTACCGAGAACCGCCTCGTGTCGGCTCCCTACACAAAGCTCCTGACCGCTAACGCCGGCGTTGACCAGGCGACCGGTCTGATCCTCTGCAGTGCACAGGCCGCCTCCGACGCGGGCGTGCCGCGCGAGCGATGGGTGTTCGTGCGGGCTGCGGCCCACGCCCACGACGAGTGGTTCGTGTCCGAGCGCGCCGAGCTGGCGAGCTCGCCCGCGATCCGCGCCGTCGGCCGCGCGGCGCTGGAGCACGCCGGCCTGGCAATCGATGACGTCAAGCACATCGATCTGTACTCGTGCTTTCCCTCGGCAGTCGAGCTGGCGGCTGCCGAGCTCGGCCTTGCGACGATGAACGGACGGCCGCTGACGGTCACCGGCGGGCTGACGTTCGCCGGCGGTCCGGGCAATAACTACTCCAGCCACGCGCTCGCGACGCTTGTGGAGCGGCTGCGCGCAGAGCCCGACGAGGCCGGGCTCTCGACCGCACTCGGCTGGTACGCGACCAAGCACGCTGCAGTCGTCCTATCCGGCCAGCCCGGCGAGCGGCCATATCGAGAGCTCGAGCCGGAAGTCGAGAACCCGACCGCACGCCGTGCGAGCTCGGACTACACGGGGCCGGCGACGCTCGAGGCGTACACGGTGCCGTTCGAGCGCGACGGTTCGCCCGAGGCAGTGATCGCCACCGCGCTCGCACCCGACGGCACGCGCGCGCTCATGCGCAGCACAGATCCTCAGACGGTCGAAGCTATGCTGGCCGCGGATCCGATCGGGCGGGAGGTCAACGTCTCGGGCGGAGAGCTAGCGCAACATTAGGACGGAGGCGTGGATTTCGCCGTCGTCGCCGACGATCCAGCGTCGCTCGCCCTCGACGAGCACGAGCTTGTCGCCGGGCTGGGCAGGGGTACGGAACTCGGTCTCGGCGTCGAAGCGGTCTGGGTCGCCTCGGTCGATCAGCTCCTCCTCGAGGGGCTCCCAGTAGACCGCGTTGTTGACGTGACCGGCGAGGTCGCAGTCGGTAGCCCGGAAGGTCCAGCGGCGCCCGTTTTCAGCTGATCCCGGCCGCGGATGTCTGAGCCGCGCCGTGACGCGTCGGTCGGCGGCCGTTTCCCCGTAGACCTCGACCTCCCTGTCGGTCATCGGGAATGGGCGGCGCGTGGCGGGGTCGAGATGGACCCACAGCGAGACGGCCTCGACCGCTGGGCGCCCATCCTCGAGGCTGAGGATCGAGGTCCGGCGCTCGGCCCATGCACTTCCGAAGCCGCTGCAGAACGTCTTGAGCTCGAACCAATCGCCGAACCGAGGGAATCGCTCGACGCTCAGCCGCGTTCGTCTCACTACCCAGACGGCCGCGTCCGCGACGCCGGCATCCTCGACGTCGGCATAGGCGACGTCCTGGAGCCAGCGCGCGAGTGCGTCGAGCCGCATGCGCCCCGTGGGGGAGCAGTCCGCCAATGCCGGCCGAGCGCGTCCGGAGAAGACTCGACCATGTTCGGGCAGGGGTAGAAACTCGGCGGAATCCACGGTGGCTCTGGGAGATTTTGCCGATCCGTCCCGGTCGGCCTATCTTCGGGCTCCATTGGGTATAAACCTGCCCATCTCGGGCAAGAATCTGCCCCATTTGGGCAAAACGAGTGTATATTCACCCCCCCGGCAATGGAAGCTCAGCTTTGGGGCCGGGTCTTCAGAGACTGCAAGGATGAGTATGAAGCCTCAGAAACAGGTGGTCCGGCGGCGTCTAGGTGCGCAGCTTGATCGTGGCCGTCGCCACGGCGCGACCGGACGTCGTGACGATCACCTGTGCCCGCCGCACATGAGATCTCGAGCGCCGGATGGCCCTCACAAGCCCGCCCGGCAACCGGAGGGCGACCGAGGTCTGAACCCCGGATGCGGCGGCGAACGGGGTGGATGCGACTTGGTAGCGCAATATGCCGCGACCGGATCGGCGGAAAATTTCAAGGAACACCGTGCCGCTGCACATCGCACCCGGACCACCGCCCGAGCAGGCGATCGAGATCGTCGTCTGGCGATGCGCGATCAGAGCCACGGACGTTCCGATCGTCGCGCCGAGCTGCGCGACCACGGTGTAGGCAACTGTCGTCACTTTGGTCGCCCCGCCCCTCGACACGGTCGTCACTGCATAGGTGTGGGGGCCCGGAGTCGAGGTATTGAGGTGTCCTTGCCCGCCGGCCGCCGTCCGGGTGCCGGTCGAGTCGTCGCACCCGATGAGCGCCGGTGCTCGGCAGCTGAAGGACGTCGTCACCACCTGATCGATCGAGTACGCACCGCCGGGCGAGGGCGATGTGATCGCTGCGGAGCAACCAGTGCAGAGTCTCGTGTGTGCGCCTGACTTTCCTCCGCCCGTCAGCAGGGCAACCAGGATCACGGCGACGATCGACAGCGCCGCTCCCGCCCCGATCATCTGGCGGCGCTCGAGTGTCTCGAGTGCACGCCGGCGCCCGCGGAGCTGGGAACCGAGCGCCCGCTGTACGCCGGCCACTTCTTGTTCGGGCGTCGGAACGTCGATTGCGCCGTGGCCGCTCGGCCTGCCGCGGCTCGGCTGGCGTCGCTATGAGGTCGAGCTTCGGGTCCTGGCTGAGGATCGAGCGCTCCATCTCTCTGAGCTGGGGTGAGGGCTCGATCCCCAATTCATTCACCAGCATCCGACGGATGTGTTCGTAGTGCGCGAGCGCATCGGCCTGCCGCCCCGACCGGTAAAGCCCCAGCATCAGCTGCGCGTGGAGCCGCTCGCGCAGCGGGTGCGTGCGCGCGAAGGCCTCAATCTCCGGCACGAGGGCGAGATGCTGCCCGAGCGCCAGCTCGGCCTCGATCCGATCCTCGAGCACGACCAGCCGAGCCTCGCCAAGCCGCGTTATCTCGCGCTGCGCGAACTGCTCGTCGGCGAAGTCCGCGAGCGGTCTGCCGCGCCACAGCGAGAGTGCGGACCGGAGGCGTTCGCTCGCGATCTGGGCATAGCCCTTCGCGAGCGCGTCACGACCGCTGCGCGCGAGCTCGTCGAACCGGTCGGCATCGACCTGATCCGGTTCGACCGCGAGCGTGTACCCGCGCCCACGAGTGACCAGGAGCCCATCGCCGAGCTGCTTGCGCAGGTTCGAGACGTAGACCTGGATCGCCTTGGTGGCGGTCGCGGGCGGCTCCCGGCCCCAGAGCCCCATCACGAGCTCCTCGGTGGCGACCAGACTCGCGGCGTCGCAGGAGCAGCATCAGCAGCACCGAGCGCTGCTTCCGGCCGCCAAGCGGAACCGGACTGGCGTCGATTACCTCGAAGGGGCCTAGAATTCCGAACTGCACACCGACGCGCCCCATCGCGAAGGATCGTACCAGGGGCCACGAAGGGGGCTTTACCGATTTATAACCGCACTAGACGCCCGTCTTTACGGCATTCTTGCCAAAGAACGGCAGCGTTCACAAACTCGCTGTGCACGCGCACAGCAGGTTGCACCAAACAACTATGCGTCACGCCCTTGAAGGCGTGAGAGCGCGACTGCATCATCCAAAATGACGATGGCAATGGCAGAGGACAGTGACAACAGGGGGCACCATTGGAGTCCGGGCACACCGCCCTACAGGCGACGCTGATGGTCTCCGGCGCTGAGCGGCGCGCTGGGCACCGGGAGGCGAACCGATGACGACCACGTCGATCGAGGAGCGCTACGTCGCGGTGGCCGCGGCCGCACTCGACAACGTCGCTGCGGCGATCGGGTCTGATCGCGCCCTGGTGCTCGCCATCTGCGACGCGGACGGCCGTCCGACCGACCTTCTGGTACGCGACCGCGAGGGCAGGCTGGCACTTCTGGCGGGTGTGCCCGAGGAGCGGCGCCCGAATCTCGGCGGGATCGTTGCGCTCGCGGCAAGCGGCCGCGCCGAGCCGTCGACGAGCCGCGGTGGAACCGCCGACGCCGACTGGCCACCGACCGAGCTGGACGGCGAGCCCTCGGTGATACGGCGCACGATCGTCGAGCGCGCTCCGATCCCGTTGCTCCTCGCCGACGCCAACGGCACGATCGTTCACGCCTCTGCGTTCGCACACGATCTCGGTTACGTAGGCGGCGAGCTCGCGGGCGACTCGATGATGGACTACGTCCATCCGACCGACCGCGCCCGGTTCGCTGACGTCCATGCTCGACTCGTGCGGGGTGACCGGCCCTCGGTCTCGATCGAGGTGCGCTGGCGCCGCCGCGACGGCGGCTATGCAGACGTCGACGTGCGGATGCGGGCGACGGGCAGCGTCGACCCGGAGCTCGCGGGCGGGGTGGTCATGGGATTGCGCCTGCTTCCACGTCCGTGGGCAGGCATGGGAGACGCCGTCGCCGCCACGCACCGCCAGCGGATCCTGGCCGACGCATCGGGCACCGGCGTCGCGATCGTCTCCGGCGCCGAGGCAACGCTCGGATCCGTGCTTGACGCCAACGCCCCGTTTGGGTGGATCATGGGCGCGTCCATCGGGCAGCTGGTTGGAAACCGGTTGAGGTCGCTGGTGGTCGACCGTGACGCGCTCCGGATCGAGGAGGCGCTCACAGCGATTGCACGCGCCGGCGGAGAGCGCTCGCTCGAGGTGAGGCTGTCGAATCCGCAGGTCGCCGACCGCTTGGCGGAGATCACGCTAAAGACCGAGAGCGAGGATGCGCACCGGCACGAGCTGATCGTGCGAGTGCGGGACGTGACCGAGGAAACGCGGCTCGTCGGCGAGATGACCCGCACCATCGACCGGCTCGAGCGCTCCAATCACGAGCTGGCTGAGTTTGCCCGCATCACGGCGCACGACCTCGGTGCGCCGCTACTCGCGGTCTCGCGCCTGATCGATCTGATCTCGAGCGGCGGCGGGGACCCAGAGTTCCCCGCCACGCTCGACGCGATCCGCTCGGCGATCGGACGGATGCAGGGAATGGTCGACGGCGTGATGGGCTACACCGAGAGCCTCGAGACGATCCCCGCTCGAATGCCGGTGAATCTCAACGAGGCGGTCGCGCGGGTGCTCGAAGCGCTCGCGGTTGAGATCGCCGATAGCGGGGCCGACGTCACACACGGCGAGCTTCCCACGGTGCACGGCGATCAACACCAGCTCGAGCGTGTCCTACAGAATCTGATTTCGAACGCGCTCAAGTTCGGCACGGACGCGCCGCCGCGAGTGCGAATCGATGCCCATCGCCAGGCCAGCGCGTGGCGGATCTCGGTCGCGGACGAGGGAACCGGTATCCGGGAAGCCGATCGCGAACGGATCTTCGAGCTCTTTGCACGCACCGAAGGGTCCGCAGCCGGACGTGGCATCGGCCTCGCCACCTGCCGCCGGATCATCGAGCTACACGGCGGACGAATCTGGGTCGAACCCAATAAGCCAACTGGTTCTGTCTTCAACTTCACCCTCCCGAATGAGCCGACGGTCGCGAGTGCCTGACCCCGGCTCGTCGCGGAGCTGCCCGGTCGACCCGGGTCGAGCCCACGCGGATAAGCCACCCTGTCGACTCGGGCGCGCACGCGCCTCGGGTACGTACATCACCTAGTAGGTATGAGGGGGCGCTCCTATCGTGCCGTGGGGTCGGTCGTGATGGATACGTCGGAGCTGCGTCTAACCCGCCGTGCGCTGGATGTCTATTCGCGCGTCATGCGCGCGACGCTCGACGCTGTAGACCAAGCAGTGCTGCTGATCGACGATCGCGGCGAGGTCCTGTTGTGTAACCGGGCGTTCGCGGACCTGGCTGGCCTGGGGCCCGGATACCGATTCGAGCTCCGCGATTTCCGTGCGGCTCTGGAGGCACTTGGCGCGACGGTCGACGATGGTGAGCTGAACGACTTGCTGGAGTCCACGCGCGGGCCCGCGACGCTCGAGCTGCACGGCGAGCGGACCGTCGTTTGCACCGTCGCTCCGGTGCCGCTCGACGATCTTTCCTACGGGCGGATGATCGCCCTGCGCGAGGTCACGCTCGAGCGGCGCGAGATTCGCGAGCTCGAGCACCGTGCGATGCACGATGACCTCACCGGTCTGCCGAACCGCGACCTGTTGATGGACAGGCTCGAGCGGGCTCTGTCGCGCCAGGGTCGCGAGGGCGGCGCCGTGGGGGTGGTGTTCATGGATCTTGACGGCTTCAAGAGCGTCAACGATGTCCACGGGCATGCGGCGGGAGACCACATCCTGATTGAGGTCGCCGCCCGCATCCAGCGGGAGATACGCGACGCCGACACAGTCGGGCGGCTCGGCGGCGACGAGTTCGTCGTGATCTGCGACGGGCTCGAGGACGACGCGATGCTCGCGAGGATCTGTGAGCGCATCCAGGAGCGGATCGCGCAGCCCTACGGGCTCGGCCCCGCCAGGGTGTCGCTCAACACGAGCCTTGGCGCGGTACTCGAGTGGGATCACGGTGTATCACCCGGCCGGGTGATCGAACGGGCGGACGCCCTGATGTACGCCGCCAAGCGCCGCAGCTCGCGGCGCGAGCTGTTCGTCGACGGCTTTCCACCCGAGGGTGCCCACGGGCGTCGCGAGTTGCGTCCTCAGAACGCCGCGCGCTGGGTGCGTGAGGCGCTGGATGACGGACAGATGTCGCTCGCCTTCCTCCCGGTGGTCACGATCGACGGCGAGAGGACGATCGCCGTCGAAGGGCTGCTGCGCTGCGAACACCCCGAGCTCCGCGGGCTGGAGCCGGCGCAGCTGGTGGAGCTGGTCGAGGATGCCGGCCTGATCGAGCGCTTCGACGAGTGGGAGCTCGGAGCGGCCGCACGGGCCGCCCGGGAACTGTTCGAGGCTGCCGGCAGGCCCGTTGGGGTGGTCATCAACCTCTCCGACGCACAGCTTGCCCACAACACGGTGCCCGGCGCAACGGTGAAGGCGGTGGCCGACAACGACGTCGATGCCGGCCAGATCGGATTCGACATCTCCGAGGCGATCGTCGCAGCGAATCCGCCATGGCTCGCGGACAGCCTCGCCGGCTTACGCGCAATCGATTGTCAGCTGATGGTCGACGACGTGACGACGCTTGACGTCAAACCGGAGCAGCTCCGCGGCCTTGGGTTCTCCGGCCTGAAGCTCGATCGCCCGCTCGTCGGGCGCACGATCGACGACCCCGAATTCGCCGCGGCCGCCCGCACGCATGTTTCACGCGCGCGCGCGGAGGGGCTGCTGGTGATCGGCGAGGGCGTTGACGACGAGGAGCACCTCAGAGCAGTGCGCGAGCTCGGCTGCGACAGCGGCCAGGGCTTCGGCTTCAGTGGCTTTCCGCGGACCATCGAAGAGCTGGTGAAACTCATCGGTGGAACGGGTAATACCTAACGGTATGATCGATAAATGACCAAGGAAGGTCACACTAACTCCGGTTCGAGTCCTGCTCCACGGCGCGAGGTCGACGCCGCGATCGACGAACTCAACATGTGCGTAGCGCGGATGCGTGCCCTCATTCCGAGGGTTCACGCGGCGATCGACCGTCGCGTAGAGGTCGTTCCCCGCCGTACCACACGGCCGCGGATCTTCTACGGGGGAGGCCAGAGCGCGTTTGAGCGCCGCGTGTCAGAGCCCCGCCGGCCGCCTGTGGTTCGGCCGGCCCCTGCGGCCCCTCCCGTCGCCGAGGAGCCGGCGATGGCGGATGCCCCCGAGGCGGCGTCGGCGCGGGTCCCCGAGGCCGCGGTGGAGCATCACGAGCCATCGCCCTCTGCCTGACCCCCCGGCTCGCCTAGTCGCCGAGTTTCCCCTCCGGCGGTACGAGCGTGAGCGCGGTCACGACCCAGAGCGCGAACCCGGCGCGGCTGGCTCTTCGCGGCAGCTCCTCGTTGCCGCGGATCTAGCCTTGGCCGGCTACTCGAAAGAGCAGATCGGCGCTCGCCTCTCGGCCTTGGGCGACCCCAACGCCGACCACACGATCAACGACGCCTTCGAGTAGGCGCCGGCCCGTCGTGGGCGGGGGCGGCTGGGTGCGATTGCGATCACGCGCGGGGCGACCCGCGGGCGAGCGTGTGGTGTGGGAAGTTTCTGCCGCATAGCGGCAGCTGCATCCCACAACCCGGCGAGACCGTCGCGCTGCATCCGCCTCTACGCAGCAACCTCCCACGGGGCGCTCTGACCGGCCACGCGTAGGACTTCGGCCTACCCCACAAGCCGCACCTACGCTGCAAAGCCGGGGGTGAAAGTACACCCCAGGATCTCCGCTAATTCCACCTATGTTGGTCTCGGCGAGCGGGCGGCGCAGAACGTGAGTGTCCCCCTTCGGCTCACGTTCGCGTCGGCCGCTTAGCTCGTTTATTGGACGAAGGCTGGAAGGAGGCCACCATGTACTGGCATTGCGGAGGCTGAGAACCTAACCTATTGAGTTGTGGCCGGCATGGGCGTTGAACGGATGCTTCGCCGCGTCACGGCCGCATATGCCGTAAACGAGTTCGGCAATTGGCTTGGCGCGATCGCGCTGACAATTGCTGTCTTTGACCACACGCACAGTGCGGTGGCGAGTGCCGCGCTGTTCGTTGCGTCTGTACTTCTGCCCGCGGTCGTAGTGACGGCCGTCGTCGCTTGGCTTGAGTCGAACTCGCCCGCCGAAAGCTGCTTGCCTGGCTCTATCTGCGCTCAGGCGCTGGCGACGGTCGGACTTGCGCTGCTCGTCCGCCATCCGGTCCTCGCGCCTATTCTCGTGCTCGGGGCAGTCATGTGGTTGGCCGGGATGGCCGCACGGGCACTGCTCCGCACGTCCATCTCGCGGCAGTCGCAGGACGACGCCGCGCGTCGCACGGCCATGGGTCGCCTCAACACCGCTTGGGCCGTCACATTCGCGACCGGGCCGGCCGTGGCCGGCGTGCTGTGCGCCGCGCTCGGCCCTTCGGCGGTCCTGTTGCTGGACGCCGCCTCGTTCGTCATCACCGCGGCGCTGATGCTCGACGTGCCGGTGCTGGGGGCCGAAGCGGCGGACGGCGGGATCGCCGAGCGGCTGCGCGCGGTCGGTGGCGCACCTCCGAACGAACCCCGACCTCGCTTGGCTGCTCGGGACCGAGTCCGATCGCTGTCATCTTCTTCGCCTCGGTCGTGCCGATCGAGATCGTGCTCGTGAAGGTGACGCTCCACGGTGGAGACTCGGGCTACGGCGCGATGCTTGCCGCTTGGGGGGTCGGGAACGGTGGTAGGCAGCGCGATCTTCGCGCGTGCACGCTCGCGTCCCCTGGGCGCCTGCTCGCCGCCAGCACGTTTGCGGTGGCGGTCGGGCTACCTCGGCATGGCTGCGTCTTCCGCGCTGTGGGTGGCGTGCGTGTTCTCGTTCGTCGGCGGAACTGGGGAACGGGATGCAGTGGATTGCGCGTCGTTACCTCCGTCCAGGAACAGGACGCCGTCTGACCTCCAGGCCCGCTTGATGGGGGTCGTAGAGGCCGTGGGCGCGCTCTTCCCGGCGGTCGGATTCGCGCTCGGTGGGGCGGTCGCTGCGGTTTCGAGTCCGAGCGTCACATTTGTCATGGCAGGCTCCGCTGCTGCCGTTGCGACCGGCGCGTTCGCGCTCCTGGCCGTCCGTGCGCGCGGCAATGCCGGCCCGATCAGCCCGCTCGGCGCCGACGGTCGACCGCATGAGCGTCCGCTTGCGCGGAGTTGGCACATAACGAGCGAGTCCGGCATCATTGGTACGCTGCATGCGATCGCAAATTTGCGGCGACCAACAGCGATCGAACTGTATGCCGCGTCCCAAGTGGCGCTGCTGGCGGCTGCCGTCGCCGGCTGCGTTCTCACCACCAGAACCGCGGACTGGCAGCCGATCTGGGCGGTCGTGCTGCTCGGAGCGATGGTGATCGCGCGCCGACCTGTTCCCCGTGCGGCTTGGGCACTTGATGCTGTCGGGGGGATTCGTCTCGCTCGGTGCTGGCGATGGTCGTACTGGGTCCTGCGCCCGGCGTCGGCGATCGGCGTGCTGACGATCGCTCGCCGCTGGGTTGCGTGCGCGGACTTGGGGAGCGCTCGCGTGGCTCACGGAGCTCGCGACCTTCGCGTGCTTCCCCTTGGTCGGCGGATTTCTGACGCGTCGCGCTCCTCGGTCATTCGCTGCACGTCGGCGCAGCGCCCCATCGTGCATGGGTCCGATGTCGCGCTCGCGGTCGCGGCGCGTATATGTCGTGACGAACCTGCTCAATTTCGCGTCTGATCGCGGTGCACTACCGGGTGAGGAACGGGCGGGGTCTGGTCTTCCAAGCTCGCACCATGCTCGTGCCGATGCTGCCGAGCCAGGGTCGCGGCTGCCGTCCTGACTGCGTTGTTCGCCACGGCGTACATCGAGCTGCGCGACCGGGGTCCGGTGCTGATCGGCGTCTTAGTCGTGCTCGCCGTCTTCATCGCCGTCGTCCGCGCCCTGGCTCGCTCCGAGGAGCGCGCCGACCAGCTCGCGGTTCGCTCTACCCAGCTCGCGCAGCTCCAGGTCGGGGTGCTCGGCACGCTGCTCGAGACGCTCGCGTTGCGCGATCCGGCCACCGCCCGCCACGGCGCGGCGGTTGGGCGCCTCGCACGCGCGCTGGCCAAGGAAATGTCGCTCTCCGAGCACGAGCAGGATGTCGCGGCGACCGCTGGGCTGCTGCACGACATCGGCAAGTTCGCGCTGCCCGATCGGATCCTGCACGCCGACGAGCTGACAGAGCAAGAGCGGGGTTTAGTCAGGCGCCACAGCCAGGACGGCGCCGGGCTGGTCGGTCGCCTCGACGGGTACGGACCGGTCGCCGAGATCATCCTCTACCACCACGAGCGCATGGACGGCACCGGCTATCCGGCGGGTCTGATCGGGCGGGAGATCCCGCTGCTCTCTCGGGTCGTCGCGGTCTGTGAGGTATACGACACGCTCACCGCACGCGATTCCTACCGGCCATCGGTGACGCCGGTCGAAGCGTTCGCGGAGCTCCGCAATGCCGCGGGGCGCCAGCTCGATGCCGACCTGGTCGACAACTTGATCGTGATGATCCGGCGCGATCCCGCAGCATTCGCCGTCGAGGCCGTGACCGTGTCCGACGCTGAAGCTGAGTTCACGCGCCTCGCGCGTGCGATGGCAGAGCCGCAGTCGTAAGTGCCAGCTGTATCGGGAGCGGAGCTTTGGCTGCTGCGCCTCATGGCTGAGCGCGGCCTGCGGATCCTGAACGCATCTGGGCTCGTCATCGCGATGAAGAGCGATTCCAGCCTTGAGCTTGTGGCTGAGGCGGGCACCGCCCGCCCTCGCGTTCGCAGTCTCCCCTTGGCCGGCACCGCGCTCGGCGAGCTCTACGAGCAACGGAGCAGCGTTTCGCTGGTTTTGCCAAGCCCGCGTGAGGCTCCCTGGCTTGGCGAGATCGGCATCGATCGAGCGGCCGCGGTCCTTGCCGAGCCGATCCCGCTCGAGGAGCAGCCAGGGCTATTGATCGGCCTGCGTGTTGAGGCCCCCGCATTCGACCGCAACGACACCACTGCCGCCGGCGACCTCGCCCGCACGATCGCCGAGCGCGTGCTCGCCGAGCGCTCCGCCGAGCGCGAGCGGCTGCGTCACGGCGTCCGCGCCCGGGAGCTCGAGCGCCAGCGGTGGGCGCGCGAGCTCCATGACGAGACTGTCCAGGACCTCGCGGCACTGCGGCTCATGCTGGCCCACGCGCGCGATCAGGGCGACCACGACGAGCTGCGACGGACTGTCGACTCGGCGATCACGCACGTCGATCGCGATGTCGAGTCGCTTCGCCATCTGATCACGGCCCTCCGACCGGCTGTCCTCGATGACCTTGGGCTGGTGGCTGCGCTCGAAGCGCTGGCGCGGCGAGCTGGCGCCGTCGAGGGACTACGGGTCGAAACCGAGATCGCCGTTGATGGCGATACCTCCCGCGCGGATCCCGAGGTCGAGAGCGCGGTCTACCGGATCATGCAGGAGGCGCTGACGAACACAGCCAAGTACGCGCGCGCAGACCGAGCGGTGCTCGATCTGCGGATCGTGGACGGCCGCCTGACGGCAACCGTGAGCGATGACGGCGTCGGCTTCTCGGTCGATGCGGGCCGGCCCGTCGATGCCGATCGGATCGAAGGTCCGGCCCACGGCGTCGGGCTCGAAAGCATGCGGGAGCGCGCCGAGCTGGTCGGCGCGGAGCTCGAGGTCAACTCGCGCCCCGGCGAGGGGACGACGATCCGCGTGAGCGTGCCGGTCGGCTGAACTACTCGATCAGCCCGTGGCTGCGCGCGTAGGCCGTCAGCTCCGCGCGCGACGAGGAGCCCAGCTTCTCAACCGCCCTTGCCCGATACGTCTTGACCGTTCGCTCGGACAGGAAGAGCGACTTGGCGATCTGGGCGTTGGTATAGCCCAGCGCGACCTGGCGCACGATCTCCCGCTCGCGCTCTGAAAGCGAGGCATCGGTCGACGCGTCGGCAAGCCTTGCGCCGAGCCGGGGGTCGACGTAGGAGGTTCCCGCAACTGCCGCGCGGAACGCGCGCATGAGCTCGTCGGGCTCGGCCTGCTTGAGGACGAAGCTGTGTGCGCCGGCCTGCATCGCCGCGCGCGCATATCCAGGGTCCTCGTGCATTGTCAGCACGGTGATCGCAAGCTCGGGGTACTCCATCAGCAGGTCGCCGATGATCGAAAGGCTCGATCCGCCCGGCATCGTCACATCGACGATCAGGAGCCGAGGACGATGAGTTCGGACCGCATCGATCGTTGCGTCGAGGTCAGCGGCCTCAGCGATCACCTCAAACTCGCCACTTCGTCTCAGGAGGGCGGTCAGCCCGTCGCGCACGACCGCGTGATCGTCCGCGACAACCGTCCTGATGGGCGCGTCCGGCGCTGCCACGATCAGCCACCTTAGCGGGTGATTCGGCCACCTCTGCCCCCTTTGGACGACACGATCTTCACCACCAGGTCGACAGCTGACGGCGTGGTTGCATTGATAATCCGCGAGAGGATGCTGGGATGCACGCACAGGGGCACAGCTGATGCTGCAGCCACCGGAGGACTGGTTCTAATTTGCGGCGGGTCTGCTGGTCACCGCGAGGCGGCTCGGATGGGGAACCCCGAGCTGATCAACGGGTCAGCGGCCGTCGCGGTCGGCGACCTCGAGTCGTTGCTTAGGTGCGCCCCGCGGTGTCGCGCGGTGATCGTATGCGGTGGGCTGGCCGGCCTGTCGGCCCAGTCACTCGAGCGGCTTGTGCGGCAGCGCGCACCGCAGGCGAGGCTGGTTCGCGCCGACCGGATGGTCACCGCGCAACACCACCGGAACGGCCGCCTGCGACGGCTCGTTAGACCTACGGCGGTCGCACGCTGAGCGGCGGGGTCGGGTCATGTTTTTCCCCGCTGCAAGGTCAATTTCATGCCGTTTGCGCGGCGTACTGACCTGCAATACACTCGTTGCAGATGCCGTTTCGACGAGGCAGGAAGCCCGACGAAAGCATGCGCGAGGGCGAGCCAAGCGTGTTGGGTCGCCGCCGCGAACTCGAGAGCGAGAACGGCCAGGAGGCACAGATCGAGATGGAGGCCACACCCCCCGTGGAGGACCCCGGCGCCGGGAACAGCTCGGGTCGCTCGCCCGACGACGTGAAGGACCAGCTCGCGCGACTTGGGACCCAGATCCGTGGGTTGCAGCAGCAGGTCGAAGGACTGGTCGCGAAGCGCAGCGACGTCGTCGCCGAGCAGGCCAGCGAGCGCGTCGCGGCGATCGTGCATGCGGCGGAACAGTCAGCTGCAGAGATCACGGTTCAGGCGCACGCGGAAGCTGCCGAGCTCCGCGACCGTCTGATGGCCGAGGTGCACGAGGAGGCCGATCGCGTGCGGGTTGAGGCCCAGGCGGACGCCGCCAAGATCCGGACCGACGCACACGCCGACGCCGCGCGACTGCGCGAAGACACCCTGATCCAGCTCGGTCAGGAAGTAGAGCGCATCGTCGCCGAACTTCAGAACCACGCGCGCCAGGCCATCATCGATGTGACCGGCGGTCCGCTTCCGTCGGCTCTGGCCGAAACGGAGCCGGCCCCCCCGCCGACTCATGACCCGGTTTCCGAACCCGCCCCCGACGCCGACGAAATTCAGGTCGAAGAGGCGGTCGATGAGCTTCAGGCGGCCGCCGCCGTGCTCGAGGAATCCCTGCGGCATCTGCACGAAATCGGACAGGGCCTGTCCGAGGGCGGGTAGCGGACCTCCGAGTAGCGGCCCCCCGAGGACCGGCGACGGTTCCGCCCGCTACCGGGCGCGCAGGTGACGTGTCACCGGGCTCATCTTGAGCCGGAAGCGCCAGTCAGCGTCGACGTGGTAGATCCCGATTCGGGGCGCGCGGAACTCGTCGATCCATTTCAAGCTCCTGCCAAGCCCGGCCCCCACGCGGTAGCCCGCGGCCTTGGTCTGCACGGCGACTCGCTCGTCAACGTCGCCATATGGATACGCGATCGAGACGCAATCGCGACTGAGGTTCTCGTTGCACGCAGCCCGCGAACCGGCGAGCTCTTCGGCAAGTTCCTCATCGCTGATCTCTGTCAAGTGGGGGTGGGAGCTCGTGTGCGAGCCGACCTCCCAGCCGTTCTCGACGAGTGTCCCAAGCTCGTCCCAGGACATTGAGGTCAGCTCGCCGCGCTGCGGCGTTTTCAGCCAGTGGTCGATCCCGGGCCACGACAGCGGATCGGCCGTATGCATGAACGCGGTCGGAGCGAACACGGTCGCCGGGATCCCGAGCTGCGACAGGACCGGGAACGCAAATTGGAGCACGGACGCGAATGCGTCGTCGAAGGTGACGGCCAGTGTCCGCCGCGTCGGTGGATCGAGCACGGCCTCGGTGAACGTCGTTGCAGTCCAGCCTCGACGCTTGAGCAGCGTCAGCTGCTTCTCCAGTTGCTCGGGCGTGACAGCGAGCGAGCAATCCCAGCTCGGGCTGACCGCGTGGTAACAGAGCACGATCGGGGCCGAGCTGGTCATCGCGGCGCATCCTGACAGGAAAATGACCTCCGTCAGGCTGCGATTGCGGTCTCCAGGCGATTGGATCGAGGTTAACCGCGAATAGCGCGGCAAACCTCGACGGATTCCCTGCCACCCCGACTGGGTTGGCGTCGCGGGCGACCGCAGCATCATCACGATTTTCACGAGCCCGCGACCGACCGATAGGTCAGACGGCCTAAGCCGTTTGGGCGCGCGCCTCATGACTCGGGCCCCCCCAGCCGATACCATCTTCATCATGTTGGAAGTGGGGGGTGACACGCTGCTCGAGTTGAATGGCCGGGAGTTCACCGGCGCATTCGGGCAAGCGCCGTTGGCGGTCGAGCACCGGCTGGCGGACCACCCGCTGATGCGGCTCGACGCGATCGCGGACCTGGCGGACGTCTTTCCCGGCCGGATCGAGCGTCACCGTGGCGACCAGTCGCTCGTGGTACCCGGCGGTGCGCCGGACCTCGACGATTCACCGTCGGCGATGGTGCGGGGCATCGAAAGCAATGGGTGCTGGATGGTCTTCTGGTACATCGAGCAGGTGCCGGAGTACCGGCAATTGCTCGATGAGTGTGTGGATCAGGCCGAGGCTCTCCTGCCGGCCGGAACGGGACCGGCGATCCAGCGCGAGGCCTTTCTGTTTCTCTCGGCGCCGGACTCACTGACCCCGATCCACTTCGACGCCGAGCACAACTTCTTGCTGCAGATCCGCGGCCAAAAGACGATGAATGTGTGCCCCTTCGATTCAGAAGAGGCAAAGCAGCGCGAGCTGAATCGCTATCACGACGGCGGTCACCGAAACCTGGATGCGCTCCCGTCGGAGGGCCAAGCCTTCGTGCTCGACCCTGGCCATGGCGTTTATGTGCCGTCGTTCATGCCGCACTGGGTCCAGAACGGTCCGGCCGCGTCGATCTCGCTTTCGATCACCTTCAGGACACGCGAGAGCCGGCGGGCGGAGCGGATCCACTGGATGAACTCCCGCTTGCGCAAGGTTGGTCTTACACCGGAGCCGCCTGGCAAATCGGACGCACGTGACCGTGTCAAGGAGACCATGTGGATCGCTGCGCACGGGCTCCGGCGCGCGGCGGCGCGCGCGACGGATGCCCGTCCGCACCGCTCCTGAAGCATTCGACCGTCTCGCCTCCGAGTGGGACGCTCTAGCGGATCAAGTCGGGGCGCCCCCGTTTGTGCGGCCTGGGTGCATCGCTGCTTGGTGGCATGCGTACGGGGCCGGCGAGCTGCAGCTGATCGAGGAGCGTGGGTCCGCCGGGCTTGAAGCCGTGCTCCCGATCCGCGTGCGACACGGTGTCGCCAGCTCGCCGAGCAGCTGGCAGCTGCCTGAGTTCGGCGTGGCGTATGCGGACGACGCTTCCGGCTCGCGGGTGCTCCGGACGCTGTTCGAGCAGCGGCACCAGCTGCTCTCGCTGCGGTTCCTAGATCGCGATGACCCCTTTGTGGGTCTGCTCGTGCCCGTCGCCGAGCAGCACCGATACCGGGCCGCGTTGCGAACAATGGGCCGCTGTCCGTTCGTCGTGCTCGAAGGAGATTGGGACAGCTACGAGCGCGGGCTGAGCCGCAACCTCCGAGGCGATCTCCGCAGGTGTCGCCGGCGGCTGGCGGACATCGGAGCCGTGTCACTCTCGGTCAGCGCATCCGCTGAGGAGCTTGACAAAGCATTCGCGCTCGAGCAGATGAGCTGGAAGGGCACGTCGAGAACCGCGATGGCTTCACAGCCCACAACGAAGCAGTTCTGGACGGAGTTGGCCAATTGGGCCGAGGCCCGTGGTTACCTTCGTCTGATCTTCTTGTGCGCCGAGGAGCGGAAAGTCGCCTTTCATTTGGCGCTCGAGAGCGGCGGGCGCTATCTCCCGCTCAAGGGTGGGTTCGATCCCGAGTTCGGCGAGTGCTCACCCGGGAAGCTGATCATTCACGCGACGCTCGAGCGGGCTTTCGAACTCGGTTTGAGCCGCTATGAGTTTCTGGCCGGAGATGAGGACTACAAGCTCCGCTGGGCGACAGCCGTGACCGACCGACTCCA
Source organism: uncultured Actinomycetes bacterium (assembly GCA_963795505.1). GTDB lineage: Bacteria > Actinomycetota > Thermoleophilia > Solirubrobacterales > Solirubrobacteraceae > Palsa-465. Next base: position 38,152 of record CAWCIB010000012.1, read on the forward strand.
CTTCCAGGCCTTCGCTCCGACCGTGCGGGGCAGGTCAATGCGGCTCGCGGACGCGTGTGGCAGGCCGATTGCGCGGCGCGCGGTGGCGCGGGCACGCGCGCTGCGGGCGAGGTGACGATGCGTACATTTGACGATCTCGTGTCGGCCCAGTCGGACTGGCGGGAGCTTGCCCTCGCCGCTGACAACATCTTTTCCACCTGGGAGTGGGCCGATTGCTGGTGGCGCCATTTTGGGCGCGGTTCGCTGGCAATTTCTGCGGTTGAGAACGGGGCGGGGAGGCCGCTCGCTCTCCTGCCCCTGTACTCCGAGCGCCGAAAGGGGTTGCGGCTCGCCCGTTTCGTCGGTCACGGCGTGGCCGACCAACTCGGTCCACTGTGCGCTCCCTGCGACGTTCAGGTCGCCTCCGACGCCCTGGTCGTCGCCACCGACCGCGACGTGCTGATCGCGGAGCGGCTGCCGGGCGAGCGCGATTGGCGCCGCCTCGGTGGCCAGCTCCTGCACGAGGACCCAAGCCCGGTGATCGAGTTCGACACGGGGACCGGCTGGGAGGGCTATGTCGCCTCGCGCAGCGCAAAGCTGCGACGCGACATCCGCCGCCGCGAGCGTCGGCTCAGCGAGCTTGGCGTTAGCTTCCGCCTGGTCGAGGACCCCGAGAGCCTGGAGCGCGACATGGATGCGCTGTTCGATCTGCACGCCAAGCGCTGGGGCACGGAGACGAGCGCTTTCGCCGGCGCACGCGAGAACTTTCATCGCGAGTTCGCTCGGATCGCGCTCGAGCGCGGCTGGCTCCGCCTGTTGATCGCAGAGGTCGCCGGGCAGCCGGTGGCGGCGTCGTACGGATTCCGCTTTGGTGACGCCGAGTACAGCTACCAGCAGGGCCGCGACCCGGAATGGGCGCGCAGCGGGGTTGGGGCCGGCCTATACGAGCAGAGCATCAGGGCGGCATTCGCAGCCGGGATGCGCGAGTTCAGGATGCTCCGCGGTGACGAGGCGTACAAGCAGCGCTACGCAACCGCGACTCGCGTGGTGGTCACGATCGCCATACCCCTGAGCGCTCGCGGCCGCGCCGCCGTGTCAGCTGCCTCGGTCCTGGCGCATAGCGCTCGGGGCCGCCAGCTGCTACGGCGAGTGACCGACTGACCCGTTACGGAGTGTTCCAACCGCCGGCGGGCGCGGGCGGCGAGTCGCTCGAACCTGCGAGCGAGATGAGGGGGGCACCGTGGATCACGACAGCAGGTGTAGTCCCGGGGCCGCTGTAGGAGTTGATATCCAGCGGCCAGCTGCTGGCGCCGTCGGCGATGATCGGAAAGCCACCGATCGAGGTCGCGCCGGCATCGGGGCCAATGTTGAAGGTCTGCCTGACTCCGTCAAACCAGATGCCATAAACCTGACCACTACCGTCGTTGGCGTTGTTGGTGCAGATCGAGACGGTGTGCCATTGGCTGTCAACAACCGGGCCGGTCCATGTGATCCACCCGTTGTAATAGTCCCTGAACGCGATTCCGAACCGGTTGACGCCATTGACCGTCGTCACGTCCATCTCCCAGCCGGCCGAGCCCGGTTCGTTGTCCTTTGCCTCCGCGAACTGAAACCAGCCGCCTCTGGGGATGGCGGCCCCGTCGCCATTGGGGAACTGGACTGGGATCGAAGTACACGTGCTTCTTCCTGCCTGGTAATAGTCGCCTGAGGCCTGGGCGTGGTCGCAATTGTGTGCTGTGCACAGATCGGTGCGGTAGTCGCCATTTCCTGCTGGGTCACACGCAGATGTCACGTTGAACTCAACCTCGCTTGGATTGAGGACCGAGTAGCAGCTCCCATACTCACTCGGGAAGTTCGAATCGACCGCCGAAAATTCTCCGTCGAACAACAGCCCGTTGGTTTTGACAGGCCCGGTGCTGATACCGGGCGGCGTTGCGACATTGCCTGCGGGCGCTGGACTGCCGGCGGCGGTCGTCCTGTGGATGCAACGCACTTCAAGCGCGACGCGCTTGCCATGAATCCACACGCGGAGCACTCCGTCGCGCACGGCGTGCCGCACCTTCGCCAGTGCGAGCGTGCGGCGCAACGTCGCGCTCTCCAAACGCGCGAACCGGACGTCGCAATTGCGGAAGGCCCGCGTCAAGAACACGACCGATCTGCCTTGGCGCACTCCGTGGACGATGCGGGTCCGCACGCTGGACTGGCTAGCGGACGCCGCCGACGTAGCGAGCGGTGCGGCGATCGCAAAGACGACGGCCACCGCTGCGATCACGCGTAGATTCCTCATCTAGAACCGTGATCGGCCCCATTTGCCTAGGACACGGTCGGGAATCGCGATCGTTCAACAGATGTTTGACCAACAAACGTCCAGTCCCGGGGGAGAGGCGGGGTGGCTCTAGGACCGCGGGCGGGCCAGCAAGGACTCGTAGAGGTCCTCGAACCGGTCCGCGACCGATTTGAGCGTCAGACGGGACACGATCGAGGCCGAGGCCTTGCCCATCTGGCTGGCCCTGTCTGGATCTTCCAGCAATGCCCGGATCGCGGCCGCCAGGCCCTCGGGGTCACGAGGCGGTACAAGCAGCCCGTTGACTCCGGGTTCGATCAGATCCCTCAAACCACCGACATCCGTGCTCACTACCGGGATCCCGTACGCCATGCACTCCATCACGAATATTGGCGTTCCCTCTGAGTCCGACGAGAGCACGCCGATGTCGAGCGCGCGGAGAATCGGTCCGATCTCCTCGCGGTGTCCAAGAAAATGGACCCGGTCAGCCGTCCCTAGAGACGCGACCTGGGCTTCGAGCTCGCTCCGGCATTCACCGGCTCCGGTCAGCACGAGCTGTGTATCCGGGTTACTGCCCACGACCAAGGCGTGTGCGGCGACGAGCACGTCAAGGGCCTTGATCGCTCGCAGCGTCGCGATCGTTCCGATCAGCTTGTCATTTGGTGCGATATCAAGTTCGCGCCGCAGGTCGGCCCCGGTGCCGTCCTCCCGAGGGATGTATGCCGCTGGGATGACCTCGGTCTTGGCTTCGGGTACCCCATAGACGGACACCATCTCGTCGCGAGTAGGCGTAGAAACGGCGACATAGCTGGTCGCGAGGCGGCCAACCACACGGCCGTAGAGGAAGCGGTCAACCCGTCTATACGGGAATGTGCCGTGCTCGTGCGCGATCACGACCGGAACGCGGGCGAGCCGCCCGACCAAGACCGCCCACAGGCTTGAGCCGAACAGGTGGGCGTGCAAGACGTCGAACTTCCCGCGCCTGAGCAGCCGGATGAGCGTCGCGAAGCGGTGGAGATCCAGCACTGACCGGCGGTCTAACACTGTCAGCGGCACGCCGGCCGACGCCAGCGATTCCTTGACCGCGTGCGAAATCTGGCGCGTGACGCAGATTTCCACCACCAGTCCACGGCGAGCGAACTCGCCCGACAAGGCGACCGCGAATCGCTCCGCGCCCCCGCCCGTACCGCTGAGGTCGTTGATGAGCGTCAGCACCCGGATCGGGCGTGAGCGGTCAGCGTTGCCTTCCGACACCGCGTCATGATGCCATGAACGCACTATCCTCAGCCCTCGGTGAGCGCAGACACCCGACGTCGACCGCTGCTGTCTCGGGTGGCGCGCCCCGGCGGCCGCAAGGCGCAGCTCGCCACCGCAATTGACAGCTTGGGCCTTGGAGCGCGAGGGCTGAAGGGCACCTGGCGGGGAGTCGTCACGCTCTCCTATCACAGGCTGATCCCGAACTCGAATGGCTCACCTCCGGAGGCAGGGGAATACGTCGAGAACCTGGAGCGGCAGTTGCAGCTGTTACGTGATCACTGCGACGTAGTGACGACCGATCAACTCGATGAGCGGAGCGTCCGCCAACGAGGACGCCGCGTTGCTCTAACCGTGGATGACTGCTACCGCGACAGCTACGAAGTGGCGTTCCCTTTGTTGCGCCAGACGGGGATTGGCGCGACGTTCTTTGTCGTTTCGGGGATCCTCGACGGAGAGGTAACTCCGTGGTGGGATGAGATCGTCTGGATGGCGACTTCGAGCAAGCGGGACTGGCTGGAGGCATCGGAGTGGTGGCGCGCTCGGCTGTCGCTTCACTCAGACCATCTGCAGGACACGCTGATACAGCTCGTCAGGCTCTACTGGGAACTCCCCCCAACCCGGGGCGCTGACGTCATCGCGCACCTGGCCGATGCGACCGGAAGCGGACGTCGGCCGGTGGAGCTGACGACTCGCGATTTCATCACGTGGGACATGGCCCGTGAGATGGCTGCCGGCGGGATGGGATTCGGCGGACACACCGAGACTCACCCTGTGCTCGCGACCCTGCCTCAGGCCGACCAGCAACGAGAGATCGAACGGGGTCTCGATCGGATCGGCTCCGAGCTCGGGGTGCGCCCGAGCACGCTCGCCTATCCGGTCGGTCGGCACGGTATGTTCGACGACTCCACCAAGGCGGCTGCCGCCGCTGCCGGTGTACGCCTGGCTTTCAGCAACTACGGCGGCTACAGCCGGCCCAGCAATTGGGATCCCCTTGAGATTCGCAGAGTCGGCGTCAGCCCTGCCACGCCGGAGCCTGAGTTCCGTTGGACCGTGTGCGCGCCCGCCCTGTTCGCCCGCGAGTCCCGTCGCGGACCCGGGCAACCGGGCGCGAGCGACTGACACGGCCTTATGCCGACGAGGTGCTCGGGACGTTGCCGGAGGTGCCTCCGGGCAAAACCAGCCGAATACGCCGTGCGATGGCGTGCAGCTCGGCGATCGAGAGCTCTCGAGTCGCGAGTAGCACGGCGCCATACAGCCCGATGCTGGCCACTAACCCGGCGATCCAGGCTCCTACTCCCAGATGTTTCGTACCAAACGCCAGTAGCGGGAGTGTCATCGCAGCTGCCGCGATCAGCGTGCGGACCACGCACTTCGCAAGGCGTCGAAGGTCGACGTCGATGAGGCGGCTGCAGAGCCACACGTGCGCTGCGACATAGGCGACTTGAATCACGTCGTCGGCGACCGCCGCGCCGACAACGCCCACTGTGCGAACCAATGCATAGGTCAAGGCCAGCCCGAGTGTGAGCGTCCCGAACATGATCACTAACCGCCGGCGAGCCTCACCCAAGTAATCGACCGCTCCGGATATCAGAGCAGCTGGTGCGCCAATGAACGCATAGATGGACAGCACTCTCAGGATGTCTGCCGCCCCGCCGTAGCCGCGTCCAAGTAGGAGGCCGATTATCGGGCCCGACCACACGAGCATCGGCGCGATGACGAGGCCCTGAACGATCAGGAGATATCGAATCGCCTGGTTGAAGACATCGGTGTCGGGTCGTCCTTTGCCGCGCGCAACTCGTGGGGCGACTCCGGCGGTTACGGCAATGCCGAGGTAGCCCAGCACGGTCAGAATCCTCAGGACGGCGCCGAACCGGCCAACCGCCGCCGACGTCAGCACGGCGCCGACGATCAGGACGTCCACCTGGGCGATTGCGGCCCAGGTGGCGTCGACCGCGAAGAGGGCGCCCGCATAGCCGACAACGGAGCGCGGGCGGACGCTTGTCGGCAGTCGGCCACCCCGCCCGCGACCGAACACTCGAAGCGCAAGCAGGAGTCCGACCGTGAGCGCGACCGTGTAGCCGATCGCCTTGCCGAGCAGTGCACCAGCGGCGCCCGCGCCACCCAGAACGAACGCGATCGCCGCAGCGGTTTCGGTCGCGCTTTCGAGAATGACCATCCACAGACCCGCTGACACGCGCCGGACCGAGATGAACATAGTCGTGAAGAACGTGAACAGGGCCATCGCGATGACGCCGACGCCCATCCAGCGCAGCGGCCAAACCAGGTGCGGGTTGCCGAAGGCGTGAGCGAGCGGGCTGGCGAGCGCGAAAAGGCCGACCCCTGTCAGCGTCGCAGCCGGCACCTGGATCTTCAGACCGACGGCAAGGATCGCCCGCACGTGGACCGGATCGCCTCGGTGCTCCGCGAGAAATCTGCCTACCGCCGGGGGGAGGCCAGCGCCTGCCAGCAGCACCGCGAGCGCGCCGACGCTGTAGGCAAGGGCGTAGGTTCCATACCCGGACGCCCCCAGCCGGCGCACCAGGTACAGAGTCAGCCCCGCGGTGAATGCTGCGCTCGACAGCTGGCTTGCAAGCTGAAGCGCTGTGTTGCGCAGCGGTCCAGGGTCTGCCGTCGACCGGCCGGTTTCGACCGCTTCAGCGGGGTTCTGCGTGGGGCTCGTATCGGCCATTGTGCTCTCGGTCAGCCGTCGGCGAGACCGAGAGCTCGTCGGCGACGTTCGGCGAGTTTGGCGCACGCGAGGGCTCGCCGCCCCACGAGACCAAACGCCGCCGTGACCCACAGCCTCCGGGCGGGACCCCCTGATCTGATCGCGGCCCGCGTGTACCGAATTCCCGTCCGGCGCCGGCCGACGAGGAAAGCTTGTGTCGCGGCCCGTATGAGCAGGCCACGGTAGACCGTGGGGGCATCGGACCGCAGCGCGTCAGCGTGCTCTGAGAGCATCGTCTCGGCCATCCAGAGTTCGTCTGGGGCATCGCGCAGAAGTCGGGGAATCAGACGACGAGCCTTTATGTCGCGCGTGTGGCTGTTCGCCGCATCAAGGTGCTGTCGCGCCAGGGTGTCCTCGACCCACAGGCTCTCCTCGCTCTTGGCGAGATCCGTCTCCCACAGAGCTTCCATCGCCCCCCTGCGGTCGGGGAAGTAGTTTCTCGTTTCGAACACCGACCGATGCATGCAGTGGCCCGCGTCCGAGCTTCCGCCGCGTGAAGCCACCGCTTCCATCCATTTGAGCCGGTCGCGGTACCCGGTCACCCGTTCCGGCATGATCGAGGGCTGGATCGTGCCGTCGTCACACTCGAGTCGGCTGCGGAGAATCCTCACACCCGGAGGTCGCTCATCGATCAGAGCGTGGAGCCGCGCGAGGCTGGTCGGGAGGAGCTCCCAATCCGAGTCCAGGATCACGAACCATTCGCCCCGCGCGTGCTCGACCGCGGTCGCCCGGGCCTGTGAGATCCCACGGTTACGATCGTGATGGATGACGCGCATCCGCGGGTCGGCGAGGGACGCAAGCACCGCTGGTGTTGCGTCGGTGGACCCGTCATCAACCACGATGACCTCGAGGTCCTCGACGGTCTGCGTGAGCGCGCTGGACACGCAACGCTCAATCGACTCGGCACGGTTATAGGTGCTGATCAGGACGCTGAAGAAAGGGCGGGTCACCGGTGCCGATGCGGGCGAAGCGCCCGCATCGAGCTGGAGGATGTCCGCCATCTCACCGTCGCTCTGAGGATACGGGCGACGTCGGCGAGTCGAACCGGACGTCTCTGCGCGCGGCGCCCAGCAATGCGGGCCCCAGCGCCAGAAGCAAGAAGGTGCTTTTGCTGTACTGGTCGGAGATGAAGAACCCCGCCGCCAGCATCGCGATCGTCGCGACTATCACCCCGCGCGCCACGAGCTCGTCCCGCCAGCGCCCCGCCTCCCGCAGGAGGTTTACGGCTTTCCAAGCCGCATGCAGGGCCGCCAGGATGAGGCCCGCGAAGATCGCCAAGCCGACGATTCCCGTGTCCGCAAAGATCTCCAGGTACGTGTTGTGGGCCGGCTCGGGGGTGGTGAGAATCTGGTCCGCGCGCGTTGTCGCGCCGGGCTGGACGAGGTAGTTCTTTGCAGTAAGCGCGAAGTTGTCGGTTCCGACTCCCACGACGGGGTTGGCCGCGATTGCGCGTCCGGCAACCTTCCAAAGCGTCGTCCGGGGAGTGCTCAGCGTCGAGACGTGGCTGCTGGTACTCGCTGGCGCGAGGAACGCGAACCACGCAACCACGAGGACGCCGCCGACCGCGGCGGCAGTAGCGATCTGGCGACGCCATTGACCTGCGATCACCACAGCAGCGATCGCGGTAGCAATCAGGGCCACGAGTCCACCCCGCGACCCCGTCGCGGCCATCCCGAAGAGCGCGACAACCGCCGTGGCAAATGCGGCCCCCCGCCACTTGCCTCGCGCACCAATCCCAAGCGCGAGGAACAGCACCGCTGCGGCCACGAGCACGGCCGCGGCCTCGTTCGGGTCGCCGACTGCGCCAATGAGGCGCGAGCCGTCAACGGTCCGGTTCGTCACCACGCCATAAAGCATCGCCAGCGTTGCCCCGACAGCGAACGCGAGCGCCACCCAGCGCACGTGTTTGAGGCGTGTGACGCCCGCATACAGGATCGGCAGCAAGACGAGAACCTGAGCGAAGCGGCTTGCGCCCAGCAGCGCCGTCGAGCCGCTCCCCTGCGCCCACACGGCGCTCATGGCAGACCAAGCGACAAGTCCAACCGCGCATGCAGCGAGCGCGCGATTGTCGGCTAAGAAACTCCTGCGGTCAGCGGGAGGACGGAACGCCACCTGTGCAACCCAGGCGACCACCAGAATGCCGCCCAGTGCCTTTGCCGACGTTCCCCCGCTCCCGGACGTCAGCACGTACGCGAAGGAGAAGACAGTGAACACAACGACCCCGAGGGTCAGATTGCTGATCATCACGACCGCCAGCGTGGCGCCCGCGATCAGCCCCACGGCCAGGATCGGAGAACGAGCCGCAACCACTCCAGCAACGATGGTTGCGAGTAGCGCGACGCCTACAACGCCAAGCGCGCGTCGGTCAAGTGGCCGCAGCGCCGCCTGCATTACGACTCTCCCGCTTCATCCTTTCGAGTGGGATTCCCGAGCTGAAGGCCATTGGCCTCCTGAGGCTTGGGCTGGCGCCCACGACGTTGAACGAGCCCGAACAGCGAAGGCTGCCCAGCGCCGCCGTAGCCGTAGTAATAACCGCCGCCACGCTCGGCGGCGCCGACCAGCACGACGCCGGACGGAAGGACGTCCTCACGCGTCAGGAGCTCGCCGAGCTCGGACATCTTCCGAGTATGGCTGTTGCCCGTCCGGGCGACGAGCACGACATCATCGGCCCCCTGCGCGAATGGCAGAGCGTCAGCCACGTCCGTGAGGGGTGGGGAGTCGATCACGACAAAATCGCAGATCGCACGCGCGTCGCTCAGAAGCCCCGACACGCTGGCCGACGAGATCCGATCGATCTCGTGCGTATCCACACCGCCGGCGAGCAGGAACTCGAGCTGCGGGCCGAACGGCTGCATCCAGACAAGCCCATCGACCAGGCTGGCCTTTCCGAGCAGGACGTCGGCGAGCCCGAGAGGCGCACGGAGCTTGAGTGCCCGCCCGATGCTCGGACGGCGCATGTCCGACTCGATCAGCATCACCTGGTTACCGGCCGCGACCAGCGAAGCTGCGAGGTTGAGCGCAACGGTCGTCTTCCCATTTCCGGCAGTGTCACCGGTGATCAGGATCGCGTGGCCCGGACCATCGCCCTCCTGTTTGAGTGTGAAGCTGGCCCGCAGCGCCCGGAACGCGTCTGACACGGGACCGGTCAGCTCCGCAGGAGTGAGCGGATCGCCCCCGGCCCGCTGGCGCGGCACACGCGTCAACACCGGAAGGTCGAAGATATCGCGCAGCTGCTCTTCGTCGCGGAGCTTCGGATCGAGCGCCTGGAGCGCGAGCACAGCAAGCAGACCGAGGATCAGCCCAGCGAAACCGCCGGCCGCCATCGCCAGTTTGCGGCTCGTCGTCGGACTCGTCGGCGGCGTCGCAAGGCTCGACACGCCAACGGTCGGATCGGCGCCGGCCGCCAGCGTTTGGTACACGGCGAGCTGTGCGTCCAGGGCGGCACGGGCATCCACGGGCGCCGTACGTATTGTGGCCTCCAGCGACGGAATCAAGTTAGCCAGCGTGGCGTGTAGCGCGTTAGTGCGCTGCTGGACGGTCGCATTTGCGAACGCATCGGCGAGCTGCGTGGCCCGCTTGGGGGTGGAGGCCGTCGCCTGCACTGCGATGATCTCGCTCTGCGTCACCGGAGACGCGTTGATCTGATTCGTAAGTTGGGTCGGGTTGCCACCGAGCTTCGCCGCCACAATCGCGGCAACCTGGGGCGAGGAGACGAGCTTGGACACGGTCAGCACGTCCGCCGTCGGATCCGACGTTTCCCGTACGAGCGGAAGCGCTTCCACATTCGTGTTGTCCGGGGAGACCGGAGTGACGAGCAGGTCTGCCTCAGCGGTGTAGTGCTTGGCGGCCACCGAGGTGATCGCAAACGCGGCGATCAGTCCAACCGCGACGAACGCGACAATCATGATCCAGTGCCCGCGGAGGAGCTGCAGGTATCGGGACAGCTCGGCCCTCGGCGGGCGGGACGCGAGCCATGATCGGCCCGGTGCATCAGATCTGCGTGCTGACGGTTCCATCATGACTCCTAGTCGTATTTCGGTTGGTGGAAGTTGTTTTTTGAGCGCAAGCCTGCACCGAGACCGCGCCACATACCGATGCCCCAGCCGAAGTGCATCGCAAAGAAGGCGAACGGAAGGCCGATCACGTCGCGCAGCGGCGCGACGCGCCTAGCGCGGGCCGTCTCGACCGCCACGGCGGCCAGGTAAGCACCGAGCGCGGCGCGGGCCGAGACGCGGATGACCGGCAGCGGAGCGACCGCCGCTGGCACCGCGGCAACGAGCGCCGGCGGGAGCGCGTGGGAACGGCGACGCGCGTTGGGATGGTGAAGGAGAGTCAGCGCGCGGTAGCGTCCGTACTGGTAGTACTGGCGCCAGAAGGACGTCAGCGTTCGGCGCGGAAGGTATTCAGCCGTCATGCTCGGCAGAGATACGATCCGCTCGCCGGCTGCGAGAAAACGCGCGGCGAGCTCGGAGTCCTGGTTGCGCAGCCAGCGTGGATCCCAGCCTCCGTGCCGTTCGAAGGAAGACCTGCGCCAGACGCCCGTGAACACGCCGGTATCCAGTTCGTGCTCGTCGTGGGCGTCCTCGGACCGCCGGGCCAGATGGCGCGAAGGGCCCTGGCCGAGCGGCGAGGCCAGCGCCAGCGCGACCGCGCCCGACCGGCCACCGTGGGCCCGCGGCCGCTTGGGCCCCGTGACCCACGCCACGTTCCCGCGCTCCAGGCGGGCGACCCCATCGGCCAGATAGGTGAGCGGGTAGACGACATGCGCGTCCATGCGGGCGACGAACTCCCCACGGGCGTTGCCGAGCGCGATGTTCAGCCCGTCGGGAGTCCGACCAGACGGGTTCTCGACGACGCGCACCCTACGATCGAGCGTCGCAAAGTGCTCCAAGCGCGCGCGGGAATCGTCCGATGATCCTCCCTCGGCGAAGATGAACTCGAGCTCGCCGTCAAACTGCTGGGCGAGCATCGCCGGCAGCGCGCGATCGAGGTTGGCACCCTCGTCGCGGACCGGAATCAGCACGCTGACCGCGATCGACTGCTCGTTCGGATGATTATGAGACTGCTCGCCTACACCGATTACCTCTACCGCGACGTTGGCGGGACCATCTTCGGTGAGCGCGCGTTCGTGCGCTTCCTCGGCGGGCTCGCGCGGGAAGTCGGCGGGCTGAGGTTGCTCGGGCGACTCGATCGATCCCCTGGCCGTGCTCATTACGCGCTTGATCAAGAGATCGAGTTCGTTGCGCTGCCCCACTACGCCCGCCTCACCGATATCGGGGCCGTCTTGCGAACCTTGCCCCGAACCCTCGCGTGCATGTGGCGGCAGCTCGACGACACCGACGTCGTCTTCACGCTCGGACCGCATCCGCCCGCGCTTGCGCTCGCTGCGCTTGGGCTCGTGCGTCGGCGCAGGGTCGTGCTTGGCGTCCGGCAGGACTTCCCCGCCTACGTCGGCCACCGGCACCCCCACAAGCTCCACCTGCAGTTGGTCGCCCGTTTTCTGGAGACCGTCTGGCGCGGGCTCGCACTTCTCACGCCCGTTGTCGTCGTTGGTCCGGACCTCGCCCAGAGCTATCGTCACTCCAGGCGCCTCCTGGAAATCACCGTCTCGCTCGTCACGGCGGGCGATGTGGAAGCTGGCGCTCGCGCCGCCGGGCGATCCTACGACGCCGATGCCCTCACGTTGCTGAGCGTCGGACGGCTCGATGCCGAGAAGAACCCGCTCCTCCTCATCGATGTGCTGGGGCGCCTGCGTGAGCAGGATCGGCGCTTCAAGCTGGTCGTGTGCGGCGAGGGAGACCTCGAGCGGGAGCTGCACGCTCGGATCGATGAGCTTGGACTGCTCGACAGTTGCGATGTGCGCGGCTTCGTCCCGCTCCACGAGGGTCTGCTCGACCTCTATCGAGACAGCCACGTCTTCCTGCACGTCTCGCGCACCGAGGGTCTGCCCCAGGTGCTGGTCGAGGCCTACGCGTCCGGGCTGCCCTCCGTTGCGACCGCCGTCGGTGGCGTGCGCTCGCTCGGCGACTGCTCGTTGCTGATCGACCCCGATGACGGGCCCGCCGCCGTTGCCGCCGTCCGGCGCCTGGTCGACGATCGCTCGCTCCGTGAGAGGCTGATCGCCACCGGCCTCGAGCGCGCCCGGCGCACGACGCTTGAGGCGCAGACGCGCGCGTTGGCGCGATTCATAGCGGGCTGAGCGCATCTACTTGACCCTCGCTTGCGCGCGATCGGAAAGGATCGTGGCTGCGTCGTTGATCGTCAGCGGGTGTCCGCTTGATGCGCGCTGGAGCGCCATCGCGACTACCGGCTCCGCCGGGTCGAGCGCATGGGCGCGCTCATACGCCTCGCGCGCGAGCGTCGTGTTGCCGGAGGCGCCCTTCGCCAGGCCGTCCTCAAGCCACAGCACCCAGCTCCCCGGGTCGCGGCTCAGCCCAGTGCTCGCGTAATGCAGCGCCTGGGCCGAATTGCCCGCGCGCAGCTCGATTCCTGCCGCGAGCGCCTGGGGGGCGCTTGAGTAGGGCTCGAGCTGCGCGGCTAGGCGGGTGTCGGTCAGGGCCTGCCCCGGATTGGATGCAGCTGATGAGCGAGCGGATGAGAGCGCTCGCTCGCCGATGTAGGCGGATCCGAAGAACAACAGTGCGACTGCAGCGCCTGCCACGAGCGCGAGCCCGGGTATCCGGGACGGGCGCTCGGAGCGATCGGGCTCGAGTGCGACCGCAGCGCCCAAGAACGCGAATGCCGGCAGGCTCAGTGCTGGGACCTCCCAAAACCAATCGAGCGACCCGTGGATAAGCCACACTGCCGCCGGGACCAACGCTGCCGCCAGGACCAGCCGCATCCGGCGGTCCGCGCCCGACGCGGCACGGCGGTATGCGCCGATTGCAAATACGATGAACGCGGCGAATAGCGCGAACCCAACTAGGCCCGTATGCGTCAGCAGCCTCAGCTCGAGGCTGTGCACCCATGACGGCTCCTCGCTCGTGCGCCGCGAGGCGACATACGCCTCGGCGAAGTTGTCCTGACCGATGCCGCCGAGCGGATGGGCCGTAAAGCTATTCATGGCGACGCGCCAGATGTCGTAGCGGCCGCTGCCGAGCTGGCCGAAGCGCTCTACCCCCGACGTGGCGACAGGTGCGTTGCGGGTGAACTGATGCCAGCCGCGCGTGACCTTGCCGCTGCCGACGGCATAGACCGCGCCGCCGGCCACCGCCAGCACGAGCCCCGCCGCAAGCGAGCGGCGCGCGACGGTGATGAGCCGACGTCCGCGCTTTGAAAGCGTGAAGCGACCCTGTACCGAGACAAAGACGAAGGCGCCAAGTGCGGTGACGAGCACAGATACCAGCGCCGCACGCGCGCTCCCGACACCGGCTCCGTGAATCGTCCACGGAAGCGTGGCCGAGACGGCGAGCACGGGGATCAGCGCAAAGCCGACTACGCGCCCACGCGAGGGAGCGAGAGCCACCACGCAGACCACGATCAGGGGCAGCGTGTAGAGCCAGCCGCGACTCTGGGCCAGCACCGAGAGCGCCAAGCAAGCCGCCGCGCCGGTCGCGAGCGCGATGCGCATGGCCGGCTTGCGCCGCGTCGTCGATCCGAGCACCAGCGCGCCGAGCGCGCCGATCGTCCCAAGCGCGGCCGTCGCATTGTGATACCCCATGCCGGCCGAGAGCTGTCCGCTTTGGAACAGCTGCGGCGCCGGGCCGAGCGCCAGCTCAACGAGCACAACCACGATGAACGCGCAGACGCCCAGCAGGTAGGCGGTCATTGCGAGTTCGAGGCGCCGCGTTGTCCACTCGAGCCCAGCGAACAATCCGAATACGACCAGGTACAGCAGCGCGCGGTCAGACCCGGTCGCCGCCGCGCCCTTGTCGACCGCCCAGAGCACCGACGCATATGACCAGATGACGTACAGCCCGAGTAGGCACAGCGCGATCCGGCCGCGGCCGCCGAGCGCGCGAGTCGGACCGAACACCAGCCGCATCCAGCCGGCGAGCGCGACGAGTGCCACGCCCCCGCCGAGCCATGTCGTCGTGGCATAGCCGCCGTTGTTCGTTGTCCACACGAGCATGAGCGCGAGGGCAGGCCCAGCGCACAGCCAAAAGCGGGCGGTGTTGGCGTCTATGCGCGGCCAGGACATCTCCCGCGCGAGCGGGCGCCGATTGAGGGTTGTCGCGCTCATTCGCCCCGGAGGGACAGAACGACTTTCACGGTCCGCAGCGCGATCTTGACGTCGAGCCAAAACGACCAGTTCTGCACGTAAAAGTTGTCGTACTCGGCGCGCTCGGCGATCGATGTCTGCCCCCGGAGGCCGTTGACCTGCGCTAGGCCGGTGATGCCCGACTTTACCTTGTGGCGGCGCTCGTAGCGGCTCAATTCGGCGCCGAACATGCGCGCGTACTCGGGGCGCTCCGGGCGGGGACCCACGAGGCTCATATCGCCGCGCAGCACATTGATCAGCTGCGGCAGCTCGTCGAGCGAGGTGCGGCGCAGCCAGAGTCCCAGCGGCGTGCGTCGGTCTTCGAGCTCGACGCCACCCGGGGCGAGCCCCTCGAGTGGCACAAACGCCTCCCGCACGGCCGGCGGCTCGCGCATCGTGCGGAACTTCAGCATCTCGAATTCACGCCCGTCACGGCCGACCCGGCGCTGACTGAAGAAGGCGGGCCCTGGCGACCCGGCGCGAACAAGAAGCGCGATCGTGGCCAGCACGGGAGCCAGGACGGCAAGCACCAAGCCCGCGATGACCCGGTCGATGAGGTGCTTGCCGCTGAAGCGGACCGCCCGCGGCGTAACCGGCGTGAACTCCCCGAGCGGCATCGATCCAACCTGGCGGACGCTCATGCGCCACCCAACCGCCTCGAACATGCGCGGCACGACGAACGTCCGCACGTCCGCCTGCTCACACTCCTCGAGCAGCGGCACTAGATACTGATCGGCTCCGCCCGGGAACGCGAACACGACGCACTCGGCGCGGCTTCGTTCAATCGCGTCGGTCAGCTCGTCGGGCGTGCCGAGCAGTGGCAGGTCGAGCATCTCGACTCCGGGCGGCGCCGGCTGGTACTCCAAGAAGCCGATCGGACGCAGTCCGTGGCGAGGTAGTGATGCCAAGCGCCTCGCGACGTCCCCTCCGACCCTGCCTGCGCCCACAATCAGCGTGCGCTGTGCAGTTGTCGCCAGCAGCTGCCCCCGCACGTGGTAGAGGACCATGCGCCCGATCACCAGCAGCGCGAACGTGCACACCCAGATGCGCAGTCCGAGCGGGACGTCGGCCTGCCCGCTGGCGATCGCGTCGATGCCAATCAGCGCCACCGCCGACGTGGCGGTGGCGCTGACCAACTGTCGCAGCTCGTCGAGCAGCGAGCCGTCCTCCCAGGTGGCCAGCCGGCGCCGCAGCAGCCCCAGCACCATTGCTGGGTAGACGCCAGCGAGCAACAGGCCGGTCACCAGACCGGTGTGGGTCTGACCGCGCAACGCCACGAGCACCCCGAGTACGAGCGCCGCCAGATCTAGCTGGAGGCTCCCGGGCTGCTCGGCGGGAAGCTCGGCTGGACGTACCGGCTCAAGCCGATGCGTCGCAGCGAGCTCCCCCGCCGCTAGCGAGGGCAGCGGGCGGAGCGCTGACTCAGCGACTTCTGCGAAGTCAGTCGCCAACTACTCCTGCTCCCCCTGCCGCAACCTCAGGCGCAGCACGGTGCCGCCGGCGATCAGACCGACTGCGGCCACAACCAACAGGCCGAGGTCGAGTCCAGTGAACGGCAGCGAGCTACCGGACGATGCGGTGGTCGTGACCTGCGTGGGCGGGCCAGCACCATCGTTGTCCGGCGGGATGATGTTGCAGCCCTGACCGCAGTAAGCGTCGTGGGCCGAACTAGAAGACGCCGCGTGAGCGGCGTGATGGGTTGCAGCGACCGAGACCGCGGGCAGCGCGCCAAACACAAGCGCCGCCACGGTACTCAGCACCGCGATCGATCTACGTGGGTTCATCGAACCTCCAACTCCTGACTGTTGTGAACAAGGGTGAGATCGGTCTCCCTCCCACGGGGAGGGGCCGAAAGCTTTCGACGCGCGCTACCGAGGTGGCGCTGCGCGGTGGCGGGGCGGATCCCGAGCTCGGTCGCGATGTCATCGAGCTCCCGCCCCGTGCGGAGCAGATCGAGAACGCGCGACTCGGGGCCGCTCAGCGTCCGGCCTGGACGCGAGGGACCGCTCCGCAAAGAGGTTACGAAGCGGTTCGCGAGCTCGGTCGCGAGCGCGCGCGGCGTGACGATCTCGCCCGCTGCAAGCGCCCGCAGAATCCGCGGCAGCGCCGCGAGGTCTGCCTCCTTTGACATGTAGCCGGCCGCGCCCGCCAGCAGGCACAGCAGACCGAAGTCGGCGCCGGCCGGAGCGTCGCAGGCGAGGATGCGAGCGTGTGGGGCCTGGCTATGAAGCTGTTGGATGGTCTTGAGAGCCATTGCGGCGGGAACTTGGACGTCGAGTACGACCACGTCGGGCTCGAGCTCGGCGGCGAGGTTCTCGACCGCCTCAGTCAGGTTCGCGCGTGCGACGACGTCGATGTCCGGCGCGCTGGCGCCCGTCCCGAAAGCCCGTCGTGTGAAGGGATCGGCCGAGCAGACAAGCACCTTGAGCTTGGCGTCTTCGCGTGCGGGGGAGTCGGCGTCCAGGCGGGCCGCCTCGGGGACGTCAGGACGACGGCGCCGACGAGCGCCAGCCTTGCGGCTGCGCGCTGCGTCCGAACCGCCTCCGTTCACGTTCGGCTCTCCGAACTCAATTGTCCCCGAGGCGGCGAGTGCCCCCACGTTAGCCCAATTCCCCACTTGCATACATGCAGCGTCCCCGCAAGTAGCACGGACCACAAGGTGACGGGACGCAATTCCTTGGGGGGATATCGCCGCCCCGATGAGGTGCGTCTCTACCCCGTAGTCGCGTGTCCGCAGCACGGACGTACCACGCCCCCTGCGGTTGTTGTGTTTTCCGGGCGCTGGCAAGTGCGCCTGGTGCTGCCCCTTTGCCGAATCCATGGCGAAGGGCAGTATGCGCTGCCCGAAAGGGGCAGGCAATGGGACATGTGTCGAGGGTGGGGTGTCTACCCCCCACTGGACAGTCGCACTGCGACCCTCGGCACCCGTGGGCGACAACGCGCACCGGCGACCGATATACGCCGGCACGACCTCGCCGGCCTGAATAGAAAAACAAGCCCTACCTTGCATGCTCCCCTTCGCTTTCTAGTTCCCCGGACCTTGGCACACGGTAACCCCGGGGGCTCGAGCAAGCCATCCCCCAGCAGGCCACCGATGAGACGACCCGGCTCTCCCCCAAATGCACTAGCCCGCCGGGGTTCGCAGCTCGGAGCGGCGGGGACGGGCGCGGCGGCGACGCGGGCACGGACCCAGTTCGTACGCGACGCCCGAACCGGGTAGCTACACCGTCAGCGGGCCGGCTGCATCCTCACGAGGCCGGCGCGCTCGGCGCGAGACCATGCAATCGAATGTGCATCGTGGGGTAGTAATCCCCCCTACAGTCACAGGCGAACAGGCCCGGGTGTACACTGCAAACACAGGGTTTTGGCCGCAAATTCGAATGTGGGGTACCCAGCACGGGGTAACCAATAAGGAGTTGGTCTAATTGGCGGAATCGGAGGGGGCGAAAGTCGAGGCTGAGGTTCGGCTTCGGGTGCTTGTGGTGGATGATGATCCGCTTGTTCGTCGTACGATTCGTGATGTTTTGAGGCCGGCTGGGATGTTGGTTGTGGGGGAGGCTCAGGATGGGCGTGATGCTGTGCGGGCGGCTCGTTATTACAAGCCGGACATTATTTTGTTGGATGTGATGATGCCTGGGGTTGATGGGTTGA
The DNA here is from genome assembly GCA_963795505.1 of uncultured Actinomycetes bacterium. Lineage (GTDB taxonomy): Bacteria > Actinomycetota > Thermoleophilia > Solirubrobacterales > Solirubrobacteraceae > Palsa-465. Next base: position 56,251 of record CAWCIB010000012.1, read on the forward strand.
CGGCGCTTGAGCAGTTGGTGGCTGATCGGGAGGTTGAGTCGAAGATTGTGATTTTGTCGGTTCGTGGCGAGCATGATTTGGGTTATTTGGCTTTGCGGATGGGGGCGATTGGCTATTTGAATAAGGAGCTTGATTTGGGGGTTTTGCCGCGTGTGTTGCGTGATGTGGCGGAGGGTGGTGCGGCTTTGTCGCGGAGTTTTACGGCTGATTTGGCGCGTCGGTTGCGTGATTTGCCTGAGGGTGGGGTTGGGATGCGTCCGGTGCAGAGTGTTTTGACTACGCGTGAGTGGGAGATCGTGGATCAGTTGTGTTTGGGGCGCTCGACTGAGGCGATCGCTGAGGGGCTTGTGCTCTCGACCGAGACGGTTCGCACGCATATCAAGAATGTGATGCGAAAGCTCGATGTGCACTCCCGCGCTGACGTAGTCACGCTCGTGCAACGCCTACGCGCCGGCGACCTCGCCGCGCGGGCCACCCTCAGCCGGCCGAACGGCCAGCCGCGGATAAGCGTTAGCTGAAGCGCCGGCGCGCCATCATTCAGGTGATGGCGCACACGTACGTAACCGTCGAGCACGACGCCAAGGCCGATGTGGTCGCCGTCGAGGAGCCGCTCGAGATCCGCATCGATGGGCGCTCATTGGCGGTCACCATGCGCACGCCAGGTCACGACGATGAGCTTGCGCTCGGCTTCCTGTTTGGCGAGGGGCTGATCGACCGCCCACATAAAGCGGGTCCGACTGACGATTTCGCCGCCAACACGATCGCTGTGCAAGGGCCGCTGAAGCGCGACCCCGGCGAGCGCAACTTCTACACGAGCTCCTCGTGTGGCGTGTGCGGCAAGGGCGCCATCGAGCAGGTGGCGGTCGACAGCGCTCCGGTCGTCGGGGGCCCGAGCGTCGAGCGTGAACTGCTCGCGAAGCTGCCCGACAAGCTGACTCAGCCCGCATTCGAGAAGACCGGCGGGCTCCATGCGGCCGGCCTATTCGACGAGGCGGGCAATCTGTTGTTCAGCCGCGAGGACGTTGGGCGCCACAACGCGCTCGACAAGGTCGTCGGGCGGGCGCTGCTCGACGGGCTGGTGCCGCTCGCCGAGCGGATCGTGTGCGTGTCCGGAAGGTTGTCGTTCGAGCTGGTGCAGAAGGCAGCGGTCGCTGGAGCGCCGATTCTTGTCGGCGTGAGCGCGCCCAGCTCGCTCGCAATCGAGCTGGCGCGGGACCGCGGGATTACGCTGTGCGGATTCGCGCGCGGCGCGCGCGTGAATGTCTACACGCACGCGAACAGGGTCAGATGAACCACGGCTTCGACTTTGACTGGATCGTCGTTGGCTCCGGGTTCGGTGGAAGCGTTTCAGCGCTGCGGCTGGCCGAGAAGGGCAATCGAGTCGGTGTGCTCGAGTGCGGGGCCCGGTTCGAGGACTCGGACTTCGCCGAGCGGACCTCGGACGCCAAGCACTATTACTGGCTGCCGCATCTCGGAATGAGGGGGATCCTGAGGCTGACGCTGTTCAAGGACATCTTCATCGGCTCGGGGTGCGGTGTCGGCGGCGGGAGCCTCGGCTACGCCAACACTCTCTACCGCGCGCTGCCCGGGTTTTACGCCAACGCCCAGTGGGCCGCGCTGGCCGACTGGGAATCGGAGCTCAGGCCCCACTACGACGAAGCAGAGCGAATGCTGGGCGTCACCGAGTACGACGACGAGGGACCGGCAGACCTGTTGCTGCGCGAGTACGCCTCAGAACGGGGTGTGCTCGACACGTTCCATAAGACCCGGGTCGGGGTGTTCCTCGGCGAGCCCGGCAAGACGGTCGCCGACCCATATTTCGGCGGCGAGGGACCCGAGCGGACCGGCTGCGTCAAGTGCGGCTCGTGCATGGTCGGCTGCCGCCACGGTGCCAAAAACACGCTGATGAAGAACTACCTCTGGTTCGCCGAGCGACGCGGCGTGCAGATCATGCCCGAGCGGACCGTGGTGGACATTCGGCCGCTTGCCGCCGGCGATGTCGGCTACGAGATCAGCAGCGTGCGGTCCGGGTCTTGGGCGCGGCGGGAGCGCTCGACGCTACGCGCGCGAGGTGTCGTGATCGCTGCCGGCGCGCTCGGGACGAACCGCCTGCTCTGGCGCTGCAAGCTGAACGGCTCGCTGCCGCGGATCTCGGACCAGCTCGGGTATCAGGTACGAACCAACTCGCGAGTCGATCACCGGCGTGATCGCACCCAAGGGCTACGAGGACGACTTCACGAGGTCGATCGCGATCACCTCGAGCGTCTACACCGACGCGGACACGCACGTCGAGGTGGTCACCTACGGTCGCGGCGCCGACTCGCAATCGTGGCTTCAGACGATGCTTGTCGAGGCGGGCCGCCGCGGGACCCAGCCACTTCAGTTCCTGGCCTCAGCGGCGCGGCACCCGCGCCAGCTGCTCAAGGCCGTCCAAGTCAAGGACTCCTCGCGTCGCTCGATCATCCTGCTCGTCATGCAGTCGACCGAGAACTCGATGCGACTGAAGGTCAAGCGCCGCCTCCCGGGCGGCGGCGTCGTGATGACAACCGAGCAAGACCCCGAGCACCCGAACCCTGTTGGGCTGCCGGTGGCCTACGACGTCGCGCGCTGGTTCGCCCAGCGCACCGGCGGCGTCGCGACGAACGGCGTCACGGAGGCGGTGTTCGCGATTCCGTCGACCGCCCACATCCTCGGCGGCGCGGTGATCGGCGACGGCCCTGACTCGGGCGTGATCGATGCGCGCCATCGCGTCTTCGGCTACGAGAACCTGCTCGTGTGCGACGGGGCCGCCGTGCCGGCCAACGTCGGCGTGAACCCAAGTCTCACGATCACGGCGATGGCCGAGCGCGCGATGACGTTCATGGATTAGCGGGTCCCTCCGGGATCGGGTTCACCTGGACGGCGCCAGGCTACTCGATCTCTGCCAGCTCGCGCTTCAGCACCTTGCCAGTGGGGTTGCGCGGGAGCTCGTCGACGAAAACCACCTCGCGCGGCGTCTTGTAACGCGCGAGGTTCGACCGCACGTAGTCCTTGATCTCGTCCTCGCTGACCGATTCGCCGTCCCGGATGACGACGAACGCGCGCAGCCGTTGCCCGAAGCGCTCGTCGTCCACTCCGATCGCGGCCGCCTCTTCGATCGCCTCGTGGGCCGCCAGCAGCTCCTCCACCTCGGCCGGGAACACGTTCTCGCCGCCCGAGACGATCATCTCGTCGTCGCGTCCGTCGATGAACAGCCGCCCCTCGTCATCGAAGTGCCCGACGTCGCCCGAGGACATCAGGCCCGCCAGCGCCTCCTTGGTCCCGCCTCCGGTGTAGCCCTCGAACTGCATTGCGTTGCCCACAAAGATCCGGCCGGTCTCGCCGGGCGGGGTGTCCTCGCCGTGCTCGTCGACGATCTTGACGATCGCGCCGCGCACGACCTTGCCGGCGGTGCCTGGCTCGGACTGGAGATCGTCGGGGGTGGCGATCGTGGCGTAGGCGACCTCGGTCGAGCCATATAGGTTGTAGACGACGGGCCCGAAGCTCCGCAGCGCGCGCTTGGCCAGCTCGGGCCCGAGCGCCGAGCCCGACACGAAGATGATCCGCAGCTCGGAAAGGTCGCGCTGCTTGATCTTCTCCTCGCCCACGTCGAGGATCCGCTGGAGGATCACCGGCACGACGACCATCGCCGTGACGTGGTTGCGCTCGAGGCTCTCGAGCGTCGCTTCCGGGTCAAACCGCCGCCGAACGACGATCGTCGAGGACAGTGCGACGGCCATCAGCATCGCGGCGAACCCGAGCGCGTGGAACATCGGCGCGCAGCACTCGGTGACCTCCCGGGCACGGAACGGCACCTTGCTCAGCAGGCCCCCGATCGGAGCCAGTGAGCGCGGCTCGCTGCGCGGAGCTCCCTTTGGCGTGCCGGTAGTGCCGCTCGTCAGGATGATGATCTTGGGCTTGGTGTCCGGCTTCGGTGGCCCTGACGGATCGCCGGCTTCGATCAGCTTCTCGAGCGTGTCGTCGTCGGGAGCGCTGCCGTCCTCGGTCCATGCCCGGTAGCGGCCATGCTGGGGCTCGACTCCCTCCAGCATGTCGGCGTATTCGTCGTCGAAGACGAGCAGGTCGGTTCCCTCGCGGCCGGCGACCTCGCGGATCTGCCGTGCGGCGAAATCGGTGTTGAGCAGCACGATCCGCGCCCCGGATTTCGCGGCCGCGAACACCGCATCGAGGAACCAGCGATGGTTGCGCGCAAGGATCGTCACCCCGTCGCCGGGCTTCAGGCCGCGCTCGCGCCATGCGTTCGCGAGGCGGTTGGAGCGCTCATCGAGCTCGGCGTAGGTGACCTCGCCGCGCTCGTCGATCACCGCGGGACGGTCGCCCGAGCGGATCGCGGCGGCCCGCAACGCGCCGCCGATCATGCCGTAGCGCTCGAACGCCAACATGATCTGAGCGACCTTGTGTGGGAGCTCGGGGCCCACCAGGCCAGAACGGATGCAGAGCGCGACGAAGTACGCCTCGTCGCCGAACCGCTCCGCCAAACGGGCCGCCCCCCCGAAGATCGTTTTCAGATCCAGGTTCGCCACGTGCGTTACATACCCTAACCGGGATGGGTCACTCACGAGGCGGTCGAGTTGTCGGTCGGCGAGCGCAGCGTGAGAATCACGAGCCCGGAGCGCGTCTACTTCTCAGTCCGCGGCGAGACCAAGCTCGATCTGGCTCGGTATTACGTGAGCGTCGGAGACGGGATCGTGCGCGCGCTGCGCGAGCGTCCGTGCATGCTGCACCGCTTTCCGCGAGGGGGTCGACGGCAAGAAGGTCCACCAGAAGCGGACTCCCGTCGGGTGCGCCCGACTGGGTCGAGACGGTCAGGGTGCACTTCCCCCGCTATGACCGCCACGCGGACGAGCTGTGCGTGACCGAGCTTGCGAGCGTGATCTGGGCTGTTCAGATGTCTACGGTCGAGTTCCATCCGTGGAATTCGCGACGCGCCGACACCGAGCAGCCAGACGAGTGGCGGATTGATCTAGACCCTATGCCGCGGGCCTCCTTTGACCGCGTGCGCGGGGTGGCATACGCCGCCCAAGAGCTGCTCGAGGAGCTCGGAATCGTCGGCTGGCCGAAGACGTCGGGCGGCAACGGCCTGCACATCTACGTGCGGATCGAGCCGCGCTGGGGATTCGGCGACGTTCGCCGCGCGGCGCGCGCGTTCGCGTGCGAAGTCGAGCGTCGCGTCCCGAAGCTCGCGACCACGACCTGGTGGCGCAAGGACCGCGCGCCGAACAAGGTGTTCGTCGATTACAACCAGAACGCTCGCGACCACACGATCGCGAGCGCCTATTCGGTGCGCGGCAACTCCGACGGCACGGTCTCGATGCCGATCCGCTGGGACGAGCTTGACGACATCGAGCCGCGCGAATGGACGATCGCGACGGTCCCGGCCCGTTACGCCGAGCTCGGCGATCTGCACGCGGGCATCGACGAGCAGGCCTTCTCGCTCGAGCAGCTGCTCGAGTGGGCCGACCGCGACGAGGCCGATTAGGCGAGCGCTGGCGCCGGCACGTCGGCCGACACGAGGTGAGGGTGTCATGATCGACGGGTGCTCAAGCTGACTTCACTCTCGCCCGCGGCCGGCTGTGGCTGCAAGCTCTCGGCTGCCGAGCTGGCGCCGCTGCGTCGAGTCGTTGAGCAGCGCGCCGGATCCCAATGTGCTCGTGGGTCCGGCGAGGTCCGATGACGCGGGTGTCTACCGCCTGCGCGAGGACCTCGCGATCGTCCAGACGGCCGATTTCTTCACGCCGATCGTCGACGACCCGTACGACTTCGGCCGGATCGCGGCCACCAACGCGCTTTCGGACGTGTATGCGATGGGCGGCCGTCCGGTGAGCGCGCTCAACCTCGTCGCGTGGTCGGTCGCCGAGCTGGGCTCCGAGCCCTTGCACCAGGTACTGCGCGGCGGCGCCGACGTCGCCGCGGCGGCCGGCGTGGCGATCGTGGGCGGCCATACGATCGAGGACCGTGAGCCGAAATACGGGCTCGCGGTCACCGGCGTCGTCTCCCCCGACGAGGTGATCACCAACGCTGCCGGGAGAGCCGGAGACGCACTTGTACTGACCAAGCCGCTCGGCGCGGGAACGATCTCCACCGCGCTCAAGAAGGGTTTTGCGAGCGATCAGGTCGTGGCGGCGGCGGTCGAGGTGATGTGCGAGCTAAACGCCGAGGCTGGTGAGGCGGCTGTTGCGGCCGGTGCGCACGCGATGACCGATGTGACCGGCTTCGGGCTGCTCGGGCACCTGCGCGAGCTCGCGCTCGCCAGCGGGTTGGCGGCCGAGGTGTATGCCGAGGCGGTGCCTGCGATTCCAGGCGCCCTGGAGTTGCTCGAGGATGACCGGGCGCTCGCGGGCGGCAGCCGTAAGAACCGGCAAGCTGCGGAGGGCTACGCCAGCTTCGCGGCAGATGTCGAGGAGATCCGTCGCCGGCTCTTGTGCGACGCCATGACCTCAGGGGGATTGCTGGTCGCGCTGCCCCCTGGGGCCGAGTCGGGCGTGCCAGGCGCCGTCATCGGGCGCCTCATCGACGGAGAGCCCGGGGCGCTCTCGGTCTACTGCGCGCGGGCGTAGAGCGCGCGCACGATCGTCTCCATCATCGGCGCGGTCTGACCAAATGACGGGCAGCACGGCGGGCCGCCTGGTGCGCTGATCCCGATTTCGAGGTGCGGCGCGCTCGAGATCCCGACGATCCCGCACCCGACTTCGGCGATCGGCTGACCGGCGACGACATAGTCGCCGACCTTGACGAGCGCCGGCTTGGCATGGCCGTAGTAGATGTAGCGACCGGCGTAGGGTCCGCTCGCGACCTTGAGCACCGGGGCCCAGCCGCCGAAACCGCTGATCCCTTCCTGGACGATCGTGCCCGAGGTCATCGCCAGCTCCTGGACCTGCGGCCCGCACGCGTTGCTGTAGGTGCCGATGTCGACGCCTTGGTCCGGCGTCCAGTCACCAGGCGGCAGCACGCGCGACTTTGGCGATAGGGGGAAGACCCAATCGGGAGGCACGACCGTCGAGGCACGGCTGCCGGCTAGCACCGAGCGCTTCTGCGTCAGCCAGGACTGAAGCGTGGCCGCGGTCAGGCGGCCTACCACCCCGGTAAGACGGAGCTGGGCCGCGCGCTGGAAGCGCATGACCGCCGAGCGGGTGGTGGGGCCGAAGGTGCCGTCGGCCACAACCGGCAGTCCGACGGTTTCGAGCCAGCTCTGAAGCGTCGCCACGTCGGTTCCGTGCTCGCCGACCCGCAACGCCCGGGTGAACGGCGAGGAAGCGGGCTGGAGGCCGACGACCGAAGCGCCGCCGCTGGCGGCCACCGCCACCGCGGCAGGGGCGAGCACCGCGATCGTCAGCGCGGTCGCGAGGCCGATTGGCCTAAGTGGTCCCCGCATGCTTCTGGCACTGGGCACGCCGGCTTCCTCCATGGAGTCGGACTGGTGTTGGTGCCTGTCGCCTGCGGGGTTAGCTGACGGGCTAGCGCTCGCTTGGCGCGCGCTTCCCGCGGATCACCGCGGGATTCGCCCCGGAGGGTTGGTCCCCCCGCTCCCCGGATTGGCCGCCCAGGGATTCGGCAGGCGGGTTTGTAACAGATCCGGGTGACGGAGGGGGTTTTTGCATCCGATCTACCACGCGACGGAGGCCGCACGGATCGTCACCCACGGCCCGTTCTGGGCACGACGCGCGCGAGCCGTGAACTATGGCGTTTCGGTTCCGACAGGTGGAACCGGAACGCCATGTTCCGTGCATGAGGAGAGGAGCGCTAGTCGAGCAACGTCGTCTGGGCGGCCGGGTAGGTGACCCGGCCGCCCGGCCCGACGACGGCGAACTCGGTCAGCTCGTGCGGCGCCGGCGCCGCGCCGACGCCGAGGTGCTCGACTTGCCAGCGGCGGGCGAGGAGTGCGTCGGCGACCAGGCGACGGTGACAGCGCCACCAGGGTGCCTCGGCACACATGACGGCGGTGCGGTTTTGGTTCGCGGCGGCCTCGAGTTCGGCGAGTGCGTCACCGAACTCCTGGGATTGCATGTGATCCGCGTAGCCGCGGAACGCGTCCTCTCTCCAGCCCGTGTTAGGCGACTCGGCTTGTGGCGCGCGCCTGCCGCCGAGGCCGGGCAGGTGGGCATAGCGGATGCCCGCCGCCGGTAGCCATTCGGCGAGCGCCGCGCGGTTGAACTGAGGATGGCGACGCGAGCTCGGAAACGCCCGCACATCCGCGACCAGCTCGATGCCCGCCGCGGTGAGCAGTGCAAGCAGCTCCTCCTTGGAGCGTGTTGAGTGCCCGATGGTGAAGACGATCGTGAGAAAAGGCTAAGAGCTCCGGACTACTAAGAGATTCGTAGGATGGTCCGATCCGATCCAGCTCGATCCGTGTTCTTGCCAACGAGTCATGAGACAAGCGGCATCGCGGTTTTGCCTCACGACGGCTGTAGTACTTGCCATAACTGCGTCGGCGTCCGCGGCGCCGTCGACCCATGCCGTCACCTACCTGGGCTACCGCGTGGAGATTCCCAGCTCGTGGGCGGTCTATGACCTCAGCAAGCAACCGCAGGTCTGCGTGCGCTTCGACCGCCACGCCCTCTACCTCGGCGTCCCAAGCGCGGAGCAGCAATGCCCGGCGCACGCCGTCGGCCGCACCGAGGCGATTCTGCTCGAGCCGCTGAGGTTCTCTCAGCGGCTCGGTCCCGCCGCTGGGATCGACCGGGGTCGCGCGCTCACCGTCGCGCGCGGCCAGGTCCTGGCGACCGCAACGTGGGGCGGCGAGTCCGGAGTGGTCAGGCGCGCGCTCGGTCTGCGGTCGCTCCCGGCCGCTGTCGCCGACGCCCCGGTTCACGCCGCGGGCGGCGGTCGCGCGGGCGCCGACCGCGCATCCGGCGCAATCCGGAAGCGTCGTTCACTGGCCTCGGGTTCGATGCGTGCACGGCACCGAGTCCGGCGGCGATGTCGGCCTGGGGTGGGTCCCCCTACAGGGGGATCGGCGTGTACATCGGCGGCGAGAACATGGCCTGCTCGCAGCCGAACCTGACCGCGGCATGGGTCAGCGCCGAAACCGCCGCCGGCTGGCACCTGATCCTGACGTACGTCGGTTTGCAGGCGCCGAACAACTCGTGCGGGTGCGCGCCGATCATCCCCAGCCAAGCGAGCGCCGAGGGCGCCAGCGACGCGAGCACCGCGATCACCGACGCGCAGAAGGTTGGCATCGGCCCCGGTAGCGCGATCTACGACGACATGGAGGCATACGGCCGGACCGCTAGCAACACGCAAGCCGTGCTGGCGTTCCTGGCGTCGTGGACCACCACGCTGCACGCGGCGGGGTATCGCTCGGGCGTCTACAGCAGCGGCGGCTCTGGGATCGCCGACCTCCTCGCCAACTACGGAACCACCTATCAGGAGCCAGACGACCTCTGGATCGCCGACTGGAACGGTCAGGCGACGACGAGCGAGCCGTGCATCCCGAGCACTGACTTTGCGAATAATCAGCGCATCCATCAGTACGCGGGCGGCCACAACGAGACCTACGGCGGGGTCACGATCGACATCGACAACGACTACCTGGGCGGGGCCACAGTCGGGTCGTGTGCGCCCACGGCGCCCGTCGTTAACTCCGCGCCGCCGTCGGTCAACGGCGTCACGCGCGTGGGCCAGACGCTGTCGGCATCGACGGGCGCATGGTCGGGGTCGCCGGTCTCATACAGCTACCGCTGGCAGCGCTGCACGGCGCGCTGCGTGAACATCCCCCACGCCGGCAGCCAGACCTATAGGCCGGCCGTCGCCGACATCGCTGCTCACGTGCGCGTCGTCGTGACAGCGTCGAACGGCGTCCGGAGCGGCCGGGCCACCTCGGGTGCAGTCGGCCCGGTCACGCCCTCGGGCTTCTGGCTGTTCACCGCCTACGGAAATGTGTTTGCGAGCTCGGGCACGGGGATGTTCGGGTCCCCCGCCGAACGCGGGTTGCGTGCCCCGGCGATTGCCAGCATGGCGTCCACGCCCGACGGCGGCGGCTATTGGCTTGCCGGACCGTCCGGCCGGGTGTGGCCCTTCGGCGACGCCCCGCGCACCGGCTGGCACAACTGGGCCCACCCGGTCGCCGGCATCGTGTCGAGTCCGGCCGGCGGCTTTTGGCTGTTCACCTCATACGGGAACGTGTTCCCGAGCGGCGGCGCCCAGCGGTTCGGCTCCCCGGCGGGACGCGGGTTGCGCACGCCTGCGATCGTCGGCATGGCTTCGACGACCGATGGCCACGGCTACTGGCTCGTCGGCCCGACCGGCCGGGTGTGGTCGTTTGGCGACGCCGCGCGGCTCGGCTGGCGTAACTGGCCGCGCCCGATCGCCGGGATCGTCGCCGACCCGGCAGGGGGCTACTGGCTGTTCAGCGCCTACGGCAACGTTTACACGAGCCCGGGCGCGCACTGGTTCGGTTCGCCGTCCTCGTTCGGGGTCAGGACGCCGTCGATCGTGGGCATGGCCGCGACTGCGGATGGCGGCGGCTATTGGCTCGTCAGCCGCTCGGGGCGGGTGTGGTCGTTCGGCGACGCGCCCCGGCTGGGCCGGCTCTCGCTCCGTGGGTCGATCAGGGGGATCGTGGGCGGTTAGGCCAGAGGCGCCGACGCCCGCCCAGCGCGCTGGAGCTGGGCGCGAGCCCTTGGCCGGATCTCAACCCGGTCGGCTAGCCAGCTCCGTCCACGCCCGGGCGATGTCCGCTCCGAGGGCGCAGTTTCGGCGGACGATCTCGAGGTTGACCTCGACGCTGGCGCGGCCGGTCTGCTCGTGGATGTAGTTGAGCAGGAACGGGGTGATCGCCTTGCCGCGCACACCTCTCGCCTCGGCCGCGTCGAGAGCCTCCGCCAGTAGACGGTCGTGCACCTCGGGATCCAGCTGGGAGCTCTCGGGCAATGGGTTGGCGACCAGGATCCCGCCCGGAAGATCGAGTGCATCTGCTGCCTGCATGATCTCCGCGACATCCGCGGGAGTCGCAACCGCGGCGTCGACCGTGTGCCCGCTGTCGGTCAGCCAGAAGGCGGGGAATCGATCGCTGCCGAAGACGAGCACCGTGACGCTCAAGGTCTCGAGCCGCTCGAGCGTCGCCGGGATATCGAGGATCGATTTCACCCCAGCCGAAACGACAGTGATCCGGCAGCGTCCGAGGATTCCGAGGTCGGCCGATTCGTCGAGCGTCTTGGTGGCGTCGCGGTGCACGCCCCCGATTCCGCCCGTAGCGAACACGCGGATACCCGCCTGCGATGCGAGTAGCGCCGTCGCCGCGACGGTCGTGCCCCCGGTCGCGCCCTGACCGATAGCCATCGGAAGGTCTCGGGCGCTCAGCTTGAGCGCGTCGTCGGTGCCGGCAAGCCGCTCGAGCTGATCTACCTCGAGACCGACGTGGGCGACTCCGTCGAGCAGGGCGATCGTGGCAGGTACCGCACCGTGGTCGATGACGGTCCGCTCGAACTCGAGCGCGGCCTGAAGATTTTCCCCGCGAGGGAGACCGTGCGTGATGAGCGTCGACTCGAGCGCGACGACTGGCGAGTTGTCGTGAAGCGCGCGGGCGACCGCGTCGGATATGACAATCCTTCGCTGTGTGGCCACCGATCGAACCGTAACGGGCATGGGGCACCCTCACCGCAGCCCGTCGATCTGCACGATCGGGGATTTGCTCCTCGACGTCATCGTGCTGCCGGTCGGAGAGCTGGTGTCGGATGCCGACACGCCAGCGACGATCCGTCTCGGCGCGGGCGGGCAAGCGGCGAACGTGGCCGCCTGGACGAGCTCGCTCGGCGCTGCCAGCCGGCTGATCTGCGTGCGGGGAAGCGACAGCTCCACCGAGCTGGTTGCCGCCGAGCTCGGACGCCATGGCGTTGAAATCGTTGGACCGACGGTGACTGGGCGGGGCGGGCGCGTCGTGTCGATTCGCGACGCCCAGGGTCGGCGGACGATGGCCTCGGACCGGGGCGTAGGGTCGCAGCTAGAGGTTGCTGATCTCGAGGCGAGCTGGGTGCAGGCATGCGAATTCCTGCACGTCTCGGGCTACTGCCTGCTTCGCGAGCCGATGGCCGCGGCGGCCATCGAGGCGGCGAAGCTTGCCCGGCACGTGTCGGTCGATCTGGCCTCAGCGCACGACATCGAGCTGATTGGCGCCGACCGGTTCGCCGCACGGATGAAAGCGCTCGGCCCGGAGCTGGCGTTTGCCACCGAGGCGGAGCGAAACGCCGTCCCTGACTTCGACGTCAACTGGGTGGTCAAGCACGGCGCGCGGGGCGCGGAGTTCCCCGAGGGTTTCTATTCCGCCCCGGCGGCCGAAGCCGTCGACACGACCGGAGCGGGCGATGCTCTGGCGGCGGGGTACCTCGTGGGTGGCCCAAAGCTGGCGATCGAAGCAGCGGCACGGTGTGTCGCGCAGGTTGGCGCGATGCCGCCCGTTCGCTGATCAGCAGATCGTGAAGGTGACGGTCAGCTCGCCGGCGGAACCACGCGATCAGGAACTACGGCTAGCCGCGGGCCGGGAGTTGGGCTGTCCACAGGTGACCGGTGTTGCTGTCTACGTATAGCGAGTGGCCGCTGATTGCGATGGCCGATATGCCCGCTGCTAGGTCCCTTGGAAGCCGAATCGTGAAGTGGCGCATTGATGGTAGGAACACTCCCTGCAGCGAGTAGCGCCCGGCCTGACCTGTCGTTGCTGACCAGACCACGGCATTGGTGCTGGCCGCCCACGGTGCTCCGAGCTGCAGGTTGAGCCGCGAATTGCAGGCTTGAAGGTAAGTGATGTCGCTAGCGCCGGCGGCCGCGGCGCCCGTTGCGAGCGCGAACCGGCCGTAGAAGGTCACCGAGCTAGCCAAAGCGTTCCCGGGATAACGCAACGGCGGACATAGGGTCTGCTGTCCGGAGGGACTGTTGAGGTCGTCGGAGATGGATCCCCCGGCGATCCCCGGGTCGCCTATGACGCTCCCTGTCTGGATGTTCACAAGCTCCACGCCCGCCCCGCTGTGACTGCCCCAGGCGATCTTGACCCAGTAGGTGCCGATGGCTACCTGGCCGCAGAGGTTTCCCGGGCACGGGGTGTACATGTCGGTCCAACCGCCGCGCCGCAGGTTGTACAGCCAGGCGCTCACCGGCGAGACGGTGCACATCAGCCAGGGTCCGCCAATCGTGATCGAGCCAGTACAGGGGGACCGCGTCAGCACCCGCTGTTTGCCCGTGCGCTCGTCGATGAGAACAGTCTTCGGCCTCGTTGGCCAGGAAGCTCCGAATCCCCGATTGGTGACGAAGGCGACATAACGGGAATTCGCCACCACGGACGAGGAATTCGGCCCGCTGAAATTTTGCGCGTTGCTGGTGCCCAACCACGCTGGCGTGAGCTGCCATCGTGGTTTGAGCACTAGCTGCCCGGCCTGCGCCCCCGCGCCCGCACCCCAGCCAAGCGCAAGCGTTGCCACCAACACCGCACCGAGCGAGAACCTCACCCTCACAGTCATCTCAAAACCAAGAACGAGACCAGCAACCGAAAGTTGCGTGCGCCGCTCGCGATCAGCAACCACACGGCACCCGTCGGCCACAGCCGGAGTCGTGCACCGCTCTACGTACAGACCCGACGGTTCCGTTTGATCGACGTCGAGCAGTCGTCCCGGCATTCGAGTCTGCTGGCGCTTGCCGGGGGACCAGTCACACTGCGGCTGGGCACGTGATGAGCGATCCGTTGTATGTCAACGAGCAGGTCCAGATTCCAGGAGCCGAGCTGATCGTGCGAACCAGCCGCTCCACGGGCGCCGGCGGCCAGCATGCGAACGTCACGGACTCTCGAGTGGAGGTGAGCTTTGACATTGCAAGCTCGCCGAGCCTGCCTGACTGGGCGCGGTCGCGACTGCTGGAACGGCTTGGGCCCCGCGTCAGCGCGGTCGCCCAGGACGAACGCAGTCAGCTACGCAATCGCGAGATCGCGAGATCGCGTTTGGCCAAACGGCTGGGCTCAGCGCTCGAACGCCCCCGTGCGCGGCGTCCTACACGTCCGGGGCCCGCCGCGCGCGAGCGTCGGCTCGACTCAAAACGCCGACAGAGTCAGCGCAAGCAGGCGCGGCGTCCCCCGGCCGAGGAATGAGCGCAGTTGCAGCTGACGCAATCCGACCAGGCGGCTGGCCATGCCGGCGACCTCTGAAGGCTTCCTCGTTGACCGCCAGGCGCGCAGCGAACCCGGCACACGGGCTGGGTCGGCGCCGGGTTAGGGTCGAAGCGCTGCCGGGGGGTCTGTACCGGAGCGCTTGAGCCGAGCGACCAGGTCGTCGACGGCGCGAAGCCACGAGTTATCCGAGCCAGTCTCTTCGTCCCAGAGTTCGCGAAGTTCGCTTTCGCGTCGGACCCGCTCAACCGCGTGGACCGCGTGCTCGATCTCGGACGCGTGTGGCTCGTGCGGGTGCTCACGGACCCACCGCCGGATGTGGTCGGGCAGCTCGTCCGGCGCCTCGCCCGCGCACGAGGCCGACAACTCCGCAGCCGCGACTGCTGCGTATGCGGAATCGAGCTCGAGATAGCCGGCCTCAGCGAGAGCCGCGTCGAGCGCCGACGCGATGACCAGACCTGGTTCTACTGCCTCCTCCACGAGGTAGAACCAATCGCGGGCGGCGTCATTCTCGAAGCTGCCAGTCCCCCACGCTCCCATAGGCCCAACCATAGCCCAGCAGGAATCGGCCGGCCTCCCGCGGCGCCCTGGCGCACGTCGGCTACCGGGATTAGCCCAACTCATCAGTCCGCGCTCGGGTGGTCGAGAATGCTGGTTTCCGATCTGAACTCGACAGCAGCGCTTTCAGCCCCCGCGCTTCCCCGTCTCGTCCAATCCGGAAGCCTGTCCGAGGTCGTCGACGATTTCTGCTCTGCCTCGCTGCGCCGCTTGCTGGGTGGCAGGGTCCTCGCGGGTCGAGCAAGCAGCTTGCGGTCAGGGTTCGTCGATGATTCGGTAGCCGACGCCGGGAGTGTTGCGGATGACGTCGGGCTCGCCGAGCTTGCGTCTGAGTCTGGCGATTGTGACCCTAACCGTGTTGGTGAACGGGTCGACGTTCTCGTCCCATGCCTGCTCGAGGAGCTTCTCGGCGCTGAGTCCGCCGGGACTGGCTCTGAGCAGGGCTTCCAGCACTGCGCGTTCCTTGGCGCTGAGGTCGATCGTGTGCCCGTCGCGTGTGGCTGTTCCCGTCAGAGGGTCGAGCTCGATTCCGCCCGCCCGGAGCGTGCGCGGTTGGGCGGTAGGTTTGCGGCGGGCGAGCGCACGGATGCGCAGCACGAGTTCGGGGAAGTGAAACGGCTTCGGCAGGTAATCGTCGGCGCCCAGCGCGAGCCCGGTGACACGGTCTGTGGGGGTGCCGGCGGCGGTCAGCATCAGGATCATCGCGGGGTCGGCCGAGGCGGTGATCATCTGGCAGAGCGCGTCGCCATGGATTCCGGGGAGATCGCGATCGAGTACGACCACGTCGTAGGGGTGCAGATCGAGCTTGGAGGCGGCTTCGTTGCCGTCGTAGGCGACATCGACCGCAATGCCCTGGTCACGGAGTCCCTCGGCAATGCGGTTGGCAAAGCGCGGCACGTCCTCGACCACGAGCACCTTCACGCCGGGAGTCCCGACATGAGGGCGACGGTCGCGGCTGGGAAGGTGAGCTCTACGCGGAGCCCGCCCTGTGGGAGAGCGTGAAGCTCGAGCGCGCCGCGGTGCGCCTCGGCAACCGCGGCCACGATCGATAGCCCCACCCCGTGGCCGTTCTGCGAGCCGGTGCGCTCTTGACCAAGCCGCCTGAACGGCTGCGCGAGCTGCGCCACGGCCGCGTCGTCAAGCACGGCGCCGTCGCTATCGATGACCAGTCGCGCGACCTCCCCGTCGCGCGCGAGCACGATCCGGATGTATCCGTGTGGTCGGTTGTAGCGGACGGCGTTCTCCATCACGTTGTCAACCATCCGCGCCAGGAGGATCTCGCTCCCCAGGACGTGGAGCGGGGTGAGCTCGGTGTGTACAGCGATCCGGGCAGCGGCGATCTCGCCAGCGCGCGCCGTGAGGGCGGCGGCGACGAGCCGCTCGAGCACGACCGCGCTCTGGTCTCCCAGCTCGCGATGCTGCGCCCGCGCGAGCACAAGGAAGCTTTCAAGGAGCCGGTCGGCTTGATCGAGGTCGAGACGCAGCTCCGCGTCTAGCTCCCGTGTCTGCGCTGACACGCCCTCCGGTTTCGCGACCGCGACGTCAAGCGTCGTGCGCATCATCGCCAGCGGGGTGCGCAACTCGTGCGAGGCGTTGGCCACGAACCGCCGCTGAGCCTCGAACGCCGTCTCGAGCCGTTCCAGCAGCGCGTCGATCGTCTCGGCAAGCTCACTCAGTTCATCGCGCGGCCCGCCCATCGCGAGCCGCTCATGCAGATTGGTCTCCGAGATCTGTCGCGTGGTGACGGTGATCGTACGAAGCGGCCTCAAGACCCGCCCCGCGACGACCCACCCAAGCCCCATCGCGGCGATCGCCATGATCGCTAACGCGATCCCAGACTCAATCTCCAACTGATGAAGATCCGAGATCTGCTGCTGAGATCGAATGAAACGCGACGCCGCCTTGACCTCCGGCGGCACCGGCTCTCCAAACTTATGGCCCAGAAACGTCGACAGCAAGGCGTGATTGCCGGTCGCATGGGCAACCAGCGCGTAAGTGATCGCGAGCAGCGCCGCGCCGCAACCCAGAAACAGAGCCCCGTACAGCAACGTCAACCGCCAACGAACCGTCGTCCGCGGACGACGCAGACGAGACAGAAGCTCCCGTGTCACGCTCATGCTTTGCACGCACTCGACTTGGCCGACGCAGGATATGCGTCGCCAGATCAAGAATGCCCCAGAGCGCGTTACAGCGAAATAACAGGGTTATTCCCACGTAACCGGCGCCCCTGTATCACGACGTAAGCACGACACTCGAGAGCAAGGTCCACCACGTGAACCACCGATACCTACCGATCGCGCTCGCCGCGGTCAGCTCCACGCTCGCTCTGGCCGCTTGCGGGGGCTCGAGCAAGCCGAGTAGCACGAGCCCGAGTAGCGCCAACAAGGGGACCCCTTCGGCCTTCGCGCAATCCCAGCTCGCGGCAGCGAAATGCATACGTAAGCACGGGGTACCTGAGTTCCCGGATCCGACCTTCGGCGGCGGCGGCGCCCAGGTCAACCTCCACATGCCGGCGAGCATGGGGAACTCGCCGGCGTTCGCGCTTGCCCAGAAGGACTGCGCAAAACTAGGCCTCGAGCTCGCCGGCTATGCAGCGTCCCAAACCGCGACCGCAGCCGACATAGCGCAAGCGCTCTCGATCGCCCAGTGCATGCGCACCCACGGCGTACCGAACTTCCCAGACCCAGCTAGGACCATGCCCCCCGACCCCGCCACCTACCCCGCCAGGTACAACTCTGTGGGGAACATGAACGGCGTGGTCTGGGCGATCCCAAAATCGATCAACCTCGAGGCGCCCGCCGTCAAACACGCCGCGGCCGCCTGCGGGGGCGGCGCAGTCATCGCGACCGGCTAACCCTGCGAGAGCCTGCGATCCGACAGAAAGATCGGTACGCGCGTCAGCGCGCGCGCGCCGCTGTCGCTCAGCGCGGAAAATGCGCAAACGCTCGCGACACTCGGCGGGCGCGGATGCTCCGGACGACGTCCAGAAGAACGGCCGACCAGACCGCGAAAGTGTCACGCTCCCCGAAACCAGAAGCCATACCCGAGCGGCGCAGACGGCCCCGTTGATCGAACGCCGACAGGCGTTCTGGCCGTGGGGAACAGACGTGGTGTGCTGGGTTCGGTGCCTGTATATGACCTTTGAGTCGCCGCCCTGGTGTCGACGCGTCAGGTGGTTCGGTTTGCTGCTGATCGCGGCCTGTGGTGCAGGCAGCCACGATCACAAGTCGGTCACGCAGGTCCGGAGGGGCATAGCAGAGCCCGTTGAGCGGCTCGCTGGCCGTCCGCAGGTCGGCGTCTTGCATCTGGACCGCGGCGACTGGTCGGCTCGTTTCACGATCAGCGCGCTCTCGCCGCCCACCCACACCTACGACATCAAAATCGTCACGCCGGCAAGGGTCGATCTGGCGGTGCGGATCCACACCTGGTACGGCGTGGATCTCGGGGTTGAAGATTCCACCACGACGGACAAGCAGTCCTGCGCGGTGCGTGGTGGGCGATCGGTTTGTGACCTGCTGTTTCCCGAGCTCGAGGCACAGCGCGCCGGACCGTGGACGGTCATCGCGACAGACCGCTCGCGATCGCCCGCGACCGTCCGCATTGCCGTGACCTTCAGTCGGGCCTGTGGCCGATCAAACCTCCCACCCTGCGAGCGCTAGCCCGACCCCATGCCGCGATCCGAACGCCAGCTTCCGCGCTGATCGACCACGCGCAGCCGACCGTAGCCCAACGCGACATTCTCAGCCGGGACTTTGAAGCCGTTGCCAATCGGCGTTCGTTTCCAGGTGCATCTCCGCTGCGGCTGCGGCCAAGTGCTCCCTCGCGTCGTCCGAAAGCGCGAGCCCATGTTCAGCGGTCAGGCTTACGGTCCATTCGAAGGCGACGCCCAACTCGTTGTGGTCGAGGAACTCCTCGACTTGTGCGCGATGAGCGTTCTTAAAGTTCGACTTCCGCGATCGCTGCTCGAAGATGACCCTCGATGCGCGCCCAACTGGCATGTCGCTCCGCTTCCATCTCGCCGAGATGATCGTGCATGAGCCGGCTGTCGGGTTGATCGAGACCGAGCAGCGCAGGCCGCCGCTAATCGCGCGGAACAGCAGTCTCGCTGGACGACCATCGGAGCTGTAGTCAATGACGAAAGGCAGGGCACGTGACGTCTGTTGCGCCTTGTGGTCCGACCGTGCCGGCGTACGCTTGGAGATTGCTTGCTTCCCCACTTGTGAACGAAGCCAACAGGATGTCGTTGCCCACATCCCATTCGGCCTTCGTGATGCCTGGGGGCGGCTGAAACGCCGCCAGCTTATCTCCATGTGGGGGGCCCATTGCGCTCATAACGTCCGTCCTACTTCCACTTGCGCTCTCGCTTGCAGCGGATCCGCCGCATCCCGCCAGGGCGGCGCACGAAACGGCAGCGATTGCGGCCGTCACCAAGACGCTTCGGGGGGGCATCGTTTTCTCCATCGGGCGCGCGCCAGTCTTAGCCGTAGTTCGGCGCAGCTGTCAAGCCTCGTGAGAGGCACAAGAGTTTCGCTTGGATCGACCACCGACACGGCGTACCCCGACCAAGGAGCCTGAGGCGGTCGCGCGTCGAGGTCATGTGGAGTCACTAGCCGATTCGGCACGTCGTCGCCGCGCGACAATGACCGAGATGTCGCTGCTGTCGAGACTTGGTGGCGCTTTCCTGAAGCGATCAGCCGAGTCTCCTGACGTTCAGGTACAGGTTGGACGCATGAAGCGCGCCGTGCCGTACATGAAGCAGGCGCGGGCTGCTGCTTATTCGACACTGACCGACGAGCAGGCGCGCGAGCGCTTGCTGTCAAGCGTCGAGGAGGACGAGATCGGACTCGAGGTGGCCATCGAGCTCAGCGGCCGGCAACGCGGCGACTTCATCTCAGATCGAGCGTTCCGTCTCCTCGCCGCAGTCGCCGACGGCTCGACGGTCAGCCCAATCGACCAGACGCTCGCCAGCCTCTTCGGACAAGAGGAAGAGCTCGGCAGGCTGCCATTGCGCGAGGCGTTCAACCGGCTCGCGACCATGGAGCCCGACCTTCGTTACCTCGCCACCTGGGAAATGGACAGAACGGTCGATACCTCACATCCACGCCCATACGACCAAGGCACCGATCGACAAAGCACCGATCGACAACAGTCCAACCACGCCGCGCAGCAGCTAGTGGGCGTCGGCGCTCGCAGCGAGATACCGATTCTGCGGTCGGACATCGCCGCGAGCATCGTGCGTCAGTACCTTGAGATCGACGCAGGCCGAATGCGAGGCGACGTAGGCAAGCCGTATTTTGACGCGCCGCGACAAGTCATCTACTCCGATCCGGTCCCGGGCTCACCCAAGCGCCCGGCAGGCGAAGACTAGTCCAGTCGCTCGCGGCCGCGCCACCCTCCACGAAGGCTGACGCAGATGAAACGGGCTTCCGCTCCGATCGACTACGGGCAGCCGACCGTAGCCCGGCGTAGCACTCTGTTTCTGGGGGATGGGGCGCAACTTTCGATGCGTGTGCCCGTTTCAGGGCTGCTTGGAATGGTTGAAGGAATGCTGATGAGGTTGCTTGGGAGATGCGGCTGGTGTGCCGGCCTCGGTGTGCCGGTTTTGGTGGCTGTTCTCCTCGGGCTGGCGAACCCAGCGGAGGCTGCTTTTCCCGGCCGCAATGGGCTGCTGGCGGTGCAATCGTTGAAGGCGTCCGGGGTGGTGCTGGTTGAGGCCGACGGGGGTGGTGAGCGGCGCCTGTGCCAGGGCAGCACGTGCGTGGTTGGGTGTTCAGGCAACTGGTGCTTTGTTGGAGTGCCTTTGAGGCCGGCCTGGTCGCCTGATGGGCGCGTCCTCGCCGTCTCTGTCAAGAAGGGGTACCTCTCGTATTCCGCTGTGGTTTATCCGGATGGAAGCTGTCTGTTTTGCGCGTACAGCTTTACGCCGGGCGAGACTGCCTTCATGGCCAACCCGACGCTGCTCACGGGGGTGGTGATGCCTGCAGTCGGACCGCTGGCCGGCGTAGTCGAGTTCGGTATCGACGGGCTGGCGAGGAAGGTGCTCTTATCGGGTCAGGTCTCCGATCCGGTGTGGTCATCGCGCGGGGAGCTGGCAGTGGTGCGCGGCGGCTGGCTTTGGGTCGGTAGCCCCGGGAAGCTTCGCCGGCTGACCCCAGGGAGCGCGCCGTCCTGGTCGCCGAACGGCAGGCAGATCGCGTTCCAGCGCAGGGGCTCGGTGCTGATGGGTCAAGTCCGCGGGCGCTCGTTTCGGCGCTTGGTGCGAGGGACCGCTCCGGCCTGGTCGCCTGACGGTAAGTGGATCGCGTTCTTCGGCGAGGGGCATCGACTCAACCTCGTACCGGCCGCCGGCGGACCGGTGCGTCACGTCGGCACTGTGACCGGCACAACGGTCGATTGGCAGCCGCTGCCCGCTAAACCACCCACCTCTTGCCTAACGCCCGCCGGATCGAACGTGCTCGCCAGCAGCGAGGGCGCGATTCTCAGCACGAACACCGTAGCTCTCTCCAAGGCGGGACCGCTGGACCCGTACGGGTATTCGGCCCTCATGGGCTGTCTGCGTGCCGATGGCCGGGAGCGCTGGCTCGCCTCCATAGATCCGAGCAGCGTGACCAAGACAGCGTTAGCCGGCAACTACGCCGCGCTGGTCACTCACTTTGTCAACATCAAGTACTTCGACAATCAAGGGGATAAGGTCACCGTGTTTGATCTAGGAGCCGAGCCGCAGTATTTAGGTGGCACCGGCGAGAGCGTCGATTGCGGCCTCTACAACGGGAGCTCCTGCGCAATCGATCAGCTCGTGCTCGGCAGCGATGCCGTCAGTGCCGTCCACGCGACCGTAAAAGGTCAAGACACGAACGGCAACACATGCTCCTGCACCGTCGAGCAGATCCAAGCCACCGACCGCGCCGGCTTACACATCCTCGACAGCGTCACCGAATCCGAGGAAGCACCCCCCGCTCTGACGAACCTGGCCCTGACCGGCGACACCCTGACCTGGGACCACAACGGCAGCCCACACAGCGCCCAACTCCAGCCATAGCGTGACAAACGTCCGCTGCTGGGTTGATCGAATCTGAGCACTCTCCCACGATCCCGGTCAGAGTGCCGCAGCGCAAGGAACTCGAAGGGCCGGTCGCGAATGAGCGAGCTCACGGGCGATCGGACGGTCGCCGAAGCGCTCGCCCTCTGCGTGGGGGCGGAACCGCGAATGCAATCGCCCGCGAGATGTGGTTTCCGCGCGAACACTCCGTTCGAGCAGGGCGATACGTTGAAGCGATGAGTGGGGTCGATGCAGCGGTCGAGGTTGCGAAGGCACACGGACTGATCTGCGATAACCCGGTCGTGTTGCGCGACGCGTGGCACGTGCTGGTTCACCTTCGGCCGTTGCCTGTCGTCGCGCGTGTGACGAGCGGTGCCGCCGGGGTGGACCCGCAGGACGTCGTACGTGAACTCGACGTCGCCCGGCACCTCGCGAGGGCTGGCGCGCCGGCCGTGGAGCCGAGCGACCTGCTCGATCCTGGCCCGCACGAGCACGGCGGGCACGTCCTCGTCTTCTGGACCTACCTCACCTCGCAAGGCACCCTCGACGCAGCCGCTGCCGGTCAGGGGCTGCGCGCGATCCACGACGCCCTCGCCGACTACGAGGGACAGCTGCCAGCTGTCGGCCGCGCCCAGGACGTGCGAGCGATGCTCGCACCGTTGCCGCCGTCCGACGACGTCGAGCTGCTGTGTGCGCTGGCAGGGCGTGAACTGCCGGTGGGGCAGGCGCTCCACGGCGACGCGCACCTCTTCAACTGCATTCCGACTGCCGCTGGACCTGTGTGGCACGACCTGGAGACAGCCTGTCGCGGACCCCGCGAGTACGACCTCGCCGCCCTGATCGTGGACGACCGCGCACACGGCCCGGCTCGCGACGCCCAAGCCGCCCTCGCCGCCTACGGTCCGTACGACCGAGATCTCCTCGAGCAGGCGTTACCCGTGTACTCCGCGTGGGTCGCGGCGTCGTTCATGGCAGCACTCACCCGTAGACCCAACGCTGAAGCGGCCCTCGAACAGCAGATGCAATTCCTCCGCCGATACCGCTAGTCGCAGCTGAGCCAGGGGCGGCCCAGCACGCACGGCGCACAGCACTCAGTCAAGCTGGCTATCCCGTGGTCGCCTAGGAATCGTCTCGTCTGACACCCGTCGGATCCCGAAAGCGATCGTTGGCGAGATGTCCGCTATCCGCTGAAGGCGAGCCTAGGAGCACAGCTCTCCGCATCGATGGGATCGAGAACGACGCTGGCTGCTGTGGCTGCGGTCAAGGGACACCGGCGTCCCGAAAAGCGATCCCAGCCTGCCGAAGCGCGCTCAGTCGATCTCGAAGATCACCCCGGCGGGGGCAAAGCGATTCAGATTCGCCGTCCCGAGCGCCAGCGACGGCGGCAGACAGCCAGCGAGCGCCGGGGTTGCTCCGTCCTCTGCCAACAGCAGCCCTGCTTCGCCGATCATCCGCGCCGTGGCGAGATAGCCAACGTGGCCCGAGCCGCTGACGCGTCCCTCAACCGTGTGGCCGCCGGTCGTGCGCGCGTGCACTGTCATCGACCATGTCCAGCCCTCGAGGCGATCCGGTCGCGGCCCGAACCCGGATGTGGGCATCACCATGCCCATTACCCGCGCATACCGCCCTCGCGCCGCGCGCGAGGCGTGGACTGAGCTTCGCTGCAGCGCTTGGATGCCGCCGAGGACGCCCGCCAGCGCCAGGCTGGCCGCGCGCATCGGACCCGCGCTCGGCAGGACGGTCCCCTCTCGGTAGCGCAATGGAGGCTCTCCTGATACCTCGGCCGAGCGCTGGATGACCGCCGGGTTGATGTAGGCCACCGGAATCATCGGCGCGATCACGCTCCCGTCGGACCCGCGTCGTGGCCGAAGCTTGATCGGGCTTAGTGTGCGTATCTGCTCCGCGCGGGCGGGGTCGGCCGTCAGCGCGGCAGGATCGACGGCGACCGCCGCGTCATCGTCGAGCAAGGCCGCGATCATCGTCTGGGCCGTCCCACCGGAGATCCCGTCGGTCGGCCGCGGCAGCCCCGGCGGGAGCTTGATCCGCGCCTCGAGCTCCACCTCAGCCAGCGGCTGCTCGAAGCGCTCCTTCGCCCGCTCGGCCAAGGCCCGCACCAGCAGGTCCGGGGGCAGCGACTCAAAACCCGCCGGCTGGACGACCTTTATACCTGCCGCGCGTGCGCCCTCCTCGAACTCGTTGATGACGCGTCGGATGAACTGCATCTCCCCCGAGAGGTCGGCGTAGTGGGCACCCGCCGCGACGCATGCCGCCACCACCTCCCTCCCTGTCGGCGCATAAGGACCGACGAGGTTGAGCACCACGCGGGCGCGCTCACATAGCGTTCTGAGCGACTCTGCACGGGCGATGTCGGCCGCCAGGACCTGGGCCTCGCGGACCCCCTCCTCGGCGAGCACCTGGCGCACCCTGTCCGGGTCGCGCCCGGCCGCCACCCACCGCGTGCTGTTGTCACGCGCGCGCGAGGCGAGGTATGCGACCACTCGGCGCCCGGTAACACCCGTGGCACCCAGCACCGCCACGTCGAAGTCTCGGGCCACGTCGAAAACCTAACGCAAGGTCGCCCGCCTGCGTCGAGCGGCCCGCGGCGAAGGCGGGCACATGGACAAGTAGCCGCCTCAGGGCCTTCGCTGCCGACCCGCTCGGCACCTCGTGACTGAGAACGCCGTCGCGCTGGCGGCGGCGGACGCTCTGCCAACAGGTGCGCGCCAATGGCGTCGCGTCGTCGCTGCCCGACCTCCGGCCAGCGCGCGCAGGAAAATGCGACGGGCCCGAACGTCGGCCAGCACCGGGAACAGCAGGAATCCCGGCCATAGAAAGGTCGCCAACTCAGTCGTCACGCGCGGGCGCGTCGGAACGAGCAAAGCAATCGTCCGGACGGCCCAGTCGCGCCGATGAGTTTGGGCGATTGCGAGCGTCCTAGTCCGTGCCGTCACGTCTCGTCAGACCTCCGCTGTGCCTTAAGCCGGAGCCAGCCACCCGCCCGGTTGTTGGCGATGATCGCTGTGACGGGGAGCGCGGCGGCGACATCGAGTATCAGAGCCCGGAGACGGTCAACGGGCGGCCGATCCGGCCGCTCATGACAGCACAGGCAACCGCGCTCGCGCCGGTCGGGAAGCGCCCTAGCGGTATCCGCGCCGCCGCAGGACGTGCAGGGCGGGAGCGGGATCCGTCCACGAGAAGATCGCGTGGCTGGTGCGACGCCGGGGCCGCAGTCCGCGCACAGCCGCGGAGCGCTGGCCGCCGCGCCATGCCGCCCACAGCGATCGCGCGTCGTCGAGCTCTGAGCGAAACCGGCGGCCGAGCCGTGGGACGGCCGGTCGCACCGGGCGGCCGAGGAGCAGGTCGACCCACGCCGCCGGCATGTTCGCCCCGGCCTCGACCTGGACGGCCAGGGAGTTCCACGCGCGAGGGTTGAAGTCGATCAGGAACCGGCCGCCTGGGGCATCGAGGAACTGGAGGTTAAACAGGCCCGACCAGCAAGCCTCCGCGAGCATCTCGCGGCAGCAGCGTTCGAGGTCGGGATCGGACCGGACGATGCGCCCGTAGGTCAGGACGCCGCAGTCGCGTGGCCAGGTTCGGTCGCCCGTCTTCTGCGCGACGGCGACGACCTCGCCGTTCCACGCCAGCCCGTCGACCGTGCGCTGGTCGCCGACGACATAGGGCTGCACGAGGCCGTGGCCGCACGGCAGCCCGGCGAGCGCCGAGGCGAGGCCGGGCCCGTCGAGCACGCTCAGGACCCGCCTCTGCTCAATGGTGCCGTCCGCCTGAGGGAGGTGCGAGCTGAGGGGCTTGACAACCGCCGGGAACCCGCCGTCCCAGCGGTCTGCGCTCTCGGCGGTGAGCATGCGCGTCGGCGGCGTGCGCAGACCTCCGGCGGCGGCGAGCTCGGTGAGCGAGCCCTTGGCCAGGACCCGGTCGACGACCGCGGCCGGCGGGCAGCCGGCCACGACCGAGCCGGGAAGCTGGTCACGGTGATGGGCGAGCGCCCGCAGCGCAGGCTCGGTCCCGGGTAGCACCGTGGCGCCGTGGCGCACCGCTACGGCCCCGACGTCCCGCACGAACGCCGCCGGATCGCCGCTCGGGTCGTGCACGACCTCCACAGCGTGCGCCGCGCGGGAGATAGCGCCAAGAGCATCCGGGCGCGTGACCGCGGCGATCGGCGCGTCGCCGCCCGCGTGGACCGCCCGCAGAAGCGCAAGACCCGCCGGGAACTCGCTGCCGGTGACGACGACCGGCGCACGCCGGCCATACGGGTGAAGGCTCATCGTTCGCGCAGCAGGTTGGAGTGGTCAGCCTCCATGTCGCGATGCTCATCGTTGCAGAGGTTTGCCGCCGTCTGCGCCCGATCGCTCGCCGACGATCACGTCCGCGTGCAACAGAGCGGCTTGCGGACGATACAAGCGTCGCGTCCCGTCCCAGTCCCAGAGCTGCTGCAAATTCGCCTTGGCTAGGTTTCCCGGGCCGGACCGTCCTCCCTAGCTCCGGAACGGGCCAGTCGTCGAGCCTCACCGGATGAACCACGGTCTATCCCGCGGCGAAGACGGAGCTCCTCGACGCTTCCACAAGTTCCTCGCTCATGAACGACCCGCCGCGCGCCTCGCTTGCAGCCGAGAAGAATGCTACGAACGGATGCGAAGCGATGGCGCCGCGGCAGGGTGAAAGCAGGCGAGCTCACGCCCCAATCGCTCAAAACTCATCGGCGCGGCTGCGGCCGTCCGGACGATTGCTTTGCTCGTTCCGCCGCGCCGGGTCTGACGATCGAGTTGGCGACAAAGCAGTGGCCCCGCCGGACACAGGGCGCGCCATTGGTACGGCGTGCATGCCATGACTGCGGTCCGCGTCGGCGAGGTGGTCGGACTGGACGACACAGGGTCTGTCGTCGACTAAGACCCTCGTCCGATCGTGGGTTACGCACCCGCGATCGGGTGACCGCAGCTGCCTTGGAGGCTGTTGTCGCGGCCGCGGTACTTGGGTCTCGAGCGGTATCCGGCTGCTCGGAGCCGCCAGGCCTTCGTTCTACGGGTCGAGCAAATGGCTCGAACAGAGAATGATTGAGCGGGTCGTTACAGGCCAAACGGCGATGGGCGGTGCCTGGCTCGAACAGGCGACCTCCTGCTTGTAAGGCAGGTGCTCTACCAGCTGAGCTAACCGCCCGGAGTGCTTGATGGTAGTGACGGCGTCATTGCTACAGCGATGTAGTATTCGATCCTGATGAGCGCGCAGGGCGTGGACATCCGGCGGCGGATCGCGAGGGCACCGGTGCAGCTAGCCGATGGGTTCGCGCGCGTGGTGCGGAGCGCTCCCGATGAGCGCCTCGAGCGGATTCTTCGGGGCCCAGTCCGTCGCGCGGTGCTCGATGGGATTTTCTGGCAGATGCCCCAGCACGTAAATCGAAAGGCACTCACCGGAGTTGACGCGGTGATTCGCTGGCAGGTCACGGACGGAGCCAGCGGCCCTGACACGTACGAGCTCACCCTGAAGGACGGTCGGTGCAGCTCGCACCGCGGCGCGACCGACGCCGAGCCCCGCGTCACGATCACGCTAGACGCCGTCGAGCTGGTGAAGCTCGCGACCGGCAACTCCGACCCGATGCAGGCCTATTTCAAGGGACGGGTCAAGCTCGGCGGAGACATCATGTTCGCCGCCAAGCTCCAAGTGCTGTTTCAAATCCCAGGGGCCTTGCGGCGTCAGCCGAGCAGCACCGTGTCGTCGTCCCGATAGGGCGGGGCGCAACAGCACAGCAGCACGAGCGGCTCGGTGCCGGGGTTCCACAGCTTGTGGCGCACGCCTGGCGGAATCAGGACCATGTCGCCGGCCCGCACGTCTGCCTCCTGCTCGCCAAGCCGCATCCGGCCTGCGCCGCCGACGAACAGATAGATCTCCTCGGTCGTCCGGTGGTAGTGCTCGACCGTCACTCCGCCTGGGGGGACGGTTGCCTCGGCGAGTGACTGGTTGACCGCGTTGCGAGACGGAATGCCGGCCAGTTCGCGGATCGATGAGCCGTCAGCGGTGATGAACGGCTCGCGATCTTCCAGGCGCACGATTTCCACGGTCGGGATGCTAAGGAACGCCGGATACTTCTCGCCATGCCGGGCCCGCCACCGAGGACTGAGGTCGTAGACGCGTCGCGACTCCGCGGGTGGCTTTCGGGCCGCAAGCGCGAGGCTGTCCTCGTGCTGCTGGCGCTTGCAACGACCGCTGTGGTGATCGTGGTTATCGGTGAGGCCGCGCATTTTCCGACGCTGCTTCGGCGACTGCGCCACGCGACGCCGACCTGGCTGGTCGTGTGCGCGGGAGGCGAGCTGCTGGCCTTCGCGGGCTACGCCGTCTCCTACCAGGCGGTCGCCGGGATGTCGGGCGGCCCCCAGCTCTCGCTGCCCGTTGTGTTGCGCGTTATCGGCCTGTCGTTCGGCGCGTTCAGCGTCGCGTCGGTCGCCGGTGGGCTGTCGGTTGACTTCTGGGCGCTGCGCGAGGCCGGAGAGCCGGCCCGCACGGCGAGTGCGCGCGTGATCGCCCTCGAGACGCTCCGCTGGGCGGTGATGGGGATCGCGATCTGCGCAGCCGCCGTGATCATTTTGGTCGGCTCGTACAGCCACCCCGCGTGGCCGGTCGAGGCCGCATGGCTGGCACTGATTCCGGCGTGCTTCGCGGGCGGTCGGTGGATCAGCGCGGTGGGTCGCCGCGACCGCTTCACCGACCCGGCTGTTACCGGTCGTATCCGCCGCGCACTCGGGGTAGCGGTTCGGGCGCTGGTGATGATCCGCGAACTCGTGTCCCGTCCGAGCGCCGCTCGGGCGCGGGCGATCGGCGGGTCCGTCGCGTTCTGGCTCGGGGACATGATCTGCGCCTGGGCGGCGCTGCGGGCCTTTGGCGTGACCCTCGGAGCACTGCCGCTGCTGCTCGGCTATGTGACCGGCTTCGTTGCGGAGGCGGTACCGCTCCCTGCTGGGGGGTCGGGAAGCGTAGACGCGGCGATGACCGGCGGGTTCGTGCTGGCCGGCGCCCCGGTGAGCGCGGCGCTGCTGGCCGCCGTGGCGTTCAGGGTCTTCAGCTTTTGGCTGCCGGCCATCGCGGCGGCCGCATCGGTCCTTACCGCCCGCGGGCTACGCCGCAAGTTGCACGAGGTGGCAGAGCAGCGCATATGAGAGGCTGCCGGAAGTGACGCGCGACGACCTGGAGGAACTGCGCGCGCGGCGCGCGCTGACAGCGGACGCGAGCCGCCCGGATGCTGTTGCCCGCCGCCACGAGCGTGGCATGCGAACCGCGCGGGAGAACGTCGAGGATCTCGTCGATCCGGGGAGCTTCGTCGAGTACGGCGGCCTGGCGATCGCCGCCCAGCGCGCGCGGCGTGAGCTCGACGAGCTACTTGCCCGCACCCCGGCCGACGGCCTTGTTGCGGGCACGGCGAGCGTAAATGGGCAGCCGTGCGCGGTGCTCGCCTACGACTACACGGTCCTCGCCGGAACACAGGGAGCGTTGGGTCACCGCAAGAAGGACCGTCTCTTCGAGGTGATCGAGCATCTGCGACTGCCGACGGTGTTCTTCGCTGAGGGCGGAGGCGGGAGGCCGGGGGACACCGACTATGCGGTCGTCTCGGCGCTCGATACCCGTGCGTTCGCGTTCTGGGGGCGGCTGTCGGGAGTCGTTCCACGGATCGCGGTAGTCGCGGGGCGCTGCTTCGCCGGCAACGCGGTCATCGCCGGTGCAGCCGACCTGATCGTCGCAACCGAGTCGATCAGCCTCGGCATGGGCGGGCCGGTGATGGTGGAGGGCGGCGGGTTGGGGCGCTTCGAGCCGGAGGAGATCGGGCCGATCGATGTGCAGTCGGCCAACGGAGTAATCGATGTCCGGGTGGCCGACGAGGCCGCGGCGACGGCCATCGCGCGCAAGTTGGTCGGCTACTTCCAAGGACAATCGCCAGAGTCAAGCGCGCCTGACCAAACCGCTCTGCGCGAAGTCGTCCCCGAGCGCCGTCGCCGCGCGTACGACGTTCACCGGGCGATCGACGGGCTATTCGACGTCGGGTCAGTCACGTATCTGCGCGAGGAGTTCGCGCCCGAGATGGTGACCGCGCTCGCGCGACTCGAAGGTCGCGCCGTCGGAATCATCGCCAACAACCCGATGTACCTGGCCGGTGCGATAACGAGCGACGCGGCCGACAAGGCTGCGCGCTTCATGCAGCTGTGCGACAGCTTTGGGCTCCCGATCCTCTCGCTGATCGATACTCCGGGGATGATGGTCGGGCCCGACGCCGAGGCGACCGCGCTCGTCCGTCACTGCTCGCGGTTGTTCGTCACCGGTGGCCGACTCCGCGTTCCGTTCATGGCCGTCATCCTGCGAAAGGCGTACGGGCTCGGTGCACAGGCGATGGCGGCCGGCAGCCTGCACGAGCCGCTGCTTACCGTCGGGTGGCCGACCGCCGAGCTAGGGGCGATGGGGCTCGAGGGCGCTGTGAAGCTCGGCTTCCGCCGCGAGCTTGATGCGATCGCCGACGAGCACGAGCGCTCCGAGCGGCTCGAGCAGCTCGTCGCCCATGCCCACGAACACTCGAAGGCACTCAACGCCGCGACGTTGTTCGAGCTCGACGACGTGATCGACCCCGCTGACACACGGGAGTTGATCGTGAACACGCTCCGGGCCGCCCCGGCGCGCGATTGGCGCTCGGAGCGACCCGGGCGATTCGTCGATACCTGGTAGGCCCTAGTGCGCGACCGGTTCGCGTCGCGTCACCCGTGCCCCATCGGCCGCTTCAGCATCACGCACGTCGCGGCCAGGGCCGTACGCACGAATCTCGCGCGCCGACACGACACTGACTCGACCCATCGCCATCGCGGCTAGGAACAGGATCGCGGCGCCGAGCGCGTAGAAGTAGCCCAGCTGCTCGATTGCGCGCAGGAACGTCCCACCCAGTGGCCGTCCGGCTTGGCTTGCACCGTGGTTCCAGAGTGTGCTGACCGTCTGGCCGACGATGAACCACACTCCGGCTGCTGCTGCCAGCCAGCCGGCGAACACGGCGGTTACGCGGTTGCCAGTGCGGGTCAACTCAGCGCCGGCGATGAACGCGACGGCGCCGGGGATGATGCTCAGCCACAGCCGTCCGTATGTAGGCCAGCTCCATGCCCTGTGATTGATGAACGAGTAGTGGAACCAGGGGCCGATGAACGGCACTAGGGCGCCCCATGCGCCGAGCACGAGGATCAGCAGGCCGACTATCAGGCCGCGGGTTCTCGGGATAAGCAGGCGGTTTCGCATGCAATCACCTCCGATTGATGGCTACCCGAATAGCTCGGACGGCACACTTGGCGGCCCGCGGGACTCTTGCCTACTTTGAGTACTTCGGGTGGACGGCATCATGACCGTCATCTGGCCCGGACCGCAGAACAGGCGAGGTGGCCGCTTCGTCACGGATGGAGCAGTCGTGATCGGTCCAGCGGCGAGCCGTTGCTTGATGTGGGCGTGTGGCCCGTGGCAGAACGGCCCGTCGGACGGGTAGATCCCCGCCACGATCCTAATGTCGGGGGCCGTTGGGGTCGATACGAATCTCGAAGCAGTGTCTCTCGAGATGGCGTCATCGATGGACGAATTACAGCCTTTCGCACAGCAGCAGTTCTCTTCACGCGAGGAGATCGAGCGCATCTGTGTCCGCAACCTGCTGGCGAGCTCGGAGGAGCGCGTCTTCTTCAAGGATCTCGAGAGCAGGTTCCTGCTCGTGAGCACCGGCTTTCTGAAGGAACTGGGCGGCGGGCGTCCGCTGCACGAGGTGATCGGAAAGACGGACTTCGACATCTTCAGCAAGCCGCATGCGAGCGAGGCAATCGCGGACGAGCAGCACATCATCCGGACCGGCGATCCGCTGGTCGGAAAGGTCGAGCGCGAGACGTTCAGCAACGGTCCGGACAAGTGGGTCTCGACGACCAAGTGGCCGCTACGCGATGATCGCGGAGAGACGATCGGCACGTTCGGGATCTCTCGCGACGTAACAGCACAGATCGAGGCCCAGGAGGCACTCGCGTATCAGGCGCTCCATGATTCGGTCACCGGCCTCGCGAACCGGGTGGCGCTGATGGACCGGCTCACCCAGGCGCTGGTCGCGCTCGAGCGTCGGCCAGGTCGTCTCGCGCTGCTGTTCATCGACCTCGACGACTTCAAGGGCATCAACGACACGCTCGGCCATGACGTCGGCGACCGCGCGCTGGCCGAGGTCGGACGGCGGCTGACGCGGCTTGCGCGGCGCTCGGATACCGTCGCCCGCCTGGGTGGCGATGAGTTCGTGCTGTTGTGCACCGAGCTGCGCGAGGCCGACGACCTGCGGCTGCTCGGCGATCGGATTGTGCAAGCGCTCCGCCGGCCGTTGACGAGCGCGCAGGAGCTGACGATCACGGGCAGTCTCGGAGCGGTCGCAACCTCCGATCCGCTGGCTGATCCCGGTGAGCTCGTGCAGCAAGCCGACTTCGCGATGTACGCGGCGAAGCGCGGTGGCCGCAACCGATTCGAGGTCTACGACGCGACGCTCCACGGTCCGGTCCCGTCCACGCGGGGGTTCGCGGGCGATCTGCAGCGGGCGCTCGAGCGCTCGGAACTGTTCGTCCTCTACCAGCCATTGTTCCGCCTCGATGACGGCTTGCTGACCGGCGTCGAGGCGCTGGTCCGGTGGCGCCATCCCGAGCGCGGCATCGTCGTTCCTTCCGAGTTCATCCCGCTCGCCGAACAACATGGTCTAGTCGGAGCTATCGACGCATTCGTGCTCGACGAGGCCTGCCGCCAGCTCGCGGCGTGGACCAGCGCGGACCCCTCCTGGGAATCGTGCACGATGGCGGTCAACGTCTCCGGCCGACAGCTTCGCGACCCCGAGCTGGTGGGCCGAGTCATCGCTGCGCTCGAGGGTCACAACCTCGCGCCGTCGCGGCTATGCCTCGAGATCACCGAGACTGCGCTGATCGGCGAGCTCGATGACGCACATCACGTGATCGCGTCCCTCTCAGCGTACGGGGTGCGGATCGCACTCGACGACTTCGGGACCGGATACTCGACGCTCGCGCACTTGCAGAAGCTTCGCGCCGACATCCTCAAGATCGACCGTAGCTTCGTCTCCCAGCTTGGACGCGAGCCCCGCGACCGCGAGATCATCGCCGCGGTCACCGCGATGGCACACGCCCTCGGCATGACCGTCGTCGGCGAGGGAATCGAGACCGACACCGAGCGCGACGAGCTCGCCGCGGTCGATTGCGACGAGGGACAGGGCTTTCTGCTCGCACGCCCTCTTCCGGCGGCTGAGATTGCGAGCCTCTGGGCGACAACGCAGCGAAAAGCCGTGCGCCTCCCCACCAAGCCATCGTCCACGCAGTCGCGACGCGCGGCGGCGGCGTAACGAGCGCTCGCTGGGAAGTCTTGCCTTCGGGTCGGGTCTGGACTGAAACCGGCGGTCGCGCGCTGGGACCGCATGGGCTTATCGCGCGATTGTCAGCAGCGTTTTGCCGAACACGGTGCGCGCCTCGATTGCGGCGTGCGCGGCGGCTGCCTGCTCGAGCGGGAACGTCTGGCCGATGACCGGCGTGAGCTCGCCGCGGGTGACGGCGGCCAGCGCGGCGCTGGTGTAGCGCTGCCTCGCATCGGGGTCCAGCTGGACGAGCTCGATGCCGGTCACCCGCGCGCCCGGCAGGTCAGTCTCGATTTGGGCGAACGCCCCACTTGGAGTGCCGTGCGCCGAGAAGCGGCCGTTGTCGGCCAGCAATGACGCAGCAGCGGCGCCGAACGCGCCGCCGACGTTGTCGAGCACCACGTCGGCCGTCCCGCCGAGGGCGTCACGGGCGGCGGCGACCCAATCGCCGGCTTCGCTGTCGACGACCGCATCGGGTTGCAGAGCACGGATGCGCTCGAGTTTGTGGGCGTCGCGGGCGACTGCGACGACGCGGCGCGCGCGCGAGCGTGCGAGTTGGACGCAAAGCAGGCCAAGCCCGCCGGACGCACCGAGGACGAGCACGGCGTCGTCGGCGCCGACGGGTAGCCGATCGAATAACGCGATCGCCGTTTGTCCGTCGTGCAGCACCGCCGCCGCGACGCCGGCGCTGATGGCGTGCGGGATACGAACCATCCCGGCCACCGGGGCGCGGACGAGCTCCGCGTAGGCGCCCGGGGTCTGCGCGACCACCCGCGCGCCCCGCCATGTCTCCTCGACGTCCGGGCCGACGGCCAGCACCCGGCCGGCGACGCCGGTGCCGGGGATCCAGGGCAGATCGGGCTCCATCCCCTCCGGCGCCGCGCCGGAGCGCAGCATCGTGTCGAGGAACAGGACGTCGCACGCCTCGGTCGCGACCAGGCACTCCCCCGGCCCGGGACGCGGATCGGTCGACTCGGTGAGCGTCAGCTGGTCCGGGCTGCCGAACTCATTGAGAACCACGGCCTTCACTGCGCCAGCGCCCCGCGGTCAACGTTGATCACCGTGTTTTGGCCCGCGGTCAGCCACCACGTCCCGTTGCGCCGCACCAGTACGTACAGGGCCATCTCCGAGAACCGAGGCTCACCCTCGTGCGATGGGATCGGATTGCCATCGTCGTCGAGTTCGTCGCGTCGCACCTGAGCCAGCGCCACGCCTGGTGCTGGGCTCAGCACCCGGACGACGTGATAGCGGGAGGGCGAGCGAACGCGGGCGTGTAGTCGCCGGTGGATTGCGTGCAGGGTGTCGTAGTCCTCGACGGTCGCTCCGTAGGGGCTGCCCCACATGATGTCGCGGGCGAAGTGCCGGTTGTAGGTCTCCGCGTCGCCGTCGCCGAGGCCGGCCTGCAGTTCGCCGACCTGTCGCTCCACCGCCCGCCGCGCGCGTTCGGCCATCTCCCCCGTTAGGCCGATGGTGGGGCGTGTATCGCCATCCGGCGGCCGCTCCTCGCCGAGATTCGCTCTGTGGAAGCCAGTTCCGGCGATGTTGTAGCTGACCAGCCGTCGTGGGTGAATGCGGATGATCCACGAGCTGAGCCCGGCGCTGGAGGGAGCGTCGAGGCGGACCTGCTCGGCGATGCCGCGGATCTCGATGAAGCGGACACCTGCGGCTCCGGCGTCGGGATTGGGCACGTCGTCGACGGTGAGCGCAACGTGCGGATTGACGCCGACGTTGCGGAACTTTGCCGAATGCTCCATCTCATGGCCGGCAATATCGATCGCCCCGCCCTCCGCGTCATAGCGGAAGCCGACGGGCTTGGCCTGGGGCGAGCCGCCGGGAGCGATCGTGGCCAGCACACCGTGACGCTGCTCGGCAAGGTACTGCGCATGCTCTGCATCGAAGACCGGATCGGTCATGGGCAACTCCTCTCGGTCAATCTGATTAGGGCTTACCCAAAGAATCATGTGTACTAAACGATAATCTTCGCCGGTGGCCGAGCCCGGTTTGCGAGAGCGCAAGAAGCAACGCACGCGTGAGCTGATCGCGAGCACCGCCGCGCGATTGTTCGCCGAACACGGCTACGAGCAGGTCTCCGTGCTCGACATCGCCGCCGGCGCGGAGGTCTCCGAGCAGACCGTCTACAACCACTTCCCAACCAAGTCCGGGCTCGTGCTCGACCGCGATCACGACCTCCGCGACCAGCTCACGACCGCGATTGCCCGGCGAGCCCCCGGGATCTCGCCGGCAGCAGCGATCCGGCCAGTCGCCCTGGCGCTACTCGACAGCCTCGAGATCATGGACGACGAGCAAGCGCGCGGCGGGCTCGGCTACCTCTCGGTTCGCAGCCCCGCCGTGCGACGCCTCGCGCTGGAAATGACCGACCGCCATGCCGATAGCATCGCCAAAGCGCTGACCGCCGAGCCCGGTGGGCCGACACCCCCAATCGCCAAGGTCCAAGCAATCGCCCTAGCCTGGGTGATACAGACGATCACCGACCTCGCCGGACAAGCCACCGCAGCCGGCCAATCCCCTGCGCAAATCGCCGCTCAGCTGCGCCCAACCGTGTCGGCGATCATCGACGAACTGACCACCTGGCCGACACAACGGCCCCACGATCCGCACGCCACACGCTAAGCAACGTCCAGCGTCCGAACGAAGGTGTTCGACCTCTTCCGCGGCCACCCGCAATACGAGTCGGAGATCCAGCCAACGGTCGAGCAGGTCCTTGGCCGTCGGCTGGGGCGCGCTTTGCAGGACTTTTCGTAAGTACCCCCAGCCGGATTCGAACCGGCGATCTCCGGCGTGAAAGGCCGGCGTCCTAAACCACTAGACCATGGGGGCAAGTAGGAATAAGCTAGCGCCCGAGGGCAGTTGTCTACGAGTTAAGGAGGGTGCAGTGGCTGGAGAGCAAAACGTCGAGACCGCCAAGCGGGCGTACGCAGCGTTCTCGTCCGGCGATGCGGCCGGCGCAATGGAGAACATGGCCGACGACATCGAGTGGATCACGGCTGGCAACAGTGCCGTCAGCGGCACTCGCCGCGGCAAGCAGGAGGTCGGCGAGCTGTGGGGGATGTTCGCCGAGAAGGGCTTCAAGGTCGAGCCCCAGTACTGGTTCTCCGACGACGAGCGCGTGGTGGTTCTGACCCACAACACACTCGGCGGCGAGGAGGCCGACACTGCCGATGTGCTCACGTTCCGTGACGGCAAGCTGGTCAAGTTCCAGACGGCCGGCGACACAGCGATGCTGGAGCGGCTGTTCGGGTCGAAGTAGGGCCGCGGGCTCCCCGGTCTATCCTCAGCCCGGGCCGCTGGCGTAACGGTAACGCACGAGCCTTTTTAAGCTCCGAGATCCGGGTTCAATTCCCGGGCGGCCCACGTTTGAGCCGCGGAGTTGTCCGGCCCTAGCACGAACATGTGTTCGTGCCTGACTCCGGGACCGCACCGAAACGCGCCGGTCGCCCTCCGTCCCCAAGCAGGATTTGTCCGGTCGAGACGAGACGGTGTGCGCGGCATGGCCCAACGGAATTCGCCAGATACGGTAAGGCATGGCGGTGCAAGCGGTGCGTCGGGGAGGCTGTCACGCGACGGCATCGCAAAGTGCGGCGCATCTTGATCGGGGAGGCCGGTGGCTGCTGCGCGCTATGCGGCTATGACCGTTGCATCTCCACGCTCACGTTCCATCACGTCGACCCGGCCACCAAGCTGTTCCAGATGACCATGGCGTCCGGAAAGTCGCTAGCGGCGTATCGCGCCGAAGCGGCGAAGTGCGTTCTGCTCTGCGCGAACTGCCACGGGGAGGTCGAAGCGGGTCTCGTTGAAAGCCCTCCCGTGGGAGCGACATTCGCCAATCGCCCACGGCTCCGCCCGTTCGACATACCACCGGGTATTGACATACCGCCTAGAATCTGAAAGTGCGATGGACGGGAACGTCCACACCTTCGTGTTTATGGATCTAGTCGGGTTCACAGCTTTGACTGCCGAGCGCGGCGATCACAGCGCTGCCGACGTGGCGCAGCAGCTCTACGGTCATGTCCGCGGGCTGCTCGACGACCACCGCGCCGAAGAGATCAAGACCTTCGGGGACGCAATGATGCTGCGCTGCGAAGACCCGCGGCTCGCGATCGAGCTTGGCGTGCGGATCGTCGATGGCCTCGGCGCATCGGACGCGCTGCCGCCTGTCCGCGTCGGCGTGCACAGCGGCACCGCGGTGAACCGCGACGGCGACTGGTACGGGAACGCCGTCAACGTCGCCTCGCGGCTGTGCTCGGCCGCGGGTGGCGCCGAGGTGCTCGTCTCAGAGCAGGCGTGCGATGCGGCCGGCACGCTCGACGCCGTTTCGCTCGGCGAGCGTCGGCTGCACTGGCTCAAGAACGTCCCGGAGCCGATCGCCGCGCGGTCTGCGTCAGCGACTCGGGAGCGGTTTCCCATCGCCGCGCGCATGAAGCGCAAGGCCAAGCTGCGCCGCACGCCGGCTTGCCAGCCGGCCGCCGAGGTGGCGGTCTGATGACACGCCTGACCCGCAAGGAACGCCAGGCGCACACGCGCGAGTGCCTGATGAACTCGGCCGCCAAGCTGTTCGCCCAACGTGGGCTGCAGCAGGCATCGATCGAGGATCTCGCCGACGACGCCGGCTACACCAAGGGTGCCTTCTACGCCAACTTCAAGAACAAGGAAGAGCTGTTCCTGGCGATGCTCGACGAGCATTTCGCCGAGCGGGCGGAAGAGATCGAGCAAATCGTGGGCAGCGATGGCACCGACGCCGAGAAGGCTGCGCGCGCCGGCGACGACTTCGCCGCAACTCTGCGCGCCGACCCCGAGTGGATGCGCCTCTTCTTCGAGTTCACGGCGTACGCACTGCGCGACGACGATTTCCGCCAGGAGCTTCTCACGCGCTACCACTGGCTTCAGGACCGGGTCGCCGCGGCGCTCAGCGCGCATAAGGAAGAGCTGGATCTGCCCGCCGTGCTTCAGCCCGAGCGGGTTGCGTTGATCACCTCGATGATGGCCAACGGGTTCGCGCTCGAGAAGTTGCTCGCGGGCGACGCGATCCCGGATGAGCTCTACGGAACGATGCTCGTCGTCTTCTTCGCAGGACTCAAGGCGCTCGCCGAGGAGGGCGTGGCGCCGCTAGCTACGTAAGCGCCCGCAGACCGTGCTGCAATCCGTCGCGTGACGGTCCCGCCCGAGCTGTTCGAAGACAGCTACCTGTACTTCTACGGCGGCGACCTCGAGCAGCGAAGCGACGCCGACGCGGCGCTGATCGCCCGGCTGCTCGCGCTCCGCGAGGGCGCGCGGGTGCTCGACGTCCCTTGCGGTCACGGGCGGATCGCGGGACGACTTGCGGACCGGGGTTATGAGGTCGTCGGCATCGACTACACCGAGCACTTTCTCGAGCTCGCACGCGAACGCTGGCCGAAGGTCCGCTTCGAACACGGAGACATGCGCTCGCTCGAGGCGGACGCCGAGTTCGACGCGGTCGTCAACTGGTTCACCTCGTTTGGGTACTTCGACCGCGAGACCAACGACGCGGTGCTCCGGAGCTTCGCGCGGGCGCTGCGCCCCGACGGCCAACTGCTGCTCGAGTGCCACAACCCCGGGCGCCTGAAGCGGTTGATCGAGCAGATCCCGGCGCCCCAGCTCGTCGAGCGTCTGAAGCGAGCCGGATTCGGCGACGTGCGTCTGTTCGGCGCCGGCGGCGGCGCGTTCGAGGAAATCGGACCGCGCCTGATCGCCGTCGCCCAGCGGCGCCTTAGGGCGCCACGGCCCTCCAAGTGGCCTCGGCGAGTTCTTCCTCCGCGCTGCGCAGCGACCGACGGGCACGTCCCGCGAGCCATAGCCGCGAGAACTCCTGACACGGACCGAGCAGGATCGGCTCGAGCAGATCGGGCGGCAGCGCCCGCATAGAGCCCGCGCGCGCGTGATGCTCAACCCACGACCTGACGCGCGGGAAGAACGCCCGGTTCAGCTCGCGAACCCGAGTCTCGGTCGCCTGGCGCAGCTCCGTCTCGCGCCGGTTCATCAGGAAGCGGGCGAGCTGGGGATTGCGCTGCACCCACTCCAAATGGTGGCTCACGATCGCTCGGACTCCCGCCCCGGCGTCGTCGCGATGGCGGGTAAGCACTTCGAGAAAGCCGTGCTGGTAGCTCCGCAGGCCCTCGACGTACAACTCAGCCGCCAAGCCCTCCTTGCCGCCGAAGTGGTGGTAGATCGAACCGACGCTGGCGCCCGAGCGCCGGCGGATCTCGTCGACCGTCGTGGCCGCGAAGCCGTGCTCGGCGAACGCGTCGAGCGCAGCTTCGAGGATCGCCGTGGGGCGACCGCCGCGATCGGGCGGCCGCCCGCCCGACTGAGACGGCCGCCCCATGCGCGTTACGCGAGGTGGTTGGCGACCAGGAACGCGTGCGCGACCGCAGCCGGAGACTGCTGATCGAGCGAGACGGCCGCGTTCATCCTCTGGATCGCCGGGATCGTGAGCAAAGCGCTGACGGAGTTCAGCGTCTGCTCAAACGCGGGACCCTCGGCTGCCAGGACGCTCTGCTTGACGATCGGCGCGACGTTCTGGAAGCCGAACACAAACTTCGGGTCGGTCAGGATCGTGTACTTGCCAGTCGTCAGGGGCGGGTCGGTGGTGAATACATCCGACACCTGAACCTGCCCGGTATCGAGCGCCTTGTACGTGAGCCCGATCGCAAGCGGCTTGAACGTCGGGTTCAGTCCGTAGACCGACTTCAGACCGAGCAGACCCTCCTGGCGCGTGGCGAACTCCGGCGCACCTCCGAGAATCACCGAGTGACCGAGCTTCTTGAGGTCCGCGATCGTCGTCAGATGATGCGCGGTGGCGAACGTCTTGAGCGTCCCGAGCGCGTCCGAGTCGTAGAACGGCGT
Source organism: uncultured Actinomycetes bacterium (assembly GCA_963795505.1). Classification (GTDB taxonomy): domain Bacteria; phylum Actinomycetota; class Thermoleophilia; order Solirubrobacterales; family Solirubrobacteraceae; genus Palsa-465. The sequence continues at coordinate 96,247 of CAWCIB010000012.1, forward strand.
CGGTGCGGTCAGCGTCAAGCCGTGCTTCTCGACGTACGCCTTCGCCATCGCGTATGCATCGGCCGCGCTGTGGGGCGGCGTCGTGATGCCCGCGATCACCGACAGGATGACGCCGGTGTACTCGGGGTACATGTCGATCTGCCCCGAGGTGAGCGCCTTGTAGGTGATCTCCGAAGAACCGATGTTCGGCTTCAGCGTGACCTTGAAGCCCTTGGCCGCAAGCGCCTGCTGGTAAAGGTCACCGAGGATGTACTCCTCGGTGAAGTTCTTGTCGCCTATCACGACTGCGGGCTTCCCGGCCCCGGGCCCAGACGACGACGTGGCCGGGGTCGAAGTCGCCGATGTGGTCGTCGTCTTGGACGAACTGCCGCAGGCCGCCACCGCGATCGCCGCCAACGCGGCTAGCGGGACGAATTTGAACTTCTGCATGATGCCTCCTCTTTCTTGATTCAGGCCACGTCCGTCGCGGCCACGGGTGCGAACGTCACTGCTGGGTCCTCTGTCAGCTTCAAACCTCGGGGGGTGAGGCCGCGTTGAACCAGTCCCAGCGCAAACTCGACGAGCAGCGCAAGCGCGGCGATGCAGATGGCGGCGCCGAGCACGCCGGGAAGGTGGTAGGACGCCTCGTTGTTGATGATGTCGCCGAGGCTTCCGCTGTAGCCGGTCAGCGCGGCAATCGTGGTCGTCGATACGACGAACAGCGCGGCGGTCCGGATCCCGGCGAAGATCAGCGGGATCCCGAGCGGGAGCTCGACCTTGCGCAGGATCTCCCAGCCGCTCATGCCCATGCCACGGGCGGCGTCGACGACATCCCGGTCGACTTCGTCGATCGCCACGTAAGCGTTGGTAATGATCGGCGGCACCGCGAGCACGATCAGGGCGAGCTCGACGTTGTCGAGGCCGAGACCGAGGAACGCCACCCCGATCGCGAGCACCGCCAAGCTCGGCAGCGCGCGCCAGATGTTGCCGACGTTGATCGCCACGAACGAGCCGCGATGGATATGTCCGAGCCACACCCCGATCGGCAACGCGATCAGCAGCGCCAGTGCGACCCCGATCCCCGCGATCTTGAGTGTTTCGAGCGTCAGGTGCACCAGCGTGGGCAGGTGGGGGATCCCGGGGATCTGGCCGTCGCGGCCGATGAACTTGAACGCCTCGGTGAAGTCGTGCATCAAGCGGCCCTCGCCCGAGTCCACGGCGTAAGGAAGCGCTGCAGCAGCACCAATAGACCGTCCGCGAACAGCGCTAGCAGCACCGCCATGCCGCCGGCCGCGATCAGCTCGGTCTTGAAGACTTCGTTCGAGATCGCGGTCAGGATCGGGACCCCAAGACCTTCGTTGTCGATCAGCGCCGCGACCGTCGCGAGCGAGATCACAGTCACGGTCGCGATCCGCAGTCCGGCGATGATCGCCGGCAGCGCGAGCGGGAGCTCGACCCGCAACAGCAAACGCATCGGGCCCATGCCCATCCCAGCCGCCGCGTCGCGCACCTCGGCGGGAACCTCGCGCAGCCCGGTCAGCGTGTTACGGAACAGGATCAGCAGCGTGTAGGAGACGAGCGCGATCTCGGCAGTCATGCGCGTTAGCCCGAAACTGGGTTGAAGCAACTCGAACAGCGCCAGCGACGGAATCGTGTAGAGGATCGAGGTCACGATCAGCACCGGGCGCTCGAACCACCTGCGGCGATAGGCGACCAGCGCCAATGCGGTCGAGATCACGAACCCCAGCGAGACCGCGATCGCGGTCAGCACTAGGTGCTGGCGAAGCGCCGGCCACAACACCGTGCTCCAGTTGCGCGACACCCAGTCCGAGCAGAACAGACGGTTCGCGCGCTCGCACGCAAACGACGTCGGGTTGCCAAAGCTGGGAATCACGGGTGCATGCGCAGATGCGAGCAGCACGCTCATTCCGGCAACGCTCCATTCCCGAGCACGCCACCCAGCAGCTCGAGCGTCACGACGCCCGCGGGCTTACCGTCCGCGCCGACGACAGTTACGGGCGAGCCGCCCGCCGCCAGGACCTTCGAGAGGGCATCGCGGATCGTCGTGTCGAGCGTCACGCCGCCGTCGGACGCCAGATCTCCGTTGAGCGGGGCGAGCTCGACGTCAGCCAGAGTCGCGAGCCCAAGCCGCTTGAGCGCGCGGTCGGCGCCGACGAACTCGGCCACGAACTCGTCGGTCGGGTTGGTGAGGATCTCAGCCGGCGTGTCGTACTGGGCGAGCCGCCCGCCTTCGCGAAGGATTGCGATCCGGTCGCCCATCTTGATCGCCTCGTCGATGTCGTGCGTGACGAACACGACCGTCTTGCGGACCTGCTCCTGGAGCCGCAGGAACTCGTCCTGGAGCCTGGCGCGGTTGATCGGGTCGATCGCGCCGAATGGCTCGTCCATCAGCATCAGTGGGGGGTCGGCGGCGAGTGCGCGCGCAACTCCGACGCGCTGGCGCTGACCGCCGGACAGCTGCGCCGGGTAGCGCTTGCCGATCTCGGGTTCGAGTCCGATCAGCTCGATGAGCTCCTCGACTCGCGCGCCGATCCGCGCCTTGTCCCAACCGAGCAACCGTGGAACGGTCGCGATGTTGTCGGCCACGCTCAGGTGCGGGAAAAGGCCGATCTGCTGGATCACGTAACCGATCTCGCGCCGCAGCTCGTTCGGCTCGCGCTCGAGAACGCTGCGACCGCCGAGCAAGATGTCGCCGCCTGAGAGCGGAATCATCCGGTTGATCAGACGCATCGCCGTCGTCTTGCCCGAGCCCGACGGGCCGACCAGAACACACACCTCGCCGGCGTCGACGCTGAGGCTCAGCTCGACCAGCGCGGGCTCTCGCTGCCCGGAATAGCGCTTGCTGACATCGCGGAGCTCGAGCGTCGCTGCTTGCGGGTAGGCCGACGGCCCCTCTGCTTGGGCGGAGTTGTCGTGTAGCAAGGCAAGAACCGGCCGGGTTCGGCCACAAGGCTAGCGAGTCACGACACGCGGGAGCGAAGGCCTAACGCAAGGCATAGGATTCGCGGCGATGGACTTTGAGTTCTCGTCTCGCGCGAACGAGCTGCGCGAACGGCTGCTCGAGTTCATGGAGGAGCACGTCTATGCGGCCGAGTCGCTCTGGCGCGAGCAGATCCGCGAGTCGGGCACGCACTACTTCCACGCCCCCGTGGTCGAGGAGCTGAAGGCCGAGGCACGAAACCGCGGCCTCTGGAACCTGTTCCTCCCCGACGCCGAGTACGGCGCGGGCCTCACGAACCTCGAGTACGCGCCCTTGGCCGAGATCATGGGCCGCAGCCGGATCGCCTCCGAGGCCTGCAACTGCTCGGCGCCAGACACCGGCAACATGGAGGTCCTAAACCAGTTCGGCTCCGAGGAGCAAAAAACGCGCTGGCTCGAGCCGCTGCTGGCCGGTGAGATCCGCTCGGCATTCGCGATGACCGAACCGGACGTGGCTTCGTCGGACGCGACCAACATAAGGCTGCGGATCGATCGCGACGGAGACGACTATGTCCTGAACGGCCGCAAGTGGTGGACGTCGAACATCATGCACCCCAACTGCCGGATCATGATCGTGATGGGCAAGACCAACCCGGACGCGCCCTCCTATCAACAGCAGTCGATGATCCTGGTTCCGGTCGACACAGCGGGAGTCGAGGTCGTGCGCAGCTTGCCCGTGTTCGGCTACCACGACCACGAGGGCCACGGCGAGGTCAAGTTCGAGAACGTGCGCGTGCCGGCGGAGAACATGATCGCCGGAGAGGGGATGGGCTTCATGATCGCCCAGGCGCGGCTCGGGCCGGGGCGGATCCATCACTGCATGCGCGCGATCGGCGCCGCGGAGCGAGCGCTCGAGCTGCTCTGCGACCGCGCCGACGACCGCGAGACGTTCGGTCACCCGGTCTCCCACAACGCGAACATCCGCGACTGGATCGCCGAGAGCCGGATCGAGCTCGAGATGGCGCGCCTGCTTGTGCTCAAGACCGCGTGGCTGATGGACACGGTCGGCAACCAGCACGCCCGGATCGAGATCGCGGCGATCAAGGTCGCCGTGCCGAACATCGCCTGCAAGGTCGTCGACCGCGCGATCCAGGTCCACGGCGGCGGCGGCGTGTCGGACGACTTCCCGCTCGCCTACATGTACGCGGGCCTGCGGACATTGCGCCTGGCCGATGGACCCGACGAGGTCCACAAGTTGTCAGTCGCGCGCCAGGAGCTCCGCCGCCAGCGCGAGCGTCGCGCTAAAGCGTCACCCCAACGAGAGTCGGCTCCGGCCTGAGCTCCAGCTCGAAGCGCTCGCGCACACCGTCGCGCATCTCGCGCGCGAGCGCCAGCAGCTCGGCCGTCGTCGCACCCCCGCGGTTGACGAGCGCGAGCGTGTGCTTGCTAGATACGCCGACGCGGCCGTTTCCGTAGCCCCGGCCGAACCCTGCCCGCTCGATCAGCCAGGCCGCCGATGTCTTCACTCGACCGTCCGCCTCAGGCCACGCCGGCGGGTTGGCGCCCGCGCGGGCAGCGAGCGAGTCGAGCGCTCCGGGCTCGATGATCGGGTTGACGAAGAACGACCCCGCGCTGACCGAGTCAGGATCGTCCGGGTCGATCACCATCCCCTTGGAACGTCGCAGCGCCAGGATCGCGTCGCGCACGTCGGCGAGCGGTGGCCGGGCGCCGAGCCGTAGATCGAGAGTCCGGGCAAGCTCGGCGTACTTGAGCGGCTGCGCTTGCGCCGAGCGCTCGAGCCTGAAGCCGACGGCCAGCACGACGTGGCGGTCGGATCGCTTGAACGCGCTCGTCCGGTAGCCGAAGCCGCAGTCGGCGGGCGCGAGAGTCTCGATGCGCCGGGCTGAGCGATCGTAGACCCGGACTGAGGTGATCGTCGAGGACACCTCCTGCCCGTAGGCGCCGACGTTCTGGATCGGCGTGGCCCCGGTCGAGCCCGGAATCCCCGACAGGCACTCGATCCCCGACAGGCCCTCAGCTACACACTGCGAGACGACGGCGTCCCAGGGCTCGCCCGCGGCGACGGTCAGGGCATCGCGGTCGACCGTCACGCCCCGGCTCGCGACCTGCACGACCGTCCCGTCGATACCCTCGTCCGCGATCACGAGGTTCGAGCCGCCCGACATCACAAGCTCGGGCTCGGGGCTGGATGCCAGTGCTTCGACGATTTCCTCCTCGGTCTGAGCTTGGACAAGCCGCCGCGCGGGCCCGCCCAAGCGCAGCGTCGTCAGCTCGGCGAGCCGAATGTCAGCGCGCTCGTGCACGGGCTGCGAGCTCGAGTAGCTCGACGCACTCTTCGAGCGGGATCCGGGTCGAGTCGAGAACGACGTCGTACAGCGCCGAGTCGCAGATGTCGGCGCCGTAGAAGCGCCGGTAGTAGAGCGCGTGCGCCTCGTCCGTGCGCTCGAGCGTCCGTCGCGCCTCGGCCAGCTCCGTTTCTCCGAGCCGTGATGCCTGTGCCGCCCGCCGCTCGGCGGGCCCGTCGAGCCGCGCGCGCAAAACCCCAGGGCGATCTCGCAGGACGATCACCGCCCCGCGACCGAGGACCACGCCCGACTCGATACCAGTCAGAACCTCCTCGGTCGCGCGCCGGAAGTCCTCGTCCACTGTCACGTCGGGCGCCACCGGGAGCGGTGCTCCCACATCCTGGCCGATGAATCCGCGCAGGAGCCGCTCGAGCTTGCCGTAGCCGGTTCCTTCGTCGTGCGCGTGCGCGGTCTCGGGGTCGACATCGAGTGCTTTGGACACGGCGAAAGGGATCGCCCGGTCGACAAAGGGCACGCCGAGTCGCTCCGCGAGTGCGGGTCCGACCTGGCTGCCGCCCGCGCCATAGGAAGCTGACAGCGCAACGAGCATGACCTCTAGCCTGTCATGAAGTGCGGCCGCTCGACCAGCAGACGATCCTGATCACGGGTGCCACGGACGGACTTGGCCGGGCGCTTGCGGGCAAGCTCTCGGAGCGCGGCGCGAGGCTCCTGATCCACGGCCGCGACGAGCGGCGCCTGCGGGAGACAGTCGAGGAGGTCGGTGGCGAGCCGCAGCGAGCCGACCTCGGCTCGCTGGCCGATGTGCGCGCGCTCGCAGACCAGGTTCTGGCACGGAATGACCGCCTGGACGCGCTCGTAAACAATGCGGGGATCGGGACCGCCGAGCCCGGCGACGGGCGCCGGATGGTGAGCGCCGACGGCTACGAGCTCCGGTTCGCGGTCAACTATCTGGCGGGATACCTGCTCACGCGGCGGCTGCTGGAACTGCTCGAGCGCTCGGGCCCTGCGCGGGTCGTGAACGTGTCCTCAGCCGGCCAGGCCGAGATCGACTTTGATGACGTGATGCTCGAGCGCCACTACGACGGCGTCCAGGCCTATTGCCAGAGCAAGCTCGCCCAGATCCTGTTCACATTCGACCTGGCCGACGAGCTCGGTGAACGGGGAGTGACCGCGACCTGTCTGCATCCCGCCACCTACATGCCGACCAAGATGGTCCACGCCGCGGGCGTCACCCCGATCAGTGCGCTCGAGGACGGCGTCGAGGCGACGCTGCGGCTGGTGGCAGATCCTGAGCTGGACGGAGTTACCGGTCAGTACTTCAACGGCCGGCGAGCGGCCGAGCCGCACCCGCAGGCGCTGGATCCCGAAGCCCGCCGGAGGTTGCGCGAGCTGTCAGACAGCCTGTGCGGGCTGTAAGCGAGGCATCGGTGGAAGTTGGGCACACCCCATGTGCCTTTCTTCCAGGGACGACGCTTAGCGCGCGTAGACAGCGAAGAAGTCGCGGTCATCCGGCGACAGATACCGCGTCGCCGGGCGGTCCATACCTGGGAGCAGCTTGGTGGGGTTGATCGCGCCGAAGTCGCTGTAGAAGTTGAACGTCGTCCACTCGTAGTTGATGTCGAGCTCCATCGCCCGCACCGCGCCGGCGCGCTGTAACACGCGCGCGAGGCTCTGAGCCGTCTGTATGTCAGCTGCCGCATAGAGCAGGTTCCCGTGGGCATCGATGCCGATCCCAGAGCGCCACACGCGGACCGTATTGCCGAGCGTCGTCCCCCACAGCGAGTCGTTGCTCAGCGCCGGATTGAGCTGGCCGTTCTCGACGGTAAGCGGCAGGTTCTGGCGTGCAAACACGACCCCGGGTCCGGGATCTGCGCCACCGCTCCAGCGGCGAACGTCGACCGTGCCGTCTGCGTAGCCGATCAGCGTGGCCACGCCGTCCTTGAGCGGCGCATCCAGATGGCCGTCCGCGAAGAACCCCGCGCCGCCGGTGTCCTCGAGCTTGAAGCCCGAGTTGAACGTGGCCAGCAGCTTGGAGCGGAGCCCGGGCGGGACCTCGGCCAGCTGGCTGCTCGCGTTCGGCGGCTCGTAGCGGCCCGGATATAGCTGGAGCGAGGTGCGCGTGTGGTCGATCCACGCGACTCCGGCCACGAGCTGCGGGTAGTTCGGATCCGGCCGGAAGCTGGTCACCAGCAGTGGAGCAGCCCCGCCGACGAGCGGGCCGGTGCTCCGCCAGCTGCCCTCGCCGGCCAGCGGCGGGGTGATCACCGGGGCAATCGGTCCCGGTGCCTCCTGCGCGACCTGCACCCGGGCGGCGGCGCCGACCTTGGGGAGCCGCTTCAGCGCGGCCCCGCCCGTCGACGGCGCGCTCAGCGAGTAATAGACGCTCTCGACTTCGGACACGATGCCGCCGGCGCCGTTGTTCCGCAGCCATTCGACGAAGTTGACGCCGCCCGACACGTTCGAAGGCTTCGACAGTGCGCTCATCAGCGAAATGAACGCGATCAAGAGCACCAGCACTGCCGACAGAAGCGTGACCCGGCGCGCGCGGACGGCGATTGGGATACGGCGCGTTGGGGGCCGCCGGCGAACGACGCGCGCCGGTGGCCGCCGTAGCCGTTTGCGTACGGCCGCGCAGGGGAGTTTGCGTGCGGCCGCCTGGGGGCGCTTGCGTGCGCCCTTGCTCGTATGCGAGCAGGCGCTGCTCGTACGCACGGATCGTCTCGCGGTTCAGGCTCATCAGTAGACCCCGCTGGCGAACATGGCTACCCAGGCGAGACCGAACACGACCAAACCGGGGTCGTGCATGACCAGTTCCTCGGGCGCTTCCCCCACGCCAGCGCCGACGAGGCCGCGATATCGGCCAAGCCAGAGCACAAAGGGCACGATAGAGAACGCGCGTGGCGCCCGCGACAACGCCCAGTAGCTGTACGCGGCGACCGCCACGAGCGCCGCCGCGCCGAGGAGCAGCCGCAGTCCACCGCGCGAGTAGCGCTCGAGCGTCGCGCGTGAAGGACGCGGAGCGCCCAGCTCGGCATAACGCTTGCCGGCCACGATGAACATCGCGCAGGCCGAGATCACGACCAGAAAAGCGCGCGACAGGAATACGTCGGCGGCCGCCGCGCCGCCGGCGGCACGCAGCACAAAGCCGGCACTCACCACGGCGATGTCGAGCAGCACGACGCGCCTAAACCAGATCGAGTAGCTCGTCGTCAAGGCTAAATAGCCCACGCACACGAGGCCGAGCATGGGCCGGACCGCGGTCGCGAGCCCCAGGCCGGCGATCGCCAGTAGCAGCGCGAGCCGAAGCGCCCCGCGCGGGCGCAGCTCGCCGGCGGCGATGGGGCGAAAGCGCTTGCGGGGGTGATGGCGGTCCTGCTCGCGGTCGCGGACGTCGTTGAGGAGGTAGGTAGCGCTCGAGAGCAAGCAGAACGCGACGAATGCGCCCGCCACCTTCACGATCACATGCGGGCTCGTCAGGACGCCGGCCGCGCCGGGCGCCAGCGCCACCAGGGCGTTCTTGAGCCATTGTCGCGGGCGGCACGCGCGCACGACCACACTTGCAGGCGACGCCACCCCCGCGGCCGGAACGAGCCGGGGCGTCGGGGTCTGAACACGGTGAACTGTCGCCTGCGCCGCACGCATGTGGGCGTCTGACGCCTTCGACGTACCCCGCGTGCAGTCCTGCGGGCTCGGCTCCAGACGCCTGTAAGAGTCATATAAGGGGGCACTCAACGCGGCCCGATCCGGGCCGTGGCGGGGATCGTGGGTGCTACGTTGCGGCGCAGTGCGTTCTGCGGACGCAGGTATTCACCCGCTGCCCCGGCGGGGCTCCTTCCGCGCGATCCTGGCCACTACGCGTCCACGTCAGTGGATCAAGAACCTGCTCGTGATCGCCGCTGCCGGAGCCGCCGGTGCGCTCGGACACGACGACGTACCCGCGAAGATCACGGTCGCGTTCGTCGCATTCTGCGTGCTCGCTTCCGGCATCTACGCGATCAACGACGTACGCGACGCCCCCGAGGACCGGATCCATCCGGTCAAGCGCCGTCGGCCCGTCGCCGCCGGCGAGCTCGATCCGCGGATGGCCGTCGCGCTCGGCGGTTCACTGATGCTTGCCGGGCTGATGCTGTGCGTCGCGGTCTCGCCCCTCCTGGGCCTGATCGGGGCCGGTTACCTCGCGCTCACGATGAGCTACACGCTCGTGTTCCGCCACATGTTTGTGCTCGACATCGTGGCGGTCGCCGGCGGCTTTGTGCTGCGCGCGGTCGCGGGCGGGGCCGCCGCACCCGTTTCGCTCTCGCGCTGGTTTCTGCTGGTGGTGACCGGTGCGGCGGTGTTCGTCGCCGCCTCAAAGCGCTACGCCGAGTTCGGCCGGGAGGATGCCCGGAGGCGCGTGCTCGACGCCTACAACCCTGCGCTGCTACAGGCGATCATGCTTGGCAGCGCCGCCGTCGCGCTGCTCGCCTATCTGGTCTGGGCGGTCAAGCTGCCCGCCGTGGCCGGTGTGCCATGGCGCGCGCTCACCGCGGTCCCGTTCACCATCTGCCTGGTCCGCTACGGAGCGCTCGTGCGATCGGGTGCAGGCGAGTCGCCCGAGGACGTGGTGCTGTCTGACCGTCCGTTGCTGCTGTCCGGCACTCTGTGGGTCGCGCTGTTTGCGCTTGAAGTACATGCGGCTAGCTGACCCGGGGGTCACTGGCGGCAGCGCTCCTGCGGTCATCTCCGGGTGGGGCGGGGGCGACGGTGCGGCCGTGTCACTGGTGCGGCCTGAGAGCGCGGACATACTGCGCGATGCCCTCGCAACCGCAGCGGCTGGCGCGATCGCCCGCGGGCTGGGCCGCAGTTACGGCGACGCCGCGCAGCTCAGTGGAGGGCTCGTGATCGACACGAGCGCGCTGAAGGGCAGCGCGCTTGACCAGACCTCCGGGACGGTCACTGCCCAAGCCGGCGTGACGCTCGGCGAGCTGCTCGGGCAGCTGGTGCCGGCGGGTTGGATGGTGCCCGTCGTACCTGGGACCCAGCATGTCACCGTCGGCGGCGCGATCGCGAGTGACATCCACGGCAAGAACCACGGCGAGGCGGGGACGTTTGGCGCGCAGGTCGAGCAGATCTCGCTGCTGACCTCTGACGGAGAGATCCACGAGCTGGCGCCCGACGACGACCTGTTCGCGGCAACGCTCGGCGGTATGGGTCTGACGGGTGTGATCCTCGCCGCGACGATCAAGCTGCGCGCGATCGGCGGGCCGCGCCTCGCCGTCGACACCGACCGAGTCGCATCGCTCGACGAGGCGCTCGAGGCCCTGCGGGCGCCCGGCGGTCAATACCGCGTCGCGTGGCTCGACCTGCTGTGCTCGCGACCTCCGCGTGGCGTCGTCACGCGCGCCGAGCACATCGACGGCGGCGAGGGGGAGCCGACGGTGCGCTCGCGCGCGACGGTCCCGCGCGGCTGGCCGCCCCAGGTGCTGCGCCCCAAATCGGTTCGCATGTTCAACGCGCTGCGCTATGCGCGGGCGCCGCGCGCCGAACGGGGGCGGCCCGAGCCAATCGCGCGGCACATGTTTCCGCTCGACGCCCTCGACGCCTGGCCACGGCTTTACGGGCCGCGGGGATTCATGCAGTACCAGCTCGTCGTCCCGATCGGCGCCGAGCGCGTGCTCCAAGCGGTGATCGATGACCTTCGCCCGGCCAAGGTCCCGTGCTACCTAGCCGTGCTCAAGGACTTCGGGCCGGGGAACGGAGCTCCACTCTCGTTCCCGATCGAGGGCTGGACGCTCACACTCGACGTTCCGCGCGCCGCGCACGGGGCAAAGCCGCTGTTCGACAAATTCGACGAGCTGGTCGCCGAGGCGGGCGGTCGCGTCTATCTGAGCAAGGACGCGCGCATGAAGGCGGACGCGCTGCGCGCGATGTACCCGGGTCTCGACGGATGGCGTCGGATCCGCGATCAGGCCGATCCGCGCGGGCTGTGGCGCTCGGACCTGGCGCTGCGCGTGGGGCTGCTGTGAAGCTGCTGCTGCTCGGCGGCACGTCGGACATCGGGCTCGCGATCGTCAGGCGGCTGCGCCCCGAGCTCGCCGTGCTCGCCGGCCGGGACCAAACGCGTCTTGACGCCGCCGCGGCGGGTCTCGAGCTTGCCGACGTCCGGACCGCGCAGCTCGAAGATGGGGTTGCACGCGCCTTTGCCGACGCCGGCGGCTTCGACGTGGTTGTACTCGCCGTGGGCGTGCTCGGCGCCCAGGCAGGGCTCGACGCCGACCCCGCTGAGGCGCTCGACGTTATGCGGGTCGACTTCCTCGCCAGCGGCTCGCTTGTGCTCGAATCGCTGCGCCAGCTGCGCAGCCAAGGCAACGGGACGCTCGTCGTTCTCTCATCGGTCGCAGCCGAGCGGCCGCGCGCCTCAAACGCGATCTACGGCGCCGCAAAGGCGGGGCTCGATGCCCTCGCCCAAGGGCTTGCGGATGCGACGGCGGCAACACCGGTCCGCGTCCTCGTCGTGCGGCCGGGCTTCGTCAGGACGAAGATGACCGCCGGACTTCAACCGGCGCCGTTTGCGACCACAGCCGAGGCGGTCGCCGAGGCAACTGCCGGAGCTCTGAACGGGCGTGCGCACACGGTTTGGGTGCCGGCTCACCTACGCTTCATGTTCGCCGTGCTGCGCCACCTGCCAAGACCGCTCTGGAGAAAGCTCGCGCTGTGAATCGCAACGTGCTTTTGACCGATCTGGGAATCACGGCGCTGGCCGTGATTCTTGTGATCGTGATCACGCCAGGATTGGCGATCGCAGGTCTGATCGCGTTGCTGGTCCTGCTGGCGTTCCTGGTAGGCGCAGTGCGCTCCGCCCGTCGACGCGGTCAGGCCCGGACGCCTCGCGCAAACCGCGCGGGCGTCCGGACGCGTACGCGCACCCACTAAGTAGTTATCAGTCCGCCGCGACCCCCCACGCGCGGGCCCCATGGCTGTCGGTCATAGCCCACGCCGATCCGTGCACGTTCATTGTGAAAGAACGGCCGGACATGGGAGGTCGCCCCGGATCGGCGTGTGGTTAGGTGCGCGTGAGAGGTCATGACGGATCAATGGACGCAAGCCCTGCACCCGGATGACGGGCACAACAAGCCCGCGACCAGACTCAAACGTACCCCTGCAACAGCACACTGCAAACTGGCTTGTCTGCTCAAGGACGTCAGCTAGCTGACATGTTTCCATCGACCGCTTGCATGAGCACGATCGCGCCGGTCACGTCTCCGCGCGTCGTCTTCAGCGGACTGCAAATCACGCGGCAAGTGATGTCGCGTCCCGTCCTGTCACGAGCCTCGACGCGCTGCTCATGGCCATCGGAGCCACCGCTTGCACACGCGCGCAGCGAGTCGCGTAGCGACTGAACCGGCAGCCCGATGTCGAGGTCGAGGAAGTGCTGGTCGCGGACGTCGTCCGCGTCGAGACCCCACAGCTTCTTGGCGTGCTCGTTCCACATCGTCACGCGCAGCTCTCGGTCGAGCACCGCTCCCCCCATGCCAAAGCTCTCGAGCATCGAAGCGACGAGCACATGGACGTTGTTGAGCTCGCCCGTACGGATCCGGAGCTCCTCGTTCATCGTCTCGAGTTCCTCGTTTGACGACTGGAGCTCCTCGTTCATCGTCTCGAGCTCTTCGTTGGTGGATTGGAGCTCTTCGTTGGTCGTCTCGAGTTCCTCGTTGGTGGACTGGAGCTCCTCGTTTGTTGTCTCCAGCTCTTCAACCGTCGAGCGCAGATCCTCATAGGCCGCCTCGAGCTCGTGCTTGGATGTCTCGAGCTCGGCGGCCACGCGGGCATGCCGCGTGACGTCGAGGAACGCGATGCTGGTTCCGGTCTGTCCACCGTCGTGGCGCAGCGCCGCGATCTGGACCTCGAGCTCGCGCTCCTCGCCGTCGCGCGTGCGCCACGTCACCGCTTCGCTGTTGACCGGCTCCTTCGTCGCGGCGGCGCGTTCGATCAACGAGCGCAGCTCGACGGGCCGGTAGGAGATCTCGAGGTCTTGGAGCGGGCGCCCAAAGTCGCCTTCGGTCAGGCCGAACAGCCAGCGCAGTTGCGCGTTTGCGAACACGACCGCGCCATCTCGGTCCAGCACGAGTTGTGCGACCGGGCTCACCCTGAATGCGTCGGTCACCGCCTCGGTCGGAGCGTCCAGCCGCTGCTCGGCGCCGGCGGGGGCCGCCGCCTGCACGGGCGCGACAGAACCCACAGGCGACAGGCGGACCCCTGGGATCTTGTGGAAGATCCGGAGCCCCAGGTTCTCGGGCGTGAACCCATCCGAGTAGGTCAGGATCAGCTCGGACTTGCCGAGCAGCAGATATCCGTGGTCGCCCAGCGCCAGATGCAGGCGGGCCATCACGCTGCGCTGCGTCTCGGAATTGAAATAGATCAGCGTGTTGCGGCACGCGAGCAGGTCAATCCGCGAGATCGGCGCGTCGCGAACGAGGTCGTTGCGCCCGAAGATCACGGCCCGCCGGAGGTCCTTGGAGACGCTGAGGCGGTCGCCCGAGCCTTCGAAGTAGCGCTCGAGCAGCGGCTCGCGCACATCCTTCATCTGAGTCCGGTCATACGTCGCCTGTCGCGCGCGCTCGAGTGCGTCGTCGTCGACATCGGTTGCGAACACCTTCACGCGGTCGCGGAACTGGTCCTCGCCCAGCGCCTCAGCGAGCAGGATCGCGATCGTGTAGGCCTCCTCGCCTGTGGCGCACCCCGCGGACCAGGCGCGGATAGGCTCATCGGGCCCCTTGCGCTCGAGGATCGCCGGAATCAGGTGCTCGGCGGCGTGCTGCCACATGGCCGCGTCGCGGAAGAACGCCGACACGTTGATGAGGATCGAGTTGAACAGCTGCCCGTACTCCTCCGGGGTCACCTCGAGCTTGTCGAGGTAGGTCTCGTAATCGCCGATGCCGAGCTCCTGCATGCGCTTGCCGATCCTGCGCTCGAGCGACGAGCGTTTGTAACCCGTGAAGTCGAATCCGCGGTGGTCGCGCAGGTATACGAGCAGCCGCTCGAATGCCTCCTTTGTCTCCGGCTGGTTGGTGCTCACTGTTCAGCCCGGATGCGGTGTGGCTCCGGGGTCTCGTGCTGGCGCAGCTCGGACTCGGTCAGCGCCCGCCGCATCTCGGCCGCGCGCTTGAGCGCGTCTTCGGCCTGGTCGTCGAAGTAGCGTGCTGATCGCTCCCGTCCCTGGCTCGACGAGCGCGCCGCGAGTCGACGCAGCAGCGCTCCGCGCTCCTGGAGCATCCGGATCGGACGCCAGATCGCCGAGTCGAGACCTTCGCCTTGGACGGCCAGCAGGCTGTCGGGCGAGTAGAGATGCCCCGCGCGGCAACGGTAGATCGTGATGCGTCCCTCGACCTCTTCCCAGAGCACCCCGCCGCACTGCGGACACGTAATGTCGGTACGCATCCCGGGCGGTTCGGGACCACTGAGCGCCTCGCCGCGTGGTTCCGGGGGCAGCGGCACGATGTCCGCCTCGTCGCCGCCGCGCTGCTTGCCATTCCGTATGAGCTCGACGAGCTTGCCGGCGAGCTGGCCGACGGGAAGCACGTAATCGACCCCGACGTTGTCGATCGCGCTCTGAGGCATGCTCGGGAAGGCAGCCTCATCTGGAGCTTGTGCGAGTGCCCAGCCACCGTGCGCCCGGATCTCGCGCAGCCCCGCGGTACCGTCGTCGAGCATTCCCGACAACACTACGCCGACCGCGCGCGGCCCGCACGTCCGCCCGGCGCTGCGGAACAGCGGATCGATCGCGGGTCGCAGTCCGTGCTCCGTCGGGCCCTCGCTCAGCCGCACACGGTGACCGTCGACGAGCATGTGCTTGCCGCGCGGCGCGACGAACACGACGCCGTTGGCGAGCGACTCGCCGTCGGTGGGCGTGATCGCATGCAACATTCCGGCGCGGTCGAGGATCGCCGGCAGCACGCTTGCCCCGTTGCGGCCGACGTGTAGCACCACCAAGAGCGGCGCCGGAAGTTGCGACGGCAGCCGAGCGAGTAGCTCGACCAGTGCCTCGAGCGCCCCGGCGGAACCACCAACGAAAACCGCGAGGCCGTCACCCATCGCCGCGCGTTACCCCGACCGTCGAATTCTGAGCTTGTCCGCCTCCGAACGCATCCGCTCGAGCATCTCTTCATGTCGTTGAGCAGCAACGCGCAACGTATCTCGCTGTTCGGCGAGCCGGGCCTGCAGCTCTCTCGTGGCAAGCGTTCGGGCGTTTGCGTGCTTCGCTGCGTCGCGTGCTCCGCCCACCTTGCTGCTATCGCTCACCAGGTCGCCCAGCTCGGGCATCTCGACCACACTCGCGCCAGTCTGGTCGCTGGCCGAGCCAGGGGGGCCAAGCAGCAACCAGGCACCGTCCCGGCGCTGTGAGATCAAACCCGCACGCTTGAGCCTGCCGAGTGCCGTGGTCACGGTGGGGCGGCGGGCTCCGATCAGCCGCGCAAGGCGCTCGTGGCTGAGCGGCACGCGAAGCACGACCCCCTGCCCGGCCACAGTCGCCCATTGCGAGGCCCATGACCAGAATGAGGCGAGCAGCCGCGCATCGACGCTCTGGAGGGTCGCCACTGCACGCTGAAGCGCGAGTCGATGCCCGAAGCGGCCGGCTCGCTCCACAAGCGCGGCAGACACTTCGGGCCAGCGTGCTGCGCGAGCGAAGAACTCTGCGTCGAGCAGCGCCAGCCGGACCTCGGTCAAGGCGGTCCACGCAGCCGTGTGGGCGAGTCCCGTTGACTCGGAGTCTGGCCCTGCGAGCTGAATCACATCTTCCGGTCCAAGCAGATCGGCCGAGACGCGACCCGAGGCTGTCGTGAGCTCGAACACGAGGAAGCCACTGAGCACGACGATCCCGAAGCTGGCCTGACGCCCGATCTCGGACGGCTCTAGGCGCTGTCCCTGGCCCAGCTCCAGTCGGCCCGCTTTTACGTTCTGAAGCGCGCTCTGCCGGCGCGCCGAGTCATCGATGGCGCTAGCGAGATCTGAATCGACGACCAGAAGACGAAGCGG
The DNA here is from genome assembly GCA_963795505.1 of uncultured Actinomycetes bacterium. Taxonomy (GTDB): domain Bacteria; phylum Actinomycetota; class Thermoleophilia; order Solirubrobacterales; family Solirubrobacteraceae; genus Palsa-465. The sequence goes on from CAWCIB010000012.1 coordinate 112,506, forward strand.
ATGCTCCAATCCCCCGAGTGTAGTGGCGCAACCCTCTCGTCCGTGCTCACCTTTCTAGTATGGGTGCGTGGACAACCACGATCTGAAGGACGCGGTCGAGGAGCTGGCTCAGCGCGGCGAGGCGCGCGAGGCGCATTGCCTCGAGCTGTCCGAGCTAAGCGAGGTCGTCCAGGAGTTCGACCTCTCCGACGACGATGCGCAAGCACTGCACGACCAGCTCGAGCAGCGCGGGCTGGAGCTCCGCGACGACTGCGGCCGTGAGCGCTCCGAGCGGACGAGCTACGTCAACGGCGAGATGGCCGATCGGACAACCGACGCGATGGCACTTTTCCTGCGTGAGGTAGCCCGCCACCCGTTGCTGACGCGCGAGCAGGAAGTCGAGCTTGCCAAGCGAATCGAGCGCGGCGACCTGGAGGCCAAGGAGGAGATGGTCAACTCGAACCTCCGGCTCGTGATTTCCAACGCCCGCAAGTACCAGGGGCTCGACATGCCGCTGCTCGATCTGATCCAGGAGGGAATCCTGGGGCTGATTCGGGCCGCCGAGAAGTTCGACTACCGGCGCGGCTTCAAGTTCTCCACCTACGCCACATTCTGGATTCGCGAGGCGATCCAACGGGCGATCGCCAACCGCGCACGGACGATCAGGATCCCGGTTCACATCGGCCAGCGCGAACGCAAGCTTGGCCGGGCGGCAGTCGAGCTTCAGGCGCGGCTGGGACGTGAGCCGACCGACGAAGAACTGGCCGCGGCCGCTGAGATGACCCTCCGCGAGGTGCGCGAGACACGCGACGCGGCGCGCGTCGTCACGAGTCTCGATCGGCCCGTGGGCGAGGACGAGGACACCTCGCTCGGCGCTCTGATCGCCTCGGGCGAGCGGCCGCCCGACGAAGAGGTCGAGATCTCGTTGCGCAACGATGCCGTCCGCACCGCACTCGAGCGTCTGCCCGAGCGTGAGCGCGAGGTGGTCATGCTGCGCTACGGGATCGACGGCGACGATCCGACTCCGTTACGGGAAGCAGGCCGCCGGCTCGGGATCTCCTCCGAGGAGGTGCGCCGACTCGAGCGCCGCGCGCTTGCCGAGCTGGCGGAGAGCCGCGAGCTCGAGGCGCTACGCCCGGCAGCGTGACGCGCGCCGCGTGACCACGCGGACCAGCCGCCCGTTCGCGCCGTACTCGTAAATCCGGATGCGGTGACGCCCGATTGCGCGAACCCTGATGCGCCTGATCCCGCGGGGTAGCCGGGCACGCCCGCCGCGCAAGCACACGCTCATCGCGTTTCCCGCGCGCAACGCCTGGCCTGCACCGCTGACGGAGTCGGGACTCGTGTCAATCGCGATGTACGAATAGTCGCCCGGGTACCCGTCGTCGGTTTGCGGGACCATCCCCGGGCACCCGTCGCGGAGGTCCTCGCAGTCGAACCGTCCACCGCTCGCAAGGGCGATGTCCAGGCGCGAGTAGTAATAGAACGAGAACCCGTTGCCGTCGTGGTTAGGGTCGATCCCGGCCTCGACCGGATCGTGGGTCCAGCGGTCGGACAGCAGCCTGGCGTCGGCTCCGGGTGAGTGCTTGAGGTACTTGTCGAACCACGCGCTCGTGTACCAGTCGATGATGTCCGGTCCGCGCAGCGAGGCACCGAAGGCCTGGTTGGGAATCCAGCTGAAGTCAAGGTGCGAGCCGCCGCGGATGATGATCTCGCCCGAGTCGACTCCGGCGTTTGAGTAATTGTGCGACCAGGTCGACTTCGCGTTCGGGTCCGGCAGCGAGAGGTTGGGCGTAGGCGGCAGGAAGTAGTCCGCCGAGATCCCGAGGCCCGGCTTTGTGATCGGGACGGTTGTGCGGGCGGCGGGGTCGGCCGGGCAGGGCTGCTCGCCGATGCTTGCCGAGGTGCCGCTCGGCCCTCCTGAGATGGTCGAGCTTGGCGACGGCCCGCCTAGGTTGTCCCAGGCGACCACCGCTTTGACGCGCGGGTCCCACTGCGCTACGTACGAGACCCCGGCGGCGCCGTAGGAATGGCCCGCGAGCCCGACCTCGGTCGGGTCGATCAGCTGCCAGAACGGGTTATACGCCGCGTCGAGCCCGGCCCTTACGCGCGCATCCTGCTTGTCCGCGTGGCTCGTACCAGTCGTACAGCTCTTGACCGGCTCGTAAGGCCGCGCAGGGGTCGAGAGTAGGAAGTTGATCGCGTCCTCGGTGCCGTCATAGAACGGGCGTCCGTCGGTCTGGGCCGGAAAGCCTTCGTAGGTGTCGGGCGCCTGGCCGATGGTGTCCGACTGGCCTTGCCCCTGCGGGTCGAACGTCAGCACCACGTAGCCGTCTTTTGCGAGCGTCTGGGCCGCGTACCAATACATCTGCTCGTCGGCCTGCACGGAGCCGTTCGTGATCACAATCGCGGGGCGCTTGGGCGGCCCGGCGACCGTCGCCCACACGTGGCCGGACAGCGTCGCGCCATCGCGGGCGGTGAAGAGCACTGGACGCACGAGGCCGTATCCGTTTGTGGCCCAGTCGTCGAGCCGGATATCCCCGGCACACCCGTTGCCCTGGTTCCAGCACAGGTCGTCGATGAAAAACCGACCCGGGTCAGCTGCCTGCGTGGCGAGCGCTTGCGCGCCGTTCTGAAGGCTGATCGCCGCCAGCTTTAGCTGATACTCGGGAGTGTCGTAGATCGTCTGGCGCTGCAGCGTGATCGAGTAGTTCTCGGCCTCGACCAGTGGATTGAAGGTCGTAGGCGGAGTCGCGTTGGCCGTCGCCACAATGGCCAGCGACGACGCCACGGCAAACAATGCAGCCCTGCTCCGCATTCCGGTGCATCTTGCAGCTAATGGCCGAGTGCTTCAATGTGGATCCGCACGCCGTGGGGCTTGGCGGACCGTGCACGTGCACAAACGGATCCCAAGGACGGACGAGTGACAGTCGAGACACGCACCGAGGTCATCCGCGACATCGTTCAGAGGACCGATCTCGACGCGTTCGTCGAACGGATGCTCGACAGCTTCTGGGACCTGCCGGACTTCCAGCAGCTGCGCCCGCGGCGCGACGAGGTCCGAGGGTTCGTGCGCTGGAACGTCGAGCTGATGATCCGCTGGCTGGTTGAGGACCGCGGGCCGAGCGAGGATGAGCTCCAGGCGTTCCGCGAGCTGGCTCGTGCGCGCGCGGCCGAGGGCATGTCGGCGGATGTCGTGCCCGCCAACTTCCGCCGCGCGGCTCAGTTCGCCTGGGCGGCGTTGCTCGACGGTGCCCGCGAGGAGCAGCGGCTGGCGCTGCTCGACAGCGCTGGGATGCTGTTCGAGTACGTCGATCGGGTGTCTCGCATCTTCTCCGAGGTCTACGCGACGGCGCCGCTCGACGTGGCCGAACATTCGGCGCGCGCACTGATCGACCGCGTCGCGCACAACGAGCAGCTGCATGCTGAGGACTACGCGTTCGCGGAGGGAATCGGATTCGACCTCGAGCGGGCTGCAACTCCGTTCGTGATCGCCGTGCCTGGCGCCCCGGCTCAGGCCCACGCGGACCTCGCCTCACAATTGCGCGCCGTTGGCGCGCTCGCCCGATCCGAAGGCCGGCGAGTGGCCGGTCTTTCGCAGGTCCGGGCGCCGTGGCGACGCTTCAGTTCCTCAGAAGATGCCGTCATCGCTACGGGCCGCGCGGCCATACGTCATGAGCGTGGACGTGCGCTCGATGAGCTGAGACTTGTTGTCGACGCTGCGCTGGCCCGCGGTCGGCGTGGCGCCCAGCGTGCCGAGGACGTCCTGCCCGAACTGCTGCTGCTGAGCTCGCCGCGGCTCGCCCGTCGCATGCACGCGCGTGTGTACGGATCGCTCGACCCCGAGCTGACGCGGACTCTCGATCTGCTAATCGAGAACGACTTCGAGCGCGGCCAGACGGCAGCCGCCCTGCCAGTGCACCGCAACACGCTGCGCGATCGCCTCGACCGGATCAAAGACCTCACCGGCGTCGACCTGAGCACCGCAGACGGGCGCTCATTGGCCTGGATGGCTTGGCTCGCCCGTCGGATCGGGCTTTAGCGGCCAACTAAGACTCCCCTTAGCGCAACTAAGGCCCAAGACCTAAGAACTCGCTCCAAACGCCCGATGTGGCGAACCGCGTCGCAGTCGATGCTGATCTCCGATGAGTTGACCGGACATGGCCGGTCTAAGCAAATGAAGCGATTGGAACTCAAAGGAGCGACAAATGCATTCATACACCACACCCACACTGACCGCGGCGGGCAACAATGAGCTCGAACGACGGTTGGCTCGCGGAGTTCCCCTCTGGATCCTCGACGAGGCGCGCAGGGGTCGCCGGCCGAGCGCGATCAAGCGATACTTCTCACGAAATGAGCGCAAGGCTCACGTCGACTCGCTTCGTGGGGAGGGTCTCGGAGCTCGCGGAGCTCGAGCTCGCGCTGCGTGAGACCGCCGACGGAGTCCCGGCCACCGTTCTCTTGGGCGGCGAGTCGGGCGTCGGTAAGACCCGCCTCGTATCCGAGCTCGGGCGGCGGCTCGCCGAAACGGCTGAGCCTCCGCTCGTCCTCCGCGGCGAAAGCGTCGAGCAGCGAGACGGTGAGCTTCCTTACGCGCCTCTGCTGAGCGCCCTGCGGCCACTCGTGCGCGAGCGCGATGACGCGCTCGATCGCCTCAGCCCACTGAGCCGGGCGGCGCTCGCCACGCTTCTGCCGGCACTCGGAACCGGGTCGCTTGCCACAGGGCGCGACGACATAACCGGGCAGGTGCGGCTGTTCGAGGCGCTGCTCGAGCTACTCGACCTACTTGGCGAACGCCAGCCCGTCGTGCTGGTGCTCGAGGACATGCACTGGGCCGATCGCTCAACGAGGACATTCGCGTCGTTTCTGGCCTCGAGCCTGCGCGAGGAACGCCTGACGATGCTGTTGAGCTATCGCACCGACGAGCTTCATCGTCGCCATCCGCTCTTGCCCCTGCTGTCAGAGCTCGAGCGACTCGAGCGCACGCGCCGGATCGTGCTCTCGCCGTTTGACCGCCAGGAGGTCGCCGAGGCGCTCGCGGACATCCTCGGTGCGGCGCCCGACGACCAGCTCGTCGAGCGGCTGTTCGCACGCGGGGAGGGAAACCCGCTCTATACCGAGGAGCTGCTGGCAGCAGGACTCGATGGCCGCGGTGCCGCGCCGGACAGCCTCCGCCAAGCGTTCCTGCTGCGGATCGAGCGGCTATCGGAAGGCGCGCAGCGCGTGGCCCGCGTGGTCGCGGTCGGACGACGGCTTGATCAAACGACGATTGCCGAGGCGACCAAGCTCGAGCCGTCCGTGATCCAGGAGGCGTTGCGCGACGCGGTGTCCGAGCAGATCCTGGTCGCCGGCGAGGACGATCGCTTCACCTTCCGCCATGCGTTGCTGCGCGAGGCGCTGTACGACGACCTGCTGCCGGGCGAGCGCTCGGAGCTTCACTTGGCGCTTGCCGCGGCGCTCGAACGCATGTGCGAGGAGCGCGACGAGCGCGAGCTCGAGCGCGTGACTGCGGTGGCGAGCCACTATGCGGCCGCCGGGGAGCAACGGCACGCGCTCAAGGCCACGGTCCGCGCTGCCCGTGCGGCGGACCGCGTCCATGCGTTCGGGGAGGTTGCGGATCTCGCTGAGCGTGCGCTCGAGTTATGGCCACGGGTCGACGACTCCGCGGAGCTGCTCGCGATGGATCACGTCGAGCTGCTATCGATGGCGGCAGCGGCCCACTCGCAGGCCGGTCACCGAACCCGGGGCGAGGCGCTGCTGCGTGAAGCGCTCGGCGAACTCGATCCCGACCGCCACGCGTGCCGCTACTCGGGACTGCTGGGGCGGCTCGCGCGAGTCCAGTGGTCGCTCAACCGCCTGCAGGAAGGAGTCGAAACCGCCGAGCGGGCACTGGCGATGCTCACTGACAGCGAAGGCGGCGTCGAGCGGGTGAAGCTGCTCGCCTGGCTCGCCCGGACGCGGCTGCTCCGCGGGCGTTTCCGCGAGGCGATCACGGAGGCCGAGGAGGCGCTATCGCTCGCGGTCGCAGGCGGGCACAAGCTCCCCGAAGAGGAGGCGCGCGGGACACTCGGGATGGCGATGGTCTCGCTCGGGCACGTCGACGAGGGCGTTGCCGAGATGCGCCGGGCGATCGAGATCGCGCAAGCGAACGACGACATCGACTCGGTCGCTTACGGCTACGCCAACCTGGCCGAAGATCTCAACCTCGCCGGCCGGACCGCCGACGCCCTCGCAACGGCCCACGAAGGCATCGCGCTGGTCCCCTCCCGCGTCCGCGACGCGTACGACTGGCTCGCGCTGACGGTGTCCGAGCTGGCCTTCGAGAAAGGTGATTGGCAGTCGGCGCGCGAGCACTTGGGCCCGCCCCCGCCGTGGGTGCTCGGTAGGCATCTGATCTTCCGTCAGGTCCGGCTCGCCGACCAGGCGCTCGGCGAAGGCGATGAGGACGCTGCCGCCGACGCGCTCGAGGTGGCCCAGCCGCTCGTGGCCGACTCGTTTGAGCCGCAGTGGATCGGTCTGTTCGGGTCGCTGCGAGCGGAGCTCCTGCGGCGACGCCACGATCTCGACGGCGCGCGCGCCGCCGTCGGCGAGGCGCTCGATCGGATCGAGTTGTGCACCGACGACGTTCAGCGAATCGCGCGCGTGACGGCGGTCGGACTGCTCGTGGAGGCTGACCGCGCGCAGCGGGCACGCGACCTGCGCGAGCCGGCCGCCGAGCGCGACGCACTCGCCAACGCCCGGATCCACATCGAGCGCCTGCAGGCGGTGGCCGAGGCCGGCGGACCGGTCGAGCGCGCCTGGCTGGCGCTCGGAAGCGCCGAGTACGAGCGCGCGCAAGGGCACGGCGACGGTCCGAGATGGATCGAGGCGGCCGAGGCATGGGACGCCCTCCAGCGCCCATACCGCGGCGCGATCGCGCGCTGGCGCGGCGCCGAAGCGTTCATCGAAGCCGAGGACCGCGAGGCCGCGACCGATGCCGCACGTGCCGGCCTCGAGACCGCTCGTGCGCTCGGCTCGCGCTGGCTCGTAGACCAGCTGACGGCTCTGGCGAGCCGCGCTCGGCTCGAGCTAGGTGTCGCGCGCGCGGCTTCGGACGGCGAGGAGCCGGTGGACTCCGAGGAAGATCCGTTCGGGCTCACGCCGCGCGAGCGCCAGGTGCTGGCGCTGCTCGCCGAAGGCGCGACCAACCGGCAGATCGGCACCGCGCTCTACATGGCCGAGAAGACCGCGAGCGTCCACGTATCGCGGATCCTCTCGAAGCTCGGCGTCCGGACCCGCACCCAGGCGGCCGCCGTCGCGCACCGGCAGCTGCTGGACTAGCTCAGCCGGGCGGCGGCTTGCCCGCGAAGCGGTCCGAGAGGTCGTCGAAGGTCCTTGGGCGCTTACCCGCCGCGAGCTCGGCGCGTCATTCGAGTGACGTTAACCGCGCATAGCGCGGAAAAGGTCACTCGAGTCACCGCGGGTCGAACGCGCCGCGCCCACAAGCCGCGCTCAGCCGCGCCCCGCTGCAGCGACCAGCGGCCCGGTCCGTGGCGGCACCTGCCGCGAGAGCACGATGTAGCTCGTGCAGCGGCGGATCGCGGGCGTCGAGAGCAGCTCATTGACGAGCTCCTGGAGGTGCTCGGTGTCGCGCGCGACCACGCGGCAGATCAGGTCCTGCGGCCCTGAGACGCCGTCGGCCTCGAGCACTTCGGGCATCGCCTCCATCACTTCGACCGCCTCGCCGAGGCGACCCTGGGCGAGCTCGATCAGCACGATCGCGCTGATCGAGTAGCCCAGCGCCTCGGGGTCGATTTCCGGTCCGTGACCGGTGACCACACCGCTCGCCTCGAGGCGAGCGAGCCGCGCCTGGACCGTTCCGCGCGCGACCCCGAGTTGGCGCGCCACCTCGAGCAGCCCTACGCGCGGGTTCTCGCGCAAGACTGCGATCAGGCGAGCATCGAGGCGATCAAACTTAGACAATTTGACTAGCAGAATACCGGTTAGGGCGACCAGAAGGGGTCACTTTGACACCTATCCCTGTGCAGACTTGCAGGTGTAGGCGCGAAGTGGTAGACCAATTTGACAGGGATGTACGAAGAGGCCCAGCTGTATTCGCCAGTCACGACCGACGAGCACGGCGACGTGACCGTCCACCTGGCGCACGACCATCCCGGGGCCAACGATCCCGCCTACCGCGCTCGTCGTAGTGAGATCGCCGCCGCGGCGCTCAAATGGAACCCCGGCGAGCCCACGCCCGAGATTGCCTACACGGAGGCCGAGCAGAACGTCTGGCGGACCGTCTGCCGCGAGCTCGCGTCAAAGCACGAGCGCTACGCGGTCGACGAGTACCGCGACGCCAAGGCCCGCGTCGGCCTACCGACCGATCACGTTCCCGGTCTCGACGAGGTCTCCGAACGGCTCGAGCCGATTTCGGGCTGGCGCTACCTGCCCGCTGCGGGGCTCGTCCCGCTGGCCCAGTTCTATCGCTCGCTCGCGGACCGCCATTTCTATTCGACCCAGTACGTGCGCCATCCGGACGTCCCGCTCTACACCCCGGAGCCGGACATCATCCACGAGGTGATCGGCCACGGTCACCTGCTGGCCACGCCGACGTTTGGCGGCCTTCACCGACTCGCCGGGGAAGCGGCGCGACGGCTGCAGGACGAGGAGAACCTCAAATTCTTGTCGAAGGTGTTCTGGTTCTCGCTCGAGTTTGGAACGGTCGTCGAGGACGGGGAGCTGCGCGCGTACGGCGCGGGGATCCTGTCGAGCTATGGAGAGATCGAGGAATTCCGTGGGATGGACCATCGCCCGCTCGATCTGATCGAGATGGGGACCGCTGACTACGACATCACCGCCTACCAGCCGGTTTTGTACCGCGCCGACTCGATCGAGCAGGTGTGCACGGTTGTCGGGGGCTTCTTCGCCGAGTGCTCAGATGCGCTGATCTCGGAAATGCGCCAGCAGGTGCCTGTCCGGTGACCGCGCTGGCAGATCCTTCACTGGCGAGCGACTACGAGGACGTACGCGTCTGCGACGGCCCGCGCTCGGGCCTGACCATGGCGGTCGCGATTCACCGAACGGTCGGAGGACGCTCGCTGGGCGGACTGAGGTTCGAGCCCTACCGCTCAGCCGACGACGCGATCGCGGACGTCAAGCGCCTGGCACGCGCGATGACTTTCAAGGCGGCCGTCGCCCGGCTGCCGCTCGGCGGCGCCAAGGGCGTGATCGCGTTCGACCCCGACTCGCCGCCCGACGCGTATCACCGTCGGCTCGCCCTGCATGACTTCGCCGAGCTGGTCGAGGGATTCGACGGCCGCTACATCACCGCGCAGGACGCCGGCACATCGCTCGAGGACATCGCCTACGTCGGTCGGTTCACGGCGCACATCGCCGGCCACGCGGTCGGAGACGGCGGCTCCGGGGACCCGGCGCCATACACGGCACACGGCGTCGAGGTGGCGATCCGCGCCTCGCTGCGCATCCCGCTCGCCGGGCGCAGGGTTGTGATCATCGGCCTGGGCCACGTGGGCTCGGAGCTGGCCCGCCGTCTCCACGAAGCCGGTGCGCGGCTCGCGATATCCGACATCGACTCCCGCAAACGCGAGTTGGCCGCAAGCCTCGACGCGGAGTGGCTCGAGCCCGCTGCGGCGCTGATCGCCGACGGCGATGTGCTGGCCCCGTGTGCGCTCGGCGGGACGCTCGACGCCGACTCGATCGGGCGTCTGCGCGTGCCGATCGTCGCCGGAGCGGCCAACAACCAGCTCGCGGGCGACGCATCCGCAGACCTCCTGCGCGAGCGCGGGATCGTGTGGGCTCCCGACTTCGTCGTGAACGCCGGCGGCCTGATCGCGGTCTCCGATGAGTTGAACGGATTCGACCGCAATCGGGTGGAACAACGGATCGAAACTATCGGCGACACGCTGAAGGACATCTACGCCCGCGCCGCCGTGTCGGGCTCGAACACCCTAACCGCCGCGCTTGAGCTGGCGGCCGAACGCTCTGGAGGACTCGATGGCAACCACAACTGACGCGCTTCGCGCCGCGCAGCAGACCGACCACATGCCGCTGATCGGCATCGACCACGTCGAGCTGTGGGTCGGCAACGCCGCCCAGGCGAGCTACTTCTTCAAGCACGCGTTCGGGTTCACCGAGGTCGCCTACTCCGGGCTCGAGACCGGCAGGCGCGACGTGACCTCCCACGTGCTCCAGCAGGGCGACATCCGGCTTGTGTTCACCGGCACGCTGCGCGCGGACACCGAGGTCGCCGAGCATCACCGCCATCACGGCGACGGCGTCAAGGTGATCGCGCTGGCGGTGCCGGACGTCGAGCACGCCTACCGCGAGGCGACCGAACGCGGTGCGAAGGGTCTGTCTGAGCCGCGCGTGGTCGAAGACGAGCACGGCACCGTGACGGTTGCCGACGTCGCCACGTACGGTGAGACCGTCCACCGCTTCGTCGACCGCTCCGCCTACCGCGGGGCGTTCCTGCCGGGGTTCGACGCCGTCGAGCATGAGGACGATACGCCGCTGCTGCGCGACATCGACCACATCGTCGGCAACGTCGAGCTCGGCGCGATGAACAAGTGGGTGTCCTACTACGAGGAAGTGTTCGGGATGACCGAGATGATCCACTTCACCGACGAGGCCATCTCGACCGAGTACTCGGCGCTCATGTCAAAGGTCGTGACCGGCGGCGACGGGCGGGTCAAGTTCCCGATCAACGAGCCTGCCGAGGGCAAGCGCAAGTCGCAGATCGACGAGTACCTCGAGTTCTACGAGGGACCCGGCGCGCAGCACGTCGCGCTGACGACCGACGACATCGTCGGCACCGTCACCCAACTGCGCAAGCGCGGCATTCGCTTCTTGCGGACCCCCGAGAGCTACTACGAGGAGGTGCCCGAGCGGATTGGTGAGATCGCGGAGTCGCTCGAGGACCTGCGCCGCCTTGGGATCCTCGTCGACCGCGACGACGAGGGCTACCTGCTCCAGATCTTCACCGCCCCGCTTGGCGACCGCCCGACGATCTTCTTCGAGCTGATCGAGCGCCACGGCGCGCGGGGCTTCGGCGAGGGCAACTTCAAGGCCCTGTTCGAGGCGATCGAGCGCGAGCAGGCCAAGCGCGGAAACCTCTGAGGGGCGCGGCGGTAGGCTGAGCCGATGCGCTACGCCTCCCTCGGGCAGGTTCCGCACAAGCGCCACGTCCAGGTTCGCGACAACGGCCGCCTGCTGGTCGAAGAAGTGATGGGGTACGAGGGCTTCTCGGGCAACGAGTCGATCCTCTACCACCTCCAATCGCCGTGCCGGATCGCGGCCGTGGGGGAGCTGGCCTCGCTCCCGCGTGAGGAATGGACGCCCGAGGCGCACGTCCACAGGCTTGCCGACCTGAACGGGATACCGCCCGGCGGCGACCCCGTGAGCGGCCGGCAGCTACTGATGTTCAACGGCGACCTCGAGGTCTCCGTCTGCAAGCCGACCGAGGCGTTCGAGGGCTTCTACCGCAACGGAGAGGGCGACGAGGTTCTGTACGTGCACCGGGGCGGGGGCGTGCTGCGGACAGTGTTCGGGCGGGTCCCGTTCCGCGAGCAGGACTATCTCGTCATACCTCGAGGGACCACGCTCACCTGGGAGCTCGATCCGGGCGAGCAGTTCTGGATCTGTTTCCACACACCCGGGGAGATCGAGACACCCAACCGCTACCGCAACCGCTACGGACAGTTGCTCGAGCACGCCCCGTTCTCACAGCGCGACTTCAGGCCTCCCGACGAGCTCGAGACGCGCGACGAGTCCGGATCCTGGCCGCTGACGGTTCGCGTCCGCGGAGCCCTCCAGCGCTACGAGCTCGATCGCCATCCGTTCGACGTCGCGGGCTGGGACGGCTACGTGTGGCCCTATGCATTCAACGCCGCGGACTTTGAGCCGCGTGCTGGCCGGCTGCATCTTCCACCGCCGACCCACCAGACCTTCCAAGGCCAAGCGTTCGTGATCTGCACGTTCGCGCCGCGGCTCCTGGACTGGGACCCCGAAGCTGTGCCGCTCCCCTATCACCACTCGAACATCCAGTCCGAGGAGGTCATGTTCTACGCCGATGGCGACTACAAGGCGCGCAAGGGCGTGGAGGTCGGGTGCGTCACGCTGCACCCATCGGGGCTGCCCCACGGACCACAGCCCGGGGCGGTCGAGAAGGCGCTCGGCGCAAAGCGCACCGACGAGCTGGCGGTCATGTGGGACACATTTCGCCCCTTGAAGCTGACCGCGTTGTGGAAGGCGAACGACAAGCCTGAATACGCCTACTCGTGGAATCCGGATCTTGCAGGCGACGCCGGCTCCGACGGCGGGGCGCCTGAGCAGTCTGTCGTCACCGGCCCATCTGCGTAGTCTTTTTCGGTCCCCAGCCCCGGGGTAAGTATGTGTCGCATGAGACAAGTCTGTCTCTGCGTCGATCGGGCCCGTCGCTAGCGGGCCGCGACCCCGCGGAAGGAATCGGCGGACGCTGGAGTCCTCGGTTGGTGAGCATGTCCGATCGACCTCGAGGGAGGTGAGCCTCACCGTCAACAGTGCCGAGCGCCGGGGGTGACCGGCGTGCCACATCTGTCACCCGTACCTCTCATCCACCACTAAGGGGAACACATGAGCAACCATCGTGCGCCCGCGCAAGCGGACGTGGATACACCTGTGGTCGGCACCGGTGAGGAACAACTCCAGCGGATATGGGACCGAGTGATCGGAAGACGGTCCTTCCTCCAGAAAGCGGGACTGGCGAGCGCGGTCGCGTTGCCGACCGCCGCGGGCGTGGCGACCTCCGCCAGCGCGCGCACCAGGCGTGGCCACCTGGCATCGGATAGGCCGACGGAGGGGGACTTCGCGATCCTGCGATTTCTCGCCGCCGCCGAGATAATCGAGAGCGATCTGTGGGAGCAGTACGCCGGGTTCGGGGGCCAGGCTTCGGCCGAGCGCCCCAACGACGGCCAGAACCACTTCTACCAGACCGCGCTGCAGAACCTCGACAGCGACATGCCGCAATACATCTCCGACAACACGGACGATGAGGAGAGCCATCAGGCATTCATCAACGCCTACCTGATGTCGAAGGGCCAGGCGCCGGTGAGCCTGGAGGCGTTCCGCAAGCTCCTCCCAAGCCCGGCGACGGGCGGGGGGACGGGCAAGCGGCTCACGAACCTCCAGAGCCTCAACGTCGACACGAGTTACTACCTGCGCTACCGCGCGGAGACCAACCCCGACTTCGGGGCCAAGTTTGGCCAGGCGGTGAACATCAACAACCAGCCCGTCGTTCCGCTGTCAGACAAAGAGACCCCACCGGGGACGACGGCGGACATGCCGCCGATTTCGGCGAATCCCGCCCAGCAGCGGATGCAGGCGATCGCGAACAGCGCGGGGTTCCACTTCGCGATGATCGAGCAGGGCGGCTCGAGCCTGTATACGACGATGGCGCTCAAGGCCACGAGCGTCGAGGTGCTCCGGATCGTCGTCGCCATCGGCGGCGTCGAGACGAACCACTTCTCGCTGTGGCACGACAAGTGCGGGAATGCCGTGAGCGATCCGCTCTCGGGTGTCACGGATCCGAAGACCGGAACCACGTTCCCGAACCTGAACACTGGCTCGGAAGCGACCCAGACCAACCTGATCCTCCCCGAGCCGACCGAGTTCGTGCCGGGGCTGCCCAAGTGCTCGGTCGTCCGCCCGACGCTCGACGGCCTGGCGGGTGCCCGGGCGGCTGTCGCCGGCCTGACCAAGGACGGCCTGTTCGACGGTCAAAGCGATGCGTTCTTCGATCGCCTCGAGCGACTGGCGCGCGACGCGGACAACGCCGAGCGCGGGAGGGGCTGAACGAGCCCGAGCACGAGTGAGGCAACGGCGCCGTCCGTCTCGGGGGCGGACGGCGCCACGCCCAACCGACGGTAGGACCGTCTCTCCCTCCACTCGTGGACCTGGACGTCGCAGTCCTATCCGACCGCGGGGTTCGAGTCGACTCGGCTGCTGGCCCGCGCTAGTCCGTCGAGACGATCAGCACGTTGCAGGATGCGTGATGCGAGACGTGGTTCGGGACGCTGCCAAGAACCCGTCTCGCGCCTTGCATACCGCGGCTTCCGACCACGATCAGCGTCGCGCCCACCTTCGAGGCGCACTCCAGGAGCGCGTCGCCTGGCTCTGACGGGATCGCGTGCGTGTGGACGGTGATCCCGCCGCTGCGAGCCCGGGTGGCCGCTTGCTCGAGGATTGCCTCGGCGCTCGAGTCCGACAGGGGCACGATTGCGTCCTCGGGCCGGACCGGGGAGCCCTGCACCTTCGCGCCGCGCAGCGGCTTGTACGCGGTGATCACGTGGAGCTCTCCACCCAGCGCATTCGCGAGCCGGATCGCCTCGTCGACTGCGCGCCCAGCGGTTTCCGAGCCGTCGGTCCCGACGAGGATCGTGTCGCTCATTGGCCAGTCCTACACCACGCGCATGCGTGCGTCAAGCAGCGCCGCGATCGGCTCCGCTCGCGAGCGGCGTCGCGTAGTAGGCCGCGATCGCGAAACAGATCGCGAGCGTGGCGTACTGCGACACGGGCGCCAGCGCCGTCGCGATCGCGTACGGCGCTAGCCCAGTCAGCGAGCGCAACAGGATCAGACGCCGTTCGGAGTGCGCCAATTCACGGTTCAGCATGTGTGTCTTCTTGAGCAGGATGTGGGCGTTGAGCGATGCGAACGCGATCGACATCGTCAAGAACGCACCCGAGTAGATCGCGGCCGCGAGATGCTGGCCGTGCCCGCGGTTGAGGTAGCTGGCCATCAGGTCGGTCGCGAACGGGAGCAGCGCGATCGACATCAGCAGCAGGACGTTGAGGATCAGGATCGGGTGGTCGGCCTCGCGCAGGCGGCCGATCATCACGTGGTGGTTGATCCAGATGATCCCGATCGTCGCGAACGAGGTCGCATACGCCACGTACTGCGGCCACATCTTCCCGAGCGCGTGGGCGAGGTCGTGCGTTTTAGCGGGGTCTGGCACCGCGAGGAACAGCACCAGCAGCGTGATTGCGACCGCGATCACGCCATCGGAGAACGACTCCATCCTGTTGGTGCTCACGCACCCAAGGTTCGGCGCCGGGGCGTGCGGTCCTACGCCGCGCGCCTGTCGCCAGCGGCAGCGGTCCGGTCGAGCACGAGCCGGTAGGCGCCCGCGAGCCGTTCCAGCGCGGCCTCCCAGGTCCTACCGCGCACGATCGCGAGCGCGCCCCGGCTCAGCTGGCGGCGAAGCGGTGGACGCTGCGCGAGCGTTCGAAGCGCGCCCGCCAGCGCCTCGGAATCTGGCGACACGAGCAGGCCGCTGCGACCGTGCTCGATCAGCGATGCCGGTCCGCCGGCCTCGACCGCCAGCACCGGCAGCCCTGACGCCTGTGCCTCGAGCACCACCTGCCCGAAGGTGTCGGTTTGGCTCGCGAACATGAAGACGTCGGCACTCGCGTAGACGTCGGCGAGGCGCTCGCGGTCGAGCCACCCCAGGAAGCTTGCGTGGTCGTCCAAGCGCTCACGCAGAGCATCTTCCTCTGGGCCTCCACCCGCCAGCACGAGATGCAGACGCTCATCGCGCTGGCGCGCGGCCTCGAACGCCTCGGCCAGCAGCCAGATGCCCTTCTCGCTCGCGATCCGCCCTGCGTAGAGCACGTTGAATGCGCCCGCCAGCAGGCCGGCCCGACGTCGCGCCGGCCTGAAGAGGCCGGTGTCCACCCCGCGGTCCCAGCGACTGATGCGCTCACCGGCGATTCCGAACGACCGCAGCCGCTCATCGCTCGCGGGGCTGGGCGACAGGATCAGATCGCAGGCGCCGTAGAACTTCCCGAGCGCCCGGGAGGCGAACAACTCGAGCCACTCATGTCCGGAGCGGAGCCCCGCATACGCCGCAAGCTCGGTGTGGTAGCTGCCAATGACTGGAAGCTCGAGCAGCCGGCCGACGAGCCAGGCCCCGGCCCCGGCCGGGCCCGGCGCGCAGACATGAAGAAGGTCGTAGCGGCCTTCGGCGAGCGCCTCGACCAGGCCCGGAACGGTCGGAACGCCGACCCGCAGGCCCGGATAGAACGGGAGGTCGAGCTCCGCCGCCGCGCTCAGCCTGCGGTCGACGTCGGCGTCGGTTCCGATTACCTCGACGTCGAATCCGGGCACGCCGCGTTCGCGGATCTGCTGGATCGTGTGGGTCACTCCGTGCATCGCGCCGACGCCATCGGCGAGCAGGGCGACGCGCGGTCGGTCCGAATCCGATCGCGTCAGCCTGTGCTTCTCGCGGCCGAGGAACGCCTCGGCGGCGGCGTACGGGATGGCCGGAACACACGCCTCGAACAGCTCGCGCGCGGTCGCGAGAGGATCGAGGCGATCTCCGGCGAGAGCGTTCGAGGCGGCCTGGGCCAGCCTGCGTTCGTGGGCGCGGCGCGCTCGCCGAGCGACGTACGCGTGACCGGCGTCGTCGCCTTGGAGCAGCTCGAGCAGGCTGCGCTCGTCGAGGTCGGGATCGACCGCATCGAGCCAAGCGCGCAGCAACGCGCGAGCGTCTTCGGGGCCGAGGTCGCCGGCCCCCGCGCCTTGGCGAAACTCGCCCTCGCGCAGGACCCGCTCGGCGATCGTCAGCACCCTTTCCGGTTCCGGACGGCTCGTGCTCGAGCCGCGCCCGAGCGACCGGATCGTGAGCGCGATCGCGGCGTGTGCCCACTTCGCGGCGCTGCCCTGCGCTCCGCGGGTGTCCGAGCGCCCTGCGCGGATGTGGGCGAGAAACTCTTCGGGCGTTTCGGCTCGCGGCGTCTCAGTGAACGTCCGTCCGATATCGACGCCCGCATGGTCATCTGAGCCGCCGATCGGTGTCCCGCCGTGGGTCTCGATGTACACGAATGCCGGCAGGTTGAGCTCCTTGGGACGCGCCCCGTTGCGGGTCTCCCAAATCGGGAACAGCTCCGCCAGTCGCCGTCGGTGCCGCGCGGTCAGCGGGGCGGCGACCGCGTAGAACGGATGCGCGAGGGCGGCTGTGATTTCGCGCCCGTGGAGATAGTCGGCGCACGCCTCCACGTCGCCGGAATGCGTCTGGAGCCACTCGTGGTCGTCGGGCATGATGCCGTAGCAGAGAACGTGGACCGCGCACGGCTCGTCCCTGAACCACGCGGTCAGCTCCTCGGATATGAACGTATCCGCGAGGTGATCCAGCGCCAGTGCCCCGTCGATCGTGTCGTGATCGGTGACCGTCACGAAATCCATTCCGCGTCGCTTGGCGAGTTCGTAGACCTCCTCGGGCGGCGTGGCGCACTCGGGCAACATCAGGGAGCGCTGCACGCCGAGTCGCGATACCTCGGAGGCGGTCGAGTGGACGTGCATGTCGGTTCGGCTCATTGTTGTCATGCAACAAGATTTGCCTGCAAACGGGCAAATCCCGTGAACGGGACGCAGACGCCTTGTGATGTTGTGGTGAACTCCGCCGCGTGCCGGCGCCGGACCGTTTCCCCTAAGAAGCCCTCGCCGCGACCCTCGGCGCGAACAGCCGGATCTCAGAGGAGACCCCTTTGAGCGGCACAGACGGGCGCTCCTCAAGAAGCGAGGAGTCCGAGAGCGTGGCCTATGTGTGCTCTGACACGAGCACTGTGTCGCCCGTCTGGCGCGTCGCCGCTTCGACTCGCGCCGCGACGTTGACCGCGTCGCCGATCACGGAGAACTCGAGCCTTCCCGGCGCCGCCGACGTTGCCCGCGATCACCGTGCCCGAGCTCAGCCCGATCCCGATCGGGAGCTCGTCGGCGGTCGCGCGTTCGATCTCGATCGCGGCGGCGAGCGCGCGATCGGCATGGTGGGCGAGGCGCCGCGGTGCGCCGAAGACCGCCAGCAACCCATCGCCGACGAACTTGTCGACGTAGCCGCCGTGGGTGTGGACGATCGGCACGATCCGTTCGAACAGCGAGTTGATCGCGGCCACGACCTCGCGCGCCTGCGTGCGTTCGGCGAAGCCCGTGAAGTCCCGGATGTCGATGAACATCGCGGTGATCTCGACTTCCTCACCCTCGAGCGCCGTCCCCGAGGTGAGGATGTGCTCGGCGACGTCCTGGTCAAGGTAGGTGCCGAACGCCTTGCGGATCTGCTCGCGCTCGCGCAGCCCGGCGGTCATTTCGTTGAACCCCGACTGGAGCAGCCCGATCTCGCTGCCGTCATACACCGGTATCTCCGTCTCGAGGTCTCCCGCCTGCACCCGGCGCTGTCCGGCTCGCACTGCTTCGATCGGATCGACGAGCGATCGGCCCGCGATGCTCATCGCGCGCCCGCCGAGCGCGAGCCCGACCACGCTCACGCACAGCATGCTGACCGCAGTCCGGCTTGCCGACCACTGGCCGACCGTCAGCACGCTCACCGCGAGGAGCACGCATCCGAGCAGCGGAACGCCGGCCGCCAGGACCCAGGCAACGCTCAGACGCGCAGCCACTCCGGGTCCGACCTGCTGTTCGGGCGGACCGTTGGCCAGCGCCGCCGAGGTCACCTCGCGCGTGAATCGTTCGGTCAGCAGATACACGAGCGCGCAGGTCGCGAGCCCGCCGAGCGCGATGCCTATGACTACTTCGAGCGCGACCGTGCCAGACCAGAACGCGTTGAGAGTCCCGAATCCGATCGCGGCGCCGGCCCAGACCGCTGCGGTGATCTTCAGCGCCTCGAGCGGCTGTCGGAGAGTGCGCTCGCGGTCTGCCGGTCCCGGCTCGGCGCCGGAGAGAAACCAGTCCCCAACCGGCTTTGCCCTCGCTATGCCACGGCCGAACGCGAGCGCGATCACGATCGGGCCACTGACCACAAACAGTCCGATGTTGAGCAGCGTCGATCGTCAAGTCGTGGTAGATCTTCGACGGCACCGGGACCAGCACCATCAGGAAGACGAAGAACGTGACCGCGCCGATGGTGTTGGCCGCGCCCAGGCCGAACTTCATCCTCTGCTCCCGCCTGGCCCAGATCGCCTCCCGCTGCTGCACGGTAGAGGAGATCATGGCACCGTCAGACCGGCTGGGGCGCGGCTTCGCTCAGACCGATCCGCTCGTGCAAGCGTCGCAGCGGTCGCGGCGCCCACCAGTTGACCGACCCGAGCAGCTCCATCAGCGACGGGACCAGTAGAGCACGCACGATCGACGCGTCGATCAGCACCGCCAGCGCGGCGCCGATCCCGAGCTCCTTGATGAACACGATCGACGAGGTCGCGAACGCACCGAGGGCGACCGCGAACAGCAGCGCGGCTGAGGTCACGATCCGTCCGGTGCGCTCGAGGCCGAGCGCGACCGCCTCGCGGTCGGACGCCCCCTTGTCGCGGGCCTCCTTGATCCGCGAGAGCAGGAACACGCCGTAGTCGGTCGCGAGCCCGAAACCGACCGCGAACAGGAAGATCGGCTGGGTCGCGTCGAGCGCTCCGACGCTGCGATAGTCGAGCAGTCCCTGAAGGTTTCCGTGCTGGAAAACCAGCACCAGGATCCCGAACACGGCGCTGAGGCTGAGCATGTTCATGACCACCGCCTTGATCGGCAGGACGACCGAGCCCGTCATCAGGAAGAGGGCGATCAGCGTCGTCGCCACGATCACGGCCAGCACCGCCGGCAGGTGGACGCCAAGGCTGTGCTCCAGGTCGATGAACGCGGCCGTCTGGCCGGCCACGCCCATGTAGAACGGCGTGTGGATCGCGCGCACGTTCTTGACGAGTTGCTTGGTCTGATCCGAGAGGGGATCCTGCGCCGGGGCGACCTCGAGCAGCGACATCGTGGGCCCGGCGGGCTGGGCCGCGGAGATCCCGGACACGTCGGGCAGTCGCGCGATTCGGGCGGCGAGTGCCCTGACCTGGGACGAGGACGCCGGCGCGCCGACCACGACCTCCAGAGGACTCGTGCGGTGCGGGGGGAAGTCGCGGTTGAGCGCGTCCTGGACCTGGCGCGCGCTGGCGCTCGCGGGCAGCGCGCGTGCGTCGACCGTAATGAACTTGATCCCCGTGAACGGGATGCCGAGCGCGATCAGCGCCACCGCGCTCGCAGCCGCGATCTGCGCGGGCCGACGGGTGACGAACTGGGCGAGCCGGTACCACGCACCGCGCTGCGCCGGGCGCGCCTCGCGTTCGGCGGCACGCCGCAGCCAGCTCGGCGATAGCGCGTTGACGCGCGGGCCGAGCAGCGCGAGCAGCGCCGGGAGCACGGTCAGCGCGAGCGTGCAGGCGAGCAGCGCGACGATCGCACCGGCGATCCCCATCGAGTAGAGGAAGCGCTGCGGGAAGATCGCGAGCGACGCGACTGCAGCTGCGACCGTGATCGAGCTGAAGAGGACCGTTCGCCCGGCGGTCTGGAGCGTGCGCCGCAGCGCCTCGGGGCCATACCCGTCCCGCGCGGACTCCTCCCGGTAGCGGGAGACCACGAACAGGCTGTAGTCGATCGCCAGTCCGAGGCCCATGCCGGTCGTGAAGTTGAGCGCGAACACCGAGATGTCGCCGAACGTGGACACGATCCGGAGCAAGAAGAAGGTGCCGATGATCGCCAGCCCGCCGAGCAGCGGCGGAAGAAGCGCGGCCACCGCCGAGCGGAAGAACAGCAGCGAGAGCAGGAAGATGACCGGGAAGGCGAGCAGCTCGCCGCGCGCCAGGTCGCTGCCCACCTGGCTGTTGACCTGTGCGTTCGCGATTTCCGAGCCGCCGAGCTTCACACCGGGCTCATCCTTGAACCGGCTCTCGATCAGCTTCGCGTCGTCCGACAGGCGCTTGTCTGACAGCGGCTTGAAGTAGGCGACCACGTAGGTCGAGAGCCCGTCGTGGGACACCATCGCCGGGTCGTGGCTGTCGTAGAAGCTCGCGACCGATGCGATGTCCGGCTGGACCGCCAGCCGGCGCGTAACCTGCTCGACGCGCTGCTTGGCGGCGAGCGTCCGGACGTCCCCGGAGTCGACCAGCGCGACGATCCCGGCGTCGATCTGACGGCCGGCCGCTGCTTGGAAGCGGTTCATCGCCTGGACGCTCTGAGTCGCCGGGTCGTTGGCGCCGTAGGGGCTCAGGTGCTTTGAGACGCCGATGCCGAACACGCCGGCCACTGCGGCCAGGACGACCGCCACGAACAGCACACGCCGCCGGTTGGAATGGAGGAAGCTTGCGAGCCTGGCGAGCATGGGGTGGATCACCTCTTCTTTCGGGCAAGCCGGCGCTCGGCCGCCTCGCACCATTCGATGTACGTCTGCGCCACGGCGGTTCCGAGCGAGAGGGTGAGCGCAGGTCCGGGATGGGGGGGCGTCCCGATCGCCTCGAGCGCGGCCAGCTTGCGCTCCGCCTGCGCGCGGATCGACCGAACGATCTCGAGCTGCTGCTCGGGGATCGCGTCTGAGAAGAAGAGCTTCAGCAGGCCCTCGTCGCGCAGCTCGTCCAGGGGCTCGTCGTCCGATCGCAGCCAGTCGAGCAGGGCGCTCCGGCCGGCGTCGGTCAATTCGTACTCGGTCCGCGCCCGCCCGCCGGTAGGCGCCGAGGTGCCGACGAGGAGTCCATGCTCCTCGAGGCGCCGCAGCTCGGGATAGATCTGGGCGTAGCTGGCAGCCCAGAAGTGCCGGGTCGACTTGTCGACGAGCTGCTTGATGTCGTAGCCCGACGTCGCCTTGCCGATCCCGACCATCCCGAGGATGACCTTCCCAGTCGGGGTGAGCGTTATCTCATGCCGCACCGCCATGTAGCGGCACGATATATCGTGCCGCTACATGCGTTGGGTGAGACGGGTCACAGAGGGGAGGCGGCGATCGTCCGGCTGGCCCAGCGCTGGGTGATTGGGTCGAGGTTAACCGCGCTATTCGCGGAAAAGCTCGATCGTATCCCCCCCGGAGGTCGCCTCCGCGGGGGGGAACTGGAGCGGGCGTCTAGAGGCCGCCGTCGCCGTCGCTCGGGCCGCCGTGGTTATCGCTGTCGCCATCGCCCGCGTTCGGTCCCTGCGGGATCCCGCCACCCGAAGACGGAGTGGTGGTCGTCTTGGGCTTCGGCGAAGGTGCGGGCGTCGGCGTCGGCGTCAGGCGCTTGGGTGGTCGTCGGCGGAGGAGGCGTGGACTGCGTCACGGTCTGTACCGGCGCCGGCGCCGGCGCTGGGGCCGGTGTCGTGTGCGTCACCGCGTGATGCTTGACCACGTGCTTTGGCTTGTGGACGACGGGCTTGGCCGCGACCTTCTTGGTGGTTGTCGTGGTCGGGGTGGTGGGCACGCTCGCCGCGGTCGTTTTGGTCGAGGAGCCGCAGCCTGCGGCTGCGAGCGCGACCGCCGCCGCGGCGGCGGGGAGGGCAAGGAATGTGTGGCGTCGTATCGTCATCGTGCTCCCAAGGACGCCGTCTGCGTCCGCTTACTTCCTGACAGTATCCTCGCGGCGTGCACATGGCGGAGTTGACGGCCCCCGAGCAGCGAGTTCTCGGGTGCCTGATCGAGAAGCGCTTCACGACTCCCGACCAATATCCGCTGTCGATCAATGCACTGCGGCTGGCATGCAATCAGTCGACGAATCGTGACCCGGTCACCGATTACGACGAGCCGACGGTGCGCGAGGCCGCCCAGCGGCTCAGTCGCTACGGCCTGGCCCGACTCGCAAGCGGCCACGGCAGCCGCTCGATCAAGTACCGCCACCTGGCCGAGGACGGACTGGGCCTCGGACGCACCGAGCTCGCGGTGCTCGCCGTTCTGCTGCTGCGCGGCCCTCAGACCCCCGGCGAGCTTCGCAACCGAACCGCCCGCATGGCCGAGCTCGCCTCTCCGGCGGACGCCGAGCGCGTGCTGGACGTGCTGATCGAACGCGGTTATGCGCTCAGGCTCGAGCGGCGCCCGGGCCAGAAGGAGGAGCGCTTCGCCCAGCTGCTGGGTGGCGCCGCGACAGACGAGCTACCTGCACCGGTGGCACAGGGCGGTGACGATCTCGCGGAGCGAGTGGCACGCCTCGAGGACGAGGTGGCGGCGCTGCGGGCCGAGCTCACGCGGGAGCGCGAGCCACACCAAGAACATGCGGGTTTGTGATGCCCCATGACGGGCCGGCGTTGATGCTTCGCAGGTTCTCGACTACGTAGCCGGCGTTCTCGATCGTCGAGACGGTCTGGCGCGAGCAGTGGCAGCCGCCACCGATCAGCGGCCAGATCCCCGAGCGGTCGGCGAGTCGTTGGACGCGGGCCTTGAGCGGCTGCTCGCCTCGCACGTGCTCCAAGAACCGCAGTTCGCCGTCCGGCTTTAGCACGCGGCGCAGCTCCGACAGCGCCCCGGCCGGATCGGGCACGGTGCACAGCACGAGCGTTGCCAC
Source organism: uncultured Actinomycetes bacterium (assembly GCA_963795505.1). Lineage (GTDB taxonomy): Bacteria > Actinomycetota > Thermoleophilia > Solirubrobacterales > Solirubrobacteraceae > Palsa-465. The sequence goes on from CAWCIB010000012.1 coordinate 135,741, forward strand.
TGCTGCATCGAAGCCACCCGACTCGAGCGGCAGCTCGCCGGCGACAGCTGCCACGACTCGCACCGGCACGCTTGCCTGCGCAGCCGCCTGCTCGGCCTTCGCACGCAGATAGGGCTCGGGCTCGATCGCGACGACGTCGGTCACGGAGTCCGGGTAATGGGGAAAGTTCACGCCGTTGCCGGCGCCGATCTCGACGACGCGGCCAGCCAGACCGGACAGCAGTCCCTTTCGATCGGCGCCGATGTCCTGCTCGATCAGAGGCGAAAGCCTGTTGAAGAAGCGCGCGAAGATCGGATGGCGGACCTGGCCGTCGCTCACCGGTTGGATCGTGACAGGATCCGCGCGTGAGCGAGCTGTCCTTGCTTGGCCGCCCGGCGCGCTATCCGACTGGGCTGCAGGAGGTGGGCGGCGGGCTGTTCGCCTGGCTTCAGCCGAACGGTGATCTCGGGGAGTCGAACGCGGGCCTGGTCGTCGGCGATGGCGAATCGCTCCTGATCGACACACTTTGGGATCGCAGGCTGACCGGGCGGATGCTCGACGCGATGGCATCACGGATCATCGGCGCGCCGATTCGCCGGCTCGTCAACACGCACGGCGATCCCGACCACTGCTGGGGCAACCAGCTCCTGGCCGGAGCCGAGATCATCGGCACGCGCGCAACGGCCGAGGACGTGCGCCGCGAGGATCCGCGGCAACTACAGCTGCTCGGCCGCCTCGCGGGCGGGCTGAACCAGCGGCGCCTGCCCCTGCCGGGGGCCGGCAAGCTCGCCGGGCTGGGGGCGTTCGCCGCCATGCTGCGCGCTTTCGACTTCTCGGGGATCAAGGTCACGCCGCCGACGCTCACGTTCGAGGGAACGCTCGAGCTCGACGTCGGTGGGCGCCGCGTGGTTCTGATCGAGGTTGGCCCGGCCCACACGCCGGGGGATCTGATCGTCCATGTCCCGGACGCGGGCGTCGTCTTCGCGGGCGATCTGATGTTCGTCGGCGTGACCCCGATCATGTGGGTCGGCCCGGTCGAGAACTGGCAGGCGGGGCTGCAGAAGATCATCGAGCTCGAGCCGAAGGTCGTCGTCCCGGGGCATGGGCCGGTGACCGACCTCGAGGGAGTCAGGGAGATGCAGCGTTACTGGGAGTTCGTCGCCGCGGGGGTCCGCGCGCGGGTTAGCCGAGGCGTCGCTCCGAGCGATGCCGCGAGTGAGATCGTCCGCTCGCTCGACTTCGCCGCGCAACCGTTCGCGGCCTGGGACGCCCCCGCCCGTATCGCGGTGAACGCCGCGATCATCGCCCGCGGCGACCGCGGCGAGGGCGGCCGTCGAGTCCCAAGCCATGTCCGTATGCGCCTGATCGCCGCGATGGGGGAGCTGGCGGGCGAGCTGGCGCCCTAGGCTCGCCCAGGCCGCAAGGCCACTCCGCCGCCAGAGCTGACTACAGGATCCCGATCTCCGAGTTGTCGCCGACCATGAAGCGGTACGCGCGCGGTTGGCGATGGTCGCGCCCGATCCGAACGTTGCGCCCCAGCAGCGAGGACTCCATCCGGCCGGCGAGGTCACAGACCGCGGAGCCCGCGAGCAGAATCGAGTGCTCGACCTCGGCGTTCTCGATGCGGCAGCCGTCGCCGACGGCCGTATAGGGGCCGACATAGCAGTTGTTCAGGAGCGCGTCGCGGCCGATGATGGCCGGACCTCGGACTGCGCAGCGCGTGAGGCGAGCCCCGGCTTCGATCACCACGCGTCCGTCCACCTGCGACTCGACGAGTTCGCCGTCGACATGGCCTTCGATCGTGTCGAGCACGAGGCGGTTGGCCGCCAGGATGTCGTCGAGCTGGCCCGTGTCCTTCCACCAGCCCGTGACGATGTGGGGCTCGACGGTCCGCCCGTCGTCGACGAGGCGCTGGATCGCGTCGGTGATCTCGAGCTCGCCGCGGCCCGAGGGCTCGATCGCCCGCGCGGCGGCGTGGACCACGGGCGTGAACATGTACACCCCGACGAGCGCGAGGTCCGTCTCCGGCTGCGGCGGCTTTTCGAGCAGCCGCACGACGCGTCCGTCGCTCAGCTCGGCGACGCCGTAATGCTGCGGATCCGGCACCGGTGTCAGCAGGATCAGCGCGTCGGGCTCTGAGGACTGGAAGGCCTGCACGAGTTCGGCGATTCCGCCCTGGAGGAGGTTGTCGCCGAGGTACATGACGAACGGCGACTCGCCCAGGAACGGCTGGGCGGTCAGGACGGCGTGGGCGAGGCCCGCCGGCTCGTCCTGGAGGATGTAGGTGAGCTTGACGCCAAAGCGCGAGCCGTCGCCGGCCGCGGCCCTGATCTCCTCGCCGGTCTCCGGCGCGATGATGATCCCGACGTCCTCGATGCCCGCGTCTGCCATCGCCTCGATCCCGTAGAACAGGACCGGTTTGTTGGCGACGGGCACGAGCTGCTTGGCGCTCGTGTGCGTGATCGGGCGCAGGCGGGTGCCCTTGCCCCCAGAGAGGATCAGCCCCTTGAGCGCTTCCATCGTCCGGCAGCGTACCGGCCGAGTCCTCGGCGGCGGTCCCTAAGACGAGTCGCAGACGCGGAGGTCGGGCGCGGGGGCACCACGCCGACGCGCCGGAGCTATCGCCCGAACCAGCTGGCGACGTCACTAGAGTCATACTCTAGTGAGTAGTAGTACGCTCTAACTAGATGACGTCCGTCAAGACCCGCAGGGAGCTCGCCGCCGCGGAAACGCAGCGCGTGATCGTCGATACCGCCTCCCGGCTGTTCCTCGACCACGGCTACAACGCGACGTCGATCGCCCAAATCGCCGCCGAGGCCGGCGTCGCGCTGCAGACGATCTACAACTCGGTCGGGTCCAAGCGCGAGCTGCTCTCGCGTGTGCTCGACTCTGGCCGCGGCGGGGGCGCGCGCCCGCGCCCGAGTTCATCCGCGAGCACGCCGACCGTGAACGTGACGCTCGCGCGGTCATCGACCAGTTGGTGGACTTCTGGATCGGAGCGTTGCCGCGGACCGCGCCGGTGTTCCGGATGATCCGCGAGGCGGCCGCGGTCGATCCGGAGGTCGCGGCGCTCGACCGCGACCGTACCGCGCAACGGCTGTCGAACTACGAAACAGCCGCGACCCTGCTCGAGCAGCGCGGGTCGCTGCGGGGAGGCCTCACAGTCCGGCGCGCCGCGGCGACCATCTTCGCGATCGGTCATCCGGACGTCTACCGCACACTCGTGCTCGAGGGCGGCTGGGACGACTCGCTGTGGGCCACTTGGGCGCGCGCGGCGCTGAAGTCGCGCTGCTGGGCTGAAGGGACGCGAGGGCGCGCCGACGTCGCGCCTCAGTAAACGCTGCCGAGCTTCCGGTGGTCCCAGCTCGCGGTCCGCTGGGGTGTGAACTGGAGCCCGACCCGCTTGGCCGCTTGGGTCCGCACGACGTCCTCGGGAGCGCCGCCGCCGCCGTAGCGCTTCATCAGCTCCAGGCCGATGCCGGTGACCGTCTCAAGCTCGCGGTGGATCGTGGTGAGCGTTTCAAACGTCACCCCGCGGAGCTCGTGGTACTGCTCGCCGTCTTCGATTTGTAGCGTCGCGCGCGGATCGCGCTCGAGGTTTCGCACCTTCTGCGATTTCGCGTAGGTCCAGGCCCAGATCTCCTCGCCCCTCACCACGTACCACAGGGGCATGAGGTGTGGCCAGCCGCGGGGGCCGAGACTTGCGCACGTGACGACGCGCTGCTCGTCGAGAAACGCCGCGATCTCCTCGCCGGCGAGCGCGATCTGGTCGCGCCGGCTCACGCGGCGGCAGCAGCCGCTGCCGCGATCCGCTCGCCCGCGCTTCTGACCGCTTCCCGCGCATCGGCGGGCTCGAGCACGACCGCGTCGCCCGCCTCCTTGAGCACTTCGCGCACGAGCCACTCGAGACCGGCGAACGACAGCCCAACGATCACAGATCCGTCGACCAGCTCCTGCTCGAGGGTGCGCTCCTCGCGCGCCCAGCGGGCCCGCTCGGGCGAGATCAGCACGCGCGCCCGCCGGGAGGCGGGAACTTCGCCGGTGCGCGGCCAACCCGAGACGTCGGCGACGGGGTCGACCTCGGGGCGCGGGTCGAATCGCTCGCCCGCCGCGACAGCGGATTTGATCCGGTCGAGCCGGAAGTGCCGTACGTCCTCGCGCTCGCGGTCATAGCTCGTCACATACCAGCCCTCGCGGCCGTTGATGAGCGCGTAGGGCTCGATCACGCGCGTGGCGAACTCGTCCTCGTTCTCCTTGTAGTACTCGATCGACAGCAGCTCGCGGTCGGCCACGGCACGCGACACGACGCGCGAGATCGCGGGGTTATCGCCAGCGGGGGGCGCCATCTGGAGGCCCTCGCGGACCGGATCTTCGCCAAGCGCCGCGACGATCTTGTCGCGGGCCGAGGTCAGCGAGCCAGCCGGGATGTGTTCTCCGATCAAGTCGATCGCCGCGATCAGCGCCTTGGCCTCGACTGGCAGCAGCCGCGCCGGCCGCGCGAACGAATCGCCATACGGCTCGGGATCGACCTCGACCGTTCCATCGTCCGACACCTCCGCGTAGAGCACGTACGTGCCGGCCCCGAAGTTGACGACGTTGAGCACGGAGATGTCCTCGCGCAGCTCCTGATCTGAGACATTGAGCGTCTGGCACAGCTCGCCGACATACAGCCGCCGGCCCGCCCGGCCCGCGTCGATCAGGATGCTGGCGAGCGTAACCAGCCGCGCGAAGCGCTCGGGGCGGATCGCTGCTTCAGGTCGATGTCCGTTGCCGGCGCCGTCCGAATCGGCCGGCTCCGGCGCGGGCGCCGATCGCCTCGCCGGCGGCGCGATCTCTGCGAGCTCCGGCTCGCCGGTGTGGCGTTCGATCACAAGTTGCAGACGCTCGCGCAGCTCCTCTTCAAGCTCCGGAGGTCCGACGATCCTGGCGTTTTCGGTCAGACCGAGCACCCACGCGACAAGCTGACGCGCGTTCGCGTACTCGGTCGTGAAGGTGACGTCGTCGCCCTCGCTGCCGGTGATCTCACCATAGCCGTCGAAGTGCCGCTCGATCTGCCACGCGATGCGGCGCGAGATCCATACCTCGGCAGTTCCGATCGGATCGCCGAACTGCCACTGGATCCGGCTCGCATACGCGCGCGGGTCAAACTCTTGCGGGCGCTGAAAGTCGTGCTCGGATTTGGTCGCGTAGCCGACCTTGCCGCGGATTCGCGATAGCCGAAAGACGCGGATCGCGTCGCGCTCGTGCGAGCGCCCGACGACGTAGAACTGGCCTCCCTGGTAGAGCAGCTGGTAGGGGTCAACGCGCCGCGTGCCGACTGCGTCGCGCTCCATCGTGTAGTAGTCGAACACGACGGTCTTGCGCCGGAAGATCGCGGTCTCGATCTTCTGGAGCCGCTGCGAGAGCTCGTGGCCACCGGCAGCACCGGTGAGTCCCAGCGCAACGGTGCGCTGCTCGGGAGCGCTCAGTGGGCTGGGGCGACCCCAGGCGATTTGCTGCAGCGCCAAGCGCAGCGGCTCGGCGTACGCGAACTCCCCGTCGAGCAGCTGTAACGCGGTGTGCAGCGCGGCCAGCTCCTCGTCGGCGAACTCGATCGGCTCGAGGTGAAAGTTCTCCGGGGGGAGCGAATAGGTCTCCTGCTCGACCTGGCCCTCGACCGGCTTCTCGACAGCCAGCACGATTCCGAGCGCCTCGAGCTCCGATCGGTCGGCGTAGAAGCGCCGGGCGAAGGCGTCCTCGTTCATCGCGATGTAGCCCTCTACGTCGCGTCTGATCTCCGCCGCTGTCACCGGCCGCCGCTCCGCCATGAGGTAGGAGATCAGCGACAGCTGGCGGATGAGCTTCTCGGTGTCCTTCGCCACCTGAGCTCAACTCTAGTCGGCCTGCCTGGCTGCCGGCTCCCTCTACCGACGCTATTTGCGAGATTCCGGCGCGGCGGGTGCGCGCTTGACAGGTGCGAGGGCGCTTCGCGCCGGTGCTAGGCCGCTTCGCGCCGCTGCTCGTCTGCCCGAGGCGCGAAGTAGGCCCCACCGCCGAGCGCCCGGTCAAAGCCCGACCACTGCTCGCCGGCGGCCAGCTGCTTCTCGAGGCGGTCGAAGCTCCCGAGCCGGCCGCCGAGGTTGTCGATCATGTGCACGAGCGTCGCCTCGCGCGTGCAGGGAACCACCGGGCTCCCGTGCTCGAGGGCCCCGTGATGGCTGAGGATGATGTGCAAGATCGCGTCGGCGAGCTCCGCCGGGAAGCCGTCGATGCGCTCGATCGCCCGCCTCACGCGGTAGTAGCCCAGCGGAATCTCGCCTTCGAGGCGGCCGCGGTCGGACATCGAGATCGCTTCGCCCTGCATGTCGTAGGCCTCGAGCTTGCCGATGTCGTGCAGCAACGCGCCCGTGACCGCGACCTCGCGATCGATCCCTGGGAAGACCGCGGACAGCGCGCTGACCGCCTGGCCGACCGTCAGGCAATGCTCGAGCAGGCCGTGGCGGTAGGCCTGGTGATTGCGCTTGGCGGCCGGGGCGGCGCGAAACTCGGACCAGACCGGCGATCCCTCACCGAAGACGAGCCCCAGCAACCGGCCCAGGTGGGGATTCTGGATCGTCTCGAGCAGCGCGCGCAGGTCTGCCTCCATCTGCTCAGACGAGCGCGCCGGGCCATCGATGAGCTCGTCGCGGTCGTACTCGTGTGGCCGTGCGGCGCGGATCGCCGTGACCGTGAGCTGCGGTCCCCAGCGCTCCGAGACCTCATAACGGCCGGCGACATGGATCGGCTCGCCGGCCCGGCACAGCTCGCGCACGCCATCGACGCCATCCCACATGACCGCGGGGATGCTCCCCGTGCGGTCGCCCAAAGTGAGCCGCAGGAACTCTGCTCCGTCGCGTTTGCGACGCGGCTCGACGTCTCGTACCAGGAGAACCAGGGCGACGTCATGCCCGTCTGCGAATTCCCGTACCCGCATCGTTTGCCGAAGATAGAGTGGGCCGCGGATGGATCGGACAGCGATCGTGACCGGCGGAACTGGGGGGCTGGGGTCAGCCGTCGTCGAGCGACTCTTGGCCGACGGTTGGCGCGTGGTTGTCCCTTGGATCATGGAAGCGGAGCTCGAGCGGCTGCCGCCCAGAGACGGACTCGAGCTCGTGCAGGCGGACCTGTTCGAGAAGGATTCCGTCGACGCTGTTGTGGGGGCGGCGGCCGCCCCGCTGCGCGGCCTCGTCAACCTGGTCGGCGGGTTCCACGCCGGGGCGCGGGTCCACGAAACACACGTCGATGACTTCGACGCCCAGTTCCGGCTCAATCTGCGCCCGACCTACCTCATGACCCAAGCGGCGGTGCCCCACATGATCGACGGTGGAGGCGGATCGATCGTATGCGTCAGCACGCGCGCGGCTCTCCGGCCCTTCAAGGGCGCCGCCGGCTACATCGCCTCGAAGGCCGCCGTGATCGCCTTCGCGCAGGCCGTCTCGGTCGAGTATCTCGACGAGGGAGTGCGGTGCAACGCGATCCTCCCGAGCGTGATCGACACTCCCGCCAATCGGGCGTCGATGCCCAACGCCGCTCACGAGAAGTGGGTCAAGCCCGCGGAAATTGCGGGTGTGATCGCATACTTGCTCTCGGACGAGTCTGGCCCGACGAGCGGGTCGGCGGTGCCCGTTTACGGGCGCGCCTGACGGCCGTCGGCCGGTTGTGAACGCTCACGACGACGCTACGGCCCGCCCGGCCGGATAGCTAGGATCGAGCTAATGGAGCGTAAGTGGTGGACGCTGCTGGTCGTCTGCGTCGCGACCTTCATGTACCTGCTCGACATCACGATCGTGAACGTCGCGCTGCCGAAGATCGCTCAGGGCCTGCACGCCAGTTTCTCCGATCTGCAGTGGGTGGTCGACGCCTATGCGCTGACGCTCGCCGCGCTGCTCCTGACGGCTGGCTCGCTCGCCGACCTGCTCGGTCGCAAGCTGCTGTTCACGATCGGACTCGGTCTCTTCTCGCTCGCCTCGCTGCTCTGCGCGCTGTCGCCGAGCGCGCTCTTCTTGATCCTCGCGCGCGGTGGCCAGGGGATCGGCGGGGCGATCATGTTCGCGACCTCGCTCTCGCTCCTGGCACAGGAGTTCCACGGCCGCGAGCGCGGAACGGCGCTCGGCATCTGGGGCGCGACCACCGGTGCCGCAGTGGCGATCGGCCCGCTCGTCGGGGGCGTGCTGACCGACACGCTGGGGTGGCAGTCGATCTTCTTCCTCAACGTTCCGATCGGAATCGTGGCGATCGCGGTGACGCTCGTGCGCGTGCCGGAGTCGCGCGACCCGACCGGCAAGCGAATCGACTGGATCGGCACGGTCACGTTCACAACCGCGCTGTTCCTGCTGGTCTTCGCCCTGATCCGCTCCAACGCCCTCGGATGGGGCAGCACCACGATCATCGCCCTGCTGGCGGGATCCGTCGTCCTACTGATCCTGTTCTATGTCTCGCAGGTCGTCCAGGACAACGCGATGTTCGATCTTTCGCTGTTCCGCAAGCCGACGTTCACGGGCGCCGCGGTGGTCGCATTTGCGATCTCCGCCTCGATGTTCGCGATGTTCCTCTATCTGACGCTGTACCTCCAGACGGTTCTCAACCTGTCGCCGCTTCAGACCGGACTGCGCTTCCTGCCCACCACGCTGCTGAGCTTCGTCGTCGCCGCGATCGCGGGCAACCTGTCCGCGCGTGTCCCAGTCCGTCTCCTGCTGAGTCTCGGCCTGGCGCTCGTCGGCGCCGGTCTGCTGCTCGAGAGCGGTCTGAACGGCACCTCGCACTGGACCGCGCTACTGGCGGGCTTCATCGTCTCCGGCGCGGGCATCGGGCTCGTCAACCCACCGCTGGCCTCGGCGGCGATCGGCGTCGTTCCACCGCAGCGCAGCGGGATGGCGTCGGGCATCAACTCGACGTTCCGCCAAGTCGGGATCGCCACCGGTATCGCCGCGCTTGGGGCGATCTTCGAGAGCCAACTGCGCAGCCGGCTCGCGCCGTCGCTCGCGGGCACGCCCGCCGCCGGCCATATCCATGCGATCGCACACGCCGTAGCGGGCGGTGGCGCGCAGGCCGTCATCCACCAGAGTCCGGCCGCCCATCGTGCGCAGGCGGCATTAAGCGTGCACGGTGCGTTCGCCGGTGCGCTCAACGACATCCTGATCGTCGGCTCGGTCGTCGCATTCGCCGGCGCGGCGCTGGCGCTCGTGCTCATCCGTGGACGTGACTTCGAGGTCTACGGTGCGCCGGCGGCGGAGGCAGTCGCCGCGTGATCCAGCCGCTGTTCGAGCACCGGCGCGCGTTCGCGGGCTATGAGACGCGTGTGCTCGAGCTCGAGGGGGACGGTCCCGGGATCGCGCTGTTCCACGGCTATGCGGACAGCGCGGACACGTGGCGCCAGGCGCTCGCGCTGATAGCGCGCGAGGGCAGGCGCGCGATCGCGGTCGACCTGCCCGGCTTCGCCACGGCCGACAAGCTTCTCCCGGGCCCGGTACTGCCTCAGCTCGACGCGTTCGCCCACGCTGCCGTCCGCTATGTCTCGGGCTCGCAAGCCGACCCCGTGATTGCCTGCGGTAATTCACTGGGCGGCTGCGTCACGCTCCGGATGGCACAGCGCCCCCAGGCGCGGTTGGCGGGGGTTGTGCCGATCGCACCCGCCGGCCTCGAGATGAGCCGGCTGCTGTTCCTCGTCGAGCGCGACCCGGTCTTGCGCTCGCTGCTCGCCCTCCCCGCCCCTGTGCCAAGCGCTGTCCTGCGGGCGGCCGTCGCAAGGCTGTATCTCCAGCTCGCATTCGCGGCGCCACGGAAGATCAGTCCCGAGGTCGTGTCCGCGTTCACCTGGCATCACCGTCGCCGGGCCGATGTCGCCGGTTACCTCGAAACGGCGAAGCGCTTCATCCCGGAGCTGCGCGAGGCATTCGACCCCGAGCGGATCTCCCTGCCGGTCCTGCTGGTGTGGGGCGATCGCGACCGGCTCGTCTTCCACCGCGGTGCCGAGCGGATCCTGTCCGCCGTCCCGGGTGCGCGCCTCGAGCTGCTCAAAGGCGTCGGCCACTGCCCCCAGGTCGAGGCGCCCGAGCGCTTGGCGGAGCTGCTGCTCGAGTTCTCGCCCGAGCCAGAGCGCGCGGCTGCCTGAGCAGCACCGGCCAGGTGGACAAAGTCCGCCCGCGCCATGAGCTACGCAGACTTGTTCCCGTACTGTGGGAATAAGTCTGCGCCGATGGCGGGGGAGCCCACCGATACCCTGCGCCCACGATGCGCATCCTCGTTACAGGGGCAGGCGGCATGCTCGGAACCGACGTCGTGAAGGTCGCAACGGCCGCGGGCCTCGAAGTCATCCCACACGACCACGCCAGTCTCGACGTCACCAACGGCGCGGCGGTCGACGCGGTGTTGCGCCAGTCCCAGCCCGACGTGGTCATCAACTGCGCCGCCTGGACCGACGTCGACGGCGCCGAAAGTGACGCGGCGGGGGCGGCGCTCGTCAATCGCGACGGCGCGGCCAACCTCGCACGCGCCGCGGCCGTCCACGGCGCCTGGCTCGTGCACGTCTCGACCGACTACGTGTTCGACGGTCACAAGTCGACGCCCTACGTCGAGAGCGACTCGGTCGGGCCGCTGTCGGCCTACGGCCGGACGAAGCTCGAAGGCGAGCTCGAAGTCGCCCAGGAGGCGCCGGAAACGCACACCATCGTCCGCTCGTCGTGGCTTTTCGGGATCGCCGGCAAGTGCTTTCCAAAGACGATCCTGGGGCTCGCGGCCGAGCGAGACGAGCTGAGCGTCGTGGATGACCAGATCGGCTGCCCGACGTTCACGGGCCACCTCGCGACCGCACTGCTCGAGCTGACCACGACCGAGGAGCGGACCCGCGGCGTCGTCCACGCGGCGGCCGGCGGCCAGTGCTCGTGGTTTGAGTTCGCCTCCGAGATCGTGCGGATCGCGGGAGCCCGCTGCGAGGTACGGCCGGGCAAGACGGCCGAAACCGACCGTCCCGCGCCGAGGCCTGCATACTCGGTGTTGCGCTCAGAGCGCCGGGGCGTTCCTGAGCTTCCCGACTGGCGCGAGGGATTGAGAGATTTCATGGCCCTGCAGGTGGCCGTCACGTGAGACTGCTTGTTTGCGGAGGAGCCGGCTTCATCGGCTCGACCTTCGTGCGGCTCCGTCTCCGCGAGCACCACGACGAGGTGACCGTGCTCGACAAGCTGACGTATGCCGGGCGACGCGAGAACCTGCAGGATGTCGCCGACGAGATCCGCTTCGTGCACGGTGCGATCGAGGACCCGGTCGCCGTTGCCGACGCGATCGCGGGATGCGACGCGATCGTCAACTTTGCGGCCGAGACCCACGTTGACCGCTCGATCTCCGGCCCCGAGACATTCATCGTCACCAACATGCAGGGCACGCACGTGCTGCTGGAGGCGGCTCGCGAACGCGGGCTTCGCTACCTCCAGGTGTCGACCGACGAGGTCTACGGCTCGATCGAGTCGGGATCGTTCACCGAGCAATCCCCGCTGCAACCGTCGTCGCCCTACAGCGCCACCAAGACCGGCGCCGACCTGCTGGTCTCGAGCTACTTCCACACCTACGGGCTCGAGACGCTCATCTGCCGCGGGTCGAACAACTACGGCCCCTACCAATATCCCGAGAAGCTGATTCCGCTGATGATCCTCAATGCCCTCGCCGGCGACCGCCTGCCCGTCTACGGCGACGGCCGCAACGTGCGCAACTGGCTATTCGCCGAGGACTTTGGGCGCGGGATCGGGGCGGCGCTCGGGCGCGGTGCGGCAGGCGAGGTCTACAACTGCGGCGGACCGGACGAGTGCGAGAACCTCGACGCGGTCCGCCGGATCGTCGAGCTCACCGGAGCAGATCCCGAACTGATCGAGTTCGTCACCGACCGGCCGGGACACGACCGGCGCTACTCGCTCGCCTCCGACAAGCTGCGCGGCCTTGGCTGGGAGCCGCTGGTCGGCTTCCGCGAAGGCCTCGAGCGCACCGTCGACTGGTACCGCGACAACGGCTGGTGGTGGGAGCCGATCCGCTCGGGCGCCTATCGCGAGTACTACGAGCGGCATTACGGGAGGGCGCTCAAAGCGTGAGCTCTGTGATCGACCGGGGGCCCGAACAACTCGAGCAGCCGGAGCGGATCGCGCGCGGCCGTCATGCGCCGCCGCCAGAGGTTCGCCTCCCGCTCCAGCGCAGGCGGCTGATGCGCGCAGCGGCCGCCGAGTTTGCCGAGCGCGGCTACGGCGCCGCCAGCGCAACCTCGATCGCGCGTCGCGCAGGAATGTCGAAGGCAACCTTCTACGCGCACTTCGACAACAAGGAGGGCTGCATCCTCGCGCTGTATGACCGCGCGAATGAAGTCGTCGGGCAGGCCACCGCAGCGGCGCTGACCTTGGAGGGAATGCGCGACGCCGCGGCGCGGATGCAGGCCGCGACGCGCGCCTATCTCCAAACCGTCGCGGACAACCCCGAGTTCACGCGCGTGCTCGTCGTTGAGATCATGGCGGCCGGCCCCAGGGCGATGGCCAAGCGCGACCAGTCGATGCAGCTGTTCGCGGAGAGCCTTGACGCAGAGAATGCCGCTGCCGCCGAGCACGGTCTCGGACCGCGGTTCGCATCGCCCCATGACGCATATGCGATCGTGGGCGCGATCACCGAGCTCGTCTCGCGCCAGGTGCGCCTCGGCGAGCCGGAGGACGTGCTCGAGCTCGCCCCCGTGATCGACCGCATGGTCGACGGAGTGCTTGCGCGCAACGTGCCCAGGTGAGCCTCGCCGCTCTCGAGCGCGAGGTCATCGCGTGCAGGCGCTGTCCGCGCCTGGTTGCCTGGCGCGAGGAGGTCGCGCGCGTCAAGCGGGCCGCGTACGCCTCGGAGGAGTATTGGGGGCGGCCGCTGCCCGGCTTCGGAGATCCCGCCGCGCGTGTGCTGCTCGTCGGACTGGCGCCGGCGGCTCACGGCGGTAACCGAACGGGGCGGATCTTCACCGGCGACCGCTCGGGCGACTGGCTGTTCGCCTCGCTGTGGCGGACGGGGTTTGCCAACCAGCCTGAGTCGCTCAGCCGCGGCGACGGTCTGAGGTTGACCGACTGCTACGTGGCGGCAGCGGTTCGCTGCGCGCCGCCGGCCAACAAGCCGGCACCGTCGGAGCGCGACAACTGCCTGCCGTATCTGATGCGCGAGCTCGAGCTGCTGCGGTCGGTGCGGGTGATCGTGTGCTTGGGGAGCTTCGCGTGGGACGCGGTGCTGCGGGTGCTGTCGGCGCCCCGGCCCCGCCCCCGCTTCGGCCATGGAGCGCTCGCTCCGGTCGGCGATTACGAGCTGCTCGGCTGCTACCACCCCAGCCAGCAGAACACGTTCACCGGCCGGCTGACCGAAGCCATGACCGACGAGGTGTTCAGACGTGCGCGGGAGCTGGTCGCGTGAAGCCAGAGCTGGTGGCGCTCGCGCTGGCGGATCCACCCGAGCGCTGGCAGGCGCTCGGGTTCACGGTCGATGACGGCGTGTGCTCCATCGGTGGGGTGGCTGTCGGGCTGGGCGCTTCGGGCCGGGGCATCACCGGCTGGGCGGTGACCGGGCTCGAGTCGGAGGTCGACGGTCTGCCGATCGTCCCCGCCCCGGCGACCGCCGCGCCCGCGGCCCATCCCAACGGTGCCGTCGGACTCGATCACGTCGTCGTGATGACGCCCGACTTCGAGCGGACCTCGGCCGCGCTCGAGGCCGCCGGGTTGGAGCTACGGCGCGTCGTCGAGCGGCCAGATGGCAACCGCATGGGCTTCCGCCGGCTCGGCGCGGCGATCCTCGAGCTGGTCGAGGTCCCGGAGCTCGATCCTGGGCCCGCCCGCTTCTGGGGCCTCGTGGTCATCGTCGATGACCTCGACGCGCTGGTCGAGCGCCTCGGCGACGACCTCGGCCACGTCCACGATGCGGTTCAGCCCGGTCGGCGGATCGCCTCGGTGCGCCGCAGCGCCGGCCTCGGCGAGGCCGTCGCGTTTATGAGTGCGTAGGGGCTTGCAGGGCTCCTTCGGCATACAGGCGCAATAGCGGTCAATACCTGTCCTCGGTCGGACTCGCGAGAGCATTCCGAGGGCTACGCTCAGCAGAGCCATGCCCGACCCGCTCGCAGCATTCAGCCCCCGCACGCGCGAATGGTTTGGTCAGGCGTTCGCGGCGCCGACGCCCGCGCAAGAGCAGGCGTGGCCGGCAATCGCTTCGGGCGAGCATGTGCTGATCAGTGCGCCCACCGGATCGGGCAAGACGCTGGCCGCGTTCCTGTGGGCGATCGACCAGTTGATCACCGCACCCGGCGATGGCATCAGCCTCGTCTATGTCTCGCCGCTCAAGGCGCTCTCGTATGACATCGAGCGCAACCTGCGCGCTCCGCTTCGTGGCGTCGGCGCTGAGGTGAGCGTTGCCGTCCGCACCGGCGACACGCCGCAGCGCGAACGCCAGGCGATGCTCCGCACCCCGCCCGACATCCTGATCACAACACCCGAGTCGCTGTATCTGATGCTCACCAGCCGCTCGCAGGAGCTCTTCGAAGGCGCCCGTTGGTGCGTGGTCGACGAGATCCATGCCGTTGCCTCGACCAAGCGTGGCTCGCACCTCGCCCTGACGCTCGAGCGGCTCGTCCGGGCGGCTGGTAACGACGTGCAGCGCATCGGCCTATCCGCCACTCAGCGGCCGCTCGAAGAAGTCGGCCGCTTCCTCGTCGGGCCGCGGCGAACCTGCCGCGTCGTCGACACCGGCGTGCGCAAGCCGCTCGATCTGAAGATCCACGTGCCGGTCGACTCGATGGTCGAGCCCAACTCCGGCGATGCGGCCGACCTGCTCGACCCGCTGGCGAGCGGCGCCGGCGACGCGACCCGCAAGTCGATCTGGCCCGCGATTTATCCGGAGCTTTTGAGGCTCATCCGTGAGCACCGCTCGACGATCCTGTTCGTCAACGCACGGCGGGGAGCCGAACGTCTCGCATTGCGGCTGAACGAGCTCGCCGCCGCAGAGGACGAGATCGCCGGTCGCCCGGTGACCGAGATCGCACGCGCCCACCACGGTTCGCTGGCGCGTGAGGAGCGGACCGTCGTCGAGGAGCTGCTCAAAGCCGGCCAACTGCCGTGCCTGGTGGCGACTTCGTCGCTCGAGCTAGGGATCGATATGGGCGCCGTCGACCTCGTCATCCAGGTCGAGTCGCCAAAGTCCGTCGCCCGAGGCCTGCAGCGGATCGGCCGCGCGGGACATTCGGTCGACGAGGTCAGCCGCGGCCGCATCTTCCCCAAGTTCCGCGCCGACCTGCTCGAGTGCGCGGTCGTAGCGCGGCGGATGCGCTCCGGAGAGATCGAGACTACCGTCGTACCCCGCAACCCGCTCGACGTGCTCGCCCAGCAGATCGTCGCGGTTGCGGCCGCCGCGCCCGAGGACCAGCCGGTCTCCGTCGAGGAGCTCTACGCGCTCGTGACGAGCACCCATTCCTACGGCGAGCTCCCGCGGACCCAGCTCGAGAACGTGCTCGACATGCTCGACGGGCGCTACCCGTCCTCGGAGTTCGCCGAGCTGCGCCCGCGAATCACCTGGGACCGCATCAAGGGCACGATCCGCGCGCGGCCCGGCGCACGCATCTTGTCGATCTTCAACGCGGGAACGATTCCCGACCGCGGCCTTTACGCCGTCACGCTCCCCGACGGTCGACGTGTCGGCGAGCTCGACGAGGAGATGGTCTACGAGACGCGCCCTGGCCAGACGTTTTTGCTCGGCGCATCGACCTGGCGGATCGAGGAGATCACCCGCGACCGCGTGATCGTCACGCCGGCGCCTGGGCTCCCGGGCGCGGTCCCGTTCTGGAAGGGCGACGGTGTCGGGCGCCCGCGTGAGCTCGGTGAAGCGATCGGGGCGTTCGCGCGCTGGGCGGTCGAACAGCGCCCCGAGGTTCTGGAGCGCGACTACGACCTCGACCCCAAGGCGGCTGTCAACCTCGTCGACTTCCTGTCCGAGCAGCAGGCCGCGACACGCGTCGTGCCCTCCGACCGAGCGATCGTCGTCGAGCGCTTCCGCGACGAGATCGGCGACTGGCGGCTGTGCGTGCTCTCGCCCTTCGGCGGTCGCGTGCATGCGGCCTGGGCGCTAGCGCTCTCGGCGCGGATCCGCGACGAGCTCGAGCTCGAATCCGACGCGATCTACTCCGACGACGGCATCATCGTCCACCTCCCCGATGCCGAGGAGCCGCCCGGCGCGGACCTCGTACTGCTCGAGCCCGACGAGATCGAGGAGCGCGTCGTCGCCGAGCTCGGCTCCTCCGCGCTGTTCGGTGCGCGCTTTCGCGAGAACGCCGGCCGGGCGCTGCTGATCCCACGCGCGCGCCCGGGCAAGCGCACGCCGCTTTGGCAGCAGCGGCTGAAGTCGCAGTCGCTGCTCGAGGTCGCCAAGAAGTACGGCGATTTTCCGATCGTGCTCGAGACCTACCGCGAGTGCCTGCGCGATGTGTTCGACGTCCCGGGCCTGGTCGAGCTGCTGACAAAGGTTCAGCGGCGCGAGATCTCGCTCGTGGAGGTCGAGACGCCGACCGCGTCGCCGTTCGCGTCGAGCCTGCTGTTCGACTACGTCGCGACCTACATGTACGAGGGCGACACCCCGAACGCGGAGCGTCGCGCTGCGGCCCTGTCGCTCGACCGCGACCTGCTGCGCGAGCTGCTCGGCCAGGAGGAGCTGCGCGACCTGATCGACGCCGGCGCGCTCGCTTCCCTCGAAGACGACCTCCAGGCCATCTCAGAGGTGCGGCGTGCGGCCAACCGCGACGAGCTACACGACATCCTGCGTCGCGTCGGCGATCTCACCAGCGTCGAGGCGCAGGCCCGCGCGCACGAGGATGTCGCGGCGATGCTTGCCTCGCTCGAGGCTGAGCGCCGCGCGATCCGCGTCCGTGTGGGCGGCGAGGAGCGGTGGATCGATGCAGCCGACGCCGGGCTCTACCGCGATGCGCTCGCCGCGGTGCCGCCTGGAGGACTGCCGGCGGCATTCCTCGAGGACGTGCCGGACGCCCTTGCTCGGCTGGTGCGACGCTACGCGGCCACCCACGGGCCGTTCACCACCGCCGAGGTCCGCGTCCGCTACGGAGTCGATCCATCTTCCGCCCTGCGCGAGCTCGAGCGCGACGGAGCTGTCGTGCAGGGCGAGCTTCGCCCCGGCGGCAGCGAGCGCGAGTGGTGCGACCCCGACGTGCTGCGCCGTTTGCGCCGCGCCTCGCTCGCGGTGTTGCGGCGCGAGATCGAGCCCGCCGACCAGCGCGCCCTGGCTCGCTTCATGCCCGCCTGGCAGGGCATCGACCGTCACCCTGCCTCCGGCGCGGGCATCGATCGCCTCCGTGACGCGCTCGTGCCTCTCCAGGGCCTCGCGCTGCCAGCTGAGGTGTGGGAGCGCGACGTGCTCCCGCGCCGGCTGGGCGCCTACTCGCCAGCCTGGATGGATCAGGTGTGCGCGAGCGGAGAGGTCGTCTGGGTAGGGGCCGGGGCGCTCGGCCGGCACTCGGGACGCGTCGCGCTCTACTTCCGCGAGGACGCGGCGGTGCTCGGGCCGCCCCCGGTCAAAGGCGAGTCGCCGGTCGAGCCCAGGCATGCGGCCGTTCGCGATCGCCTCGCCGCGGGCGCCTGTTTCTTCACGGACTTGCTGGTCGATGTCGATCTCGCGCCCGAGGAGATCCAGGAAGCGCTGTGGGACCTCGTGTGGGCGGGCGATGTGACCAACGACGCATTCGCGCCGCTGCGCGCCCCGCGGCTCACGCTGGCCCGGGCGCAGCGCGAGCGCTCCTCCACCCGGCGCTTTGCCAACCGGCGCAGGGGAGCCGCCGCGCAGGTCCAGGGCCGCTGGTCGCTGACGGGATCGCTGTTTCCCGCCGCTGAGCCTGCCGCCCGCCGGCGGGCGGCCGCAGAGCTGCTGCTCGAGCGCTACGGCGTGCTGACGCGCGAGCAGGTACTTGCCGAAGGCATCCCGGGCGGATTCTCGGCGATTTATCCGGAGCTCTCCCAACTCGAGACGCTTGGCGTCGCCCGGCGCGGCTATTTCGTCGAAGGGCTCGGCGGAGCCCAATTTGCGCTGCCGGGCGCGGTCGAGCGGCTGCGCTCGCTGCCCGACCCAGAGCACGAACGACCGCTCGTGGTGGCGGCGGTCGACCCCGGCCAGCCGTATGGCGCCGCGCTGCCCTGGCCGGCGACCGACCGCCGACCGCAACGGGTCGCCGGGGCCTACGTCGTGCTGTCCGGCGGCGAGCCGATCGTGTACCTGGAGCGCGGCGGTCGCGGGCTTCAAACGCTCGTGTCGATCGACGACGCTCGCCTTCAGTCCGGGCTCGAGGAGCTCGTCGAGCAGGTCCGCGCGGGACGGATCAAGCGCGTCGCGCTGGAGAGGGTCGACGGCGCCCCGGCGACGGGCAGCCCGCTGCAACCGCTGCTCCGCTCGCTCGGCTTCCAGGAGGGACCGCGTAGGCTGACGCTCAGTGCCTGAGGGCGACACGATCTCGTACGCCGCGAACCGGATCCGGCCTGTGCTCGCCGGTCGCGTCCCGGAGGAGATCCATGCAGCACGCAATCCGGACTGGCCCGAGCGGCTCGGAAGCCGAGTTGTGAATGCCGTCGACACCCACGGAAAGCACCTGTTCGTCCGTTTCGAGGGCGGCCTGGCGATCCATTCGCACCTCGGCATGACCGGCTCGTGGCGCGTTTATCGCCGCGGTGGCCGGACCTCGTCGCGGGCGTGGCTCGTCTTTCGCCTCGGCGGCCACGAGGTCGCCGAGCTCGGCGGCCCGACGCTCGAGCTGCTGACCGATGGGCGGACGCGGCTCGTCGTTCAGGGGCTGGGACCCGACGTGCTGGCAGACGAGTTCGATCATCGGGGCTTCCTGAAGCGGCTTCGCGCCGACGACGCCACACGCCCGCTCGGCGACGCGCTGCTCGACCAGAGCAACGTCGCGGGCATCGGCAACATCTGGAAGGCGGAGGGATGCTGGGAGGCGGAGATTGATCCCTGGCGGCCGGTGGGCCAGGTACCGGACTCCGAGGCCTTGGCTGTGATCGAGGCGGTGCGCCCGCGGATGCTCCGCTCCGCGAGCGACGGACTACGCGCGATCCAGCCGCGCGTGTATAAGCGCCCGGTGTGTCCGAGGTGCGCAACGCGCGTGGAGGCGCGCGGTCAGGGCGACGCGAACCGAACCACGTACTGGTGTCCGGGGTGCCAGCGATGACCGTTTTGCGAGTCGGCCACAAGGGCGCAGACCTGATCGCGCCCGGCAACACGTTCGCAAGCTTCGACGCCGCACTCGAGGCGGGTGTCGACATGATCGAGTTCGACGTCCTGCGCGAGCGGCACTCAGACCGGCTGCTGCTGGCGCACGACTATGAAGACGCCGAGCGACGCACGCCGGTCACGTTCGAGGAGGGCCTCGCGTACCTGATCGATGAGCGGTTCGAGGGGATCCGGTTCGACGTCGATCTCAAGCTGCCGGGCTACGAGCAACCTGTGCTCGAAGCGCTGAGCGCATTCGGCCTGATCGACCGCGCGCTGATCTCGACTCAATACGTCTCGAGCCTGGCCCACATCCGAGCCGCCGAGCCGGGCGTCCGCCTCGGGTGGACGGTGCCCCACTTGCGCCATGACCCATTTCGGTCGCCGGCCAGCCGCCCCGCCGCCCACGTGCTCGCATGGGCAGCGCGCCAGGCGCTCCCCGCGCGGGCGGCGGCCGCCGTCCGCGAGCGTCGTTGTGACGCCCTGATGGCCCACTGGCGTCTAGTCAGCGGCCGGCTCGTCGAGGCGATCAAGCGCGCCGGCGGTGAGCTCTACGTCTGGACCGTGGACGATCTGGCCACGTTGCGTTCTCTGGTCGCGCTCGGCGTCACCGGCGTGGTCACAAACGACCCGCGGCTGTTCAGCCAGCTCTGATCCTGCACATCTTGGCGCTGTAGCCCTGCGGGTCGGCGGCGTCGGCATGATGTCCACGGGTGGTCGTGCGCGTCGTGCTGCCGATTAGCTTGCCCTGATACCACCACTCGAACGTGACGGTGCCGTCGAGCACTTCGGGTGGTACGAAGCCGTACGTCCGGCCGCCCTGGAGCAGCTTGGTGGACGCGCTGCCGATGTATTCCCGGTGGCGCGACGAGCGCAGCAGCTTGAACGCCTTGTGCGGCGCGGAGCGGTAGCCGACCTCGAACGTCATGTACATCTGCGTGGTGAACCCCAGACTGGGGATCTCCGCCCGGATGCCGATCTTGTTTGGGTTCTTGGCGGTGTCGCAGATGTTGACCGTCGCCCACAGCTCCTTCGAGCTCTCGGCCGTCTTGATGGCCTGTCTGATCTGGGCGGGGGTTGGAGCTGCGGCGGCCGCGGCGACGGCTAGGAGCGATAGGGATCCCAAGGTGAGCCCAAAATAGCGCCCCGGCTGTGCACGCTGACGCACCCCGAATCAGGCGCACAATTCAAATCGCCGTGACAAACCCTCCCGAGCCACGTAGTACGGGCGTGAGTGCGACTCTCGTGGCCGAGCCAGGAACCTGGGAGCGATTCGAGGAGCTCTACCGCTCGAGCCGCGACGACGTTTACGCCTACGTCGCGACACTGTTGCGCGACCGGGTCGCTGCGGAGGATGTGACGTCCCAGGCATTCGAGCGCGCATACCGCAGCCGACGCACGTTCGATCGCCGCCGGGGCGACGAGCGCGCGTGGTTGTTCGGGATCGCTCGCAATGCGGCGCTCGACGAGCTGCGGCGGCGCAAGCGGCTGGCGACGCTCGCGAGCGAGCCGGTCGATGACGTCGATCCGGCGGACGTCGCGCTGCGGCGGACAGCGGTACGCGCGGCGCTGGCGGGCGTGTCGGCCCGCGACCGCGAGTTGGTGGCGCTCAAGTTCCACGCCGGTCTCTCGAACGGCGAGCTGGGGCGCGTCCTAGGGCTGAGTGAGTCCGCCGTTGGCACCCGCCTTCACCGCGTGATCGAAAAGCTGAGGAAAGCCTGTGATGGATGAACTGCAAGTGATCGACGCTGCCCTTGCCGGCGAGCCGGTTGACCCCGAGCACGCCGAGCTGGCGGAGCTCGTGCTGCTTCTCCGCGACGAGCGGCCCTCGCCGCCGACCGATGTCGCGGCCCGCCTCGATGCACGTTTTCGCGCCAGCGCGGCGCCGCGTGTGCGGCGCCGGCCGCGGGCGCGGCTATGGGCGCTAGCGCCCGCGGGGGGTCTGGTGGCGGCCGCCGTGGTGGCGATAGTCGTGGCGTCTTCGGGAGGGGGTTCCTCCTCGGGCGGCGCCCGTCCGACGGCGGCCGTGGCGCACCGCTCCTCTGGCGCGGCCGGCACCGCCAAAATTCTGAGCCCCATGGGGCAGCCTGATGCTGCCGCGGGAGCCTATGCACCGCCGGTGACGTTCCCGGGCCGCAAGGAGGTCTCTTCGTCGGAGCTCTACCTCTCGACGCGGCCGAGCCACATGGAGGACGTCGCTCATCAGGTCCTGGTGGTCGTCCGCAGGTACGACGGCTACGTCAACAACTCGAGCGTCAGCAGCGGCCAGAACGGCTACTCGCAATTCCAGCTGACGGTTCCGAGCTCCAGTCTCAGCCTCGCGCTCGGCGACCTATCGACGCTCCAGTACGCCCAGGTCGTCTCCCGCACCGACAACACCAACGACGTTACGGATCAGTTCAACGGCGCCCAGAACCAACTGGCACAGGCGCAGGCACTCCGTACCTCGCTGCTCAAGCAACTCCAGAACGCGACGACACAGACGCAGATCAACGCAATCCAGGCCCAGCTGAACGACGCCAACACAAAGATCGCGAGCGCCCAATCGACGCTCAGTTCCCTCAATCGCCAGATCAGCTACAGCCAGATCTCGCTGACGGTCCAGGCCGGCCGGCAGCAGCCGGTGCCGCTCAGCGGCGGCTTCACGATCGGCAAGGCCGCTCATGACGCGGGACGCGTGCTGACGGTCGCCGCCGGCGTCGCGCTGATCGCGCTCGCGGCGCTCGTACCCGTGGCCCTGGTGATCGCGGCCGTGTGGTGGATCGCCGCCGCGGTGCGCCGTCACCGCCGCGAGCAGGCGCTCGATCTGGCCTGAGCGGCTGGTTTACGCGAGCGAGCCGTGAACGATGGCGTTTCGGTTCCGACAGGTCGAACCGAAACGCCATAGTTTCGTGCGGACGGCCGCGCCCGTGGCCAGGCGACAGCTCTCGCGCGATTGCGGAGCGGTCCCCGCCCAGCCTCGCCCACGGACCCCCCGGCGCCCGTACCATCCCCGCTATGTCGGCGACCAGTGGGGACACGATCGAGCTGCTGGGGCGCGTGCCCGTCTTCTCGGCGCTCGGCGAGGAGGAACTTCAGCGGGTGGCGGAGGTCGCCGTGCCGCGCCGCTTCGGCGCCGGCGAGGTGGTGTTCCGCGAGGGCGATGAGAGCAGCACCTGCTATGTGGTGCGCTCCGGCCACGCGCGCGCGGTGCGCGAACACAGCGACGGCCGCTCGATCACGCTAGCGACGTTTGGGCCGGGCGACATCTTCGGCGAGCTTGCGATGTTCGACGACGAGCGGCGCTCGGCGACGATCGAGGCGATCGAGCCCACCGAGGCGATTGCGATCCTCTCGGGCGACATGCGGCGGCTGCTGCGGGAGCATCCGGACATCGCCGTGAAGCTGATCAGCTCGCTCGGGCGACGTCTGCGCCAGACCAACGAGCGGCTGACCGCGCAGTCGTTCCAGACTGTGCAGAGTCGGGTCGCGGGCGTGCTCGCGCAGCTCGTCGAAGCAGCACGCGCGGAGGGGGCAGGAGACGGAGATGTGCTCATCACCTCGACGCAGGCGGAGCTGGCCCAGCTGGCAGGCTCCTCGCGCGAGTCAGCAAGCCGGTTCTTGGCTGTGCTCGAGCGCGCCGGGGTCATCACGCAGGGTCGCGGCAGGTTGACGGTGCACGAGCCCGACGCGCTCCAGCGCTACGTGTATTGAGACGGTAGGCTCACCGCCGGTGCGCGTCCTGAACTTCTATTCGTCGGTGTTCGCCGACCAGCTACGCCGCGGGCGCAAGACCGCGACGATCCGGCTTGGGGACAAATCGCACAAGTACCGCAAGAACGAATGCGTGCTCGTCACGATCGGCTACCAGCATTCGCCGCGCGAGAAGATCTTCTACGCGGTCATCGACCAGGTGGAGGTCAAGCGCGTCCGGGACCTCTCGCCGCGCGACATCGAGCACGACAATCCCGAGTTCCGTCGGGTCGACGAGATGGTCCACTTCCTCGAGCAGATCTACGGGCGCAAGGTCTCGATGGAGGACACGGTCACGGTGGTGCGCTTTTCGCAGATCATCGAGAACCCGCCCGAGCTGCGGGACCGCATCCACGGCCTGGGCGGCGCCCGCAACTGAAACGGCGGCGCCGCCGTGCGCGTCCGTCCTACGTCGACCGTCGTGTTCGTAGCCCTCGCGCTGGTTTTGCCGGCTCGCTCCGCCGCGGCGAGCGGCTGCCGGCTCTCTACCGACGCAGCTGTCCTCCACCTGCGCACGCAGGGGACGGCCTGCCCATCCGCCCGGTCCATCATGCGTCGCTTCTGGATCGAGGGCAAGGGCAACTGGCATTCGCGCGCGTTGTCCGGCTCACGCAATCGGCTCAAGGGCCACTGGCGGTCGTTCGACGGCTGGAGCTGCCGCGGCGGTGCGACGTATTCAACCGCCCCCCGGACAAACCCCGGCCACGGCTCCGCGAGGTGCACGCGCGGCTCTCAGAGCGTCAGCGCGAAGATCGTCTACAGGGAGATCCCCGTCGGCCTGTGGCTGCGCTCCCCCGCGGCCGGCCGCGAGGCCCGCAGCGACCTTTTTTCTTGGCACTCACGAATCTAGAGTGCCAAGAAACCCCTTGAAACCCGCCGTAGATAAAGCTATAGTCGCCTCTGCTGGCACTCTTGCTACGCGAGTGCCAAGCAGCTAACTCACACTCCCTCAACCGGAGGTTTCATCAGATGAAGCTCAAGCCCCTCGGCGATCGACTGATCGTACGGGCGATCGAGGAGGAGGAGACCACCTCGAGTGGGATCGTCCTCCCCGACACGGCCAAGGAAAAGCCTCAGAAGGGCAAGGTCCTCGCGGTCGGCGACGGCAAGGTCAACGAGGACACCGGCAAGCGGACGCCGCTCGACGTCGCCGAAGGTGACGAGGTCCTGTACTCAAAGTACGGCGGGACCGAGATCAAGGTAGACGGGGAGGAACTCCTCGTCCTGCGTGAGTCCGACGTGCTGGCCAAGGTCCAGTCCTAACAGGAGAAGAAATGGCTCATAAGGAACTGAAATACGACGCGGAGGCTCGCAAGGCGCTCGAGGCGGGCGTCGACGCGGTCGCCAACGCGGTCAAGGTAACTCTCGGCCCCAAGGGCCGCTACGTGGTTCTCGACAAGAAGTTCGGCGCGCCCACGATCACCAACGACGGTGTGACGATCGCGCGCGAGATCGACGTCGAGGACGTCTTCCAGAACCAGGGCGCCCAGCTCGTGCGCGAGGTGGCGACCGCCACCAACGACGTGGCCGGCGACGGCACGACGACCGCCACTGTGCTGGCGCAGTCGATTGTCCGCGAGGGCCTCAAGAACGTCGCTGCCGGCGCGAACCCGATGGCGCTCAAGCGCGGGATCGAGAAGGCCGTCGACGACGTCGTCTCCAACATCGAGTCGCAGTCGACCGAGATCACCGGCAAGGAGCAGATCGCCCGCGTGGCGACGATCTCCGCCGGCGATGAGGAGATCGGCGACGTGATCGCCGACGCAATCGACAAGGTCGGCAAGGACGGCGTCGTGAACGTCGAAGAGGGCCAGACGTTCGGCATGGACCTCGAGTTCACCGAGGGCATGCAGTTCGACAAGGGCTACATCTCGCCCTACATGGTCACCGACCAGGACCGCATGGAGGCCGTCCTCGAGGATCCCTACATCCTCATCGCCAACTCCAAGATCGGCTCGGTTCGTGACGTGCTGCCGGTCCTGGAGCAGGTCATCCAGTCGGGCAAGCCCCTGCTGATCATCGCCGAGGACGTCGAGGGCGAATCGCTCGCGACCCTCGTGGTGAACAAGCTACGTGGCACCTTCACCGGCGTCGCCGTCAAGGCGCCGGGCTTCGGTGACCGCCGCAAGCGCATGCTCGAGGACATCGCGATCCTCTCGGGCGGCGAGGTGATCACCGAGGAGATGGGACTCAAGCTCGAGAACACCCAGCTCTCGCAGCTTGGCCGCGCCCGCCGCGTTGTTGTCGCCAAAGACACGACCACGCTCGTCGACGGAGCGGGTGAGTCCGAGGCGATCAAGGGCCGCATCAACCAGATCAAGACCGAGATCGACAACACCGACTCGGACTTCGATCGCGAGAAGCTCCAGGAGCGCCTCGCGAAGCTGTCCGGCGGCGTCGCGGTCGTGAAGGTCGGTGCCGCGACTGAGACGGAGATGAAGGAGAAGAAGCATCGCGTCGAGGACGCGCTCCAGGCCACCCGGGCGGCGCTCGAGGAGGGCATCGTGCCGGGCGGCGGCGTCGCGCTGCTGGTCGCGCAGGATGCGATCAAGACCGACGCCTCCGAGGATCCCGATGAGGCGACGGGCGGCAAGATCGTCCGCCGCGCGCTCGAGGAGCCGCTCCGCCAGCTCGCCGAGAACGGCGGACTGGAGGGCTCGGTCGTCGTCAACGACGTCCGCAAGGCGAAGAAGGGCCACGGCCTGAACGTCGACTCGGGCGAGGTCGTCGACCTCATCGCCGCCGGGATCATCGATCCCGCGATGGTGACCCGCTCGGCGCTCCAGAACGCTGCCTCGATCGCGAAGAACATCCTCACGACCGAGGCGATCGTTGCCGAGATGCCCGAGAAGGATGGCGGCGGCGGCGGCGGCGGTATGCCCGACATGGGCGGAATGATGTAAGGAACCCCTGCGCGTGGCGGTACTCTCCGCCGCAACAGGCGAGTTGTCTTCCGAGGGCCCGGCTCACGACAGCCGGGCCCTCGGCGTTCCTCAGCGCATCATCGACATCGCGGGGTGCGCACCGGGGACCGTCAGGCCGGGCACGTCTGACGGCGACACGATCAGCCCGATCCCGAGCGCCACGAGCAGCACGACCACGCCCCAGAGCGCAATCCTCCGCCACGGGAGCAGCTTCTCAGCCGCGATCAGCGCCGAGACGAACAGCATCCAGCCAATGCTCATGATCCCGAGCGCGAACAGCGCGGCCATCAGCGCCCAGCAGCAGCCGACGCACCAGGCGCCGTGCACGATCCCGAGCCGCAGTGCGCCGGCGGTGCCGTCACGCCATGTTTCGCGGAAGAAGCGCAGTGGGCTGCGGCAGCGCGACAGGGACTCCCGCTTGAGCGGGGTGAGCTGATAGGCGGCGGCCAGGAGCAGCACGCCCCCGGCGAGGTCACGGCCGCCGTTGTGCCACGCGAATGTGCCGTCGGAGATCGCCTTGACCCCGTCGAACACCGCGTACGCCACCAGGCCGAACAGCGTCCAGACGCCGAGATACCCGGCCACGAACAGGGCGCTCGCGGCGCGGCGCTCGGTGCGCCCAGCGTATGCCGCCGCCATCGGCCAGACCGAGGGGAGCATCATCGCGGCCATCATCACCACCCACACGCCGGTGTAGAAGCCGAGCGTCCCGAGATCGGTGCCCGGGCCCGCGTCCATCCCCGCCATCCGCTGGCCGGTCACGAGCCAGGCGGCGATCGCGAATGCGAGCAGCGCTGCGACCAGCCAAAGCTGACCGCGCGTTAGAGAGGTTCGCTGGAAGGCGGTCGTGTCTTTAGTCTAGGTTCGCTCGACCGCGCGATCAACCGTCCGAGCGAGCTCCTGATAGATCGCGCGGGTACTGCGCGCGACCTCGGACCAGTCGAACCGGAGCACGTGCTCGCGAGCCGCGACCACCGCGCGCCGGCGTCCGTCGTCGTCGCCGAGGACCTGTTCGAGAATTTCGGCCAGCGCTTCGACGTCGCGGGAGGGAAAGCGGTGTCCCGCGGTTCCGTCGGCGGGCACGACCTCGCGGAGGCCGCCGGTGTCCGCGACCACGCACAGGCAGCCGGACGCCATCGCCTCGAGCGCGACGAGCCCGAACGGCTCATAGATCGACGGCACGATCACGATGTCCGCGACGCGGTAGAGCGAGTGCAGCATGTCGTCGCCGATCCAGCCGAGGAAGCGGCCGTGCCGGCTGAGCCGGAGGCGCCGCGCCTGGCGTTTGAGGTCGGCCTCGGCCGTTCCGGTCCCGGCGACGACGAAGCGCACGTTCCCGAGCCGGCGGATCACCGGCGCGAGCGCGTCGAGCGCCAGGTGAAAGCCCTTCTCGTGCACGAGCCGTCCAACCATCAGCACGAGACGCTCATCTGGGGGAGCGAATCGCGCCCTCAGCCCAGGGAGATCGTCGGCGACCGGTTCCAGATCGCGCGCATCGATCGCGTTCTGGATCACGGTGATCCTCCGGGGTGAGACCCCGAACACGCGTGCCACGTGGCCGCGCATGTATTGCGAGCAGGTGATGACTCCATCTGCATTGCGCACCATGTCTCGCTCGACCGCGTGGATGTGCGACTGAGGATGGTTCTGGACCCAGCCCTGGTGGCGGCCGAACTCCGTCGCATGCACCGTGACCAGCCACGGGCGCCCGATCTCACGCGCCAGGCCCTCCGCCACCTCGGCCACGAGCCAGTCGTGCGAGTGGACGACGTCGAAGTCGAAGCGCTCGCAGAGCTCGACCCCGAGCTCGCGCATGTGCGCGTTCATTTGTGAGACCCAGCGGACGAAGGCGTCGACGTCCTTTGGGAACTGCGGTTCGCGCACCCGGTGCACGATGACCCCGTGGCGGACCTCCTCCACTGGCAGCGACCCGCCGCGGCGCGTTAGGACATGCACTTCGACCCCTTCAGACACCAGGTGCTCGCAGAGCTTGCGCACATGGCGCGCGAGCCCGCCCTCGATCACCGGCGGATATTCCCAGGAGATGATCAGCGCTCGCACGGGGGTGCCGCACCCTAGCGGAGAGGTGCGGTGGTAGGCTCGCGCGGCAATGAGGGCAGTGAGAGTGGGCATCGGCGGGCTGGGGGCCACGATCGCCGCGCTCGTCTTCAGCGCTCCCGCCTCCGCCCTCACGCAGTCGTCGCAGATCACGACGCCGTCGGATCCGGCCTACATGCTCTACGACGCCGACAACCCGTCGGACCCGGCGAACACGTTCACGATCTCGGGAACGGCGAGCGGGGTCGAGCAGCGTCGACATCCTCTGCTATGTGGGGACCGTTGCTACGCCGTTCGAATCCAACGTCATGGTCACTAACAACGCCTTCTCGACCACGCACACGCTCATCAGCTCGGACAGCGAGCAGACCTGCACGCTGCGCGCGATCCCGCACGGGTCGACCCCCACCGATCTGACGCCGTTCGCGGGCCCGCGGCTCGGCATCGGGAGGTTCTCGAGCGACGATTTCACCGGCGGCGCGGCGGCCGGCGATCCGTATGACTTCGACATCTACGGGAACTTGCTCTCGGGCCAGGCCGACTTCAGGTCGCTGGCGGGCGGCGGCATGTTCGAGGCGTACCCGATCGACCCGGCCACGCAGCACGTTGGCGGCGATCTGTTCTTTGACAACGACAGCTTCCGCGTATTCCCGGGCCAGACCCGATCTTCAATCCAAGTCGACGGCGTCAACGCTTTCGGGTCGGCGGGCGCCGAACAGGTGTGTGGCTCGAGTGCCTGCTCTCTACCGGGGATACCCGCGCTCACGATCTCCCACACGCTGTCGGCGACCAACGGGAATCTGGTGATTCACGAATCAGAGCCGCTGGTCAAGTGCAGCCCCGACCCGGCCGTGTATCCGCCGACCGGCACGAGCTGTACGAGCTTCGTTCCGACCGGGGTCAGCGCCAGCCGCATGATCGAGCTGTACGCAAACGGGCGCCAGGCGAGCCTCGATCACGCACTGGTCGAGCACCGACGGGCAACCGCACACCCTCGATCTGATCTCATCCGAGGATGCCTTCAAGGCGACCGCCGGCTATGACTTCCCGTGGGTCGACGGGCTCGACGTACAAAACGCACAGCGCCGGCGACGACCGAGCCGGCGCCCATCGAGCGCTCCCGCCACGGTCTACGTGGCGTATGACAACACGCTGATCGACGGCGACGAGACCGGCGCCCAGGGCGCGATCACGTTCGGTCAGAAGCCGAACGGGTTCGCGTTCGTCCGCCAACGGCGAACGGCCTCACGCACTTGACCGTCCTCTACACCAAGACCGTGCCCGCGTCCGGCTCCCTCACGCTCACACAGATCTACTCGTGGGCTTTCACGAAGGCCGACGCGCAGACGCTCGCCTCCGATGCCCAGCTCTCGCTGGCGCCGCCCACGGTGGCCATCACTGGACCCGCGAACGGCACTCCCTACAGGTTCTCGCCGATCACCGTGCTTGGGACCGAATCGGCGTCGGCCGGCCAGGGAGGACTCGCCTCGCTGATGGTCAATGGCCAGTCAGTGACGCCCAACCCGGACGGCACCTGGAGCGCCGAAGTCCCGGTCACCCCGGGCTGGAACACGATCACCGCCGTGGTGACAGATGGCAACGGCGAGCAGGCCACAACCCAGGTGACCGTCTACGCGAGGCTCGCCCTCACTCTGGTCGGCGAGAAGTTCAAAGGCAAAGCCGTGCTGGTCACGATCACCTGCTCTACCGTCGCGAACTGCGCCGGCAAGGTCCGGCTCACCTACACGCACACGGTCGTGACCCTCAAGCACGGCAAGCGCCACCACCACAAGGTGACGATCGTCGTCGGCAGCGCCAATTATTCAATTGCCGCCGGCCAAACGGCGACGGTGACGGTGAAGCTGAACGGCAATGGCAAGAAGCTGCTCGCGACGCTGGGCAAGCTGCCGATCACCGGCACGGTGACGGCCGGCGGGGCGACCGCGGCGACCTTCAACTTGACGCTCAAGCCGCCCAAGAAGCACAAGCACAAGCACTCGTAGCTCAGCGCAGCTGCTGCATCCGGATCAGGTTGCCGGCAGGGTCGCGGACCGAGCAGTCGCGAATCCCGTACGGCTGTTCCGTCGGCTCCTGGACGACCTCGGCGTCGCTCGCCTGGAGGCGCTCGAAGGCGCCGTCGAGGTCCTTGGTGGCCAGATTGATGCTCGCGTAGGTTCCCTTGGCCATCATCTCGGCGATCGTGCGGCGCTCGTCTTCGGTCACGCCGGGGGCGGCGGCAGGTGGGTACAGGACGATCGACGTGTCGGGCTGGTCCGCCGGGCCGACCGTGATCCAGTGCAGCCCGCCGTATTCGACGTCGTTGCGGACCTCAAAGCCGAGGGTGTCGCGGTAGAAGGCCAGCGAAGCGTCCGGGTCGTTGTGCGGAAGCATGCTCGAGTGAATCGTGATTTTCATGGCGAGCAATCTAGTTGCGCGTCGTAGCGGGCGCTTCTCGATTCCTGACCGGTTTGGTCACCTGTTTGGCGATACACGGCGGCATCCCCGCCATCGCGCCTGCCTCGTGTTCTCGGTAGGCGCTGGGCGGCATCCCGACCAGCTCGGTGAAGCGCGTGCTGAAAGTCCCCAGCGAAGAGCAGCCGACCTCAAAGCACACCTCCGTGACGTTGAGGTCGCCCCGTCGAAGTAGCGCCATCGCGCGCTCGATACGCCGCGTCATCACGTAGCTATACGGCGATTCGCCGAAGGCGGCCCTGAACTGGCGGCTCAGGTGGCCGGCCGACATGTGCGCGTCGCGGGCCAACGCCTCTACGTCCAGCGGCTGCGCGTACTCCCGGTCGATGCGGTCGCGCACGCGGCGCAGCAGCACGAGGTCGCTCAGTCGTTGCTCTTTGGCGCGTGTGCCGCCCACGCGCCAAAGAGTGGCACGTCAGCGGTCCTGAATCAGTCCGAGCACGTTGCCGTCGGGGTCGGTGAAGCTGGCCACGAGGCGCCCGCCGCCGACGTCGCGCGGGGCGTCCTTGACGGTGGCCCCGGCGGCGGTCACCTCCGCCAGCGTCGCCTCGATGTCGGTCACGTGCCAGTGGGCGACCGGCGAGGTCATGCCCTGCGGGCCGCCGCCCGGCACGAGGCCGATCTGCTGCCCCTCGGCCTCGTAGCCGACGTAATACTCGGTGTCTGTCGTCGGCGGTACGCCGAGCAGGGCGCTGTACACCGCCTTGGCCTTTTCGAGGTCGGTGACGGGGTGCAGCACGGTCTTGATTCCCTGGGTCGTCACGGTTACTCCTCAAGTCGTGGTGGTCATGCGATGACGGCCACGTTAGTCGCGCCTCAGAGCCAGCGCTTCTCGATTCCTGATCGTTTACGCGAGGCGCCGCAGCACCATGACCGAGCGAGCTCGGAGCGGGACCGCCGTGCGCGCGCCGAACTCGGTCCCCGTCGTGCCCGGCTCGGCGGTTGAGAGCTCAAGCGTCCAGCGTGCCCCGAAGCGGCGCGGCGGGAGCATCATCGCGCGGTCCTCGCCGACGCCGTTCAGCAGGACGAGGAACGAGTCATCGACGATCTCCTCGCCATGGGGGCCTGGCGTGGGTATCTCGCGGCCGTTGAGGAACATGCCCAGCAGCGCCTCGCCGGCCTGCCAGTCGCGGCGCGTCATCTTGCGACCATCGCCTCTGAACCACCACACGTCGGGCAGTCCCGAGCCCATAACTTCGCGGCCGCGCAGAAAGCGCAGGCGCCGGAAGACGGGGTGATCGCGGCGCAGGCGGATCAGCCGCCGGGTGAACTCGCGCAGTTGGGCATCGGCCGTCTGCCAGTCGAACCAGGAAAGCTCGGTGTCCTGGCAGAACGCGTTGTTGTTGCCGTGCTGGGTGCGTGCCAGCTCGTCGCCCCCGAGCAGCATCGGCGTGCCCTGCGAGAGGAGCAGGGTGGCCAGGAAGTTGCGCCGCTGGCGCGCGCGCAGCTCGGCGATCTCGGGATCGTCGGTCGGGCCCTCGACCCCGCAGTTCCACGAGCGGTTGTCATCGGAGCCGTCAGTGCCGTCAAGGCCGTTTGCTTCGTTGTGCTTCTCGTTGTACGAGACCAGATCGGCGAGCGTGAAACCGTCGTGCGCCGTCGCGAAGTTGATCGACGCAAACGGGTCGCGCCCATCGGACTCGTAGAGGTCGGCTGAGCCCGCCAGCCGCGAGGCGAGCTCCCCGGTGCTCGACTCGCCGCGCCAGAAGTCGCGCACGGTGTCGCGGTAGATGCCATTCCACTCCGACCACAGGACCGGGAAGTTCCCGACCTGATATCCGCCCGGCCCCACGTCCCATGGCTCAGCGATCAGCTTCACCTGCGAGAGCAGCGGATCCTGATGGATGATGTCGAAGAACGACGACAGGCGATCGACGTCGTAGAACTCGCGCGCAAGCGCGGAGGCGAGGTCGAAACGGAATCCGTCCACGTGGCATTCCGCGACCCAGTAGCGCAACGAGTCCATGATCATTCTGAGCACGCTCGGGTGGACGGGGTTGAGCGAGTTCCCGGTGCCGGTGAAATCCATGTAGCGGCTCAGGTCGTCGGGCTCGAGCCGGTAGTAGGAGCGGTTATCGACGCCCTTGAATGACAGCATCGGCCCGCGGTCGCCCCCCTCGGCGGTGTGGTTGTAGACCACGTCGAGGATGACCTCGATCCCGGCGCGATGCAGCGCCTTGACCATCCCCTT
Organism: uncultured Actinomycetes bacterium; assembly: GCA_963795505.1. GTDB lineage: Bacteria > Actinomycetota > Thermoleophilia > Solirubrobacterales > Solirubrobacteraceae > Palsa-465. Next base: position 168,360 of record CAWCIB010000012.1, read on the forward strand.
GAACTCGCGCACCTGCTCCCCCCGCCTGCCGGTCGCGGCATAGCGGGAGTCGGGCGCGAAGTATCCGATCGTGCTGTAGCCCCAGTAGTTGCGCAGGCCGCGCTCGATCAGGAACGGCTCGTCGGAGATGTGGTGGATCGGGAGCAGCTCGATCGCGGTCACGCCGAGCTCGCTCAGATAGCCGACGGCCGCGTCGGACGCGAGCCCTGCGTAGGTGCCCCGCAGATCCTCGCGCACGCCGGGGTGGCGCATCGTGAACCCCTTGACGTGGGTCTCGTAGATGACGGTGTCGGCGAGCGGGATCCGCGGCGGGCGATCGCCTTCCCAGACGAACCCATCGTCGATCACGACGGACTTGGGGACGGCGCGCGCGTTGTCGCTCTGGTCCTCTTCGAACACGCTCACGTCGGCCGAGAAGTCCACGCTTCCCTCGATCGCCTTCGCATACGGATCGATCAAGAGCTTGGTGGGGTTGAAGCGCAGCCCCTGGCTGGGGTCGTAGGGCCCGTGGACTCGATATCCGTAACGCTGGCCTGGGCCGACATCCGGCAGATAGCAATGCCAGTTGCGCGCGTGGAGCTCGGTCAGCTCGACACGCGTCTCTGTTTCGTGCTCGTCAAACAGGCACAGCTCGACGCGCTCGGCGTGCTCGGTGAAAATCGAGAAGTTTGTGCCGCCGCCGTCCCAGGTCGCGCCGAGCGGGAACGGCCGGCCCGGCCAGACGCTCACTCCTCCGGCACCAGCCACACCGCCGCCAGAGGCGGCAGGGTCACCTCGGCCGAGACGGGCTGGCCGTGCCACGGGATCGGCTCGGGCTCGACCCCGCCGAGGTTGCCGACATCAGAACCGCCGTAGAAGGTCGAGTCGGTGTTGATCGCCTCGCGCCAGCGGCAGGCTCGCGGCAGTCCGATCCGATAGTTGGGCCGCGGGAGGGGCGACAGGTTGGCGACGAACACGAGCACGCGCTCACCCGCATTCGAAGCGCGCGCGAACGCGATCACGTTCGAGTCCGCGTCGTTGGGCTCGATCCACCAGAAGCCGGCAGGATCTGCGTCGAGCTCCCACAGGGCGGGCTCGTCTCGATACAAGCGGTTTAGGTCCCGCAGCAGGCGCTGGATCCCCGCATTCTCGGGCTGCTCGAGCAGGTGCCAGTCGAGCGAGCGCTCGTGGCTCCACTCCTGTTCCTGGGCAAGCTCGGAGCCCATGAACACGAGCTTCTTGCCGGGGTGTGCCCACATGTACGCGTACAGCGCGCGGAGGTTGGCGAGCTTCTGCCAGCGGTCGCCGGGCATCTTCGTGTACAGCGATCCCTTGCCGTGGACGACCTCGTCGTGCGAGAGCGGCAGCACGAAGTTCTCCGAGAACGCATACATCAGGCTGAACGTCAACTCGTGATGGTGGTAGCGACGGTAGATCGGCTCCTGCTGGAAGTAGCTGAGCGTGTCGTGCATCCAGCCCATGTTCCATTTGAAGCCGAATCCGAGCCCGCCCACGTACGTCGGCCGGGACACGCCTGGCCAAGCGGTCGACTCTTCGGCGACCGTGACGATTCCGGGTTCGCGCCCGTAGGCGACCTCGTTGAGCTCCTTTAGGAAGCCGACTGCGTCGAGGTCCTCGCGCCCGCCGTACTCGTTGGGCACCCACTCGCCCTCGCGCCGTGAGTAGTCGAGGTAGAGCATCGAGGCGACCGCGTCGACCCGAAGCCCGTCGATGTGGTACTCGCGCAGCCAGAACAGCGCGTTGGAGAGCAGGAAGTTGCGGACCTCGTGGCGCCCGAAGTTGAACACGAGCGTTCCCCAATCCGGATGTGCGCCGCGCCGGGGGTCGGCGTGCTCGTAGAGCGCCGTACCGTCGAAGCGGGCGAGCGCGAACTCGTCACGTGGGAAGTGGGCGGGCACCCAATCGAGGATCACTCCGATCCCGTTTGCGTGCAGCCGGTCGATGAACGCCCTGAGCTGGTCGGGCGAGCCATAGCGCGGGGTGGGGGCGAAGTAGCTCGTTACCTGGTAGCCCCAGGAGCCCGAGAACGGGTGGGCCATGACGGGCAGCAGCTCGACGTGCGTAAACCCCATGTCGCTCACATAGGCGCACAGCTCGTCGGCCAGCTCCGGATACGTGAGCCGACGGTTGTGCTCGACCGATTTCAGCCGCCATGAGCCGAGGTGGACCTCGTAGACCGACATCGGGCGGCTGATGGCTTCGTGCTCGCGCCGCTCTCCAAGCCACTCCGCGTCCTTCCACGCGTGGTGCTGCTCGAACACGACCGACGCCGTCTTCGGCGGCTCCTCTGCCGCGAACGCGTATGGATCGGCCTTCAGGACGAGCTCCCCGTCGGCAGTCAGGAGCTCGTACTTGTAACGCGCGCCCGGCTCGACCTCGGGCAGGAACAGCTCCCAGATCCCGCTCGCGCCGAGCGTGCGCATCGCGTGCAGCCGCCCGTCCCACGAGTTGAAATCGCCCACCACGCTCACCGCCCGGGCGGCGGGAGCCCATACCGCGAAGGCCGTGCCGCGCACTCCGTCGACCGAGCGCACGTGCGCCCCCAGCCGCTCATAGAGCTCCTCGTGGCGACCCTCGCCGATCAGGTGCAGGTCGAACTCCGTCAGCGTCGGTGCGAACGAGTACGGGTCCTTGATCGTGAACTTCCCGGCTTCGCCGTAGTCGACCTCGAGCTCATAGCTCAGCGGGAGCGAGGCGTCCGGCACGAGGACCTCGAACACACCTCCCGGGTGTACCTCGCTCAACGCAGACGTACCCCCGGGGGTGGTGGCCGTGACGGCGCGTGCCGCCGGCCGGAGCGTCCTGATAGCCACGCCACCGTCGGCCTCGTGCGCCCCCAGCACGGCGTGGGGGTTCGGGTGCTCGCGGCGAACGAGCGCCTCGAGCTCTTCTGTTGCGACCGCGGTCATTCGGCCTCCAGCAGGCGCACGATCCCGGCGACCGGGATCGGGACCCAGTCCGGTCGGTTGTCGAGCTCGTACTGGAGCTCGTAGATCGCCTTCTCGAGTTCGAAGATCGACAGCTGGTTGTGGATCGACGTCTCGCCCGCCGGCAGCAGCGTCGAGTCGACTGAAGCCAGGTAGTGCTCGAGGAAGACGTCGCGCGCGCGCTGCTCGAAGTCGGGCGGCGCGGACCGGCCGCTTTGGAGCTTGATCGCCGAGGTCACGTACGCGAACGAGCGGAGCATCCCGGCGACGTCGCGCAACGGCGAGCGCTTCGCGCGGCGCTCGGGCAGCGGTCGCGCGGGCTCGCCCTCGAAATCGATGATCACCCAGCCGCGAGGCGTTTGGAGCGTCTGTCCGAGGTGGTAGTCGCCGTGCGTGCGGAGCACGCGCCCGCCGGCACCCGCGTGCGCCCGCGAAGCGAGCCGTTCGCGAACGTCCTGGCCGCGACCCGCGATCGGCGCGACTCGCTCGTCCTCGGGCAGCCGCACGAAGATGCGCTCGATGTCCTCGTCGATCGTCGCTGTCAGCAGCGAGAGGGCCTCTTGGCTGGGCTCCTCGGGCGAGAACGCCGGGTCACCGGCATCGGACGCCAGCACCGTGTGCATCTCGGCCGTTACCGCGCCGAGGTAGCCGAGGTGCTCGAGCACCCACTCGGCATCGGTGGCGACCCGGTCGAGTACGAGCTCCCAGCCGCCGACCGCATCGGGCAGGAACTGCTGCGCGACTCCGAGCGTCGCGGCGAGCGCCGTGCCGTCGTACTCGTACCAGCCGTACAGCGGCGCGATGCTGCGGTAGCCGCGGGCGGTCAGGAAGCGCAGCATCTCGAGTTCCGGATTGATGCCCGGCTCGAGCTTGCGGAAGACCTTCAGCACCACGCGGTCGTCGAACACGACCGAAGAGTTCGACTGTTCGACTCCGACGGGCCGGGCGTCGACGCCCTCGCCAATGGGGGGCAGCGTGCCGGCGCGCTGGAACTGAAAGCGCCCATCGGCGGCGTTGATCTCGGCGCCCGAGTCGATCCGGCGGATCAGCTCGAGCGCTTGCTCGGGATCGCTCAACACGTCGAAGCTCTGCTCGCTGACCAGCAGCTGGTAGAGCTCATGCGTACCGGTCTGGAAGCGGGTCTGGACGAGCACGAGCAGCGGCTGCGGGCTACCCAGGCCCACGCATTCGACGATCTCGACCCCGCTGATCGAGCGCGACTTCGAGGCGTACCAGCGCTGCTGTTCGACCCAATCGCGGACCTCATCGGTGTTGAGCTCGACGGTCAGCTCACTCATGGTCCTGGTCCTCCTTGACCAGCTGGAACCAGAAGAAGCCACGCGGAGCGAGCGTCAGCAGATACGGGAGCTTGCCGATGGACGGAAAGTGCGAGCGGCCGAACAACTCGACCGGATGGCGGCCCTCATGCGCGCTCAGGTCGAGCTCGACGGCCTGGGCGGAACGTGCCAGGTTGTGGACGCACAGCACGAGGTCGTCCTCGAAGCTGCGCAGGTGGGCAAAGATGCGGCTGTTCGACGGCTCGATTGGCTCATAGGTCCCAAAGCCGAACACCGGGTGCTCTTTGCGCAGGGAGATGAAGCGGTGGATCCAGCGCAGGAGGCTCGTGGCGGTGCGGAGCTGGGCCTCGATGTTGACGGCCTGGAAGCCGTACACGGGGTCCATTAGCGGCGGAGCGTATAGCTGGGCGAAGTCCGCGCGCGAGAAGCCCGCGTTTCGGTCCCCGGTCCACTGCATCGGCGTGCGCACGCCGTCGCGGTCGCCCAAGTAGACGTTGTCGCCCATCGCGATCTCGTCGCCGTAGTAGAGGACAGGCGAGCCCGGGAGCGAGAACAAGATCGCGGTCATCAGCTCGATTTCGTCGCGCCCGTTGTCGAGCAGCGGAGCGAGCCTGCGGCGAATGCCCAGGTTGAGCTTCATACGCGGGTCCTTGGCGTACTCCGAGTACATGTAGTCGCGTTCCTCGTCGGTGACCATCTCGAGCGTGAGCTCGTCGTGGTTGCGCAGGAACAGCCCCCACTGGCAGCTTTCCGGTATCGACGGGGTCTGTTCGAGGATCTCATAGATCGGGACAGCCTCCTCGCGCCGGACGGCCATGAACATGCGCGGCATCACCGGAAAGTGGAATGCCATCTGGCACTCATCCCCAGCGCCGAAGTACTGGACGACGTCGGCGGGCCACTGGTTGGCCTCGGCCAGCAGCACGCGGTCGGGGTAGAGCTCGTCGACCTCCTTGCGGACACGCTTCAGGTACGCGTGGGTCTCGGCAAGGTTCTCGCAATTCGTTCCCTCGCGCTCGAACAGGTACGGGACCGCGTCGAGGCGAAAGCCGTCGAGCCCGAGATCGAGCCAGAAGCGCAGCACGTCGATCATCGCTGCCTGAACCTCGGGGTTGTCGTAGTTGAGGTCGGGCTGGTGGGAGAAGAAGCGGTGCCAGTAGTACGCGCCGGCGACCGGGTCCCATGTCCAGTTCGATGCCTCCGTGTCGACGAAGATGATCCTCGCGTCCTGGTAGCGGTCGTCGCTGTCCGACCACACGTACCAGTCGCGCTTTGGGCTCGACGGATCCGAGCGCGATTCCTGAAACCACGGATGGTCGCTCGAGGTGTGATTCATCACCAGGTCCGCGATTACCCGGATCCGTCGCGCGTGGGCAGCGTCGATCAACTCGTGGATGTCGTCGACGCTGCCGTAGTCCGGATGGACGCCGGTGAAGTCGGAGATGTCATAGCCGCCGTCACGCAGCGGCGAGGGGTAGAACGGAAGCAGCCAGATGCAGTCGATTCCGAGCCACTGGAGATAGTCGAGCTTCTCGGTCAGGCCGCGAAAGTCGCCCGAGCCATCGCCGTTGGCGTCGAAGAAGCCGCGCACGTGGATCTCGTAGAAGACCGCGCGCTTGAACCACAGCGGCTCGGCCTCGAACCACTGCCGCGTCTGAGCCTGGCCCGCCGGCTCGGGTCCGGCGGCCGGCGCCCGCTCGGCGGCGATCAGATGCGTCAACGTGGACGGACCGATGCTCATAGCTCCACCCGCGCCACGTGCGACTGCCCCGGCCCGAGCCGGACGAAGTTCGGTCCGATCCGCCACTGGAAGCTCTCGTCGGACAACAGATCCGAGACGGTGAAAACGAGCGGCAGACCGAGGCTCGCCGGGACGACGGCGAGTCCTTCCTGGGTCTGGTGCGGGTCGATGTTGACCACCATGATCAGCGTATTTCCCCCGCTGCGCTTGGCGTATGCCACCAATGCGTCGCTGGCCGTCTCGAGGAACGTGACGTTCGTGAAGTGCTGGAGCGCCGGATTCTCGTGACGGGCCGTGTTTATGCGACGGATCAGCGGCAGCAGCGGGCCGTCGAGCGACCGCTGCTTGAGCTCGTATTTCTCGGAGTGCAGATACTCCTCGGAGCCTTCGCGCACCGCGTCGTTCTCGGCGTGCTCGAACCCCGAGTAGATCCCGTATGTAGGGCTGAGCGTGGCGGCCAGCACGAGGCGAGCCTCAAATGCCGGGCGTCCGCCGTGCTGGAGGTATGCGTGGAGGATGTCTGGGGTGTTGGCGAAGAAGTTGGGCCGGAAGTACTCGGACTCCTCGGTGTGAGCCAGCTCAGAGACGTACTCGGTCAGCTCGTGGCGCGAGTTCTTCCAGGTGAAGTACGTGTAGGACTGGCTGAAGCCGAGCTTGGCGAGATGTCGCATGACCGAGCGACGCGTGAATGCCTCGGCGAGGAACACCACGTCCCGATCGCGCTCGTGCACTTCGCGGATGAGCCAGCTCCAGAAGGCGAACGGCTTCGTGTGGGGGTTGTCAACGCGGAACACCTTCACGCCGCACTCGACCCAGCCGAGCAGTACGTCGAGCAGCGCATCCCAGAGCCCGCGCCAGTCCTCGGATTCCCAGTTGAGGTTGTAGATGTCCTGGTAGCGCTTGGGTGGGTTCTCGGCGTACTTGAGCGTCCCGTCCGGACGGCGGTGAAACCACTCGGGGTGTTCCTTTAGCCACGGGTGGTCGGCCGAGGCCTGGATCGCGAAATCGAGCGCTATGTCAATGTCGTGCTCGCGCGCCGCCTCGCAAAGTCGCTTGAGGTCGTCCTTGGTGCCGAGCTCGGGATGGACGCCGTCATGGCCGCCCGTTTCGTCGCCGATCGCCCACGGCGAGCCCGGGTCGCCCTTGCCGGCCACGAGCGCGTTGTCGCGGCCCTTGCGATTGGTGTGGCCGATCGGGTGGATCGGGGGCAGGTAGACGACATCGAAGCCGAGCTCCCGCAGTCGCGGAAGCTGCTGCTCGACACCCTTCAGGCCGCCCCACGAGCGCGGGAACAACTCGTACCAGCTGCTGAAGCGCGCCCTGACGCGGTCTACCTCGATCGTCAACGGCTCCGGCAGCGAGTCGCTTGCCCGCGGCTGCCAGCGCTCGACAGCGGCGAACAGCTCTCCTCCCAGCGCGACGTCGTGCTTGGCGCTTTCGGGCAGCCGCTCGTCACCTAGCTCCTGCAGCGCGTGCTCGATCAGCTTGCGGTCCTTGGCGGAGGCGCGCGCGGCGGCCTCTTGGAGCAGCACGACTCCCTCCGACAACTCGCCCGCCAACTGCTCCTGGCCGGCCTGCAGCTTGCGCTCCAGCTCGTCGCGCCAGGTGCCGAACACGTCGGTCCAGGCCTCAACCGTGTAGTGCCAAGTCCCGATCCGGTCGAGCTCGATACTGCCCAGCCCAGCGAACGCCGCCGAGGTGCGCGTCGATCGGCTCGAGCCCGGCCTCGCTCCACTCCTCTGTGCCCGGGCCGCGGTAGCGGACGACCGCGCGCAGCAGCTCGTGTCCGTCGCGGAAGATGTCGGCCTCGACGGTGACCGCGTCGCCTGCACAGCGCTTGGCGGGGTAGCGCCCGCCATCGACTGCGGGCGTCGGATAGTGGATCACGATGCGTCCGGGCGGTCCCTCCGGCACGCTTTCAAGGTAGCGATGGAGACTTTCCGACGTTCGAGCGGTGTCCAACTTCACCTAACTTCCCTACCCGGTGGGCGGCTTGGCAAGCCTGCGTTCGAGTTCGTGGACTGGCTCGCGGACGCCGGCCAGTCGTGGTGGCAAGTGCTGCCGATCGGGCCACCGGGTCGGGGTGGCTCGCCGTACAAGGCCTGGTCGGCGTTTGCCGCCGGGCCTGACCTGCTCGCCTCACCGCGGGCCCGGGTCCCGCGCTCCGAAGTGGCCGACTTCCGGGAGCGACACGAGTTCTGGATCGGCGGGTGGGAGCGCTTCGGGCGGATCGGTCGAGGATCAGGTTCGCTTCGAGCGCGAGTGGGGAGCGCTGCGACGCTACGCAGCCGAACTCGGTGTCAGCCTGCTGGGCGACGTGGCCTTTTATGTAGCGCCCGGCAGCGCGGACCAGCGAGCGCATCCTGGGCTGTTCCAGCGCGGCTACGTCGCCGGCGTTCCGCCCGATGCCTTTTCCGACACCGGTCAGCTGTGGGGCAACCCCCTCTACGACTGGTCCGCTCTGCGACGGGAGGGATATCGCTGGTGGATCGAGCGACTGCGGCGCACGCTCGAGCTGTTCGACGTGGCGCGGTTGGACCACTTTCGCGGCTTTGTCGCCTACTGGGCCGTGCCCACCGGCGACCCCAACGCGATGCACGGTCGCTGGCGTCCCGGTCCCGGCTGGGCCTTATTCGGCCAGCTCGCCGCGCTGCCGTTCGTGGCCGAAGACCTCGGCGTGATCACGCCCGCCGTGAGGCGACTTCGCGACGAGCTCGGCCTGCCAGGAATGCTCGTGCTCCAGTTCGGCTTTGAGCCCTACGTGACGGCGAGCCCGCATCGGCTCGCGAATCACGTCGAGCATCGGTTCGTGTACACGGGGACCCACGATCACGACACCGCGCGGGGCTGGTTCGAGTCGCTCGATCCCGCCCAGCGCCGGATCGCCGCGCGCTACGGCGTCTCAGGGCCCGAGCCCTGGTGGGCGCTGATCCGGCTCGCATTCTCCTCGCCGGCGCGTGTCGCGATCGTCCAGGCCCAGGACCTGCTCGGGCTCTCGTCCGATGCGCGCATGAACGATCCGGGCAATCCGAGGCGCCGAGCGAACTGGCGCTGGCGCCTGGAGCCGGGGGCTCTCACGGCGGCGCTGGCAGCCAGGCTGCGCGAGGTCACCGAGCACGCCGGGCGCGGGCCGTCATAATCGAGAAGTTGCCCGCCACGACGACACGCGACGGTCGCCAGGACGTTGCGCGCGCTGCCGCCGAGCTCGCCGAGCGACTACCTGAGCCGCTCGCCCCGCTCGCGCGGATCGCCTACAACTACCGGTGGTCGTGGATGCCCAACGGAGCGGAGCTCTTCCGCCGCGTCGACGAGGAGCGCTTCGAGCGCTGCCTGCAGAATCCCGTGCGGCTGTTGCAGGAGGCCTCGAACGGCGCTCTGCATCGCGCGGCCGAGGACCGCGAGCTGCTCGAGCGTGCAGAGGAGGCCGAGCGCGTCATCCTGGACGAGCAGCCGCCCGAGCTGCGCGAGCCGATCGCGTTCCTGTGCGCCGAATACGGCGTGCACGTCTCGCTGCCGGTCTACTCAGGCGGCCTCGGCGTGCTGGCCGGGGACGTGCTCAAGGGCGCATCCGACCGCGGGCTGCCGTACGTGGCCGTGGGGGTCATGTATCGCAAGGGCTACTTCCGGCAGCGAATCGATGCGGGCGGTTGGCAGCACGAATACTGGATCGACACCGACCCAGACCGGCTGCCGGCGGCACTCGTGACAGACGCCGACTCGACCCCGCTCACGATCACCGTTCCGCTCTTCGGATCGGATGTCAGTGCTCAGATATGGCGCGTGGACGTCGGGCGCGTGCCGCTGTTCCTGCTCGACACCGATATGCCCGAGAACGAACCGCTCGATCGCTGGGTCAGCGGACGACTCTATGACGGCGATGACCGCACGCGGCTAGCGCAGTACATCCTGCTGGGGGTCGGTGGAGTGCGAGCGCTGGGCGCACTCGGGATCGAGCCGGCGATCATCCACATGAACGAGGGCCACGCGGCGCTCGCGCCGCTCGAGCTGGCGCACGGGCTGGGCAGCCTCGATGCCGCCCGTGCGCGCACTGTGTTCACGACCCATACGCCGGTCCCGGCGGGGAACGACACCTATCCGCCCGAAGAGGTGCCCGCGCTCGCCGACGCCATCGGGATGTCGGCCGACGAGCTGCTGGCGCTCGGCCGAACGGACCCGGAGGACTCCTCGGAGGAGTTCGGCGTCACCCAGCTGGCGCTGCGGATGAGCCGCGCCGCCAATGCCGTCAGCCGCCGTCACGGCGACGTCGCCCGGGAGATGTGGAAGGAGCTCCAGCTGCCGATCGGCCATGTCACCAACGCCGTCCACTACCCGACGTGGCTCGGACCGGCCATGCGCGAGCTACTGGATCGCCATCTTGGCGACGGGTGGCTCGCACGTGCTCAGGACCCTGGGACCTGGGATGCGATCGACGCGATCTCCGATGACGAGCTGTGGGCCGCCCGATCGCACCAGCGCGCGGCGCTAGTCGACTTTGTCCGTCAGCGCAGCGTGGCGGACCGGCTTTTTCGCGGCGATGTGCGCGAGTACGTCGAGGCAGCGGCCTCGGCGTTCGAGGCTGATGTGCTCACGCTCGGCTTCGCGAGGCGTGTGGCGACCTACAAACGGCTCGACCTGCTCACACGCGATCCGGAGCGGACGCTCGCGCTCTTGAGTGGCGAGCATCCCGTGCAGGTGGTGCTGGCGGGCAAGGCGCATCCGCGCGACGAGGACGCCAAGCAGGTGCTCACGCGCTTGTTCGGGCTCAAATACGCCGAGGTCGTGGCGGAGCGCGTCGTCTACCTCGATGACTACGACATGGCGACCGGTGCGCGGCTCGTGCAGGGCTGCGACGTGTGGGTCAACCTGCCGCGCCCGCCGCTCGAGGCCTCTGGGACGAGCGGCATGAAGGCCGCGATCAACGGCGCGCTTCAGCTGAGCGTGCTCGACGGCTGGTGGGCCGAGGCGTACGCGCCTGAGATCGGCTGGGCCCTGCCGGGCGAGGTCGACGACGATCCCGAGGCCCAGGACGAACGTGATGCGGCGACCTACCACCGGCTGCTGACCGACGAGGTCGTCCCGACCTTCTACGAGCGGCGCGCGGAGTGGCTCGCGCGGATAAGGGCCTCGCTGCGCACGCTCGGCCCGCGCTTCTGTGCCGCGCGGATGCTGAACGACTACGTCGAGGGGCCGTACTCAGGCGGTAACTTCTGAGAGCGACCGCGGGGGCGGCCCGACGTACTTGGCCGTCGGGCGGATCAAGCGGCCCTCGCGCTTCTGCTCGAGGATGTGAGCCGACCAGCCAGCGGTCCGGGCGCAAGTGAACATCGGCGTAAAGAGCTCGGGTGGGACCGCGGCGAAGTCGAGCACGACCGCCGACCAGAACTCGACGTTGGTCGCCAGCACGCGATCGGGCTTGCGCGCCTGGAGCTCGGCCAGCGCCGCGTTCTCGAGCGCCTCGGCGACCTCTACGCGCGGCGACCCGAGCCGGCGCGAGGTCTCCCGCAGGACCTTCGCGCGCGGGTCCTCGGCGCGATATATGCGGTGGCCGAATCCCATCAGGCGCTCGCCGCGGTCGAGCAGGTCCTTGACGTAGCGCTCGGCGTCGCCCACGTCGGCGACGTCATCGAGCATCTTCAGCACGCGGCTCGGCGCGCCGCCGTGCAGCGGACCGGACAGTGCTCCCACGGCTGCGCTGAGCGCTGCGGCGACGTCCGCGCCAGTCGAGGCCACGACACGCGCCGTGAACGTCGATGCGTTCATGCCGTGCTCGGCGGCCGAGATCCAGTAAGCGTCGATCGCCTCGACGTGCTTGGGATCGGCCTCGCCGCGCCAGCGGATCAGGAAGCGCTCGGCGATCCGGGTCGCCTTGTCGACCTCGCGCTGCGGCACCGGCGGCTTGCCGATGCCGCGCGCCGACTGCGCCACGAACGACAGCGCCATCACCGAGGCGCGGGCGAGGTTGTCGCGCGCTTCCTCGTCGGAGATGTCGATCAGCTCCTTGAAACCCCATTGCGGGCCGAGCATCGCGAGCGCCGACTGGACGTCGACGCGCGGGTCGCCCGAGTGCACGTGCAGGGGATGGGGCTCGGCCGGCGGCATCCCGGGTAGCAGCTTGCCGTCGACCAGGAGACCCCATACCTGACCGAACGGCACCTGGCTGACGAGCTCTTCGATGTTCACGCCGCGGTATCGCAGCGCGCCGCCCGCGCGGTCGGGCTCGGCGATCTCGGTCGCGAACGCGACGACACCTTCGAGGCCGGACTGGACTTCTGCGGTCGCGGTCATGCTCGGCAAGAGGGTAGCGTTCGGCTTTGTGACGGCCGAGCTGATGTACCGCGGGGCGCTTGAGCTCGCCGAAATGGTGCGCAGCGGCGAGCTGTCGGCTACCGAGCTGGTCGGCGCCTGCCTCGAGCGGATCGACGAGCGAGAGCCGGAGATCAACGCGTTCACATTCGTGGCGCACGAGCAGGCGCTTGCGGAGGCGGCGTCCGTCGGCCCAGGCGACGAGCGCCCGTTCTGCGGGGTGCCGATCGCGATCAAGGACAACCGGATGGTTGCCGGCATGCCGCTGACGATCTGCAGCGATCTGTTCGGGGCCTTCGTGCCCACCGAGGACGCCTACCTCGTCCGCCGGCTGCGCGATGCGGGGTTTGTGATCGTCGGCAAGACGGCTCTGCCCGAGATGGGGATCCTGCCGACGACCGAATCGCGCCGCAACGGACCGACGCGAAATCCCTGGGCGACCGACCGCACGCCTGGCGGCTCGAGCGGCGGATCGGGAGCGGCGGTCGCCGCCGGCATGGTGCCGATAGCGCACGGCAACGACGGTGGTGGCTCGACTCGCATCCCGGCCGCCTGCTGCGGCCTCGTGGGGCTGAAGGGGGCGCGCGGCCGTGTGTCGCATGGGCCGGTCTCCGGCCATAGCTTCCTGACGGTCGACGGCGTCCTGACTCACACGGTCGCCGACACCGCCGCGGCGCTCGACGTGCTGGCCGGCTACGAAGTCGGGGACGCGACCTGGGCGCCGCCATTTGACGGCAGCTACGTCGACGCCGCCGAGCGCGACCCTGGACGACTAAGGATCGGTCTCGCCGTCAACCCACCGCTTCCGGACGCCGAGGTCGATCCGATCTGCGAAGGCGCCGCGCGCGAGGCGGGGACGCTGCTCACCTCGCTCGGCCACGACGTCGACGAGATCACGCCGCCGTGGTCGGTCGGGGACCTGCTGCCGGACTTCACGCGCGCGTTCGGCCCTCACGTCTCGATCCAGACCCTAATCGGCGGCAAGCTGCGCGGACGTGAAGCAACCGAGGAGGACGTCGAGCCACTGACGTGGACCTTGTACGAGCACGCTCGCGAGACCGACACGCTCAGCCATCTGAGCGCGATGGGGCGACTCGAGAACGTCGCGCGTTCGATCGTCGCATTCCTCGACCCATACGATGCCGTGCTGACGCCGGCGCTCGCGCGCCGGCCCATCCCGATTGGGGAGGTTCACGGGCGCGGGCCCGAGCCATGGGACCATTACCGCCGCTCGGGCGCCTTCACGCCGTTCACGGCGATCGTCAACGTCACCGGCCAGCCGGCAATCGCCGTACCGCTCTACCACGGGGACGACGGGCTGCCTTTGGCGGTCCAGCTGATCGGGCGCCCGGGGCGGGAGGACGTGCTGTTGTCGCTCGCGGCGCAGCTCGAGACGGCACATCCGTGGGCCGATCGGCGGCCGGAGCCAAGCACGGCTGTAAGCTAGCCCGTCGGGGCCTCATGTCTTCCGAACACGTTGACGTTCTAATCATCGGCGCCGGGATCTCCGGAATCGACGCCGGCTACCGGCTGAAGGAGCAGTGCCCGACCAAGTCGTTCGCGATCCTCGAGGGCCGGGGCGCGATCGGCGGTACGTGGGATCTGTTCCGCTTCCCGGGCATTCGCTCGGACTCGGACATGTACACGCTCTGCTTCCCGTTCCGACCCTGGAAAGGTGCACAGATGATCGTCGACGGGACGGCGATCCGCGAGTACGTCGTAGATACCGCGCGGGAATGCGGACTCGATCACAAGATCCGCTTCAACCGGCGTGTCGTCAGCGCGGCGTGGTCATCGGCTGATGCTTGTTGGACGGTGGAGATCGAACGGACGGATACCGGCGTGAGCGAGCAGATGACCTGCGGCTTTCTGCTCGGGTGTACCGGCTACTACCGGTACGACCGGGCGTACACGCCCCAGTTTCCCGGGATCGAGCGTTTCCAAGGCCGCGTCGTCCACCCGCAGTTCTGGAGCGACGACATCGAGTACCAGGGCAAGAGAGTCGTGGTGATCGGCTCGGGCGCAACAGCGGTAACGACAGTCCCGTCCCTCGCTCAGCGGGCGGCCCATGTGACGATGCTTCAGCGTTCGCCGAGCTACATCGTCTCGATGCCCGGTCGCGATCCGGTGATCGGGCTGCTCGGCCGCTTGCTGCCCGTGCGGCTGACGTACCCGATGTTCCGGTGGCGCAACACCAAGTTCCAGACCAGCGTTTGGTTCCTCGCCAAGCATTGGCCGCGGCTCGTACGCTGGATCATCCGCAAGCTCGCGCAGCGCAAGCTGCCTGCCGGGTACGACCTAGACAGGCACTTCAACCCCCGCTATGACCCGTGGGACGAGCGCATCTGCGTTGTGCCGGACGGCGATTTGTTCGACGCGATCGCATCCGGGCGCCTGTCGGTGGTCACCGACACGGTCGACACGTTCACCGAGACTGGCATTGCGCTCGCGTCTGGCACCGAGCTTGCCGCCGATCTGATCGTCACCGCCACCGGCCTCGAGATCCGGCCCGTTGGCGGAATCGAGCTGAGCGTCGATGGGCGTGAGGTCGACGTCGGCAAGACTTTCGCTTACCACGGCGCGATGCTCAGCGGAGTGCCCAACCTTGCCTTCCTGGTCGGTTTCGTGAACCAGTCCTGGACGCTCGGGGCCGACCTGGTCGCCCAGCAGATCTGCCGCATCCTCAACTACATGGACGCGAACCGCTACGACAGCGTCACCCCACGCCGTCCCGACGAAACGTGGGCTCCGACGCCTTACTGGGAGCTGTCTTCCGGCTACGTCCGGCGCGGTAATCCTCTCTGGCCAAAGCAAGGGCCGCAGCCGCCCTGGTACCGGCCGCAGAACTATTTCAAAGAGCGCAGGTCGCTCAAGCGAGTGCCGGTGGACGACTCCGCGCTCGAGTTCGCCCGCGCGGCCCCACGCGAGCCGCGCGCGGTGGCCGCCTAACCCACTCCGAGTACGGCGCGCATCGGCTTCGGCGCGACCCCCAGGCGCTCCGCGTCGGCGGTCCCGTGGCGCGAGATCATCGGGACCTCGAGCAGCTCGGCCTCATCCCAGGTTGCGAACGCGGTCGGGCCCATCAGTAGCTCGAGCGTGTTCAGCAGCCGTCGCACGAGTCCGATCGGGACACCCACGATCGGGCGGTGGCGCCGGAAAGAGCTCACAGCGATTTCGACGATGTCGCGATAGGTGAGCGTTTCGGGCCCGGCGAGCTCGTAGCGAGCGCCCTCGGCGTCGGCTCCAAGGGACCCGCCAGGGAGCGCCGCCATCACACAGTCCGCCACGTCCTCAGCCCAGATTGGCTGAAACGGCGCCCGCCCCGAGCCGGAGATCGGCATCACGGGGAGCAGTGAGAGGCGCTCGAGGAGGCGCAGGAACGGGTCATTCGGCGAGTACACGACCGATGGCGCGAACACCGTGTGGCTGAGTGACGACTCTTCTATCGCGCGCTCGGCGATTGCCTTTGCGCGCATCAGGCGCGCGCGGCTGCGGGTCGACGCGCCGAGCGCGGAAAAGAAGATGAACCGCTCAACCCCGGCCCGCTCCGCGGCACGCACGAGCCTCCAGGTCGCGACCCCCGCCAGCTCCTCGATCGAGCCGGCCGGCTGGTCGCGGATCACCGATGCAAGATGGACGACCGTGTCCACCCCGCGCAGCGCGTGGCGGAACGACGGCGGATCGGCTAAGTCGCCGAGCGCGATCTGCACCCGGACTCGCTCGGCTCCTAGTCGCCGTGGGTCGCGCACCAAGCAGCGGACGGGCACGCCTGCAGCGGTCAGTCTTCTGACCACCGGCAGACCGACCGTCCCGGTGGCGCCCGTCAGCAGCAGCACCGGCGGGAGCCTACCTCTTAGAATCGCGGGCCCTACAACGAAATTCAGAAGAGGAATCAATGGCCTACGTGATCGCCGAGCCCTGCATCGGCACGAAGGACAATTCGTGTGTCGAGGTCTGCCCGGTCGACTGCATTCATCCGACTCCCGACGAGCCGGACTACGACAGCGTCGAGATGCTCTACATCGATCCCGAGGAATGCATCGATTGCGACGCGTGCGTCGAGGCCTGCCCTGTCGATGCCTGCTTCGCTGAGGACCAGCTCCCGGACGAGTGGGAGAAGTACACGCAGATCAACGTCGAGTACTACACCAACCGCTCCTAGCGGTCGCGCTTCGCCGGTCGCGGGGCGAACTTTGCCCATTTACGTCGTATATACGGCGTACAGGGACATCGTTCGCGGGCGTCTAGCGCACCGACACCTCGCACCCGCGCTCGGCTAGCTCGGCGAACATCTCCTCGGGTTCGACGCAGTGCTCGGGCGGCAGCGCTCCGGTCGCTGTGATCGAGCCGCGCGCGAGTAGCCGCACCGCGGCAGCCGCTGGCGTGGCGGTCGAAACGACCGACCCGCCGATGCCGTCCCACGGCCGCGTGACGGCCCGGACGGTCAGCTCGCGGCCCGAGACACCGGTGATCCGCACCATGTGCACCGAGACAGTCTCGGACGAGGGGGACGCGGCGTCGGCCGACGCGGCCGCAAGCTCCTCATCGGACGCATCCGTCAGTGCCTTCAGGCGCTCGAGCAGCTGCGGTGCCAAAGACAGCCGGAAGCTCGCCTCCGTGCAACCAAAGCTCTCGCCGAACGTCACCAGCTCCGAATGGAGCGTGTAGATCGTGTCCGCGGTGCCGATCGGCTCGCCGAAGTCGACGCTTCCGCCGTCGGTCAGGGCCGCGATCTCAGACGGCTCTCCGCCGCGCAAGACGACGGGCGAGAGCGTCAGCTCATCGAGCAGCGTCCGCAGCGCGTAGGGCGGTCGCAGTCGGCCGTCGGCGGGCGCGCCGAGATCGCGCCCGCCGGCGAAGACGTCGATCGATCGCGCGGCCTCCGACAGGGCCCGCATTCCGTGCCGAGCCATCAAGTTGGTCTTTCCGGGGCTCGATCCGATCCCGAGCAGCGCGAGCAGCCCGGCGCGCTCGAACTCCGCGGACAGCTCGAGCTGCTTGAGCGTCATCCAGTAAAGGCCGCCCAGATCCACGTAGTGGCATCCGGCCCGCAGGCAGGCCCGCATCGCGTCGAGATTGATGCGGTAGGACGCGCTGTTGACGAGCACGTCCGTGCCGTCGAGGGCGTCGGCGAACGCGTCGGGGTCGCGGGCGTCGACGCCGGCTGCGGCGGCCTTGCTCCCGCCGTGGGCGCTCGCCGTTGCCTCGGCGCGGTCGGGATCGAGATCGAGGAGGAGTAGCGCATCGGTTTCCGCGGACACCGCGAGGTCGTGAACGATCGCGGGCCCGATCGTTCCGGCTGCGCCCAGGACTGCGACCCTCATGAGGGAGGAACGTAGCGCGGGCAGGCTTGGACGTTTTGTACAAGCCGCTGCGCCTGGATGTTGCGCTTCACACTTGCGCTCCTACGCCACCGGTCGTAGTTTTCACGTTGCATGGAGAGCACTGCGATCCCTGTGGGGCCCGGGGCATCGGCGCCGATCGTCGATCAGAGCGCCCCTGGGGCCAAGGGTCTCAAGACCAACGCGATCGGCTACCTCTCGAACCTGGTCATCGCGGTCGCCTCGACGGCGCCCGCTTACAGCCTGGCCGCGACGCTCGGCTTCGTCACCGGGGTGAAGGGGATCGGCGTGCACGCCCCCGCCGTGCTGATCGTCTCGTTCATCCCGATGCTGCTGATCGCCATCGGCTATCGCTATCTGAACCGCGCCGACCCCGATGCGGGCACGACGTTTGCATGGGTGACGCGCGCCTTCGGTCCTCAGCTCGGATGGATCAACGGCTGGGCGATCTTCCTGGCCGACGTCATCGTGATGGCGTCGCTGGCGGAGATCGCGAGCAACTACACGTTCCGCCTGTTCCACTCCGCCGGCGCGCCGAACAACTTCTGGCTGATCGTCGGCGCGGTTGTGTGGATCGCGGCGATGACCTGGATCTGCTGGCGCGGGATCGAGCTGTCGGCTCGCGTGCAGCAGATCCTCCTGACCCTCGAGCTGTTCACGCTCGGGCTGTTCGCAGTCGTCGCGCTCGTCAAGGTGTATGCCAACAACCCGTCGCACTCGATCCACGTGTCGGCGTCGTGGTTCAACCCGTTCGACCTCGGCTGGACGCCGCTGATCGCCGCCGTGGTCCTCGGAATCTTCATCTACCTGAGGAGCGCTCGCGGGGCCCCATCCAGTAGGCCTCATTCTCCCTGGCGCAGAACCGTTCTGAGTTGTGCGGGTCGGTGTAACGCAGCTCGTACCAGGAGCTGCCCGCCCACTGCGGCATGACGTTGGTGTCGCGGGTATAGGGTTTCAGCCCGTCGCCGAGGTCCAGCTCCACCTGCACCCAGTCGGTCGCCTTGGCCAGCGGTGGTTCTGGAACACTGTAGGCATCGTCGGGGTCGAACAGCACCGGCGAGTAGTCCGGGACATCAGGAAGTTCGACGGGCAACGCGGCATCGTCCAGCGCGTGCGGCCGACCGTCACTGTCGTAGACGATCGGGAAGGGTTCACCCCAGTAGCGTTGCCGCGCGAAAAGCCAATCACGAAGCTTGTATTCGATGCGTGCCCGGCCGCGACCGTCGGCCTCCAACCGCGCGGTGATCGCCGCCTTGGCGGTCGCTACGTCCATTCCGTTCAGGTAGTCCGAGTTCACCAGCACCCCGTCGCCGGTGTAGGCCCCCTGGCGGGATATCGCCGCCCGCAATGACTTCGACAATCGGCAAGCCGAACTCGCGGACGAACTCCCAGTCGCGCTGATCGTGTCCGGGCACCGCCATGATCGCCCCGGTACCGTAGCCGGCCAGCACGTAGTCGGCGATGAAAATCGGCACCTGTTCGCCGTTGGCCGGGTTGACCGCATAGCTCCCGAGAAAGACTCCGGTTTTGGCTTTGTTCTCTTGGCGCTCCAGGTCGGACTTCATGGCGGTCGTCTGCCGATAGGCGGCGACGGCCTGCGCTGGTGTTGCGCCGTCGAACGTCCAATGCGGGTCGACACCGGCCGGCCATTTCGGCGCGACCAGACGGTCGACCAGGTCATGCTCGGGGGCCAGCACCAGATAGGTGGCGCCGAAAAGGGTGTCCGGCCGGGTGGTGAAAACCTCGATGTCGCCGTCGGTCGCCGCGAACAGCCGGCCGCGCCGGTGGAGCGGCCGATCCAGTTGCGCTGCATGGCCTTGACCTTGCTCGGGCCAGTCCAGCAGGTCGAGGTCGTCGAGCAGCCGGTCGGAGTAGGCGGTGATCCGCATCATCCACTGCCGCAGCCGCTTCCGGAATACCGGGAAGTTGCCGCGGTCACTTCGGCCGTCGGCGGTGACCTCTTCGTTGGCCAGCACGGTGCCCAGGCCCGGACACCAGTTGACCATCGAGTCGGAGCGGTACACCAGGCGGTGCGCGTCGAACGTCGGCCGCTCGGCCGCCGACAACGTAGCCCAGTCCCAGTCCGTCATCCAATTGACGGGCACCGGAATCGAATTCGGCGATCAAATCGGCGATCGGGCGGGCCTTGTTTGCGGCGGCGTCGAACCACGCGTTGTAGATCTGCAAAAAGATCCACTGCGTCCACTTGTAGAACTCGATGTCGGTGGTGGAAAAGCTGCGCCGGTTGTCGTGGCCGAAACCCAGCCGGCCCAACTGACGCCGGAAGTTGACGATGTTGGCCTCGGTGCGGGTGCGCGGGTGGGTGCCGGTCTGCACCGCGTATTGCTCGGCGGGCAGGCCGAACGCGTCGAAACCCAAGGCGTGCAACACATTACGGCCGGTCATCCGGAAGTAGCGGGCGTAGACATCGGTGGCGATGTAGCCCAGCGGATGGCCGACGTGCAGACCCTCACCCGACGGATACGGGAACATGTCCTGCACGAACATCTTGTCGTCGGGCACGGTGAGCCGTCCGTCGGCGCCAGCGAACCGACCGGGTTGGGCACGTTGAAGTTCCCGACCGGGTCCAGTTGTCCTGCCAGGTGTGTTCGATGCGGCCGGCCAGGTCCGCGGTGTAGCGAAACCGCGGCGCGTCGGGATCGGCCTGCTCAGCAGGGCCGGTAGGGGAGTCGGTCACGCCCAACAGGTTATAAGGGCGGCGTCGAGCGACCCGCCGACCAACTATGGTCTCGGTTGCGTTGCAGACCGGTCAGGGGTTTATCCCAGGTGTATTCCAGGTCTGTTCCGGTGCTGGTCGCTACCACTTACCCCTGGTTACAGTCGCGTTCTCGACGTCACGACACACGTGCCCGGAGCAACTCGGAAGGACCGACCCACATGAAGCAGATTGCCCGTAGCTGGCGAGTAGCGGTCGCGGGTCTCGCCGTCGGCGCCTGCAGTGCACTGGGATCGTGGGCCTGTGCCAGCCCGATCGCTCGGCCGATCCGGTGTTTCCGCCCCGCCCCAACCCTGTCCGATCCCCGCTCCCGCGCCCCAAGCCGTCGCCATCGCGCCCGGGGCCGTCGGCAACCCCATGCCGGGTGCGGCGCCGCAGGCCGCCCCGTCGGCACCCGCTGCCCCGGCAGCAGCGCCCGCACCCGTGCCACCCGCCGCGTCCGCCGGCACCGCCCGCACCGCCGGAGCTCGCGCCCGCCGCCGCCGGGACGCTGCGCGAGTTCTTCACGAGCAAGGGCGTCAAGATGGAGCCGCAGAAGGCGCCGGAGTTCAACGCGCTCGACCTCGTCCTGCCGATCCGAGCGGGTGGACACAGGTTCCCGACCCCAATGTTGCGGATGCGTTCGTGGTGACCGCCAACCGTCGCAGCAACAGCTTCTACAAATCGAACGCACAGTTGGTGGTGTACCGGCTGGTCGGCGACTTCGACCCGAATGAAGCCATCACCCATGGCTACATCGACAGCCAGCAACAGCCCGCCTGGCGGACCACCAACGCCTCGTTGGCCGATTTCAACGGCTCGCCGTCGTCGATCATCGAGGGCACCTACCGCCAGGACCAGATGACGGTCAATACCTCGCGGCGCCACGTCATCGTCACCTCCGGGCCGGACAAGTACCTGGTGTCGCTGGCGGTGACGACGGACGCCGCCCAGGCCGTCGCCGAGGCGCCGTCCACCGACGGCATCGTCAACGGGTTCCGGGCCGGCCCGCCGGGATCCACGCAGCCCGCGGCACCGGCAGCAGCCCCTGCGCCGCCGGCGCCTGCGGCTCCACCGGCCGTCGTCGTCCGCCGCAGGCACTGGCGCACTAACGACAGCGGCCCATTGAGGAGCCAGACAAACCGATACGCCCCCGGCGCGCAGCGGGGCCGAACCCAGCCTCGTATGGTGTCCCCATGCTCATCGCGGGAGTGCTGTGCGTCTGCGTGGCCGTGCTGATGGCCGCGCTGGGGTTGTGGTCGCTGGCGCGTCCGGCCTCGACCGACACCGCAACGCTGGTGATGCGCTCGGTAGCCCCGCCGCAACTGGCCGCCGCGATCATGCTGGCTGCCGGCGGGGCGGTCGCGCTGGGCGCACAACACGGCACCGCGCTGCCCGTCGTCATCGTCTGCATCCTGGGCGCCATCGGCACCGTCGCCGCCGGATCCTGGCAGACCGCCCGGTTCGCGCTGCACCACGAGGAAGCGGCCGCAGCCTGCAGTGGTAGCTGCTCAGCCTGCCCGCTCAGCTGCCATTGAGCCTGTCACTGAAGCGCCTGTCGGCGCTGCCGATCGACACCTTCCTGCTCGCGATGGCAGCGACGGTGGCGCTCGCAGCGCTTTTCCCCGCCCGCGGAGGCTTCGCGGACGTGATGTCGGTGGCCGCCAAAGTCGTTATCGCCCTGCTGTTCTGGCTTTACGGCGCGCGGCTGTCGCCACAGCAGGCCTGGCAGGGCGTCAAACGGTGGCAGCTGCATCTGCTGGTGCTGGCCACCACCTTCGTGGTTTTCCCGATTCTCGGGCTGGCCGCCCGCGGCCTGGTTCCCTGGCTGCTGAATCTCGATCTGTACAACGGGCTGTTGTTCCTGTGCCTGGTCCCGTCGACCGTGCAGTCCTCGATCGCGTTCACATCGATTGCGCGGGGCAATGTTTCGGCCGCGCTGGTCAGCGCGTCGCTGTCCAACATCGTCGGGATCGCGTTGACCCCGCTACTGGTCGTGTTGCTGATGAACACCAGCGGCGGCGCCCGGATGGACGCCACCGCGATCCGTGACGTCGTGCTGCAACTGCTGCTGCCGTTCGTGCTGGGCCAACTGATGCGGCCGTGGATCGCCGACTGGATCCTCCGGCACGCGGCGGTGACCAAGGTCGTCGACCGCGGGTCGATCCTGTTGGTCGTCTACACCGCCTTCTCGATGGGCATGGTGGAACACATCTGGCGCAGCGTCAACGCGTGGCAGCTGATCACCGTTGCGGTGGTCAACAGTGCGCTGTTGGCAGTGGTGCTGGTCTTCACCTGGCTGATCGGTCGACTGGTCGGCCTGGACCGCGGTGACGGGATCGTGCTGCTGTTCTGCGGCTCGAAGAAGAGCCTGGCGTCCGGCCTACCGATGGCACTGGTGTTCTTCCCGCCAGCCACCGTGGGCGTGATCATGTTGCCGCTGATGATCTTTCATCAGATACAGCTGGTGGTGTGCTCGGTGATCGCCAGCAGGCTGTCCCGTGACGAGCTGCCCGCCGCAACGGCTGACTAGTTGCGGCTGACGTCGATCGGGTGAGTGGCCAGCATCGACAGCGGCTGCGGCTGCCGTCGCAGCACCCGGCCCCACAGATCCACCCGCGGCTCGACCAGCACGTCAGAGGGCAACGCCGACAACACGATCCAGTCGTCGCGCTCGATCTCGCCTTCCAGTTGGCCGATCGTCCAGCCGGAATAGCCGGCGAAAATCCGCACACCCTCGACCAGCGGGGCGAACGAATCCGGGTCGGCGTCCAGATCGACCATCACCATCCGGCCGGCCACATGGCGCAGGCCGGGGACACCGTCGGGCTCGGCGCCGACGCGCAGCACCCCCAGGCACAACGCCGCGTCCCGCTTGACCGGCCCGCCGATGAACATCGTCTTCGGCTTGGCCGTCAGCTTGGACCACTGCGGCAATACGTTGTACACCGCGGTCTCGCTGGCCCGGTTGAGCACCACACCGAGCGTGCCACCGTCGTTGTGCTCGACGATGTAGATCACGCTGCGGCGAAACGTCGGTTCGAGCAGATCCGTGTTGGCCAGAAGCAAAGTGCCCGCTCGCACTCGATGTGCGGCGGGGGCAATGTAGTCCTCCGGGTCTTCGGGCTGCGCCACCCTTCCATCATGGCATCCAGCTCCGACGACCGTGGTGAAGCGGAGGCGCGCTCACAAGAATTTGTACTGTTGTTTACAGCGTCCGGTGGCCGGCCGACGTTTGCCGGGCTTCATCGGGAAGTAGGTTCAGTGACTGATCCGCAGGCACCTGCCGCTGTCTGGCGCGCAGTGCGGAATCTGCCCGACTTCTGGCGGCTGCTGCAACTGCGCGCGGCAAGCCAATTCGGCGACGGGCTCTTTCAGGCGGGCCTGGCCGGGGCGCTGCTGTTCAATCCCGAACGGGCCAGCCGTCCGCTGGAGATCGCCGGCGCCTTCGCGGTGCTGTTTCTGCCGTATTCGCTGCTGGGTCCGTTCGCCGGTGCATTGATGGACCGCTGGGACCGCCGGCTGGTGCTGATCGCCGCCAATGTGGGCCGGGTTGTGTCGGTCGCGGTGGTGGGCATCTGCCTGGCCCTCGGTGCCCGCGACTTGGCCGTGCTGTGTGGGGCGCTGGTGGTCAACGGGCTCGCCCGGTTCGTCTCGTCCGGTCTGTCGGCAGCGCTGCCGCATGTGGTGCCCCGCGAGGAGGTCGTGACGATGAACTCGATCGCGTCGGCGACCGGTGCGGTCGCGGCGTTCCTCGGCGCGAACTTCATGCTCGTGCCGCGGGCGATCTTCGGCTCCGGGGACCGCGGATCGGCGTCGACCATCTTCCTGGTCATCGTTCCGCTGCTGATCTCGCTGCTGCTGTCGCTGCGATTCGCCGCTCACGTGCTGGGTCCCGACGACACCCGGCAGGCAGTCCACGGTTCGGTCCTCTACGCCGTCGTCACCGGCTGGATGCACGGCGTGCGGACCGTGCTGGACCGTCCTACCGTGGCCGCCACGCTTTCCGGGCTGGCCGCACACCGCATGGTGTTCGGCATCAACTCGCTGCTGGTGCTGCTGCTGGTGCGTAGCCGCGACCACCCCTCGATCTCCGCGTTGGGCAGCGCGATGCTGTTCGTCGCCGCCGCCGGCATCGGATCATTTCTGGCGAACCTGGTCACGCCGCCCGCGGTGCGCCGCTGGGGCCGGTACGCCACGGCCAACGGTGCGCTGGCGATCGCGTCGCTCATCGAGATCACCGGTTTCGGCTTGCAACTGTGGGTGTTGGTGACATGCGGCCTCCTGCTCGGCGGCGTCGGCCAGGTACTGAAGTTGTGCGCGGACACCGCGATCCAGGTCGATGTGGACGACGCGCTGCGCGGACACGTGTTCGCCGTGCAGGATTCGTTGTTCTGGGTCGCGTTCATCGCTGCGATCACCGTGGCGGCGACAGTGATTCCGGACAACGGCCACTCGCCGTCCTCGTCGCCGCCGGGTCCGCGGTCTATCTGTGCGGGCTGGCCGCTCACAGTGTCGTCGGACGGCGCGTCGCGAATCGCTAAGGTACTCAGATGGCCGACCTGCAGCAGATCGTCGACGACCTGCGCGCGGAGAGTGACGAACTCGACGCGTTGGTGGCGCCGCTCGCCGATGTCGGCTGGACCGCGCCGACACCCGCCGCGGGGTGGACGGTGGCTCACCAGATCGGGCATCTGCTGTGGACCGATCGCGTCTCACTGATCGCCGTCACCGATGAGGCGGCCTTCGCCGACTCGTTGAACACCGCGGCGGCCGACCCGACCGGCTTCGTCGACACCGCGCCGATGAGCTCGCCGCGGTCGCGCCCGCCGAGCTGCTCGCCGACTGGCGGCTCACCCGCACGCGGCTGCACGAGAAGCTGCTGACGGTTCCGGACGGCCGCAAGCTGCCGTGGTTCGGGCCGCCGATGAGCGCGTCGTCGATGGCGACCGCGCGGATGATGGAGACCTGGGCGCACGGGCTCGACGTGGCCGACGCGCTCGGCGTGACCCGGCCTGCCACCGCCCGGCTGCGATCCATCGCCCATATCGGGGTCCGCACCCGCGATTTCGCGTTCGTCATCAACGGCCTGCAGCCGCCGAGCGAGCCGTTCCGGGTGGAGCTGCGCGCGCCCGACGACAGCATCTGGTCATGGGGGCCGGACGATGCTGCGCAACGCGTCACCGGCCCGCCGAAGACTTCTGCTTTCTGGTCACCCAGCGGCGTCCACCGCAGGAGCTGGACCTGACCGCCGACGGTCACGACGCCGTGCGCTGGCTGCCGATCGCGCAGGCTTTCGCCGGGCCTCCGGGCGGCGGTCGATGAGCGCGCGGCGCGAAGAGAGCCCCGCCCAAGGCCGGGGCGGCGGTCGATGAGCGCGCGGCGCGAAGAGAGCCCCGCCCAAGGCCGGAGCGGCGGTCGATGAGCGCGCGGCGCGAAGAGAGCCGCATCCTGCCGCGGGAGCTGACCCAGGGACTCAGCGACGACGTCCGCGCTGCTCCCCCGCCGCCCACGCCGGTGCTGGCCGAGCCCTATGCGCTGCGCCTGGTCGATCCCGACGGCGACGCCGAGATGATCTCGCGCTGGATGAACATGCCACACCTGGTCGAGGCGTGGGAATCGGATTGGCCGCCGTCGCGGTGGCGGGACTACCTGCACGCCCAGGTCAACGGCGACTATTCGCGGCCTTTCGTCGGCAGCATGCACGGCGAGGAGGGCGGCTACGTCGAAGTATACCGTTCCGCAAAGGATTCCATCGCGACCCGTTATGACGCTGACCCCTATGACGTCGGGTTGCACGCGGCCATAGCGGAGCTGTCGATCGTCAACAAAGGCCTGGGCCCGTTCCTGCTGCCACGCATCGTCGCCAGCGTCTTCGACGTCGAACCTCGTTGTCGCCGAATCATGTTCGACCCCGATCACCGCAACAGCTCGGCACGGCGGCTGTGCGAATACGCGGGCTGTACGTTCCTCGGCGAGCACGACATGAGCAACCGCCGAATGGCGTTGTACGCCTTGCCGCGAACTCCGGCCGACGTGCCGGCGCGGCGACTGAAGCTAGCTCGGCGTGCCGCCCATCAGCTCGGCGTAGCCGTCGTAGTCGGGCTTCATCGCCGCGGCCACCAGTTCCCACAGCACCTCGTCGGTGCCGCCGCCGACCCGGGCCAGCTTCATGTCGCGCCACCACCTACCGAGCGGGGTCTCGTCCGCCAAATAGCCTGCGCCGCCGAAGATGTGCATGCACTCGGACAGCACCTCTTCGCCCAGCCGCGCGGCGGTCACCTTCACCGCTGCAGCGGACCGCAGATCGAGTCGGCCGTCGTTGGCGATGCCGTTGAGGCCGTGCCGAAGTAGGTCGACACGGGCCTGCAGGTCGGCGATCCGCAGCCGCAGCGCCTGGTGCTCGAACAGCGTCGAGCCGAACTGTTGCGCTCCATCATCCGGGCGTGGGTGATGCCGAGCGCTCGCTGGCAACCGGCCGCGACTTGGCCCGCGATCGACATCCGCTCATGTGCCAGACCCCAGGAGATCGCGGCCAAACCCGTTCCCGGACGGGCGATCAACGCATCAGCGGGCACCCAGGTGTCGATGTGTACCGCGGCGGTGTCCAGTGGTCCGGCGCCGACTTTCCGGTAGGGCAGTTGCACCTCGGTCTGCGACACCGGCACGGCGATCACCAGCACGTTGCCGTGACGGCTGCTCTCGTCGTGATCGACACCGCGGGCCACCACCATGATGTGGTCGGCAACCGGGGACAGCGACACATATTTTTTGACGCCGTGGACTGCGAATCCGTCTCGCACAGAACGGACTTCGGTCTGCACGATCTGCAAATCCGAACCACCCGACTCCTCGGATGCGCCGATGCACAGCACCGCTTCGCCGCGGATGGCCTGCTCGCAGATGTTCTTCAGGTACTCCGAGCGGCCGAAGCGGCGCAGGATGGAGATCGCCGAGTCGTGCAGGCTGACGCCGACGCCGATGCCTGCCGAGCCGAGCCGACCCAAAGAGAACGCGAGCGCGACCAGCTTGGCGACGTCGGGGTGCTGACCGCCCCGCCACTTCTGCGCGAACACGCCGCGCTCACCGAGGTGCTCGATCAACTTGCGCGGAAACCGTTCGCTGGCTTCGGCTTCCGCGGTCCACGCGGCTACCTGGTCGTCGAACACATCGTCGAGCAGCGCCCGGTATTCGTCGATGCTCAGTTCCGCGGTCCCGGTCATGTGGTCGCCGCCGCCACATTCCGCTTGACTTCCAGGCGCCGCAGCTTGCCTGACGAGGTACGCGGCAGCGAGCCGGGTCGGACGAACACCACGTTGGCGGGCACGATGCCGCATTCGGAGGCCACCTTGGCGACCAGCTCGCTGCGGGCGCCCGCCTCGTCGGGGCCGCGGAATTCGGCGGTGATCACCAGGCCCGGCCGGGTCGAATCCTCGTCGGCGCCCACCGCGACCACGGCTCCCTCACGCACACCGCGTGTTTCGGCGGCGACGCGCTCGATCTCAGACGGGAACACGTTGCGGCCCGCGATGGTGATGATCTCTTTGGCCCGTCCGCAGACGACAAGTCCGTCGTCGGTGAGGTAGCCCAGGTCTCCGGTCGGAAACCAGGCGTCGGGCTGCAGCGGAGCCTCGCCGAGGTAGCCCGACATCATCGAGGTACCTCGGATCTCGATCTCGCCGACGTCGCGGTCGGGCAGCTCGGCAGTGCGCTCGGAGACTGCGCCGATCCGGATCTCCATTCCGGGGATCGGCGAGCCCAGGATGGCGTGTCGACGTGCTCCGGTTGTCTCCGAACCCACTGCGGGCGAGGGCGTCTCGTCGTAAGCAAGCCGGTTCCGGAGGCGGGAATGGTGACCGCACAGGTCGATTCGGCCAGCCCGTACGACGGCGCGAGCGCACCGGCGTCAAACCCGAACGTGCTCAACGCATTCGCGAAGCGGTCCATCGCCGCACAGTCGACCGGTTCGCCGCCGCTGATCGACACCCGCACCCGTCCCAAGTCGACATCGGACACCAGCCGTGCGTACTTGCCAATCATGCTGTAGGCCATGTTGGGCGCCGCGGTCATCGTGGCGCTGCTCTCGCTGAGCCAGCGCAGCCACCGGAACGGCGACGCGGCGAACGCCGCGGTGGGGGCCAGCCAGAGCGGTGACCCGGTCAGCGCACCGCTGAGCAGAAACGTCAGGCCCATGTCGTGGTAAAGCGGCAGCCAGGTGCACCCGACGTCGGCGGCGGAGTCGACACCGAAGCGGGCGATCAGGCCATTCACGTTGTTCAGCACCGCTTCCGGCGACAGCTGCGCGGTGCGCGGAGTGCCGGTGGATCCCGCGGTGCCCTGCAGGACCGCGGGTATGCCTGCCGCAGTCTCGGCAGGCACGAAGGCCGTCGACAGTTCGCGTCGCGCGGCGTCACCGACATCGAGCACCGTCGGCCCGCCCGCGACGTCGGCGCCCCGCAGTAGATCCAGCTCGGGGCCGTGGCTGAACACCGTGCGCACGCCGACGCCGAGGAATCGGGTCAGCGTCGCGCGTGCCCACGTCTGCGCATCGGCGCCACGCACCGGCCCGGGCAGAATCGACACGCTCTGCCCGGCCAGCCAGCTGCCTTGAATAGCGGCGACGAAATCCGCAGTCGGCTCACCGACCAGGCCGACCGCGCCCAGGTGCGGCTCGTCGAGTACGCGCGTGGCGATGCTCTGGGCGCGAGCGTGGACCTGTTGCCACGGATGCCGGATCCAGGTGTCGGCTTCCCTGTCGAAGACGACGAGATCGTCGGCCGAGGTGCACATCGCCCTGGACAGGGCGGCGGCCAGCACGCTCACCTGCCGACCGGGAACTTTGCCCGGATGACGCCTTCCAGGTCGCCGACGGTGTCGCAGCCCAGCAGCTCCTGCTCGGACACCGCGACGCCGAGCTTGTCCTCGATCGCCACCATGCCCACCGCGAAAGCCACCGAATCCAGGCCCACATCGTCTACCAGCCGAGATTGCAGGGTTACCCGGCTGATGTCAACGTAGAGGTCGTCAAGCAGGATCTCGGTCAGGGCAGCGCTCACTGAGTCGGCGGGTGACTCCTCCACGTTCATGGGCCGTCACAGATCGGGCCGCCGCAGCGAACGGGAACCTACGTTCGGCGCCAAAACGCTGGCCGCATCGGCGGTCCCGTCGCCGTCGGTGTCGGAGAGCTTGACGTCCCAACGGCCATCGCCGTCGGTGTCGACGTAGCCGGTCACGCCGGTCTGCCCGGCGCTGAGCACGCGGTCGGCCAGGCCGTTGCCGTCGCTGTCGAGCAGCCGGATCGTCGGCCTGCCCGTCGCCGTCGAAGTCGGCCAGCGGGCCGCCGGTGTGCTCGACGCCGTCGAGGCCGAACCAGCGCAGCGCGGGCCCGCCGTGCCGGGCGGTCGACGGCGATCGTCCAGGTGCCGGAGCCGTCGTCGGTGAAGTAGCTCCGCGCTGCCGTCGCACGTCGAGCACGGCATGATCGGCGAGCCCGTCGCCGTCGAGGTCGGCGAGCGCGTCGTCGGTCGGCCGTCGCCGTCGAAATCCAGGCTGACCGCGTCGAGGTCGCCGTCGCCGTCGAGGTCGACGTCGGTGTGCCGTCCCACATCGTCGCCGCGCCGTCGCCGGCGCCCAAGCAGTACTCCATGCCGGATTGGACGCGGACTGCCGCTACCGGTTCCCGCGGGCTTGCCACCACGACATCAGCTCGGCCTTCGCCTCGTCGTGCTCAGCGGCCCACGTTCAAGCCGCAACTCCTTGAGATGCCGCCACGCCTCGCCGACCTGCGGCCCCGCCGGGATGCCCAGCAACTCCATGATCTCGTTGCCGTCCAGGTCCGGGCGCACCCGCTGCAGGTCCTCTTTGGCGGCCAGTTCGGCGATGCGTGCCTCGAGGTCGTCGTAGTTGGCCTGCAGCCGGGCGGCCCTGCGCTTGTTGCGCGTGGTGCAGTCGGCGCGCACCAGCTTGTGCAGTCGGGGCAGCAGCGGACCGGCGTCGGTGACGTAGCGGCGCACCGCGGAGTCGGTCCACTTGCCGTCGCCGTAGCCGTGGAACCGCAGGTGCAGATACACCAGCTGCGAGACGTCGTCGATGATCTGCTTCGAATACTTCAACGCGCGCAAGCGCTTGCGGGCCATCTTCGCCCCGACGACCTCGTGGTGATGAAAGCTGACTCCGCCGTCGGCCTCGTGCTTGCGGGTCGCCGGCTTGCCGATGTCGTGCAGCAGCGCCGCCCAGCGCAGCACCAGGTCGGGCCCCCGCTGGCGAATCTCCAAGGCGATGGCCTGCCGCAACACCGTCAGCGAATGCTGGTAGACGTCCTTGTGCTGGTGGTGCTCGTCGATGGCCATCTGCATGCCGCCGACGTCGGGCAGCACCACCTCGCCCATCCCGGTCTGCACCATCAGGTCGATGCCGGCGACCGGGTCGTCGCCGACCATCAGCTTGTCCAGCTCGGCGGCGACCCGCTCGGCGGTGATGCGGCCGAGCTGCGGCGCCATCTCTTCGATCGCCGTCCGCACCCGCGGGGCGACCGCGAAACCGAGTTGCGAGACGAACCTCGCCGCGCGCAGCATCCGCAGCGGATCGTCGCCGAAAGAATCTGCGGGCGCGGCCGGGGTGTCCAGCACGCGCCCGCAATGCGGCCAATCCGCCCAGGGGATCGACGAATTCGGTCGCGCCGTTCGCGACCCGCACCGCCATCGCGTTGACGGTGAAATCGCGGCGCACCAGATCGTCGTCGAGCGGGTCGCCGAACTGCACCTCCGGGTTGCGTGACACCCGGTCGTAGCGGTCGGCGCGGAACGTCGTGATCTCGAGCCGAAGATGGCCTTCTCCGCGCCGACCGTGCCGAACTCGATGCCGGTGTCCCACAACTCATCGGCCCACGGTCGCAGCAACCGCTGCACCACCTCGGGGTGCGCGTCGGTGGCGAAGTCCAGGTCGGTGTCCAGCCGGCCCAGCACCGCGTCGCGAACGGTGCCGCCGACCAGATACAGCTCGTGCCCGGCTTCGCGAACAGCGACCCAGCTCGCGCAGGATGTCGGCATGCCTGTTCAACGCGACCGCGGCGGCGGCCAGCAGCTCGGCGTCGTCGAGGGTTCTGGCACGCGATGAGCGTAGTCCGCCGGTAGCACGCTCCCACCGGCGAGTGCGGCCGGGAGCGATAAGCACGCCAGCTACTATCGCTTGGGTGTCCGACGGCGAACAACGCAACCCCGTCGGCGCCGGGGACGGCGCCGCGGCCGGCGCCCCGCGGGTCCGGCGAGAACCAAACTACCGGCAACGAGCCGACTGACGGCGGCTCGTCGGCCGCCGCAGCCAAACCAGTCAACGCCGGCCGGCCCGCCGAGGGCCGGAGCGGCTGCGCACAGTGCATGAGACGTCCGCGGGCGGGCTGGTCATCGACGGCCTGGACGGGCCCCGCAAGGACAGTCGCCGCCCTGATCGGCCGCGTCGACCGGCGCGGACGGATGCTGTGGTCGCTGCCGAAGGGCCACATCGAACAGGGTGAGACCGCCGAGCAGACCGCGATCCGCGAGGTCGCCGAGGAGACCGGCATCCACGGCGGCGTGCTCGCGTCGCTGGGCAGCATCGACTACTGGTTCGTCACCGAGGGCCGCCGGGTGCACAAGACCGTGCACCACTATCTAATGCGTTCCTCGGCGGCGAGCTGTCCGACGATGACGTCGAGGTCACCGAGGTGGCGTGGGTGCCGCTCGCCGAGCTGCCGTCGCGGCTGGCCTACGCCGACGAACGCCGGCTGGCCGAGGTCGCCGACGAGCTGATCGACAACCTGCAGACCGAAGGCGCGGCGGCGCTGCCGCCGCTGCCGCACAGTTCGCCGCGGCGTCGTCCGCGAACTCACTCGCGGACCCGAATCCGTGGAACCGATGAGCCGCTCGCGGCAGGCAGAACAGCCGCGGCAACGGCCCGTGGCGGACCCCCGGCCACGGAACAAGAGGCTGATCGCGGTTCCTCGCTGCGGTCGTCGGCATCCTAATCGTTGGCGGCCGTGCTCGCCGTCGGCCGCGGGCGCCACCGCGGGCGAACCGGGCGAAACGCAATTCCTCCAGGTTCGCATCGATCGCGTCACCCCGAAGTCGTCAGCACGACCAGTGAGCGATGGTCACCGTCGTGGGCACGGTCACCAATGTCGGCGATCGGTCGGTCCGCGACATCATCGTCCGCCTCGAACATGCCGCCGCCGTAGGCACCTCGACCGGGCTCCGGACGAACCTCGCCGGCTCCACCGACAGTACGAGCCTGTCGGCGACTTCATCACGGTCGCGCCCGAATTGCAGCGCGGCCAGGCCAGCGGCTTCACGCTGTCCTATCCGGTGCGGGCGGCGGCCCAGCCGTCGCTTGGCATCGAACGGCCCGGCGTGTACCCGCTGCTGGTCAACGTCAATGGCACGCCCGACTACGGGGAGCCCGCGCGCCTCGACGACGCCCGGTTCCTGCTTCCCGTGCTCGGAGTGCCGCCGACCCGGCACCGCGCGGGCGACCCGGCGAACGCGGTAGCGCCGGACACGTCCAAACCCGTCGCATCACGATGCTGTGGCCGTTGGCCGACCGGCCGAGGTTGGCCGCGGGCGCCCCCGGCGGTGTCACGCCGGTCCGGCTCGCCGACGACGACCTTGCGGCCTCGCTGGCACCCGGCGGCCGGCTCGACACGTTGCTGGCGGCGGCGGAATCCGCCACTGGCCCCGTGTCGATCCGGCGGCCGAGTCAGCGGAGCGCTCTGTCTGGCCGTCGACCCCGACCTGCTTGTGACCGTCAACGCGATGTCGGGCGGCTACGTCGTATCGACAATCCGACGGACGCGCAGATGCCTCGGTCCCCCACCCATCCCGGTGCCGGGCAGGCCGCGGCGTCGAACTGGCTCGCCGGCTGCGGACGCTGGCTCGGCGCATGTGCGTCGCGTCGACGCCGTACGCGCAGGCGAATCTCGACGCGCTGCACCGCGTTGGCGATCCGGACTCGCCGCGGCGACCACAAGCAGCGCGCGACATCGTCGACCAGATCCTCGGCGTGGCCTCGACGCGCGGCGCGACCCTCATCCCGGACGGATCATTGACCCGCAGAGCCGTGGATCTGTTGAGCGCCAACAACAACACTGTGGTGATCGCCGCCGCAGATACCTCCGTCGGCGAGTCGAACGCCCCCCCGACGCCGCCGACCGCCGACACCACGCCGCGCCGGCTGTCGCCGCAGGTGGTGCTGGCGCCGTTCGACCCCGCCGTCGGCGCCGCGTTCGGTGCGACCGGCTCGGACCCCGTCGCGCCCCCGTACCTGAACTCCGCGCTGGCGATCCGACTGCAGCACGACTCCGAGACCGCCCGCAGGCAAGATGCCCTGAGCTCG
>CAWCIB010000013.1:0-33003 GCA_963795505.1 uncultured Actinomycetes bacterium
GCTCACCCCGGACGACGGCGGGTGCGATTGGACGCCCCGACCAACGGAGCTTTGGTGTCCGGTCCCGCGGGTAACGTCACCCGGCCAAGTGCCGATGGTGGTAAGCGTCCCGATGGATCGTCCGCGAAGTAGCTGATGTCAGAGACCACATGTGTCATCCCGTGGTCGGATTTGATCATCCAACCTGACGGCTGCGCGAGCTTCTGTTGCGACGCCTCAGTGCTCCTCACCGTTGACGGTCGTCCGGCTCGGCTCGGCCAGGACTCGTTCGACGAGATTTGGAACGCGCCCGAGCTCGTCGAGACCCGCGCGGCGATGGCCCGAGGGGAGCGTCCCGACGGGTGCCGGGTCTGCTGGGAGCGCGAGCAGCACGGTGGGCTCAGCCGCCGCGTGAGCGTGAACACGAGCTACCGCGCCTCGGACCGCGCGCTGGACCTGGACGCTCTGGAGCTCGTTGGCCGGGAGAGTGGTTACCACTTGGAGCGGGCGCCTGAGCAGTTTGTATTCGGGCTGGGGAACGTATGCAACCTGGCATGTCGAAGCTGCAACGGCCTGTTCAGCTCGAAGGTCGCGGCAGATTCGGTGCAATCAGCGTGGGCCGTGGATCAATGGGCGCCCGCACAGCCCGGTCTGACGGGCGACCGCCCCGGAGCGGAGGCCAGGGGCAGGGGTGCGTGGTTCAGGGATGTCGAAGCGATGGCCGACATGGTCGCCGCGAGCACACACGACAACGTGGTCCTCTCGCTGCTCGGCGGCGAGCCGTTTCTGATCAAGCAGAGCTGGGAGCTGATGGCGGCGCTCGTTGATCGCGGCGTGTCAAACCGGGTCACGATCGGTTTGATAACCAATGGCCAACAGCGGAGCGAGAAACTGACCGAGCTAGCGCCTCACTTCCGATCCGTGGGCGTCTCGGTGAGCATCGACGGCTACGGACCTCTGTATGAATACCTTCGCCATGGCGGGAGCTGGGATCGTCTGGTTGAGAACCTCGATTGGCTTGAGATGACGCCCGGCGTATCCGTGGTCGTCACGCCGACGCTCCAAAACACCAATGCGCTCGACATGCCAAGGCTGTTGAGATTCCTAGACGAGCGGGAACTGAGGCTGAACTTCAACGCGATCAGCTTTCCGCCTCGGCTGGCGCCCCGCAACCTCCCGCCCGCCGTACGCATCCGCGCGTCGGCGCAATTGCGCGAGTACCTCGGACTCGAGTGCCGAGGGGAGAACGTGACCGTGGTGCGCGGCTACTGCGACCTGCTGGAGGCCGATGGCGACAGCTTTGAGCGCGAGCTGTTCGAGGATTACATGACCTTCACCAATGACCTGGACGCCAGCCGCGGACAGTCGATCGCCGTCGCCGCGCACGAGCTGGTCGCAGCGCTCGAGAACGCGGGCGTTCCATGGTCGACGGCGCGACGCCACGTACCTCGGGAGCCCGCCTGCGTCTAAGAACCGCGGGAGGCGCTCGAGAGGAACAGCCGGCCGAACTGTCGCAACCCTGCCTGGAGAACTTTCACCGGCGCGCTGTGCTCGCCGCCAGCCGCCCTGAACAGACGGGCCCTGAAACGCTGGAGGGCCTGCCACGACACGGAATCGTCAATCCGCTTGGAGAAGAGCTCTAGCTCGCCTACGCGCTGAGCGCGGGCTTCGAGCTCGCGATTGGAGGCGATGAGCTCGCGATTGGAGGCTTCGAGCGCACCCTGCTCGGCCTCCAGAGCGCGGTGGGCGATCCGCAGACGCTCCAGCTCGGTCGCGAGCTCGACGTTCCTTTCTGCCGCGCGCCGCAGCCGCTCGTCTCCGGTCTCGCGCGTCGCGGCGAACACGAACTGATAGGTCTCGGCCTCCGGGTCACGGAGCGCCAGCTCCAGTGTCTCGGTCGGTACCTGCTCGCGCTCGAGCGCGAGCTCGGTCTCGAACACGGGTATCCGTACGCGCCGGAGGTCGGTGATCACTAGCCCTGCCTCCCTTGCCAGCCGCTTGATCGATTTGAGCGTGAAGAAGCGGGTGTGCGTGCTGTCGAGAAGACCCCATGCCCGATATTCCCACTCGCCCTGCGCGAGCGACAAGCGCATGTCGACATGTCCGACGTGTGGGAGCGAAACCACGACATACCCCCCGGGCCGGAGCAGCCCCGCGGCCCTGCTCAGCACGGCCTGCGGTCGGAGTAGGTGCTCCAACACGTCCCCCGCCAGCACTACGTCGAACTCCGGCTCGAGATCGGCGAACACGTCGGGATTGTTGAGGTCTCCTATGACGACCTCTTCGGCGATTCCGCGAAGCTGCTCAGCGCAGTGCCGGTCGAGTTCCACGGTGGTGACCTGGCAATCCTGAGCGACGAGCGCCTGGGTCATGTGACCGGATGCGGCTCCGAGTTCGAGTACGCGGCGGTTCCATCCCACGAGCTCGAGCTGGTAGGCGTGGGCATTGTTGGGAGCCCGCGGGTCGACGTCTCGGTGATACTGGCTCAGCACAGCAGCGCTCCGCGTGCCTGGGCGCCATTCCCCGTTGCCGTCGCGAGCTGGTGGCGAAGCCGGTCGTTCTCCTTGAGCAGCGCGGAAGCTTCGGCCCGCAGCGCCGTGGCCTCGGCGTCGGCGGCTTCGCGGGCGATCGCGAGTTGGCGTTCAAGGGTCGCTTCGAGGCGTGACAGCCGGCGCTGGAGAACCACCTGGGCCGCGAGACCGTCCAGATACAGCTCCGCAAAGCGGTCGCGCATCGGGAACTTCACCCCGGCGAGCGGGGAGGGCTCGCCTACGCAACGGTCTGGCGCGGGTTGGCCCAGCGCTCGCGCGGTCGCCGTCAGGTACGCATCGCCGTGACGCAGATCGGGCTCGAGGTGCGCGCCCTCGGCCCACTCGTTCCATGCGTTGACCAGGACCATCCCGTCGGGCGGTGTTCGCGCGTACACGGTGCTAAGCCATTGCTCGTACAGCTCCGGCGTGCTGCCGTGCAAGAGCAGACTCTGACCGTCGCCGCGTCGCGGGCTGTTATCCCAGGACGGCAACACGCACTCGTGACGGCGCCAGGCCGGCTGCGGCTCACCCAGGTAGTGGGTCATGACCTGCTCGTAGTCGAGCACACAGTTGTCCCGGTTCGCGCCGTCCACATCGAAGCGTCCAACGCGCTGCGTCGTCCCATGAGGGAGAAACTGGGCCGCGGAATCGGCGCCGGAGCTTGCGGGATCGCCGAAATCTCCGTGGGTATCGAACTTGACCACCTGCACGTGTTCGATGCCGCCCGCGCGCCACAGCTCTCGCCACCGGCGGAGCGTTCGGGCCGGATCCGGCATTCCCTGGATCCGATAGATGAACAGCACCGGACAACCATCCACCCGCAGGTAGTGGGGGCTCGACATCGCCGTCAACAGGAAGAGGCCGTGCGCCTCATCGTCCTCGGGGCTGTAGCGCTGCCTCAGCAGCACCTCGTGATCGGCCGCATCCCATGTGCGACTCCAATGCTCATTTGCCCACGCAAGGCAGAACGGGATGTCGGGTGTTCCTCGCTCGATCGCGTCATCGATGACGCGGCGCAGCGGACGCTGACCCTCGAACCAGTAGTGGTAGTAACAGAAGGCGTCGATGCCGTGGGCTTTCGCAGTACGCGCCTGTGCCTCTCTAACCTCGGGTACGCGGAGGTCATAGAAGCCAAAATCCCTCGGCAGGTGAGGCTGGTAGTGACCGGGAAACAACGGGCGCGCACGGACGACGTTGTGCCACTCGGTGAAGCCGGTGCCGTACCAGCCGTCGTTCTCCGGGATCGGGTGAAACTGCGGCAGGTACAGTGCGATCGTCGTTGCCATCCGGACCGAATTAGAGCAGCGGCCTGTAGGGCAGGCCACGGTTGCAGTAATGCTCCTCGAGCCGAATCGCGCCGTCGACGGACAGCGGGCCTCTCGTCAACGTGACCGTGTCACGGTGAGTCTCGATGTGTGACACAAGGTCCGGTCCAGTACCGGCGATCATCATGATCTCGACGATCAGGTTGGTGAGCGCCGGTCGATCGTGGAACCACCCGCCCTCTGACTGCCACAGCATCTCTGGAAAGTGGGCCCAGGCCCAATCCTCGATCACGTATTTGCCCCCCGGCCGCAGTCGAGGGAACAGGACCTCGAACGAGCTCCTTGTCTCCCGATAGAAGTGCGACGCGTCGTCGACCACCAGATCGAGCGGCTCGTCCCGATGGTCGCTGTCGACTAGCTCCTCGAGTAAGGGCCTGTTGCCCTGATCGACGCCGTAGTGCGGGCTTACGACT
Organism: uncultured Actinomycetes bacterium; assembly: GCA_963795505.1. Classification (GTDB taxonomy): domain Bacteria; phylum Actinomycetota; class Thermoleophilia; order Solirubrobacterales; family Solirubrobacteraceae; genus Palsa-465. The sequence continues at coordinate 4,249 of CAWCIB010000013.1, forward strand.
CCGTCGAACTCCTGCGCCGAGATGAACTCGTCGAGTGCGCCGACCCGTTCGCCGGCCAGCTCGATCGCGGTCAGTTTCTGGGGCTGCGCCAGTGACGCAAGCAGTGCGGCACTCCCGCCCTTGTAGATGCCGAGCTCGACGATCCGCCTGGGCCGCAGGTCGTCGATCAGGCCCGCGAGCCGGACTACCATCTCGCGTCGTTTGGCCACGACGAATCGGTTCGGCTCGGAGTCCTCGGACCGGTAGCGCTCCTCGTCATGCGTAACCACGAACTCGGTTCCGCCGACGACGAGAAGGTCATCGCCGAGCCACGTCATCAGAGCCGAGGCGTGCTCACGCTGGTCAGGCAGTCGGCCTCGGTGCGCGGCCTCCTCGGGGTGGATCAGTCCAGCGACGACCATCCCCACCTGGTCTTCCTGGGTCTCGGGAATGGGGAAAAGCTAGCTGTCGCTCCGGCGGCATCGCAGGGAGTCGTCGTGATGACCTCCCGGAGGGACGTTTGCACAAGGACCCGGGCTGTCACCCTTGACCGGGTGAAGCGTCTGTTCGAGCCGGTCCCAACCGATCGCATCACCCGGCGTTGGGCACAGCTGCTGTGTGGCGTCGTGCTCTACGGCGCGACCGCAGGGATGCTCGTCATCGCGGGCCTCGGGCTCGACCCGTGGGACGTGCTTCATCAGGGCCTGTCGCGTTCGATCGGTCTTGGGATCGGCACCTGGGCGGTCATCGTGAGCTTCGTCGTGTTGCTCGGCTGGCTCGTCCTCCGGCAGCGGCTCGGCGTTGGGACGCTCGTCAACGCGATCGGCGTGGGCGTTGTGATCGACCTGATGGTGTCGGCCTTCCACACACCTCATGCGCTCTGGGCCCGGGTGTTGCTGCTTGTCGGCGGGGTCGTCGGCAACGGCATCGCAACCGGGTTCTACATCGGAGCCGGGCTCGGTCCGGGCGCCCGCGACGGTCTGACGACGGGAATCGCGAGCCGGGGCCACTCAATCCGTGTCGTGCGCACGACGATCGAGGCGAGCGTCCTGCTCACGGGCTTCCTGCTGGGTGGGACGGTCGGGATCGGGACGCTCCTTTATGCACTCGCGATCGGGCCGATCACCCACCAAACGATTCCGGGCCTCGCGATCGACGAGCACCTGAGGATGCTGAGACACGAGCGCAGCCACGAGGTTCCGCTGGCGGACACAAGCGGGGCGTAGGGGTCCACGGGACTCGCGCGAGCGCGCTCGCCTAGGATGCCTCGCCGGTGCCCAGCGCGATCGTCGACATCACGACCCCCGATGGGGTCGCCGACGCGTACATCTCGCAGCCCGACGACACACCCCACCCCGGGGTTCTGTTCATCGTGGACGCCTACGGCCTGCGGCCGACGATCGAGGAGATGGTCGACCGCATCGCCGCCGACGGGTATGTCGTGCTGGCTCCGAATGTCTTCTATCGCGCTGGACGGGAGCCGGTGCCGCGTCCGTTGCCCGACCTGACGGACCCCGACCAGCGAACCAGGCTGTGGGAGTCGCTGCGGCCGATGATCCAGGAGCTGACGCCCGAGCGGATCGCTTCAGACGGCGCGGCGTACCTCGACTACCTCACGCAGTTCGCGTCGCCCGGACCGGTGGCGATCACGGGCTACTGCATGGGCGCTCGGCTCGGCTGGAGGATCGCCGCGGCCGACCCCGACCGCGTGGGCGCGCTCGCGGGCTTCCACGCCGGCGGCTTGGTCACCGACGCTCCCGACAGCCCTCACCTGTCGGCCGACGAGTTGAAAGCCGAGCTCTATTTCGGCTTCGCCGACCAGGACCCGAGCATGTCCGCCGAGCAGATCGCCCAATTGGACGCCGCCCTAGAGCAGGCGGGACGGGAGTATCGCTCGGAGGTCTACGAGGGCGCGAAGCACGGATACACGATGGCCGACACCCCCGCCCACAACGAGGCTGCGCGCGAGCGCCACTTCGAAGAGCTCGGCGCGCTGCTGAAGCGCGCGCTTTAGCCTCCGCGTCGGCTCCCTCTACGATCACGGCCCCGTGGCCATCCAGCGAGACGACGCGGTGCTGATCGAGGACCGCGCCCCGGCCGGTCGGGATCGCCAGCACCCGAGCCCGGCGTCGGCACCGAACACTCGGCGCGTAGCCCCAGTCTGGGGCTGGGCCGCCCTCGGGCTGCTCGGCTCGGCGCTCGCGGGTTTCGAAGGCACTCGACTTCTCGGACCAGGCGCGGTCAGGTGGTGGTTCACGGCGTCGTTCCCCTCGGGCCACAACGCGATCAAGCTTGTCTTCTGGATCGGAATCGCGGCGCTGTGCATCGCTTGGCTCGGGCTCTATCGGGACATCGACCGGACCGAGGTCCCGCAGCTGTGGGTCATCGGCGCGCTCTGGTGCCTTCCGTTCCTGCTTGGCCCGCCGCTCTTCAGCCGCGATGTCTACAGCTACTTCGCGCAGGGGACGCTGGTGCATCTCGGACACAGCCCCTACCACGAGGCGCCGATCGCGCTCGGCCATCTCGGCCATCAGCACGTGCTGAACGGCGTGGACCCGTTCTGGCGCAAAACCACCGCTCCCTATGGCCCGCTGTTCCTTGGCGTGATCAGCCTGATCGCTGGAGCAATCGGCTCGCATCTCGTCCTGGGCGCGACGCTTATCAGGCTGTTCGACGCGGTGGGGATCGTGCTGCTCGCGATCTTCGTGCCCCGCCTCGCGCGAGCGCTCGGCTCCGATCCACGGCGCGCGCTCTGGCTCGCCGCGCTCAGCCCGCTGGTGCTGCTGCAGCTCGTCTCGCCCGCTCATAACGACGCGCTGATGGTCGGGCTCATGGTGGCCGGCGTCGCCTTCGCGGTCGAGCGACGTTGGCTGGTCGGGATCGCGCTTTGCGCGCTGGCAGCCACCGTCAAGGTTCCGGCGGCAGCGGCGATCCCGTTCATCGCTGTCGCGTGGGCGCGCACATTCGAGAGCCCGCGCGATCAGCTCACAGCACTCGCCAAGGCCGCGGCGATCGCGGTCGCGGTCGCGGCGCTCGTCACGTTGGTGACCGGGCTCGGCCTTGCGTGGATCTCCACCGGGCTGTTCAACACGCCCGGGCGTGTGCGGCTGTCGATCACGCCCGCGACAGCGCTCGGATACACGGTCGCCCACCTCGTCCACCACGTCAGCGTGCCGCTGAACGGCAAGCAGTTTGAGGCGACGCTCAGCCACATAGCGTTCGGGCTCGTGGCCGCGGGTGGCCTGGTCCTGCTCTACCGCACCCGGCTGGAGAACCTAGTTCGCCAATGTGGCCTGTTGCTGGTCGGGATCGCGATCGGAGGACCCGCCGCATGGCCGTGGTACTTCGTCTGGGGCCTGGCGCTGCTCGCGTGCCTCCCGGCGGCGCAGCGCTCGCGTCTGCTTCCGCTCGCGATCGTCGTGCCCGCGTTCATCATCATCCCGACCGGTCAGCTCGCGCTGGCGCTTGGCACTTCGCCTTACACGCTGGTCTTCTACATAGCCCTAGCCGCGGCCGGGGCATGGCACTGGCGGAGCCGCCGGTGGACCGCAAGGCCCGCGCTGCGCTGATCGGCGGCCCAGCGCTGCTGGCGCTGGGTCTCTGCCTGATCGACATCACCGGACGGAGCCTCGGGTTCGACGAATCCGCGACGGTGGCGATCGCCGGCCAACATGGCGCCGCGCTGCGCCATGCGATCGCCCACGACGGCGGCAACATGTCGGGCTACTACGTGCTGATGCACGTGCTGGTCGGGTGGTTCGGTAACGGCGAAGTCGTGCTGCGGCTTCCGTCTGCGATCGGCTCGGCGATCGCCACCGGGCTGACGAGCGCCCTCGCCCTCAGGCTGTTCGACCGGCGGGTCGCGTTTGCGGCCGGAGTGCTGATGGCGGTCAGCCTCCCAATGGTGTTCTGGGGCCAGAGCGCGCGCAGCTACGCGATCCTGGTCGCGCTGACGGCCGCCTCGTTCCTCGCGCTGGATGTCGCCCAAAAGGAGGGCGGTCGCGCCGCCTGGGGCGCTTATGTGATCACGACGGCGCTTGCCCTGTACGCGAGCCTGCTCGCGGTCCTGATCATCGTCGCCCAGCTGCTCGTGATGGACCGCCGCCGGCTGCGCACCCTGGTGAGCGCCCTCGCTGCGGTGGCGGCCTGCTCGATCCCCCTGATCGTGCTCGCGGCCCGTCGCGGCTCGGGTCAGCTGTTCTGGGTTCCGCGCCCAGACTGGACGGCGGTCAAGCAGGTCCTCCAGGCCCTCACCTCATCTGGACTCGAGCCGAGCATCCATACGACTTCGACCACGTATGTGCTGTTGGTCCTGACCGTCGTGATGCTGATCGTGGCGATCGTCGCCGCGCGCGACTCTGCGCTGCTGCGTTCCTGGCTGCTGACGCCGGTTCTGTTCGCCCTCGTCGAATCGTTTGTCGGCCAGCCGATCTTCCTGCCCCGCAACCTGCTGATCGTCCTGCCGGCGGTGGCGATCCTGCTCGCGTCGGCCGTCGACCCGCTGGCGGCCGGGGTGGGCGCTGCTCGTGGCCGTGATCGCGCTGCGCGCGCTTCAGCTCGCGCCCGCCTACGGCGTCTCGCCCGAGGATTGGCGTGCAGCGACCGCGTATCTGCTCAACCACGCCCAGGCCGGCGACTGCGTCGCCTTCTACCCGGCCGATGGCCGCAACGCGTTTCGCTACTACGCGCGCGCGCGTCTAAACGAAGCGCCGCGTGCGGTCCTGCCGCGAGCGCCGTGGTCGAGCGCCCGCGCGTACATCGAGGACTACGCGACGCTCTCGACACCGCCCACAGGCTGTGTCCGCCTGTGGCTCGTCTCGAGCCATCAGGGACAGCCCGACGGCCCGGCCGCCTCGCGGGCCAACCGGGCGCGCTACGTCCGATTGCGCGGGCTGCTCGAGGGCGCATACCCCCGCAGCGACGCAAAGGACTTCGGCTATGCCGCACCAGTCAGCGTCGAGCTCTTCTCTACGGCCTGAGCGTGGTGCTGACAAACGTCAGCGCGCTCAGCCCCGCGAGCAGCACCCCGCTGGCGAGCGCATACCAGCCGAACGCGCGCCGGCGCAGGTAGTACGCGGGCACGATGACCGCGGGGAAGGCAGTGATCAGAAGTCGCGGATTGGGCGGCGTGTACTCCGAGGTCACGGCCAGGTAGGTGATCCCGAGCGTCCACACGAGCGCCTCGACCGACACCGTCCTCCGCGCGCGAATCAGCAGCACCCACAGCACGATCAGCAGCAGTGCGCCGGCCACGCCCACCACCAGGTTGAGGTTGATCGTGGGGTTGTTGAAGTGTGAGAACGAGATCGAGTTGATGAGCGACTTCGTCAGGTGCACGAGCGCGAACGGGTCGGCCTTCTCGTTCCAGCCGTAGCGCTGGGCCCGCGTGTATGCGAAGGGCGTGCCGGTGTGGGCCCACAAATACGCTGCGAAAGCGACGATTCCCGTCACCGACAGCAGGGGCGCGAGCAGGCTCGGGCGACCGAGGCGCCACCCCCGCCGCCGCAGCTCCAAGATCGCCGCGACCGCGCACACCAGCACCAGCACGACCGCCTCGGGCTCGACAGCTGTCGCGATGCCGGCCAGCACGCCGGCCAGCAGCCACCGTTTTCGCTGCAAGGCGAGGATGCACCCGGCCGCCAGGGGCAGCGCCATGCCCTCGGCGTAGACCATCGAGAACACGACCGAGCCCGGAAAGAGGCAGAACAGCACGACCGCGCGTCGCCCCGCGGCCTCACCCCACCAGCCCGTCCGCGAGCTTCTGGACGAGGACGGTCGTGATCAGTCCCCCAATGCCCGAGATGATCAGGCCGGCGATCGATAGACCGTTTACGAACGATTGGCCGCTCGCCCACGACACCGCATGGCCGAGCGGCCACATTGCAAGAGGGAACAGCGGGAAGAACCCGAGCGTCGAGCGCTGGCGGAGCACGTGCGGAACGACGGACGACGGATAGCCGTGGTGCGCCAGCGTGCGGTAGAGCAGCCCGTCCCACCAGGAGAGCTCGTCGATCAGACCGGCATGGCGGAGCGAGCCGTTGACGATCGCGACCGCGAGCAGAAGCGCGCGCGTCGCGAGATAGACGAGCACCGCGAATTTGATCCCGCGAAGGGCGGCATAGCGGTCGATCGCACCAGCCAGACGGGCTGCCGGCGCCGGCCGATCGACGACCTGTTCTGCGCTCGCGGCCATCGCGGGGAGTGTATGGACGGGGCTGAGAGGACTCCTATACTTGCCCCCCCAGTGCAGGAAATGGTCATCTACGGCGTGAGCTTCGACATGGTCGGCAAGCAGCCCATCGTGCTGCTGAAGGCGGTCGAAAGCAACAAGTTCCTGCCGATCTGGATCGGGCATCCCGAGGCGGCCGCGATTCTGATGAAGCTCCAGGGCGCCTCGACCCCGCGGCCGATGACCCACGACCTGATCGCGGACGTGTTGGGCGAGCTCGACGTCGAATGCACCCGCGTTGCGGTCACCGAACTGCGCGAGAACACCTTCTACGCGTCGATCAGCCTGCGGGTCAACGGACGCGAGCTCGAGATCGACTCACGCCCGAGCGATGCGCTGGCCCTCGCGGTCCGCTCGGGAGCCCCGATCTTCGCCGCCGATGACGTGATCTCCGAGTCCGCGATCGAGTTCGAGCACGAGGTCGAGGACACCGAGGAGGTCGTCGAGAAGTTCAAGGACTTCCTCGACCACGTCTCGCCGGAGGACTTCGCCTCCGAGGAGGAGTAGGTCCGGCCGCCTACACGCGCGCCGCGGCTGTGTCCAGGATCAGCTGAACGAGCTCGTCGAACCTGATCCCGGCGGCATCGGCGGCCTGGGGTAACAGCGAGGTCTCCGTGAGGCCGGGGATCGCGTTGGCCTCGAGCACGTAGAGCTCGTCGTCATTGGAATCGAGCATCAGGTCGACGCGCGCGAAGCCCTCCAGGCCGAGCAGCTCGAACACCTCGAACGCCATCCCGCTGGCCCGCTCTGCGACTGCCTCTGGGAGTTCTGCGGGACAGACGAACGTCGTGCGGCCGATCTCGTAGCGGGCCTCGAAGTCGTAGAAGTCCTCATGGCGGGGGACCGCCTCGACGATCGGCAGCGCGCGTGGCTCGCCGTCCTTGAGCACGATCGACACCGCGAGATCCCGGCCGGCCACGTGGCGCTCGAGCAGCACCTTGCGGTCGTAGGAGAAGGCCGCGACGAGCGCGGCCGGGACGTCGGCGGTCGTGCGCGCGAACTTGATCCCCAGCGCCGAGCCCTGACCCGCCGGCTTGACCACGATCGGGAACTCGAGCCGCTGCTCGATCGCCGGCAGCGCCTGCGCCGCTCCGAGCTCCTTGAAGGCGGTCTCGTTAAACGCGAAGAAGTCCGGCGTCGGGATGCCCCGGTCGCGCATCGCGTGCTTGGCGAGCACCTTGTCCGAGGCGCGGATGCAGGCGGACACGCCCGACCCGGTGTAGCGGATGCCCATCGCGTCGAGCAGCTCCTGAACAGTTCCGTCCTCCCCGTCGCGGCCGTGCAACGCGACGAACGCGATCTCCGGCATCTCACCGCGCAGACGCTCGACGAGATCTGGGCCGACGTCGATCGGGACAACGTCGTGTCCGAGGCGCTCGAGCGCGTCCTGGACCCGCGCGCCCGACTTGAGGGAGACCTGCCGTTCCAGTGAGCGGCCGCCTTTGAGGACGGCGACGCGGCTCACGCGCTGCGCTTACGTCTGTCGGCTAGGCGCAGGACCCGCGCCAACCCAGCGTCGGGCTCGCGCGAAGGCGCCTCGGTCGCGGACGGCCGCGCGGCATGAGAGACGGGGGTGACCCCGGTCAGCGTTCCGTACAGACCGACCTGCTCGCGCACGATCTCGCCGATCCGCCTGATGCCCTCATGGATCTCCGATTCGGACACGCCGGAGAAGTTGAGCCGCATCGAGGAGCCGCCACGACCGTCGACGTATGCCGCGCGGCCGGGGACAAATGCGACGTCGGCGTCGAGCGCGCGCGCCAGCAGATCGGTGGTGTCGATGTAGTCGGGCAGCGTCGCCCAAATGAACAGGCCGCCCTCGGGGAGCGTCCAGGTCGCCTCGCGGGGAAGAAACTCCGCCAGCGAGTCGAGCATCACGTCGCGTCGGCGGCGGTAGATCTCGATTAGCGAGCGCACGTACTTCAGCCACGGCCCAGACTCGAAGTAGGCTGAGACGAAGTACTGGCAGACCGACGAGGAGCACAGATCGGCGCCCTGCTTGCCGACGTTCATCTTCTCGAGCACGGGAGCGGGCGCCGCCGCCCAGCCGAGCCTCACTCCCGGCGAGAGGATTTTCGAGAACGTGCCCGCGTAGATCACGAACTCGTCGTCGAGCGAGCGCAGCGTCGGCAGCGGGCTCCCCTCGTAGCGCAGCAGGCCGTAGGGGTTGTCCTCGAGCACCAGCAGCTCGCGCTCGGAGGCGATCCGCACGAGCTCGTGGCGGCGGTCGAGCGAAAGCGTCACGCCCGCGGGGTTGTGGAAGTTGGGGACGGTGTAGATGAACTTCGGGCGCTTGCCGTCGGCCTCCAGCCGGTTGAGCGTCGAAACCAAGACCTCGATCACGATGCCTTGCTCGTCCATCGGGACCTGCACCACATCGGCCTCATAGGCAGAGAAGGTCGGGACCGCGCCGGGGTAGGTGGGCGCCTCGGCGATAACCACGTCACCGGGGTCGAGCAACGTCTTGCAGACCAGATCGATCACCTGCTGTCCGCCGGTCGTCACGAGCAGCTCGTCGGGGTCCACCGTCATGCCCTCTTCGCGCATCACCTCGACGATGCAGTGCTTGACGAGCGTGAGCCCTTCGGTCGGCCCGTACTGGAGCGCCCGGGCGCATGACTCGGCCGCCACCGCGCCCATCAGCGACGCGTATGAGTCGGGCGGGAACGTGCTCGTGTCCGGCCAACCGCCGGCCAACGAGATCACCTCGGGCTGCTCGGTCAGCGCCATCAGGTCGCGCATTGCCGAGGACTTCATCCCCCGGGTGCGCGAGGCGAAGAGTGCGGCGTAGCGCTCGATGTCGTGCGCCGTCGTCCGCCGTCCACTCACGCCGCCCGCTCCCCGTGCGACCAAACACGTATCGTCACGCCCGCTGACAGTACCGAACCATGAACCTGGCCTTCGACATCTTCCAGGGAATCGGGGTCGCCGCCGCGCTCGGCATCCGTCCCTTTCTGCCCGCGCTGGCGGTCGGCGCGCTGGCGGCCGGAAACATTCAGATCCACTTCAAGCACACGGACTACGCCTTTCTCCAGAGCGCTCCGTTCCTCGGTGGAATGGCGGCGGGGGCGATCATCTGCGCCCTCCTTCAGCGACGCTTCAAGGGCGAGAAGTCCCCGGCGGCCTACCTCTTGGTGCTGGCCGCAGCGGCGCTCGGGGCGCTTGTGTTCGCAGGCTCCCTCAGCCGTGGACACCACAGCGCCTGGCCGGGTCTGATCGGCGGAGTGATCTGCGCTGCGATCGGGTTCGCGGCGACCCGCCCGCTGCTGGCACGCGTTCGAACGCGGCTTGACGAGGGCGCCGCGGCGGCGCTTCCCGTTTACGCAGAGGCAGCCGCTGTGCTCGCCGCGGTGTTGTCGGTTCTCGCTCCCCCGGTCGGGATCATCGTGCTGGCGGTGCTGGTGTGGCTGCTGATCGCCGGCCGGCGCCGAGATGGCCAGAAGTTCGCGGGCCTTCGCATCCTCAGATGAAGCTCGTCCTGGTCGTAATCGACGCGCTCAAGCCGGCGATGCTCGAGCGTGCGATCGCCGTCGGCCGCGCTCCCGCGCTCAAGCAGATCATGGACCGCGGCGTGTACGTCGACGACTGCGTGGCGGCCTATCCGTCCGTGACGCCGGTCTGCGCCGCAACCATCACGACAGGTGTCGGGCCCGACGAGCATTGGATCCCGAGCATGAACTGGTACCACCGCGAGGAGGCCCGCTACGTCGAATACGGGTCGAGCTTCTCGGCCTCGCGACAGTTCGGCGTCCTGCGCTCGCTGACCGACACCGTCTACCGGATGAACGCCGAGCATCTCTCGCACGACATCGAGACCGTGTTCGAGTCGCTCGACGACGCCGACGTGCGGACCGCCGGCACCACCTACCTGATCTATCGCGGGCGCCACCAGCACGAGGTCTCGAACGAGACAGCGCTCGCTCGGATCGTGACCTCGACGCTATTCCGGCGCACGATCGACGGGCCCCAGGAGCTGTTCTATGCCGACATTTACGCGAGCCGCAAAACCGGCTGCCGCGGGCAGCTCGGGATGCCGGGAATCCGCGATCAGCACACCGGCTGCGTGGGTGCCTACCTCGTCGAGCACGATCTGTTCGACTTCCTTCTCTTTTCGTTGCCGGACAACGACGCTTGGTCTCACCGGCACGGCCCCCACGCCCAGGTCACCTCGATCGCGGCCGCCGACCGCCAGCTCGAGCGGCTGATGCACGCGGCGGGCGGGCCCGATGCGTTCTTCGAGCAGTTCGCGATCATCGTCGCCTCTGACCATTCACAGGCGGTGGTCGAGGAGCGGATCCGTCTCGACCGGGCGTTCGCCGACTTCGAGGTCGCGACGCCGAGCGCGTCGCGCTCGGTCGGCGCGGAGGTCGCGCTGTGCCCGGCCCAGCGCTCGGCGATGATCTACGCGCTCGGCGACGAGGACGACCGCGACGAGGTGATTGAGCGTGCTATCGAGACCGCGGCCGACATTCCCGGCATGGATCTGGTGATCAGCCGCTCGAACGGTGAGGCACGCGTGCTGAGCGCGCGTGGCGAGCTGCGCTTTGCGCCCGGCGGCGACGTCAAGGATCTGCGCGGCGAGAGCTGGAGCGTCGAGGGCGAGTTGGCGGCCCTGGCGGGCGAGCTCGAGGACGGGCGGTTCATCAGCCCCTCGTATCCTGACGCGCTGTCGCGCCTCTGGTCGGCGCTCGCGTGCCCGACCGCCGGCGACGTGCTTCTGTCGGCGGCGCCAGGTTATGAGTTCGTCGACTGGGGTGGGGCCGATCACGTGGGCGGCGGCAGCCACGGCTCGCTGCACGCGACCGATTCGCTCGGCGCGCTGCTGTGGTGTGGCACCGGGCCACCATCGCGATCGGGCCGCGAGCAGTGGTCCTTGCGCGACGTGGCGGGGATCGTCCGGCAGCACTTCGGGACCGACGATTAGGAACCCGTTAGCGCGGCAATGCTGCGCGGAACGCGTGTCGGACCACGGGGTACATTCACTCGATGCCCGAAGAGTTGACCACCACCGCCACGCTGCCGCTCAGTGCGCGGGTGCGCCACGGGGTCAGACGGCCGCACAACTGGTGGCAGCTGATCCGCTTCGGCGCTGTGGGCGCCAGCGGATACGCGGTCAACCTGGCCGTGTTCGCGCTCTGCGTTCACGCGCTCGCGATCGACTATCGGCTGGCTTTCGTCGCCGCGTTCGTAGTCTCGGTGGCGAACAACTTCTGGTGGAACCGCCATTGGACATTCGGAGCGAAACGAACGCAGGCGATTTTCCTGCAGGGGTCGCGCTTCCTAGCCGTCTCCGTTCTCGCGCAGGGTTTCGCGTACATCCTGCTGGTCGCGCTGGTGTCGGGCGGAGGCTTGCCCAAGGTCGTAGCGCAGGCCATCGCAGTCGCAGCCGCGACGCCGCTGTCGTTCGTCGGGCAGAAGCTCTGGAGCTTCCGCGCCTAACCCGTCGGCTCGGCCGCCTCGCAATCGTCACAGCGCTGCTGCTCGGCATCGCCGCCCCTTCGGCGGCCGCCGATGGCCCGGTGCTGGTCCCGCAGCAGAACAAGCCGCCCGCAGGGTTTCGGCTGACCGCAGCCCAGGTTGAGCGGATCGCAGCGGCCGATCCTCGCTCACGCGCGGAGTTGCACCGCCACCCGCGCGCCATCCCCTACGAGTACACGCGCGGCGCCGGCCAGTGGCAGGTGAGCTGGTTCTCGAGCGGCCGTACCCAGCGGGAGCTGCTGCAGGTCTATGTCGACGACGCGTCGGGCCGTGTCACCGAGGCCTGGACCGGGTACCAGGTCGCCTGGTCGATGGCCCGCGGCTACGCGGGCGCTTTCGGGCGGCGCGTCAATGCGCTCTACATCTGGCTGCCGCTGTGCGCGCTGTTCATCCTTCCGTTCCTGCCCTGGCGCCGCCCGAGGCGGTTCACGCTGCTCCACCTCGATCTACTCGTGCTACTCGCCTTCTCGGTCTCGCTGGCGTTCTTCAACCACGCCCGGATCGGGGTATCGGTGCCGCTCGTCTATCCGTTTCTCGTCTATCTGCTCGCGAGGATGCTCGCGATCGCTGCCGGACGCGGCAGGCCGCGCGAACCGCTGCGGCTCGCCATCCCGGTCTCGTGGCTAGCCGTCGCGGTCGTCTTTCTGATCGGCTTCCGCGTCGGCCTGAACGTGGTCGACTCGAACGTGATCGACGTCGGTTACGCGGGTGTGATCGGCGCGGATAAGGTCCTGCACGGTAAGCAGCTCTACGGGCACTGGCCGCAGGACAACGCCTACGGAGACACATACGGACCGGTCAACTACTACGCCTACGTGCCCTTCCGTCTGCTGTTCGGCTGGAGCGGGACCTGGGACGACCTGCCCGCATCACACGGCGCCGCCCTGATGTTCGATCTGCTCACGCTGCTGGGGTTGTACTTCCTCGGCCGCCGGGTGCGGGGACCGACCTTCGGAACGGTGCTCGCCTACGCGTGGGCCGCCTACCCGTTCACGCTCTTCACGCTTGAGTCCAACAGCAACGACACGCTCGTGGCGCTGCTGATCGTCGTCGGGCTGCTGGTGATGACCTCGGCTCCGGCGCGGGGCGTGAGTGCCGCGCTGGCGGGCCTGACCAAGTTCGCGCCGTTCGCGCTCGGACCCCTGTTCCTGCGCGGCGTCGGGGGCTGGCCGTCGCGCCGCGCGATCCTCGCCTACCTGTTCGCGTTTGCGGTCACGGTCGCGGTCGCGATGCTGCCGGTGCTGCTCGACGGCAACCTGACCACGTTCTGGCGGCACACGATCTCCTACCAGGCGTCGCGCCCGTCGCCGTTCTCGATCTGGGGCCTGTGGGGCGGTCCCGAGATCGAACAGCGGCTGGTTCAGGGGCTGACCGTTCTGCTCGCGCTCGGCGCGGCGTTCTTCCCCCGGCGGCGTGGACTGGTCGAGGTCGCGGCGCTCGCTGGGGCGATAATGATCGCCGTCGAGCTCTCGCTGACGCACTGGTTCTATCTGTACGTCGTGTGGTTCTTCCCGATGGCTACGCTCGCGCTGCTGGCCGCGCATCCCGAGCCCGCGACCGAGCCCGCCCTCGAGCGCGTCGACCTCGTACCCGCGCCCGCGTGAGGCGAGGCTGGCTGATCGCGCTGGTCGTGCTGGCCGGGTGCGGTGGCAAGGCCGCGCGCCCGACCGTGACCCACCTGACGGCTCCGCCGGTGGCCCCGGTCTCGCGCGCCACCCGTCCCAGCGAGCTGTCGCGGCTGATCGATCTCGGGCTGCCGATCTACTGCGCGGGCCGCCGCGGCAGAGAGGTGGCGTTCACGTTCGACGATGGTCCGGGCGTGTACACCCACCTGGCCCTCAAGAAGCTGACCGCGGCCGGTGAGCACGCGACGTTCTTCGTCGTCGGCAAGAGCATCGATGCCTGGCCGGGCTGGCTGCAACGTGAGATCAAGCTCGGCGTGCTCGGGGACCACACCTACACACACCCCGACCTGCTCGGCCTGACGCCGGCGGCGGCGTACTCGGAGATCGCGCGGACCAAGCTCAAGATCGAGGGGCTGTCCGGCCGGGCCGTGTATCTGTTCCGCCCGCCCTACGGCGCACGCGACACCCGGATCGACACCATCGCGCGTTCGCTCGGGCTGCTCGAGATCATGTGGAGCACCGACTCGGCTGACTCGCTCGGCGCCAACTGGCTGGGGATCATCCACAACGTCGAGGCTGGATTGCGGCCCGGAGCGATCATCCTGATGCACGAGAATCGCGGCCAGACGATCCGGGCGCTGACGACGCTGCTGCCCGTCCTGCGCGCGCGTCATCTGCGCTCGGTGAGCGTGCTCCAATTGCTCGCCGACGACCCGCCCTCGGTTGCTCAGGTACGCCGAGGACCCGAAGGCTGCGGTGCGGCGGCGCAGTCGCTAACAGGTAGCTAGCGGGCGCGCTGGCGCTTGGCCGGCGAAGCTTGAGACTCGGGCCGCGGGGCAGGTGCCTTCTCGGCCGGATCGAGCTGCTGGCGGACCCACTCCAGCCTGTCGACCAGTGCGGGAAGGACCGTCAACAGGTTCCCGAGCCCACTTTGGACCTGGCGCACGCGCTGGGCGATCTCGGCCGAATTCGGCGGTGTTCCGGCCTCCGGCATGGCGCTCTGCTCGGGCGGAGCCTCCGTTGCGGCCGGCGGCGCGGAGCCGTTCTGCACTGCAGGCGTCTCAGGAGTAGCGACCGGGCGTAGGTGCCGTTCGGGCGGCCGCTCGGCAATGCCGTGCCGTTCGCGCGCCCGCCGGACGGCCTTGGACGAGATGCCTAGCTGCGCGGCGATCGTGTCATCGTCCTTTCTGCGCACACTCTCCAGCGAGCCAGTCAGCGTCGTCTAGCTCGCTCGGGTACTTCCACTCGTTGGGGGGCGGGGGGGAATTGAACATGGGCGTGGGCCCCAACTCCTGAATGGTAACAGTCGGTTCTAGGCGGTTCAAGGTCGGTTACCTCACTCCCTGGGCCGGCTCGAGCACCTGCTCGATCGCAAATGCGCGCATTGGCCCTTCAGTGGTGATTAACACCCCGTTTAGCCAGGGATCGGCATCCGAGGTCTCAAACTTGACTGGCATGCGCGTAATTAGCGCCTCGAGCGCCTGCTCGCGCTTGACGCCGATCACCCCGCCGCGCGGGCCGGTCATGCCCACATCGGTGATGTAAGCGGTCCCGCCGGGCAGCACGCGCGCGTCGGCAGTCGGGACGTGAGTGTGGGTGCCGACAACGGCCGTGACGCGCCCGTCGAGGTGCCAGCCCATCCCGATCTTCTCGCTGGTCGCCTCCGCGTGCATGTCGACTAGCACCTGATCCACCTTGTCCTTGAGCTCGCGGAGCGCTGAGTCAGCCTCCGAGAACGCGTGCCGGCCCGCATTCATGAACAGGTTGCCCGAGAGCGACAGGACTCCCAGCCGGACCCCGTCGCGCTCGACGACGCACCACCCGTGACCGGGCTGGCTGCGCAGGAAGTTGGCTGGCCGCACGATCCGCCGCTCCTCGTCGAGGTATCCGTACACCTCGCGATGGCGGTAGGTGTGGTTGCCGAGCGTGATCGCGTCCACGCCGAGATCGAACAGTTGTTTAGCCACCTTCTCGGTGATCCCGACGCCTCCGGCCGCGTTCTCGCCGTTTACGACCACAAAGTCGGGGGCGAAGCGTTCGCGCAGGGCGGGTAGCAAGGACTGAATCGTGCGGCGGCCGATACCGCCGACGACGTCGCCGACGAACAAGATCTTTGTGCGGTCGGGCACGATCCTCATACTTTCACCAATGGAATACCAACCGCCCAGCCACGACGCGCCCCCCGGCCCACCGCCGCCGCCCGTCGTCGTTCCGCGGCTGGTTCAGCTCTTACTGCTGGGGCTGGGGCTCCTCGGGCTGTGGGCGCTCGCCCGCGCGGCCCACACGGTCCTCCTGATCCTGCTGATCGCGGCGCTGATCGCGCTGATCCTCAATCCGCTCGTCACCGTCCTGCATCACCGTGGCGTGCCGCGGGGCCTGGCCATTCCGATCTCCTACCTGGTGATCCTCGCCGCGATCGGCGGGGTCGGCGTGCTGCTGGCGACCGCGGTCTCGACCCAGATCAGTCACTTCCAGCACAACCTGCCCCACATCATCGACCAGGCGAATCGCGACCTCGCCAACCTCCAGCACTTTCTCGACAAGCACGGGATCAACGTGCATCTGACGAAGCAGGGGCAGACCGCGCTTCAGACACTTCAGAAGTCGGTCCTCAAGCACTCGGGCGCGATCGTGTCGTTCTCGCAGAATCTGCTCGGAAAGCTGGTCACGGTCGCGATCGATGCGGTGTTGACCGTCGTGCTGTCGGTCTACCTACTCGTGTACGCGAAGGACATCGGGCGGCTCGTGCGCCGGATCATGCCTCCGGGGGATGGCACCCCCGAAGACGACTTCCCGACGCTCGTCCAGCGGGCCGTCTCCGGGTATGTGCGCGGGCAGCTGTCGTTCAGCGTGATCATGGGCGTGAGCGCCGGCGTCGCGCTCGCGCTCTTCGGTCTCATCGGGATCTTCCCCGACGGGCTTCACTACGCGGTTTTCTTCGGCGGCTTCTACGCGCTGATGGAGCTCGTGCCCTATATCGGGCCGATCCTCGGGGCGGCTCCACCGGTGCTCGTGGCGCTGTTCGAGCACCCGATCACGGCGATCTGGGTCGTGCTGTTGTTCATCGTCTTGCAGCAGCTCGAGGGGCATTTCGTCGCGCCGCAGGTCTTCCGCATCTCGCTGCGGATCAACCCGATCGTGATCATCCTTGCGCTCCTGATCGGCTATCAGCTGTACGGGATTGCCGGCGCGCTCATCGCCCTGCCCGTGATTGCCGTGCTGCGGCAAACGGTTCTCTACTTACGCAAGCACATGGTGCTCGAACCGTGGGTCATGGCGGCTCCGGCTGTCGGTGCGACGTCGTCGCAGGTCGAGTCCGAGCGATGTCCCGACTGCGGCCGGCCGGTCGGCGACGAGGATGCGTTCTGCCGCGCGTGTGGAGCCGAAGTTGCGCGTGAGGTGAGCGCCAGGTAGGTAGCCTCCGGCGAGTGTCGACGACCGCCGAGCGGACCCCCACGATCCGGGCGCGCTCGCTGACCAGGCGATTCGGCGCGCGCGTCGCGCTCAACAACGTCAGCGTCGAGGCCCGAGCGGGCGAGCTGGTCGCGGTGATCGGGCCGAACGGCGCCGGCAAGACGACTCTGCTCTCGATCCTTGCGGGTGCGCTCGCGCCGACCAGCGGAGAATTGACGAGCGCCCCGCGCGCGATCGGGTGGGTGCCGCAGCAGACAGCGCTCTATCGAAAGCTCTCGGTTGTCGAGAACCTGCGCCTCTTCGCCCGTCTGGAGAAGGTTCCTGATCCTGAGGTCGCGGTCGAGCGGATGCTCGAACAGGCCGACCTCAAAGACCGCGCCGAGGAGGAGGTCGGCCGCCTCTCGGGCGGTAACCAGCAGCGCGTGAACATCGCGATCGGACTGCTGTCCGAGCCCTCAGCGCTGCTGCTCGACGAGCCGTCCTCAGCGCTGGACCCGCGCCAGCGCGAGCGCCTGTGGGAGTTCATCTCGAAGCTGGCCGAGGTCGGCACCACGGTCATGTTCTCCACACACGACGTTGCCGAGGCAGAGCGCTACGGCGAGCGCGTACTCGTCCTCGCCGACGGCGAGCTTCTCTTCAGCGGCACGCCCGCCGAGCTCGAGCGGGAGGTCGGCGGCGACGCGCGTGACTTCGAGGCTGCCTTCGTGCGCTTCCTGCGCGAGCGCGGTCACTAGATGCGCTGGCTGTTCGTCAAGGACCTCCAGATCCTGCGCCGCTCGCCGCTGCTCGTCGGGCTGCTGATCGTCTATCCGGTTGCGATCGCGCTGATGATCGGATTCGCGCTATCGAGCCCGCCCGGCAAGCCGAAGGTCGCCTTCTACAGTCAGATCCCCCCCGGCAAGGGCCGAATCGCGTTCGGCACGCAGCAGATCAACGTCTCCAGGTACGCCAACCAGCTGTTCGACTCGATCCAGCCGGTCAAGGTCCACTCGCGTGCGCAGGCGATCTCGAAGGTGCGCGACGGCGAGGCCCAGGCCGCGCTGATCATCCCCGCGGACATCATCGGCCAGATCCAGAGTCTCGTCACCCAGGGGGTGGGGAACCCGACCGTCGAGCTGATCCTGAATTCCAAGGACCCGCTCGAGCGCCAGTTCGCCGACCAGGCGATCAGCGCTCGACTGAGCCAGGTCGAGCAGGCGGTCTCAAAGCAGGTGCTGCGCGTTGCCGTCTCGGACCTCCAGCAGGTGCTCAACGGCGGCACGATCCAGTTCCTTGGGCAGAACGTCCCGCTGCTCGGACTGCGCAATGCGCGCACGATCGTCAACGGGGCGATAGGCACGCTGCCCCGGACCTCCTCGCTGCGGCTGGCGCTCAAGCAGGTGGTCTCCTTCGCCGACTTGGCGATCGGCGGGCTCGGGTTCGCTACCCCGGTGCTCAACTCGATCGGGACCCCGCTGACGGTCCAGCAAACAGACCTGGCAGGTAAGACGACGCCGACTGATACCTATGCGGTGGCGATCGCAGTCGTCGTTTCGCTCATGTTCGTCACCTTGCTGCTGGCAGCTGGAATGCTCGCCCTGGAGCGCTCGGAGAACGCCTACTCGCGGCTCGTGCGCGGGTTGGTGTCACCGGCGCGCCTGCTGTCGGAGAAGGTCGCACTGGCCGCGGGCTGCGCGGGGCTGGTGACGCTCGTCATGGCCGCCGCGGTATCGCTGTTCGTGCATCTCGACTGGGCCCGGTTCGAGCTCTGGGTGGTCGCCCTGGCCCTCGGAGGGATCGCATTCGGGGCGCTCGGCGTCGCGATCGGCGGGCTCGCCCGCGAGGTGAGCGCCGCATCATTGCTCGCCTTCCTGCTCGCTTTGCCGATCGCGTTCGTCGCGCTCGTTCCGGCCGACGCGGTCTCGAGCGGCGTCAGAACGGCGCTCGACGTGCTGGCGTTCGTGTTCCCATTCAAACCCGCGCTCCAGGCGGTCTCGAATGCTTTCAGCGGCACCTCGCCCGGGATCGGCTGGCCGCTGGTGCATCTGGTCGTGCTGGCTGTCGTCTTCGGCGCGCTGGGACGAGTGGCGCTGAAGCGGTTCGCCTCGGCGTAAGATCTCAGAGCCCCGGGCCAGGCGCTCCCGCCCGGCCATCCGCTGCGCTCTCTATCGCCCTGCGACCATCGCGCGGAACGACACGATGCACACCGCCGCAACGATCAGCGCGATGATCGGCACCGTCGCGCCCATCACGCCGGCGATCGCCAGCACGAGCGTGACGACGCCGACCGCTCCCGCGACGCCGCCGGTGACAACGAGCCGGTAGGCACGGCGCTCGCGCACGCGCCGCGGGGTGTAGCTGCCCCGCTTCTCGATGTCCGCCATGCGGCGGAGCGTACCGGGTAGCGTGCAGGCCAATGCACCATCTGCTGCTCTACGACTATGTCGAGAACATGGTCGAGCTGCGCCAGCCCTATCGCGAGGCGCATCTCGAGCGGATCCGGGCCAACCCGAGCATCGTCATGGCGGGCGCGCTGGGCGATCCCGAGCCGACGGGCGGGGCGTTCGTGTTCAAGGACGCCACCCGCGAAGAGGTGGAGGAGTTCGTCCGCGCTGATCCCTACGTTGAGGCGGGGTTGGTCACGGCTTGGCGGCTCGAGCCATGGAAGGTGGTGTAATGGAACGATGCCGTTCCCCCAGACTCGCCTACGTCGGCTCCGGTCCACGCGCGCGCTACGGGGCCTCGTTCGCGAGACCCACCTAGCGCCCGAAGATCTCGTCTACCCGATGTTCGTAGCTCACGGGCTCGATCGCCGCGAGCCGATCGAGGCGATGCCCGAGATCGACCGGCTATCGATCGACCACGCGGTTTCCGAGGCCCGCGCGGCGGCGGCGCTCGGGATCCCAGCCGTGCTGCTGTTCGGAATTCCGGCCACTAAGGACGAGGACGGGTCGGGCGCCTGGGATGAGGAGGGCATCGTGCAGCTCGCCACGCGTGCGATCAAGGAAGAGCTTCCGGAGCTGATCGTCATCACCGACCTCTGCCTGTGCGAGTACACGTCGCACGGGCATTGCGGGGTCGTGAGGCCGGATGGCAGCGTCGACAACGACGCGACGCTCGAGCTCCTGAGCCGGACCGCCATCTCGCAGGCGCGCTCCGGCGCCGACATCATCGCCCCGAGCGACATGATGGACGGCCGCGTCGGGAACATCCGCCGCGCGCTTGACGAGGACGGTCTGTCAGAGACGCCGATCCTCGCCTACTCGGCCAAGTTCGCGTCGGCCTTTTATGGCCCATTCCGCGAGGCGGCCGATTCCACTCCGGCGTTCGGCGACCGACGCGGGTATCAGATGGATCCCGCAAACGGCGAGGAGGCACTGCGCGAGGTCCGCCTCGACGTCGAAGAGGGTGCGGACATCGTGATGATCAAGCCGGCCCTGCCGTACCTCGACGTGATCCGCCGCGTCAAGGATGAGACCGGGATGCCCGTCGCCGCTTACAACGTCTCGGGCGAGTACGCGATGGTCAAGGCCGCGGCCCGAGCCGGCTACCTCGACGAGCGCGCCACCGTGCTCGAAACGCTCACGAGCATCCGTCGTGCGGGCGCCGACATCGTCGTGACCTATCACGCAAAGGACGCTGCCCAGTGGCTGCAGTAGAGGCCGGCAGGCACGGCCCCAAGCTCCGCAGCCGCAAGCATGGCGCCGCGGTCCCGCTGTCCGAGCTCGACAAGCGCCTGCTGAACTTGATGCAGGGGAGCTTCCCGATCGCCACGCGGCCCTACCAGGACGTGGCCGCCCGCGCGGGGATGACCGAGCAGGAGGCGATCGAACGCGTCGGGCAACTGATCGGTGAACGGATCATCCGGCAGGTGACGCCGATCTTCGACACGCGAGCACTCGGCTACTCCTCGATGCTCGTCGCCGCGAAGGTGGACCCGGAGAACCCGTGGCGCGCCGCGAACGTGATTAACGAGCACCCCGGCGTGTCGCACAACTACCTGCGTAACCACGAGTTCAACATCTGGTTCACGATCGCAACCGCGCCCGACTCGCCGCTCGGGCTCGAATCGACGCTCGACGTTCTCAGGCGCGCAGCCGGCGCCGAGTCGATCCGGCAGCTGCCGACGCTCAAGCTGTTCAAGATTCGGATGGACCTCGAGATGGAGGGCGACACCGACGCGCTCTCCAAGGCTGTCGAGGTGGCGCCGCCCGCGGAGACCGAACCGCAGCCGTACGACGACCGCGACATCGCGGTCATCCGTGCGCTTCAAGGGGACATGCCGATCGTCGAGGAGCCGTACGCTCATGCGGCGGCCGAGCTTGAAATGACGCAGGAGGCGCTGCTCGAGCACCTCGGCCAGATGCAGGAGCGCAGGCTGCTGCGCAGGGTTGCCGCGATCCTCTTCCACCGCCGCGCCGGATTCAGCGCCAATGGGATGGGCGTGTGGAACGTGCCTGAGGATCGCGTGATGGAGCTCGGCCCGCGGATGGCCGCCTTCCGCGGCATCAGCCATTGCTACGAGCGGCCGACCTACGCCGACTGGCCTTATTCGATCTTCACGATGGCCCACGGCCGCTCGAAGGAGGAATGCGACGCGATCCTCGACTCGATCTCCGAGAGCACCGGCGTCACCGACCGTGCGACGCTGTACTCGTCGACCGAGTTCAAGAAGATCCGCCTTCTCTATTTCACCGAGGAGTACCGGGACTGGGAACGCAAGCACGCGGGCGTTTGACCCCGCGCTCCGCTGAGCTGTACGAGCGCGCGCTCGACCTGCTCCCGGGGGGCGTCAACTCCCCCGTGCGCGCCATGCGCTCGATCGGCCGCGATCCGATCTTCATCGCCTACGGCCAGGGCGCGCGGATGACCGATGTCGACGGCAACGAGTACGTTGATTGGGTTTGCTCCTGGGGCCCGCTGATCTTCGGGCACGCCCATCCGGCGGTGGTCGACGCAGTCGCCGACAAGGTCACCGACGGGACGAGCTTCGGCGCGCCCACGCAGGGAGAGGTCGAGCTGGCGGCGGAGATCGCCGCCCGGATCCCATCCGTCGAGATGGTCCGCATGACCTCATCGGGGACCGAGGCGACGATGTCTGCACTCCGGCTCGCGCGCGCGACTACGGGCCGCGAGAAGGTGCTGAAGTTCGCCGGTGCCTACCACGGTCACGTCGATGGCCTGCTGGCGGAGGCCGGCTCGGGGCTCGCGACCCAGGGCATCCCGGCCAGCCCCGGAGTGCCACAGGCGGCAGCGAGCGCGACGGTCGTCGTGCCGTGGAACAACCCCGAGGCGCTCAGGACGGCGACCGAGCAGCACGAGCTTGCCGCCATCCTCGCCGAGCCGGTGCCCGCAAACATGGGCGTCGTCCCGCCCGCCCCGGGCTTTCTCGAGCTGCTCCGCGACCAGGCCGACGCCACCGGCGCGCTGTTGATCTTCGATGAGGTCATCACGGGCTTTCGCGTCGCCCGGGGGGGCGCTCAGGAGCTGTTCGGCGTGCAGCCGGATCTGACGATCATGGGAAAGGTGCTGGGCGGGGGCCTCCCAGCGGCGGCGTTCGGGGGACCGCCTGTGCTGATGGAGCGGATCGCGCCCGCGGGCGACGTCTACCAGGCTGGGACGCTGTCCGGGAACCCACTGGCGGTGGCGGCCGGTCGCGAGACGCTCCGGCTGCTCGACTCAAAGGCCTACGAACGGATCGCTCGCACGACCGAGGAACTTGCGAACGGGCTTAGAAACGCGGCGGCCGACGCGGGCTGCGAGGTCGGCGTCCAATCGCTGCCCGGCCTCCTGACCGTCTTCTTCAGCGCGGAGCCCGTCACCGACTACGCCGGGGCGGCCGCGAGCGACCTCGACGCGTTCGCGATCTTCGCCCGCGGGCTGCTCGACCGCGGTGTTTACCCGCCGCCCTCGCAGTTCGAAGCCTGGTTCCCATCAGCGGTCCACTCCACCGAGGACCTCGACCGCACACTCGAGGCGGCCCGCGAAGCATTCGCTGAGGTCGTACGCCGATGAGCTCGGGCCTCGAGATGCTCCAGGCCGCGCTGCGAGAACACGGCGGGACGCCGGCCGAGCTGCTCGACCACCGAAGCGCTCCCCAGAGTGGCGAACCGGGGCCGCCACAGATCGCCGCGTCGGGCCCACGCGCCGCAGCGGCGCCCGAGGAGTACGAACTCCTGCTCGAGATGATCCGCGAGGGCTCGCATCTGCACTACGGCCCGCAGCGGCTGGTGCGCACCGACGATCCCGATCTCGCGCTGCTCGTCGGCGACCAGCTGTACGCGCTCGGGCTCGCGAAGTTGGCCGCACTCGGCGATCTCGACGCCGTCGCCGAGCTCGCCGACGTGATCTCGCTGGTCGCCGAGGCGCACGCTTCAGCGGACCCCGAACTGGCGGCCGCGGTCTGGGCGGCCGGCGCGGTCGCGATCGGTTGGGGGCCATCCGAGGAGCATTCGACGGCCAAGCGCCTCGCCCGTGAAGGAGATCCCCGGGCGCTCGACGCGCTCCTCGCCGAAGCGGCAGATGTGCGATCCGTCACACGTGGCTCGTGACGGTCGCCGCATTCTTGACGATAGGCTTCCGCGGGCGTTCAATTGACGCCCGAGGCGTACGTGGCAGACCGACACCAGACACAGTCCAAGTACACCGCCGGCCGCGACATGCCGGGTGCTTTCGAGGGGGAGACCGTCACCCGTCGGCGCTTCATGACGGGCGTCGCTCACGGCGCCGGCGGGGTCGCCGCCGCGGCCTTTTCGTTGCCCGCGCTCGGGTTCGCGTTGGCGCCGATCTTCAAGCACGAGGCTTGGTCCTGGCAGGCGATCGGGCCGCCGTCCGACTTCACTGAGACCGACTACGTCACGCGCATCATCAGCGTCCAGCCGGGCGCGGGCGAGTCGGGCAACACGCTCGTCTACGTGCGCAAGCGGAACCCCGCGATCGACAAGGAGCACGCCGACCAGTACAACCAGATCCTCGCGCTGTCCTCGCGCTGCATGCACGTCGGCTGCCCGGTGCGCTGGACCCCCGCCGCGCAGCGCTTCATCTGCCCGTGCCACGGCGGCGTCTACAACATCCGGGGGATGGTGACGGGCGGCCCGCCGGTGCGCCCGCTCGATCGTTTCTATACGCGCATCAACACCCGGACCGGGCTGGTCGAGGTCGGCCCGCGCTACTCGGTCAACTCAGAGCTTCAGCGCTTCTCGCCGCGCCTGCCGGGCGAGCCGCTCGACGGGATCGGACAGTTCGTCTACCCAGCCCAGTTCGCCGGGCCGGAGAAACCGTAGATGCCTCGCCTCCCCGCCCCGCCGCTGCCGAAGATCTTTACGCCCAGGCCCAGGCGACCTGGGGACGGCAACGGCAAGCTCACGCCGGCGGAGGCAGCGCAGGAGTCCGGCCTGACGGTCATCGACTGGCTCGACGAGCGCACATCGATGTCGGGCGTGCTCCGCTGGACGCTGTTCCGCAAGGTCCCGCGTGGGACCAACTGGTACTACACGTTGGGGACCGCGACCCTGTTCGCGTTTCTCAACCAGGCGGTGACCGGCGTGTTCCTGGCGATGTACTACCGCCCGGATGCCTCGGGCGGGGCCTACGAGTCGATCCGCAACATCAACGACAACGTGTTCGCTGGTCAGCTCGTGCACGCGATGCACAAGTGGGGCGCCTCGGTGATGATCATCCTGATCTTCCTGCACATGGGGCGGGTGTTCTTCTTCGGCGCCTACAAGTACCCGCGCGAGCTGACATGGGTGATCGGCGCAGTGCTGCTGATCCTCGTGCTGATGATGGGCCTCACCGGTTACCTGCTCCCGCTCGACAACCGGGCCTATTGGGCGACGGTCGTGGCAACAAACATCCAGGGCGGTGGTCCCTTCCTCGGTCCGTACCTGGCGAACTTCCTGGTCGGCGGAGCCGACTTCGGCGCGAACACGCTGTCGCGCTTCTACGCGATCCACATGCTGTTGATTCCCGGCGCGATCATCGCGTTGATCGGTGCTCACCTCTACCTGGTGGCAAAGCTCGGAACGACCGCGCCGCCGTACATGAAGCCCCATGAGGAGCCCGAGCTGACCCCAGAGGCCGAGGTCTAAGGGATGAATCAGGCCGAGAAGGAGGCCTACCTCCGCGAGTACTCGATCCTGAAGAGCGAGGGCAAGCCTTTCTTCCCGTACGCCGTCGCGAAGGACGGAGTCATGGCGTGCATCGTGCTGGCGGTGATCATCTTCCTGGCGCTTTTGTTCGGGGCCGAGCTGGGGCCGAAGGCGAACCCGACCTCGACGACGTTCGTGCCGCGGCCGGACTGGTACTTCTTCTTCCTGTTCGAGCTCTTGCGCGTGATGCGCAACGTGCCCAAGTGGACGCCGATGGCGACCGTCGGGCTGCCGACGATCCTGATGGTGCTGATGTTCCTGCTGCCGTTCTACGACCGCAGCCCGGAGCGCCGCATCACCCATCGCCCGGTGGCACTCGTGAGCGGCCTGTTCGTCATCGCCGCGATGGCCTACCTGACCTACAGCGGCGCCAACACCGGCTCGCCCAACTCGGTCGACCTGAGGCCTCCCGCGAACTTCACAGCCCAGCAGAAAGCAACGTTCACAGCGGGCTCGCTGGTTGTGGGGCAGTCGGGCTGCCTTGCATGCCACGTGCTCGGTGACAACGGCAACGACGGGCCGGGCCCGAACCTGACCCGCATCGGCAGGATCGTCCCGTCTGGCCAGATCGCCTCCACCCTGATCAACCCGACACCTCCGATGCCGTCGTTCAAGGGTCTCCCGAAGAGCAAGTTCAACGCCCTTGTCGGGTTCCTCTCTGAGCTTCAGTAGCCGCCCTTGACGGGGACCCTCGAGGAGGCCCAGGTGCGGGAGATGTTCGACCGCATCTCTGGCATCTACGACCGGCTGAACACGGTCATGACGGCCGGCCTTCATCACAAGTGGCGCAGCCGCGCGGCGGACCTGGCAGCGGTTGGCCCGGGCGGGCGCGCGCTCGACGTGGCAACGGGCACCGGCGACCTCGCGCTTGAGCTCGCCCGGCGCGTCGGCGCCTCGGGCGAGGTCGTAGGCGTCGACTTCTCCGAGCGCATGCTCGAGCTGGCCCGCACCAAGGCGCCGGCGATCGACTTCCGGGTGGGCAATGCGCTGGCGCTCGAGTTCGCAGACGACGAGTTCGATGCCGCCACGGTCGGATTCGGTGCGCGCAACTTCGCCGACCTTGAGCGGGGGCTGGGCGAGATGGCCCGCGTGGTCAGACCCGGAGGCCGGGTCGTGGTGCTTGAGATCACGACGCCGCAGCGGCCGCCGCTATCGACGTTCTTCGAGCTGTGGTTCGATCGCGCGGTGCCGCTGCTGGGCCGCATCGCCGGCGACGCGCAGGCCTACTCGTACCTGCCGAACTCGGTCAGGCGCTTTCCCGGTCCGGAGGATCTGGCCGGGACCATGTGGCGCCGCGGGCTGCGGGAGATCCGGTACCTGTTGACCGGGGGCGGGATCATCGCGCTCCACGTCGGGACGGTGGAGGCCGCCCCGCCTGCGCGACGGTCTTAGAAGTCCTCGGGAAGGATCAGGTCTGCGTGGAGCGCCCGTGCGAAGCGCTCGATCTCGTCGGCCATGTTGGCGCTCGTGAGGCGCTGGAGGTCACGCAGGATCTCGTCGACGCCCTCCTCGAGCTGCTCCTCGAGCGCGGCCACTTCCTCGTCGGAATAGACGCCGCGGCACTCCCAGTCGCAGTTCGGGCAGCGAAGCGTCATCTGCCAGCGATCTTCGGCGGCCGGCTGCCACTCGATCGGCTGCACGAGCTGCGAGTTGCAGTCCCGGCAAGAGTGGAGGCCCTCGCGGACAGGATCGCGGCTCGACTCCTCGAACCGTACGACCTGGATTGCCCGACCGCTCGGAAGTACGACCTTGCGGACTGAGTGTTCTTGAGGCTGGTCCATGCTCGCTCCCGTTGGTGGGCTTATCGGCGCTGGCAGCAATCCACTTGAGAGATCGCGCGGATCTGTACTCTTGAAGCCACATGTTTTTCAGGAGCCCATACGCGGACGCCCTGATCGTCGTCCTGATCCTGCTGCTGTTCTTCGGTCCCAAGCGACTCCCGGCGCTCGGCAAGTCACTCGGTCAGAGCATGCGCGAGTTCAAGGACTCGATCAGCGGCAAGTCGGAGGACGAGGAGCGACCCGAGCTCACCAAGGCCACCGAGACGCCGACGGCCGAGCCACTCGAGCGCGAGCCGGCGACCGTGTCCGCCCCGGCTGACCAAGGCGCCTCCGAGCCCCGCTCCTAGCCGCCGCGCGGATGGCCAAGGTCCTCAGGCCGATCGGGCACGACGAGCGCCTGAGCATCATCGACCATCTCGATGAGCTCCGCTCGCGTCTGATCGTTTGCGGACTCACCCTCGTCGTGGCGTTCGGTCTCTGCTTCTGGCAGAACCACAGGCTGCTCCATCTGCTGAACCGGCAGCTGCCGGCTACCGCGAGCCAAAAGCAGAACCATCTCAATGGACTGACAGGCGACAACGCCAGGGAGGCCAAGGGCTTAGCGCTGTCCGCGGCCGCGGCGGCTGCCCTCACCGTTCGAAGACCCAATCGGCGGCCGACCGGGCTTACTTCGCGCAGATCGCACGGGGCGATAGCGAGGCGTATGCGGCGCTGCCCAAATCCCCGGCGACGAAGCTCCCGGTCACGCTGGGACAGGGAGCCGTTCACGACCACGCTGACCGTCTCGTTCTATGCGGCACTGACCTGTCGCTCCCGATTCTGATCTACCAGATCTACGCCTTCGTCCTGCCGGCGCTCAATCGGCGCGAGCGCCGTGTGGCGATGCCGCTGATGGCGATGGCTCCGGCGCTGTTCGCGACGGGCGTCGCGTTCGCCTATTTGATCATCCTCGGCCCCGCGATCCACTTCCTTCAGACCTACAACAGCGGCAACTTCGACATCCTCATCGGGGCAAAGCAGCTGTACTCGTTCGAGATCTTCACGATGCTCGGCATCGGGCTCGCGTTTCAGCTCCCGCTCGCGATGCTGGGACTCGATTACGTCGGGGTGCTCAACGCCGGCACGCTGATCAAACACTGGCGTTACGCTCTGGTCATCATCGCGGTCATCGCCGCGGCGCTCCCGGGGCCCGACCTGGTCACGACCGGGCTGGAGATGGTTCCGCTCGTCTTCCTCTACTTGCTCAGTATCGTCATGCTGAAGTTCCTTGATCGGCGTCTCGCCGCCCGCGAGGCGGCCAGCGACCCCGCTCGACAACGCCACCTGATGCTCTTCGACCTTCGTAGCCGCGGCCGCCGCCGCACCGTTCAGGGCGTCTACCTCGGCCTCGCGATTCTGATGGGGGGCGGACTTCGTGCTGTTCGGCGTGGCGCAGGACCGGCTTCGGCGGACTGCTCAACGCGTTCAGTAGCAGCAACTCGAAAAACTCCAAGCCCGACTCTCCCAGGCCGAGAAGACCGCCCTGCGTCAGACCCAACTCGATCCGGCGAGCTCGGCCGCCTGGTCGGCCCTCGTCCAGGCCCGCTACGAGGCCGCCGGCCAGGACGCCAACCAGACCACCGGCGCCTACACGGCGGCTGGCCAAGTCGAGCTGCGTGAGGCCGGGCAGGCTTGGCAGCCCTACCTCCAGCTCCACGAAGCCCGACTGGACGCTGGCGGAGCTCATGGCGCACGCCTACGAGCAGCTCAACGACCCCAAGAGCGCTGTCGGCGCATGGCAGATCGTCACACAGGCCAACCGACGGCGTACACCTATTTGAGATCTGGCGACCGACGCGTGGGCGGCGAAGGAGACCGACCTCGGCGACCTGGCCTCGCAGAAGGCCGTCAGCCTCGCGCCAAAGCCACTCCAGGTCCAGGTCAAGACGACCCTCAAACAGCTCAAGACGAGCGTGAAGACGAACGGCCTGGCGGCGCCGCCGCAGGCGGGTAGCCCACCGCGGGGCCGGGCGGTGGCAAGATCGCCGACCAGATCGATCAATGTCCCAAGGGCCGTTAGCTCGACTGGTAGAACAGGGGACTCTTAATCCCAAGGTTGGAGGTTCGAGCCCTCCACGGCC